>NZ_CP090484.1:0-3361469 GCF_025560745.1 Burkholderia sp. S-53
ATGCCGATCCACAATGCCGAGTGCGCGGCCGTGTTCGCCGAGATCGCGGACATGCTCGAGATCCAGGGCGCCAATCCGTTCCGCGTGCGTGCGTACCGCAACGCCGCACGGACGATCGCCGACGACGGGCGCGACATCCCGACGATGATCGCGAACGGCGACGATCTCGGGAAGATTCCGTCGATCGGGCCCGATCTCGCGGCGAAGCTGCGCGAGATCGCTGCGACCGGCACCTGCGAACTGCAGCAAACGCTGCGCCATGCGCTGCCGGGCGCGATCGTCGAGCTGCTCGACGTCCCGGGGCTCGGCGCGAAGCGCGTGAAGGCGCTGCATGACGCACTGCACATCGATTCGCTCGAACAGCTCCGCGTCGAAGCGAAAAGCGGGCACGTGCGCGAGCTGCCGGGCTTCGGCGCGAAAACCGAAGCGCATCTGCTCGAAGCGATCGACGACCGCCTGCAGCGCGAACCGCAGCGCTTCCTGCTGCCCGATGCCGCGCAAACGCTGATGCCGTTGCTCGACCGCCTGCGCGCGGTGGCAGGCGTCGGCAACGCCGTGCCGGCCGGCAGTTTTCGCCGCCGCCGCGAGACGGTCGGCGATCTCGACATTCTCGTCACCGCACGCGATCCGGAGGCGGTCGCCGACGCGTTCGTCGGCTACGGCAACGTGGCGCGTGTGCTTGCGCACGGCAAGACGAAGTCGAGCATCGTGCTCGACAGCGGGTTGCAGGTCGACCTGCGCGTGGTCGATGCCGATGCGTTCGGTGCGGCGCTCGTCTACTTCACCGGATCGAAGGCGCACAACATCGCGCTGCGCAGGATCGCGCAGGCCGGCGGGCTGAAGATCAACGAGTACGGCGTGTTTCGCGGCGACGAGCGGATCGCCGGCACAACGGAGGCATCGGTCTACGCCGCAATCGGGCTGCACGACGTGCCGCCGGAGCTGCGCGAGAATCGCGGCGAGATCGACGCGTCGCGCGCCGGCATGCTGCCGGCGCTGGTCGAGCGCAAGCATGTCCATGGCGACCTGCATGCGCATACGAACGCATCGGCCGGCCGCGACAGCCTGCGTGCGATGGCCGACGCGGCGCGCGCACGCGGGCTCGCGTACCTGGCCGTCACCGACCGCGCACCGCCTGCCGGCGGCGGCCGCAACGGCTTCGAATGGCTCGCGCGGCAGCTCGACGAGATCGATCGGGTCAATGCATCGTTCGACGATTTCGTGCTGCTCAAGGGCGTGGAAGCCGGCATCCGCGAGGACGGCAGCCTCGACGTGCCCGACGCGATGCTCGGCCGGCTCGATCTCGTCGTCGGCGCGGTACGCGACGGCTTCGACCTGTCGCGCGGCGCGCAGACCGACCGGATGCTGCGCGCGATGGACCATCCGCATTTCACGATACTCGCGCACCCGACCGGGCGCGTGCTCGGCGAGCGCGACGCATGCGAACTCGATGTGCCGCGCGTGATCGCGCAGGCCGCGGCGCGCGGTTGCTTCGTCGAGCTCGATGCGCAGCCGCGGCGGCTGGACCTGCCGGACATCTGGTGCCGCGAGGCCGCGAATGCCGGTGTGCCGGTCGCGATCGGCTCGGATGCGTGCGGCGCGGAGGAACTCGACAACCTCGCGTACGGCGTCGATCAGGCGCGACGCGGCTGGCTCACGCGGCCGGACGTGCTCAACACGCGCACGCTCACGCAATTGCGGCCGTTGCTGGCTCGCACGATGGGTGAGGGCGGCGGGTCGAAGCGGAGCCGGTCGAAGGGCGCGTGAAGGCCGCCGGCGGCACGTGCTTCATGCGCGATGCGCTCGACTTCGAGCCGGCATCGTCATGCGAGCACGCCGGCGGCCGGCACATAAGGCAGGCCGAGCGCCAGCGCGACCGCCTCGTACGTGATGTGCCCGTCGCAGACGTTCAGGCCCGCGCGCAGATGCGGATCGTCGGCCATCGCTTGCTTCCAGCCCTTGTCGGCGAGCGCGAGCGCATGCCCGAGCGTCGCGTTGTTCAGCGCGAAGGTCGACGTGCGCGCGACCGCGCCGGGCATGTTCGCGACGCAGTAGTGCACGACGCCGTCGACGACGAAGGTCGGGTCCGCGTGCGTTGTCGCATGCGATGTCTCGAAGCATCCGCCCTGGTCGATCGCGACGTCGACGACGACGGCACCCGTGCGCATCGTCGCGATCATGTCGCGCGTGACGAGCCGCGGCGCCGATGCGCCGGGTACGAGCACCGCGCCGATCACGACGTCGGCATCGCGCACGGCTTCGTCGATCGTCTGCGCATTCGAGCAGACGGTCGTGATCCGGTTGGCGAAGACGAGGTCGAGCTGGCGCAGGCGATTCACGTTGTTGTCGAGCACGGTGACGCGCGCGCCGAGGCCGACCGCCATCTGCAGCGCGCCGGTACCCACCACGCCCGCGCCGAGCACGACCACATGCGCGGCCGGCACGCCGGGCACGCCGGCCATCAACAGGCCGCGGCCGCCGCGCGGGCTTTCGAGGTGGGTTGCCGCGACCTGGATCGACATGCGTCCTGCCACCTCGCTCATCGGCGCGAGCAGCGGCAGGCCGCCGCCGGGCCCGGTCACGGTTTCGTAGGCGATGCAGACGGCGCCGGACTTCACGAGCGCGGCCGCCTGTTCGGGATCGGGCGCGAGATGCAGGTACGTGTAGAGAATCTGCCCGCGCCGCAGCATCGCGCATTCGGCCAGCTGCGGCTCCTTGACCTTGATGATCATGTCGGCGCGCGCGAAGATTTCGTCGGCGCCGTCGCAGAGCGACGCGCCCGCGGCCGTGTAGTCTTTGTCGAGCAGGCCGATCGCCGTGCCCGCGCCGCGCTGCACGAGCACGGTGTGGCCGTGCCGCGTGAGTTCGCGCGCGCTGGCCGGCGTGAGGCCGACGCGGTATTCGTGGTTCTTGATCTCCTTCGGCACACCGATCAGCATGAGTCGCCTCCATGGCCTTCGTTATCGTTGTCGTGCAGGTGCGCCGCGCGGCGAACGTTGCACGTGCGGCCGGTTGCGCACGCGCATGCCGACTGCAGTACTGGAATACCAGCGTAGTAGTGCGCGGAGCGAATTGACATCCTCCCCGGCCTGAAAGCCGGACATTCCTACGGCGCTCGGGCGTGGCATTGGGCCGCCCCTGAGTCGCTTCGGTGGGTTCCTGCTGCTGGCGGCATGATTGCACCGCTCACTTCACAGGCGCAACGGGCGTGCCCCGCCCTGAGAACATTGATCGCGCCGACGACATCGGCGTTTTCCTCGAACCCGCATTCCACGCACTCGAACCGGGCTTGCGTCCTGCGGTTGTCCGCCGAGACATGGTCGCAACACGGACAGGTGCGACTCGTGTTCCGCGGCGGCACGGCGATGAGCCAGCCGCCGTTCCACGCCAGCTTGTAGTCCAGCTGGCGACGGAATTCGAACCAGCCTTGGTCGAGGATCGCCTTGTTCAAGCCAGATTTGGCCCGAACCTGCCTGCCCGGCTTTTCGGTCGTGCCTGCCGCCGACCTGGACATATTCCGCACCTGCAAGTCCTCGATACACACCATCGCATGGTTTTGGCTGATCGTGGTCGTGGTCTTGTGCAGAAAGTCGCGGCGGGCGTTACCGATCCGGGAATGAATGCGCTGGATGCGGGCTTTCGCCTTCTTCCAGTTGCTGCTGAACTTCACCTTGCGGCTCATCGCCTGCTGCGCACGGCGCAGCGCGGCTTCGTGCCGCTTGAAGCTGTCAAGCGGCGCGTAGAACGTGCCGTCCGAGAGCGTGGCGAAACGCGCTACACCCATGTCGATACCAACGGCGTTGCCCTGCGGAATCGGCTGCTCGACTTCGCGTTCGGTCTGAATCGACACATACCACTTGCCGCACGACTGGCTCACGGTGATGTTCTTCACCGTGCCCAGCGCTTCCCGGCTGTTGCGATAACGCAGCCAGCCGAGCTTGGGCAGGAACAGGCGGCTATTGGTCTGATCGAACTTGACCTGCTTCGGGTCCGGGTAGCGGAAGCTGTCGCTCCGGCCTTTTTTCTTGAAGCGCGGGAAGTCGGCCCGCTTGGCGAAGAAGTTGGCGTAGGCCCGCTCCAAATCCTTGAGCGACTGTTGCAGCGGGTGGACCGGCGCATCGGCCAGCCACGCGATTTCCGTGCTGTTGCGCCATTCGGTGAGCAGCTTGCACAGCTCGGCATAGCCGAGTTTCTTCTCGCCTTGCGCGTGACGTTCCTTCTGCAACGCCAGCGCCTTGTTGAACACGAACCGGCACGAGCCTGCAAAGCGGCGCATTTGCCGCTCTTGCTGGCCGTCGGGGCGTAGCTCGAACTTGCAGGCTTGAAGTCGTTGCATGATCCAATCGTACTCGTGGTCGATGTGCGATGACAGTGATATTCGGCATGGACGGCTACGAAGTCCGCGCTATCCTTCCCCGCCCTGAACGGCTGGGCTTGTCGTACATCGGGGCAAGCGGGTCGCCGGCGTGATGCCGCATGCGCAATGCAGCGCAGCACGCGTCGCAGTAGTTGCGACCGGAGGTCGCTATGCACGCACGGCCGGGTTTCGGTATCGTCATGCGTGTCGCGGGCCGGGGCCGCGTGCCGGAATCCTTCCGGCAAAACAACGAGACAACGAGACAAGGACATTTACCGACATGACCGGTGCGTATTTCAGCGTGCCGACGCTTTGCGCGCTTGCGTTCGTTCACGTCTACTGGGCGTTCGGCGGGCGGCTCGGCAAGCGTGCGGCCATTCCGGAACAGGACGGCGTGCCGCTGCTGCAGCCGACCGCCATCGGCACGCTTGCCGTCGCGGCGGCGCTGCTGGCCGGCGCATGCGTGGTCGCCGCGCGTGCCGGCTGGCTGGGGCGGAACGCGTATCCCGGCACGATCGCGTTCGCGGTCGTTGCGCTCGCACTGATCTTCGCGGTGCGGGCCGTCGGCGATTTCCGCTATGTCGGCTTCTTCAAGCGGATTCGCGGGTCGCGTTTCGCGCGGATGGACACGCTGTATTACTCGCCGCTTTGCGCGGCGCTCGCGCTGTCCCTCGCGTCGATGTTCTGGCCGTGGTGAGCCGCGTTCGGCGCTAGCGCGCCGGCGTGTCGATCTGCGTGAGGTATTCGGCCGGCACGGCATCGGTCAGCCATACGCCGTTTTCGGCGACGAAGAACGTGTGGCCTTGCCGGTGCATGCGCTGCGCATCGACTTCGAGAATCGCGGGCACGCCATAGCGCGTGCCGACGGCCAATGCAGTCCGGATGTCCGGCGACAGATGCACGTGATGACGGGCGCCGGGTTTCAGCCCTTGCGCTCGAATCGACTCCAGGAAGCGCGTCGCGGTGCCGTGATAGAGGTGCTCCGGTGGTGGCGCGGCCGGATACCGGCGTTGCACGACGGATGTCGAATGGCCTTGTACCGCGCGGATGCGTTGACCGTCGTCGGAGAGGGCGAAGCGCCGCTTGTCGCTGGTCGCGCAGACGGTTTCGATCGTCGCGCGATCGAGCCGGTGCCCGTGGCGGGCGGCGCCGGCGATCAGTTCGCCGATGTCGGCCCAGCCTTCCGGGTCGAGTTGCAGACCGATTGCCTGCGGCTCGTGGCGCAGCAGGTAGCTCAGGTATTTGCTGATGCCGATCGCGTCGGGCGCCGGCGGTTTGTTTTTCTGTGTACTCATGAGACGCGGAGGCTACCAGAGCGCCGCGCAAACCGGCATCGCCGCGTTGCCCGCCGTGGCTGGAAAGAGACAGCCAACGAGCGCGTCCGACGCGGAACAATCGTCTGCCCGCCGTGGGGATCAGCCGGCGGCCTGCGCATCCTTGAGCACCCCACCTCCCGGATTTTTCAATTGTTGCAGTTTTCGATGCATTGAATTGCATTGAGCCATCTATTAATGGAACCGGTTCCATCTATAATTCTCGCCACGCGTCGCCGGACCTGAAAGAGGGTCGTGCACGTCGCGCTTGCCGACGGCAAACGCGACGCCTAAGTTGAATCAGGTCATGGAGATAGCGGGCAGATGCGGGCCGGAAGGCGGGTATTTGTCCGAAGATAAGGTCCGAGAAGAGGCCGACCCGCGCAGCGCTGCCTGAACCGGCACGCACGCGGCTGCATGACGGCGCCGCCGCACATCGCGCGGCCGGTGTCCGCATCGAGGTGGTTCGCAACACACGAATGAACAGGACGGCCAGCCGCATGCGGCATGGCTGCCGTGCCGGACCCGCCGCACGCGGAATGCGCGCGTCCGGGCCCCGATCCCCAACGATCAACACCCGACCATGTCCACGCCACCTGACAAACCCAACTCGCGCCGCCGCTTCCTGCGCACGTCGGTCGCGCTCGTACCGATCGCGTCGGTCGCCGGCTGCGACCTGCGCGCGTCGTCGCCATCCGCGACGACGGCCGGCAACGCACCCGCCGCATCGGCGAGCGCCGAACGCGCCCCGTACAAGCCGACCTTCTTCGATGCGAAGGAATGGGCGTTCGTCCAGGCCGCCGTCGACCGGCTGATTCCGGCCGACGCCGAAGGCCCCGGCGCACTCGAATCGGGCGTGCCCGAATTCATCGACCGCCAGATGGAGACGCCGTATGCGCACGGCGCGACGTGGTACATGCAGGGGCCGTTCCAGCAGGGCGTGCCCGAACTCGGCTATCAGTTGAAGCTCGTGCCGCGCGACATCTACCGGCTCGGCATCGCGGCCGTCAACCGCTATTGCGAAAAGGCCCACGGCAAGGCATTCGCGGATCTCGACGCGCCGACGCGCGACGCCGTGCTCGGCGCGCTGGAGAAGGGCGGCGCGCAGATCGACGACGTGCCGCCCGGTGTGTTCTTCGGCCAGTTGCTGCAGAACACGCGCGAAGGCTACTTCTGCGATCCGGTCCACGGCGGCAATCACGACATGGCCGCGTGGAAGATGATCGGCTTTCCGGGCGCGCGCGCGGACTTCATGGATTTCGTCAACCAGAACGGCAAGCCCTATCCGTACGGCCCCGTCTCGATCAACGGGGAGCGCAGCTGATGGCCGCAGATAAAAAGCCGCATGTCGATGCGGTGATCGTCGGCTTCGGCTGGACCGGCGCGATTCTCGCGAAGGAACTGACAGAAGCGGGCTTGAAGGTCGTCGCGCTCGAGCGCGGCGAGTATCGCGACACCTATCCGGACGGCGCGTATCCGAACACGATCGACGAGCTGACCTACAACATCCGCAAGAAGCTGTTCCTCGACCTGTCGAAGACGACCGTGTCGATCCGCCACGGCGTGCAGGACACCGCGTTGCCGTACCGGCAGCTCGCCGCGTTCCTGCCGGGCGAGGGCGTCGGCGGCGCGGGGCTGCACTGGTCGGGCGTGCACTTCCGGATCACGCCGGAAGAGCTGCGCCTGCGCAGCCACTATGAAGAGCGCTACGGCAAGAAGTTCATCCCCGCAGGGATGACGATCCAGGATACCGGCGTCAGCTACGACGAACTCGAGCCGCATTTCGATTTCGCCGAGAAGGTGTTCGGCACGTCGGGGCAGGCGTACAAGGTCGGCGGCAAGGTGGTCGGCGACGGCAATGTGTTCGAAGCGAACCGCAGCGACAATTTCCCGTTGCCCGCGCAGCTCAATACCTATTCGGCGCAGCGCTTCTTCGACGCGGCGCACTCGCTCGGCCTGCATCCGTACCGGCTGCCGTCGGCGAACACGTCGGGCCCGTACACGAATCCGTACGGCGTGCAGATGGGCCCGTGCAACTTCTGCGGCTACTGCAGCGGCTACGCGTGCTACATGTACTCGAAGGCGTCGCCGAACCTGAACATCCTGCCCGCGCTGAAGCAGGCGCCGAACTTCGAGCTGCGCTCGAAGTGCCATGTGCTGCGCGTCGACCTCGACGATACGAAGAAGCGTGCGACGGGCGTCACCTACGTCGATCCGGCCGGGCGCGAAGTGCACCAGCCGGCCGATCTCGTGATCGTGGCCGCGTTCCAGTATCACAACGTGCACCTGCTGCTGCTGTCGGGCATCGGCAAGCCGTACGACCCGATCTCGGGCGAAGGCGTGGTCGGCCGCAATTTCGCGTACCAGAACCTGTCGACGATCAAGGCGTTCTTCGACAAGGACACCTACACGAACCCGTTCATCGGCGCGGGCGGCAACGGCGTCGCGGTGGACGATTTCAACGCGGACAACTTCGACCACGGGCCGCTCGGCTTCGTCGGCGGCTCGCCGCTGTGGGTGAACCAGGCCGGCGTGAAGCCGATCAGCGGCATCGCGACGCCGCCCGGCACGCCGCAGTGGGGCTCGGCGTGGAAGAAGGCGGTCAAGGACAACTACGCGCACACGATCTCGATGGACGCGCACGGCACGAACATGTCGTACCGCGACGTGTATCTCGACCTCGATCCGACCTATCGCGATTCGTACGGCCAGCCGCTGTTGCGGATGACCTTCGACTGGAAGGACAACGACATCAGGATGGCGCAGTACGTGACCGGGCAGATGAAGAAGATCGCGGAGGCGATGGGGCCGAAGGCGATCGGCGTGTCGACGCGCGAGTTCGGCAAACACTTCGATTCGCGCGCGTACCAGACGACCCACCTCGTCGGCGGCGCGATCATGGGCACCGACCCGAAGACGAGCGTGCTGAACCGCTACCTGCAGTGCTGGGACGTGCACAACGTGTTCGTGATGGGCGCCTCCGCGCTGCCGCAGGGCATCGGCTACAACCCGACCGGGATCATCGCGGCGCTGGCCTACTGGTCGGCACGCGCGATCCGCGAGCAATACCTGAAAAATCCCGCCCCGCTGGTGACCGCATGAAGAAGACGATGAACACCATCGCCGTGTACCGCCTTGCCCCGGTGCGACGTGCGCTGGCGGCCGGTGCGGCGTGGGCCGCGCTCGGTCTCGCGGGCACCGCGGCTGTCGCGCAACCGGCGTCGGCGCCCGCGGCGGCGTCCGGCCCGGCGGCCGCGCCCGCGGCCCAGTCCGCCGACGCGAACCTCGTCAAGCGCGGCGAATACCTGGCCCGCGCGGGCGACTGCATCGCGTGCCACACCGCGAGCGGCGGCAAGCCGTTCGCGGGCGGGCTGAAATTCGACACGCCGATCGGCGGCATCTATTCGACCAACATCACGCCGGACCCGAAAACCGGGCTGGGCGGCTGGACCGTCGAGGACTTCACCCGCGCGGTGCGCGAGGGCGTGCGCAAGAACGGCGACACGATGTATCCGGCGATGCCGTTCCCGTCGTACGCGCGCCTCACCGACGACGACATGAAGGCGCTGTACGCGTACTTCATGCACGGCGTCGCGCCCGTCGAGCACGAGAACCGCACGGTCGACATCGTGTGGCCGCTGTCGATGCGCTGGCCGCTCGGGATCTGGCGCAAGATGTTCGCGCCGGCGCCGAAGCCGTTCGATGCGGCGCCGTACACCGACCCGGTGGTCGCGCGCGGCGCGTATCTCGTGCAGGGTCTCGGCCACTGCGGCGCGTGTCACACGCCGCGCGCGCCGACGATGCAGGAGCGCGGGCTGACCGACGCGGACGGCCCGGATTTCCTGTCCGGCGGCGCGGCGATCGACGGCTGGGTGCCGACGAGCCTGCGCGGCGAGCCGCGAACCGGGCTCGGCACGTGGACGGAAACCGAGATCGTGCAGTTCCTGAAGACCGGCCGCACGCTGCGCACCGCCGCGTTCGGCGGGATGACGGACGTGGTCGGCCACAGCATGCAGCACATGACCGACGACGACCTGAATGCGATCGCGCGCTATCTGAAGACGCTGCCGCCGCGCGTGCAGGGCGAGCAGTCGCACGTGTACGACGCGGCCGCCGCGAAGGCGCTGCAGACCGGCGACGCGAGCAAGCCGGGCGCGGCGGTCTATCGCGACAACTGCATGGCGTGCCACCGCAGCGATGGCCACGGCTACACGCGCGTGTTCCCGGCGCTCGCCGGCAACCCGGTCGTGCAGGGCGACGATCCGACGTCGCTGATCCACGTCGTGCTGGAGGGCAGTGCGCTGCAGGGTACGCGCACCGCGCCGTCGACCTTCACGATGCCGCCGTTCGGCTGGCGCCTGTCGGACCAGGAAGTCGCGGACGTGTCGAACTTCGTGCGCACGAGCTGGGGCAACACGGGTGTGCCGGTGACGGCCGCGCAGGTCGCGAAGGTACGCAAGAGCGTGCCGTCGACCCGGCCCGAACCGCCGCCGGGCGCGCGGTTCCCGCAAGCGTCGCGCTGACGCCGCGGCGGGGCGCGAGCCCCGCTGCCCGGTACGCTCCGCTTGAATGTGCCGCCGAACCCGCGCGGCGCCTGCGAAATCGCCGGGGTTGCACCCCGCAACGGCGCGCCCCCGCGTGAATTTTTCGCGGCGGCGCGCCATTCTTCCGCCTCATCCCGTATCCTTCCATTCTTGAACCTTACTAAATAGTTACAAGACCTTGGGAGGGGGGATGCCTCATGACGTCAGCCTGATTGCGTTGCTCGCGGCCGGTTTCGGTCTCGCGATGATCTTCGGTTACCTCGCGTCGCTGCTGAAAATGCCGCCGCTCGTCGGCTATCTGCTCGCCGGGATCGTGATCGGCCCCGGCACGCCCGGTTTCGTCGGCGACTTGTCGCTCGCGCAGCAGCTCGCCGAAGTTGGCGTGATGCTGCTGATGTTCGGCGTGGGCCTGCATTTCTCGCTCGGCGACCTGCTCGCGGTGCGCAAGATCGCGCTGCCCGGAGCCGTCGTGCAGATTACCGTCGCGACTTTGCTCGGCGGCGGGCTCGCGCTCACGTGGAGCTGGAGCCTCGGTGCCGCGCTCGTGTTCGGGCTCGCGCTGTCGGTCGCGAGTACCGTCGTGCTGCTGCGGGCGCTCGAAGGGCGCGGGCTCGTCGAGACGGTCAACGGGCGCATCGCGGTCGGCTGGCTCGTCGTCGAGGATCTCGTGATGGTGCTGGTGCTCGTGCTGCTGCCGCCCGTCGCGGGGCTGCTCGGCGGCACGCCGCCCGGCGACGCGCAGGCGGCCGGCGGCAGCGTGTGGGGCACGCTCGGCGTGACGATGCTGAAGGTCGCGGCGTTCATCGCGCTGATGCTCGTGGTCGGCAAGCGCGTATTCCCGCGCATCTTGTGGCTCGTCGCGCGCACGGGTTCGCGCGAGCTGTTCACGCTGTGCATGATCGCGGCTGCGGTCGGCATCGCGTTCGGTGCGGCGAAGCTGTTCGACGTGTCGTTTGCGCTCGGCGCGTTCTTCGCCGGGATGATGATGCGCGAGTCGGAATTCAGCCGGCGCGCGGCCGACGAGACGCTGCCGCTGCGCGACGCGTTCTCGGTGCTGTTCTTCATCTCGGTCGGCATGCTGTTCGACCCGAAGGTGCTGCTCGACGAGCCGCTGCACGTGATCGAGGTCGCCGCGATCGTGCTGGTCGGCAAGACGCTCGCGGCCGTCGCGCTCGTGATCGCGTTCCGCTATCCGCTGAACACCGCGCTGACGGTCGGCGCGGGCCTCGCGCAGATCGGCGAATTCTCGTTCATCCTCGCGGGGCTCGGCCGTGCGCTCGGGCTGCTGTCGGCCGAGGGGCAAAGCCTGATTCTGGCGGTCGCGCTGATCTCGATCGCGATGAACACGCTGCTGTTTGCGATGATCGATCCGGCACTCGCATGGATCCGCAAGCATTCGGCGTTCGCGCGCAGGCTCGAAGCGCGCGACGATCCGCTCGCCGCGCTGCCGATGTCGACGCCGCAGACGCACCTGACCGGGCAGGTCGTGATCGTCGGCTACGGCAAGGTCGGCACGCGGATCGCGCATGCGCTGGACGAGCGCGGGATCGCGTATGTCGTCGTCGAGCAGAACCGCGAGTTGGTCGAGAAGCTGCGCGAGGACGGCATCGCGGCCGTGTCGGGCGATGCGATCGAGCCGATCGTGCTGGTGCAGGCGCATATCGCGCGCGCCGGGATGCTGGTCGTCACGCTGCCCGACGTGTTCGACGTGCGGCAGATCGTCGAGATCTCGCGCACGCTGAATCCGGCGCTCGAGGTCGTGCTGTGCACGAACAGCGGCGACGAGGCCGCGCTGCTGTCGAGCGAAGGCATCGGCACCGTGTTCATGGGCGAGACCGAACTCGCGCGCGGGATGACCGAGCATGTGCTCGGCCGGATGGTGAAGCCGGTCGCAGCCGCGGCGCATTGACGGCGCGCGTCGCGTACCGGGCAGCGCGCGGCGGCCCGGGCGGCCGCCGGCCCCGCCTTCGTCAGTAGTACGTCTCCAGCGTCAGTTCCTGCGCCATCACGCGGTTGCCGGCCAGCAGGCCGCCGTCGACCGGCAGCGCGACGCCGGTGATGATCCGCGCGGCCGCCGAGCACAGGAACAACGCGGCCTGCGCGACGTCGTCGGGCGTCGCGAAATCGTCGAGCGGATACCACTTCCTCAATTGCTCGAACACCTGCGGGTTGCGCAACACGCGCGCTTCCCATGCCGGTGTCTTCACCGTACCCGGCAGCACGATGTTCGCGCGCACGCCGTCGCGGCCGTATTCGATCGCGAGCGATTTCGTATAGCTGATCAGCCCGGCCTTCGCCGCGCTGTACACCGGATGCCCGAGCGCGTGCACGCCGTTCACCGAACCGACGATCGCGATCGCGCCGCGCCGGCGCGCGCGCATGCCGGCCAGCACGGCTTCGACGCTCACGTAGGTGGCCGTCAGGTTCGCATCGAGATCGGTGCGCCAGCTCGCGGGCGTCGTGTCGCGCAACGTGGTCGATGCGGCCGTGCCCGCGTTCGCGACGAGCACGTCGACGGGCGGGTGCGCATCGAGCATCGCGCGCAGCCGCTCCGCGTCGGTCAGGTCGTCGACGACGGGCGTCGCGCGCGCGTCGGCGAGCGACTCGATGAAGCGGTCGAGCGCCGCACGGTCGCGATCGAGCGCGAGCACGCGGTCGCCGGCCGCGACGAAGGTGCGGCACAGTGCCTGGCCGATGCCGCCGGCGGCGCCCGTGACGAGGGTAGTGCGTGTCATGTCGGCTCCTGGTGCGGGCTCACAGACCGAGCGCGGCGCGCGCCTGCTTCTCGTTGTCGCGCGTGATCAGCGTGCCGGACGTCAGCACGAGCGGCGGCGGCGCCTGGTTCTTCGTGATCCAGTCAACCATGTTGATGCTTGTCTGGTAGCCGTGCTGGCGCGGATTCAGCAGGATCGACCCGTAGAAGCCCGTCGGCTTCGGCTTCGCGAATTCGTTGAGCGCGACCTGGCTGCCGTTGATGCCGACCGCGACCATCGCGTCCGCGCCGATGCCGCGCCCCTCGGCGGCGCGCACCGCGCCGACCGTCGTGTCGTCGTTCGAGCCGAACGCGACCCAGCGCTTGAAGTTCGCGTGCTTGGTGAGCGCGATGTTCGCCGCGTTGAACGCGCCTTCCGTGTCGGCCGTCATTTCGGGCGCGTCGATCACGTTCGCGGCCGGGAAACCAGCGGCCTTCAGCGCGTCGACCGCGCCGGTGGTGCGCTCGCGCGCGGTCGGCAACTGGTCGTACGCGAGCCGGATGATGCCGACCTCGGCCGGATTCCAGCCGCGCCGCTTCGTCTCGTCGGCGATCGCCTGGCCGACCTGCTGGCCGATCTTGTACGCGGAGATGCCCATGTGCGGCACGCCCGGGAGCGGCGCGCCGTGGCCGTCGACGAGCTGGTCGTCGACCGACATCAGCTTGAGCCCCGCGCGCTTCGCCTTCGCGGCGATGCCGGGGCCGAGCTTCACGTCGGGCGCGCAGATGATCACGCCTTGCGCCTTTTGCGCGGCGAGGCTGTCGAGCGCGGTCGACACCTTTTCGCCGCTCGGCGTCGCGATCTTGATCAGCGTGAAATGCCGTTCCTTCGCCGCCTGGTCGGCGAAGCGCCATTCGTCCTGGAACCACGGATCGTCCGGCTGTTTGACGAGGAAGCCGATTTTCACGTCGGTGGCGTCGGCGGCCCGCGCCGGGGCGCCGGCCAGCAGCGTGATGCTCGCGGTGGCCAGCACGAGCGTTTTCCAGTGGAAGCGCATGCGTCTCTCTCCGTTGTTGTCGTCGGGCGCGCGGGCAAGGCCGCCCGCGGCGCGAAAAAATTGTAGGAGGACGCGGGCGGAACGCTCAAATAATGCGGTGTGTTCCTAGAGAGTGGGATATGAAAGCGGGTGGGCGGAGCGGGCGCGCGGGCGGTGCGGCACCCGGCGTCGCCCGCCCGGCAGCTTCAGCTTGCCGCTGCCTTCGTCGGCACGGTCATGCCGGATTGCGCGGCCGTCTTCACCGGCGCGGCGGTTTTCTGCGCGGCAGCCGTTTTCGGTTGAGCCGCCGCCTTCGGCGCCGCGACCGTCTTCCGCGGTGCAACCGCCTTGGCCGGCTGCGGCTTCTCCGGCTCGACCGGCGCGTCGGGCGGCACGCCGAGCAACTGCAGCGAGCCGCTCGTGACCGACGCGAACACCGGGCCGGCCACCGTGCCGCCGTAGTAGCCCTTGCCGCGCGGCTCGTCGATCATCACCGCGACGATCAGGCGCGGGTTGCTCATCGGCGCCATCCCCGCGAACAGCGCGCGGTACTTGCCCTGCGCATAGGTCGCGCCGACCTGCTTGCGCGCAGTGCCCGTCTTGCCGCCGATCCGGTAGCCGTCGACGCGCGCGCGGCGCCCCGTGCCGCCTTCGCCGACCGCCATCTCGAGCATCGAGCGGATCGACGCGGCCGTTTGCGGCGACGTCACGCGGTGGCCGCGATGTGCGTCGATCGTCTGCTGGTCGGTGCCGTTCTTCAGCAGCGACACCGGGTGCAGCGTGCCGTCGCCCGCATAGGCCGTGTAGGTCTGCGCGATCTGCAGCAGCGACATCGACAGGCCGTAGCCGTATGCCATCGTCGCCTGCTCGATCGGCCGCCAGCGCTTGTAGCCGCGCAGCCGGCCCGATGCGACGCCCGGGAACGTCAGCTCCGGTGCGCGGCCGATCCCGTATTCCTGGTACTTGTTCCAGATCGTTTCGGCGGGCAGGTTCAGCGCGAGCTTCGCGAGCGCGACGTTGCTCGACTTCTGCAGTGCCTGCGACACCGTCAGCGACCCGTGGTTCGACGTGTCGTGGATCACGGCCGGGCCGATCTTGTACGTGCCCGGCGACGTGTTGATGATCGTGTTCGGCGTGACCTTGCGCTCGTCGATCGACAGCGCGACGACGAGCGGCTTGATCGTCGAGCCGGGTTCGAAGGTGTCGATCACCGCGCGGTTGCGCAGCTGCTGGCCCGTGAGGCGCGCGCGGTCGTTCGGGTCGAAGGTCGGGTAGTTCGCGAGCGCGAGGATCTCGCCGTTCTGCGCATCGAGCACGACGACGCTGCCGGCCACCGCGTTGTTCTCGATCACGGCTGCCTTGAGCTGGCTGAACGCGAGCTGCTGGATCCGGCGGTCGATCGTCAGCTCGATCGTTGCGCCGTGCTGCGCGGGAACGAGCGGGCGCGTGTCCGATACGATGCGGCCGAGCCGGTCGCGGATCACCTCGCGCTGCCCGGACGTGCCGGACAGGCGCCCGTTCGCCGCGAGTTCGACGCCTTCCTGGCCTTTATCTTCGACGTTCGTGAAGCCGACCACATGCGCGGCCGATTCGCCTTCCGGGTAGAAGCGCTTCGAATCGGCGATCTGCGTGATGCCGTCGATCGCGAGCTTGTCGAGCCGGCCCGCGGTGTCCGCGTCGACCTGCCGCTTGAGCAGCACGAACGTCTTGTCGTTGCCGAGCCGCCGCTTCACCTCGGCGAGCGGCATGTCGAGCAGCTTCGCGATCTGCGGATAGTCGGTATCGGCGACCTGTTTCGGATTCGCCCAGATTTCATAGGTCGACAGGCTGACCGCGAGCATCGCGCCGTTGCGGTCGACGATGCGCCCGCGCATCGCGTCGAGCTCGATCGTGCGCTGGTAGCGCTTCTGGCCCTGGCCGACGTAGAAATCCTGGTTCGCGACCTGCACCCAGAAGGCACGCGCGATCAGCGCGGCGAACGCCAGGAACACGACGATCACGATCAGTTTCGAGCGCCACATCGGCAGGCGCGACGCGAGCATCGGATTCTTGGCCGCGTACGGATCGGCGGGGTGGGTCTTCTTTTTCACGCTCATGCAATGGCCGGGTCGGGCCGCCGGAGGCGGCAGGTCAGTCTGAATAATGCGATTGTAATAAATGAGTAAACGCCATGTGGGGAAAGTCTGTTCCGGCCCCGTGAAAAAGCGCGTGGCGACGAACCAGTCAAGTATGGAAAAGGGGGCAGGAAAGGCGTGACGGAACCGGAACTTCACCGCCGCGGCAGGCGACGAAAGGCGGACGATCCGCTGCGTGTCGATCCGGACGCATGACATCCGGTACCGGTCGATTCAGCCCGTCGCCGGTATGCGATCAATTGCCCGGCACCTGATTATTTCTTTAAAGCGGGAAATGAAAAACGCCCCAAAGAGGGGCGCCGTTAATAATGAATATCGCAATGAATATCGCTGAAACCGGAATAAACCCGAAAACCGCAGACGATTTACGTAAAAAATTCCTATCGGGCGACGGAAATGAATTCCCGGTATTCCGGCTCGGTCGTGCAACGATCGACCGCCTGCAGGCGCCATGCGCCCGGGTGATCGCCGGCGAGCACGGCGGGGCCCTGTTCGCGCTGCGTCGCACCGAACGACAGCCCCTTCAACTGGCATACGGCGCTCCCGCCGTCGGCCGCGCAGAGCGCCATCGCGCCCTCGACGTCGCGGACCTTGCCCCAGGTCGGGAGATCGATGCCCTGATGTGCCTCTCGCGACCACAGTCCTTCGTCGGTATCCACCCACAACACGGCGAAGGATTGCCGGGTTGCGGATTCGCTGCCATTAATCCGAATCGTGAGGCGCATTGGATCGTCTCCTGAAAGAAATGATGCATTCGACCGTTTTGACTTGATCAGTCTAGATAGACTGGTGTGAAACGCAAGTGATAATCCGCAACAAATCCGTATTGAATCCATTTCGGTTTCAGATGAAACGACGTCTGACGATCCGCGGCCATTCGGGCGGCGCGCGCAAACGCAAGTGGCATCGGCGATTGCGGTGTCGACGCGCGCATCGGTGACGGTCGAGACATGGGATGACATGGCTGGGGGGCGCGTCGATCTGTCGCGCGCGGCTGCCGCCGAAACCGGGCCGGCCGACGCAACCCGGCACCGTACGAATGCGACCCGACCGGATGTTTCGGCGCTTTGACGGCGTGGCCGGAACGACACACTCAGACAATCGCGTACAAATCGGCACACTTTCACGAAACTTTCGGGACAGACTTGCATACGGTCGGGCCCCACACTGGGAACTTCCCGATCCTGTGCCGCGCACGCCCGTCCTCGGCGGCTGCCGCCGCCTCGTGCCAGAGACGCGATCGACGCGATCGCGGGCCGCATGCCCGATCGGGACAGCCAGGGCGCGCGTCAGCCCCGGCCCGGCCGGTGAGCCGTGTGCCGCCCGCAACCGCGGGCTGCCGCGCCGCCCGGCCGACTCTTCGAAGGAGACTATCGTGCTGATCTGGAAAACCGCGTTGTCGCTCAACTGGCGGACGAGCCTCGTGTCGCCGGCCAGCGCACCGGTCGCGGCGGCGAACGTCGGACGGCTGGTGCTGACCGGCGCGACCGGCTTCATCGGCAGTACCGTGCTGACGGCGCTCGTCAATGCAGGGTTGCTCGAACGCATCGTGTGCGTCGTGCGCGCGCAGGATCGCGGCCACGCCGTCGCACGGCTGCGCGAAGCGGCGCTGCGCGCGGGGCTTGCGCCGTACTGGGCGTCGCGCCTGACCGACGCGAACGTGATCGTCGGCGCACTCGGCGACGCGTGGCAGGGCCCCGACGCACCGCGCCTCGCCGGCGCAACACACGTGATCCACTGCGCCGGCCATGCGTCGCCGGCAGACGGCGCGCACCTGCAGGCCGACATCGCCGATTCGGTGCGTTTCGCCGAACGCTTCGCGCGGGCGCCGCGCCTGCAGCGCTTCGTGTACGTCGGCACGGCCTATGCGCATGCGGGCCGCGGCGGCATCGTGCACGAAGAAGTGGCGGGAGCCGCGGCGAACGACGTCGCGCAGGACGGCGAAGGCCTGCCGGGCGCGGTGCTCGCGGCGGATTACCTGCACGCGAAGGCGGAAACGGAGCAACGCCTGCGCGCGCTCGGGCTGCCGCTCGTTGTCGTGCGGCCGTCGCACGTCGTCGGCCACACGGTGCTCGGTACGCGGCCCGCGCCGAATTCGTTCTGGATGTTCCGGCTTGCGCATGCCGCGCGTCGCTTCACCGCGCGGCCGATGACCCGCATCGACATCGTGTCGGTGGACGACGTGGCGCGCGCGACGATGCTGCTGGCCGTCAAGCCGACGCTCGCGCACGATCTCTATCACGTGTCGGCCGGCGACGAGGCGCCGCAGGTCGCGCAGATCGTGCGCGCGATGGACGAGGCGGCCGGGATGACGGGGGCGCCGCGCTACGCGGCGTGCGCGCCGGCCGAGCTGCCGCTCGTGGTGCGCGACGTGCTCGGGCGGCCCGATCCGGCACTCGAACGCGTGATCGGCCGGGCGCTGCAGCGTTGCGCGGAATTCGCGACGGTCGATCGCGTGTTCGACAACCGCCGCGTGCGCGATGAAATCGATTTCGAGCCGTTGCCGTTCATCGATTACGTCGAGGAATGCATGCGCACGTCGCGCGGCGTTGCCGTGACCGAGCTGATGCGCGGCGCGATGCACTGACCGCCCGCGCCGTACCGGTGCTCCGTTCCCGCAACTGGCGGGAACGGGGCACCATCATCCCGCGTTGCCGCCGAGTTCGATCAGCCGGTCGAGCGCGCGGTAGATGTCTTCGAGGCCGTCCTGGCCGAAGCGCGATTCGAGCTGCCGGTATTGCTCGTCGATGCGCGGACCGATTTCCGTGACGAGTTTCCTGCTTTGCGGCGTCAGGCTGACCAGCAGCCGGCGCTGATCCTCCTGCGCGCGCGTGCGCGTGATCAGCCCGTCGCGCTCCATCCGTTCCAGCACGCCCGTGAGGCTCGGGCTCAGGATGCAGCAGCGCCGCGCGATCTGTCCCGCTTCGAGTGCATGCGCCGGTTCGCCGTCGAGCACGCGGATGATCCGCCATTGCTGTTCGGTCAGCGCGAATTCCTTGAGAATGGGGCGGAACAGGCCCATCAGCGTTTCGCGGGCTTCGAGCAGCAGCATGGCCAGGTTGCGATGGTCGAGCGTACGGTTCATCGGGGTGGACAGTGGACGGGGACGCATCAATCTTAACAGCCGAAGGTGGTGAATTTCGCGTATCAGGGTAATCGAGGTTGCCAGCGCCCGATTGTTTACTTAAGATGTTAAGTATTGACGATGCGCCGCGACGCGCGGCAGGGGAATGACGCATGGAGCTGTCTTGCACGACCGCCGCGGCGCCGCCGTTGCCGGTCGCCATCGGTACCGTCTACGGTGCGCTGCTCAACGAGCGCGCGGCGCTCGACGCGCTCGGCGCTGCGGTGAACGCACCGCCTTACGGCCGCCCGCCGCAGGCGCCGATCCTTTACATCAAGCCGGCCAACACGCATGCGGCCGACGGCGCGGCCGTCGTCGTGCCGGCCGGCGTCGACGCGCTCGAGATCGGCGCGTCGGTGGCCGTCGTGTTCGCGCGGCGCGCGACGCGCGTGCCGGCTGCGCAGGCGCTCGACTACGTGCACGGCTTCACGCTCGCGAGCGACGTGTCGGTGCCGCATCCCGATTATTACCGTCCGGCCGTACGCTTCAAGTGTCGTGACGGTTTCTGCCCGCTGGGCCCGGCGATCGTGCCGGCCGCCGCGCTGGCCGATGTCGACGCGCTCGCACTGACCGTGCGGATCGACGGCGACGTGGCCGCATCCACATCGACCGCGACGCTGATCCGCCCCGTGCGCGAGCTGATCGCCGACGTGACGGCGTTCATGTCGTTCGACGCGGGCGATGTGCTGCTGCTCGGCGTTGCGGGCGGCGCACCGCGCGCCCGCGCGGGCAGCACGATCGAGATCGCCGCGGCCGGCATCGGCACGCTGCGGCACACGCTGATTGCGGAGGAAACACGATGAAGACGGCGCGCGTGATCTACAACGGCGCACTGCATGCGGCCGAACCGGCCGGCGACGGTGCGATCCGCCTCGACACGGGGCGCGTGGTCGCCGACGAAGAGGTCGCATGGCTGCCGCCCGTCGCGCCGCGCACGACGTTCGCGCTCGGCCTCAACTACGCCGACCACGCGAAGGAACTCGCGTTCAAGGCGCCGAGCGAGCCGCTGATCTTCCTGAAGGGGCCGAACACCTTCATCGGTCACCGGTCGCGCACGGTGCGCCCGGCGGATGCTACCCACATGCACTACGAGTGCGAACTGGCCGTCGTGATCGGCCGGCCCGCGCGCAACGTGCGCCGCGCGCAGGCGATCGACTACGTGGCCGGCTATACGGTCGCGAACGATTACGCGATCCGCGACTATCTCGAGAACTACTACCGCCCGAACCTGCGCGTGAAGAACCGCGACACCTGCACGCCGCTCGGGCCGTGGTTCGTCAGCCGCGACGAGATCGGCGATGCGGGCGACCTGACGCTGCGCACGACGGTGAACGGCCGGGAGACGCAGCGCGGCAGCACGCGCGACATGATCTTCGACGTGCCGGCGCTGATCGAGCATATCAGCAGCTTCATGACGCTCTCGCCGGGCGACCTGATCCTGACCGGCACGCCCGAGGGGCTGGCGGACACGCAGCCGGGCGACGAGGTCATGACCGAAATCGAAGGGATCGGCCGGCTCGTGAACACGATCGTCGGCGAAGCAGACTACTATCGCGCCGGCTGAGCCCGTCGCCCAAGGAGAACCCATGACCATCAAGCACTGGATCGACGGCCGCGAAGTCGAGAGCCGCGAGACCTTCACGACGCTGAATCCCGCGACGGGCGACGTGATCACCGACGTCGCGTCGGCCGGCGAGGCCGAAGTCGACGCGGCCGTGCGCGCGGCGAAGGAAGCCTTCCCGAAATGGGCGAACACGCCTGCGAAGGAGCGCGCGAAGCTGATGCGCAAGCTCGGCGAGCTGATCGAGAAGAACGTGCCGATGCTCGCGGCGCTGGAGACGCAGGACACCGGCCTGCCGATCGCGCAGACGAGCAAGCAGCTGATTCCGCGCGCGTCCGAGAATTTCAACTTCTTCGCCGAAGTGTGCGTGCAGATGAACGGCCGCACCTATCCGGTCGACGACCAGATGCTGAACTACACGCTGTACCAGCCGGTCGGCGTGTGTGCGCTGGTGTCGCCGTGGAACGTGCCGTTCATGACGGCCACATGGAAGACGGCGCCGTGCCTCGCGCTCGGCAACACGGCCGTGCTGAAGATGTCGGAGCTGTCGCCGCTGACGGCCGACCAGCTCGGCCGGCTCGCGCTCGAAGCCGGCATCCCGCCGGGCGTGCTGAACGTCGTGCAGGGCTATGGCGCAACCGCCGGCGACGCGCTCGTGCGGCATCCGGACGTGCGTGCGGTGTCGTTTACGGGCGGCACGGTCACGGGCAAGCGGATCATGGAGCGCGCGGGCCTCAAGAAGTATTCGATGGAGCTCGGCGGCAAGTCGCCGGTGCTGATCTTCGACGACGCGGATTTCGACCGTGCCCTCGATGCGTCGCTGTTCACGATCTTCTCGATCAACGGCGAACGCTGCACGGCCGGTTCGCGGATCTTCGTGCAGCGCACGATCTACGACCGCTTCGTGCAGGAATTCGCGCGCCGCGCGAATAACCTGGTGGTTGGCGATCCGTCCGATCCGGCCACGCAGCTCGGCGCGATGATCACGCGCCAGCACTGGGAGAAGGTGACGGGCTATATCCGCGTCGGCGAGCAGGAAGGCGCGCGCGTGGTCGCGGGCGGTGCGGACAAGCCGGCGGGCCTGCCCGACCATCTGCGCAACGGCAACTTCGTGCGGCCGACCGTGTTCGCCGACGTCGACAACCGGATGCGCATCGCGCAGGAGGAGATCTTCGGGCCGGTCGCGTGCCTGATTCCGTTCGAGGACGAGGAAGAAGGGCTGCGGCTCGCGAACGACACGTCGTACGGCCTCGCGTCGTACATCTGGACGCAGGACGTCGGCAAGGTGCATCGCCTCGCGCGCGGCATCGAGGCCGGGATGGTGTTCGTGAACAGCCAGAACGTGCGCGACCTGCGCCAGCCGTTTGGCGGCGTGAAGGAATCGGGCACCGGGCGCGAGGGCGGCGAGTACAGTTTCGAGGTGTTCGCGGAGATCAAGAACGTGTGCATCTCGATGGGTTCGCATCACATTCCGCGCTGGGGCGTGTAACGGGCGCGGGTCGTTTCGCCGCAAGAACGATACGGAGACTTAACGATGGGCAAACTGTCCCTCGCCGCGAAAATCACGCACGTGCCGTCGATGTACCTGTCGGAACTTCCCGGCAGGCATCACGGCTGCCGCGAAGCGGCGATCCGCGGCCATCAGCTGATCGGCGAGCGCTGCCGCGCGCTCGGCGTCGACACGATCGTCGTGTCGGACGTGCACTGGCTCGTCAACGCGGGCTATCACGTGAACTGCAATGCGCGGTTCGCGGGCACCTACACGAGCAACGAGCTGCCGCATTTCATCCGCGACATGGAGTACGCGTATCCGGGCAACCCGGCGCTCGGCCAACTGATCGCCGAGACGGCCAGCGCACGCGGGATCGCGACGCGCGCGCACGAGATCGACAGCCTCGAACTCGAATACGGCACGCTCGTGCCGATGCGCTACATGAACGGCGACCAGCACTTCAAGGTCGTGTCGATCGCCGGCTGGTGCATGTGGCATACGCTCGACGAAAGCCGGCGCTTCGGCGAGGCGCTGCTCGAGGCGATCGAGAAGAGCGATTCGAACGTCGCGTTCCTTGCGAGCGGTTCGCTGTCGCACCGCTTCAACGACAACGGCAGCCCCGAGGAATCGATCCACCAGATCAGCCGCGAGTTCTTCCGGCAGGTCGACCTGCGCGTGGTCGAGCTGTGGAAGCAAGGCGATTTCAAGACCTTCTGCGCGATGCTGCCCGAGTACAACACGCATTGCCACGGCGAAGGCGGCATGCACGACACGGCGATGCTGCTCGGCCTGCTCGGCTGGGATCGTTACGACAAGCCGGTCGAGATCGTCACCGACTATTTCGCGAGTTCGGGCACCGGGCAGATCAACGCGATCTTCCCGCTGCCCTGAACGCCGCCACCCCGCATCCGACATCCGACTGCTATGCATGTGACCCGAGTAAGCGCTAAAGCGCTAACTCGGGTCGACAGGAGAATTGCTATGCCACACATCGTCGTCGAATACACCGCGAACATCCGCGACGACGCGCGCATTCCCGCGCTGCTGAGCACGATCAACGCGACGCTGATCGCGCAGGGCGGCGTGTTCCCGACCGGCGGCATCCGATCGCGCGCGATCGAGCTGCAGGACTACTGCGTCGCCGACGGCACGGAGGACGACGCGTTCGTCCACGTGACGCTGAAGATCGGCTCGGGCCGCAGCGACGACACGAAGAAAGCCGCGTGCGACGCGCTGTTCGACGCGATCAAGGCGCATTTCGCCGAGCTGTACGCGAAACGCTATCTCGCGCTGTCGATGGAGCTGACCGAGTTCAGCGAAAGCGGCTCGTACAAGCACAACAACATCCACGCCCGCTACAAGCGGGCCGGCTGAACCCATTCCCGATCCGACCATGCTCGAACCCGCCCTCATCGACCAGCTCGCGCGGCGTCTGCACGACGCCGAGCGCGAGCGCAAGCAGATCCGCCAGATTTCGCTGGATCATCCCGACATCACGATCGACGACGCATACGCGATCCAGCGCGCGTGGGTGACCCTCAAGCTCGCGGAAGGCCGCACGCTGAAGGGGCACAAGATCGGCCTCACGTCGAAGGCGATGCAGAACACGTCGCAGATCGACGAGCCCGACTACGGCGCGCTGCTCGACGACATGTTCTTCGCGGACGGCGGCACGATCCCGACCGGCCGCTTCATCGTGCCGCGCGTCGAGGTGGAACTCGCGTTCGTGCTCGGCAAGCGGCTCTCGGGGCCGGACTGCACGATCTTCGATGTGTACGACGCGGTCGATTATGTAGTACCCGCGCTCGAGATCATCGATGCGCGCAGCCAGTCGATCGATCCCGATACGAAACGGCCGCGCAAGGTGTTCGACACGATCGCCGACAACGCGGCGAACGCGGGTGTCGTGATCGGCGGCCGGCCGGTGAAGCCGCACGACGTCGACCTGCGCTGGGTCGCGGCGATCATGTCGCGCAACGGCGTGGTCGAGGAAACGGGTGTCGCGGCCGGCGTGCTGAACCATCCGGCGAACGGCGTCGCGTGGCTCGCGAACCGGCTGTCGCGCTTCCACGTCGCGCTGGAGCCCGGGCAGATCGTGCTCGGCGGCTCGTTCACGCGGCCGTGCGCGGCGCGGCCGGGCGACACGTTCAGCGTGGATTACGGCCCGCTCGGGACGATCCAGTGCTACTTCGAGTGAGCGAGCGATGCAGATTCCTTCGAATGTCTTCAAGGCCGCGCTCGCACGCGGCGATGCGCAGATCGGGCTGTGGCTCGGCCTCGCGAATCCGTACAGCGCCGAAGTCGTCGCTGGCGCCGGTTTCGACTGGCTGTTGATCGACGGCGAGCATGCGCCGAACACGGTGCCGACGATCCTCGCGCAACTGCAGGCGATCGCGCCGTATCCGTCGCACCCGGTCGTGCGCGTGCCGTGGAACGATCCGGTGATCGTCAAGCAGGTGCTCGATCTCGGCGCGCAGACGCTGCTGGTGCCGATGGTGCAGGGCGCCGACGAAGCGCGCGCGGCCGTTGCCGCGACGCGCTACCCGCCGCACGGGATTCGTGGCGTCGGCAGCGCGCTGGCGCGCGCGTCGCGATGGAACCGCGTCGGCGACTACCTGCATCGCGCGAACGACGAGATGGCCGTGCTCGTGCAGGTCGAGACGCGCGCGGGGCTCGAAGCGATCGACGCGATAACGCGCGTCGAAGGGGTTGATGGCGTGTTCATCGGGCCGGCCGATCTGGCGGCCGATCTCGGGCATCTCGGCAATCCGGGGCACCCGGACGTGCAGGCCGCGATCGACGGCGCGATCCGGACGATCAAGGCGGCCGGCAAGGCGCCGGGGATTCTGAGCGCGGATGAAGCGGCGGCGCGGCGGTATCTGGAAGCGGGGGCGCTGTTCGTTGCGGTCGGGGTCGATACGACGCTGCTGGCGAGAAGCGCGGAGCGGTTGGCTGCGCAGTTCAAGGGGGCGTCTCGACCGGCGGAAAAGAATGGCGACACCACGTATTGAGCGAGGCGCGATGACAGATATGCCAAGCAACGCAGACGCACTGCCTGACGAATCGGAGCATCGGGACCGGAAGATCGTGCTCGAATCGAATGCGATCCCGAATCGCGAGGTTGGGGCTCGTCGACGTGTCCTCGCCGTCGACCTGACGTGTCGCAGGGCAACAAGCGGTGAAGCAAGCGGCGATGCGATGGCGGAACCGAGTGCGCAGGCGCAAGACTTGCGAATGGGTTACGACTGACTTCCCATTGTCCCGACTTCCGATCTTGCTACTTCCAAATACCTCCCGGGCGTCGTCCCCAGCGCCCGCCGGAACATGTCGATGAACGCGCTCACGTTGTCGTACCCGAGATCGAGCGCGATCGTCGTCACCGGCACGCCATCGGCGATTTTCTCCAGCGCGCGCAGCAGCCTCGCCTGCTGACGCCACTGCGCGAACGTCAGCCCCGTCTCGGCAACGAAACGGCGGCTCATCGTCCGTGCACTGATGCCGGCCCATTCGGCCCATTCCTCCAGCCGCCGGTTGTCCGCGAGATCCGTGGCGAGCGCGTCGGTGATCCGCATGAGCCGCGGGTCCTGCGGCCGTACCAGCCCCAGCGCTTCGACTTCCGACGACGCGATCTCATCGAGGATCACGTCGGCGATCCGCGCCTGCGCGGCATCCAGTTCCGCATCGCCCCAGCTGGCCGCGCGCTGCACGGCTTCGCGCAACAGCGGCGTCGTGCGGATCGCGCGCGGCGTATCGGGCAGCGCTGCACAACGCGCTTCGGCGACGAACGCCGACCAGCCGGAAATCGGCCCGAACGAGCGCAGCGAATGCCGGCAATGCGGCGGAATCCAGATCGCGTGGATCGCCGGCACGACCCAGTCCTGGTCGTCGAGACCGATCGTCAGCAGCCCGCTCAGCGCACCGACCAGCTGGCCGCGCGCATGCGCGTGCGGCGCGGTCACGCGCGGGTCGCGTTGCGACAGGACGGCGGCGACGACGAACGGGCCGTCGTCGGACGTGATGAAGCGGGCGGGCAGGAGTGGATCGGACATGGCCGGATAGCGGTATCGAATGGCAGTTATACCGGAGATCGGCCGGCTTCGCACGCCTACACTGCGTCCATCGATGACAACCGGAGTACGACACGATGCGAGCCGAACAGATGCTTCCCGACCATGCCGACCGGATCGAAGTCGGCGGAACGACGATTCGCAAGGGCACCGTGGGTGCGTTTCTTGCGAACGCGCGGGTCCTGACCGACGCGGACGCTGCGCCCGACGACCGGGCGCGCGCGCAGGCCGACGCGATCGACGCATTGCCGGCGCTGCGCGCGCTCGGCCTGTTCGACGTGATGGAAGTGCGCGATCCCGCGCTGCGCGCGTGGCTCGACGCACGTTGACGTCCACCCGAACCGTCGATCGAGATCCCCGATTCAAGGAGCCGACATGAAAGCTGCAGTCGTGACGGGCGCCGGCGAGCGTCCCGTCCATATGGAATTCGAACCGCCGTGCGCGATGCCGGGCCACAGCCTGATCGACGTGACGGCGTCCGCGCAGAGCCGGATCGCGCAGGCGCGTGCGTCCGGCACGCATTACTCGTCGGACGGAGCTTATCCGTTCGTCGTCGGCGTCGACGGCGTCGGCCGCCGCGACGACGGGCAGCGCGTCTATTTCTTCGGTGCGCCCGCGCCGTTCGGCGCGATGTCCGAGCGCACGATCGCACCCGACGCGCGATGCGTGCCGCTGCCGGACGCGCTCGACGACGTCACGGCCGCGGCGATCGCGATTCCCGGGATGTCGTCGTGGGCCGCGCTGACCGAACGCGCGCGGCTCGTCGCGGGCGAGACGGTGCTCGTCAACGGTGCGACGGGGACGTCGGGGCGGCTGGCGGTGCGGATCGCGAAGCATCTCGGCGCCTCAAAAGTGATCGCGACGGGCCGCAACGCGGCCGCGCTGGACGCTTTGCTGAATACCGGCGCGGACGCCGTCGTGTCGCTGCAGCAGGACGACGCGCAGCTGGCGCGTGCGCTCGAACCGCATTTCCGTGCGGGCGTGGATGTCGTGCTCGACTATCTGTGGGGGCCCAGCGCGCGGACGCTGCTGGTTGCCGCGGCGAAGGCGACGCCCGACGGGCGCCGGCTGCGATTCGTGCAGATCGGCTCGATCGGTGGCGCGGACGTGTCGTTGCCGGGCGCGGTGCTGCGCGCCACCGCGATCGAATTGATGGGCAGCGGCATCGGCAGCGTGTCGCTGCCGCGCTTGCTGGACTCGGTGCGCGGCGTGTTCGATGCGGCCGGACCCGCTGGATTGACGATCGACACGCGCACCGTGCCGCTGTCGGCGGTCGGTGAGCACTGGGACGATGTGAACAGCGTCGTGCGCCCGGTGTTCACGATGCACGGCGACTGAGGCGTCTGAGGCGACTGAGGTGACTGAGGTGACTGAGGTGACTGAGGTGACTGAGGCGTCTGAGGCGTCTGAGGCGACGACCGGACCGCCGTGGTCCGGATTCGGCGCGATGGCTGGTCGGCGCGGCTACAACCGTTCATCAGCCGCCGTGCTGCCGAGCGTTGGGGAAGGAAGGGCGGGCGGCCGAAGGCAAACAACACCCGTCGCCCCCCGCCGCATCGGCCTCAGAACCGCTGCTGAATCCCCGCTGTCACGCCGACCTGCGTCGTGCCGTACCCGTTGAAGTCGCGCGATACGCCGACTTTCTGGTCGTGCTTCGCAATCGCGAACGCGCCGGCCGCATACAGCACCGTGCGCTTCGACAGCGCGTACTGCGCACGCAGCGACACGAGCGTCGGATCGGCGTCGGTGCCGCCCTTGATGTTCTGGTGATAGACGGCCGCGATCAGCGAGAACGTCGGCGTGAACTGGTACGACCCGCCGACCCAATACATGTCGCTCAACTGGTTCGCCGCCGTCGTGCGGAACGTGCGCTTGTAATTGCGGTAACCGGCCATCGTCTTCAGGTTGCCGAAGTCGTAGCTCAGGCCGGCATGGATACCCTGGATGTAGTTGACCGTATCGGCCGGCGTGACGCTGTCGGCCGCGCCGTTCTGGCGGTCGAACGTGACCACCGCCGCGAACGGGCCCGTCTCGTAGCCGAGCGCGAAATCGTATTTCGAGCTGGTTTTCACGCTGCCCGGCACGTTGCCGAAGCCGTACAGCGCGCCGAACTTGAAGCCGCTGAATTCGCCGTCGTAACGCACCGCGTTCGACGAGCGCGTGAACAGGCCGTCCTTGCGGCCGCCCGTCGCCATCGACGACGTCGCCCACGAGTAGTTCTGCGCGTAACCCATCGGGTCGAACGGCAGCATGTAGTCGTAGGTGACGGTGAAGTTGCGGCCGAGCGACAGCTCGCCCCATTTGCCTTTCAGGCCGACCGTCGCGCGGCGCGCGAAGATCGAGTCGGGGCCGTCGTCGAAGGCGCCGTTCGCGAGATCGATCCCGCTTTCGAGGCGGAAGATCGCCTTCAGCCCGCCACCGAGATCCTCGACGCCGCGCAAGCCCCAGCGCGACGTGTTCTTGTTGCCGGACTTGAGCTTGAACGAATTGCCGCCTTCTGGGGCAGCGTGGTTCGTGTATTCGATGCCGGCATCCATGATCCCGTAGATCGTGACCGACGACTGCGCGTGCACGGCGGGTGCGGCGATGCAGGCCGCGGCGGCCGAGCCCGTGAGGACTACTGTGCGAATGGAACGTTCTGCGCGTGACTTCATTGACGGTGTCTCCTTGGTTCTTGTGGGTTGGGTGAAACAGGTGCGGCGCGTAACCGGCCGCGGCGGACGCCCGAAGATGTCCGCCGGACAGGCTCATCATCGCGTGGCGCGATGCGCGCGACGTGCAGGCGCGGCGGCGCGCGGGCCGCCGCGATCGGGTCAGCCCGCTTTCGCGAACGCCCAGCAGTCGTTGGTCGGGAATTCGATCCAGTGCTTGCCGGCCGCACGCGGCACGTGGCCGAACGCGCGCAGGCGCATGTCGCCGCAATGGAACAGGTATTCCCAGCGGTCGCCGAGATACATCGACGTGACGAGGTCGGCCTGCAGCCGGTTCGCGCCCGGGCCGTCGGTGACCTGCACGCGTTCGAGGCGGATCACGGCCTGCGCGTCCTGGCCCGGCGCGAGCGTGTCGCGCGCCATCGCGCGGATTTCCCAGCCGTCGCCGGCGAGCGTCACGCATTCGCCGTCGATCGCGGCGACGCGCGCGTCGATCCGGTTGTTGCTGCCCATGAACTCGGCCGTGTACAGCGAACGCGGTGCGCCGTACAGCTCGGCCGGCGTGCCTTCCTGCTCGATGCGGCCGTTGCGCAGCAGCAGGATGCGGTCGGACATCGCCATCGCCTCGGTCTGGTCGTGCGTCACGCACAGTGCCGACAGCCCGAGCGACACGATCAGCTCGCGCAGCCACGCACGCGCTTCCTCGCGCAGCTTCGCGTCGAGGTTCGACAGCGGCTCGTCGAGCAGGATCACCGGCGGGTTGTAGACGAGCGCGCGTGCGATTGCGACGCGCTGCTGCTGGCCGCCCGACAACTGATGCGGAAAGCGTTCCGCGAGATGGCCGAGGCCGAGCTGGTCGAGCGCGCTCTGCACGCGGCGTTTCTGTTCGGCAGGCGCGACGCGGCGCAGCTTCAGCCCGTAGCCGACGTTCTCGGCGACGGTGCGGTGCGGCCACAGTGCGTACGACTGGAACACGAGGCCGAGCGAGCGCTGCTCGACGGGCAGGTCGACGCGCTTCGCGCCGTCGAAGAACACGCGGTCGTCGAGCTGGATGCGGCCGTCGGACGGCTGTTCGAGGCCGGCCACCGCGCGCAGCAGCGTGGTCTTGCCGCTGCCCGACGCGCCGAGCAGGCACACGACTTCGCCGGCCTTCAGTTCGAACGACACGCCCTTGAGGATCGGATTGGTGCCGTAGCTGAGATGCAGGTCGTCGACGATGAGCTTATCCATGAAGTTTCACTCCGAAACGCAGGGCCACGCCGAGACCGGCGCCGACCATCGCGATGTTGATGACAGAAAGCGCGGCGACCTGGTCGACGGCGCCGGTCGCCCACAGCGACACGAGCAGCGCGCCGATCACTTCGGTGCCGGGCGACAGCAGGTAGACGGCCGTCGAGTATTCGCGCTCGAAGATCATGAAGATCAGCAGCCACGCGGCGAGCAGGCCGAAACGCACGAGCGGCAGCGTCACGTCGAGCGACACGCGGCTGCGCGTCGCGCCGACGCTGCGGCCGGCTTCCTCGAGCTCGGGGCCGACCTGCAGCAGCGCGCTCTGGATCAGCCGCATCCCGTACGCGAGCCACACGACCGTGTACGCGATCCAGATGCTCCACATCGAGTTCTTCAGCTCGCGCAGGCCGGGGACGAACAGGAAGATCCACAGGAACGCGAGGCCGGCGAGCAGGCCCGGTACCGCGCGCGGCAGCAGCACGAGGTAGTCGAGCAGCTTGGTCGCCCAGTCGGGGCGGCGGTGGCCGGCGAACGCGACGAGCGAGTAGAAGCCGATCGCGAGTGCGCCGCCGATCACGCCGATGCCGAGCGTGTTGACGATCGCGCGCACCAGGTTGTCCTGCTCGAACAGCTCGATGAAGTTCGAAAGCGTCAGCACCTCGGCGAGCGCGACGCCTTCGCCCCAGTTGGTCACGAACGCGCGCAGCACGATGCCCGAGATCGGCACGATCACGGTCAGCATCAGCCACAGCGCGACGATCGCGAGCGCGACCCAGCGCCACACGCCGAGCGGCAGCACCGTCGAGCGGCCGGCCTTGCCCTTCACCGTGACGAAGCGGTTCGCCGTTTTCAGCAGGCGGCGCTGCAGCAGCACGAGCGGGAACGTGATCGCGACGATGCACACCGCGACCGCCGCCATCAGGTGGTACGACGGCACGCCGAGCTTGTTGGTCAGCTTGTACAGGTAGGTCGCGAGCACGAGGTGGCCTTCCGGATCGCCGAGCACGAGCGGCAGCCCGAACACCTCGAAGCCGAGGAAGAACACGAGCACGCCGGCGAACAGCAGCGCGGGCATCGTCATCGGCAGGCTCACGTCGAGCGCGACGCGGAACGGGCGGGCACCCGTCACGCGCGCGGCTTCCTCGACGTCGGAGCCGAGGTTGCGCAGCGCGGCCGACGAATACAGATATACGTGCGGCACGTGCGTGAGGCCGACGATCACCGTGATCGCGAAGATCGAATACACGTTCCAGGGCACGTTTTGCACCCCGAACAGTTCCTTGAACCACACCGAGTAGAAGCCGACCGGGCCGGCCGCGACCACGTAGCCGAACGCGAGCACCATCGGCGACACGAACACGGGCGTGAGCAGCAGCGGTTCGAGCCAGCGGCGGCCGGGCAGGTCGGTGCGCACCATCAGGAACGCGAGGATGCCGCCGAGCGGGATCGAGATGAACAGCATCCCGCCGGCGATGATGAACGAGTTCTTCACGGCCGACCAGAAGTCGGGATCGCTGAAGATGAAGCGGAAACCTTCGATGCCGAGCGTCTTGTTCGCGTCGAAGAACGGCGCGGACAGCAGGCTCTGGAACAGGATGAAGCCGAGCGGCAGCGCGACCGCGATGGTCAGCACCGCGACGACGATCCAGCGCAGCATGCCGGCGAGCGGCTGCAGGCTGTTGACCGGCAGCGCGGGAATCGCGTCGCGCTGGCCGGTGGTGGGCGGAACGGCCGGCGCCGTTCCGCGTGTGCTGGTTGAAAGCATGAGTTCGCCCCTGCGGCCATCCGGATGGCCGCCTCTAGGAAATCGGTAAGGGGAAGGGGCCGCCCGCGCGAGGTGCGGCGGGCGGCCGGCAGTCAGCGGATCAGCGCTTGATCGACTGCTGCCATTGCTTCAGGAAAGCCAGGCGCTTCGACTGGTCGAGATAGACGAGCAGGCCGGTGCCGATCTGGATCGGCTTCAGCGAATCGCCGAGCTCTTTCGACAGGCTCGCGGCCGACGTTTCGCCGGTCACGTCCGCGCGGATCGCGTACAGGTTCGCCTGGTTCGCGATCAGCGTCTGGCCGCGCTTCGACAGCAGGTAGTCGACCCACAGCTTCGCGGCGTTCGGGTTCTTCGCCTTCTTCGACACGGTGGCGAGGCGGCTCACGACCTGCGTGTAGTCCTTCGGAAACACATAGCCGATCGACTTGTCCTTCTTCGCCTTGGCATACGCATACGAACCGATGATGTTGTAGCCGATCAGGTTCTCGCCCGACGAGATTCGCTCCATCATCGCGCCGGTGCTCGACTGCAGCTTCGGGCCGGTCGCGCCGATCGCCTTCACGAGCTCCCACGTGACCTTCTCGTTCACGTGCGCGTCCTGCGTCAGGTAGTTGAAGCCGACGCCCGATTTCTCGATGTCGTAGGTCGTGACCTTGCCCTTGAACTTGTCGCCCTGCGTGGTGAGCAGCTTGATCAGGTCGGCGCGCGTCGTCGGGACTTCGTTCTCGGGGATCAGGCGCTTGTTGTAGACGATCGCGAGCGGCTCGAACGTCGTGCCGTACGCCTGCTTCTGGTATTGCGACCATTGCGGCAGGTTCGCGCTTTCGGGCGAATCGTAGGACGCCATCAGGCCATCGTTGACGAGCTTGACCTGCAGGTCCATCGCCGAGCTCCACAGCACGTCGGCGCTGGTGCTGCTCGCCGCGTTCTCGCTGATGTAGCGGTTGTACAGCTCGGTGCTGTTCATGTCGTTGTACTCGACCTTGACGCCGTACAGGCTTTCGAAGTCCTTGATCAGCGGACGCACGAGGCCCGTGTCGGTCGTCGAGTAGACGATCAGCTTGCCTTCCTTCTTCGCGGCGTCGATCACGCCCTGGTAATTACCCGGATACCCGGCCGGAACCTGCGCGACGGCGCTGCCGGCGGCAGTGCCCAGGACGATCGCCAGCGCGGCGGCGAGGTGCTTCGGTGCAAACGGCATGTCTTCCTCCAGTTACGCATAGATGTTGTTCGAGTGACGCGGATGTTAATTGCGGGGCACTTTCAGCCTGCTTTCATTTCCGTTCACAATCGTGTCCTTTGTGTCATGGATTTCCCGAGGTCGAAACGACGGTGGCCGCGGTTTTCGCGGCGCGCGGCTCGGTTTGAAAAGGGAAGGAAGCGGGTTGCCGCCGAACGCGGCACCGATGGCAAGCGCCGCTATGCGGGTTGCGCCAGCAGCTTTGCGAGGATCCGGCCGCCATGCCGCGCTTGCGCGGTCGTCAGTGCCGAATACCCGACGACGACACCGGCTTCGCACTCGGCGCTTCGGCAGAATCCGCGGATCGTCTGCAATGCGACGCCGGCCGCGTGGGCCTGCGCGACGTACGATGCGTCGTCCGACCCGGGCGGCAGCCACAGCACGAAATGAAATCCCGCGTGTTCGCCGGACACCGTGTACCGTCCGACGGCGTGCTTCGCCAGCTGGTCGAGCACGATGTCGCGCCGCTGACGGTACGCGTGGCGGCTGGCGCGCAGGTGCTTCGCAAAATCGCCGTGCGCGATGAAGCGGGCCAGCGCGAGCTGGGGCGCCACGCCGACGGAGCGCGCGGTCGCGTGCCACACGGCCGACAGCATCGGCCTCAGTTCCGCCGGCACGACCATGAAGCCGATGCGCAGCCCCGAGAACAGCGTCTTGTTGAACGAGCCGCAATAGATCACGCGATCGCAGGCGTCGAGCGATTTCAGCGCCGGCAGCGGAGCGGTCTGGTAACTGAATTCGCCGTCGTAGTCGTCTTCGATGATCCACGCGCGGTTGCGCTGTGCCCAGTCGAGCAGTTCGAGCCGGCGCGACACCGACATCGTGACGCCGAGCGGTGCCTGATGGGCAGGCGTCACGTAGGCCGCGCGCGCATCGGGATGCCGATCCAGCGACGCCGTGTCGATCCCTTCCCGATCGACCGGCACGTCGATCACGGTCGCGCCCGCGATCGTGAAAATCTGCCAGGCCGACGCATAACCGGGATCTTCCATCAGCACCGTCGACCCGGGCGCGAGCAGCGTTCGCGCGACGAGATCGATCGAATGCCGGATGCCGGTGGTGATGAAGATGTCGCCGGCCTCGCACGGAATGCCGCGGTATTCCCGCAGGTATGCGGCGATTTCGGTGCGCAGCCCTTCGACGCCTTGCGACGGCGTCGCCCCGAGGTCGTTCGCGGTCGCGGCAAGCAGACTTGCGCCGAGCGCCTTCTTCCATTGCTGCATCGGCATCAGGCCGGGATCGGCGAGCCGCGCGACGAACGGGACGCCCGGACGCACGCCTTGTTCGGGCGTGGCCGCATCCGTCGTGCCGTCCGGCGCGGGGCCCGCGTCGGAGCGGAGGGGGCTGCCGTCGCGCGACTGTGTGGCCGCGCGCAGATAGCTGTCCGGCACCACCGCGCAGACCCGTGACCCGGAGCCGCGCGTGCGTGCGATGTAGCCCTCGGAGCACAGCAGGTCGTACGCCGCTTCGACGGTTCCCCGCGCGACACCCCAGCGCGCCGCAAGGGTCCGGCTGGACGGCAGCGGGCTGTCGCCGGGAAGCAGGCGCTTCAGGATCGCGTCGCGAATCGCGTCGGCAATGCACGCCTGCTTCGACTGCGGGCTGCCGGTCGACAGCCCGGACGGGCACGGCAGATCAAGCGGAATCGCGGCTTTGCCTCGCGGCATAGTGGTCTAGTTAAAAGTCGATTTAATGGTCCTTCAGCTTATATCACTTTCACCTTAGATTGCTGTCGACCACACCAACCACATCCATTCGACCGGAGACGGACTCACCGCATGAAGACGCGTTCCTTGCCCCAATGGGGCTGGCTGTTCCTGTTGATGCTCGTCGTGTGCCTGCCGCGGGTCACGATCGATGCGTACCTGCCGTCGCTGCCGGCGATGGCTGACGCGCTGCACGGCACCGACGCCCAGTTGCAGCTCACGCTGACCCTCTACATGGTCGGCTATGCGCTGTCGATGCTGGTGTCGGGGCCGTTGTCCGATCGATACGGCCGGCGTCCGGTACTCGTCGGCGGCCTGTGCGTCTACACGATCGCGAGCGTCGCCTGCGCGTTGTCGACGAGCATCCCGGCGATCATCGCCGCTCGCATCTTCCAGGCGCTGGGCGGTTGCAGCGGGACGGTGATCGGGCGCGTCATCGTGCGCGAGCGCTTTCCGACCGCGATGCAGGCCACGATGCTCGGTCGCATTTCGGCCGGCATGGCGCTGTCGCCGGTGATTGCGCCGCTGGCCGGCAGCGCGATCGCCGACTGGTTCGGCTGGCGCGGCGTGTTCGGGTGTCTCGCGGCGGGCGGGCTGGTCGCGACGGCGATGGTGCTGCGCTACCTTCCCGAGACCCGCGAATACGATGCGCGGCCGGCGCTCGGCCCCGGGCTCCTGCGGACCTATGCCGGCCTGCTGCGCGAGCGCCGTTTCCTGCGCTACTCGCTGGCGATCAGCTTCGCTTACTGCACGTACTATCCATTCATCGCGGAATCGTCGACGCTGTTCCAGCGGCAAATGGGCGTGTCCGGCCCGGTCTATGCGGCGATCTTCGGCTTGACGGTGCTCGGCTACCTGATCGGTTCGAGCGTGTTCGCGCGGGCCAGCGGCCGCTGGAAAGCCGATTCGGTGATCGTCGCGGCGGCAGCCGTCAATCTGGCCGGCGCCATCGCGCTGTGGGGCTGCGGTGCGATCGCCCCCACGGTGCCGGCGGCCCTCGTCGTGCCGATGTTCGTCGTGATGATTGCCGTCGGGATCGCGATTCCGGCCTGTCAGTTCGCCGTGATGCAGCCGTATACGAAGATCGCCGGCACGGCGTCCGGGCTCTTTTTCTTTATCCAGATGGCGATCACGGCCGCATGCGGCGGCGTGCTGGCGTGGCTGTCGGACGGCACCGCCCGCCCGATGATTGCGGTCACGGTCGGCGCAAGCGTCGCGTTCCTGGCCGTGGTCGTCGGTCTTCGCGAGCGGCGCGCGGCCGACGGTTCGCGCTTCGCGACGGGGAGCCGTCCCGCTGCCGAGCGATGAACGACGGTCGGCCGGAACGGGCGACGCGGGTTCGCAGGGGCGGCGCAACAGGTGTTTCCGCGAGGCGTCGACATGGAAAGGATCATGTAATGTAGCGGCCTGTCGCTGACCTTACCGGAATCCCCATGCGTGTGCTGCTCGTCGAAGACAATCCGAACCTGGCCCAGTCGCTGAACGACGCGCTGAGCGCCGCGCGTTTCGCTGTCGATCACATGGCGGACGGGGAGGCGGCGGATCACGTGCTGCGCACGCAGGATTACGCGCTGGTGATCCTCGATCTCGGACTGCCGAAGCTCGACGGGCTGGAGGTGCTGCGGCGGCTGCGCGCGCGCCGCAATCCGGTGCCGGTGCTGATCCTCACCGCGCACGGGTCGGTCGAGGACCGCGTGAAGGGGCTCGATCTCGGCGCCGACGACTATCTCGCGAAACCGTTCGAGCTGACCGAACTGGAAGCACGCGCCCGCGCGCTGATCCGGCGCAGCCTCGGCCACGAGCATTCGCGCGTCGAATGCGGGCCGCTTTCGTACGACAGTATCGACCGCAGTTTCCACCTTGCGGGCGAACCGCTGTCGCTCACGCCGCGCGAGCGCTCGGTGCTCGAGGTGCTGATCCTGCGCAACGGCCGCGCGATCAACAAGGAAACGCTGTCGGAGAAGATCTTCGGGCTCGACGAGTCGGTCAACGCCGACGCGATCGAGATCTACGTGTACCGGCTGCGGAAGAAGCTCGAGAACACGGGCGTCGCGATCGTCACGCTGCGCGGGCTCGGGTATCTGCTCGAAGCGAAGGCAGTGGAATGACCCGCCCGAACCTGCGTACGCAGGTCGCACTGTGGCTGCTGCTGCCGCTGCTCGGCCTGCTCGCGCTCGATTCGTGGCTCACCTACCAGCGCGCGATGAGCGCCGCGCACGTCGCGTTCGACCGCACGCTGTCGTCGTCGCTGAAGTCGATTCGCGAAGGCGTGCGGCTCAACGACGGCGAGATCGAGGTCGACCTGCCGTATCTCGCGCTCGAAATGCTCGAATCGAGCGACGGCGGCAAGATCTACTACCTGATCCGCGAGGACAACGGCCACACGATCACCGGCTACCCGGACCTGCCGCTGCCGCAGGGGCGCGACGCGGGCGACGGCGCGCTGTTCGTCACGCGCTACTACGACGTCGTCTATCGCGGCGAGCAGTTGCGGATGGCCGCGCTGCGCATCCCGGTGCACGACGTGCCGACCGCGCAGTCGCGCATCGTGTGGGTGATGGTCGGCGAGACGATCGAGGCGCGCCAGGCGCTGGCGCGCGAGATCCTGGTCGGTTCGTTGCTGCAGGAGGGGCTGCTGGTCGTGCTCGCGCTCGGGATCGTGTGGCTCGGTGTCGGGCGTGGGCTGCGGCCGCTGAACCGGCTGTCGGCGACGGTCGCCGCGCGCAGCGAGGACGACCCGACGCCGCTCGACACCGGCGCGATGCCGAGCGAACTCGCGCCGCTCGTCGATTCGATCAACCAGTACATCGGCCGCACGCAGCGGATGCAGGTCGCGCGGCGCCGCTTCTTCGCCGATGCGGCCCACCAACTGAAGACGCCGCTCGCGGCTGTGCAGGCCGGCGTCGAACTCGCGCTGCGACCCGACGAGCAGCCGCGCGTCAACGGTCATCTGCGGCGCGCGAACGGCGCGGTGCGGCAGGCGGCGAAGATTGTCCAGCAATTGCTGTCGCTGTCGCGGCTCGATTCGGACAGCGGCCATGCGGTCGCGCACAAGCCGGTCGCGCTGCACCGGCTCGCGCGCAGCGTGACGCTCGACTGGTCGCCCGTCGCACGTGCGCGCGACATCGATCTCGGTTTCGAGCACGAGGCCGACGTCAGCGTGCACGGGCAGTCCGACCTGCTCGGCGAGATGATCGGCAACCTGATCGACAACGCGATTCGTTATGCGGGCGACCGTGCGGTGATCACGGTGCGCGTGTCGTGCGACGGCGAGCATGCACGGCTCGACGTGATCGACAACGGGCCGGGCATTCCGGCCGACGAGCGCGATGCGGTGTTCGAACGCTTCCATCGCGGCAGCAAGACGCAGACGGTCGAAGGGACGGGCCTCGGGCTGTCGATCGTGCGGGAAATTGCGCGCGTGCATCAGGGCACGGTGGCGCTGGCCGATGCGGGCGGCGGCGGGCTGGTCGTCACGGTGGCGCTGCCGATCAGCCTTTAGAAAACCATTTCGGCATGTGTTTCCCCGGGGTGACGGTGGGTATGCGCAGGGCAGGTGATTATCTGTGCCATTATGCGCAATCGCGAGATTGAATAAAATCGAAGCGTTCAATAATGGAATTGAATGTTTTTATAATCGCGTGGCATGCTGCTATTTATAACAGCTACAAAATCAAATTATCCGACCTAAGCTGAATCAGCCGTTCAATACACGGCTTCGTCTCGTCAATTCAGGGATGAATCGCAATTTTCCACTATTAAGTGAGGGCAAAGCAATGGCCACGACACTCGATGAAGAAGTTCTGCCGGAGATTTTCGTCAAACGATTCAGGATCAGCGGAGGGCAGGTCACGTCAGGAAAGGGACAGGCGCCGGCCATTCACTTTGCCGCCGCTTTCCACCCGGAACTCGGTCATCCCTCGGGTTCGCTGCAAGGCTCCGGCACGATTATCTGGGCCCATCGGCCCAATAACGTGACCAGAATCACGATCGGCGGAAACTATACCTATTTCCCGTCGAAGGAAGAGGAAAGCGCGTCCGCTCTTCTGGTACGGTCGCTTTTGCTGCACGTGCATGGTTACGTCGGCGGGATCATTCCCGCCAACAAGTATCATGGCATCCCGCCGGCACTGTTTCCGGTGCTGGATTTGTCTTCCCTTATTCCTCAGGGTTCGAAAACCGGAACGGCCAACTATACGAGCGTCGATCCCCAAAATCCGGAAGAAAAGATCTCGGTGAGCGACGCAAGGATTACGGAATTGTGATTCCGGCAGAAATCAATCGACGCATTGTTTGAAATCGAATCCGGTGGCGCATTGCGGTAAATGACCGCATGCGCCGCCTTCTGATTCAGCACCTTGCGCCATTCATGCGGGTTCGCGATTTTCTAATCGCCGAACCCGATCTCCGCTTCGAGCGGCTGGCCGATTTCGAGCCACGCGCCCGCGCCTTCAACGACGATCGCGTTGATGCCGAACGTCAGCGCGTCTTCGTAATTGGGATTCGCGCGATAGGTCTGCATCGTGTCGGTCGGTTCGTGCGGCCATGCGGGGTCGGGCGCGCCGGTGGCCTGGTCGATCGTCGGCATCGGGCAACGCGTGCACAGCTTCACGAGGCGCAGCCGCACCGGCGTCGCGCCATCGACGTCGAGATGTTCGACGAAATCCTCTTCGTATGCATCGAGATCCGACACGACGATGTTCGGCCGGAAGCGGTTCATCGGGATCGCCGGCGCGCCTTTCGCGACGAGCCGCGCGTTCAGGTCGTCGAGCGACGACTGGCCGATCACGAGCAGCGGATAACCGTCCGCGAACTGCGTGTGCGTATCGATGTCGCCGGTCCAATTGCGGTTGCAGCCGCGTCGCGCGTCGGGCGCGAAACGCGCGAGCTTCGTCGGTACGCCGAGGAATTCGGTGAGCCAAGCGGCCGTTTCGGCGCCCGTGTCGATCGCGTCGACCGTGTCGCGCCAGACGGTCGCGGCCATTTTCGGCGTGGCGGGCGACACGTCGCCGTCGAGCGGCGTACGGATTTCGCGCATGCCCGGCGCGTTCAGCACGAGTGCATCGCTGTCGAGTGCGGTGCGGATCAGCGCGAGGCGCGGGTGCGTGCGCTGCGTGATCATCTGCCCATCGGGATCGGTGATCAGCCAGTGGCGGTCGTAGGCGAGGCCCGTTTCGAGCAGTTGCGCACGCGTCAGCGCGATGCCGGCGCAGGATTTGATCGGGTAGACGAAAAGTTCGCTGATGGCTGGCATGGCGCTGGCTTCGAATGACGTGGATGGTCAAAGCGCGATTGTGCCAGATCGTCTCGAAGCCGTTCGGGCGGTTGCCACCGCCGCGCGGCCGGTCATGCGAGCGGGAAGCCTCCGTCGAAGGTCGTGCGCACGTCGAGCGGCTGGCGCAGCAGCCCGGCCTTCAGATAGAAATCGGCCGTGCGCTGCTGTTCGGCGATCAGCGTCGCGTCGAGCGGCAGCCAGCGCGTGTTGCGGCGCTCGAACTGCAGCTTCGCGGCGGCCGGCGGAATGCCGATGATGCGCGCGAGCGCCGCGGAATACGCGTCGGCATGCCGGTACGACCAGGCCTGCGCGCGCACGACGCGCCGCAGGAAGTCGTGCAGCACGTCGCGCTTGGACGCGATTGCCGCGTCGGTCGCCGCGAGATAGCTGAGGCCCGACCACAGCCCGCGGCCGTTGACGAGCACGCGCGCGCGGCCGCTCGTTTCGGCGAGCGCGGTGTAGGGCTCCCACGTCGCCCATGCGTCGATCGATCCGGTCGCGAGCGCCAGCATCGTGTCGGCCGGCGGCAGGAAGCGGAACGACACCGCATCGGGCGGCAGGCCTGCCGCGTCGAGCGCCTTCAACGTGACGAAATGGCCGATCGAGCCGCGCGTGGTGCCGATGCGCTTGCCCTTCAGGTCGGCCGCGCCTTTCAGCGCCGCGTCGGGCCGCACGAGCACGGCCGTGCCGTACGGATCGGAACGGTTCGCGCCGATTACCTTGATGCGTGCGCCGGACGCGAGTGCGAAGATCACCGGCGCATCGCCGATCGGCCCGCAATCGACGGCGGCCGCGTTCAGCGCTTCGGCGAGCGGCGCGGCGGCCGGGAACTCGGTCCACGCGATGTCGTATGCGAGGCCGTGCAGTTCGCCGGCCGCTTCGAGCAGCGCGCGCAGCCCGCCTTTCTGGTCGCCGGCGCGCAGCAGCGGCCGTGCGCCCGATTGCGCGCGCAGCGCGGCCGGGGCCGCGGCGATCGTGGCGAGGGCGCTCGCCTGTGCGAGGAAATGGCGTCGGGTCGGATTCATCGTGAAGTTCGGTTGATCGAAAGAGAGGTTCGGGAATTCAGTGCGGGAGCCCGGCCTGCACGTCGCGCACGGGTTCCGCGTCGATGCGCAGCAGCAGCGCGGTCAGCGGGTCGCCGTTCGTGGCGGCAGCGGCGGCCGGCCGTGCGGCGACATCGGAGCGGCACAGCAGGTCGGCATCGGACCAACCGGTGCTGCCCGGCTGCGCGCGCGCCCGCAGCCAGCCGCGCCGATCGGCGAGCAGTTGCGTGCCGCCGAGCGCGTCGGGCGCGATGCCGGCAATCGTCGCGAACGCGAGCCATGCATCGGGCGTCGACGCGACGCAGTTCGCACGTGTGCCGGAAGCCGAGGGCATGGACGCGCCGCGCGCAGTGATGAGCAAGGTTTGCCATCGCGGGTCTTCCGGTGGCGGCGCGGCGCCCGGAGCGAGCGCGACGATGCGCACGCGCTGGCCTTCGCGCCAGCGATCGAGCGATTGCGGCGCGGCGCTGCCGCAGCGCACGTCGAGCGCCGGTAGCGGAACAGGCACGGGCCACGCGCCTTCGGCCTGCGCGCCGCTGCCTGCAGAGAGCGCTTTCAGGTAGTCGAGCACGGCCCACGTGTCTTGCGGGCCGAGTGTCGCGGCGAAGCCCGGCATCGTCGGTGCGCCGTGTTCGTCGCGCGTGCCGTGGCGTACCCGCCAGAACAGTTCGCCGTCGAGGCGACGGGCGAGCAGCGAACCGGCAAAGGTCGGCGGCCAGTGCGCGAGCGTGGCCGCGAGCGGCCCTTCGCCACGGCCGTCCGCGCCGTGGCACGCCGCGCAGTGTTGCGCATACAGGTGCGCGCCGCGCATCACGTTCGACACCGAAAACGGCGCGGGATCGCGCTGAAAACTCGTCGGCACGGCGGGCGCGAGCCACAGCGACGACGGCGGCCACGGTGCGAACCATGCAATGGCGAGCGCGGCGAGCGCGGATCCGAAACGCCACTTTCGCGAAGCGAGCGCGACGCAGGCGAGCACGACGGCCAGCGCCGTCGCGGCACCGGCGAACGCGAGTTGCCGCGTGAGTCCCGCGTCGATGCGCAGCGTCTCGAGCGCGATCCGGTGCATCCACGTCCACGCAGCCTGACCGTCGGTGTCGCCGGTCAGGCCGACCGCATGCAGCACGCGCGCCAATGCGATTTGCGCGCGATACAGCAATTGCAGGAACGCGAGCGCCCAGTCGGAGAACGGCGGCGCGTTCATCGGCCGCGTTCCCGCCGAGCGGCGCACAAGCGTCGAACGGCACCCTGCATCTACCAGCTCGCATCGAGCCCGAGATGCCGCAGCGCGTCGTGGCGCAGTTCGGCGAGGCGCGGGTCGCCGCGATGGCGCGGGTAGGGCAGGTCGACGCGCAATTCGGCGACGATGCGTGCCGGGCGCGGCCCGAACACGATCACGCGCTGCGCGAGGAACAGCGCTTCCTCGACATCGTGCGTGACGAGCAGTGACGAGAAACCGTCGCGCTGCCACAGCGCGGTCAGCTCGCCCTGCATCGTGAGCCGCGTCAGCGAATCGAGCTTGCCGAGCGGCTCATCGAGAATCAGCAGACGCGGATCGTTGACGAGCGCGCGGGCAAGCGCGACCCGTTGCGCCATCCCGCCGGACAGTTGATGCGGAAACACGTTCGAGAATTCCTGCAGCCCGACGCGCGCGAGCGCATCGTCGACGCGATGCTGTGCGACACGCGCCACGCCACGCGCTTCGAGGCCGAGCGCGACGTTCGCGCGCACGCGTCGCCACGGGTACAGCGTCGGGTCCTGGAACACGACGATGCGCGACGGATCGGGGCGCTCGATCGGCACGCCGTCCTGCGCGATCGTGCCTTGCCGCGCGGCGTCGAGCCCCGCGACGAGGCGCAGCAGCGTCGATTTCCCGCAGCCGCTCGGGCCGAGCAGCGCGACGAATTCGCCGGCCGCGACCGACAGCGTCACGTCGTCGAGCACCGGCAGCGGGCCGCCGGGGCCGTCGAACGCATGGCTCACGCGGCGGATGTCGATGCGCGCGCCGCGCGGCGCGGTGATGCCGGACGACGCGGCGGGCGAAGCGGCAACGGACGGTTCGAGTACGGCGGCGCTTACCATTTGACGGTTCCTTTCTGCCACGCGAGCACGCGGTCGCGTACCGCGAACAGCAGCGCGATCAGCCCGGAAAACAGCAGCGCCATCACGATCAGCGCCGCATACATGTTCACGTACGATGCCCAGCCCTGCGCCCAGCTCAGGTACCAGCCGAGCCCCGACTTGACGCCCATCATCTCGGCGACGACCAGCACCGTGAACGACGCGCTCAGCCCCATGAAGATGCCGACGAACACGTGCGGCAGCGCGGCCGGAATCGCGACGCGCAGCACGAGGAAGCGCGCGTTCGCGCCAAGCGTGCGCGCGACGTCGTAGTACTGCCGGTTCACGCTCGCGACGCCCGACCATGTCAGCACGGCGACCGGGAAGCCGGTCGACAGCGCGATCAGGAACGCGGCGGCCGAATAGCTCGACGGGAAGAAGTAGAACGTGAGCGGCAGCAGCGCGGTGGCCGGCACGGGGCCGAGCACGCGCAGCACCGGATGCACCCAGTAGCCGATGCGGCGCGACCAGCCGATCGATACGCCGACGGCGAAGCCGACCGCGACGCCGTACGCAAAGCCCAGCGCGAGCAGCTTCAGCGTGTTGCCGGCGCTGCCGAGCAGGCGCGGCCAGTCGTCGACATAGACCTCGATCAGCGCCTGCGGCGGCGCGAAGAACGGCGTCGGCAGCCAGCCGGTTTTCGCGGTGACGATTTCCCATGCGGCGAGCACGAGCGGCAGCGCGACGAGCCACGGGCCGGCCGGACGCACGCGCGCGAGCCGCGTGCGCGTGGCGGGGACGAGATGGCCGAGCGTCGCGACGACGAGCAGCAACGCGGCGATCGACCATGCGGCCGTGCCGAACGTGTCGGTGTACGGCCAGTCCGTGAAGCCGACGACGCGATTCGGCCACAGTTGCGTGAGTGCACCGAGCGCGGCCCACGCGAACGCGGCGGCGATGCCGGTCGGCCAGGTGCGTGCGCGGCGGGCTTCGGCCGCCAGCGTGGCTTCGCAGGCCGTGCAGGCGATGCGCGCGGATGCAGTGGTGGCGGTGGCGCTGCCGGCCGGTGCGGATGCCGTGCGCGCGGGGGCAGCGTGTTCGATCGTCGACATCGCGTCACCCCAGCACGTTCGCAAAGACCTGCTGCGCGAAGCGCTGCGGGTCCGTGCTTTTCTTCAGCACGCTGATGCGGCGGAAATCGTCCGCGTAGAACGCGATTTCCTGCTGCAGGTCGACGTTGGTCGGGTGATGCGTGTAGGTGAGCGTCGCGTAGAGCTTGCGCAGGTCGTCGGGGCTGATCTTCGGCGAATACTTCGCGAACACCTTCGCGGCCTCGTTCGGGTTGTCGTGCGTGAACTCGGTCGCCTGCACGATCGAACGCGCGAGCGCGGCGGCGGCCGGCCGGTCGTTGCGTACGAGATCGCCGCGCGCGCCGATCACGCAGCACACCTTGCGCGCGTATTCGCCGGACAGGTTCGTCGCGAGTTCCGTATACGCGCCGTTGCTGCGCTTTTCGAGCAGGAAGAGATTCGGGTCGCCGTCGGCGATCGCGTGGATCTCGCCCTTGTCGACCGCGACGCCGAGCAGGTCGGCCGGATACTGCCGCCACGTGATGTCGCGTTCGGGATCGATCCCGTTCTTCGCGAGCAGGATCGAGAAGAAATGCTTGCCGGGCGCGGCGAGATCGCTGACGCCGACCGTCTTGCCCTTCAGCGCCTGCAGCGTCGTGACGCCGGCCGCCTTCGCGCCGACCAGCCGCACGCAGCCGCCGTGCGAGCTGACGATGATCTTCACGTCGAAGCCGGCTTCGAGCGGCTTCAGCCAGCGGTGGATCATCCCGACCGCCGCATCGGCCTTGCCGGTCGCGATCGATTCGAGCAACTGGTCGGTCGACCCGCTGTAGTTGATCAGGTCGACCTTCAGCCCGTTCTTCTCGAAGAAGCCGCGCTCCTGCGCGACGACGATCGGCGTCAGGCAGAACGCGTTCTGGTTCCAAGCGAACGTGAGCTTCTTCAGCGGCGGCGCGGACCACGCGTTGCGGCCGAGCGTGATCGCCGGCGCGGCGAGCGCGGCGGCGCCGGCCGCGCGCAGCAGCCGGCGGCGTGTGTCGTCGTGCGCGATGGCCGGCGCGGGTGCGGTGGGGTGGGTCATGGTGGTCTGGTCTCCGGACTTGCGGAAGGGCGCTCAGTCGAGCAGGTCGGGTTCGTCGGCGACGACGCGCGCGAACAGGCTGTCGAACGCATGCAGTGCGCCGTCGGGGCCGCCGATCTGGCCGTGCGTGTGGCGCGCGGTCGCGTGATCGATCGGCTGCGGCGTGCCGGCCGCTTCGGCCAGCAACTGCGTGTGCGCGGCGTTGTCGAGCGCGATGTACCACCACGCGGCAGCCTCGACCGTCGGGCCGGCCGTGAGGATCCCGTGGTTCTTCAGGATCACGCCCTTGTGCGTGTTGCCGTCCGGCTTCGAAAGCGCGTGCGCGATCCGCGCGCCTTCGCTCGTGTCGACGACCATCCCGGTGAAGTCGTCGAACAGCGCGTGATCCTCGTAGAACACGCAAGCGTCCTGCGTGAGCGGATCGAGCGGGCGGCCGAGCGTCGACCACGCCTTGCCGTAGGTCGAATGCGTGTGTGCGGCCGCGACGATGTGCGGATGGGCTTCGTGGATCGCCGCATGGATCGCGAACGCAGCCTTGTTCAGCGGCCGCGTGCCGATCGCGGTTTCGCCGCGTGCGTTGACGAGCAGCAGGTCGGACACCTTGATCTGCGCGAAATGCACGCCGAGCGGATTCACCCAGAAATGGTCGGGCAGTTCCGGATCGCGCGCGGTGATGTGGCCGGCGAGCCCGGACGCGAAACCGTAGCGCGCGAACAGGCGGAACGCGGCCGCGAGCCGCTCCTGCCGGTGGCGGCGTTCGGCGGCGACGTCGATGCGCGGCGCGGGCGCGTCGAACCAGAAATGCTGGCGCGGTGCTTCGGCGAGCACGAGGCCCGATGCGGTGCGGACGGGTGTGTCGAGGACGGCGGACATGGCGTGCGGCTCCGTTGGCGTTATGCGGCGCGGCGCGCCGCGTCGCGTGCGGCGACGGCGCTGCGCACGCGCGGAATCAGTTCGCGGCCGTAGTCGATCGCGTCTTCCAGCGGATCGAAGCCGCGGATCAGGAACGTCGTCACGCCGAGGTCGTAGTAGTCGAGCAGCGCATCGGCGACCTGCTCGGGCGTGCCGACGAGCGCCGTCGAGTTCGAGCGCGCGCCGGTGAGCTTCGCGATCTCGGTCCACAGCCGCTTGTCGACGCGCGAGCCGCGTTCGGCCGCGGCGAGCAGGCGGCGCGCGCCTTCGCTCTGCTGCGGGCCGCCGGCGCCGAGGCCGGATGCTTCGCGCAGCCGGCGCGTTTCGTCGAGGATGCGATGCGCGCGCGCCCACGCTTCGTCCTCGGTCGCGGCGAGGATCGGGCGGAACGATACGGAGAAACGCACCTGCCGGCCGTGCTGCGCGGCTGCGGCGCGCACGCGCGTCGTCAGGTCGCGCACCTGGTCGAGCGATTCGCCCCACAGCGCGTAGACGTCCGCGTGCTTGCCGGCCACCGCGAGCGCGGCCTCCGATGCGCCGCCGAAGTAGATCGGCACATGCGGTTGCTGGAACGGCTTCACTTCGGAAAAGCCTTGCTTGAACCGATAGTGCGCGCCGTCGTGATCGAACGGCTGCGCTTCGGTCCAGATCCGCCGCAGGATGCCGAGGTATTCGTCGGTGCGCGCATAACGCGCGTCGTGGTCGAGGAAATCGCCGTCGCGCTGCTGCTCGCTGTCCGAGCCGCCGGAGATGAAGTGCACGGCGAGCCGGCCGCGGCTGAACTGGTCGAGCGTCGCGATCTGCCGCGCGGCGAGCGTCGGCGCGGTGAAGCCCGGACGATGCGCGAGCATGAAGTGGATGCGCTCGGTCGCGGCCGCCGCGAACGCGATCGTCAGCGTTGCCGACGGGCCGGTCGAGTGATGCGGCACGAGGATCCGGTCGAAGCCGGCCGTTTCGTGGGCGCGCGCAAAGTCGCGCACATAGTCGGGATCGACCACCGGGCCGGACGGCGGGTGGATTTCCGACTGCTTCTGGCTCTGGATCATGCCGATGAATTCGACGCTCATCTGGGTCTCCGGTGCAGGGACATCCCGGCGCACGGCCGGGCAGGAATGGAGCGCAGGTTAACGCCGGGATCATGCGGAATGGAAATAATCAATCCCGATTTGAATATCAGATTTGCATGGTTTGGGCGGCGGGGCGCTACGCATACGCTGTGGGCTCACGAACGAACGAACGAACGAACGAACGAACGAACGAACGATCGGGCGGGCGCGCGTTCCGCGTTGCCGATTTCACGCGGAACCGCATCGCGCGGCGATCGATCACCGCTATTGCTGCCTTTGCCGCGGTGGCAGCCTTTGCCTTTGTGGCGCCTTTGCTTCGCCTTTGCGTATTACCCAGGGAATCCGTATCGATGTCCGCCAGCCTTGCCGCTTCCTCACCGTCGCCGCAGCAGTCTTCGCTGCGCTTTCTGCCTGCCGCCGCCGACGAAGCCGACGATGCAGAAGACGCGCGCATCGCCGCGCTGCTCGACCGCCTCGCACCCGAACTTGCCGCCGACGCGGCGCGCAACGACGTCGACGGCCGCTTTCCGCACGAGAACTTCGCGCGGCTGCATCGCGCGGGGCTGATCGCGCAGGTCGTGCCGCGCGAACACGGCGGCGCGGGCGCGACGCTCGCGCGGGCGAGCCGGATCGTGGCCGCCGTCGCGCACGCCGATCCGGCGACCGCGCTGGTGCTGACGATGACGTATCTGCAGCATCGCGCGCTTGGCCGGGCCGACAACCGCTGGCCGGCACCCGTGCGGCGCGCGGTGTTCGACAGCGCGGTCGCGCACGGCGCGCTGATCAACGCGCTGCGCGTCGAGCCGGCGCTCGGTTCGCCGTCGCGCGGCGGCCTGCCGGACACCGTTGCGCGCCGCGACGGCGACGGCTGGCGGCTGTCCGGCCACAAGCTGTACAGCACCGGGATTCCGGCGCTGCGCTGGCTGGCCGTGTGGGCGCGCACCGATGAACCGGAGCCGCGCGTCGGCGTGTTTCTCGTGCCGCGCGACCGTGACGCCGACGGCGACCGCATCCGCGTGATTGAAAGCTGGAATCACCTCGGCCTGCGCGCATCGGGCAGTCACGAGGTCGTATTCGACGATGTGCGGCTGCCGGCCGGCCACGCGGTCGACGTGCGCGCGCCGCACGCGTGGGCCGTGTCGGCCGCGACGCATGCGGATGCCGACGCGCAGGCCGACCAGCAGGCGTGGATGGTCGTGCTGCTCGGCAGTCTGTACGACGCGGTGGCGCGTGCGTCGCGCGACTGGCTGGTCGGATTCGCGACGACGCGTGCGCCGAGCGGGCTCGGTGCGCCGCTGGCGACGCTGCCGCGCGTGCAGGAGGCGGTCGGCGAAATCGAAGGATGGCTGCATGCGAACCGCGTGCTGCTCGACGATCACATTGCGCGCACCGACGCGGGCAACGCGCCGTCGGTGACGACGAGCGGCCTCGTCAAGCGGACCGTGACCGAGCACGCGATCCGCGTGGTCGAGCAGGCGCTGATGCTGTCGGGCAACCACGGTCTGAGCCGCAGCAATCCGCTCGAACGCCACTATCGCGACGTGCTGTGCAGCCGCGTGCATACGCCGCAGGACGACGCGATCGCGGTGGCGGCGGGGCGTGCGGTGCTCGAAGCGGCGAGTCGGGGCGAAACGAAGGTGGAGGCGGGCGAGGTGTCACGCAACGACGTCGAACGCGGCCGAAACGATGCGTGAGCGGTGCGGCGCTGCCGTGGAAGCAAACAGAAACAGGGCGGCGCGATGCGGGCGCCGCCCCGTATGGTCAAGCAGCCTTGCCGCGCGTCTGCTCGGGCAACGCGAACGCCGCGCGCGCATGCGCGGCGACGGCCGCGAGCGGCGCGTCGAAGCGCGCCGCGTCGTGCCGGCGCAGCAGCCACAGATCGATCTGCGGCTTGAAATCGGCGAGCGGCACGATCTCGAGCGCGTCGCGCAACGGGCTGCCTTCGACGAGCGGCAGCGGCATCAGCCCGACGCCGAAACCGTTCGCGACGCTCTGCAGTTGCAGGTCGCGGCCGTACGCGTCGAGCGTGACCGGCATCGGCAGGCCCTGCGCGTCGAGCGCGCGCCGCAGGCCCGCGCGAAAGCCGCAACCGTCGGGATTGAGCACCCAGCCGCGCGCGTGGCAATCGGCGAGCCGGTAGCTGCGGCGCGGCCAGTCGCCGTTGCGGCCGACCGCGACGAGCCGCGTGGCCAGCAGCCGTTCGCCCTCGACCTGCGCCGGCAGCACCATCTCGCGCGCGAGGAACACGAGCGCCGCATCGAGTTCGCGGCGTGCGACGCGCTCGACGAGCATGCCGCCCCACGCGGTCGTGACCTGGGTCGCGAGCGCGGGCCACTGCGCGGCGAGTTCGGCGATGAGCGCGGGCAGCATCAGTTCGCCGAGCCCCTGCGTGAGCCCGATCCGGAATTCGCCGGCGGGCGGCTGCTGGCCGGCCGTCAGTTCGCGCAGCGCATCGACTTCGCGCAGGATCGCGCGACACTGCTCGAATACCTGCCGGCCGATGTCGGTCGGGCGCGGCGGCTTCGTGTTGCGATCGAGCAGGATCACGCCGAGCGCTTCCTCGAGATTCTGGACGCGCCGCGTGATCGCGGGCTGCGTCATCCCGAGCTCGGCCGCGGCCTGGCTCAGCGTCTGACAGCGGACGACCGCTGCAAAAGCGTCGATATCGCTAATTTTCATGTTTGTTCTGCATGGTCTTTCGGGTGCATCATGACAATCCATCATATTCGGCATCATATTCGAGGAGGCAGCCGATGAGTACGCTTTCGTTGCATCAGACGCCGCTGCGTCCGTTCGTCGACGCTCTGGGCGCGCTGCTCGCGTCCGGCGCGAACGAGGCGCGCATCCTCGACGAGGGCGGCGCGCTGCTCGCCGCGCTCGTCGAACACGACGACTGGCTGCCCGACGCGTTCGCGCAGCCCGATCCCGCACGTTATCGCCAGTACCTGCTGTATCTCGACCCGGACGAGCGGTTCTCGATCGTCAGCTTCGTGTGGGGGCCCGGCCAGACGACACCGATCCACAACCACACGGTGTGGGGGCTGATCGGGATGCTGCGCGGCGGCGAGTTTTCGCAGCCTTACCGGTTCGACGAAGCGGGCAAGCCCGTGCCGGCGGGAGAAGCCGTGCGGCTGCAGCCGGGCGAGGTCGAGGCCGTGTCGCCGCGCATCGGCGACGTCCATCGCGTGACCAACGCATTCGCCGACCAGGTATCGATCAGCATCCATGTGTACGGCGCGAACATCGGCAAGGTCGAGCGCGCGGTGTACCTGGACGACGGCACCGTGAAGCCTTTCGTGTCCGGCTATTCGAATGCCTGATGCGGCGCCAGCCGGCGCGGCCCGTTGCGGGCGTGCGCCGGCTGGCCGAAGATTCATCCGTTTCGCTTTCTTCACCGACTTCAACAGAATCCGACAGAGACATCGTGACGCAATCCGCCGATTCCACTTTCTGCTTTCCCGTCGTGTCGTACCAGGACGTGCGCGCGCGCCTGCTTGCCCGCGACGAGATCGCACTGATCGACGTACGCGAGGAAGATCCGTACGCGCAGGGCCATCCGCTGTGGGCCGCCAACTTTCCGCTGTCGAAGCTCGAACTCGACGCATGGACGCGGATTCCGCGCCGCGACACGCCGATCGTCGTGTTCGGCGAGGCGGGCGGCGAGGATCTCGCGCCGCGCGCGGCCGCGAAGCTCGCGCAGCTCGGCTATACCGACGTGCGGCTGCTCGACGGCGGCCTCGCGGGCTGGGTGGCCGCGGGCGGCGAGCTGTTCATCGACGTGAACGTGCCGAGCAAGTCGTTCGGCGAATGGGTCGAGGCGGAGCGGCATACGCCGTCGCTGTCCGCGCAGGAAGTGCAGGCGCTGATCGACGCGAAGGCCGATGTCGTGATCGTCGACGCGCGCCGTTTCGACGAATACCAGACGATGAACATCCCGACCTCGACCAGCGTGCCGGGCGCGGAACTCGTGCTGCGCGTGCGCGCGCTCGCGCCGAATCCGCAGACGCAGGTGGTCGTCAACTGCGCGGGCCGCACGCGCAGCATCATCGGCACGCAGTCGCTCGTCAACGCGGGGCTGCCGAACCCGGTCGCGGCACTGCGCAACGGCACGATCGGCTGGACGCTTGCCGGCCAGACGCTCGAGCACGGCGCGGCGCGCCGCTTTCCTGACGAGATCGACACGACGCAGCGCGCCGACGCGCGCCGGGCTGCGCGCGCGGTGGCCGAACGTGCCGGCGTGCCGCGCATCGCGCTCGCGGACGTCGCCGCGCTCGACGAGCCGGGCCGCACACTGTACCGCTTCGACGTCCGCACGCCGGAGGAATATGAGGCCGGCCACCTGCCGGGCTTCCTGAACACGCCGGGCGGCCAGCTCGTGCAGGAGACCGACCATCATGCGGCCGTGCGCGGCGCGCGGATCGTGCTCGCCGACGACGACGGCGTACGCGCGGACATGACCGCGTCGTGGCTCGCACAGATGGGCTGGGACGTGCGCGTGGTCGAACCGGCCGGCGCGGCGGCGTTCGGCGAGCGCGGCCAGCCGCCGCGCGACGTGCCGGCGACGCCGCCCGCGACCGACGTGTCGCCCGCGACGCTCGCGGGCTGGTTGAAGGAAGCTGCGCCGGATGAACTCGCGATCGTCGACGTGACGGCCAGCGCGAACTACGTGAAGCGCCATATTCCGGGCGCCTGGTTCGTCGTGCGCGCGCAGTTGCGCGACGCGCTCGCGGCGATCCCGCCCGCGAAGCGCTACGTGTTCACGTGCGGATCGAGCCTGCTCGCGCGGTTCGCGGCCGACGATGCGCGCGCGCTGCTGCCGGCATCGGCCGACATCTCGGTGCTGACCGGCGGCACGGCCGCATGGATCGATGCCGGGCTGCCGCTCGAAAGCGGCGAGACGCGGCTCGCGTCGCCGCGCGTCGACCGCTACCGGCGCCCGTACGAAGGCACCGACAACGCGGCTGCCGCGATGCAGGCGTATCTCGACTGGGAATACGGGCTGGTCGATCAGCTGAAGCGGGACGGTACGCACCACTTCAGCGTGATCTGACCGATACGGCGGCAACCGGGCGCGGCGGCACGCAATGCGCCGCGCCCGGCTGCCGCACGTTCAGCACGTTCTGCGGATTCAGCGCTTGAACGTATCGACCGCCGTGCGGCCGACCGCCGGATCGTCGGTGAAGAAGCCGTCGATACCCGCGCGCAGGTACGCCTGGATCTCGCGCACCGAGCCGGCCGTGTTGCGCTTGGCCGCCGTGCCGCCGTCCTTCAGCGACGCCGGCAGGAAGTTGTTCTCCGGGCGGAACGTGTACGGATGCACGACGAGGCCGGCCTCGTGCGCGTAGCGCACGTACGGCGTCGGCTGCTGCAGCGTGCCGTCCGCGGCGACCGCGATGATCGACGTCTTGTACGGGCCGACGCCGTTCGCGTAGGTCGCGATCTCGCGCATGCCGTCGCGCGTCGACAGGTCACCGTAGGTGCGCTTGTCGTTCGCCTTCACGAAGTCGTACGGGCGCTGGCCGGCTTCGTCCATCAACTGCACGAGCTTCCAGTTCGGCTGGCTCGACTTGATCCGGTTGCGGATCGTCTTCAGGTTCGCGACCTCGAACGACTGGATGTAGACGGTCGCCGTGCGCGACGTGTACGCATCGTTCAGCAGTGCGTCGACGAGGCGATCCTCGAGCGGCAGGTTGATCGACTGGAAGTAGGTCGGATGCTTGGTTTCCGGATACAGGTGGATCGTGCGGCCGGTCTGCGCGGACATCTGCTTCGCGAGCGCGACGATCTCGTCGAAGGTCGGAATCTCGAACTGGTCGTTGTACGCGGTGTTCGCGGGGCGGATCTGCGGAATGCGCTCGCGGGCGCGCAGCGTCTTCAATTCGGCGAGCGTGAAATCCTCGGTGAACCAGCCCGTGAGCTGCGCGCCGTCGATCGTCTTGGTCGCCTTGCGGCTCGCGAACTGCGGCAGCGCCGACACGTTCGTCGTGCCCGAGATCTCGTTCTCGTGGCGCGCGACGAGCACGCCGTCGCGCGTCGCGACGAGGTCGGGCTCGATGACGTCCGCGCCGTCCTCGATCGCCTTGCGGTACGACGCGAGCGTGTGCTCGGGGCGCAGCGCGCTCGCGCCGCGATGGCCGACCACCTGGACCTTCGCGGAAATCGGCAGGGTGGGATCGGACGTCATGTCGTCGCCGTCGCTGCACGCGGCGAGCAGGAAGGCGGCGGCACAGGCGAACGGGACGTAGCGCAGGGCGCTCGGGCGCATAAAGGACATGTCGATGAACCTTCGGAACGGGAATCGGAAAAATCGTAAAGGGGCGCTCGCTCCGCCGGCGCGGCTGTCGTGCCGTGCCTTACGGAATCGAACGGGACGCGATCGTCGCATCGAATAATTACATATGTATTACTTTGTCCTTTCCGTTTTGTTCGAGAGTGCGATGAGGGCGGCGGGGAGGGGCGCGGCATCGGTGTACATGCCGCATTCCGGCCCTCGCCGGCAGGCCGCGCGCCGGATGCACTAAACTTGCGGGAATTTTGCATCGCAGTGCCCGGGTTGACGCCCGCGCGGCGCGACGATGCGGCGACTCGCGGGCCGGCGCGGGCGCCCGGCGCCCGTGTGCGTCCGGGGCCCGCGCCGGCCGATTTTTCCCGACCCATGACGACCCGAACCGATTCCGCCTACTTGCTCGGCGACCTGCTGAAGAACGTTTCCCGCTCCTTCTACCTGACGCTGCGCGTGCTGCCCGACGGCATGCGCGACCCGGTCGGCCTCGCGTACCTGCTTGCGCGCGCGGCCGACACGATCGCCGACACCGCGCTCGTCGCGCCCGATCGCCGGGCGGCGTTGCTGACCGACCTGCGCGACGAGGTCGAGCGGCTCGGCGACGGCGCGGCGCTGTCGCGTTCGCTCGACGACGTGACGCGGATGCAGACGGATTCGCACGAACACGTGCTGCTCGGCTCGATGGAGCCGATGCTCGCGCTGCTGCGCGCGCAGCCGGACGCCGACCGCGCGTCGATCCGCAAGGTCGTCGCGACGCTGACTTCAGGCATGGAATTCGACCTGCGCACGTTCCCGGACGAACAGTCGGGGCAGGTCGCGTCGCTGCCGACGCGCGACTTGCTCGACCGCTACACGTACCTCGTCGCGGGCTGCGTGGGCGAGTTCTGGACCGACATGACCGGCGCGCACACGCGTGCCGCGCGCGGCTGGGACCAGCCGGACATGCGCGAGAAGGGCATCCGTTTCGGCAAGGCGCTGCAGATGACCAACATCCTGCGCGACTGCGCGAAGGACCTGCGCATCGGCCGCTGCTACCTGCCCGACGACGTGCTGGCCACGCACGGGCTCGGCGTCGCCGACCTGATGCAGCCGGACGCGTCGGTGCGGGCGCGCGGCGTGCTGGTCGACCTGCTGCGCATCGCGCTCGACCAGTATCGCGACGCGTGCCTGTACACGCTCGCGATCCCGCGGCGCTTCGTGCGGCTGCGGCTCGCGTGCCTGTGGCCGATCATGATCGGCCTCGAAACGCTCGAGCTGCTGGCCGGCCACGATGCGTGGCTCGACCCGGCGAAGCCGGCCAAGGTGCCGAGAAAACGCATCTACCGGATCATGGCGTCGTCGCTCGCGCTGGTCGGCTCGAACACGGCGATCCGTGCGCGGATGACCGCGCTCGCCGATGCGGTGACCGCGCGGCTCGCGTTGCCGGCATCGCGTTGAATGTCGCCGGCGCGCCGCGCCGGCATCGTCCTTCGGCCCGCGTTTGCCGGGCCGCTCTCGTCCGATCTCCCGCACGCGGGCTGAAACGTTTTCACGATTTCGTTTCTCGAAATGTGGGTGTCATGAACGTCAGCGATCCTGCGCGGCGGCGTGAATCGCGGCGTCAGTTGCGATCGCGCATTGGTAAGAGGATTGTTGCCGAAGGCGTCTGACGACATCGGCGGGTCGTGTTGCACCAGTAAAAATGTAAAGCTAGGGTTTTCACCGGGAAACGCCGGAAATGCCCGCCGCGTAAGCGTTTTCAGGTGTTATGTAACCGCTTGGTGAACCCGTGCGTTGCGTCGATCATACGATGACCGACTGCGCGTGTTGGGAAATAATCGGTAATCCGTCAGAATTGCGCCGGCATGTACTCGCACATGTGTCAGTCATAAAACCACACCAGAAAAGAAATCATTCTTTGAGGACGGAGAATCAATGAAAAAGCGCGTCGCTTTCGCCATGACGGCAGTTGGCCTTGCAGCCGCTACCGCCGCCCACGCCCAGAGCAGCGTGACCCTGTACGGTATCGTCGATAACGCTATCGCTTGGCAGAACAACTCGTCGGCAGTCGGCGCGACCACGGGTGGTCACTCGAAGGTGCAGATGGCCACCGGCATTTGGGCAGGCAGCCGCTTCGGCCTGAAGGGCAGCGAAGATCTTGGCGGCGGCACGAAGGCGATTTTCCAGTTGGAAGCCGGCTTCAACGCGAACAACGGCTCGTCGCAGTGGAACAACGGCATCTTCACGCGTCAGGCGTGGGTCGGTATGACCAACGCGTCGTACGGTACGCTGACGGCTGGCCGCCAGTACACCGCGTACTACACGCTGCTGTCGCCGTATAGCCCGACGACCTGGCTGACCGGTTACTACGGCGCGCACCCGGGCGATATCGACTCGCTGGATACCAGCTACCGTGCGAACAACTCGCTCGTCTACATGTCGCCGAAGTTCTACGGCTTCACGGTCGGCGGTTCGTACTCGTTCGGCGGCGTTGCAGGCGCGACGAACCGCGGCTCGACGTGGAGCGCGGCGGTCCAGTACCTGAACGGCCCGGCAGGCATCGCGGTCGGCTACCAGCGGGTCAACAACGCGACGCTCGGTGGCGGTGCGTGGGGCGCGAACTCGACGGTGCAGAACGGTTTGAACGCGGCTGGCACCAACGGCGTCCAGCCGGCAGTGTCGTCGATCAACAATGGCTACCAATTCGCGCAGTCGCAACAGCGCGTGGCTGTCACTGCTGGCTATCAGTTCACGCCGTCGTGGGACATTTCGGCGTCGTACTCGAACGTTCAGTACATTCCGGGCACGGGTTCGGGTTTCAAGAACACGGCGATCTTCAACACGGCAGGTGCAGTGCTGCACTGGAAGGCATCGGCGCAGTGGGACTTCGCGGCAGGCTACTCGTACACGGCGGCAACGCAGTCGAACGGTGTTTCGAGCGCGGCCAAGTACCACCAAGTCACGCTGTCGCAGTATTACAGCCTGTCGAAGCGCACGGGCCTGTACGCGGTTGAGGCTTACCAGCACGCAAGCGGCAACACGGTGACCCCGACCGGCGGCATCCAGGCAGCAACGACGTCGATCGGCGACGGCGTGGGCGCAGGTTCGAAGCAGAACCAGATCGCTGCCGGCGTCGGCCTGATCCACCGCTTCTGATGTCGCGCGGCGCGCGAGCGCCGCTCACGGCATGCGGTACGAAAACCGGCCTTCGGGCCGGTTTTTCTATTTGCGGCACGCGTTGTGCATATTGCGGGTTCAGTCATCGGCGGTCATCGAATGGAAGCGGGCGGCGACGGCAGCCGAGCCCGACAAGCGCACCGCTCGTGCGGTGCCTGGCGTGCAGACCGGCAGTGTCCGGCCGGTGCCAACACCATCCTGTCGGTCACTTCGCCGCATCATCCATCCAGCTCCCCGCCAGCGCCTGAAACAGCGCCGCCGTATCCGCAAGCCGGTCGGCCTGCGCGCGGGTACGGTCGAGCGCCGTCTGCAGCGCCTGCCGCTGCGTGTCGAGCAGGTCGAACGCGCTGATCCCGCCCGCCGCGTAACGGTCGCCGGCAATCGCATTGCTTGCCGCCGCTTCCTGCGCGGCCGTGTCTCTCGCCTGCAGTTCGGCCGCGTCGTGTTCGACCGCGCGCATCGCGTCGGCCACCTGCTGAAGCGCCTGCAGCACGGTTTCCCGATAGCTCGCGAACGCGGCGTCGTACGCCGCTTCGGCCGCCCGTTTCTTCGCGCGCAGCTCGCCGCCGTGAAAGAGCGGCTGCGTCAGACCCAGGCCGACGTTCCACACATTCAACCCGCTCACGATATCCGCAACGCGCGTGCGCTCCGAGCCGATCCCCGCCGAAATCGAAAAACGCGGATACAGGTTCGCGGTGGCCACGCCGACGTTCGCGCTCGCCTGGTGCAGCATGGCTTCCGCCGCGCGGATGTCGGGCCGTTCGCGCGCGAGCGTCGACGGCAGCGTGACGGGCAGCGTGCGCGGCAGCACGAGCGCATCGAGCGTGAGGTCGGGCAGCATCGCGCTGGACGGCGGCGCGCCGAGCAGGATCGCGAGCCGGTGGCCGGCCTGCGCGAGGCGGGCCGCGAGCGGCGGCAGCGATGCTTGCGTTTGCGCGAGCAGCGCGCGTTGCGCATGCACGTCGGCCTGCGACACGCCGCCCGCCGCGAAGCGCGCTTCGACGATGCGCAACTGCCGCGCCTGCGCGTCGGCCAGTTGCTGCGTGAGCGCGACCTGTTGCACGAGCGATGCGCGCAGGATCGCGGTGGCGACGACGTTGCCCGCGAGCGTCAGGCGTGCGGCGTCGAGCGTGTACGACTGATAGTCGACCTGCGCGCGCAGCGCTTCGAGCGCGCGCCGGTTGCCGCCAAATACGTCTAGCACGTACGACACGCTGACCGACGCGTCGTACAGCGTGAACGGCCCCGGATTCGGCACGTTGGCCGGCAGCCCGAACGCCGTCGTGTCGACCTTCTGGCGCGTGGCGGACAGGTTCGCGTCGACGCGTGGCAGCATCGTCGCGCCGGCTTCGGCCGCATGGTTCTGCTGCGCTTCGTCGAGCCGCGCGCGGGCCTCGGCGAGCGTCGGGCTGTTTTGCCACGCGGCGTCGACGAGCCGGTTCAGCGGTTCCGAGCCGAACTCGGTCCACCAGTGTTGCGGCGTGTGCGCGGCCGCTGCGAACGTCTGCGCGTCGCCGGCCGGGCCGCCGGCGGCTGCTGTCGTGACGGGCGGTTCATCCCGCGTGTATTGCTGCGTGGCCGGCGCGTCCGGCGTGCGGAAATCCGGCCCGACCGCGCAACCGGCGGCGAGCAGCGCAGCGGCGGCCAACGTAACGCCGCGGGCGGCGATGGAGGTGCGATGCGAAGCCGGTTTCATCGTGGGGCACCTAATCGAGCGTGCGCCGGTAGAAGCGCAGCGCGATGCCCATCACGACGACGGTGAACAGCGCGACCGGCCACACGGACGGCCACAGGTCGGCCCAGCCGTTGCCTTTCAGCAGGATGCCGCGCACGAGGCGGTTGAAGTAGGTGAGCGGCAGCAGGTTGCCGATGAACTGCGCCCACTTCGGCATTCCGGCGAACGGGAACATGAAGCCCGACAGCAGGATGTTCGGCAGGAAATAGAACACCGCGAGCTGCATCGCCTGCAACTGGTTCTGCGCGAGCGACGACAGCGTGATGCCGACCGTCAGGTTCGCGGCGATGAACAGCAGCGCGGACAGGTAGATCGCGAACACGCCGCCGACGAACGGCACGTGAAACACGAATCGCGCGGCCGCGAGAATGATCGACACCTGGATCAGCCCGATGAACACATAAGGGACGATCTTGCCCGTCATCACCTCGAGCGGCCGCACGGGTGTCGCGAGCAGGTTTTCCATCGTGCCGCGCTCGCGTTCGCGCGTGATCGCGAGGCCCGTCATCATCACCATCGTCATCGTCAGGATCACGCCCATCAGGCCCGGCACGACGTTGTACTGCGTGATGCCTTCCGGGTTGTACAGCCGGTGCAGCACGACGTCGAACGCGGCCGGGCGGCCGTTCAGGTGCGCGAGCGGCCCCGTCAGATCCTTGTCCGCGACGGGCTGCACGAGGCCCGGCAGCGCGCCGATCGCCGACGCGGTCGCGACGGGATCGGTGGCGTCCGCCTCGACGAGCAGCGCCGGACGCTCGCCGCGCAACAGCCGCCGCGAGAAATCGGCCGGCACGCTCAGCACGAACTGCACGTCGCCGCGCGCGAGCGCATGCCGGCCGGCCGCTTCGTCGGGCAGCGTCTCGACGATGTCGAAGTACGCGGAATTGCGCATCGCGGCGATGAAGCTGCGCGCGAACGGACTCGAATCGGCGACGATCACCGCGGTCGGCAGGTGTTTCGGATCGGTGTTGATCGCGAAGCCGAACAGCGCGAGCTGGATGATCGGCACACCGACGATCATCGCGAACGTCACACGGTCGCGGCGTAGCTGCAGGAACTCCTTCAGCACGATGCTCCACCAGCGCGCGACCGAGAACGATTCGCGCAGACCCGCCCACGCGTTCATGAGGATGCTCCGCCGGGCGGCCCGGACGCGCGGCCCATCATGTAGATGAACACATCCTCGAGCCCGGTGTCGATCGGTGCAACCTGCAGCGCCGCATTCCCGTCGGCCTGCGCCACGACCTGCGCGAGCGTTGCGTCGAGCAGCGCGTGATCGCGGCCGCTCACGTGCAGCGCGGAACCGAACACGACGGTTTGATCGACGCCCGGCATCGTGCGCAGCCGCGCGGACAGCTCGGTCAGGTGCTCGCCGGTGATCTCGCGCGTGGACAGGCGTTGCGACGCGACGATTTCCGCCGACGTGCCTTGCGCAAGCAGTTCGCCGTACGCGATATACGCAAGCTTGTGACAGCGCTCGGCTTCGTCCATGTAGTGCGTGCTGACGAGCACCGAGATTCCTTGCGCGGCCAGCCGGTGCAGCTCCTCCCAGAAGTCGCGGCGCGCGGCCGGATCGACGCCGGCGGTCGGCTCGTCGAGCAGCAGCAGTTCGGGCTCGTGCAGCATGCACGCGGCCAGCGCGAGGCGCTGTTTCCAGCCGCCCGACAGCGCGCCGGTGAGCTGGTCCGCGCGGCTCGCGAGGCCGAGCCCGTCGAGCGCGCGCGCGACGGCCGCGTTGCGGTCGGGCATCCCGTACACGCGCGCGACGAAATCGAGGTTCTCGCGGATCGACAGGTCTTCCCAGTACGAGAAGCGCTGCGTCATGTAGCCGACGCGCCGCTTGATCTGCGCGCTGTCGCGCACGATGTCGTAGCCGAGGCAGGTGCCGCTGCCCGAGTCAGGCGTGAGCAGGCCGCACATCATCCGGATCGACGTCGTCTTGCCGCTGCCGTTCGGCCCGAGAAAGCCGAAGATCTCGCCGCGCGCGACGCGCAGCGACACGTCCTTCACGACGTGCTTGTCGCCGAAACGCTTGTTCAGGCGATCGACGTCGATCGCGTACGGGGCGGCCGGCGCGTTCATTGCACCCTCACGGCGACGGGCTGGCCCGGATGCAGCTTCGGCGCATCCGCGACGGCGGGGCGCGCCTCGATCATGAACACGAGCTTGGTCCGGCTCTCGTTGCTGTAGATCACGGGCGGCGTGTATTCGGCCTCGCTCGACACGTAGGTGATGCGCGCGGGCACGTCGGCCGCGCAGCCGTCGCAGCGGATCGCGACCGCGTGCCCCGGCGCGAGCGATGCGATGGCGGCTTCCGGCACGAAGAAGCGCACCTTCAGGTTTTGCGGCGGCAGCATCTGCACGACCGGATTGCCGGCCTGCACCCATTCGCCGACGCGGTACAGCGTGTCGTACACGCGCCCGGCGGCGGGCGCGGCGACGCGCTTCTGGTCGAGCTTCCATTGCGCTTCCACGACTGCGGCCTGGGCGGCTTCGACCTGCGCGGCCTGCGCGGCGAACTGCTGCGCGCGGCCCGGCAGGCGTGCGACGTCGACCTGGTTCCGCAGTTCGCGCATCTGCGCGGCGGTGGTTTGCGCGGACGTGCGCGAATCGTCGAGCTGCTGCTTCGACAGGCCGCCGGCCGCGTACTGGCGTTCGTCGCGCGCCAGTTGCGCGGCGGCCCGGGCAGCTTGCGCGGTGGCCTGAGCGAGTTGCGCCTGCGTGACCGCGACTTCCGGCGGGCGCTTGCCGGTCTGCAGGTCGGCGAGCTGCGCACGTGCCGCCGCGAGCTGATGCTGTGCCTGCAGCAGCGCGGCCGTTTCGTTCACGGCTTCGAGCGAGAACGCCGCCGCGCCGGCGGAGACGGCCTGGCCGCGTGCGACCGACAACTGCGTCAGCGTCCCCGATTGCGACGACGACAGGTACACGAATTCGCCTTCGACATAGCCCTGGTAGGTCGTGCCGTGGTCCGTCGACTGTCCGCAACCGGCGAGCAGCGCGACGGCGGCCAGCGCGAGCGGCAGCACGCGGGCCGCGTTCACGACGGCCTCCGCGGTGAGCGTGTCCGCGCACGCGGCGCGGCGGCCGGCGGCTGCATGCCGGAACCGAGCAGGGCGCGGACGTGCCGGTGCAGCACGTCGCGGTCGATCGGCGGCAGGCCGCGCGCGCTTTGCCACAGCTTCGCGGTTGCCAGCGGCAGCATCACGAGCGCGATGATCGAATGGAACAGGAACGCGGGTTCGAGCGCGGGGTTCAGCGTGCCGGCCTGCTGCGCGGCGCGGACGCGTTCGGCGAAACGCCCGACATGCTCGAGCGGAATGCGCCGCAGCATCCGCTCGCGCAGCAGCCCGCCTTCATGGATGATCTCGCGCAGCCAGATCGACGGCAGCCACGGCATGCGATGCGTGACATCGAAGAAGCGGTCGACGAGTTCGGCGACGAGCGCGAACGGATCGTTTTCGATCTGCGGCTCGGTCGGCCGCCACACGAACGCGATGGCCTGCGCGATCCGTTCCTCGACGATCGCGTCGAGCAACTGCTCGCGGTTCGTGAAGTAGTAGTGGACCATCGCGGACGTGACGCCTGCGGCGGCGGCGATCTGCGCGACCGTCGTCGCGGCGATGCCGCGTTCGGCGAACAACTGCATCGCGACGTCGAGCATGTGGTCGCGCAGGTCGAAATCGTCCACCGACGGGCGGCGCCCGCGCGGCCTGGCGACGGTGGATTTCGGGTTCATGCAGACGACGCTAATTGATGAGTTAGTTAATTTCAAGGAAGGGTTTTCGCCGGCGTTGATCGCGATCAGGCGAGTGTCGAATGGCGGCGCGGACGAGCGGGGAGGCAGCGTGGCGGCGGGCAGGGTGCCGGCGGCGAAGTGTAGGGAGCGGCTAATGGGGAAACGGCGGGGGGAAATGGCGGGGGGAAATGGCGGGGGGAAATGGCGGAGGGGAAATGGCGGAGGGGAAATGGCGGAGGGGAAATGGCGGAGGGGAAACGGCGGAGAGGAAACGGCGGAGAGGAAACGGCGGAGAGGAAACGGCGGAGAGGAAACGGCGAAACGCGGCGGAGCAACTGCACGAAATCGGCGGGGAAACCGGTCACGAAACGGAGGCGCGGGCCGCACACGGCACGCACCTCCGAATCGTCGTCACTGATCGATCGGCGACTTCAGCGGCGCGTGTTCGCCGGTCAGCCCGAACACCACGAGTTGCGCGGGCTCGGTCGCACTCGCGTTGCGCGACACCTGATGGCGCGAGCCGGGCGCCTCGTACCAGCCTTCGCCGGCGCGATAGCGATGCAGCGGGCCGCCGTTCACCTGCGACAGCACTTCGCCTTTCGACACGACCGCGAACACCGAGCCGAGGTGCTGGTGCGCTTCGGAAGCCTGGCCGGGCGCATAGTCGACGGTCGCGACGACGACGAGCTTGCCGGGCGCTTCGGGCACGGCCTGCTGCATGATCGCGTGCACGTTGTCGCCGGCGTCGTGCGCATGGGCGGCGGCCGGCAGCGCGGCGCCGAGCGCGAGCCCCGCGCACAGGACGGCTAGATGGAGCGTGGAGCGGATCATCGTCGTCCCCTTACTCGGGCATCTTGCGGAACGCGATCGCGAAGCGGTTCCACGTGTTGATCGTCGCGATCAGCATCGACAGGTCGAACAGCTCCTCGTCGCTGAAGTGCGGCTTCACGGCTTCCCAGACGGCGTCGGGCACATGGTTGCTCGCGACCAGCGTCAGCGCCTCGGTCCATTCCAGCGCAGCGCGTTCGCGCTCGGTGAAGAACGGCGTTTCGCGCCATGCGACGACGGTCGCGAGACGGCGGTCGGTTTCGCCGCCCTTGCGCGCGTCGGTCGTGTGCATGTCGACGCAGAACGCGCAGCCGTTGATCTGCGACGCGCGCAGGCGGACGAGTTCGGCGAGCGGCTTCTCGATCGTGCTCTTCGCGAGGAATTCCTCGGCGTTGCGCATCACCTTGATTGCATTCGGGCTGGCGGTATAGAAGTTCAGGCGCGGTTGCATGGCAGGTCCTTTTTCGGTTGGTGCGCACGGTGGCGCGACAGGACCCACTTTAAGATCAGCATTGGCCTGCTTGAATAGCCAATTCCGTGGAAATTCAGGTAACCAGTGCAGGGGTGCCGAAACTGCCCGAACCCAGCAGCCCCGCCAGCTTCGCGAGCGCCGTGTCGATGCGCAGCGCGTCGATCCCGCCATAGCCGAACAGCAGCCCCGCGCGGACCGGCACGCCGACATGGAAGGCCGAGATCCCGTACAGGCCGATGTCCTGCTCGCGCGCCGCGCGGACCAGCGCCGCTTCGTCGAGCCCAGGCTTCAGGTGCGCTGCGAGGTGGATGCCGGCGGTCGGCACGATCGCGTCGAACCACGGCGCGAGTTCGCCGCGCAGATGCGCGATCAGCATCTTACGGCGCGCATCGTAATGCTTCTGCACGCGCTTCAGGTGTCGCGCGAAATCGCCTTCGAGCATGAAGCGCGCGAGCGCCGCCTGCGTCAGCGTGCAGGTGTGCCAGTCGACGATCTGCTTCGCCTTGGCGAGCGCGCCGCGCAGCGCGCGCGGCGGAATCGCGTAGCCGATCCGCAGTTCGGGAAAGATCGTCTTCGAGAACGTGCCGACGTACGCGACGAGGCCCGTGCGGTCGAGGCTTTTCAGCGATTCCACCGGCCGGCCTTCGAAGCGGAATTCGCCGTCGTAATCGTCCTCGATGATCACCGCGCGGCGGCGCTGCGCCCATTCGAGCAGCGCGATGCGCCGCTCCAGCGTCATCGGCATCCCGAGCGGGAACTGGTGCGACGGCGTCACGTAGACGAGGCGCGCTTCGTCGGGCAGCCGCTCCGTGACGAGGCCGTGCGCGTCGACCGGCACGCCGATCACGGTCGCACCGAGCGACGCGAACGCGGCGCGCGCTGGCGGATAGCCGGGATCCTCGACCGCGACCACGTCGCCGGGCCGCACGACGACGCGCGCGAGCAGGTCGAGCGCCTGTTGCGCGCCGTGCGTGACGAGCACGTCGTCCCAGTTGCATGCGACTGCGCGGCTGAACGCGACGTAGCGCGCGATCGCGCCGCGCAGTTGCGAGTCGCCGGCCGGGTCGTGGTACTGGGCGGGGCCGCGCGCCTGCTGGCGCAGCGCGTGGTGCAGGCAGCGCCGCCACGCGTCGAACGGGAACAGCGTCTTGTCGGTCACGCCGCCGCGGAAGTCGAAGCCGGGCGCATCCTGCGGCGCGGGCATCGCGAGCGCGTCGGGCAGGTCGTTCCACAGCGCGCGTGCGTCGACCGCGTCGATGCGCGGCGTGTCCTCGACGAGCGACGGCGCCGACATCGCCGCGGCGTGCGGCACGCGCGCGAGGCCGTCGGCGACGAACGTGCCGTCGCCGGCACGCGTATTCAGGTAGCCCTCGGCGACGAGACGCTCGAATGCATCGAGCGTCGTCTTCCGCGATACGCCGAGCTGCTTCGCGAGATCGCGCGTCGACGGCAGCCGTGCACCGCCTGCCAGGCGCCCGTCGACGATCGCGGTGCGCAGTTGCCGGAAGATTTGTCCGGTGAGGTCGTGGCGGCCTTCGATGCGGATCGCGATGTCCATCGCAGTGGTTACCTCGGATTTGGTTATTTCGCCGGAATCGGCATGCCGCAAGTATGACGCGTCGCCCAGCCGGCGTGGCGCGCGCTCGAAGCGCGACACTGGAGAGCTGCCGTCCGGCCTGGAGCGAGGCATGTGGTTGCCCGACGATCATGGTTTTTCACGAGCGGAGCGCGCCGATCCTGTCTGAAGAAGAATTTTCGCGGCGTGACGCGACCAGCGCTATCGGTGATGTCGGGGCGTCGAGCGGCGGCGTGGCGCGCTTGCGATTGGGCCAAGGGTAGGTTCGACGTGCCGTACGCGCGGGCGAACGGGCTTGTCGGTTCAGCGGACCATCGCAATCGCTTCAAGTTTCGCGATTGCGATGCGGTCCGGCGTTTTCGCGCATTGCGCGCAGCGACGGTCAGCAGGCGAACAGCGCCGTCTTACGTCGAGCCGCATTGCTTGAGCGTCGCCGCCGTGACAGGCACGCGGTCGACATGCCCGTCGACGACTTGCAGTCGGGCGACGCTCAACGTCATGGGCTGTTTGAAGCCGTCGCCGATGACGACCTCGTAGTCGGTGCCGCTGTCCGGTGTGAAGCTGGCGAACCGCCACGCGCGGTAATACCTGAATCCGTCGCTGGCGCTCCACTGCGGCCCAAAGACAAGGGGTTCGCCCGCTTTGACGACGACTTCGCCATACGTCAGATCGGATACGCCGTCGGGCTTGCCGGGCATGCCGAGCTTGGGCGGGCTGAACGGCAGCGCCGCCAGATTGAGCGTATGCGCCTGGTAGGTGATGGACACCAGCGAGCGGACTGCGGGATCGGATTCGGCATGGCACGTGGCTTCAGCGTACTGAAGAACGCTCAGCGCGCCGTTTCCGACGAACCGGAATCGCACGCGTGCGGCCGTATCGTTCGGACCGAGCGTGATATCCGTGGTGAGAAGCGGCGCGCATGCGGACAGCAACGATGCCGAAGCCGCTGCGCAAGTGATGACCGAGCGCAGGCCGCCGAGCCGGTTGCGGAATGTGTTCATTGGAATGTGACTGAGATCGTGCCTTCATAGGCGTTGGGCAGGCCAAATATCGAGCCATTTACCGACCGCGCGACCAGTCGATCGGTCTTCGCGGACGGTGCCGCATAGATGACGACATAGCGGGCTTCCGGCGGCACATCGGCTGTTGCGGTGTAGTACGGGCCGGCGAGGAACTCGGCACCGCGCGTCATCGGCTCGAACGGACGGGTCGCGATTTCGCGGCGGCCTGCGTCGAGAAAGAGTACGCGCGGTCTGAAGACCGTTGCGTACGGCAACCGGCTCGGCGTGCTGACAAACGTGCGGACGCCGATGCTGCGCGGTCGCTGCTCCGGCAGCATGTATGCCACGAACGTGGAGCGCCCCTCGGTGAAGTCGAATGTCGCGCTTTGCCCGATATGGATGGCGACGTGGCTCGCGCCCTCGATGCCGACCGGCTCGAATCGGGCGTCTTGCCAGCTTTTGCAGCACGCTGCCGGCGCCGGCGGCGGGAATGCAAGCGGCGGGCGTGCCACGCAGCCGCTCGCGACGGCGAGTATCGATGTCGCAACGATTTTGGCGGTAATCCTGCTATCGAACATGGCTCCGGTTCATGTGTTTTCACGAATGCGACTGATAACGGCAACTACGCAGGAAACTTTACAGCGACGTCGGGCAGCGACTGGCGGCTGCAGCGCATGACTTTCGCCGGGGGCGATCACGCGGATCGGCTGCGAAGCCGCTTGCTGCGTCATGCGCATGACGCGTGAATCGCCGCGCCGGGGTTGGACCGGCGCGCCCGCTGGCCTTACGATGCACGTCAATCCCTGGACCGGAGCCCGGCCATGTTGTCAGAAGAAGAACTCGCGCTGCTCGACGCAATCCGCGCGACCGGCAGCCTGTCGCGCGCCGCCGCGCGGCTCGGCAAGGCGCCGTCGACCGTGTCGCACGCCGCGCGCCAGCTCGAAACGCGTTTCGACGCGCTGCTGTTCGACCGCCGCGGCTACCGGTTGCAGCTCACGCCGGCCGGGCAATTGCTGACCGACGAAGCGTCGCGGCTGGCGCTGGACGTTGCGCGGCTCACGCAGCGCGTGCGGCAGGTCGCGAGCGGCTGGGAGGACCGGCTGTGGATCGTCAGCGACGAGGTGCTGGAGTTCGATACGCTGCTGCCGGTCGTCCGCGCGTTCGACGCGCTCGATTCGGGCGTGTCGCTGCGCTTCACGCACGAAGTGCTCGGCGGCACCTGGGAAGCGCTGCGCGACGGTCGCGCGGATCTGGTCGTCGGCGCGACCAACGAGCCGCCCGCGATCCCGGGCTTCAAATGGTTCGAGCTGGGCGCGATGGAGTGGGTGTTCGCGGTGTCGCCGCGCCATCCGCTTGCCGCCGCGAGCGACGCGTTGACGCGCGACGCGATCGGCGCGCATCGCGCGGTCGTCGTCGCCGATTCGTCGCGGCGCGCGGCCGGCCGCGCGTATGGGCTGCTCGGCGGGCAGGCCGTGCTCGCGGTGCCGTCGATGCGCGCGAAGATCCTCGCTCAGCGCGACGCGCTCGGCGTCGGCTGGGTGCCGCGCCGGCGCGTGGCGTCGCTGCTCGCGCGCGGCGAACTCGTCGAGAAACAGACGGCCAACCCGCGCGAACCGAACGTGCTGTATGTCGCGTGGCACGGCGATCGCGACGGCCGCGCGCTGCAATGGTGGCTGGAACAACTGCGCGAGCCGCGCCTCGCGCAGCGGCTGCTCGACGGGATCGACGTGACCGGCTGAGCGGGGCCGGTCAAACACGTTCGACGATTTCGAACATGTTCGCCGCCCCCGTCGTACGGCATGTCCGGGCGCCGCGTGCATCCTGTGTTCACGGTCAACTCACCGGTTCACAGGAGAACATCATGCAACGCTTCGAAGGAAAAACGGTCCTCGTCACGGGCGGCAACAGCGGCATCGGCCTGGCGGCCGCCAAGGCATTCGCTGCCGAAGGCGCGCGGGTGATCATCACCGGGCGCGACGCGCAGACGCTGGAAGCCGCACGGCAAACGCTCGGCGAAGGCGCGCTAGCGATCCGCAACGAGGCCGGCAGCGTCGCGTCGGCCCGCGCACTGGCGGACGCGATCGCGACCGCGGGCGCACGGCTCGACGCGGTGTTCATCAACGCGGGCGTCGCGAAACTCGCGCCGTTCGCGGACAGCGACGAGGCCATGTGGGACCTCGTGTTCAACACCAACGTGAAAGGTGCGTATTTCCAGATCCAGTCGCTGGTGCCGCTGCTGAACCGCGGCGCGTCGATCGTGATCAACGGCTCGATCAACGCGCACATCGGGATGCCCGGCTCGTCGGTGTACGCGGCGAGCAAGGCGGCCGTCAATTCGTTCGCGAAGACGCTGTCGACGGAATTGCTGCCGCACGGCGTGCGCGTGAACGTCGTGAGCCCGGGGCCGGTCCAGACGCCGCTGTACGGCAAGCTCGGGCTCGATGCGGCGACGCTCGACGAGACGGCCGAGAAGATCAAGGGCCTCGTCCCGATCGGCCGGTTCGGCACGCCGGACGAAATCGCGTCGACGGTGCTGCACCTCAGTGCGGCGGAATCCGCATTCATCGTCGGCGCGGAGATCATCGCGTCGGGCGGGATGGGATTGCTCTGAGCCGTCGCACCGGCGGGGACCGCAACCGCCCGCCGCAATGTCGGGCGGACGGCCCCCGTCACATGCGGGAAGGACGGCGCCCGCGAACCGCGCCTACCGCGCCGCGCAGGCGTGACGCGTATCGCCGCCGGCTTCGAGTTGCGTCACCGTGAGCCCGGAGAACGTCGCGCGGCCGTGCTCGGCAAACACGGCGACGCGGTCCGCGTCGAGCGGCGGAAAGATCAGGTCGGTGAGCGCGACGCGACCGCCGTTCGCAAACACTTCGACCGACCCGCGATCGACGACGATTTCGAGCCGCAGTTGCCCCTGTTCGAGCGGCAGGTCGACGATGTGCTCGCGGCTGAACGTGCCGGCGAAATTCGCTTCGCCGGACTGCGAGCGGTCGAGCGTCAGCGTGCGTTTCGCGGTGTCGTACACGATCCGGGTGCCGGTCGTGCCGTCCGCCGAGCGCCGGACGATCAGGCCCGCGCGCGCCGCGCGCTGCGGCGCAATCGTCACGGTGATGCGCTGCACGACGCCGCGCGTCGCAGCCGACAGCTCGCGCGTGGCGGATTCGACGGCGAACTCGCCTTCATGCACGGCGGGCCGTCCGTCCGCCCACGCGTCGAATGCGGCGGCCGGCGTGACGACGAGCCGCGGTTCGCCGTCGATCGTCTTCAGTGCGAGCTCGCGAGGCAGGGTCGTCGCGCCGCGCCACGGCGTCGTCGGCACTTTCGCCGCGTAATCCCAGTTGCTCATCCACGCAATCGCGACCGGCCGCGTGCCGGGCGCGCTCGCGAAGGTGCCCGCGGCATAAAAGTCGGCGCCGTGATCGACCCAGCGGAATCGGGCGGGATCGGAACCGGCCGGCGCGACGCGATCGGGCGTGAACGTGCGGCCGTCGAAGTTGCCGACGAAATACATCGCGCCCGAGCCGCCCGCGATCGACCACGGATTCACATTGACGATCATCACCCACTTGATGTGTCGAGGATCGCCGTCGAGCGGCAGCGGCACGAGGTCGGGCATCTCCCACAGTGCGCCCGCATGCGGCACGTCCGGTAACGTGAAGTCGCTCAGGAACGACCAGTGGATCAGGTCGTCGGAGCGATAGAGCTTCACGACTTGCGCGTCGGCGACGACCGTCGTCATCAGCCAGTGGCGCCCCGGCGCGTACCACGACACCTTCGGGTCGCGGAACTGTTTCGATTCGGGATCGAGCGTGAGCACCGGATTGTGCGCGTAGGGTTGCCACGTCGCGCCGTGGTCGACGCTGTAGGCGAGCGACTGCGCCTGCGTACCCGGCGCATGACCTGAGCCGTCCTTGTAGACGCTCGTGTAGAGCGCGACCAGCGGTGTCTCGCCTGGCGACCCGAGGCCCGACGTGTTGCGCGTGTCGGCGACGATCGAGCCGGAGAAGATTTCCTCGGTGGCGTTCGCGCGCATCGCGACCGGCTGCTCGCGCCAGTGCACGAGATCCGTGCTGGTCGCATGGCCCCAGGACATGTTGCCCCAGTCGTTGCCGACCGGGTTGTACTGATAGAACAGGTGGTAGCGGCCGTTGTCGTAGACGAGCCCGTTCGGATCGTTCATCCAGTTGCGCTGCGGCGTGTAGTGCAGCGCGGGGCGCCATTGCGGCGTGCCGTTTTCGGGCGATGCATCGCAGGTCGAGGCGGATGCGTGCGTGCAGGCCACGCCCGCCGCACCGGCGAGCAGCAGCCGGGCGATCCGGAGGGAAAAGCGGAAAAACGTCGATCTCATGCGGGGTTCCGTGCTCCGTCGCGCGAAGCGGGAAAGGAGGGCGCATGCCGCTTTCAACGGCGGCACGCGCGATTGGCGGAAGAAAAACGGCGGCGCGCACGCGACACGCGCGATGGGCGCCGCCTCACTGCCTGCGGGCGGTGCCCGCCGCGGCCGTTACGGGCGGGTGCCCGGGCCGTCGTTGTGGCCGGCGCCCGTCGCGGGCAGGTTCGCCGGGATGTCGCCGTAACCGCCGAGTCCGCCGCGTCCGTACGCGCGGTCGACCGCCGTCGACGTGCCGTTGATGTTGACCTTCACCGTCGGCGCGAGCGTGCCGCCGCGCCGCGCGCCGATCGCATCGATGAACGACTCGACGAGCCCGCCCGGCATCACGTAATGCGAATACGACTGGAATTCGCGCGGGTTCTGGTTCGGATCCTGCGAATACGGCGCGCCGGCCGGTGCCGAGAAATCGGTCGGGTTGCCGAGCACGAGGCCGCTGCCGCCGTTCAGCGGCTGGAAGTCGCTGCGGATGCCGTTGCCGACGAAGCCGTACACGCCGTCCGGCCCGTCGACGCCCGCGGCCATCGTCGTCCGGTGGCTGATCGTGAACAGGTAGTACTTGCCGTCCTTCAGGTAGATCTGCGGGCGCTCGGTCTGGTCGTCGACGCAGTTCGCCGACAGGATCGGCGGCAGGAACTTCCATTCGGTCAACTGCGGGTTCGTCGCGACCGCGAGGCCGACATTGGCCTTTTGATACACTGCGCCCGAATTCATCACCGCGTTGAGATCTTCCTTGTACGGATCGTTCGGCGCGTAGCCGAGATCGGCCTCGGTGCAGGTGCGAGCGCCGCGCTGGCCGCCCGTATTGCCTTCGAACACCATGTAGGTCTTGCCCGGGTGCGCGGGATCGGTGAACACGAACGGATCGCGGAACGAGAAGTAGGTATTCTGCTGGCCGGTCTGGTAGTAGTTGCCGTCCGGCTGCAGCAGCGCCTTGTGATCGTCGAAGCCGCTGAACCACACGTGCTTGTCGTCGGCATGGATGTGGCCGTCGGCGCGCGTGATGATCGCCTGCGGCGGCGTGATGTCGGCCCCGCCGGGCGCCGAGCGGTTGAACGATGTGGCGGTGTAGTAGAGGCTGACGTTGTCGCCGTGCGTGAGGCGCGCGGAGCCCGACCATTCGGCGTTGTTGGTCATCGGCGCGGTGCCGAACACCTTGGCGCTCGCGCCGTCCGGGAACAGGTGGCCGCCCCAGGTCCAGCCGCCGTTCGCGGGGCGCTGCGACGCGGGGATGCCCGCGCGGCGGTAGAAGAAGCCGATGCGCGCGTGAACGTGGCGGTCATCGAACGTGTAGCCCGCGTGCGGATCGGCGGTGAGCGAGAAGATCACCTCCCAGCCCTTGTAGCTGAGCTGGTTCGCGCGCAGGTCGGCCAGCGGCCAGGTATCCCAGACCCACACGTTCGAGTTGATCAGCGGGAAATCCTGCGGGATGTCCGGCATCGTCAGCGCTTGCGGCAGCGAGTTCCTGTCGGCGCCTGCGGTGTGCGACTGCGCGACGATCTGGCGGATGTCCGCGCGGGTCCAGCGCATCGTGAAGTTGCCTTCGGGATCGTAGGCCTGCTGCGTATGCGGCGTGGGCGCGGGGGCGCCGGCGCTCTGCGCGTGCGTAACGGACGACGCGGACGCGAAGGCGGCCAGTGCCGCGCCAGCGAACAGCAAACGTTTGGCCGCAGTCGTGCGGCAAAAAGGAAAGTGTGTCATCTCGACGTTATTTCAGTTGACGGTGAAAGGGAACGGCTGAAGGTGGCATCGATGTCCAAACCGGTTTGGATAGTATTTCAAACCGGTTTGGGACGCAAAAGATATTTATTTGACGGTAATGCTTACCAAATGGAAATAATTACCCGATCGAGGAGTCCGGGCGCCCGGCGTACGGGCATCCGGAGTCCGGGCGCCCGGGAAACCCGGCGGACCGGCGAATGCGAGGAGCGACGGTGAAGGTGAATCTGAAGGCGCTGTCGGATGCGCTCGGGCTGTCGCGAACGACGGTCAGTCGCGCGTTGAACGGTTACGACGACGTCAGCGAGGCGACGCGCGAACGCGTGGCGAAGGCTGCGCGGGAAATGGGCTATGTGGCGGACCCGACCGCGCGCCGGCTCGCCACCGGGCGGGCGGACGTGATCGGGATCGTCTATCCGTTCGGCGCGGGCGATCTCGGCGATCCGCGTTTCGGCGAGGTCGTCGCGGGCATCACCGAACGGCTGGCCGAGCGCAATCTCGATTTCATCATCGCGTCTGCGCGACCGAATGCGGAACTGGACACCTATCGGCGGATCGTCGACGGCAAGCTCGTCGACGGGCTGATTGTCGCGCGCACGCTGGTCGACGATCCGCGCATTGCCTACCTGCAGTCGAGCGCGTTTCCGTACGTCGCGTACGGTCGCACGCAAGCGGCCGAGCCGTATGCGTGGTTCGATTTCGACAACGAGGCGGGCGCGCGCGATGCCGTCCGTCGGCTGACCGGTTTCGGGCATCGACGCATTGCCATGATCAGCGCGCCGCTGGCGCTGAATTTCGCCGCGCAGCGTCGCGCAGGCTATCTGTCGGCATTGCGCGAAGCCGGCATCGAGCCGGATCCGGCGCTGCTCGTCGAGTGCCCGTTTACGCACGACGGCGGGCTGCAGGCCGCGCGGGCGCTGCTCGCGCACGCCAAGCGGCCGACGGCGCTGCTCGTCGACAACAATATCGCGGGCAGCGGCGCGTTTCGGGCGCTCGTGGACAGCGGGCTGCGCCTGGGGCAGGACGTGTCGCTGATCGTCTATGACGGCGTGCCGCCGGACCTCGCGCATCCGCATCGCGTGACGGCGGTCATGCAGCCGACCGGGCATGCGTCGGGGCGTGCGCTGGCGGAGTTGATGCTGAAGCGGCTGGACGACGGCGCACGCGAGCATCGGCTCGAGGCGCCGGTAATCGAAGCCGGCGATACCGACGGCCCGGTGCGCGGCTAGCCGGCGCGACGGGCCCGGGCAGGGCGCGATCGGTGGCGGAGGTTGCCGGATCGTGCCCGGTCGAAAAGGCCATGACGCCTGCAGGGATGAACGCCCGTTCTCTAGACGACCGGTCTAATCAGCGGATATCATCCGTCCTGACGAATGCGACGACACCTCCCGGCTCGGGCAACGCGGACGCGAAAATGCCATATCGCACTGCGATGCTGAACGTGCAGCGAGACGCCGTCGTTTTTTTCGGATTCTTCCTAGACGACTGGTCTAATAGGATCGTGCGGTATTTCGGATCCGCGAGCGGCACGTTGACGCGCGGTATCTGACTAACCGACAGGCGTGCCGTGCCGGCCGATGATGGGCCGCGCGGCCCCGTTCCCCCATTTTCGAAGGAGTGTCGATCATGAAGATTCTGGTTGTCCTGACCTCGCACGATACGCTCGGCGACACCGGCAAGAAGACAGGCTTCTGGCTCGAGGAACTGGCCGCGCCGTACTACGCGTTCAAGGATGCGGGCGCCGAGCTGACGCTGGTTTCGCCGAAGGGCGGCCAGCCGCCGCTCGACCCGAAAAGCAGCGATCCGTCCGCGCAAACCGATGCAACGCGCCGCTTCGACGCCGATCCGGCGGCCAAGGCCGAACTTGCATCGACGCGCAAGCTCGCCGACGTGTCGGCCGACGACTACGACGCGGTGTTCTACCCGGGCGGCCACGGCCCGCTGTGGGATCTCGCCGAGGATCTGCATTCGATCGGCCTGATCGAGCGCACGCTCGCGGCCGGCAAGCCGGTCGCGGCGGTCTGCCACGCGCCGGGCGTGCTGCGTCATGTGAAGAACCCGGCAACCGGCGAATCGGTCGTGCGCGGCAAGCGCGCGACCGGGTTCACCAACAGCGAGGAAGCGGCCGTCGAGCTGACGGAAGTCGTGCCGTTCCTCGTCGAGGACATGCTGAAGACCAACGGCGCGGCGTTCGAGCGCGGTGCCGACTGGGCGCCGCATGTCGTCACCGACGGGCTGCTGATCACGGGCCAGAACCCCGCGTCGTCGGAGCCCGCCGCCGCGGCGCTGCTCGCGAAGCTCGGCCACCGGTAAGCATCTGGCGCCGGCCGGGCCAGGCCGGCGCCGTTCCGTATCCGTCGCCGGGCGCAGCCGGCCCGCCGACGGCCCGAATCGTTGCGCCGTGCGCGTCGCGCGGCGAATTCCCAGTCGTTTTGCAGAACCAAGCAAAGGAGTCGTGGATGTCTGCCCTGTTCGAACCGTTCAAACTCAAGGATGTCACGCTGCGCAACCGCATCGCGGTGCCGCCGATGTGCCAGTACGTCGCCGAAGACGGCGTCGTCAACGACTGGCATCACGTGCATCTGGCCGGCATCGCGCGCGGCGGCGCGGGCCTCGTGATCGCGGAGGCGACGGCCGTGTCGCCGGAAGGGCGGATCACGCCGGGCTGCGCGGGGCTGTGGAACGATGCGCAGGCCGAAGCGTTCGCGCCGTCGGTCGCGGCGATCAAGGCGGCCGGCGCGGTGCCCGGCATCCAGATCGCACACGCGGGCCGCAAGGCGAGCGCGAACCGTCCGTGGGAAGGCGACGACCATATCGCCGACGGCGATCCGCGCGGCTGGCAGACCATCGCGCCGTCGGCCGTGCCGTTCGGCGCGCATCTGCCGAAGGTGCCGCGTGAAATGACGCGCGACGACATCGCTCGCGTGCAGGCCGACTTCGTCGCATCGGCGAAGCGTGCGCGCGACCTGGGCTTCGAATGGCTCGAACTGCACTTCGCGCACGGTTATCTCGGCCAGAGCTTTTTCTCGGTGCATTCGAACCGGCGCGACGACGAATACGGCGGTTCGGCCGAGAACCGCGGCCGCTTCGTCGTCGAGACGCTCGCGGCCGTCCGCAAGGTTTGGCCCGAGCATCTGCCGCTGACCGCGCGCCTGGGCGTGATCGAATACGACGGCCGCGACGAAGAGACGCTCGCCGAGTCGATCGCGCTCACGCAGCGGATGAAGCAGGAGGGGCTCGACATGCTGAGCGTGTCGGTCGGCTTCACGACGCCCGACGCGCAGATTCCGTGGGGCCCGGCGTTCCTCGCGCCGATCGCCGAGCGCGTGCGCCGCGAGGCCGGGCTGCCCGTGTCGTCCGCGTGGGGGATCGACACGCCGCAACTGGCGAACCGCGTGGTTGCCGAACAGCAGCTCGATCTCGTGATGGTCGGCCGCGCGCATCTGGCCGATCCGCACTGGCCGTACTACGCGGCGAAGCAGCTCGGCGTCGAGCGCCCGTCGTGGACGCTGCCCGCGCCGTACGCACACTGGCTCGAGCGTTACCGGACCGCCGACAAGGTGGCTTGAACGGGCGCGGGAACCTAGCGCCGCGGCGGCCCGCGCATGACGCGCGCCGCCGATCCGCTGGCGATGGATAGAATGGCGGTTCGTGCAGGCCGGTTGCCTGCGCGAACCGCCATTTTTCCATTTCGACAGAGGTGCCATGGGCGCACATGTCCCGTCGTCTCACGAGTCCGCCGCGCAGCCGCGCGCGCAGCAGATCTCCCGCGTCGTGCTGTATGCGGCGCTGCTGGTGCTCGCGCTGTGGGTGATCCGCGACTTCATTCCCGCCATCGCATGGGCGTGCGTGATCGCCATCGCGATGTGGCCGCTGCTGAAACGCTTCGAATCGCACCGGCTGTTCCGCAACCGGCCAACGGTCAACGCGCTCGTCATCACGGCGGCGATCTCGCTGCTCGTCGTGCTGCCGATCGCCGTCGCGGCAATCCAGGCGATCGGGCAGGCGCACGACCTGCGCGAGTGGCTGCGTACGATCCAGGACAACGGCATCCCGCTGCCCGACGTCGTCGGCCGGCTGCCTTACGGTTCGGCGCAGATCACCGAATGGTGGCAGGCCAACCTCGGCCATCCGCTGCATGCGGACAGCGCGATGCACGGCGCCAACGGCGAGAAATTCCTCGCGTTCGGCCGGCAGTTCGGCACGAAGCTCGCGCATGCGCTGCTCGAATTCGGCTTCATGCTCGTCACGCTGTTCGTGATCCTGCGCGCCGGCCACAAGCTGTCCGGCGCGTTGCTGCAGGGCGCGCAGCGCGCGTTCGGTCGCAACGGAGCGGAACTGATCGACCGGATGGTCAAGGCCGTGTATGGCACGGTGACGGGGCTCGTCGTCGTCGGGCTCGGCGAGGGTGCGTTGCTCGGCGTCGCCTATGCGTTCGCGGGCGTCCCGCATGCTGCGCTGCTCGGCCTCGTCACGGCGATCGCCGCGATGCTGCCGTTCTGCGCGCCGATCGTGTTTTGCGGCGCGGCGCTCTGGCTGTTCGTTCAGGGTGCGACCATGTGGGCCGTGGTGGTGGCGGTGCTCGGTTTCGTCGTCGTGTTCGTCGCCGAGCATTTCGTGCGGCCGGTGCTGATCGGCAGTTCGGCGCGGTTGCCGTTCGTGCTCGTGCTGTTCGGCATCCTCGGCGGCGCCGAGACGTTCGGCCTGATCGGGCTGTTCGTCGGCCCCGCGCTGATGACGGTGCTGACGATGCTGTGGGCCGAATGGATCGCGTGACGATGCCCGCCGTCGCGCCGATTCGATGCATCGGCGCGACGGGATGGATGCGCGTGCAAGCATGCGCCGGCCGCAACGGTCGGCAACGATCCGGCTTGCGCTCGGGGCATGCAGGGCAGCGGTTCGGATACAGATCTCTACATTTCTTTTCGATCCGGACCCAAAGGTCTAGTAGCATGGGGCTTTCGATCACGCCGGCATGGCGCAGCAGATTTCCCCAAGCATGCGATTGATTTCGATGTCCCGTCCCGCGGCGACGCTGTCCCTGGCTGCCGGCTGCCTGATGTTGCACGGCTGCGCGTGGTTCGACTCGTGGCTACCGTTCTCTTATTCGCGCACGCCGCTCGCGCGGGCCGCGTCGCGGCATGGCGCGACGCGCGCCGACGTCGTCCGCGCCGGCGGCAACCCGCGCAGCGTCTGGATGGTCCGCAGCGGCAGCGGTGTCTGCTACAACTACTTCATCGAGCACGGCAACGATCACCGGCCTTACTTCGTCGTATTCGACAAGGCCGGCGTCGTCACGCAGTACGGCTTCGATACCTGCATGGACGCCGATCGCAAGGGCACGCTCCAGCCGGACAAGGCCGCTTCGCGCTAGCGCGGCGGCATGCGCCGCGCGTGAACTGTCAGGCGAGCGTGTCGACCACGCCGCCGTCGACGCGCAACGCCGCACCCGTGGTCGCCGAAGCCTGCGGCGAGCACACGTACACGACCAGGTTCGCGACTTCCTCGGGCGTCGCGGGTCGCTGGATGATCGAGCTCGAGCGATGAGCGCGCACGAAATCGACGGCCACGTCCTCGACGCTGCGGCCCGTTTCGTCGGCCGTTTCCTTCAGCAGCGCGCGCACGCCTTCCGACAGCGTCGGCCCCGGCAGCACCGAGTTGACGGTCACATGGGTGCCGGCCGCGAGCTTCGCGAGGCCGCGCGCGATCGACAGTTGCGCGGTTTTCGTGAACCCGTAGTGAATCATGTCGACCGGGATGTTCAGGCCCGATTCCGACGAAACGAACACGATGCGCCCGGCGTTGCGCTCGATCATCCCCTTCAGATAGTGCCGCGCGAGCCGCACGCCGGACATCACGTTCATCTGGAAGTAATGTTCCCATTCGGCGTCGTCGATGTCGAAGAACGCCTTCAGGCCGTAGATGCCCGCGTTGTTGACGAGGATGTCGGCATCGGGCGTGTGCCGCGTGACGCGCGCGGCGCCGGCCGCGTCGGACAGGTCGGCGGCGACGCCATCGAGGCTCGCGCCGGGCACGGCGGCGCGCAGTTGCGCGAGCGCCGACTGCACCGATGCGTCGCTGCGGCCGTTGACGACGACGCGCGCGCCGGCGCGCGCGAGCCCTTCGGCGATCGCGAGCCCGATACCGGCGGTGGAGGCGGTGACGACCGCGGTCTTGCCTTTCAGATCGATGTGCATGAGCGTGACGGGAGAGGAGTAAACGGGAACCGCCGCGCGTGCCGCGGCGGCCGGAATTCAAAGCTTAGGCGAAACGACGCGATCCGGTACCGACGCTGCAAGGCGCCGGTTGCATCGGCTCGCGCAGTCTTGTACGGTGTGCGTTCGCCGTCCGATCCGGGAGCCCGCAGCGTGAGCCGTTCCGTCAACCGATCCGCTGTGCCGTCGCCGTTCTGGCGCGACGCCGCGCTGCCGTTCATCGAGGCGCGCACCGTCGACGACGGGCGCGCGATCTGCTACGTGAAGCACACGCACGACACGTTTTCGCTGGGCGCGATCGTCGGCGGTACGAGCACCTACGTGAACGGCGCGACGCACGCGCAGGTCGGGCGCGGCGTGCTCGTGATCATCGATCCGGAGCAGGTGCACGCGTGCAATCCGTACGGCCAGGACGCATGGGCGTACCGGATGGTCTACGTCGACGTTCCATGGCTCGCGCGGCTGCAGCATTCGCTGGGCCGCAGTCCGAACAGCGATTTTCACGGGTTTTCGCCGAAGTTGACGGAGCGGCATGACCTGTTCGCGCAATTTGGCGGTTTCTACCGCACGCTCGTGGCGCCCGGCATCGATCCGCTCGGCAAGGAGAGCGCGGCGGTCGAATTCTTCACGCAACTGCACGGCGCGCTCGATCGCGAGCTGCCCGCCATGCGCCCCGCGGAAGACAACGCGAAGCTCGCGCGTGCGGCCGACTACATCGCCGCGCATTGCCGCGAGGGCGTCACGCTCGATGCGATCTGCGCCGCGGCCGACCTGTCGCCGTCGTACCTGATTCGCGCATTCAACGCACGCTACGGAATGACGCCGCATGCTTTCCTGATCGATCGCCGCGTGCAGTACGGCCGCACGGAGCTGCGCCGCGGCCGGCCGATCGCCGAGGTCGCGCTCGACGCGGGCTTCGCGGACCAGGCGCATTTCCAGCGTGCATTCAGGCGGATCGCGGCCGCGACGCCCGGTCAGTACCGTAGCGCGATGAGCTGAACGGCAGGGCGGCAGCGCGCGGAGTGCGCTTGCGCCGTCGATGCGCGGAATCGCCTGATTCGCGAGCAGGCCGGCTAGACGTCCAGCAGAAAGAGCGCGCTGCCCGCGAGCAGCAGCGCCATCAACCGGTTGAACACGCGCATCCGCCGCGCGTTCGCGAGCCGGTGCCGCAGCGACGCACCCGCATATCCCCAGCACGCGATCGACGCGAAACAGATCACCAGATACAGCGCGGCGAACAACCAGACCTGCGCGCGGTCGCCATCGGCCGCATACGCGCCCATCGCGGCCACGCTTGCGAGCCACGCCTTCGGATTCAGCCACTGCATCGCCGCGCCGGCCGCCGCCGACGGGCCGGCCACGCCCGGGTCGGCCGACAGCTGGCCGTCATCGAGCGCGAGCCGCAGCGCCATATAGAGCAGGAACGCAATTCCCGACCACTGCGTGGCGGTCGTCAGCACGGGCCAGCGCACGAGCGCCGCGTGCAGGCCGAGGCCGATCAGCAGGAACAGCGCGACGAAGCCGAGCGTCGCGCCGGCCGCATAGCGCAGGCTCGCGCCGAGGCCGTGACGTGCGCCGGCGCTGAGCGCGACGATATTGACGGGACCGGGGGTGATCGACGAGGCGAGCGCGAACGCGGCCATCGAAACCAGCATGCTCATCGGGTGTCTCCACGCGAAATGTCGAAAGTCGCATCGAGACTACGGGAGCCGCACTGGCCCGTATTGAAGAAAACTGCCCTCGGCGGCGCGCGGCCGCCGTCAGTGCAACGCGCGCGGCGCGTGCGCCCGCTGCGTAGCGTGCGGATCGGGCGAGCCGACGGAATCGGCTGCATCGGCTGCGCGCAGCGGGCCGCCCGTGCAGGGTTGCGTCGACACCGAGAAGCCGAACGTATTGACGCCGCCCGAGCATGCGACGAACACGCTGCCGCCATGCATCTCGGCCACGGCCTTGACGATCGACAACCCGAGCCCGTGGTTTTCCTTGCTGTTCGCGCGTGCTTCCTCGAGCCGGTAGAAGCGCTCGAACACGTGCGAACGCTGCACCGGGTCGATCGGTTCGCCGGGGTTCGACACGGCCATCTCGACGAGCGTGTCGCGGCGCGCGATCGTCACGTCCACCGTCGCGCCGGGCGCCGAGTGCTGGATCGCGTTGATCAGCAGGTTCGTCATCGCGCGGCGGAACAGCGACGGATCGACCGCCGCGCGCGCGTCGCCATGCAGTTCGGCGCGCAGTTGCGCTTCGTCGAGCGGGATTTCGAGGAAGTCGAGCATGCGCCGCACCTCGTCGGCGAGCGACACGTCCTTCAGGTCGGTCGCCCGTTCGCCGCGATCGCTGCGCGACAGGAACAGCATGTCGTTGATGATCACGCGCAGCCGCTCGAATTCCTCGAGATTCGACTGCAGCGTCTGGCGCATCCGGTCGACCGAGCGGTCGCGGCTCGTCAGCGCGACCTGGGTCTGGCCGATCAGGATGCTGACCGGCGTGCGCAGCTCGTGCGCGACGTCGGCGTTGAACGCTTCGAGCCGCGCGTAGGTTTGCTGGATCCGTTCGAGCGCGTCGTTGAACGAGGTGGCGAGGTCGCGCAGCTCGGCCGGCAGCGCGTCGGTCTGCAGCCGCTGGCGGCGGTTCGCGAGGCTGATCGCCGATGCATCCTGCGACAGCCGGTCGAGCGGCGCGAGCCCGAAGCGCGCGACCGCACGGCTCAGCAGCAGCGTGATGACCGTGGCCGTCGCGATCAGCGCGGCGAGCGTCCAGCCGAAGCGGCGCAGCATCCGCTGCGTGCGCTCGCACGAGCTGGCGACGATCAGCTTCAGCGTCGGCCGCTCGCCGCTGCCGGCCACCGTGACGGTCTTCGTCATCACGTGGTAGCTGCTGTCGTTCAGCGCGTAGCGCTGGAACGCGCCGAACGGCGGCTCGACGGGCACGCCGTTGACCGGCGTACCGAAGCGGAATGCCGGGTTCGTGCTGTCGACCTGGTAGTGCGTCGAGCCGTCCGGCGGTTCGAGGTCGGCCAGCTTTTCCTGCATGAGCCGCCCGCGCGCGGCCGTCGTCGCATGCGACACGATCATCTCGGCGACCTTCGCGCGCGTGTCGAGCGTCGCGCGCAGTTCCGCGAACAGCTGGCGCTCCATCATCACGAACAGCCCGCAGCCGACCAGCGTGAACACGAGCAGCGACACGATGCCGAACATCGCGGACAGCCGCAGGACGATCGAGCGCTTCATGCGGACCTCTCGGTGTCGCCGTCCTCGCGCGCCTCGAGCACGTAGCCCATCCCGCGGATCGTATGCAGCAGCTTGTCCGCGAACGGGCCGTCGAGTTTCGCGCGCAGGCGCTTGATCGCCGTCTCGACGACGTTCGCGTTGCTGTCGAAGTTCACGTCCCACACGAGTTCGGCGATCGTCGTCTTCGACAGCACCTCGCCGCTGCGCCGCGCGAGCACGCCGAGCAGCTGGAATTCCTGCGCGGTCAGGTCGAGGCGCGTGCCGTCGCGGGTCGCGCGGCGGCCGATCAGGTCGACGCGCAGGTCGCCGATCGAGATCAGCGTCGATTCCTGCACGCGCGCGCGGCGCGTCAGCGCGCGCAGCCGTTCGATCAGCTCGAGGAACGAGAAGGGCTTGGTCAGGTAGTCGTCGGCGCCGCCGCGCAACCCGCGCACGCGGTCGTCGACGCGGTCGCGCGCGGTCAGCATGATGACGGGCGTCTGCTTCTGCGCGCGCAACGCGCGCAGCACGCCGAAGCCGTCGAGCTTCGGCAGCATCACGTCGAGCACGACCACGTCGTAGTCGAATTCGACGGCCTTCCACGCGCCGTCCTCGCCGTCGAGCGCGGTGTCGACGACCCAGCCTTCCTCGGTCAGGCCGCTCTTCAGGTATTCGACGACTTTCGGTTCGTCTTCGACGATCAGGACTTTCATGTTCTTGTTCCGCGTAACCGGGTTAAGGGCCGACGCCCGCGTTGCGCTGCGGGCCGGCCGCTGCGACGTCGGACGGCGCGGGGCCGCTCGCCGCGCCGCCGTCCCAGCCGCCGCCGAGCGCCTTCGCGAGAAAGACGACGAGCGCTGCGCGCTGGCCCTGGATCTGCACGGCCTGGCGCTCGCTCGTCAGCAGTTGCTGCTGGGCCGTCAGCACGTCGATGAACGGCGTCAGGCCGCCCGCGTAACGATCCTGCGCGAGCGATACGAGCTTGCGCGCGTCGTCGACGGCCGCCGCTGCCTGCTGCGCGGCGTCGGCCAGCACCGACAGGCCCGTCACCGCATTCTGCACCTCCTGGAACGCGGTGAGCACGGTCTGCCGGTAGCTGGCCTGCGCGGCGGCATAGCCGGCCTGCGCGAAATCGACGCCGGCCTTCAGCTTGCCGCCTTCGAACAGCGGCTGGCTGACCGACGCGCCGACCGACCACAGCAGCGCCGGCACGGTGAACAGGCCCGCGAAGCGCGTCGCATCCCAGCCGAGGTCCGGCGACAGCGTGATGCGCGGGAAATACGCGGCGCGCGCGACGCCGATCTGCGCGTTCGCGGCCGCCATCGCGCGCTCGGCCGACGCGACGTCGGGGCGCCGCTGCAGCAGGTCGCTCGGCATGCCGGTCGGCAGCACGGGCGCGTTGATCGGCACCACGCGCGGCGGCAGCGAGAATGCGGGAGCCGGCGTGCCGACCAGCGTTGCGATCGCGGTTTCGACCTGCGCGCGCTGCTGGTTCAGCAACTGCGCCTGGGTGCGCGTCGCGTCGAGCTGCGAGCGCTGCTGCAGCAGGTCGAGGCCCGACACCGCGCCGAGTTCGTGGCGCGCGCTCACGTAGTCGAGCGCCTTCTGCTGCAGGTCGATCGAACGCCTGACGACGTCGATCTCGGTATCGAGCTCGCGCAGCGCGAAATAGCTCGACGCGAGATCGGCGGTCAGCACGAGGCGTGCGTTCGCGAAATCGTCGTGCGCCTGCTCGGTGCTGGCCTGCGCGGATTCGACGTTGCGCCGCACGCGGCCGAACAGGTCGAGTTCGTAGCTGACGCTCGCGCCGACCTGGATGTCGTTCTGCACCGTCGACGCGTTTTGCGTCGTGTAGTTGGTCCGCGGCCGGTCGGCGGAGATCTTGAAGCGCTGGCCGCTCGCGTTCAGGCCGACCGCCGGATACTGCGCGGACGCGACCGATGCGAGCGTCGCCTTCGCCTGGTCGTAGCGTGCGGCGACGGCCTTCAGGCTCTGGTTGTTGCGCAGCGCGTCGGTTTCGAGCGCGTCGAGCTGCGGATCGCCGAACGCGGTCCACCACGCGGGATCGAGCGGCGCGCGGGCCGGCGCGGCCGGGTGCCAGTAAGCGTCGGCCGGGTCGAGCCGCCATGCGGCCGGCGTATCGACGGCCGGGCGCCGGTAGTCGGGGCCGACCGTGCAGCCGGCGAGGGCGGCTGCCGCCACGACGGCGGCGAGCGCCGCAGGCCGCACGCGGGCGCGTTTCGCGATCACGACTTCGCTCCCGCGACGGCCGATGCGGGTTTTGCCGCCGGCGTCGACACGACGACCGGGTCGCCGTTCGCGAGCGCGTCGCTCGGGTTCGCGACGAGGCGGTCGTTCGGCGTGAGCGGGCCGTCGACTTCGAGCGTCTGCCCGATCGTGCGCACGACCGTCACCGGTTTCAGGCGGATCTGGCCGTTCGCGTCGACGGTCGCGACCGTCGGGCCTTCGGCGCGGAACAGCAGCGTACTGGCCGGGATCTGCAGGCGGCCGACCGGCGTCATCGGCAGCGTCGCCTGCACGTACGCGCCGGGCAGCAGCCGTGCATCCGGGTTCGGCAGCGTGATCTCGATCTGCAGCGAGCGCGTCGCGACATCGATCGCCTCGGACGTGCGCGTGATCGTGCCGTCGAAGGTCCGGCCCGGCAGCTCGGCCTGCGCGACGCTCACGTGCTGGCCGACCTTCACCTGCTGCGCGTAGGCCTGCGGCACCTGCACGTAGAGGCGCAGCCGGTCGGCCTGCACGACCGTGAACAGCGAGCGGCCCGCGTTGCCGGAGCCGACGAGATCGCCGACGTCGACGTTGCGCTGCGTGACGATCCCGTCGATCGGCGCGACGATCCGCTGGAAGCCCTTCAGCTCGGTGAGCCGGCGCATGTTCGCATCGGCCGCGGCGAGGTTCGCGGTGCCCTGGTTGAATGCGCCCTGGCGGTCGTCGAGTTCCTGCTGCGACACCGCATCGCGCTGGCGCAACTGCTGCGCGCGGTCGAACGACGTCTTCGCGAGCGCGAGCGCCGCCTGCGCCTGCTGGCGCTGCGCGGTGGCCTGCGCGAGCTCCTGGTTCAGCTCGGGCGTGTCGAGTTCCGCGAGCACTTGCCCCTGTTTCACGTGCGCGCCGATGTCGGCCTGCCAGCGCAGCACGTAGCCGCTCGCGCGCGCGTAGATCGGCGCCTCGACGAAGCCGCGCAGCGTGCCGGGCAGCGTCAGCTTGCCGCCGGTGGCCGCGTCGGCCGGGTGCACGACGTTCACGAACTGGCGCGTGTTCTGCTCGGCGATCGCGTCGAGCCGGTTGCGGTTCAGCACGTTGACGACGATCGTGCGCGCGGCGCCGGCGGCCAGCAGCACGCCGATCACGATCAGCACGATGCGCCCGCGCCGCGACACCGACGTGCGCGTCGGCAGGTGCATGCCGTGTTCGTCCACCTGGATGCCGACGGAGCTGTGATGTTTCTCTTCCATGAATTAACCGGGTCTTTAGGCGAAGGTCAGTGTCCGGCCTGGCGCGCGCGCCGGCGGGCCAGCCGCGAATGCACGCCGCCGAACACGAGCGGCACGAACAGCAAAGTCGAAACGGTCGCGAACAGCAGCCCGCCGATCACCGCGCGGCCGAGCGGCGCGTTCTGCTCGGCGCCTTCGCCGAGGCCGAGCGCCATCGGCACCATCCCGATGATCATCGCGAGCGCCGTCATCAGCACCGGCCGGATCCGCGTCGCGCCGGCTTCCAGCGCGGCCGTGAGCGGCGGCGCGCCGGCCGCGAGGCGCTGGCGCGCGAACGACACCACGAGAATGCTGTTCGCGGTCGCGACGCCCACCGTCATGATCGCGCCCGTCAGCGCGGGCACGCTCAGGTGCGTGCCGGTGATGAACAGCATCCACGCGATGCCGGCGAGTGCGGCGGGCATCGCGCTGATGATGATCAGCGGGTCGAGCCACGACTGGAAATTGACGACGATCAGCAGGTAGACGAGCACGATCGCCATCGCGACGCCCGCGCCGAGGCCGATATACGACGTGCGCATCGTCTCGATCTGGCCGCGCATCGTCAGGTCGGTGCCGCGCGGCAGGCTCGCGCGCATGTCGGACACGATGCGGTCGATCTCGCCCGCGACCGAGCCGAGGTCGCGGCCCTCGACGCTCACGTACAGGTCGATCGCCGGGCGGATGTTGTAGTGCGTGATCACGGCCGGGTTCGCGGCGGTGCGCACCTGCACGAGGTTGCCGAGCAGTTGCGGCGGCATGCCCGTGCGGCCGCTCGCCGAAATCGGCGTGCCGAGCAGGTCGTCGACCGACGAGATGCTGTATTGCGGGGTCTGGATCTGCAGCGGGTACTGGACGCCGGTTCTCGGGTTGATCCAGAACGACGGTGTTGTCTGCGAACTGCCGGACAGCGAGATCAGCATGTTCTGCGCGACGTTCTGCGCGGAGAGATTGAGCTGCTGCATGCGCGTACGATCCATGTCGGCCAGCAGGGTCGGCTCGTCGTTGCGTTGCAGCACGTGCACGTCGACGGCGCCGGGGATTTGCCTGACCTTTTTCATCAGGTTGCTCGCGATAGTCATGTTACTCGCGAGATCGTTGCCGAGCACCTGCACGTCGATCGCGGCCGGCTGACCGAAGTTGAGGATCTGCGTGATGATGTCCGACGGCTGGAAGAAGAATTCGACGCCCGGGAAGCGTTCCGGCAGCAGCTTGCGCAGCGTCTGCACGTAGTGCTGGGTCGCGCGGTGGCCGGGCTTCAGCGCGATCAGCAGCTCGCCGTCGAGCGTGCCGATCGTGCCGGCATTGCTGTACGACAGGTTGATGCCGCTCACGGGCAGGCCGAGGTTGTCGACGATCGCGCCGAGCTCTTCGGGCGGCACGGCTTCGCGGATCACGCGCTCGACCTGGTCGGCGAGACGCGCGGTTTCCTCGATCCGGTAGCCGGTCGGTGCGCGCATGTGCAGCCGGATGTTGCCGGAATCGGCGTTCGGGAAGAAGTCGCGGCCGAGCGCGAACACGAGGCCCGTCGACAGCACGCAGAAGCCGAGGAAGCACATCGCGTAGAAGCGGCGGCGCACGAGCAGCATGCTGAGCAGCACGATGTACCACGCGCGCAGCCCCTCGAACGCGTTGTTGAACGCATGATGCACGCGCGCGAAACGCGACGTCGCATGGTCGGGGCCGGTGCTGGCCTGCTGCGGGCGGAACAGCAGCATCGCGAGCGTCGGCACGAGCGTGCGCGACAGCACGTACGACGCGAGCATCGCGAACACGACGGCTTCCGCGAGCGGCACGAACAGGTAGCGCGCGACGCCCGTCAGGAAGAACATCGGCACGAACACGATGCAGATGCACAGCGTCGACACGAACGCGGGCACCGCGATTTCGCCGGCGCCTTCGAGGATCGCCTCGTGCAGGTCCGTGCTGAACGACGACCCCCACGCTCCCGTCGGTCGCTGCCCCCCGAGGGGGGCGCTCGGCACGCTTGGGGCGGCCCGGCGCGTGCCGAGATGCAGGTGCCGCTCGATGTTCTCGATCGTGACGGTCGCGTCGTCGACCAGGATCCCGACCGCGAGCGCGAGCCCGCCGAGCGTCATGATGTTGATGGTCTCGCCGAGCGCCGACAGCGCGATCAGCGACGTGAAGATCGACAGCGGAATCGAGATCGCGATGATCAGCGTGCTGCGCCAGTTGCCGAGGAACAGCAGGATCATCATCGCGGTCAGCACGGCCGCGATCAGCGCCTCGTGGATCACGCCCTGCACGGCCGCGTTGACGAACACCGACTGGTCGAACAGCGGCGTGATCGTGAGCCCCTCGGGCAGCGTCGGGATCACCTTCGGCAGCAGCGTCTTCAGGTCCGACACGACCTTGAGCGTCGACGCGTCGCCGCTTTTCAGGATCGACACGAGCACGCCGCGCTGGCCGTTCTGGCGCACCACGTTGGTCTGCGGCGCGAAGCCGTCGCGTACCGCCGCGACCTCGCGCAGGTAGGTCGTCGCGCCGTTGACGGTCTGGACCGGCAGGTTGTTGATGTCGGCGATGGTGTCGGCCGACGCGTTCGTGTCGATCCGGTATTCGGTCTGGCCCATCTTCGCGGTGCCGGTCGGCAGCACGAGGTTCTGCGTGTTGACCGCGTTGACGATGTCGGCCGGCGTGAGCCCTTTCGCGAGCAGCGCCTGCGGGTCGATGTCGATCGCGACCACGCGCGTGCGGCCGCCATACGGGAACGGGATCTGCACGCCCGGAACCGTGATCAGCTGCGGGCGCAGGAAGTTCAGCGCGATGTCGGCGAGCGACTGCTCGCTGAGCGTCTGGCTCGACAGCCCGAGCTGAATCACCGGGATGCTCGACGCGGAATAGGTGATCACGAGCGGCGGCGTCGCGCCCTGCGGCATCTGCCGCACGATCGCCTGCGCGGACGAGACCGTCTGCGCGATCGCCGTCTGCACGTTCGCGCCGGGCTGCAGGAACACCTTCACGACCGCGATGCCGGGCAGCGACGTCGACTCGACATGCTGGATGTTGTTGACGGTCGTCGTCAGGATCCGTTCATGGACGGCCGTGATCCGGTTCGTCATCTCCGTCGCGGAGAAGCCGCCGTAATTCCAGATCACGCTGATCACGGGAATGTTGATCGCGGGCAGCACGTCGACCGGCGTGCGCATCAGCGCAAGCGGGGTGGCCAGCACGATCATGATGGCCATGACGATGAACGTGTAGGGGCGCCTGAGCGCGAGATTGACAATCCACATGGAGGCGGCGGGTCAGGCGGTGATCAGGCGTCGGTGAAGGGAACCCGAATGATAGGCGTCGGCATGGAACGGGTTACTGTCGCGAAACTGGCGGAATTGTCAGGTTGTGCCGCGGTAGCGGTCGGCCGATTCTGCAGACGGAAGACATGCGCATGCTGCGACCCGCGAACGGCTGCGGCAACGGCTGCGCGTGTCGTGCCGGCGCCGGTTTCGCTCATCGCGCCGCGCTCAGATCTGCTCCATCCCGACGCGCGCGAGCGCACCCGGATCGACGACGTCGATCTGGTTGTACGCGAGCCGCAGCACACCGAGTTTCTCGAGTTGCTGCAGCGCCTGGTTGATCCGCTGCCGCGACACGCCGACGAGCATGCCCAGTTCCTCCTGCGAGATCGACAGCGACGGGCCGGTGTCCGGATACAGGTCCGGGTTGAAGAGTTGCGCGAGCGACTGCGCGACGCGCGCATCGACGTCGAGCAGCCGGCTGTTCTGGATCGACGCGATGAATTCGCCCATCCGGTTGTTCAACTGATGGATCACGAAGCGCGTGAACGGCAGGCTCGTGTCGAGCAGCGCATGGAACGTGTCGACCGGCACGAACAGCACGGTCGAGCGCTGGATCGCGACGACCTCGTACTTGCGCAGTTCGCGCTTGATCACGCTGCCTTCGCCGAACCAGCCGCCCGACGGCACGCCGGAAAACGTGCAGCCACGCCCCGACGCGTTGAAGATCGCCAGCTTCAGCAGCCCGCGATGCACGCCGATCCAGTATTCGGACGGCGCGAGCCGGTGCGCGATCACGTCGCCGGCCTCGCACTGCTCGACGCGCGACTGCGCGAGCACCAGCGCCTGGTGTTCGGGCGCGAGCGTGCGGAACCACGCGCACTGGCGGAACAGCGTCGACAGCGCCGGCAGCAGGCCCGGCTCGGGCTGCGCGTCGGCCGGGTGGGCGGCCGCGTCGGGCGGCGCAACGAGGTGGTCGTGCATGGGTGCGGGTTTGCGAGGTTAGGGATAACGCGCAGCGCTCGAAAGGCACTCTGTCGTTTCGACGACAGACCGCTCACAATAATGCCCGTTAGGCTGTCGGCAATTGAACCACATCAAAACGATCCGGGGTGCATGCACACCGGTCGACAGAACACGGGAGACAGGATCATGACGCAGATGTTCGAGGCCGGGCTCGGCCGCCGCGATGCCAATTACGTACCGCTCACCCCGATCGACTTCCTGGTCCGGACGGCCGAAGTCTACGGCGAGCGTCTCGCGATCGTGCACGGCGACGTGCGGCGCACGTGGGGCGAGACCTACACGCGCGCGAAGCAGCTGGCGAGCGCGCTCGCGCGGGCCGGCGTCGAGCGCGGCGACACCGTCGCGGCGATGCTGCCGAACATTCCGGCGATGGTCGAGGCGCACTTCGGCGTGCCGATGGCCGGCGCGGTGCTGAACACGATCAACACGCGGCTCGACGTGCCGTCGGTGCTGTTCATGCTGCGTCACGGCGAGGCGAAGGTGCTGATCGTCGATACCGAGTACGCGGAGCTTGCACATCGCGCGGCGCTCGAGGTGCCGGGCCTGAAGATCGTCAGCGTTGCCGACGCGATGCCGGCCGATCCCGACCGGTTCGCGGGCGCGACCGACTATGAAGCGTTCGTCGCCGGCGGCGATGCCGACTACGCATGGACGCCGCCCGCCGACGAATGGGACGCGATCGCGCTGAACTACACGTCGGGCACGACCGGCGACCCGAAGGGCGTGGTCTACCACCATCGCGGCGCGCATCTGGCGGCGATCAGCAACATCCTCGAATGGGACATGCCGAAGCACGCGGTGTATCTGTGGACGCTGCCGATGTTCCACTGCAACGGCTGGTGCTTCCCGTGGGCCGTCGCGGCGCGCGCCGGCGTGAACGTATGCCTGCGCAAGTTCGACGCGAAGACCGTGTTCGACCTGATTCGCCGCGAACGCATCACGCACTATTGCGGCGCGCCGATCGTGCAGAGCGCGATCGCGAACGCGCCGGCCGAATTCCGCGAAGGGATCGACCATACGGTGCACGCAATGGTCGCGGGCGCGGCGCCCGCGCCGGCCGTGATCGCGAAGATGAAGGAGATCGGCTTCGACCTGCTGCACGTGTACGGGCTGACCGAGGTTTACGGCCCGGCGACCGTGTGCGCGCAGCAGTCGCACTGGGACGCGCTGCCCGATGAAGAGCGTGCGCGGCTCAATGCGCGCCAGGGCGTGCGCTACCACCTCGAAGCGGGCGCGACGGTGCTCGATCCCGACACGATGGCGCCGGTGCCGGCCGACGGCGAGACGCTCGGCGAGATCATGTTCCGCGGCAACATCTGCATGAAGGGCTATCTGAAGAACCCGAAGGCGACCGACGAGGCGTTCCACGGCGGCTGGTTCCATACGGGCGATCTGGGCGTGCTGACGCCGGACGGCTATATCCGCATCAAGGACCGCCGCAAGGACATCATCATTTCGGGCGGCGAGAACATCTCGAGCATCGAGGTCGAGGATGCGCTGTATCGGCATCCGGCCGTCGCGGTTGCGGCTGTCGTTGCGATGCCCGACCCGAAATGGGGCGAGGTGCCGTGTGCGTTCGTCGAGCTGCGCGAAGGCGCGAGCGCGACCGAGGAGGAAATCGTCGCGCACTGCAGGCAACTGCTCGCGGGCTTCAAGGTGCCGAAGGCCGTGCGCTTCGGCGAGCTGCCGAAGACGTCGACCGGCAAGATCCAGAAGTTCCAGCTGCGCAATGCGGTCGGGTCGGACAAGGCGATCGACCTGGCGGGGGACAAGAAGTAGGCAGCGAGCGGCCACCGCCCGCAGCCGGTCGCCCGCCGCCGGTCGACGCTCATGCGTCGCGCGCGAGCCGGAACACGCTGACGGCTTCCGACAGTTGCGCGGCCTGGTCGCGCAGTGCGACGGCCGCGCGTTCGGCATTCGAGATCAGCGTCGCGTTCTGCTGCGTGGCTTCCCCGATCTGCGTGACGGCCTGGTTCACCTGCTCGATGCCGGCCGATTGCTCTCGCGACGCGGTGCTGATCTCGCCGATCAGCGTGCGGACCTGATCGACGCGGGCGACGATGTCGCGCATCGTGCCGCGCGCCGCGTCGGCGATTCGGTAACCCTGTTCGACGGTCGTCGACGATTCGGCGCTCAGCGCGTCGATTTCCTTGACCGCGGCCGCGCTGCGCTGCGCGAGCGCGCGCACTTCGGCCGCGACCACCGCGAAGCCCTTGCCGTGCTCGCCCGCGCGGGCGGCCTCGACGGCTGCGTTCAGCGCCAGGATGTTGGTCTGGAATGCGATGCCTTCGATCGCGCTCGTGATTTCGGCGATCCGGCGCGTTGCGCGGCCGATTTCGTCCATCGTTGCGACCACGCGCTGCACCGCCGCGTCGCCGTCGGTCGCGGCGGCCGACGCGTTCGCGACCAGCGTGTTCGCTTGCGCCGCGTGCTCGGCGTTCTGCTGCACGGCGGCCGTGATCTGCTCCATGCTGGCGGCCGTCTGTTCGACGCTGCTCGCCTGCGTCGCGATCCGCGCGGCGATGTCGCCGCTGCCCGCCGCGATGCCGACCATGCCGCGCGCGATGCCGGCCGAGCCGCTGCGCACCTGTGCGACGATCCGCGCCAGGCCGTCGCCGATCCCGTCGACTGCCTGCACGAGCCGGCCGATTTCGTCGTTGCCCGCTGCGCTGCGTGCCGCGTCGCCGTCGCGGATCCGCACGCTGAGGTCGCCCGCCGCGTAGCGTTCGGAAGCACGTGCCGCCGCGTCGAGCGGCCGGCTCACGACGCGCCTCACGACGACGACGAACAGCGCTGCGAACGCCGCGACGAGCACGGCTGCGATCATCAGGAAGCGGTCGCGGAGGGTGCGCATGCCGGCGAGCAGTTCGTCGTTGACCGCGATGCCGCCGACCAGCCATTGCCACTGCGGAATCGTCGTGAACGACACGAATTTCCCGGTTGGCTGGCCGTCGTGCGCGGCCGGGTCGGTCGACGTATACGCGAGCCGGCCCTGGCCGGCCGCGAGCATCTGCGTGTACGGCGCGCGCGTGTCGTCGACGCGCTGGCCGGCTGCGTCGGGATGGACGACGAGGGTGCCGCGCGCTGCGCCCGGCGATGCGTCGAGCACGAAGTAGTAGCCGTTCTCGCCGACCTTCAACGCACGGATGCCGTCCTGGACGACTTGCAGCTCGGCGCCGACGTCGAGACCGACGAACAGTGCGCCGATCACGCGGCCGGTTGCGTCGGTGACCGGCTTGTACTGCGTGATGTACGACCGGCCGAACAGTTTGGCGAGGCCCGTGTAGCTGTGCCCGGCGACGAGCGGCGCGTACGCGGGGCTCGCGCGATCGAGGCGCGTGCCGACCGCGCGTGCCCCGTCCTGTTTTTTCAGCGACGTCGTGATGCGCACGAAATCGTCGCCGTCGCGCGCGAAGATCGTCGCGATCGCGCCGCTTTTCTTCAGGAACTGGTCGGGAATCGAGTAATCGAGGTCGAGGGGCTGGCCGCCCGCGGAAAGCGTGGGCGCGGCGACGCCGCCGATGTCGACGGTGCGCGCCGGGTCGAGCGAGAAATCGGCCGGGAGGAAACTCGCGAACAGCGACATCGAGCGACCGGCTTCGGCCGACAGCGCCTTGTCGAACATCTCGACCATCGCACGGATCGACTGCTCCTTGTCGGCGATTCGCGCGTGCGCCTCGTCCGCGAGTTGCTGGCTGGCAAAATGGGCGAGCGCCCACGCGAAAACGGTGAACAGCAGTGCGACAAGCGCGCACGCCAGCGCGGCAAGGCGCGCGCCGACGCTCACCCGGCCCAATTGGGTCAATCTCATACGGCATCCTGAGTGGGGAGGGAGAGGGGCGGAACGCACGCGTCACCGCACATCGTAAGGAATACGGCAGCTTTGGCGAATTCTTTAGCGGTGCGAAGCCGGTGGCGGCGCGAGCCGGCGCCGTCGACGCAGGAAAGGCCGCGTCAGGCCGTCACGAGCCACGCGACCGCCAGATAGCGGCCGACCTTCGCGAGCGTGACGATTGCGAGAAAGGTCGGCAGCGGCTCGCGCAGCACGCCGGCGATCATCGTCAGCGGATCGCCGATCACCGGCGCCCAGCTCAGCAGCAGCGACCAGCGGCCGTAGCGCGCATACCAGCGCTCGGCGCGCGCGAGCGCGGACGGCTTGACGGGAAACCAGCGGCGGTCGCGGAAATGCTCGATGCCGCGCCCGAGCGCCCAGTTGATCGCGGAGCCGGCGACGTTGCCGATGCTGGCGACGAGCACCAGCGCCCACACGGGTTCGCGCCCGGCGAGCAGCAGGCCGGCGAGCACGGCTTCGGACTGGAGCGGCAACAGCGTCGCGGCGACCATCGACACGGCGAACAGGCCGCCGTAAGTGAGCAATTCGGACATCGCGCAATTGTACCGGCCGCCGCGGGTCACACGGTCACACGGTCACACGGTCACACCGTCTCACCGTCTCACGGCATCATGCGGCGTCTGCCGTGCCGAACAGCAGGTGCAGGATCACCGGCTTGTCGACCGGTTCGTCGTTGAGCGTGCGCGCGAGCAGTTCGTCCGCGAGTCGCTGCGGCGAGAACGCCATGTCCGGTGTCAAGAAGCGCAGCCGTTCGAGGATGCGCTGTTCGCTCAGTTCCAGCCGACCATGATCGCGCCCATCCCGACGAGCAGCCCGCCCGTCACGCGGTTCATCGCGCGCATCCGAGCCGGCCGCTGCAACGCGCGGCTCAGCCGGTGCGAGAACAGCGCCATCGACGCGACGCCGCCCGCGAACAGCAGCGCGAATGTCGCGGCGAGCAGCACGAATTGAAGATTCAGGCTCCAGTCGGCATTCGGGCTGATGAACTGCGGAAAGAACGACGGAAAGAACAGCAGCGTCTTCGGATTCAGGCCCGACGTCGCGACGCCGCGCCAGAACAGCGCGCGTCCGGTGTCGGTGTCCTGCGGGACGATCGCGGCGCCGGCTTCCGCCGATGCGGCCGGCGCGTTTGCCGGTGCGCGGCTGAGCCATTGCTTGCCGCCGAGCCACACGAGATATGCGGCGCCGGCCCAGCGCAGCACGGTCAGCGCGTGTTCGTCGAGGTGGACCAGCGAATTCAGGCACAGCGCGGTCAGCGCGAGTTGCAGCAGCACGGCGAGCGTGCCGCCCCACACGCACGGCAGCGCGCGGCGCCAGCCGGCGCGTAGCGCCTGGTTCATCGTGAGCAGGTTGACGGGGCCGGGCGCGTAGATGAGAACGACGGAAGCAGCGAGGAACGACAGATAAAGCCTGAACGACATGACGGGAAGGGCAAGAACGGGGACGCAGGCACCGGCTCCGCACGCGGTCGGATAGGCGTGCGGGCGGCGGGGAATCGCATGCCTGCTGTCCGGCACCGCAACTCGTGATTGCGGCCGTGCGTCCCGGTGCGAAGGGGTTGTCGCGGGGAGCGTGCCGGGCAACAGGCATGGAGAAAATGTATCAAGCTGGCCGGTTAAAAGGCTTCCTGTTTTCCGGCGAAACGGGTCTGAAACCGGAATCCTGTTCAGATAGAATGCCGATTTTCAGTAGAAGATTCCTCTCATCATGGCCAACCGCGAACGCACGCCGAAAACGCTCGACAATCAGGACCGCAAGATCCTTGGTGCATTGCAGAAAAATGCGCGCCTGTCGAACGCCGAACTGGCCGAACAGATCGGCATGTCGACGACCGCGTGCTGGAACCGCACGCGGCAGCTCGAAGCCGACGGCTACATCGACGGTTACGTCGCGCTCGTCAACCAGCGCATGCTCGGCTACGCGGACATCGTGATCCTCGAAGTCACGCTCGATCGCCACGAAGACGATGCGCTGGCGCGTTTCGGCGCCGAACTGGCGGCGCTGCCGGAAGTGCTCGAGGCGTATCTGGTGTCGGGCGAGTACGACTACTGGATCAAGGTCGCCGTGGACGGCACGGCCGGCTACGAGCGGTTCCTGCGCGAAAAGCTGTACAGGATCTCGAGCATCCGTCACAGCCGCTCGATGTTCGCACTGCGCTGCATGAAGGATGTGCCTTCGATCCAGGTGTGAGGGAGGCGGGGCACACGCAGCACCGCGCGTGTTGCCCATCGCCCGCGATCGGCATGCGCGGCCGACGTCGATGCGCAGTGCGCAATGCGCACTGGCCGGCGTTCGCGCCGAGCCGTGACGGAAAGTAAAGCGAAAGCGCTTGAATGCCTTTGGCAAGGTTGCCGTCACCAGTGGTTCACCTACGGTCACTACCCTGCCGTTCGTTACGAACTATTACCGCCCGTCTCGACGGGGCAGTGAAAACGTTCTCATTCGACGAACAGGAGCATCCGTGTACAAGATTCTCGTCCTAGCCGGAGCGGTTGCCGCGACATTGACCGCGTGCAACAGCGATTCCGTGAACACGACCGCGACGCTCGGCGACACCACGTCGACGCTGCTGTCGACCGGACAGCGCATCACGCCGGCGGCTGCGCCCGGCACGACGCTCGTCGCGCTGAATCCGGGGCTGCAGGACGTGCCGGACCTGATCGCCGGCCAGCCGGTGTCGGAGGCGCTCAGTCCGGACCGCAAGACGCTGCTGGTGCTGACGAGCGGCTACAACAACAGGCTCGATGCGGGCGGCAAGCTGATCAGTGCGGATTCGAGCGAATACGTGTTCGTGTTCGACGTGTCGGGCGGCACGCCGGTGAAGAAGCAGGTGCTGCCGGTGGCGGATACCTACGTCGGCATCGCATTCGCGCCCGACGGCCAGCATTTCTACGTGACCGGCGGCGGCGACGACAACCTGCACGTGTTTGCGCTGTCGCAGGGCGTGTGGGGCGAAGCCGGCGCGCCGATCGCGCTGAATCACAAGGGCGGCAACGGCCTCGGCAGCTCGCCGCTCGCGACCGGCGTCGACGTGACGGCGGACGGCAAGCGCGCGGTCGTTGCAAACCGCTATCACGACTCCGTCACGCTGGTCGATGTCGCAGGCGGTGCCGTGCTTGCCGAACGCGATCTCCGGCCGGGCAAGAGCGGCGGCGCAGCGGGCACGCCGGGCGGAGAATATCCGAACGCGGTTCGCATCGTCGGCAACAAGACCGCGTACGTGTCGAGCGAACGCGATCGGGAGATTGTCGTCGTCGACATCTCGACCAATGCACCGCAGGTCGTCACGCGCATCCCGGTCAAGGGCAATCCGAACAAGATGGTCCTGAACCGGGCGCAGACGCGCCTCTACGTCGCGTCCGACAACGCCGACATCGTGTCGGTGATCGATACGACATCGAACAAGGTGGTGTCGAGCGTGTCGACGGTTGCGCCCGCGGGGCTCGTCACCGAAATGCAGTATCGCGGCGCGTCGCCGAACGGGCTCGCGCTGTCGCCGGACGAAACCGCACTGTACGTGACCAATCGCGGCACCAACGACGTTGCGGTCGTATCGCTGTCGGGCGATACGGCGAAAGTGACCGGACTGATTCCGACCGGATGGTATCCGTCCGATGTCGCGGTCGGCGCGAACAACGCGCTCTACATGGTCTACACGAAGAACATGCCGGGGCCGAATCCGGGCAACTGCAAGGACAGCGGCCGGACCGTGCCGTGCCCGGTCAAGAACTCGCCCGTGCACCTGGTGGAGAACCAGTACATCGAGCAGTTGAGCAAGGGCGGCTTCATGTGGATGCCCGCGCCGGACAGCGCGACGCTCGGCCTGCTGACGAAGCAGGTTGCCGACAACAACAGTTTCAATGCCGCGCTCTCCACGGCCGACGTCGCGACGATGAACGCGCTGCGGCAGAAGATCAAGCACGTGATCTATATCGTCAAGGAGAACCGCACGTATGACCAGATCCTCGGCGATCTGGGCCGCGGGAACGGCGATCCGTCGCTGGCCGAGTTCCCGGACGCGACGACGCCGAGCATGCACGCGCTCGCGAAGACGTTCGTCACGCTCGACAACTTCCACGATTCCGGCGACGTGAGCGGCAACGGCTGGCCGTGGTCGACCGGCGCGCGCGAATCCGACGCCGGCGCGAAGATGCTGCCCGTCAACTATGCCAGCAGCCCGGTGCGCAGCGGCTCGCGCGGCGGCTCTTACGACTGGGAAGGCCAGAACCGAAACGTCGACGTGGGCCTGACCGGCGCGCAACGCACGACGGCGAACCCGCTCACGCCGGCCGACCCCGACCTGCTGCCCGGCACGGCCGACGTGTCGGCGCCGGACGGCCCGTCCGACGCCGTGCAGCAGGGCTATATCTGGAACGCCGCGCTGCGCGCGGGGCTGACGGTGCGCAACTACGGCTTCTTCATGGATATCTCGCGCAACGGCGGCCCGAACGCGATTCCGATGGATCGCGCGCCGTTCGCCGACAACAAGGTGCAGGGGTACAGCGTGACGCCTGCGCTCGTCGATCGCACCGATCCGTACTTCCGCGGTTACGACAACGCGTATCCGGACCTGTACCGCGAGCTGGAGTGGGAGCGCGAATTCAACCAGTTCGTCGCCAATGGCCAGATGCCCGCGCTGACGCTGCTGCGGCTGCCGCATGACCATACCGGCAGCTTTGCGTCGTCACTGGACGGCGTCAACACGCCGGAGCTCGACATGGCCGACAACGACTATGCGGTCGGCCGCGTCGCGCAGGCGCTGGCGAACAGCCCGTATGCGGCGGACACGCTGATCTTCATCGTCGAGGATGATGCGCAAGACGGGCCGGACCACGTCGACGCACATCGCAGCACCGCATTCGTGATCGGGCCGTACGTGAAGCAGAACGCGGTCGTCAGCACGCATTACACGACGGTCAACATGATCCGCACGATCACGGAGGTGCTGAATCTCGATCACCTCGGGCTGTTCGACGCGACGCAAGGGCCGATGACCGATGTGTTCGACCTGAGTCAGTCGAAGTGGACGTACAAGGCGGTCGCGTCGGGCCTGCTCGCGAACACGCAGTTGCCGATCCCGGCGGGCGACATCAAGACGGCGGCGCTCAAGCCGACGCACGGGATGCGCTACTGGGCAGCGGTCACGCGCGGGATGGACTTCTCGGTCGAGGACCGGCTCGATGCGGTCGCGTACAACAAGGTGCTGTGGAAGGGGCTGATGGGGGCGAAGGCGTACCCGGTGCGGCCGGGCGACACGCAGCAGGCGACGCGGCGGCACGACGACGATGACGACGCGCCGCCGGCGACCGCGAAGCATGCGGTGAAGGGCTGACGCCCGCCCGTCGCAGGACCCTGGCCGGGAGACCGGCGCGGGCCGCGGCGGAAAGCATGCCCGATTGCAAATGACGGTCCGCTCGACGGACCGTCATTCATTTCAAACCTGTGCTGCCCCGGTCGTTCCGTTCAGCGCGGGAGGCGCGCGTGTGCTTCGGCGATGACTTCGCAGTTATCGAGGTGGAGTTGCCAGGCTTCTGCAAGCAGCTCGCCAACACGTGCGAGCCAGCCAGCGGATTGGGTGGAACGATCGGAGACATTAGACGTTTGCATGACGAAGCCCCATATAGGTGGCGAGTTAGGGATAACCCTAATCATAGCGAAACGCCACCGCCTTGTGAAATGCGATTTCGTTATATGAGAATTACTGACAATTTGTGTTGCTGCTACGCAACATGAATTTGGGCGGTCCGCCAGGTCGCGGACAGGCGCGACGAGGCCGTGGCACGCACGGCCTTGCAACGAGAAAGACAGCGGGCATCGAGCGACGGAGAGGAAGGCGGCGCTGCGGCGATTAGCGGCCGATCCACCCGAACCGCCACGACAGCCGTCGCGTCGCGGCGAGCAGCGTCTGCGCGAGGTCGCTGTCCGGCCCGCGCGGGAAGCCGCGCGACGAGCCGATGATCGCGATCACGAGCCGGATGCTGCCGGTGTGATCGAACACGGGCGCGGCGACCGTCCCGATGCCCGGCACCGGCGCGTCGAACGCGAAATCGAGCGCGTCCGCGCGGATCGTCGCGAGCCGTGCGCGGAATGCATCGTCGGCCTGCGCGGGGCCGCTGCCGGCGAGGCGCACGGGCTCGTTGGCGAGCAGGTCGGCCAGCACGTCGTCGGACATGCCGGCCGCGAAGATCCGGCCGATTGCCGTATTGACGAGCGACATCACGGTGCCGACCTGCAGGCTCACATGCTGCGGCCGCGCCGATTCCTCGAGGCGGATCACGGTCGGCCCGAGCGGGCCGAGCGTCGCGGCGGCCACGCTCATGTCGGTCGCGGCGGCCAGCGCGACGATCTCGGCTTCCGCGTCGCGCGTCGGCGACACGCGCTGCATCGCGATCAGGCCGAGCGCCTGACCGAGCGGGCCGCCGTCGAAATAGCCGGCGTCGTCGCGGCTCAGCAGGCCGATCTTCTGCAGGCTGACGAGATGCGGGAACGCCTTTGCCGCTGGCATGCCGGCCGCCGCCGCTAGATCGCGCAGCGGCAGCGCGCGGCCCGCCGACACCAGCGCGAGCAGCAGCTCGCCGGTGCTGTCGAGCGCATTGATCCCGCGCTGCGCCTTCGCGTCGTCGGCCAGCGCGGGCGGCACGTGCGGTGCGCCCGCCGAGGGGGCGGGCAGCGGTTCCGCACGTTCGGCGCCGAGCGATGCGGTTGCCTGCCGAGCCGCATCGCGCAAGGCCGTCGCGATCGGGCCGTCCCAGCCGACATCGATCGACCCGCTCGAACCGATCACCGTCAACGCGAGCTGCAGGCGCCCGTGCGCGTCGCATACCGGCACGCACATCGCGCTGACGCCGGGGCTCGGCCGGTCGACACTGCGCTCGATGCCGCGCGCGCGGATCGCGTCGAGTTCGGCCAATTGCGCTGCGGCGTCCGGTGCGGATTGCGTGCCTTCGGCGCCCGCGAGCGTGTCGCCTGCGCCGGCCTGGCTGGCCGCCATCGCGTCGAGTTGCGCGGGATCGCCGAATGCGCGGAACACGCGGCCCGTCGCCGTCGTGTCGAGCGACATCACCGAACCGACGTGCAGGTTCACGTGCAGCGGATAGCCGCCGTGCTCGATGCGCACGATCGTCGGGCCGAGCGCGCCCGGCACCGACAGCGCGACGCTGAAGCCCACAGCTTCCGCGAGCCGCATCGCGTGCGGCAGCGCCGCGCGGTAGGCCGGCTGGCGCTCGATCGACATCAGCCCCAGCCGCAACGACAACGGGCCCGGCTCGTAGTTGCCGGTGATCGCGTCGCGCTTCACGAGCGCGAGCCGCGTCAGGCTGACGAGATAGGTGTGCGCCTGCGCGGTCGACAGGTCGGCTGCCGCGGCCAGCTCCGACAGGCCGAGCGGCTTGCGACGGCGCGCGAGCGCGTCGAGCAGCCGGCCGCCGACCTCGACACTCTGGATCCCGCGCTGCGCCTTGGGCGGCGCGTCGTCTGCGCTGACTTCGTGGTTCTGCACGCGATGAATCTTCCGTTGACGAAACCCCGCATGGTATCCGACGCCATTTATCGCGCCAGCCCGCAGGTTTACCCGTATTAGACAATAGCAAGCGACTTTGTCATTGACAAATAATCGGCGCGGGAAGATGATCCGCTCACTCCCCTCAACACATGGCTCGCAGCCACGGAACGCAACATGGCCAAAGCATTCGCCTCCCAAGCCGATCTGGAAGAGAAGAAAGTCACCTGGACGCAGTTGTCCGAGAACGCGTACGCGTACACCGCCGAAGGCGACCCGAACTCGGGCGTGATCGTCGGCGACGACAGCGTGCTGATCGTCGACACGACTGCGACGCCCGCGATGGCGCAGGACCTGATCGCGAAGATCCGCAGCGTGACCGACAAGCCGATCAAGCACGTGGTGCTGTCGCATTACCACGCGGTGCGCGTGCTCGGCGCATCCGCGTATTTCGACGAAGGCGCGCAGCACGTAATCGCGAGCCGCGGCACCTACGAAATGATCGTCGAGCGCGGCGAGGCCGACATGAAGTCGGAGATCGAGCGCTTCCCGCGCCTGTTCGCCGGCGTGGAGACGGTGCCCGGCCTGACCTGGCCGACGCTCGTGTTCGAGCGCGAGATCACGCTGTTCCTCGGCAAGCTCGAAGTGAAGATCATGCATGTCGGCTCGGGCCACACGAAGGGCGACACGATCGTCTGGCTGCCGTCGCAGAAGGTGCTGTTCTCGGGCGACCTCGTCGAATACGACGCCGCGTGCTACTGCGGCGACGCGCAGCTCGAACAGTGGCCGGCCACGCTCGAGGCGCTGCGCGCGCTCGGCGCCGAGAAGCTCGTGCCGGGCCGCGGCCCCGCGCTGCTGAATCCGGCCGAGGTCGACAAGGGCCTCGACTACACGAAGGATTTCGTCACGACGCTGCTCGCGCAGGGCCGCAAGGCCGTCGAACGCAATCTCGACCTGAAGGCGTCGATGGCGCTCACGCGCGAAGCGATGGATCCGAAGTTCGGCCACGTGTTCATCTACGAGCACTGCCTGCCGTTCGACGTGTCGCGTGCGTTCGACGAGGCGAGCGGCATCACGCATCCGCGTATCTGGACGGCGCAGCGCGACAAGGACATGTGGGCCGCGCTGCAGGACTGAGCGGCACCCGGCGGCGGGGCGTTCGCGTGAACGCATCGCCGTTTCCCTGAGGGCGGCGGTTTCCGCCGCCGTATCCGGTCTCACAAGAAAGCAGGGCGCATGCACGCCCTCGGAGACTGCTGCGCGCTCGACTCGCGCAGCCCGTTTGGAGAGAGACATGCCCCAATCGCTTCCCGCCGAAGCGACGCTCGCGCACGCGAACGCTTCGGTATCCTCATCGACGTCCGAATCCGGCGACGCGCTGCTGTTCCGCAAGATTGCATGGCGGATCGTCCCGTTCCTGTTCCTCTGCTACGTCGTGTCGTTCCTCGACCGCATCAACATCGGCTTCGCGCAGTTGCAGATGAAGCACGATCTCGGCTTCAGCGATGCGATGTACGGCCTCGGCGCCGCGGTGTTCTACGTCGGCTACGTGTTCTGCGAAGTGCCGAGCAACCTGCTGCTCGCGCGGTTCGGCGCGCGCCGCACGTTCACGCGGATCATGCTGCTGTGGGGCATCGCGTCGACGGGGATGATGTTCGTGTCGCAGCCGTCGCATTTCTACGTGCTGCGCTTCCTGCTCGGCGTGTTCGAAGCCGGCTTCTTCCCCGGCATCGTGCTGTACCTGACCTGGTGGTTCCCCGCGAACCGGCGCGCGGCGGCGATCTCGGTGTTCTTCGCGGGCGTCGCGGTGGCCGGCGTGCTCGGCGGCCTGATGTCGGGCTGGATCATGCGCGACATGAGCGGCGTGCTCGGGCTGCACGGCTGGCAATGGATGTTCGCGATCGAAGGCGCGCCGGCGATCCTGCTCGCGTTCGCCGCGTTCACGTTCCTCGTCGACCGGCCGCAGGACGCCGCATGGCTCACCGCCGATGAAAAGGCGCGCGTCGCCGCATTGTGCGCGGACGGCCGCGGGCACGGCAGCGCGCACGACGGGCGCAGCCTCGCCGCTGCGCTCGCGAACCCGCGCGTGTACCTGTTCGCGTTCATCTATTTCTCGCTGACCTGCGCATCGCTGACGCTCAATTTCTGGATGCCGTTGATGATCCGCGACTTCGGCGTCACCGACGTCGTCGCCGTGAGCCTCTACACGGTCGTGCCGAATGCGGTCGGCGCGGTCGGGCTGATCCTGATCGCGCGCCGCTCGGACCGCACCGGCGAGCGTCGCAAGCACTTCGCGTGCTGCACGATCGGCGGCGGGCTCGCGCTCGCGGCGCTGACGCTGCACCTGCACAGCTTCGCGGCGATGCTCGCGTGCCTGTCGATCGCGGCGACGCTGATCTTCGCCGCGCTGCCGATCTTCTGGGCCGTGCCGACCCGCTACCTGTCGGGCAACGCGGCCGCGGCCGGGATCGCGCTGATCAGCAGCATCGGGATCACGAGCGGCATCGTCAGCCCGTGGGTGATCGGGATCATTCGCACGCGCACGGGCAGCATGGATCTCGCCGTGTACCTGCTGGCCGCGCTGCTGGTCGCCAGCGGCGTCGCGCTGATGCTCGGCGTGAAGGGCGAAGCCGCGCAGCGCGACTGAACCACGGCCGGCCGCTGCCCGCGGGCGGCGGCGGCCGGCGCTTCGTGTCCGGCCCGCATTCGAATCCATCGAGGAGACGATCGATGTCAGCCCCACTTCAAGCGGACGGCGCGCATGCCGTCGCGTCCGGCGCCGGTTCGACGGACGACGACGCGCTGTACCGCCGCATCGGCATGCGGATCGTGCCGTTCCTGTTCATCTGCTACATCGTGTCGATCCTCGATCGCAGCAACATCGGCTTCGCGCAGTTGCAGATGCGCCAGGATCTCGGCCTGACCGATGCGATGTACAGCCTCGGCGCGGTGCTGTTCTTCGTCGGCTACGTGCTGTTCGAGGTGCCGAGCAACGCGTTGCTGCGCCGCTTCGGCGCACGCCGCACGTTCGCGCGGATCATGTTCCTGTGGGGCGCGGTATCGGTCGCGATGATTACCGTCGACAGCGCGAAGCATTTCTACGTGCTGCGCTTCCTGCTCGGGCTGTTCGAGGCCGGGTTCTTCCCGGGCGTGGTGTTCTACCTGACGTACTGGTATCCGGCGCGGCGGCGCGCGTCGGTGCTGTCGATCTTCTACGCGGGCGTCGCGGTGGCCGGGATGATCGGCGGGCTGCTGTCGGGCTGGCTCATGCGCGGGATGTCGGGCGTGCTCGGGCTGCACGGCTGGCAATGGATGTTCGCGATCGAGGGCGCGCCGGCGGTCCTGCTCGGCGTGATCGCGTGGTTCTGGCTGTGCGATCGTCCGGAGCACGCACGCTGGCTGTCGGACGCCGACCGGCAGCAACTCGCGGCCGACCTGGCCGCCGACCGCGCCGGCGCGGGCACGCATACGCCGCACCCGCCGCATTCGCTGCGGCAGGTGCTGGCCGAACCGCGTACGTACCTGTTCGCGTTCATCTATTTCTCGCTGACCACCGCGCTGCTGATGCTGCTGTTCTGGATGCCGTTGATGATCCGCGAATTCGGCATCCACGACGTCGTGCAGATCAGCCTGCTGTCGGTCGTGCCGAACGCGGTCGGTGCGGCCGGGCTGATCGCGATCGCGCGGCGCTCGGACCGCAAGCGCGAACGGCGCCGGCATTTCGCCGCATGCGCGTTCGGCGGCGCGGTGGCGCTCGCGCTGCTGACGCTGCACCTGCCGAGCATCGTCGCGATGATGGCGCTGCTGTCGGTCGCGGCGATGCTGATCTTCGCCGCGCATCCGGTGTTCTGGGCCGTGCCGTCCGCGTATTTCTCGGGCGCCGGCGCGGCGGGCGGGATCGCGCTGATCAGCAGCATCGGCGTGTCGAGCGGGATGATCACGCCCTGGCTCGTCGGGCTGATCCGTACGCGAACCGGCAGCATGGACCCGGCGATGCTGATGATCGCGGCGTTGCTGGCCGCGTGCGCGGTCGCGATGCTGCTGGGCGTGCCGCGCGGCGACGCGCTCGCGCGGGCGGAAGCGCTGCGTTGAACGTGAGGTTGCGTGAGCGGGCAGCGGCGCGTTGCCGTTGTCCTGTTCCAGCCGGAAGCGCACGCCGCGGCTACGGCCGATACACCTCGATCCGGTTGCGGCCGCGATCCTTCGCGAGATAGAGCGCCTTGTCGGCGCGCGACAGCGACTGGTACGCGCCGAAATCCGACTCGCGCATCGCGTCGATGCCGATGCTGACGGTCAGCGCGACCTGCTGATCCTCGTGCATCAGCTGTGCCTGCATCACGCGCTGCTGCAGGCGCCGTGCAAACGCAATCGCCGTATCGAGGTCCGATCCCGGCAGCACGATCGCGAATTCCTCGCCGCCGACCCGGCCGACGATGCTGTCCGGCGCGGTTTCCGCGAGCAGCAGCCGCGCGAAATGCCGGAGCGCGCGATCGCCGAGCGGGTGGCCCCAGCGGTCGTTCAGCGCCTTGAAGTGATCGAGATCGAGCATCAGCACCGCGGCGGCCCGGCCGGTCGCGCGCACGCAGCGCAGCGCGGCTTCGCTCTGCCGCATAAACGCGTGGCGGTTCGACAGTTGCGTCAGGTGGTCGGTCGTCGCCATCCGCTGCAGTTCGGCCTCGATGCGTTTGCGGTCGGTCGCGTCGGTGATGAAGCCGTGCCACACGGTGCCGCCGTCGGCCATGCGTTGCGGGCGCGCATCGCCTTCGCGCCATCGCAGGCCCTGGCCGGGCAGCAGCACGCGATATTCGAGGCGCCACGGCGTCAGTCGCGCCGAAGACTCATGCAGCGACTGCCGATACGCGATCAGGTCGGCCGGATGGATCCGTGTCTCGACAGCCTCCGCGTTACGGGCGATCTGCTCGGGCGTCAGTTCGTAGATGTCGCGGACACCCGCACTCGCGTAGGTAAAGGTGCGGCGTCCGTCGGCCGCCTGCCGTAGCTGGAACACAAGCCCGGGAACCTGGTCGGTGAGGTCCGTGACGAGCGCGGCCGAGTCGCGCAGCCGCGTGGCGAGTTCGCGCAGCGCCGTGATGTCGGTGGTCGTGCCGACCATGCGCAGCGCACGGCCGATGCCGTCGCGGCTGATTACCTTGCCGCGGCTGCGGATCCACTTGTACGTGCCGTCCTTGCAGCGGATGCGGTGCTCGACCTCGTAGTTGTCGGTCCGCCGCTCGAAGTGCGCGAGCATCGTGGCCTTCACGTCGTCGACATCGTCCGGATGCAGCCGTTGGTACGCATCCTCGATCCGGCTGCTCAGTTCGTGCGGCGCGTAGCCGAGCATGGCCTTCCAGGCCGGCGAGTAATGGATCTCGCCGGTTTCCACGTTGCGGTCCCACACGCCGGTGCCGCTTTCGGTCAGCGCGAGCGTCGTCAGCGTGCTGTGTTCCGCGACGACGGCGAGCTGTTCGCGCAACGCGGCTTCCGCAATCGCGCAGGCGAGCGCGCGCTCGGCCAGCGCGGCGAAGTCGCGCAGCAGCGCGCTTTGCGCGGCGTCGAGCGTCACGGCGACAGGGTTGACGATGCACAGCATGCCGAGCGCGGCGCCGTCGGGTGCGACCAGTTCGCAGGCGGCGACGACTTGCGGTGCGTGACGCGGGCCGTCGTCGGATTGCAGGCTGCCGTCCGCGCCGGGCAGTACGAGTCGCCCGTCGGCAGACGGATCGCGTTCGACGTGTGGCGGGAAGAAATCGGCGGGAAGCCGGTCGGGTAGCGCGCCGTCGGCCGCCAGCACGCATTGCGTGCCGGCTTCGGCGTGCGCAACGAAGGCGCCGGCCGTGCCGAAATGCGCACGCGCGACGCGGCAGACGATCTCCAGTTCGGGCGGCGGCGCAAGCGCCGGCTGACGGTCGGCCGAACCGCGCCCGGCGGCCGGCGCGTCGCCGGTCTCGGTGATGAACATACGGAACCGCATGGTCGAATTCCGCAACGGACGATTGCGCTCGTGATCGGACGAATGCCGACCGGATGATATTGCTCGGGAAACTGCAATCGTAGAGCTTACTGTTGCGCAAATTGCGTGGCAAGCGGGTTGGAATCGGATTTCAGCGCGATCCATTTACGCGTGCCGGGAAAGAATTAGGGGGCGCTTTCCCGGCGCGTGGATGGCCGGACGTCGTGCGTCGCCGGCGCCTTCCCGCAGACGAATGAAGTGACCGGCGCGCGTCCGGAAACGTACCGCCGAACACCGGATGACCGCCGGCCGAATCTCCGCGTGTCACCGTGTCCTGCAGCACGTTCCGGTGTTCCGGGCTGGCCGCCTTCGATCCGCAGGATGTCCTGCGCGATCACTGAGCCGGTGCGTAGCGCGGTGCCGGCGTATCGGTCGACAGGTGCGGCGCCATCGTGCGGCGCGCGGCCTCGTACGCATCCCATTCGTCGGCCGCGTGCAGCGACGGAATCGTCACGAGTTCGTCACGATCGAAGCCGACCAGCGCCGCGTCGACCAGGTCCGACGCCGGCATCACGATTTCCTTCGGCAGGTGCTCGAGCGGCAAGCCGCCCGTCTGCCAGAAATCGGTGGCCGTCGCGCCGGGCAGCACGGCCTGCACCTGCACGTCCGTGCCGGCGAGCTCGTGGTGCAGCGACTGGCTGAACGCGAGCACGAACGCCTTGCTGCCGCCGTACACGCCGTTCAGCGTCTCGGGCGAGATCGCGACGATCGACGCAATATTGATCACCGCGCCGCGGCCACGTGCGACGAAGCCGGGCACGGCCGCGTAGGTGAGGCGCGTGAGCGCGGTCACGTTCAGGTCGATCATCCGCGTCATCGCGTCGACGTCGCTGTCGAGCAGCGGCGTGTGCGTGCCGACCCCCGCGTTGTTCACGAGCAGCGTGATGCTCGCGTCCTGCTTCAGCTTCGCTTCGACGGCGGCGAGCGCCGCGCGGTCGTTGAGGTCGGCGTCGACGATCTCGACGCTGCGCTGCGTGTCGTTCGTGATGCGTTCGGCGAGGGCGGCCAGCCGGTCGCGGTTGCGCGCGACCAGGATCAGGTCGTAGCCGCGGCGCGCGAGCCGGTCGGCGTAGATGGCGCCGATACCCGACGAGGCGCCGGTAATGAGGGCGGTACCGCGATGTGCGTGAGTCATGATGTCGCTCCGTGTCGATGAAGTTGGCCGAATGGCGTGAATGCATTCTGGCTTCGAATCGCTGCGACACAAATGACGTAGATGGGTATGATTCAGGACATCGGGACGACGGACATGCCCGGGACCGGAGAACACGCATGCATCGAATCGGCTTTCTGATCAGCGACGGCTTCCAGATCATGGCGCTCGCCGCGCAGTCGGTGTTCGAGTACGCGAACATGGGCGCGGGCGAGCCGTTCTACGTGATGGACAACTATTCAGTCGACGGTGGCGAAGTGCGCTCGTCGCTCGGGCTGTCGGTCGCCACGCGCGCGCTGCGCGGGCGGATCGACGTCGATACGTGGATCGTCGCGGGCGTCAACGATCCGCTCGCTTCGCCGGCGCCGGCCGGCGTGGTCGCGTTCCTGCGCCGCGCGAACGTGCGGGCGCGGCGAGTCGCCGGCATCTGCACGGGCGCATTCGTGCTGGCAGAGGCCGGGCTGCTCGAGCAGCGCCGTGCAACGACGCACTGGGCGTTCGGCCGCGACATGCAGCGGCACTACCCGGAGATTCGCGTCGAGGAAGACCGGATCTACATCGTCGACGGGCCGATCTGGACGTCGGCCGGGATGACGGCCGGCCTCGACCTCGCGCTCGCGATGGTGGAGAAGGATCTCGGCGCGGATGCCGCGCGTTCGGTCGCGCACAAGCTGGTGATGCACCAGCGCCGGGCCGGCGGCCAGTCGCAGCATTCGGAAATGCTGGAGCTCGCGCCGAAATCCGACCGGATCCAGAACGCGCTGAACTACGCGCGGCAGAACCTCGGTCGTGCGCTGACCGTCGAGGAGCTGGCCGATGCCGTTCACCTGAGCCCGCGGCAGTTCAGTCGCGTGTTCACGCTCGAAACGGGGCAGTCGCCGGCGAAGGCGATCGAGCGGCTGCGGCTCGAGTCCGCGCGGTTGATGATCGAACAGAGCCGCCATCCGCTCGACGTGATCGCGAAGGAGAACGGGTTTCGCGATCGCCGGCACATGCGCGAGGCGTTCGTGCGCGGGTTCGGCGTGCCGCCGCAGGCGATGCGTCGCGATGCGCGCGTGGACGATCGGGGAGGTCGCTAGGGCGGTGGTTGCCGCAGGCTGGGGCGGGTGGGTGAATCGGGTGGGATTGGGTGGGGGCGAGGGCTGTTGCCGGGTGGATTCGGCCAAGAAGCGACGATCGCTCGACGGTGAAACATGGCCGAAACCCGTCTCGATTTGGTCATTCGACCCATTTGATGTCGACTAATCGGACGGCGCGATGCTGGCAATTGAATGACGATCATTGCCTACCGGCGGTCTAGGGTCTATATTCGGCTTTTTACGCTTTGGGATCTTCCACGTGCGAGACAGATTTAAATCTTTTTATCCGCTGTCCAATGAGGAGCGTGCGTCTCTTTGGAAGAACGGTATATTCGTTTTCGACGCAAGCGCTTTGCTGACGTTGACCGCCCTCGCTAAAGAGCCTCAGCAAGATGCGCTCGGGACGTTGAAAAAACTAAAAGGCAGGATGTGGCTTCCGCACCAAGCCGCGCTTGAATATCAGGCGAACCGAGCGCGGCGCGTCGCCGGTACCTTGAAAGACGTTAATGAATGGCAGTCGAAGCTAGATGTACTCTTAGGTCCGCTCAAGGAGCACCTGCGGCAAGCCCGCAGCTTTGAGCGAGGCTCGCAGGTCGAGGTGGATAAACTATTACAGGACCTCGATGCTGATTCATCGGCGATCAATCTCAAGCTCAAGGATCTCAAGGATTTCATCGGGTCCGATGAATCTGTCTTTGATTCGATTGACGACTTGTTTGTCGATGCGCTAGGCGACGCTCCGATGAATTCGGATGACCTAGCGCGTCTGACCGCTGACGGGGATGCACGATTTAGGGACAAGATACCGCCTGGCTTCGCTGACCGAACGAAGGAACGTGATGAAGAACCGCGGCGCACAATTGACGGAGTTACCTACGATAGGAAGTACGGCGATCTGATTCTGTGGCGGCAGCTGCTTGACGTTGTGTCGCAAAAAGATTCAGAATTTAAAAAGGTTATCTTTATAACTGATGATAATAAAGAAGATTGGTGGCGCATCGACAGTGGCCGTCGCCAAGGCCCAAGGCGGGAACTGCGCGAAGAGATAACCCGCTCAGGTGCCGAGCTATTCTGGATGTACACATTCAGTGGATTCCTTGAAAACGCAAGTACGCAACTTCACGTTGACGTTGAAGAGAGTACGATCGCGGCCACTCGTCAAGTTGCTGAGCGAATTCGATTAAAACGGAGAAAGGGTCGAAACTACTACTACAGTGTTGAATTTGAAAAATCCGGCGAACGTGCAAAGGCTCTGCTTGAAAAATTGACGAACATGTTTTATTCGGCAAGGGCGGTCATTTCAAGGGCGAGCGACGAAGGATTGCTTGATGATGGATTGGTGCGCGAATTAAATGAGATGACGGTCGAAAAATACCAAATTGATCTAAAAAAACCGATCATGAATGAAATGATTAAAATGCGAAGTGCTTTAGATGAAACCACTATGGAGAAATATGAGATCTACGATCGGCCTCGCACGATTGATGATTTGAATGAAATATCGGCTGATTTTTCAGATTTGATTCAACGCAGTTATTCGTCGACAAAGGAAGATGACGAGAGTGACGTGTAGCATGTGACGGACGCGAGGCAATGTCTCATATCGGCGAGACAGCGGACCGGCCCCAATACTAACTGAGTGACTCAAACGGGTCGGCACCTGCCGTCGACGTCCATTGACTCCAACAATGCGGCGCGACCTTCACCATCGCTCCGGGTTCGGCCAGTCGCGGATGTCGGCGGGTTCCATCGCATCGACATTCAAATGTCGCCTGCGCCGAGGTGACGGACTTTCACGCGAATTCCGTGTCTGGAGATGCTGGAATTTCCAGACAGTCACCGACCGTGGTCAAAGGCTGGCCGGGGCGGCGATCCGGATGTCTGCGCGCCAGAGCGCAGAACGATCACGCGCTCCCCGAACCTGAATGCCCGAACATGGCTGACCCATGTTTGGGATGCGCCTTCAACTCATTGCCTACGTGGCACCTGCGCGATTTCCGTCATCCCGGTCCCACGGAGGCACTCCACGGAACGCATCGACCAGGAAATCGATCATGACACGCACTCTCGCGCTCAAGTGTCGGCGGCTCGGGTAGATAGCAAGTATGTCGATCTCGGGTAGACGATACTCAGGCAACACGTGAACGAGTTTGCCTGCACGGAGATCGTTGCTGATCAGGAACGTGGGTTGCCAGATTACCCCGTGCCCGGCGAGCGCTGCTGAGCGCGCCGTATCGCCGTTATTGGTATGCATGTGGCAGTCGACCCTCACAGGATGGGTCTTTCCGTTACCATCGATCAGTTCCCATTCGTCGCCGGTGGCCGCATAACTGTAGCCGATGCAGCGATGCTCGATCAGGTCCGTCGGCGCGGTCGGATGTCCGAAGCGAGCCAGATAGTCCGGCGACGCACACAAGATGTTTTGCGATGTCGCCAGCTTGCGGGCCGCGTGGTTAGTCGAGCCGGCGCGTGAGATGCGAATGGCGAGATCGTAGCCCTCATCGACGATATCGACGACGCGGTCGATCAGCCCGATGTCGAGTTCGATTCCCGGATATTTCTGCATGAACTCGGGCCATAGCGGTGCCAGATACAGAATGCCGAAGCTCACGGGTACATTGATGCGCAGCCTTCCACGTGGTTCGACCGACGCGGATGACACAAGCCCCTCTGTCTCCGCAACCTCGTCGAGGATGGATTTGCAGCGGGCGTAAAGCGTCTCGCCACCCTCGGTAAGAGACAGCCTGCGTGACGTGCGATTCAGGAGGCGCGTGCCGAGGTGCGCTTCCAGTTCATGCACATAGCGGGTGACGTTGGCAGGCGACGTGCCGAGCGCATCCGCAGCGCGCGCAAAACCACCACGGCTCACCACCGTTACGAAAACCTCAAAGGCGCGCAGCCGATCCATGCCTATCTTCGATCATTTACAAAAATTTAATGATAGAACCATTTTTTAGGTATTTCTGCAATCAAGGCTGAAGCTTATATTGGTCGCACGGACCAACGCATTGGGCACTGGCCGACGCAACGGATCAGGAGATTGAAAGTGCAACGTTTGACAGGAAAAGTCGCCATCGTGACGGGTGCCAGCGCAGGCATCGGCCGAGCCACTGCAAAGCTGTTCGCGAAGGAAGGCGCCAAGGTAGTCATTGCGGCGCGGCGCGCGGCGGAACTTGAAACGCTCGCGGCGGAGATCGCCAGCGAAGGCGGCGAAGCAGCGTATCTGGCGGGCGACGTGCAATCGGAGGACTTCGCGAAGGCGCTGGTCGCGCTCGCAGTGAGCCGCTTCGGCCGTTTGGACATTGCCTATAACAACGCCGGTACGCTGGGCGAGATGGGCCCAACCACCGGTATTTCCGAAACAGGCTGGAACGCTGCACTGGCGACCAATCTGACCAGTGCCTTCCTGGGCGCGAAGCACCAGATTCCCGAAATGCTGAAGCAGGGCGGTGGCTCGATCATCTTCACGTCGACGTTCGTCGGTTACTCGTTCGCGTTTCCCGGCACGGCGGCCTACGCGGCGAGCAAGGCCGGGCTGATCGGCTTGACGCAGGCACTCGCTGCCGAGTACGGCGCGCAAGGCGTGCGGGTCAACGCAGTGTTGCCGGGCGCCGTGGACACCGAGATGTATCGCGGCATGAACGACACCCACGAATCGCAGGCGTTCGTGACCGGGCTGCACGCGCTCAAGCGCGTGGCAAAGCCGGAAGAACTGGCGCGTTCAGTGCTTTATCTCGCATCGGACGATTCGTCCTTCGTTACCGGCACCGCCTCGCTGGTCGATGGCGGCGCGTCGATTACGCGTACGTAAACCCGTTGGCGGCATCTGATTCGCTAATCAGCCACACGAAAGAAAACATCATCCGCCTTTCCTCGGTCCAGCATGCCCCGGTGCATGACGCACCGGAACTTTGCCAGGACCTGGCGGATGGTTCTTCACGTGATCGATGAACGCGCGCAGCTTCGGCATGATCTGCCGGCGGCCCGGATAGTAGAGAAACACGCCCGGCCTCACCGGCGCGAACGGCTCCAGCACGTGCACCAGGGTTCCCGCTTTCAGCGCTTCCGAGACCATCGGCTCAGGTAGCTGCGCAAGGCCCAGACCTTCGACTGCGCCACCCAGCAGGGTCGGAAAATCATGCGCGATGAGCGGGCCCGATACGGCGACCTCGATCTCGCGGTCGTTGTCGTTGAATGACCACGGCGCGAGCGCGCCATTGGATCTCCGCCATCGCAAGCACGCATGTTCGCGCAGATCGTCCACCCGTTCCGGAAGACCGCGGCCTGCAAAGTAGGCCGGACTGCCGACGATGACGAGACGGAACGGGGGCGTCAACGGCACCGCGACCATGTCGGCGTCGACGAACTGGCCCAGGCGGATGCCGGCGTCGAACCCTTCCGCAGCGAGATCGACCAGCGCCTCGTTCGCGGCAATCTCGACTTCGATCTCGGGATACGCCCGGCAGAAGGATGCAATCAGCGGTTCCAGCAGGATCGGCACCACCGCGCGCGGCACCGACAGGCGCAACAGTCCGACGGGCCGCTGGCCGAGATCGCGGGCTACCTCGCTGGCGGCGACGAGCTCTTCGAACGCTGGCTTGGCACGCGACAGAAACCGTTCGCCGGCTTCCGTCAGGCCGACGCTACGCGTGGTGCGGATGAAGAGTGCTGCGCCAACGCGTTCTTCAAGCGTACGCACGGCCTGGCTGACGGCCGACGGCGTGACGCCGAGTTCGGCGGCAGCGCGGCGAAAACTGCGATGCTGGGCAACGCTGAGGAACGCCTCCACACCATCGAGTGCGCCTTGCCTGACTGTGAAGTTCTGCTTCATGGCCCATCAACATTGTGATGAATAGTCGCTCGCCAGCGGCCATGTTACACCTACGCCTGCAGACGAGGCGTCGCGCCGATTCCGGCACGCAAGCCGGGAACGGTCTGCTCGAAACCGTGGAGAACCTCACCATGAACGATGCCCTTGATGGCGTGCGCGAGCACTATCGCGCGACCGGCCTGACCGAGCGGCTGAAAGCCGCACTCACGGCGCTTGGACCGGAAGATCAACCGTTTGCACCGCGGCAACTGGACGCCCTCGACCAGTTTCATACCCGCGGGCTGGCTGCCACCGACGAGCTTGCCGAACTGGTCGGGATCACCGCCGACATGGCGGTGCTGGACGTCGGTTCGGGCATCGGCGGGCCGGCGCGCGTGCTGGCTGCAGCCCGTGGTTGCCGGGTGACGGGCATCGACCTCAGCGAGCCGTTCGTGGATGCCGCGCGCTATCTCGCGCAGCGCACCGGGCAGAGCGGGCAGGTGTCGTTTCGTACCGCCAGCGCGCTGGACCTTCCGTTCGACGACGGCTGTTTCGATGTCGTGTTGCTGCAGCATGTGGCGATGAACATCGCCGATCGCGCACGGCTTTACCGGGAGATCCGGCGCGTGCTGAAGCCGGACGGCAAATTCGCGACGTACGACGTCGTCGCAAACGGCAGCGAACTGCACTATCCCGTTCCGTGGGCGCGAACCCCGGCCACGAGCTTCCTGATGACGGCCGATGCAACACGCGAGGCCATCGAGGCAGCAGGTTTCCGCACGCTGACCTGGCAGGACGACACGGAGGCCGCCAAGGCGTGGATCGCCCAACGGCGTGCGTCCGGGCCGCCGCCGTCGCCGAATCTCGGCATTGTGCTGGGGCCGGACTTCGCGCAACTGTTCGCGAACCTGGGACGCAATCTCGTCGAAGGCCGGGTCGGCATTCTCACTGCGGTGTTCGAGGCCGACGCCACGAATACCCGGAACCGCATGGAGGCCCGCTGATGACAACCGCTCCTTTTCCTGCCGGTATCGTCCCGTCGCGTGCCGCCTGGCGCGGCCTGCTCTGGATCGCACCGTTGACGGCCTTGTGGATCGGCCTGATCTACTGGCAGCCGGCTATCCCCGCGAGCGGCGTTGCCGTCACCGCTCACCAACTGGCGGTCCATGCGGTCGTCGCGATCGGTTTATGGCTCGGTCTCGAACGTACCGGCCTGGCGCCGGGCCAACGCAGCACGACCTGGCTTGCGGTCATGATTCCGTACACGCTTTGGTTCGCTGTCGCGTGGAGCGCGGCCATCGATGGCACGTTCCGCGCGGGCTCGCCTGATGCGCCGCCTTTGCTGCCGTTGGCAATTGTTCTGCCGGTGCTGATCGGCGCGCCACTGTTGCTGTTGTCGAGGCGGGTCGGGCAGGTGCTCGATGCGATGCCGGCGACGTGGCTCGTCGCGATTCAGCTTTACCGCGTATTCGGCGGTTGGGCGCTCGCCGCGTGGCTGCATGGCGGGATGCCCGGCGTGTTCGCGTTGCCGGCGGGAATCGGCGACGTGCTGACCGGCATGTTCGCCGTGCCGGCGGCAATCGCCGTCGCGACCGGCACGGCCGAGGGGCGGAAGGCGGCGATCATGTGGAACCTCTTCGGCCTGGCGGATTTCGCTATCGCGATCACGATGGGATTGATCACGTCGCCCGGCCGGTTCCAGCTGATCGTTCCGCATGTGCCCAGTATCGGTGCCGGTGTTTATCCGGATGTGTTGACGCCGGCGTTCGTCGTGCCGACCTCGATCCTGCTGCACGCGCTGTCGCTGCGCCAGTTGATCCGGCGGTCCGCTGACTAAGCCCGTTCGGCGATGCGGCGCGGCCCCGGCAATTCGACGCCGAACGCGCATGCTCCGATCGCCGAACCCGACCGCGCCCGACGTCAGCGTGTCACGAACGCCACGGCGTCGTCCGGCGCCGTGCGCGCATGCTTGCGCTGGCGCAGCAGCGCGACGCGGCAATTCTCGCGCGCGGTCTCGCGGCCGTCGTCGTCGAGCAGCACGAGATCGCCGCGCATCACGTTGAGCGTGATCACATCCTCGCCCGGCGCGCCGAGCGTTTGCGGCGTATGCACCGAGCCGGCCGGTTCGAGCACCGTCGAGCCGGCGTGCGCAACCCAGTCGTATTCCAGGTAGCGCCACGCACCCTGCAGCGTATGGACGAACACCTCGCCGTCGTGGCGATGGCGCGGCAGCGTGCCGCCGGCCGGCATCTTCAGCAGCGCGGTCAGCGTGTCCTCGGCCGCATTGATGTGCAGGTACTTGATCGCCAGCCCCGGCAGGTCGGCGCTCATCGGCAGCCACGGAAGCGCATCGCCTGGCAGGCACGAGATCGGCGGCAGGTCGGTCGAGAGCGGGGCGGGCGGCTGCGTCATGGCGGGAGGCTGGGCGGAAATGGGGAGCCCGCATTATCGCAGAGGCGGATCGCGCGGCTGAAGGCGACGTATCGCGTTCGTCTCCGATTCGCGGATCTCGGCAGGCACGTGTCCGATGCGTCTCGGCATATACAGTTAAACTGTACAGTTTTTCTGTATATGTGCTATCGTGGATTCATGAACCCGCCATCGTCATCTTCCGAATCGCTCCCACTGGCCGGTCTCGCCGGCGAACTCCGCATCTCGGTCGGCAAGCTGATGCGGCGGATGCGGGAGCAGACCCACCCGAACGACCTCACGTCTTCCCAGAAATCGGTATTGCTGCGGCTCGACCGCGACGGCCCCGCGACCGTGTCGGCGCTCGCGCGCGCCGAAAGCGTGCGACCGCAGTCGATGCGCGTGACGGTCGCGACGCTCGAGGCGCTGGGTGCCGTCGGCGGCGCGCCCGATCCGACCGACGGACGACAGACGCTGATCGCGCTCACGCCTGGTTTCCGCAAGGTGCTGCAGACCAATCGCGCGGCGAAGGACGACTGGCTGTTCCGCGCGCTGCATGCGCAGTTATCGGAACAAGAGCAGGCCGAGCTCGCAGCGGCCGTGAAGCTGCTGCAGCGGCTCGCCGATTTCCAGGACCCGGCGCGCCCGTGAACCGCATCGACCCGCCCGCCGAAAGGACAGCCCGAACATGACCTCCCTGCATCTCGTGTCGTACTTTTTCGGCGGCGCGTTTCTCGCGAACGCCGTGCCGCATCTCGTCAGCGGGTTGCGCGGCGAGCCGTTCCAGACGCCGTTCGCGAATCCGCCGGGCCGCGGGCTGTCGTCGTCCACCGTGAATGTCGTGTGGGGTGTCGTGAATCTCGCGATCGGCTATGCGCTCGTGTGCCGCGTCGGGGATTTCGACCTGAAGGTTACGGCCGACGCGGCCGCGCTCGGGCTCGGCGTCCTGGCGCTCGGCCTGTTCCTCGCGCGGCACTTCGGCGCGCTGCACGGCGGCAACGAGCCCGACCGGGAGCGGCCATGAGCGTGCCGGCCGCGGGCGTGTTCCGCTCGCTTCGCAGTTTCAACTACCGCGTGTGGGCGATCGGCGCGCTGGTGTCGAACATCGGCACGTGGATCCAGCGCACCGCGCAGGACTGGCTCGTCCTCACGCAGCTCACGCATCACGACGCGTCGGCGGTCGGCACGGTGATGGCGCTGCAGTTCGGGCCGCAACTCCTGCTGTTGCCGTGGACCGGCTACGCGGCCGATCGCTTCGACCAGCGCAAGCTGCTGATGGTGACGCAGGGGCTGATGGGCGTGCTGGCGCTGGCGCTCGGCGCGCTGACCGTCACGGGCGTCGCGCGGCTCGAGCATGTCTACGTGTTCGCGTTCCTGTTCGGCTGCGCGTCGGCGTTCGACGCGCCGGTGCGGCAGACCTTCGTCGCGGAACTGGTCGGCGACCGCGAGCTGGCGAATGCGGTCGCGCTCAATTCGACGTCGTTCAATGCGGCGCGGATGATCGGCCCGGCGGCAGCCGGGTTCCTGATCGCGTCGATCGGCACCGGCTGGGCGTTTCTCGCCAACGGGCTCAGCTTCTTCGCGGTGCTGGCGTCGCTGTCGCTGCTCCGGGAGGACGAACTGCGCGCGAATGTGCGGGCGGGCCGCTCGCGCAGCGGCCTGCTCGACGGGTTCCGCTATGTGTGGCAGCGCGACGACCTGAAGGCGATCCTCGTGATGCTGTTCCTGATCGGCACGTTCGGGCTCAATTTCCAGCTGTTCATTTCGACGATGGCGGCCAGCGTGTTCCACGTCGACGCGCGCGGCTTCGGCGTGCTGTCGTCGATGATGGCGGTCGGTACGGTCTCGGGCGCGCTGCTCGCGGCACGCCGCGAGCAGCCGCGCTTCCGGCATCTGTGGTTCGGCGCGGCGCTGTTCGGGCTCGGCTGCACGCTCGCCGCGTTGGCGCCGGGCTACTGGCTGTTCGGGGCCGCGCTCGTGCTGACCGGGATCGCCGCGATCACCTTCATGAACTCGACCAACAGCCTGATGCAACTGTCGACCGAGCCGGCGATGCGCGGGCGCGTGATGGCGCTGCGCCTCGCGGTCGCGCTCGGCGGCACGCCGCTCGGCGCGCCGGTGGCCGGCTGGGTCGCGAATCATCTTGGGCCGCGCTGGGCGCTTGGTCTCGGCGCGGCGTCCGGCTTTGCCGCCGCGCTCGTCGCGACGCATTTCATGAAGCGCAGCCAGGCCCGGCTGCGCGCTGGCGGCGCGGTCGACAACGGCGACGGCGCGTGACGTAACAGGGCGGAAACGAAGGCGCGGCTGCGCCCATTCGTCTCATATTCGATGCAGGCGCGCGTGCGCAGGGTCAGCCGAGCGTCCCGCTTGCGCGATGCTGTACGGCGCACCGCCGGGAACCGGATTCCCCGAGTGAGCCGCCTACGCCGCCGGCCGACCCGCCGCATGCGCGGCTTCCAGGCACGACTGGAACAGCAGCGCGGCCCGCGACGGCCGCGGCGAGCGCCGCAGCAGGCTCACGAACCGGCACCGGTAGTTGAACCGGTGCGGCGCGACCGGCTGCATCAGCCCCTTGTTCTCGAAACTTTCCGCGTAATGGTCGGGCAGGAAGCCGAGATAACGACCGGACAGGATCAGCGTCGCGATCGACTCCTGGTCCGACGCGGTCGCGCTGCGCGTGAGCTTCGCGCGATGGCTCAGTTCCATGTTCGGCGAATGGAAGCCGAGCCCCGCGAACGCGTGGTGGCGGATCGTCGTCCACGTGAGCTTGCCGTGCGGCGCATCGTAGAGCGGATGCTGGCGGCCGCAGTACAGCAGCATCCGTTCGTCGAACAGCTCCGAATACACGAGGCTGCCCGAGTTGCGGTGCGCGGGAATGATCCCGACCTGATAACTGCCGTCGATGATCCCGCGTTCGACCTCGTTGATCGACGCGACATGCAGGTTCAGCGCGACGTCGGGTGCCTCGTCCGTGAACCGGCGGATCGCGTCGCCGAGCCGCGCGTTCGCGTTGGTGGCCGTCTTGTCGAACACCGCGACGTGCAATTCTCCGCCCATCCGTTCGTGAATACCGTCTATCCTGCTGCGAAATGCTTCCATCGACGCGAGCAGCCGCAGCGTCTCCTCGTACACGGTCTGCCCCTCGGGCGTCAGCGTGAAGCCCGCGCGGCCGCGGCGGCACAGCACGAGGCCGACGCGCGTTTCCAGATCCTTCACGTGCCGGCTGATCGTCGAGATGCCGATATTCAGTTCCAGTTCGGCCGCCGCCATCCCGCCGCACTGCACGACGCCCTTGAAGACCCGCAGCAGGCGGAGATCCATGTCGCTGAGCTGCCCGAGCAGCGCGCGGCTCTTCGGTTTCTTTGCTTGCATAGTTGCGCAAGTGAACATTGATATTGCGATATTGAAGAGACTAATTGGCCTCCCGACAATGCGCAACATCATCACAAGAAGGAGGGGCGCGCCGCGCCGACCGACATGACCGACATCACCACCGCCGCGCAGCAGGACGACACGACCATCCGCACCGACGCCGCGTGGCTCGACGCGCACTGGATGCCGTTCACCGCCAACCGCCAGTTCAAGGCCGATCCGCGCATGATCGTGTCGGGCCAGGGCGCGTATTACACGGACGCCGAAGGCCGCAAGATCTTCGACGGCCTGTCGGGTCTCTGGTGCACGGGCCTCGGTCATGGCCGCACGGAAATCGTCGAAGCGGTGAGCCGCCAGGTCGCGCAGCTCGACTACGCGCCGGCGTTCCAGTTCGGCCACCCGAAGTCGTTCGAGCTCGCGAACAAGATCAAGGACCTGACGCCGGCCGGCCTCGACTACGTGTTCTTCACGGGGTCGGGCTCGGAAGCGGCCGACACGTCGCTGAAGCTGGCCCGCGCGTACTGGCGCGCAAAGGGCAAGGGCACCAAGACGCGCCTGATCGGCCGCGAGAAGGGTTACCACGGCGTGAACTTCGGCGGTATCTCGGTCGGCGGGATCGGGCCGAACCGCAAGCTGTTCGGCCAGGGCCTCGACGCCGATTTCCTGCCGCACACGCAACTCGCCGAGAACAAGTTCTCGCGCGGGATGCCCGAACACGGCGCGGAGCTGGCAGACCGCCTGCTCGACCTGATCGCGCTGCACGACGCATCGAACATCGCGGCCGTGATCGTCGAGCCGTTCTCCGGCTCGGCGGGCGTGGTCGTGCCGCCGAAGGGCTATCTGAAGCGGCTGCGCGACATCTGTACCGCGCACGACATCCTGCTGATTTTCGACGAGGTCATCACGGGCTTCGGCCGTGCCGGCGCGATGACGGGCGCCGACGCGTTCGGCGTGACGCCGGACATCCTGAACTTCGCGAAGCAGGTGACGAACGGCGTGCAGCCGCTCGGCGGCGTGGTCGCGACGAAGGAAATCTACGACACGTTCATGGCGGCAGGCGGCCCCGAGTACATGCTCGAGTTCCCGCACGGCTACACGTATTCGGCGCACCCGGTCGCGTGCGCGGCCGGCGTCGCCGCGCTCGACCTGTTGGTGAAGGAAGATGCGGTTGCCCGCGTGCGCGATCTCGCACCGCATTTCGAGGCGGCCGTGCACGGGCTGAAGGGCCAGCGCCACATCGCGGACATCCGCAACTACGGCCTCGCGGCCGGCCTGACGATCGCGGCGCTGCCGGGCGAACCGGCACGGCGTCCGTACGAGATCGCGATGCGCTGCTGGGCGAAGGGCTTCTACGTGCGCTACGGCGGCGACACGATCCAGCTCGCGCCGCCGTTCATCTCGGAGAAGCGCGAGATCGACAACCTGGTCAACGCGCTGTCCGACGCGCTGAACGAAGTGGACTGAGCCATCGCTCGTCCCAAGCGACAACCGAATTCACGAAAGAGCCTGAACGATGAAACACGACAGCAATGTGACCTCCACCGTCGGCCACCTGATCGACGGCAAGCGCGTCGACGGCGGCAGCCGCGTCCAGCCGGTGTTCGACCCGGCCACCGGCGCATCGGACAAGAGCGTCGCGCTCGCCGACAAGCTGACCGTCGAAGCCGCGATCGCGTCCGCGCAGGCCGCGTTCCCGGCGTGGCGCAACACGCCGCCGCTGAAGCGCGCCCGCGTGATGAGCCGCTTCAAGACGCTGCTCGAGGAGCACGCCGACGAACTGTGCGCGCTGATCACGGCCGAGCATGGCAAGGTGCTCGCCGATGCGATGGGCGAGCTGCAACGCGGGATCGAGAACGTCGAATACGCGACCTACGTGCCCGAACTGCTGAAGGGCGAGCACAGCAAGAACGTCGGCCCCGCGATCGATTCGTGGAGCGAGTTCCAGGCGCTTGGCGTGGCCGCCGGCATCACGCCGTTCAACTTCCCGGTGATGGTGCCGCTGTGGATGTGGCCGATGGCCGTCGCGTGCGGCAACACGTTCGTGCTGAAGCCGTCCGAGCGCACGCCGTCGTCGACGCTGCGCATGGCCGAGCTCGCGCTCGAGGCCGGCCTGCCGCCGGGCGTGCTGAATGTCGTGAACGGCGACAAGGAAGCGGTCGACACGATCCTGACCGACCCGCGCGTGAAGGCCGTGAGCTTCGTCGGCTCGACGCCGATCGCCGAATACATCTACTCGACCGGCTGCGCGCACGGCAAGCGCGTGCAGGCGCTCGGCGGCGCGAAGAACTTCGCGGTCGTGATGCCCGACGCCGACATCGGCAACGCGGTGAACGCGCTGATGGGCGCCGCGTACGGCTCGTGCGGCGAGCGCTGCATGGCGATTCCGCTGGTCGTCGCGATCGGCGACGAGACGGGTGACAACGTGGTCGCGGGCCTGAAGGCGGAAATCGACAAGATGAAGGTCGGCCCGGGCAACGGCGCGGGCGTCGACATGGGCCCGCTCGTCACGCAGCAGCATTTCGAGAAGGTGACGGGCTTCGTCGAAGCGGGCGTGGAAGCGGGCGCGACGCTCGTCGTCGACGGCCGCGGCGTGAAGGTCGACGGCCACGACGGCGGCTACTATCTCGGCCCGTGCCTGTTCGACAACGTGAAGCCCGGCATGCCGATCTACCAGCACGAGATCTTCGGGCCGGTGCTCGGCGTGATCCGCCTGAAGTCGCTCGACGAGGCAATGGCGCTGATCGACGCGCACGAATACGGCAACGGCACGTGCCTGTTCACGCGCGACGGCGAGGCCGCGCGCTACTTCAGCGACAACATCCAGATCGGCATGGTCGGCATCAACGTACCGCTGCCGGTGCCCGTCGCATACCACTCGTTCGGCGGCTGGAAGCGTTCGCTGTTCGGCGACCTGCATGCGTACGGCCCGGACGCCGTGCGGTTCTACACGAAGCGCAAGACGATCACGCAGCGCTGGCCGTCGGCCGGCGTGCGCGAAGGAACGGTGTTCAGCTTCCCGTCGAACCGCTGACGCGCATGCCGGCTGCATGCGTCGCCGGCCCGCCGGCTGGCGACGCAATGTGACAGGTGTGAAGGTACGAAAGCCCGCCCCGATCGACGATCCGGGCGGGCTTCTTCACGTCCGCGCCGGATGCGCGGACGGCGGCGCAACAACGCTTACGGCGCGACCACGTGCCACATGTCCTTGAAGTTGTCGCCGTTGCGGTCGCCCTGTTTCATGTCCTTCGAGAAGAAGTACAGCGGCTTGCCCTTGTATGCCCATTGCGGGCTGCCGTCGTCGCGTTTCACGATCGTGTAGGGGCCGACCGGTGCGTCGGTCGCGCTGGCCTTGTACGGCGGCCAGAAGGATTCGCACTGGCCCGTGCATGCGCTGGTGCCGGCATTGGGCTTGTCCTTGTCGAAGGTGTAGACGGTCATCCCGTTCGCGGCGACGAGCGCGCCGTTTTCGACTTTCGTGATCGAACCTTGGGCCGAGGCCGAAGCGGACGCAATGGCGAGCAGGGCGGAACTGACGAGCAGCGCGGCTTTCATGAGTGCCTCCTGTAATCCGGTGGGCGGCCGCGATCGCGCGCACGGGCGAGCGGACGCGACGATTGCGATGAATGGTGCCGGAACGCGGCACCGTTGCCGCTGGTGCGAGCGACTCAGGGTCGAATAGCGGCAAACGGAGCGCTTCATTCACGATAGGCGGTTTTTGGCAGGGCTGCGAGAAAGTCCCGGCGCGGAGCGGCGGCGCGCAGGCGTCGCGCAACAGTGCGGCGAGTGCCGTCGCGATCCGGTATTCGGGATCCGTCCCCGAGCCGGCGCTGCGCGTGCGCCAATGCGTCAGCGCCGCGCGCGATTGGTCAGCGCGACGCCCGCGATCACGAGCGCGCCGCCGGCCAGCATCGATGGCGACAGCGGTTCGCCGAGCAACGCGACCGACAGCAGCACGCCGAACACCGGCACCAGGTTGGTGAACACGGCGGCGCGGGCCGGCCCGAGTTCGCGGATACCCTGCGAATACCAGACGAACGCGACCACGGTGCCGATCGCGCCGAGATAGACCATCGACACGACGGCCTGCCACGTCAGCGGCGTGCCGTCGCCTGCACCCGCGCCCGGGCCGAACAGGTGCGCGACGATCAGCAGCGCGAGGCCCCACAGCGTCGCGTAGGTCGTCGCCGCGAGCGGCGACAGACCGTCGAGTGCGCGCCGGCCGATCACCGTATAGGCGGCCCAGCTCAGCACCGCGCACAGCATGAAGCGTTCGCCCGCGCCGAACGTGTTGCCGAGGTCGGTCAGCACGCGCAGCCATTCGCCACGGCTGATCACGACCAGCGCGCCGCACAGCGCAACCGCGATGCCGGCCCAGCGCGACAGCGACAGGCGTTCCCGCGTGACGACCGACAGCAGTACGGCGGTGGCGACCGGGTTCAGCGCGACGAACAGCGCGGTGCGGCCGGCCGGCATCCGCGCGAGCGCCGCGAAAAAGCACACGTTGTACAGGAAGATCCCGGTCGCGCCGAGTGCGAAGGTCGTCGCGATCTGGCGGCCGCTCAGCTTCGGCAGACCGCCTTCGAACTTCCACGTCAGCGCGACCAGCAGCAGCGCGGCGATCGCGAAGCGGCCGGTGGCCGCGGAAGTCGCGGACATCGACGCGGCCAGGACCCGGCCCGCGATGAACGTGCCGCCCCAGAACAGCGCGACGAGGGTGAGCTTGACGTAGAGGGCTGCGTGCGGCCGGGAGGCGACGATGGCGGCGGGTGCGGATGGCGCGTTCATGCGTGGTGGTTTCTCGAAAGGTGGTCGCGGCCGTGTGTGCACGACCGCGCGCGGCTGACGAGGCCGGGCCGTGCGACGACTGGCCCGCAGGCCGATTCAGCGGAAGGGGGCGAGTGCCGCGCCGTCAGCGAAACACCGGTGCCGACGCGAGCGCCGTCAGCACGACGGGCATCGCGAGCGCCGCGGCGACCGTCTGGAACGCGGTGATGCCGGCCATCAACGGCGCGTCGCCGCCGAGCTGGCGCGCCATGATGTACGACGCCGACGACGTCGGCAGCGCCTGGAACAGCAGCGCGACCGTCAGCGCCGCATCGCCGAGCCCGACCACGCGGCCGGCCGCGAGCGTGATGAGCGGCATCGCCATGAACTTGAACGCCGACGCGATGCACACCGGCTGCAGCCACGCACGTGCCGCATCGAATCTGAGCGCCGCACCCACGCACAGCAGGCCGAGCGGCATCGACGCGGCGCCGAGCGCGCGCACGGCCGGCTCGATGGGCGCCGGGAACGCGACGCCGCCGGCCTGCATCGCGATCCCGAGCGCGCACGCGACGACGAGCGGATTCGACAGGATCTGGCGCGCGAGTGCGGCTGCCCCGAGCCGTGTATCGCCATAACGTGCGAAGACCAGCACGCACATCAGGTTGACGGTCGGGACGATCGCCGCGACGCACACGGCCGCGAGCGCGATGCCCTTTGCGCCGAACAGCCCGGCCGCGAGTGCGGTGCCGACATAGTTGTTGAAGCGCACCGCGCCCTGGAACACTGACGTGAAGCCGGCGCCGTCGACCCGGACGAACGGGCGGACCAGCAGGAGAAGCGCCGCGGCGACGGCGGTCGAACCGACCAGCGCGGCCGCGAGCGGTAAAACGGGCAGCGCTTGCAGTCGCGCGTTCGCGAGGCTGTCCGCGAACAGCGCGGGCAGCAGCACGTAGTAGCAAAGGCGCTCGGCCTGCGGCCAGAACGCTTCGGCGATGAAACCCGTGCGCCGGAGGCCATGGCCGAACGCGACCAGCAGCGCGACCGGCGCCAGCGCGAGCAGGATCGGGCCGATCATCGGCGCGCCTTCAGGCGGGCCGTGCGGAGCGGCTGGCAGGCGGAGCGGCGGAACGAGGCGGGAATCCGTCGGGCGGGCAACATGGCGACACGCGATCGAAAGAGTGACGATGGCGCCAAGTTAACACGCGAAAGCAACAGGAATAATTGTTAATTATCGGGTGTTCAATGAGAAATTCTCATCGATGACGCGGTCACTTCGGCGGCCAGCGCGCGCGCGAAACGCTCGGCCGGGCGCGACTGGTGTTCGAGCAGCACGACCGCGCGCCCCATCTGCGGCTGGCCGAACGGCAAGCGCGTGACGGGCGGCAGGCGCGCGAGCGTCGAATCGGGGAGCGCGACGATCGCCGCGCCGAGCCCGCGCGCCACCATCCGCGCGATCGTTTCCGCGCTGTCCAGCACCATCTCTTCACGCACGCTCACACCGATGCGGCGCAGCTCGGCGGCGATCATGCGGCCGGCCCAGGCTTGCGCGTCGAAGCGGATGAACGGCAGCGCGTCGAGCAGCGCGCCCGCGTCGCGTTCCGCATATTCCGGCGGCGCGAGCAGCCAGAAGCGATCCTCGTACAGCGTGGTCCACGTCAGTTCCGCCGGATGCGGGCGCACGGGGCGCGTCGTGATCGCCGCATCGAGTTCGCCGGCCGCGACGCGGTTCGCCAGTTCGGCCGACATGCCGGCCGACACGTGCACGCGCAGCGACGGATGCGCATCGCGCAGCGCGAGCAGCGCATCGGGCAGCGGGCCGGACAGCGCGGTCTGGATCGCGCCGATCCGCAGGCGGCCGACGAGCTTCTTCTCGTCGCTGAGTGCATCGGGAATCCGGTCGACCATCGCGAGCACCTGCTCGGCCTGCGCGAGCAGGATGTTGCCGGCTTCGGTGAGCACCGGTTGCCGGCGTGAACGGTCGAACAGCTGCACGTTGTATTCGCTTTCGAGCGTCTTGATCTGCAGGCTCACCGCCGACTGCGTGAGCCCGATGGCTTCGCCGGCGCGCGCGAAGGTCCGGTGTCGGGCGATGGCGACCAGCGTTCTGAATGCGCGTAGTGACATGGACGAAGTGACGTGGGCGGCGGGGCAGGCGTGCGGATGGCTCGCGCGACGGCGGCAGCGTTCGCGTGACACGCCGCACCGGTGCGGCGTGGTCGGCGAAAATCGGCGAAAAAAGCGGCTGGCGAGTTCGCGGACATCATGCCCGTGCCCGCAGAATCGGGCAACCGCGGGATTGCCGGCTTACGATGGAAAGCGCGGGTTGCCGGCCGACGCGGCTTGACGTGGATGGTAACGGGCGCGTTCCGCCAGAACACCTGAACCCGCGCGAGCGAGGCGCGCACCGACCCTTCAAGGAGGACACGACGATGCTACAGAACCCGGGCGACGTTGCACGCGCCTGCTACCGCGCATATGTCGACAAGGACCGCGACGCGATCGAAGCGCTGATCGCACCAGACTTCCATTTCACGAGCCCGCTCGACAACCGGCTCGACCGCGACACGTATTTCCGGCGCTGCTGGCCGAACAGCGTGACGCTGGCGCGCTTCGATTTCGTCGACGTCGTCGTTCACGGCGAGCACGTATTCGTCGTGTACGAGGCCGAAACGAGCGGCGGCAAGCGGTTCAGGAACGCGGAGCGGTTGCGCGTCCGCGACGGCCGGATCGTCGAGGCCGAGGTGTACTTCGGCTGGAACGTGCCGCACGAAGCACCTGAGGGCGGCTTCGTCGAACCGCGCGGTTGAGTGGGGGGCGCGAGCCGGCAGTTCATCGCGAATCGGATCACCAAAGCGTGATCGACCGCCGCCGCGTCACACCCAGAGCCGGTACATCCAGAACGATTCGTCGTCGATGAAGCGTTGCGTGAATTCGCTCGGCGAGAACCCAGTGATGCGCTTGACCTCGCGGCTCAGGTGCGCCTGGTCGGCGAATCCTTCGTCGAGCGCCAGCGTGGCCCAGTTGAACGCGGCGCCGGCTTCGAACCGGTCGCGCGCCGCGAAGAACGCGCTTTCCGTCCTGACGAGCGCCTGCCATTCGCGCAGCGATCGGCCGCTGTAGGTCTTGATGCGCCGTTCGACCTGGCGCGGGCTGTGCGTGCCGCGCCATTCGCGCGCCTGCAGCGCGAGGCGCTCGACCCAGCTACGCCCCGCGTTGCGGAGCGACGACAGCGGCGGCGCGGGCCGAAGCGCCTGCCAGCGAGGCGCGAGATGGCGATCGATCGCCGCCAGCACGTCGGCATCGCGATCCGCGCCGACCAGCGCATCGACCAGCGGGTGCCAGTCGCGGCCGAGGCATGCATGCGCGTCGACCACGCGGTCGTGGATGTCCGGCAGCGCGATGCCGAACAGCGTCCGCGCCGCATCGGCGGTGAAACAGATCATGCCGATCCGCCCGCCGGTCGGCGCCCACGCGACGGTGGGGGCCGAATGGCTGCCCGACAGCGTCGCCGCGGCGCCGAAGGGGCGCCATTGCGGGCCGTCGGCCGTTGGTTCGATGAAGCCCACGTCGAGATCCCGATACCACGACACGCAGACGAGCGGCGTGGCCGGAAAGTGCGAGAGTCGCTGCGCGTCGCTCAACGTGAAGCCGCGCGTGTCGCGCAGGACGATCGCGACCACCGCACCCTGCAGCGCGGCCGGCGCGGGATGCAGCCGCGCATGCGGCGACTGTCCGCCGCTCGATACACGGGGTGCGCGCGCAAGCGGATCGGGGCATGACGGCGGGATCGATGGTGGTCCGGAGAACATGACGCCGGAGTATAGGGACCGGTCGCACGCGTGTCGATGTCGTTTGCGTTCAAGACCGCCGGCTCGCCGACGCGGACAATCCGGCGCATGAACACACGATCCTCTTCCCAATGTCCATTCCATGCGGGCACCGCTGCGTCGGCGCCCGCGCTTCACCCGCCCGGCGTATGGCCGCCGGGGCCGCGTGCCGGCCTGACGGGGTGGGGGCTGCTGCGCGCGATGTCGCGCGACCTGATCGGCGCGCTGTCCGGCTGGCAGCGCGCGTACGGCGACGTCGTGCACTTGCGCATCTGGCACGAGCACGAAGTGGTCGTGACCGATCCGGCGCTCGTGCGCGAGCTGCTGGTCACGCATCACGATGCGCTCGGGCGCTGGGAGCACGGCATGCGCGTGTTCGCGCAGGTCCACGGGCACAGCGTGCTGGTCGCCGAGGGCGATGCGTGGCGCGACAAGCGGCATGCGCTGCAGCCGAGCTTCATGCCGAAGCCGGTCCAGGCGTTCGTCCCGGCGATCGCGGCGACGGCCGGTCATGCACTCGCGCAGTGGCCCGCGCACGATCCGGACTGGCCGATCGAAAGTGCGCTGACGTCGCTCGCGATGGACGTGATCATGCGCACGATGTTCTCCGACGCGATCGGCGACGATGCGCGCGCGGCCGAGGAGGCGGTGCGCGCGGTGAGCGCCGCGGCCAACGCCGAGTTCTACCAGCCGGCGAGCACGCCGGACTGGGTGCCGTGGAAGCGCCGCAAGGCGCGCGCGAAGGCGGTGCTGAACGGGCTGATCGACCGGCAACTGCAGGCGCGTATCGACATGCCGGAGCGCACGTGGCCCGACGATCTGCTGTCGCGCCTGTTGCGGCTGCATCGGGCGGATGGCCGGAAATGGCCGCTGCAGGCCGTGCACGACGAATGCATGACGGCGTTCCTGGCCGGCCACGAGACGACGGCCGGAGCACTGACCTGGTGGGCATGGTGCATGGCCGCGAATCCGGCGGTGCAAGCCGCCGCGCGCGACGAGGTTTCCCGCGTGCTGGGCGGTCGCGCGCCGTCCGCCGAGACGCGATCGTCGTTGCGCTATCTGACGCAGACGCTCGACGAAACGCTGCGCCTGTATCCGTCCGCACCGGTCCTGATCAGCCGGCGCGCAGCGCGGCCGATCACGCTGGGCGCGTGGCAGTTTCCCGCGCGCACGATGTTCATGTTGCCGCTGCAACTGATGCAGCGCGATCCGCGATGGTTTCCGGAGCCCGATGCATTTCGTCCGGAGCGCTTCGCCGACGATGCGACGGCGCCGCCGCGCGGCGCGTACATGCCGTTCGGCACCGGCCCGCGCGTGTGCCTCGGGCAGCATCTGGCGATGACGGAGATGACGGTTGTGGCCGCAATGGTCCTGCAGCGTTTTGCGTTGTCGGTGCCGCACGGCATGACGCCGCCGCGCGCGGTGCTGAACGTGACGCTGCGGCCGGAGCAGCCGTTGCATCTGACGATCGCGTCGACGGGGCTGACGGCCGATACGGTCTCCGCATGACGGGGGCATAAGCGGTCGATTCGACCCGGCCTGCATCGCGCGGGCGATTGCCGTTTGCGCGACGCGGTGTCATCGAATCGTCGGAATGTGAATGCGTGCCGGCAACTGCTTGCGGCGCCACTGGCGCGGCGTCGCGCAGCACCTATGCTTGAAGGGCCCAAGCCGGGCGGAGCCCAAGGAGGATGGTCATGCGCATGCTTCTCAACATACGAATCCCTCACGAGCCGTTCAACACGCTGGTGCGCGACGGCAGCGTCGGCGACGTGATCTCGCGAATACTCGAAGCGGTCAGGCCGGAGGCCGTGTATTTCACGGAGCAGAGCGGCGGGCGCGGGGCGGTCGTGATCGTCGATCTGGATGACCCGTCGCAGATCCCGGCGCTCGCGGAGCCGTGGTTCCTGATGTTGAATGCAGACTGCGAGTTCCGCGTGGTGATGCTGCCGGACGATCTCCGGAACGCCGGGCTCGCGCAACTCGGCGCGAAGTGGCGGTAGCAGGACGCTGCGCGTGACCGTGCCCCTGCCCGAAAACCGGGCGGGCGGCATGGCGCGGCGTTCGCGTGCCGGCTATTGCGAAGACTGTGACGGCTCGACGTTTGCCGCTTGCCCGTCTTTCGGCCGCAGCAGCAACAGCACGCCGCTCAGCGCTGCCGCGCCCAGGAACATGAAAAAACATCGTTCGTTCCACACGGTCAGGCTGTCGGGCGCAACGCCTCCGGCGCTCCCGGCCGCGGCACCGGCTTCCAGCAGGAACGTGAAGACCGCCGGCACCGGCGCGGAACCCAGGTAGGCGAGGAACGCGAACTGCAGCCGGCCGCGGGTCAGGATCGACCAGACGTCCTTTCCCATCAGGCAGGCGACCAGCAGCAGCGGCGGCACGAGCACGATCGATGCGGCGCTGATCGCACACAGAAGCAACCAGCCAAGTCCGACGAGCGGAATGAGCGACATGGAGCGGGATTCCTGTTTCCGGGCAGCCTGGTTGTCGACGGAACATCCGCGTGTGCTTCACCGGATGACCACGGATTGCGGCGATTCACGGATATTGCACGATTCCGCGCCCGTTGCCACCCGTGCTGCTCGATGCGCTCACCCGGCCGCATCTTCTCCCAGCGCCTGGATGAACCGCGAGAACAGCTCGGGCTGCGACGCAATCCCGAGCTTCGCGTACAGGTGCCGCCGATGCACCTTCACCGTTTCCGGCGAGATCGCCAGCCGTTCGGCAATCGCCTTCGACGAATTGCCGCGCAGCACCATTCTCGCGATCGACATCTCGCGATCGGTCAGCACACCCGCGCCGAAGCGCGCGAGCGCCTGCTCGACGCGCGCGCCGAGATCGGCGTCGGGCGTCGTGCGCGCGGCGTCGCCCACCAGCCGCCAGTGCTGCCGGATCGTCGCAAGCACCCACGGCATCGCGGCCGTCAGCTTGCCGAGCGGCTCGACGTCGAAACGCGCGGCCGCGCCGAGCGACAGCGACAGCAGCGTGTCGGCGTTCGGCCGCACGAGGATCTGGATCTCGTCGTCGCCGACCGCATCGCGGAAGTAGCTCAGGAAATACTCGCTTTGCCGGAACAGGTCGGGCGCGACTTCCTCGAGCCGGTAGCAGCCGTCGGCGAGCCCGTCGTGCGCGGCCTGCAGGAACGGATCGAGCAGATATAACCCATTCAGGTAAAGCGGCACCGGCGATGCGGTGTCGGTGCCGCCCGTGTCGTATTCGTCGAGCACGAGCGGCACGCCGTCGCGGCCGATCGCGGTCGCGAGCGCATTGTCGAACGGCGCCATTTCATTGAGCAGCAGCACCAGGAACCGCCAGAAGCGCGGCTGGCCGAGATGATCGATTGCGCGGCCAAGCGCCTGGTGCATCGCGATTTCGGAAAAGAGACGATCCATACCACCACCGGAAGGGCGTAACACGAAGGGGGAATAGCGGTCCTGAAATTGGCTTCCTAGACTGCCACGCAATCAATCGGGCCCGAGTATGGGCGTTCAAAAAAGTGCAGCACAGGAGAACGAGATGGCGATGATGTCGGAATCGACGGGCACGCTGCAAGCGACGCCTGCAACGGAAGACGCGCCGCGCGCGCTGTCGCAGACGCTCAGCGTGCGCGATGCAGTGATGATCACCGTGTCGGGCGTGACCCCCGCAAGCTCGATCTTCGTGATCGCGCCGTTCGCGATCCAGCAGGCCGGCAGCGGCGCCGTGCTGTCGTTCCTGCTCGGCGGCGTGCTCGCGCTCGCATTCGCGCTCTGCTATGCGGAGCTCAGCGCCGCGCACCGCAGCGCGGGCGGCGAATACGTGATGGCCAAGCGCGTGTTCGGCACGCTGCCCGGCTACCTGACCTTCATCACGGTGCTGTCCGTCAGCGTGTTCATCCCGGCCGTGCTCGCGAGCGGCGCCGCGCCGTACCTGAACAACGCGCTCGGCACGCACTTCAGCAACCAGTCGGTCGCGCTGACGATCGTGCTGCTCAGCTACCTGCTCGGCATGCTGAACATCAAGACGAATGCGTGGATCACCGGCGCGTTTCTCGTCGTCGAGATCGGCGTGCTGATGCTGATCGCGGGGCTCGGTTTCGGCTCGCTGCATCGCGGCGCCGACGTGCTGGTCGCGCCGGTCGTCGCGAGCGGCAACGCGCTCGTGCCGGCGACGCTCGCCGCGATCGTGCCCGCGATCGGCACGGCGATCTTCTGCTACAACGGTTTCGGCTCAGCCGCATACCTCGCCGAAGACTTGCGCGGCGGCAACCGCAACGTCGCGAAGGCCGTGATCTATTCGCTGCTCGTGATCCTCGTCGTCGAACTGGTGCCGCTCACCGCGATCGTGCTCGGCGCGCCTTCGCTGACGGAACTCACGAAAAGCGCCGACCCGATCGGTTATGTCGTGCGTTCGCTGAGCAATCCGGCCGTGTCGCGGGTGGTCAGCGCCGGGATCTTCCTGTCGGTGTTCAACGCGATCATCGCGATCGTGATCACGATGGGCCGCCTGCTGTACAGCAGCGGCCGGCACGCGCTCTGGTCGCGCACCTGCAACCGCGCATTCTCGACGATCCATCCGCGCCTGGAATCGCCGTGGCTCGCGACGATCGCGCTCGCGGTGCCGTCGGCGGGGCTCGTGTTCGTGTCGAGCCTCGACGAGCTGACCGCGTTCACGGTCGACCTGCTGCTGCTGATCTATCTGGTCGTCGGGCTGGCCGCATTGGCAAGCCGGTTCGTGCGCCGCGATGTCGAACATCACTACCGGATGCCGCTGTGGCCCGTGACGCCGCTCGTCGCGGTGGCGGGCGCCGCGTACACGCTCTACACGACGCTGGCGACGGCGACGAAGCCGACCGACCTGATCATCATCGCGGGGCTGCTGGTCGCCGCACTCGTCATGTATGTCGTGTGGGCGCGCCACAGCGAAGCGTTCCGCGCGCTCTGAACGCCGGATCGTCACCTTGCATCACCGAAACACCGAACCATTGAAAGACTGGAGGAATTGCATCATGCGCACGAGGGATCTCGGCATCCGCATCGGACTCGGCACGCCGGGCCGCTTCAACGCGATCACGGACGTTCCGGGCGTGCGGGTCGGACATTGCACGCTGAACGTCGAGAACGGCGACGCATCGATCCGCACCGGCGTCACCGTTATCGAACCGCGCGCGGGCGCCGCGCACGATTCGCCGTGTTTCGCCGGCGTGCACGTGCTGAACGGCAACGGCGACGCGACGGGGCTCGAATGGATTCGCGAGGCCGGCCTGCTGACGACGCCGATCGCCTATACGAACACGCACAGCGTCGGTGCGGTGCGCGACGCGCTCGTCGCGAACGAGCGGGAAGCGGCGGCCGGCCGCGTGTACTGGTGCATGCCGGTCGTGATGGAAACCTACGACGGGCTGCTGAACGATATCTGGGGGCAGCACGTGAGCGCCGCGCACGTGCAGCGCGCGCTGGCCGCCGCGCAGTCGGGGCCGGTTGCCGAAGGCGGCGTGGGCGGCGGCACGGGGATGATCTGCCACGAGTTCAAGGGCGGTATCGGCACCGCGTCGCGCGTGCTCGCGGCCGATGCGGGCGGCTGGACCGTCGGCGCGCTCGTGCAGGCGAACTACGGTGTGCGCGAGATGCTGCGCGTGGCCGGTTATCCGGTCGGCGAAGTGCTGCGGCACGTGCATTCGCCGTTCCGCGCGCCCGACGCGGCAGGCGAGGCCGGCATGGGTTCGATCGTCGTCACGCTCGCGACCGACGCACCGTTGCTGCCGCACCAATGCACGCGCCTCGCGCAGCGCGCGAGCGTCGGGCTCGCACGCGTCGGCGGCGGCACCGAGGATTCGAGCGGCGACATCTTCCTTGCGTTCGCAACCGGCAACGACGCGCTGCCGGCGGCGAACTACGGCAGCAAGGGCGCGCCGACCACCGCCGTGAAGATGGTCAACAACGACCATATTTCCGCGCTGTTCGTCGCGGCGGCGGAGGCGGTGGAGGAAGCGATCGTGAATGCGCTCGTCGCGGGTGGCGACGTCGAATCGCGCGGTGCGCGGGTCGAGGGGCTCGGGCAGGCGCGCTTGCTGGACGCATTGCGCGAAGTGGGGTGGCGGCCGGGGCGCGGCGCCTGAAACGGCATGCGCCGCTTCAAACGAAGCGGCGTGGAGCGGGGCGGCGATGCGGCGATCGGCCGTTCCGCCGCCCGCCCGCGGATTCGATGCGGGCGAAGCGGGCCTGGCCGTGACGACGCGGCGTCATGCTCAGCTGCCGAAGTAGATGTTGCAGAAGCTGACCGGGCCGACACAGGCGTTCGGGTCTTCCTGATTCGATTGCGCGCGATCGACGCGGCCTGCGGCCTTGACGGCTTCGGCGCGGTTCGCCTGTTGCTGTGCGACGTCGGCCGGCGCAGGCTGTGCGTGGGCGACAGCAGCGGTGAGCGACAGGGCAACGAGGGCGAGGTGCAGCGGCTTCATTTTGTTTCTCCTGGGTGAGTGCCAGTCTCGCTGGCAGTGAGGAAACTATAGGCTCGCACTGCTTAAAGATTAATCGCCGCACCTGTAGAGCTTATTTCCATTCGGAACAAGGATCCCGTTGCGGGCGCACCGATGTTCAATGGCGATGCCGGTTGAACGGCGCATCCTTGTCCAGCAGCGCGCTGCGCATGAAGTGCAGGCAGCCGACGATCCGCTGCATGCTGCGGCGCGCGTCGGGCACCGCGTACCATGCCTGCAGCGTGTGCTGCGCCGCGCGGATCGCAAGGTTCACCGATTTCAGCGTGCGCGCATGGTGGCCGGGCGTCGGGTCGTCGAAGAAGCGCGGCAGCTCGTGCAGCACCGCGTCGATCGAACCGGTCCAGCGCAGCGTCTGCGGGGGTTTGGATTCGCAGAACGCGTGCAGTTCGTCGCGCAGGTCGATTACCGCATGACCGACTTCGAGCGTCGACAGCATCCAGCGCAGCGCGTCGCGATGCTGCCGCGTGCGTCGCACGAGCAGCGTGCGCAACTGCGCCATCAGGTCGTGCGTGCTCGACTGGAAGCGCTGCGAGAGGCCGTCCGGCGCACCTTCGCACGCGAGCGTGACCTGGCGGCGCAGGTCGTGCGCGATGCGGCCCGTGAGCCACGGCATGTGGGTGGGGAACACGACCGCGAACACGAGAGAGCACGCGAGCATCGCGACGACGACGGCCAGCCCGTTGTTGATCAGCACCTCGGGCGTATACGCGATCGCGTTGTCGGGGCCGGCGAGCAGGCAGAAGAACACCGCGAAGCCGATCCCGTAACCGGACAGGCCCGGCCGCATCGCGAGAAACGCGCCGAGGCCGAGCACCGGCGCGAGCGTCGCGCACAGCAGCGGGAAGCCGTCGATGTTCGGATACACGTAGCACAGGAACAGGTAACCGACGGCGGTCGCGAATGCCGCGCCGACGCTCATCTGCGCGACGAACTTCGGCGCGCGCGGCGACGTCGAGCTGAGCGCGCACGCGATCGCGGTGGCGATTACCGCGAGCGAGCCGCTCGGCCATTCGGACGCGATCCAGAACGCGCTCATCGCGCCGACCGCGACGATCGTGCGCAGGAACGCGAAGCCGACGAAGAACGAATTGGTCTTCACCGCGTAATGCGTGACCGTGCGCTCGAACGCGTGATCGTCCTGGTCGAGCGACGCGTAGGTGTCCGCGTAGCCGAGATATTCGCCGATGAAGCGGTACAGCAGCTCGATCGCCGTATCGAAATCGAGCAGGCCGCCGGCCGCGTGTTCCTCGATGATCCGCCGCGACGCGCGCGCGGCCTTCGGCAACGCGCTGTGGAAGCGGCGCAGTTCGAGCATCGCACCGGTGGCCGGTGCAATGCCGCGCTGCCGTTCGTCGCGCAATGCGGCGAACCGCTGCGCGAGCGCGTCGACGTGCGGCGCGAGCGCATCGAGCACCGCGTCCGAGCCGTTCGCGCGCAGGCGCTTGACGAGCTGGTGCAGCGCATGCAGCCGCGTGCATGCGTTCATGAACTCGCTGTTCAGCCGCGCGAGCCGGCGGCTGCGCGCGCGGATGTGCGGATCCTCGAACGACGCGAATGCGCGGTTCGCTTCGAAGCCGACGATGTCGTCGACGAAATCGGCGAAGCGCCGCTCGAAATCGCCGCGTGCGACGTCACCCGCAAGCGCGCCGGCGGTGAAGGCCGCGAACGTCGTGTGGCGGGTGCTCAGCGAACGCATCAGCGCTTTTGCGGAACTGAGCGGCAGGATCAAGGCGCTGACGGCGCCCGAACACGCGATGCCGAGCGCGACTTCCGCGGCGCGCGTGAGCGCGGACTGGAACAGCGTCTGCGGCGTCATCACGGCCGGCAGCCCGATCAGCGCGGCCGTGTAGCCGGCGAGCACGAAGCCGTACCAGCGGAAGTGGCGGTTGCGTACCGCGAGCGCGATGCAGCCGCCGATCCACAGCGTGATGCCGGCCATGTACAGCTCGGGCTGTTGCGCGAACAGCCCGCCGAGCGCGAGCGCGGCGACGAGGCCGGCCGCCGTGCCGAGCACGCGGTAGAAACTCTTCGCGAACACCATCCCCGACAGCGGCTGCATCAGCACGAACACGGTCGTCATCGCCGTGCGCGGCTGCGACATCTCCAGTCGCATCGCGATGCCCATCGCAAGGAGCGCCGCGAACACGGTCTTCGCGAGGTGCAGCCAGATCAGCCCGTCGCTGGCGGCCCAGTCGCGCGCCGCGTCGCCGAGCGGATCGAGCCATGCCCTCCATCGTGCCGGTTCGATGGAAGGTCGCTCGATCGCAGGTTGTGGCTTCATGAAAAGAGAGGTCCGCGCGGGGCCGGGCACGGTGCCGCGGCGCATCCGAACGGGTCCGTTCGACTGGTGAGGCGCCGATTGTAGGAGCGCGGCGCCCGCGCATTAACGCAGCTGCGGGGAAACGATAGTTGCAGCCGGAGCAACAATCTGTCGCATCCGGTGGAGGAAAATAGCGGCTCCGCCACAGGTTGCTCACAGGAATGGATACCCTACAAAACATGCGGGTGTTTTCGCGCGTCGTCGAGACCGGCAGCTTCACCGCCGCCGCGCAATCGCTGAATTCGACGACGGGCGCGATGTCGCGCGCGGTGTCGGAGCTCGAGGCGCGCCTGCGCACCCGTCTGATGAATCGCTCGACCCGCCGCCTCGCACTGACGTCGGCCGGCGAAAGCTATCTGCGGCGCTGCCGCCAGATCCTCGCCGACGTCGACCGCGCGGAAGAAGAGGCGAGCTGCGCGCACGAACGGCCGGCCGGCGTGCTGCGCATGCACAGCTTCGCGAGCGTCGGGCATCACTATGTGTTGCCCGCGCTGACGCGCTATCACGCGCAGTTCCCGGACGTGTCGATCGAACTGTCGCTGTCGCAGCGCATGCCCGACCTGTTCGACGGCACGAGCGACATGGCCGTCGTGACCGCGTCGTCGCTGCCCGATTCGGAACTGGTGTCGCATCTGCTCGGCTCGACGTTCAGCATCCTGTGCGCGTCGCCCGACTACGTGAAACGGCACGGCGTGCCGGCCCGTCCGCAGGATCTCGCCGCGCACGCGTGCCTGACGCTGTGTACGCCCGCGTTCCCGACGCACGAATGGGTACTCGAAGGGCCGGAAGGCGTCGAGCAGATCCACGTTGCCGGGCCGGTGCAGACCAATACGGCCGAATCGCTCGCGCTCGCGATCCGCGACGGCATCGGGATCGGCATGCTGCCGCTGTACTCGGCGATCGACGCGCTGCGCGACGGCACGCTCGTGCGCGTGCTGCCCGCGCATATCCTGCAGAAGATGAACGTGTATGCGCTGTATCCGTCGCGCCGCTTCGTCGACGCGAAGGTGCGGACCTGGGTCGAGATGCTGCGCGCGCAGGTGCCGGGGATGATCGAGCGCGACGTCGAGATGCTGAACGCGATCGGCCGCGAACCGCAGGCCGCTTGAACGCCTGGCGCGCATCCGTACGTCGATGCGTTGTGTTGACCGGTGATCGCGCCGCACACTTCCTTATGCACACACGACAGGCGCGTGGCCCGCAGCACACGATTCATGCGGGCGACGCGCTTCTTCACGTCGTCACAGCGCGGGCTTCGCCGCCGTGCCCGATTCGGTTGCGGCTGCACCGGCCGGGCCGTATGCGGCCTGCGCGGCCTTGTGCTCGGCGAGACGCTTAGCTGCAAGACGCTCCTGCGCGGCCATGATGTCGTCCGGATAGTTGCCGGCGTCGCCGAGCGACGGGTTGTAGCCAACCGATTCGAGGTCGTACAGTTCCTGCAGCACCTGCGCGCGCGTGACGGGCGACTTCGCCGACTGGGCGAACGACAGGGCCGGTGCGGCAAGCAGGACGGCAGCGGCGGCGGTAACGACGAGCGATTTCACGAGGTTCTCCTGGGTACGGGGTGGGTGGCCGGTTCGACGCGCAATGCGTGACGTGGACCTTCGACGGCAGTCTACGCAGCGCCCGCGCGCGTAAAAACCCCGATTCCAGGCAGGCTGCCTTCCAGATGGAACAACATTGGCGCACGTCGCTCGCGGCAAACGAACCCGTATGCGCACGCGGGTCCGTTGCCGGCGGGCGACGTTGCATCACACCGGTCAGAAGCGCGTGCGCATGCCGATCGTGCCGACGACCTGGTTCGCCGTGCTCGATGCGCCGCCCGACGTGTTGATGAACGCCTGGTAGCCGCGGCCGGACGCATGCTGGTACATCGCTTCCGCGTACAGGTCGGTGCGGCGCGACAGCTTGTACACGGCCTGCAGGTCGACCTGGTGCCACTTAGGATCGGTGCCGTGCTTGCTGTCCGGGTTCGACACGCTGGCGTCGGTGTACACGTAGGCCGCGCCGAGGCTCACCGCCGGCGTCACCGCATAGCGCACGTTCACGTCGTAGTTGTTGAACGCAACCTGGCCAGTGGAGCCGAACGAGCCGGTGTTGTCGTACTGCGAGCGCGTATAGACGAAGCCGACGGTCGCCGGGCCGAACACGTAGCTGACGCCGCCGCCGTACGAGCGCATGCGATCCGAGCCGATCGACCAGCCGCCCTGGCTCACGCTCTTCGCTTCGGCCGAATCGGTCGCGCCGGGGCTCGCGCTCGTCGAGCCCTTCGTGCCGTTCATCTGCAGGTACGCGCCGGCCACCTTCAACGGGCCGTTCGTGTAGCTCGCCGCGACGCTGTATGCGCGGTTGGCGCTGAAGTTCGTCGAGTTGGAGAACGCGTACATCGCGCCGACCTTGAAGCCCGCGAGCGTATCGCTCGTGTACTTGACCGCGTTATTGATGCGCAGCGAGTGGTTCAGGTTGTCGTTGTCGAACGGATGCGCGAAGCCCGCGTCGCCGAAGTCGCCGGCCGTCGCGGACAGCGGCGCGACGAAGTCGACCATCGTGTCGTACTGGCGGCCGAGCGTCAGCGTGCCGTAGCCGGCCTGGCTCAGGCCGACATACGCGTGGCGGCCGAACAGCTTGCCGTCCTGGCCGAGCCCGCCGTTGTTCGCGTTGAAGCCGTTTTCGAGCACGAACAGCGCCTTCAGGCCGCCGCCGAGATCCTCGCTGCCGCGCAGGCCGAAGCGGCTGCCGTTGATCGTGCCGCTGGCCATGCGCCACTGCGACGCGCCATTCACGTTGTTGGTGTATGCGATGCCGGCGTCGATCAGGCCGTACAGCGTGACCGAGCTTTGTGCGTGGGCGAGCGGCGCGAACAGCGCGGCCGTGCATGCACCGGCGATGAGGGTTTTTTTCATGGTGAGGCTCCTGCGTGTGGGACTGGAAACAAAAGTTCGGCGCAAGTATAGGAATGCACCGCGCGCGCAAGGCCGTTGGGGCCGCGAGCGCACCTTTCCGGATCCGGCAAGAGTCCTTCACAAAACTGACACGACGCGCCGCGCGCGCCCGAGGCCGGTCGTTCATGCGCGATGGCCTGAACGCTGCGTCCGTTCGGCGGGACTCGGCTGTCGCGCCGTTGCAACATGCGTGGAGCGTGATACGACGGTTGATCGGTACGGTCGACGCGCGGAGAATGAGTCGCTCGTGCCCACGACCGGAGACACACGATGCGCCAACCCGACCGCCATCCGCCGATCAGCGTCGCCGTGTATTACCGCGATCCGAGTGCCGCGCTCGAATGGCTGGAGCGCGCGTTCGGCTTCGCACGCGGCATCGTCGTCCGTACGCCCGACGGCGAGATCACGCATGCCGAGCTCACGCATCGCGGCAGCATCGTAATGATCGGCGGCCACTGGGCCGATTTCGTTACGAGCCCGCAGGAGATCGGCGGCAGGAATACGCAAAGCGTGCACGTGCAGCTTGCCGACGGCCTCGACGCGCATTGCGAACACGCGCGACAGGCCGGCGCGGAAATCCTGCAGGAACCGGCCGACCAGTTCTATGGCGACCGCACGTATCGCGCGCGCGATCCGGAACAGCATGTGTGGACGTTCGGCCAGCACGTGCGCGACGTGACGCCCGAGGAAGCGGCTGCCGAAACAGGCTTGTCGTTTGAAGGCTGGTCCTGATGCGCGGTGCGTTCGCGCATCGATGCTTTTCATCCATATCTGTTGTGTGAACCGGAGCGCATCACTTGCCCGGATTGATCGAGTTGATGCGGAAGGCGGTGACAAGCCGTCCGTGCTCGTGCATTCATAAAATGCATGAGTCGATTCGAAAAATACGTTTGTCTCATGAGAGTCGCAGGCCTACGATGCGGTCCTGATGACGGCGCGCATGTTGCGCGCCGTCCTTTCGATCCCTGTTCGTCGACCTCATGCGCCTCGATCTCCCGTCCGCCCCCGCATCTTCCTCGCCGTCGGCCAGCCCGTTCGCACGCATGGCTGCCGTCACGATCCTGACCGGTGTCGGCGCGGGGCTCGGCGGCATGCTGCTCGCGCTGCTGCTGCATGCGATCCAGCACGTCGCGTACGGTTACAGCGTCGCGCACGTGATCGGCACCGAGAGCTTCCTCACCGGCGTGTCCGATGCCGATCCGCAGCGCAGGTTCGTGGTGCTGGTCGTCTGCGGGATCGTCGCCGGCGGCGGCTGGTGGGCGCTTTACCGATACGGCCGGCCGCTCGTCAGCATCCGCCGCGCGGTGCGCGCGGCCGATCCGAGGATGCCGTTCGTCAGCACGACGGTTCATGCGCTGCTGCAGATCGTCACCGTCGCGCTCGGCTCGCCGCTCGGCCGCGAAGTCGCGCCGCGCGAGATCGGTTCGCTGCTCGCTGGGCGGCTCGCGCATCGCGCGGGGCTCACGCCCGACGACTGCCGGCTGATGGTGGCTTGCGGCGCCGGTGCGGGCCTCGCAGCCGTCTACAACGTGCCGCTCGGCGGCGCGATCTTCGTACTCGAAGTGCTGCTCGGCACGTTCGAGCTGCGTGCGCTGATCGTGGCGGTCGTGACGTCGGTGATCGCGGCGGTTGTCGCGTGGATCGGCCTCGGCAACGAACACCAGTACACGGTGCCTGCGTTCGCGCTGAGCACGCCGCTCGTCGCATGGTCGATCGTCTGCGGGCCGCTGTTCGGCTTCGCCGCGTACGGCTTCGTGCGGCTCACGACCCTTGCGCGGACAAGCGCGCCGAAAGACTGGCGGCTGCCCATGCTCGCGCTGGTCAACTTCGCGGTGATCGGCATGCTCGCGATGTGGTTTCCGCAATTGCTCGGCAACGGCAAGGGGCCGGCGTCGCTGGGTTTCGACGGCACGCTGACGATCGGTCTTGCGGCGGCGCTGCTGGTGCTCAAGGTGCTGATCGAGGCGGGCAGCCTGCGCGCGGGCGCCGATGGCGGCCTGCTGACGCCGGGCCTCGCGAACGGCGCGCTGCTCGGCATCGTGCTCGGCGGACTGTGGAGCCTCGTGTGGCCGGGCGCGTCGATTGGCGGGTGTGCGCTCGTCGGCGCAACGGCGTTTCTCGCAGCGTCGATGCAGATGCCGATTACGGCGGTCGTGCTGTTGCTCGAATTCACACGGGCGAATCACGACAGCCTCGTGCCGATGCTGCTTGCGGTGGCCGGGTCGCTCGTCGCGTACCGGTTCGCGCAGCGGTTAAGCGAGGGGCGGGCGAGTGGGGCTGCGACCGTGAGCGAGCGCGTAGCGGCGACGCGCTAACGCACGAGCGGTCACGGGCCGGATAACATCGGCGCATTCGTCGCCAGCCAGCCACGGAAAATTAACGCTTTGCATTCGTTCTGATGCGTGCCGTTACTGCGGGGACTCGCGCGGAACGATGACGCGGTATCGGTCCGAACGGCAAGCCGGGAACTACTGCAAAGGAATCACTCGAGATCGATCAATTGTGCTCGGACATTCTCCCGCAGCAACCGTCGACCGGTAAGCCCGTTGTCCTCCCTGCGCCATTCACGATAGCCTTGTCCGCTCGTTCAAATTCAAACTATCTGAGAGAAAATGGCGAATACGTACAAGTACGGCATTCATGAGGGCTTGAGCCGTGAAGAATTGCTCTTCCTGATCTTCATAGAAGAGACTGGCAAGGAGATGGGTGTAGATGATGCGGTCGGTATCGCGATGGTGTTATTGGGCCAGCGCTTCATTCCGACTCGTGGCAAGTTCGCGAATGCCGTCAAGGGCACCTCCATCGCGTCTGTCGTTTCTCGTCGTATGCTGCCGTACGAACTGAAGTACCGGATTTTGCCTACCGTTACTTCGTTCACGAGCCTTATCATGTTGCGCATCAAGTTCACGCGGAATATCGGCGCGTTTGTCGGGCGCGCGATACCCGGAGTTGGTTGGGTAATCCTGGCCACGGATGTATCGCTGATCACTTATCGCACGGTCAGCACCTACAACAGCACGGTGAAGCCCGAGGATCGTTTGTATGGCTGATGCATGGAAGCGTCTCGAAGCGTTTATCGAGACCGATATCGGCAGGTTTCCGGTCGATCGAATCGAACTGACGCGGGACACGGACCTCTATCATGATCTCGACATGGAGCCGGGCGACATCGCCGAACTCGTCAGGCGATGGGCCGTAACGTTTGATATCGACCTCTCCGCGTTCGACATCCACTATTACTACCCGTCCGCGAAACTCGATATCGGGTCGTTCCTCGCGGCGGTCGTCAAATCTCCGTTCAGCAACAAGGCGCGCGAGACGTTGGGCGGCCGATCACTGACGCTCGGAATGATGGAACAGGCGATGGACCGCGGGCGCTGGGAGCGATGACCCGTCTGGTGTTGCATGCTGCGGGCCGGATGCCTGTTTTTGCGTGCGCGTCTTCCACCACGAAGTCCGGCCCGCGACGTGTTTCATCGAGCTTCGCCGAAAGGCTCTCGGATCAACGGCAATCGGTGCTATGACCACTGCCATTCCAACGAACCGGCCGTACGTATCGTGCGAATTTCTGGTGTCTGTCATGAAGAGAGCCTGGCTCGCGGCCGGACTGACGTGCATTGCGCTGCATCTTGCGGCGGTGTCGGCGAAGGATGCAGCGCAGGCGTCACCGGAGGCAGGTTCGCGGACTTACCTTCAGAGCTTCAAGGACATGGTGCTCGCGGAGTGCCTGGCAACCGCTTACAAGCAGGAGCCCGGCGCGAGCAAGGACATCGGCAGCAGCGTCAGTGCGTTGCGCGACTGGACCTACTACGACATGGAGCGTGCGCCGGATGTCATTCGCGCGCTGGTGGCGAAGTATCTTGCGCGTGATTACCGGAATCCGGTTGTCGAATCGGAGGTCGCAGACGTGAAGTTCGACTTCCTGAAGTGCGTTGACCTGTATCACGGCAAGGAACTGGACACCGCGGCGAAGAAACTCGTCTTGCGCCCGAACAGTACCTACCGGACGGAGAATTCGCGGAAGCCTCAGTATTGACCAAACGCCGTTGCACAATGCAGCGGCGCTGCCGTTTCCCTATCGCAGACACTATTCGAGCGTCCGGATCGAATTGCTGATGCCGCGCGCGCAGTCGATCACGGCCGGCGCGAGCTTGCGGCGCGCGTCGTCGAATGTCCAGCGGCTCGTCGGCGCGACCACGTGCACGGCTGCGACGGGCTGCCCCTGGCTGCCGAGCACCGGCGCCGCGATCGACATGTCGCCGATGAACAGTTCTTCCTGGTTGGTGGCGTAGCCTTCCTGGCGCGCGCTGTCGAGCAGCGCGACGAGTGCGTCGAGCGCCGTGACCGTGCGCGGCGTGTGCGGCGTGCGCGCCATCCCGTCGAGCCGCGCCCGCGCATCGTCGGGCGGCAGCGCGCTCAGGAACGCGCGGCCGCTGCCGGTGCAATACATCGGGATGCGGCTGCCGATCGGCATATGGATCGGCACGAACTTCGTCGACACGAAACGCGCGACGTACACCATCTCGTCCTCGTCCGGCTCGGTGAGGTTGGTGGTTTCGCCGGTCACGTTCGTGAGTTCGGACAGGAACGGATTCGCGACGTCGATCAGCGTATCGGCCGCGAGGTAGTTGAAGCCGATCCGCATCACGTGCGGCGTGAGCTGGTAACGCCGCGTGACCGGATGCTTGCGGATATAGCCGAGCTTCTCGAGCGTATAGACCATCCGCTGCGCCGAGCTCTTCGTCATCCCCGCCGCGTCGGCCACTTCCGCAAGCGTCATCGTGCGCCGCTTCGCGCTGAACGCGCGCAGCACGTTCAGCCCTTTCTCCAGCGACTGGTTGAACAGCAGGTCGTTTGACTGATCGGGCGATGTTTCCATGAGCAAGGGGGCTTGATCGATTCGATATCGAATCATAGCGTATCGAATATCGATACGCAAAAATCTATTTGCGATATTTTTGATTCGTTCTAAGATCGGGTCATCGTCGCAATGCGTCGACCCGCGATCGCACGGCGTACTGGCTTATTCGAGAAGGAGACACCATGGTTACGTTCATCAAGCGGTTCGGCGCACTGGCTGCCGGTTTCGCCACCTGTATCGCCATTTCCGCGGCATCGGCGGGCGCCGCCGCGGCCGAGCCGACGCTGAAGGTCGGCGCGACGGCCACCGGCGTGCCGTTCACGTTTCTCGACGTCAAGAGCAATTCGATTCAGGGGATGATGGTCGACGCGATCACCGCGGCCGGGAAATCGGCCGGTTTTCGCGTCGACGTGCAGCAGACCGTGTTCTCGGCGCTCATTCCGTCGCTCACCACGCAGAAGATCGACATCATCTCGGCCGCAATGCTGAAGACGCCGGCGCGCCAGCAGGTCGTCGATTTCTCCGACACGGTCTATTCGTTCGGCGAAGGCCTGATCGTGAAGGCGGACGACCCGGGCCGCTATACGTCGATGGACGATTTCAAGGGGCAGGTGGTCGGCGCGCAGGTCGGCACCGCGTTCGTCGACGCGCTCAACAAGAAGGGCATCTTCAAGGAAGTCCGGACCTACGATTCGATCGCCGACATCATGCGCGACGTCGCGCTCGGGCGCATCAAGGCCGGCTTCGCCGACCAGCCGATCGTCGCGTACCAGATCGATCACGGCGTCAACCGCGACGTACGGCTCGTGCCCGAATACCAGAGCGTCGTGAAGGGGCAGGTCTGCTTCATCGTGCGCAAGGGCGATACCGCGACGCTCGAGCAGCTCAACGGCGCGATCCGCAAGATGAAGAGCGACGGCACGCTGCAGCAGATCCTGCAGAAGTGGCACATGAGCTGAGCGCCGGCCCCCGGTTCCGGACCGGTTTCGCCCGCGTCTGGCGGGCACCCATTGCGGCGCGCCGTTCGGCCATCGCATAGGAGACCTCATGTTTTTTCAGAACGCGATCGATTTCCTGCCGATCCTGTTGAAGGGGGCGGTGGTCACGATCGAGATCACGGCATGCGCGTTCGTGCTCAGCTCGGTGCTGGGGCTGATTCTCGCGTTGCTGAAGGTGTCGCACAACCGCGCCGTGGCGACGGCCGGCAGCACGATCGTCAACGTGATCCGCGGGCTGCCGATCATCGTGCAGCTGTTCTACATGTACTTCGTGCTGCCCGATCTCGGCGTGCAACTGTCTGCGTTCCAGGCCGGCGTGCTCGGCCTCGGCATCGCGTATTCGGCCTACCAGGCGGAGAACTTCCGCGCCGGCATCGAGGCGATCGACCGCGGCCAGATCGAGGCCGCGCACGCGATCGGCATGCGCGGGCCGATGATCATGCGGCGTGTGGTGCTGCCGCAGGCGTTCCGCATCGCGCTGCCGCCGTACGGCAACACGCTCGTGATGCTGCTGAAGGATTCATCGGTCGCGTCGACGATCACGGTCGCGGAGATCACGCGCGCCGGCCAGTTGATCGCGTCGTCGACGTTCCAGAACATGAGCGTCTATACGCTCGTCGCGCTGCTGTATCTCGCGCTCGGCCTGCCGCTGATGTTCGGCGTGAACCGGCTCGGCAAGCGGCTCGCGCTGAGGAGAAGCGCATGATCCGGATCGACTCGATACACAAGCGCTTCCATCAGCACGCCGTGCTGAAGGGCGTGAGTCTCGACGTGCAGCAGGGCGAAGTCGTGTGCCTGATCGGGCCGTCCGGCTCGGGCAAATCGACCGTGCTGCGCTGTATCAACGGCTTCGAGACCTACGACGAAGGCTCGATCACGATCGACGGCGTGAAGGTCGATGCGCATTCGAAGCGTATCCACGAGCTGCGGATGCGGGTCGGCATGGTGTTCCAGCGCTTCAACCTGTTTTCGCACCGCACCGCGCTCGAGAACGTGATGGAAGGCCCCGTGCATGTGCGGCGGGTGCCGGCCGCGCAAGCGCGCGAGCAGGCCCGCGCGCTGCTCGACAAGGTCGGGCTCGCGCACCGGATGAATGCGTACCCGTCCGAGCTGTCGGGCGGCCAGCAGCAGCGCGTCGCGATCGCACGCGCGCTCGCGATGGAACCGCAGGCGATCCTGTTCGACGAGCCGACGTCGGCGCTCGACCCCGAGCTCGTCGGCGAAGTGCTCGGCGTGATGCGCGGGCTCGCGCGTGACGGGATGACCATGGTGGTCGTCACGCACGAGATGGGGTTCGCACGCGAGGTGGCCGATCGCGTGTGCTTCCTGCACGACGGCGCCATCTGCGAAAGCGGGCCCGCGCGCGACGTGCTCACGCAACCGAAGCATCCCCGCACGCAGGAATTCCTGCGTCGCCTGCTGGCGTCGGACGGCGCCGCCAACCCGGATCGAACATGAGCGAAAGGAACGCGGCACCCGCATGGGCCGACTCCCGGTGGCCGGATTCGCTGTGGGCGGCGACGGCCGCGCCGGCGCCCGACACCCCCGCGCTCGATGTGTCCGCGTCGTGCGACGTGGCGGTCGTCGGCGCCGGCTTCACCGGTCTGTCGACCGCGCTCCACCTGGCCGAACGCGGTGCGAACGTGCGCGTGATCGACGGCGCGCAGCCGGGCTGGGGTGCGTCGGGCCGCAACGGCGGGCAAGTGATCCCCGGGCTGAAATACGACCCCGACGAACTGGTCCGCCGGTTCGGCGACGAGGTCGGCGAGCAGCTTGCCGGCGTGGTCGGCGGCGCGGCCGACACGGTGTTCGACCTGATCGCGCGGCACGCGATCGACTGCGATGCGCGTCGCGGCGGCTGGATCCAGCCGGCGCCGACCGCCGCGATGCTCGATACGGTTGCGCGCCGCGCGCAGCAGTGGGCCGCGCGCGGCGCACCGGTCGAAGTGCTCGGCCGCGACGACGTCGCGCGACGGCTCGGCACGCACGCCTACGCGGGCGGCTGGATCGATCGCCGCGCAGGCAGCGTGCAGCCACTCAGCTATACGCGCGGCCTCGTGCGCGCTGCGCAGGCGAGCGGGGCAGTCGTGCACGGGCTGACGCGCGCCGTCGGGCTGACGCGCGCCGTCGGGCTGACGCGTGCCGACGGCCGCTGGCGGATCGCGACGGCCGGCGGTGCGACGCTGACGGCGGATCGCGTCGTGATCGCGACCAACGGCTACACGGACGGGCTGTGGCCCGGCTTGCGCCAGTCGGTGATCGCCGCGAACAGTTTCATCGTCGCGACGCAGCCGCTCGCGCCGGAGCTCGGTCGCGACATTCTCGCCGGCGGCGAGGTCGCATCGGATGCGCGGCGCCTGCTGCTGTACTTCCGCCGCGACGCGGCCGGCCGCCTGCTGATGGGCGGCCGCGGCCCGTTCGCGGAGCCGCGCGCGACGAGCGACTGGCGTCATCTCGAGCGCGCGACGACGCTGCTGTATCCGCAACTGAAGGGCGTCCGGTTCGAATACCGCTGGGCCGGGCGCGTCGCGATCACCGCGGATTTCATGCCGCACGTGCACGAGCCCGCGCCGGGCGTGACGATCGCGCTCGGCTACAACGGCCGCGGCATCGCAATGGCGACGACGCTCGGCAAGCATCTGGCCGCGCACCTGTCGGGCGATGCGCAACTGCCGCTGCCGTTCCGGGCCACGCCGATCCGGTCGATTCCGTTTCACGGGCTGCAGCGCTTCTATATCGCGGCCGGGGTGGCCTGGTATCGGCTGCTCGACAGCCTTTCCTGACGGGGCGCGGACGCGGGTCGCCATTGGTCGTCCGATCGGGCAGAATCGATACGCCCAGTTTCCGCTGACGTATCCCACATGACCGACCCGAACGATTCCCCCGGCCGCCGCGCGTACGCGAGCTTCGCGCAACGTTATGCGGACATCGCGCCGACGAAGGCGCACAACGCGCTCTACGAGCGTCCGGCGACGATGGCGCTGCTCGGCGACGTCGACGGCCTGACGGTGCTCGACGCCGGCTGCGGGCCCGGCATCTGCAGCGAGCACCTCGCGCGCCACGGCGCGACCGTGCACGCATTCGACGTCACGCCGGAGATGGTCGCGCTCGCGAGAACGCGCTGCGCGGGCCTCGCGGTCGACGTGGTGGAAGGCGATCTGGCGGCGCCGCTCGACTGGCTGCCCGACCACGCGATCGACAAGGTGCTGTGCTCGCTCGCGCTCGACTATGTGCGCGATCTCGCGCCGACGCTGCGCGAATTCCGGCGCGTCGCACGGCCGGGTGCGACGCTCGTGTTCTCGCTGGCGCATCCGATGCGCGACTGGATGGACGAACGCACGCGCGGGGAGGGCACGTATTTCGACACGTCCCGCTTTGGATTCCACTGGTCGGGATTCGGCGAGCCGAGACCCTATGTCGAAGCCTGGCGGCGGCCGCTCGCCGACATCCTGAACGCGGTGGCCGACGGCGGCTGGCGGCTCGAGCGGTTCGTCGAACCGAAGCCGCTGCCGGAGATGAAGGCCGCGTCCGAACGGCTCCATGCGGAGCTGTCGCTGTCGCCGGCGTTCCTGTGCATCCGCGCACGCCGCTGACGCGGCGCGGTGGTCAACCGACGCTCAGTGCTGCACCGGCTCGTCGTTCAACGTGCCGAGAAACGCTTCGATATCCTTGATATCCTGCGCCGTCATTGCGGGTTTGTCGCCCGGCTTGCGATCGAACGGCGCATCGGTCACGTCGACGTTCGCGCGATACTTCGGCGGAATATCGTCGTACTCGTCGACCTTGCCGTCCGCGCCGCGCGAATAGAACTTCTGCGGCGAGATGCTGCGCTCGTTGTAGAACGCCATCACCTGGTCGAGCGTGTGGAACACGCCGTTGTGGAAGAACACCTGGCGCGTCGCCGAGTTGCGCAGCGTCGGCGTGAGGAACATCCCGCAATACTGCGTCTGGTCCTTCAGGTCGTCGCGGAACGGCCCGCACACGCCGAGATCGTAGAACGCCGCGTTGCGGTTCTGCGCAAGCTGCTTGTTGCGCGGTGCGCCGAGCGCCTCGTACTGGTAGTCGGTAAACATCGGCGGCAGCCCGTCCTTGCCGGGCTTCGACAGGTGGCAGCCCGCGCAATTCGCCTTGTCCGCGTCGTTGAACAGGCGCAGCCCGCGCAGTTCGGCCTGCGACAGGCGCGCACGGCCTTCGAGCCAGCGGTCGTACTTGCTGTTGTACGGATGGAACGACGGATCCTCGACCTGATACCGCGCGATCGCGAACATCGCCTCCGATACCGCCAGCTGCGGGCTGTCGAACACGCGCGCGCCGAACAGCTGCTCGAGCTGCGCGCGGTGCGACGACTGCGCGAGCTTGCGCGCGACGTCGTCGATGCTCGCATTCGCCATCTCGACCGGATTCAGCAGCGGGCCGAACGCCTGCTGCTGCAGCGTATCTGCGCGGCCGTCCCAGAACATCCCGCCCTGCGGCACGAGCTGCGGCGCGGCCGACGTGCCGGCCACCTTCTGCGCCTTGACGACGCCGGCCGCCGACGCGGCCTGCTGCGCGACACTCGGTGCGGCGTCGTTTTCACCGGCATCGGGGCCGATGCTGAAGTTCGGTTGACGATACAGGTACATCAGCGACGGCGGCGGGCGATACCCCTGCTGCGTCATCGCGAGGCCGCCCGGCTGCACGTCGAGCGCATTCGGCGGCCCGTACGCATGATCGGGGCTGTGGCACGACGCGCACGACTGCTTGCCCGACGCCGACAGCGACGGATCGGCGAACAGCGCGCGCCCGAGCTGCGCGACTGCCGACAGCGGCTGCGCGGCGGGCCGCTGCAGCACGACCGGATGCGGATTCGCGCCCGTCCAGTCGGCGACGACGGTGCCGATCGCCGCGGGCACCCGCGCGGGGAACGCGATCGCGAACGCGCCATAACCGAGCACGGCCGCGCCGAGCACGAACGCCGCGCGGCGCAGCAGGCGGGAAGGGGAACGCGGCGCGGAGGTGCCGGAGGCGTCGGGTGACGGGATCGCGGGGCGAGCTGTCATGCTGTCGGTCGGAAATCGGGCGCCGCACGAAGCGGCGCGTTAAATGGAAACGGCCGGCGCGTGATGCGCCGGCCTGCGGTCAACGGATGCCGATCAGATCGCCGGAGCCGCGCTCAATGCCGTGCCGAGCGTCGGGTCGAGGTACAGCGGCGTCGTGTTCGGCTTCGACGTGAAGTCGAACAGGCTGCGCAGGTCGCCCGCCGTCGCATCGAACGAGCCGCCGCCGATGCGCTGGCCGCCGAGCCAGTTGTCCTCGATGAAGCGCACGACGGACGACTGGTCGAGCATCGTGTGGTCGACGTAGTTCTGCTTCGCATACGGCGAGATCACGATCAGCGGAATGCGCACGCCCGGGCCGCAGCGGCCGTTCACGGTCGCGCCGTTCACGCCGGTGGTGCCGCCCGTGCCGCACTTGCCGCTGCCGTTGAGCTGGTCGACCGGGTCGGACGACGCACGCGTCGGCGCCGTGTACACGTGGTCGTACCAGCCGTCCGAGTCGTCATACGTGACGATCACGGCCGTGTTCTGCCAGTCCGGCTGCTGCTGCAGGAAGTTGACGACCTTCGTCACGAACGCCTGCTCGTCGAGCGGATCCGAATAGCCCGCGTGCGCATCCTGCGCGGCCGGCGCCTTCAGGTAGCTGACCGACGGGAAGTTGCCGGCCTTCACGGCCGCGAAGAAATCGTCCGTGTCGTACTGGTGGTTCGCGGGCTCCGCCGTCTTGCCATCGGTCTGGACGCTCGAACCGATCGCCGCGATCGAACTCGGCCGCGTGTGCTGCGGGTTCGACGTCGACGCGTAGTACTGGAACCAGTTGTGGTGCGGGATGTAGTCGGCCGTCGCGGCGTTCACGGCGGTGGCGACCGTGCTGCGGCTGCAGCCTGTCGTGCCGTTGCCGTTGGTCGTCGACAGGTTGAAGCCGCCCATGAAGCCGCCCCACGTGATCTTCGCGCCGTTCAGCAGGTCGCCGATGTTCTTGCCGCTCATCAACGCCTGGTCGGTCGTGCTCGAGCACACGTCGTTGCCGGGGTCGACGTCGTTGATCATCGTGAAGCCGCCCTGGCCGTCATTGATGTAGTACGAGGTGGCTGCGAGCGTCGAAGGCTGCTTCGACGTCTTCACGATCTGCATCCCGTTGGTCTGCCCCGACACGACGTTCAGCGCGCCCGGCGTCGACGGGCCGTACGACGTCGTGTACATGTTGTCGCTCATCGCGAAGCGCTGCGCGTAGTTCCACAGTGCCGTCACGGTGTTGCCGTCGAAGTAGCCCATCACCTGGCCCTTCGTGCCGAACGCGCCTGCGCCGCCGGACGAGCCCTTGCCCGTGTACTTCGGGAACAGGTCGGCGAGGCCGTTGTCCTCGGCCAGTTGCTCGGCCGTGTACGCGTGGTTCTGGTCGGCGGTCGCGGCCTGGGTGCGGTCGAGGCGGAACGGGTTCGCCGCGTCGGTGCCGTTGGCGGTGTTCGTGAAGTTCGGGTTCGCGGTAAGCAGCGTGCCCGTCAGGCCGTTCGGCGTCGGCGTGCCGGCCTTCGCGGTGAATGCCGGTTCGCCCGACGGGTTCGTCGCGTTCGGGTAGGTGCCGAAGTAGTGGTCGAACGAGATGTTTTCACCGTAGATCACGACGACGTGCTTGATCGGCGTGGCGGTCTGCAGCGCATCCTGCGACGACACCGCGGGCGTCGACGTCGGGTCGTCGCTGCCGCCGCAGGCGAACAGCGCAAGCGCTGCTGCTGCGCAGGCGGTGACGAGCAAGGCTTGACGGAACATCGGGAAACTCCAGGTAAGGTCTTCGAAGGTGGAGAGCGGCCCCGTCGCCGTGTCGGTTCGACGCAGAGCTCGCGAGAGAGCACGCGCATTGGAACAGCCCCGTATGAAGATGTGGGGACGGAGTGGTTTCGCGACGGTTGCGCTGTGGTATCGATTCCATTACGGCGCAGCGTGGGTCGAAAGAGAACGGAAAGGGGCGGATCGCGTGCCACTTTGGGAGCCTGTTTCGCGGTGCGCGGGGCCGCTGCCGCGCAGGCCGCACGGGGTGGGCGAAAGCGCGCGGTCGGCCGGTTCGGGCGAGAGGCGCCGAGTGCCGGGTTTTTGACAATCGGATGACGCATTCATACGATGGATGCCCCGCGACGTCGATTTCATGTTGCCGACCGTTACCGAGAATTCAGCGTGCCGATCCCCGTTCTGTTTGCCGTTCTGTGTGCGGCGTTCCTGCATGCGTCATGGAATGCGCTCGTCCGCAGCAGCGGCGACCGGCTGCGGTCGGCCACGGTGCTGCAGATCGCGATCGGGTTGTTCGCGCTGCTGTTCCTCCCCGCTGCCGCGCCGATCACGCCCGTGAGCTGGCTCTGCGTCGTCGCATCGGCCGTGATTCACGTCGTCTACACGTTGCTGCTGGTGCGCGCCTACGAGCACGGCGACCTGACCGTCGCCTACCCGGTCGCGCGCGGCACCGCGCCGCTGCTCGTCACGCTCGGCGCGGCGGCGTTCGCGGGCGAGCGCCTGAACGCCGGCGCGCAAGGCGGGCTCGTGCTGATCTGCGCGGGCATCCTGGCGATCGGGCTGGAGGGCGGGCGCGGCGCGAAGCACCGGATGACGCAGGTGCTGCCGACCGCGTTCGCGACCGGCGTGTCGATCGCGGCCTATAGCGTGGTCGACGGGATCGGCGTGCGGGAAAGCGGCAGCACGGTCGGCTATACGGCGTGGATGTTCGTGTTGACGGGCGCGATGATGGCCGCGTACTACCGGCTGCGCGCGGGGCCGCTGCGGCTGACGCAGGATGTCGGCGAGACGGCGAAGGCTGCGTGCGGCGGCGTGTTCGCGGCGCTTGCGTACGGCATCGTGATCTGGGCGATGGATCGTGCGCCGATGGGCCCGGTGTCGGCGCTGCGCGAAACGAGCGTGGTGTTCGCGGCGCTGATCGCGCGCGTGTATCTCGGCGAGCGGCTGACTCCGCGGCGTGCGGCGGGTTGCGCGGTGATCGCTGCAGGTGCGTTGCTGATCAGTGCGTTCGAGGCGGTGCGGTGAAGGTGTCCCAGGACGCGCAATGCGTATGTTGTGAACGCCGGTTCGACCGTGCTGACAACTGAAAATCGCGTTCGAATCGCTGTCGCGAACGTCCATGGATCGACCCGCAAGACTTTACAGACCCTCGCACACGAGCGCTACATATCAATCATGCATACGTAGTCCAAGGGGCATTATGCAACGCTTGGTGCCGATCTCCAGAACCGAAATCCGAAAGTCGAAGTGAGAGCATAATCGTTGCTGACGCAACAAATAAAACCGTATCTGGAGAGGACTGTGGAGGGAGGCGAAGCGGCGCACAAACTCCATCGGGCCGCTTCGGTAGGCCGATTTAGCCGAAAAGACCTAGCGCGGGTGTCGCGTAGGCCGCAAGATGAAAGAGAACGACAAATAGCGTAGCTGCAATGAACGTGATACCCCACTTGCGCGACGACCAACGCCGGTAAGCGAAGGCATTGAGTGCGGCAAAGACGACCGAAGGCCACAAGGTCAGAGCGAACAGGCCGACGATGAATACTGCGTGTGGAGCGCAGTGTTCCATGTCGTTGCAGCCGGTCGAATGCGACGGCGCAGCAGGCCAATGAATACGGCTGAAGGTGTAAAGGGACGCCCATGTGATGAGCAAGCCCCATAGGAACCCCGGAACTGCAACAGCCAGTCGTTTCATTTGACTTCCCAGAAAAGGATTTCTTTCGAATCGGCCAGATCCGAATACCAATTCCCGCGTCGACCCCGAAGGTAATCAAGTGGGTTAATCATGCTCGGCACGCCCATGCGAAACCTCCAGAACGAAACGGTAGATGGCGTCAGGGCATCCCTGTTCCATAGGTCAATATGGCCGCCGCTCAACGCGTCACCAGAATCCCCTTCTTGCCGCCAGTAGCCAAAAGAATAGATGATACCGGTTCGGCCTTTAATCTTGCGTTGCCAATCCTGGCCAGTGATGTTTTCCGGCTTGCCCAGGCCGAGGAACGGGTGAAGCTTCAACCATTCGGCCAACTCGTAGGCGCGGGTCGCCGTTGCTTTCCCGTCGAGTATCAGACGACCTAACGACTTCTTCCCCGGCATCGGCTTCAACACCTTCTGCGAAAACGACTTCATGTCGCTTCCGACGTGGTGAAACGTAACGCTCATGCGAATGGCGCACTGGTTCTCATACTGGCCGGTGGGATCATCGTATGGATCCTTCTTCGGATAGGCGCTCCAAAGTTCCCGAAATGACAACGTATGAAGCGTTACCGGTTTGATGGATCCTTTAGTGTCGTTCGAGCGAACCTTCGTAGGCTTGTTTGGCATCAGTCAACTCTCGTATTGTTTTTCAATGGCTTCGTCGCCCCAATAAACCGTGTATTCATCGGGCTTGTTGCCGGTATCGATGCGGGGCAATTCTCCGCTTGGATCGAGTCGGCCGTTGTACGTGCGGCCATCTGCCGTTTCGATGTGGCATGGATATCCGACAAGTACCGACTTGCGCGTCGTACACACCAGCTTTTCGTCGTAGCAGGAAAGCGCGGCAGATCGGGTCGGCGATGTAGGTGACTGAGCGTCACGGGTTGCCGCTCCTTGCCTGGACGTGCCGCTGTCGGCTTCGTAGAAAATTCGACTGTCGCCGCCTGCGATGACCTTGTTTTGTCCACACGGACAGAGCACGGGGTCGCCATTCAAAACGACTCTGCGACCGTGGCAACTCATGCGCGTGGCGCTACCGGAAATCTTGAATGCCCCTTTGCAATTGCCACACGTTGCCTCGTCGCCATCCAAAGCAACGCGTTTACCGTTATCGAATATCGTTGACGTGACGGCAATGACGAATCCGCCGGTTGTTGTCGAATCACGGTCTCTTGCTGCTGTTCTGCGCATCGTCGTTTCCTTGTGCGTTAAGGAATCGAAGAAATTCGCAGGCAAGGGGGAAATTGTCTATGGGACTAGTTCGAATTTGCGTGTGATTCATTCGACGGTTTAAATGCGTTAACACATCGTCGATGTGTGGTGAGGCAAGCAACAACGTGCTCGAGTTGCTGATGATCGCTGCCGGCGTATTGCCGATCAACACGTCTGAAGTCGTGCGCTGGACGTCGGTTGAGAGACGGTGGCGTGGTTGAACCGAACGAACATGGCATCATCCGGCCGCCTTGGCGGCGTAAACAGGGTGCGATGGTCGGGGCGCAACGTTCCGGGCAAATGGCAGGGATGACGACAGGGGCGATGGCCGTGCGCCTGGCGCCAGTGCTGGCGATATTGGCGCTGATGGGATGCGTGATACAGGGCGGGACGAGCGCAACTTACGACCCGACGAAGGATGCGCGGATTCGCGCCTGCCGAGGGCCGCTCGCGTACTTCCGATTCAATCGCGGATGCAGGCCTCCCGAATCGTTGCCTGGCCGGTATCCGCATCCGATCGTCTCGCCAAGCCGGGTATGTCGGGCCCTGTCAACAAGACAGTCGGCATGCCGGTGCCGGACGACGCTGCGAGAATATGTGGTTCTGGCCGACAAACCGATCACGATTACGTTGTGCGCCAGATACAAGGGCATGCGCGAAGCGAATACCGTTCAGGTTTCCGACCCGCTGGTGTCAGGGACCTTTGCTCCGGCGGCAGGGCACGACTATGAGGTCCAAGATTCGGCAGACTCCACTGACGACCGTCTGACGCTGCGCCAACTCCATGTCGACGCCGACCGCCACGTGGCGGCAGCGCCGCTGTCGATCTCGCGGGCGTCCGTCTGCGAATGACCGGCCGGCGCGCCGGCTCTCACGCTTCAACCGGCATCGCACTCGTGCACTTGATCTCGTCGAGGCACACGCTCGAATGCACGCCGCTCACGCCGGGAATCCGCATCAGCGTTTCGAGCAGGAACTGCGACAGCCCCTTCAGGTCGTGTGCGACGACCTTCAGCACGTAGTCGATGTCGCCCGTCACCGAGAAACATTCCTGGATCTGCGCGAGATCGGACACGAGTTTCTGAAACTTCGACAGGTCGCGGATATGCCCGCGCTCCATCGTCACGTGCACGAACGCGGTGACGCCGAAGCCGAGCGTGTCGGGGCAGAGCCGCGTTTCGTAGCGGCGGATCGCGCCGATCTCTTCCAGCCGCCGGTGGCGCCGCAAGGTCTGCGCGGGCGACAGGCCGACGGCCTTCGCCAGATCGAGGTTCGACGCACGGCCGTTCTCCTGCAGGATCGAAAGCAAGTGGCGATCGATGCGGTCCAGATCCGGTTCAGGCATTTTTATTTCCTCATTTGTCTCCTGGATGCAATCTTATCTCATAATGTAGGGTTTGCATGAACGGGTTACGAAACCCGATTTCGCCGTCGCGACGCTAAACTGACGCCGGATTTTCGTGTGCGGCCGCAGCAATGCGGTGTGGGCGACAGTCGGCGGCCGGTCTGGCGGGCACGCTGACAGGAATCGGGCGCCGCCACGCGAAGATTGCAGTCCCCAACCCGGCGGCTCCACGAACGGTCGCCGGCACAGTAAAACAGCGCCCGGCACACCGAGGCGCGCCGCACCGCTTCCGGCGGAGGCGGACAAAGTGGAGAAGACATGGTTTCTGGAAACGAGAGCGACGGCCTGAAGCGCGGGCTGAAGAACCGGCACATCCAGCTGATTGCGCTCGGCGGCGCGCTCGGCACGGGGCTGTTCCTCGGCATCGCGCAGACGATCAAGATGGCCGGCCCGTCCGTGCTGCTCGGCTATGCGGTAGCCGGCATCGTTGCGTTCTTCATCATGCGCCAGCTCGGCGAGATGGTCGTCGACGAGCCCGTCGCAGGTTCGTTCAGCTACTTCGCCAACAAGTATTTCGGCCACTTCACGGGCTTCCTGTCCGGCTGGAACTACTGGGTGCTGTACATCCTCGTCAGCATGGCCGAACTGTCGGCCGTCGGGATCTACGTGCAGTACTGGTGGCCGGGCGTGCCGACCTGGGTGTCGGCGCTCGTGTTCTTCGTCGTCATCAACCTGATCAACCTGACCAGCGTGAAGTCGTACGGCGAGACGGAATTCTGGTTCTCGATCATCAAGGTCGCCGCGATCGTCGGGATGATCGGCTTCGGCGGCTGGCTGCTCGCGAGCGGCCATGCCGGGCCGGAGGCCAGCGTCCGGAACCTGTGGCAGCACGGCGGCTTCTTCCCGAACGGCGTGTCGGGCCTCGTGATGTCGATGGCCGCGATCATGTTCTCGTTCGGCGGGCTCGAGCTCGTCGGCATCACGGCGGCCGAGGCCGACGATCCGAAGCACAGCATCCCGCGCGCGACCAACCAGGTCATCTACCGCATCCTGATTTTCTACATCGGCGCGCTCGCCGTGCTGCTGTCGCTGTATCCGTGGGAGAAGGTCGTCAGCGGCGGCAGCCCGTTCGTGCTGATCTTCCACGCGCTGAGCAGCAACCTGGTTGCGAACGTGCTGAACGTCGTCGTGCTGACGGCCGCGCTGTCGGTCTACAACAGCGGCGTGTACTGCAACAGCCGGATGCTGTTCGGCCTCGCGCAGCAGGGCAATGCGCCGAAGGTGCTGTGCTCGGTGAACAAGCGCGGCATTCCGCTCGCCGCGCTCGGCGCGTCGGCGCTCGCCACAGGCCTGTGCGTGCTGGTCAACTACTTCATGCCGGGCAAGGCGTTCGAGGTGCTGATGGGCCTCGTCGTGTCGGCGCTGATCATCAACTGGGCGATGATCAGCCTGATCCACCTGAAGTTCCGCCAGGCCAAGCGCGCAGCCGGGGAGAAGACTTCCTTCCGCAGTCTGGGCTATCCTTTCACGAATTACCTGTGCCTGGCATTCATGGCCGGCATTCTCGTCGTGATGTACCTGACGCCGGATCTCCGCCTGTCGGTGTACCTGATCCCGGTATGGCTCGCGGTGCTCGCGATCGGGTATCGCTTCCGTCAGAAGAATGCAGGCTATGCGATGCGCGACAGCGCGTCCGCACGCTGACGCAGGCCACCACCGACCATTCTTCCAAACGAGACCGACTCAAGCCATGTTCGAACACATCGACGCGTACCCGGGCGATCCGATCCTGACGCTCAACGAGAACTTCCAGAAAGATCCGCGCGACCAGAAGGTCAACCTGAGCATCGGCATCTACTTCGACGCCGAAGGCCGGATTCCGGTGATGGGTGCCGTGCGTGAAGCCGAAACCGCGCTGCAGCGCGAGAGCGGCCCGAAGCCGTACCTGCCGATGGTCGGCCTGGCCGCATACCGCGACGCCGTGCAGGCGCTCGTGTTCGGCGCCGATCACCCGGCCCGTGCGGCCGGCCGCATCGCGACGCTGCAGACGCTCGGCGGCTCGGGTGCGCTGAAGGTGGGCGCCGATTTCCTGAAGCGCTACTTCCCGGACGCGCAGGTGTGGCTCAGCGATCCGAGCTGGGAAAACCACCGCTTCATCTTCGAGCGGGCCGGCTTCACGGTGAACACGTATCCGTACTACGACGAGGCGACCGGCGGCCTGAAGTTCGACGCGATGCTCGCGGCGATCGACGCGCTGCCGGCGCGCAGCATCGTGCTGCTGCACGCGTGCTGCCATAACCCGACCGGCGTCGATCTCGACGAAGGCCAGTGGGAAAAGCTGATCGACGTGATCGAGACGCGCGGGCTGCTGCCGTTCGTCGACATGGCCTACCAGGGCTTCGGCGCGGGCCTCGATGCGGACGCGTTCGCGGTGCGCGAACTGGCCCGCCGCGGCGTGCCGGCGCTGGTCGCGAACTCGTTCTCGAAGAACTTCTCGCTGTACGGCGAGCGCGTGGGCGGCCTGAGCGTCGTCTGCGAAGATGCGGCCGCGGCCGACCGCGTGCTCGGCCAGTTGGCCGGCGCCGTGCGCTCGAACTACAGCAACCCGCAAACCTACGGTGCGAAGGTCGTCGCGGCCGTGCTCGGCACGCCCGCGCTGCGCCAGCAGTGGGAAGAAGAGCTGTCGGCGATGTGCCGCCGCATCGCGCGGATGCGCCAGTCGATCCACGACGGGCTGCGCGACCACGTCAGCGGCGAAGCGCTCACGCGCTACGTGAAGCAGCGCGGGATGTTCACGTACACGGGCCTGACCGAATCGCAGGTCGACGCGCTGCGCGACGTGCACGGCGTGTACATCCTGCGTTCGGGCCGGATGTGCGTGGCGGGCCTGAACGACTCGAACGTCGGCATCGTCGCCGACGCAATCGGCAAGGTGCTGAAGAGCGGCGTCTGAGCGTCGCGCGCCCGGCGCGCAACGCGGCTGGCCGAACCGGCTGTCTCCCGTCGCGGAGGCAGCCGGTTTTTTGTTGCGCGGACGATGTGCAGGCTGCCCGGCTGACGCGCACGCGGGCCTGGCGGTACGATCACGGCATCGGATACAGGACTGAGGAGCGACATGGGCATCCGGATCATCCAGCTCGGTACGCCACGCGCGGCCGGCGAGGGCCTGCGGATCGGGACGGTGCGGCGGCCGCCGCGCGGCGTGCCGAAGGCGGAATTCGCGTCGCGCAACTACTATGATGTATGGTTGCCGACGCTGTCGCCGAGCCCCGAGCTCGTCGCGCAGGCGCAGGCGGCCGAGACGGACGCCGAATGGAACGCGTTCAAGCGCCACTTCCGCGCGGAGATGGCGCATGGCGATCCTGCGAAGGTGCTGGATCTGCTGGCGGCGTTGTCGGCGACCACCGCGTTCTCGATCGGCTGTTACTGCGACGACGAGCGCCATTGCCACCGCAGCGTGCTGCGCGAGCTGCTCGCGGCGCGCGGCGCGGCGATCGAGCCCGACGCGGGCTGACGCGGAGGCACGAAGCCGTATCGCGATCGTGCGGTGCGGCGAACCGGTTGACGTGGGTCAAGTGCGCGGCCGCGCGCGCCACTATGCTCTCGTCATGGAGCCATCACGACAATGACTGGCGGACAGATGCAGATTACCTTCCCGCCCGAGCCGCCCGAATATTGCGCGCGCGACCTGGTCGTCGCGTTTTCGGCGCTGGTTGACGAACGTTGCGTGCAGTGCGCGGTCACGGCCGAGGCACTGGAAGACCATTTCGGCGCGCCGTCGCTGCTCGAACGCGACCTGCTGGCCGCGTTCGAAGCGCATCGTTCGGCGATCGAGGCAATGGCGCGACGGATGCTCGAAGAAATCGGCGGCCGGCCGGTGCTGCTGCACAGCGGCCACTTCCGGCTCGGCGACTGACATCGCAGGAGGGTGCATGACACTGCAGGGCAACATTCACGAACGCGACTGGTCGGTCGAAGTCGAGACGCGCCCGTGCGAATCGGGCGAATTCCGCTGCCGCGTGTCGGTCGAGCATGGCGCCGGCGCGGCGCGCTTTCATCATACGTTCGAGCACAGCCATGCGTATCCGACCGAGCGAGAGGCGATGATCGAAGGGCTGCGGGCCGGCATGACGTGGATCGAGATGAAGACGTCGCAGGTCTTCAACGTATGAACGAAGCCGCGCCGACAGAGGCGCGGGCAGACGATATCGGCGGGCCAGCGATCGAAGAATCCGCGCCACGCCACGGGAAATGCGCACCGCCGCCTTTCGGCGCGGGCGGTGCATGCAAGGCGGTCGACGAGCGGGCGGCCCCGTCAGGAGAAACGACATGGGCGTGGGCATGCAGATCGCCTGCCTCGGATTCACGGGTTCGGCCGCGGTCGAAGCCGAAGCCGGCGCGCAACTGGTGCGGCTCGAACGGTTCCGCGGACTGATCGACGGCTGTCACCTCGCAATCGAATCGCACGTGGCGGCGGGCGGCGCGCGCACATACGACGTGCGGCTGGACCTGGTGTTTCACGACGCGATCCTCAGGCCGCTGCCGCCGTGCATCGGCGACGACGTGGACGACGCGCTGCGCCGCGCGTTCGGTCAGGCCGAACAGGCGCTGATCGCGTGGCAGGCGGGCGGTAGAAGGGTGATGCTGCGCGACGAGGCGACCGACGGCACAGCCCGGTAACGCATGGGCGTGCGAGGCCGCGCGAACGATCCCGGTGAGTATTTCGGACCGAAATCAGACCCGCGCGAGCGCCTGCGCGTCGATGATGCGCACGCGCTTGCCGCGCGTTTCGACCAGCGCATCGCGATGGAACCGCGAGAACATCCGACTGACCGTTTCGAGCTTCATCCCGAGATAACAGCCGATTTCCTCGCGCGTCATCCGCAGGTTGAATTCGGTCGCCGAATAGCCGCGCGCCTCGAAGCGCGACGACAGGTTCAGCAGGAAATGCGCGACGCGCTGTTCGGCCGACATCGTGCCGAGCAGCAGCATCTGGCTCGATTCGCGCACGATTTCGCTGCTCAGCATCTGGTAGAGGAAATGCTGCATCGGTTTGATCTCGCGACACGCCGCTTCGAGCGCGCCGAACGGGATGATGCACACGACGCTGTCTTCCAGCGCGATCGCGTCGCAGCAGTGCTGGCCGCCGCCGATACCGTCCATCCCGAGCGTTTCACCGGCAATCTGGAAGCCCGTCACGTGTTCGCGGCCGTCGCGATGCATCATCACCGTCTTGAACGAACCCGCGCGCACCGCATAGATGCTCTGGAACGGATCATCGGTGCGGAACAGCGCATCGCCCTGGCGAACGTGCCGGGTCGTGCAGATGATCGCGTCGAGACGGCCGTATTCGGCAGCCGTCAGGTGCGGCGGCAGGCACATCGAACGCATCGCGCAGACCGAGCAGCGCGCGGCGGGATGTTTGGCGGCGTCGGCGCGCGTCACCGCACGAAGCGGAATGGTCGGGCGGGGCGCGATGGCTACGTCGTCGGCGCTGGCGGTGGCTGTGGACATGAGTCACTCCGGCTCGTCAGGGGTGGTGCACGCGAGCGTGCACCAGGGATTCGATGACACGGCACGCGGCGTCGAATTCGACGGTCTTGTCGAAGAAGTAGTCGGCTCCGGCCGTCGCGCATGCCTCTCTGAATGCCGGTGCCGAATGATTCGTCAGCACGATCGTGACGACGCGCGGCGCAGCCTTCGACAGCATCCCGATCAGGTCGAGGCCGCTGCCGTCCGCGAGCCGCAGGTCGACGATCACCACGTCGGCCCGGCTGCTGCGGATCTGCGTCCACGCGTCCTGGCCGTCTTCCGCTTCGCCCACGACGGCGACGCCGCGGATCGCGCCGACGAGCAGCGCGATCCGCTGCCGGACGGCAACGGCGTGATCGACGAGAAACACCCTGAGCGCGGCGGGTGACAGGCTGGCATTCATGCCGGCAGTATCGTGTTGCGCCGCCAAAAATGAAATCGGCCGAATTGGAAGTTGGTGTAGGCCGCTTCGACGCGTTGTAGGGCGTTTCCTACAACGCGTACGGGAAAGTGCCGGAGCACTCGGGATGTTGCGATGCCGCACCGGCGGCGCGCACGCGGCCGGCGGGCCTTGCTGCCGGGTCAGCCGGCCTGGCGCGCGTCCAGTGCGGCGCGGGCGGTGCGGCACGCGGCGAGATCCCACGCGGCGCAGCCGACACTCTTGAACAGCAGCGGTCCGCCGAGCGCGAATGCGCCGCTCAGTACGTCGGCGAGCGACGCGACCTGCTGCCAGTCGACCTGCGCGACGATCAGGTCGCCGGCCTCGTGGCGCGCGCCGGCCGGATCGTCGACGACGAGCCGGCTGCCACGTACCGTGTTCGCATCGATCTCGGCCGCATCCGCGGTGAACGCGCCGACGCCGACCACGAGCCGGCCTTCGCGCGCGGCGTCGCGGTAGACGGGCGTGCGGCTCGTCGTCAGCGTGACGACGACGTCGATCGCATCGGGAATCGCGTCGCCGTCGAGCGGTGCGAGCCGCGGCGCTTGCGCGCGGTGGGCGGCGCAGAAGGCGGCCGCGCTAGCGGCGCTGCTGCCGCGCACGTGAAGGCGCGCATCGGGAAAGATCGCCGCGAGCGCTTCCGCGTGATTGGCCGCCTGCTTGCCGGTGCCGATCAGCAGGATGTCGCGCGGCGCGACGCCATGCAGCGCATCGATGCCGAGCGCGGTGACGGCCGCCGTGCGGCGTCCGGTGACCGTCGGGCCGTCGAGCGCGAAGCGCATCTCGCCGGTGGTCGCGTCGTACGCGGTCACCTGGCCGAGGATCGTCGGCAGCCCGCGCGCGCCGTTGCCGGGGCACACGTTCACGAGCTTGTGGGTCGCAAGGTCGCGCGCGCTCGACGGCATCGACAGCATCACGCCGCCGGCCTGCAGCGGCACGACCAGGCGCTCGGGGCTGACGATCTCGCCCGCCGCGTACTCGGCGACGGCTTGCCTGAGCGTGGCGAGCAGCGCCGGGTAGTCGAGCAGCGCGGCCGTATCGGCCGCATCGAAAACGGGAATCCGGGAAGGGGCGGTCATCGTGTACGTCGCAGGCGTCGGTGAGCGTGGACGACGGGCGCATGACGCGCCCGCCAAAGGGGCTGCCGGGTACCGTGATACAGGGCAGCGTGGATCGAATCTATACCACTTTCAGCCACACCCGCAACCCGGGAAATGAAGCAAAGGGGCGGTTTTGGTTCTAATATCGGTCCAGAAGGGTCGCCGTGGTCTCGATACCCGCACCGCTCCGGTATAGTGCGAACCCATTCCAAGTCCACGCCCGCGACCGGGCAGGAGCCATACGATGATGTCCGCGCGTCCCGAATCACTCGAAGGCGGTTTCAGGCCGCTGCAGATCTACGAGCAGGTCGCCGAGAAGATCCGCGACGAGATTCGCGCGGGGCGCTACGCGGCCGATTCGCGGCTGCCGTCCGAGCGCGAGCTCGCGGTGCTGTTCCAGGTCGGCCGGCCGGCCGTGCGCGAGGCGCTCGGCGCGCTGCAGAACGAAGGGCTGGTGTTTACGAAGCGCAATTCCGGCACTTACGTCGTTGCGTCGCCGCTCGACGTGCTCGCGGAACGCGGCGACATGCGCGCGGCGTCAGAAGCCGACTTCAGCCCGACGTCGACGCTCGACGTGCGGCTGATCCTGGAGCCCGCGATCGCGCGCCTCGCGGCGTCGCACGGCCGCGCCGACCCGGGCGCCGAGCGCTATCTCGCGCAGATGGAAACCATCACCGACGTCGACGATCCGCACCAGCGCGCGCTGTGGAACGAAAGCGACCGGCTGTTCCACCGGCAACTCGCATTGATGACCGGCGACCCGCTGATCGTGAAGATCGCGGACGAGGTCGCGAAGACGATGGACCAGCCGCTCTGGAAGCGCCTGAAGGACGACGGCATCTACGATGCGGGCCGGATCCGGCTCTACGTGTCCGAACACCGGCTGATCTACGAGGCGATCGTATCGGGCGACGCCGATGCGGCCGCGTTCTATGTCGAGCAGCACATCCGCCGCGTGCGGCGCGACATCGCGCCGAAGTGACGGGCGCGGCCTCGTTCTGGTCTGAATTATGACCAGAATCGCGAAAATTATTTTGAAATTGCTTGCGATGTGACCACGCGTGTCCTACATTGGTTTCACACAAAACCAATCAGGAGACATCATGCGAACCCTCGTTACCGCGCTCTCGGTGGCTGTTGCCGCCGGCGCGCTGACTTCCGCGCACGCGCAGGAAGTCGTGATGATCGGCCATTCGGCGCCGCTGACGGGCCCGCAGGCCGCGAACGGCAAGGACAACGAAAACGGCGTACGCCTTGCCATCGATGAACTCAACAAGGCCGGCGTGAAGGTTGCCGGCAAGACCGTCACGTTCAAGCTGGTGTCCGACGACGACCAGGCCGACCCGAAGGCGGGCGTGCAGGTCGCGCAGAACCTCGTCGACAAGGGCGTCGTCGCCGTGCTCGGGCCGTACAACTCGGGCGTCGCGATTCCGGCGTCGCGCGTGTACTCGAATGCCGGCGTGCCGATCCTGCCGGTGGCGTCGAATCCGGCACTCACGAAGCAGGGCTTCAAGAACATCTTCCGGATCGGCGCAAGCGACGAACAGCTCGGCGGCACGATGGGCACGTTTGCCGCGAAGACGCTGAACGCGAAAACCGCGGCCGTCATCGACGATCGCACCGCGTACGGGCAGGGCGTCGCCGAGCAGTTCATGAACGTCGCGAAAGCGAACGGCATCAAGATCGTCGACCAGGAATTCACGAGCTCGTCGGCTACCGATTTCCTCGGCATTCTCACCAAGATCAAGGCCAGCAACCCGGACGTGATCTTCTTCGGCGGCTATGCGGCTCAGGGCGCGCCGATGGCCAAGCAGATGAAGCAGCGCGGGCTGCGCGCGAAGCTGCTGGGCGGCGACGGCATCTGCTCGGCCGACATGGGCAAGGTGGCGGGCGAAGCGGCATCGATCGTCTACTGCGCACAGGGCGGCGTCGCGCTCGAGAAGACGCCGGCCGGGCGCGAATTCCTGAAGAAGTACCACGACGCGTACCACACGGATACGCAGGTCTACGGCGTCAACTACTACGACGGCGCGAAGCTGCTCGCCGACGCGATGGTCAAGGCCGGCACGACCACCGACAAGGCGAAGCTGATCGCGCAGCTCGCGAAGTCGAACTATGCGGGTGTCGCGGGCACTTATTCGTTCGACGCGAACGGCGACTTGAAGGGTGCGCCGACGACCGTCTACGTGATCCGCAACGGCCTGCCCGAGCCGTACGCGAAATAACCCGGCCAGCCTGCCATCGGACGGCGGCCTGGCCGCCGTCCTTCGTTTCAACGCATTCGATCGACCATGAAAATTTCCCGATCCCTTTCCACCGTCGAAGTCCATACGGGCGGCGAAGCGTTCCGCATCGTCACGAGCGGGCTGCCGCGTCTGCCGGGCGACACGATCGTCCAGCGCCGCGCGTGGCTCAAGGAAAACGCCGACGAGATCCGCCGCGCGCTGATGTTCGAACCGCGCGGCCACGCCGACATGTACGGTGGCTACCTGACCGAGCCCGTGTCGCCGAACGCCGATTTCGGCGTGATCTTCGTGCACAACGAAGGCTACAGCGACCATTGCGGGCACGGCGTGATCGCGCTGTCGACCGCCGCGGTCGAACTCGGCTGGGTGCAGCGCACTGTGCCGGAAACGCGGGTCGGCATCGACGCGCCGTGCGGCTTCATCGAGGCCTTCGTCAAGTGGGACGGCGAGCATGCGGGGCCGGTGCGCTTCGTCAACGTGCCGTCGTTCATCTGGCGGCGCGACGTGTCGGTCGACACGCCGTCGTTCGGCACCGTGACCGGCGACATCGCGTATGGCGGCGCGTTCTATTTCTACGTCGACGGCGCGCCGTTCGACCTGCCGGTGCGCGAAGCGGCGGTGGAACGGCTGATCCGCTTCGGCGCGGAAGTGAAGGCTGCCGCGAACGCGAAATACCCGGTCGTGCACCCGGAGATTCCGGAAATCAACCATATCTACGGCACGATCATCGCAAATGCGCCGCGCCATCCGGGCTCGACGCAGGCGAACTGCTGCGTGTTCGCGGATCGCGAGGTCGACCGCTCGCCGACGGGCTCCGGCACCGGCGGGCGCGTCGCGCAGCTGTACCAGCGCGGGTTGCTCGCGGCCGGCGACACGCTCGTCAACGAATCGATCGTCGGCACGATCTTCAAGGGGCGCGTGCTGCGCGAGACGACGGTCGGCGACATCCCGGCCGTGATCCCGGAAGTGGAGGGCAGCGCGCATATCTGCGGTTTCGCGAACTGGATCGTCGACGAGCGCGATCCGCTGACCTACGGTTTTCTCGTGCGCTGATTCGCGGCGCCGATCGGCCGCCGCCGCGCGGCCACCCGGTTGTTGTACCAGGCTTGGCGCGTCGTTCCCGTTGCGGAGCGCGCGCCTTTTTTGCGTGCGAACGGTCGCCGCACCGCGCTGTGTGCGCCGGCGCCGCACCGCCACGGGCCGGCGGGCCGCGCGAGTTTTGGTACGATGCACCCTTTTCAGCCGAGCCCCACCCGCGTGAATCGCCGAAACGTGTCGTCAGTGCGTGACTTCTGTGCCAGTTGGGTCGCGCGCGCCCAACCCGTCGCGGCTGCCGCCGTCGCGAGGGTCAAGCCTCTCGCCGCCGCCGCATGGCACCATCTCCGTCATCCGACGCGCCGCGGCGTGCTGCTGACGGCCGCCGCCGTGCCGTCGCTGTTCGCGCTGTACGTGATCGTGCTGATCCCGTTCACGCCGGGCATCGGCGACATCCGCAAGGCGCGCGTCGACCAGCCCGCGCAGGTGCTGTCCGCCGACGGCAAGCTGCTGGCCGAATTCAAGCCGTCGAACCGCGAGTGGGTGCCGCTCAAGCAGATCTCGCCGCACATGGTCGACGCGCTGATCGCGACCGAGGACCATCGCTTCTACGAGCATCACGGCCTCGACTGGAAACGCACCGCGTCGGCCGCGCTCCATACGTTCTCGGGCAGCCGCCAGGGCGGCTCGACGATCACCCAGCAGCTCGCGCGCAACCTGTATCCGGACGAGATCGGCCGCGCGCCGACGCTCACGCGCAAGATGAAGGAGGCGATCACCGCGCTGAAGATCGAGGCCGTCTACAGCAAGGACCAGATCCTCGAGACCTACCTGAACACGGTACCGTTCCTGTACAACGCGTACGGCGTCGAGATGGCCGCACGCACCTATTTCGACAAGTCGGCCGACGAACTCGACGTGCTCGACAGCGCGACGCTCGTCGGGATGCTGAAGGGCAACAGCTACTACAACCCGGTGCTGAATCCCGAGCGCGCGCTGCAGCGGCGCAATACGGTGCTGGGCCAGATGGTGAAGTACGGCAAGCTGTCGGCGGCGCAATTCGCGCAGTTGCAGCGCCGGCCGCTGCGCATCGATTTCGAGCGCCAGAAGGAGCCGCCGGGGCCCGCGCCGCATTTCGCGCAGCAGTTGCGCAAGTGGCTGATCGCGTGGGCCGACCGCAACGACTACAACATCTACTCGGACGGCTTGATCGTGCGCACGACGATCGACTCGCGGCTGCAGCAGATGGCGACGCAGGCGCTCACGCTGCAGGGCAATCAGTTGCAGGGCATCGCGAACAACGCGTGGAGCGGCCGCGACGGCTGCGGCACCGACAACGAGGTGTTCCGCACCTTCATGCGCGAGTCGCCCGAGTACAAGGCCGCGCAGGACGCCGGCAAGGACGACGCGGCCGCGATGAAGCTGCTCGCGGCCGACCGCGGCTTCATGCGCGCGCTGTGCAAGACGAAGACCGACGTACAGGCCGGCTTCGTTGCGATCGATCCGCGCGACGGGCAGATCCGCGCCTGGGTCGGCAGCCGCGACTTTACCAACGAGCCGTTCGATCACGTCGCGCAGGCGCGGCGCCAGCCGGGCTCGACGTTCAAGCCGTTCGTCTATGGCGCCGCGTTCGCGAGCGGGATGACGCCGGACGACACGTTCATCGACCAGCCGGTCGAGATCCCGCTGAAGGGCGGCGAGATCTGGCGGCCGAACGACGACGTGCCGCCGACCGGCAAACCGATGACGCTGCGCGACGCGGTCGCGCTGTCGCGCAACCGGATCACCGCGCAGGTGATGGAGAAGGTCGGGCCCGCGGCCGTCGCGCGGCTCGCGCGCGACATGGGCGTGCGCGAAAGCCCGCTCGAACGCGTGCCGTCGCTCGCGCTCGGCACGAGCCCGGTCACGCTGAAGGAGATGGTCGCGTCGTACGCGACGATCGCGAACGGCGGGCTGTACGTCGAGCCGCAAATGGTGACGCGCATCGAAAACCGCCAGGGCGACGTGCTCGCCGAATACGCGCCGGCGCCGCCCGAGCGCGCGTTCGACGCCGAAACCGACAAGACGCTGCTCGACGTGATGCGTGATGTCGTGACGCGCGGCACGGGCGGCAGCATCCGCACGCGCTTCGGGATCCGTGGCGACGTGGCCGGCAAGACGGGCACGACGCAGGACAACGCGGACGGCTGGTTCATCCTGATGCAGCCGGGCCTGGTCGCCGGCGCGTGGGTCGGTTTCGACGACGGCCGCGTGACGCTGCGCAGCGATTACTGGGGGCAGGGCGCGCACAGCGCGCTGCCGATCGTCGGCGATTTCTTTCAGCGCGCGCAGCGCGCCCGGATCGTCGACACGAAGGCGAAATTCGATACCGAGCCGTCGCCCGGCTGGTTCGCGTCGCTGCGCGAGCGTGCGACGGATCTGTTCGACACGTGGTTCAGGACCGAGCCGAAGAAGACGCCCACACCCGTCAGGACGCAGCGTGTCGAGCCTCCATCGGAAGCCGACGAAGGCGCGGCATCGGCCGCGTCGGCGGCATCGGCGCCCGAAGCGGCGTCCGGCGGCATCGTCGAGGAATGGATACCGGCATCTGAAGTGGCCGCATCGGCCGCGGCACTGTCGGCCGGCGCATCGCAACCGCAGCCCGCACCGCCGCCGGCAGCGGGCGCGAGTACGACGAGCGGTGTCGGCTCGGGCACCGGCGCCGCACCGGCAACCGCACCGTCCGCCACGCCGACCCAGCCGCCCGCGCCGGTCTCCCCCGACACGACGGGGGCCTCTCAGTAACGGAGCCGTTCAGATTTCGCGCGAAGCTGCCGTAATCACGTTGTCACGACAGCTCGCGCGGTCGCGCCGCGCGCCTCTCCGATGCGACTTCCCAGCGACTATGTCGCGCTCGTGCGCGACGATCTCTGCGCCGGCGTTCCGCTCGGCTTCGATCTCTACGATGCCGACGGCGCCGCGCTGCTGCCGGCCGGCACGACACTGCGCGATGCCGCGCAGCATGCTTTCCTGTTCGATCATTTCCGGCCCGTGCGCGTGCGCGATGACACCGAAACCGATCCGCGCGGCCCCGGTGCGGTGCCGCCCGCCACGCGCATGGGGTTGTCGGCCGGCGCCGCGATCGGCATCCGCCGCCGGGTCGGCACGACACGCACGCTGCAGCGCTGCCGGCTGATCGGGGTCGCCGCGTCGGGCGCACTGTTCGTCGAGCCGCAGCCGGCGGCCGTGCTCGAATTCGCGCGCGGCGACGACATCGAGGCAGTGGCGATCGGCCGTGCCGCGGTGTCCCGGTTCGGCGCGACGGTCGAGTCGGTGCAGACGTCGGGTGCCGCGCCGTTCATGATCCTGTCGCCGCCGGGCTTCGTCGACAGGCTGCGCACGCGCGCGGAGCCGCGCGTGCCGGCGCGGATCGCGGCCTGCTGCACCGGTGGAGCGGATGGCGCGGAAAGCATCGGCATGGTGCACGACATCAGCCTGAGCGGGCTGTCGGTCGCGTTCGACCGGACCATCGCCGCGGCCGGCGAGCCGTTGCGCGTGCTGCTGCCGTACGCGGCCGGCGACCGCGTCGAATGGCTGGCGCTCGAAGGTACGGTACGGGCCGCGCATGCCGATCCGGCGGCGCCGGCGCTGACGCTTCATCACGCCGCATTCGACGAGACCGGCGCCGACGACCTGGTCCGCCTCAAGGCACTGTTGTTCGACAGGCTGATGGCGGCAGCGGACGCCGACCCGCTGCGCTGACGCGCTGGCAGCGCGCGCCGAATGCCGTATCACCGCATTCGGCGCATGAGTGCCGATAATCATCTGATGAATATGGCTATTCCCGCGAGATTGTACTTTTTCCGTCAACAGTGAATTTGCGATTTAAGTATTTACCCTGATAGCCACGCCTCCTAGACTTCTACTCATGCGCAACGACCCCGAGTCCGAAGCGCCTGACAAAACAATCCTGGAGGTAACGCATCATGAAATCGCTGATCAAGGCAGTTGCACTGGCCGCTCTCGTTGCTGCACCGGTCGTCTCGTTCGCCCAATCGAACCAGCAGCCGCTGACGCGCGCGCAAGTGCGCGCCGAGCTGGCCCAGCTCGAAAAGGCCGGCTACAACCCGAACGACTGGATGAACTACCCGGAAAACATCCAGGCCGCCCAGGCAAAGATCGCCGCCGCGCAGAACACCGGCGCACAAGCCGACGCAACGGGCTACGGCGCGAATGCAGCCGCGACGTCGCAGTCGGGCCAGCGCGTGGTCGTGCCGGCCGCCGCCGATCGTACGTCGGTGTACTTTGGCCACTAAGCCGGTGGCCGGATAGCGGCCTTCGGGGCCGCGGCCAAAGTGGTATCGAAAAGCCCGCGCTCGTGACGAGTGCGGGCTTTTTTGCGTCGTCTCCATTGAGTGGCCCACCGTACATCCCGATCCAGGTGTTCGACGTTTTAATACGACCGGAAATTAAAACGGGACCATGGGGGGATCATGCAAGTGTCTGGGCTTGCCTGGAGACAGGCGTTCTTGTGCGTGTGCGTGTCGATTTTCGTTGCGTGGCTGCCGTCGAGCGCCGCGGCGGCCGTCACGGCGTCTTATTCCGACATCGTGTCGGCGGACAGCGGGCAGTGCGTCGCGATTGCGGGCAACTCGGCCGCCCCCGGCGCGGGCGTCGTGCAGGTCTCGTGCGCGGGACAGGGCAACACGACGTGGTCGTTCGTGCCCGTCGGCGCGAATTATCACATCGTGTTGCAGGGCAGCGGCCTGTGCCTGAACGTGCCGGGCAGCTCGCGTGCCATCGGCACGCCGCTTATCCAGTATCCGTGCCAGGGCGACAACCTGACCAACGACCAGTGGACCATCACGGCCGTCGGCGCAAGCTACCGGATCGTGTCGGTCTTGAGCGGCATGTGCTTGAACGTCAACGGCGGCTCGCGCGCGTCGGGCGCGCAGTTGATCCAGTATCCGTGTCAGGGTGCGACCGCGCTGAACGACCAGTTCAACCTGTATCTGCCGGTCGCCGCATTCTCCAACATCGTGTCCGCGAGCAGCGGTCGTTGTCTGACGGTCAGCGGCAATTCGACCAATGCGGGTGCCGCGATCGTGCAGGGCGCGTGCTCGACCCAGAGCAACGCGGGCTGGTCGCTGCTGCCGGCCGGCAGCGGCTATCACGTCGTGTCCCAGCGCACCGGGCAGTGCCTGAACGTGTCGGGCGGCACGGGAGGGAGCGGCACGCCGGTGATCCAGTATCCGTGCCAAAGCGATGCGCAAACGAACGACCAGTGGACCGTCGCTGCCGCGTCAGGCTCGAACTACCGGCTGGTGTCGGTTGCGAGCGGCATTTGCCTGAACGTGAGCGGCGGCGCGCTCACGGACGGCGCTGCGCTGGTCCAGTACCCGTGCCAGGGTGCGACCGCGCTGAACGACCAGTTCACGCTTGGCCTGCCGCAGAGTTTCCCGGTTACGCTGCCGTCGGCGTGGAGTGCCGTCATCCCGCTGCCGGTCAATCCGATCGGCATTGCGAACGTGCCGAACGGCAAGCTCGTGATGTGGTCGGCGGACCAGACCTTCAGCTTCCAGAACGACGTCGGCAACACGGCTACGCAGACGCAGACAGCGCTGTTCGACCCCGCGACGAACCGGGCGACTCAATTCCTGGAGACGTCCGCGGGCTCGGACATGTTCTGCCCGGGCACGGCGATGCTGTCCGACGGCAGGTTGCTCGTGAACGGTGGCGACAGCAGTCCGAAGACGACGCTGTACGACTGGAACAGCAACACGTGGAGCGCATCGGCGACGATGAACATTCCGCGCGGCTATCAGGGCGACACACTGCTGTCGAATGGCTCGGTGCTGACGCTTGGCGGCTCGTGGAGCGGCGGCCAAGGCGGTAAGAGCGCGGAAGTCTGGAACGGCGCCAACTGGACGGTGCTGTCCGGCGTGCCGGAAACCGGCATCGTGGGTCCGGATCCGCAAGGCATCTATCGGGGCGATAACCACCTGTGGCTGTTCGCGCAGAGCAACGGCAGCGTGTTCCACGCCGGCCCGAGTGCGCAGATGAACTGGATCTCGACCAACGGCAGCGGCACGATCCAGTCCGCCGGCACGCGCGGCGCCGATCCTTACAGCATCAACGGCACGGCGTCGCTATACGACATCGGCAAGATCCTGAAGGCCGGTGGCGCGAAGTCGTACCAGCAGAACGGCAGCGCGTCGAGTTATGCATCGAATGCGGTCTACCAGATCGACATCACGCGCGGGCCGAACCAGCCGGTCACGGTGCAACGCCTGAACGGGATGACCTACCAGCGCGCGTTCGCGAACAGCGTCATTCTGCCGGACGGCAGCATCGTGATGATCGGCGGCCAGAGCTTGCCGATGCCGTTCACCGACACCACGGCGATCATGGTTCCGGAGATCTGGAACCCGAAGACCCAGCGCTTCAATCTGCTGAAGCCGATGCAGACGCCGCGCACCTATCACAGCACGGCGATCCTGCTGCCGGACGGCCGCGTGTTCGCGGGCGGCGGCGGGCAGTGCGGCACCGGCTGCGTGAACAATCACCTGAACGCGGAGATCCTCACGCCGCCCTATCTGCTCAATGCCGATGGCTCGCCGGCCGGGCGCCCCGCAATCGCGAGCGCGCCTTCGGCGACGAGTCGCGGCGCATCGATCGAGGTCGCGACGCGCGGTCCGGTCGCGTCGTTCGTGCTGATGCGCCTGTCGTCGGTGACGCACACGACGAACAACGATCAGCGCCGCATTCCGCTGTCCATCGTCAATGCGAGCGGGACATCGTACCGGCTCGCGATCCCGTCGGACGCCGGCGTGGTGCTGCCCGGCTATTACATGCTGTTCGCGCTCGACGCGAACGGCGTGCCGAGCGTGTCGACGTCGTTGCAGATCTCGTGACGCCGCATCCGCGATTCGGGCGGCGCGTGGCGGCGCGGCTGGCAGGCGCGTGCGTCGCCATGGCGATGTACGGCGGCAGCGCCGCCGCGGCCGGCGATGCCGCCGCGCGCGGTCAGGCGCTCTTCGACGGCGCCGCGCCGCTGCAAGGGCGGCTGTCGACGCATCCGGACAGCCTGCCGCCGCCTGTGGTGCGCTGCGCGAACTGCCATGCGGCGGGCGCGGGGCCAGCCGTGCCGAACTCGCTTGCGCCGCGTCTCACGCACGACTGGCTGACTGCGCCGCGCGGCCGGCGCGGCGGCCCGCTGACGCGCTACGATCGCGACGCCTTCTGCGTGCTGCTGCGCACCGGCCTCGATCCGGCCTATGTCCTCGTCAACGTCGAGATGCCGCGCTACACGCTCAATGAACGCGACTGCACCGCGCTCTGGCGATATTTGAACGGAGGCGGGGCATGAGCGCGCTCGACGCGCACGCCCGTCGGCGGCGCGCGTGGCTGACGGCGGCGCTTGCGCTGGCGGCGCTGCGACCGGGCCCGGCGCCTGCCGTGCCGATCGTCGGCTATCACGGCGGGCGCGTCACGCCGCCTGTACCGGTGCCGGACGTACCGGTACACACCGCAGACGGCCGCGCGACCCGTTTGCACGCGCTGCTGAACGGCCGGGTGACGGCATTGCAGCTATTTTTCACCGGTTGTTCGTCGACCTGTCCTATCCAGGGCGCCGTGTTCCAGCGCGTGCAAGGATTGCTGGGGCCGCACAGGCACCCCGACGTGCAGTTGCTGTCGCTTAGCATCAGTCCGTTCGAGGACACGCCCGCGCGGATGCGCGCGTGGCTCGCGCGCTTCGATGCGAGGCCGGGCTGGATCGCGGCCGCGCCGGAACCGAAGGATGTCGACACATTGCAGGCGCTGTTTGGCGGCGGCCTCACGGGACTCGACAATCACAGCACGCAGGTCCAGGTGATCGACCGGGCTGGCGCGCTGATCTGGCGGACCTACGAATTGCCGTCGGCCGAATCGGTCGCGGACATCTTGCGGCGCCCGTGAGCAGCGCGCCGAAGATGTCACGCACTTGCGCGTCGTTGATCGCGCTCTGATTTTGCCGCCATGAAGCCGCGTCGATGGGCGGCGCGCGCGACTTCACCATGCCGTGGGCGAGCGCTGCCGGACGGCCCGTCCACGGGGCGCATCGCGCCGGCCGACAATCTGCGCAGGCAAGAATCGCCGCCGCGCAGAACACCGGTGCTCAAGGCGACGCAACGGGCTGCGGTGAGAAGGCAGCCGCGACGTCGCAGTCGGGCCAGCGCGTGGTGGTGTCGGCCGCCGCTGATCGAACTTCGGTGTACTTCGGCGGCCAGTAAGGCGGTCGGCGCCCGAGATGGCGCCCGGTTTGCCGCTTCCCCCGAAACCCGTGCACGGTATCCGTGGACTGGTTTTTCATTTCTGCATGCGCGAATGCGCCGGGGCGAGCGCGGTCCGCCTGCCTGCCGTTACGGCGTGGTACCCGCACGGCGGGCACGGGTCGCGAGCACCGCCGCGACGCCACCGAGGATGGCGGCCGATGCAAGCGCGAGCCGCCAGGTCGGCTGTTCCGACAGGAGCAGCACGGCGCCGCACGCGGCGATCGGCGGCACCGACAACTGGATTGCCGCGGCGCGCATGGCCGTGAGGTGCCGCAGCGCGGCATACCAGACGACGTAGCCGAGGCCCGATGTGAGCGCACCGGAAATGACCGCAAGCGCGACGCCGGCCGGTGTCACGTGCGTGCGGGCGGCGAGCGCGACGCTCAACGCGAGCGCCAGCGGTGCGGCACGCAGGAAATTGCCGGCGGTCGCCGCGACCGGATCGACAGGCTTGCGGCCGCGTATCGAATAGATGCCCCATGCAACGCCGGCGGCCGTCATCAGCGCGGCGCCTTGTGGCGTCGGCGCTGCGAGCCCCGGCGACACGAGATACAGCAGCCCGCCGAGCGCGACGCCGAACCCGGCCCAGCCTGCCGGGGCGAACCGTTCGCCGGCGCGCCATCCCGCCGCGAACATCGTCAGTTGCACCGCGCCGAACAGGATCAGCGCGCCGGTTGCGGCACTGACGGTCAGGTACGCGAACGAGAAGCACGCGACATAGGCGAACAGCATCGCCGCCGCGGGCCAGTCCGCGGGCGGGGCGGGCCGTCGCGCCCCTGCGCGCGCGACGATCGCGAGCATCAGCGCGCCCGACACGAGGCGCACGCTGCCGAAGCTGGCCGCGTCGATCCGCCCGGCCTGCAGCGCGAGCCGGCACAGCAGCGAATTCGACGCGAATGCAAGCATTGCGACGGACGTCAGCGCGGCCACCCGCACGCCTGGCCGCACGTGCAGCGCGAAGGCGGAGGCGGGCGGGCGCATCGCGGGCCTCACGCGTGGTTCGCGACGATCAGCACGGCCACGCCGAACAGCGCGGCGCCGAGCGGCGCCGTGAGCTGACGTCCCCACACTGCATTCTTTTCGATGGCCATCAGCGCGGCCAGCGACAGCATCCAGCCGAGACTGCCGGCGCCGACGACGAACATCAGCAGCATCAGCGCCCAGCAGCACCCGACGCAGAAGAGCCCGTGGCTTGCGCCCAGCGCAAACGCGTGCCGCAACGGCGTGCGGCCGCGCCAGCGGCTGATCACGAAACCGAAAGGGGTGCGGCAACGATCCAGGCAGTGTTCCTTCAGCCTGCTGAACTGAAATGCGCCGGCGAGCGCGAACACGGCCGCGCCGATCAGCCAGCCGCGCCACGCTAGCGCCGGCACCTGCGCGACGCCCATCAGCACCAGCGCATGCAGGCCGTGCGCGACGAGGCCGAATCCGCTCCACACGACGACGTAGCCGACGCCGACGAGCGCGAGCAGGCGCGTCTGGTCCGGGCGGTTCGAGACGACGCGCGCGAACGCGTCGAACAGCGACAGCGTCGTCGGCAGCATCATCGCCAGGATCATCAGGGTCCAGGCGGCCGCGTCGAGCACGGCCGGCAGCCATAGCGAGCCGCCCGGCAGCGCGCGACACAGTGCGCTGAACGGGTCGGAGGCGCCACCGTCGCCGTGCTCGAGATAACGCCCGTACGGACTGCGTGTCCACGCCCACAGCGTGACCCACGCGAACGCAACGAGGCTCGCGAGCACGAGCGGAAACAGGCGCCGGTGCAGCGACGCTGCCATGGCCGTTTCCGTGCGATCGCGATTCACGCGTCGAACAGGAACGTGCTCTGCAGCGCGTTGTGATTCTTCAGATCGACGTCGATGCCGATCGCCGCATTCTTCGACCGGTAGACGGGCGCCTTGCCGACGAACACCGGTGCGCCGGGCACCGTCGAGAACACGGTGTCGGTCAGCGTCGTCTGCGCGCCGCTCGGGCCCAGGTACGGCTCGAGTTCCGCGTGATAGTCGGTGCCGATCGACAGCGTGCCGCGCGCGCCCTCGACGTCGAACCTGATCGGTGCGCGCTCGATCGACACGACCTTGCCGATCAGTTTCGCGAGTTCGGCGATCGGGCCGCCGGCCTGTCCCGTGTAGACCTTGAGGAGCGCCTGCTCCTGCTCGTCGGACGCCGTGTCGCTGACGTAGATCGCGGCCGTCCAGTTGCCTTGCAGGATATTGCCCGGCACACGGCACACCGCGGCGATCGTGTTGCCGCCGACGTCGACGCCGTCGACGGTGCCCTTGTCGACATGCCAGGCGACGATGGTGTCGCACACGCCGAAATCCGGATCCTCGCCGATCCAGCACGGGCACAGTACGCGACAGTTGCAGACCTCGAGCAGACGGCCTTCCAGGTGATAGCTCATGATTTCCTCCAGAGAGCGACGGCGATTGCGCGGTCGCAGGGCAGAGGAAACCGGCTGACGGAACGTCAGGCCCGCTCGGCGGCACGAACGCGAAATGCGCTGAAGAACGCGCGGAAGCGGGACGGGATGGATGCGATAGCGCGGGCCTGAAGCGGCGTATCGATTTTCCAGTGTAGGCGCGCGCGGACGATATGCAAGCCGGCGCGCGAGCATGATGCCGGCTGACAAGCGAACGCGCGTGCGCTAGCATCGCGGACGGTGTCGCCGCGCGCCGAGGCGCGGCAGGGGCGTCAGGCTCCGCACCGGCTTCCACGACATCAACGAACAACAAGGAGCATCCATGCGTGTCTTGACCGGTCTGCTGTGCTCGCTGGCGCTGGCGGCGAACGTTGCCCATGCGCAGGCGAATTGTGCGGACGCAACGGATCAGGCGACGATGACGGCATGTGCCGATCGCGCGTACAAGAAGTCCGACGGGGACCTGAACCGGACCTACCAGGCCGTCACCGCGCGCCTGCGCGATGCACGGCCGCTTGCCGACAAACTCGTGAACGCGCAGCGCGCGTGGATCGCGTACCGCGACGCCGAATGCGGTTTCTCCAGCGCGAATGCGGAGGGCGGCAGCGTCTACCCGATGGTCGTGTCGACCTGCCTCGACGATCTGACGAAAGCGCGTACCGAAACGCTGAAGAGCTATCTGTCCTGCGAGGAGGGCGATCTCGCGTGCCCGGTGCCCGGCAAGTAAAGTCATGCACCGATTGACCGGCCGCATGCCGCGCGGCCGGCCAAGCCGGCCATCCGGTGCTACGTGTCGTCCGTTACACGTCGTCCGTTTCGTCGAGCAGCTTGTGCCGCATCGCGTAACGCACCAGCGCCGCTTCGTGCGGCATCTGCATCTTTTCCAGGATCCGTGTCTTGTAGGTGCTGACCGTCTTCGCGCTCACGCACAGCGCCTGCGCGATCTCGGTCAGCGTCTGGCCGGCGGCGATCCGCCGGAACACGTCGAATTCGCGATCGGACAGCCGCTGGTGCGGCAGCGTCTCGGCCGGCTCGTTCAGGCTTTGCGCGAACTGCTCGGCCATCGCGAGGCTCACGTAGACGCCGCCCGACGCCACCTTCGTGACCGCACCGACCAGCTCGGCGCTGGCGCTTTCCTTCGTCAGATAGCCTGACGCGCCCGCGCGAAATGCGCGCACCGCGTATTGCTGCTCCGCGTGCATCGTCAGCACGAGCACGCGCAGCGCGGGCTTTTCGTCCTTGATCTGCTTGATCAGTTCGACGCCGTTGCGGCCGGGCATCGACAGGTCGAGCACGAGCACCTGCGCGGGCGTCGAGCGCACGAGCGCGATCGTCGACGGGCCGTCGCAGGCTTCGCCGGCCACCTCGAATCCGGTGGCGTTCTGGAGGATGTGCCGCAGACCGTCGCGCACGAGCGTATGGTCGTCGGCAATGAGCACCGTGATCATGTGATGAGAGTTTCCTGTTGAACGGTACTGAGCGGAAACGCGACGGTAATCGAGAAACCGCGCGCGAGCGCGGTATCGATCGTCACGGTACCACCGAGCATGTGCGCGCGCTCGCGAATGCCGATCAGGCCGAACGATTTGTCCTCGTGAGCCGGCCCGCCGGGCGCCGCGCCGCGGCCGTTGTCCGCGACGCGCAGCACGCAGAAGCCGTCCTCGACGTCGAGCCGCAACGCGACGCGCGTGGCATCCGCGTGGCGCGCGACGTTCGTCAACGCTTCCTGGACGATCCGGAACAGCGTGGTTGCGCCCGCGCTGGTGAACGTGAGGCCGCCCGTTTCGATGTGACGCTCGACATCGATCCCGTAGCGGTTCGTGAAATCGTTCGCGAGCCATTCGATCGCGGGCACGAGGCCGAGATCGTCGAGCATCACGGGGCGCAGGTCGGCCGCGATGCGCCGCACCGATGCGACCGTCGCATCGATCAGCCGCCGCATGCCCTGCAGGTGCGACTGCATGTCTTCGTCCGGCTGCGCGCGGCCGGGCACGCGCAACTGCTGCTCGACGACCGACAGGTCCATCTTCAGCGCGGTGAGCTGCTGGCCGAGGTCGTCGTGCAGTTCGCGCGCGATGCGCGTCTTTTCCTCTTCGCGCACGTTCTGCAGGTTCGCCGACAGTTCGCGCAATTCCTGGCGTGACTGCTTCAGCGCGTTCTCGGCGCGCAGCCGCTCGGTGATGTCGCGCAGCATCACCGTATAGAGCTTGCCCGACGCGTCGCGGATCTGCGAGATCGACGCCTCGATCGGGAATTCCTCGCCGTTGGCACGCAGCCCGAACAGCACGCGCTGGCGGCCCATCTGCCGCTCCGAAACTCCCGTCACGCCGAACTGGTCGACGTGCTTCGCGTGCGCGGCGCGGAACCGTTCGGGGATGAAGCGCGACAACGGCGCGCCGATCGCCTCCATCGCGGAGACGCCGAACACCTGCTCGGCCATCGGATTGAAGATCACGACCGTCTGCTTTTCGTCGATCGTGATGATCGCTTCCATCGACGAACGGATAATGCCCATCATCCGCGCCTCGTTGAGGATGCCGCGGCTGCTCGCGCCGGACCGGCCGCGCACCAGCGCATGGACGAGCGCCGCGAACGCGAACGACGCGATCAGCCCGGCGGCCAGCACGGTGCCGGCCGCGCGTTGCGCACCGGTTGCGCTCGGGCGGCCGTCGGCGGAATACGCGAGCGTCAGCATGGTGCCGCCGAAATTCAGCACGTCGGTGCGCCGCATCAGGTCGGGCGAAGCCGACGCCTCGTCGGTCGTCGTTTCGACGCTGACGATCTTGCGCGAATCGCCGCCGGTGGTCATCCACAGGTCGATCCCGCGTTCCGCGTCGAGCGCACGCTCGACCAGGCGCCGCGGGCTCAGCGCCGCGAACAGCACGCCGTCGGCGCCGGCTTCGCGCGTGCCGGACGGCGTGGCGGCCGCATGCGGCGACGCGGTCACGGGCAGGAACAGCGTGAGGGTGCGCGCGTCGCGGGACGCGTCGTTGTCGGCCGGGTGGACGCCAAGTGCGATATCGCCGGTCTGCAGCGCGCGCGCGAGCGGCGCGGCGTCGGACGCAGCGAAGCGCACGACGAGGGCGTTCGATGCGGGCGCGCTGAGCGTCGCGGCCGCGAGCGGGCTGGCCGGCATCGGGTTCGCGCCGGCGAGGGCGCTGCGCGTGGCGGGCGGCAACGGCGCATAGCCGAGCTGCCGGATCGGCGAGCGGCCGCTGTCGAGATCGAGCGCCTCCGTATAACGACGCCATTGCTCCGGCGTCATTTCCGGCACGAGGCCGAACGCGCCGCGTGCGCTTTCGAGCACGGCGACGCCGGACTGCAGTTCGTGGCGCAACATCGCCGTCACGTGCGTTGTGCGGCGTTCGAAGCGCGTATGGACGGCGCTTTGCCACTGGCCGCGCACCAGCAGCGCGACGCCGAGCGACAGCACCGCGCCGGCGAACAGCGCAACGACGCCAGCCGCGAGCGGCTGGCGTAACATGGTCTGGAGGCGCGTGGGCCCTCGGGCGTCGCGCGTCGGGGTTCCACCGGCGGTCATTCAATGGCCATTCTGTTGTCGGGGCCGCCCGTAGCACTCGGGCAGCGCGGCAAAACCGGGCAAAACTCGCACCGGCTGCATGCAACGTCTATTTTCAAGATGAAATTGTGCGCGTTTTACACGTTTTATGTAATAGGGTCACCTGAAAATGCGGCAAACGGCACGGAGCAGCGGGCGCGCCGGCCGCGCTTGACGCGCGTCAACGAGCGCGTCGACACGTGGAGCAGACTGTTCGGCAGGCAAGCCGGCACCGGGCCGGCTTGCGATAACGGGCCGCCGTTGCGCGATGCGCGGCGCGTGCCCGGTCGGAGGGACGGACCATGTACAAGCGGATTTTCGTCGGGCTCGACGGCAGCCCGAATGCGCGTCTCGCACTGAACGAGGCGATCCGGATCGCGGCGGCGTCCGGCGGCGAGGTCATCTGCGCGTATGTCGTCGAGCATCGGCCGCAGCTCGTCGACGTCGATGCGGGCTTCGCGGCCGAGCGCGACGACGATGCGGCCGCGACCGCTGCCGCGACGCCGGTGCTCGACGATGCGAAAGCGGTGCTCGCGCAGCAACACGTGCCGGGCACCGTGCGCGCGCTCGACGCGTACGGCGAAGACATCGCGACGGTGCTGATGCGTACGGCGGCCGAAACCGACGCCGACCTGATCGTGATGGGCACGAGCGGGCGGCATGGCCTGCGCCGTCTGCTGCTCGGCAGCGTCGCGGAATCGCTGCTGCGCGCGGCCGACCGGCCCGTGCTGCTGGTGCGGCACAGCGAGCCGGGCGCGCCGGCGGCCGCGTGATGCACGCAGTGCCGCGCTGACGCTCGAGCGGTAGCGGTTGCCGGCAGGAGACTGCCGCGTGTCGTTGCCGCATGTCCGCCTGATGGAACGCGCGACGCGCTGATCGGCGCGGCGCGCGCGAGTTCGCCTGTCGCGTTCGACGCAAGCGTCGTCCGGACGAGGGCGCCCAGGACGGCCCCTGCATCCTCGCGGTTGCATCCCGACACGCAATTCTGGCAGCATCGACCGTGTCCGCTTCCTCGCCGCGTGCATGGCCGCGGCGATCGACGCAGCGCCATCCGGCGGCACCCGGTCGCATCCGCGATGAACCGGGCCGCACGCCGGATGCCGGTTTCTCACCTTACCGACGTCATCCGCCATGCCGATTTCCGCCACCGACCTGATCCGCCAGTTCGACCTGCAGCCGCACCCCGAGGGCGGCTATTTCCGCGAAACCTATCGCGCGACCGATTCGGTCGTGCGCCCGGCCGACGGCGCGCCGCGCGCCGCCTCGACCGCGATCTACTACCTGCTGTGCGACGGCGCCTATTCGTCGTGGCACCGGATCCGCTCCGACGAGGTCTGGCATTTCTACGCGGGCGATCCGCTCGAGGTATGGGTGCTCGACGAGCGCGACGGGCTGACGATCCACCGGCTCGGCAACCCGCTCACGCATCCGGGCACCGTGTTCCAGACGGTCGTGCCGGCCGGACGCTGGTTCGGCGCGCGCTGCGCGTCGCCGGAGCACGTCGCGCTGGTCGGCTGCACGGTTGCACCGGGCTTCGAGTTCGCGGAATTCGAGCTGGCCGACGCGGCCATGCTGACTGCCGCGTTTCCCGACTACGCGGAACACGTCGCACGGCTCGCGCAGCGCCCGGACGCATAACTGTCACAGCGGTGCAACCGTCGGCCCGAAGCCCGCGCCGACGGCGTGTGTTCCGCGCGATCCCGGCCAAACCCGTTTAGAATGCCCGTGATGCACGAGGCCTGCTGCGGACGTGCCGCAGCGGCCGTTGCACAAGCCGGTCCGACGGCCCCCGTCGCGCGGCCCGCATGTCTTCCAGGAGCGCCCCCGTGTGGCACTTTCCCATTGCAATTCCATCGTCGCTCGGCCCGTGGGCCGTGTTCGCGAGCGTGTTGATCACGCAGCTCGGCGTGCCGGTGCCGGCCGTGCCGATGCTGATTCTCGGCGGCACGATGGCGGCAATGGGGCAGGCGTCGTGGGCCAGCATGTTCGCGGCGGCGATCGGCGCGACGATGCTCGCCGATTCGCTGTGGTTCTTCATGGGCCGCACGCGCGGCCGGCGCCTGCTGAACGGCCTCGTACGCTTTTCGCTGTCGCTCGACACGACGCTGCGCTTCGCGCGTAACGTATTCGAAAGATACGGCGCGCCGCTGCTCGTGCTGTCCAAGTTCCTGCCGGGCCTCGGCCTCGTGTCGGCGCCGCTGCTCGGCACGACCGCGATCGGCGTCGGCGTCTTCCTGTTCTGGGATCTGGCCGGCGCGTCGCTGTGGGCCGCGTTCTGGCTCGTCGGCGGCGCGGCCATTCACGACCAGATCGTCCAGTTCGTGCTGTGGGTGCGCGCGAGCGGCGGCACGATCCTCGACGCGTTCCTCGCGATCTTCATCACGTTCCTGCTGTACCGCTGGGTGCGCCGCGTGCAGTTCCGCCGCTATCTCGCGCAGGTGCGCATCTCGCCGCCGCAGCTCGTCGAGATGATGACGTCGGACGAGCCGCCGCTGATCTTCGACGCGCGGCCGAAAGCGATTCGCGAGCGCGAGCCGTACCGGATCGCCGGCGCGGTGCCGGTCGATCTCGATTCGCCGGACCTGCTCGACCCGGAAATGCTGAAACGGCCGATCGTCGTCTATTGCGTGTGCCCGAACGAGGCAACCGCGAAGCGGCTGATCGCGAAGATGCAGCGCAAGAAGATGATCCACAACATCCGGGCGCTGAAGGGCGGCCTCGATGCGTGGGAGAAGCACGGCTATCCGGTCGAGCCGCTGCCGGCCGATCTCGATTCGTCGCGCTATTTCGTGCGTCCCGAACACGGCGCGCTCGAAGGCGAATATACGGTGCGCGCGACGCTGTCCAAATAAATGCGCGCGCGGCGCCGCGCGCATTCGAATTCCACCACCGGTTTCACGCACTCCGATTTTGCGAAAATCGGCTGGCGTGAAACCTCCGATCATTCATATAATCCCGCCTGCATATTGCGTGCGCGTGATCGCGCACATTCGACGCGCATTCGTTCGCGCCGAAAGCGATTGATCCCGTTGTCGCCCGTCACGCGCCCAGCCGCGTCGTACGGGCCGCACGGGCGTATTCCGTGAAAGGCCCGATCCGTTTTCCGGATTGTTCCGGACAATACGGATAATCCGCGGCGATTCCAATCGGATTGACGCAATATCCATGTCGTTTCTCATTCTGAAATCGACGGCGGAGATTATTTCGTTTTCGGCATGCCGGGATCGGCATGAACGGTCGCGCATTGACATCGACAATGACGGCGGCCCGTTTGCGGCTGCCAGGAGACGGACTTGAAACAACCAGAAGACCAGTTGCACCGCGGGCTGGAAGAACGGCACATCAACCTGATGGCGCTCGGCGCGACGATCGGCGTCGGCCTGTTCCTCGGCTCGGCCACCGCGATCCGCACGGCCGGCCCCGCCATCCTGCTGACCTACCTGCTGGGCGGCATCGCGATCTTCCTGATCATGCGCGCACTCGGCGAGATGGCGATCACCAATCCGGTCGCCGGCGCGTTCAGCCGCTACGCGCGCGACTACCTCGGCCCGCTCGCGGGCTACCTGACCGGCTGGACCTACTGGTTCGTGTGGATCGTCACCTGCATGGCGGAAATCACGGCGGTCGGCGTCTACATGCACATGTGGTTCCCCGGCGTGCCGAACTGGATCTGGGCGCTCGCGGCGCTCATGGCAATGGGCTCGGTGAACTTCATCGCGGTCAAGCTGTACGGCGAATTCGAGTTCTGGTTCGCGCTGATCAAGATCGTCACGATCGTGCTGATGATCATCGGCGGCGGGCTGATGATCGCGTTCGGCATCGGCAACGGCGGTGTCGCGACCGGCATCTCGAACCTGTGGGCGCACGGCGGCTTCATGCCGAACGGCATCGGCGGCGTGATCGCCGCGCTGCCGATCGTGATGTTCGCGTATCTGGGCGTCGAAATGCTCGGCCTCACGGCCGGCGAGGCACGCAACCCGGAGAAGTCGCTGACGAAGGCCGTGAACTCGGTGTTCTGGCGCGTGCTGATTTTCTACATCGGCGCGCTGTTCGTGATCATGTCGCTGTACCCGTGGGACCAGATCGGCACGCAGGGCAGCCCGTTCGTGATGACGTTCTCGCGCCTCGGCATTCCGGCCGCTGCCGGCATCATCAACTTCGTCGTGCTGACCGCGGCGCTATCGTCGTGCAACAGCGGCCTGTTCAGCACCGCGCGGATGCTCTACAACCTCGCGCAGCAGGGCCAGGCGCCGGCCCGGCTCGGCCGCGTGAACCGCAACGGCGTGCCGGTGTATGGCGTGATCGTGTCGGTCGCGCTGCTGCTGATCGGCGTGCTGCTCAACTATCTCGCGCCGCAGCACGTGTTCACGTGGCTCACGTCGGTGTCGACGTTCGGTGCGATCTGGACCTGGTGCGTGATCCTGATCGCGCAGATGCGCTTTCGCCGCACGCTGTCGGCCGACAGGATCGCGCGCCTGCCGATCCGCGTGCCGTTCTATCCGCTCGGTTCGTTCGTCGCGCTCGGGTTTCTCGCGCTGGTCGTCGTGCTGATGGCGTTCACGCCCGACACGCGCGTCGCGCTCGTGATCGGGCCGGTATGGATCGTGCTGCTCGGCATCGCGTACGCGCTGTTCTACGCGAACCGTCCGGCGGCATCGGTGCCGACGAAGTCGTAACCGATACGGGCAGGGCTGCGCGATCGTTGATCGCGATCATGCGGGCGCGGGCCGGACGACCTATGCTGAACCCATTGCTAGTCCGCGCTTCGCGTGGCTACCCGCCGATCCCAGCGACCGCGGCGGCTGTCCGGCCGCCGCGCGCCGCTTCCGCGCGAAGCTCCCGCCGTCGTTCCGCGGCGACGCGCATGCACGGAGACCTTCGCCATGCAGCCTGCCCAGTCCATCCCGCCGCTCGCCCGGATCGTGCTGGCCGTCGATCCGACACCCGAATCGCTGTCCGCCGCGCGCTATGCGCGCACGCTGCTGCATGCCGGCATGCGGTTGCGCATCGTCTGCGCAATCGACAACCCGCGCCTCGTCCTGCCCGACATCCCGCGTATCGACGCGCTGCTGACGTCCGCGCGCGAGGACATGATGCGCGAAGCGCAAGCCATCAACGCGCGGATCGCGGCGCTGTTCGCCGACAGCGGCATCGACGTCGAGCAGGCCATCGTCGATACGTCGGTGACCGGCGGCACGGTCGCCGATGCGCTGGTGAACGACACGTCGGAATGGCGCGCGGACGTGCTCGTGGTCGGCGCGAATCCGCATCACGGGCTGCTGCGGCTCGTCGAAGGCGCGATCTCGGACACGCTGACGACGCGCGCGAGGTGCGCGCTGCTGATCGTGCCGGCCGGCTATGCGCGTCCGTCGGACGGCACGCTGCAACGTCTGATGTTCGCGGTCGACGGCAGCGAACCGTCGCTGCACGCGGTGCGCGTCGGGCTCGGCTTCGCGGCGCCGACGACGTTGCTGTATGCGGCGTACGTGATCGATCGCGCGATTCGCCTGACGGATATCGTGCCGGTGCGCGCGCTCGAGGATGCGTACCGCGCGGAGGGCGAGGATGCGCTTGAGAAGATCGGCCCGCTGTTCCAGGCGACCGGCAACCCGACCAAGCGCGGTGTCGTCGAAACGCGTCCGACCAGCGACGATGTGGCGCATGCGCTGATGCGCGACGCCGTGCACTGGCGTGCGGAACTGCTGGTGGTCGGCACGCATGGCCGGCGCGGCATTGCCGCGTGGTTGATCGGCAGCGTCGCGCGCCGCGTTGCGCACCTCGCGCAAGTGCCTGTCTTGCTCGTGCGTGGCGCTGCGTGAATGGCGCGATGTCGCGCACGAAGCGGGCTTGGGTTGACCTGCATCAGAAACGGCATGCGCATCGCGTGAGACATTCACGGAACATCCGGCGACGCTGCCGGTCTGTCGCGCATGCGCGATGACAACCGCGCAAGCGTCGTCGCCACATCATTTTCAGGAGCCGCGCCACGCCGCGCATGGCGCGTCATCCGCCGGGAACTCTCTGGCACGAGGGTAGGCAGCCGACGGCTGCCTTGGAGACGGGCGGGGTGCGAGTCACCCCGTCCGCTTTCCGCGTTGCTGGCCCCGTCGGATTTCTTTTCCCCGCAGGAATCGTCGTGAATGCTGCCGTGTGGAACGGCGTGCGAGGTCCCGCAATGGTCCGCAATCGCGCGTGGTCGCGCCTATGTGGATCGGCGATGGTCGCGGCATGCGTGGCGTCGCGCGATACACGCGCCACCACTGCACGCGCTGCAGACGTTTCTGTCGCGCGCAGCCATCGCACGGCCCCGTGCCGTGCCGGCTGCGTGCGCGTTCAGAAGGTGCGAAGAATCGACCGCAGGTCGTGCCGGCGGCCGGCGCCGCGGCGTACGCGCGGACGTTGACGCGCGACACGCATCGGCCCGCGCGCGGCGGACGTGCGACTGCGCAGCCGGTTCGCGTGCGGCCAGCCGGGACGCGCCTTGCGGCGTGGCTCGGAGACGGCGGGAGTATCCGGGGCGGCCCGCGCGCAGAGGGCCGCGGCGAACCGTTGCAGCGCGAGTACCGACCCCGCGACGCTCTGGTATTTTTCGCGGCCGATCTGCCCGTCGAGCGTGACGAGCAACCCGGCTTCGCGTGCGAGCGCGAGCAAGGTGTCGATGTCGTCGGACGGGCGGTTGCCCGCCGACACGGCCCGGGCGGGCAGGGCACGCGTGTTGCCCGACGCGTGCCGCTGGCCGTCCCGGGCCGGGAAGTTGCGATGTTTCATGGTTGGTCTCCCGCTCCGGCCCCCGCATGCCGGCTCGACGGCCGGCTGGGCGATGACCCGGTATGAACGCTTCGTCCATGCAATCAGTATCGGGTGGCGAAAACGCGCTGCCAAGCAGCGCGCGCTGAAGTCGCTGTCAGGCATTGCGCGCACGTATCGGAATCCGCTGACACGCGCGACGGCCGATCGGCGGGTACGGTGGAATCGACGGTGATCCGGCGCGTTCGTTCCGACGAATGGATGGGGTGCGGCGGACGTCGCTTGACGCATGATTTCGGCCGGTCTAAGTTCGCCACAGCATCGGCGTCGCGCGGCGTTCCACCACCCGCCCGTCTGCCGGTGCCGCGCCCCGGGGTGGCGTGGCAGGGCTTCCAGTCTCGTTCGCGGGCAGTTTGCGCCGCGAACCGGGCGCGGCCGATCCGGAGACGGACCGGCACGGCGGCACGCAACGTGCCGTTGATCGCGCGCAAATATGCTCCGGCGCATCGTACGCCGCGCAGCCGTCCAGTCTTTAAGCTTCCAGTACCGTCTTCTTTTCGTTCCTCGACCGTCAGGAGTTCGTCGATGTCCAAGGACAATTTGCTCGATTCACTCAAGGAAGCCGCCGAACAGCGTGCGATCGGCGCGGATCAGTTGCGCGCGATGCTCGACGACGAAGTGCGCGCGCTGTCGTCCGGCGCGCGCGTGCACGACTACATCCACGTGTTCGCGATCCGGCATCTGCGCGAACGGATGCGCCAGCAGGACGATCTCGACAGCGATACGCGGGCCGGCGCGCCGCCCGCGGAATCCGACCCGCGCCCGAGCCATCGGTTATGACGGGCGTTCGCCGCGACGGACACCGCGGGCGTCAACCGCCCGTCGCGGCGCCCGGCAACCTGCTTGCGGGCGCCGGGCGAGTGCGGCAGTCCTGACGATCCGCCGACATCCGGCGGCGCCTTCCGCCTTACATTTCACTGAATTGTCACAACGGCCTCAAGTAAGCGGCGCGATTGCCGTTTACCCGGTGAATTCGTCCACCGGGCGTTCGCGCTCCCTTACCGAGTCGTTGCCATGCTCTCGTCCATCCGCGCCCGCATCCTTGCCGCATGCGTCGCCATTGTCGTATTCGCGCTCATCGCCACGACGCTGATCAACTACTTCATCGCGCACTCGTACAACGACGACGCGATCGATCGCAACCTGACCTCCGTCGCGAGCGGCCACGTGGTCGGGATCGCCGATTGGGTTGCTACCCGGAGCCGGATGATCGCGTCGCTGCAGGATGCCGCGCTGGCGCCCGATCCGCTGCCGGTGTTCAAGCAGATGGCCGCGGCCGGCGGCTTCACGAACGTCTACGCGGGTTACGCCGACAAGGCGTTCCGCTTCTCCGACCCGACCGGCATCCCGCCCGACTACGATCCGACCGGCCGCCCGTGGTACAAGCAGGCCGCGCAGGCCGGCAAGCCGGTCGTCACGCCGCCTTACGTCGACGCCGGCACCGGCAACCTGGTCGTCACGTTCGCGGTGCCGATCGTGCGCGACGGCGCGCTGAAGGGCGTCGTCGCGGCGGACGTCGCGATGGACAGCGTGATCGCGAACGTGAAATCGATCCGCCCGACACCCGCGAGCTTCGGGATGTTGATCGACAGCAGCGGCCACGTCGTCGCGCACCCGGACCCGAAGCTCACGCTGAAGCCGGTCGCCGACGTGTCGCCCGAGCTCGGCGCGATGAGCGCCGCGTCGGTCGCGGCCGCGACCGCGCCCGTCGAGGTCAGCGTCGGCGGCGACGCGAAGCTGGCGCGCGCGCGGCCCGTGCCGGGCACCGACTGGTACGCGCTGGTGCTGCTCGACAAGACCGAGGCGACGGCCGGGATGCGCTCGCTGCTGACCGCGTCGCTGATCACGCTGGTCGTGATCGTCGGCGTCGCGTCGCTAATCATCGGCGCGATCACCGCGACCGCGTTCCGGCGCCTGTCGCAGGTACGCCAGGCGATGGCCGCGATCGGCTCGGGCACCGGCGACCTGACGCAGCGCCTGCCGGCCGACGGCCGCGACGAAGTCGCCGACATCGCGCGCTCGTTCAACAGCTTCGTCGACAAGCTGAACGACGTGATGCGCCAGATCCGCGACGCGAGCGAATCGGTGCGCACGGCCGCGAACGAGATCGCGGCGGGCAACCAGGACCTGTCGTCGCGCACCGAATCGGCGGCGGCGAGCCTCGAGGAAACGGCCGCATCGATGGAAGAGATCACGGCCACCGTCGGCCAGTCGGCAGCGGCCGCCGGCCAGGCCGACGAACGCGCGGCAGCCGCGTCGCGGATCGCGTCGCACGGGGGCGTGGTCGTGTCGGACGTCGTCGCGACGATGGGGAAGATCGAGGAAGCATCGGGCCGGATCGGCGACATCATCGGCGTGATCGACGGGATCGCGTTCCAGACCAACATTCTCGCGCTGAATGCGGCTGTCGAAGCGGCGCGTGCGGGCGAGCAGGGCCGCGGCTTCGCGGTCGTCGCGCAGGAAGTGCGCAGCCTTGCGCAACGCAGCGCGCAGGCCGCGCGCGAAGTGAAGGTGCTGGTCGAATCGACGGTCGCGAGCGTGTCGGCCGGATCCGGGCAGGTGCGCCAGGCCGGCGACACGATGCGCGAGATCGTGTCCAACGTGTCGAACGTGACGACGATCATCTCCGAGATCACGCACGCGGCGAACGAGCAGACGCGCGGCATCCAGGAGGTGAATCGCGCGGTCACGCAGCTCGATGAAATGGTGCAGCAGAACGCGGCGCTCGTCGAACAGTCGACCGCCGCCGCAACCGCGCTGCAGTCGCAGGCGAACGCACTGGCGACCACGGTCGGGCAGTTCAAGGTCGCCTGATGCGGCCAGCGGAATGCGCGGCCTTGCCGATCGGGAGCCGCTCCCGATTTCGCCGGCCCGCGGATGCGCCGCCGCACATCGCGCGCCGGGTGCCGCCGTCAGCCGTGATCGCGGGGCGGGGAAGGAACGTGCGGCGCGCGGCGTTCGTGCTTGCCGGACGGCTTGGCAGGGTCGATACGCGTCGCACCGCCGACGGCGGGCGGGTCGCTGGCCGGGAACGACTCATCGAGCCCTTCGTCGATGCGCTCCTCCGTCTTGTCGTCGGTTGGCGGGCGGGACGTGGCGAACTGGAGCGGTCCGGCAGCCGGCGACACGGTGTCGCGGCGGCCGGGGGCGTGAACGGACATGGTCGAACCTCCTTGGTCATCGATGCAGGCGCAAGCGCCGTGCCTGCGCGGCATCGGCGGCATGGCGCTTGCGTGCCGGGGAAGCCGGCCGGTGCGCCGGGCATGACCCGCGCGCCGTCGGCGTGGATGAGAGGACATCGTGACGAATGCTTTCAAGAAAAGGATACGTTACGACGCGAACGCATGCGGCCGCTATTTCGAATCGCGCTCGTTGCATTATCACGTCGAGCGTTTCCGATTCGGCAACGCTCCATCCATCCACGCGGGAACGAGACACAAGTGCCCGCGCGCAGCAGGCGCTTTGCGACTGCGCGCGCGTCGCGTAGGATGTCCGTTAATTCAGCGCACGCTACGTTCGCGCCGCAGGCCGCCAGCCGCTGCTGCCGAAGAGGCGCAACGCGCTTTCCCTCTGGTTCGTTTCGCGCAACCGACGGAGACCGCCTTCGATGACTGTTGCTCGCCCGTTGCTGTCACCCGGCGCACGCCGGTTCGTATCCGGCCTGTCGGCATGCGCGGCGCTCGCCGCGGCCGGCGCCCGCGACGCGTCGGCCCAGACACCTTCGCCGCTCGGCGAGTGGCAATACTCGGCGGGCGTGCCGCTCGAGAAACTGTTCGATCCGACCATCTCCACCTGGCAGGTCAGCGTCGGCGCCGCGATGACGCTGCAGCCGCGCTATGCGGGCTCCGACCGCTATCGTGTGCTGGGCGGCCCGAATCTCGACATCCGCTATCGCGACCTGTTCTTCCTGTCGACCGGCGAGGGGCTGGGCGCGAACGTGCTGCGCGGGCCGAACTGGCGCGTGAGCCTGTCGGTCGGCTATGACCTCGGGCGCCGCTCGGCCGACGATCTCGGCCACCTGAACGGCCTCGACAACATCAACGCGGCGCCCGTGATGAAACTGGCCGCCGATTACGTGATCTCGAAGGAATTCCCGCTCGTGCTGCGCGCGGATGTCCGGCGCAGCATCGGCGGCTCGAACGGCTGGACCGGCGATTTCTCCGCGTACATGCCGATGCCCGGCAGCAACGAAAACTTCTTCTGGTTCGCGGGGCCGACCGTGTCGTTCGCCGACTCGCGCTACATGAACAGCTGGTTCGGCGTGAGCCAGGGTGCCGCCGCGCGTTCGGGGCTGCCGGCCTATTCGTCGGGCGCGGGAATCAAGTCGGCCGGCGTCGGCGTGACGATGGTCTGGTTCGTGAACAAGCACTGGTTCGTCACGATGGACGGCGCGATCGAGCAGCTCGTCGGCCGCGCGGCGCGCAGCCCGATCACGCAGCAGTCGACCAACGGCGTGTTCGACATGTCGGTGAATTACCAGTTCTGACCGGAGCCGGGTGAGCACGGGCGGCGGCATGCGGCACTTCCCGTCACATTTGATATGATTCCGACCTGTACAAACGTACAGTGATCGATTCCCGTGACACCCGCTTCGCCGACGCCCCCGGCGTTTTACTACCTGACCAATTTCGAACGCGCGCTGGCCTGGCTCGGCGAGCGTTACGACGACCTGCTCGACCATCGGGAGCAGGCGTTCGTCCGCGATTTCGCGACGCTGCCGCAGGCGTCGCGCGCGCTGCTCGTGCGGATGCTGATGCGCAACGGGTCCGACTTCCGCGCGAGCAAGCTCGCGTACGACGAAATCGGCTGCACGCTCGATGCGGCCGCGCCGCTCGTCGAACTCGGCTGGGTCGATCCGGCGCCCGCTCTGACGCTCGACGAACTGTTCGCGCTGTCTACCAAGGCCGAACTGCTGCGCATCTTCCCGTCGCTCGCCGCACATGCGGGCGAGCGCAAGCCCGAATGGCTCGAACGGCTGCGGCCCGTGCACGACGTCGCGCAGCCGCTCGATGCGTGGTGCGCAAAGGCCGGCGACCGCGTGCTGCGCGTGACGGTCGGCGCGCTGTGCGACCGGCTGCGCCTGATGTTCTTCGGCAATCTCCATCAGGACTGGAGCGAATTCGTGCTCGCCGATCTCGGCGCGTTCCAGTACGAAAGCGTGCCGATCGCGCCGTCGTCTCGCGCGTTCCAGCAGCGCGGCGACGTCGATGCGTATCTCGCGCTGCAGATGTGTCGCGATGCGCTCGACGCATGGCCCGACGATCTGCCGTTCGACGACCTGCTGCGCGCGATCGACGCGGTGGGCTGCGCGCAGCCGTGGCTCGCGACGCGTCGCGCGAAGCTGCTGTTCGCGCTCGGGCAGACCTGCGAGCGCCGCGCCGACTGGGCCGCCGCGCTCGATGCATACACCCGCAGCGCATGGCCCGGCAGCCGCCATCGGCGCATCCGCGTGCTCGAACGCTGCGGGCGCGACGACGACGCGCTCGCGCTGGCGCTCGATGCGCGCGGCGGCTTCGAGAGCGACGAGGAGCGCCAGCGCGTCGAGCGCATGCTGCCGCGCCTGCAGCGCCGCGTCGGCCAGCGCGTCGAACGCGCGGCCGCCGCGCCGGACGTGCCGCGAGAGACGCTCGTGCTGGTGCGCCCCGATGCGTTCGTCAGCGTCGAATTCGCGGTGCGCGACCATCTCGCGCAACCGGCGTCGCCGGTCCATTACGTCGAAAACACGCTGATCAATTCGCTGTTCGGGCTGCTGTGCTGGGAACCCGTGTTCGCAGCCGTGCCCGGTGCATTCTTCCACCCGTTCCAGCGCGGCCCGGCCGACCTGCACGCACCCGATTTCGCCGCGCGCCGTGCGGACGCGTTCGCCGCCTGTTTCGCGCAACTCGATTCGGGCGCGTACCGCGACACGATCCGCCGGCATTTTGCGATGAAGGCGGGGCTGCAGTCGCCGTTCGTGTTCTGGGGCGTGCTGACTGACGAACTGCTCGACGAGGCGCTCGCGTGCCTGCCGCCCGAGCACCTGCGGCTGTGGTTCGCGCGCCTGCTCGCGGATATCCGCAGCAACCGCTCGGGGCTGCCCGATCTCGTTCGCTTCTGGCCCGGCGAGCGCCGCTACGAGCTGATCGAGGTGAAGGGCCCCGGAGACCGGCTGCAGGACAACCAGACGCGCTGGCTCGCGTACTGCGTCGCGCACGGCATTCCGGTGCGCGTCGTCGATGTCGAGTGGGCCGGCGCGGGCGTGGCGCACGCCGAAGCGGCGGGGCTGTCCGCGTGAGCTACGTCGTCGCCGTGCGGGCGATGTGCGAGTTCACCGCGCGGCGCGGCGATCTCGACCTGCGCTTCACGCCCGCGCCGACCGCGCTCGAAGGCATCGCCGGCCACGGCGCGGTCACGTCGAACCGCGGCGCGCGCTACGAAACCGAGATCGCGCTGACGGGCACGTGGGGCACGCTCACCGTGCGCGGCCGTGCGGACGGCTACGATCCCGTGGCGAACCGCCTCGAGGAAATCAAGACCTATCGCGGCAGCCTCGACGCGATGCCGGCGAACCACCGCGCGCTGCACTGGGCGCAGGCGAAGGTCTATGCGCACTTGATGTGCGACGCGCGCGGCCTCGCCGAAATCGACGTCGCGCTCGTGTATTTCGACATCGTGTCCGAGCGCGAGACCGTGCTGACGGAAACGCTGGACGCGGCCACGCTCGCGGCATTCTTTGCCGAGCAGTGCGCGTGCTTCGTCGGCTGGGCCGAGCGCGAGACGGCCCATCGCGCGGCGCGCGATGCGGCGCTGCGCGCGCTTGCGTTTCCGCACGGGCAGTTCCGTAGCGGCCAGCGCGAGCTGGCGGTCGCCGTCTATCGTGCGGCGCGCGACGAACGCTGCCTGATGGCGCAGGCGCCGACCGGCATCGGCAAGACGCTCGGCACCGTGTTCCCGCTGCTGAAGGCGTGCGGCGAGGGCGAGCTCGACCATGTGTTCTTCCTCACCGCGAAAACGCCCGGACGCGCGCTCGCGCTCGAAGCGGCGACGACGCTCGGCGCCGGCACGCCCGCGCTGCCGCTGCGCGTGCTGGAACTCGTCGCGCGCGACAAAGCATGCGAGCACCCGGACAAAGCGTGCCACGGCGAATCGTGCCCGCTCGCGCAAGGCTTCTACGACCGGCTGCCGGCCGCGCGCGATGCGGCGATCGGCGCCGGGCTGCTCGATCGCGATACCGTGCGCGCGGCCGCGCTCGCGCACGACGTCTGCCCGTACTACCTCGCGCAGGAGCTCGCGCGCTGGTCGGACATGATGATCGGCGACTACAACTACTACTACGACGGCAGCGCGATGCTGCACGCGCTCGCGCAGCAGAACCAGTGGCGCGTCGGCGTGCTCGTCGACGAAGCGCACAACCTGCTGGACCGGGCGCGCAAGATGTACAGCGCGTCGCTCGATCCGTTCGCGTTCGCGGCCGCGCGCGAAGCCGCGCCCGCGGCGCTGCGCAAGGCGTTCGACCGGCTCGCCCGCGCGTGGGGCACGATCAATCGCGCGCAGGCCGAACGCTATGCGGCGTATCCGGACATTCCGGGCCCGATCGTGTCGGCCGTACAGAACCTCGTCGCGGCGATCGGCGAACACCTGACAGACGCGCCGCGCGCGAACGGCGATGCGCTGCTGCGCTTTCATTTCGAGGCGATCCAGTTCGGCGTGCTCGCCGAAGCCTTCGACAGCGCGTCGATCTTCGACGTAACGCTGCAAGGCGAGCCGATGCCGCGCCAGCCGGCCCTCGACGGCGTCGCGTCAGCCAGCCGCCGGCGCCGCGTCCAGTCGACGCTGTGCGTGCGCAACGTGATCCCGGCCGGCTTTCTCGCGCCGCGCTACGAAGCCGCGCGCGCGACCGTGCTGTTCTCTGGCACGCTGAGCCCGTTCCATTTCTACCGCGACACGCTCGGGCTGCCCGGCGACACCGGCTGGCTTGACGTCGACGGGCCGTTCCGCGCCGAGCAGCTGACGGTGCGCGTCGCGAGCCACGTATCGACGCGCTGGCGCGACCGCGACCGTTCGCTCGAGCCGATCGTCGACCTGATCGCCGCGCAATACGCGACCCGGCCCGGCAACTACCTCGGTTTCCTGAGCAGCTTCGACTACCTCGGGCGCGTGGTCGCGCTGATGCAGACGCGCCATCCGGACGTGCCCGTGTGGGCGCAGGCGCCCGGCATGGCCGAAAGCGAGCGCGACGCATTTCTTGCTCGCTTCGACGCGGGCGGGCGCGGCGTCGGTTTCGCGGTGCTGGGCGGCGCGTTCTCGGAAGGCGTGGACCTGGTCGGCGAACGGTTGATCGGCGCATTCATCGCGACGCTCGGGTTGCCGCAGGTCAACGATGTCAACGAGCAGATGCGGCGTGCGATGGACGCGCGCTTCGGCAACGGCTACGACTACATGTACCTGTATCCGGGCTTGCAGAAGGTCGTGCAGGCGGCCGGGCGCGTGATCCGCACCGAGCGCGACGAAGGCGTCGTGCATCTGATCGACGATCGTTACCGGCGGCGGGAGGTGCGCGATCTGCTGCCGCGGTGGTGGCGGATCGGGTGAAGGTGAAGGGGACGAAGCGCGGCCGGCATGCTGCCGGTTGCGGTCCAGCGGTGTTATCCGTCGCGTAGCGGTGTAGCAGGCATCGCGCTGGGCGGGACGCTACAGCACGTTCAGCATCGCGAGCGCGGCTTCCTGCAGGTGCGGCAGCACGCGCCGCACGGCGGCGTCGGTCGTCTCCGTGCCGATCGGCATGTTCGTGCTCAGCGCGGCGACCACTTCGCCGTGACGGTTCTTCAGCGGCACCGCGATCCCGCGCACGCCGACCTGCAATTGCTGTTCGATCGCCGCGAAACCGGCGTCGCGCGCCTGGTCGACCTGTTCGAGCAGGCGCGCCTTGTTGGTGATCGTGTGCGGCGTGAACGGCGTCAGCTCGGTGTCGTCGAGCCACGCGCGAACGGCCTCGCGATCGGGATGATGCGCGAGCAGCACGACGCCCGGCGACGTCAGCGGCGCCGGCACGCGTGCGCCGAGCACGAAGCCGGTCGACATCACGCGCGACACGCCGTTGCGCGCGATGAACACGAGTTCCCAGCCGTCGAGCACGCTCACGTAAGCCGATTCGTTCAGCGACGCGCTCAGTTGCTGCAGATAGGGCTGAACCGTGCGCGGCAGCCGCGCCGAGTCGAAGTACGACCAGCCGACCCGCAGCACCCGCGGCGTCAGGCCGTACAGCTTGCCGTCGGTGTAGACGTAGCCGAGCGATTCGAGCGTCAGCAGGTAGCGCCGCGCGGCCGTGCGCGTCAGGCCGGTGCGCGCGGCGGCCTGCGTGGGCGTCATGCGCGCGTGCTGGCTGTCGAATGCCTCCAGGATCATCAGGCCTTTTTCGAGGCCGGCAATCCAGTCGCGTCGGTCGAGTTCGGGCTTTTTCATCGTCGGGAGCGGCGCCGTCATGCGCGGTGATCGCGCGGGAGTGGGCGATTATCGCGCGATTCGAACGGCGGCGGCTTCCGACGCATGCGTCATGCCCCGATTTTGCAGGCGAGATATGGAAGATATACAATCACCGATGTATATCCGAGGGGGTCAGCATGCAGGTCGCAAAGTGGGGCAATAGCCTGGCCGTCCGCCTTCCCGCCAGTGTGGTCGATGCACTGGAGCTCCGTGAAGGGGACGATATCGAAATCGTGGTCGATAGCCCGCGCGTTTTTGCCGTCAGCCGCAAGCCGCGGGCCGATGAACTTCTGCAACGGTTGCGGCGTTTCAGGGGCAAGCTGCCCGCCGATTTCAAGTTCAGCCGGGACGACGCGAATGAGCGGGATTGAGTCGGCGAAATCGTTCGTCGACAGCAATGTCGTGCTTTATCTGCTGTCCGAGGACGAAACCAAGGCGGATCGGGCGGAGGCGCTGTTCCTTCGGCGGCCGACCATCAGTGTCCAGGTACTGAACGAAGTCGCCAGCGTGTGCAGTCGAAAATTGCGGATGCCGTGGAGCGATGTGGGGCAGTTTCTGGAACCGATCAGGAGCTTGTGCCATGTCGTACCGGTCACGATCGATACGCATGACCTGGCGCGAAGGCTCGCGGAACGGCATGGCTTGTCCTTCTATGACGCGTGCATCGTCGCCGCCGCGTCGCTCGAGGGCTGCGAGTACCTGTACACCGAGGACATGCACGACGGCCTGCGCGTGGACGGCGGTCCGGTACTGCGAAATCCGTTTGCCTGAACGTCGCGAATTCCGGGTGTGCTACCGACAGGAACGCTGCGATCAGGCCGGGCGATGCGCGTCGATTTCCTTGTGCTCGTAGCACAGTGCCGCAATCCGCCATCGTGCGTCGTTGATGCGCCATAGCTCCAGGAAATCGAAGCGGGAGTCGATCGCCCGGTCTTTCCAGACGGCCCCGACACCCGATATCGTCGCCCATTGTCCGTGCTCGACGATCTGCATGGCTTCATCCCGATACACGAAATGCGGTGCGCCCGACATGCGATCGGCCGCAAGGGTGCGCATCCTTGCGAGATATTGCGTCTTCGTCCGAATGCGATTCTCGTGCTGGACGAAAAAATGCGGGCTCGCCACGAAATCGAGCTGCTCGATGTCAGCGTGACGATATGCATCGAGCCAGACCTCACGCATCTGCGTCAGGGTGTATCGGGGTTTCATGTGCGGCACCAGTTCCTGTCGGATCGCGGGTTGAGTGGCTTTCGTCAGCCACCGCCCGGAAAGGAAAGAAGCTTGAGGCCGGGGCAGGTGCGGGAGCAATTGGACAAGTCTGAATCTGGTTTTGCCGTGAACCATCGGATCGCGCGCATGACACGATCATCGTTTTTCTGGAACCCAGCATGAAACTTCGTGAATTCGCGGTGGCCTTGTTCGCTGCGGCCGTGCCGGCGCTCGCAGGCGCCAGTCCTGCAAGTGACGCCGGACTCGCTCGTCCGGCCGTCGACATCCGAGCGTGGCCACGCATGACGTCGCCGAAATTCGGCTGCTACGTCGAAACGACATTCGACTACCGTGACAAGCGCTTCAACTGCGCGCTGAAGAAGTACCGGAACACCGGCGACGCGTGCAAGAACACGAAGGCGTATTACGAAGGCCCTGCATTCCCCGACCGGCTCGCGGCCCGCATCCATCCGCTCGCGACGAAAGTCGACCTGGACTGGGAGCATGGCGACCTGCAGATGGTCACCGTCACGCTGAAGGGAACGTGGAACGAAGCGGACGTGCGCAAGGCGTTCGGGTTGCCGCACGCGGAAGGTCGCAAGCTGACCGAAGCGGAACTGCGCAAGCAGCCGGACAACCTGATGGACACGAGCATCCAGTATCCGTCGAGCCCGACCGACAACAGCCTCGGCAGGCGGCCGAGCGATCCCGCGCACGGGACGACTGCCGTGATGCTTTACGGCTTCGACCACATGGGAGCGGGCGACGTCGGGTGCGGGGAGGGGGAGTAACGCCTGGAAGCGAAGCGGCGATCCTGCAACGCGCGCCGGTTGCCGGGGAGTCTGCCGACGCCGGCCAAGGAAGGAGGGCAGACGGATGCGGCGCCGACTTCACGCGAGCCGCACCCGCCCGAGCGGCATTATTCGCTGCTGGTCCACTCGACGTTCGCGCCGACCGAGCGCAGGTTCTCGACGAAATGCGGATGCGCGCGGCGGATCGGCAGCGCGTTCATGATTTCCGAGCGGCCTTCGATGCTCGCGGCCACCATCAGCAGCGCGATCGCGACGCGGATGATGTACGGGCTCTCGACGCGTGCCGGCGTCAGTTGCAGCCCGCCGAACGTGATCAGCCGGTGCGGATCCGACAGCAGCACGTGCGCGCCGAACTTCGACAGTTCGCCGGACCAGCCGAGCGCACCGTCGTAGACCTTGTTCCAGAACATCGCGCTGCCTTCCGCGCGCACGCCGAGTGCGATGAAGATCGGCAGCAGGTCGACCGGCAGGTACGGCCATGGCGCGGCCTCGACCTTGGTCAGGATGTTCTGCGTGAACGGCCGGCGCACGCGCAGCGGGCCGTCGCGTTCCGCGCGCGACCAGCCGTCGCGGTGCGTGACGTTGACGCCGAACTTCGCGAACGTGCGGTCGATCAGCGGGAAATGCTCGGGCGACGAGTTGCGCACCGTGATATCGCCGCCCGTGATCGCGCCGAGCGCGAGGAACGTCGCGATCTCGTGGAAATCCTCGGCGAAGCGGAATTCTCCGCCGCCGAGTTTGCCACCGCCCGTCACGCAGAGCCGCGACGTGCCGATACCTTCGATGGTGACGCCGATCATCGCGAGGAACTGGCAGAACTCCTGCACGTGCGGCTCGGACGCCGCGTTCATCAACGTCGACGTGCCGCTCGCGGCCGTCGCGCACAGCGCGAAGTTCTCGGTGGTCGTCACCGACGCGTAGTCGAACCAGTGATCGTTGGCCGTCAGCGGGCCGTCGGTGCGGACGATCAGCGAATCGGGCGTGCGCTCGATGTGCGCGCCGAAGCGCTCGAACACCTCGACGTGCGGATCGATCTCGCGCACGCCGAGCGTGCAGCCTTTCACGTCGTTCTCGAGGCGCGCGACGCCGAAGCGCGCGAGCAGCGGCGGAATCAGCATGATCGACGAGCGCATCGCCTCCGGCAGCCGGTGGACGGCCGGATCGAACTTCGTGTTGCGATGGTGGAGTTCGAGCAGGCCCGTCGTGAAGTCGACCGACACGTCGCTGCCGAGCGTGCGGAAGATGTCGAGGATCTTGCGTACGTCGGTGATGTCCGGCACGCCGACCAGGCGCAGCGGCTGATCGGTCAACAGGGTGGCGCACAGGATCGGCAGGACGGCGTTCTTGTTCGCGGACGGCTTGATGTCCCCGCGCAGCGGAGTGCCGCCGTGGACGATGAGATTCGACATGATATGGGGGCGTATCGGTGACTGACGTAGGCCCATATGATGCCATTGGTCGGCGGGCGACGTGGAATGTTCAGAAGGGAAAAGGGGGATCGGCGCGCGTGATTGACGGTGTTTGACGTTGAGTCGGGGGTACCGCCGTACGGCTGGCGGCCGACGCAGGGAAATGGCCGGCCGCGGATCGGGCCGGCCACGCGCTCACTTCGTCACTGCGCTGCCCGCATCCGCGCGGCAATCACCAGCGAGATCAGGCAACCCACCGCGAGATAACCGGCGACGAGGTGCCACGAGCCGCCGGCCAGGCTGACGAGGCCGATCGCGATGAACGGCGTGAACCCGCCGCCGACGACGCTCGCGAACTGGTAACCCACGCCCGCGCCGCTGTAGCGGTATTCGGCGCCGAACAGCTCGGTGAACAGCGGCTGCTGGACGCTCACGACCATGTCGTGCGCGGCGTTCGCAAGCAGGATCGAGAAGATCACGATCCACGCGATCGACCGCGCCTCCAGTGCAACGAAGAACGGCACCGCGGACGCGAGGCCGATCAGCGCGCCGATCAGGTAGATGCGGCGCAGGCCGTAGCGGTCGGCCAGCCACGCGAAGCACGGGATCGTCACGCAGCTCACCGCACCGACCAGCAGGCCGATGTTCAGGAACAGGTCGCGCGACATGCCGAGGTTCGTCGTCGAATAGCTGAGCGCGAACGCGGTGACGATATACATCGTGAACAGTTCGGCGAGCCGCAGCGCGATGATCAGCAGGAACGCCTTCGGATGGCGCGTCAGCGCTTCCAGCACCGGCAGGCGCAACTTGCGGTTGCCGTGCTCGACCTTCTCGACGAACTCCTGCGATTCGTCCATGCTCTTGCGCACCCACAGCCCGATCAGCACCAGCACGATGCTGAACACGAACGGCAGGCGCCAGCCCCACGACTTGAACGCGGCTTCGCCGAGCGTGTGGCTCAGGATCGACACGATGCCCGTGGCCAGCACCAGCCCGACGCCGTAGCCCACCTGCACGCCGCTGCTGTAGAACGCTTTCTTTTGCTTCGGCGCGCTCTCGACGGCCATCAGTGCCGCGCCGCCCCATTCGCCGCCGACCGCGAAACCCTGGATCGCGCGCATCAGCACCAGCAGCACCGGCGCCCACCAGCCGATGGTTGCGAAGGTCGGCAGCAGGCCGATCGCGACCGTCGACAGCCCCATCACCATCACTGTCAGCACGAGCATCCGCTTGCGGCCGAGCCGGTCGCCGTAGTGGCCGAACACGACGCCGCCGAGCGGCCGGAACAGGAAGCCGACGCCGAACGTCGCGAACGCCGCGAGCGTGCCCATCGTCGGGCTGACTTTCGGGAAGAACTCGGAATTGAATACCAGCGCGGCGACGATCCCGTACAGCAGGAAGTCGTACCAGTCGACGACAGCGCCGACGAAGCTGCCGATCGCGGCCTTGCGGGCCTGGCTGCGCGCGCGGACGCCGGCAGCGGCGTCGAGGGTGTCGAAGGTTGGGGTCATCATGGTGTCTCCTGGCTCGGCGCATCGTGGAATCGTGGCGGCGCCGCGTCCGATGCTGCATTGAAGTCGATGGGTGAACGGAGAATAGGGCGCGCGCCGCACGGCGGCAATTGGCCAATCGGATAAAGTGCGCGATTATCGTTCAGATTCGTGCGATTATCGAACGCTTTCCGGGTTTGCACTAGGCGGCGCATCGATATCCCGTTCGGCCAGGGTGTGCCGCCGTGAACGATCTGGTTAAAATCTGCAGCATGAAAACTCGCCCGTTCGGGGCGGATGCCCGGTCGCCACATCGGCCGCGCATGCCGCACGCGCCGGGCGCCATCCCCATCGACCGCATGCCCCCGGAGACTGGAATGCCCGGCAATTCCCACCCCCTGTCCAGCGATACGCCGCCCGTTGCCGATCCGGCCGCCAATCCGCTCGGGATGGCCGGCCTCGAATTCGTCGAATTCGCGGCGCCCGTGCCGGAAGCGCTCGCGCAACGCTTCGAGCAGCTCGGGTTCAAGGCGATCGCGCGGCATGTCAGCAAGAACGTCACGCTGTACCGGCAAGGGCAGATGCATTTCCTGATCAATGCCGAGCCCGAATCGTTCGCCGCGCGCTACGCAGAGGAATACGGAATGGGCGTTTGCGCGATCGGGCTGCGCGTGGCCAGCGCACGGCGCGCGTTCGAGCGTGCGATCGAGCTCGGCGCGTGGGCATTCGAGGGCGAGCGGGTCGGCGTCGGCGAGCTGAAGATCCCGGCGATCCAGGGCATCGGCGATTCGCACCTGTATTTCGTCGACCGCTGGCGCGGGCGGGACGGCCAGCGCGGCGGCGTCGGCGACATCTCGATCTTCGACATCGATTTCCGGCCGATCGACATCGCAACCGCGCATACCGATCTCGATTGCGTGGGCGTCGGCCTGCAGCAGGTCGATCATTTCACGCAGACCGTCGGCGCGGGGCGCATGCGGGAGTGGCTGGATTTCTACCACGACCTGCTGCATTTTCGCGAAATCCACGAAATCGACGCGCACTGGCATGTGTCGGAGGACTCGCGCGTGATGGTGTCGCCGTGCGGCGCGGTGCGGATTCCGGTCTACGAGGAAGGCACGCGGCGCACCGAGCTGATGCATGCGTATCTGCCCGACCATCCGGGCGAGGGCGTCCAGCACGTCGCACTGGCCACCGACGACATCCTGTCGTGCGTCGATGCGCTGCGCGCGAACGGCGTCGAATTCATCGAGCCGCCCGCACGCTATTACGACGACGTCGATGCGCGGCTGCCCGGGCACGGCGTCGATCTCGACGCGCTGCGCCGCCGCGCGGTGCTGGTCGATGGCGAGATCGGCAGCGACGGCGTGCCGCGCCTGTTCTTCCAGACCTTCGTCAAGCGCCGGCCCGGCGAGATCTTCTTCGAGATCGTGCAGCGCAAGGGGCACCACGGGTTCGGGGAAGGGAATCTCGCGGCACTCGCCCGCGCGCGCGACGCGGGCTGAGCGGCCCGCGCACCCGCGTCACGCGTCAGGTTTCACGCGGCGGCGGCCGGCATGCGGTTCGGCGCGGGGTCGTTCGGCTCGCGCAGCACGCATGCGGTGCCGCCCGGCGTGTACATCGATACGACGCAGCGGTTGCACGACGTGCAGCCCGACTGCGTCAGCCGGCCGTCGCGCAACCCGTTCACGAAACCCGGTTCGAACACGAGCGCCCGGGCAAGCGCAGCCGCGTCGAAACCTTCGCGCATCGCCTGCTCGACGTTTTCGCGCGAGCGCACACCGCCGAGATAGGCGAGCGGCATCCTGACGGCCGCGCGCACCTTCCTGGAATGTTCGAGGAAATACATCTCGCGAAAGGCGCCCATTTTCGGCTCGGTGAGCTTCTGCAGCATCATCGCGGTACGCACGATCGCGTTGTCGGCGTTCGCGCGCGCTTCACCCGGCAGCGGGCTGCCGAATAGCTGCCACACCGATTCGACGTTCATCCCACCGCTCAGCACCAGCAGGTGCGCGCCTTCGGCTTCCAGCCGCCGCGCGATCTCGCATGCATCGTCGGCGGTGCCGCCACCGCGCACGCCTTCGGTCACGCCGATCTTGCAGACGACGGCGAGATCGCGGCCCACCGCATCGAGCACGCGGCGCAGCACCTCGACCGGGAACGCCGCGCGGCGTGCCGCGTCGCCGCCGTATGCGTCGCGGCGGCGGTTGTACAGCGGCGACAGGAACTGGCTCAGCAGATAGCCGTGCCCCATGTGGATCTCGACCGCATCGAAGCCGGCGTCGCGCGCATGCCGCGCCGCCTGCGCGAATTCGTCGGCGATCGCCGACATCTGGTCGCGCGTCATCGCCTGCTTCAGGAAGCGGCCGCTCATCACGCCGACCTTGTTGAAACCGCCCGACGCGCTCAACGGGCGTTTCGTCGACAGCGACGGCAGGAACGTGAAGCAGCCGCCGTGCGTGATCTGCGCGGAGGCGGCCGCGCCGTGGCGATGGACGGCGTCGGTCAGCGCGCGGAATTGCCGGACCGTCGGCCCGTCGAGTCGGGCCTGGTCGACGAACGTGCGGCCGTCGTCGCTGATCGCGCAGTACGCGACGGTCGTCAGCGCGGCGCCGCCTTCGGCAATGCGCTCGTGGAAGCCGACGAGCGCGCGCGACGGCACGCCGTTCGGCGTCATGCCTTCGTTGGTGGCGGACTTGATCAGGCGGTTGCGCAGCGTCAGCGGGCCGATCTGCAGCGGGCTGAACGCGGTCGTGAGGTCGGCGGATTCCATGGGGGCGCGGGCGTCGGGATGGGCACGGCGACCATTGTGCGGCGGTGGTGCAGGCGCGCATCGTCCGGGTGGATGAGCCTTTCGTCCGGACCGGCTTGAAATGAAATGCCCGCAGGCTTCACCGCCCGCCGGGATGAATTGCCGACAACCTCCGATCCGGTGCGCGTGCGACGTGTCGATCCGCTTGCCGCCCGCGCCATCTTTATGCGGCGGTTCGCTGTCGTCTAACGCGGCGAGGACCATGTCGCGCAATCGCGCGAATTCGCGTGAACTCGGGCGAATCAATCAGGACGATCAATCGATTCGACGCCTTGAAGCGCCACATCACGCCCCAGCCCGGCACACCGCGGGGAAACATCACGCGCGATCACCCACCCGCAAGCTTGCGGCTCTGGCGACGCATGCCGTCGAAGATCGCGTCCGCCACATCCGCCGGAAAATCCGCCGGGATCTGCGCGGCGACTTCGGCAATCGCGGGCTCCGTGCGCGCGGCGACCGCGGCCATCGCGGCGTGCACGTCGTCTTCGGTCAGGCCGACGCGCCGGCCCTGCGCGATCCAGTGACGCGGCTGGATCTCGCCGATCACGTAGTGCCGGTTCTTCCCGCACACGGCCATCGCGAGCCGCGCGCGGCGCGGCGGCAGCTGGTTACGGCGCGTGCCGACGATCGGATGCGCGGACAGCACGTCGTACAGCGGCGTGCTGCGGTACGTGTTGCCGGGCAGGTGCGCGATGCTGAAGTTCTTCGCATGGCCGTCGATCGCCGCCAGCACCCAGAACACGAACTGCGCGACGAAGAAATTCCTCCTGTCGTGCGCGGCGTCGGCCGAATTCGCGAGGATGCCCATGATCGTCTCGATGCCGGGGCCGCCGTCGGATTCGTATTTCGCGCCCGACGGCGTGCCGGTCGCCTGGCACATGTCCTCCTGCGGCAGCCGCAGGATCCACGTGCCGTCGCGCGAAGGACGCCGGTCGAAGCGCTCGACGATCAGCGCCTTCTGGTCGTCGAACCGGCCGATCTCGCACGGCGCGACCGGCAGGCCGTATGCGGCGACCAGCTTCGAGCACAGCCATTCGTTTTCGACGGATGTCCGCATGTCGGCCTGCATGTTTCCGACGCGCCCGAGCGGCAGCTTGAAGATGTGCGTCGTCGGCGTGCTGCCCGACGGCCGCAACCAGCGGTTGCCCTGACGCAGCAGCGCGGTCTTTTCCTGCGCGCCGGCGATCGACAGGCGCAGGTCGACGTCCGGCTCCGCGCGGCCGGGCAGCGGCGCGGCGGTCGCGTGACGCAGCATGTGGGCGACGGCTGCGTCGTCGAGCGTCACGCCGTCGATCGCCTCGAGGTCGACCGGCGTCTCGCCGGGCGGCAGCATCTGGATCGCGCCGACGCAATCGCGCCCGATCGACGCGAGCAGTTCGAACGGCGCCGTCGAGCGGAGCCGGTAACGCTGCGCGATGCGGCGGCGGATCGGCTCGCTGTCCGGCAGCAGGTTATCGAAGTAGTCGGCGACGATCGCGCCCTGGTGCGGCTGGTTGCCGGGCGTGAAGGGCAGCGACAGCGACAGCGGCCGCCCTTGGGGATCGTCGAGCCAGCCCGGCAGGTAGACGAGGCGCTCGACGCCGCGCCGGACTTCCCAGTAGCCGACCGGAATGCCGTTCATCCACAGGTCGAGCCGGTCGTGGCGGGCTCGCGCGGCCACGGTCACCAGTCCTCCCGTTTCGAGACGCGCGGCTTGCCCGCCGCTGCCGTCGCGGGACGCTTGCGCGCGGCGCCGGTCGTGGTTTTGGTTCGGGCTTTGGCGGATTTTGCTGCCGTTACACCGCGCGCCGGGTCCGGCATGCGCTTTTTCGCGGCCGGCTTGCGAGCCGCCGGCCCGGCATCGGCCTCGGTATCGGCGGGCCCCGCCAATTCATCCGGCACGCCCAGGTCGAGCGTCATCCGAACGCCGAGCGTGTTCAGCACCTTGAAGAGCCGTTCGATGCTGACCGCCGACGGATTGGCTTCGAGCTGCGCGTAGGATTGCTGCGTGACGCCCAGGCGGGCGGCCAATTGCGCCTGCGTGAGCCCTGCGGATTTCCGGAAGCCGACGAGTATCGGGCGCAACTGGGTCAGGGTCTGGACAGGAAAGGCCATCGGGCGCTCCGCAGGATGACAGGCGATCGTTTGTAATCGGAAAATACAGTCTATGGCATGTATTGTCAAAATACAAACCCGAGACTGTATTCAACAGAAACAAACGATAGCCTGTTTCGCGACATGCGACCGGCCATCCCGCGCATCAGCCGACCATCACGCCGCCCGAAGCGGGTTCGCGTGCGCGCCCCGCGCGCTTTCCGGATCGTCGTCGCCGAGCGGAATGAACGCCATGATCTCCAGGTCGTGCCCCGACAGCGCCGGCAGCCGGAACGGGCTCGACAGCACGTTCAGCCGCCGCACGCCGACATCGCGCAGGATCTGCGACCCGATCCCCGTCACGCGCCCGTCGCGACGCACATTGCCGGCCGGCATCCGCATCGCGTCGCCGCGCATGTCGCAGTCGAGCAGCACCGCGACTCCGCAGCCGGCCGCATCGATCCGCTGCAGCGCGGCGTGCAGCGGCCACGAATGCGCGGACGGTTCCGCGTCGAGCAGGTCGAGCAGCGAATGGCATTCGTGCACGCGCGTCAGCACCGGCGTCGCCGGATCGGGTTCGCCGCGCACGAGCGCGAGATGCGGCGCGCCGTGCACGCTGTCGCGGTACTCGATCGCACGGAACCGTCCCCACGGCGTATGCAGCGGCCGCTCGCCGACGCGTTCGACGAGCGATTCGTGCTCGCGGCGGTAGTGGATCAGGTCGGCGATCGTGCCGATCTTCAGCCCGTGATGCGCGGCGAACGCCTTCAGCTCCGGCAGTCTCGCCATCGTGCCGTCGTCGTTCATCACCTCGCAGATCACCGACGCGGGCGTGAGCCCGGCAAGCGCCGCGAGATCGCAACCGGCTTCGGTGTGCCCTGCGCGCACGAGCACGCCGCCCGGACGCGCGGCGATCGGGAACACGTGCCCGGGCTGCACGAGATCGTCGGGACGCGCACCCGAACGGACCGCCGCGCGGATCGTATGCGCGCGATCGGCCGCCGATATGCCGGTCGTCACGCCTTCGGCCGCCTCGATGCTGACGGTGAACGCGGTGCCGAACGGCGTGCCGTTGCGGTCGGCCATCGGCGGCAGCCGCAGCTGTTCGCAGCGCTCGGCGGTCAGCGTCAGGCAGATCAGCCCGCGCCCGAAGCGCGCCATGAAATTGATCGCGTCGGGCGTCACGTGATCGGCCGCGATCACGAGATCGCCTTCGTTCTCGCGATCCTCTTCGTCGACGAGCAGGACCATGCGGCCCGCACGAAGCTCGTCGACGATCTCCAGCGTGCCGGCGAGCGTCATTGCGCCTCCGTCGCGTCGAATGCGCGGCGCAGCGCGGCGGCGCCGAACGTCAGCACGCGGTCGGCCGCGTCGACGGCGCCGAGCATGCTCGCGAAGCCGTGCAACTGGCCCGGCCAGCGCACGAGCGTCACCGGCGTGCCGGCCTGCGCGAGACGCAGCGCGTACGCTTCGGCCTCGTCGCGCAGCGGATCGAATTCGGCGCTGACGATCGTCGCCGGCGCCGCGCCCGCGACGTCCGGCGCGGCGAGCGGGCTCGCGAGCGGCGACGCGCGATCCGCGCCGTCGTCGAAATAGTGGCCCTTGAACCAGCGCATCATGTCGGCCGTCAGGAAATAGCCGTCGCCGAGCGATTCGTACGACGGATGCTCGGTCGCGCAATCGACGACCGGATACAGCAGCAACTGATGCGCGATCGCGATGCCCGAGCCGCGCAACTGCAGCGCGGCGACCGCCGCGAGATTGCCGCCGGCGCTGTCGCCGGCCACGGCCAACGCACCGGCGCGCGCGCCGAGATCGCGCGCGCTGGCGGCGGCCCAGCGCACGGCATCGCACGCGTCGTGCGCGGCCGCCGGGAAGCGCGCCTCGGGCGCGAGCCGGTAGTCGACCGACAGCACGAGCGTGCGCGCGCGTTGCGCGAGGCTGCGGCACAGGTTCGCGTGCGAATCGATGCCGCACGCCACGAAGCCGCCGCCGTGGAAGAACACGGTCAGCGGCAATGGCCCTGCGGCATCGGGCCGGTACAGCCGCGCGGACAACTGACGGCCCGATGCGGGAATCTGCCAATCCTCTTCGGCGGCGACGGCATCGCCGGGCGCGAACGCACCGCCCGCGGCGAGACTCGCGCGGTACGCGGGAACGGTGAGCTGGGCGAAATCGATCGCGGGTGCTTGGGCGAACGCGGCAAGCAGCGCCTGCGCCTGGGGGTCGAGCGGCATGGGAACTCCTGTCTGAATCGGATTCGTCTGAATCAGGTAAACCCGCGTCGCGGTTTTCCCTGAGTGGGCGCCGGACGCTTGCCGGCACGGCCTGACGGGCATTCCAGCGCAGCGGGCAGGGCGCCACATCATCCGATTGGACGATGGTTCGCACGCCCGGATAGCCAATTCTCACCATTCAGTGAATCTCCCGATGACGCCGGAATTTAGACGCGTCTTAATCATGGCGGCGCGGCTGAATCGCACCGGAAACATGTCGTATGGAGGATGGAGCGTGCTGATGGAGACGAGATGGGCTCCCCAAGAGAGCCAGGCAACAAGTGACGACGCCGATATCGGCGTCGCGGATTTCAGCGAGCTGATGGCGCGCATCTATCAGGGGCCGCTGGAGACGCCGCCTTGGGCCGGTGCGCTCGAACTGGTCCGCCGCTGGCTGCAGGCGAACTACGTGACGCTGATCCTGCGCGCGGCCGCGAGCGACCGCCGCGCGCCGCTGTCGGTGCACGCATCGGAGTTCGGCCCGGTCGTCCCGGATCAGGCGTCCTACAACGATTACTACTATTCCCTCGACCCGTTCGTCGGCCTGCCGGCCGATCGCGTGGTGACGGTCGACGACGTGTTCGGCGACACCGGCTGGCTGTCGAGCGAGCTGTACAAGCAGTTCCTGAAGCCGCAGGACGTGCGCTATATCCTCGGCGCGGACCTGCGCACGCCGTCGGGCGTCGAGTGCCGGTTCCGCGTGTGCCGCAACCATGCGTCGAAGCAGTTCTCCGCGCGCGACAAGGCGATCTGCGCGCTGCTGCTGCCGCACCTGAAGCGTGCGATCGAACTGCATTCGCGGCTCGATACGGCCGAGGTCGAACGGTCGATCTATGCAAACGCGATCGACCGGATGCAGGTCGGCACGATCGCGCTCGACGAGAACGGCACGATCATCGACATGAACAGCGTCGCCGACGAGATCCTCAAGCAGAACAACGGTCTGACGATTGCGCGCGGCACGATCGAGGCGACCGACGCGCAGGAGAACCGCACGCTGAAGCGGCTGATCCGCCACGCGGTGATGGGGCACCACGGCACGGCCGCGGCGACCGTCGAGGCGATGCCGATCACGCGCAGTTTCGACAAGCCGCGCCTCGGGCTGCTGGTGCGCACGGTGCTGCTGTCCGAATGGTCGGAAGACAACAAGCGGCGGCCGGCCGTCACGCTGTTCCTGCGCGACCCCGATCGCAAGCCGCAGGGCGCGCAGGAAATCATCCGCAAGCTGTTCGACCTGACGCCCGCCGAGACGTCGCTCGCGCTGCTGCTGACGAACGGGCTGACGCTCGAGGAAGCGGCAGAGGAATCGGGGATCAGCAAGAACACGGCACGCACGCACCTGCGCGCGATCTTTTCGAAGACGGGTGTCACGCGGCAGGCGACGCTCGTGCGAATCCTGCTCGGGAGCGTGGTGCCGCTCGGGTAGGCAGCGGCCGATTTCGCTGCATCGGAACCGGACGCATTCGTCAGGCGAGACGTCGATATCGGTCGATGCACGGCGATGGCAGCATCAAGCGAAAGAGGCTCGCACGACGCGAGCCTCTTTGTCATTCCACCCGGCCGATGACCGATAGCGGGTACCGGAAATTGCGGGCGTCGGCGCAACGCGCGCCGGTGTCGACCGCGTTCACGACCCGCGCATCGCGCGATTCGCCCACGCCGCCAGCGCCGGCCACTGCGCGCAGCCGCGCCGGATGAAACCGGCGCCGGTACGGATCACGAGCGCGCCGATCGCAAGTGCAGCCACGTCGTCGAGACGGCCGAAACCGACCAGCGCCGCGCTCATCGCGAGCGCCGCCAGCAACGACGACAACGCATCGGTCCGGACATGCCAGCCGCTCGCCTCGAGCAGCGCGGAGCCCGTGTCGCGCGCCTTGCGCAGCATCCAGTGCGACAGCGCGGCCTTGCCGGCGAGCGTGATGCCGACGAGTGCGAGCGTCGTCGCGCCCGGCTGTACGACGGGCGGCGCGTCGAACCGGCTGACCGCGTGCCAGATCATCTGCGCGCCCGTCGCGACGAGCAGTGCGCCGAGGCCCGCGAGTGCAAGCGGCTCGTAGGTCGGACGCCGCTCCGCCGGCAGGCGCGCGTCGAGCCGGCACGCGACGATGATCAGTGCATCGGCCGCGAGATCGATTGCCGCGTGCGCGACGTCCGCGAGCAGCCCCGACGAATGCGCGGACCATGCCGCGCCAGTCTCGACGGCGAGCAGCAGCAGGTTGATCGCGAGACTGACGGCGAGGGCGCGGGACGTGGCCGCATAAACGTGGGACGTGGCGCGCGACGTGCGCTGCATGGCGGATTCGTCTGTCGATAGCGTGGGTGAGCCCAGAACGCTACCGGTCGACGGTGGCAGCGCCGTGACACGGGCGCCGCCGCCGAATCCTGGCGGGATGCGCAAGCGAACGCTCCGACCGTCAGCCCAAAACGCGATGAACGGCGCAGGTTACCGGCCGTCCCGTTTCCCGGGTAGCCCGCGCGGCGGACGTTTTCGCCCGCGGCTTCGCCGTTTCGGCTCAAAGCGCCTCGATTGCCAGCGCGATGCCCTGGCCGCCGCCGATGCACAGCGTCACGACGCCACGCTTGATGCGGTCACGCTGCATCGAATGGATCAGGCGGGTCGTCAGCACCGCACCCGTCGCGCCGATCGCATGACCGTGCGCGATCGCGCCGCCTTCGACGTTGACGATCTCCTCGGCAATGCCGAGCTGACCGGCCACCGCGATCGGCACGACCGCGAACGCTTCGTTGATCTCGAAACGCTCGACGTCCGCCAGCGCCCAGCCCGCGCGTTCGAGCGCGATCTTAACGGCCGGAACGGGGCCGAGCCCGAACATGCCCGGCTCGACGGCAGCAACGCCGAACGCAACCAGCCGGGCGCTCGGCGCGATGCCGTGCGCGTCGGCGAACGCGCGATCCGCAACCAGCATCGCCGACGCGCCGCTGTTCAGGCCCGGTGCGTTGCCCGCGGTAATCGTGCCGTCCGGGCGGAACGCGGGTTTCAGTTTCGCGAGAGTTTCGAGCGTCGTCTCGGGGCGCGGCGTCTCGTCGCGCGCATATGCGACGCGCGCCTTGCGCTGCAGCACGTCGACCGGCACGAGCTCGGCGTCGAACTTGCCGTGCGCGAGCGCGGTGGAGAAACGCTGCTGCGAGCGGAGTGCCCAACGATCCTGGCGGTCGCGCGAGATGTCGAGCTGGCTCGCGAGATCCTCGGTATGCCATCCGGAATGCTGGTCGGAAAACGCGTCGACGAGGCCGTCGCGCAGCATGCTGTCGCGGATCGGCGCGTCGCCCATCCGGTAGCCCCAGCGTGCGCCGTCGAGCAGGTACGGCGCACGCTCCATGCTTTCCATGCCGCCGGCGACCGCCGCGTTCGCGTAACCCAGCAGGATCTCCTGCGCGGCATTGACGACCGCCTGCGCGCCGGAGCCGCAGACGCGGTTGACCGTCAGCGCGGGTACCTTGACCGGCAAGCCGGCGCCAATGGCGGCCTGCCGGGCCGGGTTCATCTTGTTGCCGGCCTGGATCACGTTGCCCAGCACGACCGTGTCGATCGACGCGCCGTCGAGGCCGCTGCGCCGCAAGGTTTCGCGCACGACGATCGCGCCGAGTTCGGTGGCGGGGGTGTCCTTCAGGGACCCGTTGAACGTGCCGATCGGCGTACGGACGGGGTGGCAGATGACGACTTCACGTGTACTCATGATGCGTTCCTGGATCGCGTTGCGAGGTGCGCGGGCGAGTCGGTCGCGAACGGGGCACGCCGCGCGCTTCGCGTCGCCGTTTCGATTGCGCCGTGATGCGGGCAGGGCCGCCGACGCCGTGCAGCGGGGCTGCATCCGATGCCGGGATCGCAAGCCGCTACGTGAGGGAAAGGTATCTATGCATATGCATACTGTCAACGGGGCTATTGCGCGGGGTCAGGGAAGAGCGGTGATGCCGGCACGACATGCCGGTGCTCACGTTCTCGACATTATAGAAATAATGTCAAAACAATCGGCATCAATGATTGGATATTTGCCGGTTTACGTTATATTATTTACTAAATTCCTGACGAAACCTGCCATGTCCGATCTCGCCGCCGACGAACCCCGCCTGACCGCCGAAATCGAGCGCCTCAAGGCCGACTTCCCGAAAACCCGCGAGCTGTATCGCGAGGCCTGCGCGCTGCTGTTCTTCCGCTTCGGCATCACGCCTACCGCGAACCGCCTGTACCAGCTCGTCCGGAAGGGCAGCATGAGCACGCCGACGGCCGTCCTCGGCGAGTTCTGGGCCGAACTGCGGGAAAAGAGTCGCGTGCGGATCGAACATCCCGACTTGCCGGCCGATCTGCAGGCGGCAGCCGGCGAGCTGGTCGCGGCGTTGTGGAATCGGTCGAGCAACGACGCGGCCGCCGCGCTCGACGCACTGCGCGCGGAAGTCGAAGCCGAACGCACGGCAGCGAACGCGGAAGTCACGACGCTGCAGGCCGAACTGGCCCGCACCGAAACCGCGCTGGAGCAACGTACGGCAGCGCTGCTGGTCGCGCAGGTACGCATTCAGGAACTGGAGCAGGCGAGGGCGGCCGACGACGCATCGCGGCGCGCGCTGCAAGCGGAGATCGAACGCCTGAAGGCCGACAACGCGGAAGGCGACCGCGCACTCGCACAGGCACGCGCGGATTTCACGACCCAGCTCGACCGGCTGCGCGACGACGCGGGCCGGGCCGAGGATCGCTTGCGCGCGTCGGAAAAGCGGGCGCTTCAGGAAATCGATCGCGAACGGCTCGCGGCCGCGCGGCTGCAAAAGGAACTCGACGCGACAGCATCGCGCGCGGAGCAGCGCGATGCGCAGCAGCGGAAGGATGTCGCGGCGCTGCAGGCGCAACTCGGCGATGCGCTGCATCGATGCGGGGTGCTTCAAGGGCAACTCGACGGCGCGCTGGCGACCGATGCGGCGCGCGTCAAGGAGCTCGATGCGCTGAGGCGGGAAATGACGGTGCTTGCGCGGCGGGCACCGGTGCGCGGCGTCAAGACGGCGCCGGCCGCGCAGCGGAGCGAACGGCAGGCGCGCACGAGGAAGCGCGCCGACGAAGCGGCGCGCTGACGATGAAACCGCAAGCGCGCGTCAGCCGATCGCGACGCACGCCCGAAGCAGGCAAGCGGACCAACGGCCGAGACCTGCACACGCCGACGCTCGCCCACCCACCCATCCAGATCAGCTCGACACGTACCGCGACGGCAGCGGCGGCGCATCCGCCGGAATCGTGACCAGCGACGTGTTCAGCCAGCCCTGCGGCGTGCCGTTCGACTGCGCATAGGCGCCGACGTACGGCATCATCCGCGTCGTCTGGTAGACCTGCGGCGTCCAGCCGGCCGGCGCGAGGAAGATCGACGTCGCGCGCTTCTCGCTGTATGCGGACGCCCCGTACGTCGAGATGTTCCACAACGTCTGCTGATACGTCGCGTAGTCGGCGTTGTGACGCGAACCGCCGGCTTGCCAGCCTTCGAGCTGGATGAACGTGTTGTAGCTGCCGGCGCCCGCGAGCAGGTTGTTCACCGTGCGCCCGTACAGGAACGACAGGATCAGCCCGCAGTTCGCCGGTGCGAAATCGCTGCCGACGCTCAGGTAATAACGACCCGTCGTGTTCACGACCGACGCGTAGTGAGAATTGCCGATATCCGTCGACGTCGTCAGCCCGCTCGCGCCCACGAAACTGTCGAACGCCTGCATCGTGACGCCGGCCGGCAGGTCGCTCGTCGCGCTGATCGCGACGATGTGCGAACCGGCCGCCAGCAGCGTCAGGAATGCGGACAGCGTGTCCGCGATCCAGTTGCCTTGCGCATCGACGAACGGAAACGCGCGATAACCCGTCAGCGCGAACACCGCCGGATCGGAGCCAGCCTGCCACCCGATCTGCGGCACCCACATCGTCAGCGGGCCGGCGCTCGATGCGCCGGACACGTACTGCTTCAGCGCGTCGATGAGTTGCGCATCGGCGTCGGGCAGCACCGTATACGATGCGCCGTTCTGCCAGCGCTGCACCCATTGCGCGACGAAACCCGCGAGCTGGCCGCCGGTGAAATCGGCGGGCGGCACGTAGCCGAGCGGGCCCGTGCCCTGATACGCGGACTGGATCGCCGCGGCCGTGCGCACGTTGCTGCCGAACATGCTGTTCGCGAAATCCTGGCAATTGTTGGACGGCGGCGTCGCGAGCTGCGCGAGCGGGACGACCCACGCGCCGTTCGCGGTCGCGACACCGCGATACAGGTTGAGGTTCGCGACCGAGTCGTGACCGGGAAACGTCGCGGCATCGGCGCCCGACACGTAGCCGGCCGACGGCGTGACGCTGACGGTGGTCGGCTGCGATCCGAACGGATGCGTGTACGAGATCGCAAACGACGCATCGCCGCCGGCAAGACTGAACGATCCGGTGCAATCGCCCCAGCTGTTCGACGCGCTGACGGCGGTCGATTGTCCGGTCGCGATCAGCGCTTGCGACGCCTGCGGCACCGAGCCGCTCTGGCTCGCCGCGTTGCCGTACGCGAGCGTCGTCGACGGGATCGCGTTGACGACGTTGATCGTGATCGAGCGGTCGGCGATGCCATAGCTGCGCGCGGACGTATCGGCGGCGCCGTTGGCGGCGAACGACGACGCGGTCGTCGTGTTGCCGTCACCGCCGCACGCGGCCAGTGTGCCGACGAGCGGCGACAGGGTCAGCGCGGCGCCGCGCTGGATGAAGCGCCGGCGGTTCGGTGCGGGCGGGCGTTCGGGTTTCGAAGCGGTCATGAGCGTTCCTGGTCACGGGTTCGGGAAGAGGCAACGACGGTCCGGCACATTGCACACGTGTGCAATGCCGGCCGCAGCTTCGCGTTCGCCGGCACATGCGCCGCGCGTATTTATCCGGGAAATCGATGAAACGCCCGCGACGAAACCGAGTCGCTCGTGTGACGCCGCGCACGCGGCAACACCGGGGCGCGGGCGGGGGAACGCCGGCTGGCCATTGGGTGTCGCACGGGGATCGGGTAAAGTGCCGCTCAACATGCCGGTCCGACGTTACTAGACGACCGGTCTAATCGTTGCTACCATACGCCATCATGAATGCATCTTCAGGCGCGGAAGTTCGCCAGCACATCCTGAATATCGCGAAGCCGATCATGCTCCACAAGGGGTTTTCGGCGGTCGGTCTGAACGAGATTCTCGCTGCGGCGGGCATCCCGAAGGGCTCGTTCTACCATTACTTCGGCTCGAAAGAGGCATTCGGCGAAGCGCTGCTCGAAGCGTATTTCGAAGGCTATCTCGCGCATCTCGACAACCTGTTCAAGCATCAGGCCGGCACGGGCGCCGAACGCCTGATGACGTACTGGGACAACTGGCTGCACACGCAATGCGCGGACGATCCGGAAGGCAAGTGCCTCGCGGTGAAGCTCGGCGCGGAAGTGTCGGACCTGTCGGAATCGATGCGCACGGTGCTGCGGCGTGGCACGAGCCAGATCATCGACCGGCTCGCGGGCGGCATCGAAGCAGGGCTCGCCGACGGCTCGCTGCGTGCGGTCGACGATCCGCCGCACACGGCCGCGGTCCTTTACGAGCTGTGGCTGGGCGCAACGCTGCTGGAAAAGATTCACCGCAATCGCAAACCGCTCGAAAGGGCGATGGTCGAAACACGGCGCATGCTGAACCTGCCGCCGGCCGCGCATGACGGAGCGCAGTCGTAACCCGGGCGCGCATTGGCGCGCCTTGTTTTTGCCTCGATCCTAGACGACTGGTCTACTTATACACGCATGACGAATGCCTCGCCCCGCATTACGCTGTCCCGATTGTTCCAACCGCACGCGTGCAACCGCGATGGCCTGACCGCCAACGTTGCCGCGCGTGCTCGTCTTCTGCTGGTCCATCCCTGATCCGAACGTGCCCACGAAGCACGTTCATTCCTGTTGACGGAGACTCACATGCCGCAAAACAAGACCGCAAACCGCCAGATCATCCTGACTTCGCGCCCGGTCGGCGCGCCGACGCCGGGCAACTTCCGCACCGAGTCCGGCGACGTGCCGACGCCCGGCGCCGGCCAGGTGCTGCTGCGCACGGTCTGGTTGTCCCTCGACCCGTACATGCGCGGCCGGATGAGCGACGCGCCGTCCTATGCCGCGCCGGTCGAACTCGGCCACGTGATGGTCGGCGGCACGGTCAGCCGCGTCGTGTCGTCGAACCTGCCCGCGTTCCGCGAAGGCGATCTGGTCGTCGCAGGCGCCGGCTGGCAGGACTATGCACTGTCCGACGGCCGCGACCTGATTCCGCTCGGTCGCGACTTCGCGCATCCGTCGTATGCGCTCGGCGTGCTCGGCATGCCGGGCTTTACCGCTTATACGGGGCTGCTGACGATCGGCGAGCCGAAGGCCGGCGAAACCGTGGTCGTGGCGGCAGCCAGCGGCGCGGTCGGCTCGGTCGTCGGCCAGATCGCGAAGCTGAAGGGCTGTCGCGTAATCGGCGTCGCGGGTGGCGCCGACAAGTGCGCGTACGTGACCGACACGCTTGGCTTCGACGCGTGCGTCGACCACCGCGATCCGGCGTTCGCCGCGAAGCTGAAGGAAGCGTGCCCGAATGGCATCGACGTCTATTTCGAGAACGTCGGCGGCGAGGTATTCGACGCCGTGTGGCCGCTGCTCAACGATCACGCGCGCGTGCCGGTGTGCGGGATCATCGCGCATTACAACGACACCGCGTTGCCGGCCGGGCCCGACCGCCTGCCGGCGCTGGTGTCGACGATCCTGCGCAAGCGCATCCGCATGCAGGGGTTCATCATCCTCGATCACTATGCGACCGGCTATGCGCCGTTCCTGAAGGAGATGAGCGAGTGGGTCGCGCAGGGCAAGGTGAAGACGCTGGAAGATGTCGTCCCCGACCTGGCCGACGCACCGGAAGCGCTGATCGGCCTGCTGGCCGGCAAGAACTTCGGCAAGGTCGTCGTGCGCGTGGGCCCGGACGAACTGGCCTGATGCCGCGGCACGGCAACCCACCACGATTGCACGCCGGCGTCGCGCGACGCCGGCTTGTGGCATGCTCGATTCCGTTTCGAAAGGAGTGACAAGATGGCGCTTCACGTGATTGCTTCGCTGTTCCTGAAACCCGAACATGCACAGGCCGCCGAGGCCGAACTGCGCGGCATGGTCGTCAAGACGCGCGCCGAACCGGGCAACCGGCGCTACGACCTGTTCCGCGAGCAAGACGGCTCGCCGAACCTGCACCTGTACGAGATCTACGACGACCAGGCCGCATTCGACGCGCACCTCGCCAGCCCGTATTTCGGCGAATTCCGTACGAAGTCGGCCGACTGGTTCACGGCACCGCCGGTCATCAAGGTGCTGTCGGGCGTCGACGTGGCCGAGTAACGACGCAGGATCACCGCCGCGGCTCGTCCCACCCGGGCCGCGCGGCACCCGTCCCGCACCGCGCGACGGCGAAGACAACGACGACCCCGCGCGGCGCGCCAGGCGCGCCGCTTCCCCAATACACCGGCCCCGGAGGCTGAATGGTCACCCTCAACATCAACGGCGAAACCCGCGCGGTCGACGCCCCCGACGACATGCCCTTGCTCTGGGTGCTGCGCGACGTCGTCGGTCTCACCGGCACGAAGTTCGGCTGCGGGATCGCGCAATGCGGCGCGTGCACCGTGCATCTCGACGGCGTCGCCGCTCGCTCGTGCGTGCTGCCGGTCGCGGCCGTCGCGGGCCGCAAGATCACGACGATCGAAGCCGTCGGCGCGACACCGGCCGGCCACAAGGTCCAGCAGGCATGGCGCGAGCTCGACGTCGTCCAGTGCGGCTACTGCCAGTCGGGGCAGGTGATGGCTGCCACCGCGCTGATCGCGTCGAACCCGAACCCGAGCGACGCCGACATCGACGCGGCGATGGCCGGCAACATCTGCCGCTGCGGCACGTACAACCGGATTCGCGCGGCCGTCAAGCAAGCCGCCAAGGGGGCCTGAGATGAAACAGCCCCCACGTTCACTTTGTTCACTGCCCTCCGAGGGGGCGGCCAGCCCCCTTGAGGCGGCTCTGCGGAGGCTGACATGTCGCGAGGACTGATCGAAGCAGGTCGGGCCGGCGCGGGCGTGTCGCGGCGGTCGTTTCTCAAGTTCGGCATGTCGCTCGGCGCGGCGGCGGGCGGCGGCTTGCTGCTCGGCTTCAGCCTGCCGGCGGCAGGCGACGACACGCGCCGTTCGGTGATCGGCGGCGACGGCGACGAAACCGCGCGTGCCCGCGTATTCGCGCCGAACGCGTTCGTGCAGATCGACCGCAGCGGCAAGGTCACGCTGGTGATGCCGAAGGTCGAGATGGGCCAGGGTGTCTACACGGCGCTGCCGATGCTGATCGCCGAGGAACTCGAAGTGCCGCTGTCGAGCGTGACGCTCGATCATGCGCCGCCGAACGAGAAGCTGTTCTTCGATCCGCTGCTCGGCGGCCAGCTCACCGGCGGCTCGACATCGATTCGCTACGCATGGGAACCGCTGCGCCGCGCGGGCGCCACGGCGCGCACGCTGCTGGTCGCGGCGGCCGCGAAGCAATGGAATGTCGATCCGGCATCCTGCCGTGCAGCAAATGGCGAAGTGCAGCACCCGCCGAGCGGCCGGCGCGCGTCGTACGGCCAGCTCGCCGACGCTGCGGCGAAGCTGCCGGTGCCGAAGGATGTCGTGCTGAAGAAGCCGGAGGATTTCAAGCTGATCGGCACCCCCGCGAAGCGCCTCGATTCGTCGGAGAAAGTCGACGGCACCGCGCAGTTCGGGCTCGACGTGCGCGTGCCCGGCATGCTGTACGCGGTGATCGTGAACAGCCCGGTGTTCGGCGGCACGGTCGCGAGCGTCGACGATACCGCCGCGAAGAAGATTCCCGGCGTGCGCCAGGTCGTGCGCGCGGACAACGCGGTCGCGGTGGTCGGCGATCACACGTGGGCCGCGAAGCGCGGCGCGTCGGCGCTCGTCGTGAAGTGGAACGAAGGCGCGGACGCGAAGGTGTCGATGAAGGACATCGTCGCCGATCTCGCGCAGGCCGCGGCGAACGGCAAGGGCGCGGTCGCGCGCAAGGACGGCGACGTCGGCAAGGCGTTCGCTGGCGCGAAGACGCGCATCGACGCCGTCTACGAACAGCCGTTCCTCGCGCACGCAACGATGGAGCCCGTGAACTGCACGGTGCACGTGCGCAACGACGGCTGCGAGATCTGGGTCGGCACGCAGGTGCCGACGCGCGCGGTCGATACCGTGCAGCGGCTCACGAGCTTTCCGCCGGACAAGATTGTCGTGCACAACCACCTGCTCGGCGGCGGCTTCGGCCGGCGGCTCGAGACGGACATGATCGGCCAGGCCGTGAAGATCGCCAAGCAAGTCAACGCGCCCGTGAAAGTCATCTGGACGCGCGAGGAGGACATCCAGCACGACATGTACCGGCCGTACTACTACGACCGGATCTCGGCCGGCCTCGACGCGAACGGCAAGCCGGTCGCGTGGCAGCACCGGATCGTCGGCTCGTCGATCCTCGCGCGCTTCGCGCCGCCGGCGTTCAAGGACGGCGTCGATCCCGACGCGGTCGAGGTCGCAACCGACTTGCCGTACGACCTGCCGAACCAGTTGATCGACTATGTGCGGCAGGAGCCGCGCCACGTGCCGACCGCGTTCTGGCGCGGCGTCGGCCCGACCCGCAGCACCTTCGTCGTCGAGAGCTTCATCGACGAGCTGGCCGCGCAGGCCAAGGCCGACCCCGTGCAATATCGCCGTGCGCTGCTCGGCAAGACGCCGCGCGCGCGCAACGTGCTCGACGTCGCGACCAAGGCAGCCGGCTGGGGCCCGTCGCTGCCGAAAGGGCAAGGGCGCGGCGTGTCGGTGATGCACGCGTTCGGCAGCTTCTTCTCGATCGTCATCGACGTCGCGGTGGACGACGGCGACGTGCAGGTCAAGCGCGTCGTGTGCGCGGTGGACTGCGGAATGTTCGTCAACCCGAACACGATCGAGGCGCAGGTGCAGGGCGGCATCATTTTCGGGATCACGGGCGCGCTGTACGGCGAGATCACGATCGAGGACGGCCGCGTGACGCAGAGCAACTTCACCGACTACCGGATGCTGCGAATCAACGAGACGCCGCCGATCGAGGTACACCTGGTGAAGAGCGGCGAAGCGCCGGGCGGGATCGGCGAACCGGGCACGGCCGCGACCGCGGCGGCGCTGTCGAACGCGATCTTCGCGGCAACCGGCAAGCGGCTGCGCAAGCTGCCGGTCGGCAACCAGTTGAAGACGGCCTGAGGGGCGGGAACGACCATGCGAAACCTGACCCTGAACACGCTCGGCGCATCGCTGCTCGCGCTGTCCGCGCTGCTGGCCGGCCCGGTCGCGCACGCCGCGCAGACGGCACCGGCCGACAGCGCGCTCGTCGCGCGCGGCGCGTATCTCGCGAAAGCCGGCGACTGCGTCGCGTGCCATACCGCACCGCGCGGCACGCCGTTCGCGGGCGGCCTGAAGATGGTCACGCCGATGGGCGCGATCTACACGACCAACATCACGCCCGATCCGGACACCGGCATCGGCGGCTACACGGAAGCCGAGTTCGCCGGCGCGCTGCGCGCGGGCGTCGCGAAGGACGGCCATCACCTGTATCCGGCGATGCCGTATCCGTCGTACGCGAAGCTGAAGGACGACGACGTGAAGGCGCTGTACGCATACTTCATGCACGGCGTCGAACCGGTGAAGCAGCCGAACCGGCCGTCCGACATCCCGTGGCCGCTGAACATGCGCTGGCCGCTCGCGCTGTGGAACGCGGTGTTCCTCGACACGACTCCCTATGCCGACAAGTCGTCCAGGGACCCGATGTGGAACCGCGGCGCGTATCTCGTGCAGGGGCTCGGGCACTGCGGGTCGTGCCACACGCCGCGCGGCGTCGGCTTCCAGGAGAAGGCGCTCGACGAAAGCGGCGCGGCGTTCCTGTCGGGCGCGCCGATCGACAACTGGTTCGCGTCGAACCTGACCGGCGAGCACAACACGGGGCTCGGCCGCTGGAACGAGGCCGACGTCGCGCAGTTCCTGAAGACCGGCGCGAACCGGCACGCGACCGCGTTCGGCTCGATGGTGAGCGTGATCAACCACAGCACGCAGGCGCTGAACGACGACGATCTGGCCGCGATGTCCCGCTACCTGAAGTCGCTGCCGGCCGCGGGCGGCACGGGCGCGCCGCCGTACGGCTACGATCCGAAGGCGACGCAGGTGGTGCTGGGCCGGCCGGCAGCCGATCCGGGCGCGAAGGTGTATAACGCTTACTGCCTGCATTGCCACGGCGCGGACGGGCGCGGCTACGCGCCGCTGCTTGCGCCGCTCGCCGGCAATCCGAACGTGCTCGAGGCCGATGCGTCGTCGCTGATCAACGTGACGCTGAACGGCAGCGACACGCTCGTGATCGACGGCGTGCCTTCCGCGTATCCGATGCCGGCGTTCTCGAACCAGTTGAGCGACCGGCAGATCGCCGACGTGCTGACGTTCATGCGCGCCGGCTGGAACAACGGCGCGCCGCCGGTGCAGGCGGCGGACGTCGCGAAACTCCGCAAGGCGACGGCGGCCGCGCGCTGAGCGCGGCTCCATGCGGAACGAAGGCGGGCCGGCGTGCCTGCCTTCTGCACCGCCGGGTGGTTGTCAGCCCCGGCGGCTTTGCTCTTTCTGTCAACCGGCGCGCGGCCGTTCGCGGCAGCGCGCGTTTTATCGACGCAATGTAGGGGTGTCTGGATGGCTAACGTGACTTATACGGATACGCAACTGCTGATCGACGGCGAGTGGGTCGACGCCGCGAGCGGCAAGACGATCGACGTCGTGAACCCGGCGACCGGCAACGTGATCGGCAAGGTGGCCCATGCGGGCATCGCCGATCTCGATCGCGCGCTCGCCGCCGCGCAGCGCGGCTTCGAAGCATGGCGCAAGGTGCCCGCGCACGAACGCGCGGCAACGATGCGCAAGGCGGCCGCACTGGTGCGCGAGCGCGCCGACGCGATTGCACAGTTGATGACGCAGGAACAGGGCAAGCCGCTCACCGAGGCACGCGTCGAAGTGCTGTCGGCGGCCGACATCATCGAATGGTTCGCGGACGAAGGCCGCCGCGTGTACGGCCGGATCGTGCCGCCGCGCAACCTCGGCGCGCAGCAGACGGTCGTCAAGGAGCCGGTCGGCCCGGTCGCCGCGTTCACGCCGTGGAATTTCCCGGTCAACCAGGTCGTGCGCAAGCTGAGCGCCGCGCTCGCGACGGGCTGCTCGTTCCTCGTGAAGGCGCCGGAGGAAACCCCCGCATCGCCGGCCGCGCTGCTGCGCGCGTTCGTCGACGCGGGCGTACCGGCCGGCGTGATCGGCCTCGTGTACGGCGATCCGGCCGAAATCTCGTCGTACCTGATCCCGCACCCGGTGATCCGCAAGGTCACGTTCACGGGTTCGACGCCGGTCGGCAAGCAGCTCGCCGCGCTCGCGGGCCAGCATATGAAGCGCGCAACGATGGAGCTGGGCGGGCACGCGCCGGTGATCGTCGCAGAAGACGCCGACGTCGCGCTCGCGGTGAAGGCCGCCGGCGGCGCGAAGTTCCGCAACGCGGGGCAGGTCTGCATTTCGCCGACGCGTTTCCTCGTGCACAACAGCATCCGCGACGAGTTCACGCGCGCGCTGGTCAAGCATGCCGAAAGCCTGAAGGTCGGCAACGGCCTCGAGGAAGGCACGACGCTCGGCGCACTCGCGAACCCGCGCCGCCTGACCGCGATGGCATCGGTCGTCGACAACGCGCGCAAGGTCGGCGCGAGCATCGAGACGGGCGGCGAGCGGATCGGCGCGGAAGGCAACTTCTTCGCGCCGACGGTGATCGCGAACGTGCCGCTCGAAGCGGACGTGTTCAACAACGAGCCGTTCGGCCCGGTCGCGGCGATTCGCGGCTTCGACAAGCTCGAAGACGCGATCGCCGAAGCGAATCGTCTGCCGTTCGGGCTGGCCGGCTATGCGTTCACGCGTTCGTTCGCGAACGTGCACCTGCTCACGCAGCGCCTCGAAGTAGGGATGCTGTGGATCAACCAGCCGGCTACGCCGTGGCCGGAAATGCCGTTCGGCGGCGTGAAGGATTCGGGCTACGGGTCGGAAGGCGGGCCGGAAGCGCTCGAGCCGTACCTCGTCACGAAGTCGGTGACGGTGATGGCCGTCTGACGGTCGCTCGTCCGAGTCCGCGCCGCGCGCCGTTGGTGCGGCGCGCGTGAACGGCGCAGGTCGGGTATCGCGCCCGGCCTGCGCCGTTTTTTCTTGCTGTTCCCGTTTCCATGCCGTGGCGATTCACGGCATCGGCGAAGGCCATCCCGCGTTCAATCCTGCGTCGCGACCAGCGCCGCGGTCTGGCCCAGCCAGTCGGCCGGATCGCCGCGATGATAGATCTGCTCCGACGGCTCGATGTTGTCGATGAATCGCTGGTAGATCACGGCCCGTCTGGCCGTGGCGATCGGTGCAAGCAGCGCGGCGGCACGCACCGGGTCGCTGCCGGGCAGCCTCGCCAGCCATTCGCGATTCCAGTGATCCTTGATCGCCGCCGCGTAGTGGCGCGGAACGGCGTCGAGAAACGCGGACTGGTCGAGCAGCGGGTGGCCGATTCCGCTGTCGCCCCAATCCAGCAGCGTGAGTTCCGATCGCGTGCCGCGAAAATTGCCGGGATGGCAGTCGCCATGAACCAGCGTATTCGGCAATCCGCACGCATCGATCCCGGCGAACCGCTCTTGAAGGCCGCTCACAAAATGCCGTAGCGACGCCCGTTCGGCGCGCGACAGTCCCTCGCCGGTCCGTTCGACGACGTCGGCGATATCGGCAGCCAGACCCGCGCCGCGCCAGTCGGGTAACCGCATCGCGTGCAATTCGTCGACGCGGTCGATCCACGAAGCCTGGATGTCGACCAGCAGCGTCACCATGTCGAGCAGTTGCGGCAGCGCTGCATCGAACAGGTCATCTCCGGGGATTTCCGCGAGCAGGATGCGTCCGCATTCGTCGTGCCCCAGCAGCGTCGGCACGCGCCGGCCGGCCAGCGCCGTGATGACGCGGCCCTCGTGATCGAGGAACGGCGGCACCACTTTCAGCCAGGCCGATCGCGCCCCGATCGGGATACGCCAGACGCTGGAGAGATTCCAGGTTCGAACCTGCACGGGATTGGCGCTGGGCGACAGACCATGACCGGCAAGCACGCGCGCCGCCCAGCCGAGATCGGCCGCGGGGCCGCCCGGCCGTGCGTAACTTCGGCGCAGCGAATGGGGTTCGATGTTTCCTGTCCAGGCTTCGGCCGCCACCGGTTCCGCAATCTCGGCCAGATAGGTGACTTCGCCGCCGGGCGCACGGTCGCGAACGGTTTCCAGCAGGCGCAGGATCGTCACGTCGACGCCATGGCGTTCGCGCGCGGCCCGCACGACCGACTCGACTTCCTGCCACCACGGGATCGCGACAGGCATCGGCGGCAGGCAACCGATCACGGCGCCATCCGGCGTCACCAGCACCAGTCGCGCGACGCGCGGCGGCAGTGCCGCTGGATCGAGGGTCTCCGTCATCGTGCTCATTTCGCTCCTGACCGGCGTCGATTGCCGGTGCACGGCGAGCGTATCGCAATTCGCGAATGCACCGCTACGGGGGTTACGCGGTGACGCGACTCAATGCCGGCTGCTGCCGCGATAGCTTTCCACTTCCGCGTCGTACGCTGCCAGAAACGCCTTGCCGAACACCGACGCGAAATCGTCCTCGATCGCGAACACCGTATCGCGATGGGTCGCCGCGTAGCGATCCCACATCCGCGCCTTGTACAGCGCCGGCACGCGCTTCTCGTACCAGCGCATCGCGTCGTCGCGTTCGCGCAGCCGTTGCGGCGAAAAGCGCGTCAGCAGGTCCATCAGCGCCGCGCGCATGCCGGCGACCATGCCGATCTGGTGCGCGTGCAGATCCTGGAACGCGTCGCTGACCGCGCTCTGCGGCGACATGAAGCCCGGCAGCGGCAGCCCGAACATCTGCCGCAGCACCGCGCCGCCGTCCGGCAGCAGCTTCAGCGGGTTGTTCTCGCGATCGAGCAGCATCGTCATGTGCGCCTTCACCTCGCGCTTCAGGATGCTGCGCGACGACAGCAGCTCGACCGTGCCGTTCGCGAACAGCGCCAGCAACTGGCCCGCGATATAGAGCTGTTCGGCCGACCACTGGTGCGATTCGGCGGCCGTGTCGAGCCCCGCGCCTTCGAAGAACGCGTTCAGCAGTTCGTCGGGTGTCGGCGGCGCCGGTGCGCGCGCGGCATGCGAGGCCGGTTCGTCGGCCGGCCGCGCGTCGGCGCGCGCGGCCGCCGGCTGCACGCGCACGTGCTGCGTCCACTCGGGTGCGTGGTCGACCTGCGTCGCGGACGACGCGTCGCGATCCGCGTTGCCGCGATCAGCCGACGGCGCCGTACCCGACGCGCCGATATCGCCTGACGACTGCGCGAACAGGTCGAGCGGATCGGTCGATAGCTGATTCAGGTCGCGCTGCGACGGTGCGGACGGCACGGCCTGCTGGGCTGCGGCACGGTTCGCGGGCTGCGCCGCGTCCGCGCGTGCCGGACCAACCGGCCTGGCGCCGGCATCCGCCGCCTTGCCGCGCGGGCCGAGACGATCCTGGAGCAACCCCCACAGCCGGTTGCCGGCGCCTTTCGTGTCGTCGCGCGAAGGCGAAGGCGAGGGCGTGTGCGAAGGTTGCGTCGATGCGGCACCCGCCGCCGCGCCGCGCCTGTCGACGTGCACACCCGAATCGGGCGCCATGTCGATGACCGGCGCGTCGCCGCCATCGTCGCGTTCGGCCCGCAGCACGTACGGCCCGATGCGGATGATGTCGCCGGTACTGAGCGCGCGTTCCTGCGCATAGCCGACCGGCTCGCGATTCACCTCGATCGTCGACACGCTGCTCAGGTTCTTCAGCAGGCACGCGTCGTCGCCGACCTGCAGCAGCGCCTGCAGCCGCGAAATCTGCCGCGTGTCGTCGCGCAGCACCAGATGGTTGTCGCTGGCCCGGCCGATGGTGCCGCCCGGCGGATGAAACACGACGGCGTCGTAGGAGTCGTTTTCGACCGGTTCGCCGGCATGTTCGATCACGATCAGTTGCATGTCATACGTCGCTCGGTAGATGAAGCGCTCGCGTGGAAACCGGTTCGTTCAGGATGACGACGCATGTCTGCGGCGCGCGAACTCGAACGCGGGCCCCCAGACCGGATGCCCCTTCTCGGCGGGGGACAGGTCGAAGCGCGGGTTGAGGTCGAGAATCTTCGAGAACTCGGCGCGGCACGGCGTGACGCGGTTCGTCACGCAATAGCTGAACGCGAGGAGCTTGTGCGCGGCAACCTGCGTGTCGGTGTCGGCGCCGTCGATCTCCTTCGCGTGGCTCAGCAGCGCGATCGTGCGCCCGTAGTCGCCGGCGGCGTACGCGGCGCGCGCGCTGTCGACCGTCGCATGCGCGGCCGACTGCGTCGGGGACGTGCTGCACCCGCCGGCCCCCAGCAACAAGACGCCGAGGAAAATAACGAGCAATGAACGGCCTTTCATTTTTGAAATGAAGAATTTGCGTAATTGGAAGGTGGCACACAAGCGCTGTTGGATTCTAGTGCCAATCATCGGCGCCGAAGTCGCTGTTACGTTTTGTTTCAACTGGCCGATCCGATTCCATTTGAACCTGAAAATAGACTACGAATTTCAGGGCTTGTTAATCCCAGAAAACGATCTATAGTTCGCTGTGTTTTTCCGATTCGTCAGTTGTTTGGTCAGCGCTCGTCAATGCACGAAAAACCGGACCGTCCGTTCGGGCGGCACGAACAGCCTGGCACACCATCAGCGTCGCGAGCAGCCCTTGCCCGGCGGCCGGCCGGCTTGCGCTCCGCGCCCATCCGACAGGTGTCCACGCAATAGAACCGGGCCGCCAGGGCGAACCGGTCGGGCCAGCTTTTTCGATTAATAACCGATATCGATTCAATTGCCTGTCATCTCGATAATTCAACTTTCATAAACCCTGGATGATTTGTCCCGGCTTTTCAAGAGAACAATTTGCCGGCAAAAAATTCAACGGAAGGATATGTAAACAACATAATTACCGGTCAATTAATTGTCCCTTTTTTTAATCCGATCAACCGGTTTCGAACTCGGAAACCGGCGGATGGCTATTGGGTGGCGAGGGTGGAATATGCAATGGCGGTCGAGCAGTTTCATCGTATGGGGATGCGTATTGCTGCTTCCGGGGTGCGGCGCGACGGAGCACGCGGCCGCGGTGCCGTATGCGATCACGGTCGACGTTGCGCAGGACGTCAACCCTGACCTGAACCGCAAGCCTTCGCCGATCGTGCTGAAGGTGTTCCAGCTTCGCGCGGCATCGGCGTTCGACAGCGCGGACTTCTTCTCGCTGCAGGACAAGCCCGAGAACGTACTCGGCGCGGACCTGCTCGGCACCGACCGCGTGATCCTGCGGCCGGGCGAATCGCGCACGTTGCGTTATCGCGGCAACGTCGAGGCCGGCGCGATCGGCGTGATCGCCGAATACCGGATGCTCGAGAAAAACCGCTGGCGGCTGACGGTGCCGCTGCCGCGCGCGAAGCAGCTGAACCTCTACAAGTTCTGGCAGACGTCGCCGGGCGAGCTGAAGCTGTCGATCGCGGTCCGGAACGGCGGCATCGCATTGAACGACGCGCGGGGGCGCCCATGACCGAACCGACGATGTCCGCGACGCCGGTCGCGGCACTCCGCCAGCGCGTGGTGTGGACCGAGGGGATGTTCCTGCGGCCGCAGCATTTCCAGCAGCTCGAACGGCACTGGGAACGCTACGTCGCGCTGCGCTGCCTGCCGCTGCAAGGGTTCTACTGGGGCTTCGATACGCTGGAAATCGATCGCGAGCAGCTCGCGCTCGGCAAGGTCGCGCTGCGCGCCGCGTCGGGCGTGATGCGCGACGGTACGCCGTTCGACCTGTCGCATCCGGACGATCTCCCCGAACCGCTCGACGTGCCGACCGACGCGAAGGACCAGCTCGTCGTGCTCGCGCTGCCGCTGTGGCGCGGCGGCGGCGAGGAGGTGTCGTTCGGCGCAGGCGCAGCAAACGGCAGCCACGGCGCAAACGGGGGAAACGGTGGAAACGGGGGAAACGGCAACGCGGACGTCGCCCGCTACGTCGTGCGCGAATACGAAGTGGCCGACGCGAACGCGGTCGCGCTCGGCCCCGCGCTGCTGCAGACGGGGCGACTGAACCTGCGGCTGATGCTCGAAGCCGAGCTGACCGGCGACTGGCACGCGCTCGGCGTCGCACAGGTCGTCGAGCGGCGCACCGACGCGCGGCTGCTCGTCGACGACGGCTATATTCCGCCGCGGCTCGTCGCGCAGCGCGATGCCGTGTTGCTGGCCTATACGCGCGAGCTGCACGGGCTGCTCACGCAGCGCAGCGAGGCGCTCGCGGAACGGCTGTCGGAGCCGGGGCGCGGCGGCGTATCGGAAGTCGCGGACTTCCTGCTGCTGCAACTCGTGAACCGCTATCTCGCGCTGACCTGGCATGCGCAGCAGCACGTGGCGACGCATCCGGAAGCGCTGTTCTGCGACTGGCTGAAGCTCGCGTGCGACCTGAGCACGTTCACGGCGGCCGGCCGCCGCCCGCAGTCGCTCGCGGTCTACGTGCACGACGACCTGCGCACGAGCTTCGCGGAACTGATGACGGAACTGCGCCGGTCGCTGTCGACGGTGCTCGAACAGAACGCGATCCAGATCGAGCTGCGCGACGCGGGCAACGGCATTCGCGTCGCGACGCTGGCCGACCCGGCGCTGCGCGACACGGCCGGCTTCGTGCTCGCGGTGCGCGCGGACGTGCCGGCCGACAGCTTGCGCGCGCGCTTTCCCGCGCAGGCGAAGCTCGGGCCCGTCGAGCGGATCCGCGATCTGGTGCAGTTGCAACTGCCGGGCATCACGATGCGCCAGTTGCCGGTCGCGCCGCGGCAGATCCCGTATCACGCGGGTCATACGTACTTCGAGATCGACAAGGGCAGCGACCTGTGGAAGCAACTGGCGCGTTCCGGCGGTCTCGCATTTCATTTTGCCGGCGAATTCCCTGGGCTCTCGATGGAGTTCTGGGCGATCCGCGGGTGAGGGCGGGACATCGAGATGAACACTTCCTCCGATTCGATCGCCACCGGCGCAGGCGCGGGCGGTTTTGTGCCGCCGAATCCGGGCGGCATGCATCCGGCCGCCGCCTCCGGCGCATCCGGCGCACCCGGCGCGGCCGGGCCGACGGCCACGCAGCCGCGGCCGGGCCGCTGGGCCGCGAGCGGCACGAACCCGCTCGTCGCAGCCGCGAACCCGCTGCTCAACCTGGTGCCGCAGATCCGCTCGACCGTCCATCATCCGAACCCGGCGTGGCTGCGCGAGCATCTCGTCGTCGAGATCCGCCAGTTCGAGGCGCGCGCGCAGGAAGCCGGCGTGCCGTCCGAGGCGATCATCGGCGCGCGCTACTGCCTGTGCACGGCGCTCGACGAGGCCGCCGCGCTGACGCCGTGGGGTGGCAGCGTATGGTCGTCGCACAGCCTGCTCGTGTCGTTCCACAACGAAACCTGGGGCGGTGAGAAGTTCTTCCACCTTCTTGAACGGCTGTCGCAGCAGCCACGCCAGCATCTCGACCTGCTCGAGCTGCTGTACTTCTGTCTCGCGCTCGGCTTCGAGGGCCGCTATCGCGTGCTCGACAACGGCCATGCGCAACTCGACGCGCTGCGCCACCAGCTCGCGCTGACGATCCGCTCGGTGCGCGGCGAATTCGAACCGGCGCTGTCGCCGCACTGGCGCGACGTCGTCACGCGCGACGTCGCGCGCCGTTTCGTCGTGCCGCTGTGGGTGTGCGTGGCGCTCGCGCTACTGATCGGCTTCGGCGTGTTCGTCGGGCTGCGCATCGCGCTCGCCGGGCATTCGGATCGGCTGTTCGCGTCGATCGACGCGCTGCACGTGCCGAAACTGCAGCCCGCGCAGGCACCGCCGCGCCCGGCGGCGGCGCCGCGCATCGCGAAGTTCCTGGAACCCGAGATCGCGGCCGGCCTCGTGTCGGTGCGCGACGACGCCGATCGCAGCGTGATCGTGCTGCGCGGCGACGGGCTGTTCAAGTCCGGCTCGACGTCGGTGATCGACCGCTACGTGCCGGTGCTCGCGCGCGTCGCCGATGCGCTGAACAAGGTGCCCGGCAACGTCCGCGTGACCGGCTATACCGACGACACGCCCGTGCATACCGCGCGCTTCGCGTCGAACTGGGACCTGTCGCGCGAACGCGCGGAAGCCGTGCGCAGCATGATCGCCGCGCGGCTCGACCATCCGGAGCGGCTCGCGGCGGAAGGGCGCGGCACGCTCGATCCGGTCGCGCCGAACGATACGCCCGCGAACCGCGCGCTGAACCGGCGCGTCGAGATCACGCTGCTGCCGGCGCCCGGCAGCGCCGCCGTCGGCGCGACGCAGGGGGCGAACTGACATGAACCAGGCTGTCGCGCGTTTCGTCCGGCCGTTGCCGTCGCGGGAGATCTGGACCTTCGCCGGTCTCGTCGTGCTCGCGTGTTTCGTGTGGCTCGCGGGCCCGCTGTTCGCGTTCGCCGAGGTCCGGCCGCTCGAAAGCGGCTGGGCGCGCGGGCTGACGATCGCGGTGCTGTTCGCCGCGTGGGGCGCGCGCGTCGCGTGGCGAAGCTGGCGCGCGGGCCGCCTCAATGCGCAGCTGCTGAACCAGCTGCGCGAGGCCGTGCCGGGGCCTGCCACCGCCGACGATCCGGCGAAGGCGCAGCTCGACGAACTGCGCAGCCGTTTCGACGAAGCCGCGACGCTGCTGAAGAAGGTCCGCTTCGGGCAGGCCGACACGGTGCGCAAGGGCCTGCCGCACTGGTTCGACCGGATGTCGCGCCAATATCTGTACCAGTTGCCGTGGTACGTGTTCATCGGCGCGCCGGGCTCGGGCAAGACGACCGCGCTGGTGAATTCCGGGCTCAGCTTTCCGCTCGCCGAGCAGTTCGGCCGCGCGGCGATTCGCGGCGTGGGCGGCACGCGGCACTGCGACTGGTGGTTCACGAACGATGCAGTACTGATCGACACGGCGGGCCGCTACACGACGCACGAAGGCAACCGCGCGCTCGACGAAGCCGAGTGGAAGGGCTTCGTCGACCTGTTGAAGAAATACCGCACGCGCCAGCCGCTGAACGGCGCGATGCTGACGATCAGCGTGGCCGACCTGCTCGGCGCGTCGGAATCCGAACGCACGCAGCACGCGATGGTGCTGCGCAAGCGGCTGCTCGAGCTGCGCGCGCAGCTCGGCATCCGCTTTCCCGTGTACCTGCTCGTCACGAAGGCCGACCTGCTCGCGGGCTTCGCCGAGTATTTCGGCAACTACGGCCGCGCGGAATGCGCGCAGGTGTGGGGTTTCACGTTCCCGCTCGCGCAGAGCGAGGCGCCCGGCTTCGACCTGCGCGCGGCATTCGACCGCGAATACCGGCTGCTGCACCAGCGGCTGAACGACGGGCTGCCCGACCTGCTGGCCGCGCAGACCGACGCGCGCCAGCGCGAGATGACGTACCTGCTGCCGCAGCAGATCGCCGACCTGCAGGACATGCTCGGCCAGTTCGTCGCCGAGGTGTTTTCCGTATCGAGCTACGAGCCGATGCCGATGCTGCGTGGCGTCTACCTGACGAGCGGCACGCAGGAGGGCACCGCGTTCGATCGCGTGATGAGCGGCATCAAGCGCTTCCTGAAGATCGAGGGCGTGCCGCCGGTCGCGCAGGTCGGCTCGACCGGGCGCAGCTTCTTCCTGAAGTCGCTGCTGCAGGAGCACATCTTCCGCGAAGCCGCGCTCGCCGGCAGCGACCTGCGCTGGCATCAGAAGCGGCGCGTGCTGCAGATCGCCGGCTACGTGCTGGTCGCGCTGGCATGCGTCGCCATGCTGGTCGCGTGGCTGCGCAGCTACTCGAACAATCGCGCGTATCTCGACCAGATCGCCGCGCGCGTGCCGGCCGTCGATTCGCAGATCGCCGGCGCGAAGTTCTCTGACGCGTCCGATATCGCCCGGCTGCTGCCCGTGCTCGACGCGCTCGGCGGGCTCGCGAATGCGGGCGGCGTCGACCTGCAGCATCCGCCGCTCGCGTATCGGTGGGGGCTGTTCCAGGGCGAGAAGATCGACGAGGCCGTCGATTCCGTGTACCGGCGCGCGCTCAACGACGTGCTGCTGCCGATCGCCGCGAGCCGGATGGAGGCCGCGCTGCGCGACGCGCGGCCCGACGAAACCGACTACGCGTATGCGGCGCTGAAGGCGTACCTGATGCTGTACGACAGCGCGCACTACGATCCCGCGTTCGTGCAGGCCGTCGTCGACCTGGAGATGGAGCGCTCGCTGCCGCCCGATTTCTCGCCGGCCGAACGGTCCGCGCTGCGCGCGCATCTCGCCGCGTTGTTCGGCAACCGCGTCGCGGTGTCGCCGTATCCGATGAACGAGCGGCTCGTGGCCGACGTGCGCGACCGGCTGCGGCAGGTGCCGTTCTCGCAGCGGCTGTACCGGCAGCTCACGCGCACGCTGCGCCCGGCGACGTCCGCGTTCGACTTCAGCGTCGCGCGCGCGGTCGGCCCCGACGCGACGCTGGTGTTCCGGCGCCAGAGCGGCAAGCCGCTGTCGGAGGGCGTGCCGGGCCTCTATACGCGCAACGGCTATCGCAACGTGTTCGCGCCGCGCCTGACCGGCGAGGTCGACGCATACGGGCGCGAGGAAGTGTGGGTGCTGAACCTCGGATTGTCGGAAATCCCCGGGCCGAACGACGCGGCCGCGTGGGCGCGCGACATCCGCCAGCTTTACCTGAACGACTACCTGAAGATCTGGGACGACTATCTCGCCGACATCAAGCTGCAGCGCACGGCGACGCTCGCGCAGAGCATCCAGGTGGCGCGCGCGCTGTCGTCGGCCGATTCGCCGCTCACGCGGCTGATGGTCGCGCTCGCGCGCGACACGGCGCTCGGCGATGCGCCGGGCGGGGCGCGCAATCTCGCGGCGCGTGCGCAGGACAAGGTCGACGAGGCGCGCAGTTCGCTGTCGCAGATCTTCGCGGGCCAGGCCAGCGATGCGAATCCGTCCGCGGCGGCGCCCGCGAGCGCCGAGCAGATCGTCGACAGCCACTTCGCCGGGTTCCGCGCGTTCGCGCCGGGCAGCGGCGACCAGGCGCAGGGATTCGACGCGGTGCTGAAGTCGATCGACGCGCTGTACACGTACCTGACGGCCACCGACGACGCGCTGCGCAGCGGCGCACAGCCGCCGCCGTCCGACGCGCCCGCGCGGCTGCGCGCGCAGGCCGGCCGCCTGCCGACGCCGTTCCGCGAAGTGCTCGACGACCTGTCGAACGTCGCGAACGGCAGCGTCGCGACCGTCGAGCAGCGCAGCGTCGCGCTGCGGGCCGGCGCGAATGTCGGCGATTTCTGCCGGCAGGCGATCGCGGGCCGCTATCCGTTCGCGCGCGGATCGTCGCGCGACGTCGCGCCGGCGGATTTCACGCAGATGTTCGCGCCGGGCGGCCTGATGGACGATTTCTTCCAGAAGAACCTGCAGTCGATCGTCGATACGACGTCGCACCCGTGGCGCTTCGCGAACCGCAATGCGGACGCCGATCCGGCGGCGGCCACGATGCTCGCGTCGTTCGAGAAGGCCGCGGTGATCCGCGACGCGTATTTCGGCAACGGCGCGCGCACCGCGCAACTGAAGGTGCAGATCCAGCCGCTCGAAATGGATCCGTCGATCACGGAGATGGTGCTCGACGTCGACGGGCAGATCGTCCGCTACGCGCACGGCCCGCTCGTGCAGAGCGCGGTGGATTGGCCAGGCCCGCGCGGCAGCAGCCAGGTGCGGCTGCAGGTGTCGGGGCAGGCCGGCGCGGCCGACGGCTTCACGACCGACGGGCCGTGGGCGCTGCACCGTCTGTTCGACCGCGCGGCCGTGTCGGCCGGGCGCGGCTCGGACCAGATGATTGCGCGCTTCACGGTCGACGGCAAACCGATCGTGCTGCAGGTGAATGCGGGCAGCGTCCGCAACCCGTTCAGGCTGGCCCAGATGGAGTCCTTTACATGCCCTCCGAAGCAATGAGCCCCATACCGCCGCTCACGAGCACGGCAGGCGACGCGCCGGCCTGGTACGGGAAGATTCCCGGCGCCGGCGACTTCGTGAACAGCCGGCTGCCGCATGCGCTCGCGCTGTGGTGGGAGCGCTGGCTCCAGCAGGGGATGGCCGCGATGCGCCAGCGCGGCGCGGACGAGATCGAGCGCCATTACACGGTCGCGCCGGTCTGGAATTTCCTGATCCCGGCGGGCGCCGGCGCGTCGTGCGTGCAGCCGGGCTGCCTCGCGCCGAGCTGCGACCGCGTGGGGCGCTATTACCCGGTGATCGTCACGCTGCCGATGCGCGCGGCCGATTACTGGAACGGGCTGCCCGACACCGCCGACGCGTACTACTGGCAGGTCGGCCATGCGCTGCTCGACGCGATCCGCCATGCGCGCGCGCCGGGCCATCTGGAACAGACGCTCGAACGCGTGCGGCTCTTGCCGGGCGGCGGCAGGTACGCGGAACGCGTCGACGGTACGCCGGCAACGCTGCCGGAGCAACCGGCGCCCGCCGCATGGCCGGGGCTGTCCGGTTATTTCGATCCGCACGGCGGCACCAGCTTCTGGTGGACCAACCGCGCCGACGGATCGCCGCTGCGCACGCATGCGCATACGGGCACGCCCGACAACGCGCTGTTCCTGACGCTGTTCGGCGGCGATTAGCAGCGCGGCTGAAACGCGGCGGGCAGAAGGCACACGGTTTCAAGAGGTGGACATGAAGGACGCTGGATCGAGAGACAACGAGTACGACACCGCAACACGCGGCGACGCATCCGAATTCACGGTGCGGCCGCTGCCGCTCGGCCATCGCCTGGGCGAACTGCAGCTCGACGAGGTGCTGGGGATCGGCGGTTTCGGGATCGTCTATCGCGCGTTCGACCGCACGTTGCGGCGCGCGGTCGCGATCAAGGAGTACATGCCGTCGATGCTCGCGACGCGCGGCGGCGACTACACGGTGTCGCTGCGTTCCGAGCGGTTCGCGCAGGCGTTCGACGCAGGGCGCGGCGCGTTTCTCAACGAGGCGCGGCTGCTCGCGCAGTTCGACCATCCGGGGCTCGTCAAGGTCCTGCACTTCTGGGAAAGCCACGGCACCGCATACATGGTGATGCCGTTCTACGAGGGGCGCACGCTCAAGCAACTGCTCGACGGCGGCATGCGGATCAGCGAGACGCAACTGCGCAACATCGTCGGCGCGCTGCTCGGCGCGCTCGACACGCTGCATCGCGCGCAATGCTTCCATCGCGATGTCGCGCTCGACAACGTGCTGATCCGCCCGAACGGCAGCGCGATCCTGCTCGACTTCGGCGCGGCGCGAAAACGGATCGGCGATCTCGTCGACGACGGCGCGATGATGATCAAGCCCGGCTACGCGCCGATCGAGCAGTACACCGACGATCCGGCGTTCAGCCAGGGGCCGTGGACCGATCTCTATGCGCTCGGCGCGGTGATGCACGCGATGATCGCCGGCGAGTTGCCGCCCGCGGCCGTCGTACGCAGCATCAAGGACACGTACCGGCCGCTCGTGTCGCGCGAATTGCCGGCCGGCGAGGTGTACAGCCCGGCGTTTCTCGCGGCCGTCGATCATGCGCTGCAGTTGCGGATTCCGGATCGGCCGGAATCGGTCGCGGCGTTCGCGGCGGAGCTCGGGTTGCGGGACGTCGACCGGACCGGCGGCGGGTATGGCGCGGCGGTCGTGCCGCCGGTGGGTGACGCGGACAGGAGCGGGGAAGGGAAGAGTGACGCTTCGGTGGCTTCCGCTGCGTCGGGCACCGCGTCGGCTGATGCTGCGGCGGCGATCGGCGCGGGCGGGTTCGCTGCGGGCAAGGCTGCGTCGGATGTGCCGTCGTCAAAGGGCGAACGTCCGGACGATGTGTCGGCACCATCGGAAACCGCATCTGCTTCGTCTGCCGCGTTCGGTGCCAAGCCGGAGGCGGGCGCGCCTTCAGCGTCGAAGGCAGCTGCGCAGGGCGCCGCGATTGCGGCTGCGGGCGGGTTGGCGGCGTCGGCATCGTCCGCATCGCATGCGTCGCAGCCGGCGGCGAAGCCGGTTGAATCCGGTGCGCCGGACGGAAACGCCGAGCGTGCAAATGAATCCTCCGTCGCAAGAACCCACGCGCACGACGAGGCAGATACGCGAGCCACACGTGCCGACGCAGACATCGGCAAGCGCAGCGCCGCGGATTCCGGGAACACGAACGGGAACGCGTATGCGGCCACCGGTGCCGCCGGCACGACCGCGCCGCATCCCGCCGCATCGGCATCGTCATCAGGCGGTGCATCCGCGCCAACCGGCGCCCAACGCAACTCCGCACCCGCCGGATCGCGCAACCGCCGCATTCCGGTCTACGTCGGCGGAGCGCTCGTTGCGCTGATTGCCGTCGGCCTCGCCGCGACCTATCTGTCGCGTCCCGCGCGCGTGGCCGACGAGGCCGCGCCAGGCGCGAGCCAGCCGCAGGCCGGCACGTCATCGCCCGCCAGCACGCCGGACGCCACGCTGGCCCTGCACGGACCGACGCCGACCGTCGTGCCGCCGTCGAGCCTGCCGGCCGGATCGTCGGCGCAGGTTCCGCCGCCGCCCGTCGCCGCCGCGCCGGCCAGCACACCGGCCGTCGCCGCCACCGCCGCCGCACCGCAAGTCGCGACCACCGTCACGAACCCGGCCCCGGCGCAAGCCGGCTCCCGTTCCGCCATCGCGCCCGCCGGCAGCCTCGACGCGTCGGAGCGCGTCGTCAACGTGCCGCCGTCGGAGGCCGTCGCATCACCGGCGACCACGCCAACCCCGGCGCCCAAGCCGCCGCCGGAGGCCGAGACGGCCATCACCGCCGTGAACGTGCTGCCTGCCGAGCCGCGCCCGCCGAAGACGCAGGAAACCGTCCAGGTGCGCTTCAACGTGCAGCCGTGGGGCGACGTGTACGTGAACGGCGCGCGGCGCGGTGCGAGCCCGCCACTGCGCTCGGTGTCGCTGACGCCGGGCGTCTACCAGATCGAGATCCGCAACGGCTCGCTGCCGCCGTTGCGCCGGACCGTGGCGATCGACTTCGGCAGCAAACCGATCAACATCGACTATGCATTCGAATGACGTCAGCCAGGCGGCACTTGCCGCCGCCGCGCTTTCCCCTGCGTCGCCGGGCCTGCCGGCGGCGTCGCCGCGTGCCGACCTGATCGACAGGCTGCTCGCGGACGTCGCGCCCGATGCGCCGTGCGGCGCGAATCTCGAATACGACGCCGAGTTCCTGCAGTTGCAGGAGCGCGCGACGCCGCGCGCCGAGCAGCAGTACGGCGACACCGTGATCCCGGCCGAGGCGCCCGACTGGGGCGCGGTCGAGCGCCTCGCGCTGGCGCTGTCCGCACGCACGAAGGATCTGCGCGTCGTCGCGTACCTCGCGCGCAGCTGGATCGAGCAGCACGGCATGCCCGGCTATGCGGACGCGCTCGCGGTCGTCGCGAACCTGCTCGAGCGCCGGTGGGACGAACTGCATCCACGGCTCGACGCCGACGGCGAACCGGACCCGACGCCGCGGATGAACGCGCTCGCCGACGTGGCCGGCGCGCACGACTGCGCACGCGCGGCGCGCCGCCAGCCGCTGTTCGACGGCGGCCCGAGCGTGCGCGATGCCGAACGGCAGTTCGACGGCCGCGACGACGCCGGTGGCCGCGCAGGCCTGCTTGCCGCGCTGTCGGCCGTTCGCGGCGACGGCACGACGCCGCTCGATGCTGCGCGCGCCGCGCTGCAAGCGCTGGACACGATCCGCGCGACCGTGACCGACAAGCTCGGCCGCGAGTGGGCGCCCGACGCAGGCGATGCGGAGAAGGCGTTGCAGCGGATCGTGCGTGAAGTGCCGTTGCCCGAGCCGCAGGCAGGTACGCCGGACGGCACGAGTTCCACGCTGCAGGCCGCATCCGGTGACGCATCGCAGGCCGGCGTCACACTGGCCGCTTCCGCGGCCATGCCGAACGCGCATGCGTGGCGCGATGCCGAGCTGACGAGCCGCGACGACGTCCGGCTCGGCCTCGACAAGATGTGCCGCTATTTCGAGCTGCACGAGCCGAGCCATCCGGCGCCGCTGCTGCTGCGGCGCGCGCAGCGGCTGCTTGCGCTCGACTTCTACGAAATCATCCGCGATCTCGCGCCGGAGAGCCTGCCGAAGCTGGACCTGCTGAGCGGCGAGCGAAGCGAATGAAACGAGCCGAACGAATGAAACGAACGAAGGAAGCCGCCACGCGGGCGGCGGCAACGGACTGCGCAACCTGATCGAAGTGAAAGTGAAGGAGTGGACGATGACTGACAGAACCAAGGCAGCAGGCAGCGGACAGAAGTTCATCGCGCGCAATCGGGCGCCGCGCGTGCAGATCGAGTACGACGTCGAGACCTACGGCGCCGAGCGCAAGGTGCAGTTGCCGTTCGTGATGGGCGTGATTTCGGACCTGGCGGGCAAGCGTGCCGAGCCGCTGCCTGACCTGCCGGAACGCAAGTTTCTCGAGATCGACGTCGACAACTTCGACGAGCGGATGAAGTCGGTCGCGCCGCGCGTCGCGTTCCAGGTGCCGAACACGCTGACGGGCGAAGGGATGCTCAACGTCGACATGACGTTCGAGCAGATCGACGATTTCTCGCCGGCAGCGATCGCGCGCAACGTCGACGCGCTGCGCCGGCTGCTGGAAGCGCGCACCGAGCTGTCGAACCTGCTGTCGTACATGGACGGCAAGCACGGCGCCGAACAGCTGATCGAGCGCGCGATCAACGATCCCGACCTGCTGAAGACGCTCGTGCGCAATCCGCACGAAGTCGCGCAGGGCGGCGCTGCGACCCAACCGGAGGCCCGCGATGAATGACCCCGTCCAATCCCGCGCCGATGCGCGCGACGCCGCTCAGCCGGCCGTCGCGCACGACGAGTTCGCCGCGCTGCTGCAGAAGGAATTCAAGCCGAAGACGGCCGAGGCGCGCGAGTCGGTCGAGCGCGCGGTGCGCACGCTCGCGCAACAGGCGCTCGAACATACCGTCGGCATGACGACCGACGCGTACGGCAGCGTGAAGCAGATCATCGCGGAGATCGACCGGAAGCTGTCCGACCAGATCAACCAGATCCTGCATCACGAGGATTTCCAGACGCTCGAGGGCGCGTGGCGCGGCCTGCATTACCTGGTCACGCACACCGAGACCGACGAGCTGCTGAAGATCAAGGCGCTGCCGGCGTCGCGCAACGAGGTCGCGCGGATGCTGAAGCGCTACAAGGGCGTCGCGTGGGACCAAAGCCCGCTGTTCCGCAAGATCTACGAGGAAGAGTACGGGCAGTTCGGCGGCGAACCGTTCGGCTGCCTCGTCGGCGATTTCCATTTCAACCACAGCCCGCCCGACGTCGAGATGCTCGGCGAGCTGTCGAAGATCGCGGCGGCCGCGCACGCGCCGTTCATCGCCGGCGCGTCGCCGGAGCTGATGCAGATGGATTCGTGGCAGGAGCTGTCGAACCCGCGCGACCTGACGAAGATCTTCCAGAACACCGAATACGCGGCGTGGCGCAGCCTGCGGCAGTCGGAAGATTCGCGCTACGTCGGCCTCGCGATGCCGCGCTTTCTCGCGCGGCTGCCGTACGGCGCGCGCACCAACCCGGTCGACGAATTCGACTTCGAGGAAGACACCGACGCCGCGAACCACGACCGCTACACGTGGGCGAATTCGGCGTACGCGATGGCCGCGAACATCAACCGCTCGTTCAAGCAGTACGGCTGGTGTTCGTCGATCCGCGGCGTCGAATCGGGCGGGGCGGTCGAAGGGCTGCCGAGCCACACGTTCCCGACCGACGACGGCGGCGTCGACCAGAAATGCCCGACCGAGATCGCGATCAGCGACCGCCGCGAGGCCGAGCTCGCGAAGAACGGCTTCATGCCGTTCGTGCACCGGAAGAACTCCGATTTCGCGGCGTTCATCGGCGCGCAGTCGCTGTACCAGCCGGCCGAATACCACGATCCCGACGCGACCGCGAACGCACGGCTGTCCGGCCGCCTGCCGTACCTGTTCGCGTGCTGCCGCTTCGCGCACTACCTGAAGTGCATCGTGCGCGACAAGATCGGCTCGTTCCGCGAGCGCGACGACATGGAGCGCTGGCTGAACGACTGGATCATGAACTACGTCGACGGCGACCCCGTGAACTCGTCGCAGGAAACCAAGGCGCGCAAGCCGCTCGCGGCCGCGCAGGTGGTCGTCGACGAGGTCGAGGACAACCCCGGCTACTACACGTCGAAATTCTTCCTGCGGCCGCACTACCAGCTCGAAGGGCTCACCGTGTCGCTGCGGCTGATCTCTCGGCTGCCGACCGCGAAGGCGGCGAACGAATGAGCGGAACAACGAGCGGCAACCGGCATTCGACACGGCATTCAACCTGACCTCGAACCGAAACGGAGACGGCAATGGGCGTAGCAATGTTTATGAAGGTGGACGGCGTGACCGGCGAATCGGCGGACGCGCAGCACAAGGGCTGGACCGACATCCAGTCGTTCACGTGGGGCGCGAGCCAGCCGGGCGCGATGGCGAGCGGCAGCGGCGGCAATGCGGGCAAGGCGAGCTTCAACGATCTCGTCGTCGCCGCGTACATGGACAAGGGCGCGCCCGCGATCATCAAGAACTGCGCGAACGGCAAGCACCTGTCGTCGGTCGAGATTTCCGCGTGCAAGACGGGCGGCACGCAGGTCGAGTTCATGCGCGTGACGCTGCAGGAGGTGCTCGTCACGTCCGCGCAGGTCGCGGGCGTCGATCCGGGCGACGTCGCCGACCGGCTGATGATGCACTACGGCTTCCAGGCCGCGAAGGTGAAGAAGCAGTACTGGCAGCAGAACGACAACGGCGGCAAGGGCGCCGAGGTGACGGTCGGCTGGAACATCAAGGAAAACACCGAGATGTGACGGCACGAACAGGCACGGAGACGACGATGGACGACCCGCGAACCCGCGACGGCCGGGAGGGCAGCCTCCGCGACCGGCTGCAGCCCGCGCTGCTCGACCGCCTCACCGACGATGCGCCGCAGCGCGCAACCGAAGCGCCCGGCGCGCAATGGATCGGCACCGAGCGGCTGCGCGCGGCCGTGCTGCGCGATCTCGCGTGGCTGCTCAACACGCGCAACGCCGAGGACGGTTTCGTCGACTGGTCGGCGTTCGCGCACGCGCAGGCGTCGGTGCTCAACTACGGGATGCGGCCGCTCGTCGGCAAGCCGATGTCGGGTGTCGAGCGGATGTCGGTCGAGGCGTCGATCCGCGACGCGATCATCCGCTTCGAGCCGCGCATCGCGCCCGACAGCGTCGAAGTGCGCAGCGTGATCGACGCGCCGGGCGGCCGGGCCGGCGAGCGGCGCCACAACGTGCTGCTGTTCGAGATCCGCGGCACGCTGTGGTCGATCCCGCATCCGCTCGAATTCGTGCTGCGCTCCGACCTCGATCTGGAAACGGGCGCGATGTCGCTGCAATCCGTGGTGGGGGCCTGACGCGATGGATACGCGCCTGCTCGATTACTACAACCGCGAACTCGCGTACCTGCGCGAACTCGGCGGCGAATTCGCGCAGCAGTTCCCGAAGGTCGCCGCGCGGCTGCGGCTGCACGAATCGGGGCCGCCGGACCCGTACGTCGAACGGCTGCTCGAAGGTTTCAGCTTCCTCACCGCGCGCGTGCAGCTGAAGATGGACGCCGAATTCCCGCGCTTCACGCAGGCGCTGCTCGACGCCGTGTACCCCGGCTATATCGCGCCGCTGCCGTCGATGACGATCGTCCGGTTCGCGCCGCTGATGAACGAAGGCAGCCTCGCACAAGGCTGGCGGCTGCCGGCCGGCACCGCGCTGCGCGCGCGGCCGGCCGCGTCTGAGCAGACCGCGTGCGAATTCCGCACCGCGCACGACCTGACGCTGTGGCCGCTCGAACTGACCGATGCGACCGTCACCGGCGCGCCGTCGTGGCTGCCGCGCGGCGCTGTCGCCGCGCGGCAGGACGTGCGCGGCACGCTGCGCATCCGGCTGAAGGCACGCGGCGGTGCGAAGCTGTCGCAGTTGCCGCTCGACCGCCTGATGTTCCATCTCGCGGGCCCCGAGCGCGACGCGCTGCATCTGCTCGAACTGATCGCCGCGCATGCGCTCGGCGTCGTGTGCCACGACCCGGCGCAGCCGCCGCGCTGGCTGCATACGCTCGACGCCGACGCCATCGTCCACGAGGGTTTCGATCCGGACCAGGCGATACTGCCCGACGATGGCCGCAGCTTCCACGGCTACCGGCTGCTGCGCGAGTATTTCGCGTTTCCGGCGCGTTTCCTGTTCTTCAGCATCGGCGGGCTGCGTGCCGCGCTCGCGCGCGCGACCGGCGACGAGTGCGAGCTGACCGTGCTGTTCGATCGCCACGACGCGGCACTCGAAGCGGCCGTCGATGCGCGCCACCTCGCGCTGAACTGCACGCCGGCCGTGAACCTGTTCGCGCGCCGCGCCGATCGCATTCCGCTGCAGCCGGGCGCGCGCGAGCATCATGTCGTCGTCGACCGCAGCCGGCCGCTCGACTACGAGGTCTATGCGGTGCAGCGGCTCGCAAGCGAGCAGCGCGACGACGCTCAGTCGCGCGAATTCCGGCCGTTTCACGCATCGTTCGCCCGCGATGACGGCAACCACGGCGCGTACTACACGGTGCGGCGCGAGCCGCGGCTCGTGTCCGCTCAGGCGCGCTCGAACGGCACGCGCACCGGCTACGTCGGCAGCGAAACCTACGTGTCGCTCGTCGACAGCCAGTGCGCGCCGTACGACGAAACGATGCGCTACCTGTCCGCCGACACGCTGTGCACGAACCGCGATCTCGTGCTGCTGCAGCCGCCCGGCGACGCGAACACGTTCACGCTGCGCGTGTCGGCCCCGGTCGAGCGCATCGTCGCGATCCGTGGCCCGTCGCGGCCGCGCCCGCCGATCGCCGACGCGCAAACCGCGTGGCGATTGATCCGCCATCTCGGGCTCGCACGCCACACGCTGACCGATCTCGACGACGACGAGGGTGCGCATGCACTGCGCGAACTGCTCGGCCTGCATGCCGACCCGGCCGACGCCGCGATGCGCCGGCAGATCGACGGCGTGCAGCGCGTCGCGTTCTCGCCGGTGTTCCGCCGGCTGCCGGCGTCCGGGCCGCTGATGTTCGGGCGCGGCGTGCAGGTCGACGTGACCGTCGACGACCATGCGTTCTCCGGCGACAGCCCGTTCCTGCTCGGCGCGGTGCTCGAACAGTTCTTCGCACGTCATGTGTCGATCAACGCGTTCGCCGAATGCGTGCTGACCAGTGCGCAGCGCGGCACGCTCGCACACTGGCCCGCGCGCATCGGCAGGCGGCCCGCGATATGAAGCGCGACACGCCACCCGGCACTCGACCGGCCGCCGAAGCCGCGCGCCGCGACGCGTGGTGGGCACGGCTGCACGCCGCGCCGCACGGCTACGACCTGTTCCAGGCGCTGCGCTGGCTCGACGCGCTGTCGCCCGGCCGCGCGCCGCTCGGCCATGCCGCGCGGCCGCGCGACGAGCCGGTGCGGCTCGGGCAGCAGCCGTCGCTCGCATTCGCGGCGTCGATGCTGGTCGGCGTGTACGAGAACGGCACCGCGCCGCCGCGCATCGCGATCCACGGTTTCGGGTTGTTCGGGCCGAACGGGCCGCTGCCGACGCACCTGACCGAATACGCGCACGAGCGCGCGGCCCAGCACGACGACCCGACGTTCGCCGCGTTCGCGGACCTGTTCCATCACCGGCTGATCCTGCTGTTCTACCGTGCGTGGGCCGACGCGCAGCCGACGGTGAGCCTCGATCGCCCCGGGCGCGCACGGTTCGACGGCTATATCGCCAGCCTGATCGGACGGGCGGCGCACGGCGACAGGCCGGCCGCGCAAGCCGGTGCCTCAGCCACGGCAACGGCCGATACGCTCGCGCCGCATGCGCGCTATTTCCATGCCGGCCATCTCGTGCGGCACACCCGCAACCCGGAAGGGCTCGTGCAGATCCTGCGCCAACATTTCGGCGTCGATGCGCGCATCGTCGAGCACGTGCCGCAATGGGTCGCGATCGAGCGCTCGCAGCGTTGCACGATCCGGGCGACGCGGCCGACATTGCGCGTCGGCGCCGTCGCGCTCGGCGTCGCGGTGCGCGATGCGCAGTCGCGTTTCCGGATCGTGCTCGGCCCGCTGTCGCTCGACGCCTACCGCGGCTTCCTGCCGGGCGGCCCGCATGCGCGGCAGCTCGCGTTATGGGTGCGCGAATACGTCGGCATCGAGTTCGACTGGGACGTGCAGCTCGAACTGGCGGCCGACGCAGTGCCGGCGATCGCGCTCGGCACGCCGCAGGGGATCGGCCGCACCGCGTGGCTCGGGCAGCGGCTCGAACCGGGCCCCGCGCGCGACCTCGTCGTCCGCTACGACGTGCGCCGTGGCGGCACGCCGCGCGCCGGCGCAACCCTTCATAACGAAACCGCCTAAACGGGAACCGTCATGTCCGATATCGGCCGCGTCAACCTGTTCGGAAAACTGAATCCGTTCCTCTACGAGACGCTCGAGCAGGCGACCGGGTTCTGCCGCCTGCGCGGCAATCCGTATGTCGAGCTTGCGCACTGGTTCAAGCAGATCCTGCAGCGGCCCGACGGCGACCTGCAGCGCGTGCTGCGCCGCTTCGACATCGACGAGGCCGCGATCGACCGCGCACTGGTCACCGCGCTCGACCGGCTGCCGCGCGGTGCGGGCTCGGTGTCGGACCTGTCGGTGCACATCGACGATGCGGTCGAACGCGCGTGGGTCTATGCGACGCTGAAGTACGACGCGACACGCATTCGCGGCGCGGTGCTGCTGCTCGCGATCCTGAAGACGCCGCAGTTGCGCAACGTGCTGGTTGCGATCACGCGTGAATTCGAGCGCATCGTGCCGGATCTGCTCGCCGACGAACTCGAATCGATCGTCGACGGGTCGCCGGAGGCACAACCGGCCGCACATTCTTCGCGGGCCGGCCACGGCGGCGACGCGGCGGTGCGCGGCGTGACCGCCGCCGAAGGCTCGGCGCTCGCGCGCTTCGCCGTCGACCTGACTGCCCGCGCGCGGGCCGGCGAGATCGATCCCGTCGTCGGGCGCGACGCCGAGATCCGCCAGATCGTCGACATCCTGCTGCGGCGCCGCCAGAACAACCCGCTGCTGGTCGGCGAGGCCGGTGTCGGCAAGACGGCCGTCGCCGAAGGCTTCGCGCTGCGGATCGCCGCCGGCGACGTACCGCCGTCGCTGCGCGACGTCGCGCTGTACCTGCTCGACATCGGGCTGCTGCAGGCCGGCGCGAGCGTGAAGGGCGAGTTCGAGAGCCGATTGCGCGGCGTGATCGACGAAGCGATGTCGTCCGAGCGGCCCGCGATCCTGTTCATCGACGAAGTGCATACGCTCGTCGGCGCGGGCGGGGCGGCCGGCACCGGCGACGCCGCGAACCTGCTGAAGCCTGCGCTCGCGCGCGGCCTGCTGCGCACGGTCGGCGCGACCACGTGGTCCGAGTACAAGCAGTACATCGAGAAGGATCCCGCGCTGACGCGGCGCTTCCAGCTCGTGCACGTGCACGAGCCGGAAGAAGCGGCCGCGCTGACGATGCTGCGCGGCCTCGCCGCGAAGCTCGAAGCCCATCACCGCGTGCTCGTGCTCGACGACGCGCTGCAGGCCGCCGTCACGCTGTCGCACCGGTATATCCCGGCCCGGCAGTTGCCGGACAAGGCGATCAGCCTGCTCGATACGGCCTGCGCGCGCGTCGCCGTCAGCCAGCACGCGGTGCCCGCGCCGATCGAGGACGCGCGCCGCCGCATCGACAGCCTGCGCGTCGAACAGGAGCGGATCGCGCGCGAGTGCGCGCTCGGCACCGGCGATGCCGCGCGACGCGACGCGATCGATACCGACATTTCGGCCGCGCAAGCGGAACTCGACCAGCTCGACGTGCGCTGGCAAACCGAACGCAATGCATTGGCGGCGATCGTCGAATCGCGCGCCGCGTTGCTCGACGACGATCCGTCGCGCGAACTCGACGCCGCCACGCGCGCCGATATCCAGGCGCACCTCGCCGCCGCGCAGCAGGCGCTGGCCGCCGTGCAGGGCGACGCGCCGCTCGTGCTGCCCGCCGTCGACACGCATGCGGTGGCGGCGGTCGTCGCCGACTGGACCGGCATTCCGCTCGGCCGGATGGTGCGCGACGAGACGCAAGCCGTGCTGAAGCTCGCCGATACGCTCGGCGAACGCGTCGTCGGCCAGCGGCATGCGGTCGAACTGATCGCGCAACGGATCCAGACCGCGCGCGCAAAGCTCGACGACCCGACGAAACCGCACGGCGTATTCCTGCTGTGTGGCCCGTCCGGCGTCGGCAAGACCGAGACCGCGCTCGCGCTGGCCGACACGCTGTACGGCGGCGAGCACAACGCGATCACGATCAACATGAGCGAGTTCCAGGAGGCGCATACCGTATCGACGCTGAAGGGCGCGCCGCCCGGTTATGTCGGCTACGGGCAGGGCGGCGTACTCACCGAGGCCGTGCGCCGCCGGCCGTACAGCGTCGTGCTGCTCGACGAGATCGAGAAGGCGCATCGCGACGTGCACGAGATTTTCTTCCAGGTGTTCGACAAGGGCTGGATGGAGGACGGCGAGGGGCGCGACATCGATTTCCGGCACACGGTGATCCTGCTGACGTCGAACGTCGGCGCCGATCGCGTGATGCAGATGTGTCGCGACCCCGAGCGCCTGCCCGACGTGCAGACGCTCGCCGATGCGCTGCGCGCGCCGCTGCTCGACGTGTTCCCGGCCGCGCTGCTCGGCCGGTTGACCGTCGTGCCGTATTACCCGCTCACCGACGCGACGCTCGCGCGGATCGTCGCGTTGCAGTTGCGGCGGATCGAGAAGCGGATCGACGCGCATCACGGCATCCGGCTGCGCTGCACCGACGCGGCGACCGCGCTGATCGTCGAGCGCTGCCGGACGATCGAATCCGGCGGCCGGATGGTCGACGCGATCCTCACGCATACCGTGATGCCGCGCATCAGCCGCGCGATCCTGCAGGCCACGCTCGAAGGCCGCACGCTGTCGTCGATCGACGTGAGCGCGGCCGACGGCGAATTCGCTTACCGGTTCGACGGGGAGGCAACGACGTGAATCGCGTATTCACCCTCGACAGCCCGCACGGCGACGACCTGAAATTCCATACGCTGGACGGCAGCGACGAACTCGGCCGGCTGTTCGAATTCCGGATCGAGGCGCTCGCGGACAGCCACAGCCTGTCGCTGAAGGACATGCTCGGCAAGCCCGTCACCGTCCGCATCGAACAGCAGGACCAGTCGACGCGCTATCTGAACGGGATCGTTGCGCGCGCATCGCTCGCCGGCAGGCGCGCCGAGCGGTACTACGGCTACGAGCTGGTCGTGCGCCCGTGGCTGTGGCTCGCGACGCGCCGCTCCGATTGCCGGATCTTCCAGAACAAGACGGTGCCCGAGATCGTGCAGGAGGTGCTGTCGACGTACGGCTTTCCGATCGAGAACCATCTCGCCGAATCGTATGTGCCGCGCGAGTATTGCGTGCAGTACAACGAGACCGATGCCGCGTTCGTGTCGCGGCTGATGGAGTTCGAGGGCATCTATTACTGGTTCCGGCACGCCGAGGACACGCATACGCTGATGCTCAGCGACGCGATGTCGTCGCACGCGGCGCTGCCCGGCTACGAGGCGATTCCGTACATCGCGCGCGACCGCACCGCGATCGCCGACGAAGAACACATCGACGGCTGGCTGCCTGCGCAGGAGGTGAGCGTCGGCAAGCACCAGACCACCGACTACGACTATACGAAGCCGCGCGCCGATCTTTCGTCGCAGAAGGTCGACCCGCGTGGCCACGATCACGACGGCTTCGCGTCGTTCGAATGGCCGGGCGGCTATCGCGACGACGCGCCCGGTGCGCATTACAGCCGCGTGCGGCTCGAGGAACAGCAGGCCGAACATGAGCGTGCGAGTGCCGATACGGACGTGCGCGGTGCCGCGCCCGGTTATCTGTTCACGCTCGCGCATTGCCCGCGGGCCGATCAGAACCGCGAGTATCTGATCGTGCGGTGCCAGTACCGCTTTCAGGAGAACGCGTATGCGAGCGACCAGGGCGCGGAGGCTGTGGTGCATCAGACGATGATGCTCGCACAGCCGTCGAGTTTGCCGTTCCGGTCGCCGCGTGAGACGCCGCGGCCGCGTACCAACGGGCCGCAGACGGCGACCGTCGTCGGGCCGCCCGGTGAGGAAATCTGGACCGATCAGTACGGGCGCGTGAAGTTGCAGTTTCGGTGGGATCGGTACGGGCAGAGCAATCAGGATTCGTCTTGCTGGGTGCGAGTGTCGAGCCCTTGGGCCGGGGGCGGGTTCGGGGGCGTGCAGATTCCGCGTGTGGGCGATGAGGTCGTGGTCGATTTTCTGAACGGCGATCCGGATGAGCCGATCGTGACGGGGCGCGTTTATAACGGCGAGAAGATGCCGCCGTGGGGGCTGCCGGGGAGTGCGACGCAAAGCGGGCTGCTGTCGAGATCATCGCCGGGTGGAACGAACGAGCATGCGAATGCGTTCCGGTTCGAGGACAAGAAGGGCGCGGAGCAGCTGTGGATGCATGCGGAACGGAATTTCGATGCGGAGACGGAGGCCGATCATTCGCTTTCTGTCGGGCACGATCACACGCATACGGTCGGCAACGACGAGACGATGCAGGTGAAGAACAACCGGCAACGGAGCGTGGGGCAGAACGAGACGGTGAATATCAAGCAGCACAAGGTTGCGCAGATCGGGGGGAATGAGACGCATGGGGTGACCGGGAATCGCAGCGTGACCGTTGACGGCAATAGCTCGCATACCGTGACGAGAGGCAATCACAACCTGGCGGTGGTTGCAGGTACGCATGACGTTTTCGTCGAGGGAAACAGTACGCATGTCGTCGGCACCGGATCGTATGCGACGAAGGTCAATACGGGAAACCATTCCGTCGACGTGGATCAAGTGGCGTCATTGGTGGCCGGTAAATACGTCGAGATGGGCGCAGGACAGAGCGGCGTGTCGATCAACAAGGAGAACGTCGGGGTTCTGATTGGCGGACTTGCGAGCGATGTCGGTGTCGGCATTACCGGTCAGGGTGGCGGCGTCGACATCGCGGGATACGACCAGGGCGTGAACATTTCCGGCTATGCGAAGGGCGTGACGATCTACGGCGAGAACGATCTCAATCTTTCCGGCAAGTCAACCGCCAATGTCCAGGCGCCAACGGTGAATATCGACAACGGCAAGGCCAGCTGCAACGTCAATGTCAACGCGACGAGGATCGTGCTGGCAACCGGTGGTGGATCGATCACGCTCGACGGATCGGGCGTGACGATCCAGGGGACGATTGCCCACATCAATTGATTTAGACCGGTGCGTGCCGGTTGCCCGATTGCATCCGCAAGCATGGGAGATATTCGATGGAAAACGAATCGGATCAGATGACGGTCAATGAAGCGCTCGAAGCGGAAACCGTCGAGGCGTTGCGTCGGCTGTTCGCCAGCGATTTGACGCCGGATCGCACTCCGCCTGCGGAACGCCACGAATCGTCGACGTTGATCGGCGAAGTGACCGATACGCATCATCCCGACGCGATGGGACTCATGCGCGTGAAGTGGTCGGTACAGGACGGCGACACATGCGAGCGCTGGCTCGAATGCGTCGACGGCGTGAAGCCTCGCATCGGCGACCGCGTGCTGCTGCAATCGCCGGCGAACTGGACCGATTACCTGATCGCCGGGTTGCTGACGCGTAAAGGACACGGCGAGCCAGTCGAGCCGGTTATCGAGCCTGCGATGGCGCTTTCACTCGAAGCCGGCAAATGCGTGCAGATAGCGGATGCGGCAGGCACTCCGCTGCTGCAGGTGCGCGCATCGCCGGACGGGCCGGTCGTGACGTTGCTGAACCGGAACGTAAACATCGAAGTCGCCGGCAAGCTGCGGCTGAGCGCGCAGACACTCGAACTGGAAGGTGGGAGAGGCGGTGTCGACATCCGGACCGAAGCGGACACCGTCGTGCGCAGCCGGTATGTCCGCCTGAACTGAGAAGGCAGCCAGACGTCATGCATCGTGAATTCGCCGCCATCGAATCGTCGATCGAAGCGTTCATCGATCAGCCCGACGATCCGACGCTGTTGATCGAGGCAACCGACAACGATGTCGTGCCTGTACTGAAGATGATGCAATCGCTCGACGAGCGTGTCGGCGATGCGGTTTTCCTGAATTTTCCGTTTCCTTGCGACTCTGTCGATGCGTATTTACAGGCATGCATGGACGCGCTTGCACGCCAGATCGACGAAGCGAGCCGCGCGCGCATCGAGCGTGGCGAAACAGGATGGCCGCCGTTGCCGCTGACCTGCACCGACCCGAGGCGCGCGCCGGCGACGCGGCTGCGCGATGCCGTCATGCACGTTCGCACGCTGATGCCGGACGGCACCAAAGTCGTCTGGGCATGGTTGCCATCGCCGGTTGGCGATTTCGGCGGCTTTGCGAAGCTGGTGCTGCAATGCCTGGCGCTGAACGGCTTTGAGGAATGGATGGAAGGACATCGGTTCTGCATCCGCGATGACCGGAAACATCCGTGCCTGATTCCGCTGGTTCGCGAGAAGAAGGCAGCGCATGTGTTGATCCTGCCGGTGGATTTCTCGTCCGAAAAAGCGACCCGCCATCTGGTCGACATCGCGAACGATGCGGCGCACCCGATCGAGCAGCGCATGGGCGCCTTGATGCAGATTGCCGGGATCGATCTTGCACATGGCAGATTGCCCGATGCGCAGCGCAAGTATTACGCGCTCTTTTCGTTTCATGCGGAGCGGAAGGATTCGACCGGTTGCGCAGTCGCGTTGCACGGCTTGGGCGACGTGGCGCTGCGCCACGGATCACCGCGTGATGCCAGGGACTGGTACCTGCGCGCACTGCCGGCAGCACTCGACGGCCGGAATCTGCTGGTCGTGCTCAACGCTCTGATGGCGACGGGTAGCTGCTGCAACACGCTCGGCGAACATGCGAAGGCGGCGACTTATTTCGATCTGGCGAGCGGTGCCGCCGGCAGGCTGATGCTCGTGCATACGAAGATCGAGGCGATGGAGAAGGGCGGTGTCGCGCTGCTGGCATGCGGCCAGGCGGCGGAAGCCGCGAAAAGCTGGATTGCCGCGAAGGGGCTGTGCGAGCAATTCGGCTGCGAACGGCAACGCATCGGCATTCTCGATCGACTCGTGTCACTCTATGGAAACGCCGGCCTGAAAACCGAGGCGAGGGCGTATGAGCTGGAAAAGGACCCGCTCTACATGGCTCGCCTGCGGGGAACGATAGCGCCGGGCATGCGCGACGCGATGGCCGGATACGAACGGGCACGCCAATGAGTGAAACGGCAACCCGATTGACGCGTGCGTCCGAACCTGTCGAAAGCCATGCCGCGCAATCGGAATCGAAGACGGACACCGCATGCGATTCTCTGCTAGGTACGGTCAAGTCGACCTTCGATCCGTTCAAGCAGACGTTCTCGTCGGAGGGCGGCGCAATCCACCACGTCAGTGAAGCGGTGAATGCGCTTGCATCCTTGCAGAGCATGCCATCGCAATTGCTCAACACCGGCATCGCGCAAATCCCGCTGCTCGACAAGATGCCGGGGATGCCGGCGGCGACGATCGGCGTTCCCCATCTCGGCACGCCGCATGCGCATGCCCATCCACCGAGCAGCGGATTTCCGTTACCCAGTGTCGGCTTGACGATCGGCAGCGGTTGTTTAAGCGTGTTGATCGGCGGCATTCCGGCCGCCCGGGTGCTGGATATCGGCTATGCGCCGACTTGCGGCGGGTTGACGCCTTACTTCGATATTCAGACCGGCTCGAGCAATACGTTCATCGGCGGGATGCGTGCCGCGCGCATGGGCATCGACATGACGCGGCACTGCAATCCGATGGGGCATGTCGGGCACTCGGGTGGTAAAGCGGCGAGCGCTGCCGAGAAAAGCGAGGAGGTGGCGAGCGAGGCGGCGCAGGTGACGGGGCGAGCCAAATTGTTGGGGCGGGCGGGGAAGGCGTGGCGAGCTGGTAATGCGGCGCTCGGGCCGGCGTCAGGGGCGGTGACTGCTGCCGATGACGTATCGCAAGGGGAGATCGCCGCGGCGGCAATGATGGCCGCGCAGACGGCGGCGGATCTCGCGTTCATGATGCTCAGCAATCTGATGGGCAAGGATCCGGGTATCGAGCCAAGTATGGGCACGCTGCTCATGGGTGATCCGTCGGTGCTGATCGGCGGGTTTCCGATGCCGGATTCGCAGATGATGTGGCACGGGGCGAAGCATGGGATTGGGAAGAGGGTAAGGCCGAAGTTGCCGAAGTGGACGCAGAAACTGGCCTGTGAGATGTTTGGTGAGCCGGTTAGCGCGGTCACTGGAGAAGTCGAGAACGATTTCATCGACTACGAAACCGACGACGTAGTGCCGTTTAGGTGGGGACGTCACTACAGCAGTGGCTGGCACAATCGCGACGGCGTGCTGGGATACGGATTTCGGCATACATGGCAGCATGAACTGCGGTTGCTGCGGACACGAGTCGTGTATATCGACCCGAGAGGAACGGAATACACGTTTGATCGAGTACCCGGCGGCGCTTACCGCAGCCATTTTCAGGGATACGAACTCGAACAGGTCGACGGCCGGCACTTTATCGTCCGTCATGACGTAGAGGGTCACCTAGCGTTCGAGCGCACCTCAGCAGCAGATCAGACCGCCCAATGTGTAGGTCACATCCGCGACGGAGCACATAGCGTCCTCTATTGGAATGGACGACGTCTCGGGAAAGTCACGCAAGCCAATGAGCATGGTCAGGTCCGACGTACAATCGCATTCAAATATGACCTGCTCGGACGGATGGTCGAAATTGCGCTAACGAATGTCGACGGCCACGTCAGTCGAATTGCCCAGTATGCCTACGATGCAAATGGCTGTCTTGTCATCTGTCGTAACGCGCTAGGGGCTACGACGAGCTGCATCTACAACGGCAACCGTCAAATAACACGTCTCATCGATGCGAACGGGTATTCGTTCATCTATCGCTACGACATTGAGGGGCGCTGCATCGAAAGTAGAGGGCAGGACGGCCTATGGCATGTGCGACTCCAGTACCATCCGGGACGGACGATCGTCACTGAAAGTGACGGTGGAAAATGGACAGTCGTCTATAATCAAGCCGGAACAATAACGCGCGTTATCAATCCATACGGAGACGCGGCCGAGTATCTCCTGGGCGCGAACGGTCGTATTGAGAGTGAAATCGATTCAGGCGGTCGTGTCGTAATCTGGCTTTACAGTTCGCGCGGGCGCAATACCGGACGCGTAGACCAGTGGGGAAATCTCTGGCCTGTAAAGGACAAAAAGCCGGTATTGCCACATCGCTTGCCCCGCACCGTTCCTTGCACGCCTCTGGAACTTCTATGGGGAGAAATCGCCCCGTCCCAACTCTCCGAAAAAATTCTCTTACCTCTTCGAATTTCAAAGGTTGCGGAATCAATTCTTGGATCCGGTGCGTCACCGCGTGCGAACTTAGTCAAGCTACGTGATGCCGCGGGGAGGGTCGTCGAACGCACCGACGAACTCGGGAATACCGAATACCTCCAGCGCGACGCGGCAGGCAATGTGATTCAAAGAAGTGATACCAGCAGTCGCAACTATCGCTATGACATAGCCTCATGGAACCTGCGCGTCGCCGAGTGGGACCCAATGGGTAACACGATCAGCTATCGCTATACAGCCAAGCAACAGATTGAGGCAATCGTCGACGCAAACGGCAACGAAAGCTCATATGCGTACGACAAAAAAGGGCGGATTACAAGCGTCATACGACATGGCGTCGTACGCGAAACGTACTCCTATGATGCCGCCGACCTGCTAACCGAAAAGCTTGACGGCGCAGGCAAGATATTGTTGAAATTCGAGCCCGGGAATTCCGGACTGTATAGCAAAAGAATACTAGCCAGCGGCGAAACACATGTCTTCGACTACGATGCTAGAGGAAACACGATCAAGGCATCAACTAACGAGCACGAGGTCACACTGGCATACGACATCGCTCGCTACCGCACTGCGGACAAGCGGGACGGCTACGGCATAGAACACGCATACTTGCGCGGGCGTCTCGTGAGTACGACCTACTTAAGCCGTTTCACGGTGTATTACGAATCAGTGGACGAACATGAAGTACGAATTCACACCCCTGATGGTGGATGCCACCGGCTAATGCGCGACGAAGACGGCAAGGTTCTGCTCGCGGCTGCCAACGGTACACATATATTGAGCGGCTTCGACAATGCAAAGCGGTGTATCGGACAGGTCGTTTGGAATCGACAGCGTGACGAGCAACCTCTGAGCATCGAGTACAGATACAGTGCGACGGGAGAACTGCAACGAATTGCATCGAGCACGGGCAACTGGAAACAGTATCGGTATGACGCCGCACATCGATTGATCGAGGAAAACCTCAATGGCAATGCCCTAAGGCGGTTCGAGTACGACCGCGGAGGTAACCTCCTGTCGACGCCAACGGTAACGTGGATGCGCTATATCGAAGGAAACCGGTTGGCGAATTCGTCCATAGGAACCTTTCGATACAACGACCGAAACCATCTGACCGAATTCATGCGCTCAGATGGTGTGTGCATCACTTACCATTACAACAGTCTGGATCTTCTCGTGAAGGTCGGCTGGAGTGATCGGTCCGACGTATGGAGCGCAGGGTACGACGGTTTATGTCGACGCATCTATCAAGCATATGACGGAAAAAGGACAGACTACTACTGGGATGGAGACAGAATTGCCGCAGAACTGGTAGCCGATGGACGGTTGCGACTCTATGTCTACATCAACGAATTGTCACTCGTTCCGTTCCTCTTCATCGACTATCCTTCAGCCGATGCCGATCCGGAAAACGGTCAGGCTTATCTGGTCTGTTCCGATCAGGTTGGGCTACCACGATGGATTGAAGACAGCGGAGGATCCTCCGTCTGGGTAGCTGCAGACGTTGATCCGTATGGAGTGCTCAAGGTAGCCGACGGCAACGCAATCACCTACAATTTGCGATTCCCCGGCCACTATTTTGATTCTGCAACTGGACTTCACTACAATCGGTTTCGTTCTTATAGCCCTGAACTAGGCCGCTACCTGCAAACGGATCCAATCGGACAATCTGGAGGAATTAATTTATACGCATATTTAACGAACCCGTTAGCAAATGTCGATGTATTGGGGTTAACAGGCTGCCCAGATAGAAATACCGCCGGCGACAACGAAAATAATTCAGAAACACCAAAAATCAAGGAGGAAGCGCCCCCCGAAGAACCACCACCGCTCGCAGAGCGTCCTTCCCCTCCAGCCTTGCCGGATATACACGTTGGCTCCAACCTATCACGAAGCGATGTCGCTCCTTTGCTAGATCGAGAAATGCGCCGAGCTGTATATGAGCAGAAAAAATATGATGAAAGCCCGGAGGTTTCAGCGTGGAGAGACTCACTCAAGCAGCGTCAGAAATACCACCAGGAAAAGTATGATGCTCTCAAGGGAGCCGGGGACCCCGGTGAGCGCAGATTTCACCATGAAGAAGCGAAAAAATTCAAGGATGCGTCTTGGGCCGAGCGCTCCAGTGAAAGCAAGATATTTGAAGGAGCGTATGATCCCAAAACAGGACGCTTGGTGGTCAGAAGAAGCGGCGATAGGGCATCCAAGGATCACATCAATATGTCTGATGAGTCACAATTTCCAGCCACTGATCGGGGTAGAGCAAAAAATCCTCCGGGACATTGCGGTATGCCACGAGCCGCCGAGGAAATACAAAGTGGGCGAAAAACTATGGGGATGAGCAAGGACGACGACATTTACGTGGCAAATGGTGGCTATGGGTACAGAAACGACAAAAATGGCCCTTACTACTATCACAAGAATGCATGCTGGAATTGCGGTGGCCCTCCAGGCACACCGGGCAAAGACGAAAGCATCCTGAAGCTGAATCCGCAGCTAAAACCTGCGGGCAATCTGCCACCAAACGCGTCCCCCATAGCCAGGACCGCTCGCATTCGTCACGGGTCTAATTTGGGTTTTCCGAACGAAGAAACAAGAATTCCTGATAGGGTGATGGAAAATGGCATCAACTAACTTTGACTTCGATTTAGCGAAATTCGAAGACGCATATTCAGATCTGTTTAAAGAATTAAAGGCTGCAGGCTGGCGAGACGACTGCGCCAACGAAACGGATATAGATCTTGAGCCATATTGGCTATCGCCATTCCCGATGCACAATCTGGCGCGTCAATTTCTCATTCGATTCCGATGTGTGACGCGAAGACCAATTACCCTCGATGGAACGTATTGGAAGGGCGTACAGTTCGGCTGCCAAGATTGCTACGCAGCAACAAGCCTAAAGCACGCAAGGCCATATGACGTAGAACGATTGATACTTCAAGAAAAATATGACGTAGCTCGCCCTCCGGCCTTCCCGATTGGGATAATGAAGGATTGGATGATTTTTTTGCGCGAAGATTGGTCATCGATAACTGTAAATTACTGTTGGAGAGACGCACTCCTCAGCAGCAATCCTTTTGAGGTCATCGATGAGTTTCGCCGCGGGGGCAACTCGTTGTGGGACAACCCCGAGCATCACATTGAAATAAACGACCCGGACCGGGTCCCTCCAGAGATCTATCGTGGCGCCTTCTCAGAATACGACGACTAGTTACTGAGCTCAGTGATGCCAAAAGGCTTGCGTTGGGTAGAGCCCATGATTTTACATAACATGAATTATCGATAGTTTGAGTGTAAGAGCAAAGTTGTAATGTCGCATCTGGGCAAAGTTGAAATGTCGTAGCTCGAGGGTTTGAGCGCATGCTGGCGGCGATTTGGACTGCCGGAGCGCATCGTGGGCCATCCTGGACCGATCGCCATGAGCATACGAGATCTGGATCTCGCCATGCCGACAGCCGATCACCTCGAACAAACCGCTTGGCCAGCGTGCCTGTCAGCCCCAGTCTTGTTCAGCGCAAGTCAACCCGTCAGTTGATCGACCGACACGGCGTCAAGAAGCCATTTGACGACGCACTGGCTCGCGATGCTACGGCGGCCGACTCGTCTCTGAATCAGCCATGTTTGCCCGATGCTTTCAAGCGCCGTTCCCGCGTGTTCCGTCAGATCACCAGTCGCCAGATGGCCCTCAACCAACGACCGGCGCGCGAGCGCAACGCCTACTCCGCTTCGGGCGGCGTCGACCATCAACCCCGCATCGCTGAATACGATCCTCCGGTGCTTTGGCGGAAGATCGTATCCGTTGCGCGCATACCAGCTTGCCCACGATTGATCACGCGAACCGCCCAGACGGCTGCAGTCATCCTCCAGCAACGTCATGCCCTCGAACGGGTCCGAGCGGCCGTTGACCAGTTTTTTTCGACTGCCGGGTGTGTAGACCGGTGTCATGACATCGTCGGTCGCCGTCATCCGTTCTCCCAGGCTACGCTCCTTCGGCAGCAGGCGAATTGCCAGGTCGTACTCCCCATCATCGACCGCTTCGATCTTGTCGGAAACGTGCAGATCGAGGCTGATATTTTCAAATCTTGACGAGAGCGCACCGAGCCGCGGTGCGAGCCAGCATCGCGCAAAAGAAGGAACGACTGTCATGCGAACCGTATCTCGGCGATCCGCCAGCCTGTCATCGGCGCGTTCCAGCGTTTTCAGCACACTTTCGACGGTCGCCAGATAGGCGACACCGTCCCGGGTAAGCTCGAAGCGGCCATGCTCCCTATGGATGAGGCATGTGCCAAGCCGGTTCTCGAGGGCTGCTACGCGTTGGCTTACAGCACTCTGCGTCACGCCGATTTCGACGGCCGCTTGCTTGAAGCTTTTCAGTCGGGCAACGGCCTCAAAAGCTCGAAGCATATGTGTCTGGGGAGGATCACGGCGTACAGGCATTAACAGACCTTTTCACGCATAAGAAAAACTCCATTGACCTGGGTTATTCCGCATCGATAAGGTGTCCATCCGTATCTCCCAACACAAGGATCAGCAATGCGAAACAGCTTTGAAATGTTGGCACGTTGGACCGTTTGGGCGAACGAACGCATCTACGATGCATGTGCGCAACTCTCGCAAGACGACTACTTCCTCGAGCGCCCTTGCGCGTTCGGGTCGATCCACCATACGCTCAATCATCTTCTTGCCACGGACCGAATCTGGCTCGGTCGCATCTCTGGAGAGGGACATAACATCCCGTCTCTGGATCATATGGTCTGCCCGGATTTTGAAAGCCTTCGCGCCGCAAGAAAGACCGAAGACGAACGGCTTACCCGCGTCATCAGCACTGTGCCCGTCAGCGATTTCGACGAGGACCTCGCCTACGTCAGTATGGACGGGCGACCACAACGATTGCCGCGCCACCTGGTCTTGTCGCATCTCTTTCTACATCACGCGCACCACCGCGGTCAAATTCATGCGCTGTTATCCCAGACTCCCATCGCTCCGCCGGCACTGGACATCACCTATTTTCCCCTTGCATGACCCAGCTATTGCAGTACGTCACCGGCCGGAAGTGACTGCGGGGAAACGAACGAGACAAGTGCTCGATGCTGCGAACACGACAGCACCGATCTCGCGGCGCAACGCGTCAAAAAGATCACGATTTTTGTCCGCACTACACTGGAACCGAGTCCCCGCCGACCGCCAGCCCCCACCATGCCCGCCACCGCCCTGCAATTCGCGTTGCTCGCCAAGCAGCAGGAAATCGCGTCCCTGCGTCGCCTGGCCGGGCAGATCGAGCTGGTCGACCTCCTCGGCCGCCTGATCCACGCGTTGCAGCGTGAGCGCGGCGCGACCAGCATCTATCTGGCGTCGCACGGCAGGCGTTTCGCCGCGGAACGCGCGGCTTCACGCGACGAATCCACGCCGCTCGTCGCCCAGCTGCGCGAACGCCTTGATCTGGAACTGACTCCCGCACACGGCTCGACGTCGCGCCTGCTGTCGCTGATCGCATGGGTATTGCTCGACCTGGAATCGCTGGAAGTGCTGCGGGAACGGATCGACCGCATCGCGCTGTCCGCACCGGATTCCGTCCAGGCGTTCAGCACCGTGATCGGCGGCCTGGTGGAGCTGATTTTCCAGCTCGCCGACAGCGCTGCGGATCCGGCGGTGTCGCGCATGTTGATTGCGCTCGTCCATGTCGTCGAGGGCAAGGAGGAAGCGGGACAGGAGCGCGCCGTCGGTGCGCACATGTTCGCGGCCGGCACGTTTTCGGCGGACCAGCAGCAGCGCCTGCTGTATCTGATCGCCGCGCAGGAGCGCAGTCTCGAAGTCTTCGCGAACTTCGCGAGCGCGACGCAAAACGCATGGCGGGAAACGCGCATGGCGGAGCCGCACATGGCGATGCTCGAGAAGCTGCGACGCGTACTGTGCACAGCGCACGCCGGCGATGCGCTCGATGCCGGCCTGAGCGAAGCATGGTTCGACGCCGCAAGCGCCCGCATCGATGATCTCTGGCACCTACAGATTGCGCTGACGCTGCAGGTGCAGGAAACGTGCGACGCACGAATCGACGACGCCCTTCGGACACTGCGCGACTCCGAGCGCCTGATGGCGCAGTTGCGGAACAATCCGCCCCCGCATATCCAGGCCCTCGCCCATTTCTTCGCCGGCGATCCGTTGTCGGCGCGCGCGGCGGTGCACGAACCTCCGGAACGCCTGTCCGGCTCCGATTCGTGGACCCTCACCAGCCTGAAATCGCTGCTGGAGTCGCAATCGGCGCGACTGGCCGGCGCGGAGGTCGAACTCGACACGGCACGTCGCGCACTCTACGAACGCAAGCTGGTGCAGCGCGCGAAAAACACGCTGATGGCGCGCTTCAATCTTCGGGAAGACGAAGCGTATCGGATGCTGCAGAAAGCGTCGATGGACGGCAATCGGCCGCTTGCCGATATCGCGGAAGACGCGTTGGCGTCACCTGCGCAATTCGTCGACGAGCACGCGCCCCCTTCCGCGCGGCGTCGTCCGCAGCAACGCCCGCCGGACGCACCGCCGCGCGACGACGACACGACCTGACCTGACCGGAACGCACCACGCATCACGCACCGCGGCAGCGCCCGAAGCGCGTGCAGGAGGTGCCGATTGCACCGCGCGTGTGCGATTCGCCGCGATCGGCTCGCGACCACTGCGCCCCGGCAAGTCGCGCCCCGCCTGCCTGAAGCGCGATATCCCCGTCACTGGTATGAAAGTTGCGAACAACACGTTCGTCAGGCTAATGGCGGCCTGACGGTCGCGCCACGTCGAACCATGGCGGCCGATCACGTGGATAACAGCGTCCGCGCCAGGCACTCGCATGTCGAGCGAGTGCCTGGCGCGGTTTTTTTTGCCCGTCCAACTTTACGAGCGCACACCATGGCCTACCTCACGCCCAACGAATTCGTCACCAGGATGGTCGACGCCGGTGAATCGAAACTGTCGATGTCGACCCGCGATACGCTGATTCGCGCGTACATGGCGGGCGCGATCCTCGCGCTCGCAGCCGCGTTCGCGGTCAGCATCACGATCAACACCGGCAACGCGCTGGCCGGTTCGCTGCTGTTTCCAGTCGGGTTCTGCATGCTGTACCTGCTCGGCTTCGACCTGCTCACCGGCGTCTTCACGCTCGCGCCGCTCGCGGTGATCGACCGCCGGCCCGGCGCGACCTGGGGCGGCGTGTTCCGCAACTGGACGCTGGTGTTCTTCGGCAATTTCGCGGGCGCGCTGACGGTCGCGCTGTTCATGGCGATCATCTTCACGTTCGGCTTTTCGGAAGCGCCGAACGCGATCGGACAGAAGATCGGCGGCATCGGCGAAGCACGCACGCTCGGTTATGCGGCGCACGGCGCCGCCGGCATGCTCACGCTGTTCGTGCGCGGCGTGATGTGCAACTGGATGGTGTCGACCGGCGTGGTCGCCGCGATGATGTCGACGTCCGTTCCCGGCAAGGTGATCGCGATGTGGATGCCGATCCTCGTGTTCTTCTACATGGGCTTCGAGCACTCGGTCGTGAACATGTTCCTGTTCCCGTCCGGCCTGATGCTCGGCGCCCACTTCACGATCGTCGACTATCTGCTGTGGAACGAGATTCCGACGGTGGTCGGCAACCTGGTCGGCGGGCTGGTGTTCGTCGGCGCGGCGCTATACAGCACGCACTACAAGACCGCGCCGAAACGCGTGCCCGCTTCGCCGGTTGGCGTTATCGCGCGCAAGGCCTGAGCGCGCCGCGGCACGGCGGCGGCCCGACCTCCCGACCGCCGCCGCAAGCCGGCACCTGACCTCCGTCACCCGACAATCACCTGCTGCCCGGGAGCGATCTCGCCCGGATTGCTCGCCAGGTTCCGGTTGAGCTGCAGGATCTCGTTGAGCGCGACGTTGATCCGCTGACCGTCCGACATCCGCTGCTGTTCGTCGGCTGGAACATGAGCCGCGGCCAGCAGCGATCCTTCGTGACGTTCGGCGATCGTCCACAACGAATCGCCCGCGGCCACGTTCACGGTCAGCGGCGTGGCGCTTGGCGTACTCGACGGAGGCTGCGCCGGCTGCGACGGTGTCGCGGATGCGCTCGGTTGCGACGGCGTCGCTGACGCGCTCGGCTGAGCCGGCGTCGCGGATGCGCTCGGTTGCGACGGCGTCGCTGACGCGCTCGGCTGAGCCGGCGTCGCGGATGCGCTCGGCTGAGCCGGCGCCGTCGTCGCGCCCGGCGTCGGCATCCCGTTGCTCGGGCCCAGATGATTCGTCGATGAGCCGGACGGCTTGTGCTTGTCGTCCGACGCCGTGATCAGACTGATCCCTTGCGTGATGCCGAAGATTGCCACCGGCGCGAGCGCGATGCCGGTCGGCAAGCGCGCGAGCCACGGCGTCGCGTTCGGGAAATGCGAATGCAGGCGCCCGGCACCGAGCAGCAAGCCCGACATCGTCGTCAGCGTGCCGGTGTACGGATCGCCCGTCATCGTGGTATGAATGCCGCCCGCGATGCTCATCGCCGAGGTCAGGTAATCGCCGGTCGCGCTCACGGTACGCGCGAGCTGGCTGCGATTATCGGCATTCACGCCGCGCAGGCTGCCCCGGTAGACGATGCCGGTATACACGGCGCCGAACATCCCGCCCAGGGCCTGCCCGCCGGCCAGCAAGTCACCGGTCTTTCTCACCTTGTCCACGTTCAACTTGAACGCAACGCCGTAACCGCCCAGCGAAAGCACGCGGCCGATCCGGCCGACCGAGTGCCGCGGGCTGCCGTGGTGCAGCAGCTTCAGCGACGTCCCGCCCACCACGCCCTGCATCTGCGAGAGCATGTCGGCGGCGATCGCCTTCGTATGCATCACCGTGTCGTCGAACGACAGCTGGCCGTCGTCGTTGAGCGCGCGAAGCTGCGCAGCCTTCGCCTTGCCTTCGTATGCAATCTGCTCCAGTTGCGCGCCCCGCCCGGCCACGTCGAAGCCGTTCACCTTCAGTTGCGTCTGCAACCCGCGCACGAGCCGGTCGACGACCCGGTCGAACACACGCGGATCGCCGTTCTTCAGGCTCGCGACCGCACCGTGATGCAGCGCCTGGAACACGCGGCCGACCCGCAGCCCCGCGTAAAAGGAATTCGTCGCGGTACGCAACGATTCCTTGCCGACCGTAACGAGCACGCCCGCCCCGGCGCCGCCGGTCACGGCGGCCGCCGCAACGTCGCCGGTGAACCGCCGCCGCCGCGACGTTGGCGGCCGGTTGACGCCGATCGGCTCGTCGTGCACCCGCAGCGCATGCAGTTCCGCCTGTGCGCGCTGCGCGTCGGGAATATCGACCTTCGCGAGCTGGGCGGCCTCCCGGCGGCTCGCACCGATCGGCTTCGTGCCGTCGTCGAGCAGCGCGGGATCGCGCACGACCGCACGCCAGTGGTCGAGCGGGTCCGCCGAGGCAGGCTGCGCAAGCGTGGTCACCCGGTCAGGCACGCTGCCGCCGTATTCCGCCAGCCAGCGCCCGCCGAACGCGCGCGCGCCCTTGTCCGTGGGGAAGTACGGCTTGTTGCCATCGGCGTCCCACTGCTTCGTCGCGTGCTCGATCGTCGCCTTGCGCGCCTGGTTCAGCCACACCGTCGTGTTGCCTTCATAGATTTGCTGGCGCAGCCCGGCGATCTCGGCGGGCGTCATCCCTTGCGCGGCGCCGATCCGTTCGACTTCCGCGAACAGCAGCTGATGCTGATTCGCCAGCGTCTTCCGGTCGACTCGTTCGAATACGCGCGTCAATGCATCCGCGCCGTGCAGGCGGTTGATCACGTCGGGCCGCTTGCGGTTATCGACGATCAGCTTCGCGAGCGCGGTGGTCAGATCCTGATTGCCGATGAAGTCGGCGCCATGCGTGCCGTACGACAACCCCATGTGCACCCATTCGAGCCCCTTGCGCTCGAGCACCGCGCGCAGCAGCTTCTCGTGCCCCGCGCCCGGCACCGATTCCGGCACCGTATCCCAGCCGTGGAACGTGACCATCACGTTGGGCGCGATCGTGTCCGGATGCGCGTTCGACCAGCGTTCGAGCGCCGTGACGACCCGCACATAGTCGTGATACGTGTCGTTGGTGCCCGACTGGAACCGGTAGTCGACGCCGGACACGAGCGCGCGCGACGGCGCCGTCTCGAGTCGGATCGCGAAACCGGTGCGCGCCGCCTCGTCGAGCCAGCGGTGCAGATGGTCGAGATCGTCGAGCGCGAGCGCTTTTCCTTTCGAGCCCGGCGCGGGATGAATCATCCCGTTCTCGCCGTCGAACTTCGCATGCTTCTGGTCGCCGAGTGCCTTCACCGCGCGCAGGAAATCCGGATCGTGCGCCTTGCCGAGCGCCGCCGCGAGCGAATGCCGGTCGATCACGAGCGTGACGACCGGCGTCACGCCGCCGTACCGTTCGACCTGCGCGCCCATCAGCGCCGGATCGTCGCTCAGCGAGTACGAACGCGCCATCGGCACCATCCGGTCCTGCAACTGCGGGTCCGAGCGCGTGAAGAATTGCCGGATCCGCCGGTCGGCGACGGTCGCCGCGCCGACGCCGCGCGTGCGCGGGCGCAGCTTGCCGTTGACCGGCAGGAATCGCGACGCCGACGTCGACACGTCGCGCGCGACATACAGCTTGTTGAGCAGCGTGCGCCACATGCCGACGTCGACCATCACGGCCTGCGGGTCGCCCTTCAGCACGAGATTCACGTTGCCGGGCCGCTGCGCCTGCTTGTTGTACGCCTCGATCTGCTCGTGGGTCGCGAAATAATCCTCCGGCTTCACCGCGCCGTGGCGCAGGTTGAACTCGACGACCGTGGCCGACGGCAACCCCGGCTGGTACGGTTCGATCGACAGCGGCTCGGGCGCCTGACCGCTGCTCCGCAGACGCCGCAGCTCGCCGAGCACGTCGTTGTAGCCGTGCTGGAGGCGGGCCGCCAGCGCGCGGAAAGCGGCCGACTGCTGGCCGCGCGCCTGCGCGTCGGACACTTGCTCCTTGAGCGCTTTCTCGCGCGCCTCGAGCGCCGAGACGCGCGTCGGCCGCGCACTGTTCAGGAAGTCGCGCGGCTGCAACTGCGTGAGCAGGAAATGCATGTCCGCGCCGAAGCGATCGGTACCGATCGGCATTTCGTCGAGCGGGACGCCCGGCTTGTTCTGGTTGCCCGCGTGCTTGATCTCGTCGAACCAGCGCATCTCGCCGTTGCGCGCCGCGATCGCGCCGAGCGGATTGTCGAGCGCCTCGGCCACCGCCCGGTCCGTCCTGAACACGTAGATCACGTGATGCTCGCCGTCCAGCGAGCCGTTGCGGATCGCGGTCAACAGGTGGGACACGCCGTTGCCGCTGAAGTCGACCGCGTTGAGCGTGGACTTGTCCGACGGCAACAGGTGCGGATCGACCGGCGGCCGCGGCGCCGCGTTCGTGCCGCCGCCCTGCTCCGCGGTTGCCAGCGGCTTGCGGACCGGCACGATCGACTGGAACATGTCGCCGGCCGAGCGCAACGGTTTCTTGTCGGTGGCAGCCGCGTCCTTCGCCGGCCGGAACCCGCCGATGCGATCGACGACCTCGGGCTTGACATCGCTGACCACGAACCGGATACCGCGGCGCGGCGAGCGGCCGACCGGAATGCCGCCCCGGCGCCGCCGCCGGAACACGGTACGCAGGTTCTGCTCGGGAATCTCGGTATCGCCGAGCGGCGCCTTCTCGACGTACTTCCATTCGTGGTTCGTGTTGCGCTGCGCGTAGCCGAGCACCTTGCCCGTCTCGTCCTCGACCACGTGAATCCAGCGCTGTGCCCCTTCGACCGCGCGCACGGCCTGGCGCGGCCGCTTGAAGCCCGGCGCGTCCTGCAGCTTCGACACGGCGGCGGTGAGCTCGGGATCGATCGTGCGGCCCGACGCGGTCACGGGCCACGACGTCTTGCCGTCCGGCGTCTCGATCTTCGACGGGCCGCCGAGCTGCGCCAGCTCGTCGTGCGCGACCGGCGATACGTAGAAATCGTACTGGCGCCGCGCGCGGCGCCCGTGGCCGGTGGCCTGCTCGAGCGCCTTCTGAAGCGTCTGCTGCACGCGTTTGCCGTTCAGCATCCGCGCCGGGCCGAGCGTGCCGTGCGCATCGGTTTCGAGCACCGCGACGACCGCCGGCACCGCGTGTTCGGCGCCGTCGGCGGGCGGCGCGGCATGCGTCGTGATCAGCACGTGCGCGTTGGGGCCGAGCTGGCGAGCCAGCCCGTCGAGGGTCGGCGCGTGCCGGCCGTCGACGCGTGTGAGCGTGCGCCGGCCGACGCTGTCGAGCCATGCGGCGGCATGCGCCTGCTGTTCGGCCGCTGTGGCCACCGCGGTGCCCTGCGGCGCGGCGGGCGCACCCGCATGACCGGCGACGGTGGCGGGCGTCGGGGCGCCGGACGGGGCGCCGGACGGGGCGCCGGCGGTGCCCGCGAGGCGGCCGGCGGCCGGGTCCGCTCCGCCGAGCATCGGCCAGACCGGGCGGCCCCCGACCGAGCCGACCGCGCGCAGTCCTGAGTCGTGCACGGCTGCATATCCTTCCGGCAATCCGGAACGATCGACGCCGGCGAGCCGGTACGACACGTCGCCGGTAGCCGCGTCGCGGGTTCGCACGACATACATGTCGACGCCGGCCGGCTTGAACAGCTCGCCGCCGGGCGTCGTGATGCGCAGCGCGCGTGCCGGATCGTGGCCGAGCGCGGACAACAGCACGGCATCGGCCGGCGCTGCGGCCCCGACGGCGGCGAGGTTCGCGGCCGCGTGGGCCGCGACGCGTTCCTGCGCCGTCAGGTCGCCCTGCGCGAACGCGGTTGCGTCCGGCAACGCATCGGCCGGCACGTACGCGTGATGGCGCGGCCCGGCATGCGCCGCATCGAGCGCCGGGCCGAGATCGTCGTGCGCGACCACCCGCGTGCCCTCCGGCAGCGCGCGCGGTCCGTCGGGCATCGTGTGGCCCTGCACATGCGTTGCCGCGGCCGTCGCGTCGGGCACCGTGCCGCTGAAGCGGAACCAGCCGTCCTCGGGATCGAGCGCGCCGAAATCGGTGCCGCTGCCGAGCACGATGCTGCCTTCGTGCGTGACGAATTCGACGCGCAGGTTCGTCAGGCCGGCTTCGTCGAACGCCTGCATCACGCCGTCGATCACGCGGGTCGGCTGCGGTTCGTCGAGGAAATAGCTCGGCCAGCGCTGGCTCACCGTGCCGCCGGCGCGCGTGACGCGCGCGGCGTCGCCGATCACGCCCGGTCGATCGGTCAGCGCGCTGCGGAACGGATGGTCGAGCGTGACCGATTCGAACGTATTGTCCGGAATCGCGGTGAAATCGTAGCCGGGATCGGCAAAGGTCGGATCGGCCACGCGCGGCACGGTCGGCCGCACCGGCGCCTCGCGCATCGGCCGGGCCGTCGTGTACGCGGTGGCCGGCGAAGGCTCGGCGCCCGGCTCCGCGCCCGCCCCGGCGGGCAGCGCCGGGCGTCCGGCGCGCGTCGGGTCGCCGCGGAAGCTCTGCATTGCCAGGCGATCCTTGTCGACCTGGCCGGTCGGTCGCGTCCCGCGCACGGCGGTCGAACCGTCAGGCTGCACGAGCAGGATGTCCGGCGGCGCCCACACCGTCGTCGGCCGGCCCGTGAGCTCGGACAGGCGCTGTGCGAGCGTGGCGGCGAACGTCGTGCTCGCGGCCCTCACCTGACGGGGCGCGACGCGCAACGGATCGTGCTTGCTCGACCCGCCGAAGCACGAATACAGCGTCACGTCCTGCCCCGGTTCGAGATGCGGCGCGACGCGCGCGGCCACCTCGTCCGGCGTGAGCGGCCGGCCTTCGGGGCCCAGCATCGCGTCGGCCGACATCCCGTGTCCGAACACCACGTGATGGCCGGGCGGCGACATCAGCGCGCGCGCACCGATCGAATGCAGCGGGTCGCCGGGCGGCATCAGCAGCGTGTCGGCCGGGCGCAGGAATTCGGGGTGCTGCGTCGCGTCGACGCCGGTCACGTCGTCGAATCCGGTCTGCAGGACCGACTCCCCGTGGATCGTCGTCGTGACGACGCCGCCGTCGACGATCTGGCGATCCGTATAGACGCGGCTGTTCTTCGGATAGGTCTTCTGCGGGATGCCCGACAGACCGTCGTCGGCCTCGTCCGCGACGGCCTGCTCGGTGCGCGCCGCCCATTCGTCCGCCGTGAAGATCTGCCCGGGCCCGACCTCGACGATCGGGGTCGGCACATAAACGGGCGGCTCGCCCGCATCCGGTTCGGGCCCGAGACGCGGATGCGCAGGCCCGCGCGGCGTCGACACCGGCCGCCCGGCATCGCCTTGCGCACCGGCGTTGCCGCGCCGCCCGCTGTCCGCTTCCGGATCGATCTGCGCTTCGATCGGGCGCACCGGTTCGACCGGCGCGTCGCCATGCGCGGCCGCGTTCGGCACGGGCTCGCCGCGTCGCGCGAACACCATCGGCGGTTCGCTCGCGTCGGGCGCCTCGGGGATATGCAGGTAGAGCCGCGTCGACACATCGGGGTCGTGCGCCGGCACGATGATGTCGTCGCTGTTCGGATGCAGCTCCAGCGCACCGGTGCCGCGCACCGAGTTCGATGCGATCGACGCGATCACCGGCACTTGCAGCTCGTATGCCAGCTCCTGCGCGAACGGATAGCCGCCGGAGCCGAGATAGCAGCCCGTCAGCAGCACGCCGTTGCCTTCGGTATAGGCTGGATCCTCAAGCAGCTTGCTCGCGAATTCCCGCGGCGACATCCTGCTGCCGCCTTGCGTGACCGCGCTCGAACTGTCCCAGCTCACGTCGCGCGGCTTCGTGCCGTGCGATTCGACGATGTCGAAACCCGACACTTTCAGGAACTGCCGCGCGGTCGCGTGGCCGAGCAGGTTCACGACGCTCGTGCCCGGCACCGGCCGCAGCTCCAGCGGATTGACGCGAACCGGCTGCGCGCGGCCCGGCGAGAACTTGCCGCCCACGTCCGGTTCGATCTGGAAACGCGAGAGCCGGCGGCCCGGATCGGGGATCGCGCGCCGCCACCCGGCCGCGTCGTCGTCGCCGAGCCGGCCGAATACCGGCGCCTGGATCAGGTCCGCGAATTCCTGCAGCAACTCGGGATCGGCGCCGCTGTGCGGCCCCTCCAGCGCGACCGGCGTGCCCGGCGTGTAGCCCTTCCACGCCAGATCCTCCAGCGCGTACGTCATCTCGAGCGCGCTCGCCGAGCGGCCGCTGCGCGGATTGACGATCGCCCCGCGATTCGTCAGCACGCGCCACACGTACACGCCGAGCGGCACGCGTGACTGACCCGTCGCGTCGCGGCCGCCCCAGCGGTTCGAAACCGGGCGCGGCGCCACGGTGCTCCAGTCGACCGCATGCGCGCCGTGATCGATCACCGCCAGCGCCGGCGAGAATCGGTAGGTGCGCGGCGCATGCTGCACCGAGTGGTCGGGCTTCCCCGCGTAACTGGGCGCGCCGGGTTCCAGCTCGATGCCGGCCGTGTAACCGGAGTCGGGGCCGTCGCTGCGATAGCGCGGCGAACGCCACACGACGAAGCCGCTCGAGCCGTACACGTCCACCCCCAGCACGTTCGCCAGCAGTTGCGCGAACGACGTCACGCGCGTGCCCGCGCCGCATGCATAGAGGATCACCGGCGATTTGCCGTCCCAGCCGCTCTGGCGCACCATCGCGGCCACGTCGTCGGCGCTCATCGGCTTGCCGGTCGCGCTCGCGAACGCATCGGACCACGCGTGCGCATACACGGCGAAGTAGCCGGGCGGCACCGGCATCAACGGCCGCTCGCCCGCCGGCAGCCGGTTCTCGGGCTGCGTCGGGTGGTTCGAATAGATCGCGAGGTCGGCTTCGCGCCGCGGATACGCGCCCCACTGCGTTTCGTACATGCCGACCAGCGCGTTGACCACGTCGATGCGCTTGCCGTCCTCGAAGCGGATCAGCGGCTTGGCCGGATCGAATCCGCGCGGATACACCACGCGCAGCGTGCGATCGTACGTATCGTTCATCGACAGGGTCAGCGCCTTGCCGGTGTCGTCGAGCCCGACATGGCCGACCATCGCTTCGGGCGGCACCGTGCCGTCCGCGGCGAGCCTCGAGGTGTCGACCAGCGCGACCTGGTAGCGGCCCGCCACCGTCCCGCCGAGCGCGACCATCATCGCGTCGTGGTACGACGCATACCGCGTCACGCCGATCGTGCCGTCCTCTTCGGAGGCCGCGGCCGCGCGTGCCGCCGCATCGTCGCCCGCGGCCGCGCGCCGTTCGTCCGCGTTCGCCGCGCGGATGTCGTCCGCCAGGTTGCCGCGGTCGGTCGCGGGCAGTCCGTCCGCCTCCGGGTTGCGCACGTTGCCTTCGGTATCCTCCAGCGCGTACACGTAGTATTCGATGTCTTCGAGACGGTTGCCGCCGATGAGAACCGACCCGACCACGCTGCGCAGCACGTCCGGATCGGCCGCCGCCCGCGCGGGAATTTCCCATGACGCGGGATGCCCCGTCGTTGCCGGCGTGCCCGCCTCGGCGGGCGGCGCCTCGTCGGCGGCCAGCGCGTGCGCGATCGCCGGCGTGGGTTCGCCGTCGATTGCTTCGGCGTCGGGCGCCAGCCGCAACGGGATTGCGTCGCCGCCTTCCGGCATGCCCAGTGTGCGGTGCGCCCGCAGCCACGCGGAGAATCTCGCCCGCAGCCCCGTGCCGGCCGGCGAGACCGGTTCGCCGTCGTCGGCCGATTCGCCGAAACTGTTCGCCTGTTCCTCCGCATGCTGCCACGGGTTGCCGATCTCGCCCACCGCGAGACGCTGGTTCGCGAGCCCGTTGCCGAGCATCGAGTTCACGACGTCGACCGCGACCGGCCGCGGCATCGCCGGCGGCGCGGGCGTCTTCGTGATCGCACGGATCGGCCGTTCCATCAGCGTGTGCGAGCCGAGGCCCATCTGCGCGACGCCGATCCCGAGGTTCAGCAACTGCTGCGCGCGATCGGAATCGGACATCGCGTCCCAGTTCTTCACCAGCGACACGCCCTGGTCGAGCATCTGGTAACCGCCGATCGCGCCGCCGGTGACGTTGAACACGCCGGCCGTGCGGCCGGTCATCTGCGCGAGCGTCTGGAACGCATCGGCCCCCTGTGTCAAACGGCCGACACCGGCCGCCTCGGCCGTGACACCCTCGCCACGCGATGCGAGCGTGAGCATGTCGGATACCTGCCCGGTCGTGCGCAGCAGCGACGACGCTTCGGCAAGCGACTTCGCCGCGACGCCGAGCCCGCCGCCCGCGATGCCCGTGCCGCTGCCGATCAGGCTGATCCAGTCGCCGCGCGCCTGCGCATTGCCGAATCCGATCGACTGGCCGTGATCGCTCAGGTTCTTCAGGTCGGCGATCGCGGTCGGCACGCCGACCGCCATCCCCGCGCCGATGGCCGCCATCGAATAACCGATCAGCGGGCCGCCGCCGATCGCGCCGATCCCGCTCGCGACCAGCACGACACCGCCGGCCGCCGCGAGTATGCCCGTGCCGATCTCGAGGTAGTGTTCGACGTGCTGGTACCACTCGGTCTTGTGCGCGTCGATCGACTGGTATTGCGAGAAACCGCCGGTGGCGGAATCGGTCGTCATGCTTTTCGGCACATACAGCTGGCCGTCGTCGGACAGCGCATTGTTGTGCTGGTAGTTGTCGACGCTGTCGTATTTCCAGCCGCGATCGTCGATCAGCTGGTACTGGTCCGGATGCCCCGCGACCTGCACCTTGAACAGCGCGCTCGGCGCAGTGCCCGTCCCCTTCGACACGTAGTAGATCGGCACCAGCGACACGACCGCGTGATCGCCGCCGACCTTGCGGATCTGGTCGACGACGGTCTGGATCATCTGCGTTGCGGCCGAATTCTTCGCGTACAACGACTGGCTGTTCACCGCCGTGCCATTCTGCAACTGCCCGTTGCTGACGATCATCTGCTCGAGCGTTGCCATCGACGGCACGTCGTTCCGGTCGGTCGGCACCGCGCCCGGGTCGTCCGGCTGAATCCCGAGCCCCACGCCGACGAAGTTCGTGAACTGGTCGGAACCGACCGTGAACGTGCGGGACTGGCCGTCGAAGTTCTTCTGGAAGTCGTTGAAATACGCCTGCAGCTGCTGGTCCGGATTGGACTTGAACAGGTTGTAGCTGGCCGTTGCGGCCTGACTGTTCTGTTTGTTCTGCGCGTTCTGGGCCCCTTGCTGGTAACGCAGCTGGAAGTCGACCGCGAAGTTCCCGCGGAACCGGTCGTCGCCCTGCATCTTCGACAGCAGCGCCTTCGACAGCGACGAATCGACGCCGGACGACAGCGCCACGCGCACGCTGTCGAAACCGTAGCCGGTGTCACTGCCGCGCAGCGTGTAGATCACCGCTTTCGCGTTGCTCTTGTCGTCGAGCAGCCAGTTCGCGACGTCGTCCTCGCGCTGCACCGGCACGCCGTTCGCGGTCGGCTGCTGGTCGGCCAGCCCGACCGCCTTGCTGAGCCCCTTGTAGAACTCGGTGCCCTGCCCGTAGGGCTGCGGCGTGCCCGTGTTCGTCTGCATCCACTTGTTGCTGAAATCCTTCTCGACGGTGTCGAGCACGACGCCCGCGAACTCGGGCGGCGCGTTGTTCAGGATGTCCTGCATCCACTTGCCCGCCTTGTCGGCGTTCATCGTGTCGTCGTAACGCGCACGCATGCTCGCCTGATCCGTCGCATCCGCATCGGGCTTCTGCATCAGCGGATCGATCTGCGAATGGATGAACTTCGCGTCGAAATGCGGCTGGCCGGCCTGCGTCCACAGCGTCTGGCGCTCGTCCAGCGAGAACGACGCGTCCATGTTGGTCTTCAGCACCTGCAGCGCGGCGCCGGGATTGCTGCCCGGGTTCTGCATCAGCTGGTCGACCTGCTGCTTCGTGTACTGCAGCCGAACGTCGGGCGCCGCCGCGAGCAGCGTCTGGATCTTCTGGTACGCGGGCGAGTTCTTGTCGACGTGCGCCATCGCATACGCAAACACGCCGCCCGCCGTGGCGATCTGTGCGTTCAACGCCTTGGCATCCGCCTCGCTCAGGCCCGCCGGGTTCACCGGCACGCCCGTCAGCTTGACGAACGCCTCCGCGAGCGGATTCTGCGCGGCCAGCGCCTGTTCCTGGTTCGACAGCTTCGGGTCTTTCGGATCGACGGTCTGGCCCGTGTCCTGCAGCAGCGCGAAAGTGACCGGATCGGACTGCGCGAGCTGCTTCATCTGCGGCGACAACGACGGATCGTCGGGATTGATCGTCGCGATCGTGCGCTTGAGCTGGCTTTGCTCGCCGAATACGTCGACGAGGCCGGTGTACCACATGCCGTCGTGGTTCTGCTTCACGGACGCGACGGCCTGGTTCTGCTCGTCGGGCGTCACGTAGGTCAGCGCGGTGTCGTCGCCGCCCGTCACCACCTTGTCGTACTGGCTCTGTGCCTGCGACAGTTCCTGCGTGATGTCGGCCTCGTCGGCGCGGCGCAATCCGCCCGGTTCCTTCTGCCACGCCGCGTAATCGGCCTTCGCGTCGTTCAGGCGCAGCGTCGCGGCCGACGCGCTGTATTCGTGGCGCAATGCGTTCGTCAGTGCCGTGTAGGCGGTATTGCTGTTCGTATCGGCCGTGCTGGCCGCCTGACGCAACTGCGCGCCGGTATCGGGGTCGTCGCGCCGGATCCCGCCCGGCAACGCGTTGTACTGCTGCAAGTCGGCATTCGCGTTCTGGTCCTGCTGCGCGGCCTGCGCAAGCTGGAAGGCCTTCTCGTTGGTCGCCCGCTGCGGCGCCGATTCCGCCGAGACCGCCTTCTGCGCGTCGTCGAGGACTTCGCCGAGCACGGGATCGTTCGGCGTCGCGTTGCGTAGGTCCGCCGCGACGCCCGCGATCGCCTTGTTCGTGTCGCCGCCGCCGTCGGCGGCCACGCGCATCTGGTTCTCGACGGCCACCTGCACCGCGCCCCACGCGGATTCGGCCTTCTTGACCTGGTTGTCGAGGTCGGCTTGCGACGCGCCCTGGTCGTTCAGGCGCTTGAGCGTCGCCATTTCCGCCTGCGCCAGCTGGAGCAGGCGCTGCGTCTCGGCCTGCGCCGCGGCGAGGGCCTTCTGTTCGGGTGTCTGGGCCGGCGGGGCACTGGCAGCGTTGCTGTTCGTCCCGTTGTTGTTCGTCGGGTTGTTGTCGTTCTGCGGCTGCGGCACGTCGACCGGCCCGCCCCCGCCTCCTCCCACTGCCATCAACACCATGTCCGTTCTCCCGCGGCATGCGTGACGTACCGGGAAACGGCAGGCCGCCACGCGCAACGATCCATTGTGCCGAACCGGGAACGCGCAAAAAGTCGCGAATTACGTAGTCGCCGGCCCCGTTACGCCGGCACCGGGAAACGTGCGCTACGAATATGACGCGGGCAACCGCCGTTGCTTGCCGATGCCGGCTCGGTGCCGCACGAGCGGTAAATTTTCCCGTTGCCTGCGGCGGTGCCGGCCATCCATACTCATTGGTCTGGCGAAAGCCGCGGCGGTCGCGGCACTGCTTCGACGTTCGTCGCCGTTTCCGGGTGGCTTGAACGACGAACGACAACACTTCATCGAAAGCGACATTCGCGATGCACTACCACCCCGACGACATCGGCCGGCTGTTCGTGAGCGTGCCGACGCTGCTGCTGAACCGCCCCGCGCCGGCCGAACGGTTCCTGGCCGCCGCCGTCGATACCGGCGCCGAGCTCGGGCATGTGCTGCGCGACTACCCGCATGTCCGCTACCAGCCGCTCGATTTCCACTACCTTTGCCAGCAAAGCCTGTCCGTGCTGGCCGACGCGCTGCTCGCCGACCTGACGCGCGACATGAACCACGGATGGCGCGGCGCGCATTGGGCCGCGCTGCTGATCGCGTTATCGGGCGACGCACGCTACCTGCCGCATCTCGACGAGGTCAGGCGCCATCGCGGTGTCGAGTGGGCGGCCGAGCTTGCCGAAGCCGCGTCGGGTGCCGATGCGTCGTCGTCGGCATTCCGGTGCTGCCGATCGATCGTGCATCTTCGCAATCAGCTTGCCGAGTTGCCGCGCGTTGCCGTTCGCCTGAGACCCTGCCCGTCGCCGGAGGCGATCGAAGCCAAAGCGATCGCCGTTCGTGCAGCGTATCGAAGCGGCGGCGTCGACGCTGCACTTCCGGTTGCACGCCGTTAATCGTTCGACCGTCGATTACGCGCCGACGGCGTGAACCGCTCGGCGTCACACTGAAACTGAATCTGAATCGCGTCGACGCGCGCCTCCTGCGCCGCACGCGCCCCGCTTCCGACTGAATCCCCGACGCCGCCCCCGGCACCGACACGCCGCGATTCCGCTCGATTCCGCAGAGGACCTTTCCTGTGCAACGCCTTAATCGACCGTCGCACGATCTCCAATAATGGCCGCTCGATCCGTCGGCCGGCGCGCCGACGCGACCCGCCGGCCACCGGGCCGGACCAACGATAAAAACTCCTATGCATTCCTACCAGATGAACAAGCATGCCGGCACACGTGTCGCGGGGACCGTGATTGCCGCATGCCTGACCGGCTTCGCGCCGGCCATCGCGCACGCGCAGAGCAGCGTGACGCTGTACGGCCTGATCGACACGTCGATCACCTACTCGACCAACCAGCGCACGCAGGGCGCCGGCTCGCCCGGCAGCGGCAGCGTCGCGATGACGAGCGGCGCACTGAACGCGTCGCGCTGGGGGTTGCGCGGCCGCGAGGATCTCGGCGGCGGGATGGCCGCGGTCTTCACGCTAGAAAACGGCTTCTCGGGCACCACCGGCAAGCTGTCGCAGAAAGGCGTCGACATGTTCGGCCGCCAGGCATGGATCGGCGTGAGCTCGAAGGCGGCCGGCACGCTGACGTTCGGCCGCCAGTACGACCTGATCCTCGACTTCGTGACGCCGCTCGGTGCGTCCGGCCCCGGCTGGGGCGGCAACCTCGCGGTCCATCCGTACGACAACGACGATTCGAACCGCAACCTGCGCATCAACAACGCGGTGAAATACACGAGCCCGACATACCACGGGCTGACGTTCGGCGCGATGTTCGGTTTCTCGAACGCAGCAGGCCAGTTCGCCAACAACGCGGCATGGAGCGCGGGGCTGTCGTATGCGAACGGTCCGCTGAAACTCGGCGCCGGCTACCTGAAGATCAGCCGCGACCGCAATTCGCCGAACCCGGACGGCGCGCTGAGCACGGTCGACGGCTCGGCGACGATCACGGGCGGCAACCAGCAGATCTGGGCCGCGGCCGGCCGTTATGCGTTCGGGCCGCATTCGGTCGGCGCCGCGTGGTCGCACTCGACCACCGACGGCGTGACGGGCGTGCTCCAGGGCGGCAATATCGCGCCGCTGAAGGGCGAATCGCTCGTGTTCGACAACTTCACGGTCGACGGGCGCTACTTCGTCACGCGCGCATTGAGCCTCGCCGCCGCGTACACGTACACGATGGGCCGCTTCGACACGCGTACGGGCCAGACGCGCCCGAAATGGAACCAGGTCGTCGCGCAGGCCGACTATGCGCTGTCGAAGCGCACGGACGCGTATCTCGAAGGCGTCTACCAGAGCGTGAGCGGCGGCAACGGCAATCCCGCGTTCAACGCGACCGTCTGGACGCTGACGCCTTCGGCGAACAGCAACCAGGTCGTCGTCGCACTGGGGCTGCGGCACAAGTTCTGACGACGCGGCGCTTCGCCGCTTCACCGCGTCGCCGGCTGCGTACGGCACGCGTTTCAAGCCCCGCGTGATCGTCGCGACCCGCGCTGAAACGGCCGCGCCCGTGCGCGGCCTTTGCGCTGTGTCATTGCGTGCCGTGCGGCGACGGCGAGCGCAAGAATGCCTTCCGAACTGTCGCGTCTGCGCAAAAAATGCGGAGAAACTGGTGACGTTGTGACATTTTTCCTAATCTGTTTGCAGCGACGCCGAAATCCGGCGTTCCGGGCGCAACAATCTTTCATATGGCGCACCACCGGCTTACGGACATGCATCGCGTCGACGAAGCCGGACCTTTCGCGCCGTTGCAGCCGGATACGTACGTGCAGATGGCACGCGCCACGCTTCCCACGCAGTCCACTGCTGGAGACGAACGATGAGCAAGACGAACCGATTTGCGGTCCTGGCAGCCGTCGCACTGCTGGCCGGTTGCCATCACGCGGCGAAGACACCCGAGAATGCCGGCATGGCGCCGACGCCGTCGAGCGAAGCCGTCGCAACGGTGACGGCCGACGATCTCGACAATCCGAACAGCCCGCTCGCGAAGCGCAGCGTCTATTTCGATTTCGACGCGTACTCCGTGAAGCCCGAATACGAGTCGCTGCTGCAGGCGCACGCCGGCTACCTGCGCAGCCATCCGTCGCGGCGCGTGCTGATCCAGGGCAACACCGACGAACGCGGCACGTCCGAATACAACCTCGCGCTCGGCCAACGCCGTTCGCAAGCCGTGTTGAGCGCACTCGAAACGCTCGGCGTGCCGGCCACGCAACTCGAAGCGGTCAGTCTCGGCAAGGAAAAGCCGGTCGCGCTCGGCCACGACGAGGATTCGTGGGCGCAGAACCGCCGCGCCGATCTCGTCTATCGTTGAGCGGACATCGCCGCGACGGCGGCATCCGCGTAAAGGAAAGCATCGGACATGCGTAGCGGGCCGCGGGCCGCAGTCGCGGCCGGGCAGTGCCATTCGGCTCGCGGGGTTCATGCGCGTCACCGGTCATGCGCCCGATGCGCGGCACCTCCCGCTCATCGCCGGCGCTCGAGCCGCCGATGCAGCCAGTGCGACATCACGGCCGACGTGACGATCGCATCGAGCGTGGCGATCGCGTTGATATCGCCTACCTTGTCAGCCTTGATCAGCCAGGTCTGGAGCAGCACATAACCGACCATCGTGCCGGCGCCCACGATCACGCCCAGCAACACGAACCAGCGGCGCCGGATGCGCGTGCCGAGCGCCCCCATGATGCCGCCGGTCACCATCGCGGGCAGGAAGTAGCCGAACAGGAACGACGCAAAGAAGATCAGCGGCACCATGCCGGCGCTGATTTTCAGTTCGTCCCACGACGGACCGTCGATTAACGTCCACGCGATCAGCATCACGGCCGGCCAGACGAGCGACGCGACCAGCGGGCCGCCGACGGCAAATGACAGGCAGCCGAACACGGCACGGCCGGACGCACGCAACGGTTTGCGCGAAGGGCGCTCGAGAGTGGCACTCATGGTTTTTGTATTCGGAATCGGAATGGCGGCGTGCTGGAGTGTACCAACGCACCGCGCGGCGGATCCGATCCGGCACCATCGTGCGCGACGATACGCAAAAAGCATGGAATAAGCGGCTCGCCCGATCCGTTTCTTCATCGCGCAGACGCTCGGTTCACGCGAACCGGCCTGTCCTGCGGCCTGCGCGCTGCAAGGAGATTGCAATGAAATCGGCAACGTTGGCCGCGGCGCTGATCGCGGCGCTAATGCTTGTGCTGTCGACGGGATGTACGCCGTCGAGCGGCGGCGCTTCTCAAGGGCCCGGCATGAGCCGCTACGGCGGCGGCGGGGCGGGAGGCGGTGGAGGCGGAGGTGGCGGTGGAGGTGGCGGCGGCTACTGAAAAACCGCCGCAACAAGTCGGGCGACACATCGCGCGCGATCACCGGAAGCCGGCTATATCGCGCGCGACGCCCCGCCCTGCGGCACGACCTGGACTTAACGCATCGCCTTCACGTCGGCCGGCGTGACGCTCGCGGGCTGGCCGCCCCACGTCGCGCGCAGGTAGTTCGCGAGCTGGGCGAGTTCGTTGTCGCTCAGCGTGTACGCGAAACCCGGCATCGGCTGCAGGTTTTCGAAACCGGCAAACTTCTGCTCTTCGATGCCGTCGAGCATCGCGACCAGCAAGTTGCGAGCATCGCCCTGGCGCACCGTCGAGTTGCCGTTCATCGGCACCGCGACGTGCGGCTTGCCTTCCCCGTTGAAGCCGTGACAGCCCGCACACACCGCGAGATACACCGAGCGGCCGGCCGCGAGCTGCGCGGCGTCGGCCGACACCGGCTTCACCGGTTGCGGCGCGGGCGGCGTATCGCCGAGCAGATACACGGACAGCGCGCGCAGGTCGTCCTTCGTCAGGTACTGCGTGCTCAGGTGCACGACCGGATACATCTCGCCGAACGCCGAACCTTGCGGCGCGATGCCGACGCCGAAGAACGTCTGCAGGTCGGCGCCGGTCCAGCCGCGCGCGGCGAGGCCGGCCGGCGTGATGTCGGGCGCGGCTACGCGGCCGAGCGCGGCGCCCGCGAGCGGCTTTGCGCTGTCGAGCTGGCCCGTGAACGTGCGCGGCGTGTGGCATTCCGCGCAGTGGCCGAGCGCGTTCGCCAGATAGCGGCCGCGCTGCCAGTCGGCGGATTGCCCGGCCGACGCGTCCGGCAGGTTGTCCTTCAGGAAGAACAGATCCCACACGGCCATGCCGAAGCGCAGGTTGTACGGGAACTTCAGCTCGTGCGCGCGGTTTTCCTGCGCGACCGGCTTGACCGTCATCAGGTACGCGTACATCGCGTCGGTATCGGCGCGCGTGAGCTGCCGGTACGACGTGTAAGGCATCGACGGATACAGCCGCTTGCCGGGCGCCTTGCCGTCGTGCAGCGCGGCGTAGAAGTCGTCCGCGCTCCAGTTGCCGATCCCGTGACCCTTGTCGGGCGTGATGTTCGAGCCGTAGAACGTGCCGTACGGCGAATCGAGCTTCGCGCCGCCGGCGAACGGCGCGCCGTCCTTCGCGGTGTGGCATGCCGCGCAGTCGGCGGCCTTCACGAGATAGCGGCCGCGCGCGACCTGATCGGCACCGGGTGCGCCGGATGCCGAGTTCGAGGCCGGCGCGTCATGGCCGCCGCAGGCGGCGAGCAGCAGCGCGCAGGCCGCCGCGAGCGTGGGCAGGCCCGCGGCCCGCGCGACACGATGGGCGAATGTGCGTTTCATGCGGCGTCCTTCACGAGTCCCGGCGTCGTCAGCACCACGTCCTTGACGGCTTCGTAGTAGCGAACGTAGCCCGTGCAGCGGCAGATATGCGCGTCGAGCGCGTCGGTGATCGTGCGTTCGACGTCGGCCTTCGCAACCGGCTCGCGCTTCAGGCGTTCGATCAGCACGGTTGCCGCGTTGACGAAGCCCGGCGTGCAGTAGCCGCACTGGAAGCTGAAGTGCTCGAGGAACTTCTGCTGGATGGGCGACAGCTCGACCACTTCGCCCGCGTCGTTGCGCTTCGCGTGGCCTTCGATCGTGCGGATCGAACGGCCGTGGAAGAAGTGCGCGCCGGTAATGCAGGTGCGCATTTCCTCGCTCGTGCCGTCCGGCTTGTCGACGATCACGACGCATGCGTGGCAGACGCCCTGCCCGCAGCCGAGCCGCGAGCCGGTGAGGCCTGCGTACTCGTGCAGGAACTCGATCATCATCAGCCCTTCGGGCACCTGCATCGGGCCGACGGACTTGCCGTTGATGTTGACCGACAGCGGCTTCTGCTGGAACCGGACGAGCGGACGCTCGACGGCGGCCGGCGCAGCCGCCGGGGCGGACGCCGGGGCGGCCGAAGCCGCGGTCGGCGCGGAAGCGCCGGTCGCGGCGGCGCTGGCGCTCGCGGCCGAAGCCGCGGTTTGGGCGGTCGTCATGCGAGCACCTCCTGAATCTTTTGCGGGGTCACCGGCAGGTCGGTGAAACGATGGCCGATCGCGTGCGCGATGCCGTTCACGATCGCGCCGACGACGGGGATCATCACCACTTCGGCGACGCCCTTCGGCGGATCGGTCTCGGACAACGGCGGCAGGATGTCGCCCGTCTGCGACCACACGGCGACGTCGGACGCGCGCGGCAACGGGTAGCGGTTGAAGTTCCACGTGCCGTTGCCGGGGCCGTCCTCGTAGAGCGGCAGGTATTCATGCAGCGCATGGCCGATGCCCATCGCGAGACCGCCCTGCAACTGGCCCGACACGAGCTGCGGCGAGATCTGGTTGCCGCACTCCATGATCGAGTGGTGCGTGAGCAGTTCGACCTTGCCGGTCGCTTCGTGCACGGCCAGCTCGACGAGCGTGCCGACGGCCGTGTAGTACGTGACGGCCGCGTTGTTGCGGCTCGTCGGCGGGATGAACACGCGTTTGCGGTCCAGCACGCGATAGCCGTTCGCGGTCGGCGCGAGCGTGACGCGCATCGTCGTCGCGCCGGCCGGCGCGGCGGTGCCCGGCACGGGGCCGTTGTCGTCGCCGGTCTGGTCGCCCGTCTTCGGCGCGCCGACGCGCAGCGACAGCCCGTCGATCGGCAAACGTTCGATCGTGCCGCCCACTTCGAACTCGGCGTCGGTCCATTGCCAGCGGTTGAACACGTGCACGACGGCGCCGGTCGGCAGGCCGAGCGCATGCGCCTGCTTCGCGAGCTGTTCGAACGTCAGCGGCTCGAGGCCGTCGGCGGTCAGCTTGCCGTCGACCCAGCGCGCATCCTCGATGCGGATCGTGTACGGCGCGGCCTGGCCGCCGCCGAGGCCGCGCGTCCAGATCGACATCGCGGCCGGCCACAGCCCGTAGCGGAATACCGCACGCGCGGCTTCGCGCGTGCTGTGCGTGAAGTAGTACGCCGAATTCGTCGCGCTCGACGGCGACGCATAGTTCGGCGACCAGCGCGGGTTCGCGCTGAGGCGATCCTGGTCGGCCTGCGACATCAGGTACGGATCGCCGCTCGTCTCGACCGGCAGGTCCGGCCACTCGGTCACGGCAACCCGTACGTCGGTCGCCGGACGGCCGAGCCATTTCGCGACCGCGATGGCCTGCGACGTCGACATCCCCGTGCCGATCTCGGCAGCCGTGTGCTGCAGCGACACCTTGCCGTGCTCGTCGAATTCGACCTTCGCGAACGACGCTTCCGCGCCCGTGCCGAAATCCTTCTGCACGCACGCGAAGCCGACGCCGTAGCGCTTGCCCGGGTTCGCGGCTTCGAATTCGGCCTTGCGCGCGACGCGGCGTGTCCACAGCGGATGCTGCTTCGCGCGTTCCAGCACTTCGTCGACGCGCAGCGCGCCGGCCGGAATCGCACCCTGCGTGTTCTTCATCCCCGAACGCAGCGCGTTGCGCAGCCGGAAATCGATCGGGTCGAGGTTCAGTTGCGCGGCGATTTCGTCGACCGCCATCTCGGTCGCGGCCATGCTCTGCAGCGTGCCGTAGCCGCGTGCGGAACCGGCGTCGATCGCGCGCGACGCGATCGCGACCGCCGCGAGGTCGCTCTTCGGGAAGTAGTAGATCGATTGCGCGGCCGTCGCGCCGACCATCGCGACCGACGGCGAGAAGTTCATGCGACCGCCGCCGTTCGCCTCGAAGTCGCCCTTGAACGACTGCAGCAGTCCGGTGTTGCGGTCGACCGCGATCCGGTAATGCATCTTGAACGCGTGACGCTTCAGCGAAGTCTGGAACTGCTCGTAGCGGTCGTTCGCGAAACGCACCGGGCGGCCGTCCGCGTACAGCGCGCAGACGAGCCCGTAGAACGGCACGTTGAAGTGATCCTTGGAACCGTAGCCAACCGTGTAGCACGGATGCACGAACAGCTTCTTCACCGGGAAGCGGCATTTCGCGACCATCGCGGCCGCGTTCTCCGCCACTTCGAGCGGCGACTGCGTCGGCACGACGAGGTGCAGCGATTGCGTCGCGGCGTCGTACCAGCAGTTCGCGTTGTCGGGTTCGAGCGCGGCCGTATCGACCGACTGCGTGTTGTACTCGCGGTCGAACACGAGCCAGTCGGCCGACGGATGATCGAGCTCGCTCGCGATCTGCCCCGCGAGGAACATGCCCTGCTCGTCGAGCTTGCCGTGCTCCTTGCCGTCCGGCCAGACCGGCAGGTGCTTGCGCATCATGCTCGGGAAGATCGGCGCATCCTTCAGGCTCGAATAGACGTCGTCGTCATAGGCCGTCTTGCCGCCCACGCGCACGTAGCGGAAGGTGCCCCACGGATCGCGCTCGAGCGGGCCCGTGACCGCGCCGTAGCGGATCACGTCGTCGCGGAACTTGAGCGTGTTCTTCGCGAAGCGGAAGCGCGCGAAGTCGTGATAGATCAGGATCGCGACCGCATGGCCGAGATACGCGGGCGTCTTGCCGGCCGGCAACAGCATGTCGTCGCCGTAGAACGTCGGGAACGCGACGCCGTCGCGTGCGAGATCGTCGGCCGTGACCACGCGGTCCGGCTTCAGGTCGTCGCCGAGCAGCGACAGGTCGAAGCCTTCGTAGGTGCGGTCGGCCTGCGTGACGCGCAGGATCAGCGCATGCGACTGCTGCTGCGGCCAGTGCGGCATGTCGGCCGCGCGGACGTCGCGGGCGAACACTTTCGCGCCCGTGACCTTCGCGATGCCGTCGATGCGGAATTGGGGGATGCCGGTGACGCTATCCCATTTGACGGGGGTGAGGAGTTTTTCTTCGAAGAGCGCCGCGAATGCGCGGCTGCCCAGGGGCGCGACATACACTGCGACGCCCGCCAGCACACTGGCTTTCAGAAAACCCCGCCGTGACAGGCCGTGGTTTTTCATGTGGGGGAACCTCCTGATGCGGCTCGGACGGCGATCGGGTGTCGCGGCGTTCGGAGCGGCGCGCATTCTGGCATTGTTTTAGATATATCGCCTATAGTATTTCTCGCATGAAATACTTATTGAATTTCTTATAACGGGATTCATACGGGCTGCGGCGGACGGTCGCGGCGCGCAATGCGTCGTCGATGTGCGCGCGTTTGCGTCCCGTCGCATCGGCTTCGGCCGGCATCGACATCTGTCGACGGGCAAGCTCGCCACGCATCGCGGCCGGTCCCCGGTCGGCCACCGCACATTGTTCCGTTCGCAACGATGCTGCCCCCGCCCCGTCGAATGCGCAAGACTTTCGCAGGCGTGGTTTACGACTAGCGGCCGGCGCGATGTCCAGTGTCGACGCACTGCCGCTGCCATGTGCCCGGGCACCCCGCGCCGCCCGTGTTTCATGGTAATGTCGCGCGTATCCGGCTTGCCGGCGCTTCCGCTACGCGCCGTGCGGGCGCGGCCAGCCATCGCGACATCGTGTCGAGGTCAAAATCCATGGCAGTCAGGACCTCTCTCCTGGACTCCGTTCTCGCCACTCCCTCCTCCGGCAACTACAGTGTCACGGCGGCGTTGCGCCCGTCGATGCTGGTCACGCTGTTCGAGGATATTCGCCCGATGGCGATGTCCGGGCTCGCCAGCGGCTTCGTCGCGGCCGTCGCGCTGATCCGGCTGCAGCAACTCTGGTGTCTCGTGTGGCTGATCGTCGACGTCGGCCTGCTCGTCGCCCGGCTCGCGATCGCGCGCGCCTACACGGTGCGCCGCGACGCCGGCGACGATCGCGCCGAATACTGGGCGAGGCGCTATGCGCCCGTGTCGCTCGCCGCGTGCTTCGTGCTAGGCCTCGGCGTGATGGGCTGCGTGGACGCCGTCGACGTCGAGCTCGGCACGCTGTCCGTGATGGTCGCGGGCGGCGTGTTCGGCGGGATCGCATCGCGCAATTCGGCGCTGCCGCGGCTCGCGATGACGCAGGTCACGCTCGGCGTGCTGCCGATCGGCGTCGGCGCATTGCTGGCGGACCGGCCGGGCGCGTGGCTGCTGCTGCCGCCGCTCGCGATCTATCTCGCGGCCATGCGCACGGTCGTCCAGCGCCATTACCGCGTGCTCGTCGCACTGATCGCCGCGCGCCAGCGCAACGCCGAACTCGTCGCGCACTTCGACGCCGCCCTCACCTACATGCCGCACGGCCTGTGCATGATCGACAGCGACACCCGCGTGATCGTCGCGAACCGCCGCACCGCGCAGCTGTTCGGCTCGCCACGCGAAATCATGCTCGATACGCCGCTCGCTGATGTCGTCGCGGCGCTCGGCGCGAACGCCATGTCCAATTGCACCGACACCGGTCTCGCCGCGCAGTGCGACGTCTGGCTGACCCGCGACGAACCCGAGCCGTTCGACATCGTGCTCGCCGACGGCCGCCAGCTCGAACTGACGCGCCACCGCGTGCCGGACGGCAACGCGGTGATCATCGTCGAGGACGTCACCACGCGCCGCCAGACCGAGCAGCACATCCGGCACCTCGCGCGGCACGACGCACTGACGGGTTTGCCGAACCGCCACGAACTACATGCCCAGCTCAAGCGGATGCTCGCGCACCGGCCGCGCCTGCCGGGCCCCTCGCTCGCCGTCATGTATCTCGATCTCGACGGCTTCAAGGCGATCAACGACCGCTTCGGCCACCAGTCCGGCGACGAAGTGCTGACGCAGGTCGCCGCGCGACTCGGCAAGACGCTGCCGCCCGGCGAGCTTGCGGCGCGCATCGGCGGCGACGAATTCGTCGTCGCGATCGACGACACGACGATGCACGCGTGCTCGCTCCTGGCCGCGCGGATCATCCGGCAGATCTCGGCGCCCTATACGCTGTCGATCGGCGAGACCGTCAGTCTCGGGATCAGCATCGGCATCGCGCTCGACGACGGGCACGGCTCCCCCGACGAGTTGATCCGGCAGGCCGACAGCGCGCTGTACGACGCAAAGTCTGCCGGCAAGGGCATCTACTGCTTCTATTCGAACGGCAGCCGCCGCGTGGCACCGGTCACCGCGAACTGATCCGACGGCACGCGCGACCCGCTCATCCTCGTTTCCAATACCGGCCGCATCCTCCCGACGATTCAATTCCGAAACGCTTTGCGGGTTCGCATGTCCCGCCGTGCGCTCGCGTGTCACGTGACGTGTTCCGTAACATCGGCGCTCGCCCCCCGTCACATTGACCGCAGAAGCCTGCACGATCGATGCAGCGCAACGCTTTTCGAGGCTGGCACTCTTATTGCTCCCTGACAGGGAAACAGGTTGTCAGGGAGACTCAACATGAATACCGTCGAAGTCCTCAGCCGCAGCGAAACCATCGACGAACAGGCCGTGATCGACGGTGCGTCGCTGATCCGGCGGCTCGTTTCCGAGCGCCGCATGCCGGCTACGCGTGAAGCCGCGTGCGTCGACAATCCGCCGCTGACGCTGTACGGCGCGTTTCGCCAGGGCGTTACCGATCACGCCGCGCGGCGCGCGAATCCGTATCGCGCGGGCAGCCGTTTCTGGGCACTGTGGGAAGAAGGTCGTATCGAAGCTGAAACATCGGGCCGCTGAGTCGGCCGCACGCGCCGCTCCTGTCGCGACAACGGATCGGCGCGAAACCGGATGCACGAATGCGGCCGGCCCGCGCGCCGGCATGCGTTCACTGATGCAACATCGCGCGCGGTCTCGCGAATCGGCGAATCGATAGGCCGGCTCGCACATGCGCATTCACGCGCATGCCGGTCGACGGCGTTCGGCGTGGCGCGCGCCGCGCGTCGCGCGGCGGTCGTTTCCCGATAAGATGGCAGATTCCGTTCATCGAACGATGCCGCCATGACCGCCTCCTCCTCACACCGAAATCCCATTCACTGCGAAATCGATCTCGACGCGCAAGGCAAGCACGCGGGCTATCTGCGGCTACCGCATTCCGTGCACCGCTCGGCATACGGCTGGCTGCCGATCCCGATCGCGTCGATCCGCAACGGCGAAGGCCCGGTCGCGCTCGTGATGGCCGGCAACCACGGCGACGAATACGAAGGCCAGATCATCGTGTCGCAGCTGATGCGCGAGATCGAACCCGAGATGGTCAGCGGGCAGTTGATCCTGCTGCCGATGGCGAATTTCCCCGCGGCAGACGCGGGCCTGCGCGTGTCGCCGCTCGACGAGGGCAACCTGAACCGCAGCTTTCCCGGCGATCCGGCCGGCACGCCGACGCAGATGATTGCCCACTACATCGAGCATGCGCTGCTGTCGCGTGCGCAGTACCTGGTCGACCTGCATTCGGGCGGCAGTTCGCTGCTGTATCACGGCGGCAACATGCTCGCGATCGATCCGCTCGACGCGGACGAAGCCGCGAAGCTCAACGGGCTGCTGGTCGCGTTCGGGTTGCAGAATGCGCTGCTGCACGCGCCGAACCCCGTGCATTCGGCGTCGGCCGCACGCCGGCAAGGCGCGATCTCGATCGTGACCGAACTCGGCGGCGCGGGCATGGCCGATCCGTCGCTGATCCGGATGGGCCGCCACGGGCTGCTGCACTACCTCGGTTTTATCGGCCTGCTGCGCGGCGCGCTCGTGCCCGACGCGCCGCCGACCGTCACGCGCTTCATGCGCGTCGATGGCGACCGCCACTTCGTCTATGCGTACGAGCGCGGGTTGTACGAACCGCTCGTCGAACTCGGCGACCAGGTGAAGGCCGGACAGCCGGCCGCGTGGGTGCATTTCCCCGATACGCCGCTGCGCGAGCCGATGCTGCATCGGTTCAAGGGCGACGGCGAAGTGGTGTGCAAGCGCGTGCCCGCGCAGGTGCGTCGCGGCGATTGCCTGTTTCAGCTGGCGGAGTTGTCGGCGGCGCCGAGCGTTGGCCGATAGGCCAGTTCCGGATTCACCCCCTTTCCGTGCAGTCTGTCATTCATGACGGACGGCACACGTGCGTCATTAACCAACTTGACAAATCAACCCTTTTGGTTATGATCGCAGATGGAAAAACACACGCCTCATTGCAAGCTGTCTCGGGTCCGAACGCTCATCGAGAACGGCAACGTGCGTTTGACCGCGAGTGCGGTATTCGGCGCCCGGCAACTCGGTTTTACGGAACAGGAGGCTGTCGGTGTCGTCATGTCGCTGACAGCGGTCGATTTCTACAAGAGCATGACGACGTATGCCGACCATACGATCTGGCAAGACGTCTATCAACGTCGTACCGTCCGTGGCGACGTGTACCTGAAACTGACGGTGATCGACGACGTGCTGATCGTGTCTTTCAAGGAGCGGTGAAAATGAAGTGCCCTGCCTGCGGTGCCGCCAAACTGGTCCGCGATACGCGAGACATTCCCTATACGTACAAGGGTCGATCGACCGTCGTCCGCGATATCACCGGTGATTTCTGCCCGGCCTGCGGAGAGTCGGTCCTTGATCTCGACGAGGCGACCCGTCTCGGCGACGCGATAACCGAGTTCAACAAACAGGTGAATTCGACCATCGTCGACCCGAAGTTCATTTCGAAGGTCCGCAAGAAGCTGCGGCTGGATCAGCGCGAGGCGGCCGAAATATTCGGTGGCGGTGTCAATGCGTTCTCACGTTACGAAACCGGCAAGACGAACCCGCCGCTTGCCCTTGTGAAGCTGTTCAGGATCCTGGATCGCCATCCGGATCTGCTCGCCGAAGTGCGAGCCGCATAGACGTGCGCCGTTCAGGATTGCGCATGCGTGAAACACCACCTTCGACGCATGCGCTCTCCTTCCCCTTCTCCCACCCCACTCCCGCTGCAAGCCTTCTGACGCCTGCCGCGAAATCCTTATCGAAATTGCTTCGTTCGCCTTTGCCGGCCGCGCCGCTAACGTGTTCAAAACGGCGGCGGCCCGCCACATGCATCGCAGGATGCGCACCGGCCGCCGTCATCACGACAACCGCGTCGCGATAACGGAACAGACCGGACGGGCCGCGTGCCCGAGCCCCGACAGGAACGTCCGCATCGCGCGCCCTTCGCGATGCCCATGGCCACGACCGACCGCCTCATCGACACGACGCCGCTCGACGTCCGCGCGCAGCCGCTGATCGACGCGCTGATCGACGAGTATTCGACCCGTTACAACGCGTACCGCCCCGACAGCCGCGCGTCCGCGCGCGACGAACTCGCGCGCTACCCGGCCGAACTGTTCGCGCCGCCCGAAGGCGCGTTCGTGCTGCTGCTGCGCGACGGCGAAACGATCGGCGGCGGCGCGTTCAAGCGCTACGACGCGCAGACCGCCGAACTCAAACGCATCTGGACCCGCACGGACCTGCGCCGCCAGGGCCTTGCACGGCTCATCGTCGACGCGCTCGAACTGCGCGCCGCGCAGCACGGCTACCGGCGCGTGTACCTGACCACCGGCTTTCGCCAGCCCGAAGCGTGGGCGCTGTACGACCGCACCGGCTATACGCGGCTGTTCGATTCGTCGATCGCCCCCGAAGCGTATTTCCACCTGCCGTTCGGCAAGGATCTCGCCGATCCGTCGCGCACGTCGACGCTCGCCGACCTGTGGGCGCCCGTGCCCGAACCCGTCTTGCCGCGCTGAGCGCGCGGCTGCCCCGCTTTCGCCCGATTCCACTTTCCACGACAGGACGTCTTCATGCAACGAGCCGTACCGCTTTCTTCCCGTGCCGTCCGCACGCTGGCCGCCGCGCTGATCGGCCTGACCGCATTCGCCGCGGCCGCCGCGACATTCGACCTGAGCCCCGAGCAGCGCGGCCGCCCGCGCGGCACTGCCGATGCGGCCGTCGAACGCGCGGTGCCCGCGTCGTTCAAGTTCGCCGAGCCCGGCACGCTGACGATCGGCATCGCGCCGAGCCTGCCGCCGATCAGCTCGTATGCGACCGACGCGCGCACGGTGATCGGCTTCGACGCCGACGTCGGCCAGCTCGTGTCCGACAGCCTCGGCCGCAAGCTGAAGATCGTCGCACTCGCGTGGGCTGACTGGCCGCTCGCGCTCGAATCGGGGAAAGTCGACGCGGTGATCTCGAACGTGACCGTCACCGAGGAGCGCAAGCAGAAGTTCGATTTCTCGTCGTACCGCCACGATCTGGTCGGCTTCTACGTGCGCAACGACAGCAAGATCCAGGCGATCCGCGAGCCGAAGGACGTCGCGGGGCTGCGCGTGGTGACCGACGCCGGCACCAACCAGGAAAAGATCCTGCTCGCGTGGGACCGCGAGAACGTCGCGCACGGGCTGAAGCCCGTGCAGATCCAGTACTACGACGACCAGGCGATGCGTATCGTCGCCGTGCAGTCGGGCCGCGCCGATGCCGTGTTCAGCGTGAACTCGGTGCTCGCGTATCAAAGCGCGCAGCAAGGCAAGACGCGGCTCGTCGGCGCGATCAGCGGCGGCTGGCCGCGTACCGCCGACATCGCGATCGCGACGCGCCGCGGCAGCGGGCTCGCCGAGCCGCTGACCGTCGCGCTGAACGGGCTGATCAAGACCGGCCGTTACCAGCAGGTGCTCGACCGCTGGAACCTCGCATCCGAAGCGATCGACCAGTCGCGCACGAATCCGCCGGGGTTGCCGAAAAGCTGAGCACCGCGCCCGCCCCCGTCCATCCACGTCTCACGCAGGAACGCCGCCCACCATGTCTTATTCGCTTTCGTTGCTGGACAAGAGTCCGATCGCCGACGGCGCGAACGCCGCCGACGCACTGCGCTTCACCACGACGCTCGCGCAACGCGCCGAACAGCTCGGCTACGAGCGCTTCTGGGTCGCCGAGCATCACGGCACGCCGGGCTTCGCAAGTTCGGCGCCGGAGATCGTCGTCGCGCACCTGCTCGCGCACACGTCGCGCATCCGCGTCGGCTCGGGCGGCGTGATGCTGCAGCACTACAGCCCGTTCAAGGTCGCCGAATCGTTCAAGCTGCTGGCCGCACTCGCGCCGGGCCGCGTCGATCTCGGCATCGGCAAGGCGCCCGGCGGGCTGCCGCTGACCACGCGCGCGCTGCAGTGGTTCCACGACAAGGCGCGCAAGCCCGACTTCGCAGGCCAGCTCGCGGAGCTCGACGCGTTTATCGGCTGGGGTGTCGCCGAAGATCATCCGCTCGCCGGCGCGGTCGCGATGCCGGTGCCGCCGCAGCCGCCCGAACGCATCCTGCTCGGCGGCTCGCCGGACAGCGGCGCGCTCGCCGCGCGCCACGGCTGGCGCTTCTGCTACGCGGGGCATTTCAACGGCGACGACGCGAATCTCGAGCGCTCGCTCGACGCGTACCGCAGCGCGGGCGGCACGCGGCCGCTCGTCGCGCTGTACGCGGTGGCCGCGCCGACGCGCGACGAGGCCGAACAACTGATCGGGCCGCTGAAGATCTTCAAGCTGCAATTCGCGGGCGGCCAGAGCTTCAACCTCGCGAGCGCGCAAGCGGCCGCCGAATTCGCACGGCAAAGCGGCGCGTCCGATTACCGGATCGACGAGCTGCGTCCGACCGTGCTGGCCGATACGCCCGAGCGCGTGCACCGCGCGCTCGATGCGCTGAGCCGGCGGCTCGACGTCGATGCATTCGTGATCGATTCGCCGGTGACCGACTACGCGGCGCGGCTCGCGTCGGTCGAATGGCTCGGCGGCGCGCTGTCGGCCACGCCGCTGCATGCGGCCCTCGCGGCCGACCGCTCCCTCTCCCCTGACCAGAACGCGTGACGCTCCCATGACGACCCGACGATCGATCCCCTTCGGCCTGATGCTGCAAGGCGCAGGCAGCCACATGAACGCATGGCGGCACCCGAGCAACCCGCCGGACGCAAGCATCAACCTCGACTTCGCGATCGGCATCGCGCGCAAGGCGGAAGCCGCCGGCATCGCGTTCGCGTTCGTCGCGGACGGCCTCTACATCAACGAGAAGTCGATCCCGCACTTCCTGAACCGCTTCGAGCCGCTGACCGTGCTGTCGGCGCTCGCGGTCGCGACGAAGAAGATCGGGCTCGCGGGCACCATATCGACGTCGTACAGCGAGCCGTTCACGGTCGCGCGCCAGCTCGCGTCGCTCGACGCGATCAGCGGCGGGCGCGCCGGCTGGAACGTCGTGACGACGCCGCTCGAAGGCACCGCGAAGAATTTCGGCAAGGCGCATCCCGATCACGAACTGCGCTACGAGATCGCCGACGAATACCTCGACGTCGTGCAGGGCCTGTGGGATAGCTGGGACGACGACGCGTTCGTGCGCGACCGCGCGACCGGCCGCTTCTTCGATCGCGACAAGCTCCATACGCTCGATCATCACGGCCGATTCTTCCAGGTCGCGGGCCCGCTCAACATCCAGCGCTCGCCTCAAGGGCAGCCGGTGATCTTCCAGGCCGGCTCGTCCGACACCGGCATCGGGCTCGCCGGGAAATACGCGGACGCGGTGTTCACGCATTCGCCGTCGCTCGACGAAACGGCCGCGTTCACGCGGCGCGTGAAGCAGAGCGCGATCAAGCACGGGCGCCGCGCCGACGACGTAAAGATCTTCCCCGGCGTCGGGCCGATCGTCGGCCGCACGGACGCCGAGGCCGAAGACAAATACCAGGCGATCCGCGACCTGCTGACGATCGACGAGGCACTCGCGTATCTCGGCCGCTATTTCGATCACCACGATTTCACGCAATACGCGCTGGATCAGCCGTTCCCGGAACTCGGCGAGCTTGGCCGCAACAGCTTCCGCTCGACCACCGACCGCATCAAGGCCGACGCGAAGCAGAAGGGCCTGTCGCTGCGCGAAACGGCGCTCGCGGTCGCGACGCCGCGCCCGAACTTCATCGGCACGGCCGAGCATGTCGCCGACGAACTGATCCGCTGGCACGACGCGGGCGCCGGCGACGGCTTCATCCTCGGCTTTCCGGTGCAGGCGCAAGGCGTCGACGATTTCGTCGAACTCGTGATTCCGGTGCTCGAGGCGCGCGGCCGCTACAGCCGCGACCTGCCCGGCACGACGCTGCGTGACCACCTCGGCCTGCCGCGCAAGGCAAGCCGCCACGCGGCGCCCGGCACGGCACCGGAAACGGCGGCCGAAGCGCACGCCTGACACACCCCACGGGCCGACGCACCGCGCCACCCGTGCGCGGCGTTCCCGACCGATTCGAGGACTTCCAACGACATGAGCGACACGACCCACCTCGGCGGCGCGCTGCCGCCGCTCTCTTCCCCCGGCGCGCGCGAGCCCGGCACGCGTTTCCGGATCGTGCCCGCACGCCACCGGGCGCGCACGGCCGGCACCGTGCTCGCCGTCGTGCTGATCGCGATCGCGCTGCATTCGATCCTCGGCAACCCGCAATGGGGCTGGCCGGTGTTCGCCGAATGGTTCCTGTCGCCGCCGGTGCTGTCGGGGCTCGCGCGCACGCTGGTGCTGACGCTGCTCGGCGCGGTGTTCGGTTTCGTGCTCGGCGCGTTCGTCGCCTTGGCACGGCTGTCGCGTTCGCGCCTGCTGTCAGCCAGCGCGTGGACCTTCGTGTGGCTGTTCCGCTCGATTCCGCTGATCGTGCTGCTGCTGATCCTGAACAACCTCGGCTACCTGTACGAGCACGTGCGGCTCGGCGTGCCGTTCACCGACATCGTGTGGTTCGAAGCGCCGACGACCGACCTGATCAGCCCGTTCCTCGCGGCCGTGCTCGGCCTCACGCTGAACCACGCGGCGTTTTCCGCGGAGGTGATCCGCGGCGGCATTCTCGCGGTCGACCAGGGCCAGCTCGAAGCGGCCGCCGCGCTCGGGCTGCCGCGCGGCCGCCAGACCGCGCGGATCGTGCTGCCGCAGGCGATGCGCGCGATCCTGCCGACCGCGTTCAACGACCTGATCATGCTCGCGAAAGGCACGTCGATGGTGTACGTGCTTGCGATGCCGGAACTGTTCTACACGGTGCAGGTGATCTATCGCCGCAATCTCGAAGTGATTCCGCTGCTGATGGTCGCGACCGTCTGGTACCTGATCATCCTGACCGTGCTGTCCGCGATCCAGGTGCAGGTCGAGCGGCACTATGCACGCGGCGCGCTGCGCAATCCGCCGCCGTCCGTGCTCACGTTCGCGCTCGCGCGCATCGGCGTGCTGTGGCGGCGCGCGACGTCGCGCAATTCGGCGTCGATCGTGCAGGCCGAAGGCGATAGAGAAACCGTTGCCGCCGCCGTGCCGCGCGCCGGCGGCGAAGTGGCCGTGCATGGCGTATCGAAGCAGTTCGGCATGCAGCGCGTGCTCGACAACGTATCGTTCGTCGCGCCGCGCGGCAGCGTGACCGCGATCGTCGGGCCGTCGGGCTCGGGCAAATCGACGCTGCTGCGCACGATCAACCATCTGGAACGCGTCGACGACGGCTTCATCGACATCGACGGCGAACTGATCGGCTACCGGCGCGACGGCGACGTGCTGTACGAACTGAAGGAGCGCGACGTGCTGACGCGGCGCACGGCCGTCGGGATGGTGTTCCAGAACTTCAATCTGTTCCCGCACCTGACGGTGCTCGACAACCTGATCGAGGCGCCGGTCTCCGTCGCCGGCGTCACGCGCGACGCCGCCGAGCGCACCGCCCGCACGCTGCTCGCGCGCGTCGGCCTGGCGGATAAAGCCGATGCGTACCCACGCCAGTTGTCCGGCGGCCAGCAGCAGCGCGTCGCGATCGCGCGGGCGCTTGCATTGCGTCCGAAGGTGCTGCTGTTCGATGAACCGACGTCCGCGCTCGACCCGGAACTCGTCAACGAGGTGCTCGACGTGATCAAGGAACTCGCACGCTCGGGCACGACGCTCGTGATCGTCACGCACGAGATCGGCTTCGCACGCGAAGTCGCGGACAACGTGCTGTTCATGGAGCGCGGGCGCATCGTCGAGGCCGGGCCGCCGGCCGCCGTGCTCGACGCGCCGTCGCATCCGCGCACGCGCGCGTTCCTGTCGCGGGTGCTGTGATGCGCGCCGCTCCCGACCTGCGAGGCGCCGCACGATGATCGATCGACGTCAATTCATGACCGCCGCGCTGGTCGCGGCATCCGGCAGCGTGTGGTCGCGCGTCTCACACGCGGCGGCCGCCGCTGCCGACCTCGACCCGCGCCAGGCCCGCCGCCTTCGCGCGGAGCGCGACGACGCGGCGATCCGTGCGGCAGCCGGCTACCGCTGGGTACGCGATGGCGCGTTCACGGTCGCGATTTCGCCGCACGCGCCGCCCGTGTCGACTTACGCGACCGATGCGCGCACCGTGGTCGGCGCCGATCCCGACTATGCGCAGCTCGTCGCCGACGCGCTCGGCCGCACGCTCGCGCTGGTGCCGATCGCATGGGCCGACTGGCCGCTCGGGCTGACGTCCGGCAAGTACGACGCGGTGATCTCGAACGTCGGCGTGACCGAGAAACGCAAGGAGAAATACGATTTCACGACCTACCGGCTCGGGTTGCACGGCTTCTACGTGCGCTCCGGCAGCCCGATCGCGAAGATCGCCGGGCCGAAGGACATCGCGGGCCTGCGGATCATCACCGGTGCCGGCACGAGCCAGGAGCGCATCCTGCTCGAATGGAGCCGGCGCAACGTCGCGCAGGGGCTGAAGCCGACCGAGCTGCTCTATTTCGACGACGATGCGACCGCGCGCGTCGCGCTGCTGTCGGGCCGCGCCGATGCGGAGCTGAACCCGAACGCGTCGCTCGCATACGAAGCCGCGCGCAGCGGCAAGCTCCGCAGTGTCGGTGTTGTCAATGCCGGTTGGCCGAACAATGCCGACGTCGCGATCGCGACACGTCGCGGCAGCGGCCTCGCGCCCGCGCTGACGCTTGCGACGAATGCGCTGATCGGCAACGGCCGCTACGGGCAGGCGCTCGCGCGCTGGGGTTTGCAGAGCGAGGCGATCGCGCGGGCGGAGACCAATCCGCCGGGGTTGCCGTCGTTCTGAAGGCCGCCTTGTTTGGAAACCGGGTCCACGCCAATGTTTTCCGATCTATCGCTTGACGTTGTTCCAAGCCCTTATCACGGCAGCCAGAAGCTCGCGTTCAGGTACGCCATTTCTGACCCATGCTTGCGGTCCCTTATGCTCGCATGTCTTATGTTCAACGTAGGCAACACCGGCCGCTTTGACCGTCTCAATGTCCGTTCGTCCATGACATTTCGGGCACGGAGCGAGCGTGAAGATTTCGTTCGTCATATGTTCGCTTTTCCCGTCTACGCGGCGTAAATCTTCTGGCCGAACAAGTCGAGGCTATTGAGGCATCGCTTCGCTGCGTCATCGGTCGCCTGCTCGTCAGCTTGCGTCACCGCAACCGCTCAGTAACGGTCTGATGTACGTCAATGCCAAAGCGCTTGCTGAATCGCGCTACACAGGAGCCCTCGTGACCTGTCACCCACACGGTGTCGCCGCCCGCCGAGACGTCGATGCTGTAAGGCTGTTTCAGCATTTCCTGAATTACGTCCGAAAACCCGGCGACGGCGGAGCCGTATCCGATGCGGGTGCATGACGCAGCCCGAGCACGTCGAGATACGTGTCGAGCGAGCGCTGCACGGATTCGGCGACCAAGCACGTGATGTCGCCGTAATCGCCACTGACGCAGGCTTTGTCGAGCGAGTCGTAGTAGGCAAGTCGATCCTCTTTACGGATGATCGCGGGCGGATAGCCTGCCTTCATCAGCTCGAAGTTGAGCAGCAGCCGTCCCGTCCACCCGTTTCCATCAACGAACGGATGGATCTTCACGAATCGCGTGTGCAGTTCCGCCGCCCGCTCGACCGGATGCGTGTCTCCAACCGCCGCGTACCAGTCGATCAGCGCGGCCATGTCGGCAGACAGATGCATGAAGTCCGGCGGGATCGTACTCGCACCTGCGATCACCACGTTTTCGCGGCGATACCGGCCCGCTTCTTCAGCGTCGATGCCTTTCAGAACAAGACTGTGGATGTTCCGGATCTGCCATTCCGAAAGCGCTTCCCCCTTCGACACGATGTCCTCGACGTAGACAATCGCATCGCGATGGTTCGTTGCCTCGAAGTGCTCGCGAAGGGACTTACCGCCGACCGTGATTCCTTCAAGCACCACCTTCGTCTCACGCAGCGTCAGCGTGTTGCCCTCTATCGCGTTCGAGTGATATGTCCATTCAAGCAACAGTTTTTCGCGCAACGAGGCAACCGTGTGCTGCGGGAGCGGGCGCGCAGCGTCGAGTGTCGCCCTATCGGCGTCGATCGTATTCAGCAGCGCGGCAGTTTGATTCGGCATTTGCTTCTCAAGGCGAGGTTCACTATCCGTCATCTTATATCCCCATTGGGGATGGTCAGGCGCGTTTCCGCTTGTTCCGCCATTGCAGGATTTCCAGCACGTATGACCGGCCCATATCGGGCATGGTGCGCGAATCAGGGGAGTCTGCTGGCAGAAGCCACTTGTCCAGCGTGCGCACGGCAATGCTCAAGCGTGCGGCGAACTCCGCCCGCGTCATACCCAGCCGATCCATCGCTACACGCAGCAGTTCCTGTTGGGAAAGTGCTGCGAGATCTTCCTTCGTTGTCATGCGTCTAGTTAACGGTCAAAGTCACTTCCGCCTTTATGTCCCCAACGGGGACAACAATCAAGCATCGAAGAAAACCCCGATGAGAGGAATGTTTGCCATAGGTCCCTGCCACTTGCTCCGCTCAAGCGCCGTCACCTTGGCATGCTTCCAGCGCCCTTCGATGTACCGCGCGAGAGCAGCAACGGTTCTGGGATGACTCAGATAGACACAACGGACCTTCGAGCCTTTGGTGATCGCGCCTCGCAAACTCACTTCTTCGCGGAGACGGCCGGACGGTAACAGCACGTCGGCGATTTCGATTTGAGCAATTTCCGACACTCGCAAGCCGCAGGTGAATCCCAGCGACAGCACGAGGACGTCGCGCTCACGGTGTCGGCTCGTCGCGTCCGTGACACGCAGAAAGTGACGAATCTGTGAGCTGGTGAGGGTCTTTGCACGCTTGGGTTCCATCGGTTCTCCGTCTCGGAATCCGCTCGACTTCGAGCCTGTTACGAGAGAGAAACGACACGGCGCTCCTTTTCAGCGTAACCCGCGTCGAGCCTGAGGTCCCCGGAAAAGACGACGAAGCGGCGCCGGCGCACATATTTTCGCTGCGCCCCGCCATCCATCAACCGTGAAATACAGACACCCCACTTTATGAAGAGAGGTGCCGTGCACGTTCGCTCTTGGGCGCAGCCTTCGAATGATCCCTCGACAGATATTTCGCACGCGAAATACATTCCGGACTATATTTCGCATACGAAATAACTCCCGGAACGAGGACGGCCATGACCGCTCAACCCATCGAGTTCTCCGCCATCGACGGTTATCCGCTGCGCGGCACGCTGTGGACGCCCGACGCCGAACCGCGCGCGCTGGTGCTGATCCATCCGGCGACGGCGGTGCCGGAGCGGCTGTACGCCGGTTTCGCACGTTTCCTGACCGGGCGCGGGTTCGCGGCGCTGACCTACAACTATCGCGGCATCGACGCGTCGCGGCCCGCGCGCCTGAGCGGGCTGCAGGCCAGCATGCGCGACTGGATGGAGCTCGACGTCGGCGCCGCGACCGCATGGGCGCGGCAGGCGTACGACGGGTTGCCGCTGCTGGCGGTCGGCCACAGCGTCGGCGGGCATGCGATCGGACTGTCCGCCGGCACGGTGCACCTGCGCGCGGCCGTGCTCGTCGCCGCGCACGCGGGCACCACACGGCTGATCGAGAGCGCGGCCGAACGCATGAAGGTGCGCCTGATCCTGCGCGTGCTCGGCCCGCTGATGTCCGCGCTGCTCGGCTACGTGCCCGGCAAGCGGCTCGGGCTCGGCGAGGATCTGCCGGCCGGCGTGTTCCGCGAATGGAGCCGCTGGACGACGCTGCCGCATTACTTCTTCGACGATCCGGCCCTCGGCGCCGCCGAACGCTACGCGAAACAGCGGCTGCCGATCCTCGCGCTGGGCTTCGACGACGATCCGTGGGCTACGCCCGCCGCGATCGACCTGCTGGTAAGCTACCTGACCGGCGCGGCGGTCGAGCGCCGCCAGGTCGATCCGCACGCGGCGGGCAGCGGCCCGGTCGGGCACATGGGCTTCTTCCGCAGCCGGCCGGGCTCGGTGCTGTGGCCGGGCGTCGCCGACTGGCTCGCGCAGGCGCTCGACGCGCCGCGCCACGCGGGCCGTCCGTCCCTTTCCATTGCTGTCGGGAACCCAGCTTGAGCGAACAACGACGACTGTTTTTCCTGTTGAACCTTGGCCAGCGGCGCGTGCAGCGCTGGGTCGACCGCAAGGCGGAAACCAATACGCGCGCGAGCGCCGCGCAGGCCGGCGTGCTGTTCTTTCTCGACAAGCAGGACGGCGCGCTGATCGGCGAAGTCGGCGCGGCGCTGCAGCTCGCGCCCTCCGCGATGACCGGCCTTGCCGACCGGATGGCGAAAGCCGGACTGATCGCGCGCCACGCCGATTCCGACGACGGCCGCGCGACGCGCCTGTTCGTGACCGACGCGGGCCGGGCGGCGCTCAAGCATGCGCGCGTGCTGCTGCGCGAATTGAACGAGAAGCTGTGCGACGGCTTTTCCGACGAGGAACTCGATGTCGTCGCACGCTGGCTGCATGCGTTGCAGGAGCGGTTTCCGGCGGAACGCTGAGCAACGCACGTCGCACGGGAACGATTGCAATTCATCTTTCCGTTTCGATTTGCCGTGCTCGCCACGGCAAATTTTGCCCGCGCGTTTGCGCTCGTTCGGCAACGCTTTCCGGCTATGCCGCTGTTACAAAAAATTGCCTGCCGCGCCGCACCCGAATCAACTACATTGCAATCCACTTCTACGCATTCTTCGCCTGTCCGAACCGGCTTCCTGGCCGGGCGGCATCAACGACACATCCGTCACAAGCAATAAAAACGAATAGGAGTCTTGACCGAAGTGCTGGCGGTATCCAGCGCACGCGGATCGCGATGGCTGAAGCGGCATCCTGAACGACACGTCCCGGCGGCATGCATCCTGCGCGTCGCCGCGACACCCCGACCCGGGCGGCCCGTGCCGCCGCGCATCGGCTCGCACGGCCTCGTTCCGCCGCACCATCGCGGCCGCACGTCAACGAGGAGCAGTCCATGCGACGAACTATCGTGTCCCACCCGCTATTCACCTGCCTGCCCGCCGCGATGGCACTCGCCTGTGCCGCCGCGCACGCCGATCCCGTGCTCGTGTCCGGCCCCAGTCCATACGCCGCCTGCACCATCGGCGGGCCCGGCACCGTCTATGTGAATGCCGAGGTCGAACCGTGGCTCGCGGTCAATCCGGCCAACCCGCAAAACATGATCGGCGTGTGGCAGCAGGACCGCTGGTCGAACGGCGGCGCGCACGGCCATGTCGCGGGCTACACGTTCGACGGCGGCGCCACCTGGGCGCGGACGACGCAGCCATTCAGCGCGTGCGCGCCGGGCGGGCTGTCGTACGAACGCGCGTCGGACCCGTGGGTATCGATCGGGCCTGACGGCACTGCGTACTCGGTCGCGATCACGTTCAACCAGTCGAACAACAGCAACGCGGTCGCCGGCTCGGTATCGACCGACGGCGGGCAAACGTGGAGCAGTCCCGCATTGCTGGTTGCGAACAACGAACCGACGACGCAGTTCTTCAACGACAAGGAATCGGTGACGGCGAACCCGGTGAAGGCCGGCACCGCATACGCGGTATGGGACCGCCTCGAACTGCCGAACGGCAACCCGTACGCGAACCTGCACACGCAGGCGTTCCGCGGGCCGACGCTGTTCTCGAAGACGACCGACGGCGGCAAGACGTGGAGCAAGGCGAGGGTCATCGTCCACGTGCGGTCGCGCCAGCAGACGATTGGCAACCAGATCGTCGTCGATCCGAAGAGCGGCACGCTCTACAATTTCTTCGACCTGATCCAGCCGCCGTTCAGCAAGGCCGCCGGCAAGGTCGCGTTCATCAAGTCGACCGACGACGGCGCGACGTGGACGCAGCCGCAGGTGATCGCGGGGCTGCAGACGGTCGGCGTGACCGACCCGAACACCGGCGAACCCGTGCGCACCGGCGACATCATTCCCGAGCCCGCGATCGATCCCGTGTCGGGCCAGCTTTACGTCGTGTGGCAGGACAGCCGCTTCAACGGCGGCAACTACGACGAGATCGCGCTGTCGACGTCGAAGGACGGCGGTGCATCCTGGAGCGCGCCGCTGCAGGTCAACACGCCGACCGGCCGGCCGGCCTTCAATCCGTCGGTGCGCGTCGACAACACGGGCGCCGTGATGGTCACCCACTACGACTTCCGCGACCTGCTGGCCGGGAACACGACGACGCTGCCGACGGGCTTCTGGCGCAAGATCTCGCTCGACGGCGGCACCACGTTCGTCGCCGAGCGGCGCGTCGCCGGCCCGTTCGACATGAAGCTCGCGCCGAACGCGGAAGGCTTCTTCATCGGCGACTATCAGGGCCTCGACGTCGGCCCGTCGTCGTCGTTCCATCCGTTCTTCGTCCAGACCAGCGCGGGCAACCTGACGAACCGCACGGACGTGTTCTTCGCCCAATAAGCCGAACCGGGCTGCAAGGCCGCCGTCGCGACGTCTTCCGCCGCGCGGCGGCCTGCCCTGAATCACGCGTACCGCGCGTCGAATCACGCGGCTCGAGCGTCAGGCGGCCTGTCTGGTCGCAGTGGCCGCGGATTCCACCTTGAGCGCCGCAACCTTGCCGATCGTATCGACGCACGCGTGCGCGAGCTCCGCACCTTTCACGAGGAAGTGTTCGTGGAAGAACTTGACGTGCTCGTCCGATCCATGGAAATGATGCGGCGTCAGCACCGCCGACAGCACCACCACCTCGGTTTCAAGCTGCACCTGCATGAGGCCCGAAATCACCGTTTGCGCGACGAAGTCATGGCGATAGATGCCGCCATCGACAACCAGCCCGGCGCAGGCGATGGCCGCGTATTTGCCGGTTTTCGCGAGCAATTTGGCATGCAGCGGAATCTCGAAGGCGCCGGCCACTTCGAAGAAATCGCAATCCGATTCGCTGATGTTCGCGTTGCCCAGTGCATCGACAAACGCGATTCGGCACTGGTCGACGATCTCCTTGTGCCAGCACGACTGGACAAAAGCGATACGGGGAGCGGCAGTGGGGGAAACGTGAGAAACCTGGGTCATCGGCTGATCCTGTGTGAGTTGAATGGGCGCACAGGGACAAGCCGCGTACCTTGCGTACGCAACGAACCCCGCTCTCTCTCATCCGGACTTTAACCGTCGGCCCCGGAATCACACCGGGTCTGCTGACCTTGCCGTGACAATCATCGCCGGCAAGCGCTCGCGGGCTACGCGCAATCGCGCGATTACCGCCGGTGGGGAATTTCACCCCGCCCTGAGAACGTTCGCGGCAAATTTGCCGCGACGGAAATCTATCACAGTCTCGTCGCGCATGTTGCTCGAAGCCGGCTGGCCGGCATGACCCGTTTCATGCGGTCGACGAGCCCGGCGAATGCCGGCCGACGCTTGCCGTCGCCGGTTTTCCGCTCCCGCCACCATTTCGCCGATCCGACAGAAAGCCGACGAAACCCCGCCGTCCGGCTTGGAATTTGAAATGATATAACATATCATTTCGCGTGCTCGGCCACCTGACGCCGTTCCTCCCGGGTGGCCGAGCCTCGCCGAGCCATGTTCCAACGGGTCACTGCGCGTTCCTGACGCAACAATATATCGTATCCAGCCGTGGCCCGCATCGCTCGTTATCCGATCCGATTCCAACCGATTCACCGACCATGCGCGACCTCCCTCGTTTACCGCTTCGCCCGCTTTCGCCCCTTTCGCTGATGATGTTCGCCGCCGTCGCGCACGCGCAGACCGATGCACCCGCCGCGTCGGGCACGCCTTCAACCACGCCCCTCGCACCGATCTTCGTGACCGCGAACCCGCTCGGCGATACCGAACTGATCGCGCCGACCGTCCAGCTTTCCGGCGACGCGCTGACGCGCCGCCAGGCCGATTCGCTCGGCGAAACGCTCAACGGGCTGCCGGGCGTGTCGACCACCACGTATGGGCCGATGGTCGGCCGTCCGATCATCCGCGGGATGGACGGCGACCGGATCCGGCTGCTGCAGAACGGCGTCGCGTCCTACGACGCATCGTCGCTGTCGTACGACCATGCGGTGCCGCAGGATCCGCTGTCGATCGAGCGCGTCGAGATCGTGCGCGGCCCGGCCGCATTGCTTTACGGCGGCAACGCGGTGGGCGGCGTCGTCAACACGATCGACAACCGGATTCCGCGCGAAGCGATCGAAGGCGTGACGGGTGCGCTCGACGCACGCTACGGCGGCGCGAATTCCGTGCGCGCAGGCGCCGCGCAGGTCGAAGGCGGCAACGGCCGTTTCGCGTTCCACGTCGACGCGTTCGACCGCGAAACGAGCAAGCTGCGCATTCCCGGCTACGCACGCAGCAGCGCGCAACGCGCGATCGACGGCCCCGACACGCCGCAGCCGGAAGGCAGCGTGCCGAACAGCGACGGCCGCGTGCACGGCGGCGCGGTCGGCGCGTCGTACACGTGGGCGGACGGCTTCGCGGGCCTGTCGTACAGCGGCTACGAATCGAACTACGGCTCCGTCGCGGAGAGCGACGTGCGCCTGCGGATGCGCCAGGAACGCCTCGCGCTCGCGTCCGAGGTGCGCAACCTGAGTGGGCCGTTCACGAAGCTGAAGTTCGACTTCGCCTACACCGACTACCGCCACAAGGAAGTCGACAACGGCGAGACGGCGACCACCTTCCGCAACCGCGGCTACGAGGCGCGCATCGAGGCGCGGCATCGCAAGATCGGCCCGTTCGAAGGCGCGATCGGCGTGCAGTTCGGCCAGAACACGTTCTCCGCGCTCGGCGACGAATTGCTCGTGCCGTCCACGCGCACGAACAGCGTCGCGCTGTTCGGCCTCGAGGAATGGCAGGTCGTGCCGGCGCTGAAGCTGAGCGTCGGCGGCCGCTTCGAGCATGTGAAGGTCGACCCGGATCCGGCCGGCGTCGAGAAATTCGCGGGCGCGCAGCCGCGCGACTTCAACGCGGGCAGCCTGTCGGCCGGCGCGCTGTTCTCGCTGACGCCGGTGTGGTCGGTCGCGGCGAACGTCGCGTACACCGAACGCGCGCCGACCTTCTACGAGCTGTATTCGAACGGCCCGCACGACGCGACCGGCCAGTTCCTGATCGGCAACCCGAACGCATCGAAGGAAAAGGCCGTATCGACCGACCTGTCGCTGCGCTATGCGAGCGGCCCGAACCGCGGCAGCGTCGGCGTGTTCTACAACCGCTTCTCGAACTACCTGACCGAATACAACACGGGCCGCGTCGTGAACGGCGACGACGAGCCCGTCGCGCCCGGCACCGACGGCGCGCTGAACGAGGCGATCTATCGCGGCGTGCGCGCCGAGTTCTACGGCATCGAGCTGGACGGCAAATGGCGCGCGTTCTCGCGGCGCGGCCATACGGTCGACCTCGAACTGACGGCCGACTACACGCACGCGCGCAACGTCGACACGGGCCAGCCGCTGCCGCGCATCGCACCGCTGCGGGCGACGCTCGCGGCCGACTACGGCTACGGCCCGTTCGGCGCGCGCGCGCAGGTCACGCATGCGTGGTCGCAGCATCGCGTGCCCGACAACGACTTCTCGACGGACGGCTACACGTCGCTCGGCGTGATGCTGACCTACAAGTTCCGCGTCGGCGCGACGCACTGGCTCGCGTACCTGCGCGGCGACAACCTGACCAACCAGGAAATCCGCTATTCGACGTCCGTCGTGCGCGGCTTCGCGCCGGAAGGCGGCCGCAGCGTAATGGCCGGGTTGCGCACCACGTTCTAACCCTTACACGGCTCGCGGCGCCCGCCGCGGGCCTGTCCGGCGCGACGAGATCCGGCGCCGATTACTCTTTATCCCCCATTGCCGCCAACGGCGCGGCCCCGCCGACAACGCGTATCGCCCCCTCCCCGAATGCGCCCGCAAGAAAATTCCGTTATTCATCCATAAATCGAAACAAATTCATCAGACAATTATTAATAAAAGGACGATTTTTGTTTCACCAATAAAACCGGTTTCAAATTCCGCGTATAAACATATGAGTCACGGGCGATATGCGTTTTTTTGACCAGGATCAAGAACGCCCGCCCGGAAAGGCTCTCATTGATAGAAAAACTAATATCAGGGTTTTCTAAGGGTAAAGAATCATTCTGCATACCCGTTAATGTCGGCACGAGCCCGTATCTGGTCGAACAATAAATTCCAATCGCTAACCACTCGCGCAGGGGCATAACATGAAAATCGCCAGAATGAGCATCAAAACAAAACTCCTTGGCGGCTTCGGCCTGCTCGCCACGGTCGTCGTGATCGTGTCGGGCATGGCCCTCAAGGCGCTGTCCGATACGAACGCCGAGTTTTCCCGCTACATGAACGGCATCAACGCGCGGGCGAACCTGTCCGCGCAAATCCGCACCGCGGTCGACCGTCGCGCGATCGCCGCGCGCAATCTCGTGCTCGTGACCAAACCCTCCGACATCGAGCTCGAACTGGCCGAAGTGAACCAGGCGCACAAGGACGTACAGGACCATCTGGCAAAGCTCAAGGAGATGATGGCGAACGCGACCGACACATCCGATCGCGCACGCGAACTGGTGGCCGACATCGTGCGCATCGAAACCCTGTACGGGCCGGTCGCGCTGCGTATCGTCGGGCTCGCGCAGGCCGGCAAGAAAGACGAGGCGACCGCCGACATCGACGAAAATTGCCGCCCGCTGCTCGCGCAGCTGGTGCGCGCGACCGACGCGTACGCGGCTTATACGCATGAACGCGGCGTCGCGATCGCGCAGCAATTCGCAGACCGCTACGCGATGGAGCGCAACGTGCTGGCCGGCATCAGCCTGATCGCCGTCGCGATCGCGGCCTGCGGCGGCATGTGGCTCACGCGCAAGATCACGACGCCGATCGGCTCGGCCGTGGACGTCGCGCGCACGGTGGCGAACGGCGATCTCGGCAGCCGCATCCAGGTGACCGGCAACGACGAAACGCGCGACCTGCTCGACGCGTTGCGGACCATGAACGAGCGGCTGATCGGCATCGTCGGCCGCGTGCGCGATTCGTCGAACAGCATCGCGCACGCAGTGAGCGAGATCGCGTCGGGCAACCTCGACCTGAGCCAGCGCACCGAGGAACAGGCCGCGTCGCTGCAGGAAACCGCCGCGACGATGGAAGAATTCACGTCGACGGTCCGGCTGAACGCGGAAAACGCGCAACAGGCCAGCACCCTCGCCGCCAATGCGTCGGATGTCGCGCAGCGCGGCAGCTCGGTGGTCGGCCGCGTGGTCGACACGATGACGGAGATCGGCCAAAGCTCGTCGAAGATCGCCGACATCACGGGCATCATCGAAGGCATCGCGTTCCAGACCAACATCCTCGCGCTGAACGCGGCCGTCGAAGCGGCGCGCGCCGGCGAACAGGGCCGCGGCTTCGCGGTCGTCGCGAGCGAGGTGCGCAGTCTCGCGCAGCGTTCGTCGACGGCGGCGAAAGAAATCAAGGAGCTGATCTCCGTGTCGGTGCAGACGATCCAGGACGGCTCGGCGCTCGCGGGCGAAGCCGGCAAGACGATGTCCGACGTTACGCAGGCCGTCGCGCGCGTGACGGACATCATGGGCGAGATCGCGGCCGCGTCGGCCGAGCAGAGCCGCGGCATCGACCAGGTGAACCTGACGATCACGCAGATGGACGAGACGACCCAGCAGAACGCGGCGCTCGTCGAGCAGGCCGCCGCCGCATCGAAGTCGCTCGAAGCGCAGGGTCGCGAGCTGTCCGAAACGGTCGCCGCGTTCCGGATGCCGTCCGGCGCACACGCGACGTCGCCGGGCGCGCACGCGCACGAGGGCGACACGCGTCGTTGGCAAACGGCAGCCGCGTAACGGATGCGGCAAGGAGACGACGATGCGCACGCTGTTCCGGTTGTCCGCCTCCGTCGCGCTTGCGCGTACCGCGCGATGCGCGGCCGCGCGCGGCACGTGGTGCGGCCGCGCATCGTCGTCATCCAGCGAGCCAGGTGTGCGCGCACGACGTCGCGCGGCGCCGATCCGCGTCGCGCGTTCGCGGCACACGGGCGTGTAGCCCGCGCATCGACGCAGACGCATCGAAAGCCTTCACCATCGATCGATACGGCATCGTGCACGTGTGCAAAAGGGCGCAAGCAGCACGCATGTACGCACACCGGCACGAACGATCGCGCCGGATTATCTCCATCCGCTGCTGTGCAGTACATACGCTGCGTTTGCAGCGCCGCACACGTTTCGATCCGGCCCATGCATCGCGCGTTGCCACACCGATGTCATGGATATCGCGCTGCATTCGCGCGCGCGCCGCTCGCCGATGCAGACTTTTAAAACGCACGAATGACGAGTATGCTTAAAAAAGCACTCCCCGTTCGGACGGCGAATCGCGTGCCCTGACTCCCGTCCGATCGCATTGCGGCCCCATCGCAGCACGTCGATGGCGGCGTCCGCTTCGCGCCGCCGGCCGCACGAACCTTTCCCCCAACAATCGTCAGGAGAGCTGGTGAGCCGACTCGTCGTCGTATCCAATCGCATCGCAGACCCCCGTAAAGCCGCGGCCGGCGGCCTCGCCGTCGCCGTGAAGGACAGCCTGCAGGAAACCGGCGGCGTATGGTTCGGCTGGAGCGGCAGGCTACGCGGCGGCGACGATCAACCCTCGCATGGCGACGAGGTGCAGATCCAGAACGTCGGCGGCATCCAGCTCGCGACGATCGATCTCGATCCGCAGGATTACGACGCGTACTACCTCGGCTATTCGAACAACGTGCTGTGGCCGGTGTTTCACTACCGGCTCGATCTCGCGCAGTTCGACCGGCGCTTCGCCGACGGCTACCGGCGCGTGAACCAGTTGTTCGCGCGCAAGCTGCGCACGCTGCTGCGGCCCGACGACATCATCTGGGTACACGATTACCAGCTGATTCCGCTCGCCGCCGAATTGCGCGCGATGGGCTGCACGAATCCGATCGGCTTCTTCCTGCACATCCCGATGCCGCCGCCGCCGATCATGGCCGCGATCCCGGAACACGAGTGGCTGATGCGCTCGCTGTTCGCGTACGACCTCGTCGGCTTCCAGACCGAATCGGATCTGCTCCACTTCGAGCATTACGTCGAAGCGGAAGCCGGCGCCGCGCGGCTGCCGGACGGCCGCCTGCGCGCATTCGGCCGCACGCTGTCGGCCGGTGCGTTTCCGATCGGCATCAACGTCGACGAGTTCGAGTCGCTCGCCCGCGATCGCGACGGCATCGACATGTTCGACCGGATGCGCGACGAATATTCGCGCCGCCAGTTGCTCGTCGGCGTCGACCGGCTCGACTACACGAAGGGGCTGCCGCAGCGCGTGCATGCGTTCCGCCAGCTGCTCGAACAGTATCCGGAGAACCGCAACCGCGCGACGCTGATCCAGATCGCCGCGCCGAGCCGCGAGGATCTCGGCGCATACGACGACCTGCGGCGCGAGATGGACAGCCTGTGCGGCGCGATCAACGGCGACTACGGCGAACTCGAGTGGATGCCGATGCGCTACATTCACCGCACCGTCGCACGCAAGCGCTTGCCGGGCCTCTATCGCGCGAGCCGCGTCGCGCTCGTCACGCCGCTGCGCGACGGGATGAACCTCGTCGCGAAGGAATTCCTCGCCGCGCAGGACGCGGCCGACCCGGGCGTGCTCGTGCTGTCGCGTTTCGCGGGCGCGGCCGAGCAATTGAAATCGGCGTTGCTCGTCAATCCGTACGACACGCAAGGCACCGCGCAGGCCATCCAGCGCGCGCTCGCGATGCCGCTCGAAGAGCGTCGCCAGCGCCACTCCGCGCTGATGGCGATCGTGCGCAAGACCGACGTGCACTGGTGGCGCACGCGTTTTCTCGAAGCGCTCGCGGAAGCGGCCGAAGTCGCCGCGGCCACCGAGCACTGACCGCACTCACCCATTCGTCGCCGCGTATTCGAGCGCCGCGCCGTTCGCATCGCACAGGTCGACCGAGATCGGGATGCCCGCGCGCATGCTCTCGGTCACCACGCAATACGCATCGAACCGGTCGAGCACGCGCGTCGCCGCCGCGAGATCGGCCCACGCTTTTCCGATCGACAGCCGCACCGCCATCGCGCCCACGCGCACCCTGCCCGATTCGTTCTGCACCATGTCGACGTCGATATGCGCGGCAATCGGCTGCGGATCGACATGCTGCTTTTTCAGCGCGAACAGCAGGCTCGCCGCAAGGCAGCTCGCGACCGCCGCGGCAAGCAGCCGGACCGGATTCGGCCCGCGCCCGTCGCCGAGCGGCGGCGGCTCGTCGATGAGCACCGGCGACAGCGTCGTGCCGGCAAACGAGACTTCGAAGCAAAAACGCGCCTGCTGCGCGACCTTGACCGATACGTGCGGCTCGCTCATGGCGACTCCGTGTCTGGAAAGGGGGAAAGGAATTCCGGCGCAGCGCCGCATCGGCATGCGCCGTTCGCAGGCTTGCGGAACATTCAGCGTTCGGGCTCGCGACGCGACCCGTACGCGATGAAATCGCGCTCGACCGCCGACGCCTGCTCCGGCGCGAGCGCGTCGCCGCGCGGGCCGGCATCGCCGTCGGGTGCCGCTGCCTCGGACGACGGTTCGATACGCCCGTCGATCAGTGCCTGCAGCGCGTTGCGTTCGAGCACTTCGCATTGCAGCAGCCGTCGCGCGATGCGTTCGAGCGCATCGCGGCGTTCGCCGAGCGTCGCCGCGACCCGCGCATGCGCGTCGGCCAGCAGCGTGTGCACTTCGTCGTCGATCATCTGCGCCGTGTGCTCGCTGCAGCGTCCGGCGCCCGGATGCCATGCGCCGGGCATGCCCTGGCGCGCATCGCCGTCGTCGAACGACACGAGGCCGATCTTGTCGCTCATCCCGTACTGCATCACCATGTGGCGCGCCATCGCGGTCGCGCGTTCGAGATCGTTCTGCGCGCCCGTCGACACGTCGCCGAACACCAGCTCTTCGGCCACGCGCCCGCCGAGCAGCGCATCGATCCGGTCGAGCAGCTCGCTCCTGCGCAGCACGTAGCGATCCTCGGTCGGCACCTGCTGCGTATAGCCGAGCGCGGCCACGCCGCGCGGAATGATCGACACTTTCTTCACCGGATCGCAATGCGCGCGGCTTTCCGCGACGAGCGCATGGCCGGCCTCGTGATACGCGATGGTCAGCTTCTCCTGCGCGTTCATCACGCGGCTCTTGCGTTCGAGGCCCGTCAACGCGCGGTCGATCGCCTCGTCGAAGTCGGCCATGCCGATCGCCGGCTTGCCGAGTTCGGCCGCATGCAGCGCGGCCTCGTTGACGACGTTCGCGAGATCGGCGCCGACGAAGCCCGGCGTGCGCGACGCGAGTTCGCCAAGGTCAACCTCGGCCGCGAGCTTCACGCGCTTCACGTGTACGCCGAGGATCTGCCGGCGGCCGTTCACGTCGGGCCGGTCGATCGCGATGTGGCGATCGAAGCGGCCCGGCCGCAGCAGCGCGGGATCGAGGATCTCCGGCCGGTTCGTCGCGGCCATGATGATCACGCCGGAGCCGGCCTGGAAGCCGTCCATCTCGACGAGCAACTGGTTGAGCGTCTGCTCGCGTTCGTCGTTGCCCGACATCGGGCCGACGCCGCGCACCTTGCCGAGCGCATCGAGCTCGTCGACGAACACGATGCACGGCGCCTTCTGCTGCGCCTGCTCGAACAGGTCGCGCACGCGCGCGGCGCCCACGCCGACGAACATCTCGACGAACGCCGAGCCGCTGATCGAGAAGAACGGCACGGCCGCCTCGCCGGCCACCGCGCGCGCGAGCAGCGTCTTGCCCGTGCCCGGCGCACCGACGACGAGCACGCCCTTCGGGATCTTGCCGCCGAGCCGCTGGTAGCGGTCGGGGTTGCGCAGGAACGCGACGAGCTGCTGCAACTCGGCCTTCGCCTCGTCGATGCCCGCGATATCGTCGAACGTGATGCCGGTTTCCTGCTGCACGTACACGCGCGCGCGGCTCTTGCCCATCCCGGTGAAGTCCTGCAGCCCGCCGCGCTTGCGCAGCATCATGTTCCACACGAACACGAACAGCACGAGCGGCAACAGCCACGACGCGAGCGACGCGATCCAGCCCGTGTCGGGCGTGCCGTGAAAGCGGATGCCGGCGGCGGTCAGCGTGTCGGTCAGGTGCTCGTCGGTCACGCGGTTGGTCGTGAAGCGCCACGGCGCGCCGGCCTGCTGCACGGCCGCGGCTTCGGACGCCGGCAGCACCGTGGCGGCCTGCGGCATCTTCAGCGTGCCCGTGATCGACGCGGGGCCGACCTCGAGATCGTCGACGAGGCGCGCCGCGACGAGCCGGTGGAAATCGCTGTATGCGATCGACGCCGACGCCGGGTGCAGCATCAGCAACTGCGCGGCGAACAGCACGAAGAAGCCCGCCGCGATCAGCAATCCCGGGTAGTCGAATTTCTTGTCCATGGCATCGGCCCGGCCGCACGCGCGGTGCGGCGCGCGCTCACGCGGGCAACCGCGCGCGGCCGGCGCGCGGCATCGGCGGCCATGCGGAAACGGCAAACATCCGCGTCATCGTCGCCTCGCTGTGTCGCCTCGTTTCGTCGCATCGATGACACCGCGGCGGCGCCGTCGGCCGGCGCCGTCGGGCGGTCCTCGCCCGGGCGGCACGCCGCGACGTGCCGCCCCTGAATTCAGTCTAGCTCGCGCGCGCGCGTCGCGCATCGCCTGCCGCGCGAGTCGAATCGTCCGACAAACACCTTTCGTCGGCGGCCCCTGCCGCGTTATAGTCGCGTTCGTGACATTTTTATGACAAATGAGCCGCGCGCGCTGGTTGCGCGATGCCGGCCGTTGCTTTCCGTCCCGCATCGCGGCAGCCTGAGCGACGCCACCGCGCATCGAACGACATCGCCAACCCGCTCATTCGAGGAGCCCACGACGTGACCGACACCCCCGATCGCCCCGACGACCTTCCCGCCGATCCCGACCGCCGCCGTGTGCTCGGCGGCCTCGCCGCACTCGGTGCAGGTGTCGCGCTCGGCGGCTGTGAAACCACGGCGGGCAGCACGCCGCGCTCCGCCGCCGACCTGCGCATCGACGAAGCATTGCGCCAGCGCGTGCGCCACATCGTCGTGATCTACGCGGAAAACCGCAGCTTCGCGAACCTGTACGGCGATTTCCCGGGCGTGCGCCATCCGCTGAGCGAGGTGCGGCCCGAGCACGCGCAGCAGCTCGATCGCGACGGCAAGACGCCGCTGCCCGTGCTGCCGAAGATCTGGGGCGGGCTCGTGCCACAGGCGCAGGAAGTGGACGGCAAGCGCTACGCGATCGCCGAACGCGACATCGACAAGCTGCCGAACGCGCCGTTCCGGATCGCCGATGCGCAAGGCAAGCCGCTGCCGAACGGCGTGATCACGCGCGACCTGTGGCACCGCTTCTACCAGAACCAGATGCAGATCGCGGCCGGCCGCAACGACCAGTTCGCCGCGTGGGCCGATTCGGGCGGCCTCGTGATGGGCCACTACCGCAATTCGGCCGACACGCTGCGGCTGTGGAATCTCGCGCGCCAATACACGCTGTGCGACAACTTCTTCATGGCCGCTTTCGGCGGTTCGTGGCTGAACCACATGTTCCTGATTTCCGCGCAGGCGCCGCTGTATCCGGACGCGCACAAGCATCCGCACGCGGCGAAGCTGCTGTCGAAGGTCGAAGGCGACGATCCGGCCGGCACGCGCCTCGCGCTCGCCGCCGATTCGCCGGCGTCCGCGCTCGACGGCCCGCCGAAGTTCGCGGGCGACGGCCCGCTGACGCCCGACGGCTACGGCGTGAACACGATGGCGCCGCCGTACCAGCCGAGCTACGTGCCGCCGCCCGACCCGGGCAACGCCGCGTATGCGGATCCGGACGACCATCGCGTGCTGCCGCCGCAGGGCTACGCGACGATCGGCGATCGCCTGTCCGAGAAGAACATCGACTGGGCGTGGTACAGCGGCGCGTGGCAGTACGCGCTCGAGCATCGCGACACGGGCACCGTGCCTGATTTCCAGTACCACCACCAGCCGTTCAACTACTTCCGCAACTTCGCGCCGGGCACCGACGCGCGCCAGCGGCACCTGCGCGACGCGGGGCTCGGCGACGAGCCGTCGACGAACCGCTTCATCGCCGACATCGACGCGGGCCGCCTGCCGGCCGTCACGTTCTACAAGCCGCAGGGCAACCTGAACATGCATGCGGGGTACGCCGACATCGAATCGGGCGACCGCCACATCGCGACCGTGATCGACCATATCCGGCGCGGGCCGCAATGGGACAACACCGTGATCGTGATGACGCACGACGAGAACGGCGGCTGGTGGGATCATGTCGCGCCGCCGGTCGGCGACCGCTGGGGGCCGGGCTCGCGGATTCCGGCGCTCGTGATCTCGCCGTTCGCGAAGAAGGGTTTCGTCGATCACACGCTGTACGACACGAACTCGATCCTGCGCTTCATCAGCCGCGTGCACGGGCTCGCACCGCTCGACGGCGTGGCCGCACGCAACAACGCGTTCGCCGCACGCGGCGAGACGCCGCCGGGCGATCTCACGAACGCGCTCGATCTCGGCTGACGGACGGTCGGCCGCTTGGCCGCGTGGGCGGTCGAGTGCTTGAAGGCTTGAAGGCTTGACCGCTTGAAACGACGACGCCCCGGGCAAAACGACCGATTGCCCGGGGCGTCGTTCATTTGCGGCTACGCTATGCAGCGCTACGCAACACGTCGCGCACCGCGTGCGCCGCGTGGCGGCCGGCCTGCCGGCCGAAGAACGTCGCGTCGGCCAGCGACAGCCCCGAGCTGTACCCTGCGCCCCAGCGCGGCAGCCCGCACGTCGTGCGGCCGGCCGCGTAGAGGCCCGGCACCGGCGCGCGCGCCGCATCGAGCACCTGGCCGGTCGGCAGCGTGTCGAGCCCGCCGAGCGTGAAATGCGGATAGAACGCATAGTCGATCCGGCAATCGAGCGCGACGAACGGCGGCTCGATCAGCGGCTGCAGCCACTTCTTCGCCTTGTGGAACAGCGGATCGACGCCTTCGGCCGCATGGCGGTTGTACACGTCGACGGTCGCCGTCAACGTGCCGGCCGGCATCTGCAGGTCGCGCTCGACTTCCTCCCAGGTTTCACCGGCCGCCGCGATGCCGATCCGCGCGATCGCGGGCGGCTCCTGGTACGTCGCGTGGTCGACGAGCAGGTAGATGCGGTCGTCGGCCTGGTGGAACGCATGATGGCCCGTCCGGCCGTGATAACCGTCCTCGTTGATGAAGCGCTGCCCGCGCGCGTTCACGAAAATGCCCTTGATCAGCGATTCGGGCGCATAGAACGGCAGGCTGACGAACCCCTGGTCCATGTGGATCGCCGCGCCGCCCGCGCTCTGGCCGAGCAGGATGCCCGAACCGTCGTCGCCGGGGCTGCCGATCGGCTCGTCCGAGCGCAGGAACTGCGGCGCATGCCGGCGCACCATGTCGCGGTTCATCGCGAAGCCGCCCGCGCACAGGATCACCGCGCCGCGCGCACGCACGAACACCGTTTCGCCATATGCGCGCAGCACGACGCCGCGCACCGCGCCGCCGTCGTCGACGATCAGCGCGAGCGCACGCGTGTCGTAACGCGTGGCGACGCCGAGCGCGGCCACGCGTTCGGCCAGCACGCGCATCAGCATCTGCCCGCCGCCCCAGCCCGGCCATTGCGGCGTGTGGCCGCGCGGGCACGGCTTCGCGGCCTCGCTGAACGGCCAGGCTTCCTCGCTGCCCGACCAGATCAGGCAGTCGTCGGTTTCCGGTTCGACGATCCGCTCGGCGATGAACGTGTTCTTGTACGTGAGACCCTGCGCGACGAGCCAGTCGTGGTGTGCGAGGCTTTCGTTCGCATAGAGGCGCACCTTCGCGTCGTCGGCGTCGCGGCCGCCCGCGAGCATCAGGTAGCGGTACAGGTCCTCGGTGTCGTCGGTGAAGCCGGCCTGCCGCTGGGCAGGCGTGCCGCCGCTGCCGCCGAGGTAGATCTCGCCGCCCGACAGCGCGCTCGTGCCGCCGTAGCTCGATGCGCGCTCGACGATCAGCGTGTCGGCACCGGCGCTCGCGGCCTCGATCGCCGCACAGGCGCCGGCCGCGCCGAAGCCGACGATCACGACATCGTGTTCGGCGTCCCAGCGATGCACGTCGCGGGCGTTCAGGGGGCGAGTCAGGGAATAGTCTGATGACATGGGGAATGGGTCAGCGTGAAGGAAATCTGCGGGAAGCGAGGAGCGTGGCGCTGGCCTGCCGGATTGGTCGCCTGACGCGGGGGCCGCGCGTTGTCACGGCGCCGAGTTATCGCGTTTTCGCGTCGTCACGGTGCCGCGTTGTCGCGTTGTCGCGTTGTCGCGTTGTAGCGTTGTCGCGTTGTCGCGTTGCCGATACGAGCGCACGGCGGTGTTGATGCAAGCCGTGCGCCGTGTCGGGCGCGGCGAAAGTCGAACGGCGTGAAGCGGGACCGGCCGCGCAGCCTGGCCGATGTGCAACGATTACTTGGTGCCCCTCGGCGAAAGCTGCCCGTGCGCGATCGCGCCGCAACGGCGTCCGGTTGGCGCGGCGCGCGGCCGCGCCGGCGTCACATGCCGCGCAGCGCGGCGAAACCGAAATGCGACGGATCGATCGGCACGCAACCGGCCGGCAAACCGTTCGGGTCGACCGAGCGGCATTGCAGGATGCCGGCCGCATACGGCGGCGACGGGACCTGGTCGGCTCCGTATCGCGCCATTGCCATGGCAGCGAACGTGCCCATCGCCAATACGCACAGTTTGCGAGTCGTCAGTCTCATGATCGTCGTCCCCTCCGGTTGGCCGCTTGTGCGGTTCGTGTCCGGCGCGCATCGCATGGAGCGCCGGATGACTGCACGGTAGCCAGCGCCCGGCCGCCGGCCATCGTCCATTCCGACTAGGGGGAAACGCTGAGCGGGCGCCACACGACATGCGGCATCGCAGCATCGCCGCCAACGAATTCGCACGCATCGCGCAAATGCGGCACGACGCGCGCCTTTCGCTACCTGCCGCGGCAATCGTCGGACACATGCCGCCCATCTGCCGCTGCGTCGCACCATCGATACGCCATCGCACGGCGCGCGGCGGCCCGCCCCGGTGTTTTCCCCGACCCTCGCCCTGCTCCGTATGGATGACGAGTCTCGATCGGTTCGATGCGAACCTGCGCATCGACGTCGCAATGCCGCCGCGTCCGCACCCGCGGCGCGGCCGACTCTTTCCGTTCTTCCACGGGAGTACTGCATGACCGATTCGAATCCCCGCCACGCGCTGTACGAACTTGCGTGCCGCTACGCGCAAGCCGTCGACCGGCGCGACTGGCCGCGGCTCGCTTCCCTCTTCACCGCCGATGCGCAGCTCGCCGGCCCCGGCTTCCGCTTCGACGACCGCGACGCGATCGTCGCGGGCATGCGCGTGATCGAGCGCTACGAGACGACCCAGCATCACGTGCACAACCAGCTCGTCACGCTCGATGGTGGCGAGGCCGACGTCGAGACCTACGGCATCGCGTGCCACGTCTACGTGCGCGACGGCGTGAAGCGCAAGCTCGACTGGGGCCTGCGCTATCGCGACCGCTGCGTGTTCGACGGCGGCACGTGGCGCTTCGCCGCGCGCACGCTGCACGTCGACTGGTCGCAAGACCTGCCGCTGGAGGGCTGAACGATGCGCACCTCCGCTCCCCTCGAAGGCCGCACCGCGCTCGTGACGGGCGGCGCCGGCGGCATCGGCGCGGCCTGCGCGCATGCGCTCGCCGCCGACGGCGCGGCCGTCGTGCTGATGGGCCGCCGCCGCGACGCACTCGAACGCACGCAGCGGCACCTGACCGACGCGGTGCCCGGCAGCCGCGTCGCGATCCACGCGGGCGACGCGTGCGACGAAGCCGACCTGCAAGCCGCGCTCGACTGCGCTTGGGCGCTCGACAACCGTCTCGACATCGTCGTGCCGACCGTCGGCGGCGCCGGGTTCCGGCCGCTGCTGATGCACGACGCCGACAGCTTCCGCGCGGAAATCGACCTGAACCTGCACAGCGCGTTCGCCGCGATCCGTCATGCGGCGCCGCGTCTGGCCGACAGCGGCGGCGGCGCGATCGTCTGCATTTCGTCGACCGCCGCGCAGATCAATTTCCGCTGGCTGTCCGCGTACTGCACCGCGAAGGCCGCGCTCGAAGCGCTCGTACGCGGCGCGGCCGAGGAACTGGCCGGCGCGAAGATCCGCGTGAACGCGGTACGCCCGGGCCTCACGCGCTCCGAAGCGACCGCGCCGATGTTCGACAACCGCGCGCTCGTCGACAGCTTTCTCGAACAGATTCCGCTCGGCACGCTCGGCGAACCGGAAGCGATCGCGCATGCGGTGCGCTATCTCGCCGGCCCCGAGTCGGGCTGGGTCACCGGCCAGAGCTTCGCGGTCGACGGCGGCCACGAGCTGCGCACGAACCCGCGCGTCGACGACACGATCGCGCAGATCTACGGCACGGCCGCGCTCGATGCAGTCAAGGCCGGCCGCGCGCCGGGCGCCGCATGAGCGCCCGCCTTCTTTCAACGTCACAGGAATTCGACCGACCATGAATCGAGTCGCAAACAAGGTCGCGCTGGTCACCGGCGCGGCAAGCGGCGTCGGCCGCGCGGATGCGCTGCTGCTTGCCGCCGAAGGCGCGCGCGTCGTGCTGACCGACATCGACGAGGACGCGGGCCGTGCGCTCGCCCGCGAGATCGGCGACGCGGCACTGTTCGTGCGCCACGACATCGCCGACGAAGACGGCTGGCGGCACGCGATCGCGTCGACGCTCGAGCGCTTCGGCCGTCTCGACGTGCTCGTCAACAACGCGGCGATCTGCCCGGTCGGCTCGATCGAGGACACGAGCCTCGACACGTGGCGGCGCGTGATGCGCACCAACGCGGACGGCTATTTCCTCGGCTGCAAGTACGCGATCGGCGCGATGAAAGGCAACGACACGCCGGGCTCGATCGTGATGATGTCGTCGGTCGCCGCGCTCGGCGGGCTGCCGATGATGTGCGCGTACACCGGGTCGAAAGGCGCGGTGACGGCGCTCGCGCGCAGCGTCGCCGTGCATTGCAAGCGCAGCGGCTACCGGATCCGCTGCAACTCGATCCATCCGGACGGAATCTGGACGCCGATGACGCAGGCGCTGATGCCCGACCTGGATCCGGCCGCGCTCGGCATCGGCAGCGATCCGATGGCGCGCATGTGCGACCCGCAGGACGTCGCGAATCTCGTGCTGTTCCTTGCGTCCGACGAATCCCGTTTCGTGAACGGCGCGGAACTGCGGATCGACAACGCACAACTGGTGTCGTCGCTGTGACGCGGCTCGACGCTCTTTCATTCAAAGGAGTCCTTCGATGATTTCATTCACCGGCAAGACCGTGCTGATCACCGGCGGCGGCGCGGGCATCGGCCGCGCCTGTGCGGAAGCGTTCGGCGCGGCCGGCGCACGCGTGGCCGTGGCTGAGATCGACGCGGCGCGCGCGCAGGACGTGCGGCACGTGCTCGAAGCGGCGGGCGTCGACGCGCTCGTACAGACCGTCGACGTCACGCGCCGCGACGAGGTCGACGCGTTCGCGCGGACGGTCGACGCGCGTTTCGGCGGTCTCGACGTGCTCGTCAACAACGTCGGCGATTTCCTGCAGATCGCGAAGCCGTTCGACGACTGTACCGACGACGATATCGCGCGGCTGTTCGACGTGAACCTGCGCCAGGTGTTCATCGTCACGCGCGCAATGCTGCCGTTGCTGCGCAAGCGCGGCGCGGGCAGCAGCATCGTCGGCGTGTCGTCGATCGAAGGCTTCCGCGCGATTCCGAACTGCACCGTGTACGCGTCGTTCAAGGCCGCGCTGACCGGCTTCACGAAAAGCCTCGCGCTCGAACTCGGGCCGGCCGGCATCCGCGTAAACCAGATCGCGCCCGAAACCACCGAGACGCCGCAGGTGCCCGTCAGCGCGATGGTCGCGGCCGAACACCATGACCACATCCCGCGCTGGATTCCGCTCGGACGCTTCGGCGTGGCCAGCGACATCGCGGGCGCCGCGCTGTTCCTCGCGAGCCCGCTCGCCGCGTGGGTCACCGGCACGACGCTGCACGTCGACGGCGGCGCGCTCGCGGCGGCCGGCTGGTATCGCGACCCGAACGGCTTCTGGACCAACATGCCCGTCGTCACGGGCAACGGCTTCAATTTCTGAGCGACGCGGCGCACGCGTTCGCGTGCGCGGCTTCCCCCGTTCATTTCACGCGGCGCGCCTGCGCCGCCACCGGAGACACCATGAAAATCCTGATCGTCGGCGGTACCGGCCTCATCGGCGGCCACGCCGCGCTGCACCTGCATGCGCAGGGCAACCACGTGACGCTCGCCGCGCGCAAGCCGCCCGCGGCCGGCAGCGCGCTCGCGCAGTTCGACGTGCTGCTACGCGACTACGTGGCCGGCAACTTCACGCGCGACGATCTCGCGCCGTTCGACGCGGTCGTGTTCGCGGCCGGCAACGACATCCGCCACCTGCCGCCCGGCACCGACGAAGCCGCGCACTGGGAACGCGCGAACGTCGACGCGGTGCCGCGCTTCTTCGCGCTCGCGCGCGACGCGGGCGTGAAGCGCGCGGTGCTGGTCGGCAGTTTCTATCCGCAGGTCGCGCCCGCGCTCGTCGATACGGTGCCGTACGTGCGTTCGCGCCATCTCGCCGACGAACGCGTGCGCGCGCTCGCGACGCCGTCGTTCGCGGTGTGCTGCGTCAATGCGCCGTTCATGGTCGGGTCGGTGCCGGGGCTGCGCAACGAGATGTTCGCCGCGTACACGGGTTATGCGCAGGGCCAGTTCGCAGGGCTGCCCGTGTTCGGGCCGGCCGGCGGCAGCAACTTCATCTCGACGCAATCGCTGTCGGAAGCGATCTGGGGCGCGCTGCAGCGCGGCGCGGCGGGCAAGGCCTACCTCGTCGGCGACGAGAACCTCAGCTTCGCCGACTACTTCGCGGCGTTCTTCCGCGCGGCCGGCAACCCGCAGGTTGTGCCGTCGCTCGACCAGGAGCATCCGCTGCTGCCCGACATCGCGATCTACACGGGGCGCGGCAACGTCGTGTCGTACGAACCCGATCCGGCCGACATCGCGCTGCTGCGCTACCGGCGCGGCGACGTGCAGCGCGCGGTCGACGAAGTCGTCGCGCATTGCAGCGCGCAGTAAGCGGCATCGATGCAAAAACGTCCCGCCGCCGGCGATGGTTGCCGGCGGCGGGACGTCAGGGTCGGTGCGTCAATGCGGATCGTCAGGCGCCGAGGCGCTGTTCGATCTTCTTCATCGTGTCGGTCATTTCGACGGGCAAACGCAACTTCAGCATGTCGAACAGCGCCGCGTGCAGCTTCAGCTCCTCGCGCCATTCGTCGGCGTTCATCGACGTCACCGCATCGAACTGCTCGCGCGTGAAATCGAGCCCGTCCCAGTGCAGGTCTTCATATGCGGGCGACACGCCGAACGCGTGTTCGCCGCCGCCGCCGGTGCCTTCGAGTCGGTCGAGCATCCACTTCAGCACGCGCATGTTCTCGCCGAAGCCCGGCCACACGAACCTGCCGTTCGCGTCCTTGCGGAACCAGTTCACGCAGTAGATCTTCGGCAACGTCGCGCCCGTGCCTTCGAGCTGCTTGCCGAGCTTCAGCCAGTGCGCGAAATAATCGCTCACGTTATAGCCGCAGAACGGCAGCATCGCGAACGGGTCGCGGCGCACGATGCCCTGCTGGCCGACCGCCGCGGCGGTCGTCTCCGAGCCCATCGTCGCGGCCATGTACACGCCTTCGACCCAGTCGCGCGCCTCGGTCACGAGCGGTACCGTCGTCGAGCGGCGGCCGCCGAAGATGAACGCATCGATCGGCACGCCGGCCGGGTTCTCCCAGTCTGCGTCGATCGACGGGCACTGCGCGGCCGGTGCCGTGAAGCGCGAGTTCGGGTGCGCGGCCTTGCGGCCGGTTTCCTTGCCAATCTCCGGCGTCCACGGGTTGCCCTGCCAGTCGGTCAGCTTCGCGGGCGGCGTGTCGGTCAGCCCCTCCCACCACACGTCGCCGTCTTCCGTCAGCGCGACGTTCGTGAAGATCACGTTTTCCGTCAGCGTCGAGATCGCGTTCGGGTTGGTCTTCACGCCGGTGCCCGGCGCGACGCCGAAGAAGCCGGCTTCCGGGTTGATCGCATACAGGCGGCCGTCGCGGCCCGGTTTCAGCCACGCGATGTCGTCGCCGATCGTCGTGACCTTCCAGCCGTTGAAGCCCTGCGGCGGAATCAGCATCGCGAAGTTGGTCTTGCCGCACGCGGACGGGAACGCGGCCGCGACGTGATACTTCTTGCCGGCCGGCGACGTCACGCCGAGGATCAGCATGTGCTCGGCGAGCCAGCCCTGGTCGCGGCCCATCGTCGACGCGATGCGCAGCGCGAAGCACTTCTTGCCGAGCAGCGCATTGCCGCCGTAGCCCGAACCGAAGCTCCAGATCTCGCGCGTTTCAGGAAAGTGCACGATGTACTTCACCGGGTTGCACGGCCACGGCACGTCCTGCTGGCCGGCTTCGAGCGGATGGCCGACGCTGTGCACGCACGGCACGAATTCGCCGTCTTCGCCGAGCACGTCGTACACGTCGCGGCCCATGCGCGTCATGATCCGCATGTTCACCGCAACGTACGGGCTGTCGGACAGTTCGACGCCGACGTGCGCGATCGGCGAGCCGAGCGGGCCCATCGAGAACGGCACCACGTACAGCGTGCGGCCGCGCATCGAGCCGCGGAACAGGCCGTCGAGCTTCTCGCGCATTTCGGCGGGCTCGATCCAGTTGTTGGTCGGGCCGACATCATCGCGCGATGCCGCGCAGATGAACGTGCGATCTTCGACACGTGCAACGTCGGACGGATCGGATTGCGCGAGGTACGAATTCGGGCGCTTCGCCGGGTTCAGGCGCTTGAGCGTGCCCTGGTCGACCATCGCCTGGCACAGCGCGTCATATTCCTCCTGCGAACCGTCGCACCACACGATATGCTCGGGCTCCGTGAGCGCCGCGATGCGCGACACCCAGTCGATCAGCTTGCGATGTTTGACGAAGGCCGGGGGAGCGATCAGCAGGCCGTGTGTCGCTTCGGCCAGATTGTTTTGCGACATGGAAACGTCTCCAGATTATTGGGCGGGGATGGGGGTTGCGGGGTGAACCCGCCAGATGGGGATTGCGATCGGAATGCAGGACGCAGCAACGCGCAACGCGGGGCACGCGAACTGGGCGCGTGTCGATGCCGCGATGCGGGCGAGAGGATGTGATGTCTCGTTAGAAGATGCGAACGCGAGTTTCGCCATGCATGCAACCTGCCTTACAACTTCCATGCCGGCCAGCATACCATCGCCGTTATTGAGCGGGCGTTGCGTTGCAACAAGAAACAAGTGTGACGACGTGCTGGCACATGCATTGCCGGCCAGTCATTTTGACTGCGTCGGTGCGATCGCTGTCGGGGACGAAACGCGCGGAACGTCCGTCGGACAAGGGTTTGGCAAAAGCGGCAAATTCGGCCCGCCGGCCGCGCGCATGAAAATTGCACATGCGCGCCCGGCGGATTCTCGTTTTCGCTACTCAGGCAAACCCTGAATTAGGTTGCGTACACAACTTCGCGTTCGGGCACGCCCGGAACGCCAATCGAGGATGCCTGGCTAGTGTCGGGAGTCCGCCTTATTCGATGTGCGGCCCGTCAGCCGCTTGCCGTAGATCAGCGCGACACGGAAAAACAATGCAGCGAGCGCAATGCCGCCGGCTCGACTCGGAAGCGACGCAGAATCGACGAGCCAACCGAACGCCATGAGCAATCCACACACAAAAAGAACGATGCATCCAGACAATCCGATGCAGTCGTAAAGACGCAATCGTGCGAACTGTTGCATGGTGTCGCTCGGTTGGGGTAACGATGAATTGGATGGGTCAGCGGCCGTGAGTCAGCACGACCAGTCCGGCGCCATAAACCGCGCCGGCCGCCGCGCCGAGCGCGGCCATGTGCGGACCGAGCGCCATACCCAACGTGCCGCCGACCAAGGCACCTCGTCCCGCGCCATCAAGCGCACTGTTGATGCCTTGGACAAAACTACCGCTCCAGCCATTGGAGAACGATCGCAAATTGACGTTGTTTGCTGCGTTGTAACTACCTGCCCCGCTCACCGACAGGATCTCCAGCGGGCTGAGTTGTCGAAGATGACCACGATCAAGCATCGAAAATTGAGTTTCACATTGCATGGAACGAGACCTCTCAAAAATGATGTTGTATCCAATGCCTGTCTACAATTCCGCATCTTGCGCACAAGCCGATTGCAATCACGCCGCTTGACGCGTGGTGAAGACAGGCGCTTCCGGGCCATCGCCAATGACATGCCATCGTGAAGGCCCGGTGTAGGAGACGTTATTAATAATGAGAATCATTGTCAATTATTGAGATGTCCGACCTGCAGTCCGCCTGTCGTTACGACCATTCTCAAAACGGCGCGCCCGGCAATCCGGGGTAATACGCGCCCGCCGCCATCCCGCCGTCGACGGCCAGTTCGGCGCCGTTGCAGTACGACGCGTCGTCGCTCGCGAGGAACAGCGTCGCGCGCGCGATCTCGTCGGGCAGGCCGACGCGCTGCAGCGGCACGTTCGCATAGTGCTTGTTGATTTCCTCGAGCGGCGCGCCGGTCGGGTTCGACATCACCGTGTTCACGCCGCCCGGATGGATCGAATTCACGCGCACGCCCTGGTGGCCGAGTTCGAGCGCCGCGACCTTCGTCAGCCCGCGCACGCCCCACTTGCTCGACACGTACGCGGCGAGTGCATTCACGCCGCGCAGGCCGTCGACCGACGAGATGTTGACGATCGACCCGCTCTTCTGCGCGATCATGCGCGTCGCGACGGTGCGGATGCCGACGAACGTGCCGACGAGGTTGATCGATACCGCGCGCTCGAAATCGCGTTTCGACAGCTCGGTGATGCCGCCGAACGTCAGCACGGCCGCGTTGTTGACGAGCACGTCGATGCGGCCGAACTGCTCGACCGTCGCGTCGACGACGCGCGCCCAATTCGCTTCGTCGGCGACATCGAGCCGCATGAAGCGCGCCGCGTCGCCAAGTTCGCGCGCGAGCGCTTCGCCCTCCGCATCGAGCACGTCGCCGATCACGACGCGCGCGCCCTCTTCGACGAACAGCCTGCACGTTGCCGCGCCCATCCCGCGCGCACCGCCCGTGACGATCGCTACTTTTCCTTCCAGTCGACCCATGTCGTCCTCTCTTCGATTCCGGTTTTCCTGTCGCCGCGCGCAAGCGTGAGCGTGCGCTGCGGACCCATGATTGGTGCGCGGCTCGCGCCACGCGCCGTCAGCCCTTTGCTGTCAGCCCCAGTAGGCCTGTCCGCCGTCGAGCGGCAGCGTCGCGCCCGTCAGGTACGCGGCATCGCGGCTCGCGAGAAACACGATCGCGCGCCCGATGTCCTGCTCGCAGTCGCCGACGCGGCCGAGCGGGATCGTGCGGAAGAACGCGGCCGCTTCCTGCGGATTCGCATCGACCCAGCCTTTCAGCCCCGGCGACAACGCATGCGGCGCGACCGCGTTCACGCGAATGCCGTCCGCGCCCCATTCGCACGCGGCCGCGCGCGTCAGCGCACGAATCGCCTCCTTGGTCGCCGCGTACGCGCCGTAACCCGACGCATCCCAGCGCACCGCGGCCGACGATGCGAAATTGACGATCACGCCGTCGCCCTTCAAATGCGGATGGCACGCGCGCATCATCCGCAACGTCGCGATCGGCCCCGATTCGAGCCCCGCCATAAAATCCGCATCCGTCACGTCGAGCAGGCGGCCGAGCGGCACGACCTGCGCGTTGTTGATCAGGATCTGCACGCCGCCGAAGCGCTCGACGACCGCGTCCACGCAAACCGCGATCCGTGCGGCGTCCATCACGTCGCACACGAACGGCTCCGCGATACCGCCGCGCGCGCGGATCGCGTCGCAGGTGGCAATCAGCTTGTCGCGCGTGCGGCCGACCACCGCGACGTGCGCGCCTTCCGCCGCGAGCGCATGCGCGACGCCCTGGCCGACGCCCTGCCCCGCGCCCGTCACGAGCGCGACCTTGCCCTTCAGGATGCCCATGCGCGCTCCTTAAGCGACGATCGCCGGATGGGCCTGAACGGGCCCGCCGAGCAGGTCGCGGTACGACGGCGGCTGCCTGCCGTCGAGATCGGCGATACCGTACTGGAGCGCGGCTTCCGCGCCGACGAGCACCTGACCGGACAGCGTCATGCGCTGCGGATCGGCATGGATCGCGTGAATCACGCGGCCCGTAAACTCCGGGCTTTCGGCGACGAGCGAGAACTCCTTGTAGAGATCCGGATGCTCGTCCCACACGCGCGTCGTGCGCTCGGTGCGCAGCGGGCCCATCCAGATCGACACGGCCGCGACATCGAACGGCTTCAGGTCGACGGCCATGTCCTTCGCGAACTTGTCGACACCCGATTTCTGCGCGCCGTAGGCCGCGCCGTGCATGTAGCAGCTCGCGCCGAACGACGACGTGAATGCGATCAGCCCGCTGCGGCGCTTCGCCATCAGCCGGGCCGCGTGCCAGCTCGCGACATAGGCCGAGCGCAGCCCGACGTCGAGGATGTTCACGAGGTCGAGCGACTTCTCCCAGAACGGGCCCGGCAGGATCAGCTGGTCGTGCAGGTAGGTCGCGTTGTTGACGAGGATGTCGAGCCGCCCGGTTTCGCGTTCGACGCGCTCGAACAGCGCCTTCACCTGCGCGTCGTCCGCGTGGTCGCACGCCACCGCGATCCCGCGGCCGCCCAGCGCGTCGATCTCGCGCGCAGTCTCGTGGATCGTGCCGGGCAGCGGCGCATCGCCTTCGTTCTGCGAACGGCCCGTCACGTAGACGGTCATGCCGGCCGCGCCGAGTGCGCGCGCGATGCCCTTGCCCGCGCCGCGCGATGCGCCCGTCACGACGGCGATCGGCGCATCGTGGTTCTGTGTCATGTTCGATGTCTCCTGTGGAATATCGGCCACATGCGTGGCGATGGCATGCGTCAGGCAGCCGGCGGCTGCGCGCCGGCGAACAGCACGCCCGGCGCATCGCCTTCGTAGCGGGCCGACAGCGTCGACGTGACGACGCAGCGCGTGCCCGCGATCTTCCATTCGCCGTCGACCTTCCGGTATGCGTCGTCGTAGTACGCGCTGAGCTGCGTGAGCGTGCGCGCGCTCGTGTCGATCATCTGGTAGTGCAGGCCCCATGTGCCGCGCGCATGCGTGTCGTCGAGCACGGTGATGTCGGGATTCACGCCGTGGTGCATCTCGACGATGTTCGGATGGCAGCCGAGCCGTTCGAACACGTCGACGAGCGCGTCGCGCGTATCGAACGTGCCGATCCGGCCATAGTCGATGTGCACGCGGCCGGGCGCGAAGCAGTCGCGCATCCCTTGCGGATCCTTGCGGTCGCAGCACGTGAAGTAACGCGCCTTCAGCCGGCGGATCGCATCGGCATCCTCCAGCCTGCGCACGCGCGTTTCCAGCGATTCGATGAGGGTCATCCCGTCTCCTTGTTCGATGCCGGCGCGGATCGGATGCCGCGTCGATGCCACGTTACCGCCGCGCGACGCGCCGGCCATCACCCGTTCGGATTAAGCCGGCGGTTCATCACGGCAGCGCCGGCCGCGTGCGTGCGCGGCTTTCGTCCGAACAGACGATGTGACGCAGGCGGCTTCGTTCCTACCATCGAACGACACCACCACGAGATACGGCGATGGACGACACGACTCGCACGCTCCATGAATACGAGCAAATCCGACAGTTGAAGTACCGGTATTTCCGCGCGGTCGATACGCACGACTGGTCGTTGCTCGCCGATTGCCTGACCGAGGATTGCGAGGCGCGTCTGTATGGCGGTCGTTATGCGTACGACGGCCGCGACGCGTTCGTGTCGAGCCTGCGCGATCTGATCGGCAAGCCGACCTTCCTGACGATGCATCACGGCCATCACCCCGAACTCACGCTGGTGTCCGCCGATCATGCATGCGGCGTGTGGTTTCTCGAGGATCACGCGATCAATCTCGAGGATAACTACCTGTTGCACGGCACCGCGTTCTACGACGACCAGTACGTGAAACGCGACGGCGTGTGGCGCATTCACGCGACGCGCCACGAGCGGCTGTTCGAAACCGTCACGTCGCCGATCCCGCCGTCGTTCACGCTGACTGCGAACCGGTTTGCTCCGGGTGCACATGGTGCGCATGGCGCGGCCGTCACCGCTTCCTGAACCCCGGCGGCAACGCCGCCGATCCCGTCATTCCCCTCTGGAGCCGGAACAATGGAGAAAGTCATTTACGTGTTGTGGCGCGACGCGCAGGCCGCACCCGATCAGTGGAGCCACGCGGTGCGCGCGCAGCTCGCCGACAAGCTGTTGTCGCTCGGTGCGCACGGCGTGCAGGTGAACGTCGCCGATGCCGATGTCGCGCCGGCCGCCGGACTGAAGCAGACCAATACGCATCCGAGTATCGACGGGATCGTCGCGGTTTGGGTCGATAGTGCAAACGCGATGTTTCGAAAGCCGTTCGATGAGGCAGTGCGCGCAGTCGTGCCGCACATGGCCGCATATCTCGTCACCGAATCGCAGCCGATTCCGAACACGCGCTTTCCGGCGCGGCCGGGCGAACGCACGGCCGGCTTTTCGCAGCTCGCGTTCCTGAAGCGGCCGCCGCGCCTCACGCACGAAGCGTGGCTCGACGTGTGGCACGGCCATCACACGCGCGTCGCGATCGATACGCAGGACAATTTCCTGTATGTGCAGAACGTTGTCGTGCGTGCGCTGACGCATGCGGCGCCCGGGTATGACGCAATCGTCGAGGAATGCTTCCCGGCTGCGGCGATGACCGATCCGCATGCATTTTTCGATGCGGTCGGCGACGACGAGAAGTTTCAGCGGAATGTCGCCGAGATGATGGATAGCTGCGGGCGGTTTATCGACTTCGACAAGATCGATGTGGTGCCGACGAGTCAGTATGTGGTGAAGGCGGTGCGGGGGTAAGGTTCAGCGATCGAGACCGCCCGGGTGTGGCCGCGCGGCTCGATTGTCGTCATTGAAGATTTGTCTTGTGTTCCTTCGCGGGCCGGCGGTGCGTTGTCTATCGCGCGTCGTCGGCCCGATTCTTTCCGTTCTTCGCGGCTTTCCATACGACCCATTCGAGCCGCTCAGTCAAGGTTCGCGACCGTCCGCCCCAGCCGACACGCGACTATCGGGAATCACTGCAACTCTCCGCTCGACGACCGTTGCGTATGGCGCGGAGCACCCCATTGACGGCATGCCGCAACGGTTGTGAGCGAAACGAAAGCGGTCCCTCCGATCAGCAGAATGCGGTGCAGACTTGAGCCGTTACCAGTGCCAGACCTGATCGAAGCGGTCGAACAGCTCGGGGATCTCGGCACGCGCGAGCAGCGTCAGGCCGCCGATGACATCTTCCTGCGCCAGCCCACAGTCGCGCATGTCCTCGTTGACCGCATACACGGCAACGCCGGCGCCGATCATCTTGTCCAGATCCTTATCGAGCGCTGGTGGATGAACCTGCCGGCGCGTGCCGAAGGCGAGGCCGGTGGCATCCTGCCCGCGCGCTGCATAGTTCACGGCGCTTCCGTACAGCAGCAGGCTGACGTCGGCGCCGGCGTTTTTCAGTACATGATTCAGCCACAGGATGGTGTCATCCTGTTCTTCCAGCGTAGCCCGGTACGCTGTCTCAACAATGCTCAGGATTTTCATCGCGCAGCTCCTATTTCGTCGGAATTACCAGCACAGCGTTGCTCTGGGTCGCGGATTCGAGAAAATCCTTCGGGCTGCCGCGGCGGGGACCCTCGATCCAGTCACCTGCGCCGCGTTCGTCCACACATAGGCCGCAGTTGATCCAGTCGAGCTTGACGCCCTGCTGGGCGGCGAGTTGAAACAAGGCTGCCACCCAGTCCCTGGTCGTCGGGTGATCCTCCTCCTCCACCGACGTGCCCTTGACCGGATTGGCATGTGGGGCTTGCGCCTTCATCGTCAGATTGACTGCACCTTCGTAGGCGAACACGGTGACGTCGTGCCCCCGTCGCAGCGCGGCATCCACAATGCGCAGCGCCGTCGTGCTGGCTGCCTTCTCATACGGCGGATCCATCAGCGCCAGGGTCAATTTCATACCAATAGCCATCACGTTCTCCTTGATTCAATGCCAAATGGCCTTGGTCCCAGCCACCAGGAGAAGATCCACGAGTTGTCCGATGTCCGCCTTCTGGACACCTTCCGCCAGCCGATCGATCGCCCGTTCGCGCAGGGAGAATTCATCGGCAAGGACGGTGACGCCGCTGCGCGTCAGATCCGCATATCGCTCGCTGAATTTTGCGCCCGGGCGCGTGGAAAGCACGCCGTTCTGAACCAGGAACAGTGTGACCGTGTTGCCCCTCTGGCGTACGCCCCTGACCAGTTCCTCGACGTGCTCGGTATCCCCGGCACCATGTGGACCGCGTGATTCTACGAACAGGTAATTTGCCATGTCAGCCTCCTGCCAGCTTCCAGCCCGAAGATGCAGTTCCCACCGACGTGTTGCCCCCTGTGTCGCGCCAGTCGCAACGGGCGCTCGACTCGCCGTGCGACGCGTGGGCCGCGCACAGCTCATGAATTGGGTATAGCAGAACGGACGGATAGTCCAAGTAACTCTGCGTGTCACGGCTCGGGAAGGCTTGTGCGTGTGGTCACGCCATTGTCGAAGCACGGCACGAGCAGGCCAACTTCGCCGGGAAGTTGCGGCCGGTACGGGGCGAGCGGCGGACACTCCCCGCAGGCGCGAACATCTCTTCCCGGCCGAACGCCGACCGTTCTCTCCGTGTTCCGCACCATTGCGCGAAGCGTCATTCTTTCGTCCACCCGTTTCCTATGACAACGGTCGCCGCTCTGCGACGACACACGTTTTCGTCACGCCCACGACAAAACGTCTATAATTGGACAATCCATCGAACGACCCGCAGCCACGCTTCATCGCGTACACGCCGCGATTCCCCGCCCCAGAGCCAACCCGGAGCGCCATGAACGCCTACCCCGTTTTCGACACGCTTTGCGACCTGCTGAACACCTCCGGCGCGCGTTTCCGCGTACTGGAGCACCCGGCGGAAGGTAAATCCGACGTCATCGCCGCGATCCGCGGCACGCGCCCCGAACAAGGCGCGAAGGCGATGCTCTGCACGTTCAAGGACGGCGGCGACACGACCGCCCTCGCCGTCATTCCCGGCCACCTGAAGATCGATTTCCGCAAGGTCGCCGACGCCGTCGGCCGCCGCAAGGCGACGCTCGCATCGCCCGACGTCGCGGCCGCCGTTACCGGCTGCGTGATGGGCGCCGTGCCGCCGTTCGTGTTCGACGGCAACGTGACGCTCGTCGTCGATCCCGCGCTGGTCGAACGCAACGACGAGATCGCGTTCAACGCGGGCCGCCTCGACCGCTCGGTCGTGCTCGATGCGGCCGACTACGTACGGATCGCGCGCCCGTTATTGGCCGACATCACGCGCCCGGAAACGACGGACGGCCAGGCGCACGCCGGTTGATCGTTTCCCGAAGCCGTCGCATCGATCCGAAACCCGAACGCGAGCCCACCATGACCACCACCCGGAACAAAGCGCTGTCGGAGCAGGCATCGCTGATCGAACAGGTGCAGCGCATCGCCGAAGGGCTCGGCGCGATGTTCGCGCCGTTCACCGAGGTCGTGGTCCACGACCTGCGCACGCCGAAGCACGCGATCCTCGCGATCCACAACAACCTGTCCGGACGCGCGGTCGGCGACCCCGCGACCGAGCTCGGCCTCGCCCGCATCGAGGACGACGATTTCCCGCAGGTGCTCGCGAACTACCCGAACCGCTTCGCCGACGGCCGCACCGCGAAAAGCACGTCGATCGGCATCAAGGATTCGACCGGGCGCTATGTGGCCGCGCTGTGCCTGAATGCCGACGTCACGCTGTTCCGCGGCTTCCAGGGCATGCTGAACCAGTTCTGCAGCCCGAACGGCGAAACCATCGCCGACACGCTCGACCCGGCCGGCGCGGACGCGATCCGGCAACGCATCGACGCGTTCGCGACGCGCCTCGCGACGACGCCGCGCGAACTGAAGACCGACCAGCGCCGCGAACTGTTGCAGACGCTGAAGGCCGACGGCTTTCTCGAGGTGCGCCGCGCGATGGAGATCGTGTCGCAGCATCTCGGCGTGTCGCGCGCGACCGTGTACAACGATGCGAAATGAAACAAGCGCGCTGCTTTCATGTTGACTAAACTTTCCGACCCTCGATCGACCATGAACTCTCAGACTCTCCCCACGTACGACGACGTTGCCGCCGCCGCGGCCCGGCTCGAAGGCCATGCGCACCGCACGCCGGTGATGACGTCGCGGACGATCGACGAAGCGCTCGGCGCGCAGGTGTTCTTCAAGTGCGAGAACCTGCAGCGCATGGGCGCATTCAAGTTCCGCGGCGCGTTCAACGCGCTGTCGCGCTTCGATGCCGGGCAGCGCCGCAACGGCGTCGTCGCGTTCTCGTCCGGCAACCATGCGCAGGCGATCGCGCTGTCGGCGCGCATCCTCGGCATCCCGGCGACGATCGTGATGCCGCAGGATGCGCCGGCCGCGAAGATGGCCGCGACGCGCGGCTACGGCGGCAACGTGGTGACCTACGACCGCTACACCGAGGATCGCGAGCAGATCGGGCGCGATCTCGCGGAGAAGCACGGGCTCACGCTGATCCCGCCCTACGACCATCCGGACGTGATCGCCGGCCAGGGCACGGCGGCGAAGGAACTGTTCGACGAAGTCGGGCCGCTCGACGCGGTATTCACGCCGCTCGGCGGCGGCGGGCTGCTGTCGGGCACCGCGCTCGCCACGCGCGCGCTGTCGCCGCACGCGAAGTTGTACGGCGTCGAGCCGGAAGCCGGCAACGACGGCCAGCAATCGTTCCGGTCGGGCGCGATCGTGCATATCGATACGCCGCGCACGATCGCCGACGGCGCGCAGACGCAGCACCTCGGCAACCTGACGTTCCCGATCATCCGCCGCGACGTCGACGACATCCTGACCGCGACGGACGCGGAACTCGTCGACTGCATGGGCTTCTTCGCGACGCGTATGAAGATTGTCGTCGAGCCGACCGGCTGCCTGTCGCTCGCAGCCGTGCGAAGGATGAAGGAGCAACTGCAAGGCAAGCGCGTCGGCGTGGTGATCAGCGGCGGCAACGTCGATCTGGAGAACTTCTGCGCGCTGGTATCGGCGTCGGCCTGACCGTCGCGGCGCGCACGAACATCCTGTCGTCATCCGCGCGCCGCCGCTCCTTCACGCCGCGTTAAGTTTCGCGCCCTAGACTGATTACGTTGTCCCGCAGTCAGTCGTGAAGGAGTCACCATGAACACGCACGCCATCGTCGCCGCCGTCCTGGCGGCCGCTTCCCTTTCGGCGTTCGCTCAACCGGGCGTTACGTCATCCGGTTTTCCCGCCACCGCATCACCGCGCGACGCCGTCGCGCAGGCGACCCACCGTTCGCCCGGCACGTTGCCGCCCGCCGGCTTCGTGCTCGCGAAGATCGATCAGAACAATACGCCGCCCGACCGCGGCGGCGACCCGAGCGGCCGCACGTACACCGGCACCCGCATGTAACGGCGCGCCGGTCGTCGTTGTCAGAACGACGGCAATGACGGATCGCGCGCGGCGAGGATGTCGTCGGTGCGCCGCTGCAGCGCGCCGTCGATCGTCTCCGGCTGCGGAATCAGCCAGTAGCGCCCTGCGCGGATGCCGTCGAACACCCGCTCGGCGAATGCGTCGGGCGTGAGCCCGTGCGCGTTCAGCATCGAGCGCATCGTATCGACGAAGCCGCGCACCTCGGGCCGGTCGTGCGCGGCGCCGAACGGATCGTTGAAGATGCCCGACTGCACGGGGCCCGGTGCGAGCAGCGACACGCCGACCGGCGCGCCGAGCATCTTCAGTTCTCCATACAGCGATTCGGTCAGTGCGACCACCGCGAATTTCGTCGCCGAATAAGGCGACATCAGCGGGCTCGGCAGGAAGCCGCCGACCGACGCGGTATTCACGACCCGCGCCGGCGCGTTGCGTTCGAGCATCCGCGGCACGAAGCTGCGGATCCCGTTCAGCACGCCGTGCACGTTGATCGCGAAGCTGCGCTCGAAGCGTTCCGGCGTGATTTCCCAGCTGAAGCCGGTCGCCATCACGCCGGCGTTGTTGAGCAGCAGGTCGACGCCGCCGAAGCGCCGGCAGGCGGCTTCCGCGAGTGCGTCGACGGCTTCGGGGCGGCTGACGTCGGTCGGCACGCACAGCACGTCGGTGTCGAGCGTCGCGGCGAACGCGTCGAGCTTCGCCGGATCGAGATCGGCCAGCACGACGCGCATGCCGAGCGCGGCCGCGTGGCGCGCGAGCCCGCTGCCGATGCCGCTGGCCGCGCCGGTGATCACGGCGGTGCCGCCGTGAAAGCGAATCGAATTCGTCATGTCAGAGTCCTGTCGGGTCGATGTGGGGATGCGCGTACGCGGGAATCACCGGCGGCGGCAGCGACGTGCGACCGTCGAGCGAACGCACGGAAAGACGCTGCGCGAGCGGGAAATGCAGGCTGTGCGTGACGAGGCCGGTGCGTTCGCGCGCCGGCAGGCTGCACAGCGCGAGCGCGGTTTCGGCGAGATACGCGACGTCCTCGGTCGGATAGCCTTCGGGGATATAGCGCGCCGCGCCCGGCGTGCGGATCGCCGTGCTCGGCGCGACGAGATTCACCGCGATGCCGTCGGCTTCCAGTTCGGCCGCGAGCCCCTGCGTGAAGCGCGACAGCGCGGCCTTCACCGCCGCGTAGACGGTTGCGCCGCCCACGCGCGAGAAATCGTCGAACGGCCGCAGCGGCGGCAGCGCCGTTACCGAGCCGACGTTCACGATCCAGCCGGCGCCGCGTGCACGCATCAGCGGGATCGCAGCCTGCGCAAGCGCGAACGGAATGCGCAGATAGTGCTCGATCGTCGTGTCGAACATCGTCATCGGCATCGCGTCGACGCACGCGTAGTCGGCCACGCCCGCGTTGTTCACGAGGATGTCGAGACCGCCGGCCGCGTCGGCCGCACGCGCGACGAGCGCGTCGCGCTCCGCCGCATTCGACAGGTCGGCCGCGAGCGCGATCGCGCGGCCGCCGGCCTGTTCGATCAGTGCGACCGTTTCGGCGAGCGTGCCGGCGGTCGTGGCCGATTGCGTGAGGCTGCGCGCCGTCACGACGACGGTCGCGCCTTCGGATGCGAGGCGCTGCGCGATCGCGCGGCCAATGCCGCGGCTCGCGCCGGTCACGAGTGCGCACTCGCCCGCGAGGATCGCGGTTCGGGTGTCGGTCATGATGTCTCCAGTGATTTGAGTGCGGGCCGTTCAGCCCGCGATATCCGCAACGTGCAGCACCAGCTTGGTTTTCGCGTCGCCCGTTTGAACGAGATCGAGCGCCCGCGCGGCCTGTTCGAGCGGGAAACTGTCGAAGCGCGGCACGCGCAATGCGCGCCGGCCGAGTCGGTCGGCGATCGATGCGAGCGTGTTGCCGCTCGGCATCCGGCTGTACGTGATCGCGGTGCGCAGCCCGCGCCGAGCGGCTTCAGCGCCCGTCGCGGCCAGCCGCTCGGCGTCGCCGGCTGCGAGCGTCATGATGTTCACGAGCGTGCCGCCCGGCGCGAGCAGATCGAGCGCGTCAGGCAGCGTGTCGCCGCCGACCGCATCGAGCACGAGGTCGACGCCGCCGGGCGCCCATGCGCGCACCGCCGCGGCGATGTCCTGCGCGCGATAGTCGATGCTTGCCTCCGCACCCAGCGATTCGACCGTATCGCGATTGCGCGCCGAACACGTCGCCGCGACGCGCGCGCCGGCCTGTGCGGCGAGCTGGATCGCGAACGTACCGACCGCGCCCGCGCCGCCGTGCACCAGCACGGTCTGCCCCGAGCGCAGCCCGCCGTCGTCGAACAGGCCAGCCCATGCGGCCAGCGCGGGCGTCGGCGTGGCGGCCGCTTCCGCGAAACTCACCGCGTCGGGCAGGCGCACGACCGAGTCGTGGCGCACCGCGGCGAGCTCCGCATACGCGCCCCAGCGCCCCGCGCCGACGTCGGTCTGCGCGAACACGCGCATGCCGGGCGCGAAACCCGCGACGCCTTCCCCGACCGCTTCGACGACGCCCGCCGCATCGAAACCGATCACGAACGGAAACGTGTATTGCATGAACGCGCCGAGATAACCTTCGCGGCATTTCCAGTCGGCGGGATTGACGCCCGCGTATGCGACGCGGATCAGCACGTCGCCGGGGCCCGGCTTCGGTGCGGGAACGTCGGCCAGCCGTAGCGCGTCGGAATGCCCGACGCGGTCGATCAAAAGGGCTCGCATCTTCGTGTCTCCAGGTTTTTATGTTGGCTTGGTGTGTGGTTCGCTGCGCGTCACGTCGCCGTGTCGGCCAGCAGGCTCGACGCGAGCGGACAGAACGCATGCGAAATCGCATCGACCGTCCAGTCGGGGCTTTCGGCGTCGAACCGGCGGTCGACCCAGCCCCAGTGATACGGATGCATCAGGTATTCGCCGAGCAGATCGCCGACGTGCGCGAACTCCTGTTGCCACACGTGCGTCCAGGCGCCCGGCGTGTCGATCCGGCTCAGGCGCCAGTTGCGGATGCCACGCATGAACGCGGGCATCTGCAGCAACTCGTGCTCCAGCGCGACGACGCGTGCTTCGCTTGCCTGCGGCCGTACACGCAGCATCAACGTGCGCCAGATGCCATCGCGCAACGCCGGCTCGCGCAGGCCGCCTCCGATCGCACGGCACGCGGCACCGTCGATGCGAACGACACCCGGCAGTTGCGCCAGCGCCGCGAAATCCGTTGCGCGATCAACCGCCCGTTCGTCGCGCAGCACGTCGAGCGTGTAGTCGCCCGCGCCCCAGCAGCCTTCCCGATTGCGTGCGAGTTCGACGCGGGTTGCGCCGGGCAGCGCGCGCGCGGCTTCGCGCAACGCGTGTGCGACTGCGTCGGCATCGTGATCCGCCGAAACGAATACCTGCGCCGTGTCATGCCGCATGGTCGACCTCCGTCAGTGCGGGCAGCGGCGCGTCGGCGTCCGTCATCACATGACGGCGGCGCGCGTCGCACAGTTCGTCGACGGCCATCCAGAACGCGACCACGTCGCCATCGGTCAGTGCGCGCATCCGGTAATAGGCCGGCGCATCGGCGACGTGCCACGTCAGCCATAGCGTGCTCGGCTGCCCCGGCACCGCGACGGGCGGCGACACCCAGCGGCCGGCCGCCGTCAGCCCGCGCGCCGCGTGGCCCGGCAGGTAGCGGTCGCGCAACAGCGCGAGCACGTCGGGAATGTGCTCGGGTGCGAGCGTGATTTCGTCTACGATCTGGATCATTCGCGTGTCGTCCGTGGTCGTTCGGGGTCGTTCATGGCGAGCTGCGTTGTGCCGGCCTACGCCGTTCCGGCGAGGCCGAACGCGGCCGGCGTGAATAGCATTCTTGCGTGGCGACGGTTCGCGAACCCCTACCGGCCCGCTCACCGGCCCCTGTCGCAACGATCAGAACGGGAGACTCATGAAACAGCGCGCCATGCCGGCCAGCGGCCGCGTCCTGCCGGGCTTCGGCGCGCGCCTGCTGAGCGAACTCACGCGCAGCGGCGCGCCGCCGGCCGATCGCGACGTGCAACCGCCGCAAGACGCGGCCACGGCGAGCGATTTCGTCGCGCTGTACCGCGACGCGATCGAGCGGCTCGAGGCGCAGGTCGCGCGCGGCGACGGCCATCCGCCGATGCGCAAGCAGGAAGTCGACCTGATGTGCCGCTGCCTGCTGAGCTGCGCGACGCTCGCCGACGCGATCCGTTGCGCGCGCGAATTCTGCGAGATGCTGACGCCGCGCGCCGGCGCGCTGTCGCTTGCGGTGCGCGACGGGCGTGCGATGTTCCGGATGGACTCGCTGCGCCGCACGTGCAGCCCGGCCGCGTGTCTCGTCGACCTGACGGGGCTGTTCTGCTATCTGCAACTGTTCGGCTGGCTGATCGGGCAGCCGCTGCGGCCGGCTGAAGTGTGGCTCGGCCATCCGCGCCGCGACGACGCGGTGCCGCTGCTCGGGCTGTTCAACGCGCCGGTCCACGTCGGCCGGAAAACCTACGGCTTCGCGTTCGATGCCGCGCGGCTCGATTGCCGCGTGATCCGGCAGCCGGGCGAACTCGACGCATTCCTCGTCGATTTCCCGTTTCGTCTGATCGATGCGGCGCCGGCCGTCGTGTCGTGGGCGCAGCAGGTGCGCGGCTTTCTCGATGCGGCGCTCGCGCACGAACAGGCGTTGCCGGCACTCGCGGAGCTGGCCGCGTGGCTCGGTGTCAGTGAGGCGACGTTACGGCGGCGGCTCGCGACCGAAGGCAGCGGCTACCACGTGCTGCGTGAGCAATGCCTGGCCGACGCCGCGCGACGATGCCTGCAAGAGACGGACTGGCCGGTCGCGCGGATAGCCGCGCATCTCGGTTTCGGCGGCGAGGAGGCGTTCCGGCGCGCGTTCGTGCGCTGGACCGGCTTGGCGCCGAGCCGGTTCAGGCGAATGGCCGGCGTCGACGCGTGACGCGATGCCGATCGCCCGCAACACGCGGGAAATTGACTTCACGACGAAAACTAATAGAATTAGTTTTTTGACTAACACCCATAGCATTCGTCATGGCGCGTGCCGGCATTACCGTAGACAGGCTCGTCGAAGCCGGCGCGCAGCTCGCCGATGAAACCGGCTTCGAGCACCTCACCGGCGCGGCGCTCGCGCGGCACTTCGACGTCAAGCTGGCCAGCCTTTACTCCCACATCCCGAGTTTCGACGATCTCAAGAGCCGGATCGCGCTGTTCGCGCTGAAGGAACTGGCCGATCGCGCGACCGACGCGTTGGCCGGCCGCTCCGGCAAGGACGCGCTGGCCGCGCTCGCGAACGTCTATCGCGACTATGCGCGCGCGCATCCCGGCCGCTTTGCGGCCGCGCGCCATCCGGTGAGCGCCGAGCGCGCCGCCGAAAGCGCGGGTGGGCAACTCGTCAGGATGACCTCGGCCATGCTGCGCAGCTACGACATCCCGGAAGCCGAACAGGCGCACGCGATTCGCCTGCTCGGCGGCTTCTTCATGGGCTATGCGACGCTCGAAAGCGCGGGCGGTTTCTCGCACGGCGCGCCGGACTCCGACGCGTCGTGGGCGCGCAGTCTCGATGCGCTGGACGTGATGCTGTGCAACTGGCCGTCGGCCGAATGACACGCCGAATGGAAATCGAAAGATGAAAGACAAACCCGACGGCGTCGTGCTGCCGCGCCGTGTCGTTCCCTTCCCGACCTCGATCAGCGACGAAGCGCGCACCGCGTTGCAGCGGCTCGTCGGTGACGACGGCGTGCCGCTGAACGCGCTGCACGTGATGCCGGCCCCGGACGATGTCGACGCGTGGATGCGCGTCAAAGCGGCCACCGATGCGCATTACGCGGCAGCCGTCGCGAAGCTCGGCGGGTATCTGAGATCGAGCGTCGAGACGATCCGCGCACGCGATGCGAACGTGCACGTCGCGACGCCCGAAGCTCCGGTTTCCGGCGAATGCGCGTATATCGACCTGCATGGCGGCGCGCTGATCTTCGGCGGCGGCGACGCGTGCCGCGCCGGCGCGCGGATGCAGGCCGACCGGCTCGGCATTCGATGCTACGGCGTCGACTACCGCCTGCCGCCCGAGCATCCGTATCCTGCCGCGCTCGACGATTGCATCGCGGCGTATGCGCATGTGCTCGAACGCTTTGCGCCGGAAAACATCGTCATCGGCGGCCGCTCGGCGGGCGGCAATCTCGCCGCCGCGATGGTGCTGCGCGCCCGCGACGAAGGCTTGCCGCTGCCGGCCGCGCTCGTGCTGCTGTCGCCGGAAGCCGACCTGACGGAATCCGGCGACAGCTTCGAGACCAACCGGCTCGTCGATGTCGTGCTGCCCGCGTCGCTGATGTCGAACAACCTGCTCTACGCGAACGGCGCCGATCTCGCGCATCCGTATCTGTCGCCGCTGTTCGGCGACTTTTCCGCCGGCTTTCCGCCGACGTTCATCCAGAGCGGCACGCGCGACCTGTTCCTGTCGAACGCCGTGCGCCTGCATCGCGCATTGCGGCGCGCGCAGGTGCCGACCGAGCTTCACGTGTTCGAAGGGATGCCGCATGGCGGGTTCATGGGCGCGCCGGAGGATAGGGAATTGAGCCAGGAGATCGCACGCTTCGTGCGTGCGCATTTGCGGGCGTTGAATTGAGCCCGGCGAGGATCGAACGATGAACCGAAAACCGCACAAGGACGACATCAGCATCGGCCAGGATCGCTGGATCGAATTCGGTGATCTGGCGGACGGCCAGGGGCATGCGGTCGCGATCGATCCGTATCTGGCGACGGTCATGCCGTTGATCGACGCGCTGGAGACGTATTGTGTCGCCGCATGCTGCGGCATCGACGCGTTCGGTTTCTGGCCGGACGAGATCGCGGTTGCGGTGGGTACGTGGCATCGCGATGCACTGGTACGGCTCGCCGACGATCTGTTGTCGGTCCGACAGGCGATCGAAACGCTGCCGACCGATATCGTCGTCAGCACGCGAATGAACCAGTACTGTCGCAAAGCCGTGATGCTTGAACTGCTGGCGCATCTGCGGACGGTTGTCGACGACATCCGGTCGAAAAGCGATGCCCCGCTTCTGGACTAGACCAGGCCGCGTACGCCTGCGACCAGCTGGATCGCGCCGAATGCCGCGATGACGACGGCCGACACGCGCGACAGCCCGTGCATGAATGCGAACGACATCTTCGTGCGCAGCGCGGCGGTCGCGCTGCTCAGGCACAGCCACCAGGTCGCGGAACCGATGAACACGCCGGCGACCATCAGCGCCACGGCCGGCCACATCGAGCCTTCCCGCGAGCCCGACAGCGGGCCCAACGCCGCGAAAATCCCGACGAACGACAGGATCGTCATCGGGTTCGACAGCGTGAGGCCGAACGTCGTCAGGAAATCGCGCAGGACGGTCGTGCGCGGCAACTCGCGTTGCAGCGCCGATGCGGCCGGCGCCTGGCGCGCGATGCTCCACGCGAGCCACACGAGGAACGCGCCGCCGCCGATCTTCAGGGCGACGGTCAGCATCGGGAATGCGGTGACGATGCCCGCGATGCCCAGTGCGCCGAGCAGACCGTAGATCGCGTCGGCGCACGCGGCGCCGACACCCGTCGCGAACCCCGCCTGAAAGCCGCGGCTCAGGCTGCGTTGAATGCACAGCATGCCGATCGGGCCGACCGGCACAGCGATCGACAGCCCCATCACGACGGACTTGATGAACAGCATCGCCTGCTCCTTGCGACATGCAACGGGTTGAACAGGCATCGTAGGGAAAGTCCGGTCACCGCTGAATGCGGTTTTTAAGGAAAAATAGCCGTTCCTCCTTAAAAAATCCTGCCGCGATGGACGATCTGGACTGGAAGGTACTGGCGCTGTTACAGGCCAACGGCCGCATCAGCTATACGGAGCTGGCCCGCCAGGTTCACCTGTCGGTGCCGGCGGTGACCGAACGCGTGAAGCGTCTTGAAACGGCCGGCGTCGTCGAAGGCTACACGGCCCGGATCAATCCGGCCGCGGCCGGCTATCCGGTGAGCGCGCTGATCGGCATCACGGTGCCGCAACCGGCGAAAGCGAAATTCCTCAAGTTGCTGGAGACGATTCCCGAAGTCGTCGAATGCCATCACGTGACGGGCGCCGACTCGTATGTGATGCGGTTCGCCGCCACCAGCATGACCCACCTCGAACAGCTGATCGAACGCATCAACCTGTACGGCGAAACGCGCACGTCGATCGTGATGTCGACGCCGCTGCCGGCGCGCGGGCTGGCCCGGCCGCCGTCGAAGTTCGATGACGGCCGCAAGTAGCTGGCCGGGTTTTGATGGCCGTTCGACAGATCCCGGTCAGAACTTCAGGCGGCCAGTGCCGGCCGACCAAGGGACGGTTTCAAAAAAGGCCCGATGTGAACTGAATCGCAAGCGTTGGACATAGATCCGACCGTTGGGGGTTTTCATTGAACCGCTTGGATATCGCTCAACTTGTCGTCATCGAGACATGCGAGCGCTGCGAATTGTTGCAGCGCCGTGTTTGAAACAGGACGGAAAAAAATCCATCCGGCAGCTCCAGGCGCGGGTATCCATAATGCTCGACCTTCAAAATCGTTTACTCAAAACACTTATTAACTCGCTCTCGCAGGTTGTGGGTAATTGCAAGGTTGACGTCCCGTATCCACGGCCATAAGCTGGCCCTCGTTCCAATCTTGAAAAAAACGAAAACCGTGAGAAAGCTGAATCAGGCAGCTTTTGCCGCGCTCGTCATCTGGTTTGCGACGAGTTTCGTGCATGCGCAGCAGCCGGCCGCGAGCGGCTCGGACGTCGCGCCTGGCACACCGGTCATGTACGTGCGGGCCTTCCAGGCCGTCCAGGAAAGCAACGACTCGGGACGTGTGCTGACCCGTTTGCGCGCAACCGCTCACGGGAGGTCGGCTAACCAGAATGCAGGTGCGTTGGCGAAGGCCATCGTCCAGCAGCTGAGCAACGCGGGCGTCACCGCGCGTTATCTTGCACCCGGCGAGCCATTGCCGATGCCCGCATCGGGCTGGCTGATCGGCGGCGTTTTCTATTCACGCGTCCCGAGCGGCCGCATTCAATCGCTGCTGCAAGGCGGCTCCGGCGACGGCAGCCCCAACACGGAAGTCTCGGTGACGATCGCCGACGCGGCAACGGACCCCAATGTGCCGTTTGCGATCATCGGCGTGGAGGATGCGATCAAGGCGCAGGGCACGGTGGCGAGCTGGAATCCGTACGTCGTTGCAGCGAAGTTCGTCGTGAAGAAGGTCGAGGGGACGACCGCGGTTGATTCGTTGGCGAAGGAAATCGCCAATCAGATCATCGGGCACCTGGAGGCATTGCAGCAGCATGCCGCGGCACGGCCGCAATGACGGGCTGAAAGACGGTTTCATGAAGACTGCTGACTGCACTGCAAGGTGTTCCAGCAGATCATGCAGCAGCCGAGTTCAAGAAGCGCTTCGCGGATGTCGGCACGTCGCTCGAAACCAATGCGCAGACAATCGGCCGGTTGCCTCCGTGACGTTGGCGCCGATCAGTTATTTGCCGACCGCGCCGCCGAGCAGGCCGCCCACCAGCGACGTCACCGGCGCGAGCGGATTGGCGAGACTGCCCAACGGCGTGGTGCCGCCCGGGCCGGTCGCGGAGCCGCCGTGCACGGTCGCCGGGATACCGCCGGCCACGCTCGTCACCAGGCCGGCGATCGGCACCGCGCCGTTCGCGCCGCTCGGGTTCACGAGACCGCCCACGTTGGTCACCGTATTGCCGACTGCACGGACGAGGTCGCCGGCACCGCTAACGACCGGCTGCGGCGACGCGGATGTCACCTTCCATCCGGCCGACGTGATTGCCCCGCCGATTTGCCCGAGCAGGCCGGCAACCGGCTGGCCGAGGCCGGTTGCCGTGCCGACCTGTTGCGTGAGCTGGCCGGCCGTCGTCACGAGCGGTGTGATCGCCGTGCTGAGCGGCTGCGTCGCCTGCTGGACCGGGCCCGACGACAGGGCCGAGCCGAGCATGGTGCCGCCCGACGTCAGACCGCCGGCCACCGTATCGAGCAAGCTGCCGACCGGCGTCGTGATCGGCGCCAGCGGCGACAGCGGGCCGGAGCCGAGCGCCTTCACCGTTTCGCCGAGACCGCTGACCGGGTTGCTGGTCGAGCCGACAACGGTGCCGAGGCCGGCGACCGTCGTGCCGACCGGGTTCGACGCGAAACCGATCTGACCGATGCCGTTGCTCACGGCGTTCGACGTATCGCGGACGATCGTGCCGACACCCATGACCGCGTCGGCCGGCCCTGCCGTCACGCCCCTGCTGACGCCGCCGGGCAGGCTCGCGCCTGCCATCGTGACGCCCACGTCCGTGACCACCGAGCCGGCCGAGGTGACGAGGCCGTTCGTGCCAGGCGTGCCGCTGGTTCCGCTTGTGCCGCCGATTCCGCTGGTGCCGCTGCTGGTTCCACTTGTGCCGCTGGTTCCGCTCGTGCCGCTCGTGCCACTGGTCCCGCTCGTGCCACTGGTCCCGCTCGTGCCACTGGTTCCGTTCGTGCCACTGCTCCCGCTCGTACCACTGGTCCCGCTCGCGCCACTCGTACTCGCCCCGATGTTGTTACCGGCCAGCTTCGGCGCGGTAACGTCGCTGCCGCCGCACGCTGCCAGCGCACACGCCGCAGCAATGGCGGCGAGCGCAACGTTCGCCTTGATGAAATGATTTTGCATGGAAGTCCCCGTCAGCTATTCAGCGCAATCATTCCAGCAAGCATCTACCGTGCCATCTTCATCGGCTTCGTTAACAATCCTGCAATCGAGCCGCGGCGGCTTTGCCGACGGCGCTTTCCGGCGCGACGCATCGCATGCGGGCCCAGCCCTGCCGTTCGATCCGCCCTTGCGTCCCCGCGACGCTGACGTAACATCGGCCCTGCGTTACGTAGCATGAATGGTGAAAAGCCGGCCGCGACCGCACGTTGCTTGCTCCGGCCCCGGCACCTCGCACATGCCGCCGCCTCATCGAAAGTCTCCGGTTGCCCCGAAGACGTTTCCGTTGCGAGTGAAAGTCGCGTATCGCGGATGACAGGCGAACCCGGATTGGCCGTTCAAACGAACAACGTCACACCGGCCCAGGCGATCAGCACGACGCCCAGCACGCGCCCGACAAGATCGCCGCCCGGCAGGATTTTTTCCGCGAACACGAACAGCGACAGCGCGGCAATCCAGACGACATTCATCACGCCGCCGACGAACAGCAGCGCCATCAGCAACCAGCAGCAGCCCACGCAATACATGCCGTGGCGTGCACCGAGCAGGAAACTGCCGACGACGCCCGGACGCCAGTGCGCGACAAGAAAGCCGGCCGGCGCGCGGCATTGCCGAAGGCACGCGCGTTTCAGCGGCGAGAATTGATAGAGCCCGGCCAGCGCGAGAACAACCGCGGAAAGAACGGCGCTCTTCGACCACATCATCATCGCGGAGATCAGCCCGGCCGGCTGCAGCAGCACCTGAAGCAACGCTGCGCCGATCGAGAACGCGAGCCATGCGGTCAGATAACCGGCCAGCAGCGACGCGGACGTGAACGCGGCCCCCGAACCGTCCGCGCCGTGATGCCGCAGCACGCGCCGGTAGAGCATCACGAGCGGCGCCGCGCTGGGCGTCATCATCGCGATCATCATCACCCACCACATCACGATCACGGTCGGCAGCGACGGATCCATGCTGCCCATGTCGTCCGCCAGCCGATGCGGAAAAAGCGCGACCGTCGTCATCTCCAGCGCCGACATGCCGGTTCCCGCGCCCGTCCACAGGTAGAACCAGCACACGCCGACGAGCGCGGCCATGCCGAGCAGCGTGACGACGCGCTCGTGCCCGAGCCAGGTGTCGAAAGCAGTCATGCGGCGGCGCGATGCCGGATCAGCCCGTGGTTGTTCAGGTGCAGCCGCGCGAACTGCGCGTAGGTTCCGTCGAGATTCAACGCGATGTTGCCTTGCGAGCGCCCCGTGCCCGAACCGATCTCGGCAAGCTCGTATTCGAAGCCGTGCGGCAGGTCGATCCGCACGCGATGCTCGGCGCCCGTCACCGGGTTGCGGATCGGATCGCCCGCGACGTCGAACACGCCGTCGACGTGAATCCGGCCGCGCCGCGCATCGACATCGACGTCGAAATCGATCTTCGTGAAGATCGGCTCGAACGCGTGCTCGAGCGTCGACGCGAATACCGAGAACATCGTCGCAAATGGATCGGTATCCTGACCGGTCATGATCTTCAGAATCGCTTCGCGCTGTGCCGGACTCGCGCGCTCGTCGACGATCGGCTGGCACTTGCCCTTGCCTTCGTGGATCGGCCCCGGCCACTGAAACACGACCGCGATCCTGACGCCGTCGAGCACCACGTCGCCGTAGTGGCCGCTGTCGATCGAAATCGCGCCCATCGCTTCGCAATTGCCGTAGGTCGGCAGCGCATTGAACTGGCAAGGACAACCGTATGAGCAATTGCAACAGATCATTTCGGTGCCCTGAATCTCCCATGGGGTCATGGCTACACCTCGCGCTCTTTGACACATGAACGCTTCGAATCTAGTGCACGGCATCGGGGAAATCAAAGCCGGAACGGTGGCCCGGTTCGACGCGTAGAACCCGTGCGTTCGGGCCCCACGCATGACGTTTCGAACCGCTCGCAGCAAGCGGTTCCGGCCACCGTGGTCACACCCGGATCTCACACGAACAGCGAAGCGACGATCGCACACCACACCGCACTCGCGCCGCACAGGAATACGCGCCGTGCGACGAACATCCGCGACTCGTCGTCGGGTGTCTTCATCGGCGACGTCGCGAGAAACGGCACGCTGGCGAGGCATGCGAAACCCGACAGCGCGGCCACGATGACGACGTAGTCGCCGAACCGCCAGGGCAACGGCTCGTGCAATCCCCAGTAGCCGAGAAACAGCATGCCTATCGAAAACATCGTCGCGGCTGCCGAACTGAGCGCGACCACCGATCCCGTCGGAAATTGCATGGAAACCTCCCCTCGCGCATCGCGCGCGACGCCGGACAATTATCCGGGCAAGGAAGGAACAAGCACAACGATCGACGACCGGTCCGATCGGGTCGCGCGTGCCGTGCTGACCGGCTTCTGCCGCCGAGGATCGCGATGATCGCTTCCGCCGACAGCCGCTCGCAAGTTCATTCCCGGTTCGAATGGATTCGGAACAGCTTCGCCGCCAACCAGCGAATACACGTTGTCACCGATTGACAGCGTCGATTCGATCGCATGCCAATCGAACGCCAAGTCGCGGCCGTTCCGTCGAACACGGGTTTCGCACCGCTAACCCGGTTTCTTCGCCGCCTGAGCGACGGCCAGCCAGCCCATCACGGCGGCGGCGACCCAGCAACACGTGATCAGCAGGTCGAGATCCATCCAGCCTTCGAAATTCGCGCTGTTTTCGAAACTGCAGCGGTGTTGGCCCCTGACCCACACGCAGCCGCTGATGAACTGCTCAACGTGCATGTAGACGTTGAAGACCGCAAAGGCGGAGGTAATGACGGCGACCCGCAGGCGTATGCTCGTTTTCATTGTCGCTGAAGGCGTGGGATGAACTCCCGCCGATCTTAAGCCAACGGCGATGCATGACGCAATCGATCCGGTATCGTCCCGATTGACCGGCGAGCACAATCGACCGGCGACATCGCCGGAACAACGGAGAACGCGCATGACGAAGCACGACACGATCGCACCGATCGTCGATCCCGAACGCGAGTGACGGGCCGGATGCGCGGGCAACGCACCCTGGTCCGCCGGCGCCCCGCTCACCCGTCGATCCGCCTGATCGTCCTCAAGCAATCCGCCGCCAACTGCTGATAAATCCGCGTGCCGTTCGCCTTCGCTTCGATCTCCGCGTCGCTCAGCGGCCGCACGACGCGCCCCGGCACGCCCGCGAGCAGCACGCCGCGCGGCACGTCGTACCCGGCCTTCACGAACGCGCACGCGGCGACGATCGTCGTCGCGCCGATCGTCGCGCCGTCCATCACGACCGCGTTCATTCCGATCATCGTGTCCGGTTCGAGCGTCGCGCCATGCACGATCGCGCCATGGCCGACATGGCTGTTGACACCGAGCCGGCACGTCTCGCCGATCCCGACATGCAGCACGCAGCCGTCCTGCACGTTGCTGCCGTCGGCGACGACGATCGCGCCGAAGTCGCCGCGCAGGCTCGCATGCGGGCCGATGTAGCAGCGCGCGCCGATCGTCACGTCGCCGATCACGACCGCGCTCGGATCGACATACGCGGACGGATCGACGCGCGGCCGCATCCCGTTGAATTCGAACAGCGGCATCGTCAGAGCGCCGCGACCGCTTCCGGCACGAGCGTGAACAGGTCGCCGACGACACCGTAGTCGGCCACGCTGAAGATCGGCGCTTCCGGATCCTTGTTGATCGCGACGATCACCTTCGAATCCTTCATGCCTGCAAGGTGCTGAATCGCACCCGAGATGCCCACTGCGATGTACAACTGCGGCGCAACGATCTTGCCGGTCTGGCCGACCTGGTAGTCGTTCGGCACGTAGCCCGCGTCGACTGCCGCGCGCGAGGCGCCGAGTGCGGCCTGCAGCTTGTCGGCCAGCGGCTCCAGCACCTTCGTGTAGTTCTCGCCGCTGCCGAGGCCACGGCCGCCCGACACGACGATGCTGGCCGACGTCAGCTCCGGACGATCCAGCTTCGTCACTTCACGGCTCACGAACCGCGACACGCCTGTATCGGCCGCCGCGTCGATCTTCTCGACCGCCGCGCTGCCGCCTTCCGCTGCCACCGGATCGAAACCCGTCGCACGCACCGTGATGACCTTGACCGGATCGCTCGACTGCACCGTCGCGATCGCGTTGCCCGCGTAGATCGGCCGCTCGAACGTATCGGCCGACACAACGGCCGTGATCTCGGAGATCTGTGCGACGTCCAGTTTCGCCGCGATGCGCGGCGCGATGTTCTTGCCGTACGCCGTGGCCGGCGCGACGATGTGCGAGTAGCCCTTCGCGATGTTCATTGTCGTCGCTTCGACGTTTTCGGCCAGACCGTCGGCCAGGTGCGGCGCGTCGGCCAGCAGCACCTTCGACACACCGGCGATCTTCGCCGCGGCATCGGCTGCTGCTTGCGCATGGTGTCCCGCGACCAGCACATGAACGTCACCACCGCCTGCAGCGTGAAGCGCCTGCGCTGCTGCCACGGCATTCAGCGTCGCGGCCTTGAGCGACGCGTTGTCGTGTTCCGCCATTACCAGAATCGTCATTTCGTTGCGTTCCCTGTCACAGCACCTTGGCTTCGGTCTTCAGCTTCCCGACCAGCGTCTGCACGTCCGGCACCTTCACGCCGGCCGCGCGCTTCGGCGGCTCGTTCACCTGGAGCACCTTCACACGCGGCGTCACATCCACGCCAAGGCCGTCGGGCTTCACGACTTCGAGCGGCTTTTTCTTCGCCTTCATGATGTTCGGCAACGTCACGTAGCGCGGCTCGTTCAAACGCAGGTCCGTGGTCACCACGGCCGGCAGCCGAAGGGACAGCGTTTCCGCGCCGCCGTCGACTTCGCGCGCAACCGTCGCGCGACCGTCGGCGATCACCACCTTCGACGCGAACGTCGCCTGCGGCAGGCCCGCGAGCGCAGCCAGCATCTGCCCGGTCTGGTTCGCATCGTCGTCGATCGCCTGCTTGCCGAGGATCACGAGCGAGGGCTGCTCCCGGTCGACCAGCGCCTTCAGCACCTTCGCGACACCGAGCGGCTCGACACCTTCATTCGATTCGACGAGGATCGCGCGATCCGCGCCGATCGCCAGCGCCGTGCGCAGCGTTTCCTGCGCCTGCGCGACGCCGACCGACACGGCAATCACCTCGGTCACGACACCGGCCTCCTTCAGCCGCACGGCCTCTTCCACCGCAATCTCGTCGAACGGGTTCATCGACATCTTCACGTTCGCGATATCGACGCCCGTCCGGTCGGATTTCACACCGACCTTCACGTTCGCGTCGACCACGCGTTTCACTGCCACGAGCACTTTCAACTGCCTGTCTCCTGTTCCATTGCGCGTACGGTGTCGCGTCAGCGCGCGGTGTACCCGCCGTCGATCACGAGCTCCGCGCCGGTCACGTAACGGCCTGCCGGCGACACGAGATACAGGATGCCGGCCGCGATGTCGCGCGGGCTGCCGATCTTCGCCATCGGCACGTGCGTCTGCAGGTAACCGAACACGTCGTCGGGATCCTGCCCCATCTGGCGGAACGCCTCCTCGAGCATCGGCGTGCGGATATAACCGGGGTGCACCGAGTTCGCGCGGATGTTCTTCGCCGCATACAGCATCGCGTCGACCTTCGCCATCATCCGCACCGCGGCCTTCGACGCGTGATACGCGGGCACGTCGGGGCCGCCGACGATCCCGTACATCGACGACAGGTTCACGATCGACCCGCCGCCGGCCGCGTCGATGTGCGGAATCGCCGCGCGCGTGCACAGGAACACGCCGTTGACGTTCACGTCCTGCACGCGCTGCCATTGCGCGAGCGTCAGCTCGTGCGTCGGCACGTTGTGCCCTTCGATGCCTGCGTTGTTCACGAGCACGTCGAGGCGCCCGAAACACGCGACGATCTCGCCGAACACGCGCGACACGTCGTCTTCCTGCGTCACGTCGAGCGACCAGAACGCGGCCTGGCCGCCCTGTGCGCGGATTTCCTCGACCAGCGCCTCCGCCGGCTGCGACAGCACGTCGAGGATCGCGACGCTCGCGCCGGCCGCGGCCAGCGTGCGGGCCGTCTCCGCGCCGATGCCGCGCGCGCCGCCGGTGATCGCGGCCACCTTGCCGCGCAGGTCGAACAGTTCTTCGATGAGTTTCATGGTGTCTCCGTGTATTCGTGTATTCAGATGGGCGGCCCATGCCGGGGCCGCCCGCGTGCGGGGCGGCCTTCAAGGGCATCCGGCGTTATCGCGCAATCCGCGTCGCAAGAAAATCGAGGCATTCCCGATTGAAGTAATCGGCGTGTTCGACCATCACCCAGTGGCCGCACCGGTTCATCAGCACGAAGCGCGCGTCGCGGCAGCGTTCGAGAAACTTCAGCGCGCCGCCGACCGGATTGAAGCGGTCGTCCGTGCCCCAGAAACCGAGCACCGGGCTGCGCAGGTCGCCGAGCGCGTCGGTCAGGTTCGGCACGCTCATCGTCGACAGCACTTCGGTCGGCTGTTCGACGCACACCTTCATCCGCTCGGCCACGAGCGCGTCGGTGACGATCGCCGGATCGTGCACGAGCAGCGTCAGCAGCTCGCGCATCGTGTCGTCATTCATCTGGCGATTGGTGAACAGCTTCACCATCCGCTGGATGCCTTCCATCCGGAAATAAGTGTCGCGATCCTCGACGCCGCCCGGCGCCATCATGATCAGCCCGTCAACCTCTTCGGGATAGTCGAGCGCATATTTCAGCGCGATCGCGCCGCCGAGCGAGTTGCCGAGCAGCACGGCCGGGCCGATCCCGAGCGCGGCCAGGTGCGCATGCAGCGCGCCGACGAAGAAATCGAGCGTATACGCAACGTCGGACGGCTTCGACGACTGCCCGTAGCCGGGCAGGTCGACGACGATCGCGCGATAGCCCGCCGCCGCGAACGCCGGAACGTTGTGCTTGAAGTTGCTGAAACCGCTGGCGCCCGGCCCGCTGCCGTGGATGAACACCACCGGCCGGCCCTCGCCAGCCTCGTAATGGTGCAGGCGCAAGCCGCCCGGCACGTCGGTGAAGATGCCGGCCGGCGGCGTCGTGGGGATCGTCATCGCGGGTTGTCTCCTTCGTCGTTCGATGGATGTCTGCCACGATGATTGCGCCGGCGGCGCCGGCCGGCATCATCCTTTCAGACTACGAAGCCGCGCGCGCTTCTTCCTATCATCGGCCCACCGAAACGGAGGCTGACGATGAACGGATTCGACTACAGCGGCAAGACGGTGCTCGTGACGGGCGGCACCAAGGGCATCGGGCGGCGCATCGCCGAACGGTTTCTCGCGGCGGGGGCGCGCGTGTTCGTCTGCGGACGCAGCGCGCCCGACACACCGCCTTCGGCCGGCGGCCGCACGGCGGCGTTCGTCGCGGCCGACCTGCGCGACATCGAGCAGGTCGACGCGATGCTCGCGACGATCCGCGATGCAGCCGGCGGCCTCGACGTGCTCGTCAACAACGCGGGCGGCTCGCCGTTCGCGCTCGCGGCCGACGCGTCGCCGCGCTTCACCGAATCGATCGTGCGACTGAACCTGATCGCGCCGCTGCAACTCGCGCAGCGCGTGAACGCGATCATGCAGCCGCAGCCCGAAGGCGGCGTGATGCTGTTCATCGCAAGCGTCAGCGCGTCGCGGCCGTCGCCCGGCACGGCCGCATACGGCGCCGCGAAAGCGGGCCTCGTCAACGCGGTCACGTCGCTCGCGGTCGAGTGGGCGCCGCGCGTGCGCGTGTGCGCGATCAGCCCGAGCCTCGTGCAGACGGAATCTGCCACCGAAGGCCACTACGGCGACGACACAGCGCTCGACGCGATTCGCGCGACGATTCCCGCCGGACGGCTCGCGACGCCCGACGACGTCGCGTCCGCTTGCCTGTTCCTCGCGTCGCCTGACGCGTCGTACACGTCGGGCGCGAACCTGCGACTCGACGGCGGCGGCGAGCGGCCCGCGTTCCTGAGCGCCGCGCAGGCGGCCGCGCGCTGAACCATGCGATGCACGCGATGCGGGGCCGATCGTTGCCAGTCCTAGGGAAGTCATCTAGTTCATTTTGACGATTCCCTGCTACCGCGATCTCCCTACTCTGCCTCTCACGACAACACATAGTCGACCGTCGTCGATACCCCCAAGAGGAGACACCATGCATCAACGGATTTCGCGCCGTACCGACAAGCGGGCAACCGCCACGCTGTCGACGCTGGCCGCCGCGCTGCTGACGTGCGCCGTTCCCAACGCGCACGCCGGCAGCACGATCGAGCTTGGCGCCGACACGACGCTGGACTACACGTTCACGCTCAGTTACGGCCTCGGCATGCGCACGCGTGCGCCGAGCGGCAATCTGCTGACGCCGGCGAACATCAACGGCGACGACGGCGATCGCAACTTCGCGAAGAACAAGCTGATCGAGAACCAGGTCAGCCTGCTCGGCGAAGTTAACCTGAAGCACGACGACTGGGGCGTGTTCGTCCGCGCGGACACGTTCTACGACCAGGCGTATCACCGCCCGAACTACAACGATGCGCCCGGCACCGTGAACCACTCGGGCCAGTTCAACAACTTCACGAGCGATGCGCGCTACTGGTCGGGCGGCCACACGACGCTGCTCGCCGCGTATGCGTACAACACGTTCCACATCGGCTCGACGAGCCTGAACGTGAAGGTCGGCGACCAGGTCGTCGCGTGGGGCGAAAGCCTGTTCTTCCCGAACATCGCCGGCGCGCAGGGCCCCGCCGACGCGACCAAGTCGTATATGGCCGGCGCAGAGGTGAAGGACATCCTGCTGCCGGTGCCGCAGATCTCGACGCAGTGGCAGATCACGCCGCGCCTGAGCCTGCTTGCGTACTACCAGTTCTCGTTCCAGCAAAACCGCCTGACCGCGCCAGGCACCTACTGGAGCTATTCGGACGTGGTTGGCCCCGGCGCGCAGTTCATCATCGGCCCGGGCGGGATGCAGATTCCGCGCGGGCCCGACGACAAGCCGAGCGCACGCAACCAGTGGGGGATCGGCGCGCGCTTCCGCGTGCTCGGCGACACCGAGCTCGGCCTGTACCACCTGCACTACAACGACATGAACCCGAGCGTCGTCACGACGTTCTTCCCGACACTCCAGTACCAACAGAAGTATTTCAGCAACATCAAGCTGACCGGTGCGAGCTTCTCGACACAGGTCGGCCCCGTGAACGTCGCGGGCGAAGTGTCGTACCGCCAGGGCGCGGCCGTACTCGTCAACACCGCGACGGGCCCGCAGTCGACGCGCGCGAACGTCGTGCAGACCAACCTGTCCGGCATCTACTCGATCGGGCCGAGCTTCCTCGCGAACTCGCAGTCGCTGGTCGGCGAACTCACGTACGTGCACGCGGGCAGTATCTCGGAGCAAGGCGGGTCGACCACGCTCGCGAATTCGCGCAATGCGCTCGCGATGGAGATCGCGTGGACGCTCAGCTACAAGAACGTGTTCAACGGCTGGGATCTCGACGTGCCGCTGACCTACACGCACGACCTGACGGGCACGTCGCCGCTGGCCGGCGCGCTCGGCTCGCTGACGGGCCAGGGCGACCATCGCGTGACGGCCGGCGTGACCTTCACGCGTTTGAGCAACCTGTCGCTGTCGCTCGTCTACGCAAAGTTCCTCGGTTCGCCGAACCCCGTCACGCGGCCGCTCGCCGATCGCGACTACGTGCTGGCCACGGCGACCTACCACTTCTGAGCGGCCCGGCCGCTCGTCACTCAGCAAGAAGAGGATTAGTCATGAAGCGAATTCGTCTCCCCCTCATGCGCGCGTCGGTGATGGCCGCATGCGCGCTCGTTGCGACGGCGTCGTACCCGAAGGTCACGCCGGACGACCTGAAGGCGCTCGACGGCCAGCTGACCCCGATGGGTGCGGTGCGCGCCGCGAGCAAGGACAGCAGCGTGCCCGAGTGGTCGGGCAAGTGGCTCGGCACGCCGTCGGATGTGCAATACAAGCGCGGCAGCCGTTACCCCGATCCGTTCGCCAGCGAGAAGCCGGTCGCGACGATCACCGCGGAGAACATGGCGCAATACGCCGAGCACCTGACCGACGGCCAGAAGGCGATGTTCAAGCGCTATCCGGCCAGCTTCAAGATCATCGTCTACCCGAGCCACCGCGACTTCCGCTACCCGGACGCCGTCTACAAGGACATCCGCGCGTATGCGCCCGAATCGACGATGACGTCCGACGCGAACGGCCTCACGAACGCGCCGCCGACGGTGCCTTACCCGATCCCGAAGACCGCCGCCGAACTGCTGTGGAACCAGCGCTTCTCGTCGTCGATCGGCACCGAGCAGGCCACCTACGACCAGGCGGTCGTGTACTCCGACGGCAACATCGCGTGGGGCAAGGTGCGCTACGACATCTACTCGCCGCGCAACGTCGGCAAGTACGACGTGAAGAGCGACCTGAACAACCGCACCTACTACCGCAACGCGACGGAGTTGCCGCTGTCCGACCGCGGCTCGCTGATCGTCGGCTTCACGAACTGGGACAAGGCCGGCGCGGACAACTCGTCGCGCACGTGGATGTACAACCCCGGCACGCGGCGCGTGCGCCAGGCGCCCGAATACGGCTATGACCAGCCGCAGGGCCCGGGCGGCTTCCGCACCGTCGACGACGACCGCCTGTACAACGGCCCCGGCGACCGCTACGACTGGAAGATCGTCGGCAAGCGCGAGATCTACGTGCCCTACGACAACTACAAGGTGATGGACAGCGCGGTGAAGTACGGCGACCTGCTGACCAAGGGCCACGAGAACCCGGCATATATCCGCTACGAACTGCATCGCGTGTGGGTGCTGCAGGCGACGCTGAAGAGCGGCTATCGCCACCAGTATGCGAAGCGCGTGCTGTACATCGACGAGGATTCGTGGCAATCGCTGCTCGCCGACAACTACGACGCACGCGGCCAGCTCTGGCGCACCAACGTCGCGACATCGCTGTACGCGTATGACGCGAAGGTGTTCTACCCGAGCGCGGTGTTCTTCCACGACCTGATCTCGGGTGCGTACATGGCCGACCGCCTGACGAACGAAGGCCCGATGCCGAAGCTCGACAACAGCCCGCAGTTCAACGAGGCGTACTTCTCGCCGGACGCGATCCGCAGTTCGGGTAACTAAGCGACGCGGAATACCCGCGACCCACGCGCCGGAGCCTCGCTCCGGCGCACGACGCCGCCCGCGACGGCGGCCTGTTCCATTCGAGGGCCCTTTCATGTCTTCCCGCCTGCATACGACGCTCGGCGACGAGCTGTACGCCGCGTGGCACGCGCGCGCACCGGTCGCGCCGCTGTCGAGCCGCCCGCGCCGGCTGTCGCTCCACGACGCGTACCGCATCCAGCAGCGCTTCATCGAACGCCGCGTCGAACAGGGCGAAACGGTCGTCGGCAAGAAGATCGGCGTGACGAGCCAGGCCGTGCAGGACATGCTGAACGTGCGCCAGCCCGATTTCGGCATCCTGCTGTCCGGCATGCACTACGCGGCCGGCGAGGCGATTGCCGCCGACTCGCTGATCGCGCCGCGCGCCGAGGGCGAGATCGCGTTCATCCTGTCGCACGACCTGCGCGGCCCCGGCATCGACCGCACCGACGTGATCGCCGCGACGGCCGCCGTCGCACCCTGCTTCGAGATCGTCGATTCGCGCATCCGCGACTGGGCGATCCGCATCGAGGACACCGTCGCCGACAACGCGTCGTGCGGCGTGTACGTGCTCGGCGATGCGCGCGTCGACCCGCGCACGCTCGATCTCGCCGCATGCGAGATGACGATCGAGAAGAACGGCGAGCCCGTCGCGCAAGGGCGCGGCGACGCGGCGCTCGGCCATCCCGCCGATGCGGTCGCGTGGCTCGCGAACACGCTCGCTGCGTACGACGTGCCGCTGCTTGCCGGCGAGATCGTGTTGTCCGGCTCGCTCGCGAAACTGATTCCGGTCACGGCTGGCGACGCGCTGTCGATGCAGATCTCCGGCATCGGCAGTTGCGACGTCCGCTTTATCTAAAGGAACCCTGATGAAGAAAATCAAATGCGCACTGATCGGTCCCGGCAACATCGGCACCGACCTGCTGTACAAGCTGCGCCGCTCGGCGGTGCTCGAACCCGTGTGGATGGTCGGCGTCGACCCGGCGTCGGACGGCCTCGCGCGCGCCCGCGAATTCGGCCTGAAGACCACCGACAAGGGTGTCGACGGGCTGCTGCCGCACGTGGCCGCCGACGACATCCGCATCGCATTCGACGCGACGTCGGCCTACGTGCACCGCGACAACTCCGACAAGCTCACCGCGCTCGGCGTGCGGATGATCGACCTGACGCCCGCGGCGATCGGGCCGTACTGCGTGCCGCCGGTGAACCTCGACGCGCATCTCGACAGCGCGCAGATGAACGTGAACATGGTGACCTGCGGCGGCCAGGCGACGATCCCGATGGTGTACGCGGTGTCGCGCGTGCAGCCGGTCGCGTACGGCGAGATCGTCGCGACGGTGTCGTCGCGTTCGGTCGGCCCCGGCACGCGCAAGAACATCGACGAATTCACGCGCACGACGTCCGGCGCGATCGAACAGGTCGGCGGTGCGCGCAAGGGCAAGGCGATCATCGTGATCAACCCGGCCGAGCCGCCGCTGATCATGCGCGACACGATCCACTGCCTGACCGACGGGCCGCCCGACGTCGAGGCCATTACCGCGTCGGTGCACGCGATGGTCAAGGAAGTGCAGCGCTACGTGCCCGGCTACACGCTGAAGAACGGGCCGGTGTTCGACGGCAATCGCGTGTCGGTGTTCATGGAAGTCGAAGGGCTCGGCGACTACCTGCCGAAGTACGCGGGCAACCTCGACATCATGACCGCCGCCGCGGCCGCCACGGCCGAGCGTTTCGCCGAACAGATGCTGGCCGCGACGGCCGCCACCGCTTGAGTTGAGGAGCCACGCGATGTCACTTGCAGGCAAGAAGATCACCGTCCACGACATGTCGCTGCGCGACGGGATGCACCCGAAGCGCCACCAGATCACGCTCGACCAGATGCGCAACATCGCGCGCGGGCTCGACGCGGCCGGCGTGCCGCTGATCGAGGTCACGCACGGCGACGGGCTCGGCGGCGCGTCGGTCAACTACGGGTTCCCCGCGCACACCGACGAGGCCTACCTGAGCGCCGTGATTCCGGAACTGAAGCAGGCGAAGGTATCGGCGCTGCTGCTGCCAGGCATCGGCACCGTCGAGCACCTGCGCATGGCGCACGAGCTCGGTGTCGGCACGATCCGCGTCGCGACGCACTGCACCGAGGCCGACGTGTCGGAGCAGCATATCGGCCTCGCGCGCACGCTCGGGCTCGACACGGTCGGCTTCCTGATGATGGCGCACATGTCGTCTCCGGAACAGCTCGTCGTGCAGGCGAAGCTGATGGAGTCGTACGGCGCGAACTGCATCTACATCACCGACTCGGCCGGCCACATGCTGCCCGACGACGTGACCGCGCGGATCGGCCAGGTGCGCGACGCGCTGAAGCCGGAGACGGAACTCGGCTTCCACGGCCACCACAACCTCGCGATGGGCGTCGCTAACTCGGTCGCGGCGGTCGCCGCCGGCGCGAACCGGATCGACGCGGCCGCGGCCGGGCTCGGCGCCGGCGCGGGCAATACGCCGATGGAAGTGTTCGTCGCGGTGTGCGACCGGATGGGGATCGAGACGGGCGTCGACGTGTTCGCGATCTCGGACGTCGCCGAGGATCTCGTCGTGCCGATCATGGACGCGCCGATCCGTCTCGACCGCGATGCACTGACGCTCGGTTATGCGGGCGTCTACTCGTCGTTCCTGCTGTTCGCAAAGCGTGCGGAAGCGAAGTACGGGATTCCCGCGCGCGACATCCTCGTCGAACTGGGCCGGCAGCGGCTCGTCGGCGGCCAGGAGGACATGATCGAGGACGCGGCGCTGACGATGGTGCGGGCGCGGGAGGTGGCGGCGTAACCGAATGCGGCCGGCATCCGTCCGGAAGCGGTGTGAACGGGGCGCAAAGCCCCGTTTTCTTTTGTCGGGTGGACGCGAACAGCGCGGCAGCCCGCGTGACGCGTCGCGGCCCCGCTCACCGGCGTTACACCGCCCCGACCGCGCACCGCCCTACCCGTCAGCGATGCTTCCCGCCGTGCCGGCGTCGCCGATGCTCCGCACGCGCCTGTTGCAGCGACGGCATCAGTTCCTCGATATATTGCCGCGCCTGCCCGCGCGTGACGACCTCGCTGAAGCGCTGATGGGCCTTGTCGTGACCGACCAGCGCCGCATGGGCCTTCTTCAGGATGTGCAGATACGCGATCAGGCTCGTGCCGTCGCGCACGGGCAGCGCATCGCGCGGGTCTTGTACCGGAGTCGTACTCATGAGCCGATCCTTTGCGGGCAGTCCGTGCGGCACGTCGTCGTCACGAGCGCCAGCAGGTCGTTGGCGAGGCGGTCGCGGTCGGTCAGCGGCGCGAGGCCGAACAGCCGTTCGAGCGTCGCGGCAACCGACGCGTGATCGTACGGCGTGTGGTCGACCTGCCCGGCCGCGACCCACGGTGAAATCACGATCGCCGGCACGCGCACGCCGTACACGTCGAACCCGAAGCCGCTCGCGTTCAGCGTCGCGGCCGCGCCGTCGTTCGGCGGCGGCGCGGCGCCCGGCCTGACCGAATCGTAGAAGCCGCCGTGCTCGTCGTAGACGATCACGAGCAGGCTGTTGTTCCACACCGGCGAATTGCGGATCGCGTTGTACACGCGCGCGGCGAGCTGGTCGCCGCCGGCCAGCCCGTCCATCGGGTGTTGCGAGCTGCCGTTCTGGTAGGTGCCGTGCACGATGTCGCCATAGCCGGGCTCGATGAACGTGTAGCGCGCCGTGTAGCCGGCCGCGAGATCGGCTTCGAAGTGCGCGAGATCGTCGACGTCGAAGAAGCTGATGCCCTTCAGCGATGCGACCTGCGGTACGTGGCCGAGCGGATCGCCGGTCTGGTCCTGGTAGATGCGCCAGTTGTCGTCGCCGAGCGCGCCGAAGATCGAACCCTTCGGATAAGGGAAGCCGTTGAACGCATCCCACCCGCCCATTTCCGCCTTGGTCGGCGAATGGTCGAGCCCGGCCGACGACGCGCCGTGCAGGAAGAAGCGGTTCGGCCAGGTCGGCCCCGGCATCGACGCATGCCACGCGTCGCACAGCACGAACGCATTCGCGAGCGCGTACAGCGACGGCGCGTTCGTCTGCACGTCGGCGCCCTGCATGATCTTGCCCGCGTCGGCCGGTTGCGGCGGCGTGCCTTCGGAATGCGACGTCGAGTAGTTCGACACGAACCCCGAATTGACGACGGGCGGATAGGCCTGCCCTTTCACGAACGGCACGCCTGCGCCGCAGAGCTGTTCGAGCACGTCGGTGAATTCGTGGCACGGGTCGGTCGGCATCCGGTCGGGCGCACCGCCGCCGAACGGATAGACCGCGCCGCCATGCGCGTTGCTGTCGCCCGGCGACGCGGCGACGATGTCGGCGATGCCCGACAGCGCGAACAGGTGATCGAACGAGCGGTTCTCGAGCATCAGCACGAACACGTGCTGGATGCGGTCGTGAACCGGCGGGGCTGCGGGGGCTGCGTCTGCACTCATGGCGCCTCCTGGCGTCGCGCGACGAATGTCCGGCTGGCACGGTCGTTGGCCCGTTGAAAGCGACTGCAGGGATTGAAAGCTGCGCGCGGGCCGCGAATTGCCGACGAGTGTACGACCGCGCCGGCCCGCACGTAAAGCGGCATGCGAACCGTGTCGCCGCGCGCGTTCTTCGCGAGCACGACCGTCGATGACGATGCGTTTCGCCGGCTGGTGCGGTTCGTGACGGGGGGATTGTCGGCGCGCTGCGCCGACATGAAATTGCGGCAGAACTGCGCGCGCGTGACGCCGGGTTGCCGGCTTGCCTATCTCGACATGCTGACCGGCACGGATTTCGTCGACGACATCCGCGGGCTCGATACGCGTTACCTGGTGATCGTCGGCGACAAGGACCCGGGGCTCGACGCCGCTACGATGCAGGCGACCTTCCTGGCCCGGCACCCGAACGAGCGGCTCGTGACGATCCCGAATGGCGGGCATTGCCCGATGCAGGAATGTCCGCCGTATTTCGCGACGATCGTCGAGGCTTTCCTGCGAGACGCGGCTGCCTGGGCGCTACGCACGCGCGGCGGCCGGAGAAGGCGGTGTTGGCCGCCGCGGCGTGACGACGCCGCCGGCGACCCGACGAACGGCACGCAACGTGCCGTCCATCCGGTTCGTCCGGCCGTATGGCCGGACGGGAGTCGATCGGCGCGGTGCTGCGCGCCGATCGCGGCCGCTTAGCGACGCGGCCCGCTGTTGCGCTGCGGACGCGGCGAATTCGCGTCCTTGTGCCGGAAGTTGATGCGGCCCTTGGTCAGGTCGTACATCGACAGTTCCAGCGTCACGCGGTCACCCGCGAGAATGCGGATGTGGTTCTTGCGCATGCGGCCCGACGCGTACGCGCCCACCACCACGCCGTTCTCCAGCGTGACACGGTATTTGCTGTCCGGCAGCACTTCGTCGACGATTCCGTCCAGTTCCAGCAGTTCTTCTTTTGCCAAACCAATTCCTCCAGACAAGGTGATTGACCGCGGCCGCGGCGATCTGCGCGGCGCCGTTTCCCGTAACGGGACGGCGGCCGGCAGGCTGCCGGGTATCGGTTCGTTCAGACGGGCCACGGGCCTGTCTTGCGATCGGAGCCCGGCGCGTTGCGGCGTTCGGGCGGTCGGTGGCGGCGGCGCGATAAGCGCCGCGCAAGTAGTCGGGACCGCGCCGGCTGCTACGGCATGGCGTCGGTCTGCTCGGGTTGATGCGTTGAAGCGGTGATGCGCTGGCGAAGCGGCGGGCGCTTCGCGAGGGCGTTGTGTCGCACGCGGGTCACGCATGCGATGAGGGAGGCGTCACGACCGATGCATCGAGAATGTCGCGATGCATCGGTCGTGCGCATCGGAACGCGCAGGCCACCGGAACAGCGGCGCCCCGCGCGAAACTCCATCCGGCACCCGCCGCCGATCGGCGGCCGGTGCCGATGCGGCTTACTGCGGCGTGATGTTCGACGCTTGCAGACCCTTCGGGCCGCGCTTCACTTCGAAGCTGACCTTCTGGCCTTCGGCCAGGGTCTTGAAACCCGTGCCGCGAATTTCGGAGAAATGGGCGAACAGATCGTCGCCGCCGTTGTCCGGGGAAATGAAACCAAAGCCCTTGGTTTCGTTGAACCACTTGACGGTACCGGTATCCACAAATACTTCCTTAATACGAATAATTGAACATGCGCCCGTGACGGGCACAGAAAGAATCAAAGAGGGAGAGACCAACGACCGCCGCACGGAGTGCGGCCAATGATGAGCAATCGAACTTCTTGAAGACTTCGGTCACGGACACTACGCGGTAGCAGCCGTTCCGTCAAGCTCTTTCGGTGCGACGCGCGCGCACGGGCGGCGCGCGCGCCTTATGTGGCGGGTGTTGCCGGCCGACGGAGCCCATTTCGATACGCCCCCGATTTTCGGCCGGCCCGCCGGTTTTTACTGCGGCTCGAACACGTGATGCAGCACCGGCGGCTCGGCGCCGTCGCGAATCCGCATTTCAAATGCCTTACGCGCGACGCTCGTCGGCCGCACGTCGGCCACGTCCAGATAGAACTGCGAATACCAGTCGCGCATCTGGTACAGCGGGCCGTCGCCTTCGCACAGCAGCGGGTTGTCGATCCGCGTCTTGCTGTGCCAGATGTCGACGTCCTCGTAGAACGCGCGCTGCGCTTCCTTCACGTACGCGTTCGCGATCTCCAGGTTCTGCTCGTCCGTCAGCCCGGCCACCTTCTTCACGATCACGCCGTAACGCAGCTCGAAGCTGTTCATGTCGATCGGCACGTGGCAGTTCAGCAGCACCGAATGAATCGGCTGCCCGTTGCTCTGCCCCGTCATCTGCGTGATGTGCACGGCCGGCCCGAAATACGTCGACAGCGCGGTCAGGCTGTCGCCGCCGAGCTTCTCGCTGCGGCCGACCATCAGCTGCGTCGCCTTGTGGTCCTCGAACAGGTTCGCGAAATAGTCGATCGGTGCGCGGTGCACGGTCGCGAAGTGCGCGACGTCGGAGATGTTGTCGACCAGTTCGCGGCAGTTGGCCTGGATCACCATCTTGTCGACGACCCAGTCCGACCATTCGTCGGAGAAGCACACGTCGAGGCGCGGAATCGCGACGTCGGCCGGCGGCGCATTGCCTTCCGGGTCGTTCCACACGAACAGCAGGTTGTTTTCCTCGCAGGTCGGCCACGCGCCGATGCGCGCCTTCGGCGGAATCCGTTTGCAGTACGGGATCGATGCGCACTGCCCTTCGCCGCTCCAGGCCCAGCCGTGGAACGGGCACACGAGGTTGTCGCCCTGGACCGTGCCGAGGCTCAGGTCGGCGCCCATGTGCGGGCAATACGCGTCGACGACGTTGACCTTGCCGGTCGAATCGGCGAACGCGGCAAGCTTGCGGCCGAACACGTTCAGCGTATGCGGCTTGCCGTCCTTGTAGTCGCGGGCGAGCCCGAGGCAGTGCCAGCCGCGCGCATAGCGCTGCGCGAGCGGCTGGGCTTCGATCTTGTAAGGGCGTGCGGACATGTGGGTTGACTCCTCTTGTGGAGAGCGCGCGGCGGCCCGCCGCGCGCGGGGGAAATGGGGGGCGCCGTTCAGCGCATCGGATTGCCGTGCTCGAGCGCACGCGCCGGCTTCAGTTGCGGCGCGGCCACCGGCTGCGGCTGCGACCGCTGCATGCGGCGCTCGGCACGCTCGACGCCGAGCCACGCAGCGAGCGCGGGCAGCAGGAACACCGCGCCGAACAGGTTCACGAGGAACATGAACGCGAGCAGCACGCCCATGTCGACCTGGAACTTCAGCGCGGAGAACGCCCACGTGCCGACGCCGATGAACATCGTGACGGCCGTGAACAGCGCCGCCGTGCCGCGCTGGCGCATCGCGTCGGCGAACGCGTCCGGCAGCGTCGCGCCGTGGCGGAGGTCGTGCTGCAGGCGCTCGTACAGGTAGATCCCGTAATCGACGCCCACGCCGACGCCGAGCGTGATCACCGGCAGCGTCGCGACCTTCAGCCCGATGCCGAGGCGGGCCATCACCGCATTGCACAGGATCGACACGAGCGTGAGCGGCACGACGATGCACAGCACCGCGCGCCACGAGCGGAACGTGACCGCGCAGAGCAGCGCGATCGCGCCGAAGATCGACAGCAGCATCGCGATCTCCGCGTCGCCGACGGCCTCGTTGGTCGCGGCCATCACGCCGACGTTGCCGCCCGCGAGCCGGAACGCGACGTTCGGCGTCGGGTTCTCGGCCGCGAAGCGCTTGATCTCGTCGACGATGTGCGCGATGGTCGTGCCCTCGTGATTCTTCGTGTAGATCAGCACCTGGATCGCCTTGCAGTTCGCGGTGTTCATCCCGTTGTCGGGGTCGAACGCGTTGGAACCCTGCGTGAGCCCGTCGCTGGAGCGCGGCAGCGCGGCCCAGCGCGGGTTGCCTTCGTTGAACGCAGCGATGAACACCTTGCCCTGCGACGACACGCTCGTCACCGACTGCACGCCGGCCACGCCGCGCATGTTCATCTCGAACTTCTCGATCGCGCTCATCACCGGGTAATGCAGGCACGCGTCGTCGAAGCCGGTCGTCTCGACGATCACCGACAGCACGTCCACGCCGATGTTGTACTGGTGCGTAATCGCCGCGTTGTCGAGGTTGTAGCGCGAGTTCGTGCGCAGTTCCGGTGCGCCGGTGCCGATGTCGCCGATCTCCAGCTTGCGCGATTCGAGCGTGCCGTATGCGAGCAGCGCGAGCGCCACCGCGAACACGCCGAGCGCGGGCGCCGGCCGCGCGAACACCGCGAAGCGCGACCACATCGGGCTGCCACCGGCCGCCGCCGTGCGCTGCGCACGCGCGAGCGTGCCGCGTTCGAGGCGCGTGTACGACAGCAGGATCGGCAGGAACACCTTGTTCGTGACGATCATCAGCAGCACGCCGAGGCACGCGGTGATGCCGAGCTCGCGCACGATGTCGATCTTGATCCGCATGATCACCATGAAGCCGAGCGCGTTGGTCAGCAGCGCAACGGTGCCCGGCACGAACAGCTTGCGGAACGCGTCGCGCGCGGCGTCGGCCGACGACGCGCCGCGCACCAGCGCCTGCTTCCATGCATTGGTCATCTGCACCGCGTGCGACACGCCGATCGAGAAGATCAGGAACGGCACGAGGATCGACATCGGATCGATGCCGAGCCTGAGCAGCGGCAGCGCGCCGAGCAGCCACACGACCGGCAGCAGCGCGACGACGAGCGCCAGCACGGTGGTCTTCAACGAGCGCGTGTACGCGAACAGCAGCGCGGCCGTGACGAGGAACGCGAGCGCGAAGAACGCCATCACGCCCGCGATGCCGCTCTCGACGTCGCCGACCAGCTTCGCGAAGCCGATGATGTTCACGTCGATGCCCTGCTTCGCGTACCTCGCACGGATCTCCTCGAGCTGGCGCGCGACCGCGCTGTAGTCGAGCCGCTTGCCGGTCGCGGGATCGGTCTCGCGCAGTTCCGCGCGGATCAGCGCCGACTTCAGGTCGTTGCCGACGAGGCGGCCGATCTGCCCGGAACGCGCGACGTTGCGGCGCACCTTCGCGAGATCGTCCGGGTTCGCACTCGAGAACTGGCCGGGCACGACCACGTCGCCGCGGAAGCCGGCCTCGGTCACCTCGGTGTAGTGGACGTTCGGCGTGAACAGCGAGAACACGCGCGAACGGTTCACGCCGGGGATGAAGAACACGTCGTCCGTCGCATGGCGCAGCGCGTCCATGAACGTCTGGTTGTAGATATCGCCGTCACTCTTCCAGCGCAAACTCACGAGGATCGTGTTCGCGCCGGGGAACGCGCCCGCATAGCGCTCGAACACCTGCATGTACGGGTGCTGCATCGGGATCATCTTGTTGAAGCCCGGATCGAGCTTCAGGCGCGTCGCGGAAAGCCCGAGCGCGAGCGTCACCGCGACGCAGAACAGCATCAGCAGCCGGCGCCGGCGAATGATCGTGTTGGCGCAGCGCTCGACAAACGCGGCAAGGCGCGACGCGGGAACGGCTTCAGGGGGGCGTGACAGGTCGTTCATGGGATTCTCTTGTCGGTGCGGACTGGCGATGCGAAACGAACCAAAGCGGTCGAAAACCGGCGGCCGCGGCGGCCGCCGTGGCCGCGCATCAGGACGGCGACGCGGCGAGCGGCGCGACGCCGGCCTCGCCGCCGAGCAGCAGCGCGCCGTGGCCCATGTCGAGCACGGCCGCGAGGCTCTGCACGCCACCGAGCTTGCGCACGTCGAAGGTCAGCCCGCCGTCGCGCGACGCGACGATCGCGCCGCCCTGGCCGACCAGCACGAGTTCGCCGTCGCCGAGCTGGGTCGCGCCGAAGTACGACACCGGAACGTGGCTGTCGACATGCGTCCACGTCGTGCCGCGATCGGTGCTGCGCACCACGTTGCCGCGCATCCCGTAGGCGACCCAGTCGCCGTTCGCGAGCATCAGCGCGCCGAACAGCGAGCCTGCGTATGGCGACGGCGGCTTGTCCCACGTGGCGCCGTTGTCGGTCGAGCGCAGCAGCGTGCCGCTCTCGCCCGCGATCAGCAGGTTGCCGTGGCCGTCGCCGACGATCGCGTTGAGGTGGCGGTCGCCGGCCGGTGTCTTCACGATCTGCCAGTTGATGCCCGCATCGTCCGAGCGCAGCAGTTGCCCGAAGCTGCCGGCCGCGAACAGCGGGCCGTCAACGGTGCCCCACACGGACAGCAGCGGATCGGAATGCGCGCGGTCCATGTGCACCTCGCGCCAGTGCATGCCCGCGTCGTCGCTGCGGAGGATCCTGCCGTCGTGGCCGACCGCGATCCCGAGCGTCGGCGTGATGAAGCGCACCTGCGTGAGCGTCGACGCCTGGTCGGGCGTGGCGGACGCCGGCCGCCAGTGCGCGCCCGCGTCGTCGCTCAGCAGGATCACGCCGCGCTCGCCGACCGCGACGATGCGCGCGCCGGCCTTGGCGAGCCCGTTGATCTGCAGCCGGTCCGCATGGATCGCGGTGACCGGGAACGCCGGCAGCGGGCGCGGCGAAAATGCGAACAGCGCGGCGCCGAGCACCAGCGCCGACATCGCAAGTCCGGGCAAAGTTCGTTTCATCGCTTGTCTCCTGTGTCTGCGTTCGACGGCGGTTCGCGCCCAGGCGCCAGCCTCCGTCGAACGCACGTCTCCGGGCCGTCGGTCGTTGCCGCGGCCTCGAATCGTCCTGATGGGTGTGCGGCCGTCTTCGGCCGCCAAACCGCGTGCCGCTATGCGCCGACTTCGAACAGCGCGGCGGCACCCATCCCGCCGCCGATGCACATCGTCACGACCGCATGCCGCACGCCGCGCCGCGCGCCTTCGAGCAGCGCGTGCATCGTCATCCGCGTGCCCGACATCCCGAACGGATGACCGAGCGCGATCGCGCCGCCGTCCACGTTCAGCCGGTCGTCGGGAATCCCGAGCATGTCGCGGCAATACAGCGCCTGGCACGCGAACGCCTCGTTCAGCTCCCACAGCCCGATGTCGCCGACAGTCATCCCGAAGCGCGCCAGCAGCTTCGGAATCGCGAACACCGGGCCGATGCCCATCTCGTCCGGCTCGCAGCCGGCCACCGCGAGGCCGCGGAACGCGCCGAGCGGCGTCAGCCCGCGGCGCGTCGCCTCGCTGCGCGACATCACGACCACGGCCGCCGCGCCGTCCGACAGCTGCGACGCATTGCCGGCCGTCACGAACTCGCCCTGCTCGACGACCTTGCCGCCGCTCCACGACGGCTTCAGCCCCGCGAGCCGTTCGGCCGTCGTGTCGGCGCGCACGCCTTCGTCGCGGGCCGCGCGCAGGTCCTCGTGGCCGGCCGGGTTGCCTTCCTTGTCGAACAGCGCGCGCCGCACGTCGAGCGGCGCGATTTCCGCTTCGAAGCGGCCGGCTGCCTGCGCGTCGGCCGTGCGCTGGTGGCTCTGCAGCGCGAATGCGTCCTGCGCCGCGCGCGAGATGCCGTAGCGGCGCGACACGATCTCGGCCGTTTCCATCATCGCGATGTACGCGGCCGGCTGGTGGTCGAGCACGGCCTGCGAACGCGCGCGATACGCGTTCTTGTGCTTGTTCTGCGTGAGCGAGATCGACTCGACGCCGCCCGCGACGACGATCCGCGCGTCGCCCGCGCCGATGCTGCGCGCGGCGCTCACGATCGACATCAGGCCCGACGAGCACATGCGGTCGATCGCCATGCCGGGCACCGACGCCGGCAGCCCGGCCGCCGCGGCCGACAGGCGGCCGATGTTGTAGCCCTGCGTGCCCTGCTGCGCGGCGCAGCCGATCAGCACGTCGTCGACGTCGGCCGGCGCGACGCCCGCGCGCTCGAGCGCCGCGCGCACGACGTGGCCGCCCAGCGCGGGCGCCTCGGTGTCGTTGAACATGCCGCGAAACGCCTTGCCGATCGGCGTGCGTGCGACGGAAACGATGACTGCGTCTTCCATGGGCTGGCTCTCTGACTCTAGAAGTAGTAACGGCTGATGGTGTCGGCAACGCAGCCGGGCTTGCCTTCGCCTTCGATCTCGACGGTCACGCGTATCCACGCCTGCACGCCGCCTTCGAGCGGCTCGACGCGCAGCAGCTCGCCGACGCCGCGCACGCGCGCGCCGACTTTCACCGGTGCCGGGAAACGGATCCTGTCGCAGCCGTAGTTGACGCCGAGCCGCGCGCCGTCGATGCGCACGATCTGCGGCAGGAAATGGTTGACGAGCGACAGCGTCAGGTAGCCGTGCGCGATGCACGCGCCGAACGGGCCGTCTTTCGCGCGTATCGGGTCGACGTGCACCCACTGGTGATCGCCCGTCGCGTCGGCGAAGCCGTCGATGCGGATCTGGTCGATCGCGAGCCACGCGCTCGCGCCGAGCGTGTCGCCGACGGCCGCCGCGAGCTCGCCGGGATGCGCGAACACGCGGGGTGTCGCGCGCGCGGAGTCGAGGGTCGTGTCCATCATGCGTGCTGGCTGCTGACCGACAGCACTTCGCCCGTCATGTACGACGCGTAATCGCTTGCAAGAAACACCATCACGTTCGCGACCTCCCAGACTTCGGCGGCGCGCCCGAAGGCTTCGCGCGACGCCAGTTGATTCAGCAAGTCGGCCGGCGCCGACTTCTTCAGAAAATCGTGCATCGCGATGCTCGGCGCGACCGCGTTGATGCGCACGCCGTACGGCGACGCCTCGAGCGCCGCGCAGCGCGTGAGCGCCATCACGCCCGCTTTCGCGGCCGCGTAGTGCGCCTGTTCCGCCTGCGCGCGCCAGCCGAGCACCGATGCGTTGTTGACGATCGCGCCGCGGCCGCGGGCCTGCATGTGCGGCAACATCGCGCGCATCATCCGGAACGTCCCGGTAAGGCTAATGTCGATCACGCGCGACCATTCGGCATCGTCCATATCGACGATGCGGGTCGACCCGCCGAGCCCGGCGTTGTTGATCAGCACGTCGACGCCGTCGAGCTTGTCCTGCGCGTCGGCGACGAGCGCCTGCACGTCGGCCTCGACCGAGACGTTGCAAAGGCGGCCGTAGATCTGTTGCAGCCCCGTTTCGGCGCGCAGCGTCTGAACCGCCTGTTCGAGACGCTTTTCGTGGATGTCGGAGATGAACAGCGCGCGGCAGCCTTCTTCCGCGCAGCGGCGCGCGGCCGCGAAGCCGATGCCTGCGCCGGCGGCGGCCGTGATCAGCACCGATTTGCCGGCGAGCAGCTGGTGGCCCGGTACATACGCCGGTGCTTTCTGGATCTGGGGTTCGGTCATGCGTTACCTCGGGGTTCCCTGGGCATGCCGAGCCCGCGCTCGGCCATGATGTTGAGCTGGATTTCGTTGGTGCCGGCGTAGATCGTGTCCGCACGGGAGAACAGGAATACGCGCTGCAGATGGGTGAGCTTCTCGTCGGCCGGATCGATCACGTTCGCGCGCGGCCCCAGCGCGTCCATCGCGAGCTCGCCGAGGTCGCGGTGCCAGTTCGACCAGTAGTACTTGTAGATCAGCGCTTCGCGGCGCAGCGGCGCGCCGGCGCCGCCGTCGGCGTCGTCCGCGCCGGACAGCATCCGCAGCGCGTTGTAGCGCATCACGCGCAGCCCGGCCCACGCGCGGCCGATCCGCTGGCGCAGCACGGGATCGCGATCCGCGCCCGATTCGCGCGCGGCGTCGATCACCCATTCGAGCTCGCGGACGAACTGCATCTGCTGGCCGAGCGTCGACATCCCGCGCTCGAAGCCGAGCAGCGTCATCGCGATCCGCCAGCCGTCGCCCGGCGCGCCGACGATGTCGCGCGCTTGCGCTCGCGCGCCGTCGAAGAACACTTCGTTGAATTCCGCGCCGCCGTTGAGCTGTTTGATCGGCCGGATCTCGATGCCCGGCTGGTCGAGCGGCATCAGCAGGAACGACAGCCCCTTGTTGCCCTTCGACGCCGGATCGGTGCGCGCGAGCACGAAGATCCAGTCGGAATCGTGCGCGAGCGACGTCCAGACCTTCTGGCCGTACACACGCCACGTGCCGTCCGCATCCGGTTCGGCGCGCGTACGGACATTCGCCAGATCCGAACCCGCGCCCGGCTCGGAATAGCCCTGGCACCAGAACTGCGTGCCGGCCAGGATGCCGGGCAGGAAGCGCGCGCGCTGGTCGTCGGTGCCGCACGCAACCAGCGTCGGCCCGAGCAGCCCTTCGCCGATATGGCCCATCCGGCCGGGGCCGCCCGCACGCGCATATTCCTCGTGGAAGATCACCTGTTCGGCAACCGAGAAGCCGCGCCCACCGGCAGCGGTCGGCCAGCCGAGCCCGGTCCAGCCGCCCTGCGCCAGTTCCCGTTCCCACGCCTTGCGCAGTTCGGGCCACGCTTCCTCGTCGCCGGGGCCGCCGCGATATTTCAGGCATGCGAATTCGCCGCTCAGGTGCGACTTCACCCAGTCGGCCACTTCGTGCCGCAATTGCTGTTCACGCGTTTCGCTGTTCATTGAAGGGCTCCTGAGCGCGCGGCCGACGGGCGGGCGGCCGCCGTCGGCACCGCCCCGGCTGCGGGCGTGTCGTCGCGGTACGCGGCGCCGCCGTCGATCGCATGGCATGCGATCCATTCGAGCAGTTGCGGCGTGCTGCCGAACTGCGCGCCCGACGCCTGCGCACGCTTGAAGTAGAGATGCGGGTCGTATTCCCACGTGAAACCGACACCGCCGTGCAGCTGGATCGCTTCCTGCGCGCAGAACGCATACGCGTCGTTCGCGGCGGCCTTCGCGGCCGCGATGTCGGCGCGCAACGCGGCGCCCGGCGTTTTGCCGCCCGCTTCCGCGTCCCACGCATGTGCGGCACCGAGTACAGCCGAGCGCGCCGATTCGATCAGCACCATCATCTGTGCGCAACGGTGCTTGACGGCCTGGAACGACGCGATCGCGCGGCCGAACTGCACGCGCTGGCTCGTGTAGTCGAGCGTCAGGTCGAGGCATTGCTGTGCGCCGCCGAGCTGTTCGGCCGCCAGCGCGAGCGCCGCGAACCATGCGGTGCGTTCGAGCACCTGCGCCGCGTCGCGGCCCGCGATCAGCGCGTCGCGGCTCACGCGCACGTCGTCGAGCGCAATCCGTGCGAGCGGCCGCGTCGCGTCGAGCGTGTCGAGCGGCGTCACCGCAACGCCGGCCGCGCCGGCGGTCATGTCGATCGCGAACAGGCCGACCGACTGCCCTTCGTTCACGATCCGCGCGGGAACCAGCAGCAGGTCGGCGCGCGCGCCGTCGAGCACGTGTGCCGCGACGCCGGACAACGCGAAGCCAGCCGCGGTTTCTTCCGCGATGAACGGAAGCGGTCGCGCGCTGGCCGGTTCGCCGAACGAGTCGCCGCAAGATGCGCCGAACGCATTGGCGCCCGGCCCGCCATATGGCCGGCCGACGCGCGCGCCACCTGGCTCGCCGAACGGCCAGTCGAACGGCAGCGCGAGCGTCGCGCTGCACGCGCCTTCGGCGATCTTCGCGAGCCAGCCGGTCGCCTGCGGCGTGCCGCAGCCGGCCAGCGCGGTCGCCGCGAGGCACGCGGTCGAAAAATACGGCACGCATGCGACACGCCGGCCGAGCTGTTCCATCAGCACCGTCTGCTCGACTGCGCCGAGCCCGAGCCCGCCCGCCGCTTCCGGCAGCGCGAGCGCGTTCCAGCCGAGTTCGCCTGCGAGCGCGGCCCACAGCGCGTCGTCGCGGCCGGCCGATTGCTCGAGTGCGCGGCGCACGTCGGCGGACGCGCTGCGTTCCGCGAGCACGTCGGCCGCCGCGTCGCGGATCATCGCCTGTTCGTCGGTGAGCGCCAGATCCATCGGTCAGCTCCCGTACACGCGCTGCGCGGGGCGCGCATCGGCGAGCAATTGCGCGACTGCCGGGCCGATCTCGACCGCCGCCCAGCGCGCGCCGCGATCGACGCGCGGGCCCGTGCGCCAGCCTTCCGCAACCGCGATCATCCCGCCCGCGACCTCGAACACCTGGCCCGTCACGTCGGCCGACAGCGCGCTGCCGAGCCACACGACCAGCGGCGCGACGTTGGCCGGATCGAAATAATCGAAGCCGCCGTCTTCGGGCTTCTTCATCATGTCGGCGAACACGCCTTCGGTCATCGACGTGCGCGCGGCCGGCGCGAGCGCGTTCACGCGCACGCCGTAGCGCTGCAGCTCGGCCGCCTGCATCAGCGTGAGCGCGGCGATTCCGGCCTTCGCCGCGCCGTAGTTCGACTGGCCGATCGAGCCTTGCAGCCCGGCGCCCGAACTCGTGTTGACGATCCGCGCGTCGACCGCGCGGCCCGCCTTCGCGGCATCGCGCCACATGCGCGCCAGCACGCTCGACAGGCAGAAGTGGCCGCGCAGGTGCACGCGCATCACGTCGTCCCAGTCCTGCTCGGTCATGCTCGTAAACATCTTGTCGCGGCAGATGCCCGCGTTGTTGACGAGCACGTGCACGTCGCCGAACGCTTCGCGTGCCGCGTCGACGATCCGCTGCGCGGTATCGGTCCGCGTAATGTCGTCCGAATTCGCGAGCGCGCGCCCGCCGCGCTGTGCGATCTCGTCGCACACCGCCTGCGCGGCGTCATGCCGAATGTCGTTGACGACGACCGCCGCGCCTTCGGCCGCGAACGCGAGCGCGTATTCGCGCCCGAGCCCGCCGCCCGCGCCGGTGATGATGACGGTGCGTTCGTTACAGATTCCCATGCTGGTGCCTCGTGGATCGTGAAAGTGACGCGCTCACAGGCGCTCGATGATCGTGACGTTCGCGAGACCGCCGCCTTCGCACATCGTCTGCAGCCCATAACGGCCACCCGTGCGTTCCAGCTCGTGCAGCAGCGTCGTCATCAGCCGTGCACCGGTCGCGCCGAGCGGATGGCCGAGCGCGATGCCGCCGCCGTTCGGGTTGGTCTTCTCGTGCGGGAAGCGCGTGTCGGCGAGCCAGGCCTGCGCGACCGACGCGAACGCCTCGTTCATCTCGACGACGTCGATCTGCGACCAGTCGAGCCCGCTCTTCGCGAGCGCGGCCTTCGTCGCCGGGATCGGCGCGGTCAGCATCCACAGCGGATCGTCGCCGAGCACGCTCAGGTGGTGAATGCGCGCGCGCGGCGTGAGGCCGTAGCGCTTCAGCGCATCCTCCGACACGATCAGCAGCGCGGCGGCAGCATCGCAGGTCTGGCTCGCGACGGCGGCCGTCAGCGAGCCGCCGGGCATCAGCGGTTCGAGCGTCGCCATCTTTTCCAGCGACGTGTCGGGGCGCGGCGTCTCGTCGTGCAGCACGCCTTCGAACGGCACGATTTCGCGCTTGAAATGGCCGGCCTCGATCGCCGCGACCGCGCGGCGGTGGCTTTCGAGCGCATAACGCTCCATCGCGTCGCGCGACAGGTTCCAGTGATCGGCAATGCGCTGCGCGGCGACGAACTGCGACACCGGCGCGTCGCCGAAGCGCGCGCGCCAGCCGGCGCTGCCCGAGAACGGATCGGTGAAACCGAGCGGCGCCGCGCAGGTCATCGCGGACGAGATCGGGATCTGCGTCATGGTCTGCACGCCACCCGCGACGACGACGTCCTGCACGCCGCTCATCACGGCCTGCGCGGCAAAGTGCACGGCCTGCTGCGACGAGCCGCACTGGCGGTCGACCGTCACGCCCGGCACCTGCAGCGGCAATCCGGCCGCGAGCCAGCAGGTGCGCGCGATGTTGCCCGCGAGCGGGCCGATCGTGTCGACGCAGCCGAACACCACGTCGTCGTATTCGTCGGCGGGAATCGCGTTGCGCTCGACGAGCGTCTTCAGCACGAAGCCGCCGAGGTCTGCCGCATGCACGTGCGCGAGCCCGCCCTTGCGGCGGCCGGTCGGCGTGCGCAGCGCGTCGACGATATAGGCTTGTTTCATCCGTTCGTTTCCTCGAGGTCGAAGGTCTGCGCGGGGCCGATCGGCAACGCGTCGCCGAGGATCGCGTCGGCCACGCGGGCCTTGTGGAACGCGCTGTCGCCCCAGCTGCCGGAGAGCGCCCAGATGCGCTTCATGAAGATCTGCAGGTCGAGCTCCCACGTGTAGCCGATCGCGCCGTGCACCTGCATCGAGTGGCGCGCGGCCAGTTGCGCGGCCGACGTCGCCGCGAGCTTCGCGTGCGACACGAACACCGCGCGCTGCGGGTGATCGTCGGCGATCGCCTGCGCGGCACGCGCGACCACCGGCCGCGCGAACTCGTAGCGGATCGCGACGTCGGCAAGCAAATGCTTGAGCGCCTGGTACGAGCCGATCGCCTTGCCGAACTGCTTGCGCTGCGCGCTGTAGTCGATCGCGACGTCGAGCACGCGCTGCGTGAGGCCGAGCAACTGCGCGGCGACCGCGAACGCGCCGTGGTCGAGCGCACGTGCCAGCAGCGGCGCGGCTTCGTCCGCGCCCGCGATGCGCGTGGCCGGCGACGGTTCCCAGTCGAGCGTGAACAGCCGCCGCGACGGGTCGACGCTGTCGACCGCACGCCACGCGCATTGCGCGGGATCGACGCGGTGCAGCTCGCCGCGGTGTTCGCACAACAGCGTTTGCGCGACGTGCACGTCGGCCGCATACGGGTTCACCGGATGCACGAGCGCGACACGTGCACGCCCTTCGGCGATGTCGCGCAGCAGCGCGTCGCGCCAGTCGCTCGCGGGCAGCCGCGCGAGCACGCCGGCCGACACGAGCGCCGTGTCGAGCAGCGGTTCGGGGCTGCCGAAATAACCGTAGGTCTGCGCGAGCAGCGCCCATTCGACCTCGGTCAGGCCGAGGCCGCCGTGCGCGTCGGGCACCGACACGGCGGTCAGCCCCTGCGACGCGAACAGCGCCCAGAGTGCGTCCGAGCGCCCGGTCGGCGTGGCCCAAAGCTCGCGGATCAGCTCGGGCGTCATCTCGGTCATCAGCAGGCGCTTCACGCTGTCCGCGAGCGCTTCCTGGTCTTCATCGAATACGAAATCCATACGATGTCCGTTCAGTGAGGGAGTCGCCGGCGCCGTTACGCGCGCGGCATGCCGAGCATCCGTTCGGCGACGATGTTGCGCTGGATCTCGTTGGTGCCCGCGTAGATCGTGCCGGCCTGCGCGAACAGGAAGCCGTCGAGCCAGTGGCCGAGCGTCGCGTGCTGCGCGGCCGTCTGCGGGACGACCTCGCCGTGCGCGCCGAGGATGTCGAGCGCGGTCTGGTGCATGCGCAGGTCGAGCTCCGACCAGAACACCTTGTTGGTGCTCGACTCCGCGCCGATGTGGCCGCCCTTCAGCAGCCGGCTCGCGGTTGCGTAGGTCGACAGCGCATACGCCTGCGCGTCCATCCATGCCGACACCACGCGCTCGCGCAGCGTCGGGTCGCGATCCGCGCTGTCGCGATGCGCGAGATACAGGTCGCGCAATGCCTGCGCGGTGCGCTGGAAACGCGCGGGCGAACGCAGCATCAGCCCGCGCTCGAAACCGGCCGTCGCCATCGCGACCTGCCAGCCCGCGCCTTCGGCCGCGAGCCGGTTCTCGACCGGCACGCGCACGTCGTCGAAGAAGATTTCCGCAAAGCCCGTCTGCCCGTTCAACTGGCGGATCGGCCGCACCGTAACGCCCGGCGCGGACAGCGGCACCATCAGGAACGTGAGCCCGTGGTGGCGCGACGATTCGGGATCGCTGCGGAACAGCCCGAACAGCCAGTCGGCCCACACCGCGCGGGTCGACCAGATCTTCTGGCCGTTCAGCACGTATTCGTCGCCGATGCGGGCCGCCGTCGTGCGGATCGCGGCCATGTCCGAACCCGCGTTCGGCTCCGACCAGCCCTGCGCCCACACGTGCTCGCCGGCCGCCATCGCGGGCAGGAAGCGCGCCTTCTGCTCTGCGGTGCCGAAATCCATCAGCGTCGGGCCGAGCAGGAAGATGCCGTTCTGATTCACGCGCATCGGCGCATCGGCGCGCCAGTACTCTTCCTCGAAGATCAGCCACTCGATCAGGTCGCAGCCGCGCCCGCCCAGCTCGCGCGGCCACGTGACCATGCTCCAGCGGCCCGAGTGCAGCGTGCGCTCCCATTCGCGGTGCGCGGCGAAACCTGCCTCGGTGTCGAAACTCGGCAGCCGCTCGCGCGGCACATGCGCGGCGAGCCATTCGCGGATCTCCGCGCGGAACGCCTGCTGTTGCGGCGTGTAGGTCAGGTTCATGCGCGTGCCTCCTCGGCCTGGGCGTCGAAACGCGCATCGCGCTTCTCGACGAACGCGGCGCGCGCTTCCGTCGAGTCGTTCGTCATGTACGCCTGCAGCGTGAAGCCCTGCTCCCAGCGGTACTTGTCCTCGAGATCGCCGTCCTCGACGCCGTTCAGCGCCTCCTTCGCGAGCCGCACCATCGCCGGGCTCTTGTCCGCGATCTTGCGGGCGATCGCGAGCGCCGCGTCGCGCAATGCGTCACGCGCGACGACCTGCTCGACCGCGCCGAGCCGGTACGCTTCGGCCGCGTCGATCATGTCGCCGGTGAAATACATCGTGCGCACCTTCTGCACGCCGAACAGCCGCTGCAGGTGCGCGCCGCCGCCCATCGCGCCGCGGTCGATCTCGGGCACGCCGAAGCGCGCGCAATCGGCCGCGACGACGATGTCCGCCGCGCCGCAGATGCCGATCCCGCCGCCGAGCACGAACCCGTGCACGGCCGCGATCACCGGCTTCGGGTTGCGGTGCACCGCGCGGAACGTCTCGTAGTTGCCCGCGTTGACCGCCACGATCCGTTCCGGATGTGCGGCCAGTTCCTTGATGTCGACGCCCGCGCAGAAGCCGCGGCCTTCGCCGCGCACGACGATCACGCGCACGTCGTCGTCGTCGCCGAGCGCGTCGAGCGCGCGGGAGAGCGCGTGCCAGCCCTGCGCGTCGAGCGCGTTCACGGGCGGATGGGCGATCACCAGCTCGGCGATGCCGTCTGCGCGGTCGATCCGGAACGGCATCGCGCCGGCCGGTTGATTGGGTGCTGTCATCTCCTCTGCCTCCCTGTGATGTTGTTTACGCGGCCTGCGCCGCTGCCGCGCCGCGCAGCGCGGCCAGTGCATCGAGCCGCTCGCCGGCTTCCGCGACGATCCGCGCGATCAGCGCGTCGCACGATTCGATCGCGCCGATCATCGCCGCCGCCTGGCCGCTCGGCAGCACGCCTTCGTCCGGGCGGCCCTCGACGATCGCGCGCTGGATCAGGAACGGCGCGTTGGCGGCCATCAGCGTCTGGCTTGCCGTGTAGTCGTGCGAGCGCAGCGCCTTGATCGCGAGGCCGAGCATGTCGCCCGTGCTCAGCCCGTTCTGGCGCCGCCATGCTTCGGCCGTCTTCAGCGCGAACAGCGTGCGGCGCAGCGGGCCGAAGCGTTCGAGCTTCAGCAGATACGGGTTGTCGATCATGCGTTGCGGCAGCCCGTCGAGCGCGTCCGACACGCGGATGCGCGCCGGGTCGCCGACCGCGACATAGCGTTCGAGCGTCTCGCGCGGCACCGGCGATTCGGCGCTCATCAGGAAACGCGTGCCCATCGCGATGCCGGCCGCGCCGTACGCGAGCGCGGCGGCCAGCCCGCGCCCGTCGAAGAAGCCGCCGGCCGCGACGACCGGCACCCGCACCGCGTCGAGCACCTTCGGCAGCAGCAGCGTGGTCGGCACCGAGCCCGTGTGGCCACCGCCTTCCGCGCCCTGCACCGTCACGATGTCCGCGCCGAGCTCGACCGCCTTCGCCGCATGCTTCGGCGCGCCGACGGTCGGCATGCAGACGATGCCGGCCTCCTTGAAGCGGCGGATCGTCTTCGCGTCGGGCCCGCGGCCGTAGCTGACCGCGCGCAGCCGGTGCTTGATCGCGAGATCGACCACCTGTGCGGCGTTCTTCTGGAACATGTGGAAGTTGATGCCGAACGGCTGGTCCGTCAGCGACTTCACCTTCAGGATCTCGGCCTCGACCTGCTCGGGCTCGAGCGTCGCGCCGGCCAGGAAACCGAAACCGCCCGCATTGGAGGTGGCCGCGACGAGCCGCGCGTCGGCCACCCAGCCCATCGCGGTCTGCACGATCGGGTAGCGGCAGCCGAGCAGATCGCAGAGCGGCGTATGCAGCGTCGTGCTCATGCGGCGGCTCCGTTGACGGCGACCGGCGCCGCCGCGTCGGCGCGGTCCGCGCCGTTCGGCTGGCGCTGCGAACTGGCCATGCTGCGCGCGTCGTAGCCGCCGAGGCGGTCACCGCTGACGAGCTCGTTGTGCGCATGCGCGAAGTGATGCCACGCGAACGCCGCGTCCATCGCCGCACGCTTGCCCTGCAGTTCCTCGACGTGGTTCAGCGCCTGCTTGGTCAGCGTGAGCCCGAGGCGCGGCATCGTCGCGATCTTCGCGGCGATCGCATAGGTCGCGTCGCGCAGCCGCTCGCGCGGCACCACCCTGTTGACCATCCCCATCTGGTACGCGCGCTCGGCCGGCATCCGCTCGCCGAGGAACAGGAACTCCTTCGCGATGCGCGGGTTCAGCTCGTATGCATGCGCGAAATACTCGACGCCCGGAATCCCCATCCGCACGACCGGATCGGCGAAGAACGCATCCTCCGACGCGACGATCAGGTCGCACACCCACGCGAGCATCAGCCCGCCCGCGATACACGCGCCCTGCACCATCGCGATCGTCGGCTTCGGCAGGTCGCGCCAGCGCCGGCACATCCCGAGGTACACCTCCTGCTCGCGCGCATAGAGGAATTCCCCGCCCTCCTTGTCGACGTGGTCGTACCACAGCGACGCGCGTTCGAACGACTCGTGGATGTCGCGGCCCGGCGTGCCGATGTCGTGGCCCGCCGAGAAATGCTTGCCGGCGCCCGCGAGCACGATCGCCTTCACCGCGTCGTCGTGCGCCGCGCGCCGGAACGCCGCGTCGAGTGCATACGTCATCTTCGAGTTCTGCGCGTTGTGATACTCGGGGCGGTTCATCGTGATCGTCGCGATGCCGTCCTCGACCGCGTAGTCGACGACACCGTCGCCGAACGTCACCTGGGTCGCTTCCATGTCGAGCCTCATCCCCGGCGCGGCGCCGGATTGTTGCGCACGATCGTCGCGCGCAGGTTGTGCGGATCGAGCGCGCGCACGATGCGCAGGTCTTCCGCGTTCGGAGCGGCCGTCGTACCGAGTTCCGGATGCGCGATCAGCGGGAAGCCGGTCGCGTCCTGCACCTCGTCGAAGCTCACGCCCGGATGCAGCGAGCGCACGCGGATCGCGTGGTCGGGCCCGCCGAAATCCATCACGCACAGGTCGGTGACGATGCTGCGCAGGTCGACGAAGGTCTTCATCCCGGGCAGCCGGCGCGCCGGGTTGTAGCCGACCGTGCACACCATGTCGACTTCGCCGGCGACGAACGTGCGCTTGCCGTGGCCGCTGACGAAGAACGAGTTCGCGTGGTTCGTCGAGTTGCCGGGGAAGCCGCGCGCGCCGAGCAGCTGGGTCTTCGGCTGCGCGTAGTCGTCGCCGAGCCACGAAATGTTGGCCTGGCCGAAGCGGTCGATCTGCGTCGGCATCACGAGCGCATGGCGGCGGCCGTGCCACAGGCAGTCGAACACGCGTTCGTAGGTCATCCAGCCGCTCGCCTTCACGCGATAGCCGTCCGGGCGCGGGCCGAGCGGCACCGGCTCCTCGACGAGATACGCTTCGCCGTCGGTCAGCATCAGCCCGTTGTTGTACGCGAGCCGCGCGAGGCCGGCCGCGAGCCGCGGGCCCGTGCCGATGCCCGTCGCCAGCACTTCGCCGTCGTCGCGCCAGAGTCGCGCGGACGCGACGATCATCAGTTCCGCAAGGGAATGGTCGAGAGATTCGCTCACAGGCGCTCCTTTACAGAATCGGCAACGGCAGCGTCGTCACATGCGGCAGGCCGCCGACGCCTTCGAGGTACTGGCGTTCGTCCTGGCCGACCACGTCGCGCAGGTACGCCGCCGTTTTCTCATCGTCTTCCGCGCTGGCGCAGTACGCGCGCAGGTGCGGCAGGTCCCAGCCGTAGGCCGGCCCGCACGACGTCGGATGCGCGCCGCCCGGCGCATGCACCACGCCAGTCACGAGCGAGCGCTCGAACGGGTTGCGTTTCGCGGCGTCGAGGTCTTCCGTCGCGATCGATGCGTCGACCTGTTCCGCCGACACGTAGCAACGCTGCGCGGCACGGGCCATCCATGCATCGAAGAACGGATCGGGGCCGTCGACGCGCGTGTTGCCCATCCGGTCGGCCGCGTTCACGTGCAGCAGCGCGACGTCGAGTTCGAGCGCGGGCATCGCGAGCAGCGTCTCGCCGTCGTCGTACGGCGATTGCACCGTGCGCAATTGCGGTGCGTGATCGAGCAGCGCGGTGCCGAGGCCCGCGCGCGTCGGCAGGAACGGCAGGCGCGCGGCGGCCGCGCGCAGGCCGAGCTGCAGCATCCCTTCGTCGAGCTCGAGCACGTCGATACGGCCCTGTTCACGCGCACGGCGGAAATGCGGTTCGAGCGGGATCACGTCGAGCGACACGAAGCCGAACACCACCTTGCGGACCTTGCCCGCCGCACACAGCAGGCCGACATCGGCGCCGCCGTACGCGACGACCGTCAGGTCCTTCAGGTTCGAGCGCGCGATTTCGCGCACCAGCGCCATCGGCTTGCGCCGTGGTCCCCATCCGCCGATGCCGATCGTCATGCCGTCGGCGAGTTGCGCGATCACGTCGCGCGCGGACATCGCCTTGTCGAGAGGTTTCATCGTCATCGTGCTGGCTTACCGGTATCCGATGCTGAAATCGTGGCCCCACTGGCTCACCTTGGTGGCCTCGAATACCGCGTGCTTCGACCAGTCGACCGTAAGGCCGCCGAAGCCGTATTCGAGATCGAAGCCGCCGGGGGTCTTCATGTAGAAAGAGATCATCTGGTCGTTGCAGTGCCGGCCGAGCGTCGCGGACATCTTCACGTCGTGCGCGGCGACGCGATCGAGCGCGCGGCCGACTTCGTCCATCGAGTCGACTTCGGCCATCACGTGCACGCAGCCCGACGGCACGGCCATCTCGAACAGCGCGAGGCTGTGATGGCGTGCGTTGCGGCAGTGCATGAAATGGATGCGCTTTTCGGGTTCGGCCGGATCGGCCGTGAACTTCACCCGAAAGATGTCGGACAGCTCGAAGCCGAGCACGCCGCGCACGAATGCGTCGGTCGCGTCGAACTGCGGCGCGGGCAGCACCGCGTGGCCGAGCCCCATGTCGCCGGTGACGAAACGCGCGACGCCCAGCGGCGACACGAACCGGCGGAAGTCGCAGCGCGCGCCCCAGTACAGTTCGTGGCGGTTGCCGGACGGATCGGTGCACCACGCCATCGCCTGCACGCGGCGCAGCTCGGCTTCGGCGGGCGTCGCGCGGATCGGCTCGACGCCTGCTCGCTGCAGCGCCGCAAACGCGGCGTCGAACGCTGCGCCGTCGGGCAGCTCCCAGCCCGACGCGAAATAGCGGTCGGTCGTACCGGGGACGATCACGTAGCGGAAATCGCGCTCGTCCATCTTCAGGTACAGCGCGCCGTCGGGCGCGTCGAGCGCCTGCATGCCCAGCACGTCTTCCGCGTAGCGGCGCCACGCATCGACGCGCGTCGCCTCGACGACGACATAGCCAAGCGCACGGACATCGATCATGTCGGCCTCCTCCTGGTTCAGAATCCGTTGTTCGTGAAAGGATTCTGGCCGGTCGGGGGTGGTGTTACATCGTCTGTTGGGACGAGAGGACGGGCGGGAAAAGGCGGGGGTTGCGGTGCGGGGGGTGTGCCGGAGGGGGATTCGTTGGCGGCGGGTGACATGCGCCGGTCGTGTCGCGCACGATCACGGGAGCCGGCGTGGCGCCTGAGCCGGCTCGCCAGCCGCCGCCCGCATCGTCTGCGCGCGACGGCTGACCGCCGCGGCTACGCTAGTCGAACGGGTTCAGCAGCCGGACACCGGTGCGAGCGAAATCGTCGACATTGCGCGTGACGACCGTAAGATCGTTGATCAGCGCAGTGGCCGCGATCAGTTTGTCGAGTTCGTGCGTCGGATCGGGCACACGCAAATGCCCCCACATCTGGCTGATCTCGATATCGACCGGCAGGAGGTTCGGCGCATAGCCGGACAGGATCGTCGCCATCCAAGCCTCGAGCGCCGACGCCTGGCGGTGATCGCCGCGATGACGGATCAGGTCGACGCCGCGCCGAAGTTCGGCCACTGTCACAACGGACAGGTAAAGCGGGCTCGCGTCGGCCTCGGCCTGCCTGAAGAACGCTCGCACGCCGCGGTTGGTTCGCTTGCCCTTCCTGATTTCGCTGATGACGTTCGTATCAATCAAAAACACGCCTGACCTCGCCGGAATCCTGAACACGTTGGAAATCCGTGTCTTCGCCAACATCGGGCATGCTCATCAGCACTTGCGCGAATGTCCTTCGCTTCGGCCGGCCGAGCGCATCGGCCAGAATGGCCCGATGTTCGGCCTCGGCACTCCTGCCATTTGCCGCAGCCTGCTCGCGCAGGCTCTGAACGAGAATGTCATCCACGTTACGCACCAGAAGATTTGCCATAGGTCCCTCCATCCAGGTTGCTATCAATGATAGCGCCATGGCGGTGAATTGCAAGCATTGCAATCATCGCCATGCATGAACGGAAGACGGTGGTTGGCGTCGGCGAACGGCGGCGGCCGGCATGAATCTCTCCAGCTTCCGCCGCTCGCCCGACACGTCGAACTGCTGTCCGCAAGGTAAGGCGGATCGGAACGACGGAAAAGACGGCCGAATGGCTATTCGCTGATGGGCGGCACGCGTAGACCCGCGCAGGTGGCTTCATTCACCGCCTCCCGGTCGATCACGCAACGTAGCCTCCCCCGACATGTGCCGGGCGCGTCTCCCCGGACGCACGTGGCCTCCGTCGCGATGCGCGGTACGAACCCCGGCACGACATCCAGCAAGCAAGCGTGCTGTTCGACGGACCGGGAACGCGTTGCGCCGTGCGCATGACCGATACGACATGCGCGGCGCAGCGCCGCAACACACGGCGCCCGCGACCCGATCCGATTCCCCGTTTCCATCGATGTCGTTGCATGCCGCAGATGCGCTCGTCGTTCTGGCGAAATTCGTTCGCGCCAGCGGCACCGGGTCAACCGCAAAGCGCGTGCCATGCGGCGCAAACCGGAGCGGGAAAAGTGTCACCGCCGGGCACGGGCGGTCACGCGGGTCTCAATTGTGGGGAAATGTTTCAGGAACGTATCCGTACTCGGCGGGACACGCGGGAACACGCGATTTGATCCATCGCGCATCGAGATCGGGACGCATGCCGAACGAGGCTGGACAGCCGTCAGCGCGTGCAAGGCACCGTTGTGGTCAATCGAATCACGCGAACACGTTGAAGAAACGTTGCAAAAGTGTGACCTCGCACCTGGCGCACGCGATGCCGATACGCAATCGTGCGAGACGAGGCAGGATGAATACCGATGCGTGCGCATGCATCTTGTCCGTGTCGCGCACGGAAGCGATACGCGAGCCGATCGGCAAATCGGCCAACGTCGTCGACGGTCTGAAGAAGCGGGAAAAGCGGGCTATGTCAGCGACCAGGACAACCGGCACGCAAGCGCAATCGCCCAAACGTGCACTTCTACACGCCACTACAACCCGTAGCCGCCCGACACATTCAACTGCTGCCCCGTCACGTAATCCGCCCGGTCCGACGCCAGAAACACCGCCGCCCGCCCCACGTCGTGCGCCTTCCCCCAGCGCTTGAGCGCGAGCATCTTCTGCGTCTCGTCGATCCACGCCTGGTCGAACTGCCCCTGTTCGAGCAGCACCGGAAACATCCCGGCCTCGATCACGCCGACGAGGATCGAATTCGCGCGAATGTTATACCTGCCCTCCTCGCGCGCGAGCCCCTTCACCAGCGCCTCGTTCGCGGCCTTCGGCGCGACCGACAGCCCGTCGCGATCGGGCCAGCGCAGATGCCCGGCCGAACCGAGCGTCACGAACGACCCGCCGCCCGACGCACGGAAGTGCGGCAGCGCGGCTTTCGCCGCGACGAAGAAACCGATCGTCTCGACCTCGATCGCGCGGCGCCAGTCGTCGTGCGTCATGTCGCCGATGTGGCGCTGGTTCACGAACGGCCCGGCCGCCCAGACAACCGTATGCACGCGGCCATGCGCGGCGATCGCGGCCGCAAGCGCAGCGTCGACCTGCGCGGGATCGGTGACGTCCGCACGGTGCGTGGTGGCCGCCACGCCTTCACCGCGAATGTCGCGCGCGACACGCTCCGCCACGTCGGCCTTGCTGCGGTAGCCCACCGCAACCGGCACGCCGGCGCGCGCAAACTCGAGCGCGACGCCCTGCCCGATCCCGCCGCTGCCGCCGAACACCAGCACCGCGCCCTGCGGAAATCCGTTGTCGTTCATGCGTTCTTCCCGTTCGTGTATCGCGGCGGCGCTCAGGCCGCCGCTTCGGTCCCCGCGCGCAGCCGGTATTTCAGCACCTTCCCCGCCGCGCTCGTCGGCAGTTGCTCGACGAACGTGAAATGCCGCGGCACCTTGTAGTTCGCCATGTTGCGGCGCGCCCAGTCGTTCAGTTCGTCGGCATCTGCGTGCGCGCCCGGCCGCAGCACGACATACGCGTGCCCGACCTCGCCGAGCCGCGTGTCGGGCACGCCGACCAGCGCGACCTGCGCGATCGCCGGATGGGCAGCGAGCAGCCGCTCGATCTCCGCCGGATAGCAGTTGAAGCCGCCGACGATGAACATGTCCTTGATCCGGTCGGTGATCTTCAGGTTGCCGTTCGCATCGACGCAGCCGAGATCGCCGGTATGCAGCCAACCGTCCGCATCGACGGTCTCGCGCGTCGCGTCCGGCTGGTTGAAATAGCCGCGCATCACGTTGTAGCCGCGCACCCAGATCTCGCCGGTCTCGTCCGGCCCGAGCGGCGCGCCGCCCGGCCCTGCAATACGCAGCTCGACATCGGGCATCGGCCGGCCCGACGTACAGGCGACGGTCTCCGCGTCGTCGCCGTGCCGGCACAACGTCGCGAAGCCGCACGACTCGGTCAGCCCATAGCCGGTCAGCACCGTCTCGAAGCCGAGCTCGGTGCGCATCCGCTCGATCAGGCTCGGCGCGATCGCTGCCGCGCCCGTCACCGCGATCCGCAGCGACGACAGGTCGCGCGTCGCGCGATCGGGCGCGTCGAGCAGCGCGTAGTACAGCGTCGGCGGGCCGGGCAGCACCGACACACGGTCGTCGGCGACGCGCCGCAGCACGTCGGCCGGCTGGAACACCAGATGCGGCAGCACGGTCGCGCCGCTCGACAGCGCGGCGAGCCAGCCCGCCTTGTAGCCGAACGTGTGGAAGAACGGATTGACGATCAGGTAGCGGTCGTCGTGGCGCACGCCCGCGATCGCCGCCCACGCCTGCGCGGCGCGCAGGTTCTGGCCGTGCGCGGTCATCACGCCCTTCGGGCGGCCCGTCGTGCCGGACGTGAACATCAGGTCCATCACGGTGTCGGGCGTGACCTGTGCCTCACGATCGCGCACCGCGGCCAGCGGCACCGCCGCACCACGTGCGAGGAATGCGTTCCAGGTCTCGTCGCGCGCACCGGTGGGCGGTTCGCCGTCGAACACGACCACGCGCTCGAGCGTCGCGGGCCGGTGCGGCGCGAGCATCGCCGGATAGGATTCGCCGAGGAAGGTGCCGCAGCAGAACAGCAGCCGCGCGCCGCCGTCGTGCAGGATGCCGCCGACCTCCATCCCCTTCATCCGCGTATTGACCGGCACGAGGATCGCGCCGACGGTGTGGATCGCGAGCGCCGCGACGATCCATTGCGGCAGGTTCGGCGCCCAGACCGCGATCCGGTCGCCGGCGTCGATGCCGCTCGCAAGCAGCGAACGTGCCGCTTCGAGGCGCGCCGCGTCGAGTTCCGCGTAGGTCAGCCGGCCATGCTCCGACTCGATCGCCGGATGCGCGCCGTGGCGCGCGGCAGCCCGCGCGATCAGCGCGGGCGTGGTCAGGATTTCATTGTCCATCGTCATAGGCATCAGGGTTGCCGTGCGCGCCGCGGGCGCAGTACGGCTCAATCGGGAAACACCACGCGCAGCGCGTCGCTCGCGGGCCGCGCGCAACAGGCGAGCGTCCAGCCGGCCGCGATTTCGTCGGCGTCGAGCACGTGGTTGCTGTCGAGCGCGACCTCGCCGCGCTCGATCCGGCACATGCACGCGCCGCATTGCCCCATCCGGCAGGAATTCGGCGCCGGCACGCCCGCGCGCAGCATCGCGTCGAGCAGCGTTTCGCCGGGCACGCTGTCGAACGCGAACGCGTCGCCGTCGAGCACCGTCTCGATCGCCGCGCCGTCGCCGGATGCCGCCGTTACCGCGGCCGACGCCACCGTATCGGCCTGCGCCGGCGCATCGGGCAGCGACGCGAACCGCTCGACATGCACACGCGCACGCGGCAGCCCGAGGCCGAGCATCGCGGCCAGCGCGTTCTCCATGAACAGCGCGGGCCCGCAGATGAATGTCTCCTGCTGGCTGAACGGCCGCGCGAGCTCCTCGAGATGGCGCTGCTGCGGGATGCCCTGCACGCTGTCGAGCCAATGGATCACGCGCACGCGGCCCGGATGTCGCTGCGCGAGCTGCTGCAGTTCGTCGCGGAAAATCACCGAGCGTTCGTCGCGGTTCGCATAGATCAGCGTCAGCATCCCGCGTCCGTGCACGAGCGCCGATTTCACAATCGACAGCACGGGCGTGATGCCGCTGCCGCCCGCGAACAGCAGCAGGTCGCCGTCGAGCGAGCGCGGCGTGAACACGCCGGCCGGCGGCAGCACGTCGAGCGTGTCGCCCGCATGCACGCGGTCGCACAGCCAGTTCGACGCGCGGCCGTCGCGCACGCGCTTGACGGTGATCTTCGGCGCGGCGTCGATGCCCGGCGCGCTCGACAGCGAATAGCAGCGCGCGACGGTCGCGTCCGCGCACGGCACGTTCAGCGTCAGGAACTGCCCGGGCCGGTACGCGAATGCGTCGCGCAATGTTGCGGGGACATCGAATACGAACGAGCACGCGTCGTCGCTTTCGGAAATCACTTCGGCAACGGTCAGCCGGTGGAAGCGCGAATCGCTCATGGCCGGCTCCTCATGCTGCGCCGTCGATGTGCCAGGCGCCCGCGCCGCGGCCGGCATCACGCCCGGCGACGACCTGGGCTTCGTTCGACGCCAGCGCCGGCGCGACGCACGCGAACGCGTTCAGCACATGCGATGCAGCACTGCCAAGCGTACGCACGATCTCGCGCGCGGCCGACGCGTCGGCGTCGCGCCGGGTCTCGTCGACGTTCGCGGTGTTGCCGTTCAGTCTGCGTGTCATGGATCGTCTCTTGCGGATGCTGGAAAACTCGTGCGGCCGTCACGCAGCCACGCGATTCGCGGGCGCACCGGGCGTCGTATAGGCGCCGTCGAGGTAGACGAGCGGATCGACGTCGCCGCTCATCAGCACCTCGCGGATGCGCCCGATGAACACCGTATGCGTGCCGTATTCGAAGCGGCCGTCCTGCTCGCACACGAGGCTCGCCTGCGAGTCGCGCAGATACGGCACGCCGTGCGGCGACGTGTGCCAGTCGCCGGTCGTGAAGCGCGCTTCGCCCTTCAGGCGGCCGCTGCAGTCGATCGCGATGCCTTCGTGGCGCGCCGACAGCACGTTCACGCAGAACGGCGCGCCCGCATCGAGCGGCGGATACAGCGACGCGGTGCGGTTGATGCAGATCAGCAGCGACGGCGGATCGGTCGACAGCGAATCGACCGCCGTCGCGGACATCGAGTAGCGCCGGCCGTCGTGCGCGCTGCTGATGACCGTGACGGAGCGCGCGAGGCGGCGCATCGCGAGCAGCATGTCGGTGCGCAGCGGATGGGTGGTGAGATCGCTCATCATTGGACTCCGTCAAGTTCAGTCGTGGATGGCCGGGCTGGCCGGCCGCCGGCGTCGGCCGCCTGCGCGGCCAGGTGGTCGGCGGCGATGAAACCGAAGGTCATCGCCGGACCGAGCGTCGAGCCCGCGCCGGGGTAGCTCGCGCCCATCATCGATGCGCTGGTGTTGCCGATCGCATAGAGGCCGGCGATCGGCTCGCCGTCGGCGCGCAATACGCGGGCCAGCGCGTCGGTGACGAGCCCGCCCTTCGTGCCGATGTCGCCCGCGTCGATCCGCACCGCATAGAACGGCGCCTGGTCGACCGGCCCGAGGCACGGGTTCGGCGTGTTCCGCGGATCGCCGTAGTACGTGTCGAACGCGTTGTCGCCCTTGCCGAACGCTTCGTCGATGCCGGTGACCGCGTAACGCGCCATGTCGCGCAGCGTGTCGCGCAGGCCCGCCGCGTCGACGCCGATTCGCGCGGCAAGCGCGTCGATCGTGTCGGCCTTCACGAGCACGTCGCGAAACGCGTCCGGAATCCGCGAGTCGGGCATCATCGACGCCGGCATGATCGGCCCGCACGGATACTTGCGGCGAAAGCGCGCGTCGAACACCATCCACGCCGGCACGCTCGCGCCGGTGCGCGCATGGTCGCGATACATCGCGGGCACGAATTCGGAATACGGCGCGGCCTCGTTGACGAAGCGCTTGCCGAGACGATTGACGATCACGCAGCCCGGCAGGTTGCGTTCGACGAACAGCGCACGCTGCTTCTCCTCGCCGGCAACACCGACCGTCGGCGCGCCCCACACGTGCTCCATCAGCGCCAGCGCGCCGCCGAGCCGGTGGCCTTCGGCGATCGCATCGCCGGTGTTGGACGGCGGCGTCGCGCTCCACTGCGCCTGCGTCGGCTGCGGCAGGTAGCGTTCGCGCATCGGCTGGTTGCGTTCGAAGCCGCCCGCGCCGAGGATCACGCCGCGCCGCGCGACGATCGTCACGGGCTGCCCGAAACGCTGCGCGCGCACGCCCGTCACGCGGCCGTCCGCATCGAGCAGGTCGCGCATCGGCGTGTCGAGCCACACCGGCACGTTGCGCTCGAGCAGCGCGCGGCGCAGCCCGCCGATCAGCGCGTTGCCGAGCGTCAGGCGCCGGTCGCGCCGCGTGCGGCGGCGCATGCCGAGATCGAGCCAGTAGCGGCCGAACTGCGCGATCGCGAGCTTCATGAAGCCGGGCCCGCGCGAGAACAGCGTATGCGCCTCCTTCGACGTCACCGCCACGCGCCCGCCGATCAACGTGCCGGGCGACGGCGGCCGCAGCCGGTCGAACTCGTCGCCGAGCAGCCCGCCGTCGAACGGCAGCGGATCGAGCGCGCGATAACCCGGCATCGCACCCGGCACCTTCTGGTAATAGTCCGCGTACTTCGGCAGCGACTGGTAGCGCACGGGCGTCTTCGATTCCAGGTAGCGCAGCATCTCCGGCGCGTGGTCGAGATACGCGTCGAGCTTGTCGGGCGTCGACGCGCCGGCCACGCACGCATCGATGTAGCGGCGCGCGGCCTCGCGCGAATCGGTCGCGCCGAGCTCGGCGATATGGTGGTTGCACGGCACCCAGATGCCGCCGCCCGACACGGCCGACGTGCCGCCGTACAACGCCGTCTTCTCGATCACGACGACGGACAGGCCGCGGTCGGCCGCGCGGCACGCCGCGAGCAGCGCGCCCGCGCCCGAGCCGACGACCACGACGTCGAACACGTATTGCTGTGCTTGCGTGTCGTTCATCTCGGCCCCGTCAGATGAAGAAGTCCGTGTTCTCGCGGCCGAGCATCACGGCGCCGAGGTTCTGGCCGAAGCGGTCCACGTTGTTCGCGTAGTGCGCGCGGGCCGCATGCAGGTCGAGGAAGCGGCGCACCAGCGGATTGCGGTGATAGATGCCGTTGCCGCCCGCGTAGCGCAGCAGCGCGTTCGCGGCCTGCGCGCAGCGCTCGGCGACCTGCGCGGACTGGTAACGAAAATGCACGCGGCGCTCGATCGACACGGCCGGGCCGCCGGTCACCGACGCCATCAGTTCCGCGAAATTGCGCTTGAGCAGCACCTTCATCTCGTCGATCGCGACGGCCGCGTTCGCGCATGCGTTCTGCGCGCCCGGATCGTCGGTCGTCTTCGCGCCGCTGTTCGCGGACACGCGCGTCGCCGCATAGCCGGTGAAATCGTCGAGCGCGCCCTGCAGCGCGCCGATGCACGACGTGCACACCGCGCGCACGAAGATCTGCGCGAACGGCAGCTTGAACAGCGGCGCGTCGTTGACGGCCAGGCCGGGGCTCGTGCCCATCATCCCGTCGATTGCCTTGTGCGTGCGGTACGCGGGCACGAACACGTCGTCGACGACGATGTCGTGGCTGCCCGTCGCGCGCAGGCCGAGCACGTCCCAGTCCTGCTGGATCCGGTAGTCGGATTTCGGCAGCAGGAAGGTCCGGTATTCGGGCGGCTGGCCGGCAACGGCTGCCGGCACCAGCGCGCCGAGGAACACCCATTCGCACAGTTCGCTGCCGCTCGAGAACTTCCAGTGGCCCGACAAGCGGAACCCGCCGTCGACCGGCGTCACGCGGCCGACCGGCATGTAGGTCGACGCGATCAGCGTCGCCGGGTCGTTGCCCCACACATCCTGCTGCGCGCGCTCGTCGAACAGCGCGAGCTGCCAGTTGTGCACGCCGACGACGCCGTACACCCACGCGGTCGACATGCAGCCGCGCGCGAGCGCCATCTGGATGTCGAAGAAGGTCTGCGGATCGAGCTCGTAGCCGCCGTAGCGCTTCGGCTGCAGCACCTTGAAGAAGCCGGCGGCCTGCATGTCGGCGATCGTCTCGGCCGGGATGCGGCCCTGCGCTTCCGCCTGCGCGGCGCGGCCGGCCAGCGTCGGCGCCAGTGCCTCGGCCCGGGCGATCAGCGAGGCGGCCAGTGCGTTCGAATCGTTGTCGCGATGCACGAATGTCTCCTGTGAAACGGGACGTGCGCCGCGGCGCCTGCCCCGCTCTCGTTCATGGTTGTTCTGCGCGGCCTGGCCGCGGGCGATGCTCGCCACCGTCGATGGTCGGCGTCGCGCGGCCGCGCCGCATCGTCCGAAGGGACGACGGGCGCGGCCCGCCCCGCGTTACGCGCAGGCGCGCTCCTTCTCCTTGTTGAAGAACGGGATCACGTGCTCGCCGATGTTGCGGATCGTCTCCAGCTGCGCTTCGTGCGGCACCGTGCCCATCTGGCACAGGAACAGCACTTCGTCGACGCCGGCTTCCTGCAGGCGGCCGACATAGCCGATGCAGTCGTCCACCGTGCCGTACGCGTGGTTCGGGTTCATCATCGCGAGCGCCGGGTCGGCGAAGTTCACGACGACTTCTTCAGACGCGAAGCGCGAGCGGATCACCATCTCGCCGGTGTCGGCCTGCACGAGGTCGTCGCCCCACTTCGCCGGGTCCGGACGCTCGCCGCCCGTGTACCAGTACGCGAGCGATTCCATGAAGTAGCGCTGGCCGCGGATGCCGATCTTGCGGGCGGCCTGGCCGTCGGCCATCACGACCGTCGGGCACAGCGCCGCGAGGTGCTGGGTCGGGCGGAAGCCGACCTGGTCTTCCGGCTTGCGGTTCGCCCATGCTTCGCGATAGACCGCGTTCTTCTTCGCGACTTCGTCGGGCCCGCCGAAGCCGAGCACCAGCGCGCCCATCCCGCGCTGGCCCGCGCGCAGCAGCGCGTCGGTGTTGGTACATGCGAGGTACATCGGCGGGTGCGGATCCTGGAACGGCTTCGGGTGGATCGGGCGCTTCGGGATCTTGATGTACTTGCCGTCGTGCTCGATCTCGTCCTGCACGAACATCTTCGGCACGAGGTACATCGATTCGTCGATCATCGGCTGCAGTTCGTTGAGGTCGTAGCCGAACGCGCCGGCTTCCTGCTGGCTGCCGCCCTTGCCGACGCCGAAATGCACGCGGCCGCCCGACAGGATGTCGAGCAGCGCGACGCGCTCGGCGACCTTGATCGGGTGATTCATCGCCGGCGGCAGGCACACGACGCCATGGCCCAGGCCGATGCGCGTCGTACGGCCGGCCAGGTACGCAAGGAAGGTTTCCGGCGCGCTCATGTGCGCATAGTTGGTCAGCGACGTGTGCTCCACGCACCAGATCGTGTCGAAGCCGACCTGCTCGGCGAGCAACGCCTGTTCGACCGTCTCCTTGAACACCCGGTGGTCGCCCTCGCGCGACGCGTCGGTGGTCTGGGCTTCGTAGATAAGGGAAAACTTCATTGCGTGCGTCTCCATGTTTGTTGGACGAGTCGGGGTCGTGCGGCCCGCCCGCACGATACGGACGAATAGCGACGGTCCACGAATGGGAGTGTCGGCGCGCGGGCGGGCGCGGGCATCGTCTGTTTGGAGTAACGGCAGGCCTGCGGGGACAGAGGGGTTTCACGGTCATCCGATCGGACTGCGTGAGCGCGCGAACGGCGCGCTAGCATCGAACGGCGGCACGTTGCACGCCGCCCACATCAAGACAAGGGAGAACCGGGATGAAGGTATCGATGCTGCTGTATCCGGTCGACGACATCGACACGGCGTTGCCGCTGTTCGTCGACGGACTCGGCCTGAACGTGAAGTTCCGCGACGGCGACCGCTATTGCGCGCTCGACGGCGGCCCGCTGACGATCGCGCTGGTCGCCGGCGACGAGCAGATCGTCGAGCGCGCGGCGCTCACGCTGCGCGTCGACGAGGACGACGACCTGTATGCAGCGATGGCGCGGGTCGTGAAGGCCGGCGCGTCGGTGCGCGTGCCCGTGCAGGCCGGCCCGCACGAGTACCGCGCGGTGCTGGAGGACAGGAACGGCGCGCTGCTCGTGCTTTCGCAGAAACGGTCCGCATGACGGAGCGTGGTGCGCTTGCAGGATGCGGGCGCATCACGCGTGGCGGGTGCGCTACGCCGGACGGGATCGAGCATCGCGCATAGTCGTCGGCGTGGCCGATGGCAGCAAACGTCTTCAGGCAGCTTCCCGATGACCACCGGAATCGGTACCATCGAGTGCCTGAAGACCGGCAGGCGCCGTGCGACCGCGCACCGGCGCCGCCCGCGCCGGGCCTTCGCACCACCATTTCGCCATGTCCCGGGAACCCACACACTCCGCGCTGCTCTGGATCGTCGCCGCTGCATTCTTCATGCAGGCGCTCGACACGACGATCGTCAATACCGCCCTGCCTTCGATCGCGCAAAGCCTGCATGCGTCGCCGCTCGCGATGCAGCCCGTCGTGGTCGCCTACACGCTGATGATGGCGATGCTCACGCCGGCGTCCGGCTGGCTCGCCGACCGGTTCGGCACGCGCCGCGTGTTCTCGGTCGCCATTCTCGTGTTCGTGCTCGCGTCGATCGGCTGCGCGGCATCGCATACGCTCGGCCAGCTCGTCGTCGCGCGCGCCGTGCAGGGCATCGGCGGCTCGATGCTGCTGCCGATCGGGCGGCTCGCCGTGCTGCGCCGCGTGCCGGGCGAACAGTACGTCGCGGCGATCGCGTTCGTGTCGATCGCCGGCCAGCTCGGCCCGATCGTCGGGCCGACGCTCGGCGGCTGGCTCACGCAGGCGATTTCGTGGCACTGGGTGTTCATCGTCAACGTGCCGGTCGGCGTGGTCGGCTTCATCGCGGTGCAGCGCTACCTGCCGCACGACCAGGCGAAGCAGCCGCCGCCGTTCGACTTCGTCGGCTGTGCGCTGCTGTCGGTCGCGATGATCGCGCTGTCGCTCGCGATCGACCCGCCGATGCCCGCGCATCGCGCCGCCTGGGCGGCCGGGCTCGCCGTGCTGGGCCTGGCGAGCGCGCTCGCGTACCTGCCGCATGCGCGGCGGCGCGCGCAGCCGCTGTTCCGGCTCGGGCTGTTCCGCGAGCCGAACTTCGGTTCGGGGCTGCTCGGCAACCTGCTGTGCCGGATCGGCACGAGCGCGGTGCCGTTCATGCTGCCGCTGCTGATGCAGGTGCAGCTCGGCTATACGCCGCTGCAGTCGGGGCTGATGATGCTGCCGGCCGCGATCGCGGGCGTCATCGCGAAACGCTGGATCGCGCCGCTCGTGAAGCGCTTCGGCTACGCGACGTTTCTGGTCGTGAATACGGGAATCGTCGGCGGTGCGATCGCGGGGTTCGCGCTGGTGTCGGTACGGCCCGCGCCGGTGCTGGAGATCGTGCTGCTGGTCGTGTTCGGCGCGGCGAACTCGATGCAGTTCGCGGCGATGAACGGCGTGACGCTGAAGGGGCTGTCGCATGCCGACGCCGGCAGCGGCAACAGCCTGTTCACGATGATGCAGATGCTGGCGATGGGGCTCGGCGTGTCGATCGGCGGCGGGCTCGTCAACCTGTTCGCCGCGTGGTGGGGCTCGATGGGGCGCGGGTTCATGCTGTCGTTCGCGTGCATGGGCGCCGTCACGCTGCTGTCGTCCGTCGTGTTCCGGCGGATCGATACGGCCGCGCCGCCGGCTGGTGCGGCGGCGCGATCGTCCGCGTGAGCGCGGCCGTCAGTTCGTCTGGCGGCGCTCGACGACGCGCTTGAGCACCCAGCGGATCGACGAACCGTCGGCCGGCGGCTGCGCGACGCGGTATTCGTCGATTTCGAGCGTATACAGGTAACCGGGCTGGTACGCGAAGCCCTCGATGCCCGCGTACCACAGGCTCCACGGCTCGCCCGGGCTGCTGCGCACCTGCAGGCATTCCATCGGCACGACGCCCGTGCAGCGCGCGGATTGCGGCGCGACATAGACGGTCTTCGTCACCGGCCGGCCGTCGGACGGGCGGGCCGCGTTCGGAGCCGTGACGGCCGCGTCGGTCTGGCATCCGGCGAGGAGCGTGCTGCCGGCAATGACGGCGGCGCCGAGCAACGTTCTGGATTGGCGAATCATCTGATGTTCCTCTGGAAGCGTTCGAGGGGCGTTTAGACGGACAGCGCGCCGGGAAAGTTCACAAATAGCTTACAGAAGGCGATCCGCCACCCTCATTCGTGCGATGTCGCGCGTGCGCCGACACGTTACCGTGTTCCGGTTCAGCCGCGCGCATCGCCGCCGGCGGTCCGCACATGCACGCCGGGCGCCTCGCGATCCGGCGGCCGCAACAGGAGACAACCCGAATGACCACGGCGCCCCCGGCCCTTCCGCCGCACCTCGCCCGATCGAAACTGACGCTCGAGCAGTTCGACGCGCTCCTCACGACCATTTACGAAGGCCCGCTGGAAGACGTGCCGTGGGGTGGCGCGCTCGAGCAGATCCGCGTGCACCTGCACGCGAACTACGTGACGATGATCCTGCGCTGGCCGGCCAGCGGCCACGCGGGGCTGATGATCAATGCGTCCGAGCACAGTGCGCCGCTGACAGGCGTCGCGTCGTACAACAATTATTACTACGCGCTCGATCCGTTCGTGAACCTGCCGACCGACCACGTCGTCACCGTCGACGAGCTGCTCGGCCTGGGCGTATGGCGCAGCAGCACCATGTATCGCGAGTTCATGAAACCGCACGACGTCGGTTATCTGATGGGCGCCGACCTGCGCACGCACGACGGCATCGAATGCCGTTTCCGCGTGTGCCGTCCGCATCGCGGCGATGCGTTCTCGGCGACCGACAAGGCCGCCTGCAACGCGCTGCTGCCGCACCTGAAGCGCGCGGTGCGGCTGCATGCGAAGTTCGGGATGGTCGAATCCGAGCGCACGCTGTACGCGAGCACGATCGACCGCATGCTCGTCGGCACCGCGATTCTCGACGAGCGCGGCACGATCATGAAGACCAATTCCGTCGCGGACGAGATCTTCGCCGAATGCGACGGCCTGCGCGTGCGCGGCGGCGCGCTCGAGGCGTCGTATCCGCTGGAGGACCGCAAGCTGCAGAAGCTGATCCGCCAGGTACTCGCGGAACGCGCGGGCGGCGTGCCGTCGGTCGTGCAGGCGATCGCGGTGCCGCGCCCGTCCGGCAAGGCGCGGCTCGGCGTGCTGATCCGCGCGGTCCCGTTGAGCGAATGGTCGGAGGACAATCCGCGCCGGCCGGCGTGCGCGGTGTTCATCCGCGATGCCGAGCGCAAGTCGCAGGCGTCGCACGACATCGTGCGCAAGCTGTTCGACCTCACGCCGGCCGAAACCGCGCTGGCGCTTGCGCTCGTCAACGGGCAGACGCTCGAGGAAGCGGCCGACGAGCTCGCGATCAGCAAGAACACCGCGCGCTCGCATTTGCGCGCGATTTTTTCGAAGACAGGTGTTACGCGGCAGGCGACGCTCGTGCGGACGTTGTTGAACAGCGTGCTGTCGCTGGGGTGAGGTGCGCGACGCTGCATGGACTGGCCGGGAGTCACCGGCCGGGCAATCGTCGTCGACGGCGGCAACGCCGCGCATCGATCGTGTACCATCGGCGCTTCCCGATACGCTCTGTCGCGCTGCCCTCGTCCGCCCCGGCCCCGTGCGCGCCCGCCACGCCCGTGCGGCCCACGCAGCGCCCCCCGCTTCGCATGACCTCACCCGTTCCGTCCGACGCCGCACTGCGTCCGTTGCCGATCGATACGCTGACCGTGCCGGCCGCGCTCGACGGACGCGCGGGCACCAATCGCTCAAGCAGCGCGCACCCACAAATCGCCGCGACCAACGATCTCGACGCCGTGCGCGCCTGGCTCGCGCGCTTCGTCGATACGCCGACCACGTTCCAGAACTACCGCAAGGAAGCCGAGCGCCTGTTGCTGTGGTCCGTGATCGCGTGCGGCAAGCCACTGTCGTCGCTCACGCATGAAGATCTCGTCGTCTACCGGCAGTTCCTGCTCGCGCCCGCGCCGGCCGACCTGTGGTGCGCGAACGGCGGCCGCAAGCATCCGCGCGACGACCCGCGCTGGCGGCCGTTCTACGGACCGCTGTCGCCGGCCAGCCAGCGGCAGGCGCTGGTGATCCTGAACGTGATGTTCTCGTGGCTGGTGCAGGCCGGCTACCTCGCCGGCAATCCGCTCGCGTTGTCGCGGCAACGGCAGCGGCGCCCCGCGCCGCGCGTCACGCGCCATCTCGGGCAACCGCTGTGGCAGTCGGTCAAGGACGCGATCGCCGCGATGCCGCGCGACGACGCGCGCGCGTGCTTCCACGCGGATCGCGCGCGCTGGCTGTTCACGCTGCTGTACCTCGGCGGGCTGCGCATCACCGAAGCGGCCGACGCGACGATGGGCCAGTTCTTCTGCCGGCGCGACGCGAACGGGCACGACCGCTGGTGGCTCGACGTGACGGGCAAAGGCGGCCGGCAGCGGCTCGTGCCGGCCACCGACGAGATGATGACCGAGCTGTCGCGCTACCGGCGCGCGCATGGCCTGCCCGCGCTGCCGTCCGACGGCGAACCCACGCCGCTCGTGCTGCCGCTCGGCCAGGCGCGCAAGCCGCTCACGCGCGCGGCGCTGCACCGGATCGTGAAGCAGGTGTTCCGGCACGCGGCCGACCGGCTGCGCGCGAACGGCGCGGCCGGCGACGAACAGGCGCGCGTGCTCGAACAGGCGTCCGCGCACTGGCTGCGCCACAGCGCGGGCTCGCATATGGCCGACGGCCGTGTCGACCTGCGGCTCGTGCGCGACAACCTCGGCCACGTGTCGCTCACGACGACGAGCCAGTACCTGCACGCGGACGACGACTGGCGGCATCGCGAGACGGAGGAGAAGCACCGGATCGGGTGGTAGGCGCTACGCGAATCGCGCGGCACGCCTTGCACGCTCAGTACACGGCTACCCAATGCCCGGGCACCCATGCCCAGTGATTGCCGGCCCATCGGTAATGCCCCTTCGCCCAGCGATAGCCGGGTGCCGGTGGCGGCGGCGCCACTTCGACGAGCGGCGCCGGTTGCGGCGGGCGCACGGGTTCCACCACGCAGGCGGACATCAGCACGGCACTCGCACACGCCAGCATGGCAAGCGAAACGGTTCGGATCTTCATCTTCGATTCTCCCTTGTTGTGTAATCGATTCGCGGGGACGAGCGCAGCAACGCCCCGCGTCACGCGGCCCCGCGAATCAGCCCGGTCATCGCCCGCGCCGTACCACTTTCCGCGAACAGCACGGACGCAGTGCGGCGCGGATCGAGCCGCAGGCTTTCGGCGGCCGCGCCCGAGATCAGCGCGTCGAGCGACGCGGTCGGCTTCAGGTCGCGGCCTTCGTACAGGTCGCCCGGCCGCAGCCCCGGCCAGTCGGCGATCACGCGGCCGCCCGCGACCGCGCCGCCCGCCAGCATCGCGACCGACGCCTGCCCGTGATCGGTGCCGCCCGTGCCGTTCGCCGCGGCCGTGCGGCCGAACTCGGTCGCGACCAGCACCGTGGTCTGCTGCCATGCGGGCCCGAGGCCGTCGCGCAGCGCGGCGAGCATCGTGTCGAGCGCCTTCAGCTGATTCGCGAGTCGCGCGTTCTGCGCACTGTGCGTGTCCCAGCCGCCCGTCTCGATCATCGCGATCCGCGGGCCGTCGTCGCGCGCGAGGAACGTCGCGGCAAGCTTGCCGACGCCTGCCGGGTCCTGCCGCGCATGCGCGTCGCCGGCGAGGCCGCGCGCTTCCATCGCCGACTGCCACAGCGGGCCGAGCTGCGCGTCGGCCTCGTAAAGCGCCGACACGCGCGCGAGCAGATCGTCCGGCGCGGCCGGCAAACCGGACGGCGCGTACGACGCGGCCTGCACGGTGCCGCGCAACGCGAGCGGCACGGTCGGCGCGAACGCGATCGCGCTTTCGCGCGTCGCCGGCAGCAGCGCGGCAAGCCGGTTCAGCCAGCCGTCCTTCACCTGATATGGCGCGCGGCCGCCTGTCTCGAGCACGTTCTGCCCGTCGAAATGCGAGCGATCGCGATACGGCGACGCAATCGCATGGACGAACAGCGCCTGCCCGTCGCGGTACAACTGCGCGGTCTGCGCGAGCGACGGATGCAGCGCGAACGTGCCGTCGAGCCGCGTCGCGGCCGCGGGATCGATCGCGAGCGCGCCGCGCAGCGACGCATACGCGGGTTCGGCATACGGGACGACGATGTTCAGGCCGTCGGCCGCGCCGCGCTGGATCACGAACACGAAGCGCCGGTCGGTCTCGACGTTCGCGAACACGATCCGCGGTGCGACGAGGATCGCGCCTGCGCCGGCGGCGGCAACGCTCAGGAATTGTCGGCGGGACAGGTCCATGTTCACCTCCGTTGGAAATCGGGCGATACGAGCAGCAGCGCGAGCGACGTGGTCGCGCTTTCCGCTCGCGCCAGCGCGGTCGCGGTCGGCGCGCTCATCGAACCGGCGAGCAGCGTGTTGCCGAGCGTGCGCGGGTCGAGCCGGTCGCCGGTGCGCGCGGCCAGGCGCTGCGCGATCTCGACGCGGCGCACGAGCGCATCGGGCGCGGCCCAGCTCGCGGCGACGTCGTCATAGCCGGCCGGCGAGCCCGGCCGCCACACCGGCTGGCCGAGTTGCGCGAGCAGCGGCGCGGCCTTCAGGTCGCCCCGATCGTCCATCTCGCGCCAGCCGAGCCCGCGCAGCGACGACACAGCCCACTCCCACGGCGTCTTGAACTTGCGGTTGGCCGGCGACCACGCATCGGGCGCATCGACGAGCGCGCGATAGACGGTCGGCAAGTCGCCGCCGCTCGCGTCGAACGCGCGGGCCAGCCGGTCGGTCAGCGCGGGCGGCGGATTGTCGGCGACGAAATGACGGGCAAGCTGGAACGCGATATGCCGTCCCGTCGCGTCCGACCGCGCGAGGTCGTGCAGGATCGCACGCGCCTGCGCTTCGCCCGGCTGGTCGTAGGTGCGCCCCATCACCGTGCGCGTGCCCGGCTCGTGCAGGTTCGGGCGAAACACGAACGCGCCGGGCGCGGCGTCGCCCGGCCGCGGCCCCTTGCCGCCCGCGATGCTCCAGCCGGTCAGTGCGCGCGCGAATTCCGTCACGTCGGCTTGCGTATAACCGGTGCGCACGCCGAGCGTGTGCAACTCCATGATTTCGCGCGCGAGGTTCTCGTTGAGCCCGCGCTTCGCCGACGGATTGCGGGCTTCCGCGCGCAGCGCGGCCGGGCTGTCGGGGCCGACCGAGCGCGCCTGGTCGAGGAAGACCTGCATCGCGGGATGCTGTTCGACGGCCACGAGCATGTCCTCGAAGCGGCCGAGCACGTGCGGACGGATCGCATCGCGTTCGAACGCGCCCGCGTAAGCGGCCACCTGCCCCTTGTCGACCGACACCGCGAAATGGTTCGCCCAGAAATGCACAAGACGTTCGACGAATGGCGCAGGCGTGTTCAACGCGCTGTTCAACCGTGCAGCGACGGCACTGCGATACGCGTCGTAGCCGTCGCGCCGGATCGATTGCGCGGTCGCGCGCTTCGCGGCCGCGTCGTCGCCTGTCATCGCATTGCGCGCGTTCGCGAAGCGCGTCGCGAGCGCGACTGCGTCCGGTTCGCCGGCCCACGCGGCGGGCCGCGCGTCGTAACGGTCGAATTGCGCGACGAGCGCCGCCTTCGGGTCGGCTGGCGGCGCTTCGTCGGCCCGCGCGCCGAGACCGAAGCGGTTCAGCGCGATCGCGGCCGGCGTGGAGTCGTTCGGGTGGTCCATGACGGGCTCTCTTGCGGTGCGTACCCACGTTTAACGCGGGCACGCAGGGAAATCCGTCGCGGGGATGGCGAATATTTTCTGGATCGGGGAAGCGGGGAACGGGAGAGTCGGTGGCGGTGATGCACTGCAATGGCGCGAGTCATCGACGCGCAACAGCGAAACGATTCATCCGGTGCGCGCATTGCGCGTGACCGAACGCGAATGTCGGCGACACACATATCGCGTGTCGCCCTGCCTGATGCTTGCTTACTCGCTCGCCGGCGCGTCCGGCTTCTTCTGCAGTCTCGGCGGCAAACGCCAGTTGCCGCTGTGCTGCAACCCGTCGACGAACTTCACGCGCTCTTCGGGTGTCAGCGTCGCCGCGAAATCGACGACGCTGCGCTCGACCTGCGCACGCATCGCGGTGTCGGCCGCACGCGTGCGGTCGAGTGCGGCGTCGATCGCTGCGCGATCGAGTTGCGGCGCGGCGAGCAGGTCCAGCACGGTGATCCGGCCGTCGCGCCCTTCCCGCGCGAAATCGCGGCCGTTCTTGCGCGCGGCCTTCAGCGCGGCGGCAAACTCGTGCTGCCGCGTATCGGACAATTCGTCCGCCGCGAAACGCAACGCGGTGCGCTGCGCGGGCGCGCCCTCGGCGCGCAGGTCGCGATGCGTCGAGAACCACTGATACGCGCCGCCGCCGATCGCGCCGAGCATGAACACGTTCAGCACGACCGAGCCGGCGAGAATGAATTTCCAGCCACGTTCGCTCATTCAATACCCCAATCTACGCTCGGGCCACCGAACGTCGTCGTCAGATAGTCCGGCTCGTGCGGCGACGTCGGCACGCTGCCGAGCATCAGCATCGACACGGCCACCGCGCCCGCCAATGCACCGGCCAGGCCGACGCCCGCGAACGCCGCGCCCGACCACCACACGGTGCCGCGCCGCCGCGCGCGCTGCGGCGCGGGTGCCGTCGCGACGATGCGCTCGACGAGCGCCGGCGCGGGCGGCATGACCGTGTCGTATGCGAGCCATGCATCGAGATCGGCGGCATCGTCCAGTGCCAGCAGCGCGTCGCGCGGATTCGCACGCGCCCACGCCTCGGCCGCCGCGCGTTCGCCGTCCGGCCAGCGCCGCGCGTCCGAGCCGTACGCGGCGACGATGGTACGAAATCGTTCGGGTGTCATCGCTTGTCCTCGCTAGGTGGGTCGCCGGCCAGTTGCGCGCGCAGGTTGCGCCTCGCGCGGGCGAGCAGGCTTTCCAGCGCATCGACGGTGATGCCCATCAGGTTGGCCGCTTCCACATTCGACATTTCCTGATAGTACTGGAGCACGAGCGCTTCCCGCTGCCGCGGCGGCAACGCGGCAAGCGCCTGCCGCACGCGCGCATCGCGCGAGCGCAGCTCCGCCTGCGCGGCCGGCTCCGGTTGCGGGTCCGGCACGTCGGGCAACGTATCGACGGGCTCGTCGCGCCGGCCGCGCAACCGGTCGTAGCACAGGTTCAGCACGACGCGATGCAGCCACGTGTCGAAGCGCGCCTCGCCTTCGCGCCAGCGCGGCGCCTGGTTCCAGATTCGCAAGAACGTCTCCTGTGCGACGTCCTCGGCTTCGTTCCGGTCGCCGAGCATGCGCGTCGCCAATGCAAGCAGCCGCGGCAGCTTGCGCGCGACGAGCACGCGCACCGCCGACGAATCGCGCGCGCCGACGCGCGCGACGAGTTCCGCGTCCGGATCGCGGTCGCCGCGATCGCTCAACGCCGCCTGCTCCGTCGCGCAGCGCGCATGCGCCGCCTCGTGCCGGCAGGTGTGCCCGCCGCCCGGCTGAAGCTCATCGTCGTGCTCTCCTTGCATGCGTCGGGCCATCACCGCACGGCGCCACGCCGACTGTTCGGCGGCGCCGTGCGCATCGTGCGCGGCGTCGCACACGGCGTCGGCCATGTCCGTTTCATCGACATCCGTGTCGCGCGGCATATCGATCCTGTCGGCCGGTCACGCGTCGCCCGGTCGCGCGGCAGTCGGCCGGCGCGTTCAATATACGACGACCGGCGCGGGCCGGTAATACACCGGACGCGCCGGCACCACGATGCAGCCGGCCAGCACGATGGCCGCGGCCGCCAGGATCACGATGGTTCGAAAAGGCATGGCTTCGACTCATGACGTTGCGTGAAGGATCCGCCGCGCCGGCACGATGCCCTGCGCGACGGCGTGCGCATCAGGCCCAGTGGCCCGGCACCCAGCGCCAGGCCGGACCGCGCGCGGCCCAGTGTCCGGGCACCCAGTGGTAACCGACGCGCACCACTTGCCAGTGGCCCGGAATCCAGACGTAGCGGCCCTGCTGCCAATGCCAGTGGCCCTGGTCCCACACGTAGCCCGCGCGCGGCGCCGGCATCACTTCGACGCGCGGCGCCGGCGGTGCGTAAGGCGCGACGATGACGGCCTGCGCGAATGCGGCGGACGCCGCCAGCGCAGCCACGCATCCGGCGGCAAACCGCAATGGAACAGAAAGTTTCATGAAAGACTCCGAAGTAACGGGCATCGACCGGAAGCGGTCGTTCATGCATTAAACGGAGCGAGCAACAGAAATCCGTCGCGGTGTTGCCGAATAAATTTCGAGTGGACCGAACGCGCGTTGGCGCGGACCGGATGCCGCGCAATGCACGAGTCTGCGTATCGGCCGCCGCACACGCAGGGTTGCCCGGCTGTCACAACCCGGCAAAACTGCCCTTCGACAATGCGTGTCACCGGGATCCCGCTCGTTTCCGGCCCACGCCCCGGCCGCGCTCGCGCATGGCCGCTCGGTTCCATCTCTCGCGCCCCCATCAACGAAAACTACGACCATGTCGAACCAGGACCATCTCCCTGATCAGCCGAACGAGCCGGCCGCCTCGGTGTCTCGTCGCGGCTTCCTGAAACTGGCCGGCGTATCCGGCCTTGCCACCGCTGCCGGCGGGCTCGCGGCCGCCCGGGCCGCCGCGTCGAATCCGGACGGCACGCCCGAACAGGTCCACCTGACGTGGGGCAACGACCCGACGTCCGAAGTCGTGATCTCGTGGGCGTCGCTCGCGCCGGCCGTCAATCCGCGCGCGCGCATCGTCGCCGACGGCGAGCCGCCGCGCACGGTGCACGGGGTCCAGCGCCTGTACACCGACGGCCTGAACGGCGAAACCGTGTTCGCGTACCACGCGCGCGTGCACGGACTGAAACCGGATACGCGCTACCGCTACGAGATCACGGCCGACAACGACAGCAACGCCGCGCAGCCGTTCTCCGCGAATTTTTCGACCGCGCCGCGCGGCCGCGCGCCGTTCCGCTTCACGAGCTACGGCGATCTCGCGACGCCGAACGGCGCATGGGTGCTGTCGTCGCCGCAGAGCCGCTTCGCGGTGCAGGCCGTCGAGCAGTTCCAGCCGCTGTTCCACCTGCTGAACGGCGACCTCTGCTACGCGAACCTGAACCCCGCGCACCAGCCCGAGGTGTGGCGCGACTTCGGCAACAACAACCAGACGTCGGCCGCGAATCGCCCGTGGATGCCGTGCCCCGGCAATCACGAGATCGAGTTCAACAACGGTCCGCAAGGGCTCGACTCGTATCTCGCGCGCTATACGCTGCCGGAGAACGGCACGCACTTCCCGGGCCGCTGGTACAGCTTCCGCGTGAGCTCGGTGCTGTTCGTGTCGCTCGACGCCGATGACGTCGTGTACCAGGACGCCGCCGCGTTCGTCGGCGGCCCCGCGCCGCTCGTGCCGGCCGCGAGCACGGGCCGCCCGCCGATCGAGCCCGGCACGTCGTTCTACGTGCGCGGCTACAGCAACGGCGAGCAGACGCGCTGGCTCGAACACACGCTGCGCCATGCGGCGCACGACGACGACATCGACTGGATCGTCGTGCAGATGCACCAGGACGCGCTCAGTTCGTCGAAGACGGGCAACGGTTCCGACAAAGGCATTCGCGAGGCCTGGCTGCCGCTGTTCGACCGTTACGGTGTCGACCTCGTGCTGTGCGGCCACGATCACGACTACGAGCGCAGCTACCCGGTGCGCGGCTGCAATCACCGCGCGGGCGTCGACGCGACGACGGGCGAAGTGGTCGAGACGCTGCAGCCGCGTCCGGTCGGCTCGAACGATCCGGACCGCACGACGTTCGACACGAGCCACGGCACGATCCACCTGATCCTCGGCGGAGGCGGCACCAGCGCGCCGCTCGACGTGTACGGCGAGAACCCGTCGACCGGCTTTGCGCGCGCAAAGGTGTTCACGAAGCCGAACCGGCCGGTGCCGGGCACCGCGCCGAATACGTTCGTGCGCCACCCGGCCGATGCGCTCGAGGATGCGATCTGGTCCGCGCGCCGCGATACGGGCACCGGTTACGGGATCGCGGTGTTCGATCACGACCCGGGCAAGCCGGGCGGGCACACGACGATCACGATGCGCTACTACCATGCGCCGGGCGCCGATCAGCACCCGACCGCGCAGTACGAACTGTTCGAGACGATCGAGCTGAGCAAGAAGCGGCACGAGCGGTGATCGGCCGGGCGCCCGCTGCGGCGGGCGCCGGTTGCATCGCCATCCGGGTATGGGCGTGCGATGAAGCGGGTTAGACTGCTCGCCTCGCACCCGGCCCATGAAGATGAGTTTCGAATACCACATCGACACGCCCCCGTCGGCCAGCGCATTCGATGCAATCGCGGATGCCCTACGGCAAACGCATGGCGACATCGACGTCGATCCCGACCGACGACAGCTTGAAATTCGCGACGACACCGGCGGCTGGCCGCTGATCGGCCTGTCGACCGACGAAGACGGGTTCTTCCTCGTCACGCGTCGGGCCGACGCGTGACGCCATGCTCGACTCGATCGGACGCGCGTTGTCGGCAATCGGTGCGGCGTGGCGCATCGACGACGCATGACCGGCTACCGCGTTCCGCACCCGCGCATGAATCGGCCGCACACGCCCGACTGTTCCCCCGCCAACGTCCGCCGCTCGGTCGCTCCGGCGCGGCCCCTTTAAACTACGCAGGTCCGGCGCAATTGCCGAATTGCATTGCCGGTTGCGGCGGCCGCACTGCGTGGCGGCCGCAACCGGATTTTTCCGTTCGCGATGACGGCACACGCGAGCGGGACCGAATCATCCGAAATCGAATTTGAATGTTGAAACAGGCAGGAAGCATGAAGCGCAAGAACAGGAACAACGCAACGCTCGTCGGGCTCGGCGCGGTGCTGTTGTGGGCCTCGGTGGTTGCCCTCGTTCGCGGGGTCAGCGAAAGTCTCGGTGCGACCGGCGGCGCCGCGATGATCTACACGGTGGCGTCCGTGCTTCTGCTGTTTACGATCGGCTTCCCCGACCTGAGCAAGTTCCCGAAAAACTACCTGCTGTGGGGCGGGCTGCTGTTCGTCTCGTACGAGCTGTGCCTCGCGCTGTCGATCGGGTATGCGAGCAACGGCCGGCAGGCGATCGAAGTCGCGATGGTCAACTATCTGTGGCCGAGCCTGACGCTGGTCGCGGCCATCGTGTTCAACAAGCAGCGCGCCAACCTGCTGGTCGTGCCGGGCGTCCTGCTGTCGATGCTCGGCATCTGCTGGGTGCTCGGCGGCGACCAGGGCCTCGATCCGGCCGGTATGCTGCGCAACGTCGCGGACAATCCGCTGAGCTATGGCCTCGCGTTCGTCGGCGCGCTGATCTGGGCCGGCTATTGCACGGTGACGGCACGCCTTGCCGACGGCAAGAACGGCGTCACGCCGTTCTTCATGCTGGTCGCCGCGGCGCTCTGGATCAAATTCGCGATCGAAGGCGGCGGCGCCATGACGTTCAGCCTCCACGCGGTCGTCTATATCGTGCTGGCGGCATCGGCGCTGGGGTTCGGCTATGCGGCATGGAACACCGGCATCATGCACGGCAACGTGACGATCATCGTCGGCGCGTCGTACCTGACGCCGGTACTCGCCGCCGCGCTCGCCGCGACGCTGCTGCACGCGCCGCTGTCGGTCGAATTCTGGCAAGGCGCATCGATGGTGTGCGGCGGATCGATCCTGTGCTGGCTCTCGACGCGCAGCCGGCGCAGCGAAAAGCCAGCGCCGGTGCGGGTCGCGAAGGATGCCGAGGGCAATTGCCACGGGTGACGATGCCGCTCGTTGCGCGCTCGCCAGATTCGCGTCGGGCTGCTAGATTGGCGTCGCGACGTGTTCAGTTTCCGGTCAGACGAGCAAACGCGGTGGATCCGGGTTCATGCAGCGCATCCACCGATTTGCCGAGTCAGGTATCGGCATGAACAAACGATACGCATCCCCCACGTCGAAGGCCACCCCATGATCGACCACGTCTACCTCTCCGTCACCGACATCGACAAGTCGCTGGCGTTCTACGCTGCCGCACTGAAACCCCTCGGCTGGCGCCTGTTCGGCAACTACGACTCCGCATCGGGTCCGGCGGGCGTCCCCGATCTTTACGGCATCGGCGACGACATGTACGGCAATGGAACGGCGGTCGGATCGAGCATCTGGCTGCGTCAACGCAAGCCCGGCGAGACCGGGTTGTACCTCGGGATCGTCTGCGACAGCAACGAACTGGTCGACGCCGCCTACGCGGCTGCCATCGAAGCCGGCGGCACCGACGAGGGAAAACCGGCCGATCGCACCTACTTCGCCCCCGGCTACTACGCCGCCAACGTGGCGGACTTCGACGGCAACCGTCTCGAGTTCGTCCATAAGGCATGGAATCCCAAGCGCCACGCATAGCGAGCGGAACGTCGGTTCCGCCGCCCGGCAGGCGTTAGCCGAATCCTGTGTTGCACGTCGGCAGGCATCGACGCGATGCTTGCGCCATTCATCCGGCCATCGCTAGCTTCGCGATTCCAGCGCGATACGCACCGCCAATCCGGCCAGCACGGTACCCATCAACCAGCGCTGGACCGACGCCCAGAGCGGCCTGCCCGCCAGAAAACCCGCGATGGAACCGGCCATGCAGGCGATCAGCGCATTGACGCTGACACTCACCGCGATCTGCACGCAGCCGAGCGCCAGCGATTGCGCGAGCACGCTGCCGTGCCCCGGTGAAATGAACTGCGGCAGCAGCGACAGATACATCACCGCGATCTTCGGATTCGCGAGGTTCGTGACGAAACCCATCGTGAAGAGCCTGACGCGGCTGTCGTGCGGCAACTGCCTGACCTGGAACGCGGAGCGACCGCCCGGCTTGAGCGCCTGCCAGGCCAGGTACGACAAATAGAGCGCGCCGGAAAAGCGCAGCGCGTCGTACGCATACGGCACCGTCAGCACCAGCGCGGTGATGCCGAGCGCCGCACAGAACATGTAGAACACGAACCCCAGCGCGACGCCGCCGAGCGACACGAGCCCTGCGCGGCGGCCCTGGCAGATCGAACGCGAAACCAGGTAGAGCATGTTCGGTCCGGGCGTCAGCACCATGCCGAGCGACACGAGTCCGAACGCAAACAGGGTGGGCAAGGCCGGCACGGCAGTCTCCTTCGCGGCAGAACAGTCAAGTTGATGAAGTTCGAACAATGTATTGCATCTCGACCATCTTCAACATGAATAAGCTGCAAGCCGCTCATGAGCGCTTTTCATCGTGCGGGTCGCGGGTTACCTGCCCTTGGTCGCGCGTGTCCGGATCGCCTTCCCGGCCTTGGCGCGTTGTGCATCGACGAGCCTCACGAACTCGTCGGTGACTGCGTTGCCGGCCACGTTCCACGACAACCGCACGGAACGATGCAGCCTCGGCGACAGTTCCAGCACGCGGCCGCCGAACGGCGTATACGTGAGCGTGATGCGCGGAACGATCGATACCCCCATGCCGGCTTCCGCCATCGAAAGAATGGTCCGCATCTCGACCACGTTGAACGCGGCCCGCAGCGGCGCACCGCCGCGCGCGAAGTAATCCGCGATCAGCGGCCCGCACCCTGCCTTCGAGAAAATGAACGGCGCCGCGGACAACTGTTTTGCCGACACGCTCTTGCGGCCGTCGAACATGCCGTCCGCGGCCACCGCGACAAAATCCTCGTCGAGCAGCGGCAGATTGTGCGCGAACGTCTTGGCGCCGGCCACCACGCCGACGTCAGCCGTACCGTCGTCGATCCACCCTTCGACTTCGCTGTCCGTGCCTTCGAGCAGCACCGCCGACACGCCCTGGTGCATCTCCTTCAACGCCTCGAGCGCGGGGACGACGAACGCCAGCGAGACGCTCGGCAGCGACGCGACCACCAGCTTTCCTTCGAGCTTGCCGCGCGACAGGCTGAACTGCTGGCGCAGCATCTGCGCTTCCCGCACCACGCTCTGCACGTACGGCCACAGACGTTCGCCCGCCGCCGTCAGGACGACCGGCTGCCGGTCGCGCCAGAGCAGCTTGACCTGCGTGATCTCTTCCAGTTCGGTCAATGCGTGACTGATCGCGGATTGGCTGCGACTGAGCCGGTCGGCCGCGGCCGTGAGCGAGCCGAGTTCGACTACGGCGGCCAGTGCCTGCAACTGGGCAAGCGTCATCGGGGCTCCTTGTTTCATGGCATGTATGCCGCGCATGAGGCGGTCAAACATCATGAATTATATTGAAACGCACCGCCAGTACAGCAGACCGCGCGCTACGCCGCGATCGAGTCGAACGTCGTCGGCGGCGCTCAGGTAAGATGCACGCTCGATCCGCCGCGTCGCTTGCATGCGCACCGGCCGGCGGCCGAGAATCCATGTTGAACCACGCCACCGCGTTGCTCATGCTTGCCGGTACGACCTGCCGGCCTGAATCGGGGCTGCGCGCCCGCCGGCCGCACAACAGGCGGTGCGATGCGACCGAATGGCCGGTTCAAGCCACACCAGAACGAATGCGTGCAGAACGCACGCCACCGCAGCGTGCTCCATCGACCGCGCTCGCTGCCTGATATGCCGCGACATGCCACTCCATGATCCATCTCAATCTGACTGAAGGTGTGCTGGTCTCCAGCCTGCAGGGGCTCACCGCGTTCGATCTGGCCGGCATCGCCGTCGCGCTGCTGCTGGGCGGCATGGCCAAGGGGATCACGGGCATCGGCGTACCGCTGATCGCGATGCCGATCCTCAGCCAGTTCCTGCCGATCCGGCATGCGGTGCTGCTGCTGTCGATGCCGATCATCCTCGGCAACATTCCGCAGGCGCTGGAAGGCGGCCAGGTGCTGGCAACGGCCCGGAAGATCGCCGCACCGATCGCGGGCACCGTCATCGGCAATATCGTCGGCGTGGCGATCCTGCTCTCCCTCAATCCGGCGCACGCGCAGGCGGCATCGGGCGCACTGCTGATCGTTGCCGCGACGCTGATGCTCGCCGCACCGAAGCTCAACCTGCCGGACGCGTGGCAGAAGCCCGTCGGGTTCGCGCTCGGGTTCGGCGCGGCGCTGATGGAAAGCATCGCGTCGGTTCCGGGCCCGCTGCTCGCCACCTACCTGATTTCGTCGGGCGCGACCGGACGCGTATTCACGAAGCAGATCGCAATCATCCTCGTGGTGTCGATCGTCACGCTGATCACGACGTTCAGCGGCGCCGCGCATGCCAGCGGCGCCGACCTCGCCATCTCGGCCGCGGCCAGCCTGCCGGCCATTGCCGGGATGTGGCTCGTCCGCCCGCTGCGGGACAAGATGTCGCCGGGAATCTTCCGGATGGTCGTCCTGCTGTTCGTGCTCGCCGCGGCATCGCAGATGATCTGGAAATCGGGCGTGTTCAGGCACGGCGGATCGCCGGTCGCGCACGTCGACAACGGGCACGCGGGCAAGCCATGACGGTCGGCCCGCCGCCATCGATCGCGCATGCGTTCTGAAAGCTGCAAAGCGTAGTATTCGCGGACCCGGCGTATCGCTCCGCCCGACGGCGCGGACGACACGTTACCGACTTTGCTGCTCGCACGCCGATGCCGACGTCGGCGCTGCCCCGTTTTCAAAGGCACGAAATGGAAACCTATGTGTTGCTTGGCTGCGGATTCGGCCTTGGCCTGTTGATCGCCATCTGGGGAATCTGGTCGCTCAGGTAAGCCGCTCGAGTTCCTATCATCCGCAAGGAATCCGTATGGAAAAGGATGGTGAATTGTAGTCTCGGGCAACGCCCGCCACCCGATTGCTTCGCAGTCCCATTCAACCAGCCGTCGTCGAACCTTCCGCAACGAAAGCACCGCGCAATCGCGGCAACTTCGTTCACCGGCATCCAGTCCTGCTCGAAAGCCATTGCGACCGCGCTTCGTCGAAGCGCGCGCACTCGGCCTTGAGCCATTCGGAAAAGGCCGCGGTCCGCGGATCGTCGGGATTGCGCGACAGCAGCATGTAGCGCGCCGGCGCGCGCACGTGCCTGCCGAACACGTCGACCAGCCGTCCGCTCACGATCTCGTCATGCACCAGCGCTGCGCGGCCCATCGCCACGCCCTGGTGGTTCAGCGCGGCCGTGATCGCCAGGCTGGAGAAATTGAACTGCGGACCGTCCAGATGCGCGATCCACGCCGGACGGACCGCCTCCAGCCACGTGCGCCACTCCACGAACTCGGGCGCGCCGACCCACGGCGCGGCATCGTGCAGCAACACGACGCCGTCGAGCGACTCCCCGCTGGCGAACGATGGATGCTGCGCCAGATACGCAGGCGTCGCGACCGGAAACAGGGTTTCGTCGAGGATCGCGTCGGCATGCAGCCGGCTGTATTGCACCGGGTCGTAGCGCACCGCCACGTCGATGTCGTCGGTTTCCATTGCCCGCCGGTCCAGCAGCTGGAACTCGGCTTTCACGCGAACCGACACGTTCGGCTGTTGCCGGTGAAACTCGGACAGGCGCGGCATCAGCCATTGCAGCGCAAGCGACGGCAGACAACTCACCTGCAGCGGCGCGTTCGGCATCCCGAGCGCCTGAAGCGTGCGATTGATGTCGCCGAACGCGCCCGACATCGTCCCGAGCAGGAGCGCGCCTTTCTCCGTCAACTTCAGCCCGCGTGCCTGACGCACGAACAGCGGATAGCCGAGCCGGTCCTCCAGATGCCGGATCTGCTGGCTCACGGCGCTTTGTGTCAGGTTGAACGCCTGTGCCGTCTTCGTGAAGCTCAGCAGCCGGCCTGCGGTTTCAAAGCACAGCAACGCACCGAGAATCGAACCGTCCAGTCGCATTGATATAAGCCACGCTAATGCTTCCATTAGAAATCGGCGCTTTCGCGCCGTCCGCCGGAATCGTAGCATTGCCCGTCATCATTCAGTCAAACGACACCAAGGCCGATCCGTGCTCACTACGCTCCAACCCGCCAATCTATTAGCCGAACTTCAGTCCCGTCGTCCACTGCTGTGGCTGAATCCCCGTGCCGGCAGCCCGTTGCCGCAGGACGCGCCGTCGTTCGACGCCATTGCAATGGCAGAAGCGAGGCTGGCGCGATGCGAGCCGCTGATGGCCGAGCTGTTTCCCGAGCTCGCGGCAACCGCGGGAAAAATCGAGTCGCCGTTGATGCCGGCGGACGACTTGCAGCGCGCGTTGTCGCACCCGGCCGACGAGCACGGCGCCTGGTTCATCAAACGCGATGACGCACTGCCGATCGCCGGTTCGATCAAGGCGCGCGGCGGCTTTCATGAAGTGCTGGCGCTCGCGGAGTCGATCGCGATCGAACACGGGTTGCTCGACCCCGCGGGCGACCGGCGAATCCTCGCGTCGGCCGCCGCACGCGCGCTGTTTGCGACGCACACCGTCATCGTCGGCAGCACCGGCAATCTCGGCTTGAGCATCGGGGTGATCGCCGCCGCGCTGGGGTTCGAATCGGTCGTTCACATGTCGACCGACGCAAAGTCATGGAAGAAGGAGCGCCTGAGAAGGCGCGGCGTTCGCGTGGTCGAGCACGACGGCGACTATGCGCAAGCCGTCGCGGCCGGACGATCGCAGGCGCGCACTCACCCGCGCTGCCATTTCGTCGACGACGAAGGCTCGCTGATGCTGTTCCTGGGCTATGCCGCAAGCGCTCGACATCTCGCCGCACAGCTCGCCGCGTCGGGCCGCATCGTGGATGCGGCGCATCCGCTCTTCGTCCATATCCCGTGCGGGGTCGGCGGTGCGCCGGGCGGCATCGCCTATGGCCTCGCCGCGCTGTTCGGCCGGCACGTGCATTGCTTTTTCGCCGAGCCCGTTGCATCGCCATGCATGCTGGTCCAGCTTGCCGCCGGGGTCGACACGCCGGTGTCCGTCTACGACGTGGGGCTCGACAACCGGACCGAGGCCGACGGCCTGGCGGTCGCGCAGGCCTCGCATCTCGTCGGTCCGCTGATGGCATCGAAGTTGTCGGGCGTCTTCACCGTCAGCGACGAGCAGCTCTACGCGCAACTGCTGGCGGTCCGGCGCGCCACCGGCGTCGAACTGGAGCCGTCGGCCGCCGCTGCCGTCGGCGGGCCCGGCTGGCTGACGCGATCATCCGCCGGCCGCGATTACGTGCGTCGCCACGCGATCGACCTGCGCCGGTCGACGCACGTCATCTGGGCGACGGGCGGCTCGCTCGTTCCGCCGGAAGAGCACCGCCGCTTCCAGTCGCATGCGCAAGCGCTCGCCGGTGCCGCGCCCGGCGCGTGACGTGTTCGGCCCCGCGCGCTGCCCGGTTCCCGAAGACGCGTTAGACTGTTCCGATGGAACAATGCCGTTATTGCCAGAGAATCCGCGATGAATGGGATTGCCACGGGGACGAATGCCGCCGGGCAATCGCCAAGGCGCTGCGCCGGCAGCGTGCGGGCCTGCCGATGGTGCCCGATCGCATCCGCAACGAACTGCCGTCCGGCGCGCCGACCCAGCAGGTGATCGCCGTCCTGTCGCGCCAACGCCTGCGCGCGCGCCGCGGCAACGAGGAACGCCGCGAGCGCAAGGAAATCGACGACGACAGCGTCTGATCCGGCCGCACCGCGGCCCGCCCGCGTCATCTGCACCTCCGCCGTCTCCCCCGTCGTCGCCGGGCGCCCGCCCGTGCGCGGCACCCGCCCGCACCACCGCGCCCTTGCAAATCCGGCAATACCGAATGGGGACAGAAGGCATTTGTCCCGGGATTATTACCTCGACGACAACGATCTTTCGCCGAAATCCACGTTTACCCTAGGTCGACCGACGCCTACGATGTAATCAACCGCTTACGACATGGTGTCGAACGCGGAAAGCCAACACAAACATCGGAGGTCATCATGAAATCGCTCGTTTCCGCAGTCGTTGCCGCTGTTGCCCTGTCCGCGTCGTTCGGCGCATTCGCGCAAAGCACCGTGACCCGCGCGCAGGTGCGCGACGAACTGGTCCAGCTTGAAGCAGCCGGCTACAAGCCGAGCCAGTCGAGCCCGTACTACCCGGCCGACATCCAGGCCGCGCAAGCCCGCGTGCACGCCGCGGAAAATACCGGCTACGGTACGCAACCGGCCGCGACCGTAGAGGGTGGCGCACCGGCCGCCAAGGTGCAACGCCCGCGCGACTCGGTCTACTTCGGTCACTAAGGTTGCCGCTGCGCGCCCCGCGCGCAGTCCGCACCTGCATCGCGTGTGTTACCGGCCGGCCGTCACCGGCTGCCGCCCGAAGCAACGCGGCCGGCCTCGTCCGGCGCGGCGGCGCCGCCAACCAGGTCCTGATAGCGCACGCACGGACACTGCGCGGACGCCTTCGCCGCGTACATCGCCGCGTCGGCCTTGACGAGCAGTTCCTCGGCCGACGCGCCGTCGGCCGGAAACTCGCTGACGCCGATGCTCGCCCCGACGGCCACACGCCGGTCGCCGAACTCCAGTTCCTCGGCCATCACGATCTGGATGCGCGACGCGACGTCGTCGATCACCTCCGCTGACCGCACGTCCGAAATCAGCACGACGAATTCGTCGCCGCCGAGCCGCGCGACCATGTCGCCGCTGCGCAGCACGAGGCTCAGCCGCTTCGCGACCGCGACGAGCGTGCGGTCGCCGGCCGAGTGCCCGTGCTGGTCGTTGATCTGCTTGAAGCGGTCGAGATCGACGAACATCACGGCCAGCCCTTCGCGCACCGCGGCCGCATGCCGGATCGCGGCATCGAGATGCTCCATGAACAGCAGGCGGTTCGGCAGCGCGGTCAACGGATCGTGTCCGGCGAGGTGCGTGAGTTCGAGTTGCTTCGCGCGCAGCATCGCGACCTGCGTGCGGATCTCGACACGCATGCTGTCGAAACAGCGCGCGAGCACGCCGATCTCGTCGGCACGCCCGACCGGCAGCCGTTCGGCGGCCGGATCGTCGAACACGTGCGTCGCCGCGCGCGCGAGTATCTGCAGCGGCCGCGTGATCGCGCGCGCGAACAGGATCGCGAGAATCACCGCCAGCAGGCTCGACACGAGCACCATCCGGACGATCCGTTCGCCGAGCATGCTGGCCGGCGCCAGCACGTCCGCTAGCGGACGCGCCATCCCGAGCACGACGAAGCGGTTGCCCTCGTCGTGCCCGAACGGCGTGCGCGCAAACGCGAACATCTGCCCCGGCGCCTCGTCGGGCCGCTCAAGGCCATTGAGGGTCACGTTCGTGCGCGCACTGTCGAACAGTTCGCGCGTGGCGGCAAAGCGGTCCTGCATCAGCACGCGCCGGCCGCGATCGAAGCCGAACGCCTGCGATGGATCGGGATGCACGAGGAAATCGCCCCACTCGTTCGCGAGATACACCGCATAGTCGTCCGGCAGATCGCGTTCGAGCCGGTCGAACACGCGCGACAGCTCGACGTCGACGACGAGCGCGCCGACCGTCTGGCCCGACGCGTCGACGACCGGCGTGCCCACGCGCAGGATCGGCAACCCTTCGGCCGCATTCGGACCCGTCTCGTGGTTGATCGCGACCGGCGACAGGTAGATGTGGCCGGGCGCCGTCGCGAGCGTGTCGAATACGTAGGAAAACTGTCCTTTCTCCTGGAACACGCTTTCCGGCAGCACGACGATGCCGCGCGCGTCGCGATCGACGCGAATGCGTTCGAGCCCGAAATGCCCGCTCGCGATCAGGCGAATCTGCAGGTATTCCGGATGATTTCTCATGAAGCTGTAATACACCTGCTCGAGCCGCTTGCGTCGCGCGCTGTCCGGGTTGTCGCTGCCCGCGACGATCGGGGACGACGGCAACTGCGCGAGCACGAGCGCATCGTCGGCGACGTCGGACAGCGCGGTCGTGAAGCGCTGCCCGAGCAGTTGCGTCGACATCAGCAGGCTGTGCTGCGCTTCCTGCACCAGCATCGTGCGGTTCGCGCGATACGTGTAATAGCCGGTCGTGCCGGACGCGACCACGCCGATGCATGCGAACAGCACCGACAGCTTCGACGTGAGCCCGAGCCGGATCATTTTTCGAATTGCTCCGGCCGGTCGCCCGACACGATGCGGCTCCACAGCGATTCGCGCCGCGCGATGTCCTCGACGGGCTGCAGCCACACGAGATGCTCGTGGCCCGTATCGAGCCCCGGCGGCGGCTCGAGCGTGTTCGCGAGCCCCTGGCGCTCGGTCAGCAACGCGCCGATCGCCGGTTCGAGCATGTAGTTGATCCACGCGAACGCAAGTTCCGGACGTTGCGCGCCGCGCGTGACGGCCCAGCAATCGAGCCATGCAAGCGCGCCTTCGTCCGGGATCACATAGCCGACGTCCGCGCCGGCGCGACGCAGCAGCTCGACCTGCTGCGTGCCGTAGTTGCCGAACATCAGCGCCGCGCGATGCTGGACGAACAGCGCGGTCGCCTCTTCAGGAAGCGTGTAGTACGTGAGCAGGTTGCGGCGCAGGTCGATCAGCTTGTGCGCGACGTCGAGCGTCTGCGCGGGCGACAGGCGAAACGGATCGGGATAACCGAGCGCCAGCGCAGTGAACGAGAAATTGTGCTGCGCGCTGTTGAAGTCGAGCACCTTGCCGCGGTAGCGCGGATTCCACAGCTCGCGCATCGAGCGCGGTGCGGCCGGAACCTGCTTGCGGTCGTAGATCAGCCCCATCGACGAATACGTGAACGGGATCGCGTAGGTCGCGCCGCCCTGCACGAGCCCGCCGATCGTCGCGAGCTGCTGGAAGTTCGGCAACTGCCGCCGCCGGTTCGGGATGCGTGCCAGGTCGATCGGCGCGAGCAGACGTTCGTGCGCGTAGCGCTGGATCTCGGCCGTGTTCGCGGCCAGCAAGTCGTAAGGCGGCGGCGCCGCGCTGTGCATCCGCGACCACAGCGCTTCGTCGGAATCGACGAACGTCACTTCGACGCGCACATGAAACTGCGCCTCGAATGCGCTGACGACGTCGCGGTCCGCATAGCCGGGCCATGCCAGCACGCGCAGCACGTTGTCGTTGTCGTTGACGGTTTCGGGAGAGTCGGCGAAGGCCGACAGGTCGGGCGCAAGCAAGCCCAGTGTCAATACGATGAGCAGCCTGCGCACGGCGCCGCGAGCACGCGTACGCGCGCCGATTCCCCTGATCAATCGGACCCCGTGTGAATCGCTCGGCTGCATTCGACTATCCTTTTTCGAGTCGATGCGATATCACGCAACGAGACCATAAAAAGTATTGGCGCGCAATTGGAAATAGCCGCACGCGGCAGGCGTTGCGCATGCAGACGGCGATATGCGCGGCGCAGCGTCGATCCGGAATCGAGGCGCGCACAAGAACGCGGCAAGCCGGGCGACGAATGATCGGACGAAAGCACGTTGCCGGACATCGGCCGGTTCGCATCGCGAAGACAGTTGCGATGACCACGCACCGCTTGCGTCGCACGCGCCCCTGCGACCGTCGACGCCGATTGCGCCGGTCCGCCGCCGTCCGCCCGCGCTTTCCTTTTCTGGCCGCGCATCGGACAATGCTCCGCGCCCGCCGGCGCGGCGCCACTCCGGCCCGCGCGCGGTGGCGACGCGCCCCGTCCACGCCGATGAAACGCTACGAAACCCTCGCCCACACGATCGCCGACGACATCCGCAACGGCAACCTCGCGGTCGGCACGCGCCTGCCGTCGCTGCGGCAGATCATCGCGCAGCACGGCGTGAGCCAGTCGACGGTGTTTCGCGCGTACTACCTGCTCGAACAGTGGGGGCTGATCCGCGCACGCGAACGCTCGGGCTACTACGTCGCACCGGGCGCAACGCCGGAGGCAGGCCCGGCCGCGAAGCGCCGCACACGCCGCGCCGGCGCATCGCGCAAGGTCGACATCAGCGACCTCGTGTTCTCCGTCCTCGATGCCGCCACGCAGCCCGGCATCGTGCCGCTCGGTTCCGCATTCCCGTCGCCGCAACTGTTTCCGCTGCCGCGCCTCGCGAAGTCGCTCGCGCAGGCCACGCGGCTCGTCAGCCCGTGGAGCACGGTCGTCGACCTGCCGCCCGGCAACGAGGCGCTGCGCCAGCAGATCGCACGACGCTATCTCGCGACGGGCGTGTCGCAGCCGATCGACGAGATCGTCGTCACGAACGGCGCGCTCGAAGCGCTGAACCTGTGCCTGATGGCCGTCACGCGGCCCGGCGATGTCGTCGCCGTCGAGGCGCCCGGCTTCTACGCGGCACTGCAGGCGATCGAGCGGCTCGACCTGCGCGCGGTCGAGATCCCCGTCGATCCGCGTACGGGCCTCGATCTCGATGCGCTCGCGAACGCGCTCGACCGGCACGACATCCGCGCGTGCTGGTTCATGACCAATTTCCAGAATCCGACCGGCGTCACGCTGTCCGCCGAAAAAAAGCGCGCGCTCGTCGACATGCTCGCGGCGCGCGAAGTGCCGCTGATCGAGGACGACGTCTACGGCGAACTGCATTTCGGCCCCGACTATCCGCTGCCCGCGCGCGCGTTCGACCGGCATGGCCTCGTGATGCACTGCAGTTCGTTCTCGAAGACGCTCGCACCCGGCTACCGGATCGGCTGGGCCGCAGCCGGCCGGTTCGCGGAGAAGGTGCAGCGGCTCAAGCTGATGACGACGCTGTCGGCGAGCATTCCCGCGCAGGTCGGGATCGCGAACTATCTCGAGCACGGCGGCTACGACCGCCATCTGCGCAAGCTGCGCGGCGCGCTGCACACGCAGCTCGACCGGATGGACGACGCGCTGCGGCGCTGGCTGCCTGCCGGCGTCGAGTGGGTACGACCCGAAGGCGGATATTTCCTGTGGCTCGCGTTCCCCGACGCGATCGACGCGATGGAACTGCATCGCCAGGCGATCGCGCGCGGGATCAGCTTCGCGCCGGGGCCGCTGTTTTCGGCCGCGCACGGCTTCGAGCGCTGCGTGCGCGTGAACTTCGGCCATCCGTGGAGCCGCGACATCGAGCGCGCGATCCGTGTGCTCGGCGAACTGGTCGCGCAGCCGTCGGTCCGCAAGGGCGGTTGATCGCACACGCCGTGCACGGTACGCGCCGCCAGCGCCACGGCCATGCAGCCGATCCGCGCGCGGGTTACATTGCCGGTCTCGCCGCTTTTTCACGATTTCCCATGAGCCAACTGCCCTACCTCGATCATGACGCGCTGTCGAAACTGACCGCCGAAGCGGCACACGTCACGCAGCCGTGCACGTGCACGAACACCTCGCTCGCCGGATGGACGAGCCTGCCGCTGTCGCTGCAGGACACGCAACTGACCGAAGTGGGCACGCTCGCGCCGCCCGGCGATGCGGAGCCGACCTATGCGGAATATCATCCGGCGGGTACGCGCTACGCATCGGACGACGCGCCGATCGCGCTGCGCCATTTCCCGTACAACCGCTGCAACGTCAGCCGCTGCCGCTCGTGCGGCCGCCTGTTCCTGCGCTATCAGGAAGGCGGCGGCTACTTCATCGACCAGCGCATTCGCGCGCTCGATCCGGCGCTCATCGTCGACGCCGACGCATAAGACCCATCGACCGGCCACGGGCATCCACGCATGCCCGGCCCGCGCCGGCGCCGCGTCCGCCAACTGCTGCGCCCTTTTCGTTCCGATCTGCTGCTTGTCCCGCCGCACCGCGTTCCCTACGCTGTCTTCCGTTGACCGACATCCGTCGCAACGTCCCTCCGAGCCGTGCGCATGCCGCGCCGCGGCTCCTCTCGCGTATCACGTCATGTATCGATATACCGATTTCGACCGGGCGCTCGTGCACAGCCGCGCCGCCCAGTTTCGCGACCAGCTCGAACGCTGGCAGCACGGCACGCTGAGCGAAGACGCGTTCCGGCCGCTGCGCCTGCAGAACGGCTGGTATGTGCAACGTCACGCGCCGATGCTGCGCGTCGCCGTGCCGTACGGCGAGCTGTCGAGCGCGCAGCTTCGCGTGCTTGCGCGGATCGCGCACGACTACGACGTGCCCGACGACGCCACCTACCGCACCGCATGCGACGCGCAGGCGCTGCTCGGCACGCTGCGCCTGCCGACCCGCAGCGCGCACTTCACGACGCGCACCAACGTGCAGTTCAACTGGATTCCGCTCGCGAAGGCGGCCGACGTGATGGACCTGCTCGCGACCGTCGACATGCACGGCATCCAGACGAGCGGCAACTGCATCCGCAATATCTCGTGCGACGAGCGCGCGGGCGTCGCGCCGGACGAGATCGCCGATCCGCGCCCGTTCGCCGAAGTGATGCGCCAGTGGACGACGCTGCACCCCGAATTCGCGTTCCTGCCGCGCAAGTTCAAGATCGCGATCACCGGCGCGGCCGAAGACCGCGCGGCGACCGACTGGCACGACGTCGGGCTGAAGCTCGTGCGCGACGACGCGGGCGAGCTCGGCTTTCGCGTGAGCGTCGGCGGCGGGATGGGCCGCACGCCGATGATCGCGACGCTGCTGCGCGCGTTCCTGCCGTGGCGGCACGTGATGAACTACATCGAGGCGATCGTCCGCGTGTACAACCGCTACGGGCGGCGCGACAACAAGTACAAGGCGCGGATCAAGATCCTCGTCAAGACCGAGGGGCAACGCTACATCGACGACGTCGAGGAGGAGTTCCGCCAGATCGTCGACCATGACGGCGGCCCGCACACGATTCCGCAGGCCGAATTCGATCGCGTCGCCGCATCGTTCGTCCCGCCGCGGCTCGAGCCGCGCACGTTCGACCTGCACGACGCGAATGCGCGCCTGTCCGCGCAGGCAAGCCGTCATCCGGCATTCGCGCGCTGGCTCGCACGCAATATCGCCGAGCACCGCGATCCGGCGCTGCGCATCGTCACGCTGTCGTTCAAGCGCCGCCTGCAGGCGCCCGGCGATGCGTCGCCGGACCAGCTCGACGCGCTTGCCGATCTCGCCGACCGCTTCTCGGCCGGCGAGGCGCGCGTCACGCATACGCAGAACGTCGTGCTGCCGTGGGTGCACGTCGACGACCTGTTCCTGCTGTGGGAGAACGCACGCGCAATCGGGCTCGCCAGCGCGAACGTCGGGCTCCTGACCGACATGATCGCGTGCCCGGGCGGCGACTTCTGCGCGCTCGCGAACGCGCGCTCGATCCCGATCGCCGATGCGATCGCCGAGCGCTTCCAGGATCTCGACCTGCTGCACGACGTCGGCGACATCGACCTGCACATCAGCGGCTGCATCAACTCGTGCGGCCACCATCACAGCGGCCACCTCGGCATCCTCGGCGTCGACAAGGACGGCGCGGAGTGGTACCAGGTGACGCTCGGCGGGTCGGACGGCTCGACCGCGAGCGGCCCCGCGCGGCCGGGCAAGGTGATCGGCCCGTCGTTCTCGGCGGACGAGATCGTCGATGTCGTCGACGCGATCGTCAACGCGTATCTCGATGCGCGGATCGATGCGGACGGCCGCAGCGAACGATTCATCGACACGGTGCGCCGCATCGGCGCGGAACCCTTCAAGGCCGCCGCGAACGACGCGCGCCACCAGGCGGAGCACGCATGAAGCAAGCCAGCGACAACGCAAGCACGAACGCACGCATCCGGCTGCTGACGCCGGCCGAACATGCCGGCGATGCGCAGGAACACGACGACGCGACGCTGACGATCGGCAACGACGAGGAATTGCCGCCGCTTGCCGCGCGGATCGCGCAGGCCGCCCGCATCGACCTGCAGTTTCCGTCGTTCACCGACGGTCGCGCGTACAGCCAGGCGTACCTGCTGCGCAAGCGCTTCGGCTTCGCCGGCGACCTGCGCGCAACCGGCGACGTGCTGATCGACCAGTTGCTGCTGATGGAGCGCACGGGGTTTTCGAGCGCGGTGCTCGGCGACGACACGGACATCGCGGCCGCGCGGCGGCAGCTCGACCGGTTTCCGGGCTTCTATCAGCGCGATGCGAGAACGGCAACGCCGCCGCAGGACACGGCAACGCAAGCCGGAAAATGAAACGGGCGGCACGATGGCCGCCCGTACGATGAACCGGAAGCAAACCGGCCGGCGCCCGCCGCGAAGCGCGGGCGCCGGCGTTCAGCGCGCCGCCACCGGCTTGCCGAACGCGCCGAGGATCTTCTTCTCGAGCGCGATGTAGTCGCGGCCGAAGTGGTGATCGCCCTGCGTCTTGATCACGTCGGCGCCGGTGTTTGCGAGCGCCGGACACATCGTGTCCTTCTCTTCCGCGCCATAGAAGCACTGCACGAGCTGCGGCGGCACTTTCGCGATTTCCGGCGCGACCTTCAGCGCGTTGTCGCTCGCGGGCATGCCGAGCCAGCCCGTCACGCGGATCTGGAAATCGGCGGACGGCGCGAAGCCGAGCAGCGACATCACCGCGACCTTGTCGCGCAGGTCGGCCGGCAACCGGTTGTACGCGAACGGCATCACGTCGGCGCCGAACGAATAGCCGACCAGCGCGACGCGGTTCGCATGCCAGCGCGCCATGTACGTGCGCATCACGCGCGCGAGATCGCGGCTCACCTGCGCGGGCGGCTTCTCGCTCCAGAAATAGCGCAGGCTGTCGATGCCGACCACCGACACGCCGTCGCGCTGCAGCGCCTCGGCGATCGTCTTGTCGAGATCGCGCCAGCCGCCGTCGCCCGAGATCACGATCGCGAGCCGGTCGCTGCCGCCCTTGGCCGGCAGTTCGACGAGCGGCAGGTCCGACACGTCGAGTTCGTCGCCGCTGCTGCCGCTGTCACGCAGATGCGACGTGACGAGCGACACGAGCTTCGTGGTGTCGCCCGCGGCAGCCGTTTCGACGAAGCCCGGCATCGCGCGGCGCACGATCGTCGGATCGGGCGGGCACGGCTTGAAGCGCGGATCGAGCTTCGGTGCCGGGTTGACCGATACGACGCCGGCGATCGTGTTCTCCGGCGCCATCGACAGGATCTGTTTCGCGATCGCGCCGCCCTGGCCCACGCCCGCGACGATCGGCGTGAAATACCGCGACGACTGCGCGAGGCGTTCGAGCTGGTGGCTGACCGCCTCGGCGTCGCCGTCGAGGTGGTGGCAGGTCTCCTGCTTCGCGGCGAGGTTCATCGCATAGCGCTCGGAATCGACGCCGACCGTCATCGCACCGGCCTTCGCGAGCGCGTCGGCGGCCTGCTGATCGGCGGCATTCCAGCCGGCCTCACGCGAGAACAGCACGACGAAGCCGCGCAGCGGCCCGCTCGGCTTGGTCACGGTAACGGGCCCGTAGCGGCCGCCCGACACGGTTTCGGCCTTCACCGCGGCCGGCTGCGTGGCGCACGCGGCGCCGGCCAGCATCATTCCCGCGCAGGCGGCTGCCGCCCGCGCGATTCCGTTCTTCGACATCATGAACGCCGACCTCCAGCCAGCAATGACAGATCCGCCAGCGTGACGAACACGCCGACCGAGCCCGAGGCCGCGAGGTAACGCGGCTCCCAGTGCGGTTCGAACTTGCTCTTGAATGCGCGCAAGCCGCGGAAGTTGTAGAAGCGGCCGCCGAAGCGCCAGACCATCAGCCCGAACCGGTGCCACGGCGACGGCATCTTCGCCGCCCCCATCCCCGAGAACGGCGCGATGCCCAGGCTCAGCTTGCGGAAACCCGCTTCCTTCAGATGCAGCGCGAGCTGCGTAAACAGATACTCCATCGCGTACGGCGACGCGTCCGGCAGATGGCGCATCACGCCGACCGTCGCCTCGGTGTTGAGGTCGGTCGTCATGAACGTGACGAACGCGATCGGCTTGTCGGCCTGCCGTACGAGCATCACCGACTGCGTCGCGAGATAGCCGTCGTGGAACGCGGCCACCGAGAAGCTCTTCTCGCGCGCGTCGCGGCTGTCGAGCCAGCCGTCGGAGATGTCGCGCAGCGCCGGCAATGCGACCGGCACGTCGCCCGGCGCGATCACCTCGACCGTCAGCGCGTCCTTGTCGCCGCGGCGCAGCGCGTAGCGCAGGTGCGAGCGGTTCGAGCCCTTCAGGTCGAACTGGTCGAGCGCGATATGCGCTTCCTCGCCGAGCTTCATCAGCGTGAGCCCTGCATCGAGATACAGCGGCAGCGCGTTCGCACGCACCTGGTAGAACGCCGCGCGGCCGCTGTGCGCGTGCGCGAGCGCAATGAATTTGCCGATCAGCGCCGGCCATTCTTCGCGCGGCCCGACCGGGTCGTGCAGCGCGGCCCACGTGCGGCCGTACTTCGCGTACATCAGGAACGCCTGGCGCGATTCGGAGAACAGGAACGACTTGTCGCCCATCAGCGCGAGGCCCGCATCGCTGCACTCCTGCGCGCGGATGATCCGTTCTGCGTCGAACAGGTCCTGCGGCACGGGCTTCACGAAACGGCCGGGCGCCGGGCGCAGCAGTTGCCATAGCGCGAACATCGCGACGAACACGCCGGCCGCGAGCGTCGCGCGCAGCGCACGCGGCGCGCGCGCGTCGAACGAGAAATGCGACCACAGCTCGCGCGTGTACGGCACGTCGCGGAACGCGAAGAACAGCACCCACACGGCCAGCATCAGCACCATCGTCACCGACACGAACCAGCTCACCGTGAAACGCTCGGCGAGCAGCGACGAATGGCGGTTGAAGCGGCGGCGGCTGACGAGCAGCAGCACCAGCAGCGTGCCGAGCACGCCGGCCTCGACGAACGCGAGGCCCTTCGCCAGCGACAGCGCGAGGCTCGCGAGCGTCAATGCGAAGGTCATCCACCATGCGCCGTCGAGGCGGCGCAGCAGCCCGCGCGCGACGAACAGCAGCGCGACGCCGAGCACGCTGCAGATCACCTGCGAGCCTTCGAGCACCCACAGCGGCACGAGGTGGCGCAGGATCGCGATCCGGTGCCAGAACGCGGGCGTCGCGCTGGAGATAACCAGCATGCTGCCGACCGCGAACGTCACGAGGCTCAGGAACAGCGGCGCGAGCTGCGACACGCGCACGGCCTGCCGCGTCACGAGACGGCGCCGCAGCGCACGGCCCTCGAAACCGGCCAGCAGGCCAGCCGACAGCACGAGCGGCACGCCGAAGTAGATCGCGCGATACGCGATCAGCGCGGCAACCATCGCGTGCGCGGGCACTTCGCGGCCGAGCGTGAAGACCATTGCGGCTTCGAACACGCCGATCCCGCCCGGCGTGTGGCCGATCATCCCGAGCAGCAGCGCGGCCGCGTACACGGTGATGAAGGTCGGGAAGCCGACCGGCGCGGCCGGCAGCAATACCCACAGCGTCAGGCCCGCCGCGACGACGTCGAGCACCGCGTAGACCACCTGCATGACGAGATCGCGCCGCGCCGGCACGTCGAACGACAGCCACTTGAAGCGCGTGACGACCGGTCGCGCGGTGTTGCCGCACATCGCGACCAGCGCGGCCAGCACCACCAGCAGCGCAGCGCCGCTCCACGTGAGCACGCCGGGTGCGACATGCAGCATCACGGCGAGCGCCTCCGGCACGCAGACCATGCCGACTGCCGTCATCAGCACCATCGCGAGCGCCAGCGTACCGCTCGTGAACACCGTCATCCGGCCGATCTGCGCGGGCGTGACGCCCGACACGCCGTACACGCGCGCGCGCACCGCACCGCCCGTCAGCGCGCCGAATCCGGTCGCGTTGCCGAGCGCGGATCCGGCGATCGCGCCGATCCACAGCGCGGCGCGCGGCACCTTCGCGGCGACATAGTGCAGGCCGACCGCGTCGCGGGCGACGAGCGCGAGATAGCTGAGGGCCGTCGCGGCCAGCGACGCGCCCCATTCGCCGACGGACATGTGGCGCAACTGGCGGATCACCGACCGGTAGTCGACGGATTCCGACAGATGCTGGAAAACCACGATCAGCAGCAGGCCGATGCCGAACGCGAGCAGCGGCGACAGCACGCGCTCGTTGCGAACCAGCGCCGAGACACGGGCGATCGCCGCCGCGGCACGGCCCGGCGACCCAGGGTGGCGGGAAGACATAGGTTGTTCAGTGGTGGTGCATAGCGAGTCGCGGCGCGGGTTGGCCCGGCGGCGACATATCTGGTTGTTCTGCGTGGGCGGTCGGCCGAAGACGGCGGCAGGTGGCGCCTGGATCAGAACTTACGAGTATACGGAATTTATATTACAGAATCTTTCGGGGCCGCATTGTGCGGTTTTGTGGCACGCGGGGCGCGTAAACATCGCATCAAAATCGTGCGGCCGATCAACGCAAGGTGCGCATCATACCGGGATCCGGGGCGGTTTTTTCATCGGATGAATGACTTGTGATGCATTTGGGAGAAATCTGCCGGGCGCGGCCGCACGGTGGAGGACAAACGGTAAGTCCGCGGCGGTGTTTTGTAATGGGGGACGGGTCGGGTCAAGGTGGATGTAGTTCGTATCCGTAACGGGTCGCGGTTGCGTATCCAATCCCCATCATCGAAACCGTGTCGTTACCTGGAAGCCGAATGACAGGAATCCGTGCCGCAACCTGACGACGGGACTACGCCACGTCCGCGCCGGCCCGCTCGCGCAGCACGTCGATGAACGCGCGCAGCTTCGCCGGCACGTGCTTGCGATTCACGTAATACAGCCACATCGGGGGCAACGTCCGGCACGCACCCGGCAGCACCTCGACAAGCGTGCCGTCGCGCAGGTCCTGCTCGATCCGCTCGCGCATGAACGCAAACGCGATCCCGACACCCGCGCGCGCCGCATCGATCACCGCGTCGGCGTCGTTCGTCACGAATACACCGTCCGGATCGAGATCGACGTCGCGGCGCCCGTCACTCAGCAGCCACTTATGCAGCCGTCCGCTCTCCGAAAACCGGAAGCGGATGCACGCATGACGCTCGATCTCCGCAATCGACGCAGGCGCGCCGTACCGCGCCAGATAACCGGGCGACGCGACCAGCGCACACGACAGCGCCGGCGCAATCCGTACGCCGATCATGCCCGGCTGCAGCCGGTCGGCGAGCCGGATCCCCGCGTCGAAGCCGTCCTTCGCGATGTCGACCAGCTCGTTCTCGTAGCGGATCTCGAGCCGGACTTTCGGATAGCGCTCGCGGAACGCGGCAAGAACCGGCGCGATCACGAGCGTGCGCGCCAGCGGCAGCGCGGTGACGCGCAACAGCCCGCTCGGCTCGCTGCGTGCATCCTTCAGCTCGCCGCGCGCCTGCATGACCTGGCGGTACGCGGGCTCCGTCTGCTGCCAGTAGCGCTGCCCGGCTTCGGTCAGGCTCACGCCGCGCGTGCTGCGATTGAACAGCTTCACGTTCAGCTCGCCCTCGAGCTGCCCGATCGCGAGGCTGACGGCCGCCGGCGTCAGGCCGAGCGCGGCGGCCGCCCGCGTGAAGTTGCCGGCCGTCGCGACGGTCATGAACACGTGCAGCCCGGCCATCGGATCGCGTCTGCCCATCATTAAAAAAACTTGAAGCTCCTACGAGCGGAATGCGGATTCTCCCATATACCGCAACTGCCTACACTGGCCCTGTCGTCCCACCGGAGCCTCGCATGGACCCGCTCACCGCCGCGCTGCCGCTCGCAGCCGCCCGCGTCACGATCGAAGCAGCACTCGCGCATGCCGAGTCGCTGAAGGTCGCCGGCGTCGCCATCGCAATCGTCGATGCCGGCGCGAACCTGCTCGCGTTCGTGCGCACCGACGACTGTATTCTCGGCGCGATCGATCTCGCGCAGCGCAAGGCGCAAACGGCGGTCCGCTTCCGCGCATCGACCGGCGCGCTCGGCGCGATGTCGGGCGACGGCCCGCTGCGCGGGATCGAACACAGTCACGGCGGGCTCGTCACGTTCGGCGGCGGCGAACCGCTCGTCGACGGCAGCGGCCGCTGCGTCGGCGCCATCGGCGTCTCGGGCGGCAGCGTCGACGAAGACACCGCGATCGCCCGGCACTGCCGCGACCGCTTTCAGGCAACCCTCCACTCCACAAGGTAGGCACATGGCTCAGAAACGCATCCTCATCACCGGCGCAGGCACCGGCTTCGGCCGCGAAGTTGCGCTGCGGCTCGCCGAACGCGGTCACGACGTGACGGCCGGCGTGCGCGCCACCGCCGAGATCGACGACCTGACGGCCGCCGCCGCGCAACGCGGCACCGCGCTGCGCGCCGTCAAGCTCGACGTCACGTCGGCCCACGACCGCGCCCGCGCGGCCGATCTCGACTTCGACGTGCTCGTGAACAACGCGGGCGTCGGCGAAGCCGGCGCGCTCGTCGACCTGCCGGTCGAAATCGCGCGCGAGCTGTTCGACGTCAACGTGTTCGGGCCGCTCGAACTCACGCAGCACATCGCGCGCGGGATGCTCGCGCGCCGGCACGGCAAGATCGTGTTCGTGTCGTCGATCGCGGGCCTGATCACGGGGCCGTTCACCGGCGCCTATTGCGCGTCGAAGCACGCGGTCGAATCGATCGCCGAGGCGATGCATGCGGAACTGGCACCGCACGGGATCCGCGTCGCGGTCGTGAACCCCGGCCCGTACAGCACGGGCTTCAACGACCGGATGATGGAAACGCCGCGACGCTGGCTCGATCCTGCGGTCCACACGGTAACGCCCGAACGCCTGACGTTCCCGCTCGAACAGCACGATCCGGATGAAATGATCGCGAAGATGGTCGACGTGATCGAAAGCGACGGCGGCGCATTCCGCAACCTGCTGCCGCAGTCGTCGGAAGCGTTCGTGCGCGCCGAACAGGCGCGCGCGTGGGATCGGCAGCAGTGACGTAAGCCGGCGGCGGTAGACGGCTCACACCGCATCCGCCATTGACGGCCATGCCGGCAGCCCGGACCGCCGGCTTGCCGGCTTGCCGGCTTGCCGGCTTGCCGGCCACGGTACCAGCCACCGATCCGGCGGAGCTGCGTCAAGCCGCTCCGCCTGCGTTCAATACACGTCCCGCATATAGCGCCGCGCCTTCGCGAGCCGCGCGACATAGTCGTTGGCATCGTCGTCCGACATCCTGCCATGCTCGGCGACGACCGCCTTCAACGCCGTATCTACGTCCTTCGCCATCCGCGACGCGTCACCGCACACGTAGAAGTGCGCGCCTTCCTCGAGCCACGCGAACAACTCGGCGCCCTGCTCGCGCATCCGGTCCTGCACGTAGATCTTGTCGGCCTGGTCGCGCGAGAACGCGAGATCGAGCCGCGTCAGGAAGCCGCTGCCGTGCATCGCGCCCAGCTCGTCGCCGTAGTAGAAATCGGTCTGCGCGTGCTGCTCGCCGAAGAACAACCAGTTGCGCCCGCGCGCGCCGCGCGCCTGCCGCTCGTGCAGGAAGCCGCGGAACGGCGCGACGCCGGTGCCGGGGCCGACCATCACGATCGGCACGTCGCCGTTCACCGGCGGCCGGAAATGCGCGGACTTCTGCACGAATACGGGCACGCGGCCGTCGTCCGCGCGATCGGCGAGAAACGTCGACGCGACGCCTTTGCGCGCGCGCCGGCCGTTGTGATAACGCACGGCCGACACGGTTAGATGAATCTCGCCCTGGTGTGCGCTCGGGCTCGATGCGATCGAATAGAGGCGCGGCTGCAGCCGCTTCAGCATCCCGACCAGCTCCGTGCCCGACATGTCGACCGGGAACTCGTGCAGCACGTCCGCAAGCTGTTGCCCCCACAACCATTGCTTCAGGTCGCCCTTGCGGTCGTCGCCGAGCAGCGATTTCAGCGCGCCGTTCGCGCTGCGCGACGCGATGAACGCGAGCGTGTCCGGATGCGGGCGCGTGATGTCGAAGTGGCGCGCGAGCGCATCGCCGAGGCGCAGGTCGCCGACGCCCGCCACCGACACGGGCGCATCGGCCTTCAACGCAGTGACGGACAGCAGCTCGTCGACCAGCTCCGGGCAGTTGGTCGGCCAAACGCCGAGCGCATCGCCGGTTTCGTATTCGAGGTTCGCGCCTTCGGTCGACAGCGACACATAGCGCGTGTCCTTCGCGGCGCCCGGGCGATTGAGCCGCAGGTTCGCGACGAGCTTCGACGGCGCGGGATGCGCCTTCGACGGCAGCAGCCCCGACGGGCTCATCCCGCCGGACGGCACCGCGTGCAGCGCGGCATCGGCCTCCTTGATCCGCGCGACGACGCGTTCGAGCCACTGATCCGCATCGTTCTGGAATTCGACGTCGCAATCGACGCGCGCACACAGGCGTGCCGCGCCGAGTTCCGCGAGCCGCGCATCGAGCCGGCGGCCGTGGCCGCAGAACTGGTCGTAGTTGCGATCGCCGAACGCGAGCACCGCGAAGTGCACGCCGTCGAGGCGCGCGGCGCTGCCGGCCTGCAGCGCCTCCCAGAACTCGCTGCCGTTGTCGGGTGCATCGCCGTCGCCGAACGTGCTCGTCATCAGCAGCACGTATTGCGCGCTCGCGAGCGACGCGACCGGATAGTCGGACATGCACGCGGTGCGGATCTCGAAACCCGCGTTCATCAGCTTCGTCGCGTAGTCCTCGGTCAGCGATTCGATGTTGCCGGTCTGCGATGCCCACAACAGCGCGACCTTCGGGCGCGTGCGAACGATCCGCACGCCGCCGGGTGCGGCGGTATCGGCCGGCAAAACCGATGCAACGGCAACCTGCGAACTCGCAGGCAGCGAACGGCTGAACAGGCCCGCGAGCATCCCGTCGAGCCAGAACCGCACCGGCGGCGTAAGCGGCGCGCCGGCCGGCAGCACCGGCACGCTGCCCTCGCGCCGGCCGGCGCTCGCCTTCAGCCCGCTGACGAGGCCGGCCACGTACAGCCGTTCGGTGTCGGTCAACGGCGGCGGCGCGAGGTCGGTCAGCCCGAGCGCGGTCGCGAAAGTGTCGATGTCTGCCATGTCGGATTCCTGTGAAGCAGTGGCCTGCACCATCGCCGGCGCGGGCCGTACGTCGTGGGCGCATGCATCGGGTTGCGCCGTCTCGTCGTCGGCGGACGCGAACGCGTCGGTCTCGACGCGCCGCAGCGCAACCGCGCAGTATTTCAGTTCGGGCTGCTGAGATTCGGCATCGATCGCGTCGTTGGTCACCGCGTTGATGCACAGGTCGTCGCCGTACACGTCGTTCCAGTGCATCGGCGCGAAGCAGTTGCCGCGCTGCACGCGCTCGGTCACGACGGCCGGCAGCACCGCGCGGCCGCGCGCCGAACGGATCTCGACGCTGTCCTTCGCGGCGATGCCGAGCGCGCTCGCATCGTCCGGGTGCAGTTCGACGAACGGGCGCGGGTTCAGCTTGTTCAGCATCGCGACCTTGCCCGTCTTCGTCATCGTGTGCCATTGATGCTGCAGCCGCCCGGTGTTCAGCACGATCGGGAACGTGTCGTCGGGCAGCTCGGCCGGATCGACGTGCGGCCGAGCGAAAAAGCGCGCCTTGCCCGACGGCGTCGGGAATGCAATGCGCGGCGCATCGCTGCCGTCGGCCGCCGTGCGCAACGTCTGGCTCACGCCGTCGTTCAGGTAGCGGATCGGGTGCCGCTCGCGCGCGGTGCCCGGTGCGACCGGCCACTGCACCGGGCCGTCGCGCAGCGCCGCATGGCTCGCGCCGCGCAGGTCGTAGCCCGTCGCCGGATTCGAGAAACGAACGATCTCGTCGAACACGTCGGCCGCCGACGCGTAGTCGAACGCTTCGCCGAAGCCCATCGCGCGCGCGACTTCCGCGACGATGCGCCAGTCGGGCAGCGCGTCGCCGGGCGGTGCGACCGCCGCGTGCATCAGCGTCATGTTGCGCTCGGAGTTGACCATCACGCCGTCGCCCTCGGCCCACAGCGCGCCGGGCAGCAGGATGTCCGCGTAGCGGTTGGTCTCGGTATCGAGGAACGCGTCCTGCGCGATCACGAGCTCCGCGGCCTGCAGCCCGGCGATCACGTTCTGCCGGTTCGGCACGGTCGCGACCGGGTTCGTGCAGACGATCCAGCACGCCTTGATGTCGCCTGCCGCCATCCGCGAGAACAGGTCGACCGTCCCTTGGCCCGTCTCCTTGCGCAGCGTGCCGGCCGGCACGCGCCACAGGTTCTCGACGAAGCGCCGGTCGTCGTCGGACAGCACCGAGCGCTGGCCGGGCAGACCGGGGCCCATGTAGCCCATCTCACGCCCGCCCATCGCGTTCGGCTGGCCCGTCAGCGAGAACGGCCCGCTGCCGGGGCGGCAGATGCGGCCGGTCGCGAGATGCAGGTTGCAGATCGCATTGGTGTTCCACACGCCGTGCGTGCTCTGGTTGAGCCCCATCGTCCAGCAGCTCATCCACTCCCGCGCATCGCCGATCCATTGCGCGGCCTTGCGCAGGTCGGCTTGCGCGAGCCCGGTGATTTCCGCAACGCGCTCGGGCGTGTAGTCGGCGAGGAACGCGGGCATCGCGTCCCAGCCTTCGGTGTACGCGTCAATGAACGCGGCATCGGTGCGGCCGTTCGCATGCAGCAGGTGCAGCAGCCCGTTCGTCAGCGCGAGATCGGTGCCGGGCCGGATCTGCAGGAACAGGTCGGCCTTGTCGGCCGTGCCGGTGCGGCGCGGATCGACGACGATCAGCTTCGCGCCGGCCTTCACGCGATCCATCATCCGCAGGAACAGGATCGGGTGGCAGTCGGCCATGTTCGCGCCGATCACGAAGAACAGGTTCGCGCGATCGAAGTCCTGGTACGACCCGGGCGGGCCGTCCGCGCCAAGCGACTGCTTGTAGCCGGTGCTCGCGCTCGCCATGCAGAGACGCGAGTTCGACTCGATGTTGTTGGTGCCGACGAAGCCCTTCGCGAGCTTGTTGACGAGGTATTGCGCCTCGATCGACATCTGCCCCGACACGTAGAACGACAGCGCGTCGGGCCCGTGCGCATCGAGCACCGCGCGCAGGCGGCGCGCGGTCTCGGCGATCGCGTCGCGGGCCGGCAGCGGCACGAGGTCGTCCTCGCGCGCGCGGCGCACGAACGCGCGGTCGAGCCGCCCCGAGCGGCGCAACGCGACGTGCGCCGACGAACCCTTCGTGCACAGCCGCCCGAAGTTGGTCGGATGGTCGGAGTCGCCGGACACCTTGACGACTTCGCCATCCTCGACGTGCAGCACCATCCCGCAGCCGACGCCGCAGTACGGGCACACGCTCTTGACGGGGGTGGCGGTCATGCGCGCTCCGGGGCGGTCAGGCCGCGATCCACACGAAGCCGTCCTCGACCCGCGACGGATACGCGCTCACCGACTGCTCGGGCGCTTCGAGGCATTCGCCGGTGCGCAGGTCGAAATGCTGCTTGTACAGCGGCGACGCGACGACGACGCGCTCGCCGAGGCTGCCGATCAGCCCGCGCGACATCACGGCCGCCTGCGACACGGGATCGACGTTGTCGATCGCGAACACGCCGCCGTCGGCATGCGCGACGTGAAATACCGCGACCTGCTCGCCGTTGACGAGCGCGCACACGCCGGTGTTCGGCACGATGTCGTCGAGCGGGCACACGCGGGTCCAGGACAGCGGAAGACGATCGTTCATGATGAGCTCCTTGGAAAAGACGCTGGTGTCGGTCAGGGTCAAACGGTTGCGGATTCGGTCACGGGCTGCGTCGCGCCTTCGACAACGACGGGAATCGTCACGGGCTTGCCGCGCACGCGCTCGCCGGGCGTCGCGGGGCGAATCTGGCCGCGCGTCTCGACGAATTCGATGTTCGCGTCCGGCGCGTCGCTGTTCACGAAGTGGCGGAAGCGCTTGCGCGTCTCGGGATCGGTCACGGCCTTCTTCCATTCGCATTCGTAGGTGTCGACCACATGCTGCATGTCGGCTTCGAGTTCGGCCGCGATCCCGAGCTTGTCGTGCACGACGACGTCGATCAGGTAGTCGAGGCCGCCTTCGAGGTTGTCGCGCCATACGCTCGTGCGCTGCAGGCGGTCGGCCGTGCGCACGTAGAACATCAGGAAGCGGTCGATGTAGCGGACCAGCGTGTCGCGATCGAGGTCGGACGCGAGCAGCTCCGCGTGGCGCGGCTTCATCCCGCCGTTGCCGCACACGTACAGGTTCCAGCCCTTCTCGGTCGCGATGATCCCGACGTCCTTGCCCTGCGCTTCCGCGCATTCGCGCGTGCAGCCCGACACGCCGAACTTGATCTTGTGCGGCGCGCGCAGGCCCTTGTAGCGGTTCTCGAAGTCGATCGCGAGGCCGACCGAATCGTCGACGCCGTAGCGGCACCACGTCGAGCCGACGCACGACTTCACGGTGCGCAGCGCCTTGCCGTACGCGTGGCCCGATTCGAAGCCGGCCGCGATCAGTTCTTCCCAGATCGACGGCAGTTGCTCGACGCGCGCGCCGAACAGGTCGACACGCTGGCCGCCGGTGATCTTCGTGTAGAGCCCGTACTTCTGCGCAACCTGGCCGACCGCGATCAGCCCTTCCGGCGTGACCTCGCCGCCCGGCATGCGCGGCACCACCGAATACGTGCCGTCGCGCTGGATGTTCGCGAGGTAGTAGTCGTTCGAATCCTGCAGCCCCGCATGTTCCTTCTTCAGCACGAACTCGTTGAAGCACGACGCGAGGATGCCCGCGACGGCCGGCTTGCACACGTCGCAGCCGAGACCGTGGCCGTGCTTCGCGAGCAGTTCGTCGAACGTCGTGATGCGCTCGACGCGGATCAGGTGGAACAGCTCCTGGCGCGAATGCGGGAAGTGCTCGCAGATATGGTTGTTGACCGCGAGGCCCTGCTTCTTCATCTCGGCCTTCATGATCTGCGTGACGAGCGGCACGCAGCCGCCGCACGACGTGCCGGCGCCCGTGCACGACTTCAGCGCGCCGAGGCTCGTCGCGCCGTCGGCGACCGCCGTGCAGATCTGCGACTTCGACACGTTGTTGCACGAGCAGATCTGTGCGCCGTCCGGCAGCGCGTCGACGCCGATCGCCGGCTTCGCGACACCGTCCGACGACGGCAGGATCAGGAATTCCGGTGACTCGGGCAACTCGATGCGGTTCAGCATCATCTGCAGCAGCGTGCCATATTCGGCTGCGTCGCCGACCATCACCGCGCCGTGCAGGAACTTGCCGCAGTCGGACACCACGAGCTTCTTGTAGACCTGGCGGCGCTCGTCCGCGTACTGGTAGGTGCGGCTGCCGGCCGTCGTGCCGTGCGCGTCGCCGATGCTCGCGACGTCGACGCCCATCAGCTTCAGCTTCGTGCTCATGTCGGCGCCGGCGAACGCGGGTGCATCGTTCACGTCGCCGCCGAGCTGCTTCGCGACCACGCGCGCCATGTCGTAGCCGGGTGCGACGAGGCCGTACACCATGCCGTTCCACGCCGCGCATTCGCCGATCGCATAGATGTCGGCGTCGCTGGTGCGGCAGGCGTCGTCGATCGCGACGCCGCCGCGCGGGCCGACTTCGAGCCCGCATGCACGCGCCAGCTCGTCGCGTGCACGGATGCCGGCCGAGAACACGATCATGTCGGCATCGAGGTGCGTGCCGTCGGCGAACGCCATCCGGTGCGTGCCTTCCTCGCCGTCGACGATCTCGAGCGTGTTCTTGCCCGTATGCACGGTCACGCCGAGCGCCTCGATCTTCGCGCGCAGCATCCGGCCGCCGCCGTCGTCGACCTGCACGGCCATCAGCCGCGGCGCGAATTCGACGACGTGCGTCTCGAGCCCCATGTCGCGCAGCGCCTTCGCACATTCGAGGCCGAGCAGCCCGCCGCCGACCACGACGCCGCGCTTCGCGTGCGTGCCGCACGCCTGCATCGCTTCGAGATCCTCGATCGTCCGGTACACGAAGCAGCCGGCGCGATCGTGCCCCGGCATCGGCGGCACGAACGGGCGCGAGCCCGTCGCGAGCACCAGCTTGTCGTACGCGAGCGTTTCACCCGACGCGAGCGTGACCGTATGCGCGGCGCGGTCGATCGATGCGACGCGCGCGTTCAGGCGCAGGTCGAATTGCGGATGACGCTCGAAGAAGCCGGGTTCGACGAGCGACAGGTCGTCCGCCGACTTGCCCGCGAAGAATTCGGACAGGTGCACGCGATCGTAGGCGGGGCGCGGTTCCTCGCCGAGCACGGTGACCTGCAGCGCCGCCGATGCGCCCGCTTCCGCCGCGACGCATTCGAGCAGCTTGTGACCGACCATCCCGTGACCGATGACGATGAGTTTCATGATGACGTTTCCTTCGCTCGATCAGTTGGCGGCGTTCGCGGCGGCGGCCAGCGCGCGGTCGCGCAGCTCGGCCTCGCGAGCCTTGTGTTCTTCGGTGAAGCGCACGGCCATCGCGCACAGTGCGGTTGCGGTGACGGCGAGGCCGAGCAGGCTCAGCGTGTGCTGCACGTCGCCGACACCCTTCAGCAGGAAGGCCGCGGCGACCGCGCCGACGTTGCCGCCCGCGCCGACGATCCCCGCGACGCCGCCGAGCGCCTTGCGGTCGATGAACGGCACCAGCGCGTAGGTCGCGCCGCAGGCCATGTGCGTGAACAGGCCGAAGGTCAGCATCGCGACCAGTGCGATGCCGACGCTTTGCGCATGCGAGAACCAGATCAGCCCGAGCCCTTCGCCGACGATCAGCGCGCACAGCAGCGCCGCACGCACGTCGAGGCTGCGGCGCGCGGCGATCCTGTCGGACAGCCAGCCGCCGAGCGCGCGGGCGAACAGCGCGAGCAGCCCGAAACTCCCGGCCGCGAGGCCCGCATCCTTCAGCGACAGGCTGAAGTGATCGACGTAGTACAGCGCGGCGATGTTGTGGATGAACACCTCGACGCCGAAGCACGCGCCGTACGTGACGAACAGCATCCACACGCGATAGTTGCCGCATGCGGCGACGAAGCTCGCCCAGCCGCCCTTCTTGCCGCTGTCGACCGTTACGCCTTCCTTGCGCAGCGCGACGAAGTCGCCTTGCGGGCAGTCCTGCGTGAAGCGCCAGTACGCCCAGGCCATCACGAGCATCGCGACGCCCGGCACGACCAGCGCGACGCGCCACGACGAGTCTTCGCCGAAACCGAGCATCAGGCCGGCGGCGACGAGCAGCGGCATCAGCGCCTGCGTCGCGCCCGCACCCGCGTTGCCCCAGCCGGCCGTCGTCGCATTCGCGGTGCCGACCACGTTCGGCGCGAACATCACCGACGTGTGGTACTGCGTGATCACGAAGCCCGCGCCGATCGCGCCGATGCCGAGCCGGCAGATCAGGAACGACAGGTAGTCGTGCGTGAACGACACGGCGAACACGGGGATCGCGCCGAGCACCAACAGGCCGACATAGACGCGGCGCGGGCCGAAGCGGTCGCACAGCGGGCCGACGAGCAGCCGCACGGCGATCGTCGCGGCCACCGCGGCGATGTTGATGTTGGCGACCTGTGCCGCCGTCAGATGAAATTCGCGTGCGATCAGCGGCATCAGCGGCGCGCACGCGAACCACGCGAAGAAGCACACGAAAAACGCCATCCACGTCAGGTGGAACACGCGCATCGGCGCGGTGCGGAGGCTGAAGAGATCGATACGGGTAGCTTTGTCGGTCATGTCATCCGCCAAACGAAAAACGGCGTCCTGCGCACCCGGTCTCGTCGAGACCCGATGCGTAGGACGCCGTTGCCCATGAAGCCCGTTGCCGGGCGCGTCTGTAATCGGTACTGCGGACGAATCGCCATTGACGCGTCCGAACCAACTTACGCAAGCGCCGTGCCATGTCCGCCCGAATCGTGCCGCCAGCCCCACCGCGCAAGGCTCGCCGGCCAGCACGCGCGGCGTTCCGTCACACGGGGCACGATGCGCCGCGATGCAGCGAGGCACAGATGTGGAGCACTGCAGCACTGTCGCCGTGCGACATCGCGGTGCGTACTGACGGGGCACGATGCACGCCGATGCGGCATTGCATCTCTGCGCGCGCTGCGTCCGCATTCATGCGCGCGGCCATCAGGCCAGGCTCCCGCCGCGCTGTGCACCGGTTGGCCCGGATATTGCTGAACCTCATGCATTACACCGGCAACGGCGCCGGTGGGCTGTCCCCACAAACCACGCCCGTCGATCACGGCGGGCCCCTCAGGACAACGACGTCCCCCCGTGCGCGGCACGGCCGGATGCCGGACTGTTTCGACCGCCCGCCGCCGCCGCGCAGACCACGCGCTATCGACGGCCGCACACACGCGGCAATGGAACACGATATGACGACTGGCAAAGTCACGCTGCTGGGCGCCGGCCCCGGCGATCCCGATCTCCTCACGCTGAAGGCCGTTAAGGCGCTGGCCGCCGCCGACGTGCTGCTGCTCGACGATCTCGTCGCGCCCGGCATCGTCGAACTCGCGCCGCAGGCGCGCGTGATCCGCGTCGGCAAGCGCGGCGGCTGCCGCTCCACGCCGCAGGCGTTCATCGAGCGGCTGATGCGCCGCTACGCGCAGCGCGGCGCGCACGTGGTGCGCGTGAAAGGCGGCGACGCGCTGCTGTTCGGGCGCGCCGGCGAAGAACTCGCGACGCTGCGCGCCGCCGCGATTCCGGTGGAGATCGTCAACGGCATCTCGTCGGGATTCGCGGCCGCCGCGAGCCTCGGCATCTCGCTCACGCACCGCGAGCACTGCCAGGGCGTCACGTTCGTCACCGCGCACCGGCAGGATCACGGCGAACCCGACTGGTCGCGACTCGCGGCGACCGACACCACGCTCGCGATCTACATGGGGATGAGCCGCGTCGACAGCATTGCGACGGGCCTGCTCGCCGCGCTGCCGGCGTCGACGCCGGCAGCGGCCGTGCAATGGGCCGGCACGCCCGACGAGCGCCGCTGGACCGGCACGCTCGGCAATCTCGCGCGCGGCATCGACGAAGCGCGGCTCGGCAGCCCGGCCGTGATCCTCGTCGGCGGCGCGATCGGCGAAGCGGCCGCGCAGCATGACGATGCCACGCGCGACGCGGCGCTGGTCCGGGCCGCATAACATGCGCTGCATCACGCGGCGCCGGCCGCCAGCCTCTTCCGAATCCATCGGCCGCGTTCGCGCCGGTCGCCGGTCGCGCACGCGCGGTATCCGGCCCCCATCTCGACTCGGCCGTCACACGCCGTTCGCGCGTCGCGCCGGCCTTCTGCCGCACCCGCTTGCCTCATGAGTTCGCCCACCCTGTCCGCCCGCCTGCGCGTGCTGCTCGTCACCGACACCGACAAGCCGATCGGCGAGCTCGGCGACGCGCTCGCGCGCCTCGGCTACGAGATGCTGAACGACGTCGCGACACCCGCGCGCCTGCCGGCGGCCGTCGAGGAGCAGCGCCCCGACGTCGTGATCATCGATACCGATTCGCCGTCGCGCGACACGCTCGAGCAGCTCGCGGTGATGAACGCGACCGCGCCGCGCCCCGTGCTGATGTTCAGCCACGACGGCGACCAGGCGCTGATCCGCGCAGCGGTCGGCGCGGGCGTCAGCGCCTATCTCGTCGAAGGATTGTCGGCCGAGCGCCTCGCGCCGATTCTCGAAGTCGCGCTCGCGCGCTTCTCGCACGACGATGCGCTGCGCCGCCGGCTCGCCGACGTCGAGCGCGAACTCGCGGAGCGCAAGCTGATCGACCGCGCGAAACGCGTGCTGATGGACCAGCGCAAGCTGTCCGAGCACGATGCGTATGCAGCGCTGCGCAAGCGCGCGATGGATCAGGGCCTGCGCATCGTCGACGTTGCGCGGCAGTTGCTCGACGCGTCACCTCAATGAATGCCATGAACACTTCCCCTCCCGCCGCGCCGGAACGCGCGCATCTTCGCCTCGGGTTCGTCGCGCTGAGCGACGCGGCTCCGCTGATCGTCGCGCAGCGCCTGAACCTCGGCGCGCCGCACGGCCTGACGCTCGAACTGAACCGCCAGCCGTCGTGGGCCGCCGTGCGCGACAAGCTGCTGAGCGGCGAGCTCGACGCCGCGCACGCGCTGTACGGGCTCGTCTGCGGGCTGCAGCTCGGCATCGGCGGCCCGCAGACCGACATGGCCGCGCTGATGGTGCTGAACCGCAACGGCCAGGCGATCACGTTGTCGCGCGGCCTCGCCGACGCGTATCGCGAACACGGCGACGTGCGCGCGGCGCTCGCGACGCTCGGCCGCAAGCCGCTGCTCGCGCAGACGTTCCCGACCGGCACGCACGCGATGTGGCTGAACCACTGGCTCGCGTCGCACGGCGTCGATCCGCTGCGCGACGTGCGCAGCGTCGTGATCCCGCCGCCCGAGATGGTCGCCGCGCTGGCGAGCGGCGAGCTCGACGGCTTCTGCGCGGGCGAACCGTGGCATGCCGTCGCGGAAGCGTGCCACGCGGGCCGCACCGTCGCGGTCACGAGCGAGATCTGGCCCGATCATCCGGAGAAGGTGCTCGCGGCCCGGCGCGACTTCGTCTCGCTGTATCCGGCCACCGCACGCGCGCTGATCCGCACGCTCGTCGATGCATGCGCGTGGCTCGACAGCGCCGCGCACCGCGTCGAGGCGGCCGACTGGCTCGCGTCGCCCGACGCACTCGGCGTGCCGGCCCGGCTGATCGCGCCGCGCCTGCTCGGCGACTACGGCGCGGGGCCGTTCGCCGAGCCGCCGCTGCCGATCCGCTTCCACGACGGCGGCGCCGTGAACCGGCCCGATCCGCTCGACGGCCGGTGGTTCCTGGCCCAATACCGGCGCTGGGGCATGCTCGACGGCCCGCGCGACGATGTGGAGATCGCCGCGGCAATCGCGCAGACCGCGTTGTATGATGCTGCGGTCGCCGAAGGCGGCACGGCGGGCCCGTCGCGGGCGTGATGCGCGCCGTGCGACGCAGTCGGCGCGCGCGCCAGGGCCGCGCCACGCCGATCCGGGCCACCCGGCGGGTTCCGGCATGCGCCGCCCGGACGACACTGCCTTGCCACTCCGTCCCCGATCCGAATCGATGCCGAAACGAACGCACGCGCCGCTCGACGTGCTGCTTACCGAAATCCGCGCGTGCCGTGCATGCGAAGCCGAGCTGCCGCTCGGCCCGCGGCCGGTCGTGCGCGCGCATCGCGACGCGCGGATCCTGATCGTCGGGCAGGCACCGGGCGCGCGCGTCCATGCAAGCGGCATCCCGTGGGACGACGCGAGCGGCAAGCGGCTGCGCGGCTGGCTCGATGTCGATGCCGATACCTTCTACGACGAAACACGCTTCGCGATCGTGCCGATGGGTTTCTGCTACCCGGGACGCGGCGCGAGCGGCGACAACCCGCCGCGCCCCGAATGCGCGCAATTGTGGATCGACCGGCTGGTCACCGAGTTGCCGTCGATCCGGCTGACGCTGCTGATCGGCCAGTATGCGCAGCGGCATTTCCTGCGCGATGCGCGCAAGGCGACGCTGACCGACACCGTGCACGCATGGCGCGACTACGGCCCCGGCGTGCTGCCGCTGCCACATCCGTCGCCGCGCAACCAGGCGTGGTTCAAGCACCATCCGTGGTTCGACGCCGACGTCGTGCCCGAACTCCGCCGCCTGGTGGCACCGCTGCTCGACCGATGAACGACTTCGCCGGCGGCATCGCGATGCTTCACGACACGCCCGATGCCCCGGCAACACCGCCATGAACGCTACCTCGACAGACCTCGACATCAACTTCGCCTGCACCGGCTGCGGCGCATGCTGCCACGACCTGCGCATTCCGCTGACACTCGACGAGGCGATCGCGTGGCTGCGGCGCGGCGGGCACGTGGAGTTGCTGTGCGACGCCATGCCGTGGCCGGTCGAACCCGAGTCCGGCGACGCGTTCGCCGCGTACAAGCGGGCGCGATCGACGCCCGCGACGAGCGGTTCGCTGCCCGTGCGCATCACGACCGTGCTCACCGCGTCGCATGCCGGCCCGTGCCCGAACCTGCGCGACGACCTGCGCTGCGGGATCTACGACGAACGCCCGCTCGTGTGCCGGATCTACCCGGCCGAAGTCAATCCGTTCGTGCCGTTGATGCCCGGCGGCAAGCAATGCCCGCCCGACGCGTGGCAACACGCGCCGCTCATGCGTGGCGGCACGCTCGTCGACGCGGCGACGCGCGACGACATCGCTCGCTCGCGTGCGGCGAGCGAGGCCGAGACGCCGCTGCGCGCGCGGCTGTGCGCGGCGCTGGGCATCGACACGGCGGCAGTCGCCAATGAAGGGTACGTCGTGCATGCGCCGCCCGCCGCGACGCTGCTCGCCGCGCTGACGGGCGTGCGCGCCGCGTCGACGGCGGCCGACGACGACACGCGCGCATGGACGCTGGTGTCGAACCGGGCGGCGACGGTGGCAACGCTCGCGTCGGTCGACGCGTCGAGCCGGCTCGCCACCAGCGTGGCAGGCCCGCACACCCGTTATCTCGGCTTCCATCCGGACGCCTGATCGCGATCGGGCGCGGCCCCGCCCATCCCCGCCGCGCCCGGTTCGCTGTACCATCGCGGCTCCACCGCGTCACGAACCGCAGAATCCTTCATGCCCTCCACCGCCCCGCCGCGCTTGTACGGGATGCCCGAACGCAGCGACCGGCTCGATTTCTACATCCGCGACCAGGCGTCGCGCCAGGCGATCACCGAGCCGCACCGGCACGCGTATTTCCAGATCCAGTTCAACCTCGGCGGCGATACCGAGCAGCGGATCGGCGGCGTCACGCGGCCGTTTCCGCGCGGCGCGCTCGCCTTCGTGCTGCCGCACCGCGAGCACCTGATCCCGCATCCCGAAGGCGCGCACTTCATCGTCATCAACTTCAGCCAGGCGTTCCTGCGCGCCGATCTCGACGTCGATCCGCTCGACCTCGAGGACGTGCCCGCGCACCGCTTTCCCGAACTGACGCCGTTCCGCTTCCAGGAGCACCTCGACTTCATCCTGACCGGCGACACGTACGACGAAGCGCGCCGCCTCGCGCTGTGCATGCTCGACACCGATCGCGTGCGCACGTTCGGCTCGACCACACTGCTGCGCGGCTACCTGCTGCAACTGATCGGGCTCGTCTGCACGCAGTACGCGGGCGCGCTCGACAAGCTCGCGCAGCGCGGCGCCCAGCGCGCGGGCCGGCGCGACGCGCTCGCGCGCGTGCTGCGGCACGTGCGCGCGAACCTGACCCGCGAGGACCTGACGCTCGCCGCGACCGCCGAGGCCGCGTTCCTGTCGCCGAACTACCTCGCGCACCTGGTCCGCAAGGAAACCGGCAGCACGTTCACCGATCTCGTGACCGAGCGCCGGATCGCGCTCGCGCAATCGCTGCTGGCCCACACGAGCCGGCGCATCGCGGACATCGCGCGCTCGGTCGGCTTTCGCGACGAAGGGTATTTCGCGCGGCGCTTCCGCGCGCGGGTCGGCGTGTCGCCGAAGGCGTACCGCGACGCGAACGCCGCGTTGCCGGACGGCGACGACGCGCCCGCAACCGTCGACGCGTAGTTTTGTCCCGGTAAAACGCACTTGCGTCGCATCCGGCCGCACGCGCGTCCGGTATCGTTGCATGCATGCCGGCCCGTGCGCCGCACGGGCGCCGGCATCCGTCTTCCTACCGAACGAGGCCATCCGATGTCTGCCTATGTCATCGACGCTGCCGAGCGTCCTTCCGTCGAAGTCGAACAGTCGTCCGCGCGCTTTCCGGTGCGCCGCGTATTCTGCGTCGGCCGCAACTACGCCGACCACGCCCGCGAAATGGGCGCCGATCCCGACCGCGAGCCGCCGTTCTTCTTCACGAAGCCGGCCGACGCGATCGTCCCGGCAAGCGGTACCGTCCCGTACCCGCCGCTGACGAGCGATCTCCATCACGAAATCGAGCTGGTCGTCGCGATCGGCAAGAGCGGCCGGTCGATCGACCCGGCCGACGCGCTGTCGCACGTGTGGGGCTACGGCGTCGGCGTCGACCTCACGCGCCGCGACCTGCAGGCCGAAGCGAAGAAGCTGAGCCGTCCGTGGGACTGGGCGAAGGGCTTCGACGCGTCGGGCCCCGTGACCGCGCTGCGCGCGGCGACGGCCACCGGCCACCCGGCAGCCGGCCGCATCTGGCTCGCGGTCAACGGCGAAACGCGCCAGCAAGGCGATCTGGCCGACATGATCTGGGCCGTGCCCGACGTCATCGCATACGTGTCGCGCTCGGTCGAGCTGAAGGCCGGCGACCTGATCTTCACCGGCACGCCGGCCGGCGTCGGCGCGCTGCAGCCGGGCGACCGCGTGACGGGCGGCGTCGACGGCGTCGCGACCTTCGAGTTCGTCGTGGGCGCAAAGCCGTAACGGGTCGAACAAGCATGCACGCGGGCGGATGCAGCGCCCGCCGTGCGTTGCGCGTTGCGCATTGCGGCTCTGGCCAGCCGCAACGGCATTCCGGTTGTTCAGTCGTACCGGCGCAGGAATTTGTCGACGACGGCCGGTGGATTCAGCGCTTTCGCCGATTCGTTTTCCAGTGCCTCGGCCGCGTCGTCGTCGCTGATCGACACGAACAGCGTGATGGCTTCCCTTGCGTCGCCCGAGCCGAACAGGCCGTCCCGATCGAGCAGCCGCAACGCCTCGATCATGTCGGTGTGAAGCTGGCGGGAAAATTCCGCGAACCTCGACCGGACAAACTGCGGGCTCAGCACTTCGTCGGCCAGCTTGCCGCAGATCGCATTGAACGGCGACGCTTCCGCCGCCGCGTACGCCCATTCGGAAAAGCCCCACGCGTACCACGGATCCGGATCGTCGTCCGCAACCGCCTGCTGCGCGCGGACCCGGCTCAGCCCTTCGATCGAATTGGCCGCCGGCACCACCGTCATCGCGCCGCTGTCCGTATAAAGCGCGAACGCGTAGAAATGCTCGTCCGGGTGCAACGCCCGCAGCGCCTTGAACGTCGCCCGCGCGGCGTCGGCGATTTCCCGCTGAAAATCGGAAAAGTCGGTCATCGCATCCTCATCCAGTCGCCCGTCGCGCGCGTCGGGAAATACGCGTCGCGGATGGTTTGTCGTGTCCCGGCATTCGAAGGATTGTCCGCCAATCGCGCGCCGCACGGTAGCGGGCCGCACCCGCGTTCACTGCGCTGCGTCGCGCGCATCGAACACGCGCACGCAGACGGCGGCCGCCAGCGCGATCGCCTGCAGCGACGGCCGATACAGGCTCAGCGGCAGCACCGAGAACGCGCACAGCAGGATCAGCGTCGCGTGTCGCGGTGACGCCGCAGAGGAATCGATCGGCAGGTTCGGTTGCAAGCGAATGCCCTCCGCGCGCGCGCCGCATGGCCGCGCAATGCAAAAAAAGCTCATCGCGGGCTTCCGGGGAGCGCGCTACCATTTGTCCGCGTTCGGCCAGGAGCGGTCCTTTGCAGTCGACTGACGAACGTCTCTTGATAAGCAGCGACCCGTCATTTTGGCGAAGGGACGAGAAAAATCGGATACGCAAATGCAAAACGTGCCCACAAGTTGGAAATTGACACAGTTAGGGTGCTTCCCGCCTGCTGGGCAGCGAGTGCACTCTACGTTCTGTGGGAATCGGAGGCGGGCGGCAGCCTCATCTAGCCCGGTGGCCCTGGCGCCCTTGACTTCGGCATGGCGAGTCCGAATCAACTTGTTGCCCGTCGCTCAGGCATGCCGCCGCGTTTCCATCCGCGAGGGCCGTTCAGGCTGACCGACAGGACCTTGCACAGCGCCGGCAGCGGATATTGCCCGCTGACGCGGGCTGCACGAAGCGTAAAAAAGGGAGATCTTTTACATTTTTATCCTATTGTATGACTAATAGCCTTGCATAACGGTGGCGCACCTTCGACGGATTGCTCACCCGGACAATAGTTAGCTTGGTAAGACGATCATGGAGCTGTGGCGTTTGGGTTACCCCAAGACTTCGTGTTCCTTCAACAGAGAGACAAATAATGACGTCAACCAATAACGTACCTGTCGGATGCGTCGCAATGTTTGCAGGCGACCTTTCGAATTCCGCCGCGAAAGCCGCGTTAATCGCCGCTGGCTGGGTGCCCTGTGACGGAGCTTCCTACACCCAGGCGCAATATCCCGAACTCTATGCCGCGATTGGCTCGGCGCATGGCGGCGCCGGTACCAGCTTCAACGTTCCGAAGCTGACGGACCGCCTACCCAGGGGAACAAACTATTCGAGCAACGACGACCCGGACGGTGGCAGCCGCACCGCCGCCGAGTCCGGCGGTGCCACCGGCCACGCCGTGGGATCGCTCCAACAGAGCGCCACCGCGCTTCCAAAGAATCAGTGGGTTCTGTCCCAGGACGGCGACCACTATCATGCTTACCAGCATCTGACCTCGGCGAGGCATGAGGCCTGGTCCGGCAGCACTGACCGCATGGCGCGTTCGGCAACCACTGTCACCATTGATGCCGCCGGCGAGCATTTCCACAGCATGTCGGGCGGCGATCCCGTCACGCTACCGATCAATGTCGCGCTCTATTGGATCATCCGAGCTACGAGCGGGACACCGGCGGCCCAGACGCCGGCCGGCGCGTTAGGCGCCTTCGGGGCCAGCGCCGCCGCGCAGTCGCCGGCGGGCTGGCTCTACTGCAATGGGCAGGCCGTAGCGATCGGGTCCAACAGCACGAATCTGGCGAATGCCATCGGCTCAAATTTCGGCGGCGATGGCGTAACAGTCCTCACTCTTCCCAATCTGCGTGGCCAATTCCTGCGGGGCACCAGCCACAACACCGGCCGCGACCCGAACGCCGCGAGCCGCTATGCCCTGATGACGGGCGGGAACACCGGAGATGGGGTTGGCTCTGCCCAAGGCTTTGCCACCGGTTCAGGCCAGAACCCTCTGGTTGTCGCCACGGCTGGAGAGCATACCCATGCTCGGACCCTTGTGCCCGCTAATGATCATCACGCAGCGTGGGGCGCGTCAGGGCCGGCCGCCTACTATTGCATGAAATGGACCGACGACTGGACGAACACGACCAGCGCCGGCACCCATACGCACAGCGTCACCGGTGGCGACAAGGAAACGCGCCCGGTGAACATCTATCTCGACTGGATAATCGCCGACGATGTCATCCCTGATGCGCCGCCGATCGGGACGATCCTGGCATTCGGCGGCGATGTCACGTCGATCGACATCTTTAGCAATCTGCTCGCTGCCGGCTGGCTGCCATGCATCGGGCAGCGCCTCAAGAAGAGCGACCCGAACTACAAAGCCTTATACAACCTGATCGACGGCATCTACGGTCAGGATAACCTGACATTCGCCCTGCCCGATCTGCGCGGTTATTTCGTTGTCGGGGCCGGCGGCAGCAAGACGATCGGAACGGTGACGGCGCAGTCGCTGACCGGCCAGCCGGAGACGCCTTTCGCGACGACGCCGGTTGGGGACCATACCCATCAGGTCACCGGTATTCCCACCGACACCCACGTCATCGACGTGGTCATGGGCGTGGACCTAGCTGAGAACAATAACAATCCGACCTCCTCCACGGTAGCGGGCAGCCACAGCCACGTCGTCGTCACGGGCGGTGACGCCGAGTCCCGCCCAATGAACATCAATGTCGATTACATAATCCGGTACAGGTGACTCAGCAGGCCGCGAAAGCAGCTGGGAAACCGGGCACCTCGCCCGGCTTTCCCTCCCGACATCTTTAAGGAGCTTGTGCAAGGTACCCCGGACCCCTCCAGTTAAATCCGACGGGGCAGCGGGGGCGGAACGGCCGCTCCGGAGCGCGGTGGTGACATTCGCAGAAACTAGCTGAGGGGCAGGAACGGGTCGTTAACCGACAGATATCCCCGTAAATCTACGAAGCCCCCCAAAAAGCCCCCGAACGAGTCGGGGGCGCATGGGTGCCGGCGCGGTGCCGCTACCGGACCCTGCGCCTGCGTACTACTACGATGAAGAATGCCGCTTTCATGCGGAATGGCTCCTGAATGCCTGACTGACTGCCAGCGATATCGGACGATGTCAGGCGTGTCAACGCCCTAACGTACGCGCACCGACACGAACTTCCTCGCGTTGTTGCGCTGGATCAGCACCGCGATCACGCTGCCGCCGTTCGCTTCGAGCGACTGCACGTCGTCCGGCGTCTCGAGCAGCGTGTCGTTGATCTCCAGCACGACGTCGCCTGGCTGGATGCCCGCGCGCTCGGCCGGGCCGTGCACCGCGTCGACCATCATCCCGACCGCGAGCCCCGTCGCGCGGCGCTCGTCGTCGCTCAGCGCATGCATCGTCAGCCCGAGACGGTCGCCACCGTCAGCCGGCGCAGCCGCCGCCCCCGGCCCCGGCCCCGGCCGTGCAACGGCCTTCGGTGCAGCCATCCCGACTGTCGCGCCCGCATTGCCCGCCCCGTCGTCGGCGCCCGTGATCGTCAGCGTCACCGGCGCGCGCTTGCGGATCAATCGCAGCGACGCCTTCTCGCCGGGTGACAGCGCGGCGGCCAGGTCGTTCAGTTCGGCCGAGCGGCCGATCGCCTTGTCGCCCAGCTTCACGATCACGTCGCCGGGCTTCACGCCGGCCGCGGCGGCCGGCGAGCCGGGCGCGACGCCGTTGACGAGCGCGCCCGCCGGACGCGGCAGTCCGAACGCCGCGGCCAGCCCGATGCCGACATCCTGCACGTCGATGCCGAACGCGTTGCCGGACGGCGCGCCCTGCGCCGGCGCCTGCTGCGCCTGCTGCGCCTGCTGCGCCTGCTGCGCCTGCATCTGCGTCTGTAGCTGCGCGCGCACCTTTGCCGCGAACGCGATCGGGATCGCGAACGTCATGCTCGCGTAGCGGTCGGTGCCCGTATAGACCTGCACCGCGATGCCGATCACGTCGCCCGCGCGATTGAACACCGGGCCGCCCGAGTTGTCGGGATTCGGCGCGATATCGGTTTCGAAGAACGGAAACGCGCTGCCGTCCGGCAGCCGGTGCGACGTCGCGCTGACGATGCCGGCCGTGACCGTGTTGCCCGATCCGTCCGGCGCGCCGATCGTCATCACCGGTTCGCCCGCCCGCACCTTCGCCGAATCGCCGAGGCGCACGAACGGAAGCTTCGTCGCGCTGACATGCAACACGGCGACGTCGCTTTGCGAATCGACGGCCAGCACCGTCGCCTTGAATTCGCGGCGGTCGGTGAGCCGCACCGTCACGTCGCTCGCATCGTCGACCACGTGCGCAGACGTCAGGATCAGGCCGTCCGCACTGACGATGAAGCCGGAGCCGCTGCCCGACACCGCGCGCAGCACCGGGTCGGGCGTCGGCGGCTGCAAGCCCTGCGCGGGCGGCGGCACACCGCGCCGGAAGAACGCGGCGAGCGGATCGTCGGTATCGAGGATCGCGAAGGACGGCCCGCCGGTTTGCTGATCGAGCGCGGTCATGATCGTCACGACCGCGGGTCCGTAACGATCGACGATGGCCGGAAAATCGACCGGCATCGCGTAAGGCGCGGCGGCCGGCCTTTCCTTCACGGCGGCCGGTTTGACGGGCGGCGCGAGGGTCGCCGCAATGGCGGCTGGCGGCGACAGCAAAAAACCCGCGAACACGCCCCCGATCAACGCGGTGCGAAGCACGGCGCGAGCAAGCGTCTGGCGAACCACAGTGCACCTCCCCCGGCAGTCGCGGCGCCGACTTGCGCGAGACGCGCAGGCACCCGACAAGCACCGGTACACGCATCCATTTATAGTCCACACGGCCGTTCGAACATACGAATCGAAACCCGCATGCCGGGTGGTACGGCGGCCGCGGAGCCGCGACGGCGCTCGTTCCGGACAAAGTGCGCGATTCGTCAATCCGCACAAGTCCGGCGACCGTTCACTCCCCGCCGACCCGCTCCGCAATCGCCGACAACGTCCGCAACATCGGCTCGAATGCATCGGCCGACGTATTGCCGAAGCCGAGCACGAGCCCGTTGGCCGCCGACTCCGCATGAATCGAAAAACCCGACAGCGGAAACGGCCCGATGCCGTGCGAGCGCGCCGCGTCGACGATCGCGCGGTCGCGGTACCGCGCCGGCAGCCGCAGCGCAAGATGCAGTCCGCATGGCCCGCCCTCGACCTGATGCGGCACGCTCAGGCTGCCGTCGAGCGCGGCCAGCAGCGACCGCCGCCGATCGCGATACAGCCGGCGCATCCGCCCCAGATGCCGGCCGTATTCGCCCGTCTCGATGAAATCGGCCAGCGCGAGCTGCACGTGGCGCGTCCCGCCGCGCAGCATCTCCGGCAACACCGTCCGCACGGCGGCCAGCAGCGCCTCGGGCAGCACGAGGAAGCCGATACGGAGCGCTGGAAACATCGTCTTGCTGAACGAGCCGAGATAGACGACCGGCGAATCGGGGGCGAGCCCGTGCATCGCGCCGATCGGCTCGCCGGTGTGACGGAATTCGCTGTCGTAGTCGTCCTCGATGATCCATGCGCGATGCCGGCGCGCGGCATCGATCAGTGCGAGCCGCCGCGAGATCGACAGCACGGCGCCGGTCGGGAACTGGTTCGACGGCGTCGTATAGACGAGGCGCGGCGTCCGCTCGCGCCAGTCGTTCTCTTCCGCACGCAGCCCTTCCGCGTCGACCGGCATCGGCACGACATCGAGGTCGGCCGCCTGCATCGCGGTGCGCGCGCCGCGATAGCCGGGCTCCTCGACCCATACCGTCTCGCCCGGATTCGTCAGCAACTGCGCGCACAGCGCAATCGCGCCCTGCGCGCCTTCCGTGATCACGATCTGCTCGGGATCGCAGCGCACACCGCGCGTCACGGCCAGGTGGCGCGCGATCGATTCGCGCAGCGCGCGTTCGCCAAGCGGATCGCCATAGGCGAGCAAGTCGCGGGCGGCACTGCGCAGCGCGCGGTCGATCGCGTGCCGCCACGCATCCACCGGGAAATGCGACAGCGCGGGCACGCCCGGCCGAAAGCCCTCCGATTCGCCGCTGCCGACGAGGCTCGGGCGAATCCGGCCGAGCCGCTGCGCAACCGCCGGCGGCGCGGCACGCCGGCGCGGCGGCGCCGGACGCGACAGCCCGACGACGCGCGTGCCGCGGCGGTCGGACTGCAGGAAGCCTTCGGCGACGAGTTGCTCGTAGACCGCGGCCGTCGTGTTGCGCGACACGCCGAGCGTCTCGGCCAGCGCGCGCGTGCCGGGCAGCCGCGTGCCGGCCGGCATCGCGCCGCCGAGAATCGCGTCGCGCACGCGGCGCAGCAACTGGCGCTGCAGCGAAGGCGCGCCCGGCGTGCGCGCCAGCGGCGCGTCGAGCGGCAGCAACAGAGAGTCGCCGGAAGGAATGGCAGTCGTCATCGGAACATCGCAGCGTGAAAGTGTCGGAACGTGGCGCACGGCGAGTGGCGCACGGCTAGTGGCGAGTGGCGCGTGGCGCCCGAATCGTGGCACCATAAATTTGCCGATCTCTGGCGCTTCTCATGGTACCTCGCCGCGACTACGATCGTCTGCATGCCGGCATGTCGCCGGCCGCCAACCGAAGCGAGATCGACCTTGTCCACGCTCACCAACGCCTTCCGGCAACCCATCGGCCACCCCGTTCCCGACTGGTCCGCGCGCCCGCGCCCCGAGCGCATCGTGCTCGAAGGCCGCTACTGCCGGCTCGAACCGCTCGACGCCGAGCGCCACGCGGCCGACCTGTACGCCGCCTACGCACAGGCGCCCGACGGCAGCGACTGGACCTATCTCGCGCACGGCCCGTACGCCGACGAATCGAGCTACCGCGACTACGCGCGCGGCGCCCAGGCGAGCGCCGACCCGCTGCACTACACGGTGATCGACATTGCCACGGGCCGCGCCGTCGGCACGCTCGCGCTGATGCGCATCGATCCGGCCAACGGCGTGATCGAGGTCGGCTCCGTCACGTTCTCGCCGCTGCTCAAGCGCACGCCCGTATCGTCCGAAGCGCAGTACCTGCTGATGAAGTACGCGTTCGACACGCTCGGCTACCGGCGCTACGAATGGAAGTGCGACGACCTGAACGCGCCGTCGCGCAAGGCGGCCGCGCGGCTCGGCTTCCGCTACGAAGGCACGTTCCGGCAGGCGATCGTCTACAAGGGCCGCAGCCGCGACACCGCGTGGTATTCGATCACCGACGGCGAATGGCCGGCCGTGCGCGCCGCGTTCGAAGTGTGGCTCGCGCCGGAGAACTTCGACGCACAGGGCGGGCAGCGCCAGTCGCTCATCGCGATCCGTCACGCGCAGGCGAACGCGCGCGACGCGGCGGCCCGCGCGAACGACGCGACGCGCGTCACGGTGCGCCCGCTCGTCGCCGCCGACGAAGCTGAATGGCGTCCGCTGTGGCAGGGCTATCAGAAGTTCTACGACACCGCGCTGAGCGATGCCGTGTTCGCGACGACGTGGGCGCGCCTGATGGATCCCGCCGAGCCGATGTTCGTGCTCGGTGCATTCGACGCATCGGGCGCGCTGGTCGGAATCGTGCACTCGATCTACCACCGCTCGTGCTGGACCGAAGGGCCGTACTGCTACCTGCAGGACCTGTACACCGCAGCGGACGCACGCGGGCAAGGCGCGGGCGGCGCGCTGATCGAGGCCGTGTACGAACATGCCCGCTAAGCCGGCGCGAGCCGCGTGTACTGGCTCACGCACGAAACCAACACGACCGCACGCGCGCTGTACGACAGGCTCGCGAACCATGCGGGGTTCATTCAGTACCGGAAGGATCTGAAGAAGTAACGCGGATCCGCGGCCGGCCGGCGTTCAGTCGAGAACGTCGGCCGGATCCCGCGCACGGTCGTGCACGGACGCGACGTCCGTCGCCACCGCGCCGGCCGCGCTCGGCACCGATGCCGGGCAGATCATTTCATCGCCATTCGCGGGCACGGGCCGCCGCACCGGCCGGAACACCGGCTCGCCGGGCTCGATCGGCCGCCCCGAGATCGCGCAGCGCCCTGGCTGCAACGCGACGCGCAGGCGCCAGCGCTGCTCGCCGTAATGGCAACGGCCGCTCTCGACCCATCGAATCAGCAACCCGTCATCACCGGCCTCCAGCACCGTGACGAACAGTTGCGGGCGCAACGGCGACACCGCGGCCGACGCGTGCTCCGGACCCGGCGCGCGGCCGATCGCCACGAGCGGATGCGCGACGCCGCCGACGTGCAGCGGCGTCGCATCGTGTTCGCCGAACGACGGCGCATCGCACGACAGGTCTTCTTCGCAGATCAGGCTTTCCATGATGTTCGGCATGCTTGGCGGATTGACGTGCAGGTTGAACGGCAGCGGCGCCTCGCTCAGCGCCGGCCCATCGGTTCGCGCAGCAGCGCCAGGCCGATCGCCGCACCGGCGACGGCGGCCGCGACAGGCGATTCGGTCATTTCCCTCTCCGTGGGGGCCGCCGCGTGCAATGGGATGTCTCACGCGGCCGCGATCGGACTGGCGCACATGATACAAATTGAAGTTCACTTCAAGTAAAGGGAAAGTTGCGCAACGATGCGTTTCGACGATCGCTGCAATGGGCAGGGTTAGCGCCGGAACAGTCGCGATCACGCTGCCAGCGGCCGAGAATGCGTGACGCACGCACCGGTGCAGGCAGCCGCTGCGGCATCGCATCCCGACGCGATTCTTCGATATACTGGACCGAACCCTTTGCGGGGCAACCGCGGGCAACCACGCCCGCCGCGCGTTCGCCCCAACCTGCGTGGGATTGCGTACCGTGAAACCGCGAGCCGGCCTGATTCTCGAACTCTTCGTCAACCTGCTGCTGCCCTGGGTTGCGTACCGGGTCGCGCATCCGTATTTCGGCGAAACCGGCGCGCTGTACGCGTCGGCGGTTCCCCCCATCATCTGGTCGATCGTCGAATTCGTCCGCTCGCGCCGCGTCGACGCGGTGGCGGCCATCGTGCTGCTCGGCATCGCGCTGTCGATCGTCGGAATGGCGCTCGGCGGCAGCCCGCGCACGCTGCTGATGCGCGAGTCGCTCGCATCGGGCACGATCGGCGTCGTGTTCCTGTTGTCGCTGTTCCGCGAACGTCCGCTGATCTTCTATCTCGCCCGCGCCACCGTGGCCCGCGAGATGGACGGCGGCGCCGCGCACTTCGAATCGGTCTGGGACGCACAGCCGGGGCTGCGGCAGATGCTGCGGCTGATGACGTTCGTATGGGGCGCCGTCATGACGCTGGAGATGCTGCTGCGCTGCTGGATGGTCATGACCTGGCCCGTCGAGCGCGTGCTGGTCGTGTCGCCGATCATCGGCTACACGGTGTTCGGCTGTCTGCTGACGTGGACGTTCTGGTACCGGCGGCGGATGCGCGTGCGCAACAGCGTCGACATCCCGTCCCGCGACGGCGTCACCGAGGTCGCCGGCCGCTGACGGCCGACCGGCCGGCGCCGGCCCGGCCACCTGGCACCGCGCCTGCTGTATGATGCGCGGCGTCTTGTCCGACCAATGCCTTTCCTGTCATGTCCCTTTCGCTCCTTCCGTGCGCCACGATCTGGCTCGCCCTGTTCGCGGCGGCCGCACTCGCGTGGCATCGCCCGCAGCACGGCCTGAGCCTCATCCTGGCCGCGCTCGGCTATGCCGCCGCGCTGGCGTTCGGCAAGCTCGAGCCGGTCGCGCTGGCGCCGCTCGCGCTGCTGGCCGCGGCCGCGTGGGGCGTGTCGCCCGCGCGCCCGCTCGCAGTGCGGATCGCCGCGCATGCGGTGTTTGCCGCGCTCGCGGTCGCGCTGAGCCTGCACCTGATCCCCGGTTTCCACAATCCGCTCGTGATCGCCCAGACGCGCTTCACGCCGGACGCCGCGCCGTTCACGATGTATCTGAATCTCGACAAGCCGCTGGTCGGCCTGTGGCTGCTGTGGGTACTGCCATGGGTTGCACCCGATGTCGCGCTGTCGCGCGCGCTGCGCACGGGCGCGGCGGCTGCCGTCGCGACGGCAGCCGCATGCCTGGCCGGCGCGCTCGCGTTCGGGATGGTCGGCTGGGCGCCCAAATGGCCCGCGTCGGGCTGGCTGTGGCTCGTGAACAACCTGCTGCTCGTGACGCTCGCCGAGGAAGCGCTGTTCCGCGGCTACGTGCAAGGCGGGCTGACACGCGCGCTCCGCGCGTTCGCATGGGGCCCGTGGGCCGCGCTGGCAATCGGCGCGGTGCTGTTCGGCGCCGCGCACGCGGCCGGCGGCTGGCAATGGATCGTGGTCGGCACGGTGGCCGGCGTCGGCTACGGCCTCGCGTGGCGGCGCGGCGGACTGCTCGCCTCCGCGCTCGCGCATGCCGGGCTGAACGTCGTCCACTTCGGGCTGTTCACCTACCCGATGCTCGACGCCGCGCGCTGAACCCGGCGCGCGGCGCTGCCCGGCGAGATACCGCGCTCAGTTGAACCCGGCGACCGCGTGCGGCACGTACGGGCCTTCGAGCGCGGCGATTTCGTCGTCGGTCAGTTTCAACTCGAGCGCGCCGAGCGCATCGTCCAGTTGCTGCGGCTTCGAGATGCCGACGATCGGCGCGGTGACGCCGCGCTTGTGCGCGACCCACGCGAGCGCGACCTGCGCACGCGGCACATTGCGCGCGGCGGCGATCGCCGCGACGGCGTCGACAACCGCCTTGTCCGCATCGGCCGTCGCGTCGTACAGCCGCTGGCCGACGTCGTCCTTCTGCTGCCGTTCCGACGATTCGTCCCAGTTGCGCGTCAGGCGGCCGCGCGCGAGCGGGCTCCACGGAATCACCGCGATGCCCTCAGCTTCGCACAGCGGCAGCATTTCCCGCTCTTCCTCGCGATACAGCAGGTTCAGGTGGTTCTGCATGCTGACGAAGCGGATCCAGCCGTTCTGCTTCGACGTGTACAGCGCCTTCGCGAACTGCCACGCGAACATCGACGATGCACCGATATAGCGTGCCTTGCCGGCCTTCACGACGTCGTGCAGCGCCTCGAGCGTCTCCTCGATCGGCGTGCCGTAGTCCCAGCGGTGAATCTGGTACAGGTCGACGTAATCGGTGCCGAGCCGCTTCAGGCTCTGGTCGATGTCGGTCATGATCGCCTTGCGCGACAGGCCCGCGCCGTTCGGCCCCGGCCGCATCCGGTAGAACACCTTGGTCGCGATCACGACGTCGTCGCGTTTCGTGAAATCGCGCAGCGCGCGGCCGACGATCTCCTCCGACGTGCCGTCCGAATACATGTTCGCGGTATCGAAGAAGTTGATGCCGGCTTCGACCGCCCGCTGGATGATCGGGCGGCTCTCCGCTTCCGGCAGCGTCCACGGGTGCGTGCCGCGCGACGGCTCGCCGAACGTCATGCAGCCCAGCACCAGTTTCGATACCTCCAGCCCGGTCGACCCGAATTTCACGTATTCCATCGCACGCCTCGTCATTGAAGTTGAGCTTGCGGCCGGATGCGCGCCGCCACTCGACACACAGGGCGCGAACGATGCGCCACGCATCCGCCAGACGTCGCATGTTATCCCGCGCCGCGCAAACGCGTACGACGCGCAGGCAGGCGCGCCGCGCGCGTCGTGCAGCGCACGGTCGTCATGCGGGAAGGGAACGCGGGGCTTATTTGACCTGGTCGGCGATCGGCTGCAGGAACGCGGAGAAGCCGGTCAGCATGATCTGCACGCCGATGCACAGCAGCAGGAACGCCGACACGCGCATCGCGACCTTGGTGCCTTCGGTGCCGAGGTAGCGCGACAGCAGCGCGGCGCGGCTGTAGGTTTGCCAGATCACGAGTGCGACCAGCACGGAGACGGCAATCGACACGATGCTCGACAGCATGAACTCCGACAGCTTGTGCGTGCGGTTCGCATTCAGCGCGATCGCGGTCGAGATCGAGCCGGGGCCGACCGTCAGCGGCACGGTCAGCGGGAAGAATGCGCGCGTCATGATCGCGTTCGCGTCGATCGGCTTGACCGGCGTGTCGCCGCCGCCCGGCACGTCGGGCTCGTTCAGCATCTGCCAGCCCGCCACCGCGACCGCCAGGCCGCCGCCGATCCGCAGCGCCTCCATGGATATCCCGAAGAAATGCAGCACGGGCGTGCCGGCGAAAAACGCGACCATCAGCACGATGAACGCGTTGAACGCCACCTTCCTCGCGAGCAGGTCGCGCTCGTGCTCGGTGAGCGCCTCGGTCCGCTCGAGAAACAGGAACGCGATGCCGATCGGATTGATGATGCCGATCAGGCCGGTGAAGCCGAACAGGATCTCGGAGATAAGGCGGTTGACGATCATCGGGCGAGGAATCGGTCGGGGCTGGGCCGGCAGCGCGCCGGGGGTCACGCATTGTAGAGCAAGCGCCCGCGCCCGAGCCGCAAAATGCGGCGGGGCGAGTCGCCGTCGATCGTCGTGGTTTTTCCTTACTCGGCGCCCGCTTCCCATGCCGGCGGCCGCTTCGCGAAGAACGCGGCAAAGCCCTCCTTCGCTTCCGGCGTCGCCCGCACGCGGGAGATCGTCTGCGCGGTGAACGCCGCGCGCTCGTCCGACGGTGGATACTCGCCGATCGCGTCGAAGAAGCGCTTGATTTCCATCAGCGCGTTCGGGCCGTTGCGGCCCAGTTCGGCGAGCGTCCGTTCGAGCGTTTCGTCGAGCGCGTCGAGCGGCACGGCCTGGTGGATCAGGCCGATCGCGACGGCTTCGCCGGCGGCGAGCTGCGTCGCGGTCAGCGCGAGCCGGCGCGCCTGGCGCTGGCCGACCGCCTCGACCAGATACGGGCCGATCACGGCCGGCAGGATCCCGAAACGCGCCTCGCTGACCGAAAAGCGCGCGTGGTCGCTCGCGATCACGATGTCGCAGGCCGCGCACAGGCCGACGCCGCCGCCGAACGCGTGGCCCTGCACGCGTGCGACCGTCGGCTTCGGGCACTGCCGGATCGCGCGCATCATCGCGGCGAACCGCTCGGCGTCGCGCAGATTCGCAGCCGCGTCGTTCGCGCTGGCGCGCTGCATCCACTGCAGGTCGGCGCCCGCGCAGAATGCGCGGCCGTCCGAGCGCAGCACGATCGCGCGCACGTCGTCGCGTTGGCCGAGCGCCGTGAACGCGTCGGTCAGCTCGGCGATCATCGTCTCGTCGAACGCGTTGAGCACGTCGCCGCGCTGCAGCGCAACGGTCGCGATGCCGCGCGCATCGACCGCGACGGCCAGGGTCTTCAATTCATCCATCGAACAGGTTTCCTCGGGTAGAACGGCAAATATCAGGCTCACGCGGCCTGGCGGCGATCAATCACGCGCCGGGCCTTGCCGGTCGCGGTCGCGGGGATGCCGCCCGCCGCGAGCACCGTCACGCCGGACGACACGCCGACCATCGTCTTGATCCGGTGCTGCAGCTCGCGCGCGAGCGCCGCGCGGTCGCCGTCGGTGACGGATGCCTCGGCTTCGGAGCGCAACTCGACCGCGAGGTCGAGCCGGTCCATGTGACCGTCGCGCGACAGCGTGATCTGGAACTGGCCCGACAGCGCCGGCAGCGCGACGACGATCTCCTCGATCTGGCTCGGGAACACGTTCACGCCGCGCACGATCAGCATGTCGTCGGAACGGCCGGTGATTTTCGCGAGGCGGCGCATCGCGCGCGCGGTCGGCGGCAGCAGCGCGGTGAGGTCGCGCGTGCGGTAGCGGATCACCGGCATCGCTTCCTTCGTCAGCGACGTGAACACGAGCTCGCCCTGGCTGCCGTCGGGCAGCACTTCGCCCGTGGCGGGATCGATGATCTCCGGATAGAAATGGTCTTCCCAGATCACCGGGCCGTCCTTCGTCTCGACGCATTCGCACGCGACGCCCGGGCCCATCACCTCCGACAGCCCGTAGATGTCGAGCGCGTCGATGCCCACGCGCGTTTCCACTTCGTCGCGCAGCGCCTGCGTCCACGGTTCGGCGCCGAAGATGCCGATCTTCAGCGACGACTCGGCCGGGTCCATCCCCTGCCGCACCATCTCGTCGATCAGGTTCAGCATGTACGACGGCGTGACGAGGATGATCTTCGGCTCGAAATCGCGGATCAGTTGCACCTGCTTCTCGGTCTGCCCGCCCGACATCGGCACGACCATGCAGCCGAGCCGTTCCGCGCCGTAGTGAATGCCGAGGCCGCCCGTGAAGAGCCCATAGCCGAACGCATTGTGCAGCGTGTCGCCCGGGCGGCCGCCGGCCGCGCGGATCGAGCGCGCGGTCACGTTCGCCCACGTGTCGATGTCGCGCGCCGTGTAGCCGACCACGGTCGGCTTGCCCGTCGTGCCGCTCGACGCGTGCACGCGCACGACCTGCTCGCGCGGCACCGCGAAGAGCCCGAACGGATAGTTGTCGCGCAGGTCGTTCTTGGTCGAGAACGGGAACTTCGCGAGATCGGCCAGCGTCTTCAGGTCGTCCGGATGCACGCCCGCCGCATCGAACGTGCGCCGATAGTGCGGGACGTTGTCGTACGCGTGGCGCAGCGACCACTTGAGGCGCTCGAGCTGCAGCGCCTGCAGTTCGTCGCGGCTGGCGGTCTCGATCGGCTCGAGGGCGGCGGCGGGGTGCGTCGGGTGGGTCATCGGGGTGCTCCTCCAATGGAGTGATGTCGTTATGGTGTTCGGGGTGACCGGGCCGGCGGTTACGACCGGAACGTGCGGCCGGCCGCATGCAGCGCGGCGATGCGCGGCGACACGCGATAGCGGTCCTCGCCGTAGCTCGCCGCAAGGTTCGACAGCACGCGATGCACTCGACCGATGCCGATCGCATCGGCCCACGCGAGCGGGCCGCACGGGTAGTTCACGCCCTTCTCCATCGCGAGATCGAGATCGGCGGGCGAACACACGCCCTGGTTCACCGTGTCGGCCGCCTCGTTCGCGAGCATCGCGACGGTGCGCATCGCCACCATCCCCGGCACGTCGGCGACGCCGACGACGCGGAAGCCCGCCTGCTGGAACAGCCCGACCGCGTCCGCATAGGCGGCGTCGCTGCACTGGAGCGCGCGCGTCAGCGCGACGAGCCCGGCCTGCGCGTAATCGCGTGCGAGGTCGACGAGCACGAGATCCGCCACGCCCGTTTGCGCCGCACGCGCGGTCGCCGTGCGGCCGTCGGTCAGTGCGATCGATGCGCGGCCGGCTGTCGCGAGCAGGTCGTCCTGATGCGCGCCGGCTTGCGCGGCGCCGGCAATACGTTCCGCGAAGCGCGCGTGCAGCGTGGCGGCCGGGCCGTCCTGCGAATACAGCGTGACATCCGCCGGCGCAGCGCGCGGCGGTTCGAGATCGGGCGCGGGCGGCGTCGCACCGTCCGCATACGAATAGAAGCCGCGGCCCGACTTGCGCCCGAGGAAGCCCGCATTCACGAGTTCCTGCTGAATCAGCGACGGCGTGTAGCGCGGATCGTTGAAGTACGCGCGGAACACCGACTCGGTCACCGCGAAGTTCACGTCATGGCCGATCAGGTCCATCAGCTCGAACGGCCCCATCCGGAAGCCGCCCGCTTCGCGCATCACCGCGTCGATCGATGCCGGCGCGCCGCCCTGCTCGTTCAGCACGCGCAGCGCCTCCGCGTAATACGGCCGCGCGACGCGGTTCACGATGAAGCCCGGCGTCGATTTCGCCATCACGGGCTGTTTGCCCCACGCGGCCGCGGTCGCATAAAGAACCTGTGCGACGTCGGGCGCGGTCGCCAGCCCGCTGACCACCTCGACGAGCGCCATCAGCGGCGCCGGGTTGAAAAAATGCAGGCCGGCGACGCGCTGCGGCACGCGCAGCCCGGCCGCGATCGACGTGATCGAGATCGACGACGTGTTGGTCGCCAGCACGCACGTGTCGTCGACATGGCGTTCGAGCGTCGCGAAAATCTCGCGCTTCACGTCGAGCCGCTCGGCTGCCGCCTCGACAACCAGCGCCGCGCCAGCGAAGTCGGCCAGCGCGCGCACCGCGCGGATCCGGTTGCCGGCCGCGTCGGCCTGTGCCGGTTCGAGCCGGCCTTTCTCCGCGAGCCGCGCGAACTGCGCACGGATGCCGGCCAGCGCCTTGTCGCAGGCCGCTTCGTTCAGGTCGTACAGCAGCACCGCGTGGCCGGCCGCCGCCGCGACCTGCGCAATGCCCGCGCCCATCGCGCCGGCGCCGATCACGCCGACGACGGCCGACGGCGTCAGCGCGCCCGAGTTCACCGAATGTGCAGAGGAAACAGCCATCGCTTGCGATCCGTCATGAAGTGGAAGTGCGAGCGATTATAAACCGACCGGTCGGTAGATTTATGTCAGGGCGAGCCCGAATTTGTCGTGCAAGAGACCGTTACGGAAACTGCAAAGACAAAAAAATGAAGGATTGGGGCACTTTTTGCAAACCGAAAGGTCAATGAAAGCGTTCAAATATGAGATAGTGGCCCCCAAACGCCTGATAAAATTCGACAACTCGCCGGATTTCAGGGGGAAACCGCGTGCTGCGCCGCCACCGCTGTCCATCGCCCGCCGTCCTTTCGGGGTCGGAACCGCGCTTCCGGCCGGCGCGTCGTCGCGATCGTTCGCCCCGCCACCGGCAGCCAGCCGCATCGAACCGTTTCACCCAGCGACGGGCCTCGGCCCGCCCGCGCCCCTCGCCGCGTTACCGCGGCGAACTCAAGGCAGCGTCCTCGCGCGCGGCCACCCTTCGGTTTCATCGTCCTCGTTCGGCGGATAGTACGGCCGGGCTTCGTCACCCCGTGACGGCGCGTCGCGCGCCGCCACTCGCATAAGGAAACCCTCCATGCCGCTCTCGTCCAACCAGCTCCCGCGCTGGACCCTCTGGGCCCCGCTTGCCGCATGGCTGGTACTCGCGCTGTCGCGCGTCGTGCCGGCCGAAGGCCTCGTCATCGCGGTGTTCGCCGCCGCACTCGCCGGCGCCGTGTTCGCCGCCGTCCACCATGCGGAAGTCGTCGCGCACCGCGTCGGCGAACCGTTCGGCACGCTGGTGCTCGCGGTCGCCGTGACCGTCATCGAAGTCGCGCTGATCGTGTCGGTGATGCTCGGCGCGGGCCCCGAGAAATCGGGCCTCGCGCGCGACACCGTGTTCGCCGCGGTGATGATCATCTGTAACGGCATCGTCGGCATCTGCCTGCTGGTCGGCGCGTGGAAGCACGGCGAACAGGACTTCCAGGGGCGCGGCGCAAGCAAGGCGCTCGCAGTGCTCGCTTCGCTGTCCGTGCTGTCGCTCGTGATGCCGAACTACCTGAGCGCCGCGCCGGGCCCGTTCTTTTCGAAATCGCAGCTCGCGTTTGCCGGCGTATCGTCGCTCGTGCTGTACGGCGCATTCGTGTTCGTCCAGACCGTGCGCCACCGCGACTACTTCCTCGCCGCGCACGACAGCGCAAACGAGTCGGTGCACGCTGCGGCGCCGAGCACGCGTACCGCCATCATCAGCATGATCCTGCTGTTCGTGAGCCTCGTCGCGGTCGTGTTGCTCGCGAAGCTGCTGTCGCCGGCCGTCGAGCACGCGGTGCTGAAGCTCGGCGCGCCCGAAGCCGCGGTCGGCATCGTGATCGCCGCGCTCGTGCTGCTGCCGGAAGCGCTCGCGGCCGTCACCGCCGCGCGCGCGAACCGCCTGCAGACCAGCATGAACCTCGCGCTCGGTTCGGCGCTCGCGAGCATCGGGCTCACGATCCCGACCGTCGCGGCCGTGTTCATCTGGATCGGCCAGCCGCTCACGCTCGGCATCGGCGCGATGGAAACCGTGCTGCTGGCGCTGACCTTGCTGGTCAGCACGCTGACGCTCAGCCAGGGGCGTACGACGGTGCTGCACGGCGTCGTGCACCTGTCGCTGTTCGCCGCGTACCTGTTCCTGTCGATCACGCACTGACGCCCGAAAACGCGCGGCCCGGCGGATCACCTCCGCCGGGCCGCGTTTTTTCACGTCCCTTCACCCGCGTTCGTTCACGTCACGCCATCGTTACCGGACCGGAATCACGAGATGCTGGCCCGCCAGGATCAGGTTCGGATTGGCGAGGTTGTTGCGGCGCTGGATCTCGCGATAACGCTGGCCGCTGCCGAGCTTGCTCGCCGCGATCAGGTTCAGCGTGTCGCCCGCCTTCACCACGTACGTGTGTTCGCCCGACGCGGCCGCGGTCGTCACCGCCTGGTCGCTGACGAAGTACTTGCGCAGCAGGTCGAGATACTGCGGCGACTGCTTGAGCTTCGCGATCGCGGCGTTCAGGTAGATCAGCAGATCCTGGTCGTCGGTGCGCACGCCGATCTTGTACGCGATGTTCGACCCGTCGAGCTTGGTCACCGCGAACTTCAGGTCGGTGCCCTTGATCGAGCTGACCGCGAACGGGTAGTCGTAGATGAACGCGTCGACCGTATGGCCGTCGATGCTCTTCGCGATGAACGCCGGATCGGAATCGTCGACCTCGACGAACCGGACGTTCGGGTACTGGCGCGTGACGAACGCGTGCACGTCAGGGTCGCCCTTCAGGATGCCGACCGTCTTGCCCGCGAGATCGTCGGTCGAGCGGATCGCGGACCCTTGCCGCACAATCAGCGAATAACCGAAATCGTCGACGTACGGCACCGAATAGACGACGCCGGCCGGCGTGTTGTCCGGGAACGTCAGCCCGTCCATTGCCACGTCGACGACGTGGTTCCCCTTCGCGTCCGTGTCGAGCAGCTGCTTCGGCACGCCCGGGTACGTGTCGACCTCGTGACGCGTATCGACGACGACCGGCTTGCCGCCGTGCGAGAACGACGGATCCGCGAACAGCAGCCGCGCGAATTCGACGTTGAAGCCGTGCGGCGCGCCCTTGTCCTCGCCGAAGAACGGCTCGCTCGGGTTCTGCACCGAGATCCGCACGATACCGTTTTCGGCAATCGATTTCAGCGTGCTGGCCTGCGGCGTGAAGCCGGCCGGCAGCACGTTGGCCGACGGCGACGGCTGCGCGGGCTGGCCGGTGTCGCCAGTTTGCGCGGACGTCGACGCCGGGGCCGCGTCATGCGCGGGAATCAGCGTCGACAGGCCGCCCTGATGCACGATCCATACGCCGACGAGCACCACCAGAAACGCAATTGCGCCGAGAAGTTTTTTCATGGTTGCGTGCCTGCAGGAAGTTATTGTTGTTTCGACGGCAGCTGGGCGGGATTCGCCGCATCGGGTCCGGGAACCGGCACGTGAGCGCCGGTCAGCGCCTGCTGCTGCGCCTGCTTGACCTCGGGGTTATCCATCAGCGACGTCTCCATTTCGGAGAACGCCTTGTTGACCGAGCGCATCACCGAATCGACGGCCACGTCGGTCTTGATCTGCTCGAACGTGTCGGACGCCTGCCGGCCCGCGAGCTTGTTCATCTGCTGCGCCGCCTGCGACATGTCCCACATCGCCTTCGCGCGGTCGATCGCCGACGCGAAATTCTTCAGTTCCGCCTGCACCTGCTTGTAGCGGCCCTCGCGAAACGACAGCAGCTGCTTCATCGTGTCGAGCTGCGACCGGAAGCGCGGCGCGTCGTCCGGATACTGCTTCTCGAACAGCTCGGTCTTGCTCTCGAAGTTCTTCACCTCGGTGCGGAACGCGGTGATGCTGTCCGCGAATTTCTGTGCCGCCTGGCGCTTTTCCGCGAGCTGGTTGATCAGCGTCTCGATCGGATTCGCCTGCGCCTCCTCGACGATCATCTTCACCTTCTGGTTCGCGAACTTCATCGCGACGACCGGCGCGAAATAGATCGCGCCAAGGCCGATGACGCCCGCCGTGATCAGCGCGATCATCCCCTTCAGGATGAACAGCGCGGCCGGTGCCGCGATCGCGACGCCGGCAATGATGATCGCCCACTTGATCAGCTTTACCTTGCCACTCCCCGAACTGCCGTTTGCTTCTTCATTCGAAAGCTGCGACATGAGTTTTTCTCCTTGAACCTCGAACCGAACTGCGTGCGTTTGCTTCTTCAAGCTCAATCGAAATGCTTCGGACTCCGGTGCCGCCGGTCGGTCAGGCAAGCCGACGGCACAATGCAAAGAGGGCGACGGCGGGCGTCACGAGACGCCGGTGTAGGCACCGTTCAGGATGCGGTGATCGGGGGGAGCGGGCTGCGGCTCGATGCGGCGGGCCGGACCGGCGCCGTTCATCGTCGCGGCCAGCGCACGGACGGGAGAGTGTACCGATGCACGGTACGAAACGGGATGACGGATACGTGACGCAACGGGCGTCGGGAGAAACGTAGTTCCGGCGGGCCGACCGATGCGGCGCCGGGATTCCGGTACGAGTGAGTAAAGGCTCATCGTTGTTCTTTTGCGTATCGCGGGTGCGGGAATCGCGCGGCCGGCGCGTCCCGCTCCAAATGCACTGGCGTATCGTGCCCCGACCGGCATGCAGCGTCAAGCGGTTGTCGCAGTGCAGCGAACCGCGTCGTTCCGCCGTTGAAACACAGGTATCGACGCGGCTTTCATGATGGTAAGGATCCGCACGACGCCCGCCTGCCCGGCTCGATCAGGATTGCTTGCCATCGCAGCGTCGCATGTTTCTGGATTGAAAGCTTGTAACACGGCGGGAACATGCTACCCCGCCGCGCCGCCGTGCTCCTGCGCGAGAAACCGCTCGACCATCGCGTTGAACACCGGCAGCGCCGGGTTGTCGTTGTCCGCGCGCCACGCGAGATACAGCTCCGCCGCGGCGTCGACGCCGGCGAGCGGCCGGAACACCACGCCGTCCACATGCAGTTCGCGCGCAGACGCCGGCACGAGTGCCGCGCCGAGCCCCGCACGCACGAGGCCGAGGATCGTATGCGTCTGCCCGACGTAGTGCAGGTAGTTCGGCAGCCGCCCTGCGTTCGCGAACAGGCCGGAGATCAGGTCGTGGAAGTATTTCCCTTCGTTCGGCGAATACGCGATGAACGGCTGCCGGTCGAGATCGTCGGGGCCGATGCGCTCGCACGCGGCGAGCGGCACGCCTTCCGCGACCTCGACCAGCATCGGCTCGCGCTGCACGAGCCGGTATTCGAGCGGCTGGCGCGAAGCGCGCTGGCGCACGAAACCCGCGTCGAGCATCCGCGACGCGAGTGCGTCGATCTGCACGGTCGACACCATCTCGCGCAACTCGACATCGACGTCCGGCAGCGCGTGCGCGGCGTGCGCCAGCAGCATCGGAATCATCCGGTATGCACTGACGGCCGTGAAGCCGAGCGTAATGCGGCCGGCCCCGCCGTGCGCGACGCGCTGCGCGGCCTGCTCGGCACGCGCGGAGAATTCGAGGATGTGTCGCGCGTCGCGCAGGAAGCGCTCGCCGGCCGCGGTCAGGCTCACCTGCCGGCTGCTGCGTTCGAGCAGTGCGATGCCGAGCGCATGCTCGAGCAACTGGATCTGCCGGCTGAGCGGCGGTTGCGTCATGAAGAGCCGTCTGGCCGCGCGACCGAAATGAAGTTCTTCGGCGACCGCGACGAAGCAGCGAAGCTGGTGCAGTTCAATCATCCAGATTTTGTATCGATCGAGGGTGTTTCGAGGTTAGACCGATATCGATACGATTTCCATGCTCGGTTGCACCTGATATGTAGCGCGCGGGCCGCTTCAAGCGGATTCGCATCGCACCGAATGCATGAGCATCGCCGCGGCGCGCGCGGTTCGGGCGGCACCCGTCCGCCCATGCCGTCACGCGCGCTTGCGGCCGCCCGGCGTCTGCTCGATCGTCAACCGGTCGAGTTCGCGCAGGTCGTTCTCCAGCGCGGGCGTAAGCGTCGTGCGCAGGTGGTCGAGGAACGTGCGGATCTTCGCGTCGAGATAACGACGCGTCGCGTAAACGGCATACACGCTCACCGTCTGCAACCGGTATTCGGGCAGCACGCGGATCAGCCGCCCTTCGCGGATGTCGTCGAGCACCGTATACAACGCGACGCACGCGATCCCGCGCCCGGCGCGCACCGCGACGCACAGCGCGTCCGGCACGTTGACCTGGAACGGCGCCGGCTGCAGCGCGTAGACGGCCTCCTCGGCGTCGTTGCGCTCGAGCCGCCATTCGCCGGCCGGCGATGCGGGCGTATCGAGGCGCAGGCACACGTGGTTCGGCAAATCGTCGGGCGTCTGCGGCGTGCCGTGCCGCGCCAGGTATTCGCGCGACGCGACGAGCACGCTGCAGCTCGTGCCGCAGGTCTGCGCGACGTAGCCCGAATCGGGCAACTGCGACGCCGTCACGATCGACACGTCATAGCCTTCCTCGACGAGATTCGGCATCCGCTGCGCGAGCGTCAGCTCGACCGACACGTCGGGGTTGTCCTCCTGGTAGCGGACGATCGACGACACGACATGACTCTGCCCGAGCCCCGTCATCGCATGGATGCGCATCTTGCCGCTCGGTCGCAGCAGCGCGTTGCGCGCCTCCGCGTTCGCGTAGTCGATTTCCGCGAGGATCGATTTCGCGCGCTCGAAATAGCGTTCGCCGCTTTCGGTAAGGCCGAGGTGGCGCGTCGTGCGATGCAGCAGGCGCGTCTGTACGTGCGCTTCGAGGTTCGATACCGCACGCGATACCTGCGCGGTGGTCGCGTCGATTTCCTTCGCGACCGCCGTAAAACTGCCGGCTTCGACAACGCGCACGAACAGGCGCATGTTTTCGAGCATGTCCATTGAATTGGCTTGGGGAGAGTCAGTGGGGAGGCGTCGGCGGCGCTCGCGTCAGATGGGGAACGGAACGCAGCCGCGAACCACGTCGAATCGATCACCGTGCCGGGGGAAAGGCGGGAGAGCGGGCATCGCGTACGTGGTTCTGGCATATCGGGGATTCTGTGGCCGGAATTGTACGCCGCCGCAGACGAATTTGCGCTATTGCCCGCCGCCCAAGCTTTCATCGGATGAAAGGCTCCTGCAAGGCGCGTGCGTCGTGCGCGTGCAACGGCTTGATGCAACGCGACAATTTGTATCACAACGCGATATAATTCCGCCCTTGTCGCCGCGCGCATCCGCGCCGTCATTCTTACTGCTTACCGTCAATGTCGTCAGGCTCCCCGTCGTCGCGCCGCACGCTGCGCCAATGGCTGCACAGCTTCCTTCCCCATCCGATGTCGCTCGGCTGGCGCGAGCGCCTGCGTTCGTGCGCGGGCGCGCTCGTCGGCATCGCGACGGTCGGCGTCACGATGCGGTGGCTGCCCGGCGTGCCGGGCCTCGTGCCGCTGCTCGTCGCGCCGATGGGGGCATCGGCCGTGCTGCTGTTCGCGGTGCCGGCGAGTCCGCTCGCGCAGCCGTGGTCGATCATCGGCGGCAATCTCGTCGCGGCGACGGTCGGTGTCGCGTGCGCGTCATGGATTGCCGATCCGATCACGGCCGCCGCGGTCGCGATCGCGTGCGCGATCGGCGGCATGTTCGCGTTGCGCTGCGTGCACCCGCCGTCGGGCGCCGTCGCGCTCACGGCCGTGGTCGGCGGCCCGGCAATTCATTCGCTCGGTTTCAGTTTCGTGCTGGAGCCCATCGCACTGCAGTCGGCGATCCTGCTGTCGGCCGCGCTCGCATATCACGCGCTGACCGGGCACCGCTACCCGCATGGCGGCGTGCGCCCCGAAGCGAAACCGCAGGCAGGCGGCGCCGCGCCGGCGCGCGGCGGCTTCACGCGCGGCGACCTCGACGCGGTGCTGAAGCGCCGCAGCGAATGGCTCGACGTCGATCCGGACGATCTTGAAACGCTGCTGCGAGAAACCGAGATGCAGGCCTATACGCGCACGTTCGGCCAGCTCAAGTGCGCCGACCTGATGACGAAGAATGCGATCGAGGTCGCGCCGTCGACGTCGGTCACGGCCGCGCTCACGCTGCTCGACCGTCACCGCGTGAAGGCACTGCCCGTCGTCGACGGCGAGGGCCGGCTGGCCGGCATCGTCACGCGCGCCGACCTCACGCGCCAGCTTCGCCGCCCGACTCCGCTGTGGCAGCGCCTATCGGCACGGCTGCCGCAATCGTTCGGCGGCCAGCCCGCGAGCGTCGCCTCGGTGATGACACGCGACGTCGCGTTCGTACCGGAAACGATGCCGATCACCGCGCTCGTGCCGCTGTTCACGCATTCGGGTCACCATCACATTCCCGTTGTCGATGCGTCGCGCCGGCTCGTGGGAATCATCACGCAGACGGATCTCGTCACGGGCCTCTACCGGCAGACGCAAATGCTCGAGGCCGCTTAACGCAAGCGCAACGCGCCGACACCACGCGGAATGCATTGATTTCGCTTCAATTCGACCATTTATATCATGTAGTGATATATTAATCGCTACCGAAACCGACTGCCCGACCGACTCGATGAACGATACCCGACGCGCGCTGAACAAAAGCGATTTCCAGCAACTGTCCGAGTTCCGCTACCAGATGCGCCGCTTCGAGCGCTTCTCCGAGCGCGCCGCACAAAGCGAAGGCGTGACGCCGCTGCAATACCTGCTGCTGCTGCATATCAAGGGCTATCCGCATCGCGAATGGGCAACCATCGGCGAGCTCGCGGAACGCCTGCAGGCGCAGCATCACGGCGTCGTCGCTCTGGTGACGCGCTGCGAAGCGCTCGGGCTCGTGAAGCGCAAAACGAGCGAAGCGGACCGCCGGCAGGTCGAGGTCCACCTCGAGCAAGCCGGAGAAACGCTGCTCGCACGCCTCGCGGCGATGCATCGCACCGAGCTGAAGTCGCTCAAGGGCACGTTCCAGGTTCCCCAGATCGATTATTGACCCTTACTGTTGCCACTCCGATGAACGCACCGCACAAACGCGATTTCTCGACCAACGAACGCCTGCCCAGGATCGCGTTGCTTGCCGCCGGGATCGGCCTGCTCAGCACGCTTGCCGCGTTCGTGCTGTTGAGCCTGATCCACCTGTTCACGAACCTGTTCTTCTTCCAGCAGTTCTCGTTCGCCGATCGCTCTCCGGCGAACCACACGCTCGGCGCATGGGTGATCGTCGTACCGGTGATCGGCGGGCTGATCGTCGGGATGATGGCGCGCTTCGGTTCGGAAAAGATCCGCGGCCACGGCATTCCCGAAGCGATCGAGGCGATCCTGTTCGGCAAGAGCCGCATGTCGCCGAAGGTCGCGATCCTCAAGCCGCTGTCGTCCGGCATCGTGATCGGCAGCGGCGGTCCGTTCGGCGCCGAAGGCCCGATCATCATGACGGGCGGCGCGCTCGGCTCGCTGATCGCACAGTGCGTGCATGTGACCGCCGCCGAGCGCAAGACGCTGCTCGTCGCCGGGGCGGCCGCCGGCATGACGGCCGTGTTCGGCACGCCGGTCGCCGCGGTACTGCTCGCGGTCGAACTGCTGCTGTTCGAATGGCGTCCGCGCAGTTTCCTGCCGGTCGCGCTCGCCTGTGCAGTCGCCGGTTTCGCACGCGCGCTGTTCTTCGGCGTCGATCCGCTGTTTCCGCTCGCCACGGCCGCGCCGACACCCGTCGCGCTGCTGTCGTGCATCGTCGCGGGCCTGCTGTCGGGCATGCTCGCCTGCGGCCTGTCGGCTGCGCTGTACCGCGTCGAGGACACCTTCGCGAAACTGCCCGTGCACTGGATGTGGTGGCCCGCGCTCGGCGCGATCGTGATCGGCACCGGCGGCTGGCTCGAACCGCGCGCGCTCGGCGTCGGCTACGACGTGATCGGCGACCTCCTCCACCAGCACATCGCGCTGAAGATCGCGCTTGCGCTGCTGATCGTGAAGGCCGTGATGTGGGTGATCGCGCTCGGCTCGGGTACGTCAGGCGGCGTGCTCGCCCCGCTGCTGATGCTCGGCGCCGGCCTCGGCACCGTGCTGTCGCCGGTGCTGCCGGGCGGCGATCCGGCGCTGTGGCCGCTCGTGTGCATGGCCGCGACGCTCGGCGCAACGCTCGGCGCGCCGCTGACCGCGATCGTGTTCGCGTTCGGCCTCACGCACGACGCGAACGCGCTGCTGCCGCTGCTCGCGGCGACGCTCGTCGCGCACGGCTTCGCGACCGTCGTGATGAAGCGCTCGATCATGACGGAAAAGATCGCGCGCCGCGGCTATCACATCTACCGCGAATACGGCGTCGATCCGCTCGAACGGCACGACATCGGCGAAGTGATGACGTCCGCCGACCGGCTCGTCGCGATCGACGGCGCGTCGACGCTCGAAGTCGTCGAGACGCAGTACTTCGGCGCGAAGCAGACGCACCGCGCGTATCCGGTCGTGCAGAACGGCCATCTGCTCGGCCTCGTCGATCGCGCGACGCTCGACGCACAGCGCGCACACGCTGCGGCCGACACGCCGATCTCGGATGCGTTCGCCGGCCGTGCGCCTGCCGTCGCGCTTGCGCACGAAACGTGCCGCGTCGTCGCGTCGCGTCTCGCGATGCTCGGCCTCGAACGGCTGCCGGTCGTCGACGACGCGCAATCGCTGCGCATCACGGGCATCGTGTCGCGCAGCGACCTGATCAAGCCCGCGCTCCAGCATTTCGACGACGAACACAAGCGCGAGCGCTTTCGCCCGATCGTCCCGGTCAACCTGCGCGACATCGGCACGCGCAAGGCCGGCTGACACATCAAGCGTGCGCGGTATCCCGCCGCGCACCGCTTCATCATCCCGACTCACCTCCACTGCACGATGCGGCGTGCGCGTCGCGCACCGCATCGCTTTCCGCTGCTTTCCGCGTTTAAAGTTGGTTAACAATCCAACCGACGAAAGTTTGTCATCATGGTACCCATGCGACGGGGCCACCCAATTCAGCCATTCCAATTCGCGATCAGATAAAGAGTCGCGGCACGGCATGCAGACACATGCCGCACGCCGCGACCGTCACCTCACCACATCATCGGGCAGCGCGCCGACCAGGCAACGCATGACGTCGTTGCCGCATCACCCGTCCATCGACGGGCCGCACACGATGCATGCCGCACCGCAGCAGAGCTGCACAGCATCGCCGCCGCCGTTTGGCAAGCGCGCTAACAACTTGTTTCGGAATAGCCGGAACCGTGCTTGTGCGATGCGATCTCATTAGCACGCAGTACTGCTGCGCATCCCACTCAATCAATCACGACTCGAGGGAGATAACGTGAACGTGAAATACTTACCGCTCATCGCATTGACCGTGGCATTTTCTGCTCACGCAGCCGATTCTGCCCTGCAGAACGTGGGACAAAGCCAGAAACCCGCCGACCAGGTGGCGCAGTGCATCGCGAAGACCTGGGCCGACAAGTCGCAGCAACAGGTGACGTCGCAGTATGAACTCGCGAACGGCCTCGCGATGGCCGTTTATGCACCGGGCCAGCAGCCGCCGAACGGCGCCGCCGCCGTGGTGCGCCCGGGCAACGCCGCAAACGCGAAGACCTGGGTCGGTTTCCGCGGCGGCGATGCGTCGTCGGCCGGCGACATCAACGCCTGCCTGTAACGAGAACGGGCGCTCCGGATGGCCTTGCGCCATCCGCTTGCGACAAGCCCCGCTTCGGCGGGGCTTTTCTTTTGCTGCCGGCTGCGCTTACAGGTAGCTGCAGACGTAGTCGAGCGTCTCGAGCACTTCGATGTCGAAGCGGCTCTTGCCCGGCACCGAGAACGATTCGCCGGCGCCGTAGGTCTGCCATTCGCTGCTGCCGTCGAGCTTCACGCGGCACTTGCCGGCCTGCACTTCCATCAATTCGGGCGCGTCCGTGCCGAAGTTGAGCGCGCACGGCAGGATCACGCCGAGCGTCTTGCGCGTACCGTCCGGGAAGAGCACGGTATGCGACACGCACTTGCCGTCGAAATAGACGTTCGCGCGCTTGACGACCGATACGTTGTCGAATTGGGTTGCAGTGGTCATGTGATGCCTCTGATTGCTGGATGCCGGATGGCGATGTGGTTGGAGGCCGGCCGGAGCGGCGGGCCGGCCGCTATGATACCGGCTCGCGCGGCGTGCGCCGGAACCGAGGTGCCCGCCGGGCAGGCGTCGTGCCCTTCAAACGACCGCAGCATTGCTGCGTCCAATCGTCAGGATGACTATGCGATGAAGGTCGCTTCCGGCAGCTACCAGCTCACCGCAGCCCCTTGCGTCGCGCCGAATCGCGCAGGCAATCGAGCAGCATCGCCGCGGCCGGCGTCAGCGGGCTGTCGCGGCGCGTGACGACCTGCACCGACACCGCCGGCAAACGCTCGCGAATCGGCAACACCGTCAACTGATCGCGTGCCCACTCGCCCTGAAGCAGTTGTTCGGGCATCGACGCGATCAGGTCGCAACCCGTCAACAGGCTGTGCGCGAGCCCGAAGCTCGGGCATTCGACGACGCGCGCCGGCACCGGCAGCCCGTACGTGACGAACGAATTGAACAGCGCCTGCGTCGAGCTTTCGGGCGACGGGTTCATCAGCCAGTCGGCCTCGACGAGATCGGCGAGCGACGTGGCCGACGCGAGCGGATGCCCGTTGCGCGCGACGATCAGCGAACGGCTCGCATAGAGCTCGGCATGATCGAACTCGGCCGCCAGCAGTTCGGGCACGACGACGACCACCGCGAAATCGAGCGAGCCGTCGTGCAGACGCGGCAGCGCGACGCCCGGAAACCCTTCGATCAGGTTGACGCGCGCCACCGGAAAGCGGCGCCGGAACGCGCGAAATGCATCGGGCAGGATCGTCACCGCGGCAGCCGGCGTGATCGCCGCCGAGACGGAGCCCGTCAGCGCCCCCTGCGCCTGCTCGATATCGTCGCGGGCGCGCTGCATTTCGGCGACGATCAGCCGCGCACGCACCTGCAGTTGCTGGCCGAACGCGGTGAGTTGCACGCCGCGCGCGGTGCGCACGACGAGCGACACGCCGAGCGCGATCTCCAGTTCCTTGACCGCCTTCGTCAGCGCCGCCGGCGACACGTTCAGGCGGCGCGCGGCCGCGCGAATGCTGCCCTCCTCCGCGACGGTGACGAACGCTTTCAGCTGATGGTATTTCATGGCGGCGATGCGTGATCCGTGGAAACCCTGTACCCGACCGTGCACGCCGGTTCAGGGTATTCCCGAGCGGCAACCGGTGGTGTGCACCAAAGCAATTTATCAGCTTCTGGTAAGCAAAAGAAATTTATATGCTCTCTCGTCATATGCACGTCAAACGCCCCACCTGCCCCACAGGAGAGACCATGCTGCAAGCCGTGAACCCCGTCATCCCCGGCATCGCCGCGATCGCCCCCGATCTCGTCGAAGTGCGCCGCCGCATCCATGCGCATCCCGAACTCGCGTTCGAAGAGACGCTCACGAGCGATCTCGTCGCCGAATTGCTCGCCGGCTGGGGTTATGAAGTGCATCGCGGCATCGGCAAGACGGGCGTCGTCGGCGTGCTGCGCGAAGGGCAAGGCTCGCGCACGGTCGGGCTGCGCGCCGACATGGACGCGCTGCCGCTCGCGGAAGCCACGGGCCTGCCGTACGCGAGCCGCCACGCGAACAAGATGCATGCATGCGGCCACGACGGTCATACCGCGATGCTGCTGTGCGCGGCGCGCCACCTCGCGGCGACGCGCCAGTTCTCCGGCACGCTGAACCTGATCTTCCAGCCAGCCGAGGAGAACTTCGGCGGCGCGAAGGCGATGATGGACGACGGCCTGTTCGACCGCTTCCCGTGCGACGCGATCTTCGCGATCCACAACATGCCGGGCCGCGCGGCCGGCGACATGGCGTTCCGCACCGGCGCCGCGATGGCGTCGGCCGACCGCGTGACGATCACGCTGCGCGGCGTCGGCGGCCACGGCGCGATGCCGCATTTCGCGCGCGATCCGATGTCGGCCGCCGGCAGCATCATGGTCGCGCTGCAGACGATCGTCGCGCGCGAGGTCGATGCGCAGCATGCGGCCGTGATCACGGTCGGCAGCGTGCAGGCCGGCGAGACGTTCAACATCATTCCCGAAACCGTCGTGATGAAGCTGTCGGTGCGCGCGCTGAACGCCGACGTGCGCGCGCTGCTCGCGCGCCGCATCGAAGCGCTCGTGAAAGGCCAGGCGGAAAGCTTCGGCGTCACCGCGGAAGTCGACTACGACTACGGCTACCCGGTGCTCGTCAATCATGCGGAACCGACCGCGTTCGCGGCCGGCATCGCACGCGAGATGCTCGGCGCCGAGCGGGTCGAAACCGACGCCGCGCCGCTGATGGGCAGCGAGGATTTCGCGTTCATGCTCGAGGCGCGCCCCGGCTGCTACGCATTCATCGGCAACGGGATCGGCAGCAAGGGCGGCTGCATGGTGCACAACCCCGGCTACGACTTCAACGACGACATTCTCGCGATCGGCGCGAGCTACTGGGTTCGCGTCGCCGAAGCCTGGCTCGCGGCCTGACGGCCCTTCACCACGCAGTTTCGCGCTTACCGGGGGAATCCCATGGAAACGTCTGCCCTTCCGTTCGCCGGCACGCCGGCCAATGCACGCGCCGCCGCGAAGAAACGCCGGCTGATCGCGGCCGCCGCCGTCGGCAACGCGCTCGAGTTCTACGACTTCACCGTCTACAGCTTCTTCGCCATCCTGATCGGCAAGCTGTTCTTCCCGGTGCATTCGTCGTTCGGGCAGTTGATGCTCGCGGTCGCGAGCTTCGGCGTCGGCTTCGTCACGCGTCCGCTCGGCGGGCTCGTGATCGGCATGTACGCCGACCGCGTCGGCCGCAAGAAAGCGATGATCCTCACGCTGCTGCTGATGGCGCTCGGCACCGCGACGATCGCGGTCGCGCCGACCTTCGCGCAGATCGGCCTCGCCGCACCGCTGCTGCTCGTGCTTGCGCGCCTGCTGCAGGGGTTTGCGTCGGGCGGCGAAGTCGGCGCGTCGACGACGCTGCTGCTCGAACAGGCGCCGCAGCATCGGCGCGGCTTCTACGCGTCGTTCCAGTTCTCGAGTCAGGGGCTTGCCGCGCTTGCGGGTGCGCTCACCGGCGTCGCGCTGACGTCGACGCTGAGCGCCGCGCAGCTCGAAAGCTGGGGCTGGCGCGTGCCGTTCATCATCGGCACGCTGTTCGTGCCGCTCGGCTACTGGCTGCGCCGCACCGTCGAGGAAGTGCCGGCTGCCGCACCCGCCGCCGCAGCGCATGACGAACCGGTCGCATCGCTGCCGCTCGCCGACGTGCTGCGCCATCACGGCAAGGCCGTGTTCGCGGGCCTCGGCGTGACGATCGGCGGCACGTCGATCCACTACATCATCGTGTTCTACATGGCGATCTACGGCGTACAGGTGCTGCACCTGCCGACCTGGCTGTCGATGACGGCCGGCTGCGTCGCCGGCGCGATCCTGATGCTCGTGACGCCGATCGGCGGCCACCTGTCCGACGTCTACGGGCGCAACCGGATCATCTGGTGGACACGCGTCGTGCTGATGGCCGCGATCTACCCGGCGTTCATCGCGCTGAACCGCTGGCCGGGCGCCGCGTCGCTGCTGTCGATCATCGCGGCGCTGTCGATCGTGCATGCGATCAACGTCGGTGCGACCGGCGCGGTGCTTGGCGAACTGTTCCCGCGTGCGGTGCGCGCAACGGGTGGCGCGCTCGTGTACAGCGTCGGCGTCGCGATCTTCGGCGGCTTCGCGCAGTTCTTCGTCACGTGGCTGATCGCGGCGACCGGGAATCCGAATGCGCCGGCGTGGTATGCGATCGGCTGCGGTGCGTTCACGCTGCTCGCGATCCGCTGCATGGACGAAAAGGCCGGGAAGTCGCTCGACTGAGCGGCGTTCGGTGCGCGACACGCACCGCAAACGAACAAGGCACGGGTTCGACTACCCGTGCCTTGTTCGCATCTGGCGCCGTTCCCGCTCAGAACGTATGCATCATCCCCACATACGCACCCGTCTGCGACTCGCCCGTCAGCGGGCTCGTGCCCGAAGTCGCGTCCCGCGGCGTCGCGAGCAGCGAGAAGTTCGAGTTGCCGCCGTTGCGCGCATACGCGACCGTGCCGTACAGGAACGTGCGCTTCGACAGGTTGTACGTGGTGCCGAGCACGTACATGATCGCGTGGCCCGACGGATCGTGCGACGCATCGCCGCCGCCGCTGCCGACCTTCACGTAGTACCCGCCACCCGTCACCGCCCATTGCGGCGTCGCGGTGTAGGTCGCGCCGAGCCAGTAGTGATCCGCGCGATCGGCAACGCCGGCCGGGCTGTCCGGCGCCTGGTAGTGCGTATACGCGCCCTGGATCTTGAACTTCGACACCTTCACGTTCGCGCCGACGAAATACTCGCGCGACGCAGTGAAGATGTTGCTGAACTTGCCGTTGTTGTCGCGCAGTTCGTCGTAGATGCCGCGCACGTCGAGCAGCGGCGAGTGGTACGAGATCATGATCCCGTCCGAGCGGCCGAAATCGTCGGCCGCGCCGTAGTTGAAGCCGCGCGACTGGTTGCCGAACGCGTATTGCGCCTGCACGTCGAAGCCGCCGATCACCGGGCTGTGATATTCGATGTTGTTGCTGCTTTGCTGCCAGTTGCGGCCGCGCACGAGCGAAGCCGACGAAAACGCCTGCTGCACGAACGGATCGAATTCCCACACGCCGTCGCTGTCGATGAACAGGTTGCGGCCGGCCTGCAGTTGGCCCCACGTGTCGCTCTTCAGCCCGACATACGCGCGCCGCGACCACATGCGCCCGCCGCCGGTCTGGCCGTTCATCACCTGGAACGCGGTTTCGAGGTTGAAGACCGTCGACAGCCCGCCGCCCAGATCCTCGATGCCCTTCAGCCCGAACATGCTGGTGCCCCAGTCGCCGCTTTCCGCGCTCCAGCGCGACTTGCTGCCGTTCGGTGTGGCGATGTGGTTCAGGTATTCGATGCCGCCGTCGACACGGCCGTACAGCGTCACGCTCGTTTGTGCGAAAGCGGCCGCCGGCGTGGCGGCCGCGATCAGCCATGCGAAATGTTTGAGTCGCAAAATGATGCCCCCTCGGAATCTCGACCTTCCAGCGCGCGCCCCATGCGCGCGCCATGGGTCCGTTTATCCGCGATCGATCGAAAAACGTCCGGGGCCCGCTGCGCAGAGCGCGAGCAGGCCGCCCGTGATCGCGATGTTCTTGTAGAAATGAATCATGTTGTTGATCTGCTCGCCGCCCGTCATCGTCCAGTAGTGGTGGCCGATGATGCCGGTGCCGATCGTATACAGCGCAAGCAGCAGCGCGAGCGGGCGCGTCTGGAAGCCGACGAGGATCGCGATCCCGCCGAACAGCTCCATCGCGACGGAGATCGCGGCGGACATGATCGGCGCGGGCGCGCCTTCCGAACCCATGAACGCGATGGTGCCGGGGAAGTCGACGATCTTCTTCCAGCCGAACATCACGAACAGGATCACGAGCAGGATCCGGGCAAGCAGCAGCAGCACATCGCGCTGGGACGCGAGAAACGGTTGATTCGGTGTCATGGTGTCGATCAACGAAAACGATGCGCGGCACGCGCACCGGATTGCCAATGAACCGGGACGGGCGGCAGCCTGCACCGCCCGCCCCGCTCTGCAACAACCGGCATCGGGGCCCGCCCGATGTGCTGTGCTCCTCCTCTCGTTCGATGCCGCTCTTCTTCGATGTTGCGCTGCTGCGCCGTCGTGCGCCGCGTCAACGCAGCTTCGCGACGTCCTGCTCGGTCACCTTCGCGGCCGGATTGCCGAACTGCCCGGTCAGGTAGTTCGTCAGCGCGGCGATCTGCGCATCCGACAGCTCGTGGCGGAACGCCGGCATCCCGACGTCCTCGCTGCCGGCCTTGCGCTGCACGCCGTTCAGGATCACCTGCACGAGGTTGGTCGGATTCGGCGCGCCGACCGTCGAGTTGTGGAACAGCGGCGGGTAATAGCCGTCCGGCGTGCCCTTGCCCTGCATCTGGTGGCAGGTCGCGCAGTTGCCGAGATAGAGCCGCGCAGGATCGATGCCCGACGACGCGAGCGCGACGCCGCGCAGCTTCAGGCCGTCCTCGGCCGGCTTGCCCCACGACGAGCGCGACTGCTTCGCGTCGCCGCTGGCAACGGCCGGCACTGTGCGGATATACGTCGAGATCGCGCCGATGTCGGCTTCCGTCATCTTCGAGAAGCTGTGCTCGATTGCCTCGGCCATCGGGCCGGCCGCCTGCGCGACGCCCGGCACGCTGCCGGTGCGCAGGTACTGGACGAGCTGCTGCTGCGTCCAGCCGCCGATCCCCGCGTTCGGGTCGGACGTGATGTTGTAGCCGTCCCAGCCCGCGAGCACCGAGCCCGACAGGAAGCCGCCGCCCGTCTCGTCGAGCGATTTCTCCTGCATCGCGATGCCGCGCGGCGTGTGGCACGTGCTGCAGTGCGCGAGGCCCTGCACGAGGTACGCGCCGCGGTTCCACTCGGCGCTTTGCGCCGGCTTCGGCTGGTACACGCCGTCCTTCAGGAACAGCCAGTTCCAGATCTTCAGCGGCCAGCGCATGCTCAGCAGCGCGGGAATCTCGTTCTTCGGCGGGGCCTGCTTGACCGGTTCGACGCCGTGCATGAAGTATGCGTACAGCGCCTGCACGTCGTCGTCGTTGATCTTCGCGTACGACACGTACGGCATCGCCGGGTACAGGTTGTCGCCGTTCTTCGACACGCCGTGGCGCACCGCGCGCTCGAAGTCGTCGAACGTCCAGTTGCCGATGCCCGTATCGGGATCGGGCGTGATGTTGCTCGTGTAGATCTTGCCGAGCAGCGGTACCGGCATCCCGAGGCCGCCCGCGAACGGCTTGCCGCCCTTCGCGGTGTGGCACGCCATGCAGTCGCCCGCGATCGCGAGGTATTCGCCGCGCTTGACCTGCGCCGGATCGGCCGCGTCGGCCGCACGCGCGAGACCCGGCAGCGCGAGGCAGCCGGCGACGAGGAAGGTGAGAGTAGATTTCCGCACGGTCAGACTTCCTTCTTCAGCGTGTCCGACATCCGCAGCGCGAGCGCCGCGATCGTCAGCGTCACGTTCACCGTACCGACGGTCGGCATCGTCGAGCTGCTCGAGACGAACAGGTTCGGATGGTCGAACGTGCGGCAGTCCTTGTCGACGACCGAGTCGCGTGCATCCGCGCCCATGATCGTCGCGCCCGTGATGTGGTTGTTCGGCGCGAATTCGTCGTTGAAGACGACTTCGGTGCCGCCCAGCACCTTCGCGGCCGTCGCATAGACCTCGCGCGTGTGCACGGCGCCGCGCTTCACGTAGTCGTCGATCGCGTACGTGATCTCGGGGCGCGGGATGCCGATCGCGTCGGTGGCCGTCTTGCTCGGCACGATGCGGTTCTCGGGTTGCGGCAGGATTTCGTGGAAGCAGTCGAACTGCACGTAGCGCGCGGAACGGTCGCGAATCTGCGCGTCGAGCTCCTCGGGCTTCATCAGCTTGCCGCCCTTGAAGATCTTCTGCGTCTCCTGGTTGATGCGCGACATGTTCGACAGGTGGATCTTCTTCGCGGCTTCGGTCGCGCGGAACGGGCCGTCGCGGAAACCGATCAGCGACGTCATCTCCTGCGGGCCGCGGCCCGGCCACAGCTTCTCGTTCGCGTAGAACGACACGCCGGTGCCCGGGTGGTCCATCAGGTTGCGGCCGACCATGTCGGAGCTGTTCGCGACGCCGTTCGGGAAATCGCGGTTCGCCGACATCAGCAGGATCTTCGGCGTCTCGATGCCGTTCGCGGCCACCACGAAGTACTTGCCTTCGACGCGATGGTCGGCGCCCGACTTGTCCTTGTAGACCGCGGCGGTAATGCGCTTGTCCGGCCCGGTCTCGAGCTTGTAGACAACCGCGTTCTCGATCAGCTTCGCGCCGGCCTGCTCGGCCTTCTCGACGTGCACGATCCCGTTGTACATCGCGCCGATCGGGCAGATCGGCATGCAATTGTTGTTCCCGCAACAGGTTGGCCGGCCGTCGTACGGGCGGCTGTTGCGCGCGACCGGCTCGGTCACCACGTGGAACTTCGGGTCATAACCGTTGAGCGCGCTCTTGATCGTCTGCTCGTTGAACGACAACGGCAGCGGCGGCATCGGGTACGGCTGCTTGCGCGGCGAGTACAGGTCTTCCTCGGGGCCCGGGCCCCACACGCCGAGCTCTTCCTCCGCGCGCTGGTAGTAATGCTCGAGGTCGTCGTACTGGATCGGCCAGTCGCGGCCGACACCGTACACGGTCTTCATCTTGAAGTCGTTCGGGATGAAGCGCCACGCCGACGCGGCCCAGTGCCACGTCGTGCCGCCCACCGCGCGGATGTACTGCGAGTTGAACTTGTGCTCGCCCTTCAGGACCAGGTAGTCGTTCGGCGGGCCGTATTCCGGATGCGGCGCCCACGGGCTCGACGGATACGGCGCCATGAAATCGGTCTTGTCGAGCTGGTTGCGAAAGCGCTCGACGATTTCCCAGCGCGGCATGCGCGGGCCGGCTTCCAGCAGGATCACCGACTTGCCCGCCATCGCGAGCTGGTGTGCAACGATCGCGCCTGCGACACCCGAACCGACGACGACGACGTCGGCCTTTTGCGTATCGGTATCGGCCATCAGGCTTGCCTCTCGATCGGTTTGTCGGCCCAGAAGCCGGGTTTGTTGGGGCAATACGAAGGGATGACGAGCGTGTCGGAAACGACGCTGAACATTAATGCTTCTTCGTAGGTAATCACGACGTTGTCGACGATGCCGAGATACCACGCTTCAAGAATCTTCAGCGCGAGCGCTTCCTGGTCGGGATTCAGCGAGCCGGACGCGAGTGCGCCGGCAAGTTGCGGCAGGCTGTCGGCCGTCTTGAACGAGCCCTTCTGCAAGGCCTGCAGGAAGCGCTGGCCGAGCACGCGGCTCAGCCCTTTCTTGCCGGTCAATGCTTCGGAGAGCGTCATGAACGTATCGAGCGGCGCGGTGCCGGGATCGTCGGCCAGGGCCCGCAACGCCAGCGAGCCCGTGAGGCCCGCCGCCGTCAGCGCCAGTGCGCCCTGCAGCCATTGACGCCGCGTGATGCCGGTTGCGGCTGCGTCGCCAGTGCGACGCGAGTGGGGGGTGTTGTCGTTGTGCATGTTTCCTTCTCTCGAACACCGGATTCGGGAAAACCACGCTTGATATTTCTCAAACATTGGCGCGGACCTGAAATGTACGCGCACAAATCGGATCGAACAATCTTTTTATAGTCCATTAAATGTTCCGCAATCCGAGACAATCGACATTTCGCTGCATTTTTGTGTCGTCGGCGCGACAAATCTGCGGCGGACGCACCGGTGTCGCATGCCGACGACACACTGCGACTGCGCGCGACGATGCGTGCGCATGACGGTCGGTTAGAATCGCGTGCAATTAAACAGAAAGCTTCCCTCCGAGGGCATCGAGCGATGAAGCAGTACGACAAAGACAACAAAGCGAAGCGAACCAACCACACCACTCCGCTGCTCTGGCGCATCGGCGCCGTCGCGGCGCTCGGCGGTGCCGCGGCCCTGTCGCTGCATGCGCTCGCGGCGCGCACGGTGAGCGTGTCGCCGCAAGGTACCGTCACCGAAGTCCGGCAGACCGTCGTCAAGTTCGACGAACCGATGGTCGCGTTCGGCTCGGCGTCCGCGCCGAATCCCGCGCGCGTGACCTGCAACGATTCGACTGCCGCACGCGGCCAGGGTCACTGGCTCGACGACAAGACCTGGGTTTACGATTTCGAAAACGACCTGCCGCCCGGCGTGCGCTGCTCGGTCGCGCTCAACGACGCGCTGCGCTCGGTCGCCGGCAATGCAGCCAGCGGCCCGCGCCGCTTCACGTTCCAGACGGGCGGCCCGTTCCCGGTGAACGTGCGCCCCGGCTCGCGCGAGATCGAGGAACGGCAGGTCTTCGTGCTCAAGCTGAACGGCCCGGCCGAACCGCGCTCGGCGCTCGCGAACATCTGGTGCGAAGCGGCCGGCATCGGCAACCGCATTCCCGTCACGGCCGCCGACGACGAAACGCGCAACGCACTGCTCGATCATTTCGGGCTGAAGAAGGATGCCGCGCGCGTACTGACGCTGTCGTGCTCGCAGGCGCTGCCGGCGAGCGCGAAGATGCAGCTCGTATACGGCAAGGGCGTCGCGAGCCCGAGCGGCATCGCGAACGACACCGAACGGCGCTTCGATTTCACCGTGCGCGCGCCGTTCGCCGCGAGCTTCTCGTGCGAACGCGAGAACGCGAAGGCGCCGTGCACGCCGCTGCGTCCGCTCACGCTGTCGTTCAATGCGCCGATCTCGCGCAAGAATGCCGAGGCGATCAAGGTGCGCGGCCCCGACGGCTCGCTGTCGCCGACCTTCGCGGCCGACGACCGCAGCGAGGAAGTGACGACTGTCACGTTCAACCCGCCGCTGCCCGCGCAGGCCGGCCTGACGATCGAGCTGCCGTCGGGCCTGCGCGACGTGACCGACCGCTCGCTGTCCAACGCCGACCTGTTCCCGCTGGCGACGCGCACCGCGCCGATGCCGCCGCTCGCGAAATTCTCGTCGGGCACCTTCGGGATCGTCGAGCGCTTCGCCGAACCCGATACGCCCGCGCTCGTGCCCGTCACGCTGCGCAACGTCGAGGCCGACCTGCATATCGCCGGCCTCAACGCGGGCGGCGCGCAATTCGCGAACCTGAAGGTCGAGAACGACACCGCGATCCGCCAGTGGATGCGCACCGTCGACCGCTTCGACAACTGGTCGATGACGGCCGGCTCGATCGACAGCCAGATTCCCGGCCTGCTGGCACGCAAGGGCCAGCACCCCGTCTACGTGCCGCTCGAAGCCGGCGAAAAGCAGCCCGCGCCGCAGAACCGCCGCATCGACGTGCGCTCGCTGTCGCTGCTCAAGGGCGAACCCGGCGCGCAGGCGCTGACGCTGCCGCAGGCCGACCCGAAGACACTGCGCCCGTTCGAGATCGTCGGCGTGCCGATCGACAAGCCCGGCTTCTACGTGCTCGAACTCGCGTCGCCCGCGCTCGGCCGCTCGCTGCTCGCAAAGCCGTCGAGCATGTACGTGCGCACCACCGTGCTCGTCACGAACCTCGGCGTGCACCTGAAACAGGGCCGCGAGAACAACCTCGTGTGGGTCACGACGCTCGACAAGGGCAAGCCCGTGCCGAACGCGCAGATCCGCGTGTCGGACTGCAACGGCGATCAGATCGCGGCCGGCAAGACCGATGCGCAGGGCCTGCTGAAGATCGATGGGCAGTTCGAACCGAAGCACGAATGCCGCTCGTCCGAGCGTTTCGACGACTACTTCGTGTCGGCCCGCGTCGACGATCCGAAGACGGGCCCCGACATGGCGTTCGTCAGCTCGGGCTGGAACCGCGGGATCGAATCGTGGCGCTTCAACGTACCGACCGACACCGACAGCGCACCGACGGTGCGCGCGCACACGGTGTTCGACCGCACGCTGCTGCGCGCGGGCGAAACCGTGTCGATGAAGCATTTCATCCGTACCGAGACGCTGCAGAGCCTCGCGTTCCCGTCGCAATACCCGACGCGCGTGACGATCCGCCATCTCGGCACGGGCCAGACGTACAAGCTGCCGCTCACGTGGGCCGCCGATCACAGCGCGGACTCGCAGTTCACGCTGCCGCCCGCCGCGAAGCTCGGCGAATACAGCGTCGAACTCGAAGGCGGCCCGGAAGACGCGCCGACCGCCACCTATTACAGCGGCAGCTTCCGTGTCGAGGCGTTCCGCCTGCCGGTGCTGAAGGGATCGATCGGCGCGCGCGACGCGCAGAAGAGCCCGCTCGTCGCCGTGAAGGAAGCGCCGCTCGCCGTGCAGATCGACTACGTGTCGGGCGGCGGCGCATCGAACCTGCCGGTGCAGGTGTCGGCGCTGATGAAGTGGGCATCGCCGCCGTTCGCGGATCGCTTCGAGGACTTCAGCTTCACGCCGTATCGCCCCGACAAGAGCGACGGCAACGCCGACGACGATTCGCAGGACGGCGACAACGCTGCGGCTTCGAACAACGATCCCGACGCGACGAAGCTGATCGCCGACAAGCTGCCGCTGACGCTCGACCGCAACGGCGCGGGCTCGGTCACGCTCAAAGGCCTGCCCGACGTCGACGCGCCGAAGCGCATCGCGCTCGAAGCGACGTTCGCGGACCCGAACGGCGAAGTGCAGACGATCCGCGGCGACACGATCCTGTGGCCGGCCGCGGTGGTGGCCGGCATCAAGGCCGGCCGCTGGGTGTCGGTCGGCCAGCGCGTGCCCGTGCAGGCGCTCGCGGTCGACCTGCAGGGCAAGCCGCGCGCATCGGTGCCGATCGAGATCAAGGGCGTCGCGCACATCACGACGTCGTCGCGCAAGCGGATGGTCGGCGGCTTCTATGCGTACGACAACAAGAGCGACACGCGCGACCTCGGCGTGCTGTGCTCGGGCAAGACCGACGACAAGGGCCGCATGGCCTGCGACGCGACGCTCGAACAGGCCGGCAACATCCAGCTGATCGCGGTCGCGAAGGACGGCGACGGCCGCACGTCGAATGCATCGACGTCGGTCTGGGTCACGCGCGAGGACGAACTCTGGTTCGGCGGCGACAACACCGACCGGATCGACGTGATCCCGGAGAAAACCTCGTACGAACCGGGCGAAACGGCCCGCTTCCAGGTGCGCATGCCGTTCCGCTACGCGACCGCGCTCGTCGCGGTCGAGCGCGGCGGCGTGATGGAAACGCACATCGTCGAGCTGAACGGCAAGAACCCGACCGTCGACCTGAAGGTCGGCGAATCGTGGGGGCCGAACGTCTACGTGTCGGTACTCGCACTGCGCGGCCGGATTCGCGAAGTGCCGTGGTACTCGTTCTTCACGTGGGGCTGGAAAGCGCCGGTCGAATGGGCGCGCGCGTTCTGGCGCGAAGGCCGCCACTATGAAGCGCCGACCGCGTTCGTCGACCTGTCGAAGCCCGCGTTCCGCTACGGCCTCGGCGAGATCAAGGTCGGCACCGGCGTCCACCGTCTCGGCGTGACGGTGACGACCGACGCAACGCGCTACACGGTGCGTAGCAAGGCGCAGGCGCACGTGAAGGTCACGCTGCCGAACGGCCAGCCCGCGCCGGCCGGCACGCAGATCGCGGTCGCGGCCGTCGACGAGGCGCTGCTCGAACTGATGCCGAACAACAGCTGGGACCTGCTCGACGCGATGCTCCGACGGCGCGCGTACGGCGTCGAGACGGCCACCGCGCAGATGGAAATCGTCGGCCGCCGCCACTTCGGCCGCAAGGCCGTGCCGGCCGGCGGCGGCGGCGGCAGCGCGCCGACGCGCGAGCTGTTCGACACGCTGCTGCTGTGGAATCCGCGCGTGACGCTCGACGCGAACGGCAGCGCGAGCGTCGAGGTGCCGCTGAACGACGCGCTCACGCGCTTCCGGATCGTCGCGATCGCGGCGGTCGGCCCCGACCGTTTCGGCACCGGCAGCACGTCGATCCGCAGCACGCAGGATCTGCAGCTGATCTCCGGCCTGCCGCCGCTCGTGCGCGAAGGCGATGCATTCCGCGCGCAGGTCACGCTGCGCAACACGACCGACCGCGCGATGCAGGTCGTCGTGACGCCGCGCGTGACGGGCCTCGACGTCGCGCCGCAAACCGTGTCGCTCGCGGCCAATACGGCGACCGAGGTCGCATGGACGATCACCGTGCCCGAGCAGGCGCTCGACGCGGCCGGCGCGCTGAACTGGCACATCGAGGCGGCCGAGCAAGGCGGCAAGCGCGCGTCCGACGCGCTGGCGGTCGCGCAGAAGGTCGTGCCAGCATTGCCGGTAACCGTGCAGCAGGCGACGCTCGCGCAGGTCGACGGCACGCTGACGGTGCCCGTGTCGGCACCGGCCGGCGCCGTGAGCAACGCACAGGGCGCGCCGCGCGGCGGCATCGCCGTGTCGCTGCAGTCGAAGCTCGCCGACGGCCTGCCCGGCGTGCGACGCTGGTTCGAGCGCTATCCGTACCGCTGCCTCGAACAGCAGGCGTCGCGCGCGATCGGCCTGCGCGACCCCGCGCAATGGCAGGCGCTGGTCGCACGCATGCCCGTCTATCTCGACAGCGACGGGCTCGCGAGCTACTTCCCGCCGTCGTCCGACAATTCGCACTACGGCAGCCCGACGCTGTCGTCGTACCTGCTCGTGCTGTCCGACGAGGCGAGCCGTGCCGACCCGCGCTTCGCGCTGCCGGAAGACTTGCGCACGCAGCTCGAAGCCGGGCTCGCGCGCTTCGTCGACGGCCGCATCGAGCGCAACGCGTGGGCGCCGCGCCAGGATCGCGACCTGCGCAAGCTCGCCGCGATCGAGGCGCTGTCGCGCTACGGCGCCGCGCAAGGCCGCATGCTCGGTTCGATCGAGATCGCGCCGAACCAGTGGCCGACGTCGGCGGTGATCGACTATCACGCGATCCTGACGCGCGTGAAGGACATCCCGCAACGCGACGAGAAACGCGCGCAGGTCGAACAGATCCTGCGCGCGCGCCTCACGTACCAGGGCACGCAGCTCGTGTTCTCGACCGCGCGCGACGACGACCTGTGGTGGCTGATGACCAGCAACGAGACCAACGCCGCGCGTCTCGCGATGGAATTCGCGGGCGACCCGGCGTGGAAGGACGAGATGCCGCGCGTCACGGCCGGCCTCCTGGCGCTGCAGCGCCAGGGCGCGTGGCGGACGACGACGTCGAACGCGCTCGGCCTGCTTGCGGTCGAGCGCTTCTCGCGCACCTACGAGAGCACGCCCGTCTCCGGCGCGACGAAAGTCGCGCTCGGCGGTGCCGAGCGCGCGATCTCGTGGTCGCAGGCGCCGGCTCCCGCCGACACGCCGGCGTCGGCCACCGCCGCGACCCGTGCCGCCGCCGCGCGCAGCGTGCTGCTGCCGTGGCCGCGCGCGTCGCAGGCGCCGGCTACGCTGTCGGTCACGCAGGAAGGCACCGGGCGCCCGTGGGCGACGGTCGAGAGCCTCGCGGCCGTGCCGCTGCGCGCGCCGTTCGCGGCCGGCTACCGGATCACGAAGACCGTCACGCCGGTGTCGCCCGCCGCCAAGGGCGTGCTGACGCGCGGCGACGTCGTGCGCGTGCATCTCGACATCGATGCGCAGAGCGACATGACGTGGGTCGTCGTCAACGATCCGATCCCGTCCGGCGCGACGATCCTCGGGTCGGGCCTCGGCCGCGACTCCGAAGCCGCGACGCAGGGCGAAAAGACGCCGGATGGCGCATGGCCGGCCTTCATCGAGCGCGATTTCGACGGTTATCGCGCGTATTACGACTATTTGCCGAAGGGCAAATTCTCGGTCGAGTACACGGTGCGGCTGAACAACGTCGGCACGTTCGGCTTGCCGCCGACGCGCGTCGAGGCGCTGTACGCGCCGTCCGTGTACGGCCTTTGGCCGAACCCGCCGATGACCGTCAAGCCGGCCGACGCGGGCAAGCAGTGAGCGCGTGATGATCGATCGGGTCTTGCCGCGGCCGGCGCGTGTCGCCGGCCGCATCTTCGTCGCCGTCGTGCTGGCCGCGCCGCTCGTCGCGCATGCGCTGCCGGGCTACGACGACGTGCGCCGCAACTGGCGCAGTTCCGACTGGGTGCTGCTCGCGCGCGACGGCACGCCGCTGCAGCGCACGCGCGTGGACCTCACCGAACGGCGCGGCGACTGGGTATCGCTCGCGGACGTGTCGCCCGCGTTCCGCGAGGCGATCGTCGTGTCCGAGGACAAGCGCTTCTACGAACACAGCGGCGTCGACTGGCGCGGGATCGCCGGCGCCGCATGGGGCAACCTGTGGAACGAGCGCACGCGCGGCGCATCGACCGTGACGATGCAGCTCGCCGGGCTGCTCAGCGATTCGCCGCGCCGCTCGGGCCAGCGTTCGCTGCCGCAGAAGGCCACGCAGGCGATGAACGCGCTGCTGCTCGAACGCGGCTGGCGCAAGGACCAGATCCTCGAGGCGTACCTGAATCTCGTGCCGTTCCGCGGCGAGACGGTCGGGCTCGGCGCGCTGTCGCAGGTGCTGTTCGGCAAGGCGCCGTCGGGCCTCGACGCGCGCGAAGCCGCGATCGCGGCCGCGCTCGTGCGCGCGCCCAACGCGACGCCCGCGAAGGTCGCCGAACGCGCGTGTCGGATCCTGCGCGACATGCGTGCCGAGCAGGCGTGCGCGTCGCTCGACGGCTACGTGCAGCTCGTCACCGCGCGCCCGGCCAACGCGATACGCGACGACGGCGCCGCCCTCGCCCCGCACTTCGCGCGGCGCATCGCGGCCGAGGTCAGGCCGGCGGCCGGCGCGCAGGTCCGCACGACGCTCGATGCGCCGCTCCAGCGCTTCGCGCGCGACACGCTGGTGCGCGCGCTGACCGAACTCAACGCGCCCGCGCACCGGCGCAACGTGCAGGACGGCGCGGTCGTCGTGATCGACAACGCGACCGGCGAGATTCGCGCGTGGGTCGGCTCGTCGGGCGCGTTGTCGAGCGCGCGCGACGTCGACGCCGTGCTCGCGCCGCGCCAGGCCGGCTCGACGCTCAAGCCGTTCCTGTATGCGCAGGCAATCGACGAAAAGCGGCTGACCGCTGCGTCGCTGCTCGACGATGCGCCGATCAATCTCGCCGCGGGCGGCGGCCTGTACATTCCGCAGAACTACGACAAGGATTTCAAGGGCTGGGTGAGCGTGCGCAGCGCGCTCGGCGGCTCGCTGAACGTGCCGGCCGTGCGCACGCTCGTGCTCGTCACGCCGCACCGCTTCGCACGCACGCTGACCGCGCTCGGCCTGCCGCTCGCGCAGGAAGGCGACTATTACGGCTTCAGCCTCGCGCTCGGGAGTGCCGACGTCACGCTGCTGTCGCTGACCAACGCGTATCGCGCACTCGCGAACGGCGGCGTCGCGCGCAAGGTCGTCGACCTGCCCGCGCCGGCACCCGGCGCACCGGCGCCCGGCGTATCGGCGCCCGCGCGTACGGACGGCGGCACGCGCGTGTTCAGCGAAGCGGCCAGCTTCGTCGTCACCGACATCCTCTCCGACAACAACGCGCGCGTCCGCACGTTCGGCTTCGACAACCCGCTCGCAACGCGCTTCTTCTCGGCAGTCAAGACCGGCACGAGCAAGGACATGCGCGACAACTGGACCGTCGGCTACACGTCGCGCTATACGGTCGGCGTGTGGGTCGGCAACGCGGACGGCTCGCCGATGTGGGACGTGTCGGGCGTCACGGGCGCGTCGCCCGTGTGGTCGGCCGTCGTCGGCTACCTGCACCGAGATCTTCCGAGCCGTGCGCCGCGTACGCCGGCCGGCGTCGAGACGCGCCGCATCACGTTCGAGCGCGACATCGAGCCGGCGCGCAGCGAGTGGTTCATCGCGGGAACGGCGGTCGACACGATCCGGCTCGCCGCGCCCGTCACGCCGGGCAAGGACGGTGCGCGCGCACCGTTGACGATCGGCGCGCCGACCGACGGCACGATCTTCGCGATCGACCCGGACATTCCGCCGAAGAACCAGCGGATCTGGTTCGAACGCTCGGCCGGGCGCGCCGCGCGGTTCGCGTGGCGGCTCGACGGCAAGGTGATCGGCCATGCCGACCGCGTCGCGTGGATGCCTTGGCCGGGCCGGCACCGGCTCGAACTCGTCGACGCGCGCGGCAACGTCGCGGATGCGATCAGTTTCGAGGTGCGCGGCGCGTTCGCGAAAACGGTCGCGCGCAAGCCCTGAGCGCGTGAGCCGGCTGCTTGCAGGCCGGCCGCGTTGCCGCAAGGCTCGCGCCGCCGAACGGCACGCCCGCCCGCTCGGGAACGGCGCGTTCTCTCGTATGACCGATTACGAAGGAAACTGAAAGGATTCCGGCCCGACGGGCAAACGGACAAGCAGCGCGCGACTCGGGAATCTAGAATGTAAGCAGCGCCGCTTCCCCGGGCGCGCACCGGTTGCTCCCTTCTCCCGGACACCCGCGACCATGAACATTCGCCATGAACGCTTCACCCGCCCCGCGCTGGGCGCGCTCTGCGTCGCAACGCTCGCGATGCTCCAGGCCTGCAACGGCGACGCCTGCTTCGGCGTGGATGTCTGCTTCAACAACAACACGCAAACCGTCTCCGTGTCGGGCACGGCCGCCACGGGCACCGCGCTCGCGAGCGCGTCGGTGGCGGTCAGTTGCGCGATAGGCTCGGCGACGACGCTGACGGACGGCGGCGGCAACTACCAGGTGACGGTCAACGCCGCGCTGCCGTGCGTCATCACCGTGACGTCAAGCGGCACGAGCCTGCATTCGCTTGCCTTTGCGGGCGGCACCTTCAATACGACGCCCGAGACCGAGTTGATGCTGGTCTATCTCGCGGCACAGCTCGGCACGAACACGGCCGGGCTGATCGGCAATTTCCAGGGCAATCTGCACTTCCAGCAGGTGATGGGCAGCCCGAACGCCGTGCAGGCGGCGCAATCGGCCGTCGTGACGAACCTGCAGCAGCGCTATGCGGTCACGCTGACGACGCCGGCGTTCCTGACCACGTCGTTCGTGGTCGGCCAACCAGGTGTCGACAGCGATCTCGGTGCGCTGGCCAAGGCTGGCGCGATCGATTCGAATGGATTTCCGGATCCAGTTGCCATTTCGCTATTGGCGCAGGCCGGCGCCGCGCATCCGCTGTAGGCGGCCTGCGGCGGAAAAGGATCGAACGTCAGGCGCCCGCTTCGTTCTCGTCGTCGGCCAGCAGCGCCCACCGCTCGTGGTCGCACCATTCGCCGCCGATGCGCAGATAGCGCGGCGAAAACCCCTCTTTCCGGAAACCGAGCCGCCGAACCAGCGCGATCGACGCGTGGTTGCCGGGCTGGATGTTCGCTTCGAGCCGATGCAGCCCGAGTTCGCCGAACGCGACACCGATCGCCGCGCGCAACGCGTCCGTCATCAGCCCCTTGCGGCTGAAATCCGCCATCCCGTAGTACCCGAGATACGCGCTCTGAAACACGCCGCCGACGATCTCGTTGAGGTTCACCACGCCGACCACCGCCCCGGACGCCCGTTCCCGCGCGACGAGGCCGACATTCGGCCCCGTCAGGCAGCGGGCGAACCATTGGTCGAATCCCGCCTGGTCGGTGAACGAGTCGACCCACGGCAGATGGTGGCTCCGGCTCGCGCGGTTGGCGGCGATCAGGTCGGCGGCGGCGGATCGGGCGACGCGATTCAGCAGGATCAGGCTCATGGTTCGGTCGGTTGCGGTGTGTTGCGCGAGCGGTCCGGCGAGCGAGGCCGTTCGCCCGCGCCGTCGCCGCTCGCGATCGATCGACGAAACGCTTACGCGGCTTCGCCGCTCCCGCACACGACGGCCGCGGCCTGCTGTTGCGTCAGATACCGCAGCAGCTTCGTCACCATCCATACGACGATGAACGACAGCGCGACGAAAAACACCGCGAGCGGCGTCAGCACGTGAATCGACACGAAGCCGGCCAGCCCCATCATCGCCGACGACACGAGCAGCAGCGCGCACCCGAGGATCGCGCTCGTCAGGCCCGCGATGTGCGGAAACAGCGAATTGCCCTTGGCCATCAGCGTCGGATACATCGCGCCCGCGCAGAAACCCATCACGAGCACCGGCGTCGCGAGCGTCCACACGCGCAGGCCGACGGTCAGCGCCAGCACCAGCATCGCGACCGATGCACCCGCCATCACGCGTGCACCGATGCGCAGCCGTTGCTCGGCGCTCGGCAGCCCGCGCCCGTGAATCCGGTTCGACAGCCCGCCGAGGAAATACATCAGGCCGATGCCGAGGGCGAGATAACCGAAGAACGTCGGCGGCTTGTGCAGCGTGGTCTGCACCATGAACGGCCCGACGATGTTGAACACGAGCAGGATGCTGTAGCACAGCCCCTGCGCGAGGAAGCAGCTCTGGAACACCGGGCTCGCCAGCACCTTGCCCGCGTTCGCGATCAGCGTGCGCGGCTCGAGATGCACCGGTTTCGGCAAGGTTTCCCGATAGCGCCACAGTAGCGCCCACATCACCAGCGAATAGACGAGCAGGAACACGAGGCAGGCGCGCCAGCCGAACCATTCCTGAAGGTGCGCGCCGATCACCGGCGCGACGATCGGCGCGAGCCCCCACGCGATCGACATGTACGTGAACGCGTGCATCAGCGCCTGGCCGGAGAACGAATCGGTAATGATCGCCTTCGCGAGCAGGTTGGTGGTCGCAATCCCGAAACCCTGCAGGCAGCGCGCCAGCACGAACGTCTCCAGGTTCTGCGCGCCGAGCGACAGCAGGCAGCCGATCGTGTAGATCACGAGCCCGAACGCGAGCACGCGCTTGCGACCGTACGCGTCGGCGATCGGGCCGAAGATCAGCTGGCCGAGCGCGTAGGCCGCCATGTAGCCGGACACGCTCGACTGGATCGCCTGCGGCGTCGTCGCGAACGAACGCGCCATGTCGGGCAGCGCGGGCACGTAGATGTCGATCGCGAGCTGGCCCGCGGACGCGAACAGGCAGATCAGGAACAGCAGGAAGCGCGGCGAGTTCGGCTCGCGCACGGGGGTGGGCGTGGCGTTCATGACGACTGGGAAGGATTCGGGCAGCGGTGACGCGGCCGCACACGTTCGAATTGCGAACATGCGTGCGATCGTGCCGAATTGCGTATTGTGCCCGTTGTTGCGTCGGGCGACCGGATTCCCCTGGCGCGGGCGCGGTTGAATGCCGATTGCGGTACACCCGGAAATGCGCTAACGCCGGGCCGGCGCCCGTCATTGGGGTGGCCCGGCCGCAGGCACGTTCCGCTATCGAGGCGACACGCCCGCGGCACGCGAGGCGTCAATCGACGCCGCACGCATGTCGCGCCCCGCTCACTCCTGCCGTCGACTCCGCCGGCCGTGCCGGCGGTCTTTCATGACGGCACCGCGCCCGGATCAATACTGCGCCTGGTCCGTCGGATTCCTGAACAACTGCTTCATCTCCGCCGACAGCGGATAGTCCAGGCTCACACCCTTCGGCGGAATCGGCTGCGTGAACCACTGGTTGTAGAGCTTCTCGGCCGCGCCCGACGTCTGCATCTTCGCAATCACGCCGTCGACGACGTGCTTGAACGGCGGATCGTCCCTGCGCATCATGCACGCGTAGTTCTCGTGGACGAGCGGCGTGCCCGTCACCGTGTACGCGCCCGGATTGCGGTCCTTCGCGATCTCGCCGTACAGCAGCGGCTCGTCCATCACGAACGCCACCGCGCGCCCGGTCGTGACGTTCATGAACGCTTCGGCGTGATCCTTCGCGCTGATGATCGTCATGTTCATCCCTTTCTCTTCGTTGAGCTTGCGCAGCAGGCGCTCGTCCGACGTGCCGGCCGTCGTCGCGACCGTCTTGCCGGCCAGGTCCGAAAAGTCCTTCACGCCGGAATCCTTGCGCGTGCTGAAGCGGATGCCGTACAGAAAGATGCTGTTCGAGAACGCGGCCTGCTTCTGCCGCTCGAGCGTGTTCGTCGTCGATCCGCATTCGAAATCGATCGTCCCGTTCTGCAGCAGCGGAATCCGGTTCTGCGACGTGATCGGAATTTCCTTCACCGTGAGGTTCGGCGCGTTCAGTTCCGCCTTCAACTGGTCGATGATGCGCGACGCGATGTCCCGCGAGTAGCCGATGTTCTTCTGCTGGTTGTCCGAATACGAGAACGGCACCGACGATTCGCGAATGCCCAGCGACACGACACCGGTGTCCTTGATCTTCTTCAGCGTGCCGGTGAGGGCCTGCGCATGCGCGGCGCCCGCCAGCGCACAGGACAACGCGACAGCCAGCAAACGGAAGCGACGATCCATGCTTTTCTCCTGACGAAACGTTGATCGAATCGCGATCGTACGCCCGACAAAATTCGCGTCGCGTCAGGAAAAGCGCAAGCAACCTTCCACCGCGACCAGGCCGCGCAACCTGTTTTCCGTGCCGCGCAAACCGGCACGCGCCGCGCGTTTCGCCCGACCGGCCGCGTGCTGGCTCGCCCCATCTTCTGGGTCACACGTTCCAAACAGGCGTTCATGCTGCAACGCGGCAACGGAATCGTTTGCGCGAGCCGCTGATTTTCTCGCGAAACACACTCAAGAAGCCGCCGCGCAAGCCGTTACCCAGTGCATGGCGCGTCGCAGCAAGCTGCCGCGACCGCCAGACAAAAACGACAAGGTCCGGTTTTGCCGGACCGGCGCCACCGCCGGCACGACGGTTATCTACGAGGATCGAGTTTCAACATGAGAGCCAAACGTCTCAATTTCTCGCTGGCGCGCTCCGCTCATGCGCGCATGCTCGCCGGCATGCTGTCTGCCGCCGCCCTCCTGCCCCTTGCCGGCTGCGGCGGCGGAGGCGGCGACGGCAGCAACCCGTCTTCGTCCAACGCAGCACCGGCGCCGACGCCGGCCCCCACACCTGCCCCCACGACCCCGCCCGCCACGACCGGCGGCAACGCATGCTCGATGCAGCAGGCCGCCGCGCAGATGGCCGCACAGACCACGCCGGCCGAAGCGCCCGTCGATCACCTGATCGTCAAGCTGAAGACGTTGACGGCCACGCGTGCGATGGCCGCCATCGACAACGGGACGCGCCTCGACGCGGTGATCCAGCGCTCGATGACGCGCTGGACGGCACCGGTGACCGGCAGCGCACGCGCCTATGCGAGCACGATCGCGCAAACGCCGCTGAACGTGCAGGTCGAGCGGACGATCTCGAACGGCGCGGCCGTGCTGTCGCTCGGCCAGCGCATCGCGGCCGCCGACGCAACCGCACTCGCGCAGGCGTTCGCGGCCGATACCGACGTCGACTACGCGGAACCGGATCACCCGATGCAGATCCGCGACACGCCGAGCGACCCGCTCTACAGCCAGCAGTGGTACCTGTCCGACCCGACCGCCGGCATCGACCTGCCGCCCGCATGGAACACGACCAAGGGTTCGCCGACCGTCGTCACGGCCGTGCTCGACACCGGCTATCGGCCGCATGGCGACCTCGTCGGCAACCTGTTGCCCGGCTACAGCTTCATCACCAACGTCAACACCAGCAACAACGGCCTGTCGCGCGGCCCTGACGCAACCGATCCGGGCGACTGGGTCACGCAGCAGGAACTCGACAACGCCAACGGCCCGTACTACCACTGCGCGACCCAACCGAGCGACAGCAGTTGGCACGGCACGCGCGTAATGGGCGTCATCGGCGCGACCGCCAACAACGGCGCCGGCATCGCCGGCGTGTCGTGGCTCGGCCGGATTCTGCCGGTGCGCGTGCTCGGCAAGTGCGGCGGCGTGACGAGCGACATCGCCGACGCGATGCGCTGGGCGGCCGGCATCGCCGTCAGCGGCGCACCGACGAACCCGACGCCCGCGAAGGTCATCAACCTGAGCCTCGGCGGCGTCGGCGCGTGCAGCGCGACGTTCCAGCAGGCCATCGACGACGTGACCGCGAAGGGTGTGACCGTCGTCGTCGCGGCCGGCAACGACGGCCTGTCGACCGGGCTCGACCAGCCCGCGAACTGCCGCGGCGTGATCAGCGTCGGCGCGACCGACGCGACGGGCCGACGCGCATCGTTCAGCAACTTCGGCGCCGATGTCTCGCTGAGCGCGCCGGGCGTCAACATCCTGTCGACGTCGAACACCGGCACGACGACGCCGGGCTCGGACACCTACGGCCTCGCGAACGGCACCAGCCTCGCGACGCCGCAAGTGACGGGTGTCGCCGCACTGATGCTGTCGGTGAACGGCAACCTCACGCCCGCGCAGATCCAGCAGAAACTGCAAGGCGGCACGCGCACGACGAAACTGGCGGCCGGCACGTCGTGTACCGCGATGCCGGCGGGCTCGGGCATTCTCGACGCAGGGGCCGCCGTCGCGTCGGCCAACTGATCGCCAGCACCCTGCCCCGACGCAGCCGCGCGCATGCCGACATGGCGTGCGCGCGGCTGTTTTTTTGCGGCGACCCGGCGCTCGCCGATCGCTTCGCTCCCGTGTCTCGAAATAACACCTTACAAAAGGGTTGACGGTTCGCACGACGAGCCTTTACCATCGCCCCCGTCTAATTACATGGAGTGTTCTGTGAACACCGATGCGAGTTGTAGTTGGTGCTCGACCAACTTGACTGCTGCCTGAGGAAAACGCGCAGAGCCTCGTCTTCTGCCGCATCCCGGGAAGCAGGATGCGGCGTCCTTCCGGCCTGACCGGCCAGATTCCCCGCCGAATTTTTCGATATTGTCGAATGCACGCGACGCGCCGTCGCGCGTGTGCGTTCGTGTTGCGCGCGGCGCCAGCCGCGTGCGTATTCCGTTCGCGTGCCGTCCGGCCGCGCGCCTTCATGCGTGCGCGGCTGCCGATCGCCCGTGCCGACTATCCGCAACCGACAGGAGTGCAGATGAACTCAGACGACAGTAGTCGATTACCGCTCGCCGGTGCGACGCTGCGCATCGACACGCCGATCGCACTCCACGCGCCGGCGAGCGTTCCCGCCTTTACCGATCCACAGCCGATCGCGCCTGACGCGACGCGGCGGGGAGCGCTCGTGCGTCGATAACGTCACGGTCGCTCCCCGCCCGCCGCCTCGTGCGCTAGGAGCGACACATGACACAACGCAACACACCGCATAAGAAACAGCGCGGCTTCATCAAGGCTGGCGCCGGCCAGCAGAACGAACCGCGCATCATGCGCGCCGCGCAGGAAGCGGCCCGCCCGCTCGAGGACACGCTGAAGTCGCTGCGCACCAGCACGCGCGGCCTCACCTACGACCAGGCCGCCGACCGCCTGGAACACTACGGCCCGAACGAAATCGCGCACGACAAGCCGCCGCACTGGACCCGCCAGTTGCTGCTGTCGTTCCACAACCCGTTCGTCTACGTGCTGCTGGTGCTGGCCTCCATCAGCTTCTTCACCGACGTCTGGTTCGCGGCGCCCGACGATCGCGACTATGTCGGCATGACGATCCTGCTGGCGATGGTCACGATCAGCGCGCTGCTGCGCTTCGTGCAGGAGTTCCGTTCGCTGCGCGCGGCCGAGAAGCTCAAGGCGATGGTCCGCACGACGGCCACCGTGCAGCGCGCGGTGACCGACACAGCCGAGCCCGCGCGCCGCGAGGTGCCGATGCGCGAAGTCGTGGCCGGCGACATCGTGCACCTGTCGGCCGGCGACATGATCCCGGCGGACGTGCGGCTGCTCGCGTCGCGCGACCTGTTCATCAGCCAGGCCGTGCTGACCGGCGAGGCGTTGCCCGTCGAGAAGTACGACACGCTCGGCGCGGTGGCCGGCAAATCCGCGAGCACGGGCACGGCCGGCGCGACGACCGATGCGTCGGCGTCGCTGCTCGATCTCGAGAACGTCTGCTTCATGGGCACCAACGTCGTCAGCGGCACGGCGACGGCCGTCGTCGTCGCGACCGGCGAAGACACGTACTTCGGTTCGCTCGCCCGCAACGTCGTGAGCCACAAGCGCATCGAGACGAGCTTCGACCGCGGCGTCTCGAGCGTGAGCTGGCTGCTGATCAAGTTCATGTTCGTGATGGTGCCGATCGTGTTCATGATCAACGGCCTGACCAAGGGCGACTGGCTGAGCGCACTCACGTTCGCGCTCGCGGTGGCCGTGGGTCTCACGCCCGAGATGCTGCCGATGATCGTCAGCGCGAACCTCGCGCGCGGCGCGATCGCGATGGCGCGCCGCAAGGTCGTCGTCAAGCGCTTGAACTCGGTGCAGAACTTCGGCGCGATGGACGTGCTGTGTACCGACAAGACCGGCACGCTCACGCAGGACAAGATCATCCTCGAACACCACCTCGACCTGTCCGGTCATAAAAACGAGGAAATCCTGCGGCTCGGCTGGCTGAACAGCTTCCACCAGAGCGGTCAGAAGAACCTGATCGACATCGCGGTCGTCGCGCGCGCCGACGAAATCGGCGACCGCGTGAAACCGCAGGGCTACAAGAAGATCGACGAGCTGCCGTTCGACTTCGTGCGCCGCCGCCTGTCGGTCGTCGTCGAGGATACGCACGGCACGCACCTGCTGGTCTGCAAGGGCGCGGTCGAGGAAATGCTGGCCGTCTCCACGCATGTGCAGGATGAAGACGGCGTGCGCCCGCTCGACTTCGTCGCGCGCAAGCGGCTGCTCGAGCAGGCCAATGCATATAACGAGGACGGCTTCCGCGTGCTCGTGGTCGCGACGCGCACGATCCCGCGCGGCGACGAGCGCGAGCAATACCGCACCGCCGACGAACGCGACCTCGTCGTGCGCGGCTTCCTCACATTCCTCGATCCGCCGAAGGAGTCGGCAGCGCCGGCCCTCGCCGCACTGCGCGAGAACGGCGTCGCGGTGAAGGTGCTGACGGGCGACAACCCGACCGTCACGGTGAAGGTGTGCCGCCAGGTCGGCCTCGAACCCGGCAAGCCGATCCTCGGCGCGGAAATCGAAGCGCTCGACGACGCAACGCTTGCGCAGGTGGTCGAACGCACGACCGTGTTCGCGAAGCTCACGCCGCTGCAGAAGGCGCGCATCGTCAAGGCGCTGCAGGCAAACGGCCACACGGTCGGCTTCCTCGGCGACGGCATCAACGATGCACCCGCGCTGCGCGATGCCGACGTCGGCATCTCGGTCGACAGCGGCGCCGACATCGCGAAGGAAACCGCCGACATCATCCTGCTCGAAAAGAGCCTGATGGTGCTCGAGGAAGGCGTGATCAAGGGCCGCGAGACGTTCGGCAACATCCTGAAGTACCTGAACATGACCGCGAGCTCGAACTTCGGCAACGTGTTCTCGGTGCTGGTCGCCAGCGCGTTCCTGCCGTGGGAGCCGATGCTCGCGACACAGCTGCTCGTGCTGAACCTGATCTACGACACGTCGCAGATGCTGCTGCCGTGGGACAAGATGGATCCCGAGTTCCTGAAGAAACCGCGCAAGTGGGAAGCCGGCAACATCAGCCGCTTCATGCTGTGGGTCGGGCCCACGTCGTCGGTATTCGACATCACGACGTACGTGTTGATGTGGACCGTGTTCGGCGCGGGCGCGATGTATCACCTGAACGGCGGCACCGGCGGCCAGATCGTGATGAACTCCGGCTGGTTCATCGAGAGCCTCGTGTCGCAGACGCTCGTCGTGCACCTGCTGCGCACGCAGAAGATCCCGTTCCTGCAGAGCACGGCCGCGCTGCCGGTGCTGCTGTCGACGTTCACCGCGATCGCGATCGGCTGCTGGCTGCCGTTCTCGCCGTTCGCGGACGCGCTCGGCTTCATGCACCTGCCGGGCACCTTCTGGCTGTGGCTCGCCGCGACGATGGTCGGCTACATCCTGCTCGCGCAGATCGTCAAGACGATCTATGTGCGCCGCTACAAGCAGTGGTTCTGATTCCGTTCGGATGACGACATGCCGGCCCGCACGATACGCGCGGGCCGGCCACTTACGATGAAATACGGGTGACGTAATGAAAAGAATCCTTCCGCTCGCAGCCGCGAGCGCATTCCTCGCACCGCTCGACGCCCATTCCGCCCACCCGCTCGTCAGCGACGATACGGGCACGCAGGGCAATGCGAACTGGCAATTCGAGTTCAATGCCGAGGAAACCTCGAAACAGGAAGACAGCGGCCGCCACCAGCTTTGGAACGCGACGCTCACGCGCGGGTTCGGCGAACATGTCGACGTCTACGTCAACGCGCCTTATACGCATCTGCAAACGCGGACCGACGAGAACGGCGCAGGCATCGGCGATGTCGAGATCGGCATGAAATGGCGCTTCGTCGAACGCGGGCCGCTGTCGCTCGCGCTGAAACCGAAGGTAACGATGCCGACCGGCAACGACGAGCGCGGGCTCGGCACAGGCCACGTCGGCACCGGCGCGACGCTGCTCGCGCAGGCCGACGTTGGGCGCTTCTCGCTGCTCGCGAACGCGGGCCTCACGTACCAGCCAAATCGCCAGGGCGACCTGACGTCGGTCTGGGCCGTGTCGGGCGCGGCGATCTACAAGGCGACCGACCGGCTGCAGCTCGTGGTCGACGTCGGCACGTCGCGCAACACCGAAAGCACCGCCGGCGCGAATCCGGCGTTCGTGCTCGCGGGTGCGATCTATTCGCCGACGCGCTGGCTCGATCTCGACATCGGCTACCGCCGTGGGCTGAACGACCAGACCTATCGTCATTCGGTGATGGGCGGCATGACAGCACGCTGGTGATACACAGGCTGGCGCGACGTATGCGCCGAGCTGCAACACGACGGGCCGCATCAGCGGCCCGTTTTTCATTCATCCTGCGTCGTTCGCACCGAACAGTTGCGCGCACACCGCGCGCCCTTCGTCGGTCAGCACGGCGCTGCCGGTGCCGTCCTCGTTCAGCGTCGTCGCGGTGAGGCCCGCGGCATCGAGCTGCGTCAGCACGCGGCGCAGCGTGCTCATCGGCAACTGCGTGCGCTTCGCGATCTTCGGCAGCGACCACGTCTTGCCGGCCGGATCGTTCGCGGCGTCGTTCAGCGTCGCGAGTGTCGCGACGAGTGCGGGATCGAGCGGGGATTCGTCGGATTCTGAAGTCATCGGTTCGGTCTGTAGCGGACAGGAGATTCATTCGGGCATTCAGCGCCGATCGCGGACACTATATCGCTTCGCCCGTCACGCTTCCTTGATCGCGGCACGCATGAACGACACAAAGCGCGTGGTCACGGGATCGTCGCGGTCCGACAGCCACGCGAGCCCCACGCGCCACTTCGCGTCGCGGCCGTCGAGCGGCAGCACCGTCGCGTCGCGCAGCAGGTACTGCGCGCGCGACGGGATGAACGCGACGCCGACGCCGGCCGCGACCGACGTCAGCACCGACTGCACATCTTCCGCCTGCTGCGTCACGTGCGGCACGAAGCGGCGCTCGACGCACCATCGGTCGATCTGCGCGGCGAGCCCTGGGCCGCGCGCACGCTGCAACGCGATGAAGCCGATCTCGTTGAGCACGTCGAGGTCGGCCGGCACGCGCTTGTAACCGAGGTGCGGCGGCACCGCGAGCGCGAGCCCTTCGTCGATCACCTTGAACGACGACAGCCCGTCGTCGGACGGCAGGCGCAGGAACCCGGCGTCGAGCTTGCCGGCGCGCAGCCGGCGCGTCTGCTCGGACGACGACAGGTCGCTCAGCGTGACGGCGATGCCCGGATTGCGGCGACGAAATTCCGCGACCAGCTTCGGCACGAGCGTCAGCACCGACAGGCAGATGCCGAGCCGCAGATGCCCGCGCTGCCCGCTGGTCGCCTCCCGCGCACGCGCGAGGATCTCGTCGGCATCGCGCACGAGCGCCTGCGCGTCGGGCAGGAAGCGTTCGCCGAACGGCGTCAGTTCCGCGCCATGCCGCCCGCGCTCGAACAGCTTGCCGCCGAGGCTCGCCTCGAGCGCGCCGATCTGCTTGCTCAGTGCCGGCTGGCTCATGTGCAGCGCATCGGCCGCGCGGCTGAAATGGCACAGCTCGGTGACCGTCAGGAACGTTCGCAGCAGTTTCAGTTCCATTCTTTAAAGGAATCGTAACGATCGAAATATTCATTTTACCGATCGAACGCGATGACGTTCAATACGGGCATGCCCTTCCCGGAATTCACTGTCATGTCTGTTGATCATGCGGCCGACTGCGTTGCCGATACATCCTGCGATGCCGCCGTCGCGGACGAACGCACCGCCGCGGCCGCGGCCGATGCGCGCGCACCGAAGCGTCGTGCCGAACGCACCGAAGGACGCAGCCGCCGTTTTCGTTTCGGCGATGCGCTTGAAGACGCGCCGCCACGCGCCGTGACGGGGTCGATCGCGATCAGTTTTGCGGTCGTGTCGCGGCGGAACTGGCCGCGCTGAACCACGCTACCTGCTGCCGTGTGCCGGCCCCGCACGGCATGCCTTTACGATTTTCATCGCACGCCCGCCGTTGACCGGCGGCAAAAGAACAGCCTGAATCTGCGTGCATCACGCGCCATTGCGCGCGATCCAATCGTCATCGCCACGCGATCGACCTTATAATTTCCCGCACCTACCGACCGCCCATGCATTCCGCGCAGCCGCATCGCGCGTGAAAAGGAGACTTTCGCTTGACCGGCCTCATCGCGCGCCTGCCCCGCGCCCGGACCACCCTGATCCTCGCCCTCTCGTTCCTGCTGCTCGCGTTCGCCGCGAACGCGTCCGCGCAGCGCGCGCAGCCGCATCGCACCGCGCATGCCCACGCACATGCGCATCCGAAGGCCGTCAAGAAGAAACCCCACCGCAAGAACAAGGCCGTCAAGCATCGCCGTCCGCGCGTGAAGCACCAGGCAGTCAAGCGTCATGCGGCGCCAGCCCCGCAGCAGCGCCGCGCGAAGCGCACGACCGCCGTACGCCCGCGCCCGGCCGCCGCCAAACAGCGTCTGATGGCAAGCTGCGGGTACACCCCGCGCGCGGTCGCGTCACTGCACTCACGCGCCGCCTACGTGCTGGACGTCGACTCCGGCACACCGCTGCTGGCACGCAACGCTCGCACCGTGCGGCCGATCGCGTCGATCTCGAAACTGATGACGGCCGTCGTCGCACGCGACGCCGACCGTCCGCTGAACGGCGTGCTGCGTGTCACCGCGCACGACCGCGACACGATCAAGTTCACCGGTTCGCGATTGCAGGTCGGCTCGCAACTGTCGCGCCGCGACATGTTCCATATCGCGCTGATGTCGTCGGAAAACCGTGCGGCCGCCGCGCTGAGCCGCGACTATCCGGGCGGGCGCGCTGCGTTCGTCAACGCGATGAACCGCGAAGCGCGCCGGCTCGGCATGCGCCACACGCACTTCAGGGAGCCGACCGGCCTGTCGCCGCACAACGTATCGACGGCCGAGGATCTCGCGAAGCTCGTCGGTGCGGCGGCGCAGGATCCGCTGATCCGCTATTTCTCGACGGATACGTCGACCACGGTGCGCCCCGGCGACGGCGAGCTGCTGTACGTGAATTCCGACCCGCTCGTCCGCTACCGACGCCTGCCGATCCGGTTGCAGAAGACGGGCTTCATCAACGAATCGGGGCACGGCGTCGTGATGCGCATGCGCGTGAAGGGCCGCCGCGAAACGGTCGTGCTGCTCGGCGCGCCGACGCGCGCCGGCGTATCGAGCGACGCCCTCAAAATCCATCGCTGGCTGACCTGCTCGATCCAGTAAGCACGCGCAGGCGGCCGGCGCGTTCACCCTACGGGAGCGACGCCATGCAGGACGAATACCGCTTCAATGCATTCGGACGGCTGCTCGCCGTCGTCCGCAAGAACGGCCGCTGGGCGGTGTTCGATCTCGGCGCCGAAGGCAAGCGGCGACCGGCCGACCTGCACATTCCGTCCGCGCTCGCCGCGGACGAACTCGCGCAATACCTCGGCGACCTGCTCCACGAGGATGCGACGCCGAAGTACAGCGACGTCGTGCCGGTTCCTTCGACCGGTCGAGTCTAGCGGAACACGCCGTCACCGGGCGCGCGGGCGGACGACGCGCCGCCCCCGTTTCGCCTTTCCCCCTTTGTCAGCCGGTATCGTCACGCGACGACGTGCACACCACGCCGATCGCCAGGCGAACCGGGCGCGTTCACATCCTCTTTAAATTTCGACAGTTTAACTTGCAAGTTAAACTGTCTTAACCTATGATCCCGCCCATGACTGATTCGCGTCCATCCGGCCTTGCTGCCCATACCGTCGCCGCCGACCTGACGCTGGCCGTCGGCCAGTTGATCCGCCGGCTCCGTTCCGAACTCCCGGCCGACGGGCTCGGGATGTCGCAGACGAGCGCGCTCGCGCGGCTCGAGCAGAACGGGCCGATGACGACCGCCGATCTCGCCCGCGCCGAGGCCATGAAGCCGCAATCGATGAAGACGATTCTCGCGAGCCTCGAAGAGGAAGGCCTCGTCGAACGCGAGCCGCACCCGACCGACGGCCGCCAGATCCTGTTCCAGCTGACCGCGGTCGGCCTCGACGCGCGGCGCAAGCGCAACGTCGCGAAGCATCAGTGGCTCGGCGCCGCGATCGACAAGCTCGATTCCGAAGAAATCCGCACGCTCGCCGCCGCGATCCCGCTGATCAGGCGGATCGGCGACCAGTGAATCCGGCGGGCACGAATGCTGCGATGCGCGGCATTCGCGCGCCCGCCTCCCTTCGTCCACTCCACGGAGTCCCATCATGAGCGCAACCCGTCTCGACACGAATACGGCACTCGTCGTCATCGACCTGCAGAAAGGCATCACCGCCCTGCCCACCGCACACCCGGTCGCGCCGGTGCTCACGCACGCCCGCGCGCTGCTCGATGCGTTCCGCAGCCGCGGCCTGCCGGTCGTGCTCGTCAACGTCGCCGGCGGCGCGCCGGGCCGCACGCAGCAGCAGGTGCGCCTGGACGCCCTGCCCGCGGACTGGACCGAGCTCGTACCCGAACTGAACCGGCAGCCGGGCGACCACGTCGTGACGAAAAAAACCTGGGGCGCATTTACCGGCACCGATCTCGACGCGCACCTGAAGGCGGTCGGCGTCACGCAGATCGTGCTGGCCGGCATCGCGACGAGCATCGGTGTCGAATCGACCGCACGGTACGCGTTCGAACTCGGCTACAACGTGACGCTCGCCGTCGACGCGATGACCGACCTCAACGCGGATGCGCACGTGAACAGCGTCGAGCGCATCTTCCCGCGCCTCGGCGAGACGGGCACGACGCAGGACATCGTCGCGCTGCTCGACAGTCGCGGCGCGTGAGCGACCGGCGCGCGCAGCCGGCGCCGGGCCACGCGGCCGGCCGGCTCGATCCGTCGATCTGGAAGGTCAGCGCGGTCGCGACGCTCGGCTCGCTGCTGTCGCAGCTCGACGCGACGATCGTCAACGTGTCGCTGTCGAGCCTCGCGACCGACCTGCACGCGAGCCTGTCGACGATCCAGTGGGTGACGAGCGGCTACCTGCTCGCGCTGACACTGGTGCTGCCGCTGAACGGCTGGCTCGTCGACCGCATCGGCGCGAAGGCGCTGTACCTGTGGTGCTTCTCCGCGTTCACGCTCTCGTCGGCACTGTGCGGGCTCGCATGGTCCGCGCCGTCATTGATCGCGTTCCGCGTGCTGCAAGGCATCAGCGGCGGGCTGCTCGCGCCGATGGCGCAGATGATGATCGCGCGCGTCGCCGGCCCGCAGATGGCGCGCGTGATCGGTTACGCGGCGGTGCCCGTGCTGCTCGCGCCGATCCTCGGCCCGGTCGTCGCCGGCGCGATCCTGCAGTACGCGTCGTGGCGCTGGCTGTTTCTCGTGAACTTGCCCGTCGGCGTGCTGGCGCTTGCGCTGGCCGTGCGGCTCCTGCACGGCGACCGCGACGACGTGCAACGGCGCGCACTCGACTGGGTCGGCCTCGCATTGCTGTCGCCGGGCCTCGTGCTGTTCCTGTACGGCGCCGAGCGGATCGGCACGGCGCCCGGCATCGCCGCGATCGCAGGCTCGGCGCTGCTGCTCGCCGCATTCCTGCGCTTCGAGCGACGCAAGGGCGAACACGCGCTGATCGATCTCGCGCTGTTTCGCTCGCGCGTATTCGGCGCGGCGGCCGGCACGCAGTTCCTGTCGAACGGCGCGATGTACGCGGGCCAGATGCTGATCCCCGTGTTCCTGATCCAGGCGTGCGGGCGCTCGCCGGGCGAGATGGGCTGGCTGCTCGCGCCGCTCGGGCTCGGCATGCTCGTCACCTATCCGTCGATGGGCGCGTTGACGAGCCGGTTCGGCGTGCGCCGGCTGGCCGCCGCCGGCGCGTTGCTCGCCCTCGTCGCGACGCTGCCGTTCGTGTTCCTCGCGCTGGCCGGCTACGATCCGACCGTGCTCGTGCCGGCGCTGTTTCTGCGCGGCATGGGCCAGAGCGCGATCGGCGCGCCGTCGATCTCCGCCGCGTATGCGTCGGTCGAGCGCCGCGACCTGCCGATGGCGACGACGTCGCTCAATATCGTGCAGCGCCTCGGCGGCCCGACGTTCACGACGCTGTGCACGCTGTTCCTCGCGTGGCGGCTGCAAGCCGAATCGATATCGGGCGGCGGCACGCAAGCCGTCGCGTACGCGTGGGCGTTCGGCCTGCTTTGCGTGCTGCATGCGGCGAGCTTCGTCACGACGCTGCGGCTGCCGTTGTGGTCGGCCGGTGCGGGCGGGCGAATTGCCGGCACCGCGCGCGCCGGTTCGCGCTGAACACGGGAAGCGCCACGCAACGCACGTGGCCTCCCCGCTACGGCAGCCACATCGGCACGATCGAGATCACGAGCAGCACGCCCAGCCCCGCATTCAGGCAGCGCCATTGCCGTTCCGTGCGCAACACGCGCGCGAACAGCAGCCCGGCGAAACACCACAGAGACAGCGACGCCATCGCGGCCGCGCCGAACGCCAGCCCGAGCAACACGCCGAGCCGCGCCGGCCCGGACGCGAGCGCGGCGAACGATGCGGCCGCGCCGAGCGTCATCGCCCAGCCCTTCGGGTTGTGCCAGAGCATCCAGACGCCGCTGACGAACCCTTGCGGCCGGTGCACGGCCGCGTCGAGCCGCGGCTTGCCGCCGCGCCCGATGCGCACGGCCAGCCACACGAGATACAACGAGCCGGCTGCCTTCATCGCGAGCTGCAACGCGGGCAGCGCAAGCAACACGCTGCCGAGCCCGGCCGCGGCGGCCGCCGCCATCGACGCCAGGCCGGCCGCGATGCCGGCCATCAGCGGCAGCGACCGCCGATAGCCGAAATGCGCGCCCGATGCGGTTGCAAGCGTCGTCGCGCCGCCCGGCGTCACGGTGGACACGATCACGAACAGCATCAGCGGCAGGTAGTCGCGAAGCAGCACGGAGGCTCCCGGTTGTCGTCGTCGAAGCCCCGTTTTACCTGCGAACTTCCCATTACGAAAGCGAAAGCTTTTTATGCCAGCCATTAGCGTTCATAATGCGACGCATGACACGCAATCTCGACATCGCGCTGCTGCGCGCCTTCGTCACGGTCGCCGATCATCGCAGCATGACGGCGGCCAGCCGTGCGCTGCACCTGACGCAAGGCGCGATCAGCCAGCAGGTCGCGCGGCTCGAAACGCTGTCCGGCCCGCTGTTCGTCCGCGAGCATCGCAACCTGCTGCTCACGGCGGCCGGCGAGCGGTTGCTCGAACAGGCGCGCCGGCTGCTCGCGGTGCACGATGCGCTGCTGACCGACCTGACCGCCGGCGCGGTCGAAGGCGCCGTTCGCGTCGGCGCACCGCAAGATCTCGTCGCCACCTGTCTCGCGCCGATCCTGAAAGGCTATGCGCACGCGCATCCGCAGGTCGCGCTCTCGCTCGTATGCGCGGCGTCGCCGGAACTGCGGCGCGGGCTCACGCAAGGCGATCTCGACGTCGCGTTGATCGAGGCGCCGGTCGGAGCGTCGCGCGGCGAATGCATCGCGGTCGATCGCCTGGTCTGGGTCGGCGCGAAAGGCGGCACCGCGCACCGGAACACGCCGCTGCCGGTGTCGATGGTCGCGCAGACCTGCGCGTTCCGCCCGACCGTGCTCGACGCGCTGCGCGGCTGCGATCGCGCGTGGCGCACCGTGTTCGAGAACGGCAGCTTCGACGCGACGGCCGCGACCGTGCGCTCCGATCTCGCCGTGACCGTGTGGCTCGCATCCACCGTGCCGGCCGACCTCGACATCCTGCCGGCCGGCAGCGGCCTGCCCGCGCTGCCGAACTTCGCGATCAACCTTCATCTGCCGCGCGGCCAGCGCACGCCGGCCGCAACGGAACTGGCCCGCCACCTGCGCAACGGCTTCGCGCGCTTCCGCGCCGCCGCCTAGCGCAGGTTCACGCTACACGGTGCCCGGCTCTTGCGGCGCCGGCGTCGTGCCCGCCGCCTCCAGCGCCTGATGCAGCGTCGCGAAGATGCATGACGCGCCGACGATCTCGGTGATCCGGTGACGATCCATGTCCGCGCGCAGGTAGCGATTGACGCGCCCGAACAGCACGCCGATTCCGCGCGCGTGCAGCATCTTGACGAGATCGGTCACGGTCCGCGCGGCCGAATAGTCGAGATCGGTGATCGCGCCCGCATCGACGACGAACCAGCGCGGCGGCACCGGCGCTGCATCGACGAGTTCGGTCACTTCGCCGGCGAACAAATGGTCGTTCGCGAAGAACAGGTCGGAGCCGAACCGGTAGACGATCAGCCCCGGCGCCGTCATCGCGCCGGGCCGCGTGGGCACCGGCTGCCACCGCCCGTTGCCTTCGACCGGTTCGAGCACCATCGTGTGCGGCTGGTAGCTGTGGCGCACGTGCCGCATCAGCGACAACGCGATGGCCAGCAGGATGCCGTGCTCGACGCCGACCGTCACGACGGCCGCGGCCGTCACGAGCGCGAGCGTGAATTCGCCGGGGCTTTCCTTGCGGATCGCCGCGAGGCTGCGCACATTGATCAGCCCGAGCGCGATCGTGAACACGATGCCGGCCAGCACCGCATGCGGCAGATACTGCAGGGTCGTGCTGAGGAACAGCAGCACGACGACCACGACGGCGGCGAACGCGAGATGCCCGATCTGGCTGCGCACGCCCGCGCCGTCGGCCATCGCCGTCTGCGTCGGGCTGCCGTTGACGACGAACGCGCCGCCGACCGCCGCAGCCGCATTCGCGGCCGCGAGCCCGAGGATGTCGGCATTGGTGTCGACGTCCTCGCCGTACTGCTGCGCGAACACGCGCGCAGCCGCCGCGCTCTGCGCGATGATCATCACGAAGCACGACGCGGCGACCGGCACGAGATCGAGGAACTGCTGCCACGTAACGGACGGCCAGCGCAGCGGCGGCAGCCCGCCCGCGACGGGCCCGAGCACCGCGATGCCGTGCGCGGCGAAACCGAACGCATGGCTTGCTGCGATGCTGCCCGCGACCGCGATCATCGGCATCGGCACGCGCGGCAGGAAACGCTTGCACGCAAGAATCGCGACGACGACGAGTGCCGCGAGCGCGAATGTCGGCCGGTTCGTGTGGACGAGATGCGTGACGACATAGTCGAGTTGCGCGAGGCTGCGCGAGGCCGGATACGGTACGGCGAGGCCGAGCATGTCGCCGAGCATCGCGATCGACACCTGCACGCCGACGCCGGCAAGAAAGCCGACCAGTACCGTGCGCGACAGGAAATCGGCGAGAAAGCCGAGCTTGAAGATGCGCGCGAGCAGCAGCATCGCGGCGGTCAGCAGCGCGACCATGCCGGCCAGCGCCGCATAGTCGGCGCTGCCGGCCGGCGCCATCGACGAAAGCCGGCTCGCGAAGATCGTCGCGGTCGCGGAATCGGCGGCGACCACGAGATGGCGCGACGCGCCGAAGCATGCGAACGCCACGAGCGGCAGGAATACCGTGTAAAGGCCCGTGACGGCCGGCATGCCGGCGATGCGCGCGTAACCGAGCACCTGCGGGATGTCCATCGACGCGAGCGAAATGCCCGCGAATACGTCACGGATCGCCCCCTCGCGGCGGATCGGGAGGATGCCTTTCAGCAGCCGCACACGTGACGGACGGCTTTCGTTGGAATCTTGCATGCGTGAAATGCGTGAGGTCGAAGTGACGGGGTTCGCGAAGTCGTTTTCGCATCGTGCCCCGGGCAGGCATCTCATGGCAAGTGCGCAACGTTGTCGCGTGTCGCTCACCGTCGGCGGATCGGCCGCACGCGACGGCCAGCGACGCGCCGGCAATGCATGCGACGCCCGCATGATTGCATGGATCGCCGGTTCAGCGCTTTCACCCGCGAAGGCCTGCGGTCAAGGCTCCGAGCCGATCGCGGGCATGCGTGCGGTGCATCCGGTGACCAGTGCACACATCGGCTTGCGGTGATGCGTCATCGTCATTTGCCGTCACCGGATTACAGAGGATACCTGCGCAATGGTGAGGATGTTCGGGAGCCGCTCGACACGCGTTCGACGCATGCACCCGGAACCCGATGGCACAATCACGGTCCCTTTCATGCGCCCTTCACCGGGCGCGCGCCGCACCGCGGCGCCGATTCAACGCACAAGAACGCCCCTGTCTGCCGTCATGACCTTGAACGAATCCTGGTTTGCGCCGCTCGTCGGCCTCCTCGTCCTGCTCGCCGCCGCCGGTGCGATCACCGCGGCCGTCCATTTCCTGCTGTTTCGCGTGGTCGCGCGGCTCGCGCGGCTGTCGGCCACGCGCGTCGACGACGCGCTGTTCGAGTTCGGCGCGTTCAAATGGCTGAACCGCATCGTCCCGTTCGTCGTGATCAAGCTCGGTCTCGGCGCGGTGCCCGATATTCCGGGCACAGCCGCGCAAGCCGCCGACAAGGTGCTGTTCGCGCTGATCGTGTTCCTCGTGACGATGACGATCAGCGCGACGCTGTCCGCGCTCGAACACACGCATCGCACGCACCATCGCGACCAGCCGCGCCTGTCGCTGAAAGGCGCGATGCAGCTCGTCAAGCTCGTGATGTTCATCACGGCCGCGCTCGTCGTGATCGGCGATGCGACCGGCAAGCAGATCGGCCTGCTGCTGTCCGGCATCGGCGCGATGTCCGCGGTGCTGATGCTGATCTTCAAGGACACGCTGCTCGGCCTCGTCGCGGGCGTGCAACTGTCGTCGAACGACATGCTGCGGATCGGCGACTGGATCACGATGCCGTCGGCCGGCGCGGACGGCACGGTCATCGACATCACGCTGAACACCGTGAAGGTCGCGAACTTCGATCACACGATCATCACCGTGCCGACCTGGAAACTGATCACCGAGAGCTACCAGAACTGGCGCGGGATGACCGAAGCGGGCGGCCGCCGCATCAAGCGCGCGCTGTTCGTCGACGCGACGAGCGTGCGCTTTCTCTCCAATGAAGAGATCGAACGGCTCGAACGCCTGACGCTGCTGAAGGATTATCTCGAGGACAAAGTCGACGCGATCGAGCAGTGGAACGGTACGCTCGGCGCGGCCGGCGACTGCCCGGCGAACCGCCGCCAGTTGACGAATCTCGGCACGTTCCGCGCGTATGTCGCGAACTACCTGAAGGGCCATCCGCGGATCCGCCGCGACATGACGTGCATGGCGCGGCAGTTGCCGCTCACGGCCGAAGGCATTCCGCTCGAACTGTACTGCTTCACCGATACGACGTCGTGGGTCGACTACGAAACCATCCAGGCCGATCTGTTCGATCACCTGATCGCGGTGCTGCCGGAGTTCGGGCTGCGCGTGTACCAGCACCCGTCGGGCTTCGACATGCGGCAGATGGCCGGCGCCGCGCAAGCCGGGCTGCCGACACCGCGCGCGGGTTGATACACGACACGGTGGCCGGTCTTCGGCCGCCGCCTGCCACCGGGCACGGCACCGCTCACCGCGCCGCGCACTCCGACGCGAGCCGCCCCAGCACCTTCAGCGCTTCCTCGATCTGCCGCGACCACGGATAGCTGTAGTTGAGCCGGATGAAATGCCGGTAATCGGTGCCCGCCGAAAACATGTGCCCGGGCCCGACCGTGATCCGCTGCGCGAGCGCGAGCGTGTAAAGCTTCATCGCATCGACCTGCGGCGGCAGCTCGACCCACAGCACATAGCCGCCCTGCGGCTGCGACAGCCGCGTACCTTCCGGAAAGAAACGCCGCACCATCGCGCTCATCAGGCTCGCCTGCTGCGCGTACAGCTTGCGCATGCGCCGCAGGTGGAAATCGTAGCCGTCGTATTTCAGGTACTCGGCGATCGCCAGTTGCTCGATCGCGGGCGTCGCGAGCGTGTTCAGGAATTTCAGCTTCTCGACCTGGTCGCGGTAGCGGCCGGGCATCGCCCAGCCGATCCGGTAGCGCGGTGACAGGCTCTTCGTGAACGACGCGCAATGCAGCACGAGCCCGTCGCGGTCGAACGATTTCAGCGCGCCCGGTGTCGTGTCGCCGAAATGCAGCTCGTGATAGACGTCGCTCTCGATCGCCGGCACGCCGTGCTTCGCCAGCAGCTCGACGAGCGCACGCTTGCGCGCGTCCGGCATCTGGAAGCCGAGCGGATTCTGGAAATTCGGCATCACCATGCACGCAGCGATCCGCTCGCGCTCGAGGATCCGTTCGAGCGCGTCGAGATCGATGCCGTCGCCCGGGTGCGTCGCGACTTCGAGCGCGCGCATGCCCATCCGCTCGATCGCGTGCAGCATCGCGTAGAACGTCGGCGACTCGACGGCGATCGTGTCGCCCGGCTTCGCGACAGCCTGCAGGCACAGGTTGATCGCCTCGGTCGCGCCGATCGTCATCACGATCTCGCCCGGCTCGACCGCGATCCCGCGCTCCGCATAACGCCGCGCGATCTGGCGGATCAGTTCCTGGTTGCCGGGCGGCAAGTCGTCGATCACGCCCCAGCGCGTGCGGCGGCGTCCGATCGCCTGCGCATAGCGCGCGAGGCGCTGCACCGGGAACTGCGATGCATCGGGATACGGCGAGCCGAGCGGCACCGCGTCGTCGCGCGCGATCGAGCGCAGCGTCGACAGCACGAGCCGGCTCACGTCCACCGCCGACGGCTCGGCGGCCGGCGCCGACATGTGCAGCTCGGCCTCGGCCGGCGCCGCCGCGCGCGCCCGCACGAAATAGCCCGACTGCGGCCGGCTTTCGATCAGGCCGCGGCTTTCCAGCACGAGGTACGCGCGCAGTACCGTCGTGACGCTGAGCTGCTGCTGCCGGCTCGCCTGCCGCACCGACGGAATCCGCTCGCCGGGCCGGTACACGCCGCGCTCGATCTGTGCGTGGAGATCGTCGGCGAGTTGTTCGTAACGCTTCACGCGACTTCCTTTCAATTTCCATTCAACAACACAGTTGCGATCCGCACTGGTTGAATGGTCGCAACTGTACTCTTTTTTGAAGTGAACAGGTGTACACACAGCCGGACGGGTGCCGCGCGTACTCTGCACGCATCGACCCCGACACCCGCTGCATCATGAAAAAGAAATCCGCCACCGCGCGCATCGAACCGTATACCCACCCGGCCGCCGGCTGGGGCGCGCTGAAAGCCGTCACGATCAACCTGATAAAGGAAAAGGTCGCCGGCGGCAACTACCGTACGCTGCTGCGCCAGAACCAGCCGGACGGCTTCGACTGCCCCGGCTGCGCGTGGCCCGACCGCCAGCACGCATCGACGTTCGAATTCTGCGAGAACGGCGTGAAGGCGGTGGCCGCCGAGGCGACGAGCAAGCGCGTGACGCCCGAATTCTTCGCCGCGCACACGGTCGCCGAGCTGCTCGAACAGTCGGACTTCGAACTCGAACAGCACGGCCGGCTCACCGACCCGATGGTGTACGACGCGCAGTCCGACCGCTACGTGCCGATCGCGTGGGACGACGCGTTCGAACTGATCGCGCGTCACCTGCGCGCGCTGCCCGACCCGAACCAGGCCGCGTTCTACACATCCGGCCGCGCAAGCAACGAAGCGGCGTTCCTGTACCAGCTACTCGTGCGCCTGTACGGCACGAACAACTTCCCCGATTGCTCGAACATGTGCCACGAGGCGACGAGCCGCGGGCTGCCGGCCTCGGTCGGCGTCGGCAAGGGCACCGTCACGCTCGACGATTTCGAGCACGCGGACACGCTGCTGATCTTCGGCCAGAACCCCGCGACCAACCACCCGCGGATGATGGGCGAACTGCGCGAATGCGCGAAGCGCGGCGCGACGATCGTGTCGATCAACCCGCTGAAGGAGCGCGGCCTCGAACGCTTCGCCGATCCGCAAAGCCCGCTCGAGATGCTGACGATGTCGGGTACAAAGATCGCATCGACGTTCATCCAGCCGACGATCGGCGGCGATTTCGCGCTGATCAAGGGGATGGCGAAACGCGTGCTCGAACTCGACGACGCGGCGCGCGCCGCCGGTGCGCCGCGCGTGCTCGACACCGCGTTCATCGGCGAGCACACGGCCGGCTTCGACGCATTCGCCGACGACCTGCGCAACGAAAGCTGGTCCGCGCTGACGGCCGAAAGCGGCGTGCCGTACGAGCAGATCGACGGCCTTGCGCAGCTCTATGCGCGCAGCGAGCGCGTGATCGCGACGTGGGGCATGGGCATCACGCAGCACAAGCATTCGGTCGCCACCGTGCAGATGCTGACGAACCTGATGCTGATGCGCGGCAACATCGGCCGCCCCGGTGCGGGCCTGTGCCCGGTGCGCGGCCACTCGAACGTGCAGGGCAACCGCACGGTCGGCATCGAGGAAAAGCCGTCGCAGGCGTTCCTCGACCGGCTGGGCCACGTGTTCGATTTCGAACCGCCGCGCCACCACGGCTACGACGTCGTCGAGACGATCGAAGGGATGCTCGAAGGCCACGTGAAGGTACTGATCGGCCTCGGCGGCAACTTCGCGATGGCGACGCCCGACACGCCGCGCACGTGGGAAGGCATGCGCCGCTGCGACCTGTCGGTGCATATCACGACGAAGCTGAACCGCAGCCACCTGATCCACGGCCGCGACGCGCTGATCCTGCCGACGCTCGGCCGCACCGAGATCGACCTGCAGGACAACGTCGCGCAAGGCGTGACGGTCGAGGATTCGATGAGCATGGTTCACGTGTCGTACGGGATGAACAAGCCGGCGTCGCCGAACCTGATGTCGGAACCCGCGATCGTCGCGCACATGGGCCACGCGCTGTTCGGCAGCGGCAAGATCGACTGGCTCGCATACAAGGACGACTACGCGAAGATCCGCGACGCGATCGAGGCGACGCTCGACGGCTTCTACGACTACAACACGCGCATCGCGCGGCCGGGCGGCTTCCACCTGCGCGTCGCATCGCGCGACCGCGAATGGCTCACGCCGACGGGCAAGGCGAACTTCATCGCGCACGCACTGCCGACCGACACGCCGATCCAGCGCGCCCGCGCACTGCACGGCGAACGCCTGATGACGCTGATGACGACGCGCTCGCACGACCAGTACAACACGACCGTCTACGGGCTCGACGACCGCTATCGCGGCGTGTTCGGCCAGCGCCGCGTGGTGTTCGCGAACCGCGACGATCTCGCGATGCTCGGGCTGAAGGCCGGCGACTGGGTCGACATGGAAACCGTGTGGCACGACGGCATCGAGCGGCGCGCGGACGGCTTCCTGCTCGTCGAGTACGACATCCCGCACGGCTGCATCGGCGCGTACTACCCGGAAACCAATCCGCTCGTGCCGCTCGACAGCGTCGGCGACGTGTGCAACACGCCGACGTCGAAGTCGGTGCCCGTGCTGCTGCATCGCGCGGCCGCGCCGGCATCGATCGCCGCCTGACGGAGCCCGACGATGATCGTTCGGCCGCGCGAGCACTGGCTGCGGATGCTGCTCGTGTGGAACGGCTCGGTGCTGCCGACCATCCTGCCGCAGCTCGTGCTGACGCTCGCGATCAGCCTCGTCGCCGTGTGGGGCGGCGGCCGCGTGCTCGGCGAGAAGGTGCCGCTGAACCCGACGCCGTTTACGCTGATCGGCCTGACGCTGGCCATCTTCGCGGGGTTTCGCAACAACGCGAGCTACGACCGCTACCGCGAGGCGCGGCAACTGTGGGGCGGCGTGCTGACCGCCACGCGCACGCTGGTGTCGCAGGCGCTCTGCTACGGCGCGGTCGATCACGACGACGACGCGCGGCGCGCGTTCGTGCGGACCGTCGTCGCGTTCGTCTATGCGCTCAAGCATCAACTGCGCGGCACCGATCCGGCCGCGGACCTGCGCGCGCTGCTCGACAGCGACACCTACGCGCGCGTCGCCGCCTCCCGATTCCGACCGGTCGCGATCGTGCACGGGCTGCGCGAAGCATTCTCCGCGCGCGCCAACACCGGCCGCCTCGCCGATACGCGCCTGTGGATGCTCGACGCGCGCCTCGACGAGCTCGTCGCGATGGTGAGCGGCTGCGAGCGCATTGCTTCGACGCCGATCCCGTTCTCATACGACGTGCTGCTGCACCGGACCATCTATGCGTACTGCGTGCTGCTGCCGTTCGGCCTCGTCGACTCGATCGGCGCGGCGACGCCGTTCGTCTCCGTGTTCGTCGCGTATACGCTGATCGCGCTCGACGCTATTGCACATGCGATCGCCGAGCCTTTCGGCGACGGGCCGAACCATCTCGCACTCGATGCGATCACGCGGCAGATCGAGCGCACGCTGCTCGAACTGAACCGCGAGCCGTTGCCGGCGGAAGTGACGCCCTGCAAGGCCTATCGCCTCAGCTGACACGCCGCAAACGGCAGACGTAACGAACGCTTGCAATCGATACAGGTTGGAACGTCAACAGGCGGCGCCGGCCGCGCGTTTTTTCGTCAAGCGCCCACGATTCGGACGCACAACGACAGGAGAAAACACCATGCGAGCCCTTACCCGCCATCTCGCGATCGCCGCCACCCTGATGTCGGTGCTGACCGGCACCGCGTTCGCCGACACGCCGTGGCAGCAGGCGCATCCGCGCCGCGAAGAGGTCAACCAGCGTCTCGCAAACCAGAATCGCCGCATCCATCACGAAGTGAAGGAGGGCGAGATGTCGCACGCACAGGCCGCACGCCTGCACCGCGACGACCGCAATATCCGCCGGGAAGAGCGGGCCATGGCCGCGCAGGATCACGGCCACATCACCAAGAGCGAACAGCGCGTGCTGAACCAGCAGGAAAATGCGGTCAGCAACAAGATCGGCCAGTAAGCGACCACAACAAGCGCCCAATCGCCTTCACCTGAAACGCCCGCTGCCGCCGCGCGGCAGCGGGTGCTTGTTGTTGTATCGAATCGTTTCAACGCACGATCCGCGTCAAATGCCGCGGGTATACTCCGTCGTCAGCCGCTTGCCGTAATCGACCGTCAAGAACGGTCCGATTCCGGGCGGTTTCGTCGCGAAGCTTCGCGTTTCGCCTCCCCCGCGCCCCAGCCTCGATACGAGACACTCGACGATCCGACCATGAAACGATTCCTGCTGCTCCTTCCCGCCGCCCTGCTCGCCGCCTGCGGTTCCGCGCCCTCGTCCGACTCGGCCTCGTCATCCGGCGCAACGCCGATGATCTACGTGTCGTCGCAACGTCCGGCCCACGCGATCGCCAACTGCCTCGACAGCCGCCTGTCGGGCACCGAGCAGTCGCAGCACAACGGCGTGACCGACCTTTCCGTCGGCTCGAACTCGTACTTCGTCACGCTCACGCCGTCGGGCAACGGTTCGGTCGTCAAGGTCGTACGCGGCTCGGGCAGCGAGCCACCCGAGGAAGCGATGCGCTTCGCGATCGCGCGCTGCGTGATCTGATCCCACACCTGCCGGCGCCGGGCGCCCGCCCGGCCGTCACCTGCGCGCCGCATCGCGCGCGCATCGAATATTTTCATCCGGGTGGCCGTCGATGAGAGAATCGCACCCACGATTCCCTTTCAACGGAGCCCGCATGAAGCACCTGCTGTCCCGGCTGTTCGTCAGCGCCGCACTCGTCGCGCTTGTCCCGGCGCTGCCGGCGCAGGCTGCCACGCCGCCCGGCATCTTCGTCGTCGCCACACAGCTCGGCGAATTCACGACCCTCGACCCGAGCGGGATCTACGAACTGGTGCCGTCCGAGTACGTCGCGAACACCTACGAACGCCTGGTGCGCGTCGACCTGAAGGACCCGACCAAATTCAACGGGCAGATCGCGCAATCGTGGACGGTCGGCGCCGACGGCGTGACCTACACGTTCAAGCTGCGCGCCGGCCTCACGTTCCATTCCAGCAACCCGGTGACCGCCGACGACGTCGCGTGGTCGCTGCAGCGCACCATCCTGCTCGACAAGGGGCCGGCAGGCGTGCTCGCCGATCTCGGCCTCACGAAGGCGAACGTGATGCAGAAGGTGCGCGCGATCGACCCGCAAACCGTCGTGCTCGAAACCGACCGCAAATACGCGCCGAGCTTCGTGCTCAACGTGCTGAGCGCGTGCCCGGCATCGGTGTTCGACAAGAAGCTGCTGCTGTCGCACCAGGAAGGCAACGATTTCGGCAGCGGCTGGCTCAGGACCAACGACGCGGGCTCGGGCCCGTACCAGCTCGTCAAGTGGACGCCGAACGAAAGCATCGTGCTGCAGCGTTTCGACAAATACCGCACGCCGTACCCGATGAAGCGCGTCGTGCTGCGCCACGTGCCCGAAGCGTCCGCGCAGCGGCTGCTGCTGGAGAACGGCGACGCCGACGCCGCGCGCAACCTGAGCCCCGACAGCCTTGCCGCGCTGACGAAGGCCGGCAAGATCAAGGTCGCGTCGTGGCCGGTATCCGCGCTGCTGTACCTGAGCCTGAATACGAAGAACCCGAACCTCGCGAAGCCCGACGTGCAGCAGGCGATGAAATGGCTCGTCGACTACGACGGCATCCAGCGCAACATCGTCAGCACGACCTACAAGGTGCACGAAACCTTCCTGCCCGAAGGCTTCCTCGGCACGCTGAACGCGCGGCCGTACAAGCAGGACGTCGCGAAGGCGAAGGCGCTGCTCGCGAAGGCCGGCTTGCCGAACGGTTTCGACGTGACGATGGACATGCCGAACGACTATCCGTACCTCGAGATCGCGCAGGCGCTGCAGGCCAACTTCGCACAGGGCGGCATCCGCGTGAAGCTGATCCCCGGCGATGCGAAGCAGGCGATCGGCAAGTACCGCGCGCGCCAGCACGACATCTTCATCGGCGAATGGTCGCCCGACTACATGGACCCGAACAGCAACGCGCGCGGCTTCGCGTGGAATCCTGACAACTCGGACCAGTCGCCGACGAAGATGCTCGCGTGGCGCAACAGCTGGGACATTCCGCAACTGACGAAGGACACCGAGGCCGCCCTCGTCGAGCCGTCGCCCGCGAAGCGCGCGCAGCGCTACGAAGCGCTGCAGAAGGCCGTGCTCGCGAACTCGCCGTTCATCATCATGTTCGAGAAGGTCGTGCAGGTCGCGACGCGCCCCGGCACGACCGGGCCGGAAATCGGGCCGATCAACGACCTCGTGTCATACCGTACGCTGGCGAAGTAATCGCGGCTGCCCGCGCGGCCGGCCATGCCGGCGCGCGGGTAATCGCCGCGGCCTGCCGCGCCGGCGCTATGCCGTGCGGCGGCGGCGATCTACAATGACCGACGCCACGGGAGGCCGGCCGCGCCCGGCGGCGATGAAAGCCTCCGAATTCGCGTCACCGACGAAAACAGGATGCGCGCCCGGGTGCGCGCAACGGGAACAGAACATGCATCCGAGCGAGCACGCGGTCTGCGTGGCGATCAACGACAACAACCGCGCATGGTACGAAATGCTCGTACCGTTCCTGCTGTCGCTGCGGCACACCGGCTACGACGGGCGGATCGCAGTGATCGGCTACGGGCTGTCCGAACGCAAGCGGCAGATCCTCGCGAGCCAGTCGGTCGACGTGATCGACGCGTCGAGCGCGTATGCGCTGCCGGTCGGCCGCTTCATCGAGGCCGCCGAGTACTGCGCTCGCAACCCGCAGATCCGCAAGCTCGCGCTGTACGACGCCGACATCTGGTTCTGTGCCCCCGAGTTCGACCTGTTCTCGCAGATCGGCGACGACCGGATCCACGTGTGCCCCGACCCGCTGTTCTGCACGTTCGTCGTCACGCCGCTGATCGGCGAGCGACGCGACCATCACTGGCGCCTCGTCGTCGACGAAGTCAATGCACGCCACGGCAACGCGCTGCAGGCCGGGCTCGTTGCCGGAACGGCCGACGCATGGGCGCGCTACGCGAACCACCTGCGCGACTGCATCGCCCGCATCGGCACCGATTTCCAGGAATGCTTCGGCATCGATACGACGTTCCTTCACCTGTGGAGCGCACAGGGCGAGACGGCGCTGCTCGATCCGGTCCAGAACTTCGTCAGCAAGTACGGCATTCACGAATCGTTCGACGCGAGCGACGGCAGCACGACGCTCCGGTACCACGGCGAGCCGATCCGCGCGCTGCACATGACCGGCGATATCCGCTTCTTCGACCGGTGGCGCTACTACGCGAACCACGTCGACGCCGCACTGTGCGACGGCGCACCGTTCGCGCTGTCGGACGGCACGCCGGCGCAGTCCGATGCCGTTGCCGCACGCATCGCTGCAACGGAGTACGTGCGCACGGCCGGGCTGACCGTGTCGGCAGCCGCGATCGAGGGCAGCGCGGGCGCCTACCTGCAGGCCATCGATGAACCGGGCGGCACGATGCTGGTCGGCAGCGGGAACCACGAAGTCGTGTTCACCGCGACGCGCGACATTGCGCGCCTGAACATCTACATCACGCACCCGTCCGGCTCGCCGTCGCCGCTGCGGTGCGAAGTGCTGATCGATGGGCAGCCGCAGCGCAAAGGCACCGAACTGATGGCGCATTTCTGGTACCAGGTCGCGGCCGGCAGCGTCATCACGCTGCGTTCGACGAGCCTCGGCGGCCAGCAGTGCAACGCGATCTGGCGGCTGCGCGAAGCGCCGGACATGCAGCAGTAGGCGGCCATCGCGATGCGATGCCGTCGATTCGGATAACTGATCGCGTAAACGAAAACAGACGAATGCCGATACGTCGAACGGCAGCCAACCGGGCCGGGACGACGCGCGGTTTACTCCCGCGGCATTTCGTCGAGCCGCCGCGCGGCGAATCGCAATCCGCCCAGAATGCGCTCCGCGACCCTCGCCGGAAACCCGGGAGGCAATGCAGCGCCGACCGACTCGATCACGTGCGGCGTCTTGTTGATGAGACGTTCGACGATCGGCGTCGCGATATCGCCGAGCAAACAGGTTTCGGCCATCGCGGTGAAGTGCCGTCGCGTAATGTCACGCATTGCATAATGCTTGCGCTTGCCGTGCACGGCCATCGCGAGCTTTGCCTTGTGCCACGACCACTGGTTCGCGCCATCGCCTTCGACCGGCCAGATCGACATCACGTCGTAGAGCGGCGTGAGGCGGAATCGGCCGCCCGGCAGCAGGCGCAGGCTGAAGTTCTTCGCATGCCCGTCCGGTGCGGCAAGCATCCAGAACACGATCAGGGCCGCGAACAGTGTGTCGAGATCTTCCCGCGCCGTTTCCGAACGGCGCAGGAGGCTCGCCAGGTCGGGCACGCCGGGGCCGCCCTGCGACTCGTACTTCAGGTGAGGCGGCACGCCGAGCGCCTGGCAGAAGTCCTCCTGCGGCAAGCGCAACAGCCACCCGCCGTCACGATGCAACGTACGATCGAACCGCTCGACCGATAGCACCTTGTGCGCGCCGAAACGCACGATTTCCGCATTCGCGGCCGGCAGGCCGAACGCTCGCAGGATCGCAAGACACAGCCACTCGTTCTCGACAGAGGCCGTGAGATCGGCCCGCTTGTTGCCGACCAGCCCGAGCGGCAACTTGACAATATGCGTCGTCGGCGTGGCGCCATGCGGGCGCATCCAGCGTCCGTCGTGAAACAGCAGTGCGGTCTTTTCCTGCGCACCGGCCAGCGACAGCCGGAAATCGTCATCGTCCCCGGCTCCCGTCGCCACACCGCTCGCCTGATCGAGCACGCGTGCAACGTCGTCGTCCGACAGCGGCGTACCGTCGATACGATCCAGGCCGGCTGGCGCATCGTCTTCGCCGAGCAATTGCACTGCCCCGACGCAATCACGACCGAGCGCGGCGAGCAGATCGAACGGCTCGGTCGTCGCCGTGCCGAACCGGGCGGCCAATCGGCGCCGAATGGCGTCGCTGTCCGGCAGCAGGTTGTCGAAGTAATGATTGACGCGTTCGCCGCGCAGCGGCGCGTCGCCGACACCGAACGGCAGCGACAGCGACAACGGGCGGCCGACAGCCGACTGTTTCCAGCCGGCGTCGTACAGCAGCTCCATGTCGCCGCGCGCGGGAATCCGCCATGTGCCGACCCGCTGGCCATTCGTCCAGATCGACAACGCGCGAGTGTGCGATTTGCGTCCCATCGCTTACCACTCGACGTTGGCTGAGTCGCGCCCGTCCTTCGTGCGGATGCTGAGTTCGAGGCCGTACAGCGCCGTCAGCTCCAGCAACTGGCTGAGCGACAGGCTTTCGGTCCGCGTGGATTCGAGCAGCGACAGACGCGATTGGCCCACGCCGATTCGCCCGGCCGCTTCGGCTTGCGTCAGGCCCTTGGCCTGACGCGCGGAAGACAGGATTTCGCCCAGTTGCGCGGGCGTATTGACGATGAAATTCACGGCGCGGATTCCCGTAGGCAATAAACGCAGTATATTCCTGACAGGCATAAACGCAAATTATTCCCCACAGGCATAAACACAAAATATGCCTGACAGACATAAAAAGGGCCATTGCATGCCCCCCGCCTCCCGCCTTCGAACGCGTTTTCGACCCTATCACCTATCCTCACACCATAGTTTTTATCCGCTGGCGCGAATGATTTTGGCTTTGTTAGATGGATGACATTCGATCATCCGACGACAACGATCTAACATCCGATGACCTGCGCGTTCGCCCGTACCGTCGAATCCCGCTATGCCGAGCTGACGCCGACCGCGAAGCGGATCGCGAGCTACATGCTCGCGAATCTCGACCGGCTCGGGCTCGAGACGGCCGACCAGATCGCGCAGCAGGCCGGCACGAGCGGCATCTCGGTCGGGCGCTTCCTGCGCAGCGTCGGCTACCGCAATCTCGACGACCTGAAGCGCGAGTTGCGCGGCGGCGGCGATCGCCCGTGGATGATCACCGACCGGCTCGACGAATACCGCCGCGTCGCCGGCACGCAACCGGTCGAAGGCAGCGGCAGCGACGGCACGCTCGCATCGTCGCTCGAACGCGAGCTCGATGCGATCCGTCACGTGTACCGGCTCGCCGAAGGCCCCGTGTTCGCGCAGGTCGCCGACCGCATCGCGCAGGCCGACGCCGTGTTCATCCTCGGCATCCAGTCGACGCGCGGGATCAGCAACGCGTTCAGCAGCTACCTCGAATACCTGCGCCCGCGCGTGTTCTATTCCGACGGCCAGTCGGGTTCGTATGTCGATTCGCTGAACTCCGAATTCGAGCGGCCGTACTGCATCGTCACCGACACACGTGCGTATTCGCGCAGCGCGCGCCGCTATTGCCAGGCGGCCGCCGAGCGCGGGCAGCCGTTCGCGCTGGTCACCGATCTCTCGTGCCCGTGGGCGCGCGAATGGCCGGCCGACCTGCTGCAGGTGAAGACCGACGTCGGCCAGTTCTGGGATTCGCTCGCGCCGCTCACCTGCCTGTTCAACCTGCTGATCACGGCCGTTGTCGATCGCCTCGGCCCCGCGATCGACCGGCGCGTCGCGCGCAACCGCGAACTGCAGCACACGTTCGACCAATTCGAATCCTGAGCGAGCCTGAATGAACCCGAACCGCCGATGAACGACCACCGCCTCGTCGAAATCACACCCGCCACGCATCGCGTCGACCTCGATCTCGTCTACGCGACCGACCGCAACCTGACCGGCAAGCCGATCTACCGTCGCGCACACTGCCTGCTGCTGGAGCCGGCCGCAGCCGCATTGCGCCGCGCGGTCGACATCGCCGCGCAGGCCGGTTTCACGCTGCGCATCTACGACGCGTACCGGCCGCCGCAAGCGCAGCAGGTGCTGTGGGATTTCCTGCCCGATCCGGACTTCATCGCCGATCTCGGCCGCGGCTCGAATCACAGCCGCGGCACCGCGCTCGACCTGACGCTGGTCGGCGCGAACGGCGAGCCGCTCGACATGGGCACGGGCTTCGACGAGATGGTCGCCGCATCCGGCCACCTCCACGCGGGGCTGCCCGAAGCCGTGCAACGCAACCGCCTGCTGCTGCTCGGCGTGATGCACGCGGCCGGCTTCGCGCACATCGACAGCGAATGGTGGCACTACGAACTGCCTGACTCGCGCGCGTTGCCGCAGATCGACAACGCGGCGAGCGGCCCGTGGCGCCTGATGTGATGCACGTCCCGTTGCCGTTTTACGTTCACCCATTGCACGTTCACCTCACGATGGAGCGCACATGAAACCCCTGACCTCCCGGCTCGTCGCGGCGCTGGCCGCCGCGTCCGTTCTCGCCGCCGTTCCGCTTTCCGCCGCGCGCGCGGAAACGCCGAAGGACCTGTTCGTGATGGCCACGCTGCTCGACGAATTCACGACGCTCGACCCGGGCGAGATCTACGAGCTGGTGCCGGAGGAATACGTCGCGAACACGTACGACCGGCTCGTGCGCGTCGACCTGCGCGATCCGTCGAAATTCAACGGCGATGTCGCGCAGTCGTGGACGGTGAGCACCGACGGGCTGACCTATACGTTCAAGCTGCGCCCCGGCCTCAAGTTCCATTCGGGCAACCCGCTGACGGCCGACGACGTCGCGTGGTCGATCCAGCGCGCGGTGCTGCTCGACAAGGGCCCGGCCGCCGTGCTGACCGGCATCGGCCTCACGAAGGCGAACGTCGCGGCGAACGTGAAGAAGCTCGACGACCAGACAATTTCGGTCACGACCGACCGCAAATACGCGCCGACCTTCGTGCTGAACGTGCTCGGCTCGTGGCCCGCGTCGGTGCTGGACAAGAAGCTGCTGCTGTCGCACCAGCAGGGCAACGACTTCGGCAATGCGTGGCTGAAGACCAACGAGGCCGGCTCCGGCGCGTACAAGCTGGTCAAGTGGACGGCCGGCGACAGCATCGTGCTGCAGCGCTTCGACGGCTACCGGCTGCCGCTCGCGATGAAGCGCATCGTGCTGCGCCATGTGCCCGAAGCCGCGAGCCAGCGCCTGCTGCTGGAAAACGGCGACGTCGATGCGGCACGCGACCTGAGCCCCGACGATCTGGCGTCGGTCGTGAAATCCGGCAAGGCGAAGGTGTCGGCATCGCCGCAGGCGACGCTGCTGTATCTCGGCCTGAACACGAAGAACCCGACGCTCGCGAAACCCGACGTGCAGGAAGCGCTGAAGTGGCTCGTCGACTATGCCGGCATCCAGGGCAATGTCGTGAAGACGACCTACAAGGTGCACCAGACCTTCCTGCCCGAAGGCTTCCTCGGCACGCTGAACGCGAATCCGTACAAGCTCGACGTCGCGAAGGCGAAGGCGCTGCTCGCGAAGGCCGGCGTGCCCACCGGCTTTTCGGTGACGATGGACGTACGCAACGACTATCCGTACACGGAGATCGCGCAGGCCGTGCAGGCGAACTTCGCGCAGGCGGGCATCAAGGTGCAGTTGATCCCCGGCGACAACAAGCAGACGCTCGCGAAATACCGCGCGCGCCAGCACGACATCTACATCGGCGAATGGTCGGCCGACTACATCGATCCGCACAGCAACGCGCAGGGCTTTGCGTGGAATCCGGACAATTCCGACAAGTCGAGCTATAAAATGCTGGCCTGGCGCAACAGCTGGGACATCCCGCAGCTCACGAAGGAAACCGACGCCGCGCTCGCCGAACCGACCGCCGCGAAACGCGCGCAGTCGTATCAGGCGATGCAGAAGGAAGTGCTCGCGCGCTCGCCGTTCGTGATCATGTTCGAGAAAGTCGCGCAGGTCGCGACGCGGCCCGGCGTGAGCGGGCTCGAAGTCGGGCCGATCAACGATCTCGTGTCGTACCGCAACCTGAAGAAGCAATAAGATTCGCCGCATGTCGACTCCCGCCTCCTCCCTCGAAGCACTGCGCACGCTGCCCGCGCGGCGCCCGGCCGTGCGCTGGGCGCTGCGCGTGCTGCGCTGGGCGCTCACGCTCGCCGTCACGTTCGCGGGGCTGCTCGCGCTGACGTTCGTGATCGGCCGCAAGGTGCCGATCGATCCCGTGCTCGCGATCCTCGGCGATCGCGCGTCGGCCGAGGCGTATGCGGCCGAACGCATCGCGCTCGGGCTCGACAAGCCGCTCGTCACGCAATTCCTGATCTACGCGCGCGACGTGCTGCACGGCAATCTCGGCATGTCGCTGCTGACCGCGAACCCCGTGCTCGACGACATCAAGCGCGTGTTCCCGGCCACGCTCGAACTGGCGACGATCGCGACGCTGATCGGCATCGCGATCGGCGTGCCGCTCGGCGTCGCGGCCGCCGTGAAGCACAACCGGCCGATCGATCACATCGCGCGCTTCGTCGGGCTGATCGGCAATTCCGTGCCGGTGTTCTGGCTCGGGCTGATGGGGCTGCTGCTGTTCTACGCGCGGCTGCACTGGGTCGGCGGGCCGGGCCGGCTCGATCCCGTGTACGACGGGATGGTCGACCCGCGCACGGGCAGCCTGTTGATCGACGCGGCGCTCGCGGGCGAGTGGGACGTGTTCCGCAACGCGGTGTCGCACATCGCGCTGCCGGCCGCGATCCTCGGTTACTACTCGGTCGCGTATCTCAGCCGCATGACGCGCTCGTTCATGCTCGACCAGTTGAGCCAGGAATACATCGTCACCGCGCGCGCGAAGGGCCTGTCGGAGCGCCGCGTGATCTGGCGGCACGCGTTCGGCAACATCGCGGTGCCGCTGCTCACCGTGATCGCGCTCACGTACAGCAATCTGCTCGAAGGCTCGGTGCTGACCGAGATCGTGTTCGCCTGGCCGGGGCTCGGCTCGTACCTGACGGGTGCGCTGCTGAACGCCGACATGAGCGCGGTGCTCGGCGCGACGCTCGTGATCGGCGCGATGTTCATCACCGTCAACCTGCTGACCGACGCGCTGTACCGCGTGTTCGATCCGCGTGCGCGCTGAGGGCCGTTTCGACATGACCGCTTCCCCCCTGCTTCTTTCATCGCCGATGCCGAAGGTCGTCCAATCATGAACGCCGAGCGCCTCACGCTGCGCGCGTGGCTGCTTTCCGATGCGCCCGCATCGCGCTCGCAGGCCGCGCTCGGCCTCGCGTACCGACGCTGGCGCCGTTTCGCCACGAACCCGCTCAACCTGTTCGGGCTCGCGATCCTCGTCGCGCTGATCGTCGTCGCGATCGTCGGCCCGCTGATCATGCCGCACGATCCGCTGCGCCAGGTGCTGTCCGACCGCCTGTTGCCGCCCGGCTCGCCGTCGCACTGGTTCGGCACCGACCAGCTCGGCCGCGACATCCTCTCGCGGCTGATCGCCGGCTCGCGCCTCACGCTCGGCATCGCGCTGCTCGTCGTCGTGATCGTCGTGCCGATCGGCCTGCTGATCGGCACCACGGCCGGCTATTGCGGCGGCTTCGTCGACAGCGTGCTGATGCGCATCACCGACGTCGCGCTCGCGTTCCCGAAGATCGTGCTCGCGCTCGCGTTCGCGGCCGCGCTCGGGCCCGGCGTGATCAACGCGGTCGTCGCGATCTCGATCACCGCATGGCCCGCGTATGCGCGGCTCGCGCGCGCGGAGACGATCCGCATCGCGCAGGCCGACTATATTCACGCCGCGCGATTACAAGGCGCGTCGGGGCCGCGCATCCTGCTGCGCTACATCGTGCCGCTGTGCATGTCGTCGGTGATCGTGCGCGCGACGCTCGACATGGCCGGCATCATCCTGACCGTCGCGGGCCTCGGCTTCCTCGGCCTCGGTGCGCAACCGCCAAGCCCCGAGTGGGGCTTCATGGTCGCGTCGGGCCGCAACGTGCTGCTCGACGCATGGTGGGTCGCGACGCTGCCCGGCATCGCGATCCTGCTCGTGAGCCTCGCGTTCAACCTGCTCGGCGACGGGCTGCGCGACGTGTTCGATCCCCGCCATGGAGCCTGACATGTCGATGAATTCCGCCACCTCGCCCGCACCGCTCTGCGAGATCGACGGCCTGAAGATCGGCTTTCGCGGGCACGACGGTGTCGTCTCCGATGCCGTGCGCGACCTGTCGCTGACGCTCGCGCCCGGCGAACGGCTCGGCATCGTCGGCGAATCGGGCTCCGGCAAATCGCTGACGGGTCGCGCATTGCTCGGCCTGCTGCCCGACGCCGCGCGCTGGTCGGCGCGCACGATGCGCTTCGCGGGCCACGACCTGCTCGCGATGTCGCCGCGCGAACGCCGGCGGCTGTGCGGCAGCCAGATGGGCATGATCCTGCAGGACCCGAAATATTCGCTGAACCCGGTGATGACGGTCGCGAAGCAGATGGGCGAAGCGTTCCGGCTGCACGAGCCCGGGCTGCGCGGCCGCGCGCTGCGCGAACGGATCGTCGACGCGCTCGCGGCCGTGCAGATCCGCGACCCGGCGCGCGTCGCCGATGCGTATCCGCACGAGCTGTCGGGCGGCATGGGCCAGCGCGTGATGATCGCGATGATGGTGTCGACCGGGCCGCGCCTGCTGATCGCCGACGAGCCGACGTCCGCGCTCGACGTTGCAGTCTCGATGCAGGTGCTCGCGGTGCTCGACGCGATGATCGCGCGGCACGGCACGGGCCTGATGTTCATCAGCCACGACCTGCCGCTCGTGATGTCGTTCTGCGATCGGGTCGCGGTGATGTATGCGGGCCGCGTGGTCGAAACCTGCGCCGCGCGCGACCTGCGCGACGCGACGCATCCGTACACGCGCGGGCTGCTCGCGGCGAACCCGCCGCTCGCGAACCCGCCGGACGAACTGCCCGTGCTGCGGCGCGATCCGGCCTGGCTCGATCCCGCGCCGCATGCGTCCACATCCGCCGATCGCCAGGAGGCCGCACGATGATCGACGTCGATCATGCATCGATCCGTTTCCCGACCCGCACGGGTCACGTCGACGCAGTACGCGACGCGAGCTTCGCGGTGCGCGACGGCGAGGTATTCGGGCTCGTCGGCGAATCGGGTTCCGGCAAGTCGACGTTGCTGCGCGCGCTGACGGGCCTCGTGCCGCTCGCGGCCGGCAGCCTGTCGATCGACGGCCGGCCGGTCGGCGGCACGCTCGATCGCGCCTTCCGCCGCCACGTGCAGATGGTGTTCCAGGATCCGTACGCGTCGCTGCACCCGCGCTTCACGGTCGACCAGACGCTGCGCGAGCCGCTGTCGATCCACGGCATGGGCCGCCCCGGGATCGACGACGCCGACGCACGAATCGCCCGCGCGCTGTCCGAAGTCGGGCTCGGCCCGACGTTTCGCTTCCGCTATCCGCACCAGTTGTCGGGCGGCCAGCGGCAGCGTGTCGCGATCGCGCGCGCGCTGATCGTCGAGCCGCGCGTGCTGCTGCTCGACGAGCCGACGTCCGCGCTCGACGTCTCGGTGCAGGCCGAGATCCTGAACCTGCTGCGCCGCCTGCATCGCGAACGCAACCTGACGATGATCCTCGTCAGCCACAACCTCGCGGTGATCGGCTTCCTGTGCCAGCGCGTCGCCGTGATGCAGCATGGCGAGATCGTCGAGCAGCTACGGGTCGAGGACGTGCGCGCCGGGCAGGTCGCGCGCGACTACACGCGCACGCTGCTGCAAGCGACCGAAGGCTACCGCCGTCTCGACCCGGTCACGGGCGCGCCGGCCACCTGACATCTGCGCGACGCGCCCGCATGCGATACTCGGCACGCCACGCGCCGGCTTGCCGCCGCATGGAACCCTTGTGCGCCGCACGGGTCAATGTGCATTCGTCAACAGATCAACAGCAATAGGGAGGCGTTCATGCTGCAATTCATCGAAACCCTGGTCGTCGGGCTCATCGTCGGCCTCCTCGCCCGTGCGCTCAAGCCCGGCGACGACAAGATGGGCATCCTGATGACGGCCGTGCTCGGCATCGTCGGCTCGCTGGTCGCCGGCTACGTCGGCCGCGCCGCCGGCTGGTATGCTCCGGGCCAGGGCGCGGGCTGGATCGCATCGATCATCGGCGCGATCGTGCTGCTGATCGTCGTCGGCGCGGTGCGCAAGCGCATGGCCTGATCGCACCGCCACACCGCGCCACGCACACGGCCGCTCGTCATCACGAGCGGCCGTTTTCTTTTCGTGAACGACGCTTCGCGGCATTGCCAACTCGTTGACTCCACAACGATTCACCCGCAACAACCGGCGTCCGCCAGCGACCGCCCATCTGGTTTACCGCACCGGCAATACCCGAACTTGCGGCCGCTCAAATTTGAGATAAATTGATTGAAGGGATACGGCGCCGTTTGCTTATTCCCGTCATTTCCGAATTTTCATTCAAGAGATCCGATGGATTTGCCGTTTACGCACTCAGCACCGCAGCGTTGACGGACTGCCACCCGAGCGGCCCCGCTGCGACGCGCTTCCTCTCTGGAGCCTGTCATGAAGCATCGCTTGTTCGCCGCCTCGTTTGCCCTGGCTGCCTCGCTTCTGGCCACGTCCTCGTCCTTTGCCGCCGGTGCGTCCGGCATCATCCACTTCACCGGCATGATCGTCGAGCCGCCCTGCTCGTTCGCGCTCGATACGACCGACGCCGCGCATGCGAACGTGCGCGCCGACTGCCCGCGCCCCGCGACCGGACAGATCGCGTTCGTCGACGCGGCGAGCCAGCAGGCCGTCAAGACCACGACCTTTACTCAGGCCTCGCGCGCAATCGTTTTACCGAACCGTCCGGGCAACAATCTCGCGCCGATGATCGCCGTCGTGACATACCAGTAACACCGGCTGCCGGCGCGGCGCGCGGCGGATCCGACGCGGCCGCGCGTCAGTCCCGATGACGCGCGATCCAGTCGCTGAACGCGCGGATCTTCTGCTGGTTGCCGATGTTCTCGGGATAGACGAAGAAGTAGCGTGCGCCCGTCTCGAGCACGATGTCGAACGGCCGTTCGAGCCGGCGCGCGCTGACGTCGTCGTCGACGAGCGTCACGTCGCCGATCGCGACGCCGAAGCCCTGCATCGCCGCGTTCGTCGCGAGATCGAGCGTGTCGAACGTCGGCCCGCGCGCGGGATCGACGCTGCGCTCGCCCGCATGATCGAGCCAGGCACGCCAGTCGCGATGGTCGCGTGTCGGATGCAGCAGCGTATGGCGCGCCAGATCGCCGACCGCGTCGAGCGGCGACGCCTGCCGCAACTCGGGCGCGCACACGGGCGTCAGCCGTTCGTCGAACAGCGGCAGCGCGAATACGCCCGCGCCCGGCGACGTGCCGTAGACGACCGCCGCGTCGAACGGCTCGGTCGAGAAATCGACGACGTGCTGCCACGCGGTCGTGATCTGCACATGGAGATCGGGATGCTCGCCCTGGAAGCGCATGATGCGCGGGAGCATCCAGCGCATCACGCAGGTCGGCACCTTCAGCGCGAGATCGGTGCGCTGCCGCGTGAGCTTCATCGAGATGTCCTCGATCCGCGCGAAGCTCTCGTTGACCACCGGCAGCAGTTGCTCGCCCTCCGCCGTCAGCGTAAGGCCCTTCGCATGGCGCTTGAACAGCGGAAAGCCGTAATGCGCCTCGAGCGTCTGGATCTGCCGGCTCACCGCGCCCTGCGTGATGCATAGCTGCTCGGCCGCGCGCGTGAAGCTGCGGTGGCGAGCCACCGTCGAGAAGATCTGCAGCGCGTGTAGGGGCGGAAGTCGGCGCATGAAAGGGCAGAAGAAACGGAAGACCCGCGCGCCGACACCGGCGCGCGCTGACCGACACGATAAGCCAAACGCCGGCTTTGCGCGAGACGCGCGACGCTCAGGCCGTCGCGGTGAGCGCGCCCGCCGCGATGCGCGCCGCCGATGCAACGACGTCCGCGCGTGCCGCCGCGTCGGCCTGCGGTTGCGTGAACGACACGGCCATCACGATCGGCGCACGCGACGGCGGCCACAGCACCGCGACGTCGGTCGTCGTGCCGTAACCGCCCGTGCCGGCCTTGTCCGCGACGCGCCAGCCGGGCGGCACGCCCGCCGCGATGCCGGTCGCGCCGCGCGCGCCGCCGACCATCCACTCCGTCAGTTGCGTGCGCTGCGGTTCCTGCAGCGTGTCGCCGAGCAGCAGGCGCTGCAGCGCGTCGACCATCGCGACCGGCGTCGACGTGTCGCGTTCGTCGCCCGGCGCGGCCTGGTTCAGTTCGGGTTCCCAGCGATCGAGGCGGAACGTCGTGTCGCCGCTCCCGTGCGCGAACGACGTGACGGCCTGCGGGCCGCCGAGCACGCCCATCAGCAGGTTGCCCGCGCCCTTGTCGCCCGACTGCAGCATCGCCTCGCAAAGCTGCGCGATCGTCATGCCCGTGTCGACGTGGCTTTCCGTGATCGGCGAGCCCGACACGACTTCATAGCGGCGGTACAGGATGCGGCGCGGCAGCAGCGACGCATCGAGCGAGCCGCGCGCGAGTATCGCGGCGGCCGCGACGACCGCATACGTGCCGCACAGCGGGAAGCGCTCGCGCGCGTGGTGGGCGATGCGCACGCCGTTCGACGTATCGAGCGCGGCGATGCCGAGCCGGCCGTTCGACGCTTTCTCGAGCGCGGCGAGTTCGGCCTGCGCAACGTGGGCGCGCCCCTGGTCGGCGACCGGCGCGGACGTGCACGCGGCGACGAACGGTGCTGCAACGGCGGCAAGCAACAGCGAGCGACGTGTCGGAGAGTGTTCCATGGATGAGCTGTGTTCTGTCGGAAACGATGGCACGAAGCAATACGGGCGCGCATCGGCGATGCGCGCCCGTTCACGCCGACGGCCGGCCCGCGACGGCATTCGCCGCGCATCCCCGAAAGACGCCCGTCGGCCCCGCGCGACGCGCGGGACTCGCAAACAGCCCCTAGCCTAGCAGCGACCGCCGTCGCGTTCCAGCGAAACGGCCCCGCTTCACCCTTGCGACGAAGGCAGGTACGGCATCGGATTCACCGGCTTGCCGTCGCGCCGCACCTCGAACAGCAGCGCGACGCGCGAGTTGTCGAGGTCGCCCATCTCGGCGATCGCGTCGCCCTGGCGCACGATGTCGCCCGTCTTCACGAGCAGCTTGCGATTGTGCGCATAGGCGGTCAGGAAATCCGCGTTGTGCTGGACGATGATCAGGCTGCCGTAATCGTTCAGGCCGGTGCCCGCGTACATCACGCGGCCGTCGGCCGCCGCGCGAACCGGGTCGCCCGGCCGGCCGGCGATCTGGATGCCGCGGTTCTGGCCCGGCCGGAACCCCTCGACGATCTTGCCGTTTGCGGGCCACTTGAGCGCGACGCCGCCCGCATGCCGCTTCGTTTCCTTGACGACCTGACGGTCGCTCGCCGTCGATGCCGAGGCCTGTGCCGTTGCCTGATTACCCGCCACCGCATCGCTCGCGCCGGCCGGCGCGGCAGCCTGCGTGCCGGCCGCGCCCGACGGCGGCAGCGGCTGCTGCCTGACGATGCGCAGCACCTGCCCCATGCGCAGCCTGCCGTTCGCGCCCAGCTTGTTCCAGGTGCGCAGGTCGGCAACGCTGCAGTCGTTCGCGGACGCGATGCCCGTCAGCGTGTCGCCGCGCTTCACGACGTACTTTCGCGCGACGAGAATCGGCGCCGGCGGCGGTGTGGCGGCCGACGGCGCAGCGGCGGGCTGGCCCGACGGCGACGACTGCCCCGCCAGCGTGTCGCTCGGCGGGACGGACTGCGTGCTTGCACAACCGGCCATGACGAGCACGGCGGCCAGGCCCGACAGCCAGGCCGCCTTGCGGTGAATCTCGCGCGTTTTCATGGACGATCGACTCCGGTTTGACAATCTTTCAAGCATCTCAAAAACGGAACGGCCGACGTGTAACCGGATGCAAACAATGATGACAAACGATCACGAACCGGACGCCGGCCGGCATTCGCTACCGGTAATACGGCCCGATCCGGAAAAACTTGATGGTCTTTTCGCGCGGAAGCGGAATAATTTTCGTTCGATAAAACTATGGCAGCCTGGTTTCAATAGGCGCCCGCCGCCCTGCTCAACGCAACCATGCGACGAGTTCGGAACAGGCCCACGCGATGCCGATACACAGGAACAACACGTGCAACGCGATCTTGAACGACACGCCCCACGACGAATCGATCTGCATGACAGGCTCCCTGGTCGAGATGCGGCCATGATCGGGCATCGATCGTGCCCCGAAAATGCGGAATCGGCGAATCGCGCCTCAGGCTGCGCCTGAGACCGGTGCTGCGGTTCCTGCTAACTTATCGGCCATTCCAACGCTATCGCTCCCCGCCCATCATGCGCTTCGACCTGACCGACCTGCGGCTCTTCCTGAACATCTGCGAGGCCGGCACGATCACGAGCGGCGCCGAGCGCACGCACATCACGCTGCAGGCCGCGAGCGAACGCATCCGCGGCATGGAGGACGAACTCGGCGTGCCGCTGCTGCACCGGACCAAGTCGGGCGCGCAGGCGACCGACGCCGGCCGCGCGCTCGAACACCACGCGCGCACCGTGCTGCAGCAGATCGACCACATGCGCGGCGAACTGCAGCAATACGGCCAGGGGCTGCGCGGCCATATCCGGCTGCTGTGCAACACGGCGTCGCTGAGCGAATACCTGCCCGACGCGCTGGCCGATTACCTGCCGCATCATCCGAAGCTGTCGATCAGCGTCGAGGAGCGTTCGAGCCAGGAGATCGTGCACGCGATCCGCAACAAGACGGCCGAGGTCGGCATCGTTGCCGATTCGGTCGGGCTCGGCGGGCTCGAACAGAAGCCGTTCCGCGAGGACTGGCTGATCGTCGTCGTGCCGGCCGCGCATCCGCTCGCGTCGCACGACAAGGTCGCATTCGACACGATCGCCGACGCGGACTTCATCGGCCTCACCGACGGCAGCGCGCTGCAGGTGCATCTCGCCGATCAGGCGCGCGCGCTCGGCAAGCGGATCCGCTATCGCGTGCAACTGAAGAGCTTCGATGCGATCTGCCGCGTGATCGCGAGCGGCGTGGGCATCGGCATCGTGTCGCGTCATGCTGCCGAGCGCGCGATGCAGACGCTGGACGTGCGGCTCGTCGAGCTATCCGATCCATGGAGCCACCGGAAGCTGACGCTCTGCGCGCGGTCGTTTGACGCGCTGCCGAAGTACACGCGGGAGTTCGTGGGGTTTCTGTCCGGTGAAACAGGGCCGCGGTGACGAGTGCGACACGCCTCCACCCATCGACACCCGAAGACATGGCCATGACCGACACCGATCTCGCCACTCGCTACCGCGCGTATATCGACTGCCTGAACCGGCAAGTCTGGCCGGTGATCGACAAAGCGGCGATCGAAGCCCAGCTGTAACGCACGCCGGAGCAGCCCGGCATCGCGCTCGATTCATTTCGATCCTTATGGATAACGTTTTCTCTCAAATGAGACCGAAAACGCATCTCCCGGCAATCTTCCCGGCAACCACTTCCACGCCGGCATCCCGCACCACACTCCATCAATCGCCGAAAAAATCCCTCGCAATTTCCGCGCAATTTTGACCCACGCGCTCCCCGCTCATTCCCACCACTCGGGTTTCTACCGGCGCATCGAATGTGAAAGTTGATTGACATCACGTCGATCGATGCCTAAATTTGGAAAACGTTTTCCAATGCATCAGCGCGACGCCGGCCACGGCCCGCGCGGGGAGAACGCTTGCCCGCTCGAGTTGTGATTCAGGCCATCCGTCGTCAGGGATCAGGGTTGCAAGGCGGAGGTCAGGTACGGGCATCGAGCGCGGCAACGGCCACACCAGCCCGTCCGTCATCACTATTCAAAACTGGAGACACAATGCATCCGCGCAGCAGATTCGCGCTCGGCGCCGCGCTCAGCGCCCTTTCCGTCCTGTTCGTCAGCGCCTGCGGCGGCAGCGACGTGACCGACACGCCGTCTTCATCGCCGTCGACCTCGACGCCCACGCCCGCGCTCGCGGCGAACTCGCTGCAGGCGCTCGTCTACGGCGCGCCCGACACCAGCGTGCCGGCCGGCACGAACATTCCCGTCACGATGATGGGCCAGATGCGCGCGCTGTTCGACCTGATCCGGAAATCGCCCGACTTCACGCAGGTCGTGATGGATCTCGGCGACGGCACGCCGGTCCACGTGCTCGACACGAACACCGGCGACAAATTCCTGCCCGGCAAGCTCGCGCTCGGCCTGTCGTACATCCTGATCGACATGAAGTCGAAGGGCGACCCGCAATACGCAAGCTACCTCGCGACGTACCAGACGATCACGACCGCGATGATGGCGCAGTCGGGCAGCAACTACGCGTATGCGAATACGTCGTGGGGCGAGTACTACTACCTCGTCGCGCTGAACAACCTGAAGGCGCACGGGATGCTCAACGAAGTCTTCAGCGACGCGATGCTCGCGACACTGCAGCAGCGGCTCACCTTCTGCGACATGTTCGGCCCCGACGCGAGCGGCAAGACGAGTACGTGCCCGGCCGCCGGCACACCGATCGACATCGCGTCGCTCAACACCGCGCAGAACTACTATGCGGTGTCCTACGGAATCGCCGGGCTGCGGCAGAAGCTCGGCTGGAGCAGCCCGTCGTTCGCGTCGGCGACCGATCCGTCCGTCGCGACCATGGGCGCGCGCGACGCGCTGCTGTACACGCTCACGAACCACATCCGCAAGGATTCGTCGGGCGGTTTCTCGGACGAAGCGTCGAACACGCACACGACCTATTACGACCAGGCGCGCTTCGATCGCTACAGCACGCTGCTGATCGGCGAAGTGACCGAGCGCACGTTCGAGATGGGCAACGAGGCGAACCTCACGCCGGAACTGAAGGGCTATCTGCGCAAGTCGGTCGACCTGATCCTCCCGCAACTGAACGGCGACGGCCAGGGCTTCAACTACGGCCGCTCGATCGGCCCGTACGGCGATTCCGCGTTCATGGAAGTGCTGACGGCCGCGGCCAACGCCGGCGTGCTGTCCGACCGGGAGAAGCAGGTCGCGTACGCGTTCATCTACAAGGCCGCGCATCGCTTCGACACCTACTGGTACGACCCGTCGCTGCCGACGCCGTCGGTGAACATGTGGGTCAAGGGCCGCGGCACCGACACGTATCGCGGCAAGCCGCGCGTGATGGGCGAGAACTTCAGCCTGCTGCACCAGTACCTGTACGTGAACGCGTGGTGGAACAAGCTCGGCTTCGGCGGCAACGCGCCGATGGCGGATGCGGACTACAACGCATGGCTCGACGCGCTGCCGCGCTACACGCTCACCTGGTACAACCAGCCCGGCGACACCGCGCATCCGTACAGCGCGGCGCTGCTCACCGTGCGCGACGGGCGCCGCGTGATCAACCTGAACCTCAGCCAGGCACCCGACTACAACTCGTTCACGCCGTATTATCCGGTGCCGTTCTCCGACAAGCTGATCTACGGCACGACCGATCTCGGCTATGCGCTGCTGGTACCGCAGGTGTCGTACAACGGGAAGACCTACATTCCCGTCACGTACTACAAGAACCTGAACGTGCAGCAGGCCAACGGCCAGGTGATCGTGTCGTTCGATACGACGAAGTTCCGTCTCGCGTCGAAGAACGCGGCGTACACAACCGATCTCGACCTGCAGGTGCATACGGTGCTGACGTTCGCGCACGGCACGGTCGCGCGCAGCGATACGCTGAGCTCGGGCACGCTCACCGGCAACCTGTCGGTCGAGACGGACTTCACGTCATTCGCGGATTTCGCGTCGACGCAGGCCAACGGCGACGGTGTGTCGGTCACGTACGCGAACAGCGCCGCGACCGGCTATGCGGCGTCCGGGTTCGACAACTGCGCGCTGTCGGCCTTCGACACGGTGAACGGCACGACGAATCCGCTGTCGACGACGCCGATCGGCCAGTTGCATTCGAACTTCGCATGCACGACGAAGCCGTTTGCGCTCGGCACGGGCACGACCCGCTCGTTCGGGTGGACGCTGAAGTACGCCGATCCGGCCTGAGCGGCATGACCGCCGCCCTGTGACGATTCCCGAAGCCGGCAGCAGAAACCGGCTTCGGGATGTTTCGGGACGGCGGGCATCACCCTCCCCGGCGATGCCCGCTTACAGCCACCCCGAAGCGGCCATGTACGCACCGAGCGCAATCAGCCCGACGAAAAAGCAGCGCCTGAACGCCTTCTCGCTCATCACGCGCCGCGCGTATTGCCCGCCAGCCATGCCGGCCAGCGCCGGCACGAGTGCGAGCGCCGACACGCCGAGATCGACGGTCTGCAGCGCGCCCGTCACGCGCAACTGCAAGCCGAGCGCGATCGTCGATGCGGTAAACGACAGCCCGAGCGCCTGGATCAGGTCGTCCTTCGACAACCGCAGCGCCTGCAGGTACGGCACCGCCGGCACGACGAACACGCCGGTCGCGGCCGTCACGACGCCCGTCAGGTAGCCGACCACCGCCGACAGCCATGTTTCGTGACGCCCCGGCGCGGGCAGCCGCGCGGCGGCCAGCCCCCATAGACCGTAGGCGATCAGCACCACGCCGAGCGCCGCGTGCGTCCACGTGCTGCCGGCCGCGAGCGCGGGCAACCCGCCCGTCAGCGTGCCGATCGTGAGACCGGCAAGCAGCGGCCACAGGCGACGCAGCAGCGGCCCGAACGACGGGCCGAGCCACAACTGCCACACATTGGTGATGAACGACGGCACAAGCAGCAGGCTCGCCGCGGCCGACGGCGGCATCGCGAGCGTCAGCAGCCCCATCGCGATCGTCGGCAGGCCGAGCCCGATCATTCCCTTCACCGCGCCGGCCAGCAGGAAAACCAGCACGATGATCGTCAGCGTATGAATTTGCATGGAGGGCGTTCCGTCCGGTTGAGTACGGCGCCGATGGTGAACCCCTGCCACGCCGCCCGCCATCTGGCTTTGCCTGAGGCTGGCTAGGGCCTGTCGGGCGGGCTTGCGCCCCTTCACGCGCGCACGCCGCTCCCGGGAAACGCGTCGCCGTAGCACGAACGGCACGCTCGCTTTCGCGTCGCATCACACGCGCCACCGGCCACCGAACCACTCAGTCCCCATGAACCGGCCCCCGCGCCTGCTCGCTGTCAAGGTGCGCCATCTGTGCGGCCGGATAACGGTCGCCGGCAGCCGCCCCGGCGGGCACCGCCGCTTCGATGCGGTCCAGATCATTGACCGTTAGTTGCAATTCAGGCGCACGCAATGCGTCCTGCAGTTGCGTGCGCTTGCGCGCGCCGATCAGCGGCACGATGTCGGCGCCGCGCGACAGCACCCACGCAATCGCGACCTGGGCCGGATTGCTGCCCTTCTCGTCGGCGATCGCGCGCAGCGCGTCGACGAGCGCGAGGTTGTGCGCGAGGTTCTCGCCCTGGAAGCGCGGGCTCGCCGCGCGGAAATCGCGCTCGCCCTGCCGCGCGGTGCTCCAGCGCCCGCCGAGCAGCCCGCGCGACAACACGCCGTAGGCCGTCACGCCGATGCCGAGTTCGCGGCACGCAGGCAGGATCTCCGCCTCGATGCCGCGCGACAGCAGCGAATACTCGATCTGCAAATCGGCGATCGGCGCGACGGCCGCCGCACGGCGGATCGTATCGGCGCCGGCTTCCGACAGCCCGATATGGCGCACGTACCCGGCCTTCACGAGATCGGCAATTGCGCCGACCGTCTCCTCGATCGGCACCGCCGGATCGACGCGCGCCGGCCGGTAGATGTCGATGTAGTCGGTGCCGAGCCGCTTCAGCGAATACGCGACGAAGTTCCGGATCGCAGCGGGCCGCGCGTCGTAGCCGGCGAACCCGCCGGCCGGATCGCGCAGCGCGCCGAACTTCACGCTGATCAGCACCTGGTCGCGCACGCGGCCGCGCAGAGCGTCGCGGATCAGCATCTCGTTGTCGCCCATTCCGTAAAAATCGCCGGTGTCGAGCATCGTGATTCCGTGGTCGAGCGCCGCGTGCAGCGTCGCGATGCTTTCGTCGCGGTCGGCCGGCCCGTAGAAATCCGACATCCCCATGCAGCCCAGCGCGATCGCCGAAACCTGCGGGCCCGTGCGGCCCAGTCGACGCGTGTCCATGTCGTTTCCTTCGAGTGATAAGTGGATGGACCGGATTGTGGGCGCATCGCGGAATGCGATAAACGCGAAACGCTCCACCAAACCATTCGACGCTGATTAACAATGGAGCCTGTTCCCATCCGCCAACGCTCCCGCCCCGCATGGACCATCTGCAAGCAATGCGCATCTTCGCGCGCGTCGCCCATCTCGGCAGCTTCACGAAAGCGGCCGAGCAGTTGCAACTGCCGCGCCCGACGGTCAGCAACGCCGTCCAGTATCTGGAAAAGCACCTGAATATCCGCCTGCTGCAGCGCACGACGCGGCGCGTTGCGCTGACCGCCGAGGGCGCGACCTATTACGAGCGCTGCGTGCAGTTGCTGGCCGATCTCGACGATGCGGAATCGCTGTTCGAGGACGCCCGCGACTCACCGCGCGGCGTGATCCGCGTCGACCTGCCCGAGCGCTTCGCGCTGAACCAGGTGATCCCGGCGCTGGCGGATTTCCACGCGCGCTACCCCGGCCTGCGCGTCATGATCAGCACGACCGACCGCTTCGTCGATCTCGTCGCCGACGGCATCGACTGCGCGGTGCGGGTCGGCGTGCTGTCCGACACGTCGCTCGTCGCGCGGCGGATCGGCGAGATGGCGCAGATCAACTGCGCGTCACCCGCGTATCTTGCGCGCCACGGCACGCCGCGCTCGCCGGACGAGCTGCCCGACCACACCGCGGTCGGCTATTTCTCGAGCCGCACGGGCCGCGAGCTGGACTGGGAATATGCGGACATGGATTCGGGCGAGCTGCACACGGTGAAGATGCACAGCACCGTGTCGGTCAACAGCTCGCAGGCGTATCTCGCGTGCTGTCTCGCGGGCCTCGGGCTGATCCAGGCGCCGCGCGACGGGCTCGCGCCGCTGCTCGCCGACGGCTCGCTGGTCGAGGTGCTGCCGGAATGGCATGCCGAGCCGCTGCCCGTGTCGGTGGTGTTCCCGCACGGGCGCCATCTCGCGCCGCGCGTGCGGATCTTCGTCGACTGGCTCGCGGAAACGCTCGGCGGCTCGCGCCGGACGGACTGACGACGGACGGTGCCGGGGCGCTCGGCCCCGGCTGCCGCTCGGTCAGAACTTGTGGCGGATCGCGGCGCGCACCGCGAACTGGTTCGCCGACGAGGACGGGCCGTCCGTCCCGACGACGTAGCCGCCGTCGGCCGCCGTGCCGGTCTTGTCGCCGGCGACCTTTTGCCACGCACCCTGCAGATAGACGTCGGTGCGCTTCGACAGGCTGTAGTCGGCCATCAGCCCGACCGTGTGGTACTTCGGCTTGAACGAGCCGGCCGCGGCATCGAACTTGCCGTCCGTGTATACGTACTGCGCGCCGAGATAGAAATCGGGCGTGAGCTGGTACTTGCCGTTGATTTCGAAGTTCTGGAACTTCGTCGCGGTCAGCCCGAGGCCGGCGAACGTCGAGGCCGGCAGGTAGACGGTCGACACCGGGTTCTTCACGTCCGTCTTCGTGTAGACGAAGCCGACCGTTGCCGGGCCGAACGTGTAGTTCACGCCGCCGCCGAAGATCCGCAGGCGGTCGGCGACGAAGTTCGCGTCGTCGGCCGCGATCGCGCCCGCGTTGCCGATGCCCGGGTTGTTTGCCTGCAGGTATGCGGCCGCGACCTGCAGCCCGGCCAGCGAATACTGCGCGCCGATGCTGTACTGGCGGTTGTTCGAGAAGCCGGTGCTGTTGCTGAAGCTGTACGTGCCGCCGAACGTCAGGCCGTTCCAGTCGGCGCTCGCGTACTTGACCGTGTTGTTGACGCGGAACGAGTTGTCCGTGTTGTCGTTGTCGAACGGGTGCGAGAACAGCGTGCCGCCCCAGTTGCCGTTCGCGGTCAGCGGTGCGAGATAGTCGACGACGGAATCGTACTGGCGGCCGAAGGTCAGCGTGCCGAAGCGCGACTCGCTCAGCCCGACGAAGGCCTGGCGGCCGAACATGCGGCCGCCCTGGCCGAGCCGGCCGTTGTTCACGTCAAAACCGTTTTCCAGCGTGAAGATCGCCTTGAGCCCGCCGCCGAGATCCTCGGTGCCCTTCAGGCCCCAGCGGCTGCCCTGCGCAAAGCCGCTCGCGAGCTGGTAATTCGTCTTTCCGACCCCATTGACGTTCACGTTGTTCGTGTAATTGAAGCCTTCGTCGATCAGGCCGTACAGCGTCACGCTGTTCTGGGCAAAGGCCGGCGCGGCGAAGGCAGCGAGCGCGGCGGCAAATATGACGTGCTTCTTCATGACGGATCTCCGGAGCCGGGGGCCGGGCAGGCAAGCGCCCGGCGAATTGTTTCGTCTGTTGTATGTGTGGCCCGCAGGGCGGACGACGCGGTGTGCGGCCGCGTGCAGACAAAATGGTGTCACGTCGGAAACCGTCCGTCCATCGGGGTAAGGAAACCGCGCGCAAAGCGTTGCGCTCTCCCAACTGCCCCGTTGCGCAGACAGCGTGACCGGGCTTATCGGCAGCGGCGGATCGGGCCGCCATCCGCGTAAACCCGACAGGTGTCTCATCGGTGGCACAATGCGCATCCGTTCGTCATTTCTTCACGAAGTCATGCTTCACCCCGATTCATGCGCGTCGTGTGCCCGCCGCGCACGCGGCCCGCGCCGGGAGGCGGTCCGATGACCGCGCCTGCCCGGGCCGGCCGCTACGCCGAGCTCGATTTCTTCCGCGGCCTCGTGCTGCTCGTCATCGTCGTCGACCACATCGGCGGCAGCATCCTGTCGCGCGTGACGCTGCACGCGTACGCGCTGTGCGACGCGGCCGAAGTATTCGTGTTCCTCGGCGGGTTCGCGACCGCGATCGCGTACAACTCGCTCGCCGAGCGGCACGACGAGGCCGCCGCGCGCCAGCGCTTCATCCGGCGCGCGTTCGAGATCTACCGCGCGTTCCTCGTGACGGCCGGCCTGATGCTGCTGATCACGGCCGCGCTGAACGCGTTCGCGATCGACGGCCCGAACATGCCGACCAACGACCTCGACGGCCTGCTCCACAAGCCGCTCGCCGCGCTGCGCGACATCCTGCTGTTCCGCCGCCAGCCGTACCTCGCGTCGGTGTTGCCGATGTATGCGTTCTTCGCGCTGCTCGTCCCGCTCGCGCTGCCGCTCGCGCGCACGCAGCCGTGGCTGATGCTCGCGTTCAGCGGATCGCTGTGGTACGCGGCGCCGCACGTCGCGCGCTTTTTGCCGACCGTCGAAGGCGCACCGTGGGACTTCAATCCGTTCGCGTGGCAGTTCCTGTTCGTGCTCGGCGTGATCGCGCGCTGCCAGCCCGTCTACCAGACGCTCGCGCCCAAGCCGCAGGGCTGGCTGCTGACGGCCGTGTCGCTCGCGATCGTCGCCGCCGGTGCGTACTACCGGCTGCGCATCGAGCCGTTCCCAACCGATCCGTCGATCAAGCAGAACCTCGGCGCACTGCGGCTCGCGAACTTCCTTGCGATCGCGTGGCTCGCGGCCAAGCTCGTGCACCTCGGCTGGATGAAGAAGGTCGCGCACGCGATGCCGTGGATCGGCACGATCGGCCGGCAGGGGCTGCTGTGCTTCGTCGCGGGCACCGGCATCTCGCTCGCGGTCGATTCGCTGCTTTACCAGGCGACCGAAGGTTATCTCGACGTGCCGCTCGGCCTGACCGCCGACGTCGTCGCGATCGGCCTGCTGTATCTCGTCGCCAAACTCTACGGGCCGCTCGTCGCGCGGCTGCCGTTCCGTTCGCGGCGATGACGCGCCGCGCCGTCATGCGCCGCTGTTACGATAGCCGGCGCCTCTCCTGAAACGCTTCGCCATGCGCCGACTCGCCCTTCCGTTCGCCGTCGCCCTGATCGCCGGCTCCATCGCCACCGCCCGCGCCACGCCGGCCGCACCGACGGTATCGCCCGCGCCGCCGCCACCGGCCGTCCAGACCGCGACGACGCCGTCGACCGCCCAGGAGCCGCCGGTCAACCCGGGCAGCAGCGTCGCACTGCGCACGTTCCGGTCGGCATCGCTGAAGCGCGACTGGTCGTACACGGTCTACCTGCCGCCCGGCTACAACCCGGAAGGCGCGCGCTACCCGGTGATGTACCTGCTGCACGGCAATGCCGGCAACGCGAACGACTGGATCACGCAGGGCCGGCTGCAGGCCACCGCCGACACGCTGATCGAGCGCCGCGAGATTCCGCCCGTCGTGATCGTGATGCCGCAGGGCGGCACCGACTGGTACGTCGACCGCAAGGAGAAGATGCAGAGCGCGTTCCTCAACGACCTGCTGCCCGAAGTCGAAGCGCACTTCGCGGTGTCGAACCAGCGCGCGGGCCGCGCGATCGGCGGCGTGTCGATGGGCGGTTTCGGCGCGCTGCGTTTCTCGCTGCTCGAACCCGGCCTGTTCTGCGGCGCAATGCTGCTGAGCCCCGCGATCTATGCGAACGAGCCGCCGCTCAATTCCGCCGCGCGTTATGTCGGCGTGTTCGGCGACCGGCAGTTCGACTCGCGCGTGTGGCACGAGCTCAACTATCCGGCACTGATGCGCGGCTATTTCGCGCGTAGCTGGCGCGTGCCGATGTTCATCGCGGCCGGCGACGACGACCTGACGATCCAGGCCGAATCGAGCGTGCTGTACACGCAGCTGCGCCGTGCGCAGAACCCGGCCGAGCTGCGCATCGTCGATGGCGGGCATACGTGGGACGTGTGGCGCGGGTTGCTTGGGCAGGGGTTGAAGTACGCGCTCGAGTGCGTGAAGTGACGGCGGGCGGGCGTTGCCCCGCCCGTTTTCGTCAAGGCGGCCGATGCCCGGCCCGTCGTCCGTCGACAGGCGCGATGCGCTGGGCGCGACCCACGCGCTTCGGGCTCAAAGCCACGTACCACCCTGCCGCTCACTCGGTTCCTCGGCGAGCGCGTCGAAATCGTGAATCCAGTCCAGGTGATGCAGCACGCTGTCGCGTTCGGCCAGACGCGCGTTGCGCGCCTGCGCGGCCGGCCCGTCGGGCAGGTGCAGCACGTCGGCCGCGGAAATCGACGCGTACTGCACCTTGCGCGTACGGCCGCGACGCAGGCGCTCGTACGCTTCCTGCGCCTCGCGCCAGTTGCCCGGCCCGGCCTTCTCCAGTTGCGCCGCCAATACCACCGCGTCCTCGATCGATTGATTCGCGCCCTGCCCGTGATGCGGCACGAGCGCATGCGCGGCATCGCCGATCAGCGTCACGCGCCCTCGGCTCCAGCGCCCGAGCGGCGGCCGATGGAACAGCCCCCAGCGCTGGCTGATCGGCACGGCGGTGATCATCTGCACCACCGCCGGATGCCAGTCCCTGAACACGCGCAATTGCTCGCCCTCTTCCGCCGGCATGACCCAGTCGCGCGACGGCCACGGCGACGGATGACGCTCGACCAGCAGGAAATTCTGGTCGCCGTTGTCGCCGATCGGATAGTGCAGCAGATGTCCATGCGGCCCGACCCAGAACTGGATCGTGTCGGGATCGGGCAGCAGGTCCATGCGTTCGGCCGGCACCACGCCGCGAAAGCCCGAGCAGCCCGAATACAGCACATCGTCGTAACCGAGCATCCAGCGCCGCGTGATCGAGCGAGCGCCGTCCGCGCCGATCACGAGATCCGCTTCGACGCGCTCCCCGTTGTCGAACGCAAGCGTGACGCGATCGTCGTGCTGCACGAGATCGACCAGCCGATGGCCGAGATGAATGCAATCGGCGCCGACTGCCTTCGACAGCACGGCCTGCAGATCGGCCCGATGCACGCCCCAGTACGCGCCGCCGAATTGCCGGCGATAGTCGGGGTCGCCGCGATGATGGCCGATCACCGCGCCGCTGCGCCCGTCGCGATAGACGAGGCCCGGGATGTCCGCGCATACCGCGTCGAAGGCCGCGCGCAAGCCCATGCGCTCGTAGAAGCGCGTCGCGTTGGCCGACAGCGCGACGGCCGCGCCGACTTCGCGCAATTCGTCGGTCTGCTCGTAGAGCCGCGCGTCGATGCCGTGCTCGCGCAGGGCAAGCGCGAGCGTCAGGCCGCCGATGCCGGCGCCGACGATCGCAATCTTCAGGTTCGTCTGCATGATGAAGGTGTCTCCGATATTCAGATGTGGGGTCTGCGGGCTGCGCAGCGGTCATGTCGAATGCATGCGCCGTATCGGTAGTTTCAGGAGTGGACATTCATCCCGCAATAAAATGAAATGAATCTGCTTCATCACTGGATGCAATGAGCCGGGCAATGCGAAACCCATGGAACTGAGCGAGATCGACCTGAACCTGCTGCTGCTGTTCCAGCGGCTGATGCAGGAGCGGCGCGTGTCGAGCGTCGCCGAACAGATGAACATGAGCCAGCCGGGCGTCAGCAACGCGCTCGCGAAGCTGCGCCGCCGGCTCGGCGATCCGCTGTTCGTGCGCGGGCCGGGCGGCGTGGTGCCGACGCCGTTCGCGCTGCGGCTGGCGGAACCCGTGTCGCACGCGCTCGCGACGCTGCATGCCGCGCTGAATCCCGAGACGGGTTTCGATCCGCTGCGCGCGACGCGTACGCTGACGATCGGCATGACCGATATCGGCGAAGTCGTGTTCCTGCCCGCGCTGATCGAACACCTGTCGCAAGCGGCGCCGGGCATCGCGCTCAATACCGTGCGCAACACGAGCGTCAACCTGAGCGACGAGATGGCCGACGGTCGCGTCGATCTCGCGATCGGCCTGCTGCCGCAGCTCAAGGGCGGGTTCTATCAGCGCCGGCTGTTCGATCAGCGTTATGTGTGCCTGTTCCGGCACGGGCATCCGCTCGAAGATGCGCCGCTGACGGTCGATGCATGGCGCGACGCCGAGCACCTGGTCGTGGTGTCGGCCGACACGGGCCACGGGCAGGTGGATGACTGGCTGAAGCGGCGCCGCGTGAAGCGCCAGGTGCGGCTGACGGTGCCGCATTTCATGAGCGTGGGCTACATCCTGCAGCGCACCGACCTGATCGCGACCGTGCCGGAGCATCTCGCGCTGCAACTCGCCGCGCCGTTTTCGCTCGACTGGCGCGCGTTGCCCGTCACGCTGCCCGGTGCGCCGATTCATATGCTCTGGCACACGCGGGTCAATCAGGACGAAGGGAACCGGTGGCTGCGCGGCGTGGTGGCCGACCTGTTCGCGGAGACGGGCGCGCGTGCGCGCAAGGCTGTGCCCCGGCGGAAGAAATAGTCGCGGTTATCGCGTAATCGAGCGAGCGGTACGATGTCACTCGAACTTTCGCGTGGCACATTTCGAATGCATCGACCGGGCGACGAGGAGATCGATCGCCCCTCCTTCCCAATTCAACCAGCAGGACATCAAGCCATGTCTGTCACGAAGAAATTCGCAGCCGTCACGGGCGCCGGATCCGGCATCGGTCGTGCGGCGGCCATCGCGCTCGCCCAAGCGGGATTCACCGTCGCGCTGCTCGGACGCAACGAAGCATCGCTGCGCAAAACGCAGGACGCGATCCGCGCCGCCGACGGCGACGCGCACGTGTTTCCCGCCGACGTCACCGACGAAGCGTCGGTCGACCGCGCGTTTTCGCAAATCGCGCAGCAGTTCGGCCGGCTCGACGTCCTGTTCAACAATGCCGGCCGCAACGCCCCGCCCGTTTCACTCGGCGAATACGAATTCGACGTGTGGAACGGCGTCGTCGCGACGAACCTGACCGGCGTCTTTCTGTGCGCGCGGGCCGCGTGGCGCCTGATGAAAGCGCAAACGCCGCAGGGCGGCCGGATCATCAACAACGGCTCGATCTCGGCGCACGCGCCGCGCCCCGATACGATCGCATACACGGCCACCAAGCACGCGGTGACGGGCATCACCAAGTCGCTGGCGCTGGACGGCCGTGCGTACAACATCGCCTGCGGCCAGATCGACATCGGCAATGCAGCGACATCGCTTACGGAGCGAATGACGCAAGGCGTCCCGCAGGCCGATGGCAGCCTCGCGCCCGAGGCGCGCATGGATGTCACGCATGTCGCGAACGCGGTCGTCCAGATGGCCAGCCTTCCGCTGGACACGAACATCCTGAACATGACGATCATGGCGACCGCGATGCCTTTCGTGGGCCGCGGATAAACGCAGGCGGCGCGACAGACGGGCCCGGCGCTACCGTCGTATCCGTCGACGCCGGCCGCGCTCCGGACATGCGGCGTCAACCCGACCTGGCTTTCTTGCCCGCCGACGGCGGCTTGAGTATCACGAACTGACGGCGGTCCTTGCCCCGGATCCAGAGCGGCGCGTTGCCGCGCCCGCTCCACTCCTTCCCGCTCGCCGGGTCGCGATACCGCGCCGGCAGCACTTTCACGATGTACGCACCTCGGCGACCGTTTCGACCGACCAGGTCGCGATGCTTGATCGCATAGGTGTCCATCAGCGCGTGAACCTTCGCGATCGCATCGATACGTTCACGTGCGCGTGCGCGCTCGATTTCCTCGTCCAGTTCGTCCAGCTCGGCAACGAGCTGCGCATAGGTCTTGCTCACGCTCATCTTCTGCTTCCTGTCCCGCATCCGCATGCGAATCGACATGATTCGCATGACTAACAGACTGTTTTACAACGCTCCAAGACGACGGCATTCGCTTGACCGGCATGCGACGCACCGCTGCGCGCCGGATAACGCGACGCGAAGAGACGGACAATCCGCGGAACGACAACGCCGACGCCGCGGCAAACACCCCGATGCCGCCTACAGACAGGCACGCCCAGCCGAAACGATCGTGCGCGCGGAACAAACCCCGCTGCGGACATCCGGACGAACAATCGCACTCCGCGCTTCACATATCAAGTGATATGTGAAACGCGATCGTAATGGTATCTATCTCAAATATCAACTGATATCCTTCCGGCCATGAATACGGCGCCCCTTCCCCCGCGGCTGAGCCGCGAAGAAAGTCGACTGCAAACCCGCGCACATTTGCTCGCCGCGGCGAAGCGGCTGTTTGTCGACCACGGCTTCGGCGCCACGTCGCTCAGGGATATCGCGGCCGAGGCCGGCTACACGCAAGGCGCGTTCTATTCGAATTTCGCGAGCAAGGAAGAGCTGTTCGTGGAGTTGATGCGGGAGCGATCGAAGACGCAAGTGGCCGACATCGCCCGGGCGTTGAGCGACCCGTCCGCGACCGGGGACGACATCTTGAACGCGCTGGACGTCTGGTCGCGGACCGTCGATGCCGAGCCCGAGTGGTCGGTGCTGGGCGTCGAGTTCAAGCTTCAGGGGCGTCGCAACCCCGCTTTTGCAGCGGCGTCGCAGGCGTTACTCGACGGCCACCGCGATGGCCTCGCCTATTGCATCGAACAGATTTTCGCGAGGATGAAGAAGGTGCCGCCCGAATCGCCGGCCGTCCTGGCCGTGTCGTTCATGGGGCTCTCGCAGGGCCTGTCGCTGCAGCAGTCGATCCTGTCCGACGTGCCCATCGGGCACATGATCATGGTGTTCCTGCGCAGTTTGCTGGCGACAGCGGCGCCCGTGCGCTGATTCGGGATGCGCGGACGACAAGGAAGAAAGCCGGCTCCGCGATGGAGCCGGTTCGTGCGCGTTGGCATGAATTTATCGCGTTCCGCTTATAAGACAGCCGTCAAACATCCGCATCCGGAATCCGCGCCGACTGAATCACCACCAGCGTATCGCCCTTCTCGATCCGGCACGGCGGGTCTTCATAAAACGACTGGATCTTCCCGCAGCGATCGAGCCCGACCACGATCGCGCCCGGCACGACATTGGTCATGCAGCCGATCTCGTGCGGCAATGCTTCGCGCTCCAGCAGCGTCGCGCGCCCGCGCGTCGACAGCATGTCGTTCACGAACGGCACGATATAGCGGCTATGCACCGCATCCGCGAGCAGCAGCGCGCCGATCTTCGTCGACGACACGATCACGTCCGCGCCGGCTTGCCGCAGTTGCCGCTGGTACAGGTTCTCCTGGATCCGCACGACGATCTTCGTATCGGGCGCGATGCTGCGCACCGACAGCGTCAGCAGGATCGCGGTCGGATCGTCGGTCACCGAGATGATCACGGCCTTCGCCGCGCGCACCTGCGCCTGCTGCAGCAGATCCTCGTGTGCGGGGTCACCGAGCAGCCCCGTCACGCCGAGCGACGTTGCGGCCTCCAGCGCCTGCTGCTGCGAATCGATCACGATGATCGTCGCGGCATCGACGCCGCTCTCGAGGAGTTCGCGCACGGCGATCGACCCCGACAGGCCGTACCCGCACACGACGATGTGATCGGACAATTGCTTTTGCAGACGTTTCATGCGGAATTCCTCGATGACGCGCTGGATCACGAACTGATACGCCGTACCCAGGAAAATGAACCAGATGACGATGCGAATCGGCACGATGAAGAACGCATCGATCAGACGGGCGCGCGCGGTGACGGGCACGATGTCGCCGTAGCCGACCGTCGCGACGGTGACCATCGTGAAGTACACGAGATCGGCGACGGTCATCGGCGTGCTCTTGGTCGAATCGCGCAAACCGTCGCGATCGAGATACAGCACGAGGAACGCGAGCATGCACAACAGCGCGACCGCGCCGACACGGAACAGCAGCGTGCGCCGCGGCGATGTCGCGGGACGCGTGAACAGCATGCGCGCACGCGGCGCCTGCCACGGGTTGCGAGCACGACGCAGGCGCGAGCGTAACGAACGGCGCTTGGCGGAAGGCGTTGCCAACGGGGAATCTCCTGAAGGATGCGGGCTCGATTCTACGACGGGAACGCAGCGATCCGGCCCGACGTCATTGCATCGATTCGTCCGCTACAGCATGCTGCGCGGCCGCACCATTGTCCCATCGACGAAACGCTGCGCACGAAACGCCGACAGGTCGAGCGACGGCGCACCCGTGTCGATCCATTCGGCGAGCAGCCGGCCGACGATCGGCCCCATCGCGAAACCGTGACCGCAGAACCCCGTCGCGATCGCGAGCCCCGACGGCGTGCCCGGCGCATCGATCACCGGAATGCCGTCGGGCAGCACGTCGATCAGGCCGGCCCATGCCTCGACGATCTGCGCGTCCTTCAGCGCGGGGAAGATCGCCTTGAGCTTCGCGAGCGCGCGCGGCGCATGCGCACGATTCGGCTGCGGCTGCGGATCGCGCGGCTCGATCGGCCCGGTCGTGCCGTTGATCCGCACCAGCGCGTCGCGCCATGCAGCCGAATTCAGGTGCAGCCGGAATTTGTCGCGCTGCGACCAGAACTCCGGCCAGAACAGACTCAACCCGCGCAGGTGGCCAAGCGTCAGGTCGACGTCGACCTGCATGTCGTCGGCGAGATTGATCGCGCCGTTCTTGCGTTGCCGGATGCCGAGGCCGTGCCCCCAGAGCGTCGACGCGGACACCGGAGGCACCACGTTGGTGCGCATGCAGGTGCCGCGCACGGCCTGCTGCGGCAGCCGGATGCCGACGCCGTCGAGCAGCCGGAAACTCGCCGCGCCGGCCGCGCAGATCACGCGCCGCGTGCGGATCGTGCCGCGCTCGGTCGCGACGCCGACGACCGCGCCGCCGGCCGTCTCGATCGCCGTCACGCCGCAGCCTTCGAAGAAGCGCGCGCCTGACTCGATGGCGCGTGCGGCGAATGCCGCGGCCACACGGCGCGGCTCGGCCTGCCCGTCGGTCGCGGTATAGAGCCCGCCGAGCGTGCGCGCCTGCGGCGAAAGGCCGCTGACGCGCTCGTCGATCTGCGCGCGCGTCAGCGTGCGCGTATCGAGCCCGTGCTCGCGCGCGACGGCGAGCCATGCGTTGAACGACGCCCAGTCCGTTTCGTTGTCCGCAATATAGAGACAGCCGCCCTGCCGCCATTCGAGATCGAAACCGAGGATTTCCTCTAACCCTTCCCAGATCCGCATGCCGGCCATCATCAAAGGCACCTCGGCGGCTTCGCGCCCCTGCTGCCGCACGAAGCCCCATGCGCGCGTCGACTGCTGTCCGGCGATGCGCGACTTGTCGAGCACGACGGCCTTCAGGCCGCGCAGGCCCAGGTAGTACGCGGCCGCGCAGCCCATGATGCCGGCGCCGGCGATCACGACGTCGGCGTCGGCCGGAAACGCCGTGTCGGCGCGGGTCAGCGCATCGTGCAGCGGGTAGGTTGTCGTCATTGTTTCCTGTCAGGCGTTAATATTTTTGAGATACGGACGTGCGCGGTAACGTCGTGACACAGGTTTCACACAAACGCACCTTTCGAGACACTGAATGACGACCATTTTGCGGTAAAGTTATCTTTTCCGCGCGTGGCCGGTCGGCTCGCCACTGGACGTCATGAAGACTGTCCGTCGAGACTGCCGCAAGGCGTCGTTCTGAACGTCACGATCCGTTCCCGTAGCATGACCATTGAAGCAATCACCACGGATTCCCTCGCGGTTGCCGAGCGCGTTCGCGAGCTGATGACCCGCAACGGCATCGGCAAGCGCCAGCAGACTACCGAGCTGTGCCGCATCCTCGACCTGAGTTTCTCTCAAGGCCATCGTAAGCTGCGCGGCAGCAGCCCCTGGACGCTCGCGCAAATCAAGAAGGTCGCCGAAGCGTACGGCGAACCCGCCGCCCAGCTGTTCGGCGCGCAGACGCTCGACCCCGGCATGGTCGGCGCCTATTCGCAGGAGGCCGTACTTTACGCGGGCGTCGCCGAGATTCCGTGCACCGCATGGATCGGCGCGCCGCTCGAAGCCGGCGCGCGCCCCGAGTTCGTCGCGTACGAGCAGAACGGCCGCTGGCGCGTGCTGCGCCACACGGGCGTGCTGTACCAGAACGCGTACGACGTGCACAAGATCGAAATCTATCCACGCCGCGCGGAGAGCGACAAGCTCGTCGTCGCCGTGATCGATCCCGATCGCGTCAGCGCGACCGAGCTGTGCCGCTATCTCGAACGGCAGGGTTTCGCGACGGCCGCGTTCGACGGCCTCGCGCCGTTCGTCGACGCGCTGCAGGGCCAGGCCTTCGACGCAGTGCTCACCGAATGGCTGTTCGACGACAGCACGGCCGCGACCGCGATCAAGGCCGTACGCACGTCCGACAACCCGGGCGCACCGATCTTCGTGCTGACGGGCGACCTGCTCACCGGCCGCGCGAGCGAAGCCGACATCAGCGAAGTGATCCGCGCGTTCGACGTCGTCTGCTATGAAAAACCCGCGCGGATGGCGATCCTCAGCGCCGATCTCGCGAAACGGCTCGCGCGCGGGTGACCCTCCCCCGCATCCGCCCTCTGCCGGACGGCCAGCGTTCGTGCGGCCGTGAACAGGTTCCTCAGTACAATAGCCGCACCTGTTCACGCCCACGCAGCCCGACTCCATGGCCCGCCTCATTCCCGACGACTGGAAAAGCCTCGCCGCGACCGGCGCGGCCGAACGCGAGCGCGAAACGCTCGCCGCGCTCGAACACGCACTGCCCGACACCTACACCGTGTATCACGGCGTGCACTGGACGCGCGCCGAGCAAGGATTCTCGGTGTTCGGCGAAGCCGCGTTCGTCGTCGTGAGCCCGGCCGGCCGCGTGCTGCTGATCGAGCAGAAGGCCGGGTTCCTGCGCGAAACCCCGAAGGGGCTCGTGAAGGTCTACCTGCAGACCGAGCGCAACGTCGCGATCCAGCTCGCGCGCACGCAGGAAACGCTGCACCGGCGCCTGACGGCCGCGCTCGGCGCGGGCGTCTACGGCGTCGAGGCGCTGCTGTACTGCCCCGACTACTCGATCCGCCAGGCATCGATCGCCGGCGTCGCGGCCGACCGCATCGTCGACGCGTCGCGCAAGGCGCAGCTCGCGCAGGTGATCCTGCAGATCCTGCCCGAGGACGACGAGCGCCTCCCGAACGCACCGAAGCTCCACCATTTCCTCGCGGACGAGCTCGCGCTCACGCCCGACACGAGTGCACTCGTCGGGCAGGCCGGCACGCTCGTCACGCGGCTGTCGGGCGGCCTCGCCGCGTGGGCGCGCCAGCTCGAATTCGCGCCGTTCCGGCTGCGCGTCACCGGCACGGCCGGCTCGGGCAAGACGCAGCTCGCGGTGCAGGCGATGCGCGATGCCGTCGCGGCCGGCAAGCGCGTGCTCTACGTGTGCTTCAACCGGCCGCTCGCCGACTACATCGCGCGCATCGCGCCGCCCGGCGCGAAGATCGCGAACTACCACCAGCTGTGCGACTGGGTCGCGCGCGACAGCGGCTATACACCCGACTTCCAGGTACCCGGTGAATTCGAACGGCTCGAAGCGCGTTTCGCACAAGCGCCGATTCCCGAGCGCTGGCGCTTCGACGTGCTGGTCGTCGACGAGGGGCAGGATTTCCATGCGCCGTGGGCGGCCGCACTGGAGCGTTTGCTGGCGCCGGACGGCGCGTGGTGGTGGCTCGAGGATCCGCTGCAGAACCTGTACATGCGCGAGCCCGTCGCACTGCCCGGCTGGGTCACGCTGAAGGCGCTGACGAACTACCGCAGCCCGCGCGATTTGCTCGAATTCGTGCGCGACGTCGTCGGGCGCGTCGAGCCGCTCGCGGCCGAACTGCGCTCGGGCAGCCCGTTCGACGGGTCCGATCCGTCGGTGTCGGCATACGGGGAAGAAGGCATGTCGGGCGATGCCTTGGCGGAAGCGTGCATCGACGCGACCAAGCGCGCGATCACGCACGCGCTGTCGCTCGGCTTTCGCAAGCAGGACATCGCGGTGCTGTCGTATCGCGGCCGCGAAGGCTCGGTGCTCGCGCCGCTCGACCAGCTCGGCCCGCACCGGATCAAGAGCTTCACCGGCAAGTACGACCTGTTCGGCAACCCCGAATATCGCGAAGGCGACGTGCTGCTCGATTCCATCTACCGCTTCAAGGGCCAGTCGGCGCCGTGCGTGATCCTCACCGAAGTCGACTTCGATACGCTCGACGCGCGTGCTGCACGCAAGCTGTTCGTCGGCGCGACGCGCGCGACGATGAAGCTGCTGATCGTCGCGTCGTCGCGCGCGGCTGTGCAGCTCGTGGCTGTGTGACGCAGCGGGCAAGCGGCAGCCGGGCAGGCTAGCGCCCGCCCCGTCACCGCCCGCCATCGATCACGCCACCCGGAACGCCCCCACCGCGCGACGCAACCCGTCCGCCTGCTCCTCCAGCGACGCCGCAGCCGCCGCGGCCTGCTCGACGAGCGCCGCATTCTGCTGCGACACCTGATCCATCTGCGACACCGCGCGGTTCACCTGCTCGATCCCGTCGCGCTGCTCGTTCGACGCAGCCGCGATCTCGGTCATGATGCCCGTCACGCGCCCGATCGCGTGCTGGATGTCCTGCATCGTCGTGCCGGCCACGCCGACGAGCCGCGAGCCGTTCGCGACGCGCTCGACCGATTCGCCGATCAGCGTGCGGATCTCCTTCGCCGCGGACGCCGAGCGCTGCGCGAGCGTGCGCACCTCGCCCGCGACCACCGCAAAGCCGCGGCCCTGCTCGCCCGCGCGCGCGGCTTCGACCGCCGCGTTCAGCGCGAGGATGTTGGTCTGGAACGCGATCCCTTCGATCGTGCCGATGATGTCGGCAACCTTCTGCGAGCTCTGGTCGATCTCGGTCATCGTGCCGATCACCTCGCCGACCACCGTCGCGCCGCGCGTCGCGATCTCGCTCGCGCTGTCCGCGCAGGCCTGCGCCTCGAGTGCATGGTCGGCGTTCTGCTTCACGGTCGCGGTCAACTGCTCCATGCTCGCGGCCGTCTCCTGCAGCGCGGACGCCTGTTCCTCGGTGCGCTGCGACAGATCGGTGTTGCCGGCCGCGATCTGGTGCGTCGCCGTCGAGATCGCTTCGGATCCCTGGCTGACCTGGCGCACCGTGTCCGCGAGGCTGCGCTGCATGCCCGTCACGCCCTTGACCAGTTCGGCCATCTCGTCGCGCGACGACCAGCGCACTTCCGACGTCAGGTCGCCGTCCGACAGGCGGCGGAAATGCGACAGCAGCCGGTTCACCGGCTGCGTGATCGCGTAATGCAGGCCGATCGCGCAGCCGAGGCATGCGGCCAGGCCGAACGCGATGCCCGCGATCGCGCCGGCGCGCATCCAGCCGTAGTAGGTCTGCGCGGTGTCGTAGACATCCTTGCCGCGCGCCGCCTGGTACGTATCGAGCGCATCGGTCGCCTGCGTGAGCGCGACCGACAGCGGCGGCGCGACCGACATCAGCAAGCGGTCGGCCTCGTCGCGGCGGCCGTCGCGGATCGCATCGGTCAGCGGCTTCAGCGCCTGCCCGATCAGCGCCTGGCGCGCAGCGTCGAGACGGCTCGCCAGCGGGCCTTCGTCGCCGTCGTGCGGCATCGCCGTGTAGCTGCGCCACGCGGCGTCGGCCTTCGCGAGATAGTTCTCGGCCTTCTTGACGAGATCGGGCACTTCCGGCGCTTCCGGATGCAGCAGCGCGCGGTCGAGCGTCGTGCGCACGATCGTCAGGTTCAGGCTCGCGGCGGACAGCGCGGTCTTCGCAGCCAGTTGCTGCGTATAGGCCTCGTCGAGCGCGCGGTTCGAGCTCTGCATGCCGGCGAGGCCGATCAGCCCCGACACGACGAGCAGCACGGCAACGAGGCCGAGCGTGGAGAAGATCCGCGTACGGATCGAGAAACGGGAAAACAGGGCGTTCAGGTTCATGACGGCACGGGAGCGATAAAAAGTGCCGCGGCAATCGGACCGCAGCACTCTGGATTACGGTTTGCCTGCAGAAAACTTGAGTCCGGCCCCCTTTCTCCCTGATCCCGGTCAATTTTTCGCGGCGGCAATCTCCTGTTACGGTTGCAACATATCGAGGCTGGGCAGAAATTGACTAGGCAAACATTGGTCGTTATATTTCGAACCAATTCCCTGCCATGGCAGACATCTCGATGACCACCGACACCCTCCTTACTCCGCCGGCCGCCGAAACGACCCGCCGCGACGCGCCGACCGCGCTGATCGTCGCCGCGCTGCTGCTCGTCATGCTGCTGTCCGCGCTCGACCAGACGATCGTGTCGACCGCGCTGCCGACGATCGTCGGCGAGCTCGGCGGGCTCGACCAGTTGTCGTGGGTCGTCACCGCGTACCTGCTGTCGTCCACCGTCGTGCTGCCGCTGTACGGCAAGCTCGGCGACCTGTACGGCCGCAAGATCGTGCTGCAGGCCGCGATCGTGCTGTTCCTCGCCGGCTCCGCGCTGTGCGGCGTCGCACAGGACATGACGCAGCTGATCGTGCTGCGCGCGCTGCAGGGGCTCGGCGGCGGCGGCCTGATGGTCGTCACGATGGCCGCGATCGGCGACCTGGTGCCGCCCGATCGCCGGGCGCGCTACCAGGGGATGTTCGGCGGCGTCTACGGGCTCGCGACGATCGTCGGCCCGCTGCTCGGCGGCTTCCTGGTCGAGCACCTGTCGTGGCGCTGGATCTTCACGATCAACCTGCCGCTCGGCTTTCTCGCGCTCGCGGTGATCGGCATCGCATTCCGGCCGCACACCGCGCACGTGAAGCACCGGATCGACTACATGGGCGCCGCGTTCCTCGCGACCGCCCTCACCTGCGTGATCCTGTTCACGAGCGAAGGCGGCTCGCTGCTGCCGTGGACGTCGCCGCAACTGTGGATGACGCTCGTGCTCGGCCTCGTCGCGATCGGCGGCTTCATTTATGAAGAACGGCTCGCGGCCGAGCCGATCATCCCGCTCGAACTGTTCCGCCATCGCACGTTCGTGCTGGTCAGCCTGATCGGCTTCGTGGTCGGCACCGCGCTGTTCGGCTCGGTCACGTTCATTCCGCTCTATCTGCAGGTCGTGAAGGGCTCGACGCCATCGCAGGCCGGGATGCAGTTGCTGCCGATGATGGGCGGGATGCTCGCGACGTCGGTGATCAGCGGCCGGCTGATCTCGCGGCTCGGCTCATACCGCCTGTTTCCGATCGCCGGCACGCTGATCGGCGGGATCGCGCTGGCGCTGCTGTCGACGCTGTCGCTCGATACGCCGCTGCATACGATGTACGCGTACATGGCGCTGCTCGGGGTCGGCCTCGGGATGGTGATGCCCGTGCTCACGCTCGCGGTGCAGAACACGGTCGAATTCCGGCACATGGGCGTCGCGACATCGGGCGCAACGCTGTTCCGCTCGATCGGCAGCTCGATCGGCGTCGCGGCGTTCGGCGCGCTGTTCTCGCACGGGCTGCAGGCGCGGATGCTGCAGGCGCTGCCGGCCGGCACGGAGCTGCCGCCCGCGCTCGGCCCGGGCGCCGTGCACCAGTTGCCGGATGCCGTGCGCAACGCGTACCTGCATGCGTTCGCGGGCTCGCTGCATGTCGTGTATCTCGCGGCGGCGATCGTGGTCGCGATCGCGTTCGTGCTCGCATGGTTCGTCGAGGATGCGCCGCTGCGCAAGGGCGGCTGACCGTACCGGCGGGCGGCGGCGATGCCGGGCCAGGAAACCTGGCACGCTCGCATTCATCGACTCGGCGCGCGAGATATCGACGCTGAAAAAACGGTTTGCGCAAGTCGATACGCCGGCCGGTCAGGTTGCGGTGCGTACGTGTACCAGGTCAGCAAGCAGGCAGACAACCATTCGTCGTTCCGGTTGGCTTTGAGTCTGCCAGGTGGGCGTGTTGGGGCATCGATCAGGTCAGGAACAGCAGATATCTCCGGGAACGGGAATCTTGCGCAATGCTGCATGCGGTCCTCTGCGCAAAGTTTCTTTTACTCTCAAGGACGCATTGCACATAACCGAAGACGGATTCGAACTGTGCAGTGTTCCCCAAGCGCACAAATGACGCAGGCACGCCATTGTCTTGGTGTAATCGAGTGTAATGGACTCTGCCGCCTGACGGAGAATATGTTTTTGGTGCGCGGGCTTTCATATGTCGCGCCGCAAACCTAAATAACATTGATTTAATCGGGCCGATTATAGACGTGCGCCACCGATACCTGTGCCGCATGCATTGCCCGCCATCGAATCGCACTGGAGATCAACATGAGCACACAAGCTGCCCCTTCTCAAAAAGACCTGGTCCGCGCCACCGAGCAGGAGGCAAAGGACGCCCTGGCGGGCTCCGACTGGAGACCGTACGACGGCATTCGTGTCAAGTCCAGCCAAAGCCCCAACGTGTACCTTGTTATCAACGGCACTCTCCATTTCATTCCGGATCCGGATACATATTTTAATTTGTTCCCTTCATGGGAAGGCATCTTCGTTGACGATTATCTCACCAGCCATATCCCTCAAAGCCTTCCGCTGAGCGTCGGTGCCTGGCTTATCAGGGGAGATTCGTCTTCATTGCGTTATTTGCTGACGAACGGCCAAAAGCGCGCCATCCGGGACGATATTATTTTCAGGAAGTTCGATTTCGATCCCGGTAAAGTCAAGGTTATTCCGGAGGCCGTGATTAATTCGCTGCCTACGGGTGAAGACGTCGAATAGTTGTCCGGTTTCATCCATCGAGCGTCAAGTGTGTCCGGCCAGCTTCGGAGTGATGTAGAGCGATGGCCTTGACGCGGAGTCGTGGCGATTGTCGCGCAGTTCAGCGCGGCCAGTCGATACGAGCAGCGGGTATCTTCGGGAGCGGGGAGCGCAGGCAGTGCCGTATGCGCTCCCTGCCGTCTCCGCGGGCGGCTTGCTATTGAAAAAGCAGCGGCTGGGCGTGTTGGTCGGCGCGATGGATCGCACGCCCAATGCTCGAGAGGCGGGCACCGTATTCGTCAGCGCGGAAACTCTGGCGCAATCGATTCTCGTAGAACGAAAAACGCCGGATTCGTGCACTGAATCCGGATTTTCCAGAAAGACAATGCGCCGATGCGCACAGTATCAAGAAGGTGCTTCCTTGCCTCGCGGAAAGGGGCCATTTCGCACCGGCATGCAACGTGATCGTCGTGCCCGGCCGGCTCGGCGATGCACGGGTATCGAGCGGGATGTCCAAGCCGGCTTCGCCGCCCCGCTCACGGCACCAGCACCACCGCGCCCGTCGTCGCGCGCGACTCCAGCAACCGGTGCGCATCGGCCGCCTGTTCGAGCGGCAGCCGCGCGCCGATCTCGACGTGCATCCCGCCCGCCAGCCGTTCGAGCGTCGCGCGCGCGGCTTCGCGATACCCCTCGACGTCGCGGGCAATGAAACCGAGCACGCTCGGCCGCGCAAGCGCAATCGAACGGGCCGGCCCCAGTTCGTCGAGATCGAACGTCTGCCGCGCGCCGATCGCGGCCACCTGCCCGATGCTCGCGACCATCCCGAACGGCCGGATTGCGCCGAGCGTGCGCGTCAGCACGTCGCCGCCGATCCCGTCGATCGCGTAATCGACCCCCGCGCCGCCGCCGAACGCGCGCGCGGCCGCGACGAAATCTGCCTCGCGATAATCGACGACCGCATCGGCGCCATGCGTGCGCACGAGCGCGGCTTTCGCGGCCGACCCGACCGTGCCGATCACCCGCGCGCCGAGCGCGCTCGCCCACTGCGTCGCCAGCAGCCCGACCCCGCCGGCCGCCGCATGCACGAGCACCGTGTCGCCGGCGCCGACCTGCCGGACGCGATGCAGCAGCATGTAGACCGTGATCCCTTTCAGCAGTCCGGCGGCAACCGCGTCGTCGCTCAGGCCGTCGGGGATCGGCAACACGCGCCCGGCCGGCATCGTGCGCAGGCTCGCATAGCTGCCGGTCGGCATGCCCGCATACGCGACGCGCTGGCCCGGCACGAGATCCGTCACGCCGGGCCCGACCGCGTCGATCACGCCGGCCGCCTCGACGCCGAGCGCGTCCGGCAGCGCGGGCAATGGGTGCGCGCCGGTCCTGAAATAGATGTCGACGAAATTCACGCCGACGGCAGTCTGACGAATCCGCACCTCGCCGGCGCCGGGCGGCGCGACGGGCGCATCGACGCGGCGCAGCACGCCGGCGTCGCCGTAGCGGTCGATCCCGATCCGGATGGCGGTGGCAGTTTGGGTCATGACGTTCCTCGCAATCGAATGAAGTGACACGATCATCCCATCGTGCATAATCGATCGGAATTCCCGTTTATCGCCCATTTATTGTGCAAAATTCGACCGATCTGGATCCCGCTCCCGCGTCCGCACTGCCGATGAGCTGGGACGACATCCGCTACTTCCTCGCGGTGATGCGCGGCGGCAGCCTGTCGGCCGCCGCGCGCGCACTGCAGGTCCAGCATTCGACGGTCGCGCGGCGCATCGACGCGCTGGAGTCCGCGCTCGGCATCCGGCTGTTCGACCGGTTGCCGCGCGGCTGGCCGCCGACCGACGAAGGGCTGCACCTCGCCGAGCACGCCGCGCGCCTCGAAACCGATGCCCATGCGTTCGCGCGCGCCGCGCAGGGCGCGGCAGCGCTCGACGGCGTCGTACGCATATCGGCGTCGCCGGTATTCGCCAGCCATTTCCTCGCACCGCACCTTGCCCGCGCGCAGCGCGCATGGCCGGCGCTGCGTATCGACCTGATGGGCGAGATGCATGCGGCGAACCTGTACGCGCGCGAAGCCGATCTCGCGGTGCGGCTGTCGCGGCCGAGCGAGCCGGGGCTCGCCGCGCGCCGGCTCGGCACGATGCGGTTCGCGCTGTGCGCGTCGCCGGAATGGGCGGACGCGCCGCCCGACACCTGGCCGTTCGTCGGCTACGACGATGCGCTCGCGCAGACGCCGCAGCAGCAATGGCTCGAACGCTTCGCGGCCGGGCGCCGTTTCGCGTTCGTCGCGAACGACCTCGCGGCGCTGCATCGCGCATGCGTCGCCGGCGCGGGGGTCGCGCTGTTGCCGCGGTTTCTCGTCGACGATTCGCTCGTCGAAGCCGGTGCGGCACCATCGTCCGCACCCACACCGCTCGTCGAACTGACGTCCGCGCCCCGCTGCGACATCGAGCGCGAGATCTGGCTCGTCGTCCATCCGGACGTGCGCCGGTCGCCGCGCGTGCAGCGCGTCGCCGACGCAATCGCCGACGCGGTGCGCGCGGCGGACGGGCGGCTCTGACCGAGCGCCCCTGTCGGAGCCCCTGCTCCGGGCCGGCCATGATCTCCGGCCGGTTGCGCACCGCCGACCCGCCGTTCAGGACTGCCGAGCGGGCAACGCCTGTCGTTCGCCGGCCGAAGCCGGAAGGCCGCGATGCGACGCCGAGCGCCGATGATCGATCAGGCCGACCGCGACGGCGGCCGCCAGCGCGGGCAATCCGATCGCCATGAAGTTCTGTTCCAGCGGCAGATCGATGCCCACCAGCAAACCGATGACGATCGGCGCCAGGATCGCGCCGCTACGACCCACGCCCAACGTCCAGCCGATGCCGGTCGAGCGGATCGCCATCGGATAGAACTGCCCCGCATACGCGCAGTTGACGATCTGCGTGCCGATCGTCGAAGCACCCGCGAGGGCGACCAGCACGAACAGCAGCGCGGTCGGCACCTTGTAACCGAGCAGCGTGATCGACACCGCGGCAAGCAGATACATCGACACGAGCACCGTCTTGATCGGAAAGCGATCGGCCAGCCAGCCACCGCCGATCGCGCCGACCATCGCGCCGGCGTTCAGCACCAGCACGAAGGTCAACGCGGAGCCGAGGCTGTAGCCGGCGCTCGCCATCAGCCGGGTCAGCCACGAACTGAGCGCATACACCATGAACAGGCACATGAAGCACGCGATCCAGAACATGACCGTGCTGAATCCACGACCGTCGTCGAACAGCTGGCGAACCGGCGCGCCGCCCGCGTTGTCGTCGCGCGGAACGACATAAGAGTCGCCCGGTTGACGCCGGTATGCGGGATCGAGCCGGCGCGCGATACGTGCGAGCTCGTCGGTCCTGCCGTGCCGGATCAGGAACGGCAGCGATTCCGGCATCCATTTCACGAGCAGCGGAACGAGCAGCACCGGCGCACCGGCGGCGACGAACACGGACTGCCATCCGTACACCTCGATCATCCCCTTGCCCATCACGGCCGCCAGCATGCCGCCGACCGAATAGCCGCTGAACATCAGCGTCACCAGCGTGCTGCGCACGCGGCGCGGCGCGTACTCGGTCATATGAGCGATAACGTTCGGCATCACGCCGCCGATGCCGATGCCCGCCAGGAAGCGAGCCGCGCCGAACAGTGCGGGCGTGGGCGCCAGCCCGGCCGCCGCGGTAAAGACGCTGAACAGCGTCAGGCAGGCCGCGATGGCCCAGCGGCGCCCGATCCGCTCGGCGACGGTCCCGAACACGATGTTGCCGAACATCATGCCGAACAGCGCCGAGCTGACCATGAAGCCGGCCTGCGCCGGGTTGACGCCCATCTCCTTCATGATCGCCGGCAGCGCGATGCCGGCCACCGCCAGGTCATACCCGTCGAACACGATGATCAGCGCGCACCAGAACAGCACGACGCCGTGCAGCTTGCCCAGCCGCGCATCGTCGGAGAGCGCCTGCAGGTTGATTTGACGCATGGACTTCCTTCCTTTTTCCAGAGGGGATTCAGGCCCGGCGGTAGTCGTCGCATGACGCTCGTCCGAACCAGTACGATCGCTCAGGCTATCTATTTAGTAGTTGTACGAATCATTGTCGTGAAATGCGCCACTGTTCGTCCGGATGCCGGCGCAGTGTAGGAAGCCACAATGATTTCCACTATCCGGAATTTGCAGGCGGCTCGCGAATTCGATCCGTTTTTCTCGTGCCGCGCGCCGCGCGCTATCCGGATTTTTCCCCGGCGGGGGCGGGACTATCCGATTCTTGCGAAACTTTCGACAAGCCTGACAAAGATCAATATCATCCTTTCAGGATATCTCGCTCACAAGAGAAACCGATGTGGCACGACGCGCATCCGCGGCCAGCCGGATGCGCTGCACGAAAAGCGCCACACAGGAGACGCCCCATGCCCCTCACCCCGAATGCGGAAGTGCTGTCCGCGCTGTATCGGAATTGCGTGTTCCGATCCGGCTTGCGCACGGATGCGCACGAGCAGGTCTCGCTGGAACTGGCCGAGCATGCGCTGCGCTGGAAGCAGGGCGTGCCCGACGCCGCGCTTTTCAAGGGGCAACTGAATCACCTGAGCGTCTACGCGCTGCAGTACGGCGCCGAAGTCGAGGTCGCCCCGCGCCCGTTCGACGGCTTTTCGCTCGTCCACACGTCGCTCGCGGGCGGCGCCGAAATCGAGTGCGACGGGCACGTGATGGGCGTGTCCGAAGGGCGCACCGCCGTGCTGGCGCCGACGTCTCGCGTCCGCCTCCGCTGGCGGTCCGGCACCCGGCAACTGATCGTCAAGGTGCCCGATGCGCTGATGCGCGCGGTCAGCGGCCGCCGGCCCGACGACGCGGCGCCCGGCCTCGCGCCGGGATTCCTGTTGCCGACGGCGCTTGCGTCGCAGTGGGATCTGATCGCGCAGTCGCTGCTGAACGTGCTCGCCGTTGCCGACGACGGCGGCATCCGGGCCGAATGGCGCGACCACTTCGAACGAAGCCTCGCGCTGTTCCTGCTCGTGCATTGCCCGCCGTCGCCCGCCGCTGCGCATGCCGGCGCGGCGCCGCAAGCGCGCGGTGCGCCGGCGCAAGCCGGATCGCGTGGCGGCATCCGGCAGATGGATGCGCTGCACGAATTCATCCACGCGCGGCTCTGCGCGCCGATCTCGCTCGAGGATCTCGCCAGGGCGGCCGGCGTCAGCCTGCGGACGCTGAACGTGCTGTGCCGGCGCTACCACGGCGCGACCCCGATGGAGCTGCTGCGCAACATCCGGCTGGACGCTGCGCGCGTGCAGTTGCTGACCGACCCGGTGGCCAGCATCACCGATACGGCGCTGACGTTCGGCTTCGGGCACCTCGGCCGCTTTTCCGCCTACTACTTCGCCCGCTTCGACGAGTTGCCGCGCGACACGCAAAAGAAGCGGCAGCCGAACTGAACGCCGCCTCGCCGGACGCACGGCCGCGGCTTTACGCGTCACGCAATCGTCCGCATAGTAACGGTTTGCCCGCACCGCGCCCTGCCGCCCCGTCACCATGTCCGCCACGCCAGCCGCCTGCATCGTCCGCGATTCGACCGACGCCGATCTCGCCGCCATCCACGCGATCTATGCGCACCACGTCCGCCACGGCGTCGCGTCGTTCGAGGAAACGCCGCCCGACGCGGCCGAGCTGCGCGCGCGGCGCGACGCGGTACTGGGCCACGGGCTGCCGTATCTCGTCGCGGAACACGACGGCCGCGTGGCCGGCTACGCATACGCGACGCCTTACCGCACGCGCAGCGCATACCGCTTCACGATCGAGGATTCGATCTACATCGACGATGCGCAGCGCGGGCGCGGGATCGGCCGCGCACTGCTCGCGGCGCTGATCGCGCGCTGCGAGGCCGGCCCGTGGCGGCAGATGATCGCGGTGATCGCCGACGGCGGCACGGGCGGTTCGACGTCGCTGCATCGCGCATTCGGCTTCGAGCCGGCCGGCACGCTGAAGGCGATCGGCTTCAAGCACGGCCGCTGGATCGACACGGCGCTGCTGCAGCGCCCGCTCGGCGACGGCGCACGCACGCTCCCCGCCTCGCCCGAGCCTGCCGCGTCGCGCTAGAATGACCGCATGTCAAAACAGACTCATTCCACACCCGACGAGGCCGCAGCGGATTCCCGCAACGAGTACACGGTCGACGAACTGGCGCGCGTGTCCGACACGACCGTGCGCAACGTCCGCGCTTACCAGGATCGCGGTTTGCTCGCGCCGCCCGAGAAGCGCGGGCGCGTCGGCATCTACGACGACACGCACGTCGCGCGGCTGAAGCTGATCAACCACCTGCTCGCGCGCGGCTATACGCTGTCGAACATCCAGGACCTGATCAAGGCGATCGACGAAGGCCACGACCTGCGCTCGATCCTCGGCCTCGAAAACGCGATCGGCGGCCGCTGGTCGCATGAACTGCCGAAAACCTATTCGCTCGCCGCGCTCGCGCAGATGTTCGGCCCGCAGGCGACCACGCAGCTTTCGCGCGTGACCGAGCTCGGGCTGCTCGAACGGCGCGGCCTGTCGTTCGTCGCGAAGAGCCCCGCGCTGCTCGAGGCGGCGGCCGCGATGACGAAGGAAGGCATCCCGCCGCGCGAGCTGCTCGACGTGATCAGCCTCGCGCGGCCGCACTTCGACGCGATCGCGCGGCTGCTCGTCGATCTCGTCGTGAAGCGGCTCGACCGCTACGACGCCGGCACGCTGCCGCCGGCCACCGACGTGCCCGAACTGGTCGATGCGATCTGGCGCCTGCGCCCGCTCGCGGCCGTGTTCGTCGAAGGCGAGACGAACCGCGCGCTCGAAACCGCGGCGAGCGCGTATCTCGGCGGCCGCGTCGCGACGATCCTCGACAAGAAGCTCAGCGACGACGAGGCCGCGCGTCAGTCCGGCACACCCGATACGCAAGGCGACGGCGACAAAGCATAGGGCCCCCGTCGTCATATTGATATCGGCAATGCTTCGTTTGCCGGCGCGATCGCCCATGCGACGATTCTTCCAACCGAGCGGCACCGGCCGCTCTCCCGAAGACGTTTCGCATGGAGTCCGTTCGATGATTCGTTTCACCCGCTGGGTCACCCGCACCGCCGCCGTCACGCTCGTCGCGCTGTCCGCCGCGTCGGCCTTCGCGCAAGGCGGCGCCGACAAGGTCGTGCGCATCGGCTATCAGAAGGCCGGCCTGCTGTCGATCATCAAGGCGCAAGGCTCGCTCGAAGCGCGGCTCAAGCCGCTCGGCTACGACGTCCAGTGGTTCGAATTCCCGGCCGGCCCGCAACTGCTCGAAGCGCTGAACGCGAACAGCATCGACTTCGGCTACACGGGCGCGCCGCCGCCCGTGTTCGCGCAGGCTGCAGGAGTACGCTTCGTGTACGTCGGCGCGGAACCGCCGTCGCCGCACAACGAAGCCGTATTCGTGAAAGCCGATTCGCCGATCCGCTCGCTCGCCGAGCTGCGCGGCAAGAAGGTCGCGCTGCAGAAAGGCTCGAGCGCGAACTACCTGCTGCTGGAAGCGCTGAAGAAGGCCGGCGTGCGCTACGACGAGATCCGCCCCGTGTACCTGCCGCCCGCCGACGCGCGCGCCGCGTTCGAAAGCGGCAACGTCGACGCGTGGGCCGTCTGGGATCCTTATTACGCCGCCGCGCAGAATTCGCTGAAGATCCGCACGCTGTCCGACTACACGGGCCTCACGCCGGCGAACAACTTCTACGAGGCGACGCGCGATTTCGCAGAGCAGCATGCCGACGTGGTCGGCTCGATCCTGAAGCAGGCGCGCGAGACGGGCCTGTGGGTCAACGGGCATCCGGCCGAGACCGCCGCGCTGATCGCGCCGAAGGTCGGCCTGCCGTTGCCGCTCGTCGAAACCTGGATCAAGCGCGTGCCGTTCGGTGCGGTGCCGGTCGACGAGAAGATCGTCGCGGTTCAGCAAGGTGTCGCCGATGCGTTTTATCGCGCGAAGCTGATTCCGCAGAAGTTGAGCGTTGCTGACAACGCGTGGACGGATAAACGCGTGGCGACCGCGCTCGCGGCGAAGTAACGCGCAAACGCAGCGCGCACGCGTTCGAAACAAGGCCGATGGGCACCCTGCCCGCCGGCCTTTTTCGGTTCTTCCCGAATGTTCGGGAAACGTGGGGGCGCACTGTCGGCGTTGGGCCATCTACGGACATCGACCCGCACGTTCGAACTGCCATTCAAACGTCGCTTCCACCCGGACAATGGACCTTCGCGTGCGGATCTCGGCAGGCATGTAGCCGGCCGTTAATTACATCCCTGTTTCATTCTTGACCGCAGGCGGCATCTGCGGCATATCGTGCGGGCGACGCACGCGGAACGCCGTGAATTTCGATGCATTACCGCGAATTCATTGCACGCGACCTATACTTTCAAAATCATTTCGTCCGCGACAAGGAGGCGCAATCGTGCCGTATGTACTTCGCGCGGCATCCCGCGCGGTCATTCACGCAAGACCCATGACTACTGTCGTATGAGGAAGGCATCATGTCGCGCAAATACATCGATTGCCGGGAATTCCCGAGCGAAATGAATTGTTCCGTTGCGCTATCAGCGGACTCCGAAAACGAGTTGCTCGAGGCGGCCGTACAGCATGCGGTCGCGGTTCACAAGCATACCGATTCGCCGGAGCTGCGTTCACAGCTGAAAACGCTGTTTCATGACGGCACACCACCCGTTGAAGCACCGCGTCACGCGTAACGCCGGCGCGACAGATTGAAGAGCGGCGACCGCCTTACGACGGCCATCTGCTGACAACGTATTGGCATTGACCGTAGCTGCACACCTTGCCGAATTCTTCTTCTGCGCGTGGTCCAGTGGGCCGGCTACGGAAGTTCGGGCATTGTGCGAACACCTCGCTGCCGGGCCGAACTCTTGCTTCCGCGTTCGGCCAGCAACAGCCCGTCGGGCGTGTCTCACGCATGAAGGCCGCCGAGCCGAAGCGGCTATTACGGGTTATATGCTCTCATTTGGCAAAATCTCCGTCAGCAGCGCAAGCTCTACGGATGAAAGGTTTCGCCACGGTTCAGCATGTTGACGAATTCCTCGATTTTACGCGCCCTGGTTTCTGGCTTTTTGGCATTCTGTACCCGAAACAGAATGGCATAGCGGTTACGGCTGTTCAGTGTTGCAAAAAACTTCTTGGCTTCCGGATTTGCGTCCAGAGCCACTTGCAGGTCGTCCGGCACTGTCGAGTTGCTGGCCGACGTATAGGCAGACTCCCAGCGACCGTCCTTCCTCGCCTTGTCGATTTCGCGCATACCGGGCGGGCGCATTCTGCCTGCGGCGATCAGCGCTTCGGCCCTTTCTTTGTTGAGTTTGGACCAGATGCTTTTTGCGGAGCGTGGGGTGAAGCGTTGTAACCAGTATTTCTCGCTCTCAGCCCGCTTTTGACCATCGATCCAGCCATAGCAGAGGGCGCTTTCCAGCGCCTGTTCGTAGGTTACGGTTCGCTGCTCAGTGCCTTTTTTCGCCAGACGCAGCCATGCTCCGGTCGACGTGCTGCCGTTTTGCCCTAACCAGCTTTCCCATTCGGTCGGACTGGTAAATGTTAGAGCGCATTCGGTCATGTCACCATCCGGAATGGTCGAGTACATGTGTGGGAAAGCGTCCGCAGTCTAGCAGTGTTCATACGGACATCAACGTCCGTGGCGCGACCAAAGACCGGTCGCTCAGCCGCCCTGGCCCGTCGGCTGGTTCGGGTCGCAAGCGCTCAGCCGCGACCCGCCGCCAGGGCGACGACGGTCCTCCTCGACATGTCGCGTCAGCGCGAAGCCGCGCCGTCGCGGGGCGATGATCCTCGACAGCCGACGGCGTTCAGGCTGCTGCCGCCTGACGAATCGAGTCGTGCTGATCGCCACCCAGGATATCGACAAGATCGGTCAACATCCGCCCCAATTCACCCGTCATCAGCGTGACATCCGAGTCGAAGCGTTCATCGTCGTTCTGCGCGGTGGGATCCGTCGCTTCCTTGATCACGTCGAGCGGCGTGACTCGCTTGATCGTCAGCGACGGTGTCAGCACGAAGGAGATCCGGTCGTTCCAGGTCATCGCGAGGCGCATGCATTGTTTGCCGGCCTCGATGTGCCGGCGCATGTCGTTCGCTTCCAGCGCGTGGCCGACGTATCGCACCGTGGCGCCGCCTTCGCCGCTCGAGCGCAGCTCGGCGTCCTGGTCCACGGTGAATCCGCCCGGCGCCTCGCCGGACAGCAGCCAATCCGTCATCGCGGCGACCGGCGAAAGCGCCACCTGTACGCCGGCGAGCGGCAACTGATCGATCGATTTGACGAGCAGGCCGCGAACATCGTCGGCAAGAGCCTGTGCAGCCGCATCGATGACGAGCCAGCCGTTCGCCGTATCGATCCACACGCGGGTATCGCGGCGAATGGTGAACGCGCGCGGCAGCAGTTCGTCGGTAACCTGCTCCTTGAGTTCGCGCAGCTGTTTGCGCCCCACCTTGAAGCCCTGCTGCTCCTCGACTTCAAGCGCCCGGGCCTTGGTCACCTGATTGACGACCGACGCCGGGAGCAGCTTCTTTTCGGCACGAAACACCAGCAGCATCTGCCGGTTGATCGAATACACGAGCGCGCCGTCGTCACGCGGCGACGCCCATCCGAAGCGCTGCATCTCGATGCTGCTGCCCGGCTGAAACGCGTAGGGCGCCAGCCATTTTTCCATCTGATCGGGGGTTACGGCCCAAGGTGCCGGAAGACGATGAAGCTGAAGATTCTTGAACCACATAGGAGTACGGGCAAAGCGCTCCATTCTATATGACGGCGACGCTTGCCGGCCATCACGCGACGTTCGTCCCTGCCGGCGACCGGTCGTTCGGGCGACCGCTTCGCCTGGGCAACGGACCTTTGCATGAGGATGCCGGGAATTCTCGAGCCTGAAGGCGAGCCCAGGGAGCCTGGAAAGGCCGGATCGTGAACTGCCGGGAGTGTCGTCCCGCGAGGCCGTGACAGGCCGACGGTACCTGCCAACATCGACAGGTTGTTCCGATGGACTGCCTGTACCATCATTTGTGTGATCATTGCGAGCCTACATCGCTTGCGTTCCGTGCAATCCGGGTATCGCCGCCGCGCGTCCCATTCCAACCCGCAGCGGCGCAAGAGGCCAGGAATCGGCTTCTTCGCAATGACTCCCTTCCGCAGCGCGACGACGAGGCGACGAACCATGACATCCAGCAAATTCGAGCAAATGCAGGTCAATCTCACATTGGCCTATGTCGTTAACAACGCAGCAACCGACGATAGCGGGCAGCAGATCCCGTTTCCAACTGACACGCAGGTCAAAGAGAACATCGTGGATCGCCTGAACGGATCAAAGATGACCCAGAACAATCAGTTCGAAATTGTTTGGGGGCCTGCCGTCGTATTGGATGGGACTGGCGTTGCTGCCAATGTCACTGTCGTCTTGCAATCGGCGGCTAGCGGCGAATATTCAGTGGTGACAAGCGGCACCGATTTCAAATCCCTGCTTGATCGTCTGGCCGATTTTTCGTATAAAACCCTTGAGCCATTCAGCGCGTATGTGCCGGACTGCCCGTCGGACGCATGCATATCGGCGGGTACGAATGGAGCGTTGTTCTTCGTACTGGCCAAGGCTGATTCAAGTCAGCTAACGCTCGCCGACTTCCTGAGGACTGTGCAACCGTCATCGGTAGTCAACGTGGTCGGGCACAGCCTCGCAGGAGCGCTGGCATCCGCGATCGTGTTGTACCTGAAGAATCAGAGCGGCTTGCAGAGTCACACGTACCACTGCCAGACGTTTGCCGGCCCGACAGCAGGCAACGATGTGTTCGCCGACTATTTCAACAGTCAAATGCGAGGCCATGCGACACGCATATTCAATTCGCGGGATATCGTGCCGATGGCATGGAATGCGGACAGCCTTCAGAAGGTGAAAACCGTCTACAGCGACGCCGGCATTAACCCCAGTTTGATTTTTAAGCTTGCTGTCGATGCGATCAGCCTTGCTACAAGTCCTCTGAAGTACACCCAATGGGGAACGTCCGATCTTTCAGGACCGGCGATGCAGCACGAGCTTGACGGGTCGGTTAATAAAGATATCGGAAAGACTGGTACAGATGATGAGAAATTCCAGGCGCAGGTTGGCTATCAGCATATCCAGGGATACATGACGTGCCTGGATCTGGCCCTTACCGACATAGACATCCCCTGGCCGAGCGCCGGAGACACGGAGTGAGTCTCCAATGAATCTGCGATGGCTGCGCGTGTCTTGAGCGGCGCAAGAACGCGCGGACCAAGGCCGAACCAAGGGTAGACGCTGGCGGGAAGTAGTACGAAGCAAAGCCCATAAAATAAAATTGCACGCAGTGTGAAAGCCCGCTTCGGCGGGCTTTTTTATGCGTGGTTTCCGCCGCACGCGATTCGGAACGCATGTGGGCGACCGGGGGGAACCGGAGACCAATGAAAAAACCGGCGGGCAACCAGCCCGCCTGCCTTTTGCATTGCGTGGCCGTGCGCGCCGGCCTACTTCACCGCCCCGCCACCTTCTTCTGCCGCCACAGGCACAGCAGATCGCACGCGACATGCGCGGCCGCGATTGCAGTAATGTCCGCATGATCGTAAGCAGGCGCCACCTCGACCACGTCAGCACCGACCAGATTCACCGCGCCGAGCCCACGCACGATCGCGAGCGCCTGCGCGGACGACAACCCGCCCGCGACCGGCGTGCCTGTGCCGGGAGCGAACGCCGGATCGAGGCAGTCGATATCGAACGTCAGGTACGCGGGTCGCGCGCCGACGATGTCGACGATCCGCTCGACCGCCGCACGCGAACCGTGATCGTGCACCCACGCGGCGTCGAGCCGCTCGATCCCGAGAAAGTCGTCGTTCCACGTGCGGATGCCGACCTGCACCGACGTCGCGGGATCGATCAGCCCTTCCTTCACCGCCTTGTAGAACATCGTGCCGTGATTGAGGCTGTCCGGCTCGTCGTCGGCCCACGTATCGCAGTGCGCGTCGAAATGGATCAGCGACAGCGGCTTGCCGTAGCGCTCCGCGTGCGCGACCAGAAGCGGATACGTGATGTAGTGGTCGCCGCCGAACGTCAGCATCTTCGCGCTGGAACGCAGGATCGTGCGTGCGTGCTCGACGATCGCGGGCTTGATCGACAGCGGGTTGTGCGCGTCGAACCAGCAGTCGCCATAGTCGATGGCCGCGAGATCGTCGAACGGATTGAAACCCCACGGATACGGATTAAGCTCCGCGAGCTGCACGCTCGCCGCGCGGATCGCGGCCGGCCCGAGCCGCGCGCCGGAGCGAAAGGTCGTCGCAAGGTCGAGCGGCACGCCGGAAATCGCGACGTCGACGCCGTCCAGCGCGCGAGAGTAATTGCGGCGCATGAACGACAGCACGCCCGCATAGGTGTTTTCGATCGAGGAGCCGTATGGCGTCGTGCGACGGATCGCGCCGTCGCCGTGGAGAAGTTCGGTCATGGTCGGACCTGTTTTCGTGGGGGGCCGGCTCCGCCCCGCTTTGCATTGACGCGCGGGCCGGGCACGGCATGGATACATCGGGCACGCACCGGCCTGTGCATCCAGTCGCGCGGCCGGGCGGGACAACGACAACGGCAATACCGCGGCGATCATAGCAAGCCGAATTGGAGTCGTTGCCCCGGTTCAGCAGGGGCAACGCGTAGAAGAAATCCGGCGGCAGCGCCCGCGCATCGATGGCCGGCATCGCCGGATCGATGCAGCGGCACGCACGCGCGTGCGCGGGCATCCCGACCGCGTCCTAGAAGGATTCGCCGGTTTCACGCGCCCTTTCTTCCGGATAATGGCCGCAGCCGCGCCCTCGACGACGCGCCGTCCACCGCAGACAACAACAAACCGGAGACACCCGCCTTGATCGCCACGCTTCCCGCCACCTACCGCCGGCTCTGGCCGCTCGCCGTCGCCGCCGCGCTGCTGTACGGGCTGTCGCTCGCTGCTGCGCCCTATCCGGGCCAGGCCGCCGCGAAAGCCGCGATGGGCATCCTGCTGCTCGCGGCGGGCAGCACCTGCGGCGCGCCGCGCGAACGCGCGTGGCTGTGCGCGGCGCTCGCCACGGCCGTGCTCGGCGACGTGCTGCTCGCGCTGCCCGACTGGCCACTGTCGTTCGTCCTCGGCCTCGGCGCGTTCCTGCTCACGCATCTCTTCTATTGCGCGATTTTCTTCCGCTGGCGCGCCCGGCCGCACGGCTGGCGAATCGCCGCGCTGGCCGGGCTGTGGATCGCTGCACCGGCGTTCTACCTCGCGTTCCTGCCGAACCTCGGCGAGCTGCTGGCGCCGGTCGCCGTCTACATGCTCGTGCTGTGCGCGATGGCGAGCTTCGCGCTCGTCGCCCGCACGCACGGCCCGCTGGTTGCCGTCGGCAGCCTGATCTTCGTCGGCTCCGATACGCTGATCGGCGTCGGCCGGTTCCTCGGCGGTTTTCCGGGCATCGATTACCTGATCTGGGGCCTCTACGCGCTCGCGCAGGTCACGATCGTGGCCGGGGTTTTCCATGAGACGACCGCCCGATCGATCCGCCCCTGATCTGAATTCAGACGGATCGGCCCCGCCGCGATTTATCGCAACATCTCACCAACCTATGATCAACAGGCCTCGTCGTGTTACCGGCAAGGCCGTCTTTCCCAGTGTCGAATGCTGGCAACGTCAGCTAGTACTGTTCGTTTGCACTCGTCACGCGCTCGCTACGCTGCCGGGATCTCATATTCGATCAGCTCCAAGTCACCATCGACGTCTTCGAAGATCTCAAGCGCCACGTTGATCAAAGCATCCCTTTGCGCCACTTCGTCAAGCACGGCCCGAAACAGGCGATGCTGACGTGGTATGTCCATGCTGTATGCGGAATTGAGACAAATGAGGCCGGCATGAACCTCCTCACACCGGTGGAAACCTCCAGGACCGTCGCTGGCAGGTCCACGGAAATCCTTGCTGTTGCACGTCACAAGAGTGAAATCGCCATCGATCACACAGCGCATCAGTTCGTGGTCCTTGAGCCCTAGCCAACCTCGATTGCGCACGCAGGTCGACTCCGGATGCCCTGCTTCGATCGCGACGTCCACCAGTTCGGGTGAGAGGCATTCATCAATGAGCAGCTTGAGGCTCATGCGTCCGCCGATCTGGAGCGGATCACCTTACGGGACACCTGTTTCCAGCCCGACGTCTCCCCGTCAAGTCTGCGTGGGCGACCGCGGCGCGGATGAACCTTCAGATAAACCTGCGCATCTTCGATCAGAGATTCCGTCAGGAACGGCCAAGACGATTTGAGACGCTCAAATTCGACACCGGCAGCGAGTGAACTAACGACGGTATCAATTGGCACACGCGTGCCAGCAAATACCGGCGCTCCCCCCATGATTTCCGGGTCGGAAACAATGGTCCGATTTGCTCGATCTGCCTCAGCGGCACGCTCCTGCACGACAACCAGGAACGAAACCATCTCAATCCTGAGATAGCTGCGTTGCACCTGCCAATCGACCGGTTCCCATGAGTTCAGGCTGCTCAGCGTCAGATACAGCCGGCGATCGTCCACCCTCATCGTAAGTAGACGATCCGTCAGTTCGTTGATGACTGACTTCCGAATCTCGCTCGTCAGGCTTTCGCTGGTTGCGAAGTAAAAGCGAGCAAAAGCTGCAGCGATCCTTTCGAACCAGCGGCCATCCTCAACACGAAAAAGCGGATCAGGCAAGATTTTCTCATCAACCAGACGGTTGATGTCTCGATCGCTGACTCCCGCTATGAACGCCACTTCCGCCGTAGACACCATCTCTCGGGTGGCTTGCATGGTAGACCTCTCGAAAAAATATTCCGACGTATCGGATATTTTATTCCTGCTTTTGGATTTTTCAAAACGCGCCCAGGTCGCACAGCAAAATCGAAGCGGATCCCCATCCTGTCGATCTGGCACGCAATGGTTCAACGCACCACCTCGCGCCCCATGAAAAGCGCCTCCCGTACACTTGCGGCGGGCAAGTACGGTTGCCGTAAGGCACCACTGCCGCGAAAGCGCTCTGCCGGGGTTTTCCATGAGACGACCGCCCGATCGATCCGCCCCTGATTCTGTTTCAAACAGACCGCCGCGCGCCGGCGGTCTCGTCCACCGCTTCTCTTGCCCCATCGACGGGCCTTTCCGTGAATTCCGCCATGCGGAAACCGGCCCGTTCCAAACCCCGCTCAGCCTTTTCCCGTCTGGTTTCCGGCCCTTAGAGCGCCGCTTCTAGCCTCTTGCGGTTTCCGGGCTCACCCACTATCGTTACATCAACCAATGTAACATTAAAAAATGAGCCAAATCGGAGACACCCGGATGAATGCTCGCACGTTGCCTTTCGGTCCGCCCGGCCACGACGGCCTGGACGAAACCATCGACATCGCCATCATCGGCACCGGCTTCGCCGGTCTCGGGATGGCGATCCGCCTGCGGCAAACAGGCGTGACCGACTTCGTCGTCCTCGAGAAGGCCGCGTCGGTCGGCGGCACGTGGCGCGACAATCATTACCCCGGGTGTGCATGCGACGTGCAATCGCACGTCTATTCGTTCTCGTTCGCGCCGAACCCGCGCTGGACGCGCATGTTCGCGCCGCAGCCGGAGATCCGCGCGTATCTGGAAGACTGCGTGCAGCGCTTCGGGATCGGCCCGCACCTGCGCCTGAACCACGAGCTGCAGCGCGCCGAGTACGACGAAGCCGCGCAGCGCTGGCGCCTCACGTTCGCGAACGGCAAGCGGCTGTCCGCGCGTGTACTGGTGTCGGGGATGGGCGGCCTGTCGCGCGCCGCGCTGCCGGCGATTCCCGGCGTCGAGAATTTTCAGGGCCGCGCATTCCATTCGCAGCAGTGGGATCACGACTACGCGCTCGAAGGCAAGCGCGTCGCGGTGATCGGCACCGGCGCGAGCGCGATCCAGTTCGTGCCGCAGATCGCGCCGCGCGTGAAGGAGCTCGCGCTGTTCCAGCGCACGCCGCCGTGGATCATGCCGAAGCCCGACCGCAACCTGACCGGGTTCGAGAAATGGCTGTTCCGCACGCTGCCGTTCACGCAGAAGGCCGTGCGCAGCGGCATCTACTGGATGCTCGAATCGCGCGTGCTCGGCTTCGCGATCCATCCGTCGCTGATGAAGAACGTGCAGAAGCTTGCGCTGCGCCACATCCGCAAGCAGATTCCCGATCCGGAGCTGCGCAAGACCGTCACGCCGAACTACACGCTCGGCTGCAAGCGCGTGCTGATCTCGAACGACTATTACCCGGCGCTGTCGCGCAAGAACGTCGACGTGATCACGACCGGCATCGACCATATCGAAGCCGACGCGATCGTCACGACCGACGGCCAACGCCATGAAGTCGACTGCCTGATCTACGGCACCGGCTTCCAGGTCGCCGATCCGTATCCGCGCGGCGCGATCATCGGCCGCGGCGGCCTCGACATCGTCGACGCATGGCGCGACGGCGCGCACGCGTATCTCGGCTCGACGCTGCCTGGCTACCCGAACTTCTTCATGATCGTCGGCCCGAACACGGGTCTCGGCCACAACTCGATGGTGTTCATGATCGAGTCGCAGATCGAATACATCCTCGGCGCGCTGCAGGCGATGCACCGCGAGCGCGCGGATGCGATCGAGGTGCGCCCGCTCGTCGAGGCGCAGTTCAACAGCGACCTGCAGGGCAAGCTGAAGAAAGCGATCTGGTCGACGGGCGGCTGCAAGAGCTGGTACCTCGACCCGCGCACGGGCAAGAACACGACGCTGTGGCCGGGCTTCACGTGGCGCTTCCGCCAGGCGACCGCACGCTTCTCGATCGCCGATTACCACGCGTATCGCGCACCGCACGACACGATCGCGCGGCCCGTCGCCGCGCCCGCCGCTTCCGCTTCCACTTCCGCCGAAGCGGCCTGAGCCAGACAAGGAGCCAACGACATGAGAGATTTCGCCAACAAGGTCGCCGCGATCACGGGTGCCGGCTCGGGCATGGGCCGCTCGCTCGCGATCCAGCTCGCGCAGGCCGGCTGCCATGTGTCGCTCGCCGACAAGAACGGCGTCGGCCTCGCCGAAACCGAACGGATCGTCCGCGCGATCGCGCCGAACGTGCGCGTGTCGACGCGCGTGCTCGACGTCGGCGAGCGCGACGCGATGGTCGCGTGGGCGGACGACACCGCGAAGGAACACGGCAAGGTCAACCTGATCTTCAACAACGCGGGCGTCGCGCTGTCGAGCACGATCGAAGGGATGGAATACAGCGATCTCGAGTGGATCGTGAACATCAACTTCTGGGGCGTCGTGCACGGCACGAAGGCCTTCCTGCCGCACCTGGAGGCGTCGGGCGACGGCCACGTGATCAACACGTCGAGCCTGTTCGGGATCTTCGCGCAACCGGGCATGAGCGGCTACAACGCAACGAAGTTCGCGGTGCGCGGCTTCACCGAATCGCTGCGCCAGGAACTCGACATGATGAAGTGCGGCGTGTCGGCGACCTGCGTGCATCCGGGCGGCATCCGCACGAACATCGCGCAGGCCAGCCGCGTGTCGAAGAACATGGTCGGCTTCATGGTCGCGAGCGAACAACAAGGCCGGGACACGTTCGAGAAGTTCTTCATCACGACCGCCGACGACGCCGCGCGCACGATCCTCGCCGGCGTGCGCAAGAACAGGCGCCGCGTGCTGATCGGCCGCGACGCGAAGGCCGGCGACTGGATGGCGCGCGTCCTGCCGTCCGCGTACCAGGCGCTCGTCGTGCTCGCGACGCGCCGCGAGGCCGCGAGAGCCCGCCGCGACGCCGCACGCGGCACGCCGGCGCCCGCCCCGCTGCACGCCACCTACAACAACGCAGGTAATCAGGGAGGAGAACAATCATGACGACCCCGAACATGATGCCGGTGCGGCGCGACATCCGTTTCGCGCTGCCGCCCGAACACGCGAAGGACTGGCATGTACAGGGCGTACCGGTCACGCACTTCATGAACGCGCTGTCGCTGCTGTTCCCGGCCGGCGAACGCTTCTTCATGGATTCGGTGCGCAACTACCGCGACCGGATCGAGGATCCGGAGCTGAAGAAGCAGGTGCTCGGCTTCATCGGCCAGGAAGCGATGCACACGCGCGAACACATCGAATACAACGACCTGCTGCAGGCGTCGGGCCTGCCCGCGCACAAGCTCGACAAGCGCCTGTGGACGATCCTCGGCTGGTTCAAGAAGGCGCTGCCGCATTCGATGCAGCTCGCGATCACCATCGCGCTCGAACACTACACGGCGATCCTCGCAAACCAGTTGCTGTCGGGCCACGAGCACCGCATCGACGGATCGGTCGAAGGCTACCAGCAGATGTGGATGTGGCATGCGATGGAGGAAACCGAGCACAAGGCCGTGTCGTACGACGTATGGACCGCCGTGATGAAGCCCGGCCTTGGCAGCTACTTGCTGCGCACGGGCACGATGCTGACGACGACCGTGTTCTTCTGGGCGATCGTGTTCGACTTCCACGTGCGCCTGATGCGCGCGCACCGTCGCGAACACGGCAAGTTCGGCGGCATGTGGCGTCTCGTGAAGTACCTGTACGGCCCGAAGCACGGCGTGTTCCCGAGCATCGCGCGCGAATGGCTCGACTACTTCCGCCCGGGGTTCCACCCGTGGGACCACGACAACCACCAGTACCTGCAGGGGCTCGACACGCTGCTCGAGAACATCGACGCGACCAACGCGCGCTACGCGGCGCAGGCCGCTCCGCGCCGCGTGCCGCTGCACCCGGTTCCTCAGGCATGACGCCATGGCGCGCGCACACGAGATGCTGACCGTCCAGTCCGGCGACGTGAAACTCGCCGTCTACGCAAGCGGCTCGCGTCGGGCGCCGCCGCTGATCCTCGTGCACGGCTACCCCGATTCGGCGGCCGTGTGGGCGCCGATCCGCGCGCGGCTCGCGAAGCGCTACCGCGTGATCGCGTACGACGTGCGCGGCGCCGGCGCGTCCGATGCGCCGCGCCGCCGCGCCGACTACACGCTCGCGCGGCTCGCCGACGACCTGAAGGCGGTGGCCGACGCGACCTGCGGCGGCCGGCCGTTCCACCTCGTCGGCCACGACTGGGGCTCGATCCAGTGCTGGGAGGCCGTGACCGACCCCGCGTTCCGCGGCCGGATCGCGTCGTACACGTCGATCTCGGGCCCGTGCCTCGATCACGTGTTCCGCGCGAAGCTGCGGCTCAAGCAGAGCCTGAAGTCGTGGTACATCGCGTTCTTCCACCTGCCGCTCGTGCCGTCGCTGGTGTGGCGGCTCTGCGGCGCGGCGCTGTGGCCGCGCTGGCTGCAGCTCACCGAACGCGTGCGCGCCGAGCGCGATCCGGTGCAACTGAAGAATGCGCTGAACGGCCTGAAGCTGTACCGCGCGAATTTCATCGCACGGGCGCGCAAGCCGCGCGAGCGGTATGCGCAAGCACCCGTGCAGATCCTGGTACCGGTGCGCGATCGCTACGTGACGCCCGAGATGTCGGTCGACCTCGACCGCTGGCTCGGCGACCACGTGCGCGAGGAAATCGACGGCACGCACTGGATCGTGCTGCGCCATCCGGACATGATCGCGTCGCGGATCGACCGCTTCGCGTCCGCGCAGGAGCGGCCGCCGGTCGCGAACGCCGCGGTTCAGCGCCCGGTCGGTGCCGGCAGGCGCCTGAACAGCGTCTCGTAGTCGACGACGAGTCCGTCGTCGTCGATGTCCATCTCGGCCGTGAAATTCCGGAAGATCCCTTCGTAGCGGTAGTGCCGGCCAGGCTCGATGCACGCGTAAGCCTGCTTGACCGGCGTGACCGTCAGGTCCGGCGTCGAGATATACGCGACGTCGATCGGCCGCCGCTCGCCGCGCGCGAGCCCGAGGCGGCCGATCGGCAGCGAATTCGTGAACGGCGTCGCGGCGATGTCGATGTCGATGCAACCGTCGAGCTCGGGTAGCGCGCGGCCCGCGCCGTCTTGCCAGTGGCCTGCGCCGTCGCCGCGCAGTTCGAGCGTGCCGCCGCCCATCACCTTGAGCACCGCGTATGTCACGCGCCAGTGCGGATCGCACTCGACGCGATACGCGAGCCCGTATGCGCGGCCGTAACGCTGGCCGACCACCGCGCTTTCGACGACGATCCCGCCGCCGCTCCGGTCGAACGTCAGATGTTCGACCCCGTCGCCCTCGAGCGACGCCCAACGCACTTCACGCATCTTTCCGCCTCCCGGTTTCCCCGATTCGGGGCATCGTTGTACAAGTCCCGTAACGAAAACGCCAGCCGATATCCAAATTCGCTAACAAAGCAGGTCACGCACAAAAAAACGTTAACTTAGCCCCGGTCAAACATACCCGTTCCCCATTCTGGGGCACCGAACACAAATCCTGACTATCCAGGATTCCCTATTCCGGTGCATAGGATTGTGTCCTATGCTCGCGGCTCGTCCTGTTACGCCGCCGCCATGCCTACCGCCCGCTCCGCTTCGCCGTCGATCGACCTGCGCATTTTGCTGCGCGGCATCGGGCAGATCGTACTGCAGGCGAATACGCTGACCGGCGCGCTGCTGCTCGCCGCGCTGGCGCTGACCGACCTGCGGCTCGCGTCCGCGGCGTTGCTCGGCTCGGCCGCCGCCAGCATGACGGCCGTGCTGACGGGCGCCGAGCGCCGCGACGTCGAACAGGGGCTGCACGGCTTCAACGGTGCGCTCGCCGCACTGATCGCGGTGCTGTTCGCGCCCGATTCGCTCGCAGCCGTCGCGCTGGTGCCGCTGGTCGCGATCGGCTCGGCACTCGTGCAACGCGCGATGCGAGTGCCGCTCGCGCGCTGGCGCCAATGCCCGTATTCGAGCCCGTGCCTCGCCGTTACCGCACTGTGGCTGCCGTTTGTCGCGCTGCAGCATGCGAGCGGCGCCACGGTTGGCGCGACACTGACACCGTCTTCCGTCGTCGACGCGCTGCTCTCGGGCGTCGCGCAGACCACCTTCGCACAAGGCGCGTGGGCCGGCGCACTGATCGTCGCCGGCATCGCGGTCGCATCGCGCCGCTCGGCCGCATGCGCGCTCGGCGGCGCCATCGTGTCGACCGTGCTGCTGCTCGCGCTCGGCGCGAACGGCACGTCGTTCGCCGACGGCCTGCTCGGCTTCAACGGCGCGCTCGCCGCGCTCGCGTTGATGTCGCGCGGCCCGCGCGCGGCGTTCGCGGCCGCCGCACTCGCCGCGCTGATCCAATGGCTCGCGACGCGCGCGGGCCTCCCCGCATTCACGGCGCCGTTCGCGCTCGCGTCGTGGGTCACGGTGGCCGTCGCGCGGCGCTTCACCCTCGGAGAACCCGATGTCGTCATTCGCACACCGTCCTGATGCCGTGAAACCCGGCGGCCCGATCTCGGACGCCGAACGCCGGCTGCGCGTCGACCTCGCCGCCGCGTATCGGCTCGTCGCGCTGAACGGCTGGGACGACCTGATCTACACGCATCTTTCCGCGACCGTGCCCGGCGAGCCCGGCCACTTCCTGATCAACCCGTTCGGCCTCACGTTCGACGAGGTCCGCGCATCCAACCTCGTGAAGATCGACCTGGCCGGCAACCGGATCGGCGACAGCGAGCACGCTGTCAACGTGACGGGCTTCGCGCTGCACGCGGCCGTGCACGCGGCGCGCGCCGACGCCGTGTGCGTGATGCACCTGCACAATACGGCCGGCATCGCGGTGTCGATCCAGCGCGACGGGTTGCTGCCCGCATCGCAACACGCGCTGCGCTTTCACGGCGACCTCGCGTACCACGACTACGAGGCGCTCGCGTTCTCGCCGGCCGAAGGCGCGCGGCTTACTTCAAGCCTCGGCGCGAAATCCGCGATGCTGCTGCGCAACCACGGGACGCTGACGGTCGGCCGCACCGTCGCCGAAGCCTATGTGCTGATGGATACGCTGATCAAGGCGTGCGACATCCAGGTGCGTGCGCAGGCGGGCGGCGGGCCGCTCGTGCTGCCCGACCCGGCCGTCGCCGACCGAACCGCCGAACAACTGCGCGACGGCGGCGCGATCGAAGGCGAACTGGAATGGCCGGCGCTGCTGCGCAGGCTGGACCGGATCGATCCGTCGTATCGCGACTGACGCCGTCCCCTCATACCGTCGAATCGTTCAACCTCAACCGGAGCACCCGTCATGCCGACTTTCAATATCCAGCTGTTCGAAGGCCGCACCGTCGAACAGAAGCGCGAATTCGTCGAGGCGATCACGCGCGTCACGTGCGAGACGCTCGGCTGCACGCCGGGCTCGGTCGACATCATCCTCACCGATGTGAAGAAAGAGAACTGGGCGACGGCCGGGAAGCTGTGGAGCGACGAACGCTGAGCGTGAAAACCGGCGTCGCTTCGGCGCCGCCAGCACCGCGCTGAGTCATACGCTGCAGCGCCGCGCCACGGGCGCTGCCGACTCCCGCTTCACGCGCCCTCCCGTTGTGCGCCCGCACATCGCTTTGTCACACGCAATCGGCGCATAATGCCGGACAGACGCAGCAGCCAATGGCCACCCGGGAGACCGCCATGGAAGCGAAGAACGAGGAAGTCGTCGCACACCTGCTCTCCGACGTCGTCGAATTCGCGCGCGGGCGCTTGCCCGAAGCCACGTTCCGGATCGTCGAACCTTTCCTGCGTCATTACTACGATTTCGTCGACGCCGACGATCTCGAGAACCGCGGCATCGCCGACCTGTACGGCGCCGCGATGGCGCACTGGCAGACCGCCCAGAAATACGTGCCCGGCAGCGAGCGGCTGCGCGTGTACAACCCGATCCTCGAACAGCACGGCTGGCACTCGGACCACACGGTCATCGAGATCGTCAACGACGACATGCCGTTCCTCGTCGACTCGGTGACGATGGCCGTCAACCGCCTCGGGCTCGCGCTGCATTCGGCGCTGCACCCCGTGTTCCGCATCTGGCGCGGCGCGAACGGCGGCATCGAGCGCGTCGACGCGGGCGGCGCGACGCCCGGCGACGGCCAGTCGCAACTCGCATCGTTCATCCATTTCGAAGTCGATCGCTGCGGCGATGCCGCGCTGCTCAACACCTTGCGCAACGACATCGCGCACGTGCTCGGCGACGTGCGCGCATCGGTGGAAGACTGGCCGAAGATCGTCGACATCGCGCGCGCGACGATCAAGGAGATGAAGGCGCGCGAATCGACCGCGGAAGACATCGAGGCGCGCGCGTTCCTGGAATGGATGGCCGCCGATCACTTCACGTTCCTCGGCCACCGCGACTACGCGCTGGTGTCGGACGGCACCGGCTTCGGCCTGCGCGGCATCGAGGGGACGGGCCTCGGCATCCTGCGCGAATCGCTGCGCACGTCGGGCGCGCCCGACGTGACGCCGCTGCCGCCGGCCGCCGCCGACATCATCACCGGCTCCTGGCCGATCTTCCTGACCAAGGCGAATTCGCGCGCGACCGTGCACCGGCCGGGCTATCTCGACTATGTGGGCGTGAAGCTCATCGGCGCCGACGGCAAGGTCACCGGCGAGCGCCGCTTCATCGGGCTCTACACGTCGACCGCGTACATGGTGTCGAGCGCCGAGATCCCGATCGTGCGCCGCAAGTGCGCGAACATCGTGCGGCGCGCGGGCTTCCTGCCGAAGGGGCATCTCGGCAAGTCGCTCGTGACGGTGCTCGAAACCTATCCGCGCGACGAGTTGTTCCAGGCCGACGAAGATCAGCTCTACGACATCGCGCTCGGCATCCTGCGGCTGCAGGAACACCAGCGCACGCGCCTGTTCGTGCGCCGCGACCGGTTCGACCGCTTCGTGTCGTGCCTCGTGTTCGTGCCGCGCGACAAGTACAACACCGACCTGCGCCGCCGCATCGCGAAGCTGCTCGTCGACGCATACAACGGCGTGAACGTCGAATTCACGCCGCTGCTGTCGGAATCGGCGATCGCGCGCATTCATTTCGTCGTGCACGCGGAACCGGGCACGATGCCCGACGTCGACACGCGCGAGCTCGAGACGCGGCTCGTGCAGGTGGCGCGCCGCTGGCAGGACGATCTCGCCGACGCGCTGCTCGACGCGTTCGGCGAAGAGCAAGGCAACCGCCTGCTGCAGCGCTATGCCGACTCGTTCCCGGCCGGCTATCGCGACGACTATCCGGCGCGCACGGCCGTGCGCGACATCGAGCTGATCGAGCGCGTGAAGGAATCGGGCCAGCTCGCGATGAACCTGTACCGGCCGATCGAGGCCGAGGCACGCGCGTTCCGCTTCAAGGTCTATCGCGCGGGCGACCCGATCGCGCTGTCGCGCAGCCTGCCGATGCTCGAACATCTCGGCGTGCGCGTCGACGAGGAGCGGCCGTACCGGATCCAGACGCAGGACGCCGCACACGCGTGGGTGCACGACTTCGGGCTCGAACTCGCCGACGATACCGAGTTCGACATCGAGCGCGTGAAAGGCCTGTTCGAGGATGCGTTCGACCTGATCTGGAGCGGCCGGATCGAGAACGACGACTTCAACCGCCTCGTGCTGCGCGCGCACCTGAGCGCGCGCGAAGTGACGATCCTGCGCGCGTATGCGAAATACCTGCGGCAAGTCGGCTCGACGTTCAGCGACGCGTACATCGAGCGCGCGCTGACCGGCAATCCGGCGATCGCGCGGCAACTCGTCGAGCTGTTCCTGGTGCGCTTCGATCCGCGCACCGGCGACACGCGCGACGTGCAGGCCGAACGGCTGCTGAAAGCAATCGAAGGTGCGCTCGACCAGGTGCCGAACCTCGACGAGGACCGCATCCTGCGCCAGTTCCTCGGCGTGATCAACGCGACCGAGCGCACGAACTACTTCCTGCTCGACGCGAACCGCGAATCGAAGCCGTACCTGTCGTTCAAGTTCAATCCGGCGAAAGTGCCGGGCCTGCCCGAACCGAAGCCGATGTTCGAGATCTGGGTGTATTCGCCGCGTGTCGAGGGCGTGCACCTGCGCGGCGGGCGCGTCGCGCGCGGCGGCCTGCGCTGGTCGGATCGCCGCGAGGATTTCCGCACCGAGGTGCTCGGGCTGATGAAGGCGCAGATGGTGAAGAACGTCGTGATCGTGCCGGTCGGCTCGAAAGGCGGCTTCGTCGTGAAGAACCCGCCGCCGCCGAGCGATCGCGAGGCGTGGATGCGCGAAGGCATCGCGTGCTACCAGACGTTCCTGCGCGGCTTGCTCGACCTGACCGACAACCTGGCCGGCAATGCAATCGTGCCGCCGCCCGACGTCGTGCGGCACGACGCCGACGATCCGTATCTGGTCGTCGCCGCGGACAAGGGCACGGCCACCTTCTCCGACTACGCGAACGCGATCTCGCACGAATACGGCTTCTGGCTCGACGACGCGTTCGCGTCCGGCGGCTCGGTCGGCTACGACCACAAGAAGATGGCGATCACCGCGCGCGGCGCGTGGGAATCGGTGAAGCGGCACTTCCGCGAGATGGGCATCGATACGCAGACGACCGACTTCACGGTGGTCGGCGTCGGCGACATGTCGGGTGACGTGTTCGGCAACGGGATGCTGCTGTCGCCGCATATCCGGCTCGTCGCCGCGTTCGATCACCGGCACGTGTTCCTCGACCCGAACCCCGATCCGGCAGCCAGCTTCGCGGAGCGCGAGCGCATGTTCGCGCTCGAACGGTCGAGCTGGGCCGACTACGATCCGGCCGCGATTTCGGCGGGCGGCGGCGTGTACCCGCGCACCGCGAAGACGATCCCGCTGTCGCCGGCCGTGCAGGCCGCGCTCGGGATCGACGCGCCCGCGCTGCCGCCGACCGAGCTGATCCGCGCGATCCTGCAGGCGCCGGTCGACCTGCTGTACAACGGCGGCATCGGCACCTACGTGAAGGCCGCGCGCGAAACCCACCTGCAGGTCGGCGACCGCGCGAACGACTCGGTGCGCGTGAACGGCGCGGACCTGCGCTGCAAGGTGGTCGGCGAAGGCGGCAACCTCGGCTGCACGCAGTTCGGCCGCATCGAGTTCGCGCAGCGCGGCGGCCGCATCAACACCGATGCGATCGACAACTCCGCCGGCGTCGATTGTTCGGATCACGAAGTCAACATCAAGATCCTGCTCGGGCTCGTCGTCTCCGACGGCGAGATGACCGAGAAGCAGCGCAACGCGCTGCTCGCGGAGATGACCGACGAAGTCGGGCTGCTCGTGCTGCGCGACAACTATTACCAGACGCAGGCGCTGTCGATCGCGGGCCGTTATGCCGTCGAGCTGCTCGACGCCGAGGCGCGCCTGATCCGCTGGCTCGAACGCGCGGGCCGCCTGAACCGCGTGATCGAATTCCTGCCGACCGACGACGAAGTCGCCGAACGGCAAGCCGCGAAGCTCGGCCTCACGTCGCCGGAGCGCGCGGTGCTGCTCGCGTACAGCAAGATGTGGCTCTACGACGCGCTGCTCGAATCCGACGTGCCGGAAGATCCGCTCGTCGCCGCGATGCTCGTCGACTACTTCCCGACACCGCTGCAGCAACGCTTCAGCGAACCGATGCGCCGCCATCCGCTGCGCCGCGAAATTCTCGCGACGCACCTGACCAATGCGCTCGTCAATCGCGTCGGCTGCGCGTTCGTTCACCGGCTGCTGGAGGAAACCGACGCGAAGCCCGGCGACATCGTGCGCGCGTGCATCATGGCGCGCGACGTGTTCGACCTCGATGCGGTATGGCGCGACATCGACGCGCTCGACAACCGCGTCGCCGACGACGTGCAGGCGCGCATGTTCGTCGACGTCGCGCGGCTGCTGGAGCGCGCGGCGCTGTGGTTCCTGCGGCATCTGCAGTCCGGCGCGGTGGCCGACGGAGGCGTCGCCGAGCTGATCGCGCGCTGCCGCGACGCCGCGCAGCGGCTCGCGCCGCAACTGCCGTCGCTGCTGCCGGCCGACGCGCTCGATGCGTTGTCGGAGCGGCAGCGCGTGCTGGTCGAAGCCGGCGTCGACAGCGCGCTCGCGGTGCGCGTCGCGAGCGGCGACATCTCGGCCGCGCTGCTCGACATCGCCGAAGTGGCCGCGACCTGCAACCGCAGCCTCGAACTCGTCGCGGGCGTCTATTTCTCGCTCGGCACGCTGCTCAACTACGGATGGATCGGCGAACGCGCGGCGACCCTGCCGACGCCGACGCACTGGGACATGCTCGCGCGTGCCGCCGCACTCGCGGAAATCGCGCGCCTGAAGCGCACGCTCGCGACGAGCGCGCTCGCGGAATCGCCGGATTCCACCACGCCGGAGACGATCGTCGGCGCGTGGCGCGAGCGCCGCGAAGCCGCGCTCGCGCGCTACGAGCACCTGCTCGCGGACCTGCGCGCGTCGGGCGGCGCCAGCCTCGCGGTGCTGCTCGTGATCGTGCGGGAGATGGCCGTGCTCGAACGCGCGTGACGGGTCAGACCGTCGCGACCAGCAGTTCTTCCGCGTTGTTCGGCGGCCGCAGGCCGTCCGTACGATCGGCGAAATAGCGGCGCGTCAGCGCCGCCGCCGACACGTGCGCGGCCGTCGCAAAGCCAGCCTCCAGCGCGAGCGCCTGGATCTGCGCCGGCATGAAGAAGCTGATGAACGGCGTGCCGCTCGCGCGCGCGCCCTTCGCAGCCATTTCGAGCCCCGGGCGCACGTCCGGATCCGCGTTCTCCAGCGGCAGCAGGAACGTCATCGCAAGCGTCGAGCCCGGCGCGAGCGACGCGACTTCGCGCAGCGCGGCCGCGTTCGCTTCGTGCGTCAGGTACATGCTGACGCCGGTGGACACCACGACCGCCGGCTTGCCGGCATCGAAGCCCGCGCCGACGAGCGCGTCGCGCCACGACTGCTTCGCCTCGAAATCGACCGGCACGAAACGCAGCCAGTCGGGCACGCCGAAGCCGAGCTCGATCAGGCGGCGCTGCTTCCATGCCTGCGGCGCGGGCGGGTCGACTTCGAAGACGGTCACGCGCGACGCCATGTCGGGCCGGCGCTGCACGAAGCTGTCGAGGCCCGCGCCGAGGATCACGTACTGGCTCACGCCGCGCCCAGCCTGCTCGACCACGAGATCCTCGATGAAGCGCGCCCGCGCGACGATCGACGCGCGAAACGGCCGCGTGAATTGCGGATCCATGTCGCCGCGCTGCTGCCAGCCCGGTGCCGGCGCGAGAAGCTGAAGCCCGACTTCGTCGGCGAGCACGTGCGGCGGCGCGTCGAGTTCGACGTGCAGCGCGCGCCACAACGCAACGCGTGCGGCGGTGCTGTCGGGGGCATCTTCGCGGGTATCGCTCATGGCGGCCTCACGCACCCTGCTTGCCCGGCGCCTGCAGGCGCCACACGCGGCCGTCCGGGTCGCGCACGGTCATGTCGCGCGTGCCCCAGTGCGTATCCTCGAACGGCGTGACGACATCGACGATCGGCTGCGGCCGCACCGCCTGCTCGTCGGGCACCTTGAGCACGACCTGCATGTCGGGCGTCTCGTCCGGCGGCACTTCGGCGATGAACAGAAATGGGCCGTCGCCGCTGCGAAGCTGGCCCGAGTTGTGATCGGTTTCGAATTCCAGCGTGAAGCCCAGCGCCTGGAAGAACTTCGCCGACTTGCCCCAGTTGTGCGTCGTCAGGTACACGGCTTCGATTCGCTCGGATGACATGTCACTCCTCCTCGGTGGACGGCCCCGCGCCCGGCTGCGGCGCGGCCAGGTACGCGCGCAACGCGTCGGCCACCAGCGCGGACAGCGATTGCTCCGTTTCGATGGCGCGATGCTTGACCTGCCGGATCAGGCCGAGCGGCAGGTACACGTTGAATTGCTTCACTTCTTCGTCGGTCATGGATGCTAGTATGCTAGCAAAATAGCAATTGTCAAATACGATCGATGGCGAGCGGGATGTCTTGCCCGGGCGCGGCCCGCCGCGCGGGCCGCCTGCTCGAACCTCGCGGGTTCGCGTCGTTACTTCGCCGCGCGCGCCGCCAGCCGCACAAACAGCGCGTCGAGATCGAACCCTGCCGTATCGATGCCGATCGTGTCGCGCAGGCACGCGCCCCACGCGACCGCGTCGTCGAACGTGACGGTGCGCCCGGCCCCCGCCGCGTCGCGCAGCGTCAGTGCGGTGTTGAGCAGCGCCGCGCGGCCGTCCGGCAGCACGCGGCACGCGATCAGGTCGTTCACGAAGATCGATTCGGGATACGTCGACGTGAACCAGTTCGCGGCGTCGTAATCGATCCACTCGGCCGGTTTCAGCGAGAAACGATAGGTGGTCTGCCAGCCGTCGGGGATCTCGAACTGCATGTCGAATTCGCCGTCGACCGGCGCGTCGACGACGCGAAACGCGCCGTGCGGCGTCAGTTGCCGCTCGCCCGGCACGAAATGCAGCGGCGCGGTCAGCGTCGCGCTGCCGAAGCCGATGTCCGCGAGCCAGACCGCGCCGTCGAGATCGATGCGCAGCAGCATGTGCGTCTGCGCGGTGACGATCTCGGGCGGCCGCATCCAGCGCACGCGCGCAATCAGCGGCGTCACGCGAAAACCGATCGTCGTGAGCGCGGTGTAGAACAGCTTGTTGAGTTCGAAGCAGTAGCCGCCGCGGCGGCGCCCGATCACCTTGTCGACGATCGCGGGCAGGTCGAGCGCGACGCGCGCGCCGGTCAGCGGATTGAGGTTTTCGAACGGAATCGCCTGCGGGTGCAGCAGATGCAGCCGGCGCAGCACGTCGAGCGTCGGCTCGGCCGGGCCGTCGTAGCCGATGCGGGAGAAATAGCGCGAGAGGTCGAACGAGTCAGTCATGAACCTGCACCGATAAAAGGGACACGCCACGATAGCATCGTGCGAAATCCCCATGTTGTGCAGGGCGATTGCCCGTCGTCGCGCGCGATGCCGGCACCGCACCGCGCGCAGCCCCGCGCAACGTTACGGCAGCAGCTTCAGCGCAGACGACGCGACCGACGGCACCGAAATGCCCTGGCTGGTCGCGAACTGCACGGCCTGGCTGAGCGTCGCCGCGAGCGACTGCAACTGGCCGGGCGCGCTTTGCGCGATATACGACGCGGCCTGCATGTTCTGCGGATTCAGGCCCGATTGCAGCAGCGAAGCGGCACTGGTCGAACCGAGATTGCCGAGCCCCGACTGCAGTTGCGAATACTGCGTGAGCCCCTGGCCGAGCGACGCGAGGCCGTTGCTGAACGCCTGCTTGTCGATCGGGCCATGCGACGCGCCGCCGCTCGCGAATGCCTGGCCGAGCGCCTGCGACACCGACTGCTGCGCGCCGCCCATCTGCGACAGCGCGGCCGGCGTCAGTGCGTTGCCGCCGGCCAGTTGGCCCGCGGCCTGCTGCGCCTGCCCGGCCGCGCCGGTGAGCCCCATCGCCGACGCAAGCGACGACTGGCCGGACAGCACCTGCTGGTTCGCACCGACATACGCCTGCAGCAACTGCGCGACGCCGCCCTGCGCGGGTGCCGCCTGCTGCTGGCCGCCGCCGAGCAGCGACGCGCCGAGCGACTGCAGGTCGAGCTGCGCGTGCGCGGCGCCGCTCACCAGGATGCCGAATGCGATGCCTGCCGAGGCCAGGTGCCTGCCCGTCGCGCGAATGTGCTTCATGTGTTTTCCCTCGTGCCGGAATGATCGAGGCCGATATTGTCGAAGCGCGTCGCGCGCCGCCGCAACGACTGAAACACATCGAAACGAAATCGCGCCGCGCGGCCGCTTGCAATTCCGCGCACGACGGACCCTGTCGGGCGGATTCGTCCGCGATTGCTGAGCGATATCAGGCGTGTGCCGGAATTCGTTCTCCGGTGGCATCAATGAAGGCGGGTTTCGGGCTTTGCGAGCGGTACCGCAAACGCATCGCGGACAGAAAACGCGTTCGTCACCGGCGTGCTGAGTGCTGAGTGCTGAGTGCCGGACGCCGGATGCCGGATGCCGGGTGCCGGGTGCCGGATGCCGGATGCCGGATGCCGGGTGCCGGATGCCGGATGCCGGATGCCGGATGCCGGATGCCGGATGCCGGGTGCCGGATGCCGGACGCCGGATGCCGGATGCCGGGTGCCGGGTGCCGGATGCCGGATGCCGGATGCCGGGTGCCGGATGCCGGATGCCGGATGCCGGGTGCCGGGTGCCGGATGCCGGATGCCGGGTGCCGGGTGCCGGGTGCCGGATGCCGGATGCCGGGTGCCGGATGCCGGATGCCGGATGCCGGGTGCCGGGTGCCGGGTGCCGGGTGCCGGGTGCCGGGTGCCGGGTGCCGGGTGCCGAACACCGATAAACATCACATTCGGAGATCAAAACAAAACGGGCGGCCCGCCGCCGCCCGTTTCGCCACCCCGCTACCGGCTACCGGCCGGCCGCGACCTTACGCAGCCATCCACGCCGGCAGCCGCTGGCCGACCCAGTCGGCCGCCTGCTCGTAGCCGCGTGCGAGCTGCAACACGGCGAGATCGGCGCGCGGACGCCCGATCAGCTGCATCCCCATCGGCAGCCCCGCGTCGTTGAAGCCGACCGGCACGTTGATCACCGGGCAGCCGGCCAGCGTCCACGGCACGACCGTTTCCATCCAGCGGTGGTAAGTATCCATCTCGCGGCCCGCGATCTCCTTCGGCCAGCGCTGGTCGACGTCGAACGGGAACACCTGCGCGGTCGGCGCCGCGATGAAATCGTAGCGATCGAAGAAGCTCAGCACGGCCTGGTGCCACGCGGTGCGCTCGACGCTCGCGTCGAACACGGCCGCGCCCTGCATCGCAAGCAGCCCTTCGACCTCGTAGATCGCCTCGGGCTTCAGCAGCGCGCGGCGCGCCGGGTCGCGATAGTGCGCGAGCAGCCCGCCGCCGGACAGCAGGTGCCGGTGCGCGAGCCACAGGCGCCAGATCCGGTCGGGCGCGAACGCCGGCAGCGCGGCATCGACGTCGCAGCCGATCTCGCGCAACGTCGCCAGCCCCTGTTCACACTGCGCGAGCACGCCGGCCTCGGTCGCGAGATAACCGTTCCAGTCGCCGACCCACGCGATGCGCTTGCCGCGCAGGTCCGCGTCGAGCGGCTGCGCGAACACAGCCGGATCTTCGGCAAGCGACAGCGGATCGTTGCGGTCGTAGCCGGCCTGGATCGCGAGCAACTGCGCGACGTCGCCGACCGTGCGGCCCATCGGCCCTTCGATGCCGAGCTGCTGCACAAACACGTCGACGCCCGGCCAGCGCGGTACGCGCCCCTGCGACGGGCGGAAGCCGTAGATATTGCAGAACGCGGCCGGATTGCGCAGCGAGCCGCCGAAATCGCTGCCGTCCGCCACCGGCAGCATCCGCGACGCGAGCGCCGCCGCCGTACCGCCGCTGCTGCCGCCCGCGCTCTTCGTCAGGTCGTACGGATTGCGCGTCGCACCATAAACCTCGTTGAACGTGTGCGAACCGAGCCCGAACTCCGGCGTATTGGTCTTGCCGATGAAGATCGCGCCGGCCGCGCGCATCCGCGCGACGCCGACGGAATCGGCCTGCGGCACGTTCTCGCGGAAGATCGGCGAGCCGTAGGTGGTCCGCAGCCCCTTCGTCATCGCCAGATCCTTCGGCGCCTGCGGCATCCCGTGCATCCAGCCGTGGTACTCGCCGCGCGCCAGCGCGGCATCCTTTTCCGCGGCTTCGGCGAGCAGCGCATCGCGATCGCGCAACGCGACGATCGCGTTGACCGCGCCGTTCACGCGCTCGACGTGGTCGAGATACGCGCGCATCGTCTCGACGCACGAAACCGCCTTGCTGCGGATCGCCGACGCGAGCTCGCCGGCCGACAGGCGCACGATCGGGTCGACGGGGACGGAAGCGGGAGCGAGAAGCTGCGGGGCGCCGTGCGGCATGCGGAGTCTCCTGAAATCGGAATGGAATGGCGGGCCGCGTGGCGGCGGTCGCTCCCGAGCCAGCCGGGAGGGGCCGCGCCGCGGCCGATGCTCTACTCTACGCGACGCCGATTCGGCGACCTCCGATATTTTCCGCGGCGATTCATTGCGGATCCGACTAAATCGACGCGACGCGTGCCGGGCCGCCCACGCCACCCCGATCGATGAAATCGTTTATGCGCATAAACTTAAATTTCTTATATTTCTAATAGGCGCGACACGAGGCGGCACGCGTTAACGACATTTTTACGCGACCGCCCGATCTCTTTAGATTGCTCGTTCCGGCCGCGCGCTACGCTGGAAGCATCCCGTTCCCTGGACATCGTTCATGCTCAAGCTGCTGGTTCCGGTCGGCCACTCGCCCCGCTCGCTTCAGGCAGTTCGCCACGCGACATTCCTGTATCGCGAGCGGTGCGCGTCGGAGATCGTGCTGATCAACGTTCAGGCGCCGCTCGAGTCGACGCGGCTCGAGGCCTATCACCCGCTGTCGCGGCTGCGCGCGATCGAGGAGAAGTTCGCGTCCGACGATCTGGCCGTGGCGGAGCGGATTCTGCGGGAAGCCGGCGTCAAGTACAGCATCGTGATGAAAGTCGGCCCGGTGGCCGATACGATCGCGGCCGTGGCAGCCGAGACCGGATGCGATGAGATCGTGGTCGTCGGGCCGAGGCGCGATCCGCTCCATGCGCTGATGTCGATGTTTCGCCGCAGCGTGATGGGCCGGCTGGTACGGATTTCGAATGTGCCGGTGACGGCCGTGCAATGACGGGGACGATGCGCGGCAGTGCGTCGACGCGTCGACGGTCGATCGCGTAACGGGCCGCAGGCTTGCAGCGGCGACGGACGAATGAGCGGCGCAGTACGTGTGCGTGTTGCACATCGCACGCGTACCGCCCGTCGCGCCGCGCTTATTCGATGACCTTGCGCCAGAACACGAAATAGGCGGCCGCCGAAGACGCAACCAGCAGGATTGCCCACATCGGAGCGAGACTGATCAGGACGGAAGAGACGTTCAACATTTGGATTCCTCACTATTTCGACAGCGATGTTCAACACGCACCTGCTTGCCGGAACCGATGCATTCATCCGCCATCGCATTCCGTCAAATCATGCATTCATGCTATCGCTTTGAGCGGCAGCGCGACCGTCCCCGCCTGCCCGTACCCTGACATTCGTCAAACTCGCGCGAATCACGTGCCTGTCGTGCTGAATCCCGTCGCGCGATTGCCGCGCTGCGTGCCACCCCTCGGCTGCCTGCCGCCTGCCTGAAAGCCTCCTTCCGTTTGCACGCGAAGCACGAAAAGCGGGACAGGATCACGCCGCCTCGCCATCGATTCAGCAGACGTTTACCGGGGGAACCCCCAAGTGCTTCGCCGAACGTGTCCGCGTTACGCTTGAGCGACGAGGAGACGAACCATGAGACGAGCCGTACATATCGCTGTTTTCGCGCTGCTGGCATATCTCATTGCCGATCGCGCGATCCTGCATGCGCAGGGCCGCGACGCCAGCCCGCTTGCATGCGAACAGGGCGCCGCGCAGGTGAAGGCCGACGCGCTCGGCCGCGGCTTCGGCGAAGCAGCCGCCAGCAGCCAGGGCGAGGCGTTCATGTCGGGTTGCCTGGTGACCGGGCGAGGCAATCAGGGCGTCGCATTGGCGAACCGGTGACGCGAATCCGGTGACACTCCAGTCGCGCTCAAGTCAAAACGCCTGAACCGAAGCCGCAAGCGCCCATTTCAGCTCCCGCTGTTTACCGTCGTTGTTTCGATCGACGTTGCGACGGAGGTCGCGGTTCAGACGCCGTTCGCGCTGAACGTCTGCTCGCGGTCCGTATCGTTGCGGGGAAGGCGCATCGACTTCCGAGCCATCAGGCCATCCTTGCCCTAACCGCCCAACCCGTCGACCAGCGGGCCGATGCAGCACGTGCCGCCGACATGAACCGGCATGTCGCCGACGATCTCGTACGCGTCGTGGTTCATGTACTCGCTGCGATCGTCGCCTTGCACCGAAGGCGGAACCGCACACACCGGCGGGTCGAAACCGGCATCGCGTGCGGTTCTACCGCTCACGTCGCGCAGCGCCTGTTCGATTTCCGATACAGTGGCTTGCCCGATATCATCGGGCCATCGCGTCGAGACGCCGCTTCATCTACAACGACAGCCAATCAAAAGATGAGTCATCCCAACACCGATCTGATCCAGCGCTTCTACACGGCCTTCCAGCAGCGCGACGTCGACGCGATGCTCGCCTGCTATGCCGACGACATCGTCTTCAGCGATCCCGCGTTCGGCGAGCTGCGCGGCGAACTCGCGCGCGACATGTGGCGCATGCTGGTGGCGCGTGCGCAGGAATTTTCGTTGACGTTCGGCGAGGTCGACGCCGACGAACAGACCGGGCGCGCGCAGTGGGTCGCGCACTACAGGTTCTCGGCCACCGGCCGCATGGTCGTCAACCGGATCGACGCGCGTTTCCGGTTCCGCGACGGGCTCATCGCCGAGCATCGCGACACTTTCGACCTGTGGCGCTGGGCGCGTCAGGCGCTTGGGCCGAAAGGCGCCCTGCTCGGCTGGACACCGTTCGTGCAACGCGCGATCCGCGCGCAGGCGCGGAAGAATCTCGACGCGTATCGGGCGAAGCGGAGATAGGACGCACGCCGCCATCGCTTCATCGTAGCGTTCATCAGGCCGCAGGCCATGTCCGGCGGATTGCCGTCCGGGTTCGCGAGACGGCACCGGCAATGCCCGCTTTCATCGGCTTCGGGGTGCAGGCCGGCGAGCCCGACGCGCCCTTTGCCGTAGCGATATGTCGCGACCGCGATCTCGTTGTCCCGATAAGTCGCCGGCACGACACCTCCGAAGCCCGTCCTGGCGGCCCGGAGCATCGCGCCGTTCCGGAAGCAGCTCCAGCGCTTTTCGCCGCGCCATACGACCGGCGTCACCGCGTCCGCGATACCGAAAATCGGAGAACCCGGTTGGTCGACCCTGGAATCGACAGCAAGGGCTTCCCTGGCTGACGGCATGCCATCGTCGCGCTCGGCCTCGCACGGCCCGCCTCTTTTCCACATCACGAAAGTCAGCCCCGACAGGGCCAATCAACCACCAGCGGACGCCGCCAGGCCGCAGCCGGGCGGCCCGCCGCAAATCGCCCCCTTCCAGCCGACAACCGCAAGAACCACGCGGGATACCTTGCCCGCAAAGGTGCGCAGGCCGGCCTCCGGCGCACGCCCGGAAAGGCCAACACCCGCGTGCGGCCGTGCTCCTCCGCATCTTGCCCCATAACTCTTATATAAGACATAAGACATTTGACGTTCCAGAGCATTGAGATTAGAATCCCGCTCAAAGCAGTGCCTGGAACAGCCTCGGAGTGCCGGAAAGGCCTTCCCCTCAAACGCCATATCAGCAGGTCTCCCCATGCTTGAAAACTTTCGTGCTCACGTGGCCGCCCGCGCCGCGCTCGGTATTCCTCCCCTGCCGCTGACGGCTCAGCAAACCGCCGAACTGGTGGAACTGCTGACGAACCCGCCCGCCGGCGAAGAGCAGACGCTGGTCGAACTGATCACCTACCGCGTGCCCGCCGGCGTCGACGAAGCCGCCCGCGTGAAGGCCGGCTTCCTGGCCGCCGTGGCCAAGGGCGAGACCGCCTGCCCGCTGATCTCGCGCGAGCGCGCGACCGAACTGCTCGGCACGATGCTGGGCGGCTACAACATCCAGCCGCTGATCGAACTGCTGTCCGACGACGCAGTCGCGGCCGTCGCCGCCGACGCGCTGAAGAAAACCCTGCTGATGTTCGACCAGTTCCATGACGTGAAGGAACTCGCCGACAAGGGCAACGCGCACGCGAAGGCCGTGCTGCGAAGCTGGGCCGACGCCGAATGGTTCACGAGCCGTCCGGAAGTACCGCAAAGCCTGACCGTCACCGTGTTCAAGGTGACGGGCGAAACCAACACCGACGACCTGTCGCCGGCCCCGGACGCCACCACCCGCCCTGACATCCCGATGCACGCACTGGCGATGCTGAAGAACGCGCGCCCGGGCATCACGCCGGAAGAAGACGGCAAGCGCGGCCCGGTCAAGTTCATCGAGTCGCTGAAGGAAAAGGGTCACCTGGTCGCATACGTGGGCGACGTGGTCGGCACCGGCTCCTCGCGCAAGTCGGCGACCAACTCGGTGCTGTGGTTCACCGGCGAAGACATCCCGTTCGTGCCGAACAAGCGCTTCGGCGGCGTGTGCCTCGGCGGCAAGATCGCCCCGATCTTCTACAACACGATGGAAGACGCCGGCGCGCTGCCGATCGAACTCGACGTGTCGCAGATGGAAATGGGCGACGTGGTCGAACTGCGCCCGTATGAAGGCAAGGCGCTGAAGAACGGCGAAGTGATCGCCGAATTCCAGGTCAAGTCCGACGTGCTGTTCGACGAAGTGCGCGCTGGCGGCCGCATTCCGCTGATCATCGGCCGCGGCCTGACCGCGAAGGCACGCGAAGCGCTGGGCCTCGCGCCGTCGACGCTGTTCCGCCTGCCGCACCAGCCGGCCGACAGCGGCAAGGGCTTCTCGCTCGCGCAGAAGATGGTCGGCCGCGCATGCGGTCTGCCGGAAGGCCAGGGCGTCCGTCCGGGCACGTACTGCGAACCGAAGATGACCTCGGTCGGCTCGCAGGACACCACGGGCCCGATGACCCGCGACGAACTGAAGGATCTCGCGTGCCTCGGCTTCTCGGCCGACCTCGTGATGCAGTCGTTCTGCCACACCGCCGCTTATCCGAAGCCGGTCGACGTGAAGACGCACCAGACGCTGCCGAACTTCATCAGCACGCGCGGCGGTATCGCGCTGCGTCCGGGCGACGGCGTGATCCACTCGTGGCTGAACCGCATGCTGCTGCCCGACACCGTCGGCACCGGCGGCGATTCGCACACGCGCTTCCCGATCGGCATCAGCTTCCCGGCAGGCTCGGGCCTCGTCGCGTTCGCGGCCGCCACCGGCACGATGCCGCTGGACATGCCGGAATCGGTGCTGGTCCGCTTCAAGGGCAAGATGCAGCCGGGCGTCACGCTGCGTGACCTCGTCAACGCGATTCCGCTGTACGCGATCAAGCAAGGCATGCTGACGGTCGCCAAGCAAGGCAAGAAGAACATCTTCTCCGGCCGCATTCTCGAGATCGAAGGCCTGCCCGACCTGAAGGTCGAGCAAGCGTTCGAGCTGTCGGATGCGTCCGCCGAGCGTTCGGCCGCCGGTTGCACGGTCCACCTGAACAAGGAACCGATCATCGAATACCTGAACAGCAACGTCACGCTGCTGAAGTGGATGATCGCGCAGGGCTACCAGGATCCGCGCAGCCTGCAGCGCCGCATCGTGGCGATGGAGCAGTGGCTGGCCGACCCGCAACTGCTGTCGCCGGATGCCGACGCCGACTACGCGGCCGTCATCGAGATCGACCTCGCCGACATCCATGAGCCGATCGTCGCGTGCCCGAACGACCCGGACGACGTGAAGACGCTGTCCGACGTGGCTGGAGCGACGATCGACGAAGTGTTCATCGGCTCGTGCATGACCAACATCGGTCACTTCCGTGCGGCGTCGAAGCTGCTGGAAGGCAAGCGCGACATCCCGGTCAAGCTGTGGGTTGCCCCGCCGACCAAGATGGACCAGAAGCAGCTGACCGAAGAAGGTCACTACGGCGTGTTCGGCACGGCCGGCGCGCGTACCGAAATGCCGGGCTGCTCGCTGTGCATGGGTAACCAGGCACAGGTGCGCGAAGGCGCAACGGTCATGTCGACGTCGACCCGCAACTTCCCGAACCGTCTCGGCAAGAACACGAACGTGTACCTCGGCTCGGCGGAACTGGCGGCAATCTGCTCGCGTCTGGGCAAGATCCCGACCAAGGACGAGTACATGGCCGACATGGGCGTGCTCACCGCCAACGGCGACAAGATCTACCAGTACATGAACTTCGACCAGATCGAAGACTTCAAGGAAGTGGCCGACACCGTGCAGATGTAAGCACGCTGCCGGACTGCGGCGGGTCGTTCCCGTCGCAGCGCCACGCAATGGCGCCGCAGGCAGAATGCTTGCGGCGCCATTTTTTTATTCGGCGCGTATCAGCGCCGCCTCGCGACGCTCACGCTGCATCGCCGCCCGGCTCGCGACGGATCACCAGCTCGTTGAAGCCGGTACCCGCATCGGGTTCGCGAGAGAAACGATGCGCGGGAAGCAGCACGAGCAGGATCTCGGCGGTCGTGCGCACCACGCAACCGCTCGCCACATGGCCGCCCGACACTCGGCCGCCCGCATCGGAAACGGACATGTGCAGGTGCGCGCCGTCCGGCGAGACCGAGCCGGCCAGCGTCAGGATTTCGAGGTCGCCGCGCAGTTCGGTCGGCAGGTCGGCGCCGGCGAAGCGCAACTGCGCGACGCTCAGGCTGCCGATGCCCTGGATCACGAACGCCGCGTGCGCACCGTGCGGACGCAACGCTTCCTCGATGGAGGCGCGCAGATCGTCGCCGGGGGACAGGCGCAGGGGATGAGCTTGCATGGTCGAGAACCCGCTGGTGGATCGTGGTGTCGACAAAGAGTACGTTCGACCCGTGAATCCGGCAAGTCACCCCCGCCCAGGACAACTGCCCTCGCGTCGCGGCAACGCACAGGCAACACCGCAGGCATCACCCGGTAAAACGCTCGCTCGCGATCTGTGCATCCGGCACGCCTGCCGCGACAGCCACTTCCCGCACACCCTGCACGAGCGGCGGCGGCCCGCACACATAGATGTCCGGCGGCGCACCGGCCTGCACGAGCGCCGCGTGCAACGCGTCGACCGGCGTGCCGCAAAACCCGGCCCACTTCCCGCCGGGCCGCCACACGCAGAGATCGACCTGCAACTGCGGCAGGTCGGCCTGCAATCGCGTCAGCTCGTCGAGCATGAATAGTTCGCGTTCCTGATTGACCCCGAAGAACAGCCGCGCATCGACCATCTCCTGATACTCGGCCATGCGCCGCAGCATCGACAGGATCGGCGCGAGCCCCGTGCCGCCCGCGACGAACCAGCGCGGCCTCAGGCTGTCCGCGAACAGCCCGAAGCCGCCCATCGGAACGCGCACGGTCAACGGATCGCCCGGCCGCGCGCGCTCGCGCAGGTATGTCGAGAACCACCCGTCCGGGCGCAGCCGGATCAGGAACTCGAGGCGGCCGTCCCAGTTGCTCGTGTTCGCGAGCGAATACGGGCGGCGCAAGCCGCTGCCCTGCACCTCCAGCTCGGCGAACTGGCCGGGCTCGAACTCGACGGCCGAGCCGAATGCGTCGTCGGGCTCGACTCGCAACTCGACGCGCATCGTGTCGGCCGCGATCGTATCGAGCGCCGCAATCCGCGCGGTGCGCACGGGCGTCGGATGCAGCAGCACCTTGGCCCGATCGTATGGCGCGGCGACCCGCAGATCGCCGCGCGGCGTGGTCCGGCACAACAGGACCGCGCCGCGCTGGCCGGCCGGCAGCACGCCGGCGCTGTCGGCCTGCATCTCGTACGCGCCATCGACGACGGTCGCCTGGCACGCGCCGCAGCTTCCGCGCCGGCATTGCGACGGCAGCGTGATGCCGGCGTCGACCGCTGCGGTGAGCAGATCCTGTTCGGCTTCGCATCCGAAGCCGAACTGCTCGCCGTCGCGCGTCGTGATCTCGATCCGATAGGTCATCGAACGATCCCGTTCAAGCGGCCTTGCGCGCCAGCGACGCGGCAAGATCCGCACCGGCGTCGCCGATCGGCCGGATGCCGAATTGCTCGACCAGCACCGCGAGCACGCCCGGCGTGACGAATGCCGGCAGCGTCGGCCCGAGGCGGATGTTGCGCAGGCCGAGCGCGAGCAGCGTCAGCAGCACGGCCGCCGCCTTCTGCTCGAACCACGAGATCACGAGCGACAGCGGCAAATCGTTCACGCCGCAATCGAACGCATCGGCGAGCGCCGTCGCGATCCGGATCGCCGAATAGCTGTCGTTGCACTGCCCGACGTCGAGCAGGCGCGGGATGCCGCCGATCTCGCCGAACGCGTGCCGATTGAACCGGTACTTGTTACAGCCGAGCGTCATCACGACCGTGTCGTCGGGTGCCTGCTCCGCGAACTCCGTGTAGTAGTTGCGGCCCGGCGCGGCGCCATCGCAGCCGCCGATCAGGAAGAAATGGCGGATCTGTCCGGCCTTGACCGCATCGATGACCTTGTCCGCGACGCCGAGCACCGCATGCCGGCCGAACCCGACCGTGATCGTTTCTTCCGGCGCCGTGGCCGGGAAACCGGGCAGCGCCTGCGCGGCACGAATCAGCACCGAAAAATCCTGATGTTCGAGATGACGGACGCCCGGCCAGCCGACCGGCCCCGTCGTGAAGATCCGCTGCCGGTATTGCGGCATCGGCTCGATGATGCAGTTGGACGTCATCAGGATCGGCCCGGGGAAATGCGCGAAGTCGCTCTGCTGGTCCTGCCACGCGCCGCCGTAGTTGCCGACGAGATGAGGAAATGCGTTGAGCGCCGGGTACGCGTGGGCCGGCAGCATTTCGCCGTGCGTATACACATGGATGCCCGTGCCGGCCGTCTGTTCGAGCAGCGCGTGCAGATCGCCCAGATCGTGGCCCGACACGAGGATCGCCTTGCCCGCCACCGGCGACACGCGCACGGCGGTCGGTTGCTGCGCGCCGAAGCGGCCGGTGTTCGCGCTGTCGAGCAGCTCCATCACCGTCAGGTTGAGCCGGCCGAGTTCGAGCGCTTGCGCGAGCAGCGCGTTGACGTCGTCAGGGTCGCGCGCGAGAAACGCGAGCGCCGCTTCGACGCCCTCGTAGATGTCGTCGCGCTCGTAGCCGAGCACCCGCGCATGATGCGCGTAAGCGCACACGCCCTTCAGCCCGTACAGCACCAGCGCACGCAGGCCGACGATGTCCGCGCCCACCTTGTCGAGACCCGAGTCGATGCCGACGGCGGCGGCCTGTTCCAGCAGGCCGGCGAGATCGCCCGCCGGCTGCCACATCGCGGGCCCGTGCAGCACGGGGACGACCGCTTCCATGGCCCGCGCCCTCGCTTCGCATGCGGCCTTCACGCGGTCGCGTGTCTGCGCCGCATCGCGCAGCAATGCGACGAAGCGCGCCGCATGGAAGTTCACGTTGGTCAGCGTCGTGAACATCGCATACAGCACGAACCGATCGGCTTCGCGATCGGGTGCGCCCAGTGCGCGCGCGACCGCGCCGTATTGCGCAATGCCCTTCACCGCATGGACCAGCAGGTCCTGCAGGTCGGCCGTCGTTGCATCCTTGCCGCAGTTGCCTTTCGCCGATGCGCAGCCGGGCCGCGCGCCGGTCCGGTCGGTCTGTTCGCATTGATAGCAAAACACGGTGCTCTCCTTTCTCGATCATGGGGGCGCGGGTCGGCGCGAACGGCGGCGGAACGCGGGTTCCTCGCCGCCGGGCATCCCGCCCGCTTCAAGATGCGCGTCATATGCATCTTTTTTCATGATGTTTCGGCACGTGTTTCGCCACCGTGATGCAGATCAAGAAACAGGACGCTCGCCGGTGAGGCAACTTGTCGCGATCACTGCCCGCCGGCTTCGGTTGCGTTGTCGCCATCCGGGGATTCGATGCCCCAGTCGCCGTATCGATACCAGTCGTCGCCGAGCAGCTCGCTCGGGTGCTGCGTGCGGCTGGAGCCGTTGCCGCAACGCATCGCGTGCGTCGGGCAGTAGTTGTCGCATCCCCAGCAGATCCTCTCCGGATGCACGGGGTGCAGGGGAAATTTCTTGGCCATTGTGCGTTGTGTTCCCGGTGTCGTTTGATCCGCTACCGCTCGACTCTAGTTCACCGGCACACGTCTGCAGTGCGGCATTCATTCGCACCGGGCGCGCTGCATCGGCTAGGCACGCCGACGCGATTGGTCTAGTCTGCACGGTATTCCACGACGCGAGCCGCTCCACCCGGCCACCTTCCGATGACCGCCCCTCCGAATCGACACTCCCGCCTGCGTGGCGGCCTGCTTGGCCTGCTGGTCGGCGACGCACTGGGCGTGCCGTACGAATTCCACGACGCCGAATCGATCCCGCCGCCCGCCGCGATCGACATGACGCCGCCGCCCGGCTTCGCACGCGCGCACGACGGCGTACCGCCCGGCACCTGGAGCGACGACGGCGCGCAGGCGCTCGCGCTGCTCGACGCGCTGTTGCACGACCGCGACCTGAATCTCGACACGTTGGCCGACAACCTGCAGGACTGGTTTCATCGCGGCGCATTCACGCCGGACGGCCGTGTGTTCGACGTCGGCCTGCAGACGCAACGTGCGTTCCACGCGCTGGCGGCCGGCGCGGCGCCGGCAACTGCCGGGCCCGGCGACGAGCGCGACAACGGCAACGGCTCGCTGATGCGCTGCTTTCCCGTGGTCATGATTGCCAAGTCACGCGACGAAGCGATCGGGCTCGCACGCAAGCAGAGCGTCGTCACGCACGGCCACGTGCGCTCGCAGCTATGCTGCGCGCTTTATGGCCTGACGGCGCTGGGCATCGTCGAGGGCCAGCCGGCGCCCGATGCGGTGCGCGCGGCCGAAGACGAACTGCTCGCGCGCTACGAAGGCACGGCCGACGAGATCGAGCTGAAGATCGTGCTCGACGGTCGCTTCGATGCACCGCAAGGATCCGGTTACGTGGTCGACAGCTTCTGGTCGGCCATCCACTGCCTGCTGTCGACGGGCAGCTACGAAGACTGCGTGAAGCGCGCGATCGCGCTCGGCAACGACACGGATACGACGGCGGCAATCGCCGGCAGCCTCGCCGGTGCGCTGTATGGCGAGCAGGCATTGCCCGATCGGTGGGTCGCGATACTGCGCGGGAAAGCAATGGTCGAAGGCTGGCTCGCGAGACTGTGAGCGACCGCCGCCAGCCCTGCCACGTCACCCGCGGCGATCGCTCGCCAGCAATCCGTACAGCGCGCTGTCCGACACTTCATCGCCGACGATCCAGCGTTCGCGCAGCAGCCCTTCCCGGGCGAAGCCCAGCCGTTCGAGCAGCCGCGCCGACGCGATGTTGCGTGGATCGATATCGGCTTCGAGCCGGTTCAGCCGCAGCGTGTCGAACGCATGATCGATCATGGCCGACGCCGCCTCGCGCATATATCCGCCGCTCCAGTACTTGCGCCGCAGGCTGAAGCCGATCTCGGCACGGCGGCATTGCTCGTTCGCATGGAACAGCACGCATTCGCCGAGCGTTTCGCCGGATTCGCGCAGTTCGAGCACGCAGATCAGATCCTGCCCGCTGGCCGACGTCGTCAGGTTGCGTGCAACGCGCTCCGCTGCCTGCTCGATGTGCGTCATCGGCACAAACGAGAAATAGCGCATCGCTTCGGCATCCGACCAGATCTCGAAGAAAGCCTGTGCGTCTGCTTCGCGAAGCGGACGCAGGACGAGGCGGGATGTATTCAGCGTGACGGGTTCGAACGGGGGCATCGCGATGGTCGGACGAATGACGGGACCGTGAATTAGACCATGCAAGCCATACGTCAACAATGGCATGCGTTCGCACTGCCAGACGACACAACCGGATCGCCCAAAAGCCGAAAGGCCCGGACATCGCCCGAGCCTTTCTTTTCACTTCTTCCGTTACCGCCGGCTGCGCTTATGCCTCCAGCGCCTCGAGCACCTTCCCCTTCGTCTCGATCCCGACGAAATGCACGGTCACCGCCGCGATCAGCGGCACGACGCCGATCAGGTAAAACGCCGGTGCGAGGTTCCCGCCGATGATCGCGTGCGGCACGACCATCGGCGCGACGAACGATGCGATCTTCAGCCACGCGCTGCCGAGCCCGCAGCCCGACGCGCGGATGCTCGTCGGATACTGTTCCGGCGTATAGACGTACGCGGTAATGAACCCCGACGCCATCAACCCGAGCGACAATGAGCAGAACACCGCGACGACATACACAGACGACGCGTGATAAATGCCCGCGAACGCCAGCGACAGCGCACACAGCACGAACGACCACACGATCACCGGCTTGCGGCCGAGCTTGTCGACGAGCAGCGCCGACGCCAGCGACCCGAGCACGCCCATCACCGAACCGATCACCGCGAGGTTCAGCGCGAGCTGCAGCGGCGCGTGATAGAAGTTCTTGTAGATCGTCGGCAGCCACGTCGACAGCCCGTACTGGATGAACCCGCAGGTCGCCCACAGTGTCGCCACCGCGAGCGTGCGCTTGCGATACGCGGCGCTGAACAGGTCGCTCATCTTGCGCTTCGGATGCTGGCGCACCATCTCGTCGAACGCGGCCACCTGCGTGACCGGCGGCAGCTCGCCGCGCACCGACGCTTCGAACACGCTCGTCGCGCGCCCGGCTTCCGCGAGCCGCCCGCGCGATGCGAGCCAGCGCGGCGATTCCGGCACGAGGCGCGTGAGCACGAGCGACAGGACCAGCGGCAGCCCGCCGACGAAGTACATGATTTCCCAGCCGAACCGCGGCACGAGCCACGCGCCGAGCGCCATCGACACGAGCAGGCCGATCGGGAACACGATCTCGTACAGCAGTACGAAACGGCCGCGGCCATGCGCGCGCGTGATCTCGTTGATGTACGTCGCGGCAACCGGCAACTCGCCGCCGAGCCCGAGCCCCTGCAGGATCCGCAGCAGCACGAAGATCTCGAAGGTTGGCGCGAAGCCGCACGCGATGCTCGTGATGCCGATCACGGCCGAACTCCACGCGATCGCCTTCACACGGCCGTGCTTCTCGGCCAGCGCGGGAAACAGGAATGCGCCGATCAGCTGGCCGATCGCGCCGGACGCGATCAGCATGCCGATCTGCGTCGGCGACAGCCCCCATTTGTGAATCAGCAGCGGCAGCGTCGCCGCGATCGTGATCACGTCGAAGCCGTCGAAGAACGTCGCGGCGCCGATCAGCACGCGCGCGCGGATCTGCATCGCATTGGCCGGAAGCCGCTCGAGCCGCGCGATGATCGCGCCGGGCGTGGAGGCGGCAGCTTCCATCGTGGCGCGACCGGCCACGACGTTGTCGAAAGTGCTCATGCGGGGTGTCTCCGTAGTCTCTTTGCCCGGTCAGGCAAGCGCTTTGGTCGTGTCTGCCAGGGCTTCCGTATCCACTGCCCGGCCCTGGTTCATCCACTTGCGCGCGAGCTTCAGCTCGCGTGCGTTGTTCACGGCGATGACACCTCTCACATGCCCGTCGCCCACGAAAAACAGCGTCGCACGGCGCGCGGCGAGCTCGCCGCGCACGACGAGCTGCGCATCGGCCGGCAGATCCCCGAGGATCTGCAGGTTCACGTCGTACTGATCGGACCAGAACCACGGAATCTCCGCGTACGGCGCGCGTACGCCGAGCACGGCTTTCGCGGCCGCGATCGCCTGGTTCTGCGCGTTGGCCCACGATTCGAGCCGCACGCGCCGCTTCAGCCAGCCGTTGTGATGGTTCGCGACGTCGCCGCACGCGAAGATCGCCGGGTCGCTCGTCGCGCCGAATTCGTCGACGACGATACCGTCGTCGACGGCCAGCCCCGCATCGCTCGCAAGCGACGCGTTCAGTGCGAGACCGATGCCGGCCACCGCGAAATCGGCGTCGATCGTCGTGCCGTCGGCGAGCGTCGCACGCACCTTCGATGCGTCGTCCGGCTGCGCATCGAGCGACGCGAGCGCCGCGCCGAGACGCACGTCGACGCCGTTCGAGCGATGCAGGTCGAGCAGGAAATCCGACACGATCTGCGGCACCGAGCGCCCGCACAGCCGCGGCGCGCCTTCCACCACGACCGCCTCGACGCCGAGCTTGCGCGCGGTCGCCGCGACTTCGAGGCCGATCCAGCCGCCGCCGATCACGAGCACGCGTTGGCTGGCGCGCAGCTTCTCGCCGAGCGCGGCCGCTTCGTCGAGCGTGCGCAGGTAGTGCAGGTTCGGCGTCTTCACGATCGTGTCGGGCAGGCGGCGCGATGTGCCGCCGGTCGCGATCACGAGCCGGTCGTATTCGATCTCGCGGCCGCTGGCGGTCGTCACCACGCGGCGCGCGCGGTCGATCGATGCCGCGCGTTCGGGCTGCCACGCTTCGACATTCAATGCGTCGAATTCGTCGGGACGCACGACGCGTACGGTTTCGATATCGGCGTCGCCAGCCAGCACGGCCTTCGACAGCGGCGGACGCTCGTACGGCAGGTGCGGCTCGTCGGCGATCATCACGAGGCGGCCCGTGAAACCTTCGGCGCGCAACGTCTTCAGCACCCAGCCGGCGGCCTGGCCGCCGCCGATCACGACGACCGTGCCGGGCGCGGGCTGCGCGGGCGTGTTCGCCTCGGTCATGATTTGCGCTCCGTCATGAACTTGCCTTCCGGCGCCTTCGCGTTCTTCTGCCGACGCGTGTTGCCGTCGAGGCCACCGTCGACGGCCCACTCGGCGAACACGGTCGGGCCCGGCTCGAATTCGCGCGGCTGCCATTCCGGCGTCAGGACGTCCTCGTCCGCGTAGTACTCGATCAGCCCGCCGGCCGGATTCTGGAAATACCAGAAGTACGCGGACGACACCGGGTGACGGCCCGGGCCGAGTTGCGTTTCCCAGCCGCAGCGGTCGATGTGCATGCCACCGCCGAACACTTCGTGGATGTCACGCACGGTGAACGCGACGTGGTTCAGTCCGCGTTTGCCGTTCGGCAGCGCGAGCAGGAACAGGTCGTGGTGGCCGCCGTGCGGCGCGCAGCGCATGAATGCACCGCGGCCCGGATAGCGGTCCGACGTCTCGAAGCCGAGCAGCTCGTGATAGAACTTTTCCTGTGCGTCGAGGCAGTTCGTGAAGAACACGACATGCCCGACCTCCACCGGCTCCGCGCGCGCATAGATCGGGCTCGGCTGGTCGACACGCAGCGTCTGGCCCCACACGTTCGATGGTGAGCCGGTGATGTCGAGCGCGCGCTTGCGCGTGACCTCGACACGGATCGCCATCCCGTTCGGGTCGGTGCAGCCGAGCGCATCCTTCCGTGCGTAAAAGCCGGGCTGGCCGGCGAACTTGCCGCGCAGCGCGTCGAGTTCCTGCTGCGTCGCGACGCCCCACGTGACTTCACGCAGCGTCGGGCCCGCCTCGAACGCGGGCGGCAGCGCCGGATCGTCGGCCTTGACGACCAGCACGGTGCAGCCGTTCAACGTCTCGAAGCGTGCTTGCGTGTCGTCGTGCTCGACTTCCTTCAGCCCCCAGTCGGCGAAAAAGCGCCGACAGGTGGCGAGATCGTCGACACCGTACGTGATCTGCTCGATTCCCAAAATGCTCATTGCGTCATTCCCCTTCGCTCAGTTCGCCCACGGCAGCGGCGCGTCGTTCAAGCCCCAGTAGAGGCTCTTCTGCTGCATGTATTCGCGGATGCCGAGACGCCCCTTCTCGCGCCCCATCCCGCTTTCCTTCCAGCCGGAGAACGGCGTGGAGATCGAGAACAGCTTGTACGTGTTGATCCAGACGGTGCCCGTCTCCAGCGCTCGCGCGATGCGCCACGCGCGCTTGTAGTCGCGCGTCCAGATGCCGGCAGCCAGACCGAACACGCTGTCGTTCGCCTGCGCGATCAGCGACGCTTCGTCGTCGAACGGCATCGCGACGAGCACGGGCCCGAAGATTTCTTCCTGGCAGATGCGCGCGCTGTTCGGCAAGCCTTCGAGAATCGTCGGCTGATAGAAGAAACCGTTCTCGCGCCCGTCGCCCGACGGCCGCTCGCCGCCGCACAGCAGGCGGCCGCCTTCTTCCAGGCCGAGCGCGACGTAGCGCTCCACCGATTCGCGATGCTTCGCGGTGATCAGCGGCCCCATCTGCGTATCGGGCCGCGTCGGGTCGCCCACGCGCAGCTTGCGTGCGCCCGCAACCAGGCGCTGCATGAATTCGTCGTACACCGCGCGCTGCACGAACAGCCGCGAGCCCGCGATGCACGCTTCGCCCGACGAGCTGAAAATGCCGTACAGCACGCCGTTGACCGCGTGATCGAGATCGGCGTCGTCGCATACGATCGTCGGCGACTTGCCGCCGAGTTCGAGCGACACGGGCATCAGTTTCTCGGCCGCGATGCGCGCAATGCCACGGCCCACTTCGGTGCCGCCCGTGAACGACACCTTCTTCACCAGCGGATGACGCACGAGCACGTCGCCGATCACCGAGCCCTTGCCCGGCAGCACGCTCAGCACGCCCTTCGGCACGCCGGCTTCCTCGCAGATGCGCGCCAGCGCAAGCGACACGAGCGGCGTGACTTCGGCCGGCTTGAGCACCACCGCGTTGCCGCCGGCGAGCGCCGGCGCGAGTTTCTGTGCGTCGGACGCGATCGGCGAATTCCACGGCGTGATCGCCGCGATCACGCCGATCGGCTCGTACACGCTCATCGTCAGGTAGTCACCGCGCGACGGCGTCAGTTCCTCGTCGAGCGTTTCGAGGCAGGCCGCGAAATAGCGGAACGTGTTCGCCGCGCTGGCCACCAGCACGCGGGTCTCGCCGATCGGCTTGCCGTTGTCGCGGCGCTGCAGGTTCGCGAGCACCTCGTGGCGCTGCATGATCAGATCCGCGATGCGGTACAGCACCTGTGCGCGCTGGTGCGGCTTCAGCCCGGCCCAGTCGGCACGGCGCCATGCTGCGTCGGCGGCCTCGACGGCTTCGGCCGCGTCTTCCGCGTTCGCCGTCGACACTTCCATGTTCAGCGACTGGTCGGCCGGATAGATGCTCGCGTAAGGCGCGCCACGGCCGCGCCGCCATTCGCCGCCGATCAGGATGTTGCCGTCGGGTACGAGGCTCGTATCGAAAGGAGTCATTTCACAAGTCCCACAAATCTGTCTCTGCACAGCCGCCCTCGCCGTGGCGCGGGCGGACGCTTTATGGCCCGGTCAGATCACGCAGCGGGCCGCGCGGTTGCGCAGCGCGCGGATCGCGCTGAATGCCGTCAGCGCGGACGTCTTCGGGTTGTCGGGCAGCGGCTTGCCGCTCATTTCGAGCGACATCTCGCCGAATGCGCCGCGCGCGGTGAAGCGGTGCACGTTGCGCGCGACGGCCGGATCGGCGATCAATCGCACGCGCGTCGCATCGAGGCCGAGGCCAGCGAGTGCGACGGTCGCCGCGACGTTCGCGTTCTTCGGATACAGCCGTGCGGCGTCGCGTGCAGTGCCTTCGAAGATCACCTTCTCTTCGGTCATCGCTCGCAGGTCGCACAATTCCTCGGCCGGCGTGCCGAGCCAGCCGAGCGGCGGCTTGCGGCCGACGTACAGCACTTCGTCGAGGCCGCCCTGCTGCGCGGAAGCCAGCGCGTCGATGCCGCCGATCGCGCCGGACAGCAGCGTCACCGTCGCGTTGCCTTCGTCGGCCGCCCGCGACAGCACGTCGAGCAGCGCGAGATCGGACAACGCGCCGATCGACGCGACCGCGCAGTCGGTGCCGGCCCTCAACAGCGGCACGACGTGATCGACGAGCGCACTGTGGCCCGCGCATTCCAGCGCGAACTCGGGGCGACGGGCCAGTGCGTCGACCGACGACACGACCTCGACCGCACTGCCGAGCACGCCCTGCACCGCGGCGCGCTGGTGTTCCGGCACGATCACGTGCGCGATGCGCAGCGCCGCGTCGTGCTCGACCGCGTGGTACACGGCCGCGCCGATCGCACCGAAGCCGATCATCGCGACGTCGACGGGTGCGTGCGCGTTACGCATACTGGCGCTCCGTGGGCGCTTCCTTCTTCACCGGCGGGCCTGCGAACTGCGATGCGAACGAGCCGACCGACAGCATGTCGACTTCGACCATCACCGGGCCTTCCTTCGCCATCCCTTCGCGCACGATCGCTTCGGCCTGGTCGAGCGACGTGATCCGGTAATGCGTGAGGCCGAAGCTCGCGCAGAACTGCGCGAAATCGGGCTGGTGCAATTGCACGAAGCAGCGGCGGCCACCGTAGTGCGCGTCCTGGATGTTGCGGATCACGCCATAGCACTGGTCGTTCATCAGCACGATCATCACGTTCGCGTTTTCCTGCACGGCCGTCACGAGCTCGCCGACGTTGACCATCAGGCCGCCGTCGCCGACGAGGCAGACCGTCTTGGCCGCCGCGCCCGCCAGCGCGGCGCCAATGCCCATCTGAATGCCCTGGCCAATACCGCCGCCGAGCGCATGCACGCCCGCGCGCGGTTCGAAGATCTTCAGCAGGCGGTTGCCCCACGTGCTGTTCGAGATCGTCACGTCGCGCACCCAGTTGTAGTCGCGGCCGACGGCGCCCTGCAGCGTATCGACGAGCTGCTTGTACGGCCCGAGGCCCTTCGCCACGTCGGCGACCGCCTGCTCGCGGGCGGCTGCGAGATCGGACGCGAACTGCGGATCGACCGACAGGCGGCCTTCGAGGCGGTCGGCGAGCTCGGCCAGCACGCGCTTCGAATCACCGTGCACGAACAACTCGTTGCGATATCCACGGTTGTCGGCGAGCGCGTCGGCGTCGACGCGGAACAGCGGCTGCGGCAGCGCGAGCTTGTACTTCAGCGTCTCGTTGCCGCGCAAGCGCGAACCGACCACGACGAGCGCATCGCAGGTCTTGTAGAACGCTTCGACGGACGCATGCACGTTGAACGCGCCGAGCGTCGCCGGATGATCCTCGGGCAGCACGCCGCGGCCCTGCACGCTCGTCACGACACCGAAGCCGAGCTTCACGAGACGTTCGACTTCCTCGCGGGCGTGGCGCGCGCCGCCGCCGAGCCACAGCAGCGGGCGGCGCTTGGCCGCGAGCGCGTCGGCGAGCTTCGCGACGCGTGCGGCGTCGTGCTCGCGCACCGTGATGTGTGCCGGTGCAAGGTCTTCCGGCCATTCGATTTCGGCGGCCTGGATGTCGATCGGAATCTCGACCGACACGGGGCCCGTCGGCGCGGTCTGCGCGATACGCACGGCTTCGCGAATCGTCGGCAGCACGGTCTCGACCGTGCGCACGCGGAACGCGGCCTTCGAGATCGCGTCCAGCATCGTCAGCTGGTCGGGCGCTTCGTGGATGTACGCGAGATCCTGGTCGAGATACGGCGTCTCGATCTGCCCCGTGATGTGCAGCATCGCGGTGCCGGCCGTCAGTGCCTCGACCATCGCGCCGGCCGCGTTGCCCGCCGCCGTGCCCGTGCTCGTGAACGCGACGCCGAGGCCGCCCGACACGCGGGCCAGGCCGTCGGCCATGTTCACCGCGCCCGCTTCGCCGCGCGCGCCGACATAGCGGATGTTGCCGCGCGAGTTGATCGCGTCGAGGATCGGCATGTTGTGGATCGAGATGACACCGAATGCGGTTTTCACGCCGCACTGCTCGAGAAAGGCGGCAATCAGCTCGCCAACCGTGGTTTTGTTAGACATGGCGTGCAAACCCTCCAGAAACGTCGATATGGCTGCCCGTCGTATAGGACGACAGATGCGTTGCGAGATAAAAAAGTGCCCAGGCGGCCTCGTCGGGCTTGCCGAAGCGATTCAGCGGAATGTTCTTCTTGCGCGCGAGCGCGCCGGTCCAGTCGTCCCAGCTTTCGCCGGCTTGCGCCTGCGCTTCGTAGCGGCGGCGCCACTGACCCGACTCGACGATGCCGATCAGGATCGAGTTCACGCGGATGCGCTGCGGCGCCAGTTCGGTCGCGAGCGACTTCACGAGGCTCAGCACGCCCGCACGCGCCGACGACGTCGCGACCATGTGCGGCTCGGGCTGCAGCGCGAGCAGCGAATTCACGCAGGTGATCGTCGGCGCGGCCGCGTCGCGCAGCAGCGGCAGGAACGCACGCGTCGGGCGGATGATGCTGAAGTACTTGAGTTCGAGCTCTTCGCGCCATGCGTCGTCGGTCGTATCCGCGAAGGTCGACACGCGGCCCTGGCCTGCGTTGTTCACCAGCATGTCGGCACGGCCGAAGCGGGCGGACACCGCTTGGGCGAACGCGGCCACGTCGGCTTCGTCGAGCACGTCGCAACGCTCGGCGAGCAGTTGCGCGCCCGGATATTTTTCGCCGAGCCTCGCCGCGGCGCGCGCGAGGCGGTCGCTGTCACGGCCGCAAATCGCGACCGACGCGCCGGCCTGCAGGAACCGTTCGGCCGTCGCGAGGCCGATGCCGGACGAACCGCCCGTCACCACCGCAACCTGCCCGGTCAGATCGATCTGAATCATCGGAGTCCTAACGCCTTGAGAAACGTGTGCTCGTCATCCGAGCGGTAATTGAGCCGCCGCGACAGTTCCGCCGCCGCGCGCTGCACCTTGTCGATCAACCCGTCCGCGATCAGCGCCGCGTCGATCTCCGGCCGCGGCACCGTCACCGTGATGCACGCGACGATCTTCTGCGTCTCGTTGCGCACGGGCGCCGTCACCACCGAGATGCCGCGCTCGAACGAGGAGTTGCTGACGCCATAGCCGCGCAGCGCATCCTCGCGGATCACTTCGTACAGCGCATCGACCGTCTCCGGCGTCGCGTTCGTCATCCGGTTCAGCATGCCTTGCGGATACAGCGCGCGCAGCTCCTTCAGCGACAGGTCGCCCATCAGCACATGGCCATGCGTCGTCGCATGCGCGGGCAAGCGGGTGCCGACGTTCACGCGGATCGAGCTGAACACCGGCGCCTGGCTCTGCGCTTTCGCGACGAACACGACGTCACGGCCGTCGCGGATCACGATGTGCGTCGTGAAGCCGGTCGCGTCGCGCAGGCTCTCGATCACCGGCAGGCCGAGATCGGTCAGCTCCAGCGAGCTCAGGTATTCGAAGCCGAGCCGCAGCACGGCGATGCCGAGCTTGTAGTTGCGGTCCTTGTCCGCGCGCTCGAGGAAGCCGAGCGATTCGAGCGTCTGCAGCAGACGGAACACCGTCGTGCGCGGAATGCCGAGCCGCTTCGACAACTCGGGTGCGCCGAGCACCGGCTCGCGCGGCGAGAATTCGGCGAGAATCCGCAGCCCGCGTTCGAGGCCCGGCACCACGTAGCTGGCTTCCGCCTTCGCGTTCTCGGATTCCTGTTGTTGCAGCGGTTCGCTCATACCAGCCCTCGCTGCGTATCGCACTGACGGCAGAACGTGTCGATCAGTGCGGAATAAACGGCCGGCGCTTCCACGTACCCGGCATGACCGGCTTGCGGAATCACCTGCAGCCCGACGTGCGCGGCCGCGGCGATTCGCTCGCAGGCGGCCGGCGGCGTAATTGCGTCGTTCGCGCCGACGGCCACGGCCGTGCGGCCGCGGAAACCGGCGAGATCGGTTGCGAGATCGGCGTTCGCGAGCAGGTGCGTGGCCTGCGCATAGCCGGCCGGCACGATGCGCGCCATGTTCCAGCGCACCCACGCACGCGCATCCTCGCTCGCGAAACCGGACAGCATGTTGCCGCTGCGCTGCTCGGCGAGCCCGGCCGGGCCGAGTTCCGCGAGCATCGCGAGCCGCGCGTCGCGCCGCGATTCGCGCGTTTCGGCGGGCGCGCTGCCGTAGCCGCCCGCGGGCGACACCAGCAGCAGGCCGGCGATCCGCCCGGGCATCACGCGGGCGAGACCGCCCGCGACGATCGCGCCGAGCGAATGCCCGACCAGCACACAGCGTTCGATGCCGAGTGCCTCGAGCCACGCGTTCAGCGACGCCGCGTAATCGGCGGCGGCCGGCGACGCGCCGTGCACGGGCGTCGACGCGCCATAACCGGGCGCATCCCACGCGAGCACGCGCCGCGATGCGCCGAGCGCGTCGAGCTGGCGCACCCACGATGCGGCGCCCGACCCGATCCCGTGCAGCAGCACGACAGGCAGCGCGCGGCCCGCATGCTGCGCGCCGGCCTCGCGATATCCGATCGTGCCCGCCGCGCCGGCCGCGCAACGCTGCTCGGGAAACTGCCCGAGCAGCGCGGCGAATGCCGCGGTGCGGTCGCGTTCACGTTTGTCGATGACACTCATTGCTTCACCGGCTCCGTCTCAACGCTTGATCTTCGCGAGCGGCGAATCGGGCGGATACGTCGGCGTGATCGGCTTCGACGAGCCGAGCATCACGCACATCAGCGCGTCTTCCTCGCCGATGTTGATTTCCGTGCGATACACGCCGGGCGGCACCGAGATCAGGTCGCGCTCGCCGAGGATCGCTTCCCACGTCTCGCCGTCGCGCTCGCAGATCACCTTCATCTTGCCGCGCAGCACGAAGAAGATTTCCTCGACGTCGATATGGATGTGGCTCGGGCCGATGTTGCCGGCCGGGATGACCATCGTCGAGAACGTGAAGTTGCCGGCCGGCACCGTGTTGACGTCCTTCGCGACGCCCGTGCCGCCCGTGCCGACGTAACGCATCTGCGCACGGCGGTACTTCGGGTCGTAGTCGGCCTGGAACTTCAGTGCGTCCCAGTCGTAGCGCCGCGTCGCGTAGCGCGCGACGCGCCCTTCCATCCAGTCGTTGAAGCTTGCGCCTTCCGGCTGGTCCCACGACTTGCGTTCGAGATCGGCGTCCGCCATCGTCCTCTCCTTCATTCAGGGTGAAAACATCAATTCATTACGAAGCCGCCGTTCACCGGCAGCAATTGGCCCGTCACGAAGCGCGCGCCGTCCGACAGCAGGAACAGCACGGGGCCCGTCACGTCGTCGGGTACCTGCGCGCGCGTCAGCGCGCGGCCCTGCATGTAGAACGCATGGCGCTCGGCGGGCACGTAGGCGGTCGCCTCGACTTCGGTCAGCCCCGGCGCGATCGCGTTGACCGTCACGCCGTGCGCGCCGAACTCGCGCGCTTGCGCATGCGTCATCGCGATCACCGCGCCCTTGCTCGCGACATACGCGAGTAGCCTCGGCGCACCCCACAGCGCGGTGTCCGATGCGAGGTTCACGATCGCGCCGCGGCCCGACTTCGCGAGGTGCGGCAGCGCCGCATTGCTGACGAGCCACACGCCGCGCACGTTCACGTTCATCACGGCGTCCCACGTCGCGACGTCGAGCTCGGTCGACAGCTTGCCGCCCGAGTTCGTGATCGCCGCGTTGTTGATCAGCGCGTCGATGCCGCCGAGCGACGCCGCGCCCTGCGCGACGAATGCGTCGACGCTCGCCGGATCGGCCAGGTCGAGCGCGAAGAAATGCGCAACATGGCCGGCTTCCGACAGTTGCTTGGCGAGCGCACGGCCCTCGTCGGCCAGCACGTCGCCGAACGCAACCTGCGCGCCTGCCGCGACGAGCGCCTTCACGAACGCCGCGCCGAGACCGCGCGCGCCGCCCGTGACGAGCACGCGGCGCCCCGCGAGCGGCACGACCGGTGCGAACTCAGCCATTCGCGGGCTCCGAAGCAGCTTGTGCCGCGCGATGCGCATCGAGCGCGGACAGGTGTTCCTGCGCACGCTGGCGCAGCATCCGGCGCACGCGCGTGATGCCGACGTCGTGCTGGTACAGGTATTCGTGATCGCGCGCCTGCGGCGCGAGGCTTTCGAGGACGTAGCGGTCCTGCTCGAGCACATCCCAGTGCAGCCCTTCGAGGCGGTTGCGGTACATGAAGCGCCACACGTCGCGCTGCCAGCCGCTGACCTTGCGGGTGCGCCAGAAGTAGACCTGGCAGTTGTCGCCGTCGACCGGCGTCGCGAAGCCGATGATCCCGAAGTTGCCGCCCGGGCCGAACTTCTGCTTGTACGGAATCGCGAGGCGCATCCACAGGCAGCCGGTTTCGCCGAGTTCGACCCAGTCGAAGTTCACGTCGCGCTGGCCGACCTTCTCGAACATCAGGCCCGTTTCCGTCTTGCGCACGCGCATGTCGGCCTGCTTGTCGCCTTCGGCCATCGAGTGCGACGTCGCGTGCAGGTACGCGCCGTGCATCGGGTCCATCACGTTGTCGATCGCGTACTGGTAATTGCACTTCCAGTTCGACACGCACAGGAAGTGGCCGTACTCGTCGGCGACCAGTTCCTCGGGCAGGTTCAGCGGCGCCGGCTCGCCGTGCGCTTCGTCGCCGAACCACAGGAAGATCGCGCCGGCCTTCTCTTCGACCGGATAGGACTTCACGCACTTCGTGCCTTCGAGCGGACAGTTGGACACGGCCGGCACGCGGTTGACCGTGCCGCCGCCGTCGACTTCGATGCCGTGATACCAGCACGCGATGCTGCCGCCGAGGTTCCAGCCGAGCGACAGGCGCGCGCCGCGGTGCGGGCAGCGATCTTCGAGTGCGTGGACCTTGCCCTCGTGATCGCGCCACAGCACGATCTGCTCGGACAGGCGCGTCAGGCCGACGGGGGCGTTCGACACCTGCCAGCTCGGCGCGACGGGATACCAGTAGTTCTTGATGCCGCGGTCGAGATAGTCACGGACCGGGTCGTGTTGGGAAGCGTGTTGTGCGGGGGACGTCATCAGTGTGCTCCGGATACGGTTGTCGTCGGGTCGGCGGATCGCGCGCTCGGCGCGGTCATTCCGCGAGCGCGGCCATTTCGGCGCGGAAGCGCTCCGGCGTCCACGGCGTGCCGTCCGGTGCGCGGAAGCCGATGCGGTTCAGGCCCGCGACGACGTCGTCCAGCTCGGTCGCGCCGGCCTCGAACACGCGTTCGAGCGCATCGCCGAGGTCGTTCTCGTACTGGGTCGGCTCGGCCTTGCGGTTCTGCCAGATCCGGTTCTCGACCTGACCGGGGATCTCGATCTGCCCCTTGCCGGCGACGTTGTTCGGCTGCGGCGCCACCCACGGCTTCAGGAAGGGATTGAAGTTCACGGTCGCTTCTTTCATGTCATTCCACCTTGATCTGGATTTCCTCGCCGGCGAGGCGCACCGCGTACTGCTTCAGCGCGCGCCCGCCCGGACCCTTCAGGCATTCGCCCGTCCTGATGTCGAACACGGCCTCGTGCAGCGGGCATTCGACCGTGCCTTCGTCGACGAACCCCTGCGTCAGCAGCGCGTACGCATGCGGGCACACGTTCTCGAGCGCATACACGTCGTCGCCGACGCGGTAGATCCCGATTTCGACGCCGTCGGTCCGCTTGAACTCGATCGGCGTGTCTTCCGACAGCGCGCCGGCGTGTCCGGCGCAAATCCATTGTTCAGACATCTCACACCCTTCCTTCTGATCGACTCTCGGTTTGCTTCTCGTTTGTTCCATATCAGGAACATCAGTTTATGGATGGTGATTATAGGAGCGACTTTCCACGAGTAAAACAAAAAGCTGCATGCCCTAGGGAAAACACCGACCGCCGGGTCGACCATTGCCGCCATCCACCTCATCAAATGTGATTTTTTGTTATGTGACGGGGAGTTATACCCTTTTTGAGAGCCTCGCGCACCGGTGCCGTGCGTCGTCCAGGAACCCATCCGTCCCGAAAAAATTATTTTTGATCACGTGCGCGACGCCTCTATACTCCATTCCATCAGAGGCACATTGTTCCTTATATGGAACATCAGGAATGCCCATCCGGCGGTGGAACGCGCGTGACGGCCGGCCGTCCCCGCGCAGGCCGCCACGGCACGTTTTCATCAGGTTGGAGAGTCAGGAGATCAAATGGTCAAGCATGCGGTAGCAGCAGCAGTCATCGGATTGGGCGCCGTGTCGGGCGCGTGGGCGCAGAGCAGCGTGGTGCTCTACGGCAGCCTGGATGCGGGCGTCGCGTACGTGAACAACGTCGGCGGCCACGCGAAGTGGGCGATGATCCAGGGCAACACGCAGCCCGATCGCTGGGGCCTGAAGGGCAAGGAAGACCTCGGCGACGGCCTGTCGGCGATCTTCCAGCTCGAAAACGGCTTCTATACGAACAACGGCCAGTTCGCGACCGCGAACACGATCTGGAACCGCGCGGCGTTCGTCGGCCTCAGTTCGGACCGCTACGGCACGCTGACGCTCGGCCGCCAGACGCCGCTGTCGTTCGACTATCTCGATCCGCTCAGCACGGCCTACCTCGCGCTGAGCTGGTACGCCTTCCACCCCGGCAACATCGACGGGCTCGCCGCAACCGGCAACGTGCCGTACAACAACGCGGTGAAGTACCGCTCGCCGACCTACGCAGGCTTCTCGGCCGCGGCGGCGCTGGCGCTCGGCAACACGACGAACTTCTCGACCGGCAAGTCGGTCGGCGTCGCGCTGAACTATGCGAACGGCCCGTTCAAGGCGTCGGCCGTCTACTCGAACGAACACGACCGCTCGATCCTGATCGGCCAGACGGGCATCGCTTCGTTCCAGGGGCAGAACACCGCGAACGGCTATATCGCGAACAAGGTCGAGAACATCGGCGCGGGCGCGTCGTACCAGTTCGGCGACTTCCTCGTACATGGCCTCTACACGCGCACGAAGATGCAGTCGAACGGCCATTCGGATACGTTCCAGAGCTATGACGCAGGCGTGAACTACCGCAGCAGCGCGTTCAACACGATCGCGGGCGGCGCGGCGACCACGACGCTGGCCGGCCGCCGCTGGACGCAGGTCGAGCTCGGCGACATCTATGCGCTGTCGAAGCGCACGCAGCTCTATGCGAACGTGTTGTACGAGCACGGGTCGGGCGGCGCGAAGGCCGCGTTCTTCACGGCGGGCGTGTCGAGCACCGCGAACCAGGTGATCGTGCTCACCGGGATCCACCACTCGTTCTGAGCGGTTTCACGCGTTCGGCGTCAGAAACGACAAGAGCGGCCCGCGGGCCGCTCTTGTCGTTTGCGATGCGAGGTGCGCGTCAGAACATCGCGACCTTGTGGCGCGCATGCGCGAACGTCGGGTCGCTTTCGAGCGGACGGTAGTTCAGGCGTTGCGACAGATCGACCGCCGCGCCGCACACGGCTTCGACGAGCCGCTCCTTCTCGCCGGCCTCGCCGATCTCCGAGCGCGGCACCGTCGCGGTGATCGCCGCGACGATCGAGCCCGAATGATCGCGCACGGGCGCGGTCACGGCCGAGATGCCGCTTTCGAACGCCGCCTCGCTGACCGCATAACCGAGCCGCGCGTAATGGCGCACGCGTTCGTACAGTTCGTCGACGGTGCCCGGCGTGCGCTCGGTGAACTGTTCGAGCCGCTTTTCCGGATAGAGCTGGCGCAGCGCGTCGCGCGTCAGGTCGCCCATCAGCACATGGCCGTGCACGGTCGCATGCGCGGGCAAGCGCGTGCCGACATGCACCTTCACCGAACCGAACATCGACGCATTGCTCTGCGCCTTCGCGACGAATACGACGTCGCGCTGGTCGCGGATCAGCAGGTGCGTCGAGAAGCCGGTGGAATCGCGCAGCCGTTCGAGCACGGGCGCGCCGAGATCGGTCAGTTCGAGCGAGTTCAGGTATTCGAAACCGAGCCGCAGCACGCCGACGCCAAGCCGGAAATAGCGGTCGCCGTTCACGCGCTCGAGGAAACCGAGCGCCTCGAGCGTCTGCAGCAGGCGGAACGTGGTCGTGCGCGGGATGCCGATGCGCTTCGACAGCTCGGGCGCGCCGAGCACGGGCTCGCGCGCCGAGAATTCGGCGAGGATCCGCAGCCCGCGTTCGAGCCCCGGCACCAGATAGGACGAAGCGCCGCCGGACGATTCGTCGCCGCCGGCAGCGGCAGGATCGGGTGCGTCGCTCATCGTTGTCTTGACCATGTGGACATGGACGGAAGGAAATCAGTCACGAAACAGGTCATGGATCGTCGTGGATATTCAGTCATGCTACTCCAGCGCGCGCACCGGCTCGCACCTGTGCGCTGCTCCGCGACGCAGCATGCGCATCCGCGACCCCATGCAGAGTCATTCACGGTCGAGAGGATAGCAGCGATGGACAGCGCGACGCCATGCGGAAATCGCCGAACGGCGGGAACACGGCCGCCCGGCCGTTGCCCGCTTCGGGCGGCTGGAAGACGGCGAACGGCGCGGTAGTCGACGCCGCGCCGCCTACAGGCGCGACAGGTGGACCCGGATATTCGCGCGGTCGTACGTAAAACCGCCGGCCGCATCCTGCTCGAGCACGCGTGCAAGGTCGACTGCATACATCCACCCGCTGCCCAGACGGCCGCCGTTCACGGCCCGGATCCGGCTGCCGCCGACCGCGATCGCAGCATGAAAGACATTGCCGCCGCGCGAGAAACCGACCGCGGTTCCCGCCGGAATGCTGGCGTGGCCGTCCCACTGATCGCCGGTCTCGAAGTTGAATCGCGTCCTCCAGTGCTGGCCGATCGTGTCGAGCAGCGTACCGGGCGCGATCATCGCGTCGCCGCGCAGCAGGTACCGGACATAGGCCGCGGCGTCGTAGCAGACGCCGCCGGACACGTACTCGTTGATGTCGGCCATGCCGTACATCAGCGCTTGCGCATGTTTCTGCTTTTCGGCGAAGCCGGATTGGGCGACATGGCCGCCTAACTGGGTCAGTTGCATGGGTAGGTCCTTTTGAGGAAGAAGGGCACGTCGTCCCGCCAACGCAATAACCTCATATCTTATTACGATATCCGCCGGTATCGGCCGGCCCGGGCGTCACGGCGTGCGCGCACGACGATCGCGGGCGGCGGTGCATCGGCGCAGCGCATGCGGAATCGCGCGATGCACGCATCGCGACAGACGGAAGACGGGAAACTGGAAACGATCGGGGAAAAACCGCCCGGCAGCGAGCGGTGGACGGTGAAGGCGATCCCGGGGCGGGATCGACGCGGCGGCGTCAGGCCGTCACGGTGTCGTCATACTCGGCGCGGGCGAGCTGGCCGGCGGCGTAAGCCTCGGCTTCGCCGCGAAAGCCTTCCCGACTGAATGCAACGACTTTCACCCCGACGCCGGTCGCCCGCTTCACCGTCAGCGCCCATTGCCATCCGCCGTCTTGTTCGAAGACGTGCAGCGAGGGTTCGAAGGAAGGGTCGAGTACGGTCACGCGTTATGCTCCTGCCCCCTTGCGCATTGCATCGGCAACGCACGGGGCATGTCAAAAGGGTCGCGCCGGCATACGACGCGTTTCAGCCATTCGACAGTCTAGTCAATGATTGTTGCGACGCACCATCAGAGGTTTCACTCATCTATCGGAACCAGACGGTCGATCGAAACTGCCTGAAACCCATATGGGCCGGGCCTCAGAGCCGTTTCAGGCCGCACGGCACAACGTTCATGCGGCAACGTGCCGCACACGCGGCCGATTGCTTGCATGGGTCGTTCGTGGGTCATGAAAACGGGGCGGGAACCGCCCGACTGCCCGGGCACCGCTGGTATGGCGCCCAGATGCTACCGGCCCGTACCGACCGGTATCACGCGCCGGAACGTCAGGTTGATGCGCTCGCCCTGCACGCCCGGCGCCTTCGGCACGCGATGCTGCCACTCGGACTGCGTACGTCCGCGCATCACGAGCAGGCTGCCATGGTCGAGGCGATACGCATGCGTGACACCGGTTGCGCGATGCCGGAGATCGAACACGCGCATTGCGCCGAGGCTCACCGACGCGATCACCGGCGCATCGCCGAGCTCCGGCTCGTTGTCCGCGTGCCAGCCGAGGCTGTCCAGCCCGTTACGGTAGCGATTGAGCAGCACGCTGTTGAAGCAGGCGCCGCAGGTTGCCTCGACCGCGTGCTTCAGGTCGAGCACGGCCGGCGTCCACGGCGCCGGCACGTTGCGGATCCCCGAATACATGTAAACGGCGTCGGGCTCGCCCTGCCACGCGGTGAGCCTCGGCAACGGAATGCGGCCGCGCGGCGTGCGGATCGTGTCCTGCCGCCACGCGACCTCGCCGATCAGCGCGGCCAACGCGCGATCGGCATCGGGCTGCGCAAGCCAGTCCGGGTACCAGTCCACGTCGGGGGCGGGCGTGTCAGAGAAAAGATCGGGCGTCGACATGTCGGGAAGGAACGAGCGATGAACGGGGCGAACCACGCATGTCTGCATACTAGCCAACGGCGCCGCGCGCCGCCATGCGCTGTCATTCGCCGCGCGCAGACAACCACCGCGCACCCCGATGCGCTTTCGCGCGTCACGCTATCATCGCGGCGTGTCGCGGTGCGCGCTGCCGAGTGCCGCCGCTTTCTTCCGCCATGCCGGCCGGCGCGACCCGGCCGCTTTCTTTCCGGATCCCATCATGACGACGCTCTCCGATTCCGCCCTCGATCAACTGTTCCGCACCGCGCGCACGCACAACGCGTGGCAGGACAAACCCGTCGACGATGCGCTGTTGCACCGGCTGATCGACCTGACGAAATTCGGCCCGACGTCGGCGAACTCGAGCCCCGCGCGCTTCGTGTTCGTGAAGTCGCCCGAAGCGAAGGCGCGCCTGAAGCCCGCGTTGTCCGAAGGCAACCGCGCGAAGACGATGGCTGCGCCCGTCACCGTGATCGTCGCGATGGATTTCGCGTTTTACGAGCACCTGCCGCGCCTGTTCCCGCACGCCGACGCACGGAGCTGGTTCGCCGGCAACGATGCGCTGATCGAGGCCACCGCGTTCCGCAACGCGTCGCTGCAAGGCGCGTACCTGATTCTCGCCGCGCGCGCGCTCGGCCTCGATGCAGGCCCGATGTCGGGCTTCGACAACGCGAAGGTCGATGCCGAATTCTTCGCGGGCACCGCGATCAAGAGCAACTTCCTCGTGAATCTCGGCTACGGCGATCCGGCCGGCCTGTTCCCGCGCAGTCCGCGCTTCGACTTCGGCGATATCGCCCGCATCGAATGACGGCTCGCTAAGCGCCGCGCGTCAGCCGGATCAGCGCGATCTCGGACGGCACGCCGAAGCGGTTCGGCGGCCCCCAGTATCCGGTGCCGCGGCTCGTATAGAGCCACAGATCGCCGAAGCGGCTCAGCCCGCCGATCACCGGCTGCTGCATCCGCACGAACGGCGGCCACGGCAGGAACTGGCCGCCGTGCGTATGCCCCGACAACTGCACGGTAAAACCCGCGCGATTTGCCGCTTCGGCGCTGCGCGGCTGGTGCGCGAGCAGGATCTTCGTGCCGACGTCGCGCGGCGCGCCCGCCAGCGCCTGCTCGGGGTCGCTGCGATGCGCGGGATCGAACCCGCCCGCCGTGAAGTCGGTCACGCCGGCGAGTACCGCGCGCGCGCCGTCGTGCTCGATCAACACGTGCTCGTTCAGCAGCACCGTCAGCCCGATGCGCCGGAATTCGTCGATCCACGCATGCGCGCCCGCGTAGTACTCATGGTTGCCCGTCACGAGAAAGCTGCCGTGCCGCGACTGCATGCGGCCGAGCGGAGCGGTGTGCTCGCGCAGGCGCTTGACCGAGCCGTCGACCACGTCGCCCGTCACGACGACGAGGTCGGCATCGAGCGCATTGACCGCGCGCACGATCCGTTCGATATAGGGCCGCTTGATCGTCGGCCCGACGTGAATGTCGGACAGTTGCACGATCGTCAGCCCGTCGAGCGCGGCCGGCAGCCCCGCGACCGGAATCGACACGCGCTTGACCGCCGCCGTGCGGCGCGCGCCGACAAACCCGATCGCGGTGACGAGCACCGCGGCCGCCAGCACGCCGAGCGCCGTGTCGGCCGCGGCGCCGCTCCACGCGCCGTCGTGCCCGAGATGCCGCCACGCGAGCACGCCGAGCAGCACGAACTCGCGCAGGAACGTCAGCGCGAGCAGCGACGAAAAGAAGCCCATCACGAGCGAGCCGGCCCAGCCGGCCAGCGTCGCGGCCCAGCCTTCGTCGAAGCGGCGCGAGAACATGCCGACCGGAATCAGCACGACGAAGCTCGCCAGCACCAGCGCCGCGATCGTGCGCGCGACCGGCGACGCGAACGCGTCGGGAATGATCCGCATCCCGACGTACAGATGGAACAGCACGCCGATTGCAATGAACCGGACAAAGAAACTTCGCATGGAGCGTTCACCTTCGTTGCGATACGGCTTCCGCGACGCGCGTCCCACCGGGCTGTGACACCCGGTGCCGCGCTTCGCGCCATACGCACGATGGTACACAGATCCCGGTTGTGACGACCGGTGGCGGCCGCGGGTGGAGGCACGCGCGGCAATCGGCCGTTTTCACACCGATTCCGCCGTGTCAGCGTGGCAAATGCGGCCAGCCTTCTTTCGTCTGACGATCCTTGACAGTCCGTTAGCAACCCTACACGAGCTTACGCGGGCAGAATCGCAGCGATCCCGCCGCCGCCGCCGAAACGCGACACCGGCCAGGCCGACATGACCGCCCGGCCTTTCACCGCCGGCCACGGGGCTTGTCGCACATGCGGGACAGGCGGCTGGCGGTCCGCATCGCGCTGCTTTATTATCGGCTCCGTATCGCGGAATCGTCGTCGCGGCGGCGAACCGCATTGCGCCGCGCCCGGCATCCACCCCCATCGTCGAGCTCGCCACACCATGAGAAAAACAACGCCGCGCGCGCCCTTGCGCGTCGCCGCCGTCCTGGCGCCCGCCCTGCCGCTCGCGGGCTGCGCATCGCGCGGCGCACCGTCGTACGTGCTGTTCGGCGCGTATTTCCCGCTCTGGCTCGTCAGCGCGATCGTCGGCATCGTCGGCGCGATCGTCGCGCACCGCGTGTTCGTCGCGACCGGCTGGGCCGCCACCGTCCCTTACCAGCTTGCCGTCTGCACCGCGATCGGGCTCGTGATCGCCGTGATCGTCTGGCTCACCGGCACGGGGCCGTTCGCATGAAGGCCGCCGGAACCAGCCGCCCGTCCGTGAAAGGCCGCGTAATCGCGCTCGCGATCGTCGCGCTCGGCATCGCGGCGCTCGCGTACGCATACCACCGCACGACGGCCTACCCGTCCACCGACGACGCGTCGATCGACGCAGACGTCGTGCATGTCGCATCGCCTGTCGGCGGGCGCATCGTGCGGCTCGCGGCGCATGAAAACCAGCGCGTCGCGAAAGGCGACCTGCTGTATGAAATCGATCCGGTGCCGTACCGGCTGACGGTTGCGCAGGCGCAGGCCGATCTCGAGCTTGCACGCGCATCGCTCGACACGCGCCGCCGGTCGCTGATCGGCGAACGCTCGAACGCGGCAGTCGCCGCCGAGCAGGTCAAGCGCGCGACGCAGAATGCCGACCTCGCGACGCGCGACGTGAACCGGCTCGCGCCGCTCGCCGCGCAAGGCTATGTCAGCGCGCAGCAGTTCGACCAGGCGAAGGTCCGCCAGCGCGACGCAGCCGTGTCGCTCGCTCAGGCGCAGGAACAGCAGCGCGCGTCCGCGCAGACGATCGGCGACGAAGCCGACGCGATCGCGACGCTGCACGCGCGCGAGGCCGCGCTGGCCCGCGCGCAGCACGCGCTCGACGATACGGTCGTGCGCGCGCCGCACAACGGGCTCGTGACGGGCCTGACCGTGCTCGCCGGCGAAACCCTCGCGCCGAACCAGTCGATCTTCACGCTGATCGATGCCAGCGAATGGTTCGCCGTCGGCAACTTCCGCGAGACGTCGCTGAACCGCATCGAGGTCGGCGACTGCGCGACCGTCTATTCGATGATCGACCGCAGCCGCCCGATGACGGGCAAGGTCGTCGGCATCGGCGCGGGCATCGCGGACAGTGCCCGCATCAACCTGCCGCGCTCGCTGCCGATCGTGCAGAACTCGGTGAACTGGGTGCACGTCGCGCAGCGCTTCCCCGTGCGCGTGAAGCTCGACGAACCCGACGGCAAGCTCGTGCGCGTCGGCGCCAGTGCGATCGTCGAGGTCCGGCATGGCTCAGCCTGCCGCTGACGTCCGCTCGCCGGGCCCGCGCGAAGTCCTGCGACTGCTCGCGCCGTTTCCGGGGCGCACGGCGATGGCCGTGCGCGTCGCGCTGATCTGCGCGCTGGTCGTGCTCGTGACGAGCGGGTACGGCACGCCCGAGGCCGCGATCTCCGTGTACGTCGTGTTCTTCCTGAACCGGGCCGACCGCGTGACGAGCGTCGTGCTCGCGGTCGCGATGCTGCTGCTCGTCACGGTCGTGATCGCGCTCGTGATGGGCGTCGCGATCTTCAGCATCGACTATTCGATCCTCCGCGTCACGTGCATGGCCGTGCTGTCGGTCGGCCTGCTCTACCTGACGTCGGCGAGCAAGCTGCGCCCGGTCGGCGCGATCCTCGCGATGATCGTCGGCTTCGGGCTCGACCAGCTCGGCCTGGCGCCGTTCGGCGAAGCCGCGACGCGCGCACTGCTCTATGCATGGCTGATGGTCGCGATCCCGGTCGGCGTCGCGATCGTCGTCAACCTGCTGATCGCACCGTCGCCGCGCAAGCTCGCGCAAGCGCAGCTCGCAAAGCGGCTGCGGCTCGCCGCGCGGCGGCTGCGCGGCGATGACGGCGACAATGCGCGCGCCGCGTTAGACGCGAGCCTGCGCGAAGGCGACAAGCAGTTGCTCACGTGGCTCAAGCTGTCGAAGCTCGAAGGCTCGTCGGCAGCCGCCGACGCCGTCGCGCTGCGGCAGGCCATCGCATCGAGCACCGCGCTGCTCGTCGCGGTCGCGCTCGCCGACCGCGAACCCGACGCAAGGCTGCCCCACACGTTTGTCGAGCCGATCGCAACGACGCTCGACGACATGGCCGCCATCCTCGAACGCGGCGGCTATCCGGTCGACGTGACGCTCGCGCTGCCGGCAGCCGATACGCTGCCGCCGCTCGCGCGCGTCGTCGCAATGGATCTGCACACGGCGATCACGCATTTCGCGGAACCGGCCGCGACCGACGCATCGGCCGATACGGCCACCGCACCCGCTGCCGACACGCCTGCCGAACCCGCCGCACCGTCTGCGCCGCCCGCCCCCGGCGGCGGCTTCTTCCTGCCCGACGCGCGCACCAATCCCGACCACGTCCGCTATGCGCTGAAAACGACGGTAGCCGCGATGTTCTGCTACCTGCTGTACTCGCAGCTCGACTGGTCGGGCATCCACACCTGCTTCATCACCTGCTACATGGTGTCGCTCGGCTCGACGGCCGAGACGGTCGAGAAGCTCACGCTGCGCATCGCCGGCTGTATCGTCGGCGCGCTGATCGGTACGGCCGCGCTCGTGTTCGTCGTGCCGTCGCTGTCGTCGATCGGCGAGCTGATGGCGCTCGTGTTCGCCGGCGCGTGGCTCGCCGCGTGGGTCGCGTTCGGATCGCCGCGCATCGCGTATGCGGGTTTCCAGGTCGCATTCGCGTTCTTCCTGTGCGTGATCCAGGGCGCGGGCCCAGGCTTCGACCTGACGCTCGCGCGCGATCGCACGATCGGCATCCTGCTCGGCAACGTGGTCGTGTATCTCGTGTTCACGCGCATCTGGCCCGTCAGCATCGGCAAGCAGATCGACACGGCGCTCGCGGCGCTGCTCGACCAGTGGCGGCGCGTCGCGCAGATCGCGCAGCCGGCCGAGCGGCGCGCACTGGCCGCCGAAGCGTTCGCACGCCACGGCGCGATCGCGCAGGAGCTCGGCCTGATCCATTACGAACCGTCGTGGGTGCGGCCGGCCGCGACGTGGCTCGCCGCGCGGCGGCGCGCACTCGCGGAACTCGGCGCGCTCGAAGGCCCGCTGTTCCTGCTCGCCGAACGCGCGCCGGGCGACGCGGCGCTCGGCGCTCGGCTCGCACGCGTGGTCGACCTGCGCGACGACGAAGCCACACCTCGAACGGATGCCCCCGCGCCGCCGGCCCCGCCGCCGAACGCCGCCGCCGCTGCCCCCACCGACCCCGCACGCGACGCGCTGCTGAACCTGATCGACACGCGGCTCGCGCACATTGCCGACGCCGCCCGTCAAGCCTCACCGAAGGAGCCTGTCCCCCATGCGCCTACCTGAACCGCCGGCCGCGTCGATCGCCGCCGCCGCCCTCGCGACCGCCGTCGCGCTGGCCGGCTGCGCGACGTCGTCGATCGATCTGGCGCCGGAGGCGTCCGATCGCCCGTGGCAACCGCAGACATCGGCCGCAGGCGACATCATGCCCGCACCGCCGCGCTCGACCGCGCATGGCTCGCACGACTACACGCTGCCGGCCACGCCCGCGCTTGCGTCGGTATCGCCGCCCGCCGCGCTCGATGCCGCGCATGCGTACACGCTGCCCGAGTTGATCGATCTCGCCGAATCGGCGAATCCGCTCACGCGCATCGCATGGAACGACGCGCGCAATGCGGCGCTCGCGGTCGGCATCGCGAAATCCGCCTACCTGCCGAAGCTGTCCGCAACGGCCATGGGCGCGTACCAGGCGAGCCACGGCTCGACGTCGACGATACTCGGCGACTCGTCGAGCGACACGACCGTGCACGGCACGATCTCGGCGCTGTCGCTGCAATGGCTGCTGTTCGATTTCGGCGGTCGCGCGGCGCGCGTCGAAGCAGCCGAACAGGCGTCGATCGCGTCGAACGTCGCGTTCACGGCCGTGCACCAGCAAGTGATCCACGACGTGACCGTCGCGTACTACCGGTACGAAGCCGCGCGATCGCGCGCACTCAGCGCGCGGCAGGGCCTCGCGAACGCGGACGCGATCCTCGCGGCGTCCCGCGCGCGGCTCAAGCATGGCGTCGGCACGGTCGTCGAGCTTGCGCAGGCGACGCAGAACCGTGCGCAGGCGAACCTCGCGCTCGTGCAGGCGAGCGGCACGGAAAGCGACAGCTACCTCGCCCTCGTCTCCGCGCTCGGCATCTCGCCGCTGTCGAAGCCGACGATCGCCGCGCTGCCGAAACGGCCGCTGCCGCCCGCGCTCGGTTCGTCGGTCGACGCGATCGTATCGGACGCGATCGCGCGCCGCCCCGACCTGCAGGGCGCATTCGCGCTCGAAAAGGCCAATCGCGCGAAGATCAAGGCCGCCGAAGCCGCGTTCATGCCGAAAGTCTTCCTGTCCGCTTCGACGTCGTACGCAAGCGGCGGCACGGCCATCACCGCGCTGCCCGCGATCGGCGACCAGGCGCCGACCGTCAACCTGAACGGCAGCCGTTACGGCGGCGGCGTGTTCCTCGGCGTGACGATTCCGCTGTACGACGGCGGCCTGCGCTCGGCCGTGCTGATGCAGGCGCGCAACGATGCGGAAAGCGCATCCGCGCGTCTCACTCGGACCAAGGAGGAAGCGGTCCGCCAGGTCGTGGCCGCGCAGAACGCGGTACAGACCAGCCTCGCGTCGCACGACGCCGCGAAGGCGCTCGTCGATGCCGCGCAGACGAGCTACGACGCGGCGCTGACCGCGTACCGCAACGGTGTCGGGTCGGTGACCGATGCGACGATCGCGCAAAGCCAACTGCTCGCGGCCCGCAACGCGGAGGTCGACAGCTACGCCGGCGCACTGTCGGCGGCCGCCGCGCTTGCGCTCGCGACCGGGACGATCGGCTCGGCGCAGTAGCGCAACCGCCGCAAGGCGGTTGACGCATGCGCGCGCCGCCCACTAGAATGCCGCCCATTCTTCCTTCAGGAACCATCGTGGACAGTTGCAGCACTCCGTTGCGTGCGCCGCTTGCCGCCTGAACGCCTGTCCGCCGCAGTTCTCCTGCCCCGGCTCGCGTTCCGCGAGCCCGCACGCCTCCCGTTTCACACTGAATGACGCATACGCGCGGTACAGTACCGCGCGATGACGGCTATCGTCGCGTCGCCTCCGGCATAACGCCGCGGCGACGCGAGCCGGCATGCGCTTCTTGCACGGCAGGACAACCATGACTTTCGATTTCGCACTCCGTCTTTTCACCGCGTTCGCCTGCGGCGTCGCCATCGGCCTCGAGCGCCAGATGCGCCAGCGCACGGCCGGCCTGCGCACGATCACGCTCGTCGCGAGCGGCGCGTGCCTGTTCGTCACGCTCGGCGTGCTGACCGGCAACGGCGTCGCGGGCGTCACGCAGATCGCCGCGTACGTCGTGTCGGGCGTCGGCTTTCTCGGCGGCGGCGTGATCATGCGCGACAAGGGCTCGATCCAGGGCATCAACACGGCCGCGACGCTGTGGTGTTCGGCCGCCGTCGGCGTGCTGGCCGGCTCCGGCCATTACGTGCCGGCGCTCGCCGGCACGGGCGTCGTGCTGCTCACCAACACGGTACTGCGCGGCGTCAGCCAGGCGATCAATGCGACGCCCGTGTCGAACGCCGATCTCGTGCGCGAATACCAGATCACCGTGATCTGCCTCGCCGCCGACGAGGTGCACATCCGCATGCTGCTGTCGAACGCGATGTACGCGAAACCGCTGTCGTTCCAGAGCCTGACGAGCGAGGACGTGCCCGACCAGCCGGACCGCCTGAAGGTGACCGCGACGCTGAAGCTGCATCCGAAGGATCAGCAGAAGCTCGAGCAGATCGCGAGCCGGATGAGCATGGAGAAGAGCATTTCCAGCGTGAGCTGGACCGCGAAGGAAGCGGAGCCGATGATGGAGTGAGCGGCATGGCGGCAGTCGTATTCGCCGCCGCCCTGCCCGCGTCAGGGTGCCTCGATGAGCCCGGCCGAGATTGCCTTGACGACCGCCTGGACCTTGTTCGTCGCGCCGAGTTTCTCGAGGATGTTGTTGACGTGGAAGTTGACGGTCCGCTCCGAGATGCTGAGGATCTGGCCGATTTCGCATGCGGTCTTGCCTTCGGCCGTCCAGCACAGCACCTCGCGCTCGCGCGCGGTCAGCGTGACGCCCGCCGCGGGTGACAGCTTCGGCACCATGAAGCGGCTCATCAGCGAATGCGACAGGTTCGCGAGCCAGTTCGTCTGCAGCGTCAGCATGTTGATCTCGGCCGGCGTCAGCCGGTCGGCATGGCGCGCGATGCTCAGCAGCCCGAACGCACCGCGAGCCGCCCAGCTCGACTGCGCGACTCCCACCGACAGCCCGAATTCGCGCGCGTCCTGCCACAGCGGGCTCGGCTCGATCCGGTCGACATCCGGCCAGACGATCATGTTGGTGCTGTGCGCGCCGTCGCGCACCGTCGAATCGATCTCGATGTAGTTCCGCGCCTGGTAGTGCGCCATCCAGCCGTCCGGATAGGTATCGAAGATCGCGACCGACGGCTTCGACACCGGCAGCGGCACGCGAATGCCGTAACAGCAATATTCGAATCCCAGCCGTCTGGAATAGGCGGCGATCCGCTGGAAGAGCTGCTGCTCGTCTTCCGCGGCGCTGAATTGTTGATAGGCATCCTGCCAGCGCAGTTCCATTCGTTCTCCGACAACGTCACGCTGTCATACTTGTCAGGTTTCAGCTCCCGTTCGGGGCTGCTACATTCCGCGCATGACTTCACCTTTGCTGCACCCAGTCCCCGGCCCGTCCCCGGACGGCTACGTGCGCCTGTCTGAAGGCGCACTGGCCGTGCTCGCGCTCGACCATGTCACAACCGGCCTCGATGCATCGCTGCTCGCGGAACTACGCGACAACGCGATCGACGCACGCCTCGCCGGCTATACCGAGTGGCACCGTACGGCCAGTGCCGGCGCCCCTTATGTGACGGTCGGCTGGGACTGGTACCTCGAACGCGCAACCGGCACGTTCGTGATCGCCGGCGGCGACGTCCGCAGCAACGTGATGGCCGTCGACGCCAAGGGTGCCGACATCGGCATGTTCCACACGGCCGCCGCGCTCGCCGCGCGGCTCGCCTGCATCGAATGGCCCGCCGCGGTCGCGTCGGCCCTGCTCGGTCGCAACGACGCCTATCATGCCGGTCCGACGCTCCAGTGACAACCGGTCGCGCATTCCTCTGACCATTTTCGAGATGCTGGCGCTCTTTATAAGCAAAAGCGGCCCGGTTTTCAATCCCGTCGATCAAGAAACCGTTACCACGTCCTGAATGGCGTTTTTGTACCGCCAACCTGTAAGAGTTACCAGTTACCGCCCCCTCGTGCTGCGCGATGTAATGCATGCATACAAAAGCACAGATCCGAGGACACCATGCGGACCTTCGTTCACGAAGAAGGGCGGTTACCACACGAACTTGCAGCGGATCTCGGGCGTTATCGGCGCCGCGTGTTCGTCGAACAACTCGGGTGGGCGCTCCCGTCGGCGAACGAATGCTTCGAGCGCGACCAGTTCGATCGCGACGATACCGTCTACGTGTTCGCGCGAAATGCCGGCGGCGACATGTGCGGATGTGCGCGCCTGCTGCCCACGACGCGCCCGTACCTGCTGAAGTCGCTGTTCGCCGACCTGATCGCCGAGGACATGCCGCTGCCGCAATCGGCGGCCGTCTGGGAGCTGTCCAGGTTCGCGGCGACCGACGACGACGGCGGGCCGGGCAACGCCGAATGGGCCGTGCGTCCGATGCTCGCGGCCGTCGTCGAATGCGCGGCGCAGCTTGGCGCGCGGCAGTTGATCGGCGTGACGTTCGCGAGCATGGAGCGGCTGTTCCGCCGGATCGGCATACACGCGCACCGCGCAGGCCCGCCGAAACAGGTGGACGGGCGTCTGGTGGTCGCGTGCTGGATCGATATTGATCCGCAAACGTTTGCGGCACTAGGAATCGAGCCGGGGCAGGCAGCCCGGCAAGCCATCGCCGCCTGAGCCGGAACGCGCGTTTCGGTCCGGGCGGCATCGTAACGAAGGAGAACCAACGTGGACCAGTCTCAGGTCTTTCGCGCGATGATGCCCGGGTTGACGAGCGCCAACGGCGCCCGCATTGCGGTCGCCTACCCGTCGTTTCCCAGGCCGCTGCCGCTCGTGCGGCTCGACCGCCGCGGGCTCGTGTTTCGTGCGGCCGGCGCCGCGCCGCTCGTCTGCGGGCTGCCGCGCGCAGCGACGCTGCTGGTCGCTGACGAGCCGCTCTGCTCGCTGCGCCTCGTGATCCGCGACATCGCCCCGGCCGGCGACGGCCGCCACGACCTGACGATGCAGCCGTCCGGCGCCGCCGGAGACGAATTGCTGTGGCATGCGCTGCGCGACCACGCACCTTACCGGCAGATTCAACACCCGCTCGCGCCCGTCGACGCATCCCTCGCCGCGGACAGCGAATCGCACGCGACAGCCGGCGAAGCCGGGCCGCGCCCGGCGCGCCGCGCGGCGTTCCGCCTGCCGTGCCACAGCGACGCGCTGTTCTTCGCGGACTGGCTCGAGTATCACTTCGACGAGTTGCGCGCGCTGTCGCAACAGCACGGGCCGCAGCTGCAACTCAACCAGCTCGAGCGGCAGGTTGCCGACGACGAGGTCGGCGTGCGCTTCGTCTACGACATCGACGGGCACGCGACACGGCACGCACTGACCGACTGCGCGCGCGAAGCCTGTGCGTGGATCGAGACGGAAATGCGCGACAAGTACGCGCTGCCTGTCGCGCAGGAGCGGTTCAGCGCGTTTGCGGCGCACGCGCGGGCCGGCGGCATGTGAGTGCGGGACCGGCCGCGTCGCGCGAGGCGGTCGGTACGGCAGCCAAGTTGCATCGATACAACGGGGGCTTGCCAATCTGCGGGTTTTCCCTTAAATTTACGTCTGTCTCCTCCATGTCTCCAAACATGGATTCAGCCCGCTCAAGCAGCGGGCTTTTTCTTGCCTGCGCGGATTGCGGGGACGCACCCTCTTCCGTCCCGGCTAACCTGCCGGACGCACGCCGGCGGGCCGCAACCAGTAGTGGTGCACCGCAAATACCAGCACGACCGCCACGACAACAGCCAGCAGCAGGTACAGCCAGCCCTTTCTGGTCGTCGGCAGGTCCGCCAGAGCACCCAGGTCGCCCGTCAGGGCCATCATCGCAACCATCCCCAGCCCGGCCAGCACCATCGTCCCCTTTGCAACCCATCCAAAGACAGCCTCCAGCACGGCCGACCATCGGGACTGGCGATAAGGTCCGGCAACCGGCCGACGAAGGTCGGGCTTACCCATTCGTCACCTCCCGTCCGGCATGCGCGTATCCGCGCGTCGGCGGACAGGCTCCATCGCAGGCAGGGATTCGACAGTTTTCCGGACGAGCAACTGCAGCGATGTGCTTCACGCACTCGATCTGAAGCGTCATGTTTTTTTCTTTCGCGAGACGAGGTTCTACGGTTCGTTTGGCCAGAACGAATCCATTTCGGCTGATGCGACGAGTATGCGCTGAATCACGATCCGCTTGCCTCACGCAATCCGGATCGGCCGGCTTATCATTGACCGGCCCGCCACTCTCCGCCGAGTCCAACGTGAACGCCCATCTGCGCATTGCCCGCCCGGTCGGCAACCTCGCCAGAACCGAGCGCATGTATCGCGACGCCCTCGAATTGTCGGTACTCGCGCGCTTCGAAGATCACGACGGCTTCTCCGGCGTGATGCTTGGACGCGAGGGACTCGACTACCATTTCGAATTCACGCACTGTCCGGACCATCCGATCGCGCCGTCCCCGACACCCGAAGACCTGATCGTGTTCTACCTGCCGGATCGCCCGGAATGGGAGGCCGCCTGCGAGCGCGCGGCCGCGCACGGTTTCATGCCCGTGACGTCGTTCAATCCGTACTGGGAGATATCGGGGCAGACATTCGAGGATGCCGACGGCTACCGGATCGTGCTGCAGAACGGTACGTGGCGCTGACGGGCCGATGCGCGTGCGCCGTTACGCACCGATGTTGCCGCCGGGATGCGCGACATACACGACGTGTCGCCGCAGCGCATGCCCTTCCGGCAACGCGGGATGATCGAAATCGCGCGCGGGCTCGGGCTGCATGCCGAGCCGCTGCATCACATGTTGCGATCGCAGGTTGGTGTCGGCTGTCCACGCGAAGATCTCGCCGAGCCCGATCCGGTCGAATCCGTCGACCAATGCCGCGGCTGCCGCTTCGGCAACGTAACCATGCCCCCACGCGTGACGCGCCTGCCGCCACATGATTTCGACGCACGGCGCCATCGGATGCGTTGCGCGCACTTCGTGGGACAGGCCGCAAAGCCCGACCAGCATCGCGTCGGCGCGACGCTCGACCGCCCACGTTCCGAAACCGTGCGCTTCGAAATGCGCTTCGAAGCGCGCGATGACATCGCTCGCCTCATCGATGGACATCGGGCCGCGCGCGAGCCAAGCGGTCACGTCCGGGTGCGCATGCATCGCTACAAGTGCATCCGCATCCGTCGGTCGCCAGCGACGCAGCGTCAGGCGTTCGGTTTCGATCGTCGATGGCGTGGACATGGGTGATGCGGATCTACGGGTGACGACGCAACGCAGGTAACGTCACGAACCGGGACGCAGAATGGATGGGGGGAAATCGCGATCGTCGCGTGTCGGCCCGCGACGATCGGAAGAACCAACAGCGAGAAACGGGCGCCAGTGCGCCCGCCGTGATTACTCGTTTTCCTCGAAGTAATGTCCGAACTTCGTCTGCTTCGTGCGGATATAACGCTCGTTTTCCTCACGCACGGGCACCGCCAGCGCGACGCGCTCGCAGACGGGAATTCCGTGCTTCACGAGCGTATCGAACTTCTTCGGGTTGTTGCTCATCAGTCGCACCGACGTCACGCCGAGGATCCGGAGGATCGCCGCGGCCGAGTCGTATTCGCGGGCATCGTCCGGCAGGCCGAGGTCGAGGTTCGCCTCGACGGTGTCGCGCCCCTGCTCCTGCAGCGCGTATGCGCGAATCTTGTTGCTCAGGCCGATCCCGCGACCTTCATGGCCGCGCAGATACAACAGCACGCCGCGGTCTTCCGCCGCGATGTAGCGCAATGCGAGATCGAGCTGCTCGCCGCAATCGCAGCGGTACGAGCCGAACACGTCACCGGTCAGGCATTCGGAATGCAGCCGCGTCAGCACGGACTGCTCGCCGGTCACGTCGCCCATCACGAGCGCGAGATGTTCGGCATCGCTGCCCGATACGCGGAATGCGTATGACGTGAACGTACCGTAGCGCGTAGGCAGCGACGCGGTGGCGACGAGCGTCACGCACTCGTCGGCCTGGCCATTGCCCGGCGTGGGCGAATCTGTTTCTATCATAAGTAGCTGATTTGATTGCGTTATTTCAATCTGCCGCGTAAGTTGTCGCGTAAGTACAACAAGACAGACCATCTTAGGGGGCAGTTTACCGCACTGCCCAATTCTTGATGGTTCACCTGCCAAGCCGCCGCAGAATGCCGCGCGCAACTTCCCGAACCTCTTCCGGGCTGGCGTGTACGGGACTCCATCGGGTCCGCGCGCCCTGCTTTACGACGCCCGCAGCAAGGTCGATTAGGGCCTGTCTGATCGCTGCATGTACCGGCGCGTTCAGCAGGCTAGGAGCGCGCCTAGCAAGCTCAGTCACGATGGCAAGGTCGCGTTGCAGGATCGAAACGATATGCGCCACAAGGTCCGGCCGCTCGCGGGTGGAGCGCTTGATTTGCTCAAGCGGGATCGGGGCGCGAGCGATGGGCGCGAGCGCGTCGGGCGTCAGATGGTCGGTATTCATAGACCAGACAGTTTACCGTGACGACGTTGCCCGTCTTGCTGTCATCCCGAATCTGCCCGCCTGTGTCCCTCAGCTTCGGCCTGTCACATGCTGCTATCCGCTCGCTCCCCACTTCGCGCTAAACTCTACTTCGATGCCGAAGGTTCGGCAAAACAAACAGCAAAGGCGGCTGCGCATCGTTGCGTGCGCGATTCCCGATGGTTACGGGTACCGCCATGCCTCGATGTGGAACGTTGAAAATGGCGATAAACAAAAACTGGAGAGACGAATTCGATGAGTACGCTCATGACAATTTCAAATCGTCTCAAGTTGAATGGGAGAGGCAGCGGCAGGAAAACTCCGTTGATGGATGGATTTATATTGGCGTAAATACACAGAATCTTAATGAGGCCAAGGTTGGAAAAACCACGGGCCATCTTGTAACAAGATCAAGCTGCACGGGTAACCGACACTACACCCTACTTTGCGGGTTCAAAATTCGGGAAGGCGTTAGTTCGCAAACTATTGATGACATAGAAAATGCAACACATCGCATGCTAGAGAGGCAATACGAGCGATTCAATTTTCCCGTATCTGGTCGAAAATCAGAATGGTTTGGAGTCAGTCCGTTCTATGCCCGAGAATTAGTGCATGATTTTCTTTACGAAAATTTCGTCAACCACATGTATTGCTATCACTGCCCAGAGCGAGATGCGGGAGTTATTTATTCTTGGGAGAGTGATTATGTCTTAAACGGGGGCAAAAATGTTCCATATCAGCCACTAGACTTAAGCAATCCTCCCGTTTCGCCTGATTGCCTTATCCCACCCGGTTGCGGCGCAGATTGCAACTGTTGGTAGTAACGAGCAAAACACGAACAACCAAAAAAATTCAAGAAACGAAAGAAGCGGGGAAACCATGAGACTAAAGCTAGTTATTGCAACACTGCCGTTTCTGTTTGGCTGCGCCACACAGCAGGCGTTGATGACGGAAACCACGTCAGGCTATCCGGAAACGACCTTCGAAGGCGCAACGCTCCCGGACGTGCAAAATCTGCTGATTGGCCGATGTTCTACGGCCGGGGCTATGGTGACGGAAACCAATCCGAATATGGTGATTTGCAGTAGGACACTGCAAGGACAGCAAGCCATTCTCGCTCAAATGCTGCTAGGCAATTCGTACAGCACTACTCCGGTTGACCGAATCCGCTTTGTGCTCGACTCGAACGCCTCAGACGTTCACGTGACTGCATACGAATGGGTCGAAACCACAATGCCATTCGGACAAGTCAACCGCGCGGAGCTAACCTCCAATAACTCCCGTAACGCGCTCCAATCGAGCCTAGATCGGCTCAACCGCGAATATGGCTACTCGCATCCGAAAAAAGCCTTTCCGGTCGCTGTAGGTCAAACGTTGCCGGTGACGGCGAAAATCTGCACCTCGTATAACGAAGCTGGACCCGGTAATATTGTGAAGCACTATCAAAAGGGTGATTCGCTTACGATCTTTGAGCGCTCCACAATCTATCTGCGCGTATCTGCTAACGGTGCACCACAAGAGTGGGTCGTAGATGGCGCTTGCACACGCTGAGTGTTAGTAATAGCGATAAATATGAAAAAAATTGTAGTAGCTCTGTCCATACTGTGCATGACTCCGGCATTCGCCAAGACTCTACGCAACGGCGCGGAATGGTCGGGAAGTTGTGCCGAGTTGGCGGCGGAAGCTGAGTTTATGTCTGTTGCACGCCATGCGGGGTATTCGTATGAGCGCGTATACGACAAAATCGAAGCATCGTACACCAATGCAAGCGACCAAACCGCCCTACTCAGCGTCTTGATGTTCTTGCAAAAATCGCCGTGGAACGAAATGACACCGGCGCAATTTTCGGAATTTTCACACAAATGGTGTGAATCAAAACAATAAATTACATACTACGGAGTATTTATGTCAGGCATCACTGTCGTGCTGTGGGAATTCAACCGCAGGTACATTCCGATTTTCAATATCGGAGATTACCGAGGAAAACCCGTCGCGCTCGTTTCGCACCATCGTGATTACGACGATCCTGTCGTAACGGCGTTCGTCACGGACTTTCCTGAGGATTTCGTGGATTCCGATGACAAGCGCATGGCGCTCAGACAGTGGACGCTAGAAGAGGCACGCAAGCGTCAATATTCCGAGCCGGAAGGATCGCCCACACATACGCTGATCAAATCTATCTATGAAGCCATTGTAAGATCGACACGCGTAGAGGTTGACGACCCGTCACAGCTCCCGCTCAGGTACAGGTAAATGGTCTAGCGCCCGACAATCGAACCTGTCAGGCACTACTCCGCCTGCAATATCGAAATGCATCTATTTAGAATCTGCTCATTATTTATAATAACGAGATTCAATTTTTTCCTCGATCTTGTGATATTTTGAAAGAGCATTTTTGCAGGTTGATAGTAAGCTTTCCCCTTATAAATCAGCTTGCCGTCATCATCGTAGGAGAAATACTGGTCAATCGTGACAGCTACGCCGTCAAACTCTTGACCAATTACCTGATGCGATGTTTTGTAGAGGATGCCACCATAGTTTGCATGATGTTCTTTGTTGTACTGCGACGGAGTAAATCTTAAAATCTCCCATTTTTTCTCATCCAACCCATCCAGATAGTTTTTTGCATCCTGCACCGCACTAAAATAATTTATTTCGATGTTATTGCTGTTTGGTATCGGAACGGTTTTTTTGGCAAAGAACAGCATTTTTATAAAAGCGGCCACCTCCTTGTTCGTTCTTATTTTCTCTGACAGAGTGTATTGGACGATTGACGCGATTGAGTTAATCTTCTCACTAATCTCGTCTTTCGCCTCCCCATCCGAAAGAGTTTGAAGTTTATCATGTGAAAATATGCAGAATCCGTTCGTCGCCTTAACCTTCTCGACAATATCCTCAAATTGATTATCCTTGATGCGCTGCGCCTCATCGATAATAATCAAATCATAATTTGCGAAATCACGCTTGCCATAGTCCTTGATTGCCGCGATCTTCCAACCGCTTTGCATCAATTTCATGTGGCCACGATTCAATTGACCGCAATGGATGATAAGCGGTCGTCCATCTGCGCTCTTCACGCGCTTTGCAATATCGTATATGAGTAGAGTTTTCCCCGTCCCTGCGCCACCCATTATGGAAACAAATGTGGGTGCCTTTTTCTCACAAAACGAGTTGATGATTTGGTCCTTTATATCCTCTTGCTGATGTGTCAAAAAATACTGGCCATTGATAAATTTTTCAGTGGAGTTAAACGGGGAAACCAAGAAGTCCGATGGGTTGAATAAATTGTCTGGAATTTCCGCATCATTGACCTCTTGACTAACAAGCAACTTGACCACTTCGTACGCGTCAACCTGCCCCAAATTTTCATCCTCTTGCAAAAAATAAAATTTCTTCGAATCCGCGACAAAAGTGACAGAGTAAGCGGGCCTTCCAATAAACCCCAAATAATATCCGTTCCTCTGAAGTTGTTTTGTGATTTTCTCCTCAGGACAGGACTTCTTTATTTCAATGTTGACGATGAACTCGTTGCCAAATCGCAGCAAATCAAACTCTTTTCCTATCTGGGGAATCTTATAACCGACATAGAATTTATCGAAGATTCCCGTGCCTTTAGCAAGAGCACCCAAAACCCCTACGAGCACGCGAAGGTCTTCAATTTCTGCAGCCTTGATTTCTATCCCGTAGTGCTGCAAAAAACCCTTGAAACCTTCCGCAGACAACGATTTGTTTGCCTGCAACAAGGACTGGACGTTTATGCGCTTTGACATTTCTATTTTCATCCGCAAAAGGTGGCTTCAAAGCAATTGAATGAAGCTGCTCAAGTCAGACAAATATCCCCGAATCACTGCTGAGACAACCGTTATAGATCATCAAGATCTGCTACCCCGTTTGCACTCACCATCCACTTCAGCACTTGGTCCGCCGTTACGTAATTTGTAAGAAATCTATCGAATGCGTGAAACAAATCGACCGTTGAAACCAATGAGATACCGAACTGCTTCGCGCGTGCAACAACGTTGTTCGGAAATATCGGCCGGTCGTTTGTGTCCCGCTGATCGGGATGAAGTTCTCGCCACGCGTTACCAAAAAGAATTCCCTTTCCATCCACGCCTTCGTCCTCCTCGTATTTCAGCACATAGTCCTGCACTTGGCGCAGGTGTGCCATCGAAATACTTTTCGATACACCCTTACACTCGGCCAGATAAACACCACTATTCCAGTGCATGACAAACTCCTCCTGTGAATAACGCGCAGGACGAATTTCGGCCCCTAGACGAGAAAGACATTCGGCGACCAAATCCTCTAGCTCAAAACTCGAAACGTAAAGGAGGCGTTTATAATGCTCGATGCCAGCCTTTACCTCATTTTCTTTATTGACTTCGGCTTTCAATCTATCGATTTCTTCTTCAATGCGCAAAATCCGATCATCAATCGGCTTCACGGATTCCATCGACATTCGATCGAGCCATTCCGGTGCACCCTCTCGTTGCTGAATCCCCAAAATATCGGTCAGGGCTGCCGCTATAATTTGCCTCTCTTCTTGGTCGGGGAAATATGGAAGAGTCGTGATTGACCCCGGCCAAATATGCTCGCCCCCATTCTGCTTCCTTGAGAAGCAGAGCCATTTCCCCGCAATAATCTCCCCTGCTCGATTGGTTGCGTGCGCTTCACAACCAAACTGTAAAGTGGCACGCCCTCCAGCCAATGCAAGATTTAACACATGCGAATTTCCGTGGGGATGCTGCTGATATACGCTCTCCCAAGACTTTAATTTTCCGAACAACTCAGGAAATTCTTTATCCTTCAAATCTATTGTGTCACCCTTGCGCCTCAGTTGCATCAATGGCATAGGGCACCACACGAAAGGTTGATTGTCAGACGCGGCCTCTCCGCCGAGCACAAAAATATCCCCGTTCGTACTCAGAAATTCCGCCAATTTATGCTGAATTCTAAACTGAATCTCTCCCCCGATCTCCTCGATGCTCCCTCTATTCAGAGTCGGCATATATAGAACGACAATATGAAAATCGAGAATATTCTCGTTAAGGAACTCATGCCAATCAATACATTTGACATGATCATATCGACGAGCCCCCACCAAAACCGCTTTCTTATTATTCACAGGCCCCTCTTCTCCGATGCTCAAGTGCTCCGCAACAATCGTGTTGCGCCGGTCAGACAGACTCTCTACGCCCCGATGTTTACCGCGTGTCGCTTTTTTCAGAAAATTTAACATTATGTTTAGTAGCAGTTAAGTAGCGCATGCTGCCGTTTTCGGAATCGTCCGTCTATATTGCCACACCAATCAACCTCGACGTCGTTTGCAGCGCGTCCCTATCGGGGAACCAATGACGCCCCATCTCAGGCTTATACGACAAGCCTCATCGGCGAATTTGGCGTAAGCGAAATCACGTAGGCTCCGCCACCATATCTTTCGCCGGATATAGCTGGAGCATGGCACGCGCGGCCTCAACATTCTTCGTATGTAGCCACTCGTCGTAGTCCTCCGGCCGCAAGATCACCACGGAGCGCTTTTCGTCATTCGGCTTATGCATGCGGGACATGACTGGATGCCGGTCCGCGTTGACGGTCAACATGGACATACCAATCAACGATCGCCCGTCCTGATCTTCGTAGCGCTTCCATATCCCGGCCACGCAGTACGGACGCCAATCAGCAAGGCCGATCCGATGCCACACGTTCTTACCAGTCTCGTAACACGGTTCGTATATCCACTGTGCCGGGATCAAGCATCGCTGCCCCTCCCGCCATGCTTTCCCGTATAGACGCGACTCTCCGACCGATTCAGTCCGGGCGTTCATTGTGTCGAGCTTGCGGCGTTTCTTCCCCTTTTCGTCCACGCGCTCTGGCTGCATGAACTTCGGCCAGAAGCCAAACACGGCTTTGACGACGCCTAAGCCGTCCCCGGCCGCGTAGGCAATGGGTGCGGCGTAGTCCGGGTAGACGTGCAGCTCCCACGGATCGCGGCGGTACAGGTCGCCAATGCCAATCTTCAGTTCATTGATGCCGGGGTCTTCGTCGGGAGCCTTGTAGTTAGTGCACACGGTCCACTCCTTTCACGTTGTCCCGTCAATCAATGCGCGGGGCACTGTCCGGGGAAAACATAGGATACGTTCGCACCTCGGTAGTATTTCAAAGACCCGTTACCGGTGCGACCTTCTGGCACGAATGCTATTTCGATACGCTCTCGACCAATGGACCACTTAGTCGCAACGCCCAAGATATAGCCGCCGCCGGGGCCGCTCCACGGCTGTTGCCTGACCTCGATAGTCGGCTGACTGCCGTATCTTGCGACCATATCGCGCAGTTGCTGTACATACTCCGTATCGAAGTCCAGTTCCCGTGTGTACGCGATAAGCCGCCCATTGCAGAACGAGAAGTTTGCAGGACCAAGCTCCGTTACCTTGCCGTCCGGGCCGTAGTGGGCCTCTACGTAGACTCCGGCAACCATGTTGTTAGCGCCAAGCGTCCAGCCCTGCCCACGAACAATAGTAGCTACCTCGTTCACACTCATTCCGGTTCGGAAGCCGTCCACGTCGAACGCAGACGCCGACATTGACGCCGTGGCAATCAGCACGGCAAGAATTGATTTATTCATGTTCACCCCGTTTGCCGCTGATGCATCGGTTGCCCCACCTACATCGCGCCCCGTTTCCAAGACTTGACCACATAGTAGCGCGGAATATACTGTACATCCATACAGTACTTAGGGGGTGAATCGTGGAACCGCTCTGGGAATACCGCTGGGCGTACGTCGATTCGTACTACGGCGTGATTGAGTGCAAATTCTGGATGACGGATTGGGAAGCGGAGCGCTGGCACGCGTTCGGGAAGGAAGGGACAAGGCGTATGGATGAAACGCGGAGGGATCGGCATTTGCAGCCAAAGACTAGCGAGCAAACACACGCCTACGCATCGGCCCCAGCAGGAACGGACCCGTTGCCCGAGTTCGTATCTCCGGACACGGGCACATTGCGCGGCTGGTGGAAGCACCCTGAACGGGTTGACGGCGCGGACGTGCGACGAATGGTCTTGGAGGTGATTGCACTTCGGAGACTCCTAAGCGCGAGCGTCAAGGTGGCCTCCGAATCACGCGAGGTCTAGTTGCTTATTATCGTATTTGATGCCTCAGCACTGCCGAGGGCAGCAAAGTTGCGCAAGTGACGCACAACGTCACCGACATCGGCAGGATCAAGAAAGGTCACAAGCGCGGAAAAATGGTACCGGAGAATTTGGCATGCGGTACCCAACCTCGACGTGCAGCGCCTGTAGTTTTGACAGTGTGCGGCGCACAAGGTCACTGTCATCGGCAACATAGTCAACGTGATCGGCGCATTCGTGGTCCGTAGCCAGGAATGAATACGAGGCGGGCCTAGGAGCCGTGCCGCTCGGCGATTCCCAGCCTACCACGCTATCCCAAGCCGCCGAGCGCAGTTGTCGAGAATTACGAACTTCATACGTAGAGTTCGTGAAAAAAAATTAGAAAGGGTTTAGGATGAATTCATGTAGCAGCTAGCACCGCTACATAAAGCGAAGCCGCCAAACTCCTGCCCGAGTCGGCGGCTTGTTCAAACCTAAGTAAGGAGGTGCACATGCACCCGCTTCATCCATCGTTCTTGTACTTCGCAATCGCTGTGAACTACATGATCTTGGCGTGGCTTCATCTGCGGTAGGCAGATTAGGGCGAAAGCTGTGAGAGGTGGATCGCCCTAGGCCAAGTATCGTTGCAAGATTTTCTTGTAACGACGCTTGCAGTCTAGCACTGTGATGCTAGGCGTCAAGTGAACTAAACGGGCCTGCGAAGTTTGGGCCCTTGGCGAATCGCGCCTGTGCGTGATGAGCCCCGGCCGCTCACCTAGAAATAGGTGGCGGCTTTGTCACGTCTGCACTCTCGTCAGCGCTTCATCGGGCCTACACACCCAGAGGTAAGGACTCCTTTATGTCCAACCCCGTAGCTTGCTTTGACTTATTCCGCGATCAGGAACCGGTCGCGGTTCTTTGCTTCTTTGATCCAAGCAGGCGCACGACCGCGACCGCTCCACGTTTCACCGGTCTTGGGGTTGTGGTACTTCGCGGCAACCGGTGCAGCAGCCTTGCGCTTGCCTGCGCGTTGACGGCCAAAGATTTGATCGGCCGTGATGCCGTACTCCGCTACCTTTTCCCGAATGTCAGCAATCACCGACGCCAATTCAGCGACACGTGCTGCTTCGGTTTCCTGCTCAAGCTTCGCGAGCTGTTCCTTTAGATCCTTGTAATTCTTCGTTGCCATAGACCGACCTCCACTAAGTTGTTGGTCGCGAAGTGCGACAGGCGGATTATGTCACCTATCGAGGCACGGGAACAGATGCACGGATAAAGATGCATTCCATAACAAGGATAAGCAACCTAGTTTTACGCAATTTTAGCTTATCCAAAGCTACGGAATACGTCATGAAGCACATCACCCTGTCGGCAGACGATATCAAAAGTCTGCGTGAAGAATTCACATACGAACCAAACACGGGCGCGCTCACCCGCAAGGGAAATCCCGTCAAATCCAAACAATTCAATATCCACGCGAACGGCAAGAAACGCGCAATCCAAACCGGTCGCCTCGTCTATGCCCTACACATGGGCGAAGACGTTCCAGAATATTCCGTTGTCGCGCACAATAATAAAGACAAGTACGACCGGCGATGGGAAAACCTTGCCGTTCTGAAATACTCACAATTGGACAAGTCAAACCAAAAAACGAAACAACCGCTCGCCCCACACTACCATTTCCTGCACGAATGCTTTGAGTATCAGCCCGACACCGGGCGGCTAATCTGGCGTAACAGACCGCTCCATCACTTCAAAACAGCCTCAGCACAAAAGGCATTCAATAACAAGCTCGCCGGGAAGCCTGCCGGAACCATCAATACCCGAGACGGACGCCGTATCGTGCATATGGTGTCAGGCCAAAGAGAGATTCACGCCTATACAAGTCTGATCATTTGGGTAATGCACTACGGCACCGACGCGCCCCACGGGATGCTGATCGACCATGCAGACAGGAACCCACTGAATGACAGGCTCGATAACCTACGCCTAGCAACCGAAGGCGACAATACGGCAAACCACAGTCGAAAACCCGGCAAATCAGGCGTTCGGGGCGTCAATGAAACGGAATGGGGCTATCAGGCACAAATTAAGCTGAACCGCAAGGGCGAACCCAAAGTATCCGAATCGAAGTCTTTCAGAACGCTCGAACAGGCCACGCTATGGCGTCAACAGAAAGAAAGACAACATTTCGGGGAATTCGCCGTCTTGGGGATCAACCTGAACAACCCGCCAAACAACAAATAATTCCAAGCAATCACGTGTTTTACGTGAGTTCACATCAATTTTAGAAGTGAACCGCCGTACCGACAGAGAATATCAATAATAACGTCGATTTACGGCAACGCGTTCGCCCGGTCATCGCGTCGTGCTGAGGCACGTTCAAAACCGGGCACCAACAACGTATCACAGAGGTTTTATATGGCTGGATCACCCATCAAACGAGCCAAGCTAGAGGAACTGGACGCCCAAGAGGAACTGATCTTTGCGTTAATCGAAGACGGTAAAAGCCTGCTCGAAGTCGCCACCAAGGCCGGTTGCTCACGATCCTTCCTCATGAAATGGCTTAGGTTTCGCGTAACGCAAGCTATCGTAAGAAGTCAGGCACTAATTGATGGCAGCCAGGCGGACCAATGGGGACAATATTTCTTGCCGGTCCCGCACGATTACCTATCGATGCAGAATAACCGCGCACTTGATCTACCGCCGCCTGCACGCATCGATTTGGTTACGCAAACTCAAATGAATGATTTGCGGCAAGTAGTTACACAGAATGGACCGCCACAGTACTACAGCATTGTTGGCGAAACGATGGAGCTATTGCCAGCCCCGGCGGTCGGACAGACGTTCACTATGCAGATGGTGTATTACGCGAAAGTTCCGCCTCTTGGGCCGAACAATCAAACCAATTGGTTACTTCGCTGGTTCCCGAACGTCTATCTATATGGCGCCCTACTCCATTCTGCACCCTATCTCAAAGATGATGAACGGATCGCGGTATGGAAAAGCTACTACAACGAGCTTGCTGAACAGATTACGGCGGCTGATGGTCGCGCGCAATTCAGCGGTTCCACAATGAAAATGCGGACGCGTCGCGCTTACCTTGCGGGCCTCTAACAGCGCTGCGCAACGCAGGAATCACGCCGACTATCGGTCAGATGCTTGGCCCCGTTGCTTCGAACCTCGAACAGAAGGCTACGAGCCTGCCGCTTGTCGGGAACCTGATTAACTCGGGTCGTCAGCAAGCCGTGCAGCAATTCAACCGTGCGGTTGGTAACGATGCGCTCGCCCCTATTGGCGAAACGTTGCCGAATAATGTTCGCGCGGGTGCCGACATGGTGCAGCACGTGCAGCAGACGATTGGACAGCGTTATCAAGATATCGCCCGCAACGGCCGTGTAGTGATGGATACGCCACTACAGAACGATATCGCGACATTGCAAGCTGGAATTACACAAGACGCGCCAGCCTTGGCAGGACGTTTTAACAATATCGTCAACAGCCAATTGACCGGAAAGAATGGCGGCAATCTGACGGGCGATCAATGGGCGAATACGCGCTCAATGATTAACCAACAGATTCGCAATCACAGCGGATTCAATGCGAGCAGTGATGATCGCGTCATGGCTGACTATCTCCAACAGCTTCAAGATTCGATCACGTCAAACGCTGAACACTACAGCGCTCAGTCGGTACAGCAGCAATTGGCACAGGCTAACGCTGCGTGGGCGCGGTATAAGGCATTGGAAAAGGCGGCAGGCATGAAAGGCGCACAGGCCGCTGATAACGTCTTTACGCCCAATCAATACCTGAGTGCGTCGCGCGCGGGTCAGACGGCAGCACAGCGCGCCACGTCGTCAAGCGGTCAAGGTTTCCCGGCGCAGAACTTGGCACAAACTGCACAGTCCGTTTTGGGTAATACCGTACCTGACAGCGGCACGGCTGGCCGCTTGGGTGTAATGGACTTGCTGGCGGGTGGTGGTGCTTTGGCGAACCCCGCCACGGCCGTTAAGGTCGGTGCGCTGGCGCTTCCATACGCTCCGGGCGTTCGAAATCTTGTCCCGGCACTGGTTGGAAGCCGTCCGGCCGCAGTGCGAGCCGCTGCGCCAGTCGCGCGGCGTCTAGGTCCGGTTGTTGGTGGGATGCTTGGCATGAACGGCGCACAGCAGCCTCAACAGGATCAAGGCGCGCTAAGTGGATTGTTGAGCTATTGAGAAAGCCCCCGGCCTGTGAAGGTTCGGGGGCTTTTCTTTTACACGCAATCAGCACAATTAAAACAAAGGCAGTCTTGCCCGAATCCAATCCCACGTGGTGGGGGGAATCGTAAGCAACTGCATCACATCACTGCTTGAGCTATCGTAATAGACGATTCCGCCAACACCATCTACCAATTCTCGCTCAGTTGCCGAATTTACGTAGTAGGAAAAATAGCGTTGAGCGCGCAATTCTCCGGACCCATCGAAAAGCTGGAATCTCACTTCATGTCCGTTGCGAATATCTGCGCCACACAATTTTGCATAATATTCGACGCCCTCAAATTCTTTTTTGCCTCCATTCAGTTCTTTTTCAAAGAAATCACAGCGATCATACTTTGGCCTAGCCAAATGGACGGAAAAGCCAACCAGCAAAAACGCAAGAGCGGCTAACCCAACGAGTCTGACGGCGCTAATCTGCATATTTCACCAAGTTTTATTTCAATGGGCTTCTTCAGCTTCAGATAAACGGGTTTCGAATATATCATAAAATCGCCGCCCCTATGGTGCTTGGCGCGCCACCGGTTGTAGTCTGAGTTGTAGACCGGATAGAACACGTCAGGCTCTTTGAACTTCCCGAATAGACTTTTTCTCGTGTCTACGGGTTTGTTGATGCTTTTTACCCAAATATCCGCGTCAGTGTCACGTTTGGGCGAACTGGACTCCGCCCCACTGATCACCGGTCCCGGCGCGATGATCACACCATGCTTGTTCCAGTGACCCAAATATTGAATGCCGTTAAACGAGTAATTATCCTTGACGTAAACGTACACATGCGTAATTTTTGCAACAGCGTTCTGGCAATATAAATTGCTCGTCTTTTCATACCGATAATATTTCTCACCGGCAATTTCTATGTTGCCTATGGCTGCGTATATGTTGAAGTTCGCCAATGCCCCCGTAAGATCGGTTGGCGTGAGGTTTTCCAGCGTATCCCAATTTCCGATCGAGGCAAGCTGAAATTGCCAATCGATATGGAACTGAAGGATATCAGACAAATATTGAGTCGTATTGATATTGAGATTAGCCCCTCGATCCTCTGAGAACATTTTGTTTACTTTTGCAAGAATTTTTGTTCTTGCTTCAACCATAGCGGCGTCTCGATATATATCCTCGGCAAGAAGCTTTTCATACTTCCTCCGGACACTTCCAAATTTCAGCGTCCAGTCTAGGGTTACGCTGTCATTGTCTATTGGCTGAACCGACTTAGCATTATCATTGTAAATGTGCTCAGGACTCGCGAACCAAAGGCGTGCGAGCTTAGCGGATACTTTCCAGCCCAAGTTATCCATCGCAATAGGAACGTCCTGCAAATCAAAAGGCGGCGGATTCTCGCAAACTTCGGCCTCGGCTTGCTTGGGTGGTTCTTGGGTCTTCGGCTGTTGCTTTGGCGGCGGTGCCTCAGGTTGCTTCTGAGCTTTGGGCGGCTCCGCGACTGGCTTTGGTGGCGGCGGAGGGGGTGGCGGAGGTTTTTCGCCCGGAGCGAGCCTATCGATTGATACCGTCTTTTGAGTCTCAAGCGGGATGCATCCTTGTGCGCCCTCGTACTTCTTCAACTCTGGCCCTAGCAAACCTTTTTGCGGTTTATAGTAAGGAATCTTTTTTACGTCAGCCATAGATAGTTTTCTTCGAAAAGCAACCAATTATTTCTTCACCGGCAACAATCGACGCGCATTGATTTCGAGTACTCGCGATCTGACCACGCGGCGCAGCCCTATGGCACTGTAGCGCACATACGCAATCCTGTGAAGATTGAGCGAATTTCGGAAACTATCTTTCGTATTCGTCCTAGTTTCTTCCCGCCATCCACGGGAATTTGAAAGGCACCGTGCTTAAATCCTCACGAGGATAATACACGGGGTCTTGAATCAGTTTGCGCATATAGGCAACCGGATACTCAACCGACCTGATATTTTTTCCAAACTGCCTCCAAAGATCACCCAAGCGTGTGCCCTCTGCAAGAATACCCGCTTGGACGGATGCGCGTACTTCGCCCATGAGTTTGCAAATAGTCTCAGGGTAGATACGCTTACCCGGCTCTACCTCAAGCATCAGCATATCGCGCAGTTCGTTCGGAATTACCGGGGCCTTGGGTTCACGTTTGCGACGGGAAGCGTTCGCGATTCCCGTAGTGTTGTCCATCGGTGTATTCTGGCTCTGAGATACTTTCCAGTTGTTTCCAGAATTTGAACACGCTTCGTCTTGCTGGACGCTGGTTTGCTGCGATTTATCCGTATCGGATTGACCCTCATCCGCCGGATTAATCAGACCAAGCGCGAGCGCGCATTCTTCCGTCAGAAACGCATATACACGCCCATAGATGCCCCGCTGTTCATTGCGAGTCACAAGCCCCGCATCCGTCAATTCATTGAGCGCGGCGCAAATGGTGGTGCGACCATAGCGGGATTGTTCGCCAATACGTTCGCGACGTTTCAGGATCGGCCCAAGCGGATCGCGCTTATCGACGGCCAGAACAAGAATTTCTAAGACCTTGACGGCCTTACGGGAGAGATTGGCGAACTTCTCATGAAGAAGAATATTCGAAACAGCGTTTGCGACGAGATAAGGGAGTTTGACAGCCATAGGTCTTAAAATGCATCCCGAAATAGGATTATTCCGGTCAAGGAACAGGGAGCATACATACACCCCCTTTCCCTGTAAAGCTCGCCTAGGTCTGTTAAATGCACCCGTGAATATATGATGTGAAATCTAAAAAATCCGTTAAAGAATCTCAATACGATTAATTCTGTCCTGCCCTTCCTTCGTCAAGTGACCGTAATTTTTGTCTACGTGCTTAGCCGACGTTCCAGTAAATTTCGATACGTCGTGGATGGGCACGCCTTGCGTAAGAAGTTCGCTGATGAAACTGTGTCGCGCGAAGTACAAAACGGCTTCTGGCATCCCGGCCTTCTCACGCGCTTTTACGAAACGACTATGCCATGAATCGACGGTCCATTTATTGTGTCGGTCGGTCATAAACAGAAAAGCTTTCCTGTCTCGATCTTTCACTCGCGCATCGAACAATTCTCGCGCCTTCGTTGACAAGGACAATGTGCGGGATTTTGTTTTGCTCGGGCGGAGGGTTAGCGTTCCAGTATGCGGGTTATAGTCTGATACCTGAGCCTTAGCCAATTCTCCCGGTCGGCAACCAAGCAGCATAAGCGCAGTTGCGAACAGGCGCAAATCGTCCGGCATGGCATCTAGTAAGCGCTTGCGTTGCTCAATAGTCAGAAAACCGTCCCTACCCATATCTACCTTTTCGAAGTAGCTAACGACCTTCCATTCCAAATCATTGGTCACCCACTTATTCTTACGGGAGTAATTGAGCGCGGCTTTTAGACTCTTGAGATTGCGGTTAGCTGAATCGCGAGCCTTACGGATATCTTCCTCCCCTACCGCCTCTTTAGTTTGTGCGTCGCGCCACGCCTCGATATGCTTCGACTCCAACAGGGCAAGCATGGTCTTTCCAATCGTCTTACCGTACACCAATCGTTCGAACCGATTCGACGCGTCGTAAGCGCTCTTTGCCCCCTTACGACTCTCCAAATCCTCTACGTACTTCCGACACCCATCCTCTACGGTAAGGGGCGTATCGGGACTGTCGGCTTTCTTCGCGGTGCCTTTGGTTAGTTCGTCTGCCCATTGCTCCACGCGCTTGCGGGCTTCGTCAAATTCGGGCTGTCCGTCGAGGGTGACGTGGTGATAGCGCTTGCCGTGATACAAGCGCCCTACCCACGTGCCCGGACCGACCGATGACGTTCTGTAGCCGACGTGCAAACCGCGCCGAATGGCATCCCAGAACGGTTCATTCTGATGCCGCAACTTTGCGCGTGCGGTTCGTGACCTGATGCTCTCTTTGGACATGCTGCCCCCGTGATGTGTGTATGGGCGCAGTGTAACTTATCGCGTAACTTTCGCGTAAGTTCGACATTTTTAGACCACCTTCAGCGAAGACCCGCCAGACGGCTAGGTCTGCAAAATTCTCCGTTAAATCAAGGTCTTAAAAACGCAAAAAGAGGGATGGGAATCTTCCTAGGATGCTTTCGATTTGCCCGGCGTGGGCGATTGGGGACGCGAAGACATCATGAATTCAATCGAAACGTTCAGGAATATAGGAGTTGTGTGGATAGTGCGTGACGGGAGTTTACCGCTAATCTGGAAACGTCACGCGACTGCCGCCGCCTGCCCGGCTATACTGGGCCCATCGGGTGACGCGCATCACGCCCTGCCTGCCCTGCATCGACCTGCACACGGAGAAAGCGAATGAGCACGACTGTCGCGCAGATTCTCAAGGCCAAGCCGGATTCGGGCCGCACCATCTACACCGTCAGGAAGACCGATCTCGTCTACGACGCCATCAAGCTGATGGCGGAAAAGGGCATCGGCGCGCTGCTGGTTGTAGACGGCGACGACATCGCGGGCATCGTCACCGAGCGCGACTACGCGCGCAAGGTCGTCCTGCAGGACCGTTCGTCGAAAGCCACGCGCGTCGAGGAAATCATGACGGCGAAGGTACGCTACGTCGAACCGTCGCAATCCACCGACGAGTGCATGGCACTGATGACCGAGCACCGGATGCGCCACCTGCCCGTCCTCGACGGCGGCAAGCTGATCGGCCTCATCTCGATCGGCGACCTCGTGAAGAGCGTGATTGCCGATCAGCAGTTCACGATCAGCCAGCTCGAACACTATATCCACGGCACGCCTGCGGTCACGTCCGTCTGACCCGCTCCAGCAAAAAAGGCCCAAACGCGTAAGCGTCTGGGCTGAAAGCCGCCGGAATGCGGCGACGGAGGTTCTGCTCCTGCGGGCGAACGACGCGCGCACATGGCGTGCGTCTCGTCGATTAAGTGGTGCGCTCGGGCAGACCGGGGACGTTCGGTCAGTTGCCGAAGTAGACCGAGTTCACGGGATTCGCTGCTTCCCGCGTCATGCGTCGGCCCGCTTGTCCGGCACCCGTTGCCACCGCACCGTAGCCGCTGGTATCGGCCTGCGCGAGCATCGGCTGGTTCGGCTGGATCCGTTGTTCGGCCGCCTGGATATTGCTCGGATATTGCGAATCGCTCGCCAGCGGCTTGTAGCCGTTCTGTTCGAGTTGCACGAGTTCGGCCTTGACCTGGTCGCGGGTCAGCCCTTGGTCGGACTGCGCAAACGATGCGATCGGAGCGGCAAGGACGGATGCGGCAATGGCTGCGTAGATGATCGACTTCATGATTTACCTCCGGAATATGTCCTGTTTTGACGTCGCCTCGGCAGGACTGTCTGAAGCGATTGAGTCCAGTGTAGTTCTCGTCCATCCGAGGGGAAACCCTTAGTTTGAACATACAGCGTTGTGATTTTGGAAAGAATCACCGACTGTTTCCGAATGGAGCTGCGGCCACTTGCTTCATTCCCACAACAATCGCTGACGAAACACCAACAGCCGGATCACATATGCCGAAAGTTGTGTTGTAGAATCGTAAGGTTTTATTCGCCAATCGATATCCCATCCACCATGTACGCGCTCACGCCCTTTTCGGTTTCGCCGCCCGGCCCCGCCGGCGTGCGCGCGCGCGCCGGTCATCCGGCGCATCCCCTCGCTCGACGCACGGCCCAGGCGCCGCTCGCCCCTGCCCGGCGCCTGATCTGACCGCTCGGTCTCCTCCCGGAGCCAGGTCAGACAGGCTCCGGGCGATCCTCATAGGCACGCCACGCCTGCCCCTGCCGATCATTTGGAGAACTGCCATGAAACAACGCCTTTACCAGTTGACCGAACTCGACGTCGCTCGCCTCGAGAAGCACGCCGAGCACAACCCGCACTTCCAGACGATGCTCGACACGCTGCTCGAGCGCGCCGACATCGTCCAGCCCGACGCCATCAAGGCGAACGTCGTCACGATGAACTCGCAGATCACGCTGCTCGACGAAGCGACCCAGGAACAAGCCACCTGGACGATTGTTTATCCGGACGCCGCCAATCTCGAACTCGGCCGCCTGAACGTCTTCTCGCCCGTCGGCATGGCGCTGCTGGGTACGCAGCGCGGCCAGATGGTCAAGGTGATGCAACCGAGCGGCGCCGAGAAGTTGATGAAAGTCGCCGCAATCGTGTTCCAGCCGGAAGCCAACGGCGAGTACACGCGCTGAGCCGCCGGCCGGCCAGCGCCGCGCCGCAACGGGCGCAGAACGGAAAAAGCGAGGCACAGGCCTCGCTTTTTTGCGTCCGGACAACCCGGATGGTCGTCATCGCAATTCGCACACAAAAAAAAGGCGCCCGAAGGCGCCTTTTTCGATGCTGCGAAGCGGGTTACCCCGCCGTCACGCTTAGAAGCGGTGACGCAGACCAACCGTTGCTGCGGTTTGGTTGATCGACGAGCTCGGCAGGTTGTTGTTGAAGCTGTCGCCGTTGTAGATCGATGCGCCAATGCCGTTCTTCGCTGCACGCTGGTACACAGCTTGTGCGTAGACGTCCGTGCGCTTCGACAGTGCGTAGTCAGCTTGCAGACCGAACTGGTTCCAGTGCGTGCTGCCGTTGTTGATCTTCGCGTTCGTGTACGTGTAAGCAGCACCCAGGCCGAGAGCCGGCGTCAGGTTGTACTTTGCGTTGACTTCGTAGTTGTCGGTGCGCAGCGTGCTCAGACCGACTGCATTGTTGTCGAGACGCGCTTGCGTCCATGCAGCGCCGACTTGCGCCGGGCCGAATGCGTAACCAGCAGCAGCACCGTACGTGCGGACGCGGCCTTGGCTAGCGAGGCCACCGATCGCCGACGACGTCGCGCCGTTTGCGTTCGTACCGTCACCCAGGTTCGCTTGCGAGTATGCGGCAGCCAGCTTCAGACCTTGGAACTGGTATGCAGCACCCGCGCTGTACGCACGGTTGTTGCCGAAGTTCGTGTTGTTCGAGAACGAGTACGTGCCGCCGAATTGCAGGCCAGCGTAGTTCGCGCTCGTGAACTTGATCGTGTTGTTCGATGCGACATCGCCAGTCGTGCTCAGACGGTCAAGGTTCAGCGGGTGCGCGAAGTACGTGCCGCCCCACGAGCCCGTTGCCGTCAGCGGCGCCAGGTAGTCTTGCGTTGCGTCGTATTGCTTACCCAGCGTGACCGTGCCGTACTGGCTCGACAGGCCGACAAACGCTTGACGGTTGAACATGCCGCCGTTGTTGCCCAGCTTGCCGTTACCGATGCCGAAGCCGCTTTCCAACGTGAAGATTGCCTTCAGGCCGCCACCCAGGTCTTCCGAGCCACGCAGGCCGAAACGGCTCTGGTCAATGCCCGAACCCATCGACCAACGCGACTTGCCAGCTTGGCCCAGTGCCGGCTGGACGTTGCTTTGGTAGGTGATGCCTGCGTCCAGCACGCCGTACAGCGTGACGCTGCTTTGCGCGTGAGCGACGGTAGCGAACGATGCTGCAGCTGCTGCAACGATCAGAGTCTTGTTCATTCGTGGAGCTCCCTTCTAAAAAGAGGCAGGTCTCGCGACCTTGTTTCATAAACGGTCTCAACCGCCCGGGAACGCCATCGGTCCTGCTGGCCGCGCCCGGATAGTTGCCCGTTTGGGAACCGTGAGTTTAGGGGTGTACCCTAGGGGCGCGATCCGCAAATAAAGAAATAAGCTTTTCCAGAACTAGAAATAATGAAAGTGGGGCCGAGTTATAAGTATTTGTTTTGATGAGATTTTTTGACCTCTTGACGATGCCTTTTTGGAGGCTTTCATCGCACCATTCTTACATGTCATCGTCTTGACGGTTGCATAGAAACAACAAACGGGTTTGGGCAAACCCCATAAATCAGTAATTTTTACCCAATCCGACCTCGAATACCGGGTTCCAGATCTCTAAAACGGGTCGGCAAGCGGATAAACATCCGGCGGGCCGGATACAGCGCGACGTCGCGCAGCTGCGTGGCATCCCCAAACGGCCCCGTGCGGCGGCAGCGGCCGGCCCGGCCACCAGCCGTGACATGCGGTAACAGGCTTAACCGCCTGTGTAACCCTGCCCGTCGACCGGCAGGCTAATGTAAGGCGAACCCGATTCAAGAATAGGACACGCCATGAATCGACGCTCGTTGTTGCGCGCCATCGGATTGACCGCCGCCTTCGTCGGCACCGGCTGGCTTCGCGCCGCCTCAGCCCAGCCCGCGCCGCCCGTGTACCGGCCGTCCGGCCCGCACCGCGTGCCCGGCGGGCCGCCTTATCCCGAGCGACCGGGCTTCGCGCCGCCGGCCGCCCGGCACGACCGCCGCCCGCCGCCGCCAAGGCCGCATGGCTATATATGGACGGACGGTTACTGGCGCTGGCAGCGCGGCCGCTATATATGGGTGTCCGGCCGCTGGGTCGCACGGCGCCCCGGGCGTCGCTGGGTGCCCGGCTACTGGCGCCGCCAGGGACAGGTGTGGGTCTACGTCGACGGGTCGTGGCGATAGGCGGTTGCCCGGCTCAGGCCAGCGGCAGGCCCGGAGCCGGGCGATGTATACGCATCCGCGCCGCCCGGCCACGGAATCATGGTGCCCGGCAGGCGCGCTCGCGACTGCTGCGCGGGTTGCCCCTCCCGGCAACGATCCCGATCAGCCAAACCGATGCCCGTGCGTTCAATCTGCCAACGTCGATAACCGACAAGCCCGTCGATCTCCGGCGTGCAATCGTGCACCAACCGGATTCCTCCCGGTCTCCTGGCTTGCGCATCGCACGCCACCCAACAGAAGACTGCATGTTTCGCATCGCACTGATACAAGGCCCGCGATTCGGACGTCGTGTCGCAAGCACATTGCCGCATTAACGACGAACACGGCAACGCATTGTCAGGCCTTCCATCCTGGCGAGTTCATTCGGATAACGAAATCACGCGATGCCGATGCAACGCATCGAGCCTCTCTCCATCTGCAACTCACCGCCAATCGACGGAGCTGCGCATGCGTCCCTGCTCAGCGCCCGCCGCCCTCCTGCTCCTGCGCCCGACGGCGCGCGGCGCAGATCGCGCGATGATGCTCGTCGGCCCACCGGATCATCGCGTGCATCGGTGTCAGGAACGAACGCCCGAGGTCGGTCAGCGCATATTCGACGCGCGGCGGCACTTCGGCGAACAGCGTGCGGCTGACGAAACCGTCCTGCTCGAGCCGCTTGAGCGTGCGCGACAGCATCTGGTTCGACACATCGCCGATCGCACGGCCGAGTTCGTTGAAGCGCATCGTCCCGCCGGACAGCGCTTCGAGCACAAGCAGGCTCCACTGGTCGCCGATGCGGTCGAGCACATCGCGGATCGGGCACGGCTGATCGAGTTCGACGGTTTCGTCGGCGGACGGGAACGGCATGACTGGATTCTCTTTCACGGGCAACACACGGTCACCGCGGTGTGACCTGTTCACACCGCGGTGACTTCTTGTGACGGGTTCGCGGCAACTGTACCATTCGATCGACCCGGCAGCCGCACGTACGCATTGACCAGTTCAACGAAGCATGACGACGCAGCCCGTCGTCGCAACGTCACCCGCCGTGACGGCACCGGATTCGCAACGCACGCTGCGTGTCGATACGGCCTGCGTGCTCGCGGCCACGCCCACATCGCCCGCCGATCGTCACGATCGGCGTGACCCGCAGTCGCGCATCGCGCGCCGACCCACGAACCATCAAACAAGGAAAACGCACCATGTCATCGCTCCGCTCCCCCGTTCGCGCCGTTGCCGCGTTCGCCCTGCTGGCCGCATCGGCCGCCGCGTTCGCCGCCGGCCCGGCCACGCGCGACCTCGCCGCCGAGGAAGCCAACCGCCAGCTCGTGCTGACGTTCTACGACCGCTTCTTCAACAAGCACGAAGCGGTCGAAGCCGCCGCCGTCGTCGCGGACGACTACAAGCAGCACAACCCGCACGTGCCGGACGGCAAGAAGCCGTTCGTGTCGTACTTCGTCGGCGCATTCCAGAAGAACCCGGCATCGCGGGCGCGCATCGTCCGCAGCGCGACCGACGGCGATCTCGTCTATCTGCACGTGCATGCGACCGAGCGTCCGGGCGATCGCGGCGAAGCGGTCGTCGACATCTTCCGCGTGAAGGACGGCAAGATCGTCGAACACTGGGACGTGATCCAGCCGGTGCCCGAAACGGCCGCGAACCAGAACACGATGTTCTGACGCGCGGGCCGGCCTGCGGCGCGCAACGATGCGCGCGGCCCGTCGATGGACGGCCACCCGCCCGGCCGGCACGCGCGGCTGCCCCGTGCCGGTAAAGTCCCCTACAATCGAGCTTCGCCGCCATGACGGCCGTCGGCTCGCAGGACCGCACCGCAAGCCGCCGCCCCGCAGGCGCGCCGCCGCACGCGAAGCACGGCCGGCGCGGGCGGTCGTTCGCGAAGACGGTGTCAACGATGAGCCCCGCCCATATTTCCCTGAGCAACGCCGGCGCCCTGGTTGCCAGCCTCGGCAGCCCGCAGTTTCCCGCCCGGCTTTGGGCGTGGCTGCGCGAAACCGTCGACCCGCAGTCCCATTACAGCGTCGCGACGCGTTACCGCCGCGATGCGCCGTCGCGATCGGTCGACAGTGTCGACGTGCTGTTCTTCGCCGGCGGCGACGATCCCGACGGCACGCGCCATGCACTCGATCTGTATACACAGGGCGACTGGCGCACCGACACACTGCTCCCGCATATCGAGCGCGTCACCGATTCGCAGCTCGTGTTCTCGTGCAACGAGGAAATCGACACCGCGACCGAATACGGCCGCCAATTCGCGCTCGGCGAACTCGGCGAGGACTGCACGCTGCTCGGCAGCGAGCGCGACTATGTCTATGCGTTCTCGCTGTTCCGCCGGCGCGGCCAGCCGTCCTACACGCTGGCCGAACTGGCGCTGTTGCGGCAGCTCGGCGATTTCGTGCTGCCGCTCTTGATCCAGCATGCGCGGCTCGCGCGCCTGACGCCACGTTCGGACGACGGCGCGCTGCTGCAGCGCTTCGAGCAGCGGCTGTCGGCCAGCGGCGCGGCGCTGTCGCAACGCGAACGGCTCGTGTGCCGCGCCGTGCTGCAAGGCCAGCCCGTCCCGCAAATCGCCGACACGCTCGCGCTCAAGCCGAGCAGCGTGCGCACCTATCTCGGGCGCGCGCTCGCGAAGCTCGGCGTCGCGAACCGGGCCGGGCTGTTCGCGTGGTGCGTGACCGAAGACGAAACACCGGATGACCACGGTCGCTAGATGACGCCACCGCATCACCGCAACAGCTCCCGCACCCACCGCCTTTGTCGCGCGTTGTCCTCAAAACGATGACAGACAGCCGGCTCTCCCGCTCCTAGTATCTGACTCACCCGACGACAGGAACACGTCGGATGCCACGGAGACACGACATGCCGAATACCGGATGGACGCCGGCCCGCACGGCCGCGAGTGCGTCGCCCATCGCGTTGCCGATACGAACCGAGCGGCAAAATCGGCATGACGCGCCGCCGGCGGCCCCCGGCCTTCGCCGCAACGCGTCGCCGCCCGTGCCACGCAGCGCCGGCACATAACGCCCCACCCCCATTCCAACCCGACCGGGTTCACGCGACCGGACGAGCCAGACGGCCCGCCCGCCGGACACGTGCGCCCGTCGACATGCCCCCTATCCGGAGGAGACACATGCAACACGCCGATACCGTCTATCTGAACGGCCTGCTTTACACGGGCGACGCGCAGCGCCGCTTTGCCCAGGCGCTCGCCACGAAGGACGGCAAGATCGTCGCCGTCGGCTGCGACGACGACATCCGCCCGCTGGCCGGCCCCGCGACGCGCATGGTCGATCTGGCCGGCAGGCTGATGCTGCCGGGCCTCATCGACGGTCACGTGCACCCGCTCGAAGGCCACCAGATCCTCGGCGACTTCGACCTGTCCGGCATCGACGATCCCGACGCGATCGTGCAGCGCATCCGCGCGTGCGCCGATGCGACGCCGGACGAACCGTGGGTCTACCTCGGCGGCGCCAACCTCGCCGCGTTCGGCGCGTATCCGACCCGCGAGCTGCTCGACCGGATCGTGCCCGACCGGCCGCTGCTCGTGGTCGGCTTCGACGTGCACAGCGGCTGCCTCAACACGAAGGGGCTCGAGGCGGCCGGCATCAAGGCCGACACGCCCGATCCGACGGGCGGCGTGTACGAGCGCGATGCGTCGGGTGCGCCGAACGGCGTCGTGCACGAAGCGGCGTTCTACCGCATCTGCCCGATCATTCCGCAGCTGAGTCCGGCCGGCTACCCGAAGTCGCTCGCGAAAGCGCACGCGATGGCGCACGGTTTCGGCATCACGGGCTGGTTCGACGCGCGCGTCGAGGAAGCCGAGCTCAAGGCGTATGCCGACGCGCAGCGCGCCGGCAAGCTGAAGGCCTACGTGAGCGCTGGCCTCTATGCGAACCCGCGCCGCGATCCGCGCGAGCAGGTCGAACGCTTCGTCGGATGGCGTCGCGAGTACGAGCGCGACAACCTGCGCCTGCATACGGTGAAGATCTTCGTCGACGGCGTGCCCGAATCGAAGACCGCCGCGCTGCTCGAGCCGTACGCCGGCACCGACGACTGCGGCCTCGCACTGTGGAGCCAGGACGCGCTGAACGAGATCTGCCTGCTCGCCGATACGGCCGGCTTCGACCTGCACTTCCATACGCTCGCCGACCGCGCGGTGCGCATGACGCTCGACGCGCTCGAACACATGCAGCGCCGCAACGGGATGCGCGACCGGCGCGCGCAGCTCGCGCACCTGCAGCTCGTCGATCCGGCCGACATGAGCCGTTTCAACCGGCTCGGCGCGATCGCGAGCGTGCAGACGCTGTGGACGGCCGCACGCGAGGAGCAGCAACAGCTCTACCGCGACCTGCTCGGCGACGAGCGCGCCGCGCGCAATTACCCGTTCCGCAGCATGCGCAACGCAGGCGTGATGCTCGCGGCCGGCTCCGACTGGTCGGTCAGCACGATGGACCCGATGCAGATCATCCAGACGGGTGTCACGCACCTGCTGATCGACCAGCCCGACAGCCCGCCGTGGAATCCGCACGAATGCCTCGACCTGCTGACGATGCTCGAGGCCTATACGGTGAACACCGCGTACGCGCTGCGTTTCGACGACTGCACGGGCTCGCTCGAAGCCGACAAGGACGCAAGCTTCGCGATCCTCGACCGCAATCCGTTCGCGCACCCGGTCGAGACGTTCGCGCAAACCCGCGTGATCGAGACGTGCTTCCGCGGCGAAGTCGTATACGCCGCACCGGGCTGGGCCGACTGAAGCACGAACCGGGCGGCCGTCAGGCGACGTCGAGCGCCAGCACCTGCCCGGTCGTCAGCACGTCGCCGAACGTGTCCGACAGCGCGGCCAGCGTCGCGCGATGGAGGTCGCGGTGCGGCACCGTGCCGCCGTCCGCGACGTCGAGATCGCGCGTCGCGCATGCATCGTCGACGACGATCACCGCATAGCCGAGCGGCACCGCATCGCGGGCCGCGCCGGCAACACAGGCATGCGTCATCAGGCCCGTGACGATCAGCGTGTCGATGCCGGCCGCTTTCAGGCGCACATCGATGTCGGTGGTCGGGAACACGCTCACCGACGTCTTCTTCACGACCGTGTGATGCGGCGCCGGCTGCAGGTCCGCGTGAAAGCGGAAGCCGTCGCTGCCGTCGGCGAAGATCGGGCTGTCTGCCGTATCGACGTGCTGGACATGAAACACCGGAATGCCCGCCCGATCCGCGAACGCGATCACGCGCTGCGCGTTGCCCAGCGCGCGCGGCCCTTCCGGAATCGGCAGGCGGCCGCTGAAGTATTCATTCTGGAAATCGATCACCAGCAGCGCGGTGCGGGCGGCGACGATCGACGTCGGCGCCGTCGCGCCGGCCAGGGTACGGATGGTCGGATGTTGCATGGATCGCTCTCTCGGTTGGCACATTGAACGGAACGGCGCGCCGGGCCTGCCGGCGCCGCCGGGCGCGGCCAGGGGGCTCCCCGGTCGCGAGACGCCAGTGTCGGGTCGCGCGGCCTTGCGCGACAGCGGCCCGCGGGACAACGTCCGACAGGATCGGGCCAACCTGCGCGACCGCCTACGACAGCGCGGCGGTTCGCGCGCCCGGCCGCACGCGCCCGTGCGCGACCATCATCGCGAAGCCGAGCAGGAAGCCCGCGCCGCCGACCAGCAGCAGGCCGATCTCGCCCGCCACGGGCAGCAGGTTCGTCAGCGCGCCCGGCCCGGGTCCGATCAGACCCGGGGGCACGCATCGACCTTCACGTCGACAGCCGGACGATCCCGTAAGGATTGAACTTGAAGTCGTCTTCGTCGTGAGATCCGTCGTCGATCAGCGATGCATCGTGCGCCTGCAACGTCGCGTCGATCCCGCGCCGCACGATTTCGTCGGCAACGCCGTCGATGACGACAACCGCGTCGCGATCGCTTCCGCGCAAGCGCGGCACCTGCACGTCCGGCAGACCGGCCAGATGAAAACCCACGCTTTCGAAGTAACCGTCCGACGCCAGCGGCCGCAACGCGAACGCCAGCCGGCACACCCGGTTCTGCGCAAGCGCATCGTCGGCGTCGGTCGCGACCGCGCCCATCCGGATCAGCTCCCGCCAGCGGTGCAGCCCATGAGCGACGCCCGCGCTCTCGCCCTTGATCGCCACCGCGCCGGCGTCGATCAGCCGATCGACCAGGAACAGCGCGCCGATCGACGCACGCACGGCACTCTCCCGCGTCATGCGCGGGCCGAGCACATACAGCACCGACTGGTGCGTGCCGACGGCTTCGTCGTCTTGCGGCGTCCAGGCATCCGCTGCGACGCGGTCGCGGCAGACCTCGAACGAACGGCTCATCCGCTCGTCGGGCTCGGCGGCGGAATACGCTTCGTCGATGCCGAACCCCGTCGCGAATTCCGCAATCGCCGCGTTCGCCGCATCGCGCAGGTGCCGCAGTTCGCGATTCCTGCCGAGAAAACACAGCACGTGACGCGGCTGCACCGGCGCTTCGCCCGACCACGCGGCCCGTCGGTCGGATTGCGGCAAAACGGCCGCGCGTGCCGTACCGCCATCGAGCAGTTTCTTCAATCTTGAAAACATTCGCCATCCCCACGCTGACCTTGCGAGCCACCATCATAGCGGCCTGCGATGGCGCGGGGACGAACGCGTCGATGGGCTCGACCGCGGCATCCGGATCGGGTAGCGCTTGCCTGCCCGCCGGAATCGAGCGGCAGCCGCCGCCCGTTGCTACCTGGCGCTCAGCGGCTCGCCCTGGAACTGCCGGCGCGCGATCACGCACGGCGCGCTGTCGTGCATGAACACGCTCGCGAGCAGCCCGAACGACGCCGCGAACAGCACGTACCACGCGGGCGCGACCGGCGACCCGCTCGCGTGTGTCAGCCACGTGACGATGAACGGCGCGAAGCCGCCGAAGATCATCACCGCGACGTTGTACGCGAGCGCGATGCCGGTCGAACGCGAGCGCGTCGCGAACTGTTCGGCGAGCGCGGTCGGCGCGGGGCCGTAGCAGATGCCGATGATCGTGCAGATCGCGAGCTGCATCACGAGCAGGCGCCCGATGCCCGGCGCCGCGGCCAGCCACGAGAACAGCGGATACGTGACCGTCAGCAGCGCCAGCATGCCGGCGATCAGCACGGGCCGCCGGCCGATGCGGTCGGACACGATCGCGGCGACCGGAATCGTCACCGTCAGCAGCGCGACGGCCACCATCTGCACCTTGAATACCTGGTCGAGCGGCAGCCCGAAGGTCTTGTGCACGAACGTCGGCATGTTGACGAGCATCACGTAGAACACGGCCGTGCCGGTGATCGTCTGCCCCATCGACACCAGCACGCCGCGCAGGTTGTCGCGCAGCACGCGCGACACGCTCGCCGGCGGCTCGACGCTCGACTTGCTCGCGTCGAGGAACGCCTCCGTCTCCTCCATGTGTCGGCGGATCCACAGCCCGACCGGCCCGATCAGCAGCCCGAGCGCGAACGGCACGCGCCAGCCCCAGCTGTGCAACGCCGCATCCGACAGCGACTGCGTCGCCCACGCGCCCATCGCGGCGCCCGAGAACACCGCGAGGCACTGGCCGATCAGTTGCCACGACCCGTACAGGCCGCGCCGGTTCGCGGGCGCGCTCTCGACCAGGAACGCGGTGGCGCTTGCATATTCGCCGCCCGTCGCGAACCCCTGCAGCAGCCGCGCGACGACGATCAGGATCGGCGCCGCCGGGCCGATCGTCGCGTACGAAGGCGCGAACGTGATCAGCGCGATCGACAGTGTCATCAGGAAGATGATGAGCTGCATCGCGGCCTTGCGCCCCTTGCGATCCGCATAGAGCCCGAGCATGATGCCGCCCACCGGGCGCATGAAGAAACCGACACCGAACGTCGCAAGCGACATCAGCAGCGACGCGTACTGGCTCTCGGCGGGGAAGAACAGCCGCGCGATGATGCCGGAGAAGAACCCGTAAACGATGAAGTCGTACCACTCGAGGGTATTGCCGACGACAGCGGCAACCACCTGCCGATGTCGCGAGTTCCGACGTGAGTCGCGCATGCTTGTCTCCTGCAGTCCCATGGTGCCGCGCCGCATGCGTGCCGCCTTCCGTGGCAGGCACCGGCGAATCGGCCGTTCGCATCGTCGACGGTTCGCGGCGGAACGACGAAACCTGTCGCCCGCGCGCACGACCGGCGTGAAACGATCATAGGGACGCCGGAAACACGCATCAATTAATGCCGGCGGTAGATGATTAGCCTGAGATTAAATGTTTCCCGAACCCGCCCCGCCGCGCGACAAACCCGGTGTTTCGCGCATTGTTGCGGCCCGGGTTCTGCGGCAGAATCGTTGGCCGCCCTTCTCGTCGCCCGCATCATGCGCAACCGCATCAACGAAGAGATCACGTTCCGCAAGCTCGAGGTGCTCCTCGCGTTCATGGAAGCCGGCAGCCTCGCAAAAGCGGCCGAGGCGCTGGGCGTCAGTACGGTCAGCGTGCATCGGGCACTGCATACGCTCGAGGAAGGGATGCACTGCGCGCTGTTTCGTCACGAGGGGCGCAACCTGATTCCGACCGACGCCGCGCAAGTGCTCGCCGAAGTCGCGGGCGAAGTGCTGAAGACGATGACGGACGGGATCCGCGCGACGCGCGAGGCGGCCGGCTACGGCGCCGGCCAGTTGAAGATCGGCTCGCTCTATTCGTTGACGATCCGCACCGTTCCCGAAGTCGTGATCGCGCTGAAGACGCGCCGCCCCGAGCTGCAGGCCGAACTCGTGCTCGGCTCGAATGCCGACCTGCTCGACAAGCTCCGGCAGGGCGCGATCGACGCGACGCTGATGGCACTGCCCGAACCGGACGCCGAGATCGAGTCGATCGCGCTGTTCGAGGACGAGATGTTCTTCGCCGCGCCGATCGATTCGCCGTATGCGCAACGCGATGCGATCGATCTCGGCGCATGTCGCGATGCGCCGTTCGTGTCGCTCGGCGCAGGCTTCGCGACACATCACGGCTTCACGGAGGCGTTCCGTGCGGCCGGCGTCACGCCGAATGTCGTGATGCGGGTGGGCGACATCTTCTCGCTGATCAACCTCGTGTCGGGCGGCGTCGGCTGCTCGCTGCTGCCCGGCCGCGTGCGCGACCTGTTCGCGCACAAGATCGCGCTCGTGCCGCTCGCCGGCCCCACGATCCGCCAGACGATCGGCCTGAGCTTCCTGCACCGGCGCGAACGCGATCCGAACCTGCTCGCGCTCGCGACCGTGTGCCGGCTGACGGTCAAGAGACCGAACGCACGGTAATGCGCGGATCGCTCCGCAGCGCTCGCCTTCCCCCATTCCCCTTCCGCCTCACGGATCCGCATCGTCCCGGCGCCGCGTAACGCGGCAGTGAAATCCGCGATTCCCGCGATGCAGATGACGCGTGCTAGTCCGTTCGGACGGCACGAAGCGCGCGCATTGTTGCGATCATGGCCGTCATTCAACGCGCGGCACGCACGCGTGCGCCCGCCACGGAGACGACATGAACGACCCAGTCCTCGGCCCCATCGACCAGATCGGCTACGTGGTCGCCGACCTCGATCGCAGCATCGCGCGCTGGCGTGCACGCCACGAGGTCGGCCCGTGGACCGTGTTCCGCAACGTCCGCCTCGACGGCCGCCATCGCGGCGAGCCGGTGACGGTCACGATGGACGTCGGGCTCGCGTATCGCGGCGACCTGCAGATCGAACTGATCCACGTGACGAACGACGCACCGTCGCCGTACCGCGATGCGCACGGGCAACCGCTCGTCGGCCTGCATCACGTCGCGTGGGTCGTCGACGATCTCGAAGCCGCGGTGGCGCGGCTGACGGCGCGCGGCCTGCGCGTCGCGTTCGACGCGCGCAACCCGGCAACGCGCGTCGCATATCTCGACGACCCCGACGATCCCGGCGTGCGCGTCGAAGTGATCGAAGGTGCCGGCATGCGCGACATGATCGCGCACGGCATCGCCGCAGCGCGCGCCTGGGACGGCACCGATCCGGTTCGCATCATCGACGCGGCGACCGTCTCCGCATGAGCGGCTCCGCGCGTCCCCTCTCACTCACAGGAGCAAGCAGCATGAAACGACTCGAAGGCAAGGTGGCGCTGATCACGGGCGGTGCGCGCGGCCAGGGCGAAGCGGAAGCGCGCCGGTTCGTCGCCGAAGGCGCACGCGTGGTGATCGCCGACGTGCTGGACGATGCCGGCCAGCGCGTCGCGGCCGAACTCGGCGACGCCGCGCGATTCCAGCATCTCGACGTGACGAACGAAGGCGACTGGCAGGCGGCCGTTCAAGCGACGCTCGCGCAGTTCGGCCGGCTGGACATCCTCGTGAACAACGCGGCGATCCTGAAGCTCGTGCCGATCGAAGCGTGTTCGCTCGACGACTATCGCAAGGTGATCGAAGTGAACCAGGTCGGTTGCTGGCTCGGCATGAAGTCGGCACTTGCCGCGCTGAAGGACGCGGGCGGCGGCTCGATCGTGAACGTGTCGTCGACGGCCGGGATGGAAGGCGTCGCGGGCGGCAGCGCGTACGTGTCGAGCAAGTTCGCGGTACGCGGGATGACGAAGGCCGCCGCGCTCGAATTCGGCCGCCACGGCATTCGCGTGAACTCGGTGCATCCGGGCGGCATCGATACGGTGATGGCACGCCCGCCCGAGTTCGCGGACTTCGATCCGTCGTCGATCTACAGCGGCCTGCCGATCGCGCGCATCGGCAAGCCCGACGAAGTGGCCAGCCTCGTGCTGTTCCTCGCGTCCGACGAGTCCGCGTATTGCACGGGGTCGGAATTCATCGTCGACGGCGGGATGCTCGCGGGCAGCACGTTCCACTGACACCCCGCTCCTGCCGGAAACGAAAACGGAAACGACAACGCCGCCGGCGGCCATGCCCGCTCGGCGGTGTTGTCGTTCCGAGGCCACGCGCAACGCGCCTCTCGCTCAGTATCCCTTCGGCTGGATCGACGGTGCGCCGACGCCGCGCGCCGCACGCTTGCCGCCGCGCACGAAACGGCGCCCGTGCGGGCCGTACACGCCGTCCGGTTCCGGATACAACGTCAGCAGCACGAAGTACAGTATCCCGCCGACCGCCAGCGACAGCGGCACGCTCAGGTCGAGCCCGCCCGCGAGGTTGCCGAGCGGCCCGACGAACTGGCCCGGCAGGTTCACGAACGACAGCCCGACGAACGCGGCCGGCAGCCACGCGCCCATCGCTCGCACGTTCCAGCCATGCGTGAACCAGTAGTGGCCGCCGCGCAGCCCGCGGTTGAACACCTGCAGGTCGTCGGCAAGATAGTAGCCGCGGCGCGTCACGTAGCCGATCACCATGATCGCCATCCACGGGCAACTGAACGTGTCGATCAGCGTCGAGAACGTCGCGACGCTTTCGACGAGATTGAACCAGAAGCGGCCGACGAAGATGAACGCGATCGCGATCGTGCCGATCAGCAGCGTCGCACGCACGCGGTTCAGGAGGCGCGGGAACATGCTCGATACGTCGAGCCCCGTGCCGTACAGCGCGGTCGTGCCGGTCGACATCCCGCCGATGATCGCGATCAGGCACATCGGCAGCAGGAACCAGCGCGGCGAGATCGCGAGCAGCCCGCCGACGTAGTCGTTCGATGCGATGAACGCGGGCGCCTTCGACGCGATGATCGTCGCGGTCGCGAGGCCGAAGAAGAACGGCACGAAGGTCGCGATCTGCGCGGCGAACACCGCGCCCATCACGCGATGCTTCGGCGTGTGCTGCGGGATGTAGCGCGCCCAGTCGCCGAGCGTCGACGCGAACGACACCGGGTTGCTCAGCGCGACCAGCACCGCGCCGACGAACGCGGCCCAGAAGCCTGCGCTGCCCTGCTGCAGCGTACCGGCGTAGTTCATGTCGAACAGCCCGGCGAATGCGAACAGGCCCGCGACGAACAGCACGCTCGCGGCCCACACGGCGATCTTGTTGACCCACAGCATGAAGCGGAAACCGTAGATGCAGACGATCAGCACGAGCACCGCGAACACCATGTAGGCTGCGCCGAGCGTGAAGCCGTTGACCGGTACGCCGACCATGTTGTGCGCGCCGCCGACGAGCGCGTCGCCCGAGCTCCACACGGCCAGCGAGAAGAACGCGATCGACGTGAGCAGTGCGAGGAACGAGCCGACGATCCGGCCATGGATGCCGAAATGCGCGCCGGACGACACGGGGTCGCTCGTGCCGTTGCGCGGGCCGAACAGGCTCATCGGCGCGAGGATGCAGGTGCCGGCGAGCACGCCGAACACGATCGCGGCGACGCCCGCCTTGAACGACAGCCCGACCAGCACGGGAAAGCTGCCGAGCACCGATGTGGAAAATGTATTGCAGCCGCCGAACAGCAACCGGAACAGATCGATCGGCCGCGCATAGCGCGATGCATCGGGAATGCGCTCGAAACCGAACGACTCGACCTGCGTAATCCTGCCTTCACCCATTTTGTCTCCAGCTCCTCTGGTGCGCCTGTACGACCCGGGGCTGCGGCCATACGACACATCGTCATCGATTCGCGGCCACTCTAAACCGGATCGAGCGGCGCAAATATCACGCATTCGAGACGTTTACGACGAAGGCGAACAATGTTTCCCGGCGGGCGAGCAGCCGGCTCCCGCGCCGCCCGTGCGGCGCGGGCGATGCATCGTCAGTGCGCCGGCGCTGCGGCCGGCGCGCGGCATGCGGCCAGGCCTCGCTGAACGGCCGGCCGAGCGGCGATGTCGGCGAGCCAGCGCTCGACGTGCGGGTAGTCGGCAACGTCGAGATCGAGCTCGGCCGCCGAGCGCAGCCACGGAAACGCGGCGATGTCGGCGATCGAGTATCGCGACGATGCGAGATACGCCGATTCCGACAATCGGCCGTTCACGACCCCATAGAGACGCCGTGCTTCGTTCCGATAGCGGTCGATCGCTTCCGCATTGACCGTCTTCGATGCATGCAGGAACCACCAGAGCTGGCCGAGCATCGGCCCGATCCCGCCGATCTGGAAGTGCAGCCATTGCTGGACCGCCGTGCGTTCGGCCAGCGTTTCGGGATGCAGACAGCCCGTCTTCGCGGCGAGATAGCCGAGGATCGCGCCGGATTCGAACACGGCGAGCCCGGTGTCGTGGTCGACGATGGCCGGAATCTTGCCGTTCGGGTTGATCGCGAGAAACGCCGGGCTGCGCTGCTCGCCGGCGGACAGGTTCACGTGCACGAGTTCGTGCGCGAGCCCGGCCTCTTCCAGATAGATCGCGATCTTTTGGCCGTTCGGCGTGTCGGCCGTATAGAACGTGAGGGAGTGCGTCGATGTCATGTCGGTCCTTGTCATCCGGTTATAGTTGCAACTACAATCGTTGCAATTGCAATCCTATGCCGGAACCGACGGCTTCGGCAGATGCCAGTACTCGAAGGAGGGACATGCAGACTGCGCGAGCCGCCTGCTGGCCGACTACGGCCGCCTGCCGGCCGGCTGGGCCGCGCAGGCGATGCATCGGCATGCTCGCGGCCGACGCGCGAGCCGGCCGCCGCTACTTCGCGTCGGCCGACGCTTCACGCGCCGCGGCGGTCGCGCGATCGAGCGCAGCGGCCATCGCCGCCCGCTCCTTGCCGGAGAACTGGCCGAGAAAGAGTTCCGTGACCGTCGACTGGTACACCTTCCACATCTTCTTGCGCAGGGCCCGCCCCTTGTCGGTAATGCTTGCATAAGCGGCGCGGCCGTCGTCGGCCGAACGGGCGCGCGTGACGAGCCCGTCCTGCTCGAGCCGGTCGACGAGCCGCGTGAGGTTGTAGCGCTCGATCGCGAGCACGTCGGCCAGTTCGTGCATGCGGCGCGTGCCGTCGGGCCCGCTTTCGAGCCCCCACAACGCGTCGTACCACGCATACGCGGGCAGGCCGGCATCCGCGAGGCGCCGCTCGATCTCGCGAATCATCGTCCGGTGCGCGCGGACGAACGAGAACCACAGATCGGGTTCGGGTGCGCTCATGTCAGGTCGTTCCTTTCGTTTGATTGCAGTTGCAATCAAATCTTACCGCGATACGGTTCCCTCCCCTTTCGCGGCAACTGCAATCGCACCCTTGCCCATCGGCGGGACTATCCGCGCATTCGTCGATGGGCATCGCGTCGCGCCACCCGGCCCGCGCTACTGCCCCGACTGCGCGAGCGGGCCTTGCGTGCGCTGCGCCGTTCCCGACGGCCAGCCGCCCGCGAGCGCCTTGTACAGCGCGACCGTCGATGCCGCGCTGCGCGTCCGCGCATCGGCCGCCGCATCCTGCGCCTGCAGCAGCGTCCGTTGCGCGTCGAGCACTTCGTAGTAGTCGATCGCACCAGCCGCGAAGCGCGTCTGCGCAAGCTGCGCAGCGCGCGCGCTGTCGTCCGCCGCACGCACGAGGTGCGTTGTCTCGTCACGCGTGCGTGCGACACGCAGCAGCGCGTTCTCCGTTTCCTCCAGCGCACCGAGCACGGTCTGCCGATACTGCGCGAGCTGGCCGGCCGCTTCCGCATCGCTCGCGGCGATGCGCGCACGCACGCGGCCGACGTCGAGGAACGACCAGTCGATGCCGAGCGCGATCAGGTTCGTGTCGCTGCCCGCGCGAAAGAACCCGTAGCTGCTCGTCGCGCTGCCGAGCAACCCCGACAGCGTGAAGCGCGGAAACAGGTCGGCCGTCGCGACGCCAACCCGCGCGGTCGCCGCGTGCAGCCGCGCCTCGGCGGCCGCGACATCGGGCCGCCGGCGCAGCAGGTCGCCCGGCGTGCCGGGATCGATATCGGCGGCAAGCGCCGGCAGCGGTACGGGCGTGCCCGCAGAAGCGCCGGCCTTCGGCAGATCGAATCGGCCGATCAGCGCATCCGGCGTCTGCCCGGTCAGCACCGCGAGCCGGTGCTCGTCGACGCCGATCGCGGCTTCGTACACCGCAATCCGCGACGTCGTCGATTCGTACTGCGCCCGCGCACGCGCCGCATCGAGCTCGGAGCCGCGCCCCGCGCCGACGCGCGCATTGATCAGCGCGAGCGTCTGCTTCTGGTTGTCGGCGTTATCGCGCGCGATCCTCAACCGCTCCTGCGAGCCGCGCAGATCGACGTACGTGCTCGCGACCTCGCCGGCGATCGCGACACGCACCGCGCGTACGTCCGCCGCGCTCGCAGCCGTTTCCGCGCGCTGCGACTCGATCGAGCGGCGCACACGGCCGAACAGGTCGAGTTCCCACGCCGCATTGATCCCGACGCTGGATATCGGCGTATCGCGCTGGCTGCGCGGCGCGCCGAACGCCTGGTCCTTGCTCATCAGTTGATGACCGATCTGGCCGCTCGCGGTGATGGTCGGATAACGGTCGAACGTCGCCTGCGACAGCAGCGCATTCGACGCGTCGTAGCGCGACACCGCGACCTGCAGGTCCTGATTCGCCGCGAGCGCCGTGTCGATCAGCCGCGTCAGCGCCGGATCGCCGAAGCCGCGCCAGAACGCGGCATCGGCATCGGCCGACGCGTCGAGCGACGTATCGGACAGCGTATTGGGCGGCGACGCATCGCGCTGCGTCGCCGGCTGCACGTCGCGCGCGAACCGCGCGGCCGTAGCCGTATCGGGTCGTTTGAAATCGGGGCCGACCGCGCACGCAGCCAGCGTCACCGACATCGCGAGCGCGGAAAGACGGAAAGCGGCGCTCATCGGTTTTCTCCTTCAAGGGTGCCGTGCTGTTCGCTCCAGACGGCCGGCGTGCCGCCCGCGAGCTTGCGGATCGCCACATAGAACACGGGCGTCAGGAACAGCCCGAACAGCGTGACGCCCAGCATCCCCGCGAACACGGTGACGCCGGTGGCCGCGCGCACTTCGCTGCCCGCGCCGCTGCCGATCAAGAGCGGCACCGAACCGGCGATGAACGCAACTGACGTCATCACGATCGGGCGCAGCCGCAGCTTGCATGCTTCAAGCGCCGCCTCGATCACGCCCTTGCCCTGGATTTCGAGCTCGCGCGCGAACTCGACGATCAGGATCGCGTTCTTGCACGCGAGCCCCATCAGCACGACGAGACCGACCTGCACGAACACGTTGTTGTCGCCGCCCGACAGCCACACGCCGAACAGCGCCGCACACATGCACACGGGCACGATCAGGATCACCGCGAGCGGCAGCGTCCAGCTCTCGTACAGCGAGGCGAGCACGAGGAACACGAGCATCACCGCGAGCGGGAACACGACGATCGCCGCGTTGCTCTGCGTGACCTGCTGGTAGCTGAGGTCAGTCCATTCGAGCGTGATGCCGGGCGGCAGCACCTCCTTCGCGATCTGCTGGAGCTTCGCGATCGCCTGCGACGACGACATCACCTTCGGATCGGCGTCGCCGATCAGGTCGGCGGCCGGATAGCCGTTGTAGCGGACGACCGGGTCGGGCCCGTACGCGGGCCCCACCGTCACCATCGAACCGATCGGCACCATCTCGCCCTTCGCGTTGCGCGTGCGCAGGTTCGCGATGTCGGCGGCCGTCTGCCGGTGACCGGCATCGGCCTGCGCCATCACGCGATACACGCGGCCGAACACGTTGAAGTCGTTCACGTACATCGAGCCGAGATAGACCTGCAGCGTGTTGAACAGGTCGGTCAGCGCGACGCCCTGCGCCTTCGCCTTCAGCCGGTCGACCTTCACCTCGAGCTGCGGGATGTTTGCCTGGTACGAGCTGACCGGGTAGCTCATCCCCGGCGTCTTCGCAACCGCCGCCTGGAACGCGGTGAGCGCGTTCTGCAATGCGCCGTAGCCGAGCCCGCCGCGATCCTCCAGGTACAGCGAATAGCCGGAGCCGTTGCCGAGGCCCTGGATCGGCGGCGGCATCAGCGCATAGGTGATGCCGCCGCCGATGGCCGCGAAGCGCGCGTTCAGGTCCGCGTTGATCTGCTCGGCACTGCGATGACGCTGATCGAACGGCTTCAGGATCACGTACGAGTTCGTGATGTTCGGCGTGTTCACGCCCTGCAGCGCATTCAGCCCCGCAAACGCCGGCACCATCTCGACACCGTCGGTGCCGAGCGCGATCTTCGTCATCTGCTCGGTCACCGCGCTGGTGCGCGAGAGCGACGCGCCTTCCGGCAGCTTCGCGCCCGCGAACAGGTACAGCTTGTCCTGCACGGGAATGAAGCCGCCGGGCACCGCGTTGAACAGCAGCGCGGTGGCCGCGAGCAGCGCCGCGTAGACCGCGAACACCGCGCCGCGCCGTTTCAGCGTGCGCGCGACGACGCCGTGATAGCGGTCGGAACTGCGCTCGAAGAAGCGATTGAACGGATGGAACAGCCAGCCGAATGCACGGTCGAGCGCGCGCGTGAGCGCATCCTTCGGCGCGCCGTGCGGGCGCAGCAGCTTCGCGGCGAGCGCGGGCGACAGCGTCAGCGAGTTGATCGCGGAGATCACCGTCGAGATCGCGATCGTCACCGCGAACTGCCGGTAGAACTGGCCGGTGACGCCCGACATGAACGCCATCGGCACGAACACCGCGCACAGCACCAGTGCGATCGCGACGATCGGCCCCGACACCTCGCGCATCGCCTGGTGCGCGGCATCGCGCGGGCTCAGCCCCTGCGCGATGTTGCGCTCGACGTTCTCGACGACGACGATCGCATCGTCGACGACGATCCCGATCGCGAGCACGAGCCCGAACAGCGTCAGCGTATTGATCGAATAGCCGAGCAGATGGAGAAACGCGAACGTGCCGACCACCGATACCGGCACCGCGACGAGCGGAATGATCGACGCGCGCCAGGTCTGCAGGAACAGGATCACGACGAGCACGACCAATACGACGGCCTCGATCAGCGTGTGCTGCACCGCGCGGATCGATTCGCGCACGAACACGGTCGGGTCCCACACGGGCCGATAGGCGACGCCGGGCGGGAAGCGCTTCGACAGTTCGTCGAGCTTCGCATACACGGCCTTCGCGACGTCGAGCGCGTTCGCGCCCGGCGACAGGAAGATGCCGACCACGGCCGAATGCTTGTCGTTGAAATACGAGCGCAGCGTGTAGTCGCCCGCGCCGAGCTCGATGCGCGCGACGTCGGACAGCTTCACGACCTGGCCGTCGCCGCCGTTGCGCAGCACGATGTCGCTGAACTCCTGCACCGTGCGCAGGCGGCCGCGCACGTTGATCGACACGAGGAAGTCGTGCGCCTTCGGCGACGGCTCCGCGCCGAGCTGGCCGGCCGACACCTGCACGTTCTGCTCGCGCACGGCCGCAATCACGTCGCTCGCGGTCAGCCCGCGCGACGCGAGCCGGTTGGGGTCGAGCCACAGCCGCATCGCGTAGTCGCCCGAGCCGTACACGCCGACGTCGCCGATGCCGGTGAGCCGCGACAGCTCGTCCTTCACGTGCAGCGTCAGGTAGTTGCGCAGATACAGCGAATCGCGGCTGTTGTCCGGCGAGTAGAGACTCACGTACATCAGCGGCGTCGGCGACTGCTTCTGCGTCGTCACGCCGTACTGGCGCACCTCGTCGGGCAGGCGCGACAGCGCCTGGCTCACGCGGTTCTGCACGCGCACGGCGGCCGTGTCGGGATCGACGCCCTGCAGGAACGTGACGACGACCTGCAGGCTGCCGTCCGACCCGGCGACCGACTTCATGTACATGATGCCTTCGACGCCGTTGATCGCCTCTTCCAGCGGTTCGGCCACCGATTCGGCGATTTCCTTCGGGTTCGCGCCCGGGTACGTCGCACGCACGACGACGCTCGGCGGCACGACTTCCGGGTATTCGCCGGCGGGCAGCATCGGAATCGAGATCAGGCCGATCGCGAAGATGACGATCGACAGCACGACCGCGAAGATCGGCCGGTCGATGAAGAATCGGGAGAAATCCATCACATGTCTCCCGTCATTGCGCGGCCGGCGCGCCGGCGTCGGCCACGGCCTGCGCGCCGCCGCCCGAACCGCTGCCATTGCCGGCACCGGCGTCGGCGCGCACGGGCAGCGCCTTCGGCTTCACCTGCGCGCCCGGATAGTAGATCCGCTGCACGCCGTCGACGACCACGCGATCGCCCGCCTGCAGCCCCTTCTCGACGATCCGCTCGCCCTCGAGCTCGCGGCCGATCGTCACGTCGCGCCGCAGCGCCTTGTCGCCAGGACCGATCACGTACACGTACTTGCGGTCCTGGTCGGTCAGCACGGCCTTGTCGTCGACGAGCAGCGAATCCTGGTCGCGGCCGCTGACGAGCTGCACGCGCGCATACAGCCCCGGCGTGAACGTGTGGTCCGCGTTCGTCAGCCGCACGCGCGCGCGGATCGTGCCGGTTTGCGGGTCGAGCCGGTTGTCGAGGAAGTCGACGGTGCCCGCGTGCGGGAAACCCGTTTCGTTCGCGAGGCCCACGCGCACCGGATCGGCGCCGATCGCGCGATGCTTCGGATCGGCACGCCGCGCGTTGTAGCGCAGGTAGCTCTGCTCGTCGCAGTCGAAGTACACGTACACGGGATCCTGCGACACGACGGTCGTCAGCAGCGTGTCGTCCGCGCGCGCGAGGTTGCCGGCGGTCGCGACCGCGCGGCCGACGCGGCCCGCGATCGGCGCGCGCACTTCGGTGAAGCCGAGGTTGAGCTTTGCATCGGCGACGGCCGCGTCGGCCGCCTGCAGGTCCGCGCGAGCCTGCTCGGCGGTGGCGCGCGCGTTGTCGAGTTCTTCCTGCGACGTCGCATGCGCATCGCTCAGCGTCTGCACGCGCTTGAGCTGCACGTTCGCGAGGCTCGCGGCCGCGCGGGCCCGCTGCTGCTGCGCGTTCGCGCGGTCGAGCGCGATCCGGTACGGGCGCGGGTCGATCTCGAACAGCAGCGTGCCCTGCGCGACGAGGTCGCCCTCCTTGTACGCGACGCGCTGCAGATAGCCGCTCACGCGCGGCCGCAATTCGACCGCATCGACCGCTTCGACGCGTCCGTTGAATTCGTCGGCGAGGCGAACCGTGCGCGGCGCGACGGTTGCGACGCCGACTTCGGGAAGGGGATAGGCTGACGCTGCGCCTTTGCCGTCGTGACAGCCCGACAACGCCAGCAGCAGTGCGCAAGCGGCGCCGAAAGGCGACGTCCTGCGTAGGGATAAGGGGAACATGATGCCTCGCGACGGGTTAAACTGCCGCGTAGCATAAAAGTTGAAGTTAACTTCAAGTCAAGCTTTTCCCGGAGAACGTCATGGGTACCCCGGAAGAACCGAAATGGCCGTTGATGTCGATCCGCGAAGTGGCCGCGCGCAGCGGCGTGCCGGCGTCGACGCTGCGGTTCTACGAGACGCGCGGGCTCATCAAGTCGCACCGGAACGGTTCGAGCCATCGCCACTATTCGCGCGCGGTGCTGCGGCTGATCGCGTTCATCGTGTTCGCGCAGAAGATCGGCTATTCGCTCGACGAGATCGCCGAGCAGCTCGTCAGCCTTCCTGAAGATACCGCACCCAGCAACAAGGACTGGCAGCGGCTGTCGCGCGGCTGGAAGCAGCGCGTCGCGAGCCGGATCGAGGAACTGCAGCGGCTCTACATCAACCTCGACGAGTGCATCGGCTGCGGTTGCCTGTCGTTGAAGCGCTGCAAGCTGACCAACCCGGAAGACCGCGCGGGCCGCAACGGGCCCGGCGCGCGGCGCTGGCTCGGCGACAAGCCGCCGACGGACGTCGAATGACGCGCCCGTTCGTGCCGATGCAGCCGCCAGGCATCGTGTCCGCGAACTGAAGGATGCGGGCAGCCCGCTCGCGTACGAGCCGGCGATCGCGTACCGGACGCCGTCGCCGCTCGTCGACGCGTTGCGCAAAACCGCGCGCGATGCGGTGAGCGAGCCGGGGCTGGTTGCCGCGACGTGACCGCGCGCATCGCGCGCGCGGCGCTCAGTCGCCGATGAGATTGAACGCGACGTCGAGCACGGCCTGCCGGAACGCGTCCCGCTGCGTCGGCAGCGACGTGAACTCCAGCATCATGTGGCTGTACGACACCGTCGTGCCGATCGCGCTCGCGATCATGAAGAACAGCACGTTCGGATCGACCGCGCGAATCGCGCCGGCCTGCGCGGCGTCCGACAGCAGCGGGAACATCACGTCGTGATACGGCCGCACGATCCGCTCCTGCAGCCGGTCGAGCCGCCCGCCCACTTCGGTCGCCGCGGTCGAGAAGAACATGCCCATGTCGGGCTCGTCGAACTCATGATCGACGCACAGCTCGAGTGCACGCCGCACGCGGTCGCGATGCGGCAATGACGACGTGCGCAACGCACGCAGCGCGTCGAACATCGGCTCGGCGAGATCGACGATCTGCTCGACGACGGCCAGCCACAACGTTTCCTTCGTCCCGAAATGATGGGCGATCAGCGCCGCGTCGACGCCCAGCTCGCGCGCGACTTCGCGCACGCTGGTCGCGTCGTAGCCGCGCTTCGCGAACGTGCGGCGCGCGGCCCGCAATATCACGTCCGGACCGACGGACGCACCCGCCAGCGGCCGCCCGCGCGTACGCCGCTTCGACGGCGCGCGCTCAGTGACTTCAGCCACGTTTTCCTGCTCCCCTTGAATGGTTCGAATGCCCTTGTTCGGGCCCCGGTTTCACGTCGCCGGAACCGGATTGCCTGCCCCGCTCCGTTGACACGCGAAGCCGGGAAGCGCTAGGATCATACCTTATTCATCACGTGATGATTTATCCATGACAACCCCTACACGCATCGTCATCGTCGGTGGCGGGATCGCCGGGCTGCAGCTCGCGACCCGCCTGGGCGAGCGCCTCGGCCGCTCCGGGCGGGCGCAAGTCACCGTCGTCGACCGCAGTCCCACCCACATCTGGAAGCCGATGCTGCACACGATCGCGGCCGGCACGCGCGACGTCCAGCAGCAACAGGTGATCTTCCTCGCCCATGCACGCGACCACGGCTACACGTACCAGCCCGGCGAACTGAAGGGGCTCGATCGTGCGCGCCGGCGCGTGCAGCTCGGCGAGATCCGCTCGCAGGAAGGCGACGTGGTGATCGAGGCCCGCGAACTCGACTACGACGTGCTGATCGTCGCGCTCGGCAGCCAGGCCAACGACTTCGGCGTGCCGGGCGTACGCGAGCACTGCTATTTCATCGACAGCCAGCAGCAGGCCGAAACCTTCAACGAAGCGTTGCGGATGCGCGTGTTCCGCAGCATCGCGCGCGACGAGCCGTTTCGCGTCGCGATCGTCGGCGCGGGCGCGACGGGCGTGGAACTCGCGGCGGAACTGAGCCGCTTGCTGGAAGTGGCGCAGGCCTATGGCGACGCGACGGTGCGCGAGCGGCTGCAGCTCACGCTGCTCGAAAGCGGCCCGCGCATCCTCGCTGCGTTTCCGCCGCGGATTTCCGCGTCGGCGCAGCGTCGGCTCGAACAGATCGGTTTTAACGTGCTGACGTCGACGCGCGTCACGTCGGCCGACGCGAACGGCTTCCACTACGGCGACGGTTCGTACGCCGAAGCAGACCTGATGGTCTGGGCGGCCGGCGTGAAGGCGCCCGATTTCATGCAGGCGCTGGGCGGGCTCGACACGAACCGCGCGAACCAGATCGTCGTCGGGCCGACGCTGCAGGCCACGGGCGACGAGCATGTGTTCGCGATCGGCGATTGCGCGAGCCTGCTGCCCGACGGCCACGAACGGCCGCTGCCGCCGACCGCGCAGGTCGCGACGCAGCAGGCCGAGCATCTCGCGAAGCACCTGCCCGCGTGGCTCGATGGCAAGCCGATTCCGCCGTTCGCGTTCCACGATTTCGGCGCACTCGTGTCGATCAGCGACTACGACGCGTTCGGCACGCTCGGGCAGTTCGGGTTCTTCCGCGGCGGCTTCATTCAGGGGCGCTTCGCGCAGTTCAGCCACCTGATGCTGTACCGGCGGCACCAGCAGGCGCTGCACGGTTTCTCCAAGGCGACGCTGCTATGGATCGCCGAACGGATCAACGGCTGCGTGCAGCCGCGCATCCGCCTGTCGTGATGCCGCTGGTCGCGGTGTCGCGTAACGTTTCGAGGAAATCCAACATGAACAACAGTGCAGCGCGCTGGCTCATGACCGTCGCCGCGATCGGCAGCTTCGACATGCCGTCCGTATCATGGGGCGTGCCGCGGCAGCGCAGCGTCACGCGCGACCGGCTGCCGTCGTGGGACGCGACGAGCAAGCCGACCATCAGCGTGCTCGAGCGGCCCACGGCCGACACCGTGATGATTTCGTGGTGCGACGCATGCACCGGGCACTACGGCTACCAGAAGTGGCGGCTGTTCACGACGCGCAAGCGCGGCGTCTGCGCACTGTCGGGGCGGCCGATCGGGATCGGCGACAGCGTCTATGCGCCGCAATTGCTCGGCTCGACGCCGGGCAACGCCGCCGCGATGGTGCTGGCGGCGTGCATCGACGACGCGCTGGCCGCCTGACGTCAGGTCGACGTTGCCTGACCGGCGCCATACGCCGGATCGTTGTTCTGCCGTTCCAGTTCGGCATCGAGATGCGCGGCATGCGCGTCCGCCTCGGCTTCCGACATCAGCTCGCCTTCCCACTTCGCGACCACCGCGCTGGCGATCGAGTTGCCCACCGCGTTCGTGGCCGAGCGGCCCATGTCGAGGAACGTGTCGACGCCGAGAATCAGCAGCAGCCCGGCTTCCGGGATGTTGAACTGGTGCAGCGTCGCCGCGATCACGACGAGCGATGCACGCGGCACGCCGGCCATCCCCTTCGACGTCAGCATCAGGATCAGCAGCATCGTGACCTGCGTGCCGAGCGACAGGTGGATGTTGTACGCCTGCGCGATGAACAGCGACGCGAACGTGCAGTACATCATCGAGCCGTCGAGGTTGAACGAATAGCCCATCGGCATCACGAAGCTCGAGATCTTGCGCCGCACGCCGAAACGGTCAAGCGCGTCGAGGATCTTCGGATACGCGGCCTCGGAGCTCGCGGTCGCGAACGACAGCATGAACGCCTCCTTGATCAGCACCAGCAACTTGAACACGCGGCGCCCGAGGAACAGCAGCCCGGCAGCGACGAGCGTGCCCCACAGCAGCACGAGGCTCACATAGAAGTCGCCCATGAACACCGCGAACTTCAGCAGGATCGACAGCCCGTTGATCGCGACGGTCGACGCCATCGCGGCCATCACCGCGAGCGGCGCGAGCTTCATCACGTAGCCGGTGATCTTGAGCATCACGTGCGCCAGCTGGTCGATCGCGGCGACGAGGATCTTGCCGCGCTCGCCGAGCGCCGACAGCGCAACGCCGAAGAACATCGAGAACACGACGATCTGCAGGATCTCGTTGTTCGCCATCGCCTCGGCGAACGACTTCGGCACCATGTGGCCGACGAAATCCTTCAGCGTGAACTTGGCCGTCGCGAGATGTGCGGACGCGCCGATGTCCGGCAGCGGCAGGCCGAGGTTCTCGCCGGGCCGCAGCAGGTTCGCCATCAGCAGCCCGAGCAGCAGCGAGACCAGCGACGCGGTGACGAACCAGCCGAGCGCCTTCACGAACACGCGCCCGACGGACGACGCATCGCCCATGTGCGCAATGCCGACGACGAGCGTCGAGAACACCAGCGGGCCGATCACCATCTTGATCAGCCGCAGGAACACATCGGACACGAGCGAGATGTAGCCGGCGATTTCCGCGGCCGACTGCTTGTCCGGAAGCTGCGTGAAGATCATGTAGCCGATGAAGATGCCGGCCGCCATCGCGAGCAGGATCCAGCCTGCCGCAGACATTCGTTTGTTCATAACAGGATTCGTCGCACGGTGAAGGGGTTGACGGATGAAAGGCGCGCGTCCGGTGCAGTACCAGGGCGCGCGCGTGGCAAGCCGGTCGTGCGCGGTGTGCCACGCACAGGCACCGGCGCCGCTCGGACTTGCGGATGTCCGCGAACGGACACGCTGCCGCCGTCATGGCCTTCGCGGAAGCGCGAACGCGGGCGGCAGCGGTTCAGCATGATGCGATCGGGTCAGTAGCCGATCGCCGATCCGGCCGGACGGCGCGGATCGTTGTAGCCGTAGATGAAGCCGACACGCACGCTGCCGGACACGGACGAGTCGTTCCCGGAACTCTGGCGGCTCGCCGCTTCGGTACCCGGCAGGCCGACCATGATCAGTTCGGCTGCACCCCACGGCGTCTGCTCGACCATCTTGTAGCCCATGTTGCGCAGGATCGCGAGCGTGTCGGGCGACAGGCCGTAGGTTTCGTAGTAGACCTCGTCGGGCAGCCACTGGTGGTGGATGCGCGGCGCGGTGACCGCATCCTGCGGCGTCATCCCGTAGTCGATCACGTTCAGCACGGTCTGCAGCGTGATCGTGATGATGCGCGAGCCGCCCGGCGAACCGACCACCATGAACACCTTGCCGTCCTTCTTCACGATGGTCGGCGCCATCGACGACAGCGGGCGCTTGCCCGGCGCGATCGAGTTGCGCGTGCCCTGCACGAGGCCGAACAGGTTCTGCGCGCCGACCTTCGTGGTGAAATCGTCCATCTCGTCGTTCAGGAAGAAGCCCGTGCCCGGCGCGATGACCACGGCGCCGAAGCGGCCGTTGACCGTATAGGTCGTCGACACTGCGTTGCCGTCATGGTCGATGATCGAGTAATGCGTGGTTTCCGGCTTCTCGTGGATGCCGACGCCGGGCTGCACGTCGACCGACGGCGTCGCCGTATCGGCATGGATGCTCTTGCGGATCTGCGCCGCGTATTCCTTGCTCGTCAGCTTCGCGATCGGGTTGTCGATGAAGTTCGGGTCGCCGAGCAGCGTGTTGCGATCCTCGTAAGCGTGCCGCATCGCTTCGGTCATGTAGTGGACCGACGCCGCGGAGTGATAGCCCAGCTTGCGCAGGTCATACCCTTCGAGGATGTTCAGCGTCTCGCACATCGTCACGCCGCCGGAGCTCGGCGGCGGCGCCGACACGAACTCGTAGCCGCGATACGTGCACGTCAGCGGCGCCATGTCCTGCGCGCGGTAGGACGCGAAATCGGCCGCCGTGATCAAGCCACCCGCCTGCTTCGACGCCGCCTCGACGATCTTCGGAATCTCGCCGTGATAAAACGCGTCGGGCCCCTGCTCCGCGATCCGCTCGAGCGTGCGGGCCAGGTCCTTCTGCACCAGGCGGTCGCCCGGCTGCAGCGGCGTACCGTCGGGCCGCAGGAAAATGCGCGCCGCGTCCGGATCCTTCTTGAAGCGTTCGATCGTCGTGTCGAGGATGTCCGTATCGCCGCGCGTCAGCACGAAGCCGTCGCGTGCGAGCCGGATCGCCGGCGCCATCACCTGCTTGCGCGTCAGCTTCCCGTATTTACGCTGCGCGAGATCGAGGCCGGCAACCGTGCCCGGCACGCCGACGGCGCGATAGCCGTACAGGCTTTCGCCCGCGCGCACGTTGCCCGACGCGTCGAGATACATGTTCGCCGTCGCCGCGGCCGGCGCGGTCTCGCGAAAATTGATGAAACGGTCGCGGCCGTCGGCCAGGTGCACGGTCATGAAGCCGCCGCCGCCGATGTTGCCGCAGCACGGATTGGTCACCGCCTGCGCATAACCGACCGCCACCGCCGCGTCCACTGCGTTGCCGCCTTCCTTCAGGATGTCGACGCCGATCTGCGACGCGAAGTGCTGCGACGACACGACCATGCCGTTTTTCGCTTCAACCGCGGGGTCCGAAGCGGCGAACGCGCACACGCTCAATGCCGACAACAGGGTGAGTACGACGAGCCGCCTCATGCGGAATCCTCCAGACAAATAACCGGGCCATGCCGAGATGCGCCGCCGCGTCATCGCGGGTCAACGCTGCCAATCCGGTATGTAATAAACAGTACATTCCGGCGAGGTCGCGATCATAGCACTCGCTTTTTTATGCCAAAACCTAGGGTTATTACTGAACCAGAAGCAAACGCATGCGAGCACTCTTCCCGAGAAATGTTCGTTTCATTACATTAACGGGCGGACACTTGCCCGAGTGATGCGTCCCTCTAATTTCGGACCATCCGCGGCCCGTCGCACGTCGATCGGCTAACATGCGTGGAGTCCCGGCAGACGCACGTCTGCCGTTTGTCATTCAGATAAGAGAGCTGGAGTGCCCGATGGGGACGAGCATCAGGGCGTTGCTGTTATCCCAGATGGATAGCTTCACGCCGTCGGAACAGAAGGTTGCGCATGCGTTGCTGGATCGCTATCCGAGCCTCGGCCTCGGGCCGATCGCGAGCGTCGCCAAGCAGGCTGAAGTCAGCGATCCGACCGTGTTCCGCTTTGTCGTCCGGATCGGCTTTCCGAATTACTCGTCGTTCCAGCAGGCGCTGTACGACGAGATCGACACCGCGATGAATTCGCCGCTCGCGCGAATGGATGCGTTCCACTCGGAAACGGGCATGCGCGACAGCCATTCGGCGATTTTCCAGCGGCTGTCCGAGTCGCTCGCGACCACGATCGAAGGGCTCGACGCGGCCGCGTTCGACTCGGCCGTGGCGCTGCTGGCCGATCCGGATGTCCGCATCTTCTGCGGCGGCGGGCGCTACACGGCGCCGCTCGCGTCGCTGTTTTCGTTCACGCTCGCCTATGCGCGCCCGCACGTGCAGTACGTCGAGCCGAACGTGAATCTCGCGTCGGTCGCACTGACCGACATGGGGCGCGGCGACGTGCTCGTCATCTTCGACTTTCGCCGCTACCAGAAGGACAGCATCCGCTTCGCGCAGGCCGCGCACCGGCTCGGCACGCGGATCCTGCTGATCACCGACGAATGGATGTCGCCGATCGGCAAGTTCGCGGAAATCGTGTTGCGGATCCAGGGGCGCCCGTTCGCGATGCTGCAGACCAACGTGCCGGCGCTGGCGCTCGCCGAAGCGCTGGTGATCGGCGTGACGAACCAGTTGCCGGAACTCGCGCGGCAGCGGATGGAGAAGATCGAGCATCTCAATACCGGCGGGATCGAACTGGACGCCAACCAGCGCGATTTGCCCGAATGACGATCGCTCGCCATTCGGGTGCGGGCATCAGCTCTCGACATCCTCGAGACTGAACACCTCGGTCTTGTCGTTGTACGAAAACACTTCGCCGTAACGCCCCCAGTCGATCACCGCGTCGAGCGTTTCCTCGGCCGCTTCGTCCGACAGGAAATCCTCGAGCTCCTGCTCGAAGCGCACGCGCGGTGCGCGATGGCCCGGACGCTCGTTCAGCACCTTCCTGATCCGCGCAGCCAGCGGCACGTGCTTCAGCAGGTGATCCGCGAACATCAGCTTGCGCTCCTGCGTGCCGAACTCGGCAAACACGCGCGCGGGCGGCGTCAGGAACACGTCGCCTTCCCGCACGTCCGCGAAGCCGAGGTACTGCAGCACTTCTGCGATCGGGAACAGCTCGTCGACCTCCAGATGCAGCGTACGCGCGATCTCCGGCATGTCGGCACGGCCATGGTACGGCGCCATCGCGAGCGTCTCGATCAGGCCGGCCATCAGGTTGGTCGACACGCGCGGCATCCAGCTGCCGAGCTCGAGCCCCTTCTTCGTCGCCTCGTTGGTCTGGCGCGCCGTCATCTTCGCGTAGATGTCGTCGACGAGCTTGCGGAAATCGGTGTCGAGCCGGTTGCGCGGATGCTTGAACGGCACCTTGATCTCGGCGATCACGCGGCCCGGGTTCGACGACAGCACGAGGATCCGGTCGCACATGAACACGGCTTCCTCGATGTTGTGCGTGACGATCAGCACCGACTTGATCGGCATCCGCCCTTGCGTCCACAGGTCGAGCAGGTCGGTACGCAGCGTCTCGGCCGTCAGCACGTCGAGCGCCGAGAACGGCTCGTCCATCAGCAGGATCGTCGGATCGACGACGAGCGCGCGCGCAAAGCCCACGCGCTGGCGCATGCCGCCCGACAGCTCGCGCGGGTACGCGTTCTCGAAACCGTCGAGGCCGATCAGGTCGATCGCGGCGAGCGCACGCTCGCGCCGCTCGCGCGCGCCGACGCCGAGCGCTTCGAGGCCGGCCTCCACGTTCTGCAGCACGGTGAGCCACGGGAACAGCGCAAACGTCTGGAACACCATCGCGACGCCTTCGGCCGGGCCGCGCAGCGGCTGGCCGAGGTAGGTCACTTCACCGCCGGTCGGTTCGATCAGGCCGGCGATGATGCGCAGCAGCGTCGACTTGCCCGAGCCGGACCGGCCGAGCAGCCCGACGATCTCGCCTTCGCGCAGCGACAGGTTCGCATCGTCGAGCACGAGCAACTCGCCCTGCGACTTGTTGAAGCCGCGGTTCACATGCTCGACGCGCAGGATTTCTTCGCCGAGACGCGGCGGCTGCAGCGGCTGGGATGTCTTGACAGGGGCGTTGATAACGGTCGAATTTTGCATCGCGCTTACTCTCAATCGAGACGGAGCCGGGATTCCGCGTAGGCGTACATCGGACGCCACAGCAGACGGTTGAACAAGGTAACGAACAGGGACATCACGGCGATGCCCAGGATGATCTTCGGGAAATCGCCGGCGGCGGTCATCTGCGCGATGTACGCGCCGAGGCCGTGCGCGACGACCTTGGTGTCGCCCCACTGCACGAACTCGGACACGATGCTCGCGTTCCACGCGCCGCCCGACGCGGTGATCGCACCGGTCACGTAGTACGGGAAGATGCCGGGCAGGATCGCCTGCCGCCACCACTGCCAGCCGCGGATGCGGAAATTCTTCGTCGCTTCCTTGTAGTCGTTCGGATAGGACATCGCACCGGCGATCACGTTGAACAGGATGTACCACTGCGTGCCGAGCACGATCAGCGGCGACAGCCAGATGTCCGCGTTCAGGTGGAAGTGGACGATCACGATCACGAACACCGGGAACAGCAGGTTCGCCGGGAACGCGGCGAGGAACTGCGCGAGCGGCTGGATCTTCTCGGCCAGCGCGGGGCGCAGCCCGATCAGCACGCCGAGCGGCACCCAGATCACCGATGCGATCGCGATCAGCACCAGCACGCGCAGCAGCGTGATGAGCCCGAGCACCAGCACGTGGCCGACCTCGGCCATCGTCACGCCGGTCGCGACGAAGCTGACGACGCGCCACACGACGTACACCGTCAGCAGGATCACGAACGCGCCCCACACGATGTCGCCGATGCGCGACGACGCTCGCGCCGACGCGCCGCGCGAGCGCGTGCCCTTCGGCGACGGCACGCGCAGCGGAATCCGCGCGGCCTGCGACAGCAGCCAGCCGGCCGGCACGAGCAACTGATGGATCAGGTGCGTGCGGCGCATCATGTCGAGCAGCCACGACTGCGGTGCATCGCCCGACGCGGTGTTCTCCATCCGGAACTTGTCGGCCCACGCGACGAGCGGGCGGAACAGGAACTGGTCATACGCCAGGATCACGACCGACATCGCGACGATCACCCAGCCGATCGCGCCGATGTTCTTGTCCGAGATGGCTTGCGCGAGATACGCGCCGACCCCCGGCAGCGTGATGGTCTGGTTGCCGACGGTGATCGCTTCCGACGCGACGACGAAGAACCAGCCGCCCGACATCGACATCATCATGTTCCAGATCAGCCCCGGCATCGAGAACGGCACCTCGAGCTTCCAGAAGCGCTGCCACGGCGTCAGGTGAAAGCCGCGCGACACTTCGCTCAGGTCGCGCGGCACCGTGCGCAGCGACTGGTAGAAGCTGAACGTCATGTTCCATGCCTGGCTCGTGAAGATCGCGAAGATCGCCGCAAGCTCCGCGCCGAGCACGCGGCCCGGGAACAGCGCGAGGAAGAACGTGACCGTAAACGAGATATAGCCGAGCACCGGCACCGACTGCAGGATGTCGAGGATCGGGATCAGCACCATGCCCGCGCGACGGCTCTTGGCCGCAAGCGTGCCGTAGACGAGCGTGAACACGAGCGACGCGACCATCGCCGCGAGCATCCGCAGCGTGGTACGCAACGCGTATTCGGGCAGGTTCGACGGATCGAGCGTGATCTTCTGCGTCTGCAGCACGCCGATCGGCGCCATCGTCTGATGGAAGCCGACGATCGCCATCGCCAGCAGGCAGATGATCAGCGGAAACGCGATGGCATCCCAGCGGTTGGGGAGCACGCGCCACGCCGAGGCGTTCGCGGTGCGATTCGGATCGAAGAACCTGATATCCATCGGTAGCGTCTTGTGTTGAATTGAAAATCGATGGGACCGGCCGCGTGCCGCGCGGCCGGGCGGCGCACCCGCCAGCGCCGGTCAGAACAGCCCGTGCAGCGCCCAGTACAGGGCGGCCGACAGCGCGATCGACGCGGGCAGCGTCAGCACCCACGCGAGCACGAGGTTGCGCACCGTGTCCCAGCGCAGGCCCGCGCCGCTCGCGGTCATCGTGCCGGCCACGCCCGACGCGAGCACGTGCGTCGTCGATACCGGCAGCCCGTATGCGTCGGCCATCCCGATCGTCAGCATCGCGACGGCCTCGGCCGACGCGCCCTGCCCGTACGTGAGATGCGACTTGCCGATCTTCTCGCCGACCGTCACGACGATCCGCTTCCAGCCGACCATCGTGCCGAGGCCGAGCGCAATCGCGACCGCAACCTTGACCCACGTCGGGATGAATTTCGTCGCGCGGTCCATCTGCTTCTTGAACGCATCGAGCGCGCTCGCGTCCTCGACCGAGAACGCCGGCGCCTTCGCCTTCTCCATCAGGCGGATCGCCTCGGACGCGACGTACATGTTGTTGCGCACGTTGTCGACGAGGTTCTGCGGCACGCTCGAAATGCCGCCGGCCTGCGCGACCTGGTCGGCGATCGTGTCGGTAAGCTTGCCCAGCGCGGGAATCGTCGCGGGCACCAGCGTGTGCGTGCGCACGTATGCCTCGACGTCGGCGCGCGGGTCGGCGGACTGCACGGCCGGGTCCGCGTACTTGACGAGCGTCGTCGACGCGTGGCGCGCGACCGCGACGAACGTGCTCGTCTGGTCCGGCGTGACAGCCTTGTTCAGCGCGTAGGCGGTCGGCATCACGCCGATCAGGATCAGCATGATCAGCCCCATGCCCTTCTGCCCGTCGTTCGAGCCGTGCGCGAACGACACGCCCGTGCAGGTAAGGATCAGCAGCAGGCGGATCCAGAACGGCGGCGGCTTGTTGCCCTTCGGCTCCTGGTACAGCGCCGGCACGCGCACCAGCGCCTTCAGCAGCAGCAACACGAGCGCGGACAGCACGAAGCCGATCAGCGGCGACAGCAGCAGCGCCTTGCCGACGCCGAGTGCCTGGTTCCAGTCGACGCCGCTCGTGCCCGACGGGCCGCTGACGATCTGGTTCATCAGGCCGACGCCGATGATCGAGCCGACCAGCGTGTGCGAACTCGACGACGGCAGCCCGAAATACCAGGTCGCGAGGTTCCACGTGACGGCCGCGATCAGCAGCGCGAACACCATCGCGAAGCCGGCGCCGCTGCCGACCTGCAGGATCAGTTCGACGGGCAGCAACTGCACGATGCCGAATGCGACGGCGCCGCTCGACACGAGCACGCCGAACAGGTTCCAGAGGCCCGACCAGACGACGGCCAGGTGCGGGTCGAGCGAATGCGTGTAGATGACGGTCGCAACCGCGTTCGCGGTGTCGTGAAAGCCGTTCACGAATTCGAAGCCGAGCGCGATCAGCAGAGCGACGACGAGCAGCACGAACGGCAGGACCGAACTTTCCCTGACCGGGCTGAGGTCGGCACTCAGGTGAATCGCGATATAGACGATGCCGCAGGCAATGATCAGAAAAAACAGCGCGAAGCTGAGGGTGCGGGTGCGCTGGCTGGCCGCGCCGCTGGTTTCCGTTGCCGCGAGATTCAGCATGAAGGGGGCTCCGGAGAGGTGACTCGGTGTCGCAGGCTATCGGGCGGCCATGACGCAAATGTGACGCATCGATTACAGGACATTGACAAGTCATCGTTCGGCATCCGCACGGCCGCCTTAAGGGTCCGCCGGCACCGGTGCCCGAAATTCGCACATCGCGGGAATAAAACCATCGTCGCGCCGGTATGGCACACGAAGGCGCCGGTTTATTCCAGGACGATCCGGCCGTCCCGTTTCGTCATACGATTGCGAGGCTCCCATGTCTTCATCAAACCCCACCCGTCCGTCGCGCCGCAAGGCGCTGCAGTGCATGGCCTTCGGCGGCCTCGGCACGCTATTTACACTGTCGGGCGGCATCCTGACGCCGTTCGACCTCGCGCTCGCGCAGACCGGCGACGCGCGGCCGGCCGATGCGGGCCGGCCGCTGTTCGTGCAGATCAGCGACACGCACATCGGCTTCAACAAGGACGCGAATCCCGACGTGTCGGCCACGCTGCGGCAAACGATCGACCTCGTCAACGGAATGCCCTCGATGCCCGCGCTGGCCATCCATACCGGCGACATCACGCACTTGTCCAAGCCGGAGGAATTCGACCACGCGTCACAACTGCTGTCCGCGCTGCGCGTGCCGGAACTGCACACGGTGCCCGGCGAGCACGACGTCACCGACGGTTCGGGCGCCGAATATTTCAGCCGGTTCGGCAAGGCGTCGAACAACCGCGGTTATTACAGCTTCGATCACGCGGGCGTGCATTTCATCGGCCTCGTCAACGTGATGCATTTCAAGCCGAACGGGCTCGGCAGCTTCGGCGACGACCAGCTTGCATGGCTCGAGCAGGATCTGAAGGGCCGCTCGTCGAGCACGCCGATCGTCGTGTTCTCGCACATGCCGATGTGGACCATCTACGAACCGTGGGGCTGGGGCACCGGCGACGCGCCGCAGACGATGGCGCTGCTGCGCCGCTTCGGCTCGGTCACCGTGCTGAACGGGCACATCCACCAGATCGTGTCGAAGGTCGAGGGCAACATCACCTTCCACACCGCGCGCTCGACCGCGTTCCCGCAGCCGACGGCCGGCAACGGCCCGGGCCCGGTGCCGCTCACGGTGCCGCGCGACCAGTTGCCGAAGATGCTCGGCGTGACGACGGTGGAGTTCGCCGGCCACCCGGCCGCGTCGGCGCTGCACGACGCGACGCTGGCCTGATAACCATAAGGAGACCGACATGACCCGCTTCAAGCAACCAAAAATCATCGCGGCGCTGATCCTGTGCGCGGCCGCCGCCGGCACGCCGCTCGCCGCGTTCGCGCAGGGCCCGGACGGCCCGCTGGTCACGATCCACAACTTCATGTTTTCGCCGATGTCGACCACGATCAAGGCCGGCACGACGGTTACCTGGAAGAACCTCGACGGGGAACCGCACACCATCGTCAACGACGCCGGCATCTTCCATTCGAAGGCGCTCGACCAGGACGAGACTTACTCGTTCCGCTTCGACAAGCCGGGCGTCTACAAGGTGTTCTGCGGGATTCATCCGTACATGAAGGAGACGATCACCGTCGAATGACGCGGCCCGCCCCGAAACGCGCGGGCGAACAGCGGGCGGCGGCGGCCTACAATGACCACCGTCCCATTCGCCCGCGTGGCAGACGGAGCCGCCCATGCCCAGGATCGACGTCAGCGCCGTACCCGAACGCCGCGGCAGCGGCTATCCGCGGCCGTTCGACGGCCCGTGCGCACAGCGCATCCGCCAGCGGCTCGGCGACGCCGGCGGGCTGCGCGATTTCGGCGTCAACCTGATGCGCGTGCCGCCGGGCGGCTGGTCGAGCCAGCGCCACTGGCATTCCGACGAAGACGAATTCGTGTACGTGCTCGAAGGCGAACTCGTGATGATCGAGGACGGCGGCGAGACCGTGCTGCGTTCAGGCGACTGCGCGGCGTTTCCGAAGAACTCCGGCAACGGCCATCATCTCGTCAACCGGTCGGACGCGGTCGCCGTCTATCTCGAGGTCGGCTCGCGCTCGCCGGACGACGTGATCACCTGCCCGGACATCGACATGATGAGCCCGAGCCGCGACGGCCGGTTCCTGCACAAGGACGGCACGCCGTACCCGGACGCGTGACGCCGGCCGCCCGGCGGCGCACGCCTGCCGATGCGCATCAGGCAATCCCCCGCCGCCGATCGCCTACACTGAATCGAACTGTTCGGATCCGACCCACCGTCACACGCAGCGAGGCAAGCCATGACCGCGAGCCAGCCGGCACGAATGGACCTCCCCGGGCAAGTCGTACTCGTGCTCCAGGGCGGCGGCGCACTCGGTGCGTACCAGCTCGGCGTCTTCCAGGCGATGGACGAAGCCGGTATCCGGCCCGACTGGGTGGTCGGCACGTCGATCGGCGCGATCAACGCGGCGCTGATCGCCGGGAATCCGCCGGAACGGCGCTACGAGAAGCTGCTGGCGTTCTGGCAGCGCGTGACCGAACGGACCCGTTTCGACGTCCCGGCGCTGCTGCCCGGCTGGGACAAGACGCTGGCCGAGCTGATGATCATCGGCGGCGGCATCGCGGGCTTCTTCCAGCCCAATCCGGCGTCGTGGCTCGGGCCGATGGTTCGTCTCGGCGTCGATCGCGCATCGTATTACCGGATCGCGCCGCTGCGCGACACGCTCGCGTCGCTGATCGACCACGACCTGCTGAACGCCGGCCACCCGCGCCTGACCGTCAGCGCGGTCAATGCGTGCACGGGCGCGATGCGCTATTTCGATTCGCGCGATACGCGCCTGGGCATCGACCACATCATGAGTTCGGGCGCGCTGCCGCCCGCGTTCCCGGCGATACGGATCGACGGCGAGCCGTACTGGGATGGCGGCGTGTATTCGAATACGCCGGTCGAGGCCGTGCTCGACGACAACCCGCGCCGGAGCTCGATCATCTTCTCGGTACAGATGTGGAATCCGTCTGGCCCCGAGCCCGAGAGCATCTGGCAGGTGTCGGAACGGCAGAAGGACATCCAGTACGCGAGCCGCACCGACAGCCACATCGCGCGCCAGCAGCAGATCCACCGGCTGCGCCACGTGATCCGCGAACTGGCCCGGCACGTGCCGGAAGCCGACCGCGCGTCGCCTGCCGTGCGCCGGCTCGCCGCATGGGGATGCGAGACCACGATGCACCTGATCAAGCTCGCGGCACCGCGACTCGACGGCGACAATCAGCTGAAGGACATCGATTTCACGCCGGCCGGCATCGCAGCCCGCCGGCAGGCCGGCTACGACGCAGCGAAACGGGCCATCGCCGCACGTCCGTGGGACCTGCCGACGGACCCGACGGAAGGATTGACGGTATTCGACCCGGACGCACCGCCGGTCGCCGAAAAACCGGCATGACGCGCGGCGCCGCACCGCGCGCCGATCGTGCCGGTGCGATCAGGTAGGCGCGGCCGGCGCGGTTCCGGCGACGACCGGACACGATCGCGGCAACGCCTGGCCGAACAGCACGGCCAGCCCGCAAGCGGAAGTGAACATGCCGAGATTGTCGTGCCCGACGCCCGGCACTTCGACGACCTGCTGTGCGAGATCGTCCGGATGCCGCTTCTTCAGGTAATCGAAATACGCGAGCCCGCGCGCGAGCCGGTACGGGCCCTGCGCCATCGCCGCGCACGAGCGGTCGATGAAATGCGTGTACGGGTTCGTGTCGGCCTGCCCGAGCAGGTACACGACATGGCGCGCGACGTAGCGCGTTTCGAGTTCGCGCACGTCCTGCGACGCGACGTAAGGCGGCGCCGACTTCAACCCGTATTTCCATTCCGTCGCGCGCGGGCAGGCGCCGCCTGCGATTGCGTCGGCGTCCGGCCGTTCGTCGTCGAAATACAGGTAGCTCGACGGGTTCGCGACCACGTAGCGCACGGCGATGCCGGCCTGCGCCAGCGCGTCGCCTGCGTGCCCGGCCACCGCGTAGCGCTGCAGCAATTGCGCACCGGCGGAATGGCCGATCACGACCACGGCCGACAGCGCGGGGTACAGGCCGCGGTCGGCGAAATGCGCGAGCAACGCATCGAGCGCGGCGAACGAACTGACCGGGCCCGGCTGGCGCGCCGGTTCGCCGCCCTTCCATCCTTCCTGGGTCCAGGCCAGCGTTTGCGCGGGCAGCGAGAACGCGCGCGTATCGGCGCGCGTCAGGAACTGCGGGGCGACGACCATCGTGCCCTGCCCGGCCGCGCCGGCCTTCCCGACGACCTTGAGCCCCGACGCGTAGTACGCGTCGGCATTCCGGAGCGTGCCGTGAATCACGATGAAGACGCGCGTGACATCGGGCGCGGCCTTGTCGAGCGGATGATCGGCGTAGACGGGCAGCACCGCGCTGCCCTGCGGCGTGGCGACGGCCACGCGCTGATCGGCGACGGCCTTGACCGGCGCCTCGAGACGTTCGCGCTGCGTGGCGGCAGCGGCCGGACCCGCGCCGCCCAGCACACCGATTGCGGCACCGGCTGCCGCGAGCGGAATCGCGCGTGACAGGGTTCGGGCGGCCGGCAGCACGCGCGAGAGCCGGATTCTTGCAAAGGCAACGGAAATGAGTGACATGTCGACGGACCGGGTTGCGGGTATGACTTTAACGGCGATGGTCGCAGAATCCGTCGCGCGCTGCCGCCCCGTTTCGGAAAGCGGTTGAGTCGGCGGTTCAGTCGGCCGGTTCTGCACCACGTTCGGCGTCGATTCGGGCTTCACCCGAAGCACGCTGCATCCGCCGCACGATCGCGGCCAGTTCGCCGATATGCGCGGTCACCGCCTGCTTGCCCGCACGCGCCCAAGCGTCGAACGACGTCATCCCGCTCACCGCACCGACAAACGGCACGCCGGCGCGCTCGGCCGCCTGCGCGTCCACCGCATGGTCGCCCACGTAGATCGCCGCGGCGGCCGGCAAGCCAAGCCGCGCCAGCGCCAGCTCGAGCCCTTCCGGATCCGGCTTGTGACGCTGCACGTCTTCTCCGCCGATCAGCACGTCGACCAGCGACTGCAATCCGTTCAGCGCGAGGATCGCGTCGATCCGGTAACGAAACTTCGACGAAACGATCGCGACCGCGAGACCCTGCTCGCGCAGACGCGCGAGCAGCGGCGGCACTTCGGGATAGATGCGGGTGCCGTGCACCATGATCTCGTCGGCGCGCGCCACGAAGTGCCGCGCGAACGCGTCGGCCCGCGCCGGGTCGGTTTCGCCTGTCAACGAACGGAACATCTCGTGCAGCGGCAGCCCGATCACGACGCCGATCTGCGCAGGCGTCGCGCCGGCGGCGCCAAGCTGGTGCAACGCGTACTCGGTGCATTCGATGATCGCGGCGGACGAATCCGCCAGCGTCAGATCGAAGTCGAATATGACGGCCCGAACAGACATGCAAGATCTCCTCAAACAAGAAAGGCCTGCGCGCGACGCGCAGACAGTTTCACAGCATAGGCAAAGAGGTCGGCGAACGGTTGCATGTCGAGGTGCAGACGTCCGCACCGCAGCACGTGCGGAACATCACGTGGGCACCTCCACCGCATGTTGTCAAAATAATGCACGACGTATACAGTTGCATGCAGTGCATCAATTGGCATTGTCTCCCGAGCAACTTGACATCAACGGCCGACCTGACGTCATGCGAAACCTTCGATGTTCAACGCTCACCACTGGAACGCTATCGCACATCATCATGAACGCAAGCCAACTCTTTCAACAAGCAACTGAAATCGTCAGCAACTGCGCGCTCTGTTTTGTATCTTCGAACGACGCGTCCGGTCAGATCAACTCCAGAGTCGTCGAGGTTCTGGAGATCGGGCCGGACCTCACGATTCGTTTCATGACCGACTCGAGAACGCGCAAAGCGTCGGAGATTCGCCAGGGGAAGACGATCAGCCTGTCCTTCCTCAGCATGGCCGACCGGGGATACGTCACGATCGGAACTGTCCCGGCCGTCTCCGCGGAGACGGCGCTGAAGCAACGCATCTGGAAAGAATCACTGCGCACCTGGTTCCCCAACGGGCCGGACGATCCTTATGTGGTGACCGTTACCTGCGAGCCCGCCTGGGTTGAACTGTGGTCGCGCATGCGGGGGATTGCGCCTGATCCGCTGGGCCTCAACTCGGTTCGGCTGACTCGGAAGGATGGCGACTGGCACGCCGGGCATACGTTCCCGACCGATCGCGAACCATTGCATCCTTGACCGCCCGCTCGACGCGGCGAGCAACGCGTCGATCGTTGCCCTGTGGTGGCAAGTCCTGATCGCCGGCGTTCGATGCGGTCGAGACGTGTCACGACTTCACCTTTTATGCACGATACGCAATATTGCTCATCGTGCAAATCACGAGGGATCGAATGACGAGCAATGGCAAGGAACCCGTCGTCGTGATCGGCGCAGGCCTGGCCGGCCTGGCTGCCGCGCTGACGCTGGCACGCAATGACAGGCCCGTCGTCGTACTGGAGGCTTCGGACGAAGCCGGCGGCTGCTGTTCCACCACGACGGCCAACGGGTTCACGTTCAATAACGGCGCGATGTATGTCGCGGTACCCTCGCTCATTCGCGCGTCGTTCCGGCGCCTCGGTCTCGACTTCGATCGCGAGGTTCCGCTGGTGGCCATCGAACGGCCTCACGTTACGCATCTGGAAAATGGCACGGCAGTTCATCTGTCCAGCGCCGACACGTCATATGTGGAAGGCGACAGCGAGGATTCACGGACACGGCAACTGCGTGACGGCCTTGGCAGGCTCCAGCAGCAATGGGGGCCCCTCTACCGCACGCTGGTCGATGAAGTTCTGCCGCAGGAGCCGTCGCTTCTACGGACGTTGGGCAAACTGTGGCGTTACCTGCCCCGCATGAACGGGCCTGTCAGCCGCCTGATCGCGTCGCACTTCGCCGATGCAGACCTGCAGGCGGCTGTTGCATCGACACTGCTCTACACCGGGCAACCGCCCGATCGCCTTCCGGCAACGCAGATCATCGGCTTGCTGGCCATGCTGGAGGAGGGATTCCATTTGCCTCGCGCAGGCATGGGCGCCATCAGCTCCGCGATGGTGCGCGAACTGTCCCGGAGGTCGGTGCCGATCAGGTTCGGTGCCCACGTACGCGAAATCCTCGTGGAGAACGGGGCCGTTCGGGGCATCGCGCTTGCCGACGGCGAGCGCATCCCGACCGATTGCGTCGTGGCGACGTGTTCAGGTTTCGAAGTGGTCCGCCACCTGTTGCCCGCCCACGCCGTACCTCGGCGGCTAGCGCACAAGGCGCGCGGGGCACCGCTCTCGCATCGCGCGATTTCAATCCAGATCGGCTGCTCCGGCACCGCGCTGCCACGCGCCTTCATTACCAATCATGTTCCCCCGATGCCGCAACAAGCAGCCATGCATGTCTTGACGCCCGGGGTTCCTCACTGGCTCGCCTACACCTGTCCGTCACAGGTGCTGCCAGGGCTGGCGCCAAACGGCAAGGCAGTATTGGAACTGTATGCACCCGCAACGGGAATCCACTCCGCATCGCAATGGACGAGCGCGATGACGCAGGCCGCCGTCGACGACTATCTCAACGCGATACAGGCCCATCTTCCCGGCCTTTGCGTTGAAGACATCCGCGTATCGGATCCGCAGGATTTCGCGCGCGGACGGCATCTGTACGAGGGGGCGCTCTACGGCATTGCGCCAGGCACCACGCCTGACAAGTTCTTTCCGCATCGGACAGGGCTGCGCGGCCTCTATCTCGGCGGACAAACAACGTTCCCGGGGTATGGCGTACCCACGGCAATTCTCTCCGGCGTCCAGGCCGCGGAAGCGGCCGTACAGGACATACGCGCGGATGTGCGAGTTGCGTCTTGCATGACCTCGGGCACGTCGATCCAGTGATGCGGAACGCTTGAGCAGGATCGTCATCCGGGCGTTTCAAACTATCCGGGAGATTCGGTGACAGCCCCAGCGTCGCATGAAGCTGCTGTATCGTAACGGCTTCCGATATTTCCGGGTCTGATGTGCCATATGACTCAGCTCTTTCGCGATCCAGCCTTCTATCAGTTGCTTGCCGACAGCCACGTTCGACTGCTCGGTCGCCCGCTCGTGCCGGCAACCATTCCCGAGAACGACGCAATCGAGTGGCTCTATGAGTGCGCGCCGTTCGCCGTGCTTGCACACAACACCGACCCCGATCCACTCTTTATTTATGCCAACAAGGCCGCCCAGCACCGATTCGGATATAGCTGGGATGAAATCACCCGCCTTCCGTCCAGGCTCTCCGCCGAAGCGCCGAATCGCGAGGAACGGCAGCAATTCCTCGCGCGCGTACAGCGGCTTGGTTATGAGACCGGATACAAAGGGGTTCGCATCACGAAATCCGGCCAGCGCTTCATGATCGAGGAAGCAACCCTGTGGCAATTGCTCGACACGGACGGCAGATTACACGGCCAGGCAGTCGTCATTCCCCGTACACGTGACATCTGATCCCATAGCAGCGCCGCTCGACTTCCCGCGACGACAGCTATCAACCCCATAGCCAGCAGTGCTTTCAAGCATATCGTTAATTCCCGATATATGATTCGCCCATCGACGATACCCGTCTGCCCGACCGAAACATCCGCTCCATCCATGCCGACCGAAATCGACATCGACGCGATCCTGAAAGCGCTCTCGAACCCCGTACGCCGGGAAATCCTCGTCTGGCTGAAAACGCCGGGCGTGCATTTTCCGGCGCAGACGCTGCCGTACGAACACGGCGTCTGCGCGGGCCAGATCGACGCGCGCTGCGGGCTGTCGCAGTCGACCGTTTCCGCGCACCTCGCGACGCTGCAACGCGCGGGGCTCGTGACGTCGACACGGATCGGCCAGTGGGCGTTCTTCCGGCGCAACGAGGCCGTCATCGACGCATTTCACGACGCTTTGCGCCGCGATCTCTAGCCAACCGGCCGTATCGGCCACGCGGACCCGCGTTGCGCATGACGCGACGGCGCGCCCGCCTTTCGTGAAGAGGTTATCTGCCATGCCCACGTTGTTCGATCCCGTTACCCTCGGCGAACTGACCCTGCCGAACCGCATCGTGATGGCGCCGCTCACCCGCTCCCGTGCGGGCGCGACGCGCGTGCCGAACGCACTGATGGCCCGTTATTACGCCGAGCGCGCGTCGGCCGGCCTGATCATTACCGAGGCGACGTCGGTCACGCCGCAGGGTGTCGGCTACGCGGACACGCCCGGCATCTGGTCCGATGAGCAGGTCGAGGGCTGGAAGCAGGTGACGCAGGCCGTGCACGCAGCCGGCGGGCGCATCGTGCTGCAACTCTGGCACGTCGGCCGGATCTCCGATCCGGTATTCCTGGACGGCGACCTGCCGGTCGCGCCGAGCGCGATCGCCGCGGGCGGCCACGTGAGCCTCGTGCGTCCGCAGCGTCCGTTCGTGACGCCGCGCGCGCTCGAACTCGACGAAATTCCGGGCATCGTCGCCGCGTACCGCAAGGGTGCCGAAAACGCGAAGGCGGCCGGCTTCGACGGCGTCGAGATCCACGGCGCGAACGGCTACCTGCTCGACCAGTTCCTGCAGGACAGCACCAATCGCCGCACCGACGCATACGGCGGCCCGATCGAGAACCGCGCGCGCCTGCTGCTCGAAGTGGTCGACGCGGCGGTCGACGTGTGGGGCGCCGGCCGTGTCGGCGTGCACCTCGCACCGCGCGGCGACGCGCACACGATGGGCGATTCCGATCCGGCGGCGACGTTCGGTTATGTCGCGCGCGAACTCGGCCGCCGCAAGATCGCGTTCATCTTCACGCGCGAATCGTATTCGGGCGACCACTTGAGCCCGCGCCTGAAGGAAGCATTCGGCGGCCCGCTGATCGCGAACGAGCAGTTCACGCTCGACACCGCGCAGGCCGCACTCGAGAGCGGCAGCGCCGACGCGATCGCCTGGGGCAAGCTGTTCATCGCGAACCCCGACTTGCCGCGCCGCCTCGAACTCGGCGCGCCGCTGAACAAGCCGGTACCGGAGACGTTCTACGCGGAAGGCGAAACGGGCTACACCGACTACCCTGCGCTGAGCGACGCGGCCTGACGGCCGGGCAGCGCGGGTTCAGGCGCGCACGTCCGCGTGCATGAACACGCGCTGCGTCTCGTCGAGCCCGCGCGCGACGTGATGCGCGCGGATCGCGCGCAGCGTGGCGTCGAGCGATGCGTCGTCGATGATCCGGAAACCGAGGCGCGCGTAGTACGGTGCATTCCACGGTGCATCGCGGAACGTCGACAGCACGACCTGCGCGATCCCGCCCGCCGCCGCGCGCGCGTTGATCGCTTCGATCAGGCGCGCGCCGATCCGCTGTCCGGCATGCGACGGTGCGACATCCAGTTCCTCCAGATACAAGCGCTGCGCATCGAGCAGCCGGTAGAACGCAAACCCGACGCACGCGCCCTGCACATCGACCGCGACAAGCGCGCGGCCGTCGTCGATGCGCGCAAGCACGTCGGCCGTATCGGTCGGCTCGGCATCGGCGATGTCGGTCATGCCGATCTCGCGAAACCGCTGCGCGGCGGCGACTTCCACGGCGGCCATTGCGGCCGCGTCTTCCCGCGTGGCGGGACGGATCAGGATCGATGCAGGCATGGCGGGACTTCAGGCAGGTAGTCTGGAACGGCCGTCACTATAATCGAAACGTAATACGTTTCGAACGCCCCATCCACGAGGTCCGTCGCGCGGCCGCAATGGCCGGCGCGGCGGTGGCGATCGCAACGCGCTGAGCGGCGCGCCAACCACTTCCCCCTTCGCAAGCGCGCGCAAGTCAACGTCCGACCCGCCACGTTGCGCCCCTTTTCCAATGTTTTGCCAGCTGTTCCTATACTTTCTCTAACCGCAGCGCCCAACGACGTTGTCGGCATTCAGATCGCACCCCGATAAAGAAAGCAACGAGCGACGGAGCACCTCGGCCCGTACGGCCGCTTCGCCGCCGCGCGACAGAATCCGGAGGGACAGATGGGACATTCCGCATCCGCCGCGTCGGAGGCCGACCGGCCCGGCATGCCCGGCCCTCACAAGCCAGCCCTCCCGGCGATGGCGCTGGCCGCACTCGGCGTCGTCTACGGCGACATCGGCACGAGCCCGCTCTACACGCTGTCCACCGTGTTCGATCCGGTCAACGGGCTGGCGCTCAACGCATTCAATATCGTCGGGATCGTGTCGTTGATCTTCTGGTCGCTGATGGTGGTCGTCTCGCTCAAGTACGTGGTGCTGATCCTGCGCGCGAACAACCATGGCGAAGGCGGCATCATGGCGCTGCTTGCGCTCGCCGCGTCGTCGGTCGCGACGCGTCCGCGGCTGCGCCGCACGCTGCTCGTCGTCGGTGTGATGGGTGCCGCACTCTTTTTCGGCGACAGCGTGATCACGCCGGCCATCTCGGTACTGAGCGCCGTCGAGGGCCTCGAGGTCGTGGCGCCGGTGCTGAAAACCTATGTGATTCCGGTCACGTTGGCTGCGCTCGTCGCGCTCTTCATCATGCAGAAGCATGGCACGAGCGGGATTGGCGCCGTGTTCGGGCCGGTGATGGTGGCCTGGTTCGTCGTGATCGGCATCGCGGGCCTCGTCAATATCGCCGACGCGCCGGCCATTCTGGCCGCGCTCGATCCGCTGCGCGGCCTCGGCTTCTGCCTGCAGCACCGCTGGCTCGCATTCGTCGCGCTCGGCGCCGTCGTGCTGTCGTTGACGGGGGCCGAGGCACTGTATGCGGACATGGGCCATTTCGGCAAACGGCCGATTCGCGTCACATGGTTCGGCGTCGTGTTCCCCGCACTCGCGCTCAATTACCTCGGCCAGGGTGCACTGCTGCTCGCCCATCCCGGCGCGCTGCAGAACCCGTTCTATCGGCTCTTTCCGCAATGGGCGATCCTGCCGATGATCGTGCTTGCGACCATCTCGACGGTCGTCGCATCGCAGGCCGTGATCTCCGGCACCTACTCGATGACGAAACAGGCGATGCAGCTCGGCTTCCTGCCGCGGATGAACATCGTCTACACGTCGGGCGAGGAAATGGGCCAGATCTACGTGCCCGGCATCAACTGGACGCTGCTCGCCGCGGTGGTCGCGGCGGTGCTCGGCTTCGGCTCGTCCACCGCGCTGGGCTCCGCATACGGCATCGCAGTCACCGGCACGATGCTGATCACGACGGTCCTCACGTTCTTCGTCGTTCGCTACGCATGGCATTACAACTGGCTGCTCTGCGTGCTCGCGACCGCGTTCTTCTTCATGATCGACGCGATGTTCTTCTCCGCGAACCTGCTGAAGATCGTCGAGGGCGGCTGGTTCCCGCTCGCGATCGGCACGGTGGTGTTCACGATCATGGCGACCTGGGGCCGCGGTTGGGAAATGTTGCTTGCCGAAGCGCGCGTGCGCGCCGGCACGACGCCGCTCAAGCCCTACCTGGCGTCGCTGCTCGCGCGCTCGCCGGCGCGCGTGGGCGGCACCGCGATCTTCCTGACGCCGACCCCCGAGGCGGTACCGCATGCGCTGGTCAACAACCTGATCCATAACCGGGTGTTGCACGAGCACGTGGTGTTCGTGACGGTGATCACCGCGGAGGTGCCATGGGTGCCCGACAGCGAGCGCATGCGGGTGCAGCTGCTCTGCCCCGGCTGTCATCAGGTCACGGTCACGTACGGATTCAAGGACGAAGTCGATCTGCCGAAGACGCTCAGCGAGCGCAAGGCGGCCGGGCTCGCGTTCGAACCGGCGGAGACATCGTGGTTCCTGAGCCGCGCGTCGGTCGTGCCGACGCCAGGCCACGGGATGGCGCTATGGCGCGAACGCCTGTTCGCGGTGATGCTGCACAACGTCGGCAATATCTCCGCATTCTTCAAGTTGCCGGCCAACCGCGTGATCGAGGTCGGCGCACGGGTCGAGATCTAGCACGGCTCACGCACCGGAATGCGGATGTCGCGAATCGCATCCGCATTCCGGCGCGAACGCGCTACACGACCAGACACCCTTGCGTCGCCGCGACGGTCACCGTTGCCTCCATGCCCGCCGTAAACCGCAAATAGTCGGCCTCCATCCCGTCGGAAAAAATCACGCCGTTTTCCGGCATCCGCGAACGCAACCGCAGCGGCTCTCCTGCGTCCACGTAGCCGAATACCAGCCCGGCCTTCGACGCCCGGCTCGGAAATGGTTCGCGCACGGCGAAGGTCAGTCGAGGGCTGTCCCACGGTTGCGGGCGGTACTCGACCTCGCCGGCCGATTCCTGTATCGCGTGCGCGACGCCGAGCGACCCCGTCACGACGCTCTTCAGCCATGCGGTCGAACCGAGCCCCGTCGACACGATGATGCCGGACGACGATTGCGACTCGCGCCGCTCGCCCACCTCGATTTCGTAAAGCGCCGACGCATGCGTGCGCGGGCCGATGAACAGGTCGTTGACGGCACGCAGCACCTGCCCGTCCGACAGCCGCGCTTCCGCCATCGTGACCGCCTTCGTCGGACGGCGGCCTCGCGCGACATCGGCCAGCACCGTCCCGAGTGCCGACGGCTCGAACGGCAGCAGGAGACCGTCCCACCGCCCCGGTTCCGGATTCAGGCCGATCAACGGCTGTCCGTCCAGGTACTTCATCGCGTTCGCGACGAGACCGTCCTGCCCGAGCGACACGACGATATCGTCAGCCGCGAAGATGAAGTTCGGCAGATAGCTGCGATCGACGATCTGGTAACGCCCCCAGCTTTCGAGCGCGCGCACGGCAAGCGCCATGCTGCTTGCGTACGCGGCATGCTCGGCGACGTAGTCGGAGAAATCCGCGCCGAGGTGCTCGATGTAGAACTTCGCCTGCGCAAGCGTGTGATGCCGCGCGACCAGTTCGTCGAGCCGCGTGCGGCGCGTCACCAGCACGACCTTGCGAGCGTCGGCGCTCATGACGTTGCCCGCGCGCCGGCGCCTAGCAGGCCCTGCAGCAGATCGGGCGACACATTGAGTTGCCCGATGCGCTCCGCCCGCTCGGCGATGCCGCCGAATGCCTGCGCGATCAACTGGCCCGGCTGCATCCCGGCCGCCGCGAGCGCGCTGACGATGCGCGGATCGGCGTTCTCCAGCGCGTGCATGACGGCGCCCACCCGGTGCGCTTCGGCCTCTGCCAGCGTCCGGCTGTTGTGCGCCTGCCCCGCGACGAACGCCTTGCGCTGGTCCTCGAGCGCGATGTCGGCTGCCATCTGCTCGTCGCGCAGCGCGTTTTCCCGACGCATCAGCGTGGCCTTCGCGTCCATCTGCGTCTCGCGGATCTGCCGCTTCTTCTGCTCGACCGCGATGTCGGTGTCCAGTTCGTTCTGCCGGATCGCGCGCTCGTTCTCGACTGCCGACATGCGGCGCAGATAGATGGCGTCGTCGGCTGCCTTCAGGTTGGATTCGCGCGCTTCGGCTTCGAGCGCGCGGGCAATGTCCGGCGTGGGCTTCACGGCCATTACGGAGGCGCCCAGGATCTCCAGGCCCAGCGCGTCGATTTCGGGCTGGCTCGCGAGCCCCGTCTGCACCGTGTGCGCGATCGCCGCCGACGCGCGCAGCGCTTCCTTCAGACCCAGCGCCTGCACAGCCTGCTGCACGATCACCTCGACCTGCATCGCGACGCGCTCCCCGAGCCGCTTCGGATCCTCCGACACGTACGACCGGCCGTCCTTTCCCAACGAGAAATCCATCATCGCCGCCGTGCGTTGCGGGTCGCTGATGCGATAGGTCACCTGGCCCTGCACCGTCACGCTCTGGAAATCCGCGGTGACGAGCTCGAGGATGAAAGGCCGATCCTGGCTCGCCACCGGCACGGACACCAGCGTCGTCGCCGGCGCGTAGTAGAAGAACGACAGCCCCGCGCCCTCGCGCACCACCTTGCCCGCGCGGAACTGCATCAGGTGAACGGTCGGCTGCGACTTGATGAATCGAATCCCGAACATGGTGGGCTCCTCTTTGAGTTGTACAGTACAACTTGTATGAGTTGCACAATACAACTTAGAATGAGGGCCGTCAAGTTTTGCCGGTTCGCCATGACACAGAAGAAATCCCCGTCCGGACGCCGCGCCGGGCAAGGGCTCGCGTTCCCGCAGCCCTACACGACCGTCGATGTCGTGATCTTCACGGTGCTCGACCACACGCTGCAGGTCCTGCTCGTGCAGCGGCCGGCCGGCGCCGGCGAGCCGTTTCCCGGGCGCTGGGCGCTACCGGGCGGCTTCGTCGACGTGGCCGTCGACGCGACGCTCGAGGATTGCGCGCGCCGCAAGCTGTTCGAGAAAACCGGCGTGAAGAGTCCGTATCTGGAACAGCTCGGCAGCTGGGGCAGCGCGACGCGCGACCCGCGCGGCTGGTCGGCCACGCACGTATGGTTCGCGCTGATCCCTGCCCAGGACGTGACCCTCGCGAAGGGGGCCAATGCCGCCGAGGTCGCGTGGTTCGAGGTCGATGCGGTGGCGCAGACGCACGCACTCGCGTTCGATCACGACGACATTTTCCAGACGGCGGTCGAACGGCTGCGCAGCAAGGTCGAATACACGTCCCTGCCCGCTTTCCTGCTGCCGGAGCCGTTCACACTGCCGCAGCTCCAGCGCATGTACGAGGTCGTGCTCGGGCGGCCGGTGGATAAAAGCGGGTTCCGAACGCGGATGCTCGCTGCCGGGTTCCTGAAGGAAGACGGTCATGTCGCCGGGGAATCGAACCGGCCGGCACTCGGGTATCGCCTCGTGGACCGCGCGACGGTCGTGGTGTTTCCGCGAACGTTCAGCCCGCGTGGTGGCGACTGACGCGTCGAACTCGCCGCCTTCCCCTTTCGAATTGACGCACAGCGCGCCTGAAATCTGCACCGATGCGTAGGGATTCGATCGCGCGGCCTTCCACGAAACGCTCGATACCCAAGCGCTCGCAATCTTCAGCGCGAAGCTCCGCTAACAGCGAAACGCCTTGCGCCAGACGCCCGGCGCCGGCGCATGGTCGTTGCAGTCGATCAGCGCGCGCACCAGCGCCCAATCGTCGTCATCGCAGAAATCGAGCAGCATCGCGCCGCACGGGCCGCGCTGCTCGCGCAATCGTTCGGCCAGTCGCGCATGAATACCCTGCACCTGGCCGTCGCCATGCGCGACCGTCGAAGGATTTGCGCCCATCCCCGTCCCGCTGCAGAAATTGATCGCCCAGCGGCCGCTTTCCGGCGTCGGCAAGTGCGTGAGCAACGTGTCGATCGCGCGCCACTTCCAGCCGATCGACGCGGCCACCGGCACGCGGTATTCGTCCTGGATCACGAACGCGCCGTCGGGATGATCGATCGTGAACGTCTGGTTGTCCGGCCACGCGGTCAGGTCGATGCCGAGCGGCCGGCCGCTGCGAAAACGCCGTAGCAGCACGACCGCGCCGCGCACATCGCCGAGCGCGGGCAACGTGCCGCCGGCATGCCAGCGCAGCCGCGGGTGCCGCGCTCGATGCGCGTCGAACGTCGCATCGAAACTGCGCATGCACGCATGCGCCGGCCACTCGTCCTTCACCGACATCACGATGCATTCGCGCGGATGCGCATCGAGAAAGCGCGTACAGGTTGCCAGCACGTCGTCGAACGTCATGCCGAGCGCGATGCCGCCGTGATGGATGTCGAATGCGTCGCGTACATGCCGGCAGCGGATGTCGAGCAGCCGCACGCCGTGCGCGAGCTGCGCGTCGAGCGGTGCGCGCTGCGTGCGCACGAGCCGATCGTCGACCGTATACGCACAGGTGTCATGACTGCCCGGTAGGGTCAGCGTATGCAGCAGCCGCGCATCGTCGAGCGCCGACATCCAGTCGGCGAGCGGCATGCACGTTTCGTGGCTCGATAGGATCATGAATCGATGAATGACAAGGAAAGAAAACCGTGGGTAACCGCGTCGGATGTCGCGGCGCGGGCCGGCGTATCGCGCTCCGCGGTGTCGCGCGCGTTCTCGCCGACGGCGAGCATCGCACCGCAAACGCGCGAACGCGTGATGGTCGCCGCGCGCGCGCTCGGTTATCAGGTCAACCTGATCGCGCGCGACATGATCACGCAGCGCAGCAGCATGATCGGCGTCGTGACGGCCGGCTTCGAGAATCCGTTCCGCGCGCGGCTGCTGACGGACCTGATGGCCGCGCTCGGGCAGCGCGCGCTCACGCCGCTCGTGACCAATGCGGAAGACCCGCGCCAGGTCCGGCAATCGCTCGAACAGCTGCTCAGCTACCGGATCGCGGGCCTCGTGATGACGTCCGCGTCGCCGCCGCTGTCGGTGGCGCAGCAGTATCTCGAACACCGGATTCCGGTCGTGATGATCAACCGCGACGCGAACCTGCCGGGCGCGGATGTCGTCGTCAGCGACAACGCGGCCGGTGCCGTCCATGCGGCGCAGCGGCTCGTGCGGGCCGGCGCGCGCCGGCTCGCGTTCGTCGGGCCGCGCAGCGCGAGCTACAGCGCGCAGTCGCGCGCCGCGGCGTTCGAGCAGGCGATCGGGCGCGGCGACGCGTTCGACGCGACGCTCGCGCGGGTGCTCGACACACCGTCCGACACGCATGCAAGCGGGATCGACGCCGCGCGGCAGCTGTTCGCGGCCGGCGAGCGACCTGACGGTGTGTTCTGTTCGTCCGACCTGCTCGCGCTCGGCGTGATCGACGTCGCGCGCAGCGAATTCGGGCTGCGCGTGCCGGACGACCTGCGCGTGATCGGCTTCGACGACATCCCGGCCGCCGAATACGATGCGTATCGGCTGACGACGCTGCGGCAGGACACGCGCGGTCTCGCGCACGCGGCGATCGACCTGCTCGCCGATCGGATGCAGACGTTCGACGGCCCGTCGCGCACGCGCGTCGTGCCGGTCACGCAGGTGGTGCGGCATAGCTGCGCGTGACAACGTGAAATGGGGCGCGGCATCGCCGCGCGTCACTTCAACCCGCCCGCGAACCCGCGCAACAGGTAGCGCTGCACATAACCTGCCACCGCCAGCGTGGGCAGCGACGCCATCAGCCCCGCGCTCATCAGGTCGCCCCAGTCGATGCCGTTCTCCGTCACGTAGCCGGCGATCGCGAGCGGCAGCGTGAAGCGGCTCGGCGTCGACACGAACAGCAGCGCGATCAGGAACTCGTTCCACGCGGCGATGAACACGAAGATCGCGGTCGCGATCAGCCCCGGCGCGCACAGCGGCAGCACGATCTGCACGAGCCGCCGCGCGAGCCCCGCACCGTCGATGCAGGCCGCCTCCTCGTATTCGATCGGCACGTCGCGCACGAACGCGAGCAGCATCCAGATCGCCATCGGCAACGCGTAGATCTGATACGCGAGCATCAGGCCGAGCGTCGAATCGAGCAGATGCAGCCGCTTCGCGAGCGCGAACAGCGGCACCGCGATCGTGATCGGCGGCATCAGCTTCAACGCCAGCACGAGCACCAGGAACAGCAGGTCGAGCCGCGCCGGAAACCGCAGCCGCACGAGCGCATACGCGGCCGGAAACGCGAGCGCCAGCGCGAGCAGCGTCGTGCCGAATCCGACCAGCAGCGAATTGAAGAGCGGCGCACCGATGCCGTTGGACCACACCGATGCGAAATGCTCGAAGGTCGGCGCGGCCGGCCAGATCCGCAACGGATGATCGAGGCGCTCGAGCGTCGGCATGAAGGCCGCGCCGGCCATCCACAGGCATGGCAGCAGCAACAGCAAGAGCGCGACGATGCGCAGCGCCCACGGCAGCGCGCGACCGAATGCGGCGCCCGTTCGCGCGTGCATGATGCCTGCAGGGCGCGCCGTCATGCGCGCCGCTTGCGAACCGTCTGCCATACGTACCCCGAAACCAGCAGCGCGGACGCCGCGAGCATCAGCACCGACGCGGCACTCGCCGGACCGACGTTGAAGAAGCGGAAGCCCGTGTCGTAGATATAGGTCGACAGCGTCTGCGTGGCGTTGCCGGGGCCGCCGCCCGTCAGCGCATAGACCTTGTCGAACAGCTTGAACGTGTCGATCGAGCGCAGCAGCAGCGCGAGGCCGATCTGCGGCGCCGCGAGCGGCAGCGTGATGTCGCGCAGGCACTGCCACTCGCTCGCACCGTCGGTGCGAGCGGCTTCGTACAGTTCGCCGGGAATCGACTGCAGCCCGGCCAGCACGATCAGGAACGCCATCGGCGTCCACTGCCACACGTCGACGAGCGCGAGCGACCACAGCGCGAGATGCGGATCGGACAGCCAGCGCACGCCTTCGATGCCGAACGTCGCGAGCAGCGCGTTCAGGAACCCGTCGAAGTTGAGCCAGTTGCGCCAGATCGCCGAGCACACGAGCGTGGACAGCATCATCGGCAGGATCGCGAGCGGCAGCGCGATGCGCCGCCCCGGAAACGCGCGCACGAACAGCAGCGCAAGGCCGAAGCCGAGCGCGACCTCGGCAAGCGACGCCACGACCGTGAAGCGCAGCGTGTTGCCGAAGCCGGCCGCGAACGCGTCGTCGCCGAGCACCGCGCGATAGTTCGCGAGCCCCGCGAACGCGCGGCGGCCGGCCGCGTAGTCGACCCGGCAGAACGAATCGATCAGCACCTGCGCGACCGGATACAGCGCGAGCGCGGCGAGCACCAGCAGTGCGGGACCGAGCAGCGCAACGAACGGCAGGCTGCGGCCGAAGGCTTTCATGCGCGGGTCCCGGACGACATCGCGAGGCGGGCCGTCACTTGCCGGCCGCGGCCATCGCCTGCGCGATCTTCTGCTGCGCCTGGCGCAGCGCGGCGTCGGGCGCCGACTGCCCGGTCAGCGCGAGCTGGAGCTGGTCGCCCAGAATGCTCTCGACCTGCTGCCAGTCCTTCACGCGCGGCCGCGCACGGCCGGCCTCGAGCGCCTTCAGCTGATCGGGATACCAGCGGTACTGGCGCACCAGCGCCGGATCGGCGAACACGCTGCGGCGGGTCGGCGGAATGCCGATGCCGGCGAGGCGCGTCTGCGTGTCGCGGTTGGTCAGGTACGCCAGGAATTCCTGCGCGAGCTTCGCGTGCGGTGCGTCCTTCGGAATGCCCATCTGCCAGATGCCGAGCATCGGCGCCGGGCCGGCGGTCTGCCCGGGCGGCGGCTGCAGCGCGATCTGCCCGACCACGCGCGACTGCTTCGGATCGTCGAGCGCCGGCACCCACGCGGGCCACACTTCGATCGACTGCGCGGCCGTGCCGCGCTGCAGCGCATCGCGCACTTCCGCCGCGCCGTACACGTCGACGTCCTTCGGCGCGGACGCCTTCAGCGCAAGGAAGGTCTTCAGCGCGGCCTGCGCCTCGCGCGAATCGATCGTCACGTTGCCGGCATGGTCGAACACGTCGCCGCCGTAAGCCCACAGGATCGGCAGGAAGCCCGTCACGACCGGGTTGCCCTTGGTGCCGCGAAACACGACGCCCGATACGCTCTTGTCCGCGCCGCCGACGGTCTGCGCGATCTTCAGCACGTCGTCCCAGTTGCGCGGCGGCTGCAGCTTGTACTTCGCGAGCAGGTCCTTGCGGTACGCGAACATCTCGACGTTGCCGACGATCGGCAGCGCGTACAGCGCGCCGGCCGCGTTGCGGCCGAGCGCGACGGCGGACGGCACGAGATCGGCGTCCGCGAGCGACGCGGGCAGCGGCTTCAGCCAGCCGTTGCCGATGAATTCGGGCGCCCACGTGTCGTCCATCATCACGAGGTCGTACGCGCCGGTGCCTTCGCGCATCGACAGCTTGAGCTTCTGGTACAGGTTCGCGTTCGGCAGCTTGAGCAGCTCGATCTCGGTGCCCGGGTGCAGTTTGTTGAAGCCGGCGACGGCGTCGGCCAGCCCCTTGCCGTAGATGTCGTCGCGGCCTGCGATGACGAGATCCGCGGCAACGGCGTGCGTGGCGGCGAAGGACAGCGCAAGGGCGGCGGACAGCGCGCGCAGGCGGCTCAGCAAGGTCATGGGGTCTCTCTCGTTCGGCGTGGTGGCGGGACGGCCAGGCGTTGCACACGTGTGCAACACGAGTGACGCTTCTGGCCGCCTGAAGCGAACGCCATTGTTCACGCCGATCGTTAAGAATTTATGGCACCCGGCGGAACAGGCGGCCGCCGTGCCCCGCCGCCCCGCCCGCCCGGCTGCCCGGCTGCCCGGCTGCCCGGCCCCGCCTTCCCGGCCAGACCTCCCCGGCCGGACCTTCCCGGCCAGACCTCCCCGGCCGGACCTTCCCGGCCAGACCTCCCCGGCCGGGTCAGAAGTTCACGCGGATCCCGGCCATCACCGCCAGTTGCCGGCTCGAGTTGCTGTTCGCGAGCACCGGGATCTGCGCGTAGTTCACCGCGTTGCCGTTCGCGTCGGTGCCGAGCCCCGTTCCGCTCGCGATCTGGCCGATCGCGACCGCGTACAGCGCCGTGCGTTTCGACAGGCTGTAGTTCGTGCCGACGTTCACCTGGTGGAAACGCGTCGTGCCGCGCCCGTCGGTATGCGCGGCGTTGAAGATGTACGCGACGCCGCCCTGCAGCGCGGGCGTGAACATGTACGTGACGTTCAGCTCACCGATGTCGAACGTGAACGCCTGCGTGCGCGGCTGCGCGGTGGTCGAGAAATAGCGGCTGTCGCCGAGGCGCGTATGTGTGTACGTGAGCGCGACCGTCGCCGCGCCGAGCGTCACCGAGCCGCCCGCGCCGAACGCGCGCATCGAGCCGGCGTCCTGCAGCAGGCAGTACATCGCGCCCGGGTTGCTGCACGCGAAATCGCCGATATAGCCGCTCGCGCCGCCGAGCGCCGCGTCGAGCGGCTGGTGCAGGTCGAGGTAGCCGACCGAGAAAGCCACCGGCGCGCGCGTATACGTCGCGGCCACCGCATAACCGCGCTTCGCCGAAAAGTCGCCGGCCTGCCCGCCGAAGCTGAACGTGCCGCCGAACGTGAGGCCGTTGAAATCGGCGCTCGTGAACTTCACCGCGTTGTTGAAGTTGAACGCGGCGTTCAGGTTGTCGACGTCACCGAGATGCGAGCCGTACGGCGTCGCCCAGTTGTTGCTCGACACATACGCGCCGAGCATGTCGGTGTACGAATCGTATTGCCGGCCGAGGCCGAGCGTGCCGATCCCGTCCTTGCGCAGCCCGACCCACGCCTGCCGGCTGAATGCGGTGCCGCCCTGCAACGCCTGCCCGTTCGCGGACAAGAATTGCTGCTCGAGCGTGAACACCGCGTCGAGCCCGCCGCCGAGCGGCTCGGCGCCCTGGAATCCGAAGCGGGACGGCACGAGGTTGCCGCCGCCCATCTGCCACGCATGGCCGCCGCCCGTGCTGCCGTCGGCGCGCGTGAACTGCTGGTTCGTCGAATAGATGATGCCGGTGTCCACGGTGCCGTACAGCGTCACGCTGCCCGAAGTCTGCGCGTGTGCGTGCATGCAACCCAGCGTAGCCGCGGCCGCGGCCAGTCGTCGTCCGATCTTCATGTCCCGTCCTCTGATGTCATCGATTCGCAGTGCAAACCGATGGCGTTGTCGATATGAGTGACGGGACTCTATCCAGCGAAAATTCAGGACCTCTATCGCAAATCGGCAAACGGTGAATCGCACCGCCCGCGACGGTGCCCGACGGCGCCGTCGCGGTGCGCGTGCGTCAGTCGGGACGCGTCGTCTGGGAAGGCAGCTCGCCGAACAGGTCGCGATACTCGCGCGCGAAATAGCCGAGATGCGTAAACCCCCAGCTCGCGGCGGCCTCGCCGACGCCGAGCTGTTGTACCGACGTCGTGCGCAGCATGCGCCGCACCGCGTTCAGCCGGATCGTGCGCAGATAACCGACCGGCGTGACATCGGCCACGCGTTGAAAGCTGGTTTGCAGCGTGCGGCGGCTGCAGCGCAGCGCGCGGCACAGTTCGAGCACGGTGACGGGTTCCTCGGGCCGGTCGCGCAGATGCTTCTCGCAGCGGCTCACGATGTCGCTGTAGGTGGCGTGCGTGATGTCGCGGCGCTCGACGCCGATGCCCTGTTCGAGCGCATCGAGGAACATGCCGAGCATCGCGTCGCGGAACATCTTGCGGGTAGCCGCGTATTCGAGGTGGCCCGGGTTGCGCTGCGCATCGTCGATCAGCGACGACAGCCGCACGCCGAGCGCGACGCCCTGCGCATCGGACAGCCGCGTCACGTGCCGCAGCTTGCGCGCACCGGCCGCGCCGAATTCGGCCTCGCACAGCTCGTCGACCATGTCGGACGCGGCGCTGATCCCGACGAGCCCCATCCCTTCCGGCGTGTGGAATTCGAAATCCTCGCCGGCGCGCAGCGCGAGCAGCGCATAACCGTCGACCGGCTGGCCCTGGAACGTGCCCGCGAGCGGCACGGACAGCGGCACCGCGAGCGACGTGCGCCCCGCCGGCGCGAGCCCGGTTTGCGCGACGCGCCGGTTGGTCGTTTCGCGGAAGAAGTGGAAATCGTCGTACAGCACCTGCGTGACCGTGCCCCTGAAGCGGCCCGGCGTCATCTGGCGGTAGACCTGATGCCAGCCCGCGATCGCGAGCCCGTGGTCGTGCACGTCTTCGTGCGAGCGTGACTGGAACAACATCGGCGCCTCCGGTAAAACCCTGATTCCTGGGCGCGGCCGCCGGCGCGGCGCGCAACGCCACACTTTACCCGCGCAAAATCCCGCGTAGTGCGGTTTCGAACGCAAGGCAGGCCGCCGACAGCGCAGCGGCCTGCTCGCCGGTCAGGCGGACATAGCGACGAAACGACGGCATCCGGTTCACGATCTCGCTGCCGCCGAACGGCACGATCGCAAGCGTCCAGCGGCCGTCACGCGCGTCGATCGCGCAGTCTGTCAGGTGCAGCGGGCACAGCGCGTCGGCCAGCGACCGTTCGGCGAGCAGCGCGGCGACCGTCTGTTCGAATCCGGGTGCGCATCCCGGTGCGAGCACGGCCTGCACGCCCGTGCGGCGCAGCCAGCCGGTCTGCCGCACGCGTGCGCTGCCCTGCACGGCCGGGCCGCGGACGGTCGCCGACACCTTCACGCTGACCGTATGCATCAGGAACTGGCGCTCGACGCGCTCCTCGACGCTCACGCGCACGCCGTTCGGCAGCCGCGCCGCCGGAGCGCCCGCACCGTCGGTCTCACGCACGGCATGCAGGTCGGCCAGCACGCGCGCGGCGATCGCGCCGGGCCGATGGCCGGGCGGCGGCGCATCGGGCGCCGCGCGCCACCGGGCAAGTGCGGCCTTCACGACGCGACGTGCTCGTTGCGCAGCACTTCCTCGACCGGCACCGGCTTGAACGGATGCCGGCGCTGCACGACGAGCGTCCAGAACAGCGCATACAGCGCGGTGAGCCCGAGCATCGCGCCGAACGGCACGTAGATGTCGCGCGCGTTCATGCCGGGCGGCGTGATGTACCAGATCGCGAGCACGATGCCGACGCTCGACAAGATCTGCGGCAGCGGGAACAGCGGCGAACGGTACGGGCGCGGCAGGTCCGGGCGGCGGATCCGCAGCATCACGACCGACGCGGTGACGAGCAGGTATGCGGTGCCCCACGCGCAGGTCGCGGCGAGCACGAGGTGCAGGATGCTGTCGAGATTGCCGTTGATCAGCCACGCATGGAAGATCGGCACGACGGCCGCCGCGACGATGCCGACCACGGGCGTCTTGAAGCGCGGATGCAGGTACGCGAAGCAGCGCGGCAGCGCGCCGTCGATCGCCATCCCGTACAGGATGCGCGGCAGCCCGGCCATCAGCGTGTTGATCGTCGCGGCGCCCGCGAACAGGAACGCGATGCCGAACCAGATGCGGCCGAACGGGCCGAGCACCTGCAGCGCGAACGCGGGAATCGCGCCCGGCGTGTCGAGCAGATGCGTGAGGCCGTCGGGGCTTACGGGCACGTTCGCGACCTGGCGGCGGATCGCCGCGCCGTACAGGAACATGCAGATCGCGACGCCGACGAGGCCGATCGTCATCGCGCGCGGGATCGTGCGGCCGGGGGACTTCATTTCCGGCGCGAGCGGCGTGACGAACTCGCAGCCGACGAACATGAACATCGCCATCCCGACCAGCGACAGCACGGCCGGCACCGACGTGCCGACTTCCGAGCCGCCGAACCAGCCGTCGAGGTGCACGGCCGGCGCGGCAACGAGCCCGAGGATTCCGAAGATCATCAGCGACAGCCACATGCCGGCCGTCAGCACGATCTCGAGCTTGCTGAACACCTTGATGCCGATGATGTTGGTGATCGCGAACGTGACCACGAGGCCGACGCCGACGAGCCAGGAGCTGTTGTGCTTCTCGAACGCGGCGTTCAGCGATTCGAAGTTGACGAGCGCCATGATGCCGCTCAGGATCGTCTCGGCCGTGCCGGCGAACACGTGCACGAGGAAATACGCGGAGATCGTGCCGGTAATCGCCCAGAAGCGGCCGAGCCCGCACGACAGGTAATCGTAAACCGAGCCGGCCGTCGGCAGCATCGCGGCGGCTTCGGAGAACGTGGTCGCCTGCGCCTGCATCATCACGAACGCGATGATCATCGCGACCGCGAACGCCCAGCCGCCCATCCCGAAGCCCGACGTCGCGGTGAGGATCACCGGGCTTGCCATGATGAGGCCGACGGCGCTCGCAAGCGCGGTCGGAAAACCGACCGCGCCTGCCTTCAGCGCCGTGCCGCCGCCCGCTTCAGCCGGCGAGCCGGCGGGCGTGCCGCCCGCGGCGCCGGTAACTCCTGACCATCCCGACATCTTTGTCTCCTTCCTGGGTGGACCCGCGCCGGCCGGTTGGCCAGCGCCGAAGTCCCATGCTTTGCGGTCGGCCCGGGGGCGGCGCTTCAGCGCTTCGTCACCCGGGTCCCCTGTCGATCACACGTTGATCCGATGTCGAAAAAATACGCAGGCAAAATAATCCGGTCATAGCGCAAATCGGCAAACCGGCAGCGGCGGCCACGCCGCCCGCCGCCGATGTGCGGTCACGCGGTCACGCCGTCGTGCATTACGCGAACGGCACGGCCTCGAAGCCCGCCGCGAGCGCGTCGACGATCCGGTCGAGCTGTTCGCGCTGGATCACGAGCGGCGGCGACAGGATGATCTTCGTGCCGACCGGACGCACCATCACGCCGTTCTCGCGTGCGACTTCCGCAACCGCATTCGCATAACCGGACAGCGGGTCGATCGGCTCGCGCGTCGCCTTGTTCGCGACGAGGTCGAGCGCGAGCATCAGCCCCTTGCCGCGCACCTCGCCGACCGCCGCGAAGCGTTCCGCGAACGGCTGCAGCGCTTCGAGCAGATAGGCGCCCTGCTTCGCCGCATTCGCCGGCAGGTCTTCCTTGACGACGATGTCGAGGCTCGCGATCGCGGCCGCGCACGCGACCGGGTGGCCCGCATACGTGTAGCCGTGCATGATCGCGCCGCCGAAGTCCGCATTCGCAGCGAATGCGTCCTCGATCCGAGCGTTCACGACCGTCGCGCCGAGCGGCACGTAGCCCGACGAGATCCCCTTCGCGAGGCACATGATGTCCGGGCGCACGCCCCAGCCGCGGCTGCCGAACATGCTGCCGCTGCGGCCGAAGCCCGTCACGACTTCGTCGGCGATCAGCAGCACGCCGTAGCGGTCGCACACCTCGCGCACGAGCGGCCAGTAGTTGGCCGGCGGCACGATCACGCCGCCCGCGCCCTGGATCGGCTCCGCGATGAATGCGGCGACCGTGTCGGGGCTCTGGAACTGGATCTCGCGCTCGAGCATTTCCGCGCAGATCCGGCCGAGTTCCTCCGGATCCTGCGTGAACGGGTTGCGGTACAGCCACGGCGTCTCGACGTGGAAGCAGCCGGGCAGGTTCGGCTCGTAGTTGCGGCGGAACACCGTGTTGCCGTTCACCGACGCGCCGCCGAAGTGCGTGCCGTGATAACCCTGCTTCAGCGAGATGAACTTCGTGCGGTCGGCCTGGCCGCGCACCTTCCAGTACTGGCGCGCGATCTTCAGCGCGGTCTCGATCGAGTCGGAGCCGCCCGAGCTGTACAGCACGCGGCGCATCCCTTCCGGTTCGAGCAGGTCGATCACCTTCCTCGACAGTTCTTCGGCGCGCGGATGCGAGATCCCGTCGAACAGCTGGAAGTATTCGAGCTCGTCGAGCTGGCGCACGATCGCGTCCTTCACTTCCTGGCGGTTGTGGCCGACGTTCACGTTCCACAGGCCCGCGACGCCGTCGACGAGCTTCCGCCCCTCTTCATCGAACACGTAGCAGCCGTCGCCGCGCACGATGCGGATCGGCTTGCGCTGCTTCATTTCGTTCGGGTGCACCATCGGGTGCCAGAATTTCGCTTCGTTGTAGCTCATTGCAGTCTCCACTGTCGGATCGGTTGAACTTGGGTCGTTCAGGTTCGAGGTTTGAGGTTCGCGCCGCGCGTCAGTGCGCGATGCAGACGGATTTGGTTTCGGTGAAGCCTTCGATCGCGTACTGGCCGAATTCGCGGCCGATGCCCGATTGCTTGTAGCCGCCGAACGGCATCGACGGGTCGAGCGGGATATGGCAGTTCACCCACACGGTGCCGGCCTCGATCTGCGGCACGAGGTTCATCACGCGCGTCAGGTCGTTGCTCCAGATGCTCGCGGCAAGCCCGTACGGCGACGCGTTCGCGAGGCGCACGGCGTCGGCCGCATCGTCGAACGGCACGACGACGATCACCGGGCCGAACACCTCGTCGCGCACGATCGCGCTGTCCGGATGCGGATCCGCGATCACGGCCGGCTTCACGAAATAGCCGGGCAAGTCGTCGGCCGGCGTGCCGCCCGCGAGAAACGTGAGGCCGGCGCGGCGCGCGCCCTCGATGTGCTGGACGACCTTGTCGCGATGGTGCGCGGAGACGAGCGGGTTGATCTGCGCGGTCGTGTCGAGGCCAGCGCCGAGCTTCATCGACTGCGCGACGCCCGCGAGGCCGTCCGCGAGCTGCGCGAACTTGCTGCGATGCACGTAGATGCGCGACGCGGCCGCGCACACTTGCCCCTGGTTGAAGAACGCGCCGGCGGCGACGCCGTCGAGCGCCTGCGCGACGTCGATGTCGTCGAGCATCACGATCGGGTTCTTGCCGCCGAGCTCGAGCGAGAAGCGCGTCATGTTCTGCACGGCCGCCGCACCGACCAGCTTGCCGGTCGCGGTGGAGCCCGTGAAAGAGATCTTCGCGATCGACGGGTGGCTCGCGAGCGCGGCGCCGCACGTGCGGCCGCCGGTGACGACGTTGAACGCGCCGGGCGGCACGCCGGCTTCGCGCGCGAGCTCGGCGAGGCGCAGCGCGGTGAGCGGCGTTTCCGGCGACGGCTTCAGCACGATCGTGCAGCCGGCCGCGAGCGCGGGAATCAGCTTCCACACCGCGATCATCAGCGGGAAATTCCAAGGCACGATCGCGGCGACCACGCCGACGGGTTCCTTGCGCGTATAAGCCGTATAGCGCGTGCCGGGCGGGAACGGGATCGACACGTCGAGCGTCTGGCCGGTGATCTTGGTCGCCCAGCCGGCCATGTAGCGCACGTATTCGACGCTCGCGCCGACCTCGATCGCGCGCGACACGTGGATCGACTTGCCCTGGTTCAGCGTTTCGAGCTGCGCGAGCGTTTCGGCGTCGCGTTCGATCAGGTCGGCGAGTTTCAGCAGGATGCGTTCGCGGTCGGCCGGGCGCAGGCCGCTCCACACGCGTGTGTCGAACGCGTGCTTCGCGCTGGCGACCGCGCGATCGACGTCGTGTTCGTCGGCGTCCGCGACCGTTGCGAGCCGCTCTCCCGTCGCCGGGTCGTACACGTCGAGCCGCGCAGCCGCGTGCGCGGGCTGCATGTCACCGTCGATGAAGAGGCCGAAATCGCGCGCAACGAAGGTGCGCACGGTGTCGCTGACAGCGACAAAGTTCGTGGAGGTCATGGCGTCTCGATGATTGTCGTGGCTGGGCCGCGTGCGCGTGGGCACGCGGGCGTCGGACCACTGTATCGACGAGGGATCGCGCTCGGTGAGCGCAAATTGGCAGCGTGTGGGGGAAAGTGGCGGGTTCGAACCCCGCGGGGCGTGTGGCTGGGCGAGGCCGAAAACTGGCCCGAGATCGGCGCGGACAGCCGCTGTTCAGATACCGGACTATCAGTCCGGTCGTTGAAAGGCTAGTTTCTGAAACCGTGCGCCATCGATGCGAGGAAGTCGTATGCCTGGTAATCCAGCCAATAAACGCCGAGCGCAAGCGGAATCAGGAAGTACAGCGAATCGTACGTCCCGCTTCTCACCGTTCTGATGATGAAGATCGGCAGCGCAATGCTCAACGCGACGACCGCAAGCGAAGCGGCAATGATAGCGGTGTCCATTTTTCCGGCCCTTGGTTGTTATTGAAACGACGATCGCGCATGGTACTGCACGATCTCAAGTGCCGGCGAACAAAGCGATTGCCGGAACCGCTCCTCGATCAGTTTGGTGTGAGTCGACACGCCGTGCGTGCGGCCCATGCCTATCAGATGTCAGCCGCTGACATCCCAGCAGCTTTCGGGCCCGGCCAATTCGTTTTTTCTGGCGCCGCCCGACGTGAACAGGCAGAAGTTGGCGCCGATCTCGCTTTCGAATTCCATCAGGAAGTCGGGCCGGCCGTCGCGATCGAGGTCGCCCGTCCAGATCAGGGTCACGCGGAACGGCGGCGTGCTGCCGCCGAAGTCATGCAGGACCGACCGCTTGCCGTCGCCTTCGGCTATCACAGAACCGGATGCTGTATAGCGCAGCGCGTACCGGCGGCCGTGGAAACCGAACCGCAGCGGTTTGACGCCGGACTCGATCACCGTTCCGCCGCTCGTGAACGCCAGGTTCACCGCGTCGACGCGGCCCTTCCTCAGCGGTTTGCACCGAAGCAGCGCAACGGCATTTTTCACATTGGACGTGATGTCGACGGTTTCGCCGTCCGGCTGCACCGGTTCGAGCCGGATGCTTGCGGGCGCAAGTTTCCAACGGTTCCCGTCCGGCGCCAACGCGAGCCATCCGTCGCCGGGATGGGTGATGGCCGCGTCGGCGTCGTAGGCCATCATCCGTGTCGGTTGCAGCACTAAGCATGTGTCTCGGTCGCCTTCTTGCGCGAAGACCGTCGAGGAGCCCAGCCAGAACAACAGCACGGCCAGCAGCGGTTTGGTATTCATGAATCTGCGATCGCGAAAGGTTCGACGTCCGGACCGCGATTATCCGCTGAATTACAGAAACAACGCCCCGACCAGTTCGGTACGATTCGACACACCGAGCTTCCGATACATGCGCATCAGGTGCGTCTTGATGGTCGGTTGCCCGAGCGCGAGATCGCGCGCGATCTCCTTGTTCGAGCGGCCGTCGCGCACGAGGCGCGCGATCTGTTCCTCGCGGTAGGTCAGCCGTTCCTCGCAACCGATCCGGTGAATCCCGCGCCGCGCGCGCAGCAGCGGGCTCAGCGCCGCTTCGGCGACGGGCTGCAGCCGCGCGAGCGCGTCGACCTCGCCGGGCGCGAACCGGCCCGCCGTGCTGTTCACGGCCGCGCCTCCACCTGCTTCATCCGTGCCGAAGCGCAGCAACGAGAACGCGCCGACCGTACGGCCCGCATCGCGCAACCAGATCTCGACGACGTCGGCCACGTCGTGCCTCCGCAGGAAACGGGTCCAGTACGCGGACGCGTTGCGTCTTTCGTCAGGCAATTGGGAAGCGAGCGTGACGACCGCGTGCTCGCCGGCCGCGCAGCGCGACGGATGCAGCGGATCGAGCATCCGGTAGCGCGCGACATAGGTGCGATGCATCGATTCCGGCATCCCGAACAGTTCGAAATCGGCCGGTTCGCCGCTCTGGTCGAGCCGGTAGAACACGATCGCGGACGGGCTCGCGAACGCGTCGAACGCGTCCACGCACGCGCGCAGCGCGCGTTGCCAATCGGCGGCGTCCTGGTCGGCGGGAACGGATGGGGGCGGCATGGTGGAATCGGCTGGCGGGCGAACGCGTCGAAGTTCGAGCCAGCCTACCGGCGCCGAAAAGCGCCGGTGAGCACAAATCGGCAAGTCGTCCCGGTGTGGCCGGTGTGGCCGGGACGATACGGGGGCGCGACGGTGCGCGCCCTCTGTCAGCGCGCGTTCGCGGCGAACGTGTCGCAGGCGCTCAGTTGGCCCGCCTCCATCCCGCGCCGCAGCCAATACACGCGCTGATCACTGCTGCCGTGCGTGAAGCTTTCCGGCACGACATAACCCTGCCCTTGCTGCTGCAGCCGATCGTCGCCGATCGCGGCCGCCGCCTTCAGCCCCTGCTCGAAATCGCCGGGCTCCATCAGCCGCTGGTTCGCGCGCTGCGCGTTGTTCGCCCACACGCCGGCGAAGCAGTCGGCCTGCAGTTCCATCCGCACCGACAGCGCGTTCGAGCGCGCCTGGCTCGAACGCCTGCGCGCGGCGTCGACCTTGTCGGAAATGCCGAGCAGGTTCTGCACGTGATGGCCGACTTCGTGCGCGATCACGTAAGCCTGCGCGAAATCGCCGCCCGCGCCGAAACGCTTGCGCAGTTCGTCGTAGAAGCCTAGATCGATATAGACCTTGCGGTCGGCCGGACAGTAGAACGGCCCCATCGCCGTCTGGCCCGTGCCGCATGCGGTCGGCGTCGAGTTCGTGAACATCACGAGCTTCGGCGGCTCGTATTGCGCATGCAGCTGCGTGTTGAACACGCCCGCCCACGTGCGCTCGATATTGCCCAGCACCTTGCGCGTAAACACCGAGCCCGGATCGTTCGCCGGCGCGCCCTGGCGCTGCGCCGGCGCTGGCTGCGCTGGCTGCGCCTGCTGCTGGCGGCCCTGCAGCGCCGATGCGCCTTCGAGCACCACGCGCGGGTCGATCCCGAAGAAATACGACGCGGCCAGCGCGACCACGATCGTGCCGATGCCGATCGTCGCGCCGCGCCCGCCGCCGAACCCGCCGGCGCCGCGGCGATCCTCGACGTTCATGCTTTCTCTTTCGTCGTCCAGCCTCATAACCGGCCCTCCCTGTTCTTGTCGATGGTCCGGCCGCGCCAGCGCGCAACCGGGGATACGCCGTGGCGACACGTTCCATCGGCAAACCCGATGCCTGCGCATCGGGCGCATGCTCGCGCCGATCTCGCCGGCCTGCCGCTCCGCACGAACGACGGAATCGGCCTGCCGACGCGCCGCGCGTCGATGCGCTCGCTCGCCCGCGCTATTCTGCCGGGCTTTCGTGACTTATCCCAAAAATGTGGAGGATAGAGCGATTCGGCGCCGGACATCGTCAGCTTTTGCAAAATGGGCCACGATCACTGCGGCCGACCGGCCGACCCTGCGTTCATCCTTTCGGCTGATACCGGCGCGCGCCGGCGCCGCCTAAAGTCACCGGACACGACACCCTTCCGGAGAACGACATGACGCACCCGCCACCCCGCACGATCGCGATCACCGGCGCCGGCACCGGCATCGGCGCCGCATGCGCGCGCCGCTTTGCCAGCCGCGGCGACCGCGTCGTGCTGATCGGGCGGCGTCAGGCGCCGCTCGACGCGCTGGCCGCCGAAACGAGCGGACTCGCGCTTGCCGGCGACGCCGCAAGCACCGCCGACTGGGCCGGCTTCCTGCCGCGGATCGCCGAACGCTTCGGCCGCGTCGACGCGCTCGTCGCCTGTGCAGGCGGCCACGGCGTCGGCCGCGCGGACGAAACCGACGACGCGCAGTGGCGCGACGCAATGCACGCGAACCTCGATACCGCATTCGTCAGCGCGCGTGCATGTGTACCCGACCTGATCGCGCAGCGCGGCAGCATCGTGCTGGTCGCGTCGATCGCGGCGCTCGCGGCCGGGCCCGGCGTGTGCGGCTACACGGTCGGCAAGCACGCGCTGCTCGGGCTCGCGCGGTCGCTCGCGCGCGACTACGGCCCGCACGGCGTCCGCGCGAACGCCGTCTGTCCGGGCTGGGTCCGCACGCCGATGGCCGATGCGGAAATGGCGCCGCTGATGGCCGCACATGGCGACACACTCGACGGTGCATACGCACGCGTCAGCGCCGACGTACCGCTGCGGCGCGCGGCCGATCCGGACGAAATCGCGGCCGTGTGCGCGTTCCTCGCGTCGCCGGATGCGTCGTTCGTGACCGGTGCGACGCTCGTCGCGGACGGCGGTGCGATGGTCGTCGACGTGCCGACGCTCGCGTTCGACAAGCTTTGATGCGCACGGGCGCACCGCCCGCGTGACGCATCGCTGCGGGCGGCGTTCCATGCATGTGCTCCGACGCCGACGCCCGCCCCGACGCCTGCTACGGCGCGCTCACCGCACCGCCCGCTCGTTTCCCGCGCCGAAAATCCGCTACCATCGACCGATCCTGCCGCCCCGCCCGGCGCCGCCTTACCGATCGAACGTCGATGAACATCCGGTTTCTTGAAACCTTCGTCTGGCTCGCTAAGCTGGAAAACTTCCGGCTGACCGCCGAAAAACTGCACACGACGCAAGCCGCCGTGTCGAGCCGCATCGCGTCGCTCGAAGAGGCGTTCGACGTGCGCCTGTTCGACCGCAACACGCGCTCGGCCACGCTCACGCCCGCGGGCCGGCGCATGCTGGCCTACGCGGAGCGGATCGTGCGGCTCGACGGCGAAATGCGGCGCGACATCGACGCAGCAAGCGATGCCGGCCTGATCCGGATCGGCGTGATCGAATCGATCGTGCATAGCTGGTTCCCGGCGCTGATGGCGCAACTGCGCGAGCGCTATCCGCGGCTCGACGTCGAGATCACGAGCGACACGACGCTGCACCTGATCCGCCTGCTCAGCACCGACGGCGTCGACCTGATCCTGCAGACCGACCCGGTGCCGGGCCCCGACTTCACGAACCTGCCGCTGTGCGAATTCCCGGTGCGCTGGGCCGCCAGCCCGCGCCTCGGGCTCGGCGGCCAGCCGCTCGACGTCGCGCGCCTCGCGGAATTCCCGATCATCAGCTTCTCGCGCCACTCGGGGCCGCACGCGACGATCGAGCGGCTGTTCGCGGCCGTCGAGCGGCCGGCCAGTATCAACTGCATCACGTCGGTCGCCGCGATGATCCGCCTCGTCGCCGACGGCCTCGGCGTGGCCGCGCTGCCGCCCGCGATCATCGGGCGCGAGCTGCACGAAGGCGCGCTCGAACTGCTCGACGTCGAGCCCGAATTCCCCGCGCTGCCGCTCGTCGCGACGTATCGCAGCCAGGGCCTGCCGGTCGCCGCGCGCATCGCCGAGTTGGCGAGCGAGGTCGCGCGCGCGATGGCCGCTGCCGCGAACGTCGCGAAGCCGGTCGCAGCGGCGAGCCCCGAACCGGTCGACGCATCGCCCGCCCGTACGTTGACCAAAACAAAGGCAAATACGAAGACAACAACAAAGCGCGCGTCGAAATCCGCGCCGCCCGCCGCCGCACCGGCAAAACGCCGTCCGCGCCGCTCATAAGAAAACCTGTTCACCGCGAATTTGTTTTCTTGTTGGACGGGCGCGGCCCGTCTTCGGGAAACTGCGGTTCCTGACATCCCCCCGTCACGAGGAACCCCGCGATGACCCGCCTTTCCCTTCCGCACGGCCAGCTTTGCGTCTGGACGGATATCGACCCCGCGCACGAAGCCGATTTCAACGCGTGGTACGACCGCGAGCACATGCAGGAACGTGTCGCGATTCCCGGCTTCACGCACGCACGGCGCTTTCGCGCGACCGACGGCGGCCCGCGCCAATACCTCGCGCTGTACGTAACCGACGCGCTCGACGTGTTCCGTAGCGACGCGTACCGGCGCGCATTCACGCAGCAGACCGCATGGTCGCTCGCGAACTTCGAACGCATGACGGGCACGCAGCGGCGCGTCGGCGAACTGACGATCGAGGCCGGCGACGGCGAAGGCGCGCATCTCGCGTTGTTCGTGCTGCCGCCGGATCGCATCGACGTGCCGCCACTGCGCGAACGCTTCGACGACGCGCTGCGCGAGCCGTGCATCCACGCCGCGCGGCTCTTCCGCACGGCGCCCGACCTGTCCGCGCCGATCGGCGCCGATGCGGCCGCCCGCCCGGCCGCCGATGCGCTCGTGCTGATCGAAGGCAGCGACGCCGCCGCGACGCGCCGCGTGGCCATCGCACTCGCCGGGCACGACGACGTGCGCACCTTCAACCTGCTGTGGCGCGCCGCCGCGCCGCAGCAGGTTGCGCACCAGGGCTCGGAAGTCGAGCCGACCGCCGCTGCACTGCCTGCCTGAACGCTAACGCCGACGCCGGCCGCGCCGCTTCCGCACGCGGCCGACGCGTCGGCCCCGCGCCTGATCCCGTTCTCCGTCACGACATGCCCGATACCATGAGCACTCTCGCCCAGCCCGCCGTCCACGCGCCCCGCCGCGTCCGCAACAGCCGACTCGCGACCGCGAGCATGATCGGCACGTCGCTCGAGTGGTACGACTTCACGATCTACAACACGCTCGCCGCGCTCGTCTTCAACCACCTGTTCTTCCCGTCGGTCGATCCGCTGGCCGGCACGATCCTCGCGTTCTCGACCTATGCGGTCGGCTACGTGTCGCGCCCGCTCGGCGGTTTCGTGTTCGGCAATCTCGGCGACCGCATCGGCCGCCGCGCGGTGCTGATGCTCACGCTCTTGCTGATGGGCGTAACGACCGCGCTGATGGGTGCGCTGCCGACCTATGCGCAGGTCGGCATCCTCAGCCCGATCCTGCTCGTCGCGCTGCGCTTCGTGCAGGGCGTCGCGCTCGGCGGCGAATGGGCCGGTGCGGTGCTGCTGTCGGTCGAGCATGGCGACCAGAACCGGCGCGGGCTGTCCGCGTCGTGGACGCAGATGGGCCCGTCGTTCGGCACGCTGCTCGGCACCGGCTGCATCGCGCTCGTGACGCTGTCGACCACGTCCGCGAACTTCCTGTCGTGGGGCTGGCGCGTGCCGTTCGCGGCCAGCGCGCTGCTCGTCGTGTTCGGCTTCTGGCTGCGGCGCGGCGTCGACGAAACGCCGCAGTTCGAGCAACTCGCCGACTCGCACGCGACCGCCGAAGTACCCGTCGCCGACGTGCTGAAGTACCACTGGCGGCGCCTGCTGATCGCGGGCGGCGCGCGGATCGGCTCGGACGTGCTGTATGCGCTGATCGTCGTGTTCACGCTGACCTACGTGACGACCGTGCTGCACCTGTCGCGCCCCGTCGCGCTGACGGCCGTGATGGTCGGCACGGCCTGCAACGCGCTCGCGGTGCCATTCTTCGGTGCGCTGTCGGACCGCTTCGGCCGCCGGCCCGTGTACCTCGCCGGCGCGATCGCCGGTGTCGTGTGGGCATTCGTGTTCTTCGTGATGCTCGATTCGGCGCGCCCGGGTGCGATCGTCGCCGCTGTCGCGATCGGCCTCGTGATCCATGCGGTGATGTACGGCCCGCAGGGCGCGTTCGTGACCGAACAGTTCCCGACGCGCGTGCGCTATGCGGGTTCGTCGCTCGCGTACACGCTCGCCGGCATCGTCGGCGGCGGCTTCGCGCCGCTCGTGATCGCCACGCTGTTCCGGCAGACGGGTACGACCACGGCCGTGTCGCTGTATGTCACCGCAGCGCTCGTCGTCACCTCGATCGCACTCCTCGCCGCGCGCGAGACCGCGCATCGGCCGCTCGCGGATTGAGCGCCGCCGCCAGCCGGTTCATTCCTTCGCACTTCAAACGGATATCCGCATGCAAGCCCTGTCGTTCAACGTGATTTCCCTGCAACGCGCGCCGGCCGCCGTCGACGTCGAGATCGAGCGCGTCGTGATTGCCGGCTGGGCCGGCCGCGATCCGGCAGCGATTCGCGCGCACATCGACGAACTCGCGGCGCTCGGCGTCGCGCCGCCTTCGACCACGCCGTGCTTCTATCGCGTATCGTCCGCGCTGCTTACGCAGGCGCCGTCGATCGGCGTACTCGGCGCACGCTCGGGCGGCGAGATCGAATGCGTGCTGGTCGACAGCCCGGCCGGCACGCTGGTCACGGTCGGCTCCGATCATACGGATCGCGAAGTCGAGGCGTACGGCGTGGCAGTGTCGAAGCAGGTGTGCGCGAAACCGCTCGGGTGCGATGCGTGGCTTTACGCGGATGTCGCCGATCACTGGGATGCGATCGAGATGCGCTCGTGGTTGATCGCGCGTGACGGCGAGCGCATTGCGTATCAGCACGGCGCGGTCAGCGGCCTGCTTGCGCCGGACGCGCTGTGGCAGCGCTTCGACGACCGCCGCACGATGCCCGCGCGCTGCGCGATGTATGGCGGCACGGTCGCCGTGCATGGCGCGATCGCGGCGATGGGCGACGGCGACGCTTTCGAGATGGAACTGCACGATCCGGTGCTCGGGCGCAGCATTCGGCACCGGTATGCGGTCGACGTGCTGCCGGTCGTGGCGTGACGGGGGAGCGACGCGACTGATGCCGATGTGCACGACATGTCGGCGGGCACCATGCGTCTCTACGAACGGCATCGTGCCCGCCAGCTCTCGCTCGCCGACCGGCAACAAGTCGCCGTTCACTTGAGACACCCCAACCCCGCCAGTGTCGCCTCCACTGCCGTATCGAGCGGCGTCACCGGCTCGCGGCCGAGCACCGCGGTCACCCGCGCGTTGTCCATGCGGAGCGGCTCGCGCCACAGGTAGCGCATCTCCAGCATTTCGCGCAGCGTCGTGACGAACGGCGCCGCGGCCCACACGAGCCACCACGGGAACTTGCGCACGGCAGGTCGCATCCCGTGCCGCTGCGCGACGCGACTGATGGCCTCGGCCATCTGCGTGCCGTCCGCATCCCAATGCCCGCCGAGATGGAAGCGCGCAAACGGCTCCAGCGTGTCGCGCCGCTCGATCAGCTCGACCATCGTGCGCGCGACGTCCGGCAGATACGCCCACTGATGGCCAACGCCCGGCCGCCCCGGCACGCTGATGGTCGACACAGGCCGCCCGGCCTTGATCAGCCCCTGCGCAAACCAGTTGTTGCCGGCACGCACTCCGAAGAAATCGCCCGCGCGCACGATGATCGTCCGGACGCCCTGCGCGGTCGCCTCCTGCAGCCGCCGCTCCAGTTCGACGCGGATCGCGCCCTTGCGCGTCGTCGGATGCTGCGGTGCATCCTCGCGCAGCACCGGAAACGCGTCGGCGCCGTAGTTGTAGACCGTGCCGGGCAGCACGACGGTCGCCTGCGCCACCGTCGCCGCCGCGATCGTGTTGTCGATCATCGGCAGCACCTGAGTCGGCCAGTTCCGGTAGCCGGGCGGGTTCACCGCGTGCACGATCACGCTGCAGCCACGCGCGGCCCGCACCACCGCCTCGCGATCCAGCGCGTCGCCGCGCATCCACGTCATCCCGTCGCGCTCCACGACTTCGGCATCGAGCCCGCGCTTGAGCGCGCGCACCTGCCAGCCGGCATCGCGCAACTGCCGCGCGACTTCCCCGCCAATCCCGCCGCTCGCGCCGAGCACGAGTGCCTGTCGTTGCGTTCCGCCTGCGTTCGTCGTCATAACCGCTCTCCTTGAATGAACCGTCGTGAGATGCATTCTGGCGCGCCGACGACTAACAAGGAATTGCCTAGCCTGGCTGATCAGCTATACATTTATGCATGACCACCGATCTGAACTGGGAACGCTACCGCACCTTCCTCGCGGTACTGACCGAAGGCTCGTTGTCCGGCGCGGCGCGCGCGCTCGGCATTACGCAGCCGACGGCCGGCCGCCACGTCGCGGCGCTCGAGGCCGCCTTTGGCCAGACGCTGTTCACGCGCTCGCCGTCGGGCCTGCTGCCGACCGAGGCGGCGCTCGCGCTGCGCGGCCATGCGGAGGCGCTGCGCAGCGCGGCGGCCGCGTTCGAGCGCGCGGCCGCGAGCCACGGCGCCGGCGTGCGCGGCACCGTGCGGATTTCAGCCAGCGACGTGATCGCCGTCGAGGTGCTGCCGCCCATGCTCTCGCAATTGCGGCGCGACCATCCGGGGCTCGTCATCGAACTGGTGCCGACCGACCGCATCCAGGACGTGCTGAACCGCGAGGCCGACATCGCGGTGCGGATGGCGCCGCCCGCGCAGGACGCACTCGTCGCGCGGCGCGTCGGCGCGCTCGAAGTCGGGCTGTATGCGCGCGACGACTACATAGCGCGCAACGGCACGCCCGCGACGATCGACGAACTCGCGCATCACGCGCTGATCGGCTTCGATACCATCACGCCGTTCATCCGTTCGGCGGGGCGCGGAATGCCGCTTTGGAAGCGCGAGGCGTTCGCGCTGCGCACCGACAGCAACCTCGCGCAGCTCGCGATGATCCGCGCCGGCTACGGTGTCGGCTTCTGCCAGACGGGGCTCGCGAAACGCGACGCGCGGCTCGTGCGCGTGCTGCCGGACGGGCCCGCGATGAAGCTGGAAACCTGGGTCGTGATGCACGAGGACCTGCGGACGAGCCCGCGCTGCCGGGCCGTGTTCGATGCGCTGGCGGACGGGTTGCGTGCGTACGCCGACGGCGAAGCCGCCGAATAGACGGCGTGAAGAGGCCGCGCGAATCGCCCGGAACGCGTTACTCGTAGATTTTCCCGGCGAACAGGATGTCCGCGATGCGCCGCCACGGATTGCCGGGCACGGCGTAGAAGCGCAACCCTTCCTCCGACGCTTCGGCCCAGTCGACCATCGCCTCCAGGTACGCGCCGATCGAGCCGTTTTCCCAGCCGAGCGCACCGCGCGCGTACGGCGACGGCGGCAAGTCGGCTTCGAGCTGCCGCTCCGTGTTCCAGTCGTGGCCGAGCACGCGCAGGAAATGGATCAGCGAGCGCTCGTCGACCACGCGCTCCAGCGCGTCCTGCAGCCTCGCGGCCATCTGGTTTTTCAGTTCGTCGTTCATGCGTAGGCCCCCGCTCTCGGTTCAGAAAGCTTCCAGCGCACACCACCCGGGATAGTTCTCCTCGACGATGAAGAAATCATCGAAGTAGGTCAGGCCCAGCCCCTCGAGCGATCTCATGCAATCGTCGGCTGCATCGCCGCCAAAGAACGGGCCGAGCGACACTAACCGCTCCGATTCGTCAAAGCAGCGGGTGAAATTGAATTCGAGCAGGATTTTCGAGAGGTCGGCACCTTTCTCGACCAGCGCCGCCCGCCGCACGACAATTCCGAAGTCTCTCGCGATTTTCATCGGTACCCCCTCCCGTCGAATGCGTGTCGTCGCATCTCACGACCCCGCCTCCCTCACATCAGCAACTGCCGCGACAGCACCTCGCGCGCCTGCGTGACGGTTTCGCGTTCGCCCGGCATCGGCGGCGTCAGCGAAAACACCGCGTCGGGCAGCGGCGGCAGACGGTATTTCGCGCCGAGCCGCATCATCCCGTCGCCGATCGCCGACGCGCACAGGCACCCGACACCGAGCCCCGCCGCAAGCATCGACTGCAGCCCCGCGACGCCCGACGCGCTGTGCACGAGCACGTACGGCGTGTGCTGCTCGTCGAGCGAGCGCAGCGCGATCTGATGCATCATGCAGTCGTCCGGCAGCAGCACGAGCGGCAACGGCTCGGGCAATTGCTCGGCCAGCGCCGGCGACGCGACCCATGACAGCGGCTCGCGCCGCAACACCCAGCGCGTATCGGCCGACGCCGGCCGGAACGGCCCGCTCGACAGATGCATCACGACACCGAGATCGATCTGCCCTCTCGCGTGCGCCGTCTCGATGTCTGCGCTCTTCATCGCGCTCACGTGCAGGCTCAGCTGCGGGTAGCACTCCCGCAGCCGCGCCAGCATGCCCGCGACTTCATTCGTCCGGTAGTAGTCGGTGATCGCGACACGCAGCTCGCCCTTGATCGCCTGCCCGCGCAGTTCGTCGAACGCGGCCTCGTTCAGCGCGACGATGCGCCGAGCGTGCTGCAGCAGCCGCGTGCCGGCCGGCGTCGGCTCGACGCCGCGCTTGCTGCGCACGAACAGCGGCACGCCGGCGCGCGATTCGAGCTTGCGCACCTGCTCGCTGACCGTCGACTGCGACAGGTGCAGCAGCGGCGCGGCGGCCGTCAGGCTGCCGGCATCCGCGACCGCCGCGAAAGTGCGCAACTGGTCCAGGTCGAAACCGCGCATCACCATTCTCCATCCATCGAATAACCCGATGGATGCTACCACCATTTCCCGCTTTTCCGATTCATTGACCGCACCCAGAATACGCGGTCAATGGCCGGCCTGCGCCACTTGCGCATACGGCCCTCATTCTTTCGGACCCTTCGTTCATGACGAACCCCACCCTTGCCCCTTGCGCGCCGGCCGGCGCGGCTGCCGCGGCGACGCCGCGCAGCCATCACGGCTGGGCGCTCGTGGTCCTGCTGGTCGGCGCCATTCTGCCGCCGCTCGACTACTTCATCGTGAATCTCGCGCTGCCGGCCATCCGCGACGGCATCGGCGCGCGCCCGGCCGAGCTCCAGCTCGTCGTATCGGCCTATGCGTGCGCGAACGCGGTCGTGCAGATCACCGGTGGGCGCCTCGGCGACCTGTACGGCCGCAAGCGCATGTTCATGCTGGGGATGGCCGGCTTCGTGCTCGCGTCGACGCTATGCGGGCTCGCCGGCAGCGGTACGGTGCTGGTCGGCGGCCGCGTGCTGCAGGGCCTGTTCGCGGCGATCCTCGCGCCGCAGGTGCTCGCGACGATCCGCAGCGTGTTCAGCCCGCAGGAACAGGTGCGCGTGATGGGCTACTACGGTTTCGCGTTCGGCCTCGCGGCCGTGATCGGCCAGCTCGGCGGCGGCGCACTGATCAGCCTGCATCCGTTCGGGCTCGGCTGGCGCGCGATCTTCCTCGTCAACTTGCCGATCGGCATCCTTGCGCTGATCGGAAGCTGGCGCTTCATCCCGGAAAACCGGCCGCCGCGCGGCCAGCGCATCGACGTGCCAGGCACGGTGCTGATGTCGTTGTTCCTGCTGATGCTCGTGTACCCGCTCACGCAGGGCCGCGAGGCCGGCTGGCCGCTGTGGATGATCGCGTGCGTCGTCGGCGCGCTGCCGATGCTCGGCGCGCTGCTGGCGGTCGAAGCGCGCAGGCTCGCCCGCGGCCACGATCCGCTGCTCGACGTGCGCCTGTTCCGCAACCCGGTCGTCGCGCTCGGGCTGATGCTCGCGTTTCTGTTCTACATGCTGAGCGCGTTCTTCCTGAGCTACGGGATCTATCTGCAGGGCTGCCTGAACTGGTCGCCGCTCGCGGCGGGGTTCGCGATCCTGCCGCTCGGGCTCGGCTTCCTCGCGAGCCCGCTGCTGATGCCGCGCCTCGTCGGCCGGTTCGGTGGGTATCGTGTGCTGACGCTCGGCTACATGATGCTGGCGGCCGGCGTCGCGACCGCCGCCGTGCTCGCCCGCGAAAGCGCGCCCGGGCCCGGCTTCTACGCAGGCATCGCGGCGATCGGCATCGGGCAAGGGCTCGTGCTGCCGTCGGTCGTGCGGATCGTGCTAGCGGAAGTCGACGCGGCGCGCGCGGGCGTCGCGTCAGGGATGGTCAGCGCGATGCTGCAGATCGGCGCAGCCGTCGGCGCCGCGACGATCGGCGGCGTGTTCTTCGCGCGGCTCGGCGTGCATCCGGCCGCGGTCGATTACGTGCAGGGGTTCCGGACGTCGATGTTCACGCTGACGGTCGTATTGCTCGCGTGCATCGCGCTGTCGACGGCGCTCGGGCCGCTGCATCGGCGGCGGCATGCGGGCGCGTGACGCGGGACGGAGATCGCACCGCCGGCAGGACCGAAGCGGGAATCGCGAATGCGCGGCCGCTCGCCGGCATCCGGCTCACCGGCGTTGTTTGCGTTGCGCCTGCCGCGCTTCCCACTCGGCCAGTTCGATGCGATAGCGCGCGAGCGCGTCGTCATACAGATCGAAAACGCACGGTGAACAGCCGCTGTTGCAGCAGTCTTCCAGTTCAGGCTGTTCGGGCGGGGTCGGACGGGGATCGTCGGCGGACGAATCGGACGGATCGGTGGGGGCAGGCGTGGGCACGGCGAAGATCGAATGACGAGGAACGTCCACCAGTATAAGTGGATGCCGCCCGGCCTGCCGCCAGCGTCGGATCCGTCCGCAGGCGCGCGCACGCGGCCCCCCCACGAGTTCGAGGTACGCGGTACCGTCAAGCGCCGCGAGATCCCTGATCACGGCCGTCGCCGAAATTCCGCGGGTGCGATTCCGCCGGCCTTCGTCTCATGCATGAACCGGCAGGCCGGCCGGGGCAACCCCGGCCGGCAGCACGCGCGATCCCGCACACTTACTTCGCCGGCGCGCCCGGCTTCACGGCATCCGCGCCCGACTTGTCGGCCAGCGGCTGCCACGCGGCGCCGAGCGCATACCAGTCGATGCGGCGCGTGAGCGTCATGATGCCGGCGAGGATCGCGAACAGCAGCAGCGAACCGAGCATCAGCGCGTTGTCTTCCGACAGCAGCAGCCCGTAGAGCGCCGCGTACAGCATCGCGAGCAGCGCCGCGAACGTCGCGCCGCGCTTCACGCTGTGCAGCACGAACGACAGGTAGAAGCCCAGCAGCCCGATGCATGCGCCGCTCGCCGCGAGATAGGCATAACCGAACGCGATGTGCTCCGACAGGCTCAGCAGCAGCAGGAAGAACAGCGCGAGCGACAGGCCGACCAGCAGGTACTGGATCGGGTGAATGCGCAGCCGCTTCACGAGTTCGTACATGAAGAAGCTCGCGAACGTGAGCATCACGAACAGCGCGCCGTACTTCGTCGCGCGTTCGGCCTGCAGATAGACGTTCACGGGTTCGATCACCGACACCGACGCCATCTCGATCGCACCCTCCCCGTTGCCGGTCGCGACCTGCTCGCGCGCCCTCGTGTTGAACGACGTCACGTGCCAGTTGCTGGTGAACCCATGCGCATCGATCGTGCGCTCACCCGGCAGGAACGCGCCGCCGAAGCTCGGATGCGGCCATGTCGATGTCAGCGAGAAATCGTTCTGGTCGGCCACCGGTGCGAATGCGACGGATTCCGCGCCCGCCAGCGGCAGGTCGACGCTGAACGGCACGACGGCCCCTGCGTTTGCGTCCGCCAGCGCTGCAAGGTCGAGATTCGCGTGCACGCCCTGACGCAGGCTGTCCAGCCGCGTGCCCTGCTCCACGTCGAACCGCTTGCCGCCGACGCGCAGGTCGGGCTGCGCCTTCAGCCCGCGAATGTCGCCGATGCCGATCGCGACATACGCGCTGTCGACCGCGAAGCTCACGTGGCCGTCGGCCTGCGGCAGCTTCTTCAGGTCCGGCAGCGCCAGCGTGCCCGTCAGCCGGCTGTCCAGCCCGTACACGAGCGCCTTGTGGATGCCGCGGTAGCGCGTCTCGACCTTGAGCGTGCCGTCGACCTTCAGCGTCTTCGGAAACACGAGCAGACGTTTCGTCTCGCTTTTCAGGCTCGTCTTCGCCGCGCCGCCGGCCTTCGTTTCGTCGCGCACGCGCGTGATTTCCGTGTAGCGCACGACGAGCACCGGCCCCGTCACCGTCTGCGGCCCCGCGTAGCTCGCCCAGATGCTCTGCAATGCGCTCTGGCGATACTCGGCGCGTTCCTGCACGATGCTTTGGACCATGTGCAGCGGGATCAGGATCGCCAGCGCGAGAAACGCGGTGATCACGGACTTGAACAACAGGACTCGATTCATTGCTGACAGGTACCGGAGTGGAAGATACGGTCAGCATGAGCGGGCCCGGTGAACGGCGCTTGAAGCCGGTGTGAAGCGAATGTGTGGCGAGCGTGAAGCGCGGTCAGCCCGGCGACGGCAGCGTGAGCGTCGCGCACGCGCCGCCTTCGTCGCGGTTCGCGAGCGCGACCTGGCCGCGATGCAGCATCGCGACTTCGCGGACGAAACACAGCCCGAGGCCCGTGCTGCGATCCTGCCCGTCGGGGCGCGGCAGCGAATAGAAGCGTTCGAACACGCGCGACAGCGCGTAGTCGGGCACGCCGGGGCCGTCGTCGGCAACGCGCACGACCGCGACGTGCGCCCTGCCCGCCGGCTGCCGCTCCAGCGCGATCCGGATCGTGCTGCCCCGCGGCGCGAAATCCAGCGCGTTGTCGAGCAGGTTGCCGAGCGCCTGGCGCAGCAGGAACGGATCGCCTTCGACGATTGCCGGATCGGAAGCGTCGTTCGCATCGATCCGCAGGCTCACGCCGCGCGGGCGCGCACGCGGCTCGATATCCTCGACGAGCTGTTCGAGCACCGGCAGCAGCGCGACCGGTTCATGCACCGACAGGCGCTGCTTCTGCTCGACTTCGGCCAGCGCGAGCAGCTTGCGGATCATCTGTTCGAGGCGGCCGGCCTGGCGGCGGATGTTCTCGGTGAAGCGCCGGCGGTTCGCGACCGGCATCTCTTCCTGCAGCAGTTCCGCCGCGCCGCTGATCGCGGCCAGCGGGCTTTTCATCTCGTGCGTGAGCGTGTGGATGTAGGTTTCGACGTACTGCCGGTCTTCCAGCCGCTGGTGCATGCTTTCCACCGCGCGCCCGAGCTCGGCCAGCTCGTTCGCGCCCTGCAGCGGCATCGCCGCGCGCTCGCCCGCCGCGATCGCGCGTGCATAGCGTTGCAGGCGCCGCAGGCCGAGCACCAGCCACCATGTGCAGGCGGCGCCGATCAGGATCGCGCCGCCCATCAGCAACGCGCCGTACAGCATGATCTTGCGCTGGCTGCGCGCGATGAACGGCGCGACCGTCTGGTTCGGTTTCGCGATCGTCAGCACGCCGATGATCTCGTTCCCGCGCCGGATCGGCGCCGCGACGTGCATCACGGTGCTGCTTTCGTCGTTCGGATCGGAGCGCGTGCTGCGTGCGCCGTATTCGCCGCGCAGCGTCCGGTACACGTCGTTCCAGCGCGAATAGTCCTGCCCCACCGCGCCGCCGTCCGAGTCGTAGCGCACGATGCCGTGCGCGTCGGTGATGTAGATGCGATAGCTGATCGTGTTCTTGTGCATGCCCCACACGTTCGCGCTGACCGGGCTCGCGTGCAGTTTTTCGAGCTGCCGCGCGAAGGCGCCGTCGGCGATATGCCCGTTCGCCATGTCGTCGGCGGCCAGCGTCGCCAGCACCTGCGCGGTGTCGACTAGCGTGTCCTCCATCGCTTCGCGCACGCCGGGTTTCACTTCCTGCACGAACACGCGCAGCGTGATCAGCGCGGCAAGACCGACGATCAGGAAAAAGCCGAAGAAGATGCGCAGGCCGATATGCATGAGCTGTGCCGGTCGTTACGGTTGCAGCGAATAACCCATCCCGCGATGCGTGCGGATCGGGTCGCGCTCGGGATCGATCGCGCGCAGTTTCGCGCGCAGCGTCTTGATGTGCGTGTCGACCGTGCGGTCGGCCGAATCGAGCGCCTCGTGCCACACGAGGTCCATCAGTTGTTCGCGCGAATAGATGCGCCCCGGATGCCGGACCAGCAGCGCCAGCAGACCGAATTCGTAGCGCGTGAGGTCCAGTGCATGGCCGAGCCACGTCACGCGCGCACCGTCGGTGTCGAGCACGAAGCCCGGCGCGGTGATCGCGGCCTGCGCCTCTGCCGGCGCGGGCGCGGGCGTCGGTTGCGGCGTGGCAGTCCGGTAGAAGCGCCGCAGGATCACGCGCACCCGCGCGGCCAGCTCGCGCGGCGAAAACGGCTTGACCACGTAGTCGTCGGCGCCGATTTCGAGCCCGACGATCCGGTCGATTTCGTCGTGCCGCGCGGTGAGGAAGATCACCGGCACGTCGGTGAACGTGCGCAGCCGCCGGCACACTTCGAAGCCGCTGAGGTCCGGCAGGCCGACGTCGAGCACGACCAGGTCGAAGCGCGTGTCGCGCAGATGGTCGAGCGCCGCCTGCCCGAGCGTGCAGTGGACGGTCTGCATGCCGTCCGTGCCGAGGGCATAGACGATCGTGTCCGCGATCGCCATTTCATCTTCGACGATCAGGATATTGGGCTGATTCATGGTCTCGGGCTGGGCTCGCGCGTTTCCGGTGCGACATTGTACGCACGGCCGGCCGCGGCGCGAGCCACGGCACCGCCCGGGCGCGCTACGCGACGCGGCCGTTCACCGGAATCGATGCGCCGGTGATCGCCTGCGCGTCGGCCGACAGCAGGAAGCCGATCGTCGCCGCGATCTGTTCCGGCCGGACCCAGCGTGTGAAATCCGCGTCGGGCATGTCCGCGCGGTTCGGCGGCGTATCGATGATGCTCGGCAGGATCGCGTTCACCGTCACGCCGCGGTCGAGCAGTTCGGCCGCCAGCGCCTCGGTGAGCCGCGCGACGCCGGCCTTCGCGGCCGCATAAGCGCCCATGCCCGCGCCGGCCTTGAACGCCGCGCCCGCGCCGATGTTGACGATACGGCCGGCCGGGCTCGCGAGCAGGTACGGCAGCGCGGCCTTCGACGCGTTCAGCGCGGTCTTCACGTTCAGCTCGTACATGCGGTCCCACGTGGCCGCGTCGCCGTCGGCGATCGTCTGCCACACGAATGCGCCGGCGATGTTCAGCAGCGCGTCGACCCGGCCGAATTCGCGTTGCACCGATTCGAGCGCGCGTGCGGCGGCCTGAGGGTCGACTAGGTCGATGCCGCCGATGCGCAGCGCGTCGGCCGGCACGCCGGGCAGCGTCTGCGCAGCGCCGCGGCCGATCATTGCGACGCGTGCGCCGCGCTCGCCCAGCCACGCGGCCGTCGCGACGCCCAGATGACCGAATCCGCCGGTGATCGCGACTGCCTTGCCTTTCAGGTCGTGTTCCATCGATATGCTCTCCTGGAGCGAAGGTGGGTTGTTGATGCGTGATGCATGGGGCATGCCGGCCGCGACACGAGCGTGCGCGGCCGGCGTTTCGACAGCGTAGCGCCGTTCACGCTTGCGTGCGAGTAGCGCCGAGGCTGCGGCGGCGCAGTTCCTCGGTCGTTTCGCCCTGGTTGCCCGGACGCCAGCCCGGCGGCAGCATCACGAAGCGGATCGCGGTCCACACGTCGCGGGCCGTCGCGACGTCGCGGGCGAGGCTCGCCCAGTGCTCGAGCTCGACGACGAACGGATTGCGCGAGCGGGTCGGCGTGACGAGGCCGTAGCGGCACGGTTCGTCGGCACGCTCGGCGACGTAGGTGCCGAACAGCCGGTCGAACACGATCAGCACGCCGCCGTAGTTCGCATCGAGGTAGTCGAGATTCGACGCATGGTGCACGCGATGCGCGGACGGCGTGTTGAACACGTATTCGAGCCAGCCGAGTTTCGGCATCCACGTGTTGTGCAGCCAGAACTGGTACATCAGGTTGAACGACAGGATCGCGAGCACGGCTTCCGGACGCACGCCGAGCCACACGAGCGGTGTGAAGAACATCGCGGCGCCGGCGATCTTGCCGGTCCAGCCGAGACGGAATGCGGACGACAGCGTCAGCTGGTTCGGCGAATGGTGCACCGCGTGGGTCGACCAGAAGAACCGCACGCGGTGCGACGCGCGGTGATACCAGTAGTAGCAGAACTCCTGGCCGATGAACACGAGCAGCGCGAGCGCGACGCTGTGGAGCGGGATCGTGAAGAGCCGGTGCGCCCACGCGAAGTCGAACACCGGCGTGGCGAGCGACAACGGCACCAGCGCGAGCAGCTTGCGGCCCGCGAGATCGGCGAGCGACAGCCAGACCTCGTTCCAGTCGAACGGTTCGGGCTGGCGGCTGCGGCGCCAGGTGAGCACGGCCGCCTCGACGAGCGAAACGGCGACGATGAAGAGCGTGACGAAGTACGCGAGCTTTCCGGTGGTCGTGAGCATGATGGGTCTTTCCTTCGGTTGAGTCGGACGCGTCATGTGCGGCACGTGCCGCCGTCGCGTCGAATGGAACGCACTGTAGTGGGCGCGGAACGGAAAAACCACGCGGGAAATGTGTCGCCGTATGTCGCGGTGAAATGCGTTCATGCGGCGGGTGGCGGTTGCGGGCGCTTGTGGACTGGAGGTTCGCCGGTTGATGGCCCGGCGTGCACATGTCGCGCGCGAAATATGTCGCCGTATGTCGTGGCGGGGCCGGTCGACCGTGCCCACTACATGTGTCGACGGATGCGGATGCGCGACACACGAACACGGCGGTTTCCGATCGCTGGGCCATTCATCGGACGGTACGTCGCTACGACTGCATGTCGAGGTGGAGCGTGCTCCGGTCGTACGTGCCGTGCTATCCGCGTTGGATGCACACGGCGCAACGCAGCGCACGCACGATTCGGTCGGCAAATATGTCGCCGCATGTCACCGCGACACCGGTTCGGATTGCGCAGGACGCGCGTCGATCGATACCGTCGCATGCCCCCCCTCACGCGACTGCATCGCCGTCGGCCTTGCGTGGTGCGGCACGCCGACGATCGGCGCTTCCGCTGCACGCATTCGTCGTACCGAAAACAGGTGCGTCACATGTAACACCGCGACATCTTTTATGACGCGACTGGCACGCGTCGCCGTCCTAAAGTTCGTCCCGTCGCCACGCCACTGCGTGCACCGCAACGAACCGCAAGGACACCCGATGAAAACCCGCTTCCTTCTCACCGCCGCCGCACTCGTCACGCTCGCCAGCGCACCGGCCTTCGCCGGCTGGTCCGGCCACGGCACCGCCTACACGCCGCGCGGCACCTACAGCGGCGCACACGCCGGCTCATGCGGCGGCGGCAGCTGCTCGCATGCGGGCGGCGTGATCGGCCCCGCCGGCGGCATCGCGACCAATACCGGCACCGTCACGCGCACCGCGCCGGGCCAGTTTGCGAACAGCGGCACCGCCGTCGGCCCGAACGGGCGCTCGGTCGAGCACAGCGGCGACACGAGCTGCGCGGACGGCACCTGCTCGCATACCGGCTCGCTGACGGGATCGGACGGCCGCAGCGCATCGACGGCGGGCAGCGTGACGCGCAACGGCCCGGGCCAGTACTCGTCGAGCGGCACGATCACGGGATCGGGCGGCAACACTGCCAGCCACACCGCGTCGACGAACTGCGCGGGCTCGACCTGCTCGCGCTCGGGCACCGTGACGGGCACGGACGGCGGGAGCGTCACGCATGCCGGCAGCGCGACGCGCGTGGCGCCGGGCGTCGTGACGACGTCGGGCGGCTCGACGATCGTGCATGGCGGCACGGTTTCGACCGGCGGCACGACGGTGATCCATGGCAGCACGGCCGCAGGCGGCACGGTTGTCGTTGCGGGGGGGACAGTGCCCGTCGCGCCGCCGCCGGCCGCAGTGGTTGTGGCGGCTCCGCCGCCGCCGACCACCACGGTCGCTGTCGCAGCGCCGGCACCGGCTGCCGTCGTCGTCGCACCGCCGCCGCCCGCACCGGCCGTCGTCGTCGTCACCCCTGCGCCCCCAAAAACCGTCGTCGTCACGCCGCCGCCGAAAGTCGTGCGTGTTGCGCCGCCGAAGGCCGTCGTGATCGCGCCCGCCCCCGCGCCGCGCATCGTCTATGTCGCACCGCCGCCGCCGAAGGTCCTGTACCTCGCGCCGCCGCTGCCGCGATCGGTGTACGTCGCGCCGCGCGCCGTATATGTCGCTCATCCGCCGCGCGCCGTCGTCTGGGTGCCCGGCCACTGGGCCGGCCGCGTCTGGGTGCCCGCGCACTGGGCGTAACCCGGTATCTGCCTGAATCCGTTCATCGCCCCGTTTCGTTTTCCATCCGTTTCAGTTTCATCAACCACCCGGCCGGCGCAGACCGTCGGCCACGCAAGGAGAAACCCAATGAAGTCCATCAAGAAGATGATTGCCGTCGTCGTTTTGTGTATCGTCTCAGCAGCAGCGTCGGCTCAGCAGGTGCCGCCGGGCGCGGCGAACGGCGGTGCACGCGTCGAACATGCGCTCATGCAGTTGCAGACCCGCTTCGCCACCGCGAACACGACGCACGACGGCAAGCTCACCCGCGAGCAGGCCGCCGCGGGCATGCCGATGGTTGCGCAGCATTTCGACGAGATCGACGCGCAGCACAACGGCTACGTCACGCTCGCGCAGATCGCCAGTTTCATGCGCCAGCGCATGGCGGCCCGCTGACCCCGGACGCAAGTCCGGCCGCGCGGAACGCACCGGGAGGCAACCGATGGAACAGTCCTGCAGGATCGTCGTGCTCGACGACGAAGCCGAGTTGCGCAACATGCTGCAGCGCTTCCTGACCGGCCACGGCTTCCAGGTCCGCGCGGTCGCCGACGGCAAGCGGCTCGACCGCCTGCTGCAGCGCGAACCGTACGACCTGCTGGTGCTCGATCTGATGATGGAGCCCGAAGACGGCCTGAGCGTGTGCCGGCGCCTGCGCGCGGAAGGCCAGACGCTGCCGATCCTGATGCTCACCGCGAAAGGCGATGCGGCGGACAAGGTCGTCGGCCTCGAGACCGGCGCCGACGATTACCTGGCGAAGCCGTTTCTCCCCGACGAACTCGTGGCCCGCGTCCGCGCGCTGCTGCGGCGGCAGAAGATGGCGGCCGGCGAGCCGACGGTGACGTCGCAACGATTGCGCTTCGGCGCGTTCACGTTCGACGTCGGCCAGCAGACGCTGATGCGCGACGGCGTGCCCGTCGAGATCCATTCGGCGCAGATGCTGCTGTTGCATGCGCTCGGCTCGTCGCCGAACCGCGCGGTGAGCCGCGAGAACCTGCTCGCCCGCGCGCGCGGCCGCGACCACGCCGCGCTCGACCGCAGCGTCGACGTGCAGATCCTGCGGCTGCGCCAGATCGTCGAGGACGATCCCGGCAAACCGCGCTTCATCAAGACGGTCTGGGGCATCGGCTACATGCTGGTGGCCGGCGTCGAGCCGTGATGCGATTCCCTCTGCCGCGCTCGCTGCTCGCGCGCAACATCGCGCTGCTGGTCGCGCTCGTCGCGCTGTCGCTGTCCTGTTCGCTTGGCGTGCTGCTGCACTCCGTGCAGCGCCCGCGCATCGAGCGTGCCTCGATCATCTTCTCCGACTACGTGCAATTGCTCGACCGCACGCTGGCCGGCCTGCCGGCCGACACGGGCCGCACGATGGTCGCGCAGCTCGGCGGCCAGGCATCGCCGCCGCCCGCCGCGCCGCCGCATGCGCCGAGCCTGACAGCCTTCTTCCGCACCTGGCAGCGCGACGTGTTCATGCAGGCGCTCGAACGCCATCTGCCGCCCGACCTCCCGGCGCGCTGGCAATCGGGCGACGACGAACGCCTGTGGATCCGGCTGCATGCCGCCGGCTCGCCGGTCTGGGTGCCGCTGCCGATGGCCGCCGACGCGCAGGCGAGCGGCATTACGACGGCGCTCGTGCTGTCGGTCGGGCTGGCGTTGCTCGCGGCGCTGACCGGCTACCTGATCCAGCTCCACCTGAACCGGCCGCTCGATGCGCTGGCGCGCGCGGCACAGCGCGTCAGCGCGGGCGAGCGCCCGCCGCCGCTGCCAACTGACGGCCCGACCGAAATCGCCGACGTGAGCCGCGCGTTCAACCGGATGGCCGACGCGCTGCAGCAGGCGGAAGCCACCCGCTCGCTGATGCTGGCCGGCGTGTCGCACGACATCCGCACGCCGCTCACCAAGCTGCGCCTTGCGATCGCGATGGCACTGCCGCGCGGCACGCACGACGCGCTCACCGCATCGGCCGAGCACTACCTGGACCAGATCGACACGATCCTGCAGCAATTCGTGGACTACGCGGGCAGCGGCGAACGCGAAACGCCGCAAACCGGCGACCTGAATGCGCTGATCGGCCAGCTCGTCGCGGATTTTGCGGGGCTCGGCCACGAATTCGAGTTCGACGAAGGGGATGTGCCCGCGTTCGCGTTCCGACCGATCAGCCTGATGCGGCTGCTGATGAACCTGATGCAGAACGCGGTCGTCTACGGTCGTACGGGCCTCGGCGTGCGCACGTGGAGCGAACGCGGGATCGCGTACGCGGTAGTCAGCGATCGCGGCAACGGCATCGGCGCGGCGGAACTCGAACGGCTCAAGGCGCCGTTCAGCCGCGGCGCGAACGCACGCAGCCACGCCGGCGGCACCGGCCTCGGCCTCGCGATCGTCGAGCGGATCGCCCGCCTGCACGGCGGGTCGCTGACGTTCCGCGACCGCGATGGCGGCGGGCTGGAGGCCGTCGTCACGCTGCCGCTCGATTCGTCCGGGCCGGCGCGGCCTTCGCTGTCGGCTTGAGGGCTTGAGGGCTTGAGGGCTTGAGGGCTTGAGGGCTTGAGGGCTTGAGGGCTTGAGGGCTTGAGGACTTGAGGCTTAACGCTTGAGGCTCGACGCTTGAGGGCCCGATGGCCCGACTGCTTCGCTGGTTTTCTGCTTGACTGCTTGATGGCCGCACGCGCCGGCGCGTGGCATGCGCCGACATAATTCCTGCGTGGCGTACCTCGCTTCCTCTCCGCATACTTGCGCCTGCGTGTTGCGCAACGGCAAGAAACCGCTCTCCCGGCCGCGTCCACGCCCCGCTTCCGATCGTTCGCGTTCCTGAATGCCGCGACAGTATCGGCAACTTCATCCAGGCAACGGAGATCGACTTGTTCACTTCCCTTCATGCACTTACCACCCACGCCAAACATCTGACCAGTGCCGCGCTGATCGCCGGCGCGCTCGCGATGACCGGCTGCGCATCGAACGCGACCACGTCCACGACCTCGGCGCCCGCAGCACGCACGCTGCCGCAGGTTCATGCGGACGTCGTCTATGTGTCCATGTTCGACGTGGCCGCGACCGACGTGAAGGTCGACGGCGGGATGATCAACAAGCTCGCGACGCTCGCGAGCGGCTCGTCCGCCGACGTGCAGCGCGAGCAGAGCGCGCTGAAGACCCGCGCGCAACTCGCCGACGCGCTCGTGCGCGAACTCCGGTCACAAGGCATGCCCGCGCTGCGCGCCGACGGCCCGGTGCCGAACGACCGCGACGCGCTGGTCGTCCAGGGCCGGTTCGAGACGATCGACGCCGGCAACCGCCGCCGCCGCATCCTGATCGGGCTCGGCGCGGGCAAGAGCGAAGTGGGCGCATCGGTGACCGTACTGTTCCGGCCGGCCCACGGCATACCGCAGCCGCTCGCCACGTTCTCCGTCAGCGCGAACAGCGGCCACCTGCCCGGCATGGTGGAAACCGCCGGGGTCGGCGCGGCGGCCGGCCGCCTCGCGACGTCGGCGGCGGTCGGCGCCGGCCTGCACGGCGTGTCGGAGGCGAAGCACGACACGGTGGCGTCCGATACCGAACGGCTCGCGCGCTCGATCGCAAAGCAGCTTGCTGCGCAGAACACCGCGAATGCCTGGTTGCCGATGGCGTCGGCTTCGGCTTCGGCTTCGGCTTCGGCAAGCTGACACGCCGCGGCTGCCCATGCGCGGCAGTCAGGCGCACATGCGGGCGGCCGGGCATAATGCGCGAGGCCGTCCCGGCGCACACCGCGACCGTGCCGGGCTACCCGACGCCCACGCCGATCCCGTATCGAATCCTGAACCTCAACCCGTCATTCCCATGCAAGTACTCGTCGTTGGAACCGGCAAGCTGGCCAATGAGCTGCTCGGCTCGCACAAGCTCGACCCGGCAACCTGTCGCGTGATGTCGTGGTCGGACAGCGCACCAACCGACGCCCGACGTAGCGACGCCCGATCGATCGTCGTGCATGCCGGTTCCGGCCGCGAACTCCCCGCCGTAATCGCGTTCTGCGAGGCCACTGCGTCGCCGCTCGTCGAACTGTCCACCGGCTCCGACCTCGAAACCGGATCGCACGGCTTTCCGGTCGTGCTCTGTCCGAACACGAACATCCTGATGCTGAAGTTCATGAGCATGCTGGAAACCAGCGGCCACCTGTTTCGTGACTGCGAAATCAGCCTGACGGAGTCGCATCAGGCAGGCAAGACGTCCGTCCCCGGCACGGCCGTCGGCATCGGCCAGTCGCTCGGCGTACGGCCGGAAGACATCCGCTCCGTGCGCGACCCGGACGTGCAGCGCAGCGAATTCGCGATCCCCGACGATCAGCTCGGCCGCCATGCGGTTCACCGGATACGCATCGACGACGGCGCGTGCTGCCTGCAGTTCGAATCGCGCGTGTACGGCGCGACGCCCTATGCGGATGGCGTGTCGCGCATCGTCGAGGCCGTCCGGCAGCACGATCTCGAGAACCGCCGCTACTCGATCGTCGAGTTCATCCGCAACGGCTGGCTGTAGTCGCGGCGACGCGCGGCGGGCCTGCGACAGCGCCGCCGCGGGAACCTGCCGGCCGCGATCGCGCCGCAGCCACATCTGACACAGGTTCGACGCCCACGTCACACGTCTCCCAGCACCGCCCCGCTTTCCGGCAAGGTCGCGCCGCCGTCGACGACGATCGTCTGCCCCGTGATGTACGCAGCGTCGGCCGATGCGAGAAACAGCATCGCGTTCGCGATGTCCTCCGGCTCGCCCATCCGCGCGAGCGGAATGTCGCGGGCAATCTGCGCCGCGACCGCCGCGTCGCCGAGATTGCCGGCCGCCGGCGTGCGTATCATCCCCGGCTCGACGCCGTTGACCGTCACGTTGCGGCGCGCCAGCTCCAGCGCCGCCGCGCGAATGAAGCCGTTCACGCCGGCCTTCGACGCCGCGTAGTGCGCGAGGCCCGGATACACGACACGCGGCCCCGTCACCGACGACGTGACGAGCAGCCGCCCGGCTCCCGCGCGCTCGAATGCGGGCAACGCGGCCTGCGCGAGCCAGAACAGCGCCGACAGGTTGACCGACAGCGTCCGTTGGAGCGTCGGCTCGTCGATCTGCGCGAACGGTGTCAGCGGAAAATACGCGGCATTGTGGACGACGACATCGAGCCGGCCGCCGTCGCGCTCGACCGCCGCGACCAGCGCGAGCAGTTCGTCGCGGCTGCCGGCATCCACCCGATACGCACGCGCCTCGCCGCCCGCGCTGGCGAGCGCATCGGCCTGCGCGGCGGCGGCCTCGCCGTTCAGATCGGCGAGCGCGACGAACGCGTCGGATTCCGAGAAACGGCGCGCGATCGCCGCACCGATCCCTTGCGCGGCGCCCGTGACGAGCACGACGCGCCCGCTGAAATCCGCACGCAGCCGGCCACTGCCCGGCACCGCATTCATCGCAGTGCCTCTCCGCCGAGCGGATACACGGTTTCGTTCAGCACCTGCGCATGAGCGCCGATCTGGAAATTCGACAGCGTGCCGAAATCGCCGTCCTGGTAACCAAAGATCTTGCCGTCGGTCTTGCGTTGCGCGAGATCGATCAGCACGACGCCGAGCGTCGGCACCACCTTTTCACGCCACACGAACAGATACAGCTCGTCTGCAATCCTGAAGTAATGGCAGCGGTCCACGTCGGCCAGCCCGCCTTCGACGCCCTGCAGGCACTGCCACGCGTAGAAGTTCTCGTTCAGGTAGATGTGCTCGTAGCATTCGGTCGGGCTGTAGCGGTACATCGTCCGCTTGCCGATCAGCTCGCGCGTCGGCGCGTGCAGCGGCCCCGGCTGTGCGTGACCGCCGAGCGTGCCGTGCCGGAACGTCGCATCGACGGCCGTCAGCGGCAGCCCGTGCGCGACGCGCGTGAACGCGTCGATGCGCGTGTCGGCTTCGGTCGGCAGCGTGCCGACGACCGACGTCCATACGCCGTTGTCGAGATCGATCACGAGACTGACCGACGTCGCGCGGACGGTCGTGTCGATGTAGTCGACGAAGTACAGCCCGTCGCGCAGCCGCGTCACGCGGCACGGCTCGCGGCCGCCCGTGTCGGTCGCCGCATCGCGCCACTGCAGCGCGCCCGGCTCGAACGTATAGACGCGCCACGCGCCCGATGCATCGCCGAGCACCAGCGTACGCCCGGCGAGCGCGTCGACGGGTGCAAGGATGTTCGCTTCCGGCGCGAAGCCGTCCGCGAGCGCGCCAACCTGAATGAATACCGGATCCTGTCGTTCCACCTGCCGTCTCCCGCGCAGCTTCAGGCCCCGCGGGCCGTGTACGCTGCTCATGTGCACATGGTGCGGGCTGCGCGCGCCGCGCGGTATCGGCCAAAAGGATGAAGGGCGCGCGGCGCCGGAACGCGCTAAAGTGCACGTCATCCGCGCCGCGCCCGGCGCGAGGAGCGCACATGCACCGTGTCACCCACTACCGACGGACCGGCGAAGGCATCGAGGCGATCAGCCTCGAATCCGACCGCGCGTTTCCGCGCCACGCGCACGACGAATTCGGGGTCGGCGTGATCGTCAGCGGTGCGCACCGGTCGTGGAGCGGCCGCGGGCAGGTCGACGCGCTGGCCGGCGACGCGATCATGGTCAACCCGGGCGAAATGCACGACGGCTCGCCGATCGATGCCGGCACGGGCCGGCGCTGGCGGATGCTGTACCTCGCGCCCGCGCTGGTCGCGGGCGTCGCGGCGGAAGAAGGCCTCGGCGGCGTCGAGCTTGCGCATCCGGCGGTGCGCGATGTGCGGCTTGCCGCCGCCGTCGGCCGGTTGCATGCGCGCATCGTCGCCGGAGAAACCCAGCCGCTTGCCGGCGACGAGGCGCTCGTGATGCTCGTGGCGGGCTTGCTCGCCCGGCACGCGAACCGCGCGCTGCCGGCGGCGGGCGTCGCACCGGCGATCCGTGTCGCGCGCGAACGGCTCGACGCGGCGCCAGCCGCGCCGGTTTCGCTCGCCGAACTGGCCGACCTGAGCGGCGTGAGCCGGTTCCAGTTGTTGCGCGGATTTGCACGCGAACTCGGCATCACGCCGCACGCGTACCTGATCCAGTCGCGCGCGCGGTTGGCGCGCGCACTGCTCGCCGGCGGCCTGCCGATCGCGGATGCCGCCGCAGAAGCCGGTTTCGCCGACCAGAGCCACCTGACACGCGCATTCGCGCGCCAGTTCGGGATCACGCCAGGGCGGTTTACGCAGGCCGGTTGACGCCGGTGGCGTCCTCGCGCAACGCGATCGAGGGCGGGTCCCGCGTCGATGGCGATGGCTGACGCTGCTGCGGCCGCAGCTACGGCTACGGCTACGGCTTCGGCTACGGCTTCGGCTTCGGCTTCGGCTTCCGCCAACACTCACGCACGCTCGCAAGGCGGCCCCACGCACCGCCCTCTTCCCCCACGCGCCCGCTGCAATTTCGTTCAAGACGCACACCGCCGCCGTACGCGACGATGCGGCGCATGAAGACACGACTGATTGGCTATCTCTATCTGGCCGCCGCGATGGCGGGCGTCGGCAGCACCGTCATCGCGAGCCGTCTCGCGGCCGGCGGCCTGCCGCCGTTCGCGGCTACCGCGCTGCGCTTCCTGATCGCGACACCGCTGCTGTTCGCGCTGATGCGCGCGCAGCGCATGCGCTGGCCGCGCATTGCCGCGCGCGACGCCGTGCTGCTGGTCATCCAGGCCGCGGCGGGCGGCGTCGGCTATACGGTGCTGCTGATCAGCGGCACGAAGCTGTCGTCGCCGCTCGATGCGGGCGTGATGCTCGGCACGCTGCCGGCGATGTCGACGCTGATCGCGGCCGTCGTGCTGCGCGAGCGGCAGACGCCGCGCGACTGGCTGGCCGCCGCGCTCGCCACGGCAGGCGTCCTGTTCGTCACGTTCGCGCCCGGCCGGACGATGCCGTCGCTCCAGACGCTTGCCGGCGATGCGCTGGTGCTGGCTGCCGTCGCGTGCGAAGCCGTCTTCATCCTGCTCAACCGGCGCCTTGCCACGCCGTTGCCGCCGCTTGCGCTGTCCACCGCGATGTCGGGTCTCGGCTTCGTGCTCGCCCTCGTGCCGGCCGTGTTCGAATGGCGCGCGGTGGCGACCGGCTGGACCGTCGGCGCCGTGTCGGCGATCGCCTACTACGCGCTGGTGCCGACCGTGCTCGGCTACCTGTGCTGGTATGCGGGCTCCGCGCGCACGAGCGGCACCGAGGCCGCGCTGTTCACGGCGGTCGCGCCGGTCTCGGCCGTGCTGTTCGCGATCGCGCTGTTCGGCGAAACACTGACCGGCACGCGTATCGCCGGCATCGCGCTCGTCGTCGCGGGCATGCTCGTCGGCGCGACGCGGCGGCGCGAACCGCCCGCGCAACTGCGCGATGCGCGGCCGGTACCGCCCGCCGGTGCCGAGCCGTCGGCGCACATCGCCGCCGACTGATCCGAGCCCGCGTCGCACATGTTGTTGCAAAAACGCGGAGCGCTCGTTCCGAGCGCACGGCCGGCCGCTCCCTGCTCCTGCGTTCACGCACCGCCGACAGTTGTAGGAATGTGTCCGCGCGCCGCAAAACCGTTGCGCACCACCGTGCGAGATGCAATATTCCCGTGGCCGGACCCTTCGACAACCAACAACACTCCGCCACGCAATGAACAGGAAGGAAGCCAAAACAAGAATCGCGGTGCTGCTGTCCGCGGGAACGAGGAAGGCCGACGTGCTGGCCGAGCTGTCCGGGCAGGGGCTCAAGGATCGCGTGATCGCAAGCCTGATCGCGTCGCGGCCCGATCCGGAACGCTGTCGCAAGAACAAGGTGCATACCTGGATCCTGATCGCGCTCGGCACCCTCCAGCTGGCGATCAGCCTCATGCTCGCGTATTACTTCTCCGCCGCCGCCGGCGACCTTGGCGCGTCGGGCGCGCTCGGCAACGGCCTCGTCGTGGTGTTCCTCGCGCTGACCGTGCCGCTGTCGCTGCTGTTCATCTGGGGCTTCGCGACGCATCGCGTCGGCGCGTACCACGCGTTCATCCTGCTGTCGCTGCTGCAGTTGCCGAAGACCGTCGCCGAGCTCGGACGCGATCCGTCGACCGCGCTGCCGGGCCTCGCGGTCACGCTGGTGCTGGTGGGCTACGTCTGGTTCGTGCGCAACCGGATGTTCCCCGACTACGGCTGGTTCACGCCGCGCAAGGTCGAAGGCCGCTACGCGTTCGTGGAACACGCCTGACGCCGCAAACGTCAACACGACGTCGCCCCAAAAAAAGGCGCCGGGCCGCTCCGCAATCGCGGAACGGCCCGGCGCCTCCTGCATTCCGGAACCGGTCGCCTTACTTGGCCTTTTCGGCCGTATCGCTGATCGCCTGGCCGCCCTTCGAAATATCCTGGCCCATGCCGGCGACCGTATTGCAACCGGCGAGCGCGGCGGTCACAACCAGCAGCATTGCAGCAATCGTACGCGTCATTCTCGATCTCCTTCGAATCAACAAGCCCGACCGGGCGAATCGTTTGCGGCTTGGCGTCCTGCCGATGCAGGGCGCGGGGCCTGACCTGATTATACGGAGACGGACGCCGCGCGCCAGTGCGAGCCCGTCGAGTGTCACACGCGCCGCACGGCCCGTTCGCACAGATTTTCCTTGACTTCACTGCGCCACGAACTAATATACGCACCGCGTATATTTTCCGTCAGGAGCCGCCGATGACCGTTCCCCAGCAAGCCTTCCTCCGCGACGCGATGCGCCGCCTCAACATGACCCGCGAAGCGTTCGCCAATCGCATCGGCGTCAGCCGGCGCGCACTGGATACGTGGCTACTGCCCGACGATTCGCAGGAATCGCGCGGGATGCCCGAGATCGTCGAGCGCTTCGTATCGGAAATCGTCGAGCGTTCGGCACCGGAAGGCGGAGGCTATACGCAAAGCGTAGACAACCAGGGGCTCGCGAAGCAGTTCCTGTTCGAAGGCAAGCCGCAGCTGCTGTCGGTCGACCAGTTCTCGCGGGAGTCGGTCGAAGCGCTGTTCCGCGTGGCCGACGTGATGCAGCCGATCGCGCGGCGCCACAAGATTTCGCGCGTGCTGGAAGGCGCCGTGCTCGGCAACCTGTTCTTCGAGGCCAGCACGCGCACGCGCGTGTCGTTCGGCGCGGCGTTCTGCCGGCTCGGCGGCTCGGTGTGCGACACGACGGGCTTCACGTTCTCGTCGATGGCCAAGGGCGAATCGATCTACGACACGAGCCGCGTGATGGCCGGCTACGTCGACGCGCTCGTGATCCGCCACCCGGAGAAAGGCTCGGTGGCCGAGTTCGCGCGTGCGACCAACCTGCCCGTGATCAATGGCGGCGACGGCCCCGGCGAGCACCCGAGCCAGGCGCTGCTCGATCTCTATACGATCCAGCGCGAGTTCTCGCGGCTCGGCAAGATCGTCGACGGCGCGCACATCGCGCTGGTCGGCGATCTCAAGTACGGCCGCACCGTGCACTCGCTCGTCAAGCTGCTCGCGCTGTACCGCGGGCTCAAGTTCACGCTCGTGTCGCCGCCGATGCTCGAGATGCCGGCCTACATCATCGACCAGATCTCGACGAACGGCCATGTGATCGAGCAGACGACCGACCTCGCGGCCGGGCTGCGCGGCGCGGACGTCGTCTACGCGACGCGGATCCAGAAGGAGCGCTTCACTGACGAATCGTTCGAAGGTTACACGCCGGATTTCCAGATCAACCAGGCGCTCGTCGACTCGGTCTGCAAACCCGACACGCTGATCATGCATCCGCTGCCGCGCGACAGCCGGCCGGGCGCGAACGACCTGTCGGTCGACCTGAACCGCGACCCGCGCCTCGCGATCTTCCGGCAGACCGACAACGGCATTCCGGTGCGGATGGCGATCTTCGCGGTGCTGCTCGGCGTCGAAAACCTCGTGCAGCATTCGATGCGCGACGCGACGTGGCGCCCGCCCGCATACCTCGGGCCGGAGGACGCGGTGTTTCACGGGGTCGATTGAGCCGCACCGGAGATCTCGCGCTCGCCTGCCATCGTTTCATGGGCCGGGCGCGCATGCCTGACGCAGAACGCGCCGTGTTGCACGGCGCGTTTTCAATTTCGGCGCTGTTTATGGACGCCGGCAACCGGGCGCTACCGCGCCCACGGATCGATCACGCGAAGCCCCACCGCCTCGAACGGCGCGACGTCGCGCGTGGCCACGATCAGGCCGTTCGCGTCGGCCGTGGCGGCGATAAAACCATCGACAGGCGCGATCGCATTACCTGCGACACGGGCCCGCGCCCGAACGCTCGCATACGCTTTGCTCGCCGCATCGTCGAACGGCAGGATCCGACCTCGAAACAATGGCACGACACGCTGTTCGATGCTTCGATGCAGCCACTCGCGCCTGCGCCCTTCCGGCATTACAGCCACGCCGAATCGTATCTCCGCGAGACTGATCGCGGCAAGAAACAGCGTCTCGACGTTCTGGGCATCGAGCCACTCGATCACGGCTGCGCTCGGCTCGCGTCGCAGCGGTTCGGAAATGACATTCGTATCAACAAGGATCATTCGAAGCTCATCGGATCGGTTGACGTCTTGTCGCGCTGGACGTCGAAATCGACTCCCCCAGCCTCCCGCCCGATTTCCGCCAGCAACGTTCCCAGCTTGAGCCGCCCGCCTGGCAGGACGGCCTGCTCGAGAATGTCACGCACCTCGGCTTCGGTGCTGCGCCCGTGCTGGGCCGCGCGAATACGAAGTGCGCGATGCACTTCATCGGGCAAATTTCGAACGGTGATCACCGGCATGATGCGCCTCACTATATTTGCTTTCAATGCAGTCATATTAGCACCTTGCTGTCATACCGAGTAAATCACGACACAGCCACTCTACCCGGCCCGACAAGCCCGTCACATCTGGCCATTTGGCCAATCTTCCCCGCCCAACCACCCCGTAACATTCGTCAACAATCTCCCTACAAACGCGAACACGAACGCTTCTCATTCAACAAGAAATTACATAGAATGCCGGCTGAAAACAAATCGTAATAATTCCCGGCGGTGTGCACTTTTCCGTAGCACCCAGCCTCCGGGGCCACATCGCGAGGTCGAAGCGCACCATGAAGTCCCGTTCCGACGAGCTGAAGCTCGGCAAATTCACCACCCTGTGCAGCGTGCTCGCCGCGAGCCCTGCATTCGCCGACGGCACGCCGCCGCCGCCCCCGTCCAGCACCGAAGGCCATCTCGCGCCGATCGAGGTCCAGGGCAAGACCGAGCACAGCTACAAGGCCGACTTTTCCGCTTCCGCGAAATTCACCGCGCCGCTCGTCGACACGCCGAAATCCGTCACCGTGATCCCGCAGGAACTGATCCGGAACAGCGGCGCGTCGACGCTGACCGAAGCGCTGCGCACCGTGCCCGGCATCACGTTCGGCGCCGGCGAAGGCGGCAACCCGCTCGGCGACCGTCCGTTCATCCGCGGCTACGACACGCAGGGCAGCATGTTCGTCGACGGCATGCGCGACACGGGCGCCACGACACGCGAGATCTTCAACACCGAACGCGTCGAGATCACCAAGGGTTCCGACGGCGCATACGGCGGCCGCGGCGGCGCCGGCGGCAGCATCAACCTGATCACCAAAGCCCCGCACCTCGGCACGACGGCCAGCGCGAGCGCCGGCCTCGGCACCGACCGCTATCGCCGCTTCACGGCCGACGGCAACTGGCAGTTCGCCGATCACGCCGCGTTCCGCCTGAACCTGATGAGCCACAACAACGACGTCGCCGGCCGCGACGCCGTCAACAACGAGCGCTGGGGCGTCGCGCCGTCGATCGCGTTCGGCCTCGGCACGCCGACGCGCGTGACCGCGAGCTACTACCACCTGTCGACCGACGACATGCCCGACGGCGGCATCCCGTACTTCTACACGACGTCGAACAAGCCCGCGAACGTCGGCACGATCTATCCGGCGCCCGTCGATCGCCACAACTTCTACGGCCTGATCGACCGCGACTTCCGCAAGACCACGTCGGACATCAGCACGATCAAGATCGAGCACGACATCACGTCGTCGCTGACAATCCGCAACACAACGCGTTACACGGAATCGACGCAGGACTACATCTGGACGCAGCCTGACGACAGCCAGGGCAACGTGGTGAACGGCAAGGTCTGGCGCCGCAACAACAACCGCAACAGCTCGATCAACAGCCTCGCGAACCTGACCGAGCTGTTCGGCGAATTCCGTACGGGCCCGTTCAAGCACAGCCTCACGACCGGCATCGAGCTGACGCGCGAATGGGGCAAGCGCGATTCGTACAACGTCGCAACGGATAACGGAAAGGTCTGCCAGAAAGGCATCGGCGCGGCGTCGGGCTACAACTGCACGAGCCTGTGGTCGCCGAACCCGAACGATCCGTGGGCCGGCTCGATCACGCGCAACAACGACTACGCGCATGCGCGCACCACGACGAAATCGATCTACGGCTTCGACACGATCGAGATCACGCCGCGCTGGCAGGTCAATGCCGGCGTGCGCGTCGACGACTACTCGACCCGCTTCACCGACACCAAGGCCAACGGCGGTAAAACCTATACGCGCGACGACACGCTCGTGAACTGGCAAGCCGGCCTCGTGTTCAAGCCCGCGCAGAACGGCAGCATCTACGCGTCGTATGCGACGTCGTCGACGCCGGCCGGCATGCTGCTCGGCGAAGGCAGCGAAACGCAGTCGCTCACGCCGGGCCGCGGCGGCGTCGGTCCGAACGCCGATCAGATGGCGCCCGAGAAGAACCGCAGCATCGAGCTCGGCACGAAGTGGAACGTGCTGAACGACAAGCTGTCGCTCACCGCTGCACTGTTCCAGATCGACACGACGAACGCGCGCGTGACGCTGCCGAACAACCAGTACGCGATGGTCGGCAACAAGCGCGTGCAAGGTCTCGAACTTGGCGTCGCGGGCCAGATCACGAAGCAGTGGCAGGTGTTCGGCGGCTACACGTACATGAAGAGCGCGCTGCGCGACAACGGCAAGGACGCGGCGAACAACGGCAACCGCTTCCCGAACACCCCGAAGCACAGCCTCACGATGTGGTCGAACTACGACGTGACGCCGAAGTTCACGGTCGGCGGCGGCGCGTTCTACATGTCGGAAGTATTCGGCGATCCCGCGAACCTGCGCGCCGTGCCGTCGTACTGGCGTTTCGATGCAATGGCGCAGTACCGGATCAACAAGAAGCTCGACCTGCAGCTGAACGTGAACAACCTGTTCAACCGCACGTACTTCGATCAGGCGTATCCGGCGCACTATGCGTCGATCGCACCGGGCCGCTCGGCGTTCGTCACGCTGAACGCGCGCTACTGATCGATGGAGGCCGTGTCGCTGAAGGCGCTCGCGTCGGTATCGCCGCGCGAGTTCGCCGACATCCTGGCCGGGCCGCCCGAGCGCGCCGCCGCGTGGGTCGCGGCGGCGGCCGACAACGGCATCGTCGACGCGCAGGCCGTCTACGGGCAGTACCTGCTCGACGGGCACGGCGTCGCGCGCGATCCGGCCGCTGCGTTCAACTGGTTCCGGCACGCCGCGCGGGCCGGCCATCCGATGGCGATGAACATGCTCGGCCGCTGCTACGAATTCGGCTGGGGCACGGCCGCGTGCGCGCCGGTCGCCGTGTACTGGTACCGGCTCGCCGCGCAGGCGGGGCTCGACTGGGGCATGTACAACTACGCGACGGCGCTCGCGCTCGGCAACGGCGTCGACGAGAACCGCGCCGACGCGCTCGACTGGTTCCGCCGCGCGGCCGCGCTCGGCCATGCGAAATCGATCAACCTGATCGGCGGCTTCTACGAAGACGGCTGGGTCGTGTCCGTCGACACCGACGCCGCGTTCGACCACTATCGCCGCGCGGCCGTTGCCGGCGACTTCCGCGGCCAGTTCAACTTTGCGCGGCTGCTCGCCGAGCGCGGGCGCATCGACGACGCGCTCGTCTGGCTCGCACGCGTGCCGGCCACCGCAACGCCAGCGTTTATCGCGAAGATGCGCGCGTATCTCGCGTCGTCGCCGCTCGACGCGTTTCGCTCGGCGGCGATGCAACTGGCGCCGCACGCAATGGAATCCGCATCATGATGCTTCATATCCCCGGCGTATTGACCAAGGAGCAGGTCGCGCAATGCCGCGACCTGCTCGACGCAGCCGAATGGATCGACGGCAACGCGACGTCCGGCGCGCAGTCGGCGCTTGCCAAACGCAACCGGCAATTGCCGGAGGGCTCGCCGACTGCGCGCGCGGTCGGCGACGCGATCCAGGATGCGCTCGCGCGCCATCCGCTGTTCTTTTCGGCGGCGCTGCCGCTCAAGGTGTTTCCGCCGCTGTTCAACCGCTATGAAGGCGGCGAGACGTTCGGCACGCACGTCGACAATGCGATCCGGCTGCTGCGCGGCACGGATTTCCGCGTGCGCAGCGATCTGTCGGCGACGCTGTTTCTCGCAGAACCCGATGCGTACGACGGCGGTGAGCTATGTGTCGAGGATACGTACGGCGTGCATCGCGCCAAGCTGCCGGCGGGCGATCTCGTGCTGTATCCCGCGTCGAGCCTGCATCAGGTGACGCCCGTTACGCGCGGCGAGCGCGTCGCGTCGTTCTTCTGGATCCAGAGCATGGTGCGCGACGATGGCGACCGCACGCTGCTGTTTCAGCTCGATACGCAGATTCAGCAGCTCTCTGCGGACAAAGGTGCGCGCGACCCGGGCGTGATCGCGCTCACCGGGATCTATCACAACCTGCTGAGGCGGTGGGCCGATACCTGAGCTATGTGGGGGGCCCCGCCACGTCCTGAAACGCGTGCCCCCTTCCGGCCACCGCCCGTCCACCGTCCAGCGCAGCCGCCTTATGCCCGCTGCAGGATATCGATCGCCTTGTCTGCGTCGTCCACCGTATCGACCGCGAAATAAGCAATGAACTGGGAACCCAGCACGGCGGCCGAGACGCCACGGAGATTGATCGCGCCGTCCGCGAGCATCTGGGTCAGTTGCCCGATGATGCCCATTTGATCCAGACCCATTACGCGGACGGAGTGAACGCTTGGGGTAACGCTGAACCCCACCTGCGTGGCCGCGCGAATCACCGCGTCGCCCTGCAGTGGCGCGACAAACACGACGCCCTTGCCCGGCGCCTCCGATGTGCGGCGTGCGACGATGAACTGCAAGTCTGCGCCGGCAGTCCGCAGCGCGCCCAATACTGTCGCGAGGCCGCCCGGCTTGTCGTCGATGGTCGCCGCCCAGACATCGACACGTTCTACGCTCAGTTCCATGGCAGTCCCTCCCGCCTGAGAACCCCGATAGAAAAAATCTAGATCACAGCAAGCACGCGAGCAAGGCGGACAGCGTCTTCCGGCCCCCGGGCATCGACGCACCCTGCCGCGTTTTGCATGCATCTGGCGACGCGTGACCTTCGCGACTTGCCTCGCTCCGCCGCACTGCCATAAAATGACCATCGTCACATGACCAGGTCCATATCATGATGCCGCACGCTCCCGTTTCGAAATCCGAGTTCAAGGCTCGCGCACTCGAATACTTCCGGCTCGTCGAGTCGTCAGGCGAAAGCCTGATCGTCACCGATCACGGCAAGCCGACGCTCGAGATTCGGCCGTATCACGCACGCGAAGCTCAGCCGTTGGACATATTGCGCGGCTCGGTCATGCGCTACGACAATCCTCTCGATCCGATTGCGGAAGATGATTGGGAGGCGTCGCGGTGATCGTGCTGGATACGCATGCATTGGTGTGGTGGGTGGCGGGCGATCCTTCGCTCAGCAAGAAAGCGCGAACCGCGATCGACCGCGCGCGGGGCGAAGGCGCGCTCGCCGCATCCGCGATCTCGGCGTGGGAGATTGCGATGCTGGTGCGCAACGATCGCCTCGCGCTGTCGATGGATGTCGACGCATGGCTCGCCACGGTCGCGCAGATCGACGGCATGCGCTTCGTGCCCGTCGACGCCGACATCGCCGCGAAATCCACCGCGCTGCCCGGCACGTTCCACAAGGATCCGGCCGACCGCATGATCGTCGCCACCGCGCGGCGGCTCGGCGCGCCGCTCGTCACCCGCGACGAAAAAATCCGCGCTTACGCGCACGTGAAGACGCTCTGGTAAGCGTCGCCCGCCAGCCAGCCAAACCGCAACGCATCCTCCGCGTGACTCTGGCATATTGGCGATTCGTCTGACCAAAACGACCAGGATCGGCCACCCGCGACGGAGCACACATCGCGGGCGGCCCGCTCGCGGCCCGCAACCGTCATCGCGCCACCCCGCTCACCATCGTGATACCGCTCTCCGATCCCGTTGTCCGGTCAATCGCCCTGATGGAGTCGCACGAAGGGTTCGTCGATCTCGCCACGTTCGATGAACGCATCGCCGTCGACCTCTCGCGCAGCGTCGTTTCGAACCCGAGCCCGCATTTCCTGAAGGTCCGCAGCGGTGTCGCCGAACGGCTGGTTGCCGCCGCGCACGCACTCCCCGACGGCCTGCGCCTTTACGTCAAGGAAGGCTATCGTCCGCTCGCGCTTCAGCGCGAATACTTCTCCGGCCATCTCGCGCAATTGCGTGCGACGCTGAATCCGCTGCCGTCCGACGACGCGCTGTACGAACTCGCGAGCCACTACGTCGCGCCACCCGAAGTCGCGGGTCATCCGACCGGCGCTGCCGTCGACCTGACGTTGATGTCCGCCGATGGCGCCGAGCTCGACATGGGCTGCATACTCGACGCCACCGACCAGGAATCGTCCGGCGCGTGCTACACGCATAACGCATTCATCAGCCGTACGGCCGCGCGCAACCGCCACGTGCTGATCGCCGCGCTGACCGGCGCAGGCTTCACGAATTACCCGTCCGAATGGTGGCATTGGTCGTTCGGCGACCGCTATTGGGCCGTCATGCAGCGTGAATCGCACGCGATTTACGGCCCCGTCGACGAAAACATGCTCGACGAAGGTGCGTGATGACGGTCTTTCCGATCTGACGGGCGCGACTCGGTAACATCCTCACTTGCCGATCCGCGCCCGCTCCCGCACAATCGCGGCACCTGCCTCACTCCCCCCGCGCCGATGTCCTATGCGTCACTCGTCACCGGCGTCCTGCTCGCCGGCGGTCTCGGTCAACGCTTCGACCCAAGCGGTCTGCAAAGCAAGCTGCTCGCGCTGCTTCCCGACGGCACGCCGGTCGCCGTCGCGGCCGCCCGTCATCTCGCGGCGGCCACGGCCGACGTGATCGCCGTCGTCCGTCCGGGCGCCGAAAAACTCGCGATTCTGCTGAACGAAGCCGGTTGCCAGGTCGTCTATGCGCCCGACGCGGCGCGCGGGATGGGCGCGAGCCTCGCGGCCGGCGTGCGCGCCACGCCCGAATCGACCGGCTGGCTCGTCGCGCTCGGCGACATGCCGTGGATCGCGGCATCGACCTACGAAGCCGTCGCGCGCGCGCTCGACGCCGACGATGCGTCGATCGTCGCGCCCGCGCATCGCGGCGTGCGCGGCCATCCGGTCGGCTTCGCCGCGCACCACTTCGATGCACTCGCCGCCCTCGACGGCGACACGGGCGCCCGTGCGCTATTCGCCAGCGCGCCGGTGAAACTGCTCGACGTCGACGATCCCGGCATCCTGCGCGACGTCGACACGCCGCAGGATCTGCGCTGAGCGCAATCGCGCGGATCACTCAACGCATTGCACGTTGCAGTACAAGATCCCATTCGATAATCGCCGATTCACGGATTTCGCCGGCGACCGACCACCCGCCGCAAGAATCCCGCTGCAAACGCTCGCCCGATTGCCTATAACGAAGACGAGGCGCGCCCTCCGCGCCGCCGCCGTCACGCACTGCGCGAGCCCTCCATGACCGATCACACGACCCCGACGCCCGAGCCACCAGCCGACCCGAACCGCGATCCGGAAGACGACCCGCTGTCGTCGCCGCCCGGACATCACCACGACAACCCGCAGCAACCGGACGGGCCGCCGAGCAAGGATCCGGTTTAGCGGCGCGTCGGCTGCCCTGCACATTCGCCCCTATTTCCCGTCATGCGCGGCAGGCGGCAGCCGGTCGCCCGTCACCGCATGACGTGACCTATCGCGCCGTATACCCGCCGTCGACCGGCAGCGACACGCCGCTGATCATCGACGCCGCCTCGCTCAGCAAAAACAGGATCGGCTCGACAACCTCGCCCGGCTCCGCAAATCGCCCGAGCGGAATCGCCGCCAGCATCGGCGCGCGCTTCTCCGGTTCGCTCCACGCGAATTGCGCCATCGGCGTGAGCGTGACGGTCGGGTTCACGCTGTTCACACGTATGCCGTGCGGCCCGAGTTCGATGCACAGCACGCGCGTGATCGCGTCCATCGCCGCCTTCGACGCGCAATAGCTCAGATGCGCGGGCAAGCCGACGAGCGCGGCCTGGCTCGATACGTTGACGATGCTGCCCCGCGCCTGCGCGGCGCCGCGTCCGTCGCGCGCGATCATCTTCCTTGCAACCGCCCGCGCCACGAGCGCCGCGCCGCGCGCATTGACGGCCATCACGCGGTCGAAATGCCCGGCGCTGACCTCGAGCGCCGGTTCGAGCGACGCGATTCCCGCGCAATTGACGAGGCCGTCGAACGCATCGTGCGCGGCGAGCGCGGCATCGATCGCGTGTTCGTCGCCGCCGACATCGATGCGCAACGTGTCGCACGCAGTCTCGCCGGCCAGTGCATCGAGCGCGGCCATGTCGCGCCCTGCCGCGACGACCTGCGCACCCGCCTGCGCCAGTGCGACCGCGCACGCGCGCCCGATGCCGCTCGACGCACCCGTGACGAGCACCCGCGAACCGCTGAAATCGGATCGTTTCTTCATGATTGCGCGTGCAGCCCGTGCATGATCGGTTTGAGCGCCGGATACAGCGCCGTATAGAGCGCGAAGCGCGCCGCATACGCTTGCGCGCGTTCCGCATCGGGTCGCGCACGCTCGACGAGCGTGACCCAACCGCCCTGCGCATCGTCGTGCGACACGAGCCCTGCCCCGACACCCGCGAGCAGCGCGGCCCCCATCGCGGCTTCGACATCCTGCTCGATCGTCCACACCGGGAAACCCGTCACGTCCGCGATGATCTGCATCCACAGCGCCGAATGTGCGGCACCGCCGACGACGATCAGCCGATCGTCCAGCGCCACCGCCCCGCGGCGGCCGGCCTCGATGTTGTGCCGCAACGCGAACGCAACGCCTTCGAGCACCGCGCGATAAAGGTGCGCTCGCGAATGCGCGAGACTCAGCCCGACGAATGCGCCGCTCGCCTTCGCATCCCACACCGGGCTGCGCTCGCCCATCAGGTACGGCAGGAACAGCACGCCGTCGGCACCGGCCGGCATGCGTTCGGCCGCCTCCTCGAGCAATACGTGCGGATCGCCGTGCGGCAGCACGCGTGCCGCGTCGATGTCGGCATGACAGAACTGGTCGCGAAACCACGCGACCGATGCGCCGGCCGTGATCGCACCGCCGAACACGTACAGGTCGCGCTGCCCGTTGAACACGTGCGGCATGCTGACGAGCCCGTGCCGCGCATCGACGTGCCGGTTCACGTAGCCCCAGCACATGCTGGTGCCGATCATCGCGACATGCTGCCCGGTGCGCGTCGCGCCGGCCGCGAAGGTCGCGACGGCCGCATCGACGCCGCCCGCGACGACAGGCGTGCCGGCCGGCAGCCCGAGCTGTCCGGTCCACTGCGACAGCAACCCGCCGACGATTTCCGTCGAATCGACGAGCCGCTCGGGCATCATCGTCGCCGGAATGCCGAGCATGTCGAGCGCGTCGTCGGACCATTCGCGGCGCGCGACGTCGTACACGCCGCCGATGTTGCCGGCCGAGCTGTGATCGACCGCGACTTCGCCGGTCAGCAGGTAGATCACGTACGCGTTCGGCGGCAGGAAATAGCGCACGTTCGCCCACACGTCCGGCCGCTGGTCGCGCAGCCACAGCATCTTCGTGAAGCCGTAGTAGCTGTCGACGCCGTTGCCCGTGATCATACGCAGCCGCTCGACGTTCACGTGCTCGCCGACCCAGTCGACTTGCGCGGTCGCGCGCCGGTCCATCCAGATCAGGCACGGATGGAGCGGCCGCATGTCGCTGTCGACCGGAATGCCCGAGCCGCCGTACAGGCTGCTCACGCACACCGCACGGATCGCATCGGCCGGCACGCCCTGCGCGCGCGCATCGCTCACGCAACCCGCGATGCATTCGAGCACCGCGTCGAACCACACTTGCGGCCACTGCTCGGCCCACAGCGGGCGCGGCGTATCGGGCTGGTAGCCGGCCGAGCGCCGCGCGACGATCGTGCCGTGCCGGTCGACCAGCAGCGCCTTGGTGCTCTGCGTACCGATGTCGACGCCTATGACGTATTCCATGATGTCTCCGGTGAGGCGCGCGCCGGCCGTCAACGGGCCGGCTTCAGCAGCACCTTGATCGATTCGGGCGATTTCGCGACGCGAATCGCGTCGTCCCAGTCCTCGAGTGCGAAACCGTGCGTGACGATGCCTTTCGACGTGACGAGCCCGCGCGCAAGCAGGTCGATCGCGACCGGATAACAGTATGGCCCGAGGTGCGCGCCGCGCACGTCGAGCTCCTTGCGATCGCCGATGATCGACCAGTCGACGGTCGCGTCCTCGCCGAACACGCTGAATTCCACGAAGCGGCCGAGCTTGCGGATCAGCTCGAGCCCCTGGTTCACGCCGACCGGCGCGCCGGTCGTTTCGATGTAGACGTCGCAGCCGTAGCCGTCGGTCAGCGCGCGGACGATCTCGCGCGCATCGTCGCGCTGCGGGTTGATCGTCACGTCGGCGCCGTACTCGCGCGCGAGTTCGAGCCGCTCGTCGAGCAGGTCGATCACGACGAGTTTCTTCGGCGTCTTCAGGTGCGCGACCTGCGTCATCATCAGCCCGAGCGGGCCAGCGCCCGCGATCACGACGACGTCGTCGAGCTGGACGTCGCCGCGGTTCACCGTATGGATCGCGCACGACAGCGGCTCGATGATCGCGGCATCTTCGAGCGACACGCCGAGCGGGATCTTGTGGACGAGCGCGGTCGGCGGAATGCGCATGTATTCGGCCATCCCGCCGTCGGCAACCTCGCGCTGGAAGCCGAAGATGTTGTGCACTTCGCACATCCAGTACTGCCCCGACTTGCAATAGCGGCACTTGCCGCACGGCACGATCTGCTCGGCGATCACGCGGTCGCCCAACGCCACGCCGAAATGCCCGGCCGCGCCGTCGCCGAGCGCTTCGACGTAGCCGAAGAATTCATGACCGGGAATCACGGGCGCCTTCACCCACGGGTTCGGGCCGCCCCAGAACATCTTCGCGCCCGTATAGCACTTGCAGTCGCTCGCGCAGATCCCGCACGCGGCGATGCGGATCACGAGTTCGTTCGCGCCGGGGCGCGGCTTCGCGACCTGTTCGACGCGATAGTCCTCGGGGCCGTGGCAGACGACCGCGGTCATCCGCGGCTGGGCTTCGGGTGTCGTCATGAGTTGTCTCTTTCGTTGATGATTCGGATATCTGATCGATCACGCGTTACCGCGATCGTTCTCGGCTGATGTAGATCGCGAGCAGGATGATTCCGCCCTTGATCACGTTCTGCACATACGGGTTCACGCCGATCATGTTCAGCCCGTTGTTGAGCACGCCGAGCAACAGCGCGCCGACCAGCGTGCCGAGGATCGCGCCGCGCCCGCCGGAGATCGACGTGCCGCCCATCACGACGGCCGCGATCGCATCGAGTTCGAAGCCCACGCCCGCGTTCGGCTGCCCGCTCATCAGCCGGCCCGTCAGCACGATCGCGGCGAGCGCCGACGTGAGCCCGGCCAGCGTGTAGACGATCACCTTCACGCGCGCGACGCGCACGCCGGTGAGCCGCGTCGCCTGCTCGTTGCCGCCGATCGCATACACGTAGCGGCCGAACGGCATGCGATCGAGCAGCAGCCACGCGATCGCGTAGACCACCAGCATGATCAGCACGGGCGCCTGGATGCCGAGCACCTTGCCGCTGCCGAAGAACGCGACCCAGTCGGGCAGCCCGTCGATCGGATAGCCGCCCGTGTAGATCAGCGCGAGCCCGCGCGCGATGCCCATCGTCGCGAGCGTGACGATGATCGGCGGCATCCCCGCGAACGCGACGAACACGCCGTTCAGGAAGCCGAACCCGAAGCCGACCGCAATGCCGATCGCGAGCGCGGCGACCGCGTTGACGCCCGCGATCATCAGCCCGGCCGCCAGCGTGCCGGACAGCGCCATCACCGAGCCGACCGACAGGTCGATCCCGCCCGTCAGGATCACGCAGGTCATGCCGACCGCGATGATCGCGTTGATCGACACCTGGCGCAGCACGTTCTCGAGGTTCGCGGCGGACAGGAAGCTCGGGCTCGCGATCATCATCGCGATGCACACGACGACGAGGCCGACGAGCGGGTAGAACAGCGTCGAGCGCCGCAACTGCGCCCACATCGCGCGGGGCGGCGGCGCATCGCCGTTTCCGGCGGCGGCCGCGAGCGTCGTGGAAGGCGTGGAAGAAGAATCAGGCAGGTTCATGGGTCGCTCCTCGCGTGCCGGCCGTGGCATGGGTCATGACCGTGTCGGGATCGATCTCGTGGCCTTCGAGCGTCGCCTCGATGCGGCCCTGCCGGAACACGGCGACGCGATCGCACATGCCGACGATTTCCGGCAGCTCGGACGAGATCATGATGATGGCGTAGCCGCGCGCGGTGAGTTCGCGCATCAGCCCGTAGATTTCGGCTTTCGCGCCGACGTCGATGCCGCGCGTCGGCTCGTCGAAGATCAGCACCGACGTGTGATGGTTCAGCCAGCGCGCGATCACGACCTTCTGCTGGTTGCCGCCGGACAGCGTCGCGACTTCGGTATGGATCGACGGCGCCTTCACGCCGACGCGCCGCATCACGTCGTGCGTCGCGCGCGCCTCGCCGCGTCGGTCGATCAGCCAGCGCATCGACCGGTACTTGCCGAGGTTGTTCAGCGAGATGTTGTCGCGGATCGAGAACGACGTGACGAGCCCCTCCGTCTTGCGGCTTTCCGGCAGGATGCCGATACCCGCGCGCAGCGCGTCGGCCGGATCGGCGAGCTTTGCCGCCGCGCCGCGCACGCGCACGTCCTTGCGGTGCGCACGCGTCGCGCCGATCACCGCGAGCGCCGTTTCCGTGCGGCCCGAGCCGACGAGCCCGGCGAAGCCGAGGATCTCGCCAGCGCGCAGCGCGAAGCGGTTCACCGGGCCGTCGCGCTCGATCTGCAGCGCATCGACTTCGAGCACGGCCGGCGCGTCGGCCGGCAGCGCGGGTTTCGGCGGAAAGCTGCTCTCGATCCGGCGGCCGACCATCATCCGCACGAGCTGTTCGACGTCCGTGCGCGCGACGTCGGTCGTCGCGACGTATTGGCCGTCGCGCAGCACCGTGATGCGATCGCACACCGCGAAGATCTCGTCGAGGTGATGCGAGATGAAGATCATCGCGACGCCTTGCCGCTTCAGCTCGCGCATGATCGCAAACAGGTGCTCGGCCTCGGCCGGCGTGAGCGTGGCGGTCGGTTCGTCGAGGATCAGGATGCGCGCGTCGAGCGACAGCGCCTTGCCGATCTCGACGAACTGCTGCTGCGCGACCGACAGCGCGCGGATCGGTGCATCGAGATCGATCGACACGCCGAGCCGCGCGAAGATGCCGGCCGCCGTGCGGCGCATCCGAGCCCGGTCGCGCGCCCCCCAGCGGTTGCGCAGCTCGCGGCCGAGGAACAGGTTGTCGACGGCGTCCAGGTGCGGGATCAGGCTGAACTCCTGGAACACGATGCCGACGCCCGCCGCGACCGCCTCGTGATAGTTCGCGAAATGGCATGCGGTGCCGTCGATTTCGATCGTGCCGGCATCCGGTTGATGGATGCCGCACAGGATCTTCATCAGCGTCGACTTGCCCGCGCCGTTCTCGCCGAGCAGCGCGTGGATCTCGCCGCGCGCGATCTCGAGATGAATGTCGGACAGCGCCTTCACGCCCGGAAAGCTTTTCGTGATGTGGCTGAGCCTGAGTATCGTTTCCATCGGCTTCTCCGTGCGAAGGGCGCCGGCCCCGCCGCCGCCCTTCGCGTCGCATCGCACGTCGTTCACCAGCTGAAGCCCTTCGCATTGCTGCGATCGACGACCTTCACGTCGACGGGAATCGCCTTCGGCACCGTCGCACCCCACTTGCGCGCGATCGCGATGCCGAGCGCGATGCGCACCTGGTCGGCCGGGAACTGCGCGGTCGTCTCGATGAACTTCGAGTTCGGCTTCTGGATCGCGGCGATCGCCTCGGGCGCGCCGTCGACGCTCGTCAGCTTGATGTCCTTGCCGGAACCCTCGATCGCGGCGAGCGCGCCCATCGAGCCGCCGTCGTTCACGCTGAAGATGCCCTTCAGGTTCGGATGCGCGGAGATCATGTTTTCGGTGACCGACAGCGCGGTCGCACGCTCCTGCTTGCCGTTCTGCGTGTCGACGAGCTTCACGTTCGGGAATTTCGCGAGCCCGGCCTTGCAGCCGCGCACGCGTTCGAGGATCGGTACGACCGGAATGCCGTCGAGGATCGCGACCTCGCCGCTGCCGCCGATCGCCTTCGCGAGGTATTCGCACGACATCACGCCCGCGTCGTAATTCTTCGAACCGACGAACGAATCGACCGGCCCGTTCGCGTTCGCATCGACGGCCACGACCACCGCGCCGGCCTTCTTCGCCTGCGTGATCGCCGACTGGATGCCGGTCGAATCGGTCGGGTTCACGAGCAGGATGTCGATCTTCTTCTGCAGCATGTCCTCGACGTCGCTCACCTGCTTGCTGACGTCGTGATGCGCGTCGGTCACGACGACCTGCGCGCCGATCGACGTGGCCGCATCGTTCAGCGCCTTCTGCATCGTCACGAAATACGGGTTGTTCAGCTCCTGGAACGTCATGCCGATCCGCAGTGGTGCGGCATGCGCGGCGGCGGGCAGCAAGGCCGCGACGGCGAGCGCGGCGAAGGCCGCCATGCGGGCGGTGCGGCGGGGGGATGAAGCGGGCGATGCTTGCGTCATGACGGTGTCTCCATTGTCGGCCGGCGTTTGCGCGTCAGCGCTTGCTCCGGCGCTATGCGAGCCGCGGTGTGCGGCTTTTTCGTGGTTGAACGAGCCCCTCGCGACGTGAGCGACGCGATCGGCTGGGTGAAACGGCGTGGAAAAGTCAGGCGGGCGACGGCCCGGCGATCATCCGGGCTGCGGCGCGAGTTCGGGCGCGCCGGGCGTCAGCACGCGCGGCGGCATCGGGTTTCCGGTGGGCGCCGCATGCAGCGCGAGTTCGCGGCTGCGTGCGTTCAGGCGCTGCAGCGCACGAAATTCGGACGGCGCCATCCCCTTCACCGCGCGGAACTGGCGGTTGAAGTTCGATACGTTGTTGAAGCCGGCCTGGAAGCAGATGTCGGTGATGTTCGCGTCGTCGGCGAGCAGCATCTGGCACGCGGATTCGATCCGCAGCCGGTTCACGTACTGGACGAACGGCATGCCCGTGTGGCGGTGGAACGCGCGCGAGAATGCGCTGACGCTCTGCCCGGTCAGTTGCGCGAGTTCGGACTCGCGCAGCTCGGATGCAAGGTTCTTGCCGATATAGGACAGCGCGTGGCTGAGGCGCGTGGGCGTGACATCGGCCTGGTCGTACGCGGGGCTCGCGAGCAGCGTGCGTTCGTCGGCGCCGCACAGCCGTTCGAGGATCGTCATGAACAGCGCGATGCGGCGCATGCCGCGCGCCGCCAGCAGTTCGTCGAACAGCGGCGCGATCGCGGCGCTCGTCGCTTCGTCGAAGCCGACGCCGCGCCGCGCGTCGTCGAGCAGCGCGTGCGCATCGCGGCATTCGGGAAACGCGTCCATGCAGCGGCGCACGAATGCCGGGTCGAACTGGATCACGAGGTTGCGGCGCTCGACGGTTTCGCCTTCGGCCATGTCGCTGACCCAGTTGTGCGGCAGGTTCGGGCCGAGCAGCACGAGATGGCCGGGGCCGAACGAGCCGACGTGATCGCCGACGAAATACTTGCCGCTGGTCGCGACGATCAGGTGCAGTTCGAATTCGGGATGGAAATGCCAGCGGATCGTGCGATACGGATAGCCGTGCGACCAGACCTTGAACGACTCGTCGCGTCGCACTTCGACCACTTCGAGATCGGGGTGCATCATGTTGGCGTCTCCATTCCCATGTATCGCTGGCCGGCCTGTTCGGCTGTACGCTCGTGCGCCGCGTGTTTCGCGTGTTTCGCGTGGCGACGCGACCGGTCGCATGGGAAGCAATGTAGGTCGATCGAGCGCGCGGCTCCACCAACTTTACGCCTGATTTTCGATACTTTTTTGCGCATTCCGGCCGCAAACGGCGCCGGATGGCAAATTTGTGCAGCGCGCAACGGCACCGGGCAACCGCCCGGCGGCCAGCCGCCGGGCCCGGGCGACGCGCCAATGCCTGCGATTACGCAGCCGCGTGCTCGCGTGCGGTGCGCACTTCGTACGCCTTCAGGTGGTTGTATGCGATCCGCAGCAGCGACAGCGCATCGGCCGCCAGCGGATCGCGGCGCGCGAGCAGGTCGCCGATCACGTGATCGGCTTCGACGCGTGCATGGTTCTCGACGTCGCGCAGCATCGACGCGGTCAGCGGCGACGGCGTCAGCACCATCCGCTGCATCCGCTCGATCGCCGCCGGATCGGGCCGGTGACCGTTGTGTTCGGCGATCGCGCTGCATTCGCCGAGCATCGTCTCGAGCAGGCGGCGGCCGTCCGGCGCGGCGAGAATGTCGCCGACCGAGCCGCGGAACAGCGACGTGCTCGCGGCGAGCGTCGCGAGGAACACCCACTTCTCCCACATCCGCGCGGCGATGTCGTCGCTGAGCGTCGCGTCGAAACCCGCGCCGCCGAACACGTCGGCCACCGCGCGCACGCGCGGCGATTCGCCGCCGGCAAGCTCGCCGAACGACAGCCCGGCCGTGTCGTTCAGGTGCACGATGCGCTGCTCGCGATCAAGCGTCGCCGCGATCACGCACAGCCCGCCGAGCACCTGCGCGGCGCCGAACCGGTCGCGCAGCACGTCGAGATGGCGCATCCCGTTGAGCATCGGCAGGATCAGCGTCTGCGGCCCGACGAACGGCGCGAACGAGAGAATCGCGTCGTCGAGGCTGTAAGCCTTGCAGCTCAGCAGCACGAGGTCGAACGGCGCAACCCCGGCGCCGGCATCGCCCGCGCGCACGGTCTGCACGTTCGCGAGCGTCAGGTCGCCGCGCGGGCTGCGGATCAGCAGCCCGTCGCGCGCCAGCGCGGCCGCGCGGCCGTTGCGCACCAGGAACGTCACGTCGCGCCCCGCCGCGGCCAGCCGGCCGCCGAAGTATCCGCCGACCGCGCCGGCCCCTACCACCAGAATTCGCATCGTTGCCTCCTTTCGGTTTCATTCGGCGCCGCGCCGCCGCCCACCCGGGCGCCCGGCGCGCGCAATCGCCCCGACAGTATAGCGACCCCGTTTATGCATATGCACAGATACCCTTATCGGCATCGAAGGCATTGGCGCCAGAGTCGGCGTCCGGTCGCTTCTTAGGGATTACCCGTCTACGGCAACACGTGTTGCACGCCGTCAAGACACTTATCCCGTCACGCCGTTCTGGCGAGCTTCCTTGACTGACCGACCACATACCATGCGCAACCTTTCCCTGAATCAGAAACTCGCCTCGATGATCGTCATCCTGTGGCTCGGCCTGCTCGTGATCGCCGGGCTCGGCGCGTGGCAGACGCGCGCATCGATGATCGAAGACCGCCGCGATCAGTTGGCCGCGCTGGTCGCGCAGGCCGCGAGCGTGACCGACCATTACTACAAGCTGTCGCAGCAAAATGCGATGCCGGAAGCCGACGCGAAGCAGAAGGCGCTCGAGGCGATCGCCGCGATGCGCCACGGCGCGGACGGCTATATCTCCGTCAACGACTCGAAGCCCGTGATCGTGATGCATCCGATCAAGGCCGAGCTCAACGGCAAGGACGTGTCGAATTTCACCGATCCGAACGGCAAGCACCTGTTCGTCGAAATCGTGAAGGCCGGCAACCTGGAAGGCGGCAAGGGCTTCGTCGAGTATCTGTGGCCGAAGCCGGGCGCCGACAAGCCGCAGGAGAAAACCAGCGCCGTGCAGCGCTTCGCGCCGTGGGACTGGTATCTGGTGACGGGCATGTACATGAACGACGTGCACTCGACCGTGCTCGCGAGCATCGGCCGCTGGCTCGCGATGACGGCCGTGCTCGGCGCGATCGCGACCGCCGTGATGGTGATGGTGCTGAAAAGCGTGCGCGCGAGCCTCGGCGGCGAACTCGAAGTCGCGCTCGACGCCGCGCAGCGCATCGCTCAGGGCGACCTGACCGCGCGCGTCGCCGTGAAGCACGACGATCGCGGCAGCCTGCTGCATGCGCTGCACACGATGCAGGGCGGGCTGATCGACATGGTGTCGCGCGTGCGGATGGGCACCGAGAACATCAACGTCGGCGCGAGCGAGATCGCGTCAGGCAACACCGACCTGTCGCAGCGCACCGAGGAACAGGCGGCCGCGCTCGTGCAGACCGCATCGAGCATGGACCAGATGACCGCGAACGTGAAGCAGAACGCGGACAGCGCCGCGCAGGCCGCATCGCTCGCCGGACAGGCCGCGCAGGTCGCGACGCGCGGCAGCGCGGTGGTCGACGACGTCGTGCGCACGATGAACGAGATCACCGGCCGCTCGCACAAGATCGGCGACATCATCGGCGTGATCGACGGGATCGCGTTCCAGACCAACATCCTCGCGCTGAACGCGGCCGTCGAAGCCGCGCGCGCGGGCGAACAGGGCCGCGGCTTCGCGGTGGTCGCGGCCGAGGTGCGCTCGCTCGCGCAACGCTCGGCGACGGCCGCCAAGGAGATCAAGTCGCTGATCGTGTCGTCGAACGAGACCGTCGAACACGGCGCGACGCTCGTCACGCACGCAGGCGAGACGATGGCCGAGCTGGTGCAGTCGGTGCGGCGCGTGAACGAGATCCTCGACGAGATCAGCCATGCGTCGCGCGAGCAAAGCGCCGGGATCGAGCAAGTCAATCGCGCGGTGGGCGAGATGGACCAGGTCACGCAGCAGAACGCGGCGCTCGTCGAACAGGCCGCGGCCGCCGCGCATTCGCTGCGCGATCAGGCCGAAGCGCTGCGCGACGCCGTCACGCGGTTCGCGTTGCCGGCCTGACGGCACACGCCCGGCGCGCGCTTGCTCAGGTCGCGCAGCCGGGCCGGTGTCGGGCCCTGCCACCGTGGGCATGGGCATCCCCTACGCGGACGATCCTCCCGCATAAGACCAATCCTCTGATTGAATCGCGCGGCGATCACACTCGCACGAAACTCGCCGCTCGTCTGCTTACCTCACCACGAATAGCCCTGCATGCCGTAGTTCGTGTCGTGGCGGCGTCCCCACCACGGCAGGTAAGCGTTGTTCCCGCCGCGCGCGCGGAACCAGTCCTTGTCCGGATCGATCGGGGTGAGTTTCGACGGTGGCATCACCACCACGGCGGCAGGGTGTTTCGGGTCCGTGGTGCCAGCAACCAATGCGTTACCGCCGTAGTGATTGATCCGGCCGATTGCCAGAGCAACGTCGGTCAATGCGCTACCGGTTCCCATGTCGCCGAGCAACGCCGCGGTATTGAACGTCTGCTTCGCATGGTCGTATTCCGGCAGGACTTCGGTCAGTGTCTGCGACAGCCCGACAAGTCGTGCCGATGCGACATCGCTACCGGCACCGGCATCGTGAACGATGTACTTGATATCGGTCGCAGCGATACCTGCGTTGCGCACTGCCTGATCGATGGTGGCTTTCCAGGCTTGCACCGTTCGCGTGGTACCCACCTTCGGCGAAAACTCGTCGGTGTTGCCGGCCACTGCCTTGCCGATCCATGCGAGCGGTTCGCGTTCGGTGTCGAAGGTCGGGCCGGCGAGGAACAGCACGACGAGGTTCTCGTTGATCTGCGCATCCGTGGGCGGGAAGCTTGGCGCATCCCAGTTCATTACCCACACGCTCTTGTCGGAGTTCGCCTGCAGGTAGTCCAGCGCCTTGTTCAGCGACGTGAAGCCGGCGTTTGCGCTGCCCTGCGTGACTTGTACATCGGGGGGAGTGTTGCGGCTCCATACCTTGGGAAAATATGGATTTCCGATCAGGAAGGTTTCCTTGATTTCTTTTGTCAAAATTGCTCGTGATTCAGCTATATCGAGTCGCGCAGGAATCGCCAATTCGACATGGATTCCAGCAAGTTCGTGCCATTCTTTTTGGCTATCTGGATTTACCGTGTAGAAGTACGATGGATTCATTGCGTAGCGGCTACGCATCAAATCCAGAAATGCCTCGATGTACTTGTGATAGAAGCCTTTAAACGTCTCTTTTCCGCGGTTTCCGTAGGCGACACCTGCGACTGATTGCAACGCCGTAAAGGATTGCGGATCAGTACGCACCATGTCGTCGTTCTTGTTCGGTGCGGCAAGTCCCTGCGTCCAGAGCGTCTGCCATTCCGTCGGGTAGTCCTTTCGTTGCAGTGGATTCAACCAAACCAAACCGACGACCTGCGCAACGAACGGTTTCGCGGGTTCTTCTGGCAGGACAGCGGCACTAGTATCGAGGCTAGTCCCTGACGCCGCTTGCACGGGGCGCATCATTGCCGTGGTTGTCAAAAATGCCATCAGCGCCAGCAGGCCGGGGGCAATCACCAATCGTTTCATCCAATCTCCTGTTTCGAGCAATGCCGGGTGCTGTTGGTCAAAATATGCCATCAGGACAACCATCATCAGGGCCGCCGTGATCCATACCACGACCGCTACAACAACGCGCCGAGGCCATGTAGCAATCAACGCCTTCATACGACACCCCCAGCCTTCAAAAAGAGCTGGCCTTCGCGCTCGTCAGCGATTGACGCAGGTATCTTGCCGTCGCTGCCTTTCGCATACACCCATTCATGCATCGGGATGTTATCGACAAGGCCGGAATTGAAGTACTTCGCGTACTTCCTGATCGGGCTGTCTTCCGCAACACCCGTTTCCATCCGCCAGTCTGCCTGAATGCGCAAGTCGTAAAGTTGATCTGGTGTCAGGTAACATGGGCCAATCGCCACATCATACGCAAGCGCCTTCTCTGCATGCTCCGGATTGGTCATGGTCGTTGAGTGGTTCGTCGGGTTATTGGCATGACCACGATCCATCCCGTCCGTGATTTGCTTGTCGCGCCATTCCTTATATCCTTCTGGCACAGCACTTTTCCCATCCTCACCGATCACGCGACCTGTCTTATCAACCCATTCTGGGTTCATCGTACGGCGTGCTTCCATGCGCATCAGCGCGCGATCCTCGTAGCGCTGTCCAGCTTCGCTTTCCACAGTGCCGCGGGCGTCGCCGTCCTTGCTCTTCGCCTTGTACTGGTCGTAGGGGTCATCTGCCTGCTTGTCCGTTTCGGTCTTGCTTGCGTCGCGCCATGCGGACGGCGGGTCGTTGCCTTCGTTGAAGTCGCTTACCGCGTCACCATCCTTCGTTTCGACCGGCATGCCGAATCGCAGTGCTTTCGGCAGAAACGTTTCGTCCAGGGCAGGGGCATCCGCAACGACCGTCCATCCCTTCGGCGGGTCTTCGTTCACACGAAACAGCTTCATTGCGGAAGTTGCCGCGGTCGCCGCATACATGATCGGCGCGGTAATTAATGTCCCCATCATCCCGAAGATCGATTCGTTTCCTTTGAGCGCACCGATCAGACCGAATCTGGCCGGCGGCGACGGCGGATACCAGAAGCCCGGCGTCGTCCCTTTCTTGTCATGCCGCCAGTCGTCTTCCCAATATCGATACGCCTTCTGTACACCGACCGGGAAGCCGGACGCGAACACGCGCTGAGTCAGGACGCCGGATATGCCAATGTCGTCAAGTTCATGCTTGCCGATCCCGCGCCAGCCGATACCCTGTACGGTCAGGGCCGAGATCACCTGGTCGTGCGGGCAGCAATACGCTGTGACGCGTCCAAACGTCGAACCATTCAGTCCGTGACGCGCACGGTCATCCTGTGCGGCATAGGACTTGTTGCTTGTCGGCGATACCCGGTTGTTCGCCATGTCTTCATCGACCTTATCGGGCGATGGTTCGAATTCCGCACGCGCACCGATGATCGACAGAAACCTTCCAAATGTCTGCGTGCGCGCCGCGTAGGTTTGCCGGCCGCGATTGCCCTTGGCGTCCTTCGTATCACGTTGCGACCACGTATCCATCCCAGTGGAGGACTTTTGTGGACCTTTTCCAGCCGCGAAACTATATGGCGCATTCGCCAGCACATACGCGTCCGCAACGCATCGCCCGTTACGCCCCCACGGGTCTTCAACTTCCTCCAACGCGTCGCCGAAGAATGCCCCTGTCAGACCGACGATGTTGCCTTGGCTGTGGCAAACAACCGTGATCGGTACGTTGGCTTGCATCCTGCGGATCGATTCGATCAGTTTGGCGAGGCGCAAGGCCGCAAGCACACCATAAGCACGTGGCGGTGCGCGATACAGTGGCCGGTTGGTTGGATTGATCGCCTGCACGGTCGTCCAGCCGAAAGCCCGATCGTCGAGGCCGCCGTGCCAAAGGTCAGGCAGGCTTGAACAGCCATTGGTGAACGGCCCGCCGCCCCAATAGTCCTTCTCGTTGAGAAAAATCTTGTCACCGTACTCCTTGAGTTCTTCGAGCGTAGCTCGATAGCCCCACCGAAAATGGATAACGGGCGAGAACGACGGGTCGGGCTTGATATAGGTTCCCGCCCAGAGCTTCGGATTCAGAAACCCGTCGGGCGTCACGCTCTCGGTGTACTTCGCGGGCATCAACTGTCCCGCATCGACACCTAGATATTTCATCTGATCGTCCAGGCGCCCGAGCCGACGATTCAGGCCGTCACACAGTCCTTCTTCGGACGCTTCGAACCATTCGCCTTCAGAGTTGACCCCGTGGACGAAGATGACGACACCGGGCAACGGTAGTTGCTTGACGCAGATAAGCCGCTTGTCTTTGTCGAACAACATCGGCCCTTCGGTTCGGCCGACGACGATAAACGGCGGTTCGGAATGCGATGCAGCCGTGTCGGGTGCATCGGTCGTCGTGGCGAATTCGCCGGCGCGCGCGTCCGCCACCGGCCGAGGATCGAGAAACGATTCGGTCATGGTCTTCATACGTTCTTCTTGATGAACTGCACTGCGAGCCTTTCGAGCTGATCGGCGCGGCCCGCCGGCAGTTCGCCGGCCGTGTCGGTCGTCAGACACACCGATACAGGCAGTCCGACAAACGGCCGGCAAACACTTTATTTTTCCGGATTCGGATTTGTCCGAATCCGGCTCTCAGTGGAATCAAACGACGCTACTCGGAATCGGGCATAAGCATATCAATCCCGTTAAATCAAAAAGCAGTCCTTTATTTCGAGATACATGACATTTGCGGAATATTTGCGGATGAGCAAGATTGGTCGTATCGATCGATCCGAGGATGGACGAATTGATTTCCGCTCGGCTAACGCGTTCATTGGCGCAGCTCGATCTCTATCAGAAACGCGTGCGCCGCCGGACTGAAAGCGCCCGCACGGCGCGGGCGCTCAGGCCGCACCCGTGCCGAGCCCCAGCCCCGCCGCCCGCTGGATCAGCTCGACGTCGTTGCTCGCGCCGAGCTTCTTCATCGCGCTGATCTTCTGCGCGCTCACCGTCTGCTTGCCCTTGCTCAGGCGCTGCGCGATCGTCTTGATCGGCACGCCAGCCAGATACAGGCGAATCACCTCGATCTCGCGCGCCGACAGCTTCACGGGCGCCTCGCCGCGCTCACCGATCGCATCGACCGCGCGCCTGACGCACGGCGACAGATAGCGCCCGCCGCTGTAGCTCGAATGGATCGCCGTGACGATATGGCCGACTTCGTCGAACTTGCTGACGATGCTCACGCCGCCGATCGCGAGGATCGACCGGAAGATCAACGGATTCTCGTTCCCGACCAGCACGACGATCCCCGCGTTCGGGCGCGTGCGCCGCAGCCAGTCGAACAGCGCGAGGCCGTCCATCTGCTCGTTGCCGCGGATCGAATAGTCGACCAGCACGATGTCGCAGTCGACGCCGCCGAGCGACGCGACCAGCTCGGCCGCGCTCCGGTAGACCGCGACGAGTTCGATTGCGCAGGCGCTGCCGGCGATCTGCTCGATGCCGGCCAGCGTCAACGGCCAGTCGTATGCGAAGACGATGCGAACATTGAATTTCCTCATGCGCAGTTCCAGGTGGTTCACCGGCCGCGCGGCGCGGAACGCGCGCGGCCGGTTTGGCGTTGAAAGGACGTTCGGGATATTTTTAGCCCGAACGTCGATTCTATGAAGCCGCGCGCGGGCCGGATATCGGACGGCATCGGGATCGGCCGTCGGGGACGTAATACGAGTTTGATATTTGCGCCGGTTCGGGCGCCCGGCATCGGCCGGACGGCTGGTTTCGCGCGGCGCTCGGGCCATGCGGCCGGCCAGCAGGTAAAATTGCGTCCTTTGCATGCCACTCCGGGCACCCGGCGGCAGGCGACGCGCCGATGACGGCTGCGCGCCGCCGCCCTCTTGCCGGCCACCCATGCGCCAGCTGCCCGTACTCCGGCAGCCCGTACACCCCGCTTTCCCCATGACCGAATCCGACCTGCAATCCGACGACACCTCCATCCACGAAGACGGCCTCTGGCGCGACAACGGCTGGACCGCCCGCATCATCAAGAACGAGGACGACGACGGCTGGGCCGTCGAGATGATCAAGGACGGCGAGTCCGAACCCGCGCTCGTCGGGCCGTGGACCATGGGCCGCGACAAGAAGAACCCGAAGCCGATGGACGCGAATGCGTTCCGCACGCTCGTGAAGACCGCGACCGAGGTGCTGATGCGGCACGAGCAGCAGCGGCGCGCGATGCTGCACAAGGAAGTGACGATCCAGGACGAAGCCGGGCAGGATGTGTCGGTGACGCTCGACATCGTGCCGGACGAGTTCGAGCCGTACGCTCAGCTCAAGGCGTTCGATCCGTACGGCGAGCTGCTGGCCGACGCGAAGGTATCGGCCGGATTCAAGCTCAGCAAGGCCAGCGCCGAGCGCTGGGTCGCATCGGGCTTCGAGCGGCCGGCCTGACCGGGCGGCGGCGCCCGATCAGGTGCCGGCGCCCTGCCGCGCACGCTGCAGCCGGCGCGCCGCCAGCTTGCGCCGCACGAATTCCTCGAACTGCTGCGTCGCGACCTCCGGATCGCGCGCGGCCAGCCCGAGCGCGTTGCGCACGAGCTGGATCGGCGTCAGCACGATGCCCCACGGCAGCCCCCACCAGCCGAGCGTGGCCGATGCCAGCAGCGCGACCGCCTGCTTCTTGCGGCCGCAGCGGCGGCAGCACACATGGCGCCGCGTCGCCCAGCGCGTGACGAACACCAGCGATACGACGCGATGCGACGCGTGGACGTCGACCGGATGCCCTTCGCGCAGGCAGATCGGGCACGGCCCGTACCGCCAGTCGTCGACATACTGCCGGACCTTCGCGTCGGGCACCCGTTCGGCCTCGACGACGATCGGATGCGCGTGCGCGCACGCCGGACTGCAATAGCGGCGGCCGTCGATCGACTGCCCGCCGACCAGGAACGTCCTGCCGCAGTGACTGCACTCTGCCACGATAACCCCGGATAAGCGTGATACGTCGCGTGCCGGCCGCGCACGCATCGAAGCGCCGGCGGTCCGGACGGGCCATTTCATGCTTTAACGGCCGCCGTCGCACGGTCTTGAGCTCACGAGCGCAATCGCGTGCAATCGCGCGTCAGCCGTTTAGCCCGTGCGCGGTCATCAGGCGGTACAGCGTCGCGCGCGAAATGCCCAGTTCCGCCGCGACGTCTCCATGCTGGTGACGATGACGCATCAGCGTTTCCTCGATCGCGTGCCGCTCGGCCTGCCGGCGCGCTTCGGCGAGCGTCGTCGGCTGCCGCGACGTGTACGCGTGCAGTTCGAGATCGGCGGCCGAGATCATCGGGCCGTTCGTCATCACGACCGCGAACCGGATCCGGTTGATCAGCTCGCGCACGTTGCCGGGCCACGGATAGTTGTGGATCGCCTCGACCGCGCACGGCATGAAGCCGCGGATCCGGTGCGAACTGTCGCCGCGATAGCGCCGCAGCATGTAATCGGCGAGCATCATGATGTCGCGGCCGCGCACGCGCAGCGGCGGCTCGTCGATACGCAGCACGCACAGGCGGTAGTACAGGTCGGCGCGGAATCGCCCCTTCTGCATCGCGGCCTCGAGATCGACGTGGGTCGCCGACACGATCCGCAGATCCACCGGAATCGACGCGTGCCCGCCGAGCCGTTCGATCTTGCCTTCCTGCAGGAACCGCAGCAGGCTCGCCTGGCTCTCGAACGGCATGTCGCCGATTTCGTCGAGAAACAGCGTGCCGCCATGCGCGGCCTCGATGCGGCCGATCTTGCGCTGGTGCGCGCCCGTGAACGCGCCGCGCTCGTGGCCGAACAGTTCGGCCTGCAGCAGCGTCGACGGGATGGCCGCGCAGTTCACGGCGACGAACGGCGCATCGGCGCGCGCCGACTGCTGGTGGATCGCCGCCGCCGTCAGTTCCTTGCCGGTGCCGGATTCCCCGGCGATGAACACGGTGGCGTCCGTGTTCGCGACCTTGCGGATCGTCGCGAACAGCCGGCGCATCGCGTCGCACGAACCGATCATCGTGCCGCCCGCCGGCAGCGCATCCGCGACCGGGTCGCCGTCCGAGAGCTTCAGCATCCCGTACGCATGGCCGACGAGATAGCCGATCGTCGTGTAGGCCGTCGCATTGCGTACGTAGTCGAAACAGCAGTGGCGAATCAGGCGTGCGATGGAGAAGTCGCGCAGCCGCTCGCCGTCGGCGAGCGCGACCCAGCCGACGCGCGGGTCGCGCAGCAGCGCCTCGAACGACGCGACGTCGGGCGACTCGAAGCTGCCGAAATCGACGATGCCCGCATGCGGGCGGTTCACCTTGACGAGATTCAGTGCGTCCGCAACGGTTTTCGCGCGCCACACTTCCCAGCCGCGCAACGCGAGACAGTCGACGAGCGCGGCATCGTGCTGCTGCGACAGGTAGACGAGCGGCCGCGACGGCACGACATGGTTGCGTCGGATGGCGAGGAACGGCATCGTGCCGGCCTCCCGTTCGACATCCTGCGGGTCTGATACCCTGATCTGGCAGCAATAGTTCACGATGGCCTCGCCGCTTAGGGTTGTATATCGGAACGGCCGTTGCCGAATCGCGTGTGACGGGATCTCGTAGTCCCGCGGTGCGGTGCCGGCCTGTCCCCGGATTGACGTTTCGTCATCGGCAGAAAACGACGCGCTGCGTGTAGATCTGCGGCTCGATGACCGGCTTCGCCGACCGGTCGAGATCGTCGCGATAGGCGCGGTAGGTCTTGCCGTTCACCGTCACGTCCGTCGCGCGGGCCGTCTCGACCTTGTCGAGCCCGTTGCGCCGCCACTCGTTCACCCGGTTCGCCGCCGACATGCTCGACTCGCCGGCGATCTTCTGCGTGATCGCGCTGCCGTCGCTCCACGGCTGCGTCTGCATGTCCTCGGCATGCTGCATCGCGACGACCGTCTTGCCCGTCGACGTCGGCCCGTTCTTCGCTTCGAACGGCGCGCCGCGGCCGTACGCCGGCGATTGCCACGATGGCGCGTGGCCTTGCTCCGGCATCATGTAAATCATCTGCGGGTCGCCGATCATCATCATCGGTGCGCATGCCGTGTTGTCGGAGCGACCGAGCGTCGTCAGCGCCTGCTGGACGCTCACGGCGTTCGCGGCAGTCTGCTCGTTCAGGATCACAAAGACCGCGGGATTCTGGAAAACCGACTGCGCAGCGGCTTGCATGCCGACCAGCAGCAAAGCGACCAAAAAGATCCTCATGATTGAGGCCTCCTTGCATCCTCGTCAGGCAAAAAGAGGTGTTGACCTCGGGGATGGCACCAACACCCGTCAAACCGGGAACGACCGTCGCGCAACGGGTCCGAGCGGCAGCCGTGCGACCGGCGTTCGGTCGGACGGCTGCCCGGCCCGCATGCTTACGACGACGTGCTCGTCGAGATGCCAGCCGGCGTCGGCACGACCGGTGCAGCCGGTACGGCCTGCTGGTCGACCGACGCCGGCGGCAACGCCTGCGCCGGATCGGTCAACGTGGTCATGTTGGCGGACGGCGCAGGTGCTGCCGCGGATTCGGCCGCGTCCGGCACCTTGGCGTCGGCTGCCGGCATGTCGGCCGCAGGCGCGGCAGCACCAGGCTGCGCGGCTTCCGGTGCGGGCGCTTCGGCGGCGGCGGCTTGCAGCGCCGGCTCGGCGGCCTTCGCAGCGGCTGCGGGTGCCGCGACGACGGCAGCAGCCGGCGCGGCAGCGGCCTGCGCTGCGTTGTCGGTCGCGGTCAGCATCGGCTCCGGCGCGTTGTCGGCGACAGTTGGTGCGGGCTCGGGGGACTTGTCGGCAACGGCCGGTGCAGGCTCGGGGGCCTTGTCGGCAACGGCCGGTGCGGGCTCGGGGGCCTTGTCGGCAACGGCCGGTGCGGGCTCGGATGCCTTGTCGGCAACGGCCGGTGCGGGCTCGGGTGCCTTGTCGGCAACGGCCGGTGCAGGCTCGGCGGCCTTGTCGGCAACGGCCGGTGCGGCGATGACGGCTGCAGCCGGCACGGCTGCCATCGCGGCTGCCGGTACAACCGCGGCTGCGGGTGCGGGTGCGGGTGCGGCTGCGACAGCCGGTGCAGCAGCAACCGCAGGTACGGCTGCGACAGCCGGCGCTGCAACTGCGGGTGCGGCTGCGACTACTTCCGGCACCGCAACTGCCGGCACCGCAGCAACCGGCGCGATAGCCGGGACGGGCACGGGCACCGGGATGGGCGCCGCCCGCACCGCGGTCGTCGCCACCGGGCGGGTCTGCGCCGGCGCCGGCGCGGCTGCGTCGAGCGGCGGCAAGCCCATGCGGTTGCGCACGATCGGATCGTGATACTTCACGTCGTCGGCGACGGTCGCTTCGGCGCTGGGCGCGACATTCGAACGCGCGAGCGGCGCGGTCGTGCCCGGGCACAGGTGCCCGGTCGCTTCCACCGCACGCCGGTTCGCGTCGCTCTGGCAGAGCAGCGCGAGCGCCACGTCGGTCAGGCCCATCGCGCGGAATTCACGCGCATCGAGACGACGGACGCAGGCCTGGTCGACCAGCGTCGTGCCGCCCGTCGCGCCGAACCCCGGGAACGACACGCCGACGCTCACCGATCCCATGCAGGTGTCGGACAGCGTGGTCGTGAGGCCGGGCGCCTGGATGGCCGGGTTCGTCTTGATCGTCTGCGTACCCGAGTAGTTGACGTTTTCCGACGTCTGGGTGTTGAACGGGTTGGTACCGGGCGAGCCGGGCGACTGGAGAGCGCTCACGCTCTGCGGCGTCACGTTCGAGCCGCCGCTCGTGCTGGCGGGCATCGTCACGTTCACATTCACGCTCGAATTGCCGCTGCCGCGAACGCCGCTGCTGCTGGTGGCATTGCCGCCGCGCGAGCTCGTGATGTTCGTGTTCATGCTCGAGCCGCCGCCCTGGCTGATGGCCGTCGACGACGTCGAGGACTGTGCGCTCGAAGTCGAGTCTGCGGTTTGTGCCTGGGCACCGATCGCGGACATCGCGAACATTGCCGCGCATGCCACCTTGATCTTGTTGCTGTTCATTTCACTCTCCGGACGAGGTTTGACCTCCCACCCAGGCAACCGTACTAATTCCCCTGAATGACTTCAGTTTTTGCTGCTTCCCCGAACTGCTTCCAGCCGCTGCCCAGCTGGGACCACGAGCCGGCCGACATGCCCTGCCACTGCTGGGTGTCCGGTCCGACGATGGCACTGCCCGACGAAAGCGTTTGTTGTTCTGACGGTTTGATTGTCTGGTCAGGGCTGTTTGACGTCTGCATATTCGATTGCACACCATCGGCGGCACGGTCATCGCCATACGCCGTCAGAGACGCGAGCATCAGAGCGGCGGCAATCAGTTTCCGCTTCATGCCAACTCCTTACGTGACAACAATGCGGGACAAGAGACCAGCGTCGCTGGGAAACTGGTCCCCCCACACCTGACTAATGACTGCTTCCGGTCGCGCTGGAACTGCCCTGGCTTCCGCCCGATGCGGACGGCGAACCGGCCGGACCGGTACTCCAAACGGTCGACGAGTTGTAGTGATTCGAACCCGCGAGCGCGCCTGAACCGCCACTGCCCGTGAGCCCGGCGGCACCCGCGTTGGCAAAGCCCTGGTCGTTCCCGCCCGTGGCCGTGTAGTGGTTCGCGCCGAGTACGATCGTGGCGGTCACCCCTCCCGACAGCGCATTCGCGTTCTCGTTCGTACTGCCGTTTCCGCCGAACGAGCCTGCGGCACCGATACCGCCGCCTGCCGCGAATGCGCCCCCGTTCGTGCCCGAACCGCTGGCCGTCGAGGTCGAGTTGTGAAAGGCGGATGCCGTGCCGACGGAACCGGCGGGTGTCACGGTACTTCCTGCATTCGCGCCCGCCGTCGAAGTCGAATTGCTGGTATAGCTGCCGGAGCCGACCAGCACCGAACCGGAAACGCCTGCTGCAACGGATTGCGTCTGGTTGGTCGTGGACGAACCGGCTGCCAATGCAGCCGACGATATGACGGTGAGCGCTGTCGCTAATATGACGTTGGCTTTCATAGCAATCCCTTGCTGTGAGGAAGTTCGGCGGTGGCGGAGCCGGGCCTGCCCCTGTCGAGCGGAACCCGGCGTCCGCACCGCCAGCCAATGACGAACGCTACGCGCGGCGGCTTAGTGGTGGAACGTCCAACCGATCGAGCCGGCATTCGCACCGCTGCTGCCGCCAGCCTGTGCGCCGCCGAAGCCGAAGCCGCCGACCGACGACGTTTGCGTGTGGTCCGTGTACGAGATCGAGCCGCTGCTGCCGTGGCCTGCCATTGCGCCGGCTGCGCCGAGCGCTGCGCCGGAATCGGTTGCGGCGAAAGTGCCGAACCCGACAACACCCGCCATCGTCTGGCCGCCGCTCGTCGAATTGCTGCCCGACACCGTGCCGCTAGCTGCGAACGCTGCACCCGAAACCGCCAGAACTGCTGCTGCAATCAGAAGCTTCTTCATGGTCGACTCCAAAACGGCGTGGATGGAATGAGCAAGGAAGATCGCACGCCATCAATCTTCCAGCCTCAAGCAATCCTTAAAAATAAGGATTACTATAAAATCAAGAAATTATTGCTGACCGCGAGTTTGATATTTTTTGTACTTTTTTTTGACAGCCTAAGTCTGGTTTTATGTTTATAAGTTGTCCAAAATTTATGATCAGGTGTTTTCTATTATTTTTATGAACATTTAACATTTCACGAAAACACTATAATTAGATCAACCGGAATGACACGCACATCTTTCCGGCCCGCGATTTTCGATACCCCGCCGCAAACGAATGCCGGCACTGGCATCCGTTTCCGGAATCGAAAATTCGAGAATACATTTACCACTACAAAATGCAGCCCCGTTAAAAATGCGCTCTTTAACCGAGCGATAACGAGCCCGCATGGCAGCCTGATGGCAAGTCTGCTCCCTGAGCTAGCGACGAATGGTTTCCGGATAATCCGGCCGGCGGGCGTTCGATCTAATCCGGCCGGCGCCGGTACTGGCCCGGCGCGATCGATACTGCGCTGCACGGTCGAAGACGAATCGGCATCACGCTGTCCGGCACGAACAGGCTGATCCATCCGGGTGAACTGAATGAAGGCGAGCACCGCTGTCGCCTGGTGGCCGCGCGGAGCGACAACCGCCCCAGCGCGCGAAGCGCGGGAAACCGGCAAGGAACGACCCGCGACGCTGGCACTGCGTCGCAAGCACTACCCCGATGTTTCCGACTACCCCTATGGTGCGCAAAGAACGCGCGGATCAAGCCACTGCTTATGGTCTTCATCGCCGTTTCCCCGACTGGCTTATTGACGAACTGGCCGCCCCCACATCGTTGTTGCATCGTGTCGACCGCTCGCCGGTGCGTCCAGTGTCGCAAGCGGCATGCCACGCGTTATTCCGCCGTTCATTGCGCGCGCCGAACGGCCGCCGCGCCGGCACGAATCGCCGGAAACGTCATTTTTTGTTTCAGGAATGTATCGCGGCAACGGTCGGGCACACGCGCCGATCATTGAGCGTCGCGAAGCAATCGCGCGATTTGACGGATGAATCCGGCCCGTGGACCCTCGCCGAATGGCCAGATGAACGGGTGTTTCAAACTTGAGAAGTGAACCGCCGCGCGTGGACGGCGGCACCCGTCTTTCCGCTGACGAACCACCCGTCGCGGCGTGTGCAGGCGCACTCCAATGCTCTGACGAACAGGACTCGAAGCGTGCGGCGCCCCCTTCTGCCAGCACGGTTCGGCAGCCTCCGATGCGTCGGCGACACGCATTCGTTACGACCGACGAAACGAATTTGATTCATCCGTGAAAATACCGACACGATCGCACGACGGCGACGTTGTCATTGCAAATGTTACCTGCGCAATAATTAAAACGAATGAAAACGTGCAATCTTGACCGAAACATGCGCATCAGTTTTTCATTTTCATTCGACTCCCTTTTCATACCTGGAGCCACCATACGGGCGATAAACCGGAGAAACGTTTTCAAGCATTTATCCCCCTGATTCTCACCATTGAAACATGCCGATTCAGCACCGATTCTTCGTCAAGAATTCCACAAAACCCTGATTTACAGCGAGTTTCGTCGTATCGAATCGCATCGAACCGGCCATCGTCCGGGGTATTTTCCTGTCCCCACGATTCACGCGTGAAACAAAAGCGCGCATATTGCACTGCAATTGCGCGCCCCCGCCCGCGCACAACGGGACTGCGTCGTGCATGGCATGTCGATTGCCTGATGTCCGGCTCTCATCGAGCGGCACGCCAAGGCACACGGATCAACGGCGGCGGCCCGCTCGTCAATCAGCGTGTCGGGAAAAAGGCGATGAAGATCACCACCGATCGATCGACGCTCGCGTCGTTCAAGCATCAACGGGGTTGTCGGCGAAACCGGAGCGCCTGTCGCGGCGCTTCGTCGACATCGGCGCATGCGGACCGGCGCTTGCCGAAACGATTCCCGTGCAGCGGAATGGAACGTGCGCGCGCCGCCGTCGAGCAAATCGACGCGGGATTCCTGGCTATGCTCGACGAAGGGGAAAGCCATGAATGACGGGGGCGCGATCGACACGCGCGCCGGTCGCCGCGTCAGCCGAGCAGTTCCTTCTTTCGCAGGTGCACGACGTCGCGCAGCGGCGGTGCGCCGAACAGCCGGCTGTATTCGCGGCTGAACTGCGACGCGCTCTCGTAGCCGACGACGGCGGCCACCGACGCGACATCGCCGCCCTGCCGCAGCAACAGCCGCCGTGCCTCGTGCAGCCGCAACTGCTTCTGGTACTGCAGCGGGCTCAGCGTCGTCACGTGCTTGAAATGGTGGTGCAGCGACGACACGCTCATGTTGACCGCCTGCGCGAGCGACTCGACGCGCATCGGCTCCGCGTAGTGATCGCGGATCCATTCGATCGCGCGCGCGATCCGGTGCGTCTGGCTGCCCGCGATCGCCATGTGCCGCAGCCGCGTACCCTGCCCGCTCGTCATCAGCCGGTACAGCAGTTCCTTTTCGATCAGCGGCGCGACGACCGGAATGTCGGCCGGCGTATCGAGCAGCCGCACCAGCCGCAGCGCGGCGTCGAGCAGCGGCGGCGTCAGCTCGGCGAGCGCGATCCCCTCGCCTTCGGGGCCCGCGTCGGGCTCGGGCAGCCGCATCTCGGCCGCGAGCTCGACGATGCGCTGCGGATCGAGCGTCAGCGACAGGCACAGGTACGGCTCATCCGGCGATGCGCGCGTCACGCGCGACAGGATCGGCAAGTCGATCGACGTAATCAGGCAATTCTGCGTGTCGTATTCGTAAGCCTGACCGGCCACGATCACGCGCTTCGCGCCCTGCGCGGCGATCACGAGCGCGGCGCGCGACACGCCGCAGCCGAGATCGACCGGCCGCGTGTGCCGATGCAGCATCAGGCCCGGCACGGCGGTCGAATGAGAACCGTCCGCCGGTGCGAAACGGCCGATCAGCGACGCCAGCTCGCGCCGCCCGGATTCGCGCGACGCCGCGATATCGGTCATGTCCATGACGAATCCTCGATTGATTTCCCCATGTCGCGGGAGCATAGCGAAACGGCCGGCGCGATGCCCGGGATTTGCAGGATTGTTCAATAAATTTGCAGGATTGGGTAGACGCAAAAACCGGCTGCTCGCGCACACTGCCCGCTAACCGGGCGCATGCCGGGTTTTCCCCATGGAGACATACAAATATGCCTACCTCGTTTGTCCTCAACGGCAAGAACGTTACGCTCGACGCCGATCCGTCGATGCCCGTCCTCTGGGCGATTCGCGAACACGCGGGACTGACCGGCACGAAGTTCGGCTGCGGCATGGCGCAGTGCGGCGCGTGCACGGTGCATCTCGAAGGCCAGGCCGTCCGCTCGTGCGTGCTGCCGCTCGCCGGTATCGCAGGCAAGCACATCACGACGATCGAAGGCCTGCAAAGCAAGCCCGCGCAGGCCGTGCAGGCCGCATGGGTCAAGCTGCAGGTGCCGCAATGCGGCTATTGCCAGTCCGGCCAGATCATGTCGGCCACCGCGTTGCTCGAACAAAATCCGAAGCCGACCGACTCGGACATCGACGCCGCGATGAACGGCAACCTGTGCCGCTGTGCGACCTACGCCCGCATCCGGGCCGCGATCCACGACGCGGCCGCGACACTGGGAGCCTGACCATGACGATCGAACTCGACAACCCCGGTTCGGTGCGTCCGTCGCGCCGCACGTTCCTGAAGGCCGCGGGCGCCGCGGCCGCCGTCAGCCTGACCATCGGCTTCGAATGGGCCGGCCTCGGCCGCCGCGCGCTCGCCGCGGCCGCGCCCGCCACCGATTTCGCACCGAACGCGTTCCTGCGGATCACGCCCGACGGCACCGTCACGGTCATCGCGAAACACGTCGAATTGGGCCAGGGCGCGTACACGGGCATCGCGACGATCGTCGCCGAGGAACTCGACGCCAACTGGTCGAGCGTGCGCGTCGAAAGCGCGCCGGCCGATGCGAAGCGCTATGCGAACCTCGCGTTCGGCACGATGCAGGGCACGGGCGGCAGCTCGGCGATGGCGAACTCGTGGCAGCAACTGCGCGAAGCGGGCGGCAAGGCCCGCGCGATGCTCGTGTCGGCCGCCGCGGCCCGCTGGAAGGTGCCGGCCGGCGAACTGACGACGGCGGGTGGCGTCGTCACGCACGCGAAGAGCGGCAAGACGGCCGCATACGGCACGCTCGTCGCCGATGCGTCGAAGCTGCCCGTGCCGGACAAGGTCACGCTGAAGCAGCCGGCCGATTTCAAGCTGATCGGTCAGCGGATTCCGCGCGTCGACGCATCGGCGAAATCGGACGGCACCGCGCATTTCACGCTCGACACGACGTTCCCCGGCATGCGCGTCGCGCTGCTGCAGCGCCCGCCGCGCTTCGGCGCGACCGTGAAATCGTTCGACGCGACGGCCGCGAAGGCCGTGCCGGGCGTCGTGTCGGTCGTGCAGGTGCCGGGCGGTGTCGCGGTCGTCGCGAATGGCTTCTGGGCCGCGAAACAGGGCCGCGACGCGCTGAAGGTCGAATGGGACGAAGCGAACGCCGAGAAGCGCGGCTCGGACGAGATCATGCGCGAATACCGGCAGCTCGCCGACAAGCCGGGCACGTCGGCGCGCAAGGACGGCGATGCCGACGCGGCGATCGCGGGCGCGGCGCGTAAGATCAGCGCGACGTACGAATTCCCGTATCTCGCGCACGCGCCGATGGAGCCGCTCGACGCGGTCGTCAAGCTGACGGCCGGCAGTTGCGAGATCTGGGCCGGCGACCAGTTCCAGACGGTCGACCAGGCCAACGCGGCCAGGGTCGCGGGCCTGAAGCCCGAGCTGGTGCAGATCCACACGCTGTACGCGGGCGGCAGCTTCGGCCGGCGCGCGAATGCGTGGTCGGACTATGTGGTCGAGGCCGTGTCGATCGCGAAGGCACTCGGCGCGGACGGCAAGCCCGTCAAGCTGCAGTGGACGCGCGAGGACGACATCCAGGGCGGCTTCTACCGGCCGATGTACTTCCACAAGCTCGACGCGGGCCTGACCGCGGACGGCCGGCTGGTCGGCTGGCGCCACCGGATCGTCGGCCAGTCGATCCTCGCCGGCACGCCGTTCGAGGCGTTCATGGTCAAGAACGGCGTCGACGCGACGTCGGTCGAGGGCGCGGCGAACCTGCCGTACGCGGTGCCGAACGTGTCGGTCGAGCTCACCACCGCGAAAACGGGCGTGCCCGTGCTGTGGTGGCGCGTGGTCGGCAGCTCGCACACGGCCTATGCGGTCGAGGCGTTCATCGACGAAGCCGCGCACACCGCCGGCAAGGATCCGTACGCGTTCCGCCGCGACCTGCTCGCGAAGGAGCCGCGCATGCTTGCGGTGCTGGAGCTGGCCGCGCAGAAGGCCGGCTGGGATCCGGCCAAGCCGCTGCCGAAGGGCCGCGGGCGCGGGATCGCGGTCGCCGAGGCGTTCAAGAGCTATGTCGCGCAGGTGGCCGAGGTATCGGTCGACGCCGACGGCAAGGTGAAGGTCGAGCGCGTGGTGTGCGCGGTGGATTGCGGGACCGCGATCAATCCCGACATCGTCGCCGCGCAGATGGAAGGCGGCATCGGCTTCGGGCTCGGCGCGGCGCTGCACAGCGCGATCACGCTGAAGGACGGCCAGGTCGAACAGCGCAACTTCGACGGCTACAACGTGCTGCGGATGGCCGAGATGCCGAAGGTCGAGGTGCATATCGTGCCGTCGGCGGAAGCGCCGACCGGGGTCGGCGAGCCGGGCGTCGCGCCGATCGGGCCGGCGGTCGCCAATGCGATCTTCGCGGCGACGGGCAAGCGGCATTACGTGCTGCCGTTCGATTCGGCGGATAGCGCGAAGGCTTGATCGGGCTGAATGCCGGCCGCGGGATGGAAACGTCTCTCGGCCGGCATTTTTTTGTCGAAGCGTGTTCGATGCAGGGTTCGATGTCGGCAAAAAACACTCATAACCCATTGATTTTTATAGACCATTCATCAAACCATGCAGGGTTCGATGTCGGATTCGCCGTGCGGCGAAAACCATGTTCCGCCCGTCCCGAATCCCGTCTCCCCCACACGTTACGTCAGACGTAACGCCCGTAACGTCGCCCCGCGATGCTACGTAACAATCCTTCAATGCTGCTCCGACCCCTCCCGCACCCTCCCCGCGCCCCGCGTTAAAAATTCTTTTAAATTCAAGGTCTCCACGCCCCCCGCCCCGGCATCGCCGCACGCCGACGCCTGACGATCCATCCTGGCCCGGAAGTTGCAGTACATAACCCGCAAACACTCCTTCATGGACATGCGAGGGCCACCATGGATTGCAAATACCTGTACATCGACAACATAAAAATCAACTTCGTGCGCCGCACGATCGAAATCGACAACACAGTCGTTGACGTTACGCCGCGCGAATTCGACGTCGTCGAATTCCTGCTCGACAACATGAACAAGATCGTGCCGCGGCAGGCAATCCAGGAAGCCGTATGGGGCCGTGAACTCGGCGTGTCGTCGCGCACGCTCGATACCCATATCTCGCGGATCCGTTCGAAGCTGCAGCTCGAACACGACAAGAACCTGCGGATCATCCCGATCTATGCGGTCGGCTATCGCCTCGTGCTGTTCGGTGCGGCAATGACGCACGTCGAGCGCCACGACGCGGCGCCGATCCTGCGTGCCGCGCCGCAGGCCGCGATGGCCGCCGACTACGCATAACGATTCACCCGCGCGCCGCCCGCTTGCGGCGCGCCAGCAACACTCCCCCCACCGCGCTGGGCAGGTTCGCAGCGCTTCGCGTCCTGCCGGCCGGATGCGGCCCGCACGCCGCCCGGCCCGCCAGCCAGTCGCGCCCCGACCGCCGCCTCCGGGCGGCGGTTGCTTTTGGCCGACCGCCGCCGCGCACCACGCTTCGTCGCATTCCATCGCGCCGCGGCACGCTTCGTAGCGCCCCGCGCTCCCCGCCGCCGCGCGATGCACGCGACTACGGATTCCGGCGCGGCACGCGGCCATGGCCGTCCCTACAATCGACGCAGCAGCCGCGTGCCCGTCCGCGCCACCGGCCCCCTCACAACCCGCGAATCAACGCCGAATCCGCCCCGATCCCGCCGTGCCTGCGCAGTTCCTGACGAATGCCGACGCCGGCGACGCCGCGTACCGGGCCATGCCCGCCGTTTCCGCGCTGCCCGCCGCGGCGCCGGCCGCGGTCGCGCTCGACGCGTCGCCCTACCTGCCGCGCCTGTCCGCCGCCGCCGCGCGCGGGCTGTCGCACGCGTATTGCGCGACCGGCGCCGTCCCGGTCACGCTCGGCGAGCATGCGTACGAGGTGCGCTGGCGCGTCGACGCCGAGCCGGCCGCCGATGCGCACGCATACCGCTTCGTCGTCGGCCCGGCCACCGGCACGCTATGGATCGATCCGGTCGCGGAAACGGCATGGCTCGGCGATGCGGCCGACCCGGCCGTGCCGGCCGTGATCCGCGCGGCGCTGCTCGCCGACCTGTGCGCACCGCTCACGGCCGTGCTGCAGGCCGCGACGCGGCAGCGCGTGGAGCTGCTGCCGCCGCCCGCGAGCACGCCTGCCTGGCGCGCAGCGCCGGCCGCGCTGCGCTTCGAGCTGCGGCGCGCCGACGGCGCATGGCGCTGCCACGGCGCGCTGCTGTTCGACGCGCCCGATGCGCTGGCCGTGTTCTTCGCGGCCGCGCCGGCCGCGCTCGCCGACACGCGCGCGGCCTACGCGAACCTGCCCGTGCCGCTCGTGTTCGAGATCGGCCGCACCGAGCTGACGACGGCCGAACTGGCCGACGTCGTCGGTGGCGACATCATCGCGATCGAGCGCTGGCAGGCACACGAGCAGAACCTGCTGTGCGTCGCGCGGCTGCCGGCCGCGCCGGCATGGGAGATCACCGGACGGCCGTCGGGCAACCGGCTGACCGTCGAACGAATCAGGGAGATGCCTTTGGAACCGACCCGCACCGATACCGCGCCCGCAACGGCGCACGACGCGCCGCCCGCCGATGCGCCGCGCACGCTCGACGGCCTCGCGGTCGACCTGCGCTTCGAGCTGCCACCCACGTCGATGCCGCTCGGCGAGTTGAGCGCGCTGCAGCCGGGCGCCGTGATCGAGCTGCAGCAAGGGATCAACCAGAGCGTGATCCATCTGGTCGCGAACGGGATGCTGATCGGCACCGGCCACCTGATCGCGGTCGGCCAGAAACTCGGCGTGCGGGTCGTCACGCTGACGCAACCCGCGCCGCGCGAGTGCTGAGCGATGGGCAACCTGCCGAATCCGGTCGCGCTGATCGCGGTGATCGCCGCGCTCGGCATCGCGCCGTTCGCGGCGCTGATGGTGACGAGCTACACGAAGCTCGTGGTCGTGCTCGGCCTCCTGCGCTCCGCGCTCGGGATCCAGCAGGTGCCGCCGAACCTGGTGCTGAACGGCATCGCGCTGATCCTGTCGCTGTTCATCATGGCGCCCGTCGGGATGTCGATCCGCGATGCGCTGCAGGCGCGCCACTTCGACGCGTCGGGGCAGTTGTCGACCGCCGACGTCGGCGCGCTCGCCGATGCCGCGTTGCCGCCGATCAAGGATTTCCTCGTGTCGCACACGCGGCAGCGCGACCGCGAATTCTTCGTGCGCACCGCGACGTCGGTCTGGCCGAAGAACCGCGCGGACGGCATCAAGGACGACGACCTGCTCGTGCTGGTGCCGAGCTTCACGCTCGCCGAGCTGACGAAGGCGTTCCAGATCGGCTTCGTGATCTATATCGTGTTCATCGTCGTCGACCTGCTGGTCGCGAACATCCTGCTTGCGCTCGGGATGCAGATGATCTCGCCGACGACGATCTCGGTGCCGTTCAAGCTGCTGCTGTTCGTCGCGCTCGACGGCTGGTCGATGCTCGTGCACGGGCTCGTGCTGTCGTATCGCGTGGCGGGCGCGGGATGAACGCGCGCGGCCCGCGAACCGCCGCCGCGTGGCTGTGCGCGCTGGTCGGGCTGCTCGCGCTCGCATTCGCCGGAATGCAACCGCGCATCGCGCGCGCGGCCAGCGGCGCGGGCTTTGCGCAACTCGCACGCGCGTGTGCGCCGAACGTCGATCCCGACACGCTCGCCGCGCTGGTGCGCACCGAATCGGGCTTCAATCCGTATGCGATCGGCGTGGTCGGCGGCCACCTGGCGCGCCAGCCCGCGTCGCTCGACGAGGCGCGCGCGACCGCGCACGAACTGGCGTCGCGCGGCTTCAGCTACAGCGTCGGCCTCGCGCAGGTGAACGAACGAAATTTCGCGAAATACGGGCTCGACGAAGCGACGATGTTCGAGCCGTGCCGCAACCTGCAGGCCGGCGGCGCGATCCTGACCGAATGCTTCGCGCGCTCGTCGGGCACCAGCCGCGCCACACAGGCCGCATTGCGCGCGGCGCTGTCGTGCTACTACAGCGGCAACTTCACGACCGGCTTCTCGAGCGGCTACGTGAGCCGCGTTGTCGCAAGCGCGCAGCGCAATGCGCGCGAAGGCGGCATCGAACCGATTCCCGTCGTGAGCGACACGCCGCCGCCCGAGCGCCGTCGCCGCATGGAAGCCGCCGCCACCACGCCGCCCGAACGCGCGCGGCGGCTGGCGTCGCCCGCCGCGTCCGCCGATGCGCCTTCGTGTCATGCGCGCCCGGTCGTGATGATGTGCCGCGGGCTGCCGGCAAACCAGGCGAAGCGGCTGTGCGTGCGGTGTCTCGATCAGTGACGGCGCGTGGCCCGTTTTCAGGAGCGCGAACGTCGCCAGCGCGCCACGCGGCGCCCGGCCGCCATGTGGCCGCGCTCATCTCGTAGCGTGCGGCGCACGCGCGCGCCGGCCGTGCCGCGGCGCTACGAATCAGCGGCGATCCGGCCGCAACCCGTGTCCCTACACTCGTCGGATCGCGTCGTGGCGCGCACGGCGCCGTGCATTGCGCGCATCGCGCGATTCAACGGAGGCTGGCATGCTGTCGATCGACGGATTGGGAATGGGCGTCAACTGGCAGCGCTTCCTGTCGGACACGCTGAACCCGGTCGTCGCGCCGCCGCCCCCACCGCCTCCGCCGCCGAAGAAGGACGATCCGTCGGCCGGCCCCGCGAACCCGAGCGTGTCGCCGCCGATTCCCGTGACGGCCACGTCGTCCACGGACCCGTCGAAGCCGACCAACGCCGAGATTGCATCCGCGACGTCGCTGGTTCAGAGCATGGCCGCGCAGTACACGGCGCCGCCGCCCGACATCACGGTCGAGAACAAAAAGACGAGCGCGGTGCAGAAGGCGATCCAGGACGCGCAGACGCAATACGACAACGCATCGCAATCGCTGCAGGACGCGCAGAACGTGCTGCGCCTCACGAACCGCGATCCCGAATCGACGGCCGACGACCGCAAGGCCGCGCAGGACAACTATGCGAAGGCGCGCACCGCCGCCGACAGCGCGCAGCGCGACCTGAACGTGACGACCGACGCGGGCTACATGATCCTGTATGGCGAACAGGCGAACGCCGACATGCCGGCCGGGATGAAGATCGACGACTCCGGCAAGGTGACCGATCCGGGTGACGCGCAGCACGCCGCCGACCAGCAGTTCAAGACGCTGCTGGCCGCATTTCCCGATCATGCGAACGATCCGAACTGGGTGCCGCAGGCGAGCGACTGCAAGAATCCGCTGCAGATCCGGCTCTACGACGACTGGCAGACCGCCAGTGCGACGGCCGCCGTCGGTGCGTCGAAGTACTACGCCGACGTCGCGAACTCGAACCTCGCGTACACGCAGTTCCAGTCGTATCTCGCCGATCCGGACTACAAGGGCGCGCTCGACTCGGGCGTCGGCCGGTTGAACACCGCGCTCCAGCCGCTGGAGCTGGTGGTCACGATGCCCGACGCGCCGGCTTCGAAGGACGCCGCGCAGCAGGCGGTCACGACGGCCGCGAAGGACGCGAACTACGCGAATGCCGCGGTCGCCGCAGCGAACGACAGCCTGACGCTCACGAACGCGCAGCAGCAATACGATTCGGCCAGCGGCAAGGAAGGCCCGACGGTCGTCGTCCCGAACGCCGTGTCGGACGCGAAGACCGCGCTCGCCCGCGCGCAGACGGCCGCGAACACGAGCGGCGGCTATCTGCAGATGCTGTCCGCGCAGCAGCAGGTCGACACGCTGCAGGCCGATTACACGAAGAAGAAGCAGGCGTCCGACGACTGGCACAAGGCCAACCCGAATTCGATGCTGAAGGATCCGCAGGTCGACCTCGATCTCGGCGACGCGTACGCGAAACTGTCGCAGGCGCAGCAGCAGGCGAGCATCGCGCAGGACGGCTTCGTCGCCACCTACGGCGCGACGCTCGCGCAGCAGTACGACGACCAGGCGTCGCAGATCCAGGCGCAGGTGAACGCGCGCTCGGCGCTCGCGAAGCCGCCAGTCCAGCCGCCGTTCGTTGCGCCGTCGCTGTCGACCGCGAATGGCTTGCCGACCCTGCCCGTGCCGTCGCTGTCGACATCTGCGACCGCCGCACCCACCGGCACGCCGTCGCTGCCGACGCTGCCGACGTCATCGCCGTCGCCGTTTCCGGTGCCGCCGTCGTCGACCGCGAATGGCGGGTTGCCGCCGTCGCCTACCGATCAGCTCGTGCTGCCGCAAACGCCGGCCGTGCCGACGGGCCCGACGATGCTCGACGCGAAGCGCCTGCAGGTCGTCGCGGGCGCAATCCGCGCGGCCGACAGCCGGCTGTCGGATGCGGTCAACGAACGCGCGACCAACGCGGCGCTCTCGCAGGCGCGCATCCAGCAGACGGGGGCGAAAAGCACGCTCGCGTCGGTGCAGAAACAATACGACGACTGGGCGGCCGCGAATCCGCCGCCCGTGCGTTTCCGCCATGTCGCGGGCGACGACATGATCCCGGCGCCGTCGATGCCGCGCCCGAACCTGTATCAGGGCCAGCTCGACAACGCGAAGGCGGCCGTCACGCAAGCGGACAACGCGGTGCAGCGCCTGCAGTTGCTGAGCGAGACATCGCACCAGCAGGTGCTGATGGACCAGTTCGACGCGGGGCTCGACGAGCGGCTGCGCTACGCGGCGCCCGATTCGGACGCCGGGAACGACTACAAGAAGGCGCTGCACGACTTCTATGAGGCGCATCGCGGCGAGCTGTCGAACTCGCTGCTCGACGCGGCGAGCGCGAGCACGCAGAACGGCAACACGATCGCCTTCGGCAAGCTGACCGACAACGAGCAGCGCAACCTGATCGGCGTCGCGCTCGGGATGCAGCCCGACGTGCAGAACAATGCAACGACGAGCGACGGTTCGGATCCCGTATCGCCCACGAGCGACGACGTCGCGCGCTTCACCGACAAGGACAAGCTGTCGACGATCAACACCGTGCGCGACAAGCTGCTGAAGATCGGCGGCGGCGCGAACGCGCAGGTCAGCGTCCTGCCGATGGTGTATGCGGCGAAGGACGCCGGCATGACGACCAGCGCGATCTTCAAGGTCACCGGCAAGGACGGCACGCAATACGTCGACGAGACGGGCAGCAACTACAACGACATCAACGATTACATCAACAACAACGAGCTGTCGTCGGACGGCACCGTCGACATCGCGACCGGCCATAACGCGGACGGCACGCTGCAGCTCGTGTCGAAGGCCGCGCATCACGAAAGCGGTTTCGACACCTTCCTCGGCAAGCTGACCAGCACCGGGCTGAACATCGGGATGATGGTCGGCGGGATGGCGCTCGAAGGCATCGGCGGGCTGCTCGACGGCACCGTTGTCGGCGCGGTCATCGGCGTACCGCTGAATGTGCTCGGCGCGGGGATGATGTACACCGCGATCGGCGCGTCGATGACGAGCGCCGGGCTCGACATCGCGACGCGCATGGAACACGGCCGCAGCATCAACCCGTTCACCGACGCGGGTGCGCGCGGCGACTTCATCAATCTCGTGCCGATGGGCGCGGCGGGCGCCGCGAAGCTCGCCGGCAGCAAGCTGTTCACGCGCGCGGTGACGGCGCTCACGCGCACGCCGAAAGTCGCGGCGCTGCTCAACACGGGCGCGAAGGCGACCGCGATCGTGACCGGCGTCGGCGGCGCGGTCGAGGCGTTCGGCGAAGCCGGGGTCGACTATTTCACGGGCAACAGGAAAGCGGCCGGCGAGGCACTCAAGTCCGGGCTCACCAACGTCGCGCTGATGGCCGCGGGCGGCCTGAAGGAGCGCGCGGTCACGTCGCAGCGTATCCGCTCGGGCCGGCCGGTGCCGATCCGCACGACCGGCGGCGACACCGTCACCGTCGACAGCAAGATGCTCGGCCAGATCCTGAACAAGGGCGACGCGTCGTCGCTCGCGTACGGCCGCACCCGCGCGACGCTCGACGGCGAAGCCGTGAAGGTCTTGCCGGACGGCAGGCTGATGGTCGGCGACAAGCTCCTGACCTACGACAACAAGCCGATCCGTGTACTCGACCGGGCATCGAGCAAGCGGATGCCGCCCGGCGAGTCGGTGGTGCTCGGCGAAGACGGCACGCTGTCCGTCGTGTCGGCATCGCCGAAGGAATGGACCAACGGCACGCGCGTCAATGACGTGAAGGGTACCGGCGAGCGACTGTCGTTCGGCCCGGACGGCGAGATGAGCACGACGTCGAACGTCGTCGCGAAGACAGAGCTCGATCTCCTGGATCACGCGATCGCGCAAGCGCGCGAAGCGAACCGGCCGGCGAACGCCACCGCGGAGCAGGCGCCGCGCAGCCTCGCGCAAACGGCCGCCGACGGCGAAACGGCGAGCACCGCGACCAACGCCCGCAGCACGCAGCGCACGAGCCAGGAACGCGCGCGCGTCGATCAGCAGCACGACGAAGCCGAAGTGGGCCGCACGGCGGCTGCGCGCAGCGACCGGCGCAGCGCGGAGGCACAGGCACTGCGCGCACGACCCGTCGACATCGAGGAGCCGGCCGGCCCCGGCACGCGCACGACAACGACAGCGGACGGCACGCCGCCACGCGTCACTGCGAAGGTCATCGACCTGACGGACGAGGCGCCCGCCACGCGGCCGGCCACCTCCGACCCGGCCGGCATCGCGGTGCCGCGCGGGCCGAGCGCCGAACCGATGGAGGTCGGCGACCGCACGGTCTATGTCGTGCGCAACGGCGCGACACCGGACGCGCCCGGCGCGCGGCCGGCCGCGCTGCGCCCGCAGGACCTCGACGAGCCCGTGATCGTCGTGGCCGGCGAGCACGACGCGGCGCTTGCGCCCGAACTCGCGAACCGCTGGCAAAAACCCGTCTACGCGGCGGCGCCCGACGCGTTCGGCGCCGACGGCCAGCTGCGCGCGGACGCACGCGTGCTGCGCTTCGATCCCGCGCCGGAAGCCGCGCCGGAAACCGCGGCCGCCGAAGCCGGCTTGCCGGGCGCCGCAGCCGAGGAAACGCCGCCGGCGGCCCCCCGCCCGGCTGCCGCCGACGACACGGTGATCGTGCTCGCCGGCAAGCGCGGCCCGAACGAACCGGCGATGCCGCGCCCCGCCGCGACGGCCGAACCCGTCAGCGCGCTCGACGGCGTATTCAGCATGCCGAACCGCGTGCTCGTGCTCGTCAAGCCGGAGCGCCCCGCCACCGCCGAACGCGCGGCGGAGCGCGACACGGGCACCGACAAGGCCGCCGGCAACGCGGCCGGCGAAACCGCCGACGGCACGAATACGCGCAGGAACGGCGCCGGCGACCGGCCGGCCGCCGCGAACGACGACACCGGGCTCGCGGCCGCCCATCCGGAGACGACGGAAACCCCGCCGCCCGATCATGCCGCGTCGAACCCCGGCTGGATCACGCGGATGCAGATGCGCTTCGGCGGCGCGGCGCTGCCCGAAGCCGCACAGGCGCTCGCCATGCAGTCGGGCACGCTTGCGACGCAGTTGCGCATGCTGCAGGACGCCGGCTGGCGCGTGACGCTCGGCAAGCGCGGCGGCGGCAGCCGCATCGATCCGCGCAAGCGCCGCGTGACGATCGACGGCAGCCTCCAGCATCCGGGCAGCATCGCGTACACGCTCGCGCACGAAGCGCGGCATGCGGTCGAGGCGATGGCCGGCGTGCTGAATCTCGACTACGGCAACCGCAACCGTTTCACGCGCAAGGCGCTCGAAGCCGAGGCGCGCGCACAGATCAACGCGTTCGAGGCACGCTACGAGATCCAGCTCGCGGGCGGCGGCGATATCGCCGCGCACGTGCGGCTGCCCGATGCGATCGAGCACGAAGGCAACGCGTGGCGCGCGCCGTCGCACGACTATGCGGGCACGGTCGGCCGGCTCGTCGACGCATTCGCCGACGCTCCCGTATCGGGCCGCGACGGCGAGACTTACCGCGACTTCTATCACGACGTGTGGGCGCGCCAGAAACGGCGCGGCGGCGTTCCGCGCCGGATGCCGGCGCCGCAGACACGCGAGGCAGGCGACGCACCGCGCGGCGCGCGCAGCTTCGACGAACGCGTCGCGTGGAGCCGCGCGCACGCCGATTACGCGTCGCCGTACGGCGCGGGCGAGCGTCCCGATGCGGCTGAACTTGCCGCCGGCCGCGTGCGGCACTTCACGGTCGACGAGGATCGCCGCGTGATCGTCCTGCACGCCGACACGCTCGCGGACGGCACGCTGCTGGCCGACGGGCAGCCGGTCGGCGCGCACGAATACGTGCTCGACATGGCGCCGTCGTTCGTGATGCGCCACGGTTACTCGATCGTGCTGTCGGCCCGGCACGGCGGCGAGGAACACGCCGCGCGGCTCGCGAACCTGTGGCAACGCCCCGTGTACGCCGCGCCGCCGCATGCGGTCGGTGCGCATGGCGCGCTGCTCGACACCGGCGTCTTCCGCCGTCTGGATCCGGCGCCGGCCGCACCCCACGACCTGGGACCGTTGAAAGGCGACCCGCTCGGCGTCTATACGAACGGCGACCGCGCCGCGCGCGTCGATATCCCGCGCGAACTGGGCGAGCTGCTCGGCTCCGGCGGCGAAAAGACCGTGTTCGCGCTCGGCGACGACGCCGCGCTCGGCGTGTACGACCGCAACGCGCACCAACCCACGTCCGGCCACGTACGCGCGGCCGTCGAGGAACGGATCGCGCTCGACGACCTGCGTTCGTACGGACTGGAGGCGGTCACGATGAACGGGCCGTTCTCGGCGTTCGGCCGCGTCGGCGTGCTGTACCGTCCGCTCGGCGTGCTCCATACGCACACGATGCGCGATACCGGCGCGCTGCCCCGCGTCGTCACGCGTGCGGCGCTCGAACACGTGCAACGGATTCGTGAAGTCGTCGAACGCGAAGGCCTCGCATTCGACCTGCAGGGCATCTTCACGCGCAAAGGCGATTTCCTGCTGAGCGACCCCGGCGAAATCTCGCGCAACCCGGGCTCGCCCCGATCGATCGAACACCTGGAGACGCTCGCCAAGCTCGCCGAGATCGAACGGGCGCTCGCGAACGGCCTCGAACATGGCGACATCGAACTCGCGCATCCGGCGATCGCCGAGACGCTGCCGCCCGACGCGTTCGTGCAGAAGCCGTCCGTCATCACGCGAATCCGCATGTGGTTCGGCGGTGCGCCGCTGTCGAAGGAAGCCCTGGCGCTCGTCGATCGGTCGACGCTGTTGAGCGGACAGATCGCGCTCGCGCGCGAAGCCGGCTGGAAGGTCGTGGTCGGCCGACCCGGGCGCGGCAGCCGTGTCGATACCGCAAAGCAGCGCATCGTGCTCGACGGGCGGCTGCGCGGCACGGGCACGCTCGTGTATGCGCTCGCGCACGAAGCCCGGCACGCGGTCGAGACGATCACCGGACGGCTCGCGCTCGATCACGCGTCGACCGATGCGCTGACCGACAGCGCGCTGATGGCCGAGGCGCGTGCGCAGGCGAACGCGTTCGCGGTGCGCCGCGAGCTCATCGACGACGCGGGCATCGACATCGCAAAGGACGCACACCTGCCCGAGGCGATCGCACGCGAAGCCGACCACGTGATGCCCGGCGACGAAGCGGGCCTGCGCCGGCTCGCGGCCGCGTTCGGCGACGCCGCGCCGTCGGTGCCGGGCCACGCGACCTATCGGGACTACTATGCAAGCCAGGCCGCCGACATGCACGCGAACGGCGTGCCGCGCGAAATGCCGGCGCCTGCGCCGCAACCGACGTCGAACGCACCGGTGCCCGCCAGCCCGGCCAGTCCCGCGATACCGGGCGCCGAGCAGGCGCAGCACGCGCTCGATCACCTCGCCGCGCACGGCAAGCGTGACCTGATCCGCGTCGACGGCGCGCAATTGCGCGATCACCAGCAGATGCGGGACGCGTTCGGCAAGAACGTGCATGTGCTGATCGCCAGGCACGCGGATCGCCCGGCCGACCGGTTCGATGCGCCGCATCCGCAGCCGGAGTTCGTCGCGAGCATGCGGGCCGACGACCAGGGCGCGTTCGTCGACCGGGCCGGGAACGATCCGGCCGATCCGCATGCGCCGATGCCGCAGGAGGTCCATCGCGCGCTGAAGAGCGGGGCCATCGACGAACGCGCGGCGTTCGATTTCTACGTATCGCCGGTGCCGCTTGCCGAACTGCTCGATTTTGGCGGCGCGGCGCGCATCGAGGCAGGCAGCGACGGCCGCGTCTGGGAAGCCGAACCGTCCGCGACGGGCCCCGGCGCGGACGTCGTCGCCAACGCGCAGTCGCTTGCCGACGCGCCGCGTTTCCGTCGGCCGAAACAGGCCGAAAAAGCCGCGCGCACGCACACCGGCGGCACCACCACGCTCTATGCGATCGAGCACAAGACCGGCAAGGTGCTCGGCTACGCGACCCGCGACGCCGCGCACCAGTGGACCTACCATGAATCGACGTCGCTCGGCGACGCGACGATCGAGCCGCGCAATCTCGGCGACGCGTTTCGTCGCCGCGCGCGTTCGCTGTCCAGCGGGCGGCGCGGCGTCCGGTTCGTCGTGTCCGACATCCCGCACGACGTGGTCGAAGGCTATGGCGGCTTCGCACCGGCCGAATTGCGCCGCGCGCTTGGCGACGAGAAGAAGCCGATCCCGAAGCCGGGCCCCTACGTGCAGCGCGGACTCGCGAAGTTCAGCCCCGCGGTGCGGCGCAAGACCCGCGAAATCGCGCAGGCACCCTCCCCGTCGCGCATGCCGAACCTGCTGCCGGAGAACGGCGACGCGGTGGTCGGCTTCAACGGCACGCACGCACCGCGCCTGATGCGCGCGCTCGAAATGGGCGACATCCCCGACGGGCACTACGTGTATGTGTATCGGCACGAAGGGCCGGTCACCGACGCGCTGCAAGGCTCGCCCGCCGGCATCATCGAAGTGGCCAACGGCAAGGCCCTGTGGTACGACGAAGCGAATCAGCTCGGCAACGCCGACAACGGCCGGCCGCTCGACCAGACGAAGATCGGCGGCGGCCCGTATGGTGCGGACCAGCACTTCCTGCTTTCCACGCTCGCGCCCGACGCCTTCGCGCCGCGTGCGGCCGCCACGCGAGAGGCCGCGCAGCCGGCTCCGGCCGCCGCACCGCAAGGCACGAAGCCCGCAAAGGCGCCGCGCGTCAAGGGCAAGGGCAAAAAAAACCGGCAGAAGGCCGCCAAGGCGGCGAACCAGCCAGCCGTGCCGGCCGCGAAGCCGCTCGCGCTCGCGCCGTTCCAGCCGGGCCTGTCGTCCGGCACGATCATCGAAACGGTCACGCGCTACGGAAAGGCGAAGGCCGCCGATTTCGCGTCGACCGTCGAGCACCTCAAGGCCTACGCGGGGCGCAAGGGGCAACCCGACGCGGGTGGGCTGAGGCTCGGCGACGAACCGCAGACGATCATGGCCGATGCGCCGATGTGGAAATCGATCTTCACGACGCTGGGCATGTGGCGCGAGCCGTCGAGCCTCAATCCGCGCGGCGTGCTCGCGCATCCGGAAGGCAGCCGCTACCTGCCGGTGCGCGTGGCGCAACGTCTTGCGAAGCGCACCAACATCGCGCGCGTCGCCGACCGGAAGATGATCAAGGCGTTCCTCAAACTGCCCGCCGAGATCCGCGACCGCCTCGCGCCGATGTCGCGCTCGTTCTCGCTGCGCGACGATCCGGAGCGGATGGTGCGCTACATCAAGCGGTTCGGCGGCGCGATGCCGGCCGTCACGATCGCGGTCGACCCGTATACGCTTGCGGCCGCGGGCGGCGGCAAGCAGGACCCGGGGTTCATTCAGCGCGCGAACGATTTCGGTTCGCCGAAAGATGCCCGCTTCGACGAGAACACCGCGACGATCACGCGCACGAACCCGGACGGCACGCAGCACACGCTCGAGCTCGACGATCTCGCGCACCTGCACAAGTGGCTCGATGCGGCATCGAAATACGGTTTCCTGCTGCGGCTCGAAACTGCGCCGTCACGCCCGCTCGTATCGCTCGAGGACGGTCATGCGATGGCCGGCACCAACAACAGCTACTCGGAAATCCGGCGCGTGGGCGAATCCATCGAATCGTGGATGCGCGACCACGCCGGCGAGCCGACACCGCTCGTGATGCTGACCTTCCACGGCTGGGACGCGGTGCTCGAACCGGTCCCGGGCGAAGGGCACGTGAAGCTGCTGGAAGCCATCCTCGATCGCGAACCGCTCGCCGGGATCCATGTCGGCCTGTCGTGGGGCACGCACGGCGCCGATTTCGTCGCGAATCCCGACCTCACGCGCGCGCTGGCGGCGAAGATCGTCGACTACGCGCTCGACGCGCGCGACAATCCCGGTGCCCCCAGCAAGCTCGCCCGGCTGCACGGCGGCGACGCGCTCACCCGCGTCTACGATCCGCTGGGCACCGACACGTTCGCGAACCAGCAGCAGATCCTGTTCGCCGAAATCGCGCGCATCGGCAACGCGAAAGGCCTGTCGGACGCGCAGATCGCGAAGCTGCGCGGCGACCTGTACGAAGGCAACACGTCGGCGCTGCTGAATCAGGCGCGCCGCGCGACGATCGACGCCGTGGAGAAAGGGTGGGACAACCCGGACAATCCGCCTTCGGGCAAGACCGAGAAGCGCGCACGCATCGCCAGCCTGGAATGGCTCGGCCGCGTCGGCGGCGGCGTGCCCAAGCGGCCGTCCGTCGCGCCGTGGAATGCCTCCGACAGCCATACGTACTGGCAGTCGGTCATCAGCCAGAAAGCGCTGCAGAACGACGGATCCCATCCGATCGGCGCGAATCGCAAGGCGGTCGCGCAACCGGAAGAGACCGGCGCGCCCACGATGGACCCGGCATCCGCGCAACTGAAGGCGTTGCGCGTGCACCGGCCGTCGTCCCGACCGCTCGACTTCGTGAAATCGATCACGTCCACCGCGATCGTCGCGGGCGCGAGTTCGCTCGTCTTCATCGATACGTTCGGAACGCACTGGCTGGACAAGACCGCAATGAACAACGCGACGTCGTCGTTCCTCCTCGCGTCGCGTCTCGGGCGTGTGTTCCAGGTCATGCATCAGGGCGCGATCCGCAGCCTGCAGTCCGGCAACCCGGATGCCGCGCAGGCCGTGCTCACGCGCCTCGAGGTGACGCTCACGAAACAGCTCCGGGCCGGCGCGCACGAGTATGGCGAGCACCGGCTGACCCAGCTCCAGGCGGCATCGAACGAAGCCCGTGCGATGGCCGCGCAGTACGTCGCGCTGCACCAGCTCGGGTTGATGACCTTCGAGGACGCCACAGCCAATATCAAGGCGCTCGGCGCCGACGTGCTGTCGCAGATGCAGGGGGTGGTCGGCGGGACGTCGCTGCAGCAGCTGCATTCGGGCAATCCGCGCCGGCTGTTCGGGATCGCGGGACGGGCGGGCGTCACGGTCGCGTCGGCCGCGACGTTCGCGAGCGGCCTCGGCAAGGTGCTCGACGCGAAAGGCCTGTTCGACCTCGTCGCCGGGTCCGCCGGCATTGCCAGCGGCGTGCTGGGCACCGCCTACGCGGGGCTCTCCTATGCGATCAGCGCGCATCGCGTGAACCCGGACAAGCGCAGCCGCACAGTGCGCCTGTTCGATTCGGCGGGCGACTTCGCGTCGGTCGCGCTCGGCGGACTCTCCACCGCGTCCCAATGGGGGCAAGGCGAATACGATCTCGCGATCGCAACCGGCACGTCGGCCGCGCTGCTGCTCGCCGGGCGGATCAACACGCACTACCCGAACGCGATGCCGTTCGTCAAGAAGATCCCGACCGCGCTGGTCATCGTTCCGGTCGCCGCGTTCGGCTACAAGTTCATCATCGGCATCGGTCTCGCACCGATGATCGGCGGCGTGTTCAACTGGGTATTCGGTTCGTCCGGGCCGTCGTCGGGCAATACGCCGTCACAGTCGAATCTCGCGCCGGGTGCATCGCCGAGCGCGTCGCCGAGCGCGTCGCCGAGCGCATCGCCGTCCGCCACGGCGTCGCCGCCGGCAAGCACGACGCCCACGCAGCCTCAACCGTCGCAGGGCACGCCGTCGAGCACGCCGTCGAATTCGCCGCAGCCCTACATCGTCGTCGCCGGCGATTCGCTCTGGGTGATCGCGGACCAGCATCGCCAGTCGCTGCTCGACGCCGCGCACGTGTCGCGCGCCGACCAGCAGGCGATGACGCGCGGCGAGCAGGATGCGCGCGCGCTGAACGAGATCCTGCAGCTCAATCCGGCGGCCGCCGGCGATCCGGGCCGCATCGCGATCGGCACGCCGCTGAACGTCGGCTGACGTTCAGCCCGGCGGCCGGAAAGAGCAAACCCCGACCGCGCAGCACGCCGCGTCACCCGGCGCGCTGCGCCTCCAGCCACGCCTGGAACATCAGCACCGTCCACAACTGATGCTGCCAGTTCATCCGCCCCGTCTGGTGCTGCCGCCACAGGCGCTCGACCGCGGCCGCATCGAAGAAACCCTCTTCGCGCAATCGCGACGGCCGCAGCAATGCCTCGGCCCAGTCGCGCAGCGCGCCGCGCAGCCAGTGATCGACGGGCGCGCAGAAGCCCTGCTTCGGCCGGTCGATCAGCGCCGACGGCACGTACTGGTCGAGCAGCCGGCGCAGCAGCGCCTTCGACTGCCCTTCCGGCAAGCGCACCGACGCCGGCACGCGCCACGCGAATTCGACGACGTGATGGTCGAGGAACGGCATGCGCGTCTCGAGGCTCACGGCCATCGCCGCGCGGTCGACCTTCGCGAGAATGTCGGTCGGCAAATACGTGAGCGTATCGATTGCCATCGCCTGCTCGGCAAAGCTCAGGTGCGCGGGCCACGCGGACGCCGTGTCGAGCGGCGTCGGCGGCTCCTGCCCCGACAGCGCGATGCGCTCGGGATGATGCACCGACGACATCAGCAGCCGGTACAGCCCGATGCGGCTCTCCGCCGTCATCACATGGCCGAGCTTGTGCAGGCGGTCGCCGATGCGCGACGCCGATTCGCGCGCCTCCACGCCGCCCCACGCGCCCTGCGCGACGGCCGCGAGCTGGTCCGCGTGATCGGGTCGCAGCGCATGCAGCGCGGCGGCGATCCGCGCGCGCACGGCGGCCGGCACGCGATGCAGCTTGCGCCACAGGCGCGGCGTCAGGAAATAGCGCGTGTAGCCGCCGAACAACTCGTCGCCGCCGTCGCCGGACAGGCTTACCTTCACATGCCGGCGCGTCAGCTCCGACACGAGGAAGGTCGGGATCTGCGAGGCATCGGCGAACGGCTCGTCGTAGATCGACGGCAGCTTCGGCACGACGCCGAGCGCATGGTCGGCCGTCACGTAGAGTTCGGTATGCCGCGTGCCGAGATGGCGCGCGACGGCCTTCGCATATCCGGCTTCGTCGTAGCCGGCTTCATGGAAGCCGATCGTAAACGTGTCGACCGGCGTCGCCGATTGCGCCTGCATCAGCGCGACGATCGCCGACGAATCGACGCCGCCCGACAGGAACGCGCCGAGCGGCACGTCGGCTTCCATCTGCCGCGCGACGGCCTGGCGCAGGATCGCGTCGAGCTGGCCGACGGCCTCGTCGGCATTGCCCTCGAACGGCTGCTCGCGGCCGCTCTCGATCGCCTGTTCGAGCGTCCAGTACGCGCGCACGCGCGGCGTGTCGCGCGCATGCTCGAACTGGATATACGTGCCGGGCGGCAGCTTGCGGATGCCGCGATAGATCGTGTACGGCGCGGGCACGCTCGACTGGCGCAGGTACAGGCACAGCGCGTCGCGGTCGACCGTGCCGTCGAAGCCCGGATAGCCGCGCAGCGCCTTGAGCTCCGACGCGAACACGAGCGCGTCGCCGATCCGGCCGTAGTAGAGCGGCTTCTCGCCGATCCGGTCGCGCGCGAGCGTCAGCACCCGCGACTCGCGATTCCACAGCGCGAACGCGAACATGCCGGTCGCGCGCCGCAGCGTCGCCTCGACACCCCACGCGACGATCGCCGCGATCAGCACCTCGCTGTCGGAGTGGCCGCGCCACGCCGGTGCGCGCCCCGCGCGCTCGAGCTCCGCGCGCAGTTCGCGATGGTTGTAGATTTCGCCGTTGAAGACCATGACGTAGCGGCCGCACGCGGATGCCATCGGCTGTCGGCCATGCACCGACAGGTCGACGATCGCCAGCCGCCGGTGGCCGAGCGCGATGCCGGCTTCCGGATCGACCCAGATGCCCTGCCCGTCCGGCCCCCGATGCGCGAGGCTCGCCGTCATTCGCGCGAGCGTGCCGCGCGCAGTCTCCTCATCGATGGCGACGGTATTCAGAAAGCCGTCGATTCCACACATTTGATTTGTTCGCCCCTGTTGACCTGTTCCGTCACGCATGGCGCAACCTCGCGGCCCGCCGTCAGGCGTGACGGTCGAGCCATATTACGAAGAAATAATTCAGCAATAATTCACCGATGAATTCCGGCAATAACCAGAAAAAAATATCGTCAAGCGCCGTGCGCGCATGATCGCGCAAAGGGCCATATCGAATCGGAACGGACGGTCGAGCCAGCCCACTTCCCGGAAAAAGGGGCGGTATGCCGATGCGCCTGTCGCGGCCCGCCGCGGCATGCGTCAAGCGGCGCCGGTCGCCCATTTCAGCAACTGCGCGACCTCGCGGAAATGCTGCTGCTCGATCGTGCCGTTCTCGGGTGTCGTCTCGTACAGCGCCTGCGCGAGCCCGACGTTCGCGAGCGTCGGGCGCAGCGCGTCGCGCGCGAGCCGCACGATCCGCTCGGCCGCCTCGCCTTCGCCGCGCGCGAGCACCCACGGCAGCGTGCCGATCCCGCCGTAGTAGAGCGCGACCGCGACGCGCGGCGAATAGACGACGACCGACGCGAAGCCGATCCGGTCCGGCAGCGACGCGAACTGCGCTTCGCGCGCGAGTTGCCGGCGCTTCGCCTCGATGTGCGGGTCGCCCTCGTCCTCCTTGTGCTCGCGCCGCACTTCGTCGATCGACATCTTCATCTTCTGGTTGAACTCGTGCCGCTGATGCACGATGTCGATCAGCGCCATCACGATATAGATCAGCGCGGCCCAGCCGAACAGCAGCATCAGCAGCTTCACGATCAGCGCGAGGATCGACACTGGCCGCGTGAAACCCGATTGCACCGACGGGTCGAGCGACTCGACGATCAGCCAGCCGAGCGTCGCGACGAGCAGCACCGTCTTCAGCAGCATCTTCACCAGGTTGACGAGGTTGCGCATCGACCACAGGTTCTTCATCCCCTCGGCCGGATTGAGCCGCGACAGCTGCGGCACGAGCCGGCTCCACGCCATCACGCCGCCGACCTGCACGAAGCCCGCGAGCAGGCCGGCCAGCAGCCCGGCCGCGACGATCTGCGCGGACTGCGTCGCCCAGTCGCGCGCGGCGCCGTCGATCAGCACCGCGATCCGTGCGGACGGGTCGGCCGCGCCGACTGCGTCGAACACGAGCCGGAACAGCGCCTGCAGCCGCGCGAACAGCGCGCCGATTCCCACCGCGAGCGCGACGCACACGCCGACGAAGAACGCCGACGAAATCGTTTCCGCGCTCTTCGGCACATCGCCTTTCTCGCGCGCCTCGCGCAGGCGCTTCTCGGTCGGCTTCTGGTCCTTTTCGGCCATGTCGGCTCCGTCGCGCGCTCACGCGCCGCCCTGCGCGGCGAACAGCGCGCGCAGCAGCGCCATCAGCCCGCTGTCGGGGCTCAGCAGCGAATGCAGCGACGCGTACACCACCGGCAGGAACAGCACCATCATCAGCAGCGCGAGCGCGCTCTTCAGTGGCTGCGAGAACACGAAGATGTTGAGTTGCGGCACCGCGCGCCCGACGAGCCCGATGCCGAGCTCGACGAGCACCAGCACGATCGTCACCGGCGCGGCGAGCTTCACCATCCATTCGAAGATCGTGTCGGTCTGCCGCACGATGAAGGTCTGCAGCATCGACGAGAAATCGGGGCCGAGCGAGCCGATCGGCCACCACGCGTACGACTGCGCGAACAGTTGCACAAGCACCTGCAGGCCGCCGGCCGTGACGAACAGCGCGATCGCGACGAAATTGAGGAAGCCCGAGGTCGGGCCGCCCTCGTGCCCGCCCATCGGATCGAAGAACGCGGCGCTGCCGCTGCCCGTCTGGAAATCGATCAGGTAGCCGACGCCCTGGATCGCGAACAGCACCGCGCTGAACGCGCCCGCGAGCAGCATGCCGACCACCGCTTCCTTCGCGACCAGCAGGCACCACATCAGGAACGGCAGCGCGGCCACCTGCGCGGAATCGATCGCCGGCGCGACGAACGCGGCGATCACGACGGCGATCCCGTTGCGCACGAGGCCCGTGATGATCTGCTCGTTGAATACCGGCACGACGAACATGATCGGCAACAGGCGCGGCATCACGTAAAGCAGCGGTCGCAGCGTGCCCGCGACGTCGTTGAAACCGGCGGCCTGGTCTAGCATCGGCGCTCCGCGGCGGCGGCGGGCGATGCGGTATCGTCGGCCGGGGCTGCCGAGGCGGTTGAAGCGGTTGAGGCGGTTGAGGCGGTTGAGGCAGTTGAGGCAGTTGAGGCGGTTGAGGCGGTTGAGGCAGTTGAGGCAGTTGAGGCAGTTGAGGCAGTTGAGGCAGTTGAGGCAGTTGAGGCAGTTGAGGCGGTTGAGGCAGTCACGTCGGTGAGGTCGGCTGCACCGGCTTCCGCATCGGCCGGCTGCGCGGCCATCTCCGCGTCGAACGCTGCAGCCGCTTCCGGCTGCGCGGCCGCGTGGCCGGCCATATCGCCCGTCGCGCCTGCCCATACCCCCGCCGTCGCGAAGCGCCGCACCGCGTAGCCGTCCGCGACTTCGTCGGCATCGCGCTCGACCCGCGCGGCGCGCGCGTGCAGCGCCTTTTCGCCGGCCTTGTCGAGCTTGTCCTCGGCGGCCTTCGCCTTGCGCGCGGCGCGCTGCAGGTCGGCCAGCGTCGCCTCGTGCCCGCGATGCACGTGCGCGGCCTTGCTGACCGACGCGTTCGCGCTGCCGATGTGCCGGTCGAACGTGCGCGTGTCGGCCGCCGCGTTCTGCAGCGCGCGCGCCTCGCGCACATCGTCGGCGAGCCGCGTCTGGATCGCGGCCTTCGCGGCGACCTGCTGCGCGAGCTGCGCATGCGCGGCGTCGAGCGCGCGGCGGCTTTGCGCGGCGATGCCCTGCTGGCGCGCGGCCGCGACGCGCGCGATCTGGCTGCGCATCTCGCGCACGCGCTTCAGGCGTGCAAGCGTGGCAAGCACGAGGCGGTCGTCGGCTTCAGACATGATCGTTCGCCAGCTTCGTCAGCTTCGCGAGCAGCGCGTCGAAGCGCACGTCCTCGTGCGACGCCTGCGCGCAGAACGCGCCGATCGCGTCGCGGGCGCGCAGCGCGAGATCGCCGAGCCGGTCGCTGCCTTCGCGATACTCGCCGATCTGCACGAGCAGTTCGATCTCCTGATACTTCGCAATCAGCTCGCGCACGCGCGCGGCCGCATGCTGGTGCGCGCGGCTCGCGACGAGCGGCATCACGCGCGACAGGCTCGCGAGCACGTCGATCGCCGGATAGCGGTTCGCGAGCGCGATCTTGCGCGACAGCACGATATGGCCGTCGAGGATCGAGCGCACCTCCTCGGCGATCGGGTCCGATTCCTCGTCGCCTTCGACGAGCACCGTGTAGAGCGCGGTGATCGACCCGTTCGCGCCCTGCCCCGCGCGTTCGAGCAGGCGCGGCAGCACCGCGAACGTCGACGGCGGGAAGCTGCGCCGCGTCGGCGGCTCGCCGCTCGCGAGGCCGACCTCGCGCTGCGCACGCGCGAAGCGCGTCAGCGAATCGACGAGCAGCAGCACGCGCTTGCCCGCGTCGCGGAAGTGCTCGGCAATCGCGGTGGCGACGAGCGCGGATTTCACGCGCTCCATCGCCGGGCGATCGGACGTCGACACGACGACGATCGAACGCGCGCGCACCTCGGGCGACAGGCTGTGCTCGATGAATTCGCGCACCTCGCGACCGCGTTCGCCGACCAGCGCGATCACGTTCACGTCGGCCTGCGCGCCGCGCGCGATCATCCCGAGCAACGTGCTCTTGCCGACGCCCGACGGCGCGAAGATGCCGACGCGCTGCCCGACGCCGAGCGTCATCAGCCCGTCGATCACGCGCACGCCGGTCGGAAACGGCGTGTCGATCATCTGGCGCGCGAGCGGGTTCGGCGGATCCTGCTGCGTCGACACCCACGCGGCGCCCGTCACCGGCCCGCGATCGTCGAGCGGCCGGCCGAGCCCGTCGAGCACGCGGCCGAACAGCCCTTCACCGACCGGGAATACATGCTCGCGCCCGGACGGTACGACGGTCGTCTCCGGCGACAGCCCGGCCACGTCGCCGAGCGGCGTGAGCAGCGTCGTCTGCCGCGAAAACCCGACCACCTCGGCGAGCAGCGTCGGCTGGTTCGGCGTGCGAAGCTCGCAGATCTCGCCGAGCCGCGCGCGGATACCCGTCGCGTTCAGGATCTGCCCGACCGCGTGATTGACGCGGCCCTGCACCGACACCGGCGAGAAAAACGCGAGCCCCGCGTCGAGCTCGCCGACGAGGCGGCCGCGATCGAACGGCGCGCCGTCGTCGTCGTCGCCGCTTCCGAACGGCGGCGTATCGTCGAGCGGCGCGTTCATCGCGCGGCGCCCTTCAGCGCGTCGCGGCGGATCGCCTGACGCAGTGCGTCGATCTGCAGGTCGAGGCTCGCGTCGATGCGGCCTGAGGGCGTCTCGACCGTGCACGCATGGCGTTCGAGTTGCGCGTCCTCGACGATGCGGATCTTCTGCCGGTTCGACTGCCCCGCGAATGCGCCGTCGAGCGCGTCGCGCATTTCGTCCTTGCGGCCGGGTGCGACATGCACGACCAGGAACGCCTCGTCGCGCACGAGCGGCGCGATCCGCGCCAGCGCGGCCTCGTACAGCTTCTGCGTGCTCATCTCGCCGACGATCGCGCGCACGGCCTTCACGACGATATCGGCCATCGCGTCCTTCATCGTCTCCATCGTGCGCGCGGCGGCGAGCGCCTGCGTGTACGCGTGCGCGGCCTGCTCGCGCTGCGCGCGACGCATCCCCTCGTCGTAGCCGGCCGCCTGCCGCTTGTCGAATTCGCGCTGCGCGTCGGCGACGATGCGAGCGGCCTCGTCGTGCGCGGTCGCGATCACCGCGGACGCGTCGAGCAGCGCCGCGTATTCGCGCTCCTTGAGCACCTTGCGCTCCGACAGCAGTTGCAGGTTGTCGCTCGTGATCAAAAAAGCCAGTCCCATGACGCAAGCCTCTCGGGAATCAGAAACAGGAACAGCAGTTCGCCGAACTGGTCGCGTTGCGCGCGGTTCAGCCAGTAAGGCGCTTCGTCGTCGATCGCGCGGTTGAACTTCAGGCGCGCGCGCCGCGCGACCGCATCGCCCGCCACGCCGATGAAATCCGCGAGCAGCCGCCCGCCGCGCGCGCGGATCACGACGGGCAGCGCGGCGGGATCCGCGCGCCACGGTTCGAGCGTGTCGGCGAGTGCGCCGAATTCCGGCGCGCGTTCGAGCGCGAGCTCCAGCGCGTCGCCGCCGAGCCGGGCCGCGACTTCCGCGCGGATGCGCCTTACGGTCAGCGCATCGCGCAGCCACGTGCGATGCAGCAGCAGCCCCGCATACGACGCCAGTTGCTCGAGCGCCGCGCCCGGCAGCAGCGCGAGCCGCGCACACGCATTCTCGACGTCGAAGTCGTGCCGGGCGGCCACACCGTTCGCATCGAGCAGGTACCGCGCGAGCACCTTGCGGCCGGCCGCGCCGAATACGTCCGGCGAGCGGTAGCGTGCGGGCCAGTCGGCCGGCACGCGCGTCACGTGCAGATAACGGTCGGGCCGCAGGTTGAAATCGCAGACGAGCGCATGAAACGCGGCACGGCGCGCGGCGGGCGGCGGCGCGAGCGGCTGCAGCCACGGCAGCGGCACGGCGTCGGGCCCGTCGCCCGGCGGCAGCGCATGCGGATCGCTCATGCGCCGTCGTGCACGCCGTCCGGCGTGCGCAGCCCGCCGCCGGCCGACTGAGCGGATGCCGGATGCCCGGACGCCGGCTGCCCGGACCCCGGATGCCCGGACGCCGGATGCCCGGACGCTCCGTTCCCGCCACCGGCGCTGCGCGGCGCGCCGAGCAGGCCTGCAAGCCGCGCGCCGAACATCCCGCGCCGCGCGGCCGACAGCGCGATCACCGCGCAGGTCAGCAGGATCAGCGCGAACACGAGCCAGCCGAGCGGCGAGCGCAGCCGCACGATGTCGGTCACCGCGCTGCCGATCCCGTCCACGCGCGTCGCCTGCGCGGCGGCCGGCTGCAGGAACAGCGACACGTTGTCGTACTGCAGCCCCTCGATGCTGTGCGCGACGAGATCCTTGACCATCGGCGCCATCGCGCGCAGGTCGATGCCCGGCCGGTAACGGATATACACGGCCGCCGACGACGGCTTGATCTTGTCCGCGAGCGGATCGTTCTCCGGAATCACGACCTGCACGCGCGCGACGACCACGCCTTCGATGTCCTGCAGCGTGCGCGACAGGTCCTGCGATACGCCGTACAGGTAGCGCACGCGCTCCTCGGCCGGCGTCGACACGAGGCCCTGCTTCTGGAACAGCTCGCCGAGGCTCGCATAACTCGGCTTCGGCAGCCCGTTCGCCTGCAGCACCGTGAGCGCCGACTGCATGTCGCCGTCCGCGACGCTGACCAGCCAGGCGTTGCGGTCCGACGTGTCGCGCGCGTCGTTGTCCTTCGATGCGCTGATGCCCGCATCGCCGAGCACCGCGACCATCTGGTTCGCATCGCGCTCCGACAGGCCCGAGTACAGCTCCTTCTGGCACCCGGCCAGCAGCACGAGCAGCCCCGCGAGCAGCGCGCGCGCCGCCCGGCTGCGCCACGCATGCGCGCGCGGCGTCGAATCGATCGTCGTCATCGTTTGTCCGCTTCAGGGTGCGCCGGACCGTGTCAGGCCCGCACGCACGCTTTCACTCCTGCGTCTTCAGCACGGTGTGCGTGAAGCCGTTCGCCGCCTGCGCGACCGACAGGCTCAACTGGTATTCCGAAATCGTGGTGGTCGCCGTCCACTGGAAATCCATCGCCTTCACCATCGTCATCATCGGATCGCTGCGGTTGTCGGCCATCGACGTCAGCATTTCGCTGCGATGCTTGTCGATGTTCGCGTACCGCGTGTCGAGATCGTTGCCGTACGTGCGCAACCGCTCGACGAGCGACGACTGGTTCGCCTGCGCGGGCGTCATCTGCACGGCAGGCGCCGCATCCGCCGGCGCGCGCGACATCGCGACGCCCGACGAAGACGACGCGGCCGGCGATGCACCCGGCTGCATCAGCGCATCGAACTGGCGCACCTGCGCCGGATCGGACGCCGAGCCCGTCTGCTGCACGGCACCCGCGAGCGCGGCCGCGCCCGGCGGCGCCGCGCCTACGCCTGTCACTGACATATCCATGCCCTCCTTGGCTGGCAGGCGCCGGACCGGATCGGTCGGGCCCGCCCGGAACAGGCCGGCCGGCACGCGCGCATCCGCGGCCGGGCGCCCTTCGCGGGCAAACCCGGCGCGCGCCGTCGCGCGGCGCGGCCGGCGACCGGCTTCATGCGCGGCCGGCCGAGCTCAGGTGTTGCGCAACCTGGGCGTTCGCCGTCCCTTCCTGCGCGGTCACTGCGTTGCTGGTTTCGAACGTCGCGGTCGACTGCTGGACCTGGAAGTTGATCTTCGTCAGTTCGAGCTGCGTCTTGGTCAGGTCGTCGGCCTGCTGCTGGACCTGGTTCGTGTTGGTTGCACCACCTGCGGCCTGGGTACCCATGTTTTGCTCCTTAACGTGAACTTCATTCACCTTCCGGCGGCAGCCCCATGCCCCGCCGGCGACGTGAGCCGCCGCACCGATGCGACGCCCCGCGTTACGCGCACACCGCCTGTCAGGCGATGCGCATGACCTGTCGCGGCGCTAGTGCGCCGCCTCCTTCGTCGATGCACCGGCCGCCGCGGCACCCGCTTTCGGTGCGTCCGGCAACAGCGTCGGCCCCGGCACCGGTTGCGCGACCCCGGCCGCCGCACCGCTCGCGAGCGGCGCCACGGGCGGTGCCGGCGCCTGCTCGGGCGCGTTCGCCGCCGCGCCGCCGAGCGGCATCGTGATGCGCTGGCCGTTGCGTTCGAACACGACTTCGTCCGGGCCGATCGACACGACGGTCGGCCCGTCCTTCAGCCGCGCACCCTCGAAATAGCGGCTGCCGTCGGCCGTCTCGATGTAGCGCTGGTCGCCGTCGCCGGCGAACACGGTCGTGATCTCCGGAATGCCGGCCATCCCGCCGAGCGTCGTCGTCGTGCGTGGCGCGGCCGGATCGGCATCGCGCACGTGATCGACCACTTCGAGCGCCGGGCGCGCGTCCTTCATGTAGTTGCGGATGCGCGGCTCGATCTGCGCGCGCGCGGCCGCGCCCGTCAGCTCGATCCGGCCGCGGCCGAGATACGCGACCGTCAGCGCCGTATCGCTGAAATACGTCTGCGCGGTCGCGACCAGATCGCTGACCACGTAGATGTTGCCGAGCGCCGCGTTGTCGACGCCCGCGACGATCTGCGCGACGCGTTCGCGCGCAGCCGGGTCGCTCACGTAGCCCGACACGATCACGCCGTCGTCGCGCGGCGCGACGGCCAGCTCCGGATACGCGTGCAGCAGTTGCTGCAGCCGGTGCGTGCGCGCGAGCACCGATTCGTGCTGCCACGGCAGGCGCCCCGACCACGCGACGAAGCCGTAGCCGAGCGCGCCGAGCAGCACACCGAGCCACAGCGCGACCAGCGCGATCACGAGCCGCCGGCTGCCGAGGCGGCGCAGCCCGCCCGTGAGCCAGCCGAGCCACGCGGCCTCGCGCGCCGCATCCGGCGCGTCGGTTTCGTCGGGCACCGCGACGCTCGCCTGCGCGTGCCGCGCGATGCCGAGCCGGATCGAGCCGACCGTCACGACGTCGTTCGGCGTCATCGAGCGGCGACCCGCGCCGAGCGGTTCGTCGTTGAACAGCACCGGCGCACCGGCGTCGCCGCCGTGGTTCTGCACGGTCACCGCGAGCGCGCCGACCTGCAGGCACACCTGTTTCGCACCGATCTCGCGATCGGGCAGGATCACTTCGCAATCGGCCGCCGTGCCGACCCAGTTCGCGCCGCGTGCGAGCGACATCGTGCGGCCGTACATCGGCCCGCTCAGGAAGCACAGGTTCCACGGCGACGCGAGCGCGGCCGCGCCTGCCCCCGCGGCTCCCGCGCCGCCGGGCAATGCGCCGTCGCCGTGCGGGTCAATGATGGTCGTCGACATGGGTGGTGGCTCCTGCGGTCGTCGCCGCCGGCTGCGACGCCGCATCCTTCGGCGGCGGCGGCAGCGCGGGCGGGCCGAACTTCGTGCCGGGCAGCGGCTTCGGCGTCAGCGGCACCGCGACGTCGTTGTCCGGCGGCCGATACATCGACATGCCTTCCTGATTCGCCGGGCCGTCGGCGCCCGGGTTCACGGGCGAGCCGTCCGGCGCGTACATCGACGCGGTCGTCACCACGCGCGGCGTCAGCAGGTAGAACCGCTCCATGTGGTTGCCCGACTTGTCGGTGTACTTGAACAGGTTGCCGATCAGCGGAATGTCGGACAGCCAGGGCACGCCGCTCTTGTTCAGCTTCACCTCGTCGTCGTTGAAGCCGGCGATCAGCAGGCTCTTGCCTTCGTCGATCATCGTCTTGGTGACGATGTTGCGCTGCTGGATCACCGGGATGTTCGACACGGCCTGGCCCTGCACGACGTTGCCGTCCTGGATGTCGATCGACATCATCACGCTCTCCGGATTCCCGGAGACGGCGGCCGCGTTGCGGATCGCGTCGTTGACGATCATCGGCGTCACCTTGATGCTCGTGCCGGTCGTCACGCTGTACAGCGACGAATCCTGGTAGCCCTGCACCTGCACGTAGAACTGCGTGAGGTTCTCGAGGATCGCCTCGGTGTTGTCGAGCGCGAGCACCTTCGGCTTCGAACGCAATTGCGCCTGCCCCTTCTGCGCGAGCGCATTCACGCGCGTCAGCAGGTAGTTGCGCAGCGAGCCGCCGATCGATGCGGTCAGCGCGATGCCGGTCGGCAGGAAGGTGCCCGTTTGCCCGGTCTCCGACGTGCCGACGCCGAACGTCAGCGGCGGATTGCCCGCGCCGTTGTATTGCGTGTTGCCGGTCAGCGGATTCGCGCCGTTGCCGATCTGCACGTCGCCGTGCGTCGTGTGCAGGCGCCAGTCGATCCCGAGGCTGTCGAGCGAATCCTCGTTGATGTCGATGATCGTCACGTTGATCTCGACGATGCGCGGCCGCTCGTCGAGCTGGTTGATCAGCGACTGGTAGCGATACATGTTCTCCGGCAGGTCGCGCACGATCACCGCGTTGATTGCCGGATCGGCGACGATCTGCGGCAGCGTGTCGCCGCCGCCGCCGTTCGAGAACGGCGAGAACCCGCTGGTCGCGCTGCCGTCGCCGGAATAGCCGCCCGAACGCGGGCCGCCGGAGATATCGGGGAAGTCGAGCCGCGGCACCGCGATCGTCAGCCCCGAGCCGAGCTTCACCTGGCGCGCGGCCTGCCCGAGCGACGTGCTCGACGGCAGCGCGTTCGTGCCGCCGCCCTTGCCGAACAGCCGGCTCAGGATCGTCGCGACGCCCGGCACCGTCACTTCCTTGCCCGAGCGGTTGATCGTGAAGTCCGACGCCCAGCCGTACTTCAGCCGGAACGCGCGGATATCCGCATGCGCGCCGTTCGCGGACGGATCGCCGACCGAGCCGACCGCCTGCCGCACGAGCTCGACATAACGGCGCGGGCCGGCCACGTACACGCTGTTCGAACGATCGTTGATCACGAGCGTGTAGCGCTTGTCGGGAATCTGCATCGCCTGCAGCGCGCGGCCGATTTCGCCGGCCGCATTCGGCGGGATCGGGATCATCTGCGTCTGCGACTGGTCGGCCGGATCGACGTACAGGAACGAGCCGTCGTAGTACCACGTGAGCCCGTAGGTCGAGCAGATCGTTTCGAGCGTCTCCTGCGGCGTGCCCGAGAAGCGGCCGCTGATCACGCCGTCGACCTTCGGGTCGACCACCGCCGTCACGCCCTGCGACGATGCGAGTTCGCGAATGAAGTCGCCGATCTTCTTGCCGTTCGCGACGATCGTGAACGGCTTGTTGCGCCAGCGCAGGTCCGCGGCGCGGGCCGTGTGCGCGGGCGCCATGCACAGCGACGCCGTGAGCAGCGCGGTCGCGCACATGGCGAGCGCGGCCCGTTGCAGGCTGCGCGGTTGAAACCGGATCGGGGCGACGCGTCGATGCATCAAAAAACTCCAGTGGAAGAAACGAACATGCGTTCCAGCGCCTGCTGCGCGAAGCGCAGCACTTCGCCGCCGAGCCAGCCCGACAGCAGCACGAGTGCGACCATCACGGCGATCAACCGCACCGCGATGCCGATGTTGGCGTCCTGTACCTGCGTGACGGCCTGCAGGATCGCGACGATCAGGCCCGTGACGGTGGCGATCAGCACGATCGGCAGCGACAGCAGCAGCACGAGCATCAGCGCCTGGCGCGTCAGGTCGAGGATCGTCGAACTCGTCATGACACGGCTCCCGGCACGCGCACGTCGGCGCCCGCGCCGACCGCGCCGTCGTCCGGCGGGTTCTTCACCCAGCCGACCGTGTGCAGCTGCACGTCCTCCTCGACCTCCTGGTACGACAGCACCGCCAGTTCGGGCAGCACCGGCTGCAGGATCGTCTTCACGTAGCGGCGCGCGCCGAGCGCGACCATCACCGCGAGCCGCGCCGCGCCCTGCGCGTTGCCGTGGCCGCCGGGGCCGGCCGCCTGCGCGGCCTGCACGATCGCGCGCACCTGCTCGCCGATGTCCTGCTTGATCGCGCTCGACAGCGCGAGGAAATTGCCCTGCTTCGTACGCATCACCGCGCTCTCGATCCGCTCCTGCAGGTTCTGCTCGAACAGCACGACCCGCAGCTGGCGCGTCGTGCCCGCGTGGCGATCGGTGATCATCCGGCGCAGGTCGACGCGCACGAGCTCGACCAGCGCGATCACGTCGTCGGGTTCGTTCGGCGCCCACGTGATCAGGCTCTCGAAAATCACGCGCAGGTTGCGGATCGGCACCTGTTCGGCGAGCAGCCGGCGCAGCACTTCGGTCACGCGCTGCAGCGGCACGAGCCGCGTCAGCTCGCCCACGAGTTCCGGGTGTTCGCGGCGCACGAGATGCACGAGCGCCTGCGTCTCCTGGATGCCGAGCAATTCGTCCGCATGCTGGCGCACGATCTGCTCGACGTGCGCGGCGAGCGCGCTTTCGCTCGCCAGCCACTTGCCGTCCGGCGCGGCGCCGTCGTGCTTGATCCACAGCGCGGTCGCGAACGGGCCGAACGCCTCGGCCGGCTGGCGCTCCGCGCGCTCGGGCAGCGGCGCGACGCCGTCCCACAGCAGCCAGCCCGGCTTCAGCGCGCCGTGCGCGGCGAGCACGTCCTGCAGGTAGATCCGGTACGTGCCGGCTGCGGCGCCTTCGTCGTCGTTCAGCGTGATGCGCGGGAACACCGTGCCGATGTCCGCGTCGACGCGCGCCTTCGCGCTCGACAGCGCGGCCTGCAGTTGCGCGAGATTCAGGCTCGTGCGCAGGTCGTCGGACAGCGATACCGCGATCAGCGACGTGACGCCCGCCGCGTGCGACACCTTCGCGGGCTGGCCGTCGTCGGCCGAGCCGACGCGCCCCGCGATCTGAATCAGGTTGAAGCTCGGCGCAGTCGTCTTGTGCTTGAACTGCGAGAACGCGAACGCGCCGAGGCCGAGCGCGATCAGCGCGAACGACCACTTCGGGAAACCGGGCACGACGAGAAAACCGGCCAGCACCAGCGCCGCGATCAGCAACGCGCGCGGATGCGCGCCCAATTGTTCGCCGAGCTGTTCGCCGAGCTGGCGCTGCCGCGCATCGCGCGTCGCGACGCGCGTCGTCACGATGCCCGCCGCGATCGACACGAGCAGCGACGGAATCTGCGACGCCATCCCGTCGCCGACCGTCAGGATCGCGTAGCGTTGCAGCGCCGCGCCGATATCCATCCCGTGCATCAGCGTGCCGACTGCGATCCCCGCGACGATGTTGATGAACGCGATCACGAGGCCCGCGATCGCGTCGCCCTTCACGAACTTCATCGCGCCGTCCATCGCGCCGTGCATCTGCGATTCCTGCTCCAGCTTCTCGCGGCGCTCGCGCGCTTCGTCCGCGCTGATGATGCCCGCGCGCAGGTCCGCGTCGATGCTCATCTGCTTGCCCGGCATCGCGTCGAGCGAGAAACGTGCACCGACTTCGGCCACCCGCTCCGATCCCTTCGCGATCACGATGAACTGCACGACGGCGATCACGAGGAACACCACGCCGCCCACCACGACGTTGTTGCCGACGACGAGCCGCCCGAACGCGTCGATCACGTGGCCGGCGTTCGCGTGCAGCAGGATCAGCTTGCACGACGCGATGTTCAGCGCGAGCCGGAACAGCGTCGTAAACAGCAGCAGCGCTGGAAACGACGAGAAGCTGACCGCCGACGGCACGTAGGTCGACACCGTCAGCAGCACCACGCTTACGGCGAGATTCAGCGAGATCATCCCGTCGAGCGCGGCCTGCGGCAGCGGCAGGATGAACAGCGCGACGACCGCGACGATGAACGCGGCCATGAACAAGTCGGCGCGCGGCGATGCGCCCCCGAGACGCCGTCCGGACATGCCGCGGCCAGCGGAAAACAACCGCTGCCAGTCGCGGGGGAGCGCCTTCGGTTCTGCCATCGTGCCGTTGTCCTGTCGTCGTTATCGCCGGCTGGCACGGGCAATCCTGCCCCACGCTGCGCGGACCGTTGAATGGGACGAGTGTAGCGATGCGCAACGATGGAAAAAGGGATGCGCCTCGTAGCGTGAAAGCGCGTTTTCCGGCGGCGGTCGGATCGGACTACGAAACCCGGCGGTGCGTTCGGGCACGCGCCGCCGGAACCGCTTCCATCCCGCGCCGGGCGGCCGGCGCGTGCGTCACGTCAGGGCTGCAGGCGCCGCGCGGCGAGGTACGCGAGCTGCGCTCGGTTCTGTACGTTGAAGAGTTTTTCGAGCGAACGGATGTGGTGGCCGACCTTGTGCAGCGACGTGCGCAGCGCGCTCGCGATCTCCTGGTCGGACAGCCCGTGCACGAGACGGTCGAGCACCTGCTGCTGTTCGTCGCCGAGCGCGAAACCGCGCATGCGCGCGATGCGCGCCTCGAGGAACGGCAGCGCGACGCGATGCACGGCAAGGCTGACCGACAACGCACCGCCGATCACGCGATCGTCGATCCATTCGGTGCCGTGCGCCTCCGACGTGACGTTCACCGCGACGCGCAGGTCCAGGCGCGGCGCCGACAGGCTGAAGATCACGCCGCTGTTCATCGCGTGCGCGCGCAGATGGCCGGCGAGCGCCAGCACCTTGCGGTCGCCGCTGCCCTGCGCGGCCGACTCGATCTCGTCGAGCCGCCATGCGACCGGAAAGCCGCTCTGCCGCACCTGCGCGAAGCGCGGATCGCTCTCGTACAGCATCCCTTCGATAAACGGCTGCATGAACGTCGCCGGCGCGAGGTCGCGCAGCAGATGCGCGCACAGGATGCGCCGCCCGATCATTTCGTAGGCGCCGTAACCGAGCGTACTGAATCCGATTTGCCGCAAGCGCGCATGGCATTGCGCGAAATCGACCGGAGCAAGGTCGGTTTTACCGGGCGCAATTTGAATGCCGGTAAAAACGTCGCGTTCGATTGCCTGATATTCGTTCGAATAAGCAGCAGCGGCCGCTATATCGGCTTGTGAAAACCACTCGACGCGTGGTGCGCCGTCAGCATGTGTCATGAGGAGCCCGCCCTTCCCAATATGTGAAACTGCGCCCCGTCACGATCTGGTCTTTTCTTTATGATTTTCTGGTCGTCGTTATATGCGCGCGAATATGAACCTTTCGCCGCAATTAGTATTACGGCATATTACGCGTACACAGGCATTTTTGTACAATGCCCCCGCGTTTCGTCAGGGATGACGATCGGCGCATATCAAAAACGATGCTCGATCGCACCGCCGCGAATGCCGTACACGATACGGCTGCCGCCAGGCGATGCGCGTCGATTCCGAGGGATGGCTCATGTCCGATATTGCAATGCATGAAGAAGCGGTCGCCCCAACCTTTTCCCGCCCGTCGCGCGGGCTGAACGCATGCGCGGACGCGCTGCGGGAGCGTACCGTGAAGGTCGTCTGGTGCGACGACGTGAAGCGCGGCGACGTCGCGCAGCCGCACGCGCCGAAGCTCGGCGTCGCCGATACGCTCGCGCATGCGCAGAGCACGGCCGAGCGCAACCGGATCGTCACGAGCCTGCTGCACCTGACAGGCTTCTCGACGTTCGCGTACTTCGCGCTCGAATTCGCGCGCGAGCGTGTCGAAAGTCTCTACCTGCACGAAGCGTTCACGCCGGCCACCTATCGCGGCGACTACGTGCGGCACAACCATCACGACATCGATCCGCGCACGCTCGGCGCGCGCGTGTGCAACATGCCGATCGTGTGGGACCTGCAGCAGTTGCGCCGCGAACACCGCGACCGCGATAAGGGCCCGTGCGTGACGCCGGCCGCGCTCGACGGCTTCCTGCAGACGATGCAGGACGACGGGATGTGCAGCGGCATCATGTATTCGATGGCCGTGCCCGGCACTCGGCTGCACGCGTTCATGAGCTTCACCGCGCCACGCCGCACGCGCGAATGGATCACGCCGGCGACGATCGAGCAGGCGCTGTCGATCGGGCTGTCGGTGCACAAGTTCGCATCGCCACAACTGATCGCGACGTCGCGCGAGCGTACTGTCAACGGGCTCACGCCGTTCGAGCAGGAACTGCTGCTCGGCATCGCCGAAGGCGCATCCGACAAGGAGATCGGCCGGCGCCTCGACACCAGCGCACACAACGTCGACTATCACCTGCGCAAACTGCGCAAGCGCTTCGGCGTCGCGAACCGGATCCAGCTCACGTACCTGACGTCGAAGCTCGAGTTGATCTGACGGCGGCGCGGCGCGTGCGGAAAACGAACGTGTAAACGCACATGCCGGCCTCGCGGGCCGGCATGCACGGGTTGCGGCGCGGTGCCGGGTCCGGCGCCGCTTCCTGGCAGACGCTCCGCGTTACTTCAGCAGCGTCATCTGCACGACCTTCACGATCACGAGACCGACCGCGATCACCAGATAGCCGCGCAGCACGGCCATCCAGATCCGCGTCGCGAGCGTCATGTTCTGCGGCTCGAGCGTATCGAGCGGCGGCATGCGCCACGTGTCGCGCAGCGAGCGATCGATGCCCGGCTCGACGACGCGCTTGTTGCGGCGAATCAGCACCGTCCCGAGATAGCCGGCAATCGCGAGCACGGTGCCGCCCACCAGCACGTCGACGATCGCTTCGCCGCTGATGTCCGGATACATCACCGAGGCGGTCAGGATGATCGACAGCAGCACCAGCACCCAGATCACCGCGCCCGTAAACACGTTGAGCTTCGTCGAGTTGACCCAGGGCCCAAGCACCTGGCGGTCGTTGCACAGCACGAGCAGGAACACCGTCGCGCTCGGCAGCAGCACGCCCGCGAGCGTCTGCACGGCTTCGGTCAGCAGGCCGAGCGGGCTGCCCGGGATCAGCACGAGCGTGGCCGCGGCCGCGACGATGCCGAAGTACACGAGATAGAAGCCCTTCGCGTCGGACACGCCGCGATGCAGCGAATGGCGGATCTTGAACACGTCGCCGATCGCATACGCGGTCGACAGCGACACGGCCGCCGCGCCGATGATGCACGCGTCGAGCAGCGCCACCGCGAACAGCGTCGCGCCCGTACGTCCCGCATATTTCTCGAGGCCCGCGATGATGCCGCCCGCGTCGGTAAAGTTGCCGGCTTCCGGATGCCCGTTGAACAGCGCGGCGCTGAAGCCGATCATCGCGACGGCGCCGACCAGCACGAACGCGATGCCGATCCACAGGTCGGCCTTCTCATACTTCATGAAGCGTGGCGTGATGCGCTTGTCGATCACGTAGCTCTGCTGGAAGAACAGCTGCCACGGCGCGACCGTCGTGCCGACGATGCCGATCACGAGCAGCATCACGTCCGACAGCTTCGCGTGCGCGGGCCAGTTCGGCACGAAGAAATCGCGCGTCATCTGCGCGACGGGCGGATGGATCGACACGAGCACCGGCACGAGCAGCAGGCTCAGCACGCACAGCCCGATCGCGAACCGCTCGAAGCGCCTGAAATCGCCGGTACTCACCGCGGCCATCGTCAGCGCGGCGGCCACGCACACGCCTGCCACCTTCGGCAGCCCGAAGAATTCCAGCACGAACGTGATGCCGATGAACTCGGTGACGATCGTCAGTGCATTGAGCAGGAACAGGTCGATCACGCTGAACGCACCCCAGAACTTGCCGAAGCGCTCGAAGATCAGGCGTGCATGGCCGACGCCCGTGACCGCGCCGAGGCGCAGCACCATTTCCTGGTTCACGTAGAGCACGGGCACGAGCAGCAGCAGCGTCCACAGCAGCGTCGTGCCGTAGTTCTGGCCGGCCTGCGTGTAGGTGCCGAAGGCGCCGGCGTCGTTGTCGCCGACCATCACGATGAGGCCCGGGCCGATGATCGCGAGCAGCGTGCGCAGCCGCGCCCACCATGTGCCGCGCGCGGCGGTGTCGTGATGCGCGATCGTGCCGAGCGCGCCGCGGATGTCGCCGACGTGGGCTTCGTCGAGCACGGCGCTGCGTTCCGCGACGATCGGTGGAGAAACGTTGGATGGCGTGGACATGATTCGTTCCGTACGGCTAATGGTTATCTGATAAGCGTGTGACCTTGGAATGCGCACGCGGGGCCTGCCCGCAGGCAGCCGCGCGTGCGCATGCCGAGGCGCGCTCGGCGCTTCGCTGCTTCAGCGGATCAACGATTTCAACTGGTTCAGCAGGCGGGAGAACACCCGCGGACGGGCGTCGAGCGTCAGCATCGCGTCGTAGTGATTGCGCGATTCCGTGACGTGCGGAAAGTTCGACAGCAGAAGGCCGAAGTTCATGGTCTGGCTCCGTGCGGCGACGGCAGGCGTGCCGGCCGCGTGGTGGGCGCGGGACCAGTCCGGGGCCTGAACGACGTGTCAGGCTAGTCGGCCGGAGTGTCCCTGCGACCCGGGTTCAAAAGGGTCGGTGCGAGCAACGGGCATAAGGGACAACTGTCACTGTCGTTCATGGCGGCTCCTGTGCGGTGTTCCGGGGAACACGGTTGACCGCCGTCCGGCTTGCGGGCCGACATTCGCGAGCGTCAACGACGCATGCGCGAACACGGCCGCCTGCCAGGCGGCGGAGAAACCGGACGGCGCATGCGAAAACGCATCACGCTAACCGGCGCGAATCAGGGTGCACGTAGGGAGTTACTGCGGAATACTGCTGCGCGCACCGTTTGCCTGGGAGACAAACGGCGGCTTCGATGAGGCGCGGACGTCGGTCGCTCAGGCGGAGATTTCGTTCGAAGATCGACTACTGCAGGCGTCCAAGGCGGCGGCCCCAAGAGTGAAGATGCCGGATTCTATGGATCGCCCGAAAGTGAAGTCAACCCCTCGAAACCCCATTTCTCGAAATAAATTTCCCGTCTCGCGACACTGAAAGATTTGCCCTTGAAATGGCGTGACGAAACCTTTCAACGCGCCACGGTGCGCTCACCCGCCGATGTGCATGAACAACGGCGCCGGGCGCGCCGCGATCCCCTCCTCAAACCCATCCCGTGCCGCTGCTGCGTCGCGGCGGTCCGCTGCTACACGCACACCGCATGCGTCGCTTTTTATGCGTTTTTTACTTGCACCGCAGCAAAAGTCGCGACTACAATCCGCCCCAATTCATCAAGGGAGTCCCTCCGTGGACACATGCTCTAGTTGCAGTTCGATGCCGGTCAAGGCCGGCCAAGCCATCGCGAGATAGCAGCCAGACGCATGTCTTTCGCCGCTAGCTCGCATTCGTCGGGTTAGCGCGCTTCCTTCCGGGCCGGCCATCGCCGGTTCGTCAGTCGCACGCTCCGTTACGTTCCACCCTCCGATCGCAGGCCGCGTCATGCGCCCGCGCTCGATCACGTCGTCCGGCATCCGTCGGACCTGACGGAGGCAGCGTCATGTTCCTTCAATCGTTCTCGGTCAGACTCAAGCGCATCGTGCACGTCGCGTGCGACCGCTCGTTCGTTTCCGGCCTCTCGCCGCTCGCCCACGCGCTCGGCAACTGGCGCGACGCGGCACTCGCCCATGTGCCGGCGGCACCTCGCCCGCTCGACTGCGTGCTGGTCGCCGCGATGGCGGCCGCGGTCGCGCTCGCCGCGCTGCTGTGCACGGCCGCGTCGCGCCTCGGCTTCGCGCACGTGTGGCGCGTCGGCGGCTGGCTGCCGTAAACCGCTCGTCGCGCGGCGGCGCCCAATGCCGCGTAGCGCCGCGCGACTGTCTCTCCACGCTTCCCGCATCGCGTTTTCGCTTCTTCAGCTTAACTAATCAAATTGCCAACGGAACCCGCATGACGAACTCCCTCGACCCCGTTCCGCGCAAGCCGCGCGTCAATGCGCTCGCCGCGCTGGTGCTGTCGCTCGCCGCCGCGCCCGCGTTCGCGCAATCGGCGCCGCCGGCCGCGGCCGAGCCGGCGGCCGGCGCGACCGACGCCGCTGCCGCACAACAAGCCGCCGATGGTGCCGCGCCCGCCCCCACCGGCTTCTGGGAGCGCTCGAACCTGCTCGGCAACATGGGCGGCCTGCGCGACCTGCTCGGCGATCACGGCGTCACGCTGAGCCTGCAGGAAACCAGCGAGTACCTGTACAACACGTCCGGCGGCACGAATCGCGGCGGCGCGTACCAGGGGCTCACGCAATTCGGTTTCAACGTCGACACGGGCAAGGCGATCGGCCTGCCGGGCGGCACGTTCAACGTGTCGGCACTGCAGATCCACGGCACCAACCTCACGCAGCGCTACCTGCAGACGCTGCAGACCGCGACCGGCATCGAGGCGAATTCGACCACGCGCCTGTGGGAGCTCTGGTACCAGCAGTCGTTGCTCGACGGCAAGGTCGACGTGAAGGTCGGCCAGCAGAGCGTCGACCAGGAATTCATGGTGAGCCAGAACGCGGCGACGTTCATGAACGCCACGTTCGGCTGGCCCGTGCTGCCGTCCACCGACCTGCCCGCCGGCGGCCCCGCCTATCCGCTGTCGTCGCTCGGCGTGCGGCTGCGCGTGAAGCCGGCCGACGCGTGGACCGCGATGGTGGGCGTATTCGACGGCAACCCGGCCGGCCGCACCGACGGCGACGCGCAGGTGCTGAACGCGCACGGCACCAACTTCAACCTGCGCAGCGGCGCGTTCGTGATCGGCGAAGTGCAGTACGCGCTGAACGCGCCGCCGGCCGATCCGAAGGCGCCGCAACCGGCCGGCCTGCCGGGCACCTACAAGCTCGGCTTCTGGTATCAGTCGCAACATGCGAACGATCCGCGCTACGGCACCGACGGCCTGTCTCTCGCGAATCCGGCGAGCAACGGCATTCCGGCGACGCATCGCGGCAACTTCAGTTTCTATGCGGTCGCGGACCAGATGGTATGGCGGCCGTCGGCCGACAGCCCGCGCTCGGTCGGCGTGTTCGCGCGCGTGATGGGCGCGCCGGGCGATCGCAATATCGTCGATTTCGCCGCCAATGCAGGCGTGACGCTGAAGGCGCCGTTCAAGGGACGCGACAACGACGTCGCGGGCATCGCGGTCGGCTACGCGAAGATCGGCTCGCATGCGCGCGGCCTCGATGGCGACACCGGCACCTATACGACGCCCGGCTATCCGGTGCGCCGCGCGGAAACCGTCGTCGAGGCGACCTACCAGTACCAGGTCACGCCTTGGTGGCAACTGCAGGCCGACCTGCAGCACTTCTTCCGTCCGGGCGGCGGCATTCCGAACCCGAACGCGGCGGGTGCGCGCATCGGCGACGAAACGGTGGTCGGCGTGCGCACGACGATCACGTTCTGACGCTAGCCGCAGACGAAACGGGCCGGACGCCCGCTGGCGCGACAGTCCGGCCCGTGCGTTCGCCTGCAGCGCGCTGAACACGCCGCAGGCGCCGCACGTCACTCGCCGTACAGCCCGAGCAGTTTCAGCGTAACGCCGTTGGTCCAGCCGAAGCCGTCCTGCAGCGGATACTCGCCGCCACCGCCGCCGCCCGTACCTGCGCCTTCGACCACGTACTTCTCGACGAGCTTGCCTTCGGTCGCATACACATGCTTCACGTCGGACAGGAAACGCGTGCCGATGTCCTTCGCGAGCGCCGATTCGCCATAACGGCGCAGCCCGTCGATCGCGATCCACTGCAGCGGCGCCCATCCGTTCGGCGCATCCCACTGCTGGCCCGTATTCTCGGTCGTCGTCGCGAGGCCGCCCGGCTGCAGCAGCGTCTTGCGCACCTCGCGCGCGGTCGCCTTCGCGCGCTCGGGCCACGCAACGCCCGCGAACAGCGGATACAGCGCGGCGGCCGTCACGGCGTCGCGCGGCTTGCGCAATTGCCAGTCGTAGTCGCCGTAATAACCGTGGCGGTTCCACAAATAGCGGTTGATCGCGGCCGCGCGCCGCGCCGCGCGGCCCGAGAAGTCGGTCACGCATGCAACGTCGCGCGCGACCGTGCAGCCCTTCACGATCGTCGTCTCGAGATGGAACATCAGGCTGTTCAGGTCGACCGGCACGATCGACGTCGTGCGGATCGTCGCGAGCGTCTTGCCGTCGCCGAACCAGCGCGAACTGTAGTCCCAGCCGCTTTCGGCGCCCGCGCGCAGGTCGCGGTACACGTCGTTCGCCGGACGGCCGGGCGCCGACTTCGCGGTCGTCACGTCCTCGAGATACGACTCGTCGCGCGGCGTGTCGCTCGCATCCCAGTAGCGGTTCAGCACCGCGCCGTCGGGCATCGCGACCACGTTGCGTGCCGCCTGCCCACGCGGCGTCGTGGTTTCGCCCTGCATCCAGTACGCATGTTCCTTGCGCAGTTGCGGCAGATATTTCTGGTAGACCTTGTCGCCTTCGGCCTGCGCGGCGAGCGTGACCATGTACGCGAAGAACGGCGGCTGCGAGCGGCTCACGTAGTACGTGCGGTTGCCGTTCGGGACGTGCCCGATCGTGTCGATCAGGTGCGCGAAGTTGTCGAGCATGTCGTCGACGAGATCCTCGCGCCCCGACACCTGCAGCCCGAGCATCGTGAAATAAGTATCCCAGTAGTAGCCTTCACGGAAGCGGCCACCCGGCACGACGTACGGCTTCGGCATCGGAATCAGCGAACTGTACTGCGGCACCGTCACGCTCGTGCGCGTGAGTTGCGGCCACAGCCAGTCGATGTGCTGGCGCAGCGTCTGGTTCGGCGGTGGCGTCACGCCACCTTCCGGGGGCAACGTGAAGTGCTGGCCCACGAACGTCTTCAGCGAAAAGCCCGGCTGCGATTTCTGTTGCTGATACAACTGCACGATCGTCGCGGGATCGGTATCGGGCGTCGCGTCGACGAAGGTCTTCTGGTCGGGATAGATCTGCGCGGTCTGCACCGCGACGAAGAGGTCGCCGTAAAGCTGGCTCGGCGGCGGCAGCGGCGTGCCCGACGCGGGGCCGGCAACCGCGGCCGCGATCGGCACGGCCGACTGGCCGGCCGCCTGGTTCGCATTGTCGGCCTGCGCGGCGCAGCCGGCGACGGCGAGATACGCGACGGCCAGTGCGGCGGCCCAGCGAAGACGCGGCGCAGCAGGTGCGCGACGCGGTGCGTGATGACGCGAGAAGCGAGATGCAATCGATGCGGCACGACGTGACGTCATGACGTGTCCCCTCCTTTCGATGGTGAGTGGCCCGGCACGAGGTCTCGTTCGCGCGCGCGCTCGTCTCGATGGCCCTCGATCGATGCGCGTCATGAATGTGTTGCGAGTGGGTCCGACTGTCGCATGAAACGCGCACCGCACGCAAGTTTCGCGGTCGCCGCGACGGGTCGACGTCATGAGTCATGTCACGCGCCGCAGCCGGCTCGGCAGTCGTCTCTTCTTCCGTGCGCGGAAACAGGAACGACTGTTGCAACATGCGGAACATCCGGTGTCGCACGTGACGCAACGACCACATTGTGGGCATAATGGCGTCTTTACCGCGCGCCCAGCCCATGTCGCCCGTCTTTCTAGCACCGCTCATCGTTGCCTGTGCGTTGTTCATGGAAAGCGTCGACGCGAACATCATCGTCACCGCGCTGCCCGCGATGGCGAGGGACTTCGGGCACAACCCCGTCACGCTGAACGTTGCGATCACGGCCTACGTGGTCGGGCTCGGCGTGTTCATCCCGATCTGCGGCTGGCTCGCCGACCGCTTCGGCGCACGCTCCGTCTTCCGCACCGCGATCGGCATCTTCGTCGTCGGCTCGCTGATGTGCGCGGCCTCCAGTTCCCTCGGCGTGCTCACGTTCGCGCGCTTCATACAAGGCGTCGGCGGCGCGATGATGGTGCCCGTCGGCCGCATCATCATCTTCCGCGCGGTGTCGCGCTCCGATCTCGTGCGCGCGATGAACTACCTCGCGATTCCCGCGCTGTTCGGGCCCACGGTCGGGCCGCTCGTCGGCGGCTTCATCACGACCTACCTGCACTGGCGGATGATCTTCTTCATCAACGTGCCGATCGGCATCTACGGGATCTATCTCGCGAGCAAGCACATCGCGAACACGCACGAGCCCGATCCGGGCCCGCTCGACTGGTTCGGCTTCCTGCTGTCGGCAAGCGGCGCCGCGTTGCTGCTGATGGGCCTCACGCTGCTCGACGGCTCGCTCACGTCGCGCTCGAACGCGATCGTGATGTGCGTGGCCGGCACCGTGCTGCTCGCGCTCTACGTGCCGTACGCGCGCCGCAAGGAGCGCCCGGTGCTCGACCTCAGCTTCCTGAAGATCCCGACCTACCACGCGAGCGTCGTCGGCGGGTCGCTGTTCCGCATCGGCCTCGGCGCGGTGCCGTTCCTGCTGCCGCTCGCGCTGCAGGAAGGGCTCGGCATGAGCGCGTTCCATTCCGGGCTGATCACGTGCGCGTCCGCGCTCGGCGGCGCGATGAGCCGCTCGACGGCCACCCATACGCTGCGCCGCTTCGGCTTTCGCACGGTGCTGATCTACAACGCGGCATTCGCGGGGCTCGCGATCGCCGCGTACGGCGTGTTCCATCCCGGCATGGCGACCTGGGCGATCTGGCTGATCGTGCTCGTCGGCGGCATCTTCCCCGCGCTGCAGTTCACGAGCCTGAACTCGATGATCTACGCGGACATCTCGCCGCGCGACGCGGGGCGCGCCACCAGCCTCGGCAGCGTCGTGCAGCAGATGTCGCTCGGGCTCGGCGTGACGGTGGCCGGCATCGTGCTGCACCTGTCGCACTGGCTGCAGGGCCACCAGACGATGGTGTGGTCGGATTTCTGGCCCGCGTTCGTCGTGGTCGGGCTGTGCTCGTTCGCGTCGATTCCGATCACGCGGCGACTGCCGCCCGGCGCCGGCGACGAAGTCGCGCGCGGCAAGCGGCAATAAGCGGCAACAGCGGCAAGCACTTCGGTTCGCCGTGTCACGGCGCGGGGAAACGCGTGCCGCGGCATGACGTATCGCGCGGCAGCAGAAAAAAAACGGAAATACAAAAAAATTAGCGGACATCCACACGGGGCCGGTGCACAGCCGCATGGATGTCCGCTCAGGGCTCCGGGTCTCCCGATGGGGGTTGAGAATCCCGGATTCGCTTCCTGCGTGCCATTGACGTATGTGCGTCGGAAGCGGAATCGTTGCGCGCACTTATCGTCGCGCCATGTTCTGCACTATAGGGAAACTCGCGAAATGCGTGTGTCAAGCATTGTCAGACGCGTTGCAGCGGCGCGGCGCACGCGCGTGCCGCTTTCGCGCTAAAGTGGTCGCCGATCGCCACCCTCAGCCGCCATTCCGATGCTTACGCTCTCGCCCGCCGCCGCCCGCGCGCTGCATCTCGCCGCACAAGGCCTGCTTACGCCGCCCCGCCGCAAGGCGACCAAGGCCGACGTGCTCGACACGATCCGCCGGATGGCGCAATTGCAGATCGACACCATTCACGTCGTCGCGCGCAGCCCGTATCTCGTGCTGTTCAGCCGTCTCGGCGATTTCTCGCCGCAGTGGCTCGACGAACATCTCGCCGAGGCGCGCCTGTTCGAATACTGGTCGCACGAAGCGTGTTTCCTGCCGGTCGAGCAGTTCGGCCTGATGCGCTACAAGATGCTCGATCCGTCGGGGATGGGCTGGAAATACGCGGCCGAATGGCACGCGCAGAATCGCGACGAGATCGAGCGGCTGCTCGCGCGGATTCGCGACGAAGGCCCGGTACGATCGGCGGACTTCGTCCGCGAGGATGGCGCGAAAGGCAACGGATGGTGGGACCGCAAGCCGGAGAAGCGGCACCTGGAAGTGCTGTTCACGACGGGCGACCTGATGGTGTCGGAACGCCGCAATTTCCAGCGCGTGTACGACGTGCGCGAGCGCGTGCTGCCCGGCTGGGACGACACGCGCGACCTGCCGCCGCGCGAAGCCGTGCTGCCCGCGCTGCTCGACTACACGTGTCGCGCGCTCGGGGTCGTCCGCGCGGACTGGGTAGCCGACTATTACCGGCTGCCGCGCCGTTCGTATCGCGAGGAGCTGGAACGGCTTGCGGATGCGGGCGACCTGATTCCGGTGCAGATCGACGACTGGAAGGAACCGGCCTATGTGCATCGCTCGCTCGACGCATTGCTGCCGGCCGCCGAGGCCGACACGCTGCGCTCGACGGTCACGACGCTGCTGTCGCCGTTCGACCCGGTCGTATGGGACCGGCGGCGCGCATCGACGCTGTTCGGTTTCGACTACACGATCGAGTGCTACACGCCCGGGCACAAGCGGCGCTACGGCTATTTCTGCCTGCCCGTGCTGCATCGCGGCCGGCTGGTCGGCCGCGTCGACGCGAAAGCGCACCGCACGCTCGGCACGTTCGAACTGAAGGCCGTGCATGTCGAGCCGGGCGTGCGGTTCGGCACGGGGCTCGCGGCCGACGTCGCGAAGGCCGTGAAGAAGCTCGCGGCGTGGCACGGCACGCCGGACGTGACGGTCCGGCACGCGCCGCCCGAGCTGGTGAAGGCGCTGGCCGGCGCGTAACGTTCACGCGGCCGGGTCAGGCCGCCGGCCACGGATCAGTCGCGCAGCTTGCGAAAACGCGGCGTGCCGTCTTCGAGATTGCCGTTGAACATCGCTTCCGGCCGCACCCACAGCCCGCGCGCATGCGGCCACAGATGCTCGTACACGACCACCGATTCCTCGGTTTCGGAATGGCGGGCGACGCCGATGTAGCGGTACAGGCCGCCCTTGTAGTGGCGATGCGTCGCGAGCTGTTCGGCTTCCTGTTCGGTCATGATGGGCTTCTCTTCGGCAAAAACGGAAAGCGCGTATTGTATGCGCTGCGCCGCGCGTCAGCGTTTCGCGTAGATGTCGGGGCGGCGGATCTCCATCAGCCGCTCGGGATTGGCGGACGGCCCGAAGCCGACCAGCCGGTACAGATCGTGCGCGTCGGTCGTCACGAGCATGATGCGGCGCAGGCGCTGCACCATCTCCTGCGCGAACACGTGATCGATCAGCGCGCGGCCGTAGCCATTGCCGCGCTCGGCCGGCAGCACGAACACGTCGCACAGGTACGCGAACGTCGCGTGATCGGTGACGAGCCGCGCAAACCCGACGAGCCGGTCGCCGACATACGCGCCGAAACACAGCGAACCCTCGATCGCACGCTCGACCACATCGCGCGGAATGCCCTGCGACCAGTACGCGTCGCGATGCAGGAAGTCGAAGATCGCGTCGATGTCGAGTTCGCGCTTGTCGGTGGAAAATCTCAGCGTGGCGGGAGTGGCTGCGGGCACGTCTGTTCTCCGGTGGGGGGCGGAAGGCGGAGCATCGACGATACCGCGCTGTGGGGCGGGCTACAAGCGGCACCACCGCCCCGCTGCTGCACGACAAATGAGAATCCTCTCGCCGGACGACGGCGCGGAACCACGCTCGGCCACCGGGCGACTTGTACAGCAACTCGTACATATTTTATCGGCCGTGCTATACTTGTGCGGTTATATGTACAAGTGAGGCAAATCATGCGCACGATTCATTTTTCGGATGCCCGCGGCAATCTGAAGACCGTCATCGATCAGGTCGTCGACGATGCGGACGTGACGCTCATCACGCGTCGCGATGCACCGAACGCCGTCATCATGTCGCAGGACTACTACGACAGCCTGATGGAGACAGTTCACTTGCTGCGCACGCCGGCCAACGTCGCCCATCTCGAACGTTCGATCGCGCAACTGCGCAAGGGCAAGACGAAAGAACACAAGCTCGCCGAGGATGATGAATGAGCGTACGCCGCGTGCTCTTTACTTCCGACGCGTGGGACGACTATGTTTATTGGCAAGGGCAGGATCGCAAGACGCTCAAGCGCATCAACCAGCTCATTCGCGAAGCCCAGCGAACGCCGTTCGAAGGCATCGGCAAACCTGAACCGTTGAAGGCCAATCTCTCCGGCTTCTGGTCGCGCCGTATCGACGACACAAACCGCCTGGTCTACGAGGCTGACGACCTTCAGATCAGCATCGTGTCCTGTCGCTACCACTACGAGTAGCGCCCCTCCGGAGCACTACCGTCTCCGCCTCACGGCGCCGCCAACGCGCAATCAGCCTTGCAATGCTTCAGCGGAAGCGGCCCGGCTTTCATGCGTCGCGCGCCGGCCGGCAACGCGCGTTGCACGTGCCCGCTTACCCGCACACGCATTTCGGTGGATCATGTAGCCCGTGCCGGCCTTTTGCGACCGACCGCGCACGCCGCCAACGACAGACAGGAAGGAGACACCTCGATGCGCAACCGTGCTGCACTCACCGCCCCTGCCACCCGCCGCCCCTTTCCCCGCCACGCCGCGTTCTGGCTCGCCGCCGTCGCGCTCGCGTCCGCCGCGCTGCCGGCCGAAGCGACCGAACTGCGCGTGATGATCTCCGGCGGCTTCACTGCTGCGTACAAGCAGCTCGGCCCCGGCTTCACGGCCGCATCCGGCGACACGCTCGAGACAATCTCCGGCCCGTCGATGGGCCAGTCGAAGGAAGCGATTCCGAACCGCCTCGCGCACGGCGAGAAAGCCGACGTGCTGATCATGGTCGGCTACGCGCTCGACCGGCTGATCAAGGAAGGCAAGGTGATTCCCGCCTCGCGCGTCGAACTCGCCGATTCGCGGATCGGCATGGTCGTGCGCGCCGGCGCGCCGAAGCCCGACATCGGCACCGTCGAACAATTGAAGGACGTGCTGCTGCACGCGAAATCGGTCGCGTATTCGGACAGCGCGAGCGGCGTCTACGTCGAGAAGGAAATGTTCAGGAAGCTCGGCGTCGAGGATCAGGTGAAGCCGAAGGCGACGATGGTGCCACGCATCCCCGTCGCATCCGTCGTCGCGAACGGCGACTACGAAATCGGCTTCCAGCAGGTCAGCGAATTGCTGCCGGTGCCGGGCGTCACGTATGCGGGCAAGGTGCCCGAATCCGTGCAGTCGGTCACGCGCTTCGCGGGCGGTATTCCGGTCGGCGCGGATCATCCGGACGATGCGAAGAAGCTGCTCGACTATCTCGCGTCGCCGCAGGCGCAGCCGGTCGTGCAGGCGACGGGACTCGATTCGGTGACAATGTCGCCCAGCCAATAAACCCGCCACACCGCATCATGCCCTACCGCCTCATCGCATTCGACTTCGACGGCACGCTCGCCGATTCGCTCGACAGCTTTCTCGCGGCGCTGTCGGAAGCGTCGCGCCTGCACGGCTTTCGCGACGCCACGCCCGAGCTGCGTCCGGCGCTGCGCGGCATGTCGGCGCGCGACATCATCCGCGCGCTCGACGTGCCGATGTGGAAAGTGCCGCGCGTGACGATCGACATGCGCCGCCTGATGCGGCCGCGCGTCGCGCAAGTGATGCTGTTCCCCGGCGTCGACGACACGTTCGACGCGCTGGCCGCGCGCGGCATCCGCATCGCGATCGCGACGTCGAACAGCGAGGACATCGTGCGCGACCGGCTCGGCCCGCGCGCCAGCGGCCGCGTCGACACCTTCGCGTGCGGCATTCCGCTGTTCGGCAAGGCACGTCGTCTGCGCGCGCTCGTTCGCGAGGCCGGCGTGCGCGCCGATGAAGTGCTGTATGTCGGCGACGAGATCCGCGACGCCGACGCGGCACGACGCGCGCACATCGCCTTCCAGGGTGTCGCGTGGGGCTACACCGCACCCGACGCGTTGCAGGCCCATTGCGCGACGCCGCTGCTGCCGCGCCTCGATGCACTGCTCGATCGCGTGTGACGCGCTCAAGCGCATTGCATGCTCGAGTCCGTACGTCGTTCGGCACGCGCAACACGGCAACAGCGGCACGACGATGAAATACATATGACACGCACGTGCATCCCGCACGCCGCATGCACGCAAAAATTGCCGCCGCCGCGCATGCACCAGGTACGCAATACCGGTACGCGCACCGGCTCATCGATTCGTCTTACCAACCGTTACACAAACCACAGCACGGTTGCACCTGCTACCCGACCGCTCTCCTAGAATCAGTCGGGCCGGGACACACTTCGACCGGCGCCGCGGCAGAGCGGCGGTCGAATCCGGCCCGGGCGCGCCCGGTCTCTCGCACAGCTACGGATCACGTCATCCGTTTTTTAACCAGAGCCCCGATCGAAAGGAGGTCCCATGAACCGCTTTCCCCACATCTCGCGCCTTGCATTGTCTGCCGCTGGCCTGCTTCTCGTCGCCGTGACGGCGACCGCGCAAACCGCGCAACCGGCACCCGCCGCGCCGGCCGCCGCCGCGACGCGCATTCACGAAGCCGATCAGGCCTTCATCACGGACGGCACGAAGACCGTGTCGACGCAGCACGACGCGGCACGCATCGCCGATGCGCGCACGTCGGACAGCCAGGTGAAGGCCTTCGCGCAACGCGTGTCGACCGACGATGAAAAGATCATCCAGGCGATGCGCGCGGCCAGCCCGCGCGGCATCGACGTGCCGGCCAACGACCCCGACACGGCCGTGCTGAACAGCATCAAGAGCCTGCGCGGCGCCGAGTTCGACAAGGCGTATATCGAGCAGGTCGCGCTCGCCGGCGAGCAGAAGGCGATCTCGGCTTTCCAGGCCGAAATCGCATCGGGCCGCGACACGAAGCTGAAGGAAGTCGCACGCCAGTCGCTGCCGATCCTGCAGAAGCACTACGCGGACGCGCAGAAACTCGCGGAGCGTCACCACCTCGCATCGGCGCAGTAACGCGATGCAGCGCCGCGCGTCGCGCGCGGCGCACCGCTTTCCCCTGTCGTCGCGCGGCCACCTTCGCTGCCGCTGCGCGATGCACGTCTGACCATCCGACCCGCGAATACGCGCGCCGCACGTCACGCATCACGCGCTACGTCGCGAGCTTCGCCATCAGCCGCGCACACACGTCCGGCCATTCTTCGTCGATGATGCTGAAGCGCACCGAATTGCGCTTGCGGCCGTCCGGCATGATCCGTTCGTGACGCACGATTCCTTCCTGCTTCGCGCCGAGCCGCAGAATCGCCGCGCGCGATTTCTCGTTCAGCTCGTCGGTCGTGAACTGCACGCGCACGCAGTGCAGCGTATCGAACGCATAGGTCAGCAGCAGCCACTTCGCCTCGGTATTCGCACGCGTGCGCTGCGCCGATTCACTCAGCCACGTATGGCCGATCTCGAGCTTGCGATTCTTGCGATCGATCTTCCAGAAACGCGTGCTGCCGATCACGCGGCCCGATGCGCGATCGACGATCGCAAACGGCATCACGGTGCCGGCCGCGCGCCCCTGCAATGCGGTATCGATGTATGCGTCGATCGTCTCCGCACCCGGCACGACCGTGACCTTCAGGTTCCACAACTGGCCGTCCGCAGCGGCATCGAGCAGCGCCTGCCGGTCGGATGCGTCGAGCGGCCGCAGTTCGACGCGCTCGCCGATGAGGGTCGGTTGTTCGACGGAAGATGAAGCGTCGGTCATGACGGATTTCCGGAAAGTGGCGACAACGGCGGCGAAACGGCCATCATACGGCGCTGTCAACCGAGGTGTCGGGCGAGCCGGCGGCGGATCGCCTTCGCCTCGCCGCGCAGCGCGTCGGCGAACGCATCGACGAGCAGGTTCTTCGGCCGGTGCTCGGGCACGATCAGGCTGACCCGGTACGGAAACGACCGCGTGAGCGGCCGCACGTGCAGGTCGCGCCCGACGAAATCGAGCGCGGTCAGCGGATTGACGATCGCGGCGCCGAGCCCCTGCCGCACGAACGCACACACCGACACGGCCGACGGCGTTTCGACCACCGAGCGCGGCGCGACGCCCAACTGCGCAAACGCCTCGTCGATCAGGATGCGGTAAGGATCGTTCAGCGACAGGCTCACGAACGGGCGATCGGCGAGATCCAGCAGGTCGATCGCGTCCTGCGCGAGCAGCGGATGGCCGTCGGGCAGCACGCACACTTCGTCGACTTCGAGCAGCGGCGTGAGCACGGTGCCGGCCGGCGCGACGTCGTGCTCGGTCAGCCCGACGTCGTACCGCTGCGCGGTCAGCCACTCTTCGAGCATCGGCGATTCCTGCGTCTCGACCGACACGCTGACGCCCGCGTGCGCTTCGTGGAAACGCCGGCACGCGCCGGGCAGGATCGCATGCGAGAACGCCGGCAGCGCAATCACCGACAACTGCCCGTCGCGAAACTCGCGCAGGCGCGCAGCCGTCGCCGCGACGCGTTCGAGCCCCACATACGCGAGCCGCACGTCGTCGAACAGCGTGAGCGCGGCCATCGTCGGCCGCAGCCGGCCGTGCGTGCGCTCGAACAGCGCGAAGCCGACGACCTGCTCCATCCGCGCGAGCTCGCGGCTGATCGTCGGTTGCGACGTATAGAGCATCTCGGCCGCGCGCGTCGTGCTGCCGGTCACCATCAGCGCGCGAAAGACCTCGATATGGCGGTGCGTGAGCATGATCGTCTATATCGGAAATGAATCGAATGTCGAATAACATGCATTTTACTGTATAGCCGAACAGGCGCATCATTCACGCTATCCGTTCATTCGACCCGATTCATCCGCCATGTCCCTCGATTCCCGCCAGCTCGCGACGCTCGCGCAGCAATACGGCACCCCGCTGTGGGTGTACGACGCCGACGTCATCCGCGACCGCATCGCCCAACTGCGCCAGTTCGACGTGATCCGCTACGCGCAGAAGGCGAACTCGAACGTCCATATCCTGAAGCTGATGCGCGACGAAGGCGCGTGCGTCGATGCCGTGTCGCTCGGCGAGATCGAGCGCAGCCTCGCGGCCGGGTTCAGTCCTGCGGGCGAGCCCGAAGGCGTCGTGTTCACGGCCGACCTGATCGACCGCCCGACGCTCGCGGCCGTGCTGAAGCACGGCGTGACCGTGAACGCGGGTTCGCTCGACATGCTCGCGCGGATCGGCGAGCACGCGCCGGGCCACCGCGTGTGGCTGCGCGTCAACCCCGGTTTCGGGCACGGCCACAGCAACAAGACCAACACCGGCGGCCCGCAGAGCAAGCACGGCATCTGGATCGACGACGTGCCGCGCGCGATCGAGATCGTGCGCCAGTACGGGCTCAAGCTGGTCGGCATCCACATGCACATCGGCTCGGGCGTCGACTACGGCCACCTGTCGCAGGTGTGCGATGCGATGGTCGATCTCGTCACGTCGCTCGGCCATGACATCGACGCGATCTCGGCCGGCGGCGGCCTGTCGATCCCGTATCGCGACGGCGAGCCGCGCGTCGACGTCGGCCACTACTTCAGCCAGTGGGACGCCGCACGCAAGCGGATCGAACGGCATCTCGGCCACCCGGTGCGCATCGAGATCGAACCGGGCCGCTTCCTCGTCGCCGAAGCCGGCACGCTCGTCACCGAAGTGCAGGCCGTCAACCGCCGGCCGAAGCACGATTTCGTGCTGATCGATGCGGGCTTCAACGACCTGATGCGCCCGTCGATGTACGGCAGCTACCACGCGGTGTCCGTGCACACGCACGACGGCGAAATGCCCACCGGCCGGCCGCTCGTCGACCTCGCGATCGCGGGGCCGCTGTGCGAATCGGGCGACGTGTTCACGCAGGACGCGGGCGGCGTGGTCACGCACCGCAAGCTGGCGCAGCCGCAGATCGGCGACCTGCTGTTCCTGCACGACGCGGGCGCGTACGGTGCGTCGATGTCCTCGAACTACAACAGCCGGCCGCTCGCGCCGGAGGTGCTCGTCGATCGCGGCACGCCGCGCTTGATCCGCCGCCGGCAGACGATCGACGAACTGCTCGCGCTCGAGACGTTCGAGTAACACGCTTTCGTCGATACGAAAGCCAACGGCCAGGCTTGCCGCTACCGGCAAGCCTGGCCGTTTTGCTTTTCGGCGTGACGCAGGAGCACCGGGTCACGATCCGGAGCAACCGTCCGGCCGCACCGTAGCACCTGATGCTTCGCATCGTGCGCAACCGCAGCAGATCGCTTGCGCCACTTTTGTCACGCAGAGAAAAACATTCCACGGCGCGTGGAAAGTGCGTGCATCTTTGGAAACACATTCCTTTTTGATAAACCTAAGATTGCCCTCAGTCGCACAGCATTCTTGTCGCCGGATACGCATCGACGATGCACCGGCCTACCACTCTCGCAACGCTGCACGGGCAATCATGAACAGCATGCTTGAACTCTTCGCCGCACACCGGAACACGTTCGATACGTATGCCGCGCGGCCCGCTCACCTGTCACGCTGCGACCGCTCGCGCTTCTCGCGCCTTCATCCGCACTCGCGCCGATCCACCATCGCGCGCGAACGCATGCCGTAACGCACGGCATCACGCACGGCGGCTAACGACACACGCCGCCACGCGCTCCACCGATTTCCTGCTCACGGCGACGCCACCCGTCGCCGCGGCTTCGCACACCCTGAATTTTCGACGACAACCACGGAGACAACCATGAAGCACTTCACCCCGACGCTCAAGCAAGGCATCGCCGCCGCCCTCCTCTGCATCGCGGCCACGACGTCGCACGCGGCGGACCTGCTCGACACCGTCAAGCAGGCCGGAGTCCTGAAGATCGCGCTGGAAGGCACCTACCCGCCGTTCGACTACCGCAATGCCGACGGCCAGCTCGAAGGCTTCGACGTCGACGTCGCGAAGGCCGTCGCTGCTCGCCTCGGCGTGAAGCCGCAATTCGTCACGACCGAATGGAGCGGGATCCTCGCCGGCCTGCAGGCCGGCAAGTTCGACGTGATCGTCAACCAGGTCGCGATCACGCCGTCGCGCCAGCAGGCGCTCGACTTCAGCGCACCGTACGTGTATTCGTCCGCGCAACTGCTGCAACGGCAGAACGACACGCGCGCATTCAAGTCGCTCGACGAACTGAAGGGCAAGAAGGTCGGCGTGACGATGGGCAGCAACTACGTCGATCTCGTCAAGACGGTGCCTGCGATCGACCTGCAGGTCTACCCGGGCACGCCGGAGAACCTGCGCGACCTCGCGGCTGGCCGTATCGACGCGGCGGTCAACGATCGCCTGATGCTCAGCTACCTGATCAAGAACTCGCACCTGCCGCTGCGCCCCGGCTCCGTGCTCGCGGGCGGCGAGGACCGGATGGGCATTCCGTTCCGCAAGGGCAATCCGAAGTTCGCGAAGGCGATCGACGATGCGGTCGCGTCGCTGCAGCAGGACGGCACGCTGAAGAAGATCTCGATGCAATGGTTCGGCACGGATACGACCAAGCCGGTGACGCAATAACGCAGCCCGCCCCGAGCCCGCGCGCACGAACGCGCGGGCCGTCCGGCACACAATCAGGAGACACGTGATGGAAGCACTCGAACTGGTCGTTCATACGCTGCCCGTGATGGTCAAGGGCGCGGTGCTCACGCTGAAGTTCGCCGTGGCGTCGATGGCGCTCGGCCTCGTCGTCGGGCTCGTGATCGCGATCCTGCGCATCGGCAGCAACCGGCTCGCAGCCGGGCTTGCGCAGGGCTACGTCAGCCTGATGCGCGGCACGCCGCTGCTCGTGCAGATGTTCGTCGTCTACTACGGGCTGCCCGATCTCGGCATCACGCTCGATCCGACGACGGCCGGCATCTTCACGCTGACGCTCAACGCGGGCGCCTACCTGTCGGAAAGCATGCGCGGCGCGATTCTCGGCATCGGCCGCGGACAATGGGCGGCCGCGCACAGCCTCGGCCTCACGCACGTGCAGACGCTGCGCCACATCGTCTGCCCGCAAGCGCTGCGCCTCGCGGTGCCGAGCCTCGGCAACACGCTGATCAGCCTGATCAAGGACACGTCGCTGGTCTCGGTGATCACCGTCACCGAACTGCTGCGCTCGACGCAGGAAGTGATCGCCGCGACGTTCCAGCCGCTGCCGCTCTATCTCGCCGCCGCCGCGATCTACTGGGTGCTCAGCACGCTGCTCACGCGCCTTCAGGGCCGCGTCGAGACGCGCCTCGCGCTGCCGTCCACGCATTGAACGCGCGCCGGACTTTCATCCGAACCTCAACGACGGACAGAACATGATTACGCTCGACAACGTATCGAAATGGTATGGCAAGCATCAGGTCCTCTCGGCATGCAGCGCGGCGGTCGCGAAAGGCGAAGTGGTCGTCGTGTGCGGGCCGTCGGGCTCCGGCAAGTCGACACTGATCAAGACGATCAACGGCCTCGAACCGTTTCAGAAAGGCAGCATCACCGTCGACGGCACGCGGCTCGGCGATCCCGCCGCGAAACTCGCGCAACTGCGCGCCCGCGTCGGCATGGTGTTCCAGCACTTCGAACTGTTTCCGCACCTGTCGATCACCGAGAACCTGACGCTCGCGCAGATCAAGGTGCTCGGCCGCCGCAAGGACGAGGCCGTCGAAAACGCCATGAGGCTGCTCGATCGCGTCGGCCTGAAGGCGCATGCGCACAAGTATCCGGGGCAGTTGTCCGGCGGTCAGCAGCAGCGCGTCGCGATCGCGCGCGCGCTGTCGATGAACCCGGTCGCGATGCTGTTCGACGAGCCGACCTCGGCGCTCGACCCCGAGATGATCAACGAAGTGCTCGACGTGATGGTCGAGCTCGCGCGCGACGGCATGACGATGGTCTGCGTCACGCATGAAATGGGCTTCGCGCGGAAAGTCGCGCATCGCGTGATCTTCATGGACCAGGGTGCGGTGGTCGAGGACGCGGCCAGCGACCGGTTCTTCGCCGCGCCGCGCTCCGAACGCGCACGCGACTTCCTCGACAAGATCCTGCATTGACCGCGCTTCGGCCGCCACGCTTCGCCTCGCTTCGATTGATCGATTGATTGCCCCTCAAAGGACGATATCTTGAACCACCTGCATTCGACCGACACCGTTCTCGCCCACGAAGGCCGCTCGCACGGCCAGCCCGGTTCGCCCGTGAACCCGCCCGTGTATCGCCAGTCGACGCTGCTCTTTCACGGCACCGACGCACTCGACGCGGTGCGCGGCACGCCGCTCGCGTACGGACGTCACGGCAGCCCGACCACGCGCGCGCTCGAGAAGGCGCTCGCGCGCCTCGAAGGCGCACACGCCGCGCTGCTGACGCCGAGCGGCCTCAGCGCGATCACGACTGCGCTGCTCGCGGTGCTGAACCCCGGCGACCATCTGCTGATGGCCGATTCCGTGTACGACCCGACCCGCTCGTTCTGCGACGAGACGCTCGCGCGCCTCGGCATCGAGACGACGTACTACGATCCGGCGATCGGCGCAGGCATCGCGTCGCTGATGCGGCCGAACACGCGCGCGGTGTTTGCCGAATCGCCGGGTTCGCTGACCTTCGAAGTGCAGGACATCCCGGCCATCAGCCGCGTCGCGCACCGGCACGGCGCGGTCGTGCTGCTCGACAACACGTGGGGCACGCCGCTGAATTTCCGCTCGTTTTCGCATGGCGTCGACGTGTCGATTCATGCCGCGACCAAATACATCGCCGGACACTCCGACGTGCTGATGGGTGCGATCCTGACGACCGAGGCGCTCGCGCCGAAGGTCACGCGCTTCTACCGGCAACTCGGGATGACCGTGAGCGGCGACGACGCGTATCTCGCGCTGCGCGGCCTGCGCACGCTGTCGGTCCGGCTCGAGCGGCACCAGCGCAACGCACATGCGCTGACCGAATGGCTCGCGCAACAGCCGGAAGTCGCGCAGATCCTGTATCCGGCGCGGCCCGGCGACCCCGGCCATGCGCTGTGGCAGCGCGACTTCACCGGCGCGTGCGGGCTGTTCGGCATCGTGCTGCATCCGCAGCCCGACGATGCGGTGCGCGCGCTGCTCGACGGGATGACCTGCTTCGGCATGGGATATAGCTGGGGCGGCTTCGAAAGCCTGATCGTCCCGTCCAATCCGTCGCGCCATCGCACCGCGACGCAATGGGCGGCGACCGGCCCGCTGCTGCGGATTCATGCGGGGCTCGAGCATCCCGACGACATGATCGCCGATCTCGCCGCCGGTTTCGCGAGGATGCGCGCCGCTGCACTCGCGGAAGCCTGAAGTCCGGCGACGTCGTACGCGCCACCCCACATCACGTTTTCTTCAACGTTCGTTCCTCTCTCATAGCGAGACAATCATGAAAGATACGCTGTTCATTCTTCGCCCCGGCTTTTTCAAGGACTCCGAAGGTCCATTCTACTGCGGCGATTCCGTTTCCGTCGAAGGGTTGCTGAGCTTCTACCCGCAGCTTCGCGACGCCGTCGACGTCGAATACATCGACGCGCCGCGGCCGCGCCAGCCGATCGTCGCGCTGATCGGCGCGGACAACCAGTCGGCGCCCGTGCTCGTGCTCGGCGACGGGCACGCACCGAAGGACACCGCACTCGCGATTCGCGAGCACAATGGCCGGCGCTTCATCGATTCGCCGGCCGATATCCGCCGGTATCTGTCTTCGCAATACGACGTGGCGCACGTCGCATAAGCGCGCCGTTCCGTGCCGTCGAGCGACGGCACGGAGCGTGCATCACCCTGCGCGCTGCACCGGCGCCATTTTCGAGAAGTACTTCGCGCCCGCCACGCAGCCGACCACGACGACCGTCACGACGACCATCGACGGCGGCACCGTCTCGTGCAGCAGCCCGGCCGCCAGCAGGAAGCCAAAGAACGGCTGCAGCAGCTGCAACTGGCCGACGCCCGCGATCCCGCCGAGCGCGAGCCCGCGATACCAGAACACGAAGCCGATCAGCATGCTGAACAGCGACACGTACGCGAGCCCCCACAGCGCGGCGGCATCCACGCCGTCGAACGACGCAGGCCACGTAAGCCACGTGAGCGGCAGCATCAGCGGCAGCGACAGCACGAGCGCCCACGAGATCACCTGCCAGCCGCCGAGATCGCGCGACAGGCGCGCGCCTTCCGCGTAGCCGAGCCCGCACGCGACGATCGCGGCCAGCATCAGCGCATCGCCGACCACCGACGCCTGACCGCCGTTGCGCAGCGCAAACGCGGCCACCGCGCCGCTGCCGACGATCGAGAAGATCCAGAACGGCAGCCGCGGCCGCTCGCCGCCGCGCCACACGCCGAACAACGCAGTCGCGAGCGGCAGCAGCCCGACGAACACGATCGCGTGCGCGGACGTCACATGCTTCAGCGCGAGCGCCGTCAGCAACGGAAATCCGACCACGACCCCGAGCGCGACGATCGCCAGCGACACGGCCTCGGCCCGCGACGGCCGCTTCTGCTTCAGCACGACGAGCAGCAGCAGGCCGAGCGCGCCGGCGATCGTCGCGCGAGCGAACGTGAGGAACAGCGGGTCGAGCCCCTGCACGGCGACACGCGTCGCAGGCAGCGAGCCACTGAAGATGATCACGCCCAGCAAGCCGCTGAGCCATCCGTCGGTCGTCTTTTGCACGGGAAATCCTGAACGGGGAAAGTGGATGACCGATGATCCGCCGCCCGCGAAAAACGCGTAAGCTACAGCCCAATACAATCCGGACAAACTGTACTGGACAACCATCCGTACAGTTCATTCTTCGCCATGAGCCATTCAGCCCCGATTCCCGTTCCGCCCGCCCCGTCGCGCACGCGCGTCGAAACCGTGATGGACACCTTGCGCGCGCGGATCGCGAGTCGCGCGCTGATGCCCGGCGCGCGCGTGCCGTCGATCCGGATGATGGCCGACGCGCTCGGCGTGTCGAAATCGACCGTCGTCGATGCATACGAGCGGCTCGCGAGCGAAGGCGTGCTCGTCGCGCGGCGCGGCTCGGGCTTCTATGTGTCGGGCCACGCGCCGCCGCTCGCGCTCGCCGATCTCGGCCCGCGCCTCGACCGCGAACTCGATCCGCTGTGGCTGTCGCGCCAGTCGCTCGAGGCGGCGCCGACGACGGTGAAGCCCGGCTGCGGATGGCTGCCGTCGTCGTGGCTGCCGGACGAGAGCCTGCGCCGTGCGCTGCGCGCCGTGTCGCGCGACGAAGCCGACGCGCTGACCGACTACGCGACGCCGCTCGGCCTGCCCGCGCTGCGCCAGCAGCTCACCTGGCGGCTCGCGCAGCACGGCGTCCACGCGGAACCCGCGCAGATCATGCTGACCGACGGCGGCACGCATGCGCTCGACCTCGTGTGCCGCCTGCTGCTGGAGCCGGGCGACACGGTCGTGCTCGACGATCCGTGCTACTTCAACTTCCAGGCGCTGCTGCGCGCGCACCGCGCGCGGATCGTCAGCGTCCCGTACACGCCGAGCGGGCCCGATCTCGCGCGCTTCGAGCAGGTGCTCGCCGAGCACCGGCCGCGCCTGTACATCACCAACGCGGCGCTGCACAACCCGACCGGCGCGACCCTCGCGCCACCTGTCGCGCACCGGTTGCTGACGCTCGCGGCCGAGCACGGCCTGCTGATCGTCGAGGACGACATCTTCGCGGATTTCGAGAGCACGCCCGCGCCGCGCCTCGCGGCGTTCGACGGGCTGTCGCGCGTCGTGTCGATCGGCAGCTTCTCGAAGACGCTGTCGGCCGCGATCCGCTGCGGTTACATCGCCGCGCGCCCGGAATGGATCGAGGCGCTCGTCGACCTGAAGCTCGCGACGTCGTTCGGCAATGCGCAGATCGGCGCGAACGTCGTGCACCGGCTGCTCGTCGACGGCACGTACCGGCGCCATCTCGACAGCCTGCGCGCGCATCTCGCGGATGCGATGGGCGAGACGATCCGGCGCCTTTCGCGTGCGGGTTTCGGGATCTGGACGGAGCCGCGCGGCGGGCTGTTCGTGTGGGCGCAACTGCCCGACGGGCTCGACGCAGCGCGCGTCGCGCGCCACGCGCTGGACCACGACGTCGTGCTCGCGCCCGGCAACGTGTTCAGCGTGTCGCACAGCGCGACGTCGTACCTGCGCTTCAACGTGTCGCGCTGCAAGGGGCCGGCGGTGTTCGATGCGCTGGCGCGGGCGATGGAGGCGGTGCGGGCGGCGGAGCCTGCGCGCGTGCCCGCGGATGCGGGCAGACGCGTGCTGGCCGGTGAACGATGAAAGCCTGCAGCAGCGCGGTGGGATGCCCCGCCGCCTGCGTCACACTTCCCCCGCGTGCGCCCTCGCCCGCACCTCGGCAAACGACGCATCCACGAGCAAGCGCCCCGTATCGAACACCGTCTCGAGCGCCTCGTCCCATTCGCCTTCCAGCGCACGATCGTCCCACGCAACGGGCAGCGTCGTGGTCCGATACTCGCCGGTGCGGCGATTGCGCAGCAGCGTGAGCCGCCCCTTCTTCGAGCGCTTGCCCTGATCGGTGACCGGATCCTTGCGAACGTCGTGCCACACGCCGCCACGCCGGATCGCCGAGCACTTCATCGCAAAACGCTGCGTATCTCGGTTCACCTGCTGCAGCAACGCGCCGCCCATGCCGAACACGACATTGCCGGCCGCATATCCCGCGTCGTCGAGTGCGGAAAGAATCGCGTCGATCGACAGCTCGTCGACACCGTCGCCCTGGATCACGCGAACGCGGTTCAGCACGCGCCGCCCCTTGCCGTTCACGGTCGAGCCGAACGAAGCGTCGAGCGCGCACACGGTCTGCATCACGATCTTCACCGGATCGCCCGAATCGGGACGCACGACGAGCGTCGCGCCCGAATCGATCACGGCCTGCCGAAGTTCGCCGCCCCACAGCTCGAGCGCGGCGAACAGATCGTAGGAGTCCGACACGACCGACACGATCGCGCCGGGCAAGCCGAAGCGGCGGATCATGTTCCGGTACGCATCGGCCTCGCCTTCGCGCCCCCACGACGTGATCGTGCTGTGTTCGGCCGCCGGCACCGAGTAAGCCGCCATCGGCTCGCGATAGAAGCGGTTCGCGGCCAGCACACCGAGCACCGTGTCCGAGCCCATGAAGCTCACGAGATGCGCCGCACCGCCGATCGCGGCCGACTCCGCGCTCGACACGCCGCGCGCGCCGAAGTCGTGCAGCTTGAACGGCAGTTGCGCGAGATCGTCGTCGGTCTTTTCGAGGAAGCGGCGGATCGTCTGCCGCAGGTGCCAGCTGCGCGTCGCGACCGTCACCGGATACCAGACGCGCAGCAGCATCGTCTCGAGATACGACGCGAGCCAGAACACCTGCGGGTCGTCGCATTCGACGGTCATCAGCACGTTGTGCACCGGCACGACCGAACCCTCCGGCACCGCGCGGATCTTCACCGGCAGATAGCCATCGTAGCGTTCGACGATGTAGCGCCACCCTGCTTCGTTGAACGGCTCGCCATGCACCGTGAAGAAATCGCGCGCGTCGTCGATCATCGCGTGCGTGACCGGCTTGCACAGATATTCCTTCAGCAGCATCTGCAGGCCGAAGAACAGCGTGCGGTCGTAGCGGCCGCCGCGCGATTCGACGTACGAGAACATCGCCGACGCGTCGGGCGGATATTGCAGGAAGTGGGAAGCCTTGTACGAATCCGTGTTGAGGATCGGATTGGCGAGAACCGCGGCAAAGCCGCCGGGATCGTTTTGCATGGCTAGAGCTCCTCTAGGCCGTTGACGTGCCGCCGCGTCTGTCGCAGCGGACCGGAATGCGGGGAATCAGCGCGTCACAGCTTCCCCAGGAAGTGATACGCGATGTCGAAGTGATCCTCGAACATCACGTTGCGCATCTGCGCGAATTCGTTGAGCGGCACCCAGCGCGCCTTGTCGGCGTCGTCGCTGCCCTTCACGCGCGGCAGCTCGCCGGTCGGGAAGTTGAACAGGCACGCGTGCGTGATCGTGCGGCCTCGCAGCGAGCGGGTCGGGTGATCGAACACCTGGCGATCCTTGATCGAGCCGCGCAGCACAGGCTCCGGCAGCTTCAGTCCGGTTTCCTCGCGCAACTCGCGGATGCACGCCGCGTCGAGCCGCTCGTCCTGGTTCACGAACCCGCCCGGCAGCGCCCACAGGCCGCGGCCCGGTTCGCTGCGGCGGCGCACGAGCAGGATATGGCCCGAGTGCACGACCACCGCGTCGACCGTCACGAACGTGACGGGATACGGCGCGGCCGCCCACGCCTTGCGATACGCGGCGATGAATGCGGCTTCCGACTTCAGTTGCGCGAATTCCGGCTGCGTGCGGAAACGCTCGAGCCAGCCGAACACGGGTTCCGGCACCGCCCACTGCACGAAGCTGTTGGTGCGTTCGGCGAAATACTGGTCGCGGATCTCGGTGGCGGAAATGTCTTCGGTCGCATCGACGTCGACGAGTTCCCATTGCGGGAACATCCGCAGGTAATACGACGTGGCGTCCTTCTCGTGGCCGATCAGCCCGACCTTGCGCTGCGCGACGTCGCCGAGCGCGGACGCGACGGCGTCCTGCACCCAGCGCACCCAGTCGCCGTCGTTGTACGTCGAATCCTGCAACGGCGCGATCGTCACGCGGTCGCGCTCGGACGCGTCGAACAGCGAAGCCAGCATCTGGCGGCGCTCGTCGAACGAGAACGGATCCTTGATGGTGCGGGGCTTGTCGGTCGACCCGATCAGCACGCACACGCGCTCGGCCCGGCTCAGTGCCGACTTCAGCACGTTCAGGTGACCACGATGCGGAGGCTGGAAACGACCAATGAAAACGAGCGCGTCGAAGCGCCGGTTCTGTTGCGTACTCATGAGGCTCCCTCAAGAGATTGAAACGCTTCGGGTCTTTCCCGAAGGGTTGGATTGAATCCTAGGGGAAATCCCGGAGTGCGTCAATCGAGCACACGCTCGACTTGACCAAGTCTGAAGAAATGCGCGGCATTGGCGGGTTACACTCGATTTCATCCCAATCCGCGCCACGGCGCCCGCCATCATGAGGATCTCAGTCAGCCGGACCGTCGGCGTCGATCGCAGACGCCTCTTCACGTGGTCGCAGGACTACGCGCGGCGGCTCGTGTGGGACAGCTTCCTCACCGACGCCTATCTGCTCGACGAGACGACGGCCGACGTCGGCGTCGACGCGTTCTGCCGCAGCCAGTCGGGCGCGACGATGGTGTCGCGCTATATCTCGTACCGTCCGCCGCAGGTCGCCGCCGTCGAAATGGTCGAAGGGCCGAAGGTGCTCGAACGCTTCAGCGGCAGCTGGAACTTCACCGAACACACGCCGGGTTCGACCGAAGTGAAATTCACGTACCACTTCCGCGCGCAGCCGTCCTGGCTGCGCTGGCTGCTCGAACCGCTGATCGGCGCGTTCTATCTCGTGCAGACGCGCCGGCGTCTCGATTCGTTCAAGCGCTGGGCCGAAGCCGAAGCACTGCCGCGCTGACACGCACTGCCGCGCACCCGCGTGGCCCGGCGTGCCTGGGTCACTTCCACCACGCGCATTCGAACGCGCCATGGCCGCGCCATCGGGCATTTGGCGTTCGGACGGCCCGCACGCTAGCGTGCTCCGCCCTGTCCCATCGAGAACGTTTCCGCACCGGAATCGCGGCGCAACGTGACTTCCGTACCGGTCAGCCATCCTGACGATTTCAGGATCGGGCGCGCCACTGCATATAACCGATCGGCGCTGGCGCCATACAGGTACAGATAGCCGTCGTTGCCGTCGCGATGCAGTTCGGTTTCGCCAAGTTCGCCCGCGCCTGCCTGCCTCACCGCGCGATCCAGCCGGCGTTCCAGTGCATGAAGCCGCGTCAGGTCCTTCTCGTAGTAGTCGAAGTGGACCATCACGACCGGCCCGGGCGGCTTCGGCGGCAACTCCGCGGCAACGCTGCCGGTAAGCAGTGCAAAGCCGAGCAATGCGGCGAATCGAATTCCTGCACGCATATCGGCAACAAGTGTGAAGCGCTCGCTCACGCCGATGCACCGCCGCGCGCCACCTGCTGCCGGACCTGCGCCTGCGTGCCGAGCGCGGCGGCGATCGCATCGACCGCATCGGCCGCACGGGCCGCGCCGCACATGAACGCATCGACGGCCGCGAAGCGATGCTCGGGCCACGTATGGATCGTGATGTGCGATTCGGCGAGCAGCACGACACCCGTCACGCCATGCTCGCCGCCGAAATGATGGAAGTGCGCGCCGATCACGCGCGCGCCTGCCCGTTGCGCCGCGTCGGTCAGGATCGCTTCGAGCCGTGCGGCGTCGCGCAGCAGCGCCGCATCGATGCCGGCCAGGTCGGCCAGCACGTGCGAGCCGAGCGTCGCGCTCGGCGGCGCGATCCCGTCGCGCGCGGTCATTTGTGCGCCCCGTACGACGAGTAGCCGCTGCGCGCCGACGAACTGCCCCAGCCGCCGCCGCCCGAACCGCTGCCGCCGATCGATGCGCAACTGAACAGCGTGACGACGATCAGGCCGTAGACGCCATAGAGGATGAACCGGATCACGAGTTGCCTCCGTCCGATGCAAAGCCCTTCCACAGCCATTCCGGCAGCCACAGCACCAGCAGGCCGACCAGCACGTAGACGGTGCGGCCGCTGAACGAGAACAGCGAGCCCATGTTGAAGATCACGAGCAGCGCGCTGAACACCCACGGCAGCGGCGCAAAACTGTGCGGGCTTTTGCCGCCGAACAGGCCCGTCGACGCGGTGGCGCTCGTCGCAGCTGCGAGCGCCGGCGTGCCGAAGCGTTCGGCGAGCGCGCTGCCCGACAGCGGCCGCGCGCGCGACCACACGATCTCCGCATCGCTGCGCTCGCGCGTCAGCTTGTCCTTCTGCCAGCCGTAATCGATGATCGACGTGCGATCGCCTGCCTGCACGCGCCAGTTGAACGCACCGACCACGTAGACGACCTCCGATTCATATTCCTCGCGCAGGCGGTAGGTCTTGCCGCCGTCGGTCACGTCGGACTCGCTGCCGATCGTCGGCCAATGGTCGAGCACCTGCACGCGTTCCCACCGCTCTTCGCTCTGCACGAGCCACAAGAGGCCGCGCTTCGGATTCAGCAGCAGGTATTCGTCCCATGTCTCGTCATCGCCCGGCACGCGGCAACGCATCATGCCGATCACCGTGTACTTCACGCCGTCGAACGTGCCGATTGCACCGAGCTCCAGCGCACCCTTCACCGATTCGAGCTTGCGCTGCGCGGCGAACACGGTCTGCTGCTCGGCAGTGCACTGCACGCCCGCGTGACAACTGCCGCACACGACGTAGTCGGCCACGTTCGGCGCATAGGACAGCGGCGCGCCGCAGCTCGGGCACGCGAACGGCACCATCTTCGCGCCGCGCTTCTCGCGCGTATCGGTCTCGATATCGCGCAGCCCCGTGAACGCGAGTGCATCGAATTCCAATGCCTCGCCCGAATAGACGGCCGGGCTCCCGCCGTTCGAATCGGCGTCGGAATAATCGTAGGTCGCGAACGCGTTACCGGTACGCAGATCGACGACGCGCGCCTCCCAGCCGGCATCGACGCGGAACGGCAGCTCGCCGTCGCCGCCCGTGCAGCGCGCGGTGCGCACGTCGGACACGAGATACGCGCGGCCGCCGTGGTCGATGCGCATGCCCGCTTCGAGCGTGCCGAACGCGGGCCACGCGCCGCCGGACGCATCGTCGGGCTCGCGCACCGTGACCGCGTACTGGCCCGACGCATCCGACAGCCAGCCGAATGCGCCGTCGTCGAACACGACATACCACTCGCTCCACGCGCCGGCGTCGTAGGTCATCCGGATGCGCCCGAGCACCGTGAACGTGCGCTTGCCGTAGCGCCCGGCCGTGCCGATCTGGATCGGCGACGCATCGTCGAGCACCGTGGCAAGCTCGCCGATACGCTCGACGTCGGTGCCGCGCTTGAGCAGCGTGCTGCGGCAGAACGCGCAGACGGCCATCACCGCCGCCGCCGAGCGAAACTCGACCGGCGCGCCGCACTGGGGGCACGAAGTACTGAACATGCGCGACGCTTACCGCGTGAGCTTCGCGAGGATCTCGGCCTTCGCGCGCGAATATTCGTCTTCGGTCACGAGGCCCTTGTCGAACAGCGCCTTCAGCTGCTCGAGCCGCTGCACGTAATCGGTGCCGTCGGCCGGCGCGGCCGGCTGAGCGGCGGTCACCGGTGCTGCGACGGGTGCCGCCGGTGCCGCGGCCGGCGCCGGTTGCGCGGCGCCCGCGATCTGGCCGGCCATCGCCTGCCCGATCGCCGCGCCCGCGGCGAGCCCCGCGCCGATACCGGCAATGCCGCCCGGGTTCTGCGCGGCCAGCGGAATCGCCTGTGCGGTCTGGTATTGCGTGGCCCGCGCGAGATCGCCGGCCATCCCCGCGCCGATCCGCAGGTCGAGCGCCTTCTGCAACTCGGCCGGCAGCGACACGCTCTCGACCGCGAACGCATCGAGCGCGAGGCCGTAGCGCGTGAACACCGGCACCAGCGCGTCGGCGACGCGCTGCGACAGCAGCGACTGGTTCGCGGCCATGTCGACGAACGGCACGTCGGCCGAGCCGAACGTCGTGCTCAGCGCGGTGACGACCAGGTTGCGCAGCTGCTGTTCGAGATCGTCGACCGTGTATTCCGCCCGCGTGCCGCTGACCTCACGGTGGAACGCGCCCGCGTCGACGATCCGGTACGAGTAGATGCCGAACGCGCGCACCTGCACGAAGCCGAATTCGCGATCGCGGATCGTCACCGGCTGCGCGGTGCCCCAGCGCCGGCCGAGCTGCAGCCGTGTGCTGAAGAAATAGACGTCCGACTTGAAAGGCGACTGAAAGAGTTTGTCCCAGTTCTGCAGATACGTGAGCACCGGCAGCGTGTTCGTTTCCAGCGTATACAGCCCCGGCTGGAAGACGTCGGCGACCTTGCCTTCGTTGACGAAGATCGCGACCTGCGTCTCGCGCACGGTCAGCTTGCCGCCGTACCGGATTTCCTGGTCTTCCATCGGAAAGCGCCAGGCCAGCACGCCGTCGGTGGCTTCCGTCCATTGCAGGACGTCGACGAACTGCTTGCGGATGAATGAACCCAGACTCATGTCGGTCTCCTCGGACGCGTGGCGTGTCAGGTCAGGCAGGCGGCATTGATGATGCCGACGACGAGCGACGCGGTGCCCATCAGGCCGCCCATCGCGACGTTGCGATCCTCGATCGCATGATTCATGCCGGGCATCAGGCGTGTGAGCGCCGCATAGGTGATCAGTTGCACGGCCATCGCGCCGACGGCCCAGATCACGACTTCGCCGAGCGTCGAGTTGTGCGCGATGCTGGACGCGAGCGTCAGGCAGAAACCGATCAGCGCGCCGCCGAACGACAGCGTCGCGGCCGCGTTGCCGTCGCGGATCAGCGCCAGTTCGTCGAACGGGGTGACCTTCAGGTACACTGCCGCGAACACAAGAAGCAGCACGAACGCCGACAGTAAATGAACCGCATAGAGATAGGCACTATTCATTCTTTCCCTCGGATTTTGTGCTCGGTTCGCCGCCCCGTCGCCGGCCGGCCCGCACCGGGCCAGCTGACAAAAATCCGCGCCAGTATATCCACATTGCCGAACACTGCACAACGGACGCACCATGCTGCATAAGCGTGCGCTCGTCCTGTCGATCCTCGTGCTCGCGTCGTGCGGGCTCGGCTACGAGCTGATCAGCAGCGCGCTGTCGAGCTACCTGCTCGGCGATTCGATCCTGCAGTTCTCGTCGGTGATCGGCTGCTACCTGTTCGCGATGGGGATCGGCTCGTGGCTCGCGAAGTTCGTCGAGGACGACGACGTGCTCGATCGCTTCGTCGACATCGAGCTGCTCGTCGGCCTGCTCGGCGGCGTATCGGCTGCCGTGCTGTTCGTGGTGTTCGCGTGGCTCGCCGCGCCGTTCCGCGCGGCGCTCTACGCGCTGGTGCTCGCGCTTGGCCTGCTGATCGGGATGGAGATCCCGCTCGTGATGCGCGCGTTCCAGCAGCGGCGCCAGGCGTTCCGCCATACCGTCAGCGAAGTGCTGACCTTCGACTATCTCGGCTCGCTCGCCGTGTCGCTGATCTTCCCGCTCGTGCTCGCGCCGCGTCTCGGCCTGCTGCGCACGAGCTTCCTGTTCGGGGTCCTGAACGCATTCGTCGCCCTGTGGACGACCCACCTGTTCCGCGACGAAATCCGCAACGTGCGCGGCAAGCTGATGCGCGCGGCGCTCGTGATCGGGCTGCTCGTCGCCGGCTTCGCGCTGTCGGACCGCATCACGCACTGGGCCGAACATGGCGTGTACGGCGACGAGACGATCTATTCGGAAACGACGCCGTACCAGCGCATCGTGCTCACGCAATGGCACGACGACATGCGGCTGTACCTGAACGGCAACCTGCAGTTCTCGTCGCGCGACGAGCATCGTTATCACGAGGCGCTGATCCATCCGACGATCGACGCGCTGCCGTGGGCGAAGCGCGTGCTCGTGCTCGGCGGCGGCGACGGCCTCGCGGTGCGCGAACTGCTCAAGCACCGCAACCTCGAACAGATCACGCTCGTCGATCTCGATCCCGCGATGACGAAGCTGTTCTCGACGTCCGCGCCGCTCGTCAAGCTGAACCAGGGCTCGCTGAAGGATCCGCGCGTGCACGTGATCAACGACGACGCGGTGCGCTGGCTCGAAGCGAGCGCCGACGTGTACGACGCGATCGTCGTCGACTTTCCCGATCCGACCAACTTCGGGCTCGGCCGGCTGTATTCGGTGCCGGTGTTCCGGCTGCTCGCGCGCCACCTGTCGGAGAACGGCTACGCGGTGATCCAGTCGACGTCGCCGTATTTCGCGCCGCACGCGTACTGGACCATCATCGCGACGCTGCACGAAGCCGGGCTCAACACGTGGCCGTACCACTGCTACGTGCCTTCGTTCGGCGACTGGGGTTTCGTGATCGCCGGCAAGCGCCGCGACTTCACGGTGCCGACGCACTACTCGGTGCCCACGCGCTGGCTCGACGCGCAGACGGCCGCCGAGATGTTCCACTTCCCGGCCGACATGCCGGCGCTACCGATGACGCCGAACGAACTCAACGACCAGCCGCTCGTGCGCCGCTTCGACGCCGACTGGAAACACGTGCTGCGCTGATGGATCGCCGCACGTTCCTCGTCGCGTCGGCGGCCGCGTCGCTCGCCGCATGCGGCCGCACCGGCTGGATCGAGACGACGCCGCGCGTCGGCTACCCCGGCATGCGCGAAGGCCATGCGCTGCGCGACCATGCCACGCTGCCGCCGCCTTCCGGCACGATCGAAACGGACGTCGCGATCCTCGGCGCCGGCGCGGCCGGGCTGTCGTGCGCATGGCAGCTCGCACGCGCGGGACACAAGCGCTTCGCGGTGCTCGCGGGCCCCGAATTCGGCGGCAACGCGGCCGGCGGCCGCTTCGGCGATCTCGGCTATCCGAAAGGCGCGCACTACCTGCCGCTGCCGTCGCTCGAATCCGCGCATCTGCGCGACATGCTCGCCGATCTCGGGGTGATCGAATCCGCACCGTTGTCCGCGCGTCCCGTGTACGACGAGCGCGCACTCGTCCACGCACCCGACGAACGGCTCTTCATCGCCGGGCAGTGGCAGGACGGCATCGTGCCCACGGCCGGCCTCGGCGCCGACGCGCTCGCGCAGCAGGCGCGTTTCTTCGCATACACGGACGGGCTGCGCGCCGCGCGCGGCGCAGACGGCCGCAAGGTGTTCTGCATCCCGATCGCGGAATCGTCGCGCGACCCGCGCTGGCGCGCGCTCGACCGACGCTCGTTTCGCCAGTGGCTGCTCGACGAGGGTTACACCGCGAAGGCACTGCACTGGTACCTGAACTATTGCTGCCGCGACGACTACGGCGCGGGATACGAGCACGTGTCCGCATGGGCAGGGCTGCACTATTTCTCGTCGCGCGGCGGCCACGCAGGCGATGCGGGCGACGGCGCGGTGCTGACCTGGCCCGACGGGCTGCGCACGATGGTGACGAAGCTGACCGATTCGATCACCGCGCGCACCGGCTCGAATGCGTGGTCGCGCGACGGCTTCGCGGTGCGTGCGACCGAACGCGCGGGCGGCGTCGACGTGCTGTGCGCGCGCATCGGCGACGATGGCGCGCTGTCGACGTTCACGCTGAAAGCGCGGCGCGTCGTGTGCGCGATGCCGCTGTTCGTCGCGGCTCGCGTGTTTCCGCAGCTTTCCGCGTACGGCTTCGAGCCCGCGCGCGACCTGCCGCCGCGCGCGCCGTGGCTCGTGTCCAACTTCCTGCTCGACGGCATGCCGGCCGAAGCAGCCGGCGTGCCGCTCGCGTGGGACAACGTCGTCTACGACGGCGCGGGGCTCGGCTATGTCGTGTCGACCCACCAGTTGATCCGGATGTCGCCGCCGACGCGCTCGGTGTTTTCCGCGTATCAGGCGCTGAGCACGCAAGCGCCGGACGACACGCGCCGCTGGCTCGCGCAGGCAAAGCCCGACGCGTTGCGCGAACAGGCGGCGATCGACCTGCAGGCCGTATACGGGCGCGAGCTGTGGAAACACGCGACGGCGCTCGAAATCACCGTGCGCGGCCATGCGATGGCGACGCCCGACGTCGGCTTCCTGAGCCGGCCGGGGCTGCTCGCGCTGCGCGATGCCGACGGCCCCGTCGTGTTCGCGCACGCGGATCTGTCCGGGCTGTCGCTGTTCGAGGAAGCGTCGTACTGGGGCATGCTCGCGGCCCGGCGCGTGCTCGCCTGACGGCCGCCATTCGTCATTGCGGCGCCGCCGCCACCCGCTATAATCGCGCGACATTCCGACTGCATTGAGCAGGCCGACGGTGCCGCGCCGTTCGACGCGCCGTATGCCCTCCTCGACAACAACAATGACGAACCGAACCATCCGACGCCTTCGCCCGTTCGTGCGTGCCGCCGCGCGCATGCTCGCGTGCGCCCCGCTGCTCGGCGCGCCGCTGGCGCTGCATGCGGCAGACACCGCAGGCACCGGCACCGATCCCGCATCCGGGCGCTACATCGTCGTCGATACCGGCCATACGCCGGCGCACCCGGGCTCCACCGGCGCGAGCGGGCGCGTCGAATACCTGTACAACCTGGACCTGTCCGCAGCGGTCGCGGAAAAGCTTGCCGCGCGCGGCGACCGCGTGCTGCGCACGTCGGCCGACGGCCGCGAGATCGCGCTCGACCAGCGCTCGACGCAGGCGCCCGACGCGAACCTGTTCGTGTCGATCCATCACGACTCGATGCAGCAGCAGTTCATCGACGCAGGCCGGCAGCGCGAATTCCGCGGTTTCTCGGTGTTCGTGTCGGAGCGCAATCTGCATTACGCGGAAAGCCTGCGTTGCGCGAAGGCGATCGCCGAGCGGCTGGTCGCGGCCGGCGAAAGGCCGTCGCTGTATCACGCGCAGCCGATCCGCGGCGAGAATCGCCCGCTGATCGACCCGCAACTCGGCATCCACCGCTTCGACGATCTCGTCGTGCTGCGCACCGCGCCGATTCCGGCCGTGCTCGTCGAAGCCGGCGTGATCGTCAATCCCGACGAGGAAGCGCGGCTCGCGCGGCGTGAGACGATCCAGCGCCTGTCCATCGCAATCGCGGGCGGGATCGACGCATGCACGGCACCGAAGTGACGGCATCGCCCATTGGGCTCAACGGTTTTCACCCAGTCAGGAGCATCACCATGAAAAAGAAGAATCTGTTCGCATCCTGCGCGCTGCTCGCGCTTGCCGTTCCGTTCGCCGCGCACGCGGCCGGCTGTGCGAAGCCGCACAGCGCGTTCGACCAGGTGTACTGCAGCAGCACGCAGTTCTCGCAGACCGACCGCGAACTCAACGACGAATACGGCCGGCTGCGCAAGCAACTGAGCGGCGACCAGCAGGCGACGCTGAAGGCCGGCCAGCTCGCGTGGCTGAAGCAGCGCGACGCGCAGTGCAGCGAGACCCGCAACAACGGCTACCTCGTGGATCTCCAGTGCGCGACCGACATGACGGCGTCGCGGCTGTCGTTCCTGCGCGAGCGCGAGCGTGAATGCACGAGCACGGGGTGCGTGGCGTCGAAGCTCGGGGAGTAAGCACTTCGAAGGTGCCGTGCCGCGAAGCGTTTCGCGGCGCGGCGCTTCGGCACCGCGAAAGGAACGGCGATGCGGCATGAATTCTCCGAAGTCCTCAACGATCTGATCGATTACTTCCTCGTCGGCGATCTTCTGCTGCTGAAGCGCTACAAGGAACAGCATGGACTGTCGGACAACGTCGCGTCCGAGTTCACGACGAACGACAGCGGCGACCATGCCGTGCTCGAAGGCATCGTCATTCCGCTGGCCGGCATCGAGAACCATCCATACACGGTCATCTTCACGCTGGACGACGAAACGCCCGAATTGCTGAACGCTGAAAGCCGCCTGCAGCATCGACGCAGCGGGTACGTGCTGCGCGTCGAGCATCGTTCGGTCATGCTCTACACGTGGCGTATTCTCGAACGCTGCACCGACGAAGCGGTGAACGCGCTGCTCGCGCGGTACCGCGAACCGGGCAGGCCCGTCATTGAAATCGAGAATGGCTGGTACGAAGTCGAAGTGCTCGGCGGAGAAGTCCCGCGCAACGGATGGTTCGAACCGGCGTTCGAATTCGTGCTGAAAAGAACCGACGAACCGGGCGATGCGTCGCAAGTGGATATCGGCTACCGTTTCGCGATCGACAGTAGCCTGGACCCGGCGGATTGAATCCCGCACAGGACAAAGCGACAGTCAGCAACCGATCAGGCGGAACACGCATGGCACCGAATACGACGACGATCGACATCCGCGCTGCGACATCCGCCGATGCCGCGACCATTGCCGACATCCACGTCGCGTCGTGGCAGGCAACCTACCCGGGCATCATGCCGGCCCCATTCCTCGCGGGCCTGTCGGTGGAAAAACGCACAGCCGCGTGGCGCTGCGCGCTCGACGCCGGCCGCCCGCGCGTCGCGCTCGCATTCACGGGCAGCGACGCAGCAGGCTGGATCGCCTACGGTCCGACACGCGACACCGACAAGGATCGCGCGTGGGGAGAAATCGAAGCGATCTATCTGCATCCGTCGCATTGCGGGCAAGGAATCGGCACGGCGCTGGTCGACCATGCGTGCCGATCGCTGCACCACGCGGGCCATGCATGGGTATCGCTCTGGGTGCTCGTCGAAAACCGCCGAGCAAGAGCGTTCTATGAACGCGAGGGCTTCGTCGCCGAAAACGACATCAAGACGTTCGAGATCGACGGTACGCCAATCGAGGAAGTGCGCTACTGGCGCGCACTTCCCTGGTTTGCTTCGTCGACGCGCGCGGCAATCACAAGAACCACCGATACTCCCGCGCACTGATCTCATTACGAAAATCCAGCTCCTCCTGCCGCTTGTTCTCGCAGTACACCATCACGAACTCGCTGCCGAGCCCTTCGCACGCGGCCGGATGATCCTGCATCGCCGCGACGGCCGACAGCATCTCCTTCGGAAAATCGATCCCGCTGCCGCGGTCCTCGTTGAGCGGCGCGATCGGCTCGAGCCGTGCATCGAGCCCGTGCTCCATCCCGGAGAGAATCGCTGCGAGCACCAGGTACGGGTTCGCGTCCGCACTCGCGAGCCGGTGCTCGATCCGCAGGTTGCGTGCATCCGACTCGGGAATCCGGATGCATGCATCGCGATCCTCGAAACCCCAGCTTGCGCGGCTCGCCGCGTTCACCATCGACCCGTAGCGCCGGAACGCGTTGTGATTCGGCGCGAACATGGGCATGCAATGCGGCAGCAGCGCGAGGCATCCGGCCACCGCGTGCCGCAGCGGCCGCTGCCCGTCCGCCGCGAGCAGGTTGCGCCCCGCGTCGTCGTACAGGCTCACGTGCACGTGCATCCCGCTGCCCGGCGCATGCAGGTAAGGCTTGCCCATGAAGCTCGCGCGATAGCCGTGCTGCAACGCGACGCCGCGCGTGCTGCGGCAGAACAGCGCCGACCAGTCGGCCGCGCGCAACGCGTCGTCGGTATGGCCGAAATTGATCTCGAACTGGCCGGGCCCGAGCTCGGCCGTGATCACCGTCGCATCGACGCCCTGTTCGCACGCGGCCTCGACCATCTCGTGCAGTACGTCGGAGAAGCGCGACAGGCGCTCGATATGCATGTTCGGCTGATCGTCGCGGTCGTCGCTCAATCGGTCGCGCGGATACTGCGGCATCCCCTCCGCGAGCTGCGCGGCAAACAGGTAGAACTCGAGCTCGAACGCGACGACCGGTCGGATGCCGCGCGCCTCGAAACGCCGCAGCACGCGCGCGAGCACCTCGCGCGGCTCGAACCCGATCGGCGCATCGGTGCCGTCGGAGCTGATCAGCATCTGCGCGAGCGGCTGCCGCTCCCAGCGCACGGGCTTCAGCGTGCCGGGGATCAGGCGGCGCGGCGCGTCGGGGTCGCCGTCGTTGAAACAGTAGTCGCCGATCTTGTAGAGGCCGCCCTGCGTGCCGAGCAGCACGCAGTTCTGCGGCAGCTTCAGCAGCGAGCCGGACGCAACCTTCTCGAGCGCATCGATCGGGTAGCGCTTGCCGTAGAAATGCCCGGGCAGGTCGAGGCAGATCAGGTCGACATAACGGATCTCGGGGTGCGCCTGCCGGAATGCGCGGACTTCATCGACCAGCGCGGGAACGACGTCAGCCATGTCTCATCCTTTCCATGTCTTGTATGACGGTGCCGCAGCGCGGCGCACCGGATTCATGCGGCGCACCGGACGACGCACGCCGCATTTAAATCAGTACTGCAAACATGCTGCGCGGCGCGGCGGCCTGCGACACCGCCCGCCCCGCCGACAACTCAGGTGAACACCCAGATCACGCGCGTCGGCGCGTCGGTCAGGTTGGCATAACGGAACCGCTTGTGCGCGGGAAGCTGGAACGCATCGTTCGGGCCGAGCGTGACGGGCGTGTCGTCACCGTCGATCCAGATCGTCAGTTCTCCTTCGAGCACGAAGCCGCCCTGCTCGTCGCTGTCGTCGACGGGCCGCTCGCCGCTGCTCGCGCCCGGCGCGAGATGGCTTTCGAGGATCGAGAAGCGCGAGCGCATGTTCGGCGACACGAGGATGTCGGTAATGCCGGCCGCGTAATACACGGTGCGCCGCTCGTCGGGCCGCGTGACCCACGGCACGCTGCGCGGCTTGCTCAGGCTGTAGAAATACGTGGTCGGCACGCCGAGCGCCTCGCCGATCGCGGTCAGATCCGCGACCGTCGGGCGCGACAGCCCGCGCTCGACCTGCGACAGAAAGCCGACCGAGCGGCCGATCCGCTCGGCGAGGTCGTTCAGCGTGACCTTGCGATGCTTGCGCAGGTCGCGGATCAGGATCGCCAGACTTTCTATCTCTTCCTGTTCGTTCATGATGGGTTCCGGTGCGGTCAGACGGTATCGCGCAAACGGTACCAAACCTTGCCGAGCGCTTCCAGTGGCGCGGCAAGCCGGTCGCCACCGGGGAAGCGCGGGTTGCGGATGCGCTGGTACTGCTCGAGCAGGCGCCCGTCGCCGAGCACGGCGTCGGCGACCGCACGCGCACCGGCGAGCGTCGGCAGCACGCCGTGCCCCGAGAAGCCCTGCAGCCAGTAACGCTGCCCGTGGCGTCCGATGTCCGGCGTGCGGCGCATGCTGATGTCGATATGGCCGCCCCACGCGTAATCGAGCGGCACGCCGGCCAGTTGCGGGAACGCGCGCTCGAGGTGCGGGCGCGTCGCCGCCGCGATATCGGCGGGGATGCCGCCGAGATACGTGCAGCCGCCGCCGAACAGCAGCCGGTTGTCGGGGCTCAGCCGGAAGTAATCGGGCACGAACTGGTTGTCGATCACGCAGCTGTTCTGCGGCAGCAGCGAACGCGCGACGTCGGCCGTGAGCGGCGCGGTCGCGACCTGGTACGTGCCGACCGGCAGCAGCCGGCGCGCCAGGTCGCGATCGAGCCGGTCGACGTACGCGTTGCAGGCGAGCACGAGCACGTCCGCGCGCACTTCTCCACGCGCCGTGCGGGCGATGTGGCCGCCGGGCGTCTCGCGGCAATCGAGCACGCGGCTCTGCTCGAAGATGCGGCCGCCTGCGCGCTCGATCGTCTGCGCGAGGCCGAGCGCAAGCTTCAGCGGATTCAGGTGGCCGGCCTCCGGATCGTGGAGCGCCGCGAGATAGCGCGTGCCGCCGATCCATTCGGGCATCTCGTCACGCCCGATCACGCGCAGCCGGTCGTAGCCCCATCGCTCGGCCGCCGCGTCGCGGGCCTGCGCGAGCATCGCGACGCGGCGCGGCCGCACCGCGGCCCACAGGCTGCCGGGCCGGTAGTCGATGTCGAAACCGTGCCGCTCCGGCAGTTCGCGCACCTCGGCCGCGGCCCAGCGCATGCTGTCCCACAGCAGCCGTGCGCCGTCGCGGCCGAGCGAATCCTCGAGCGGCTGCATGTCGCACGACCAGCCGAGCAGCGCCTGCCCGCCGTTGCGGCCCGACGCGGCCCACGCGACGCGGCTCGCCTCCAGCACGACGACGCGCTTGCCGGCGAGCGCGAGGCGCAATGCCGTATGCAGCCCGCTGAAGCCCGCGCCGACAACCAGCACGTCGGCGTCGATACGCTCGTCCAGTTCCGGACGATGCGGGATCGGCGCCGGGTAGGTGCCGGCGTAGTAGCTTGCGACGTGACGGTCGGACTGCACGAACATGCGGACTCCCGTGAAATTTTCATCGGCAAATTTCATGAAAAATTAGCACGACAATTTCACGGAGGCAAGCGTGCGGGAAAGCGGCGCATCGACGGGCTGGCAACCTTTAGAGATTCGTCGAACCGCTACCGGCAGCGAACCGGACAAGACACCTGCCGCTTCTGCCTGTCCGTTCCCGCCGCCGACAAACCCTTGTCGTTTCGGCATGGACGTGACGGGCAGCAGTCACGTTTCCCCCGTTTTCGTCCGTCCGGACTCCGATCAACCGAATCGACCGATCGATCGATACACGTGACGACTCGCGTACGAACTACGCAGGACCGGCGAGTTGCCCCGCCATCCGCCGCCCCGGATTTTTACCCTTGTCAAAATTTTGGCCAGAGAGAATGACGCGCTGAAACCGTGCGTCATCGATCCATGCAAGGCCCTCGCAAACCCTTTTCAGACCCGCCCTATCGCTGACCGGGAGACAAGATGCCCACGAACCAGGATTCACGCCCGATGGCCGATTCGGATCACGGAGAATTCTCGTTGAGCGAAGTCCCGCTCGCGAAACGCACCGGATTCCTGTCCATCACGATGGTGTTGTTGAGCTTCACGTTCTTCACGGGAACGATGTTTGCCGGCGGCAAGATCGGTGTCGCGTTCGACGTCGTCAGCATGATCCGGATCGCCGTGATCGGAAACCTGTTGCTCGCCGCCTATGCGGCGTCGCTCGCGTTGATCGCCGCCCGCAGCGGCCTGAATGCGGTGCTGATGGGGCGATTCTGCTTCGGGGAAGTCGGCAGCAAGCTGTCCGATTTCCTGCTCGGCTTCGCCGAACTCGGCTGGTACGCATGGGGGACCGCGACGGTGGCGATCGTACTGGTCAAGCTGCTGGGGTGGCCGGCCTCCGTTACCACGCCGTTGATGATCCTGTTCGGTTTCGGATTCTCCATCACGGCCATCATCGGCTATCGCGGCATGGACGTGCTGTCGCGCGTCTCCGTGCCGTTGATGTTCGTGCTCCTGATGACGTCGATGTGGATCGCCACCCGCGATATCGGCGGCTGGGCCGGCCTCACGCACGTCGTGCCGTCACATCCGATGCAGTTCTCGGCTGCCGTGACGATGGTCATCGGCACCTTTGCCAGCGGCGCCACCCAGGCCACCAACTGGACGCGCCTCGCACGCAGCGCGCGCAGCGCCGTGTCGGCCAGCATGATCGGCTTCTTCTTCGGCAACGGCCTGATGATCGTCGCGGGCGCGTACTGTGCGATCGTCTATCAGCAAGCCGACATCGTCGAGGTGATGATGCTGCAGGGCCTGTCGATCGCGGCGGTCGTGATGCTGTGCCTCAACCTCTGGACCATCCAGGGGCCGACGATGTACAACGTCGCGGCCGCCGGATGCCATCTGCTGCGCACCGAACGGCGCCGCACGCTCGTCGTCGTGGGCGCAGCGATCGGCATCGTGCTCGCGGTCGGCGGGATGTACGAGCTGCTGATTCCATTCCTGGTGCTGCTCGGCTCGATCATTCCGCCCGTCGGCGGCGTGATCATGGCGGACTACTGGTACCGCCATCGCGGGAAATACCCGTCGCTTGCCACCGCCCGCCTTCCGCGCTTCAATGTGATCGGTCTGGCCGCGTATGCGATCGGCGCCGTACTCGCCTATACGTCGCCGTGGATCGCGCCGATCGTCGGCATCGCGGCGTCGGCCGCCGCCTACGTCGTGCTGCTGCAGGTTGCTCGCGCGTTCTCGCGCGAACCGTCCGTCCAGGGTGAATGATTGCGCTGCGCGCCCTCCCGGTCCCCATACAAAAGGAACGCTCATGAAAATCATCAACGTCAGATTGCGCGGCCGTAGCGGCCTCCACACGATCGACATCGATGCGGACACGATCCGCGGCATCGACGTCCAGCCGTCGCCGCTGACGCCGCAAGGAATCGACGTGATCGATGCAGGCAGCAACCTCGTGATTCCGCCGCTGGTCGAGCCGCATATCCACCTCGATGCGACGCTGACCGCCGGCGAACCCGAGTGGAACATGAGCGGCACGCTGTTCGAAGGCATCGAACGATGGGGGCAGCGCAAGGCCACCATTACGCACGACGATACGAAAGCTCGCGCCCACACCACGATCGGGATGCTGCGCGACAACGGCATCCAGCACGTGCGCACGCATGTGGACGTCACCGATCACACGCTTGCCGCGTTGAAGGCGATGCTCGAGGTCAGGGACGAGGCGCGCGATCTGATCGACCTGCAGATCGTCGCGTTCCCTCAGGAGGGCATCGAGTCGTTCGAGAATGGACGGGCACTGATGGAGCGCGCGATCGAAATGGGCGCCGACGTCGTCGGCGGCATTCCGCATTTCGAGAACACCCGCGACCAGGGCGTGAGCTCCATCAAGTTCCTGATGGATCTCGCGGAACGCAAGGGCTGCCTCGTCGATGTCCATTGCGACGAAACCGACGATCCGCATTCACGCTTCCTGGAGGTGCTCGCCGAGGAAGCGCGGGTTCGCGGGATGGGCACGCGCGTCACCGCCAGCCACACGACCGCGATGGGTTCCTACGACAACGCCTACTGCTCGAAGCTGTTCCGCTTGTTGAAGCGGTCGGAGATCCATTTCATTTCGTGTCCGACCGAAAGCATCCACCTGCAGGGGCGTTTCGACACCTACCCGAAACGACGCGGCATTACGCGTGTGGCAGAGCTCGATCGCGCCGGCATCAACGTGTGCTTCGGACAGGATTCGATCAAGGATCCGTGGTACCCCGTCGGCAACGGCAACATCCTGCGCATCCTCGACGTCGGCCTGCACGTGTGCCACATGCTCGGTTATGAAGACCTGCAGCGATGCCTCGACTTCGTCACGGAGCACAGCGCGCAGGCGATGTCGCTGGGCGATCGCTACGGCATTGCCGTCGGGCGGCCGGCCAATCTTCTGGTCCTCGACGCCGATTGCGACTATGAAGTGATCCGCAAACAGGCAAAGGTGCGATTGTCGCTGCGCGCCGGGAAGGTCATCATGCAGCGCGCGCCTGAACGCATCACCTATCCTGAAGCGGGCACGCGTTGAGCGTGCAACGACGACGCTGGTCCGACATGCCGGTGGAAGAAGAGCGATGAACCCGTCCGGGCCGACTCCGGAAACGCCCGTCCGGCCCCACCGCCGGCGGGAAGCGCTGCGTGGCACGCTCGAGGCGGCCATTCTCGCCGCGGCCGAGGAATCGTTCTCCACGTACGGCTTCGAGGGAAGTTCGGTGACCACGATCGCAGCGGCCGCCGGCTTGTCGAAGCAGAACCTGATGTACTACTTCCCGACGAAGCTGGCGCTCTACCGACGCGTGCTGGACGACGTATTGCGCGACTGGCTCGGCAGGATGCGGGAGTTTGCGGCGCCCGATCGCGAGCCCGCGGAAGCGATGTCGGCCTATATCCGGGCCAAGCTCGAATTTTCCAGAAATCGCCCGCATGGATCGCGGGTTTTTGCGCTGGAGATCATCGGCGGAGCAAAGACCTACGGAAAGGAAATCCGCAAGCAACTGATTCCGGTGTTGCGCGACGACATCCGGGTGCTCGAACGCTGGATCGACGAAGGCAAGGTCAGGCAGGTCGATGCGGAGCACCTGTTCTTCCTGATCTGGGCCGCCACGCAGGCGTATGCGGATTTCGCCCCGCAGATGCTGCTGGTGCTCGGCAAGCGCACGCTCGGAAGCGACGATTTCGACGCGGCTTACCGCACCATTTCGAATCTGGTGCTCAACGCGCTGATCACTCGAGACGGAAAGACGGAATGACGGATTGACCGCCTCCGTGATCGCCATTCATGCACGGCGGTCACGGAGACGTGCCTGCTACCCGGCGCCATCGGCGCTCGCCGGGAAAGCGCCGGGTGACATTGCGCTGCTGTGTGCTTGGTCACCGTTTGCTCGCCCCACTGCGGCTCGCCCGAGACCCGCCGGTCAGTCGTCGTGCTTGTAGCGCTTCTTGTTCTTGTGCTTGTTGCCGCGGTAATGATCGTCGGAACGCGAGTTGTTGCGCGACACGTGGCCGCCCAGCGCCGCACCCGCGCCGCCGCCCACGGCGGCGCCGACGAGGCTGCCGGCCGTGCCGCCCATCGCGTTGCCCGCAGCGGCGCCCGCGCCGCCACCCAGTGCGCCGCCGACGACCGCGCCCGTGCGTTCGCGTTTGTTCGACGTCACCGCACCGCCTGCGCCACCGCCCACGGCCCCGCCGATGATCGCACCCGTGCTTCCGCCAACCGCGTTGCCGACCGCTGCGCCCGCGACGCCGCCCAGCGCGCCGCCCAGTGCATTGTTCGTGTCGCCTGCCACGGCAGGCAATGACGCCACCGCCATCGCACCGACCACCACTGCCATCCCGGCCAATTTCTTCAGCATCTGTCTGCCCTTTCCGCTTTATGAGATATCGATGGGCGAATTTAGCATCTTTCAGGTAAGCCCATCGTAATGAAGCGTTAAATCGGGCGCTTTCCTGGCCGGCACCGCCGCCGTGCCGAATCCGGCCGGCACGTTCGACCGCGCCACGACGCGACGGACGCTCTGCATCGGCTCCCCGGATTGTCCCGCCGCGCTCTTCCTTCCCGCGCCCGCGATCCTGCATTACCATCGTGCGTCCGCCGCGCCTGCCCGCTTCCGGCAAGCGAACCCAGCCACCTCCCCGCTCCCGCACCGATGCTCGCCCTCGTCATCCTCGCCGGCCTCTGGGCCGGCCTGCAGAACACCCTCGCCGGCGGCGGCTCGTTCGTCACGCTGCCCGCGCTGATCGTGTCGGGCATGTCGCCGCTCGCGGCGAACATCACGTCGACGGTCGCGCTGTTTCCCGCGCAGGTCACGACCGGCTGGGCAAGCCGAAACATGGTGCGCGGCGCCGGCAAGCTGTCGTTTCGCGCGCTGTTCGCGATCAGCGTCGTCGGCGGCGCGCTCGGCGGGCTGCTGTTGCTGAAGACGCCTTCGTCGATCTTCTCGCGCCTCGTGCCGTGGCTCGTGCTGTTCGCAACGATCGTGTTCGCGTGGGGCAGCTTTTTCCGCAAGCCGGGCGAGGGCACGGCGCACCTCGGCACCGTGCCCGCCGCGATCTCGCAGTTCATGATCGCGATCTACGGCGGCTACTTCGGCGGCGGGCTCGGCTTCCTGATGATGGCCACGCTGACGATGGCCGGCCTGTCGCCGCGTCACGCGATGTCGACGAAGAACGCGCTTGCCGGCGTGATGAACGCATCGGCCGTCGTGCTGTTCCTGACGTCGCCGCACCTGCACTGGGGCGCGGCGCTCGCACTCGGCGGCGGTGCAATCGTCGGCGGGCTGCTCGGCACGTGGGCGCTGCATCGCGTGAACGAACGCGCGCTGCGGATCGGCATCGTCTGCATCGGCGCGGTGCTGACCATCGGGTTGTTCGTCAAGCCGATCTGACGCACGCACACCGTTGCCGCCACCGCGGCAGTCATTCCGATTCATCGCCGGCGGCCCGGCACAAAGCGATCCTGCCCGGTGCAATCCTCCGCGATTTCCTGCCGTGGCTGCCGGCCTGGGCCGGCCGCCCGCTCAGCCGAACGGCCGCACGCCGATCAGCCAGCCGTGCAGGAACCCCGCGAATACGGCCCACACGGCGAGCCCGGCGACGATCGCCACCGCGTCGCCCGACAGTTTGCCGGCCGGATAGCGGACGCCGTCGCGGCGATCGCGCGTACGCGACACGACGAAATCGACGAGCGACCACACGAAGAACGCGCCGAACAGCACGACCGCGTGCACCGTGCCGTTCATGAGCAGGTGCGCAACCGCCCAGACCATCACGCCGGCCAGCATCGGATGCCCGACGAGCGTCTTGATGCGGTTCGCTGGCACGTAGGATGCGGCGATCAGCACGAACGCGATCGCGGTCAGCATGCCGGTGAGGTGGCGTACGCCGACGGGCGACACCCACAGCAGCGCCGCACCCTCGCGCGCGATTCCGTAACCCCGGACGATCAGCACGAAGCCGACGATCGACGCGATCGCATAGCCGACCTTCCAGCCTTTCTCGCCGATTCGCGCGATCATCGCGGAGCGCCAGCCGTCGGCGACGATCCGGATCGAGTGCACACCGAGGAAGATCGCTAAACCGAGAATCAGGACGAGCATCGGCTGTCTCCGTCTGGAATGATGAGTGGGGAAGCGTCGCGCGCGGCGTACGATGCGCGTTCGCGGAGCCGGCGGCGAGGCCGGCGCGGGCCGCGCCAGGCACGAGCGCGATCCGCGCCGATCATAAACGCCGGGGCCGCCGTTGTGAAGCATGCAGAAATCGCGAAGCCGTTGCTTCACGCAATCGACACTAGGATTTCTTACGTGTCGGTGACGATTTCGAAGCCGTTTTGGGTGCCGTTTCGGGCGACGGCCTTGCAGGCCGTTTCGATGCCGGCGTCGATTTCTGGCCTGTCGTCGGTTTCGACGTGGGTTTTGACGCCGCCTTCGATGCCGGTTTCGGCGCCGTCTTCGATGCCGGTTTCGGCGCTGTCGTCGACGCCGTTCCGGATGCCGTCTTCGGCGCCGCCCTCGCCTTGCGCTTCGGCGGCCCCGCCAGCAGCGCCGCGCGATACGCGCCGCGACACCAGTCGAACAGCGCGCCCGCATCCTCGAGCACGTCCGCCGGCGTCTCGTAGTAGCCCTCGAGCGCGACGGTACGCGTGCGCCCCGAATACGAGAACGGCCCCATCCCCGCCGCGACGAACGCCGGACGGTTCACGTCGTCGACACGCAGGAACATCGACCCGCGCGCCAGGAAACCGAACATCACGCCGTCGAGCCGCAACGCGGCGCCGCTGAAGAATCGCGTGACTTCGATATGGCCGAGGCTCGCGATCTGGTACGCGATCTCCTCGCCGTGCGCCTTGTCCGCCTGCCAGCTCATCGGCCGCCCTTGCCGGTCAGGCAGCGCCGATACAGCGCTGCGTCCACGCATCGAGCGCCGCGTCGTCGAAGCCGACGGCCGCCGCGCTGTCGCGAATCTGCCGCCACGTCGCGCGGTCGACCGGAATGCCGCCGGCGCCGCGCGCGGCGCGGCTCGCTTCCTCCGGCTCGCCGGGCACCTGCACCGGCGCGTCGCCGGCCTGCGGCGACGCCTTCGCCCATGCGACGAACGCATCGGCTTCGCGCTCGGCATCGGCCGCGTCGAACGCTGTCGGATCGATCAGCACCGACAGCATCCCGTTGACGATCGCGCTCGTCTTCTGCAGCGTGTCGCCGTACGTCGTATGCCCGCCGACCAGCGCGCCGCCGAAAATCTCGCACATCGCCGCGAGTGCATAGCCCTTGTGCAGCCCGAACGGCAGCAGCGCGCCGAACGGCTGCTCGTGCATCACGGCCGGATCGTCGGTCGGCTGGCCGCGATGGTCGATCAGCGACCCGGCCGGCACGCGCTTGCCCTGGTTGTACGCGACGCGCGTCTTGCCGTATGCGATCGCGCTCGTCGCGAAATCGAGCAGCAGCGGCGGCCGGCCCGCACGCGGATACGCGGCGCAGAACGGGTTCGTGCCGAAGCGCGGATCGGTGCCGTGCAGCGGCGCGACCAGCAGGTCGCCCGGCACGTTGACGAAATGGAACGACACGAGCCCCGAGCGCGCGCACTGCTCGGCCCAGTGCCCGATGCGGCCGAGATGATGCACGTCGCGCAGCCCGACCGCGCAGATGCCCATGCGCCGCGCGCGCTCGATCCCCTCGACCATCGCCTCGAACGCGATCACCTGGCCGAAGCCGCGCCCGCCGTCGATCGTCAGCACCGCGCCGCCGTCGCGGACGATCGACGCGTGCCCGTTCAACTGCAACTGCCCTTCCCGCCATGACGCGACATAGTTCGGAATCATCCCGATCCCGTGCGAATCGTGGCCCGCGAGATTCGCGCCGACCAGGTGATCGGCGACGAGCCGCGCCTCGCGCTCGCTGCTGCCGGCCCGTTCCCAGAGTGCCGCGACGAATGCATGCAGCGGTTCGGCGCGCATGCGCAGCGGTTCGGTGTCGGGCGTCGGCAGTGCGGTCATCGGCAGGGTTCCGTCAGGTCGGATCGGGTCGGGCAATCGGGACGTCGAACGGTCGCGGCGATCAGCGCGCGGTCGCGATCACGTCGGCAACCGCCGCAGTCAGCTTCTTCGCGTACGGCACATGCAGGAACTCGTTCGGGCCGTGCGCGTTCGACTTCGGCCCGAGCACGCCGCACACCATGAATTGCGCGGACGGGAAGCCTTCCTGCAGCACGTTCATCAGCGGGATCGTGCCGCCGAGGCCCATGTACGCGCAGTCCGCGCCGAAGTGGCGGCGCGACGCGGCGTCGAGCGACGACGCGAGCCACGGTGCGAGATCCGGCGCGGCCCAGCCCGTCGCGGCGCCTGCGTCCGGCTTGAACGTGACCTTCGCGTTGTACGGCGGATCGAGTTCGAGCAGTTCCTTCAGCTGCTGCACGGCCTGCGCGGCGTCGACGAGCGGCGGCAGGCGCAGCGACAGCTTGAACGCCGTGCGCGGACGCAGCACGTTGCCCGCATCGGCGAGCGCCGGCATGCCGGCCGCGCCCGTCACCGACAGCGACGGACGCCACGTCGAGTTCAGCAGCGCCTCGCGCGGATCGGTCGTGGTCGGCAGCACCGGCTTGCCGTCCGCGCCGCATGCCCACGGCAGCCCCTTCCACACCGCGTCGCCGAGGATAGCGGCGGCCGCGTCGGCTTCGCGCACGCGACTCGACGGAATCTCGCAATGGAACACGCCCGGCAGCAGGTTGCCGTTCTTTGCGTCTTCGAGACGCTCGAACAACTGGCGCATCACGCGGAAGCTCGACGGCGCGATGCCGCCGTAGACGCCCGAGTGGATGCCTTCTTCCAGCACCTCGACCTGCAGGTCGCCGGACACGAGGCCGCGCAGCGACGTGGTGAGCCACATCTGGTCGTAGTTGCCGGCGCCCGAATCGAGACACACGACAAGCGACACCTGGCCGAGCCGGTCGCGCAGCGCGTCGACGTACGGCAGCAGGTCGTAGCTGCCCGATTCCTCGCAGGTCTCGATCAGGCCGACGCAGCGCGGCCGTTCGATGCCCTGCTCGTCGAGCGCGCCGAGCGCCGCGAGGCTCGCGTAGATCGCATAACCGTCGTCCGCGCCGCCGCGGCCGTACAGCTTGCCGTTCTCGAATTTCGGCGTCCACGGGCCGAGGTCCGCGCGCCAGCCGTCGAATTCGGGCTGCTTGTCGAGGTGGCCGTACAGCAGGATCGTGTCGGTGCTGCCCGAACGCGTTGCCGGCGATTCGAAGAAGATCACCGGCGTGCGGCCCGGCAAGCGCACGATCTCGAGCTTCAGGCCCTTCACCGGCTGGCGTTCGGCCCACTGCGCGGCATCGGTGACGACGCGCTCGAGGTAACCGCGCTTCTCCCAGTCGGGGTCGAACGCTGGGCTCTTCGCGGGAATCGCGATGTAGTCGGTCAGTGCGTGGAGGATTTCATCGTTCCACTTGCGCTCGATGAAGGTAACGAGCTTGTCATGGTCGAGGACGGGGGTAGTGTCGACGGAGGTCATGGTGGGGGGCCTGGATCGGGCTGACGAAAAACCAGATCATACGCCGTTGATGCGCCGTCGGCGCCCCCTTCCGCGTGCGTTCAGACCGCCTGCGGGAACGCGTCGCACAGCCCTGCCGCGCAGGCCAGCGCGTCGGACCACAGGCGCCGCGTCAGTTCGCCCGCATCCTCGTCGCGCGCGAGTGCCGCGGCCTCGCCGGACCACAGTAGCGAGAAATCGTCGCGGCCCCGCCGCTCGAACGCGCCGCGCAGCGGATCGACCGCCGCGGTCGCGAGCGGGAACGCAGGTGCGAGCGCGCTCATCGGCCCCTGCTCGCGCATGAAACGCGTCAGCAGCCCACGCGCGGGGCGGCCCGTATACAGATTGGTCACGCGCGTGCCGTCGTCGCGCGCAGCACGTACCGCCGCGCGATGTTGCGCCGAACGGCCGGCCTGCGGCGTCAGCAGATAGCCGGTACCGATCTGCACCGCACGCGCGCCGAGCGCGAACGCAGCCGCGATGCCGCGCCCGTCGGCGATCGCGCCGGCCGCGATCACCGGTGCGCGCACCGCATCGACGATCTGCGGCAGCAACGCGAACAGGCCCGGTTGCGCGTGAATGTCGTCGGTCAGGAACATCCCGCGATGGCCGCCGGCCTCCGCGCCCTGCGCGACGATCGCGTCGACGCCGCGCGCATCGAGCCAGCGCGCTTCCTCGACGGTCGTTGCGGACGAAACGACCCGCGCGCCGGTGCGTCGCACGCGATCGAGCAGCGTGTCGTGCGGCAGCCCGAAATGGAAGCTCACGACGGCCGGCTGCAGCTCCTCGACGACCGCGCACATCGCATCGTCGAACGGCGCGCGACCGGCGCCGCCCTTCACGTCGGCCGGATCGAGCCCGGCTTCCGCGTAGTAGCCGGCGAGCGCCGCGCGCCAGCGCGCGTCGACCTCGGCGTCGGGCGCCGGCGGCGTGTGGCAGAAGAAGTTCACGTTGAACGGCGCGGGCGTGCGCACGCGGATCGCCGCGATCTCGTCGCGCAGTTGCTGCGGGCCGAGCGCCGCGCACGCGAGCGAACCGAGCCCGCCGGCTTCGCACACCGCGATCGCGAGCGAGCTCAGCGAACCGACCATCGGCGCCTGGATCAGCGGCAAACGGGAAGGCAGCATCGTCATCGGAATCCTTGTTCGGAATGAATGGTCATCGCAAGAGCCGGCGGCCTTTCAGGCGGCCGGTTGTCCCGGCAGCTGGCCGACCCACGCGGCAAGCTGCGCTTCGCCTTCTTCGTCGAGCTTGCCGTTGAGCGCGCCGTACCACGGCGCAATCGCATCGGCCGGCTGCGTGGCCTTCAGGATCTCCAGGCTCTTCTCGAGGAACGACGGAAAGAACGGAATGCCGCGCATGTAAAGGAACGTCGAATCGGTGATGCGCACCTGACCGTACACGTCGCGCATCCACGCGATATGCGGCAGCGCGTCGTGAAGATGGCCGCCTTGCATCAGTGCGGAAATGAAGTTCACGCGCGCGGCGACGTCCGACTGCTCGCGCGTTTCATGATTGATCTCGGCGGCCTTCTGCATCCACGCTTCGCCGCGCTTTACCTCACCGCACATCACCGACGTCGTCGCGAGCTGCACCGCGTTGTGCGCGCTCGGCTCCCGTTCGAACAACGCGAGCCAGTACGGGAATGCTTCGGCATACCGATCCATCGCCGAATAGGCGAGCGCGCAAAGCCGCGCCGCATCGGCGAGACGCTCGGCGTACGGCGCGGCGCCCGCGATCGCGGCCTCGTGCCGGCCCGCCTGGTAGGCCGCCAGCGCGGGCGCAAGTTCGGGCGCGATGTCGGGGCCGTTTTGCTCGTTCTGCTCACCCTGCTCGCCAGTCGAAGGCGCCTGAGATGCCGACGACGCTTCGTCGTGCGATTTCTTTCCGAACAGCTTTCCGAGCAAGCCCATGATGTTTTTTCCTTTTGTTGTCGTGCCCGAACGGCCCCGTTCGGCGCCCGTTATTATCTTCCGCCGCGATCCATCCCGCGCCGGTACGCGGCCGGGCTCGTCGCCGCGACGCGCCGGAAATGCCGGCGCAGCGACTCCTCCGAACCGAACCCCGCTCGCGCCGCGACCTGCGCAAGCGACAGCGCGGGTTGCGCTTCGAGGATATCCTTCGCGACGTTCACGCGTTCGCGGATCAGCCACGCGAGCGGCGACATCCCCGTCGCGTCCGCGAACTGGCGCTGCAGCGTGCGCGTGCTCATCGCGGCCTGCGCAGCGAGCGACGCGAGCGTGTGCGGCTCGGCCGCGTGCGCGCGCATCCAGTCGATCAGCTTCGCGAGCCGGTCGCTGCCGCCCGGCGCGACCGGGCGCGGCACGAACTGCGCCTGGCCGCCGTCGCGATGCGGCGGCAGCACGAGGCGTTGCGCGACACGGTTCGCGATCGCGCCGCCGTGATCGCGGCGCACGAGATGCAGCAGCATGTCGAGCCCCGCCGCCGACCCGGCCGACGTGACGATCTGCCCTTCGTCGACGTAAAGCGCATCGGGATTCACGCGCAGCGCCGGATAACGTGCCTGCAAGCGCTCTGCGTAACGCCAGTGCGTCGTCACGGTGAGCCCGTCGAGCACGCCGGCCGCCGCCAGCACGAACACGCCCGAACAGATCGAACAGAGCCGCGCGCCGCGCCGATGCGCGGCCCGCAGTTTCTTCAGCAGCGGCTCGGGCGGCAGTTCGTCCGGGTCGCGCCAGCCGGGAATCACGATGGTGTCCGCACGATCGAGCGTCGCGAGCCGGTACGGCGCGGCGACCGTGATGCCGCCCGCCGCGCGCACGGGCCCCGGCTCGCTCGCGCATACCGCGAAGCGATACCAGTCGACCCCGAGTTCGGGGCGTTCGAGTGCGAACAGTTCGACCACGCAGCCGAATTCGAACGTGCAGAGGCGATCGTAGGCGAGCGCGACGACGAGATGATTGTGCATGGCGCGATGTTACCGGAACTTGTCGATCGCGCCACTGCCGCGAAGCGCGCCGAACCGCGATACTGCCCTCCATGCCGGCGCATTCCGCGCCCGTTCATCCAGGAGAGCCTGCCCATGTCCTTCGTCACCGACGTGCCCGCCGCCGACAGCCCGGCCGCCCTCGCGCATTTCGCCGCATCGCTGCGATTCGAGACCGATTGCTGGGACGTGCATGACGCGCTCGCATCCGGCGCGCCCGATTTCGTGCTGCTCGACGTGCGCGGCCCCGACCAGTTCGCCGCCGGCCACGTGCCCGGCGCGCGCAACCTGCCGCGCCGCAAGATCGTCGCGGGCAAGCTCGCCGGCTATCCGGCCGACACGCTGTTCGTCGTCTACTGCGCGGGCCCGCACTGCAACGGCGCCGCGCGCGCGGCGATCGAACTCGCGCGCCTCGGCCGCCCCGTCAAGCTGATGATCGGCGGCGTGACGGGCTGGCTCGACGAAGGTTTCGCGCTGAGCAACGAACTGCAGCCGGCAGGCGCCGAGGCCCGCTGATCGTCATTAAAAACGCAACAATCAATTGCCGGCACACGAACGGAAAAAGCGCGACAATCAGCCCCATTGCAGTTCGGACGGAGCAGCACCATGAACGATGCAGTCCTGATTCAAGTGGCCGGTTCAGTCGTCGCGATCGCGCTCTATTTCGTGCCGGCCGTCATTGCCGACCGGCGCGGCCGGCACGACAAGCTGACGATCGCGATGTTCAACGCGCTGTTCGGGTGGACCGGCATCGGCTGGCTGATGACGCTGTACTGGGCTTGCCAGCCGAATCCGCGCACCGATGTCGCGCAGACGATCCTTGCAAAGCGCCGCAGCATCAGCATGCGGACCTTCTCGACCGGTCTCGTCGAACGCGTGCAGCGCCGCGTCGCCGCCCAGGAGCAATGGGCGGAGAAGCAAGGCTGCCGTTAAGTCCCTCTTTTCCCTTCACCGTGCCGCATCGAACGTCGGCATTCTGACGTTGGTCGACGCGCGGTAACTCCACGTCAGCCTGCCACGCGGCGGCCAGCCGCCCGCGCGCAACCACGCCGCAAACGCCCCCGCCGTCACCGCCCGTGCGATCCGCTCGCCCGGACACCCATGCGGCCCCGTGCCGAAGCCGAAATTCGTCCCCGCGGCGCGGCCGGGCATCAGCCGGTGCGGGTCGCGATGCACGGCCGGGTCGCGGTTCGCCGCGGCGAGCACGACCAGGATCGCGTCGCCGGCTTCGACGGTCACGCCTTCGATCGTCGTGCGCGACGCGACGAAGCGGCGCGTGTTCTGCACCGGCGCATCGAAGCGCCCGACTTCCGCAACGAACGCGTCGAGCGCGGCGGCGTCCGGCGCAACGTGCGCGGTTTCCGCTTCCCCGTTCCAAGCCACCAGCGAGTTGCCGAGCCACGCGGCCGTCGCCTCGCAGGTCTGCGACAGCAACCCGACGAGATTCGCGACCAGCGCACCGCTCGCGTGCCAGCCCGACGCACGGGCCGCCTGCTGCACCGCGGCGACGAGCGTGCCGTCGTGCGCGCGCGTCTGCGCGACGCGCTCGGTCATCCGGTCGAGCAGTTGCCGCGCGCCGCCGCTCGCGCGGGCCAGCGCAGACGCGTCCGACAGCGGCGACAGCGCGGCGACGAAGTCGACGACCTGCGCCGCGATGTCGTCGAGTTGCGTCTCGTCGAAGCCGAGCAGATCGGCAACCGCACAGACGGGCACCGTCATGCACCACGCATTCAGCGCGTCGGCATCGTCCGGCGCAGGCAACCGCCGCGCCGCAAGCTGCGCCGCGCGATCGCGCAGCTTGGCCGTGTCGATCGGCGCGAGCGCCGTGCGCAGCGCCTGCTTCGGCACGTCGTGCCGCAACGCGCCGTCGTTCATCCGCACCAGCTCGCCGAACAGCGCGCCGGCCGTCGTGCCGCGCAACGCGGGCGGCACGGGCGCATCCAGCGGGCGCACGCGGCAGGCGAGATGGCCGAGCACGGCCGTCACGGCCGCCGCGCGGCTCGCGACCCACAGGCCGAGCGTGGCGTCGAACGCGAGCGGCGGCCCGTCGACGAGCGCCGCATAGTAGGGATAGGGATCGCGGTGCGTAACCGCGGCAATGGGATCGATCGGGTTCGAGTTCATGCGAACAGTATCGGCGCAGTGCGCTGCCGCATGTTTCGGGCTCACGTGAAATGTCGTCGCACGGGCGCTGCGTATTGCACGTATTGCACGCACTGCAGCATCGCGACGACAGGCTGGCGTCAGGCAGCCGACCGGTAGCGGTGCGACTGCATCCGCATCCGGACGCGCCCGGCCGAAATCGCGCGCGGCTCCGGCACCACCGTGTCGTGATGGAACATTTCCTGCCGGAACTCGCCGCTTTCGTCGAACCACTGGCAGATCAGCCAGTCGGCGTCGTCGAACACGACCGGCCCGGCATAGGTGACGGTCATGCGCGGCCCGCCTGTTTTCAGCGTCACGACATCGCCGACGCGAAACCTTACGCGCAGATTTTCTCGGATCGTCATCGCTCTCTCGGTTTTTATATATTGAATATATTGATATTCCCGGCGGCCCGCACAACCGGTCATTTGAATATGACGCAGATTATCAATCAAAAAAATAACCGGCAACTCCCGCACGCGAAATATCGTCGATCGGGAAAATGCAACAATGTGCGGCACCGGTGCGCGGGGCGGGTAGCCGACCACCAGAGCCGGCGCGGCCTGCGCGCCAGTTCCGGTCGAGCCGGCGGAATGCGGAGAATAAACGACGATTTTCGCGTCGTCATCGACGTTTAAACCGGATGCGAAACCGGTTGATTATTGTCAATCAATATTTCGACTGGAAACGATCCCACGTTTTATTTGTTGTCATTCTCCGAACGAAACCGGCGAATTATCGGGCGCCGCAAACCAGCGATTGATATCGCGCCCCGGCACGGCCGCCTGCGTGAACGTGAACGTGCCGTCGCGCGCCATCTCCGTCGCGGCGCGCAGGAACGCACCGAGCGCGGCCCGCGCCAGCGCGCCGCCGACGCTGACGCGCTTCACGCCGAGCGCCGCCAGCTCGTCGACGCTCAACAACCCGCCCTGCAGCCCCATCACGACGTTGACGGGCGCGGCGACCGCCTGCGTCACCGCCGCGATCTCTGCGGCGTCCGTAATGCCCGGCGCGTAGAGCACGTCGGCGCCCGCGTCGCGATAAGCAACGAGCCGCGCGATCGTATCGGCGAGGTCGCGGCGGCCGTGCAGGTAGTTTTCGCAACGCGCGGTCAGCGTGAACGGAAACGGCAGCGCACGCGCCGCGTCGACCGCCGCCGCAATGCGCTCGACCGCCGCGTCGTGCGCGTAGATCGGCGCATCGGCGCGGCCCGTCGCGTCCTCGATCGAGCCGCCGACGGCGCCGGCCTCGGCCGCCAGCCGGATCGTTTCGGCCACGGTCTCGGGCGCGTCGCCGAAACCGTTCTCGAGATCGGCACTCACCGGCAGGCCGCCCGCGGCAACGAGATCGGCGATGTGATCGAGCATGGCGTCGCGGTCGATCGCGTTGTCGGGCTGCCCTTTCGAAAACGCGTAGCCGGCACTCGTGGTGGCGAGCGCCTCGAAACCGGCCATCGCGAGCAGGCGGGCGGTGCCGGCGTCCCACGGGTTCGGGATGATGAATGCGCCGGGGCGCGTGTGCAGCGTGCGGAAAACTTCGGCCTGGCGGGCTTGAAGGTCGGAACGGTTCATCGCGGACTCCCGGAAAGTGTTGACGGGTGAGCTTACGCCGGTCGTGCGCGCGACGTTTCAGCGATGGCCGAAATGTCGCCGCGCGACAGGAAAAAATCGGCGGCGCGCCGGCGGCAGGCAGCGAGCAGGCAGGCACCGCTGCCGGACCGCCTTCGTTCACGTCGATCCGGGCTGCCCGCCGTCGATGCCGAGCAACGCGTCGGCGACGGCTTCGGAGAATGGTATCGCGCGACCGTCGCTCAGCCCGCAAGCTTCTTCGTCAGGAAAATCCGCGTGTGCCCGACCGGATAATCCGGCAGCTCGCCGAAGCGGACGTAGCCGCGTTTCTCGTAGAAAGGCCGCGCCTGGAAGTCGAACGTGTCGAGCCATGCGCTGTGGCATCCGCGCGCGACGGCCTCCGCTTCGGCCAGATCCATGATGCGCGTGCCGGCGCCCTGGCCACGCGCTTCCTCGGGCACCACGAGCAGGTCGACATGCAGCCAGCCGAACGCCGTGCCGCCCCACAGGCCGCCGACCACCGCGCCTTCGGCGTCGGTCACGATCACGGCCAGCGGGCGAAAGTCGGCCGGGCCGGCGTGGCGTTCGTTGAATCGGACGAGCGGCGCGACGATCTGCTTGCGCACGTTCGCGTCGCCCGCGTCGGTCACCTCGTATGTGAACGTCATCGGTTGCGTCGGGTTGAAGCGTGAATGACGGACGGCCGAAGCCGCGCGTGCCGCGTCAAACGACGTAAGCGCCCTTCGCATGCAGCTCCGCCTCGGTGCGCTCGAGCGCCGCGATCGCATCGCTGCCTTCGAGCGCGAGCAACTGCGCGACCAGCGCCTCGGCCATCGCGTGCGCGGCCACCAGCGACGGAAAGAACGACGGGCTGTCGTGCGTGAAGATCAGTTGCGCGTCCGCGTGCAGCGCGATCGGCGACACCGCGCTGTCGGTGATCGCGACGATCCGGCTGCCCTGCGCCTTCGCCGCCTGCGCGACGCGCGTCGCTTCCGCCGAATACGGCGCAAAGCTGACGACGACGGTCACGCTCTGCTTCGCGATCGTCCGCAGTTCCATTTCGAGCGAACCGGCGACGCCGTTGAGCAGCGATACGGTCGGACGGAACAGCCGGTAGCCGTACACGAAACCGAATGCAACCGGATAACACGAGCGGAACCCCGCGACATGCACGTGCGACGCCTTGCGGATCAGCCTGGCCGCGTCGGCGAGCGCGTGCTCGTTCTGCGCGGCGGTGGCCGACAGGTTGTGCTGCTGCGCGGCGAGCAGGTCGTGCGCGAGCGACGCCTTCGCATCGGGCCGCACGAGCGAGCGCGCACGCTGCGTCAGCGGCTCGGGGCGCGTGCGCACCCGCGCGACGCACAGGTCGCGCAGCTCGTTCCAGCCGGGGAAACCGAATTGCTGCGCGAGCCGCACGAGCGACGCAGGCTGCACCTGCGCGCGCTGTGCGACCTTGCGCATCGACGAAGTGGCGACTTCGTCGGGATGATCGAGCAGGAATGCGGCGCCCGCCTGGAATTGCGGGCTCAGCTCGGAAAATTGCGCCCGGATCCGGGACGCGAGTTCGTCGAAATTGGCGGCCATCTTGGTGGGAACGGGAACCGGTCGTCCATGTTATCACCGGCCCCGCACGCACCGGTCAGTGCAGCACTTCTACATGGTCGGCGTCGACCTTCACCTTGCCCGACCATTTGCGCTCGAATTCGCCGGTCAGCTTCACTTCGCTCTTGTCGCTGACGGGCTGGCCGGCCGCCCACAGCTTGTTGTCGATCTCGACGCGGATCGTGCCGGTCGCGTCGGCGAACTCGTAGTCCTCGCCGCCGGCATGCTTGACGATGCGCCCCTGCAACTGCACGTGCTGATCGTCCTTGCCGTTCGCGAGCAGCTCCTTCACGGTCGTCGTGGTCAGCGTCGACGGCCCGGTATATTCCGCGTAGACGGCGGCAGGCAGCACGGCGAGCGCGACAGCCAGGATTCTGGTCAGGTGTTTCATGATCTCGTTCCTCCTTGTTTAGATGGTGCGCCGCGCTCTCGTTGAACGCGACGGCCCGAGATTACGGAGCGTAAGATTAAGAACACCTGAAGCCCGTCCGAAGCGGCACGCTGGCGCATCGGTCCGGTGCGCCAACGCACAGAGGCGTCCGTGTTTAAGCTCCCGCTAAGGCACGCCCGCTTATCATTAGGGACTGTTTACATATGGAACGTGCATGCGTTGCCACGAGAACGGCCGCTCGCGAGGCGCGCGACGCTGCGAATACTGACGTATTCGCAAGAAGCGCAACGCGGCGAGCGGCCGTTCTCGTGGCAACCCCAAATTAAAAAATTCATGTCACGGGAATGCCCGAAATCGCCCGTATGGCGGCGTCGTTCGTCGCTTGTTTGGCTCGGCCAAACGGCGCTTCTCGCTCCTTGCACTACGAGCGATTTCGGGCATTCGCATGTACGTTCCATATGTAAACAGACCCTAAAACCCCGGGCGCCCGGCGCCCTGCTGAAGGGACACGAATCCATGCGCGTACTGCTCGTCGAGGACGATCCGCTGATCGGCAGCGGGCTCGAACAGGGCCTCAAACAGGAAGGCTTCGCGGTCGACTGGGTGAAGGACGGCGACGCCGCGTCGCTCGCGCTGCGCTCGACCGGCTACGGCCTGCTGCTGCTCGATCTCGGGCTGCCGAACCGCGACGGCCTGTCGGTGCTCGCCGCGCTGCGCCGCCGCGACGAAACCCTGCCCGCGATCATCATCACCGCACGCGACGGCGTGCCGGACCGCATCGCGGGCCTCGACAGCGGCGCGGACGACTATCTCGTGAAGCCGTTCGAGCTCGACGAACTGCTCGCCCGCATTCGCGCGGTCAACCGCCGCCATGCGGGACGCGCGCAGACGACGCTCGCGATCGGCCCGCTGCGGCTCGATCCCGTCAAGCACCTCGTCTGGCTCGACGACGACGAAGTGCCGCTGTCGCCGAAGGAGTTCGTGCTGCTGCACGAGCTGATGCGCGAACCGGGCGCGGTGATTTCGCGCGAGCAGTTCGAGGAGCGGCTGTATAGCTGGGGCGAGGAAATCGAAAGCAATGCGGTGCAGGTACACATCCACAACCTGCGCAAGAAGCTCGGCCACGACATGATTCGCACGGTGCGCGGCGTCGGCTACCGGATCGGTGACGGCACATGACGGGCATGCAACGCGCGATCGCGCGCTGGCGCAACGCGTCGCTGCGGCGGCGCCTGCTGATGTGGCTGCTGCCGGCCGCGTGCGTGATCGGCCTGGTCGCGAGCGCGGGCACCTACTGGGGCGCGCTGCGCGAACTCGACGACCTGCTCGACGACCAGATGCGCAGCATGTCGAAGCAGATCGTCGTCGGCCCGAACGGCGAGCTGTCGTTCAGCAACGGCGCGAACGGCAAGCACGGCTTCGAGGCGAGCGATCCCGATGCCGTGCTGCTGCAGGTCTGGCGCAACGGCACGCTCGTGTATTCGACCGACCGCGATTCGACGCTGCCGCCGCCCGCGCAGAAGGGCATCGCGAGCATCGACGTCGGCGGCCAGCCGTGGCGCACTTACGTGACCGAGCGAGGCGGCACGACGATCCGGCTCGCGCAGGCGCGGCATGCACGGTGGGAAGCGATTGCAGGCATCGCCGTACACCTGCTGTGGCCGGTCTTCTCGATGCTGCCGGTGCTGGCGATCGGTCTGTGGTTCGGCATCGGCGCGGGGCTGCGGCCGCTGCGCACGATCGCGTCCGGCCTGAAGCGCAGGAATGCGAACAACCTCGAACCGGTCGACGTCGCGTCGATGCCGAACGAAGTCCGGCCGCTCGCCGAAGCGATCAACGACCTGCTCGCGCGACTCGACCGCTCGTTCACGCTGCAGCGGCACTTCATCGCCGATGCCGCGCACGAGTTGCGCACGCCGATCATGGGGCTGTCGATCCAGTCGAATTTGCTGCGGCGCGCAGCGACCGCCGAAGAGCGCGAGCGCATCCTTGCGCAAATCCATGCGGGCACGACGCGCCTCGGCCACCTCGCCGAACAGTTGCTGACGCTCGCGCGTCTCGAACCCGATGCGCAAGCGGCCGCGGCCGCGTCTGCGCCTATCGATCTCGCCGCACTGTGCCGGTCGGTGGTCGCGGACCGCGCGCGCGTCGCCGATGCGCACCGGATCGATCTCGGCGCGATCGTCGCAGCGCCCGTGATGGCCGCGGGCAATCTCAACACGCTGCGCGTGCTGCTGAACAATCTCGTCGACAACGCGATCCGCTATGCGGGCGACGGCGCGCGTGTCGACGTGTCCGCGCGCATCGACGGCACGACGCCCGTGCTCGAAGTCGCCGACGACGGCCCCGGAATCCCGGAGTCCGAGCGCACCGACGTGTGGGAGCGCTTCTATCGCGGCGAGGGTGCGCAGGCGGTCACGTCGTCGGGCAGCGGGCTCGGGCTGTCGATCGTCAAGCGGATCGCAGAACAGCATCGCGCGACGGTCGCGCTCAGTACCACGCGCGGCGGGCGCGGGCTCACCGTCACGGTGCGCTTTCCTGCACCAGTCTGATGCGCGCGTGACAGGCAGCTTGTCCACAGATTATGTTGGCAAGCTTGTGGACAACCTTCCATTAACGGCACCAAGCCCTTGATCGGCAAGGGTTTGTCACGCGTGCGCGGCAAATGCGCCATGCGGTCGCCGGCAACGGCACCGCGATCGTTTTCCAGATCGTTCTCGCCGATTCTCTCCAGGTTCTTTTTTGTCGGCCGGCAATCCGCCGCTGCCGATGCCATCGGTGCCGGAACACGTCACAAGTCTGTCTGCCCGGCATGGTTCGGCGACGCACGCACACATTTGACAACTGGTTGTCGTTTACGTAAAGTAGTTGTCAATTCATCACGTTTATCGAATATGACGAAATCCGCGAAGTTGACCGCCGTCGCGCTGTCCGTATTCCGGTTGAACGGCCTGCTGATCGAATGGGGCAACGCCTTTGCCGGGCCGCACGGCTTGACCAGTGCGCGCTGGCAAGTGCTGGGCGCCATCTCGATGGCGCCCGAAGCCCCGAACATCCCGCAGATCGCCGACGCGATGGGCATCACGCGGCAGGCCGTGCTGAAACAGATCAACGTGCTCGTCGACGAAGGGCTGGTCCGGTCGCTGCCGAATCCGGCGCACAAGCGATCGCCGCTGTATGCGCTGACACCGCGCGGCGACGCGGCCTATCAGGCGGTGGTCGGGCAATGGCAACAGCACGTTCGCGACATCGCCGGCGACTTCAGTTCGGCCGACCTGGATGCGGCGATTCGCGTTCTTTCGGCAATGTCCAGCGCGCATGGCCAGGATGGCCACGCGTGATCACGCGGTCGACCCACTACCCACAGGAGTTCCCATGCCCCAGTTCAAACCGATGGATCCGAACTTTCCGATCCAGCAGCAGCTCGGCATCGCCGCGGAGCCAGTCGTCCTCGTCAACGTGTTCACGCTGGATCCAGCGGACGAAGCGGACTTTCTGGCCGTGTGGAAGGACGACGCCGAATTCATGAAACGGCAGCCGGGATTCATCTCGACCCAGCTTCATCGCGCGCTCGGCGACAGTCCGACTTACTTGAACTATGCGATCTGGGAATCGACCGACGCGTTTCGCGCGGCGTTCACGCATCCCGAGTTCGTCGCCAAGCTCTCGGCCTATCCGTCGTCCGCGGTCGCCAGCCCGCACCTGTTCCAGAAAGTCGGCGTGGCCGGTATTTGCACGGCGTGAGCGCCCGCGCGATTCGAGGCAACACGTGGCATCGGCCGGTGTCGTGCCCGCCGATCGCGAACGCGCAGTTCTCCACAGAAAATGTTGGCAAGCTTGTGGATATCCTGCGCACCGCAGCGCTAAACCCTTGATCCGATGGACTTTGGCACGCGTGATGCAGACGAGGCTCGTGCGACGACCTTCTCGCGCGCCGCTTCGCCGCACTTCGCATCACGACGCCACGACGGCGCACAACACGATCGCAGCCTGCGTGCCGCGCCACTTACCCACAGATTTTGTTGGCAAGCTTGTGGATATCCTGCGCAAGCATGCGCTAACCCGTTGATCGGCCTCAGATTCATGCGCCGCGTCACCGTTTCGGCAACATGCGGCTCGAGCATGCGCGAATACGGACGATCCGGCGCCACGGCGGCGCGCCACCCGCGCCTTGACGCTCGCGCCCGCCACGCGTCACTATCACGCGAGCCGTACGCAGCCGCGCATCGCCGGGCTCGCGCGTCGGCGCAACGGGTCGGCCGTTCCGCCGGCACCACACTACGACACATCACTCCGAGGAAGGCCATGGAACACTTCACCGCGTGGCAGTTGCTCGTCTCGCTCGTGCTTGTCGCCGTCGTCGTCTATCCGTATGTCCGCATCGTCCGGCGCACCGGGCATTCGGGCTGGTGGATCCTGACGATGTTCGTGCCGGTCCTGAACTTCATCATGTTGTGGGTGTTCGCGTTCGCGCGCTGGCCCACCGTCGACGATCGGCAAGGCTGACTGCCGGGGCGACGGACGAACAGGCTTGTCCACAGATTGTGTTGGCAAGCATGTGGATAGCCTGCGCATACCGCAGCCAAGCGCTTGATCCGTAAGACTTTGTCCGCGCCGCTTCGAATGCGGCACGAGGCCGGCAAATCGCCGGCCACGCATCGTTGCTCGGCGTGACGGGCCGCCTGCCGCGCGTGCTGACCGGCTTGGCCGGCTTGTCCACAGATTGTGTTGGCAAGCATGTGGATAGCCTGCGCATACCGCAGCCAAGCACTTGATCCGAAAGACTTTGTCCGCGCCGCTTCAAACACGGCACGGCGGCGTGCTTCACGACGAACGCGGCCGCTCGCGGGCTTGTCCACAATTTTTGTTGGCAAGCATGTGGATATCCTGAGCATGCGTGCCCTAAGTCGTTGATCGCACAACGTTTGGTCGCGCGGGTCACGACTGCGGCACGGCGTGCATGCGCATCCCGTCGCGCACGCCGCGCCGCCCTGCTCAACCGAGCGCCGCAACCACGACGCGCGCGACGTCGGCGATCACATCGTCCTTCGCCCGCGCATCGGCATGCGCCTGCGTGTAGTACACGACCAGCACGATCGGCGCACGCGACGGCGCCCACACGACGCCCGCGTCGTTCGTCGTCCCGTAGTCGCCGGTGCCCGTCTTGTCGCCGACCGTCCACCCGGCCGGCACGCCCGCGCGGATCCGCTTGTCGCCGACCTTGTTGCCGCGCAGCCAGGTCACGAGCTGCGCACGCTGCGCGGCCGGCAACGCATCGCCGAGCGTCAGCACGCGCATGCTCGCGGCCATCGCGGCGGGCGTCGTCGTGTCGCGCAAGTCGCCCGGCAGTGCGGTATTCAGTTCGGTCTCCCATCGATCTAGCCGGAACGTGTCGTCGCCGATCGAGCGCGCGTACGCAGTCACCGCCGACGGGCCGCCGATCAGCTTCATCAGCAGGTTCGCGGCCGCGTTGTCGCTGTACTGGATCGTGGCCTCGCACAGTGCGGCGACCGTCATGCCCGCGTCGACATGCTTCTCCGTCACCGGCGAATAGTTGACGAGATCGGCCTTTCCGTACGTCACGCGCTGTTGCAGCAATCCCGGACGCGCGACGCTCTGCGCAAGCACCGCCGCACTCAGCATCGCCTTGAACGTGCTGCAGAACGGGAAGCGCTCGCCGGCGCGATGCTCGACGCGCCGGCCGCTCGCGGTGTCGATCGCACACACGCCGAGACGGCCGCCCGCGTCGCGTTCGAGTTGGGCAAGCGTCGCCGCGGCCGCCGCGTTCGGCAGCGCAGCCTCGTCCGGCGCGACGGCCTGCGACGATGCGCACGCGGTGACGGTCAGGACGAGTGGCGCCGTCGCGGCGGCCAGCAACAGGGTTCGACGTTTCGATGAATGGGTCATGTCGGTTGTCTCATGATGGAATGGACGCGAAATGGTGTTGAAGACGGCCGGCCGCCGAGACAGCACTATCGGGACTTTACGGTTGCCTGACAAGCAACGATAATTGAGCGCTGACAAAAGAAAATCTTATGACGAAGCTCCGCCCCCATCTTCCGCTCAATGCGCTGCGCGCGTTCGAATCGTCCGCGCGCCACCTGAACTTCACGCGCGCCGGCCTCGAGCTGAGCGTGACCCAGGCAGCCGTCAGCCAGCAGGTTCGCTCGCTCGAGGAACGGCTGGGCTGCACGCTGTTCACGCGGCTGCCGCGCGGTCTCGGGCTCACCGACGAGGGGCGCGCACTGCTGCCCGTGCTGAGCGATGCATTCAGCCGCATCGAGACGGTGCTCAAGCAGTTCGACGGCGGGCGTTTCCACGAGGTGCTGACGCTCGGCGTCGTCGGCACCTTTGCCATAGGCTGGCTAATGCCGCGGCTGAAGCAGTTCGGCGATACGCACCCGTTCGTCGAGCTGCGGCTGCGGACCAACAACAACGTCGTCGACCTCGCCGCCGAAGGTCTCGACTTCGCGATCCGCTTTGGCGAAGGCAACTGGCCGGCGACGCGCAACGAGCGCCTGCTCGATGCGCCGCTCACCGCACTGTGCGCGCCGGACATCGCGCGGCGCCTCGCGCAGCCGGCCGATCTCGCCAATGAAACGCTGCTGCGCTCGTACCGCACCGACGAATGGCTCGGCTGGTTCGACGCCGCGCAACTCGAACCGTGGACGGTCAACGGGCCCGTGTTCGATTCGTCGCGGCTGATGGTCGAGGCCGCGATGCAGGGCGCGGGCGTCGCGCTTGCGCCCGCCTGCATGTTCGCGCGCGAACTGCAGATCGGCCTGCTCGCGCGGCCGCTCGACATCGACGTGCGCGCGGGCGGCTACTGGCTCACGTCGCTGAAGTCGAAACCGCTCACGCCCGCGATGACGCTCTTTCGCGACTGGATCGCGGCCGAGGCGGCCGACACGGCGCCGGCCGCGTAACGCGCTGCGCTTGTCCACAGAAAGTGTTGGCAAGGATGTGGATATCCTGGGTACCCGGGACCTAAGCCCTTGATCGCGCACGAATTACCGTGGCGATGCACACATCGGGCAGCCCGTGCGCACGGGCCTCTCACGCCGATCGCATTCAGGCCGGATCCTCAACCAATGCGACGCAATCGATTGCAAGTTGTCCACAGATTTTGTTGGCAAGCCTGTGGATATCCATCAGATCAGGCGCGTAACATCTTGATACACAAGGGGATTCGATACGAGGACCTTGACCGGTCAATGGTGCGGCAGCGCAACGGCATTCGAACCGCGCACCGGGCACGCACCGCGCACCCGGCCCGACGCCGGCCGGTTCTCCACAGATTGTGTTGGCAAGCTTGTGGATATCCTGCGTATCGGCCGCCTAACTCATTGAGCGCACGGGGTTTTGTGCTTCGTCTGCAGAATCGGGCAGCACCGGCGCCGCCCGTGCGGCGGGCGCCGGTGCAATTCGTGCGTCAATGCCGGTCGAGCCCGCCGCGCAATTCGCTCGCCTTGTCGCGCAGCGCCTGATAGCCCGAGCGCGCATGTTCGGGCAGGTCGGGATCGCCGATCAGTGCGCCGAGGGTTTCGATCAGGCTGAACAGGATGCCCTTCGCCGCGCCGACCGCGATGCTCTGCGATTCGATCGACTTGTGCAGGTGGTCGACCGCCGCTTCCAGATTCTCGAGCTTCTGCTCGCCGTCGTCGGGCCGGTTGTCGGTCGTCATCGTCTACCTCCGCCATCGTTCAAGGGTCATGTCACGATTCTATGCCGCTGCGCGCGAACGTGGCGCGACATCGCGCAACGTTCGCGCAGCGCCGCGCTAAAGCACCGCGACCACCTTCACGCGGCCCGGTTGCTCCGCCGACGCGACGACCTGACCGTCGACGCGGCGGAACGTCAGCGACACGGTTTCGTCGCCGACGCGCAGTGCATCGATCCTCAACCAGTCGACACCTTCCGGCAGCGCCGGGCGCTCGACGCGCACCTCGTGGCGCGATGCATCGATGCTCACGCCGAGGCACGCCTGCAGCATCATGAACGGCGCACCGGCCGCCCATGCCTGCGGCAGGCACGCGACCGGATAGGCGGTCGGCGGTTCGCCGCGCCGACGCGGGAACCCGCAGAACAGCTCGGGCAAGCGCATCTCGAAGCTCACCGCCGCCTCGAACAACGCGCGCAGCAGGTTCACCGCGGCCGTCTTGTCGCCGTAGCGCGCGAGGCCGCGAGCGATCAGCGCATTGTCGTGCGGCCACACCGACCCGTTGTGATACGCCATCGGGTTGAAGCGCGGCTGGCCGGCCGCAAGCGTGCGAATACCCCAGCCCGTCTGGAACAGTGTCGAGCCGAGCACGCCGGCGACCGCCGCGCCGCGCTCGGCATCGGGCAGCCCGAACGCGAGCAGGTGGCCCGCGTTCGATGCGAACACGCGGCACAGGTCGCCATGACCGTCGAGCGCGATCCCGTAGAAATCGCCTTCCGGCATCCAGAACAGCGCGTCGACCTGCTCGCGCAGCGTCTTCGCGCGCAGCGCGTAGCGCGTCGCGTCGGCCGCATGGCCGCGCCGGTGCGAGCATTCGGACATCGCATCGAGCGCCGCGCACGCATAGGCCTGCACTTCGACGAGCGCGATCGGCCCGTCCGGGAAGCGGCCGTCCGCATGGAACACCGAATCGTGGCTGTCCTTCCAGCCCTGGTTCGCGAGGCCGCGCTCCGACGTGCGCTGATAATCGAGCAGTCCGTAAGGATTGCGGTCGCACTTGTCGATCACCCATTGCGCGGCGCGCTCGAGCGCGGGCCACAGCTCGTCGATCAGCGCATCGTCGCCGGTGCGTTCGACATACGCGCCGGCCAGCACGATGAACAGCGGGGTCGTGTCGACACCGCCGTAGTACAGCGCGAACGGCACCTCGCCCGTCGCGGCCATCTCGCTGCGGCGGAACTCGTGCATGATCTTGCCGGGCTCCGCGTCGCGAAACGCGGACGTCTCGCGCGCCTGGTGCTCGGCCAGGAAACGCAGCACGCCGCGTGCAAGCGACGGCTGCAGCCACAGCATCTGCAGCGACGTGATCACCGCGTCGCGGCCGAACGGCGTCGAGAACCACGGAATGCCCGCATACGGGTACGGCCCCGTGTCGAGTTGCGTCGTGAGCAGCCCGAGATCCGCGAGCGAACGGTCGAGCCACGCGTCGAACAGCGGATTGCCGGTGTTCACGCGCGCCATCGACTCGCGCCGCGCACGCATCTCGCGATGCACGCCGACGAGCGCGGTGCGCAACGCGACGCGGCCGCACCCGGGCACTTCACTGTGCGCCGGGCCGAGCGTCGCGTCGACGGTCAGGTAGATCGACACGCACGCCTGCGCGGCGATCGTCAGCGTGTAGTCGGCACGATCGACCGACAGCGCGTCGGGCGCCGGCGAGAAATGCACGGTCACGTTGCGCTCGACGCCGTCGAGGCCGTCGTAGCGCAGCCGCACCGCGCCCGCGTCGACGCGCGGCGCCACCACGGTGCCGCGCTTCGGGCGCTGCGTGCCGCGCACCTCGAACATGTCCTTGAAATCGGCCGCGAACGACAGCGACAGCGGCACCTCGGCTTCGCTCGCGCCGTAGTTCGTCAGCGTCAGCGCCTCGTACAGCACGTCGCCCGCGAGCACGCGCATCCGCTCGATATGGATCACGCCCTCGGGTGTCTCGCGGCCGCCGAGCGGCGGCAGCGGGCGGTTCGTCAGGTGTGCGGTAAACGATGCGTTGTCGGCGCTCGTCGCGCCCGACAACAGCGACGGCGCACGGCCGCCGAACGTCAGGCGCCATTTCGACAGCACGCGCATGTCGTCGACGAACAGGCCGTCGTCGTGACCGCCGACGTCGCCGAGCGCGTCGCTGACCACGAACGCGTCGCCGGATTTCAGCACGTACTGGTTGTTGCGCGCGAGCACCTGCGGATCGGCTTCGGGCGCGATGAATGCGGGGCCCGACGCTGGGGTCGGGGCAGCAGGCGCGACTTGCGGCGCCTGCGTCGTCGTGGCTTCGGCGTGATTCGGCATCGATGCTCCTGTGTCGAGGCGCAACGCGCGGCGCGCGTCGCGTGTTTCGCACAGGATAGGCCAGAACGGGGGACGTGCGCAGCGACGAAACGGCCGCGACGCCATGCGACGTTGCCGTCGCCGCAGGGCGTCGCGGGCCGGCGCCGATGCGGGCGCCGATGTGGGCGTGTTACGCGCCGGTCAGAACTTCCACAGGATGTTGCCGAGCACCGCGTTGTCGCGCACGCCGCTGCCGTACTGGCCGCTGTACGACACGCCGAGCGTCAGGTTCTTCGTGACGCTCGCGTCGAGCCCGACCTCGAGCACCGCGCTGTCGCGCGCGATCGGCACGCCCGTGACCTGGAACGACGAGCTGCCGCTCGCGAACGTGAACGTCGACGTCGGCCGCGCGTTGCCGAACGCATGCCGCCAGCCGACCGTCCCGCGCGCGGTCAGCGCGCCCTTCGCGAGCACGCCGAGTTCCGTCGCCGCGCGCACGCCGAGGGTCGAGAAGCCGACGTGGCTCGTGTCCGCATCGGTGCGCAGCGCGGCCGCGCCGCCGGTTTCCGCGTAGCCGCTCGTGTGCAGCCGCACGTATGCGAGCCCGGCGAACGGTTCGAGCGCGACGCGCCCGACCGGAATCGCGTAGCCGACCTCGCCGAACACCTGCGTGGTGTTCGCATCGTAGCCGGCCGAGTTGCTGTCGCTGAAGCCCGTGTACGACGGATGGCGATCGCTGTTGATCCGGTGCCACGTGTACGCCGCGCCGCCGCGCACGCCCAGCGCATCGAACTGCGCGCCGCCGTACAGCACGACCGAGTAGCTATTGAGCGACGCCGACGAAGCCTGGTCGTTGTCGAGTGAGCTGTGCGTGACGCTGCCAGCAACGCCGACGCGCGTGCGGTCGTTGAGCGCCATGTCCGCGCCGGCGATGAAGCCCGTCATGCTGCGGTTGATCGTCGACGCGTTGCCGTCGCCGGCCAGCCGGCTGCGGCCGCCGAAGCCCTGCCCCCACACGACCGGCCGGTACGGCACGTTGCTGACGCAGCCGGCGTGCGAGCCGAGCCGCTGCTCGGGCGCCAGCGTGTTGCCGCGCGCCGCGGCCGCGCCCGTGTCGTCGCACAGCGCCGAGCCGCCCGACGACAGCGCCGCGAGCGGCCCCGAGCCCACCGCGAGCCCTTGGCGCACGCGGTCCGACACCGCGTCGCGCACGTAGCGGCTGTCGGTCATCAGCATGCTCTTCGCACTCGCATAGAACTCGCCGCCGAGCTGCCGGAACGCGGTGCGCGCGGTCGGCGCGTCGGCGATGAGCACTGAGTCGTACACCGGGTTGCCGTTGCCCAGCGTGTCGATGGCCGTGGCGACCGCCACTTCGTTCGGCGTCGTCGCGGCCGACGCGAACGACTTGCCGTTCGACCCCAACTGCAGGTACACGTGGGTCGGATCATAAGTGAGCGTCGGCGTCAGGAACGCATAGTTCGAGCTCACGCCCGTGAACTGCCCCTGCACGCCGCCGACCGCGCTCAGGATCGTGTACGGCTGGTTGGCCTGGTACGACGCCTGGCTCGCGACCACCTGCACGTTGCCGCCGTTCAGCGTCGCGCCGCCCGTCGCCGCGAGGCTGCCACTTTGCTGCGGCGTCGTGGCGACCAGCATCGTCGAGCCCGGCTGGAACGTCACGTTGCCCGCGACGTTCAGCGCCTGCCCCGGCTGCGACAGCGACGCGGTACCGCCGCTCACGACGACGAGGCCGCCGATCGTGCCGGTGCCCGTCACCGTCGCACCGCCCTGCACGGTCACGGCCGATGCGGCCAGCGAGCCGTTGACGGCCAGCGTGCCGGCCGCGACCGTCGTCGGCCCGGACAGCGTGTTCGTGCCGGTAAGCGTCAGCTGGCCGCTGCCCGCCTGCGTGAGCGAGCCGCTGCCGGACAGGATGCTGGCGACCGTCACGCTGCCGGACTGGTTGAAGACGAGCGCACCGTTGTTGGCGATGTTGCCCGCGACGCTGCCCGACGTGCCGCCGTTGCCGAGCTGCAGCGTGCCGCCGGCCGCGATCGTGGTGCCGCCCGTGTACGTGTTGCTGCCGGTCAGCACCTGGGTGCCGCTCGCCACCGTGACGCCGCCCGCGCCCGCGATCGTGCCGCCGAACGCGGTGCCGGCGCCGTTCAGCGCCAGCGCGTTGCCGCCGAGATTCACGTTGGTGCCGGCCGCGCCCGACAGCGCGCCGATCGTCTGCGCGCCCGTCGCGCCACTCACGTCGAGCGTCGCGCCCGCGCCGGCGAGGCTCACCGCCCCCGTCGACGCGAGGCTGCCGCCCGCGCCGAGCGCAAGCGTGCCGGCATTGATCGTCGTGCCGCCCGTGTACGTGTTCGCGCCCGTCAGCGTGGTCGTCGCGGCGCCGTTCTTCACGAGCGCGCCCGTGCCGGAAATCGCGCCGCTCAGCCCGAGTGCGTTGCTGCCGCCGAGCGTCAGCGCCGCGCCGGTGCCGAGGTTGACCGCGTTGCCGACCGTCAGGCTCGCGTTCGTATCGAGCGTGGCCGCGCCGCCGACGTTCAGCGCACCGGTGCCGAGCGCCGCGTTGTTGCCGAGCACCAGGCCGCCGCTGGTCAGGGTCGTGCCGCCCGAATAGGTGCTTGCGCCGTTCAGCGTCTGCGTGCCGCTGCCGGCCAGCGTCAGGCTGCCGGCGCCGTTGATCGCCCCGCTGAAGGTGCCGCTGCCGGTGCCGCCCAGCGTCAGCGCATTGCTGCCCAGGTTGATGTTCGAGCCCGTCACGCCCGACAGCGCGCCGAGCGACTGGGCGCCGGTCGCGCCGCCCAGGTCGAGCGTCGCGCCCGCGCCGGCCAGGTTCACCGCGCCGCTCGACGCCAGGCTGCCGCCCGCTCCGATCGCGAGCGTGCCGGCGTTGATCGTCGTGCCGCCCGTGTAGGTGTTCGCGCCGGTCAGCGTTTGCGTGCCGGTGCCAGCCAGCGTCAGGCCGCCCGTGCCGGAGATCGCGCCGCCGAACGTATTGCTGCCGTTGCCGCTCAGCGTCAGTCCGGTGCCGCCGAGGTTCACGTTCGTGCCGGTCCCGCCGGTCAGCGCGCCGATCGTCTGCGCGCCTGATGCCCCGCTCAGGTTGAACGTCGCGCCCGCGCCGGCCAGGTTCACCACGCCGCTCGACGCCAGGCTGCCGCCCGCGCCGAGCGCGAGCGTGCTGCCGCCGTTGATCGTCGTGCCGCCCGTGTAGGTGTTCGCGCCGGTCAGCGTTTGCGTGCCGGTGCCGGCCAGCGTCAGGCTGCCCGTGCCGGAGATCGCGCCGCCGAAGGTGCCGCTGGCCGTGCCGCCGATCGTCAGCGCGTTGTTGCCGAGGGTCACGTTGGTGCCGGCCGCGCCCGACAGCGCGCCGATCGCCTGCGCGCCCGCCGCGCCGCTCACGTCGAGCGTCGCGCCCGCGCCGGCGAGGCTCACCGCCCCCGTCGACGCGAGGCTGCCGCCCGCGCCGAGCGCAAGCGTGCCGGCATTGATCGTCGTGCCGCCCGTGTACGTGTTCGCGCCCGTCAGCGTGGTCGTCGCGGCGCCGTTCTTCACGAGCGCGCCCGTGCCGGAAATCGCGCCGCTCAGCCCGAGTGCGTTGCTGCCGCCGAGCGTCAGCGCCGCGCCGGTGCCGAGGTTGACCGCGTTGCCGACCGTCAGGCTCGCGTTCGTATCGAGCGTGGCCGCGCCGCCGACGTTCAGCGCACCGGTGCCGAGCGCCGCGTTGTTGCCGAGCACCAGGCCGCCGCTGGTCAGGTTCGTGCCGCCCGAATAGGTGCTCGCGCCGTTCAGCGTCTGCGTGCCGGTGCCGGTCAACGTCAGGCTGCCCGTGCCGCTGATCGCACCGCTGAAGGTGCTGCTGCCGGTGCCGCCCAGCGTCAGCGCATTGCTGCCTAGATTGATGTTCGAGCCCGTCACGCCCGACAGCGCGCCGAGCGTCTGCGCGATCGTCGCGTTGCTCAGGTCGAGCGTCGCGCCCGCGCCGGCCAGGTTCATCGCGCTGCCCGCCGCCAGGCTGCCGCCCGCGCCGATCGCCAGCGTGCCGGCGTTGACCGTCGTGCCGCCCGTGAAGGTGTTCACGCCCGTCAGCGTGGCCGTCGCCGCGCCGTTCTTCACGAGACCGCCCCCGCCGGAGATCACACCGCTCAGACCGAGCGCAGTGGTGCCGCCGAGCGTCAGCGTCGTGCTCGTCGCGATGTTGATGTTGTTCGCCAGCGACACGTTGGTGCTCGCGTCGAGTGTCGACGAGCCGCTCACGTTCACCGCGCCGGTGCCGAGCGACGTGCTGCTGCCGACGGAGAGACTGCCGCCGTTCAGGTTCGTGCCGCCCGAGTAGGTGTTCGTGCCGGTCAGCGATTGCGTGCCGGAACCTGTCAGCGTCACGCTGCCCGCGCCGCTGATCGTGCCTGCGTAGGTCGCATTGATGTTGGCGTCGAGCGTCAGCGAATTGCCGCCGAGCGTGACGTTCGAGCCAGCCGAGCCCGCCAGCGCGCCGATCGTCCGCGCGCCCGACGCGTTGCTCAGGTCGAACGTCGCGCCCGCGCCGGTCAGGTTGACCGTGCCGGTCGTCGCCAGGCTGCCGGCTCCGCTCAGCGCGAGCGTGCCGCCGTTGATCGTCGTATCGCCGGTGTAGGTGTTCACGCCCGTCAGCGTCGCCGTCGTCGAGCCGTTCTTCACGAGTCCGCCGTTTCCGCTGATCGCGCCGGACAACCCGATATCGTTGCTGCCGCCGAGCGTCAGCGTCGCGCTGTTGTTCAGATTGATCGTGTTGCCGAGCGTGACGTTCGTGCTCGTGTCGAGCGACGCCGACGCATTGACGTTCACTGCGCCGGTGCCGAGCGACCCGTTGTTGCCGAGCACCAGGCCGCCGCCGTTCAGGTTCGTGCCGCCCGTGAACGTGTTCGCGCCCGACAGCGTCAGCGTGCCGCCGTCGTTCTTCGTCAGCGCGCCGCTGCCCGACACCGTCCCCGACAGCGTGAGCCCGGTCGCGCCCTGCACCGTCAGCCCGCCCGTGCCGAGCGTCACGCCATTGGCGACGTTGAGCCCTGCCGCGCCCGCCTGCAGCGCACCGCCGGTCGACGTGATGGTGCCGGTGCCGAGCGACGCGTTGTTGTTGATGATCGCGACGCCGCCCGCCAGCGTCGCGTCCTGCGCGGTGGACGCGCCGTTGATCGTCCAGTTGCCGCTGTTGACGTCGAGATGGTTGAAGTTGATGTAGTTGTTGACCGCGATCGTGCCATTCGCCGACGTCCCCTGCTGCAGATTGAGCGTGTTGTTGCCGCCCGCGCCGCCGTCGACGACGCCCGTCGCCGCCACGTTGAGCGTGTTCGGGCCGATCGTGATGTTGAACGCCCCGCCGGTGCCGCCCGCCGCGTTGACCGACGAGCCGGTCACGGCATTGAACGTGTTGTTGCTGTTCGCGCCCATCGACACGCCGCCGTTGATCGTGCCCGAGTTGGTGAACGTATTGCCCTGCCCGGGCGTGCCGTTCGTGCCGAACGATACGCGGCCGTTGATCGTTCCGCTGTTCGACATATTGACCTGGCCGCCGCCGTATGCGGCGACCACGGGTGCGTCGGCGCCGACGAGGGTCGCACCGACCAGCGGGTTGGACCCGATCGTGCCGGTGTTCGTGATGTGCGACGTGCCGCCGGTGCCGTTCTGGACCGACAGCGCCATGCCCGTCACGCCGCTGATCGCCACGCCGGTCGAGCCGTTCATCGTGCCGTTGTTGACGACGGTGGTGTTCGCGCTCGCCGACGCATTGCCGACCACCGCGCCGCTCGACAGCACGCCGAGCCCCGAGCCGAGCGCGGAGGGGTCGATCGTGCCGTTGTTGGTCAGCGTGTTGTTGTTGCCGGTCAGCGACATCGCGGTGCCGCCGACGCCGAGCAGCACGCCGACGCTCGCGCCGGGGTTGACCGTCGCATTTATGTTGTTCGCGCTGTTCGAGTAGCTCGGCTGCAGTGGGTTAGCAATACCGGAACAGGTCACCGTCGTGCCTGCCGTGCTGCAGGTCGCCTGGGCGGGAACGATGCCGGCGCCGGACAGCGCCAGGAAAACACCCGTCGGCAACAGCAGTCTCGGGAACGGCTCGCCGGCTTTTTTCGAACGCGCAAGGTTCATGCTTTCCCTCATTATTCACTTTGGTATAGGTATTGCGCCCACACGCGACGGCACGCAGCAGAAAATCACGAACGAAAGCGCGCCCGCCGGCGGTCGCAATGCGACGTCGGTCTATTCACGGAAGAATTTTTGATAAGCCCCGGGCTGCGAACGCGAAACTAGTCGAATGACACGATGGTGGCCCCTGATTTTATGCAGCGATTTTCTGGTTGATTTGATTACCGCCCCGCTATTGTCAGACAAGGCTATATCAAAGTAACGCCATTTTCCAGTCGATGTTTACCCATCGGATCAAGGGCCAACGAGCATGTATTTTTTACCCGCCGCTGCGTGTACGGCGGTAGCATCGAGCAGCTTTTCAGCCGGTTTATTTTGATCTTTCGCAAAAATATCGGAGTTTCCGCATCCGTGGAAACACGGATATACGGCCTCGATTCAAAAGTCGTGACTTTTGCAGCGCAATATTTTCATTCCGACAAACAGCCGACACGAATGATAAGCATCCGTTTAATAATCAAATAAAAACCGGACTTTCATGCGCTCGGCAAAATCGCTTCGATTTCCGTCTTGCATCAGACCTGAAATGCGAATCGTTATCGCGGATCCGTCGCCAATCACATCCGTTCGGCCGGCGAGAAAAGAAGGCATGCCGCATCCGGCATGAAACGGCAGGAAAGCAGGACGGAGAAAATCAGATGCCGGGGGCGTTCGCCCCCGTGCATCGCGTCAGGAAAACAGGCTAATCAGGTAAAGCATCGGCCGGAACGAGACCGGCCGCGCATCGGGATTCATCCACAGACGCACCGCATAGACCGCGTAGGCCGGCACTTCGCGCCAGCTCGAATAGACGTCGCGCAACTGGAAGCGGTGCGGATACGCGGCATAGATGTTCTCCCGCGCGATGCCGACGCGCTCGAACGCGAGGCGCGCCCGTGCAAGGTGGTAGTACTGGCTGACGATCAGCACGCGCGACACGCGGTGCGCCTGCAGGTACGCAAGCGTGTGCTGCGCGGTCGCGAGCGTGTTGTCGCCCTGGTCGTCGACGGCGATCCGGTCGGCCGGCACGCCGCGCGCCACGAGATAGTCGCGCATGGCGGTCGCTTCGTTCAGCCCGGGGCCGTCGATCGCGCCGCTGACCAGAAACGCGGGGCACTGCCCCGTGCGGTAGCAGCGCACGCCGACGTCGAGCCGGGCCGCGAGGACGGGCTTCGGCGCGCCCGTATCGTCGAGCGCATTGCCGAAGATCACGGCGACGTCGGCCGGCTCGCTCGGCATCCGCATCCCGGACACGACGAGCGCGACGGCCGCGGCGGCCCAGATGCACGCGACGACGGCCAGCAGGCGGCCCGCTCGGGCCGCAAAGCCCCGTTTGGTTCGGTATTTCAAGGTTTTCGGTCTCTCAGGTCGTCGGGCGCATCGGCTGGCCCGGCCCGGCATGGGCGCGTAACGCTAGCACGGCGCGCTCGCGCGCGTCCACGCGGCCGACCGATGCCGTGCCGTTACCGACCTGCTGGAAAGATGACCGATGCGCGTTGCGCGGGAAGCCGGGCCGGCGCTATGGAGATCGAAAGAATCAGAATGGCTGCGCCGCGCTGCGATGCCCGGCCGGCCTGAACCGCGTCAATCGGCCGGACACATCGCCAGCCGCCCCATCGCCTCGCCGGCGCCGCGCACCGCGCAGGTGGCCGGCTCGTCGGCGATCCGTGCGATCACCCCGGTCTCGTCGTACAGCAGGCGTTCGAGATCGGCGAGCAGCGCGCCCCCGCCCGTCAGCACCACGCCGCGATTCGCGATGTCGGTCACGAGTTCGGCCGGCGCATTTTCCAGCACCGACTTCACCGCGCCGATCACCTGCTTGAGCGGCGCGGCCAGCGCGTCCGCGACGTCGTGGTTGGACAGCTCGACCGAGCGCGGCAGGCCATCGCTGATGCTGCGCCCGACCGCGCGCGTCGACGTGCGCGGCACCGCGCTGGTGGCCGAGCCGATCGTCTTCTTCACGTGCTCGGCCGTCTGCTCGCCGAGCAGCACGCCGTACAGGTTGCGAACATGGTTCACGATCGCCGCGTCGAACTGATTGCCGCCGACGCGGATCGCCTCGCGGTAGACGATGCCGCCGAGCGCGATCACCGCGACTTCGGTCGTCCCGCCGCCGATGTCGATGACCATCGAGCCGACCGGCTCGGTCACCGGCAGCCCCGCGCCGAGCCCGGCAGCCAGCGATTCCTCGATCAGTTCGACCTCCGACACACCCGCCGCGAACGCGGCCTCGCGGAGCGCGCGGCGCTCGACGGCCGTCGCATCGGACGGCACGCACAGCGTGACCTCGACGCGCCGGCCGAAGCGCGAACGCGTGCGCGACATGTCGATGAAGCTGCGGATCATCTGCTCGGCCGCGTGCGCGTCGGCGATCACGCCGTGCCGCATCGGCCGCACGGCTTCGAGATGCCCCGGTTCGCGGCCGAGCAGCGCCTTCGCGAGCTCGCCGACGGCTTCGAGCGTCGGCCGCGCATCGGTCGCGCCGGCCTTGCGGAAGCAGACCACCGACGGCTGGTTCAGCACCACGCCGCGCTCGTGCGTATAGATCTGCGTACTCGCCGTTCCAGGGTCGATCGCAACGGGTTGCGCAAACAACTTTCCGAACAGCGGTGTCGACATATCAAACCTTTGTGAGCGAACGGATCGGGACGACCCCGCCGCTTCCCCGCGGCGCGCCTGCCGCCCCATCATGAAGTTAGCGGCAAATCGTTCCGATACTTTAGGTAATTCTAATGATTATTTCGCGACGAAATTGTCAAAGATACCGTTCCGGACGTGTCCGGCTACGCGACGGCCTCTCGCGTTGCGCCTGTAAAACACGGTAATCTCTCGGTCTTGCCTGCTCCCGGCAGGCCGCAGACGCCCGATCACCCAGGTATTTCCACCATGACAGCGACCGTTTCCTCCCGCTGGGCGCGGGTGCGCCCGCTCTGCACGACGCTCGTCGCCTTCTGGTGCTGCACGGTCGTCGCGCAACCGCTGCCGGCCACCGAACCCGCGCCCGCCCTCGCTGCAGCCGGCACGTCCGTGGCTGCTGCCACCGCCGCTACCGCTGCCGCTGCCGCGACACCCGCCGCCACGCACGACTGCACGGCCGACGGCGGCCCGGCCGGCCGGCCGTCGATCGGCCTCGTGCTGTCCGGCGGCGGCGCGCGCGGTTACGCGCACCTCGGCGTGCTGAAGGTGCTCGAGGAAAACCGTATCCCGGTCGACTGCATCGCGGGCACCAGCATGGGCGCCGTGGTCGGCGGCCTGTACGCGAGCGGGATGGCCGCCGACGACATGCAAAAGCGGCTGTCGGAGGTCAACCTCGCGGATATCGCGTTCGACGTGACCGACCGCGCGGACCTGCCGCAATCCAGCCGGGAAGACGAACGCCTGTACATCAACGGGCTGACGCTCGGCTTCGGCAAGAAAGGCGTGAAAGCGCCGGTCGGCCTCGTGCAGGGCAACCGGCTGCAGGCGCTGCTCGCCAACTGGACGGCCTCCGTGCCGACCAACCAGCCGTTCGACCGCCTGCCGATTCCGTACCGCGCAGTCGCGACCGACCTGCAGACGGGCCAGATGGTCGTGCTCGACCGCGGCTCGCTGCCGCTCGCGATCCGCGCAAGCATGGCGATGCCCGGCCTGTTCGCGCCGGCCGAGATCAACGGGCGCGCGCTGGTGGACGGCGGCCTCGTCAGCAACCTGCCCGTCGACACCGCGCGGCAGATGGGCGCGAACGTCGTGATCGCCGTCGACATCGGCTCGCAACTGCGCCCGCTCGACGCGCTCGCGTCGCCCGCCGACGTGATGCAGCAGATGGTCGGCATCCTGATTCGCCAGAACGTGTCCGCCCAGCGCCAGCAGATCACCGCGAACGACGTGCTGCTCACGCCCGCGCTCGGCTCGCTCGGCTTCACCGATTTCCAGAACGCGCGCCAGGCCATCTCCGCCGGCGAAGCGGCGGCAACTGCCGCGCTGCCGCGCCTGAAGCGCTACGCGCTCACGCCCGAGGAATACGCCGCCTACCGCTCCGCACACGCGCAGCCGCTGCCGCCGCCGGTCCGGATCACGCGCATCGAGATCAAGACGAGCGGCGGCGTGCCGAAGCGCGTCGTCAGCGACGCGCTGCACGTGAAGCCCGGCGACCTCTACGATCCGCAGACCGTCAGCCAGGACCTGCTCGGGCTGACGACGGGCGGCAACTTCGAGAGCGTCACCCAGCAGATCGTCAGCCACGGCGACGACAACGTGCTCGAGATCAACGCGCGGGAGAAATACTGGGGACCGAATTTCCTGCTGTTCGGCCTGGGCATGTCGAGCAGCTCGACCGACGAGGGCGGCTTCCGCCTGCATGTCGGCTACCGGCGGCCCTGGCTCACCGAATCGGGCCTCGAATTCCGCGCGGATACGACGATCGGCAGCGACCTGCAGTCGGCGCGCGTCGAATTGCGCCAGCCGCTGCCGATGGCGTACGGCGTCTACATCTCGCCCTACGCCGAATACCAGCGCCGCTACGCGAACCTGTACGACCAGAGCGGCAACGTGAAAATGGCGCAATACCTGATGCAGACGGCGCGCGCGGGTGTCGATCTCGGCCTGCCGATCGCGCGGCTCGGCGATTTCCGGATCGGTCTCGGTTACGTGACCGGGCACGGCTCGCCGACCTACAACGTCCCGCTCGACGACAGCGGCCAGGCGCTGCTGTGGCCAAGCTTCTCGGCGCAGGCGCTGACCGCGCGCGCGCGGCTCGTCATCGACCAGCTCGACGATCCGATGTTCCCCCGCAAGGGCTACTACGCCGAGTTTCGCGTCGAACGCTCGCTGATGTCGCGCAACGGAGAGTCGGCGCAGGATTTCAGCGACGCGATCAGCGACGCGCCGTACACCGAGATCTACGGCAAAGCGATGATCGCGCAACAGTTCGGTCGGCACAGCATCAGCGCGACGATCGAAGGTGGCAAGAACATCGGCGGCACCAATGTAATCAACACCTTCAACTTCACGCTCGGCGGCTTCCAGCATTTGTCGGCCTATGCGGCCGACCAGTTGAACGGCAACGAACTCGTGTACGCGCAGGTGACCTACATGAACCAGTTGATGACGTTCAACGCATCGCCGGTCAAGGCGCTTTCGATCGGCGCCAGCGCGGAAGTCGGCAATGTCTGGTTGAGCGGGGTGAAGGTCGGCGGCGGCACGCTCAAGCAGAGCTATACGTTCTTCACGAGCCTGTCGACCGCGTTCGGCCCGGTCTACATGGGTATCGCGCTCGCGCCCGGCGGCCGCCGCAACTTCTACCTGCAGCTCGGCCGCACGTACTGACGATGCGCCGGCGCCGCGCGGGACGCCCCGGCGCGCGCCCCGCCGTCAGTGCGCGGGGCCGGCCGCGGTGCGCGCCGTGCCAATCGGCCAGCTGATCTCGAAGCGCGCGCCGCCAAGCTCGGCCGGATCGACGACCGCGATCCGACCGTTGTGCGCATGGAGCACCTGCCGCGTGATCGACAGGCCGAGCCCGTAGCCTCCGGTGCGGCGATCGAGGCGCACGAACGCGTCGAAGATCCGCTCGCGTTCGCTCTCCGGTACGCCGGGGCCGTCGTCCTCGACGAAGATCCCGATGTTGCCGTGCTCCATCGCGATGCCGACGACGATCCGCGATTGCGCATACTTGCTCGCGTTGCGCAGCAGGTTGCGTATCGCGTACGACATCAGCCGCCGGTCCATCTTCACGCGCAGGTCCGACTCGAGCGCGACGCGCGACTCGATCGTGCACTCCGGATACAGCAGCTGCGCGTCGTTGACCTGATGCTCGAACCACGCGACGGGCGCGGTCATCTCCAGGTTCGACTGCAGCGAGCTGTATTCGAGCCGCGCGAACGTGAGGCTCATGTCGATCAATTCCTCGAGTTCGGTCACGTCCTGCGCGATGCTCTCGAGCGCGCCCTGGTATTCGGCAGCGGAAGCGGGCTCGCGCAGCATCTCCAGCGCGAAGCGCACGCGCGCGAGCGGCGTGCGCAGCTCGTGCGAGATGCCGTTCGTGAGATCGCGCTGCGCGGCGATCAGCCGCTCCATGCGCATCGCGAGCGCGTTCAGCGTGCGCGCGAGCGGGCCGATGATCACGCTGTGCGATTCGCGTGCGCGCGTGTTGAAGCGTCCGCCGGTGAAGTCGATCGCGCGCTCGCGCACCATCACGAGATCGGACCAGACCGGCCGCATCCACCGGTACGCCGCGAGCGCGGGCGCGGCGAACACGAACGCGAGCACGATCCAGATATCGCCCGGCAGCGAGTCGAACGCATGCCACACGACCTGCGGCGACAATTCGACGCACAGCGCGAGCGCCGGCACGAGCGCGGTCAGCAAGACGAGGCCGAGCAGATGCAGGTAGGTGCGCACGTAAAGGCGCGACCAGCTCGGGATGCGGTCGGCGCGCGTATCGGTCCATGCGCGACGGAAATGCAGCCAGCGCCATCTGACATAGCGCAGCGTCGACAACGGCGGTGCATCGGGGTGCGAAAGGGTTCGTCGGATCATCGCGGCTCCCGGCTGGCGGGCGGAATGCCCGCGCGGAACGTGACGGCGTCGCCTGACGGCGGCGTCATTCCCACGCGTGCTTGCTGAATTGGTAACCCTTGCTGCGGATCGTCTTGATCCGCTGCGGGTTGCTCGCGTCGTCGCGCAGCTTGCGGCGCAGCTTCGAAATGCGCCCGTCGATCGTGCGGTCGAGGCCGTCGAATTCGACGCCGCGCAACTGCAGCATCAGGTCGTCGCGGCTGACGACTTCGCCCGCATGGCACACGAGCGCCCACAGCAGGTCGAATTCGGCCGACGTCAGATCGGGCGTGCTGCCGTCCGGCAGCACGACGGTGCGGTCGGTGCGGTCGATCGAGAACTTGCCGAATGCATAGCGTTCGGGCTGCGACGCGGGGCTCTCGGGCGCGCGCGCCGGTGCCCGGCGAAGCTGCGCCTTGATCCGCGCGAGCAGGATGCGCGGCTCGACCGGCTTGTGCACGTAGTCGTCCGCGCCGAATTCGAGGCCCAGCAATTCGTCGAACGGCTCGTCGCGCGCCGTCACCATGATGATCACGCCGTCGTACTGCTTGCGCACCTCGCGGCAGATTTCGAAGCCGTCCTTGCCCGGCAGGTTCACATCGAGAATCACCAGATCGGGACGAATGGACAGGATCGCCGGCACCGCGGCGTCACCATGCAGCACAGTGTCGACTTCATAGTCGTTCTTGCGCAGGTAGCCGGCGATCAGCGTGGACAGGCGGGTGTCGTCTTCGACGAGCAGGATGCGAAAAGACATGGGCAACGGTCGGGTCATCGAGGAAGCCGCTGCGGCGCCGGTCATTCCGGGCGCCGGCCATCGGCCGAAACGTACCGCATGATACTGCGCCCGCCGGTTGCCCGTTTGCCCGTCTTGAAAATAAGGGCGTGATGCCTGCCGCGCTTGACGAATCGGCGCCGGGACGGTTCCATACGGGCTCGCCGGAATCCGGGCCACGCCTCTACCCTGCCTGACGTGATGAATTATCAGACGATCCTCGAACGCATCCACACTGAACTCGCCCCCTGGATTGGCCAGGGACGCGTCGCCGACTACATTCCCGAACTCGCGAAAATCCCCGCCGACAAGTTCGGAATGGCCGTCGTGACGCTCGACGGAAACGTTTGCACGGTCGGCGACGCGTACGAGCGCTTCTCGATCCAGAGCATCTCGAAGCTGTTCGCGTGCACGCTCGCGTTCCAGATGCTGGGCGATGCGCTGTGGGAACGGGTCGGCCGCGAGCCGTCCGGCACCGCGTTCAATTCGCTGGTGCAGCTCGAGAGCGAGCGCGGCAAGCCGCGCAATCCGTTCATCAATGCCGGCGCGCTGGTCGTCACCGACGTGCTGTGCCGCCGCTTCGTGAAGGCCGAGACGGCGCTCGTCGAATTCGTGCGGCGGCTGATCGGTGCGACCGATATCGACTACGATTCGCGCGTCGCGCTGTCGGAACTGCAGCACGCGGAGCGCAACCGCGCGATGGCGCACTTCATGGCGAGCTTCGGCAACATGCAGATGCCGCCCGACACGGTGATCGATGCGTATTGCCGCCAGTGCGCGATCACGATGAACTGCGTCGAGCTCGCGCGCGCCGCGCTGTTCCTCGCGAACGGCGGCGTCGCGCCGGTGACCGGCGAGCGCGTTGTCGATTCGAGTTCCGCGAAGCGGCTGTCGGCGCTGATGCTGACCTGCGGCACCTACGATGCGGCCGGCGATTTCGTGTATCGCGTCGGGCTGCCCGCGAAAAGCGGCGTCGGCGGCGGGATCGTCGCGGTGCTGCCCGGCGAGATGGCCGTGTGCGTGTGGGCGCCGGGGCTCGATGCGAATGGAAACTCGTTGGCGGGGACGCTGGCTTTGGAGTGGTTGACGACGTATTCGGGGCGGTCGATCTTTTGACGTGCCGAAGTTAGGCGTACGTCATCTGGCGCGACGGCGGCAGATTCATATCGACGCGCTCAATGGGAAATTCAGCGATCGGCAGCAATCGCCCCGTTTCTGTCAGTTGACACGACTCAGCCTCAACGGCCGCTTCCAGGGGTGCATCGGTCAATGCCGGCCGCCTCAATGCTGGTCAAGATACAGCTTGGCTTGGCGTACCTCCGGCCGGACCGCGTCAGCGTTCTGCGTGAGCGCGACAAGCTTCCCATAGTAGAACTGCGCCTTCTGTTTATCGTGCGCCAGATTTGCCGCCTTCGCCGCACCATACAGGCCGCGCAGGCGGTTGGGGGTCGTCCGTATCGACGCCTCATACTCCTTCAGCGCGTCGGCAGGCCGCTTCAGATCGAGCAACATCTCGCCCAGCAGCTCGCGCATCGGGTACAGCCGGTTCTCCATCGCGACATGCTTTTCGCTCCCGTCCTCCAGCGCGGCCGCGGCGCGCATCTGTTCCAGCGCCTGATCATCCTTGCCGCGGGCATGGGCCAGCCACGCCGACGCGGCCAGGATCTGAAGGTGGACCTGCTCGGCCCAGTAAGGCTGGCTGGACTGTTCAAGCCTGGCTTGCAACTGCGTGAGCATATCGATATTGGTCTGCGCCCTGTCCGCGTTGCCGCCGCGAGCGCAGCCCAGGGCACGAGCAAAATACGTGACGGCCTCGGCTTGCGGCCACCGGCTGCCACGCGGCTCGAGCTGTGCAGCCCCTTGCCAGTCGCCGCGCTCAAGCGCATAGCGTGCCGGGATGGCGGCCAGCGCGGTATAGGTTACCAGTCGGTCAAATGGAAATTTCGTGGCAGCATTCGCGTCATCGCGGATCTGTTTTGCATGCGCGTCCTGACCCAGTTGCAGATAGGCGTACTCCTCGAAATCCCATGAATGGGGTGCCGATGGGTGGGTGGCGCCCGGCCAGCTGCGGGCGGCTTCTTGCTGCATGACCTTCAGCGCCGCATCGTTCGATTTGATGGATGCTTCCCACATGCCGAGCATCGAGTAGATGTGCGACGGCATGTGCAATGCATGCGGCGCCGCCGGCGCGATCTGCGCGTATTTGTCGGCAAACGGCAGCCCGCGCTGCGCGAGCGGTGCGTAGTCGTAGCTGTGGATCAGGTAATGCGCGACACCGGGGTGGTCGGGGTGCTCGCGGTAGATTTTCTCCAGGATCGCCGCAGCCTTGAGCTGGTTGGCGTATGTCTTGTCGCTCGGCGATGCGCTTTCGTTAAGCGCGAGGGCATAGAAAATCTCGGCCTCCGAATCGTCGGGATATTTCTGCGTCATGCGCTCCATCGCCTGTGTATAGGCCAACGTGCGCTCGCGTTGGGGGACTTTGTCATAGTCCTGATAAAACGCCTTGGCTGCGAGCAGCCAGTCCCGCTCTCGCTCGGTTTTGGGGCCCAGTGCCAAGCCTTTGTCCACCGCGTCCAGTCCGCTCTTGAGTGCTGTCTCGTCAAAAGGTGGGACCAGCGGATTGATACGCTGGGCGATCGCAAGACCCCAGTACGCAATCGCACATTGCGGATCGATCCGGGTCACGGCCTCGAACGCCTTGACCGTCGAAGGGTAAAAGAATGAATGCAGCATCGCCAGTGCCTTCTCGAACTGGACTTGTGCCGCAGGGCTGCATGAAGTGGGGAACTTCACGGTGCCGAACGTTCCGCCATCCGGCGCCGCAGCGGCGTGTTCCTCGTGTTGGCCAAGCGCGGGAGTGGCTGCAAGGGCCGCGATTACGCATGCGCTTATTAGCTGCTTGTGATACATGATGACCTCCTCCGCAGGGCGAAGGGCAATCCTCACGCGAGATCGTCGAAAGTGGTGGTGGCCCGGCGGCGCTGCCCGTCAAGATTACATTTTTGTTGGAGAGGGCTAGGGTCAGCCGCGGACGACTCCGACAGGAGGAGTTCAGTAGCGAGCACTTTTTTTTTAGTCAAGGCGGTACCTGCCATCAAGCTCGGAAACCCTAGGCTGCTTCACATTCTCATGAACAGACCGAACGTGCTGAACGATAGCAACCGCTCGGTCATAGCCTCCAACGCAGTCACTCAAGTGGAATTCGACGCAACGCACGGTCATGGACGAGGGCCGGACGCGTCAATGTCGGTCTGACGATTCGGACGAGTGACCCTTCATGGCTGCGCCCTGACGCTGGGGCATGTAACGGTCGCGCGCTCCCGTTGTCCATGCGCAGCCTCCCGATCATGAAGCGTAGCCACACCGGGGAGCCTCTTTCCGCTTGGCCGGTGGATTCAGAAAGTCAGCGGACAAGCTATCCGAAAACCCGAGCCCATGCTGCCCGAAGGCGCCGCGCGCGGTCTTCGAAGAGATATGACGCCGCCAGCGTCAAGAGACCTGAAATTGCCCCCGTCACGATGTGCTCGACATAGGGGATACGGTAGTGACTCGTGTGCGAGTAGGCGTCGCCCAACGTTGTCAGGACGCCAACGACCAGCGCATTGCCGTATCGATGTGTGTAGAGTTTCGCCACAGGCGTGAAAGTCAGAAGTACAGCCAGGAGCCCGGTAAGCAGACCTGTATGAAATGCAATGGTCCAGTGGGCAAGGCTCATGATATTGCCCCAGCTCCCCGGCATGCAGGTCATGCACGCACTGGTCGGCTGCCAGAAACGCTGGATAAACAGTCTGACGCGGTGCTTCCACTCGGTTGACATGATGCATTCCCATCGATGTCGTCGTCACGGCCGACGCGGCCACACGTATCGTTGAAGCAGTTTCCAAACCCTTTGACGAGCTTGCCGCCCTCGTCACGGATGGGTTGGCTGTGCGCCGTAGAGGCCGAGCAATAACCTGGACATGGGGGAATACTACTCCACGATCAGACGGCCGCTGTTTCGACCGAGACCGGAATTCAACGCTTGCGTCTATCGGTGCGGTCCCGTCCATGACGGGCATCGAACGATGCGCTGCCGAGCGACGTCAAGGTTCGGCATCGGCCCTGAGCGGTCCTTTGAATGCGCTGATAGCGGTCATTCGTTATTGGGTTTCCGCGTTGGTATGATTCGCATCTGGTTGAAAGGGATCAAGATGGATCGACGATGAAACTCGAAATCGAGGGCAGACCAGTAAACACTGTGCCGACTCCCGCACAGATCACACGTGCGCTCAAGTCGCTGCGAAGCTATGGCAAGTCATCTTATGCGTCATTGACTGACGACGCAGGCAACTACGTGCAAGTAGCCGGCGGTGGCGCCAGCTGTATGATCGAGCGCTTTGAATCCGGCGCGCAACGATGGAGAGCCTTCCATAACAACCCTTCGCCTGTACGCCCTGATGGCACAATCCTGGTCTTCCGAGCGGGCAAAATCCCGATGCGCTCAGATGAATGGTTCATGGCCGATCAGGTCGTGGAAGTATTTCTGGCCTTCCTGGGCGGAACATCGTATCCGCCATTTGTTCACTGGCGGTTAGCGCCGGACTTCCGAGCTTGAGACCCCAAGCGAGCCGTCTCGAAGCAAGTACGCCGCCTGGCGCTCGTACGCAGCGGGTGAATAGGGCTGCCGATCGAGATCGTCCTGCACGCTATATTCTCCGTAGCCTACAAATTCATAGTAGACGGCCATAGCCTCTGCATGTGAACGCGCCCAGAATGTCCAGACCCACTCACTTCCAGACTCATTAAGCGCACGTGCTGCGTCGCCATCTGGTCCATATGGAATGCATGCAGGAAGCGATTGTCCGTGCCCGTCGGGACATAGCCAAACCTCATGCAGATATCCGAAAGAGTGTCTCATTTCCGTGCGGCCTGAGTTGGTGATTCGGTCGTCACGTGCGTGCGCGTGGCAATCGCACTCTTGCGCGAGGCATTGTCAACCATCCTCGTGCTTGGGTCGAGTGTCTCTTCCTGGCCGAACCCGGTCGTCGAATGCAGCGCGGTACTCGCCCGCTGGGTCGGCGCCGGGATGACATAGTCGGTTTATTGCCGGAGTTCCAGCACGCTGACGCAAGAGTGGTTGACGACGGATACGGGGCGGTCGATTGTTTGACGCGCCAACGCCAGCTTCCGCGGGGCGCGAAGCACGACACATCAAATGCCGCTCGGGCTGTGACGCGATGGTTCGGCGAGCCCGGTCAACGCGCGGCGGATCGATCAGGCAGCCGCGACTCGCGCGACGGCGACCGCTGCTATGCTGATGTACGCATTCGTCGCCGTCTGCAACGACAGCCGGCGGGAATGCGCCGATACCGAGAAAAAGCAGCGGTAAAACCAACAACACCCGAGGGCCGTCAGTCATGAATCAGCAAAACATATCGGATAACGCAACGGCCATCGTGCCGTCGCAAACCGCGCTGCTCGTCATGCATTACCAGACCGACATCCTCGGACTTTTCCCGTCGGTCGCCCCCGAATTGCTCGCCAATACGCGCCGGCTATGCGACGCGGCGCGAGCCGGCGGCGTCGGCGTCTGGTTCGCGAATCTCCACTTCAGCCCCGGCTATCCGGAAGTCAGCCCGCTGAACAAAAACGGGCAAGGCATCAAGCGGCTCGGACTGTTCGTCGACGATGGCCCGTCGCCGGAGCTCGGCCGGCGGGACAACGAGCCGGTCATCGAAGCCCATCGCGCGAGCGTGTTCTTCGGCACCGATCTGCAGGCGCGATTCGCCGCGCTGGGGATCGATACGCTGATCCTCGTCGGGATCGCGTCGACCGGCGTCGTACTGTCGTCGGTCGCATATGCGAGCGACGCGGACTTCCGGCTGTACACGGTCAAGGACTGCTGTTACGACCCGGATCAGGTGGTCCACGAACACCTGTTCGACACCGCGTTCGAGTCGCGCACGACGGTGTTGTCGCTCGAGGATGCGTTGCGGCTGCTCGGGTAACGGTCCGACCGCATCGCCCGGAAGCGCCCACAGCATGACGGCTTGCCGGGCGGTTCCGGCACCCGCCGGTTCTGCACGCGCCGCGCGGGGAATTGGCCGCATCGGCCCATGCCCGTGCGGCCGCTCGTCGCGCGAAACCGGTGTATATTCCCGACCGATACGCCTGCATGCGCGTCTTCAACGACACGCCCGACACCGCCGAATGCCCACGCCATCCACCCTGCCGACACCTGCCGAACTGAACCGCACGCTGCCGTTCGCCGCCGGCGCGCGGCCGTGGCGGCTCGTCCGCTATGCGTGCGTCGACTGGCTCGGCATCCTGCTGTGCTGGGCTGCAATCCGTTTCGTACCGAATCCGTTCGTCTACGTCGCGGCCGTGCTGCTGATCGCGGGCCGGTTGCAGGCCTTCGGCGTGATCCTGCACGACGCGTGCCATATTCCCGCGCGGCGCATGACGCTGCCGCTCGCGCTCGTCGACGCGCTCGCCGGCTGGACCATCGGTTCATCGATCGCCGCGATGCGCTATCACCACCTGCGCCATCATCGCGCGGTCGGCACCGCCGAAGATCCGTACCTGCACCGGCTGGCCGCGCGCGGCGGCTGGGTGCGGCGCGCGATGATGCTGCGCGGCGCGCTGCTGCCGGTCTGGTGGCCGCTGCGCGCGCTGATGGCGCCGCTCGCGCTCGCGTGGCCCGCGTTCCGGCCGTGGTATGCGCGCGGCTTCATGCAGGACCGCTCGCGCCAGGATCTGCGTCGTCATCCCGAAGTCGTCGCCTGCGCGCGCGCCGACCTGCCGCACTGCGCCGGCTATCTGCTCGCGATCGCCGCCGTCGTGCACTGGGATCTGTCGTTTTTCACTTACTACGGACTGCCGTGGATCGTCGGTGGCATCATGAACGCGAACCGCGTGCTGCTCGAACACGACCACGTCGAGGTCGGCGAACGTTCGCCGGAATCGATCTGGCGGATGACACGTACGATGACGTTCGGCTGGATCGGCAAGCTCGTGCTGTATCCGCGCAACATCGGCTATCACCAGGTGCATCACGCGTATCCGGCGCTCGCGCTCGAGCATCTGCCGGCCGTGCATCGCTATCTGACGGATGGCAACGCGTTCGCGCCGCTCCGGCCCGACGTAGCCGGCACCGCGCACTAGACATCCTTCCCCGCGCGGCATCGCATGCCGCGCCTACAGCTCGAACCGCATCACCTTCTCGCCGCACTGCTCGGCCGGCAGCGGTTCGCCGCGCTTCACCGCGTCGAGCAGCCGGTCGATCGCGACATGCACGATGTCCGCGCGCACGTTGTGCGCGCGGAATCCCGGCGCGTTGTCGAGGCCCTGCCGGTGCGCGCGCATGATCCGCACGTCCTGCTGGATCACGAGATGCGTGTACAGGTTCAGCAGCGGCCGCAGCGTGCGCAGCACCCAGCGCGGCAGCCTGAAGCGATAGGCGATGTATGTGTAGACGCGCGAGCGGCGCGCGTCGATCGGCGTGATCTGGCTGACGATCAGGAACCCGGAACGCTCGCCCCACAGGTAGTCGCAGCGCGTCACGTTCGGCGCGATGAAACGGTCGACGTGCGCGAGCGGCACGCGATCGGGGTTCGTGAGCCAGTCGACGCAGAAACCGATCTTGTCGTCGCCGTCGTGATAGGTGACGGACACGCTGTCCGGCGTCGCCGCGACCGTCGCTTCCATCGCCTGCCCGCGGCTGCTGCGGAAGATCCCGTCGTGCACGAACACCGTATGCGGCACGTCCATGAAGTTCTGCGCGAGCATCGCGATGTCACCGTCGAACGTGTTGACCATGAAGTACGACTGCCACGGCACAACGTCACGGAACGGCATCCGGAATATCGCGCGTGCCGACGAATCGCCCGCGCCGAGATACACCCACACGAGCCCGTCGAGCACCTGCACGGGCAGCGTGCGCTGCCGGAACGGGTAGCGCCCGGGCGTGCCCGTCGGCCGCGTGCCGTCGATGCTCGGCACATGGACGACCTGCCCTTCCCCGTCGTAGCGCCAGCCGTGATACGGGCAGACGAGCGCGTCGCCGTCGACCTTGCCGGCAGACAGGCGCGTGCCGCGATGCACGCATTGATCGATCAGCGCGGCAATCCCGCCGTCGCGCTGCCGGAACAGCACGATGCCGGTGTCGAGAATCCGGACACCGAGCGGCTTGTCGCGCGGGAGTTCGCGCTCCGTGCACGCAACGAACCATTGCTCGTGCAGGCCGTCGGCCGGCAGCGCAGGTTCTTGCGCATGCGCCGCGTCGCGCGACGGGCAATCCTGCCCGCATCCGCGTGGTTCGATCCTGTCGTTCATTGGGTCATTCATCCGTCATCGCGAGCAGCGCGTCGGCCATCGGCAGCCGCGTCACCAGCGCGCACGGCTTCACGTCGCCCGCGCGGATGCCGGCGCGTTCGGCCGCACGCTGCTGCAAGTCGCCGAGACGCGCTGGCGATCCGGCGAGCCAGCGCACGCGCAGCGGGCCGAGCTGGCCGATGCGGCGCGCATGCGCGTAATGAAACGCCTGCGCCAACTCAGCTTCGACGGCGGCGCGCATCGCGTCGGCTTCGTCACCGCCGATGTCTCCGGCGACGCACAGTACGTAGTGCGGCAGCCCTTCCCGCGCGGTGCAGGGCACGATGCACGCGCCGACTTCACCGTGTTGCCCGCGCGCCCGGTTCAGCGCAGCGGCCGCGATCGGCTCGTCGAGCTTTTCGCCGACGAGATCGACGGTCGCCGCCGCGCGCCCGACGAACGCGATGCGCGGCGTTCGCGCGGTCATGCCGACCACGCGAACGCGATCGCCGAGCGCATAGCGATACAACCCTCCGCCCGTGGTCAGCAGCACCTGTGCGTCTTCGCCGGGCCTCAGCCCTTCGACGTCGCACACGCTGCCATCGTCGCGCACGAATTCAAGGTAGTGGCTGCCGATCGCCAGCGGGCAGCCGTCGCCCTCGCCGAACGGAATACTGGCGACACCTTCGGTCGCGAACAGCCCCTTCGGCAGCCATTGCACGCTCGGGAACCGCGCGCGCAACGCATCGGCGTAATGCTTGCTGGGGCCGTCCAGCCAGCAGCTCACCGCGGCCAGACGCGGCCACAGCGCGCGGCAATCGCCGTCCTCGATCGCGCGGCGCAGCGCCGCGCGACGGTCCGCCGGCAATGACGCATCGACCCACGCGAGATCGCGCGTGCCGTCGGCATCGTCGCGATCGAACAGCGGGCGCAGCACGCTCGTCAGGAACGTTGGGCTCCACACGCTGATGAACGCGAGCGCTTCGTCGGCGACGAGCGCGCGCAACGTCTCGCGCCGCCACGTCGACGCATCGCCGGTCAGCGGCGGCACGAGCAGCGTCGACGCAAGCGCGGCCGCGCTGCTGTCGCCGAGATAATCGAGATCGCTCGCCGAGCCGACCGGAATGCCGTTCGGCGCAACGCCGGGCGCCTGCAGCGGCGGCGACATCGACCAGTACGCGCGCCCTTCGCCGAGCGCCGGACACGCGCGATACATGTCGGCCAGCCACACGACCATCGCGGCCTGCAGTTCGCGCAGGAACGCGGGTGTATACGGAATCAGCTTCTGGCGCGCGGTACTGCCGCTCGTCCGTTCGAGGAACACCGGGCGCTCGGCGGTCAGCACCGGTTCCGGTTCATGTGAAACGCGATCGAGCCACGGCAGGAAATCTGCAGCCGCATGTACGGACACACGCTCGCGAAACTGCGCGGGACTGTCGATCCGGTCGAATCCGAACCGGCGCCCGAATGCCGTGTCGCGGTTCGCGGCGAGCAGTGCCATCAGCCGCCGCGCCTGCGCATCGCCCGGCGCTTCGAGGCCCGCCAGCCAGCGATCGACGTCCGGTTGTGCGGCGCGCGCGAACGTGCGCCATGCGTCGGCCGAGTTGCGGGCGGTGGCGTCCATCAGAAATAGGTCTTGTCGAGTTGAGCGAGATCGTCGGGCAACCGGCGAGGCGGCACGAAGATCGTGAGCCAGCCGTACCACAGCGGCCGCGTCTCGCGCAGGTCCGACGCCGAGTGCATGTCCTGCCAGCGCAGCGCGGGCCGGCGATGATGCGTCAGGTTGTAGTTGAAGTTCAGCAGCAGCCAGCGCACGGGTGTCGGCGCACGCATGTTGTACGTGCCTTCGACGACGTCGAGCGGCGTGCGCATGTGGTACACCCATTGCAGCGACGACCACGAGAACGCGAACGCGACATACGCGACCAGCACCGCCGACACCGACCAGTCGAGCAGCCAGCCGGCCAGCAGCCATGCGCCGACGGCGGCGAGCGTTTCGTAGCGGATGCGGCGGAAGTCGGCCGTCGTGAATTCCTTGAAGGCGGCCGCGTAGGTGTTGTCGTCGCCGCGCGCGGCGAGCCGCTGCATCGTGCGGCCGGGCACCAGCGCGAGCACGAAGCTGCCGACGAAACTGCCGAGCCAGATGCCGCCGAGGATCGCCGCGTAGTATTCGATGCGCTTGCGCAGCAACGATTCGTCCGCCGTCGCGAAATCCGCGCGCTCGGCGCGCGTGCGGTTGCGCACGTGATGGCCGAGATGGTTCACGTGAATGAGTGTCGCGGCCGCACCGAACATCGTGGAAGCCCACCACATCATCATATAATTCGCGATCGGCCGGCGATGCCCGAACCCGTGAAAGGTTTCGTGCATCATCGAGAACACGCCCTGCATCACAAGGCAGAACGGCACGAGCACGAACCACTTCATCGCGCCGGCGCCGGTATGCGAAAGCCACGTGAGCGTGCCGGCCCACACGATGGTCTGCAGCGCGAGCACCAGCAGGTTCGCGCGATCGTAGTGTCGGGTCTGTGCCGCGGCGGCCGGCGCGCTCGGTCGGTTCATGGCTCGGAATGGCGGTTGTTTGCACGGGAGGATACAACAGATGCGTCAGTCGCCGGTAACGGACCGGGCCGCGTACGGAACGAGGCCGAACTAGCATGCGCCCGGGTCGCTCCACCGACACCTCCTCCACCGCGTCGCGAATGCCGACGCGCGACGTGCGCTTCGACATCGACGAACGCATTCCGCGCCACTGGTATCGCGGCCTGTGTCACGTCACGCGTTTCTTCGACGCGTTTTCCGTGATGTTTCCGCTCGGCGAGCGCTTCTTCATCGAAAGCGTGCGGCCGTTTCGCGACCGCGTCGGCGGCGATACGTCGCTGGCGGCCGATGTCGATGCGTTCGTGCGGCAGGAAGCGTCGCATATCCGCGTGCACCGGCTCTACAATGCGCGCCTCGCGTCGCAGCGGGTGCCGGTCGACGCGCTCGAAGCGCTGCTCGAAAAGCGCCAGCGCAACGCCGCGCGCCAGGTGTCGCCCGTCACGCGGCTCGTGCTGACCGCGTGCCTCGAACACTACACGACGATCCTCGCGCACCGCCTGCTGAGCGACCCGTCGATCCTCGACGGCGCCGATCCGACGATGGCGGCCGTGTGGCGCTGGCATGCGATCGAGGAAACTGAACACAAGACCGTCGCGTTCGACGTGTTCGCAGCGGCCATGCCGAACGCGGCGCGGCGCTATGTCGTGCGCTGCGCGGCGATGCTCGGGATCTCGGTCTACTTCATGGTCGACCTGATCTTTTTCGTGCACCGCCTCGTCGCGGTCGACGGGCAGACGCGGAACGTGCGCGGCTGGCTGCAACTGCTACGCTGGCTGTTCGTCGCACCGGGCATCTTCACGCGCGTGATGCCGATGTGGCTGTTCTGGTTCTCGCCTCGCTATCACCCCGATCGCATCGACAGCGACGCGTCGCTGCTTGCGGCGCACGCCGCGCTCGAACCGTATCTGGCCGCATTCGAACGCGAACCGGAGTCGCACGCATGACGCGCGCGCCGTGGACACCCGACGGGTTCGACGACTGGCGCCGCCACTATCCGCTAACGCCGTTCGCACGGGCCGACGCGACGCTCGACCGGACCGACTCGTTCATCGACAGCTGGATGCAACGCACCACCCGCCTGCCGCTGACGACGACGATCGTGCTCGTCGCCGGGCTGTACTCCGAATGGCTGCCTGGCTGCAATCGCGGCGCGCGGCAAACGCTCGGCGCGGCCGGCTACCGCGTGCTGACGGTGCCCGTGCGTTCCGCGCGCGGCGTGTTCGATCAGGGCGCGCATATCGGCGTGCACCTGCGTGCGCACCTGCCGGCCGGCGGCGAATTCGTCGTGCTCGCGCACAGCAAGGGCGGCATCGACATGCTCGCCGCGCTCGTCGGCGATCCGGTGTCAGCGAAGCGTTGCGCGGGCATTGCGCTCGTGCAGCCGCCGGTCGGTCCGTCGTCGATCGTCGATACGATCTTCCGTCACGGCCTGCCGCCGCACGTGGTCGCGCCGTGGCCCGACCGCATTGCGCACCGCCTGTTGCGCACGCGCTGGGCGGACGGCGGCACGCGCGACATCAGCAGTCGACGCGATCCGCGCGTCGGCGCGATGCTCGCGGCGCTGCCGCGCGACCTGCATCTCATGCATGCGGTGAGTTGGTCCGTCGAAGCGTCCACGCGCTTCGATTCACATCACGCGCGGCTGAATAGTTATCGTCCCGGCTGCGCGCACGACGGGCAGTTCTATCTCGAGCACCAGGTGATGCCGGGCATCCCGCAGATCTGCCTGCCGCAGCTCGATCACGGCCAACCGGTGCTCGGCGGGCTCGGCTTCGACGCCGGCCGCTTCTGGCTCGCCGTTGCCGACCTGCTTCACGTCGCGCGGCCCGCGTGAGCCGTACCGCCCGTCGTCAGACCAGATAAATCTCGAAGCCCGGCACGCGGCCGGCCAGCAGCCCGTCGACGGGCTCGGCCGGCTCGCCGGTCGACAGCGTATAAAGGTCCATCGGCGTACGCGTCGCACGATAGCGCGCGAGCGCCGGCCACAACGGATCGGCGTCGTACAGGCATAGCTGCATCAGCGCGTAGCGATCGCGCACGCGCGCCCACGCGGCGTCGAGCAGCGCCGCGAATACGGCCGGATCGCGGCCGCGCACTTGCAGGTGCGTCAGGTAGACGTCGCGCAGCGGCTCGCCGGGTGCCGCGATGCGAGGGCGGCGCAACGCGGGCGCCAGCGCGTTGAACGCGACGCGGATCGCATTCAGCGACAACGGCAGGCGTTCCAGCACGATCCGCTTGATGTCGCCGGCATCCCACGGCGCGACGCAGCCAAGCAGGTTGTCGCGCGCGTCGAGCGCCAGCAGGAACGAATCGATGCCGAACGCGGGCCACGTATCGAGCCGACGCGCGAATTCGTCCGCAGAGAATACGCAGCCGAACGGCTGGCGGCGCGACTCCGCATCGAGAAACGCGCGCAGCGCGTCCGCGTGATGCGACTGTGCGTCGACGATCCGGATGCCGGGCACGCTGCGCGGCGCGGACGACAGCCCGCGTTGCGCATAGATCGACACGTTCTCGTAGCCGTGCCAATGCGTGAAGCGCAACCGGTGCTCACGCCGCGATCGTGCAAGCGACTGCATCGCGAGCTGGTTGTCGCGAATCATGCAGCAATACGCATGATGCACGCCCGCCTCGCGCCGCAAGGTTGCGAAACGCTCGCGCACCGCGTCGGCCCATCCGCGCGACAGCCGGCGGTCGGGCATCAGCCGCAGATCGCCGAGATAGGCGACGGGCTGCACATGTTCGCCGAGATAGCCATCGCGCACGACGAGGCTCGCGATCCCCTTCAGCGCCACCTGTTCGTCCTCCGCGAGCCACACTTCGTGGGCGGATGCATGGCAACGGTGCAGCGCGAAGTAGTCGGGCGCGCGGTCGAAACGCAACGGCAGGCTACCTTGCATCGCATGGCGGGTCTGGAAATCGAGGATGCGCGCGTTGTCGGCCGGCTGCGCGAGACGAATCTGCATCCGTGCCGGCTCACGCGCCATCGAACAGCCGGCGCGCCAGCGGCCGCAGGTTCGCCGCCGACAGTTCGCACAGACACACAAGCTCGTCGCCACGCGCATACCCGGGGTTGCGCGCCAGAAAATAGTCGACGTCGGCGAGCCGCTGGTGCGCGGCCGGCACCTCCGCAAGCGTGGGTGTCAGCCGGCCTTGCGGCGTGTCGAACGACAGGATGCCGGTAGCAGGATCGTACGCATGCCCATAGCGGCTGGCGGCCAGGTAATCCATCAGGTCCTGCGTGGCCGGCGCGGTTGCGCCGCCCGCGCGTGGCGCGTAATCGCGCGCGAACGCGCGCAGGTAGCGGTAAGTGCGATGCCCCTTGCAGATCAGGAACCAGTACAGCGGCACGGCGGGTGCCTGCCGCCACACGTCGCCCGCATGGCGGATCCACGCGAACGCGAGATGCTGCGTGCCCCAGTGCGCGGGATCGATGATCGTATCGCCGGAAAAGATCACGCGAATCGGCGCGTCGCGCCAGTGCGCATCGTACTGCTTGAGCGTCGAGAAGCCCTGGATCGCGCCGCCGCTGTCGCGCAGCACGATGCAGTGCGTCTTGTCTCCGAGGTCGCGGTCGAACTGTGCGCGACCGGTGTCGCAATAGGACGCTGCATACAACGAGAACATCCGGTCGATGTCCTCCGGGCGCAAGGCCGCACGGCCGACGGCGGTGGCGCGCAACTCCATCGGGCACTCCTGCAAGGCTGAACACCTTGCTATGATAGCCGGTCATCCGCCCGCTCACGCCATGCCCCAGGTCCTTTCCCGCCAGGATGCGAACATCGCGCCGATCGCCCGGCCATGGTTCGTGCTCGTCGCCTACCTGGTCGTGACGGGCATGCTCTATCGCTTCGTCACGCACCGGCCGCTCGGCCCGATCGAGATCATTCCGGCGAGCGCACTCGATCAGGCGATTCCCGTACTGCCCGGCACCGTACCGCTCTACCTGACCTACCTGCTCGTGATGCCCGCGCTCGTGTGGCTCGGGCGCGGCCGCGCGTGGCTGCTGCCGGCGTTCTTCGCCGGCGCGCTCGCGGCCGGGCTCTGCCTGACAAGCCATCTGCTTCACCCCAACGCGATCGTGTGGCCCGCCGCCGATACGGGCTGGATCGCGTGGCTGCAACGGCTCGATACACCGCTGGCCGCGTCGCCGAGCGGGCACATCGCACTGCCCGTCGCGATCGCGAGCGTGCTGCTCGCGCTACGCAAGCGGCCGGCCCTGCTGTTCGTCGCGTGGAGCGCGCTGCTGGCGGTGACGGTGCTGACCACCGGACAGCATCGCGTGACGGACGTCGCATCGGGCGGCGCGGTCGGCCTCGCCGCCGGCGCGTTGACGATCGCGCTGTTGCGGCTGCGAGTGAATCTGCGTACGACAGCCGCGCTACTGATCGAATGGGCGTGCATCATCGTCGCGCTGCGTGTCGCGATCGCGCTGGACGCGTGGTACCTGACCGCGCTCGCGGCGCTCGTCGTCGCAACCCGACAGCATGCGCTGTTCATCCTGTATCACGACGCGGCGCACTATCACCTTGCGCGTGGCCGTGGCCTCAACGACTTCCTGATCAACCTCGCGATCGGCGTACCGGGGCTCGTGCCCGTCGAGTTCTACCGGCCGCTGCATCTCGCGCATCACCGGCATCTCGGCACCGTGCAAGACCCCGAGCGTCAGTTTCTCTATCACGGCCAGCCATGGCGATTCCGGCCGCTCGACGCGCGCGCGCTCGCGCGGCAACTGCTCGGCGACCTGTTCGTGCTGAACATGGTACGCAACATGGCCGCGTTTCGACGCGCCGGCGCGCCGCACGTGCGGCTCGGGCTGCCGTTTCATGCGGCGGCGGCGGTATGGGTGGCGATCGTCGCATTGCTCGTGTGGGCCTGTTCCGCGCGAACGATTCTGCTGGTCGCGGCGCTGTGGTTCGTACCGCTACTCACGCTGTCGGTGCTGCTGCAAAAGATTCGCAGCATGGCCGAGCACAGCGGCGGACCCGATGCAACGCCGGGCTGGAGCGACTGGACGTATTCATGGCGGACGGGATGGATCGGCCGTGTGCTCGTGTGGCCGTACCACATCAATCTGCATCTGCAGCATCACCGCAATCCTTCGATTCCGTGGCATGCGCTGCCGGAGGCGGTGGGTAGCAACGAACGCCGACTGGAGTCGCGCGAACTCATCGCGCTGCTCTGGCGCAGGCGCCCGGTTGCGGAACGGCGTGCCCCGGCCTTCGAGCAAGCCGATGCGGGCACCCGAGCTGCAGACGCCGATATTTCATCCAGTCGATACGCGGAACACCAAGCATCGCCAGGCCATGCGGCGGCATTGTCGAGGTTACCTGGCATTCAGGAGCTGCGCGGTGTCGCCATCCTGCTCGTTCTCATCCAGCACTATCTGCTGGCGTTACCCGATGCCGGTGCCGCGGTCGACAAGCTGTCGCTCTGGGGCGGTGTCGATCTCTTCTTCGCGATATCGGGGTTCGTGATCAGCCGCTCGCTGCTGGCCAAAAGCGCAACCGATCGCATCGATGGCGCCACATGGCGCGCGTTCTGGACCAGGCGGATTGGCCGGTTGCTACCCGCCGCCTGGACGTGGCTCGCCATCGGCATCGCGCTCGGCTTCACGCTGACGGCTTTCGGCCACCTCGACACGGTCGCACAACTGCGCGCGACGGCCGCCGGCGCGTTCGGTTACGCCAACTTCTTCTGGGCCGCGTGCCATGCCGGTGGCGCCGCGGCGCAATGCGGATTGCCGCAGTTGACGGCGATCTACTGGAGCCTGTCGCTCGAAGAACAGTTCTACGTCGTGCTCGCGACCGCGTTGCTCGTGGTGCGGCTGCGCACGTTGCTCATCGTCTCGCTGACGGGTGTCGCGCTGCTCAATACCCTGCCCTATCATGCGTTCGATCTGCGCTGGTTCCTGCGTGTCGACGCGCTTGTGCTCGGCGCAGGCGTGTATGCGTTCCACCGGACGCAAGCATCCCGTCGCCTTGCGGCCATGCTCCCCGTCCGAAGCCTCATGTCGCCGGCCAGGATCGCGCTGCTGGCAGCCCTCGTCTGCGCCCCGCTCATATCGGCACGCGCATCCATTGCCGTCATCGCGCTGGCTGCCGCCGGCCTCGTCTGGCTGGAAGCGGCCGGCGACCATCGACGCGGCGTGCCGCGCCCAGGCCGGTTGAGCGTCGCGATGCGCTGGGTGGGCGAACGTGCGTATTCGATCTATCTCTGCCACCTTCCGGTCCTGCTCGTCACCTACGAAATACTGTGGCGCGCCGGGGGCTTCGCGTCCGTCCGAGGGTCTCAACTGGCGCTGGCCGGCATCGGGTCGCTGAGCGCGATCGCGCTGGTTGCCTCACTCTCGTACCGCTATCTGGAGCAACCCGGCATGCGATGGGGCCAGCGCCTGACGCGCCCGGCAATCGAGTCGACATGAAACTTCCCTTCCGGCGTTCGCGCACGCCCAATGCGACGCGTGCCTCGCCTCCGATCCCGCAACGCGACGTGCGTTTCCCGCTCGACGACACCATCCCGCGATACTGGTATCGCAGCTGGTGTCACGTCACGCGCTTCTTTGATGCGTTCTCGATCATGTTCCCGCTCGGCGAACGATTTTTCATCGACAGCGTCAAGCATTTTCGCGACAGGATCCCTAACAATACGCCGCTCGCTGAAGACATCTCAGGATTCATCCACCAGGAAGCCACGCATATTCGCGAACACCGGTGCTACAACGACCGGCTCGTCGCACAAGGCGCCCCGGTCGATCAACTCGAAGCGCTGATCCAGCGCCGCCAGCAAAACAGCCTGTCGGCCATGCCGGCCATCACGCGTCTCGCGTCGACGGCCTGTCTCGAACACTTCACGGCGATCCTGGCCGATCAACTGTTGCGGCACCCGGCGGTGCTCGACGGGGCGGATCCGCAAATGGCAGCGATCTGGAGATGGCATGCGATCGAGGAAACCGAACACAAGGCGGTCGCATTCGACGTGCTTGCCGCCATCGAGCCGCGACCGGTCAGGCGCTACCTGATTCGCTGCGGCGCCATGCTGGCGGTCTCGGTGTATTTCGTCTTCGATCTGACCTATTTCATGTACCGCCTCGCCGCCGCCGATCGGCAGCGCAGCAATCTGCGCGAATGGGCGCGCCTGCAATGGTGGTTGTTCGTGCATCCGGGCATCTTCACGCGGATCCTGCCGGCCTGGCTGTTCTGGTTCGCGCCGCAGTTTCACCCTGACCGGATCGACAGCGATGAGGTGCTGCGAATTGCACGTCGCGCGCTCGAGGAACGGGTCTGAGATTCCGGGACGGCTGCCGCCGCCATGCATGCCGGAACAGTTCGCCACACGCCGGCCAGCATGCCGTTGCCGACCGGCGAGCCCCGCATCACTTCGCGATATACACCCCCGACGTCGGGCACGTGCCCTGCGTATTGCCGTCCGTCACGAGCGATGCGGCGCTCGGGAACTGCGAGGTCGCATTCGTCTTCACCGCGATCCACGCTTCGGTGAAGTAGCTGACGCCATTCGTCTTCGTGCATTTCAGCGACACCGCGCTGCGCGTATTGCTGCCGAACGCGCCTTCGAACGCGGACAGCAACTGGTTGCGCGTGACCGTGTTGCCCGCGTTCGCCTGCAGGAATGCGTTGAACGACGTGTTGCCGAGCCGGCTGATCATGCCGGACGCCTGGTTCCAGTACGCATCGGGCGACGCCGAATTCGAGCAGGTGCCGTGCTTGAACCATTCGTGCTTGTCGAGGCACGACGCAACGCCCGGCATGTACGTCGACAGCGAGTTGCGGGTCGCGCTGCTGATCGGGTAGGCATCCATGCTGCACCACTGGTGCGCGTTGTCGAGGTCGACGTCGTTCTGCGGCACGCCGCAGTAGAACGGCTGGTTGCCGTCGTACCGGTTCGGCCACAGGCCATGCAGCGACAGGCTCGTCGCCGCATACGAGCCGGCGAGGTTCGTGCATTCGGGCGTGTCGTGCGACGCGCAGAAGCCGGGCTCCCACGACGCGGCGAGCAACAGGTAGTCGTAGCTGGTCTGCGCGGTGGCGTGCAGCGAGGCGGAAGCAACGGCGAGTGCGGCAACGGCGCGGGCGAGCGTCTTGAGCATGGCGTTTCCTCGGAAAAGGCTTGCGGTCGCGGGATGCGCCGCAAGATTGTCGAATGTCTGCCCGCGATTGTTGCTTCCGCAACGTGGCACGAATGTGAAGGTGGCCGAATTATTTGGCGGCGGGGCCCTGGCCGTCGCGCCGCGCGGAATCGTCGCGAAACGCGGGCACGGCCGCTCGTGCCACGTCCCGCCCGATACCGCTACCGCGCACGGCCGATGCGTGCCGCCTCCCCGGCGGCACGCCGTCGCTCACGATCCGGCGCCGAGCTGCGTGCATGCGCGCGCAACCGATTCGGGGCCTTCGAGCACGAGGATCTGCCACACGCCGATGCTGACGCGCCGGCGCGCCGCCGTCGACGCATCCGCCAGCAACGCCTCGACGCGCGGCGCGGCGGCCGGCGCCTGCTGCTTCAGCGCCGCGTGATGACGCGCACGCGACGGCGGTTCGGATTCGTACACGTCGCACAGACGCACCATGCCGGCGAGGCCGGCCACGTCGTCGTCCTTGTCGATCGCGCCCGGCTCGACCGGCGCAAGCCCCTTGCGCTCGGCCTCCGGCAGCTTGCTGCGCGCGCCTTCGTCGATCGAAGCGGCGGACGCCGGCGGCAGCCCGCCGATCGCCGCGACGATCCGGCTGCCCGCGGCGATCATGTCGCCCTGGCACTCGATCTTCTCGGCGGCCGCGACGTTCGAGCAGAACGACACCGAAGTCCGGTACACGTCGTTGCTCATGCGCGGCACTTCGTCCTCGGCCGCATGCGCGAGGCCTGCGCTCGCCAGCGCCAGCGCAGCGGGAATCAGGATGCGGAATGCTCTCGTCTTGTTCATTGTTGTTCGTCTGTGGGTTGTTATGGCGGGCACCTTCGCCGGGCCGCGCGGTGGCGGCCCCTGCGGCACCGGGCCCTCGTCCGGCGCCACGCGATCACTTCATCGACGCAGCCTCCGATCCGCCGGGCGACAGTGCCGCACTGTCCTGTTCGCGCCACGCGCGGCGCGACGCCATGATCGCCTGCACCGCCGAGCGCGCGACCTTCCACCACGCGAACGGCCGCGGATCGGCGAGCATGCTGAGCGCGCGTGCATAGTCGAGCGTGAGGCCGGGCGTCCACGCCATCGTCACCGCGCGCTTGCGGATCTGCGCGGCGACCCACAGCTCGGGCGTGAGCAGCAGCCGCACGAACGCGCCCCACCCGGCCCGCGCGCCCTTCAACCGCCACACCGCGCCGTCGAGCGCGGCTTCGAGCGCATTCGACACGGTGCTCGAACAATTACGGTGCGTGAGGTTGTACGTCACGTTCTGCCGGTAAACCGACCAGAATGCGTCGAGCTTCGCCGGATCGTAGTTGCGGATCCGCACGCGCACGGTCGACGGGCACCACGCGTTCGACTCGGTCGCGTAGTCGGGCTGGAACAGGCCCGGCACGTCGTTTTCGCGCGTGGCGCGCAGGATGCGCGTGAATTCGTCCGGAGAACGATCGATTTCGACGCCCGGATACAGGCTGATATAGATGCCCTCCGGCGACTCCAGCGCCGCGTGTCCGGTCGAGATCACGCCGTTGACGTCGACCGCCGCGATGTAGCGGTCGATCACCGGATAACGCTGCGCTTCGGCCTTCGACGTGCCGGTCGGCGTCCACACGTGCACGGTGAGCGCGCATTCGCCGTCGGCCGGCGGGCCGTCCCATTCGGACTGCGCGAAATGCGGCCGGTCGTGCGTGTCGTCGAGATCGGGCGCGAGCGCCGGCGCGGGCGACGTCGCGAACGCGGGATTGCGCGTCAGCCGCCGCACGCGCGCGGCGAGGCTCAGCATGTGCATGCCGCCGAACATCAGCAGGCCGAGGCAGTAAGGCACGGTGCCGACGTAGTGCGTCGGGTACGGCTGGAAGAAGAAGATGGCGAGCAGGATCTCGACGACACCCCACGCGAACGCGACGTTCCAGCGGCGGTAGCGCACCATCCACGCGGACGTGCACTGCAGCATCCCGTCGACGAGGAACAGCGTGCCGAAGATCATCGACAGCAGGAAATGGCCGTGGTGATGCCCGGCGAACACAAGGCCCGCGGCCACCACGACCACGATGCCCTTCACGTAGCGCAGGATGCGCTGCCCGCCGACGCCGCTGCCGGCCACCGCGAGCGTCGCGAGCCCCTCGATCAGGAACAGCCACGCAAACAGCTCGATCGGGAAATGCAGCGCGCCGTCGAGCGCGTCGACGAAAATGACGACGCCCGCGACGACCCACAGCCAGCCGAGCACGGTCAGCCCGCGCCAGCGGGTGCGCAGATATTCGATGCCCAGCAGCAGCAAGATCAGTCGTACCATCGCGCTCTCGTGTCATTTTTGGGAAACGCGCGGCCTCGCGTTTCCTGTCATTTCGACCGTGCGTCGTGCGACGCAATCGTCGAAAGTCGGCAATCCATACCGGTGCGTCGTCCGTCGGCATGACCGATGGCGGCCGGTACACGTTGCTCTGGCCGAATAATAAGATATGGCGGAGTCGGTTGAAAGCCTGACGAAAACGCTTTCGGCAGGCCCGGACATCCCGGCGCACCGCCCGATACGGCGGGCCCGGTTGCGCTGCCACGGCAGATTTCCCGTTCGACAGCGCGCGGCGAATACGCGAGAATCCGGCTTCCGAGGGCGAAAGCCCGCTGAACCGCACCAGACGGGACAACAAGAAATGAGTACATCGATCACGCGCCGGCGCCTGCTGGCCGCCGGCGTCGCCGCGAGCAGCCTTGCGCTGTCGGGCTGTTTTACGCCGAAGCTGTACAAGGACGACGCATACCGCGAACAAGTATCCGGATTCATGATTTCCGAGGACGGCAAGAAGCTGGTCGTCCTCGGCGCGCGTTACCACTACATCTTCGATCTGCCGGCCCAATTGCGGCCGGTACTGCTGTCGGGCTACCGGAAATCGCTGCGCACGGCGTTTATCGGCTTCCATGCAAGCGGTGGCAGCGTCACCGGCCACTACCGGATCGTGTTGCCGAAGGACGCGCCGGACAGCGATCGACAGGCGGCCGCCGCCGACGGATTCACCGCCGAGCCAGCCGGCCTCGTGCTCGAAGGCGACATCGACGGCAAACGCTATTCGACGGAAGGCTTCGCCGCGAAGGACACGGGGACCGCGCAGCCATTCAACAAGCCGTACTCGGTGTACATCGAGGAATCGCCATCCGTCGTCGGCATGGGGCTGCGGATTCTCGCGACGCCGATCACGGTTGCCGCCGACGGTGTGCTCGTGCTGGGCGGCATCGTGCTCGTGCCGTTCGCGGCCATCGCGATCGAGGCAAACGGCGGCCTCCGGATCATGTAACGGCGCCCGCGTCGCCGCTGCCGTGCAGGCGGCAGCAGCCCGCGACACGCGCTCGCACACGACGACCGCAACCGGAGTATCGCCATGACCGCCTCTCCGCTTCACACGCCGCCGCTCGGCCCGCAGCTCAAGCGCTGGCGCGCGCTGCACCGCGTGAAGCAGAGTCACGCGGCCGAACTGTTCGGCGTCGCGCAATCGACGATCTCCCGCTGGGAAGCCGGCCTGCAGCAGATGTCGGCCGACGAGCGCGCGACGGCCGAGCGGCTGCTCGCCGCGCGCCTCGATTCCGCGGGCGACCATGCGCTCGCGCGGCTCATCGCGGGCAGCGCGGGCCGCATGCATCTCGTGTGCGATCTCACGCACCGCCTGCTCGCCAGTTCGCCGGCGCGCGCGGCGGAGTTCTCGCAACCGCTGCCGACGCTGCTCGGCACGTCGCTGTGGCGCTACGCGACGCCGGAAATCGTCCGCATGGAAACCGCGCTCGACACGCTCGGCTGGCGCGACCGCGCGGGGCCGCCGAGCGTCGAATTCGCGACCGGCACGAATGCGTCGCGCGTCGTGCCGATCCGCGGCAGCACGTGCCGGTGGACGCGGATGACGCTGTCGGACGGTTCGGCCTCCCGGCTCGTGGAAACGCTGTAGCGCGCCGCGCATATTTCATGCGTGGACGAACCGCGCCGGGCCGCCTTACGCTAGGCGGCTCATCGCAAGGACGCCGACCATGAACCCCGACACGATCCACGCGCGCCTCGATTTCCTGCGCGAAGCCGAACGCCTGAAGGATGTGCTGCGCAGCGGCCATACGTCGGCCGGGCGTGCGGAAAGCACGGCCGAGCACAGCTGGCGGCTGTGCCTGATGGCGCTCGTGTTCGCCGACGCGCTGCCCGGCATCGATACGCTGAAGCTGCTGAAACTGTGCGTCGTCCACGATCTCGGCGAGGCGCTGCACGGCGACATTCCCGCGATCGAGCAGGCCGCGCACCCGGACAAAAGCGCGCACGAACGCAACGACCTGCTGACGCTGACGTCGTCGCTCGACCGCACGCTGCGCGACGAGATCGTCGCGCTGTGGGAGGAATACGACGCGGCCGCGTCGCCGGAAGCACGCGCGGCGAAGGCGCTCGACAAGCTCGAGACAATCCTGCAGCACAACCAGGGCAGCAATCCTCCCGATTTCGACTACGCGTTCAATCTCGGCTACGGCCGGCGCTATACCGATGCCGCGCCGCTGTTCAGTACGATCCGCGACATCGTCGATGCCGATACGCAACGCAGGATCGACGCGGGCGGGCACCGCGCGTAAGCTCGCGGGACCGGGCACGCGGCACCGCCCACCGCTTTCACAGATCGCAACAATGACGCGCCGCCCGACCGCCGCGCCGGCGCGGCGCTCGCACAATTCAGCACAATTTCCACACGTTTTGTCGTGAATTCCTCGCTTACCATGAGCGCCTGATTCGAATCGGCGCGCCCGCGCGATGCGTACGCGGCTGCCGGCGCGGGCAACACGCCCGGCATGCGACGCCGACCGGATCGTCCCGCCCGGCCACACGCATCGCCGGCACCCGCTTCACCCTCGCCGCATTCTCATGACTCAGAAGACCCATCGCCGCCGGCGCATCGTGCTCGCTACCCTTGCCGTCGTCGCGATCGCCGCCGGCGTCGCACTGAAGGCCTGCGCGCCCGACAAGCATCCGCAGTACCTGTCCGCGCCCGTCACGCGCGGCGATCTCGAGAACGCGGTGCTCGCGACCGGCGCGCTGCAGGCGTTCAAGCAGGTCGACGTCGGCGCGCAGGTATCGGGGCAGTTGAAAACGCTGAAGGTGAAGCTCGGCGACAAGGTCGCGAAGGGCCAGTGGCTCGCCGAGATCGATCCCGTGATCTCCGAAAACGCGCTGCGCCAGGCGCGCGCCAGCGAAGAAAGCCTGCGCGCGCAGCACCAGTCGACCGCCGCGCAACTGACCCAGGCGGAACTCACGTTCCGGCGCCAGCAGGCGATGCTGCCCGACGATGCGACGTCGCGCGAAGCGTTCGAGGCCGCACGCGCGACGCTCGACGTGCAGCGAGCGACGCTCGCGTCGCTCGCCGCGCAGATCCGCTCGGCCCGCATCCAGATCGAGACCGCACAGGCCAACCTCGGCTACACGCGCATCGTCGCGCCGATCGACGGCGAGGTCGTCGCGATCGTCACGCAGGAAGGCCAGACCGTGATCGCGCAGCAGCAGGCGCCGGTGATCCTGAAGCTCGCAGATCTCGACAAGATGACAGTGAAGGCGCAGGTGTCGGAAGCCGACGTGATCCGCGTGAACGCCGGCCAGACCGCGTATTTCACGATCCTCGGCGAGCCGGACAAGCGCCACTACGGCAAGCTGCGCGCGATCGAGCCGGCGCCGCAGAACTACGCCGACGCGCAGAGCGCGCTCGGCGGCGGCGCGGGCGGCGGCACGAAACCGAACTCCGCGGTGTTCTACAACGCGCTGTTCGAAGTGCCGAATCCCGAGCACCGGCTGCGCATTGCGATGACCGCACAGGTCAACATCGTGCTCGGCAACGCGCGCAACGCGCTCAGCATCCCGGCCGCCGCGCTCGGCGAGAAGCGCAAGGACGGCACCTATGCGGTCCGCGTGCTGCGCGCCGACGGCAGCATGGAAACGCGGACCATCCGCATCGGCATCAACAACAACGTGCGCGTCGAAGTGCTGGCCGGCCTGAAGGACGGCGAGCGCGTCGTGATCGGCGAAGCCGCCGCGGACGAGCACGCGCCGCTGGCGGACGTGGTGTGACGATGCGCCAGCCCCTGCTGAAACTCTCGAGCGTCACGCGGCGCTTTCCGGCCGGCGACAAGGATGTCGTCGTCCTGAACAACGTCAACCTGTCGATCGACGCGGGCGAGATCGTCGCGATCGTCGGCGCGTCGGGTTCCGGCAAATCGACGCTGATGAACATCCTCGGCTGCCTCGATCATCCGAGCGAAGGCACCTACACGGTCGGTGGACGCGACACGCACATGCTCGACAGCGACGAACTCGCGCAACTGCGCCGCGAACACTTCGGCTTCGTGTTCCAGCGCTATCACCTGCTGCCGCACGTCGACGCGGTCGCGAACCTCGAAATGCCGGCGATCTATGCGGGCACCACGCGCGCGGAGCGGCACGAACGCGCACGCGAGCTGCTCGCGCGCCTCGGGCTCGCGGATCGCGCGCACCACCGGCCCGGGCAACTGTCCGGCGGCCAGCAGCAGCGCGTGAGCATTGCGCGCGCGCTGATGAACGGCGGCCAGGTGATCCTCGCCGACGAACCGACCGGCGCGCTCGACACGAAAAGCGGCCAGGACGTGATCCGCATCCTGCACGAGCTGAACGCGCTCGGCCATACGATCGTGATCGTCACACACGACAAGGACGTCGCGCGCCATGCACGGCGCATCATCGAGATCAGCGACGGCGAGATCGTCGCCGACCGGCGGAATCGCCACTATGCGGAAGCGCTCGCGGAAGCCTTCGTCGACGCGGCCGAAGCGACAGCCGGCGAGCCGTCCGCGCACGATCGGCACGATATGCCGCCGCCCGCCGACGCCGATACCGGCACGCGCGCACGGCGTTTCGCGGCAGGCTCCGGCCGCTTCGCCGAGGCCTGCCGGATGGCGTGGATCGCGCTCGTGTCGCACCGGCTGCGCACGCTGCTGACGATGCTCGGCATCATCATCGGCATCACGTCGGTCGTGTCGATCGTCGCGATCGGCGAAGGCGCGAAGCGCTACATGCTCGACGAGATCGGCAGCATCGGCACGAACACGATCAACGTCTATCCTGGCACCGACTGGGGCGACAGCCGCGCGGACACGATCCAGACGCTCGTGCCCGCCGACGTTGCCGCGCTCGCGGAGCAGCCGTACGTCGACAGCGCGACGCCCGAAACGTCGCGCACGCTGCTGCTGCGCTACCGCAACATCGACGTCAACGCGCTCGTGAGCGGCGTCGGCGACCGCTTCTTCCAGGCGCGCGGGATGCGTTTCGCGCTGGGTGTCGCGTTCGACGAGGACGCGGTGCGCCGCCAGGCGCAGGTAGCCGTGATCGACCAGAACACGCGCCGCAAGCTGTTCGGCGCAACGCGCAATCCGGTCGGCGACGTGATCCTCGTCGATAACGTGCCGTGCGTCGTGATCGGCGTCACGGCCGACAAGAAGAGCGCGTTCGGCAGCGTGAAGAGCCTGAACGTGTGGGTGCCGTACACGACCGCGAGCGGGCGCCTGTTCGGCCAGCGCCATCTCGACAGCATCACCGTGCGCGTGCGCGACGGGCAGCCGAGCGCCGCCGCCGAGAAAAGCCTCGAAAAGCTGATGATCCAGCGCCACGGCCGCAAGGACTTCTTCACGTACAACATGGACAGCGTGGTCAAGACCGTCGAAAAAACCGGCCAGTCGCTGACGCTGCTGTTGTCGCTGATCGCGGTGATCTCGCTCGTCGTCGGCGGGATCGGCGTGATGAACATCATGCTCGTGTCGGTCACCGAGCGCACGCGCGAAATCGGCATCCGGATGGCGGTCGGCGCGCGCCAGTCCGACATCCTGCAGCAGTTCCTCGTCGAGGCCGTGCTCGTGTGCCTGCTCGGCGGCACGATCGGCATCGCGCTGTCGTTCGGGCTCGGCGCGGTGTTCTCGATGTTCGTCGCGCAATGGAAGATGGTGTTCTCCGCCGGCGCGATCGTGACGGCGTTCGTCTGCTCGACGCTCACCGGTGTGATATTCGGTTTCATGCCCGCGCGCAACGCGTCGCGGCTCGATCCGATCGATGCGCTCGCGCGCGACTGACGAAAGGCCGCCATGACGCATTCCTCATTACTTCACCGCCTCGGTGCATTCGCGTGCGCGGCCGCGCTGCTCGCCGGCTGCGCGGGCGCACGCCACGAACCGCTGCCGGCCGTCGCGATGCCCGCGAACTGGGAAGCGCCGGTCGCGGCCGACGCACCGGCGTCGACGCGCGACTGGTGGGGCAGCTTCGGCGATCCGCAACTCGACCGGTTGATCGACGACGCGCTGCGCGCCAACAACGACCTCGCGATCGCGGCGATCCGCGTGTACCGTGCGCAACTGCAGGCCGGGCTCGTCGACACGAACCTGACGCCCGCCATCTCGCTCGGCGCGAACGGCGCGGTGTCGCGCACGCTCGATACGCACCGGACGAGCCGGTCGAGCGGCATCAACGGTTCGCTCAGCTATGAAATCGACCTGTGGGGCCGGCTGGCCGCGCTGCGCGATGCTGCGCACTGGGAAGCCGACGCAACGGCCGCCGATCTCGAGGCCGCGCGGCTGTCGCTGATCGGCACGACCGCGTCGCTGTACTGGCAGATCGGTTACCTGAACCGGCAGATCGCGCTCGGCGACGCGAACATCGCGTATGCGGTGCGCACGCTCGCGGTCGTCCGGTCGCAGCACGCGGCCGGCGCCGTGTCGGGGCTCGATCTCGCACAGGCCGAACAGAGCCTGTCCGCGCAACGCGCCGCGCAGACACAACTGATCCAGCAGCGCACCGAGAACCGCCACGCGCTCGCGCTGCTGTTCGACCGGCCGCCGCAGCAACGCGCGGCCGAACCGTCGGCGCTGCCCGACGCGCCGCCGCCGGAAGTAGCGGCCGGCCTGCCGGCCAGCCTGCTCGGCCGGCGCCCCGACCTGCGCGCGGCGGAATTCCGGCTGCGCGAGTCGCTCGCGCAGGTCGACGCGACGCGCACGAGTTTCTACCCGACCTTCACGCTGACCGGCAGCGCCGGCACGACGAGCACGAGTCTCGAGCGCGTACTGATGAATCCGGTCGGCACGCTCGGGCTCGGTCTCGCGCTGCCGTTCATCCAGTGGAACACGATGCAACTGCAGATCAAGGTGTCGAAGTCGCAATACGAGGAAGCGGTGGTCGGGTTCCGCCAGCGGCTCTACACGGCGCTCGCGGAAGTCGAGAATGCGCTGTCGGCGCGCGTGCAGCTCGAACGCGAGGCCGAACAGCGCGCGCTGTCGCTGGCCCAGGCGCAGCGCGCCGAGCAGCTTGCCGCCGCGCGATTTGCGGCCGGCGCGACCGCCGTGCAGCCGTGGCTCGACCAGCAGCAGCGGCTGCGCGACGCGCAAAGCGCCGACGCGCTGACGCGCCTGAACCGGCTCAACAACCAGATGACGCTGTATCGCGCGCTCGGCGGCGGGACGTCCTGACCGGCGTACCAACGCAACGGGCAGGCTGCGTCATTCGCACACGGCCGCCCCGCGCCGCGCCGGCGCGAACGCCACCGCGCTCGCGGTCGCGAGCACCGCTACACCGGCCGCGCCGTACACCATCACCCAGCCGAACCCGTGCACGAGCGCCGCGTGCAGCGCCGCGCCGCTCGGGTCGGCCTGCGCGAGCGCCGGTGCGATTTGTTGTAGCCCGTCGGTCCGACCCGACGCAATCTCCTGTGCAAGCCGGCGCAGCGCCGCATCGCCGATCGCGCCCGCGACACCGCCCTTCAGGCTCGCGACGATCCCGGCGACCAGCACGAAGCCCATCGCCGCGATGTTCAGCGCGAGCGAGATCATCCGCGCGCTCATGTCGATGCCCGACGCCATCCCGGCCCGCGAACTCGGCACCGCGCCCGTCGTCGTGTTGGTGACCGGCGTGTTCGTGAGCCCGAGCCCGATGCCGGCGATCACGCAGCCGGGCAGCATCGTGAGCCAGCTCGCGTGCTCCGCCGCACTGCCGAGCCGCATCAGCGCAAAACCGGCCGCGATCGTGAACAGGCCGCCCGGGATCACGACACCCGGCCCGTAGCGCAGCGCGAGCCGCTCGCCGAACGGCGGCGCGACCAGCGTCGGCAGCGTGTACGCAAGCAATGCGACGCCGGCCGTCACGCTGTCGTAGCCGAGCGCGACCTGGAACCAGATCGGCAGGTAGATCATGAACGGCCAGAAGCTGAAGTTCATCCCCATCGACCCGAAGATCGCGCCGGTGAACGCGCGGATCCGGAACACCGAGAAGTCGAACATCGGCCGTGCGCTCGAACGTTCCGCGACGAAGAAGCCCGCGAGCGCCAGCACGGTCGCGCCGAGCACGCCGAGGCCGGCCGCACTCGTCAGCCCGAGCTCCGCACTTTGCGTGATATAGAACGCGAGTCCGAGCACTGCGAGCGACAGCGTGACGATGCCCGCGACATCGAGCGTGCCCGCATGCGGATCGCGCGACTCCTGCACCGCGCCGCCGATCAGCGCGAGCGCGACAGCCGCGAGCGGCGCATGGACGAGAAACACCCACGGCCAGCTCGCCAGCGCGACGATCGCGCCGCCGACAATCGGCCCGAAGCCGAGCCCGATTCCGAACACGATCCCCCAGATCCCGAAGGCGCGACCGCGCTCGCGGCCTTCGCGGAACTGGTGCGACAGCACCGCGATCTGGCAGATCAGCATCGCGCCGCCGCTCGCGCCCTGCAGCAGCCGGCCCGCGACGAGCACCGGCACGTTCGGCGCGAGCCCGCACAGCAGCGACGTCGCACCGAACAGCACGGTGCCGATCACGTACACGCGCTTGCGGCCGAACCGGTCCGCGAGCGTGCCGGCCGCCATCAGCACCGTCGTGCACGCGATCGTGTACGCGTTCATGATCCACTGCATGCCGTTGAAATCGCCATGCAGCACGTGTTCGAGCGTCGGCAGGATCACCGGCACGCTCGAGATTTCGAGGCCGAACATCAGCGACGTGAGACAGACGGCCGCGAGTGCGACCGCATTCCTGCGGGAGTCGGATAGCGTCATGCGTATTGCGCCGCGGCCCGGCGACAGGCCGCGCGCCTCCAGGTGAGAAGGGTTCGCCGCGCGCGGCCGGCGACGCACGCTGGACGGGAATCGGTACTATAGTGAGAATTTCACTCCCCATTGACGCACACATTTCCGCGAACTGGGGAACCTCAGGACCCAATCAGCCCAACTTGCGATGACCGACAGACTCGACGGCGTGACGACCTTCGTCCAGGTGGTGGAATCGGGCAGCTTCGCGCTCGCCGCAGAGCGGCTCGACATGACGCGCTCGGCCGTCGGCAAGGCGATCGCGCGGCTCGAAAAGCGGCTCGGCGCACGACTATTGCAGCGCACGACGCGCAGCCAGAGCCTGACCGACGACGGCCAGGCGTACTACGACCGCTGCGTGCGCGCGCTCGCGGAACTGGAAGCGGCGGAGGCCGATCTCGATTGCGGCCGCAACGAGGCGCGCGGCAAGCTGCGGCTGAGCGTGCCGCTCGCGTTCGGGCACCACTGCGTGACGCCGATCGTGCTCGACCTCGCGCGCACCTATCCACATCTGCGGATCGACGTGTCGATCACCGACCGCTTCGTCGATCTCGTCGAGGAAGGCATCGACCTCGCGGTGCGGATCGGCACGCTCGCGGACAGCACGAGCCTCGCGGTGCGCCGGCTCGGCACGCAATACGGCAGCCTCGGCGCGGCGCCGTCGTATCTCGCGCGCCACGGGATGCCGAAGTCGCTCGACGATCTGAAACACCACCGGACCATCGCGTATTCACGCTCGGGCGTGCCGCAGCCGTGGGACCTGCGCGCGCCGGACGGCTCGACGGTACGCGTCGACATGCAGCATCAGCTGAGTTTCGACGACGTGCAGGCGATCGCCGCGGCCGGTGCGTCGGGGTTCGGGATCGCATGGCTGCCGAGCTGGCTGCTCGACCACTACGTGAAGCGCGGCGAGATGGCGGTCGTGCTCGACCGCTGCTTCGTCTGTGAAGGCGACATCCACGCGATCTGGCCGAAAACGCGTTACCTGCCGCGCAAGACGCGCTGCGTGATCGACGCGCTCGCGCAGGCGATTCCGCCGATGATCGAGCGCCGGGATGACATCAGTGCAATGAAATGAAATCGACGCGCCGCACGGCGCGTCGGTTCATCACGCCGCGCCGAGATCGGCGAGCGGATGCGCGAACAGCTTCCACGGCGACGTCAGGAAATGCCGCACGCGTTCGGCGCGCAGCTCGACGAGCGACGCGGGCGCCCAGCGCGGCTTGCGGTCCTTGTCGACGAGATGCGCGCGTACACCTTCGCAGAAGTCACCTTCCTCGATCGCACGCGCCACGATGCCCAGCTCCATCCGGAACGATTCGGCCAGCGTCATCTGGCGGCCGCGCAGCAGTGCTTCGCGCGTCACGTGCAGCATCGTCGGCGAATGGCTCGCGAGCGCATCGAGCGTCGCCTGCAGCCATTGACGGTGCTCGCGCGTCAGCTCGTCGCGCGCGAGATCCTGCGTCAGCGTCGCGACGATCCGTTCGACGGTCGACCGCTTGTCGAAGTGACGGACGATCCACGGCATCTGGCTGTCGAGCACCGCGTGCGGCACGACGTTGCACGGCGGCTCGAACACCTTGCGCAGCGCCGGCAACACGTCGTCGTCCCACTTGACGCTTTCGATGCGCGTCTCGAACGTGTCGAGCCATGCGGACGGCACGCACAGGTCGGCCAGCTTCGCGGTCAGCGCGTCGGCGCCCGACAGCATCGCGCCGGTCAGCCCCACATACAACTCGAGTTCAACCGGCATGCTCGACAGGAAATGCGTCGCGCCGACATCGGGCACGAGGCCGATGCGCGTCTCGGGCATCGCGATCTTGCTGCGCTCGGTCGCGACGCGTAGCGCCGCGCCTTGCGCGAGGCCCATGCCGCCGCCCATCGTCACGCCGTCCATCAGCGCGACCACCGGCTTCGGGAACGTGTGGATCGCGTGGTCGAGCCGGTATTCGTCGACGAAGAACGGCAGCCAGGTGTCGCGCTGCGCCACCATCCGGTACAGCGCGCGCACGTCGCCGCCCGCGCAGAAGCCCTTCTCGCCCGCGCCGCGCAACACGACCGCGACGATCTGGTCGTCGTGGCGGCAGCGCTCGAACAGCGCGGCCAGCTCGCCGATCATCGCGTACGACAGCGCGTTGAGCGCAGCCGGCCGGTTCAGCGTGATCAGCGCCACGCGGTTCACCACGCGGAACAGCACCTCGGGCGCGGCTTCCGCGAACGCGTCGTGATTCGTCACCGGCGTGCTCATCGTTGCGGCTCTCCGTCGGTATTCCACTGCGGCGCGCGCTTGCCGAGAAACGCGGCCACGCCTTCGCGCGGATCGTGCGTGTCGAACAGGTCGACGAAGCGTTCGCGCTCGACCGCGAGCGCCGCGCTGCGCGGCACGCCGCGGCGCGCGAGGCCGATCAGCTCCTTGCTGTATGCAACCGCGTGCGGGCTCTGCCGCGCGACGTTGCGCGCCAGCGCCAGCGCCGCGTCGCGTGCGGCGCCGCTCTCGACCACGTCTTCGACGAGGCCGATCCTGAGCGCGGTCGGCGCGTCGACGCGCGCGCCGGTCAGGATGATCTTCTTCGCCCAGCCTTCGCCGACGAGCCAGGGCAGCGTCTGCGTGCCGAGCCCGCACGGCAGCAGGCCGACCGACGGCTCCGGCAGCGCCATCTGCGCATGCGTCTCGGCGATCCGCAGGTCGCATGCGAGCGCGCATTCGAGGCCGCCGCCCATCGCATAGCCGTTGATCGCCGCGATCGTCACGACGCGCGCATCGTGCAGCGCCTCGAATGCCGCACCGAAACGCGACGCCATCGCACGCGCGACTGCTCGGTCGCCGTCGGCGAACGTGTTGAGATCGGCGCCCGCACTGAAGAACTTCGGGCCGTCGCCCGTGATCACCAGTGCGCGCACGCGCGGGTTCGCATTCAGTTCGGCGACGGTTTCCTGCAATTGCTGCAGCCCGTCGGCGGTAAAGGCGTTCGCGGGCGGACGCTTGAGCGTCGCGCACGCGATCGCGCCGTCGTCGACGTAGTCGAGTTCGATCATCACGCGTCCTTCTTCGTTGCCGGTTGGTACAGGCGGATCACCGCCGAGAAATCGAGCTGCCCGTCGCCGCGGCTGCTCATCGTCTGGTAAAGCTGCTGCGCGAGCGCGCCGAGATAGACGGGCTGGCGCGCCTGCTTCGCCGCGTCGTTCGCGAGGCCGAGATCCTTCAGCATCAGGTCGGTGCCGAAGCCGCCCGAGTAGCCGCGCGACGACGGCGCGGTGTCGATCACGCCCGGATACGGGTTGTACGTGTCCGAACTCCAGCAGCGGCCCGTCGACGTGTTGACGATGCCGGCCAGCACCTTCGGGTCGATGCCGAGCGCAACGCCGAGCGACATCGCCTCCGACACGGCCGCCATCGAGATGCCGAGCACGAGGTTGTTGCAGACCTTCGCGACCTGCCCCATGCCCGTCGCGCCGCAATGGACGATGTTCTTGCCCATGCCGGCGAGCACCGGTTTCACGCGCTCGAAATCGGCATCGCTGCCGCCGACCATGAAGGTCAGCGTGCCGGCCGCCGCGCCGCCGGTGCCGCCCGATACCGGCGCATCGACGAACGCGCCGCCGTGCTCGCGCACCAGCGCGCCGAACGCCTGCGCGCTCGCCGGGTCGATCGTGCTCGAATCGATCACGGTCGCGCCCGCGTCGAGGCCGGCCAGCACGCCGTTCTCGCCGCTCAGCACCGAACGCACGTGCGGCGCGGCCGGCAGCATCGTGATCACGAACGTCGCGCCCGACGCGGCGTCGCGCGGCGACGCGGCAACCTGCGCGCCGGCGTCCTGCAGCGCGCGCAATGCATCGGCGCTCAGGTCGAACGCATGCACCTCATGACCGGCTTTCAACAGGTTCAGCGCCATCGGCGCACCCATGTGACCCAGGCCGATAAATCCGATTTTCATGTTCGTGTCCTCCGCCGCTCAATGCAGCCGGATCGTCGTATTCACCGGGCCGGCCGTCGTGTCGTCGTCGAACCAGCGCGCGGTGACCGTCTTCGTCTGCGTATAGAACTGCACGACCTGCTTGCCGTACGGGCCCAGATCGCCGAGCTTCGAGCCGCGCGAACCGGTGAAGCTGAAGAACGGCACCGGTACCGGGATCGGAATGTTGATGCCGACCTGGCCGATGTCGATCTCGCTCTGGAATTTGCGCGCGGCCGCGCCGCTTTGCGTGAACAGGCCCACGCCGTTGCCGAACGGGTTCGCGTTGACGAGCGCGATCGCGTCGTCGAGCGAGTCGGCTTCGAGCACGACGAGCACCGGGCCGAAGATTTCGTGCGTGTAGATCGACATGTCGGTCTTCACGCCCGAGAAGATCGTCGGGCCGATGAAGTTGCCGCTTTCGTAGCCGGCCACCTTCACGTCGCGGCCGTCGAGCTCGAGCTTCGCGCCTTCGCTCACGCCCGCTTCGATCAGCGACAGGATGCGTTCCTTCGCGGTCTTCGACACGACCGGGCCGACGTCGGTGCCGGCTTCCGCGCCTGCATTCACCTTCAACAGCTTCGCCTTCGCGACGAGATCGGGCAGCCAGTCGCGCGCGTCGCCAACCAGCACCGCGACCGACGTCGCCATGCAGCGCTGCCCCGCCGCGCCGAAGCCGGCGCCGACGAGCGCATTGATCGTCTGCTCGCGGTTCGCATCGGGCAACACCACCGCATGGTTCTTCGCGCCCATCATCGACTGCACGCGCTTGCCGTGCGCGCTGCCGAGGTTGTACACGTGCGTGCCGACGAGGGTCGAGCCGACGAACGAGATCGCCTTCACGAGCGGATGCGTGCAGATCGCATCGACGACATCCTTGCCGCCGTGCACGACGTTCAGTACCCCTTTCGGTACGCCGGCCTCGATCGCGAGCTGGACGAGTTCCATCGTCGACATCGGGTCCTGTTCGGACGGCTTCAGCACGAACGTGTTGCCGCAGACGATCGCCATCGGGAACATCCACAGCGGAATCATCGCGGGGAAGTTGAACGGCGTGATGCCCGCGCACACGCCGAGCGGCTGGCGCAGCGTGTAGGTATCGACGCCGCCCGCGACGTTCTCCGCGAATTCGCCGAGCTGCAGCGAACCGATCGAGCACGCGTGCTCGACCACTTCGAGGCCGCGGAAGATGTCGCCTTCGGCATCGGGAATCGTCTTGCCCTGCTCGGCCGTCAGCGTCTTCGCGATGCGCTGCTGGTTCGTGCGCACGAGATCCTGGAACTTCAGCATGATGCGCATGCGCGCGGCGATCGGCACGTTCTTCCACGTCGCATACGCGGTGTGTGCGGCCTGCACGGCCGCGTCGACTTCCGCGACGGTCGCGAACGGCACGCGCGCGAGCACCTGCTGCGTCGCCGGGTTGACGATGTCGCGCCACTCTTTCGTGGCGGACTCGACGAAGGCGCCGTCGATCAGCAGCTTGACCGTCGGCACGTCTTGCCCCGTTTGGGGCGTCGGATTCGCGTTCATCGATCCTTTCTCCTTGCAGAGGGCCGCGAAGCGCGATATCGCCGCGCGGCCGGTTCAATTCGGCTGCGGGTCGCGGCCGCGGAATGCGGCGCGCACGGCCCGCGGTCGGTCATTTCAGTTCGGCGGCGAAATCTTCTTCCCAGTATTCGCCGGGCAGCCGCGCGGTCGCATCGTCGCCGCGCTCGATTTCGCGCCGGCGCAGCTCGACGCGGCGGATCTTTCCCGAGATCGTCTTCGGCAGCTCCGCGAACTGCAGGCGGCGAATGCGCTTGTACGGCGCGAGCTTCTCGCGCGAGAAGCGGAAGATCTCCAGCGCGAGCGCCGGGCTTTCTTCATAACCCTGCCGCAGCGTGATGAAGGTTTTCGGCACCGACAGCCGCACGGGGTCGGGGCTCGGCACGACGGCCGCCTCGGCAATCGCCGGATGCTCGATCAGCACGCTCTCGAGTTCGAACGGGCTCAGCCGGTAGTCGGACGACTTGAACACGTCGTCCGCACGGCCGATGTACACGTAGTAACCGTCGTCGCCGCGCATCGCGATGTCCGACGTGCGGTAGTGGCCGTCGCGCATCGCCCAGGCGGTCGCGTCGGGGTTGTTCGCATAGCCGGTCATCAGCCCGACCGGGCGCGCGACGTCCTGGCCGATCGGCAGCGCGACCTCGCCTTCGGTCACGGGCGCGCCGTCCGGATCGAGCAACGCGATCCGGTAGCCGGGCAGCGGCCGGCCCATCGAGCCCGCGACGACCGGCTGGCCCGGCGAGTTGCCGATCAGGCAGGTCGTCTCGGTCTGGCCGTAGCCGTCGCGGATCGCGATGCCCCACGCCTTCTTCACGCGCTCGATGATCTCGGGATTCAGCGGCTCGCCCGCACCGACGATCTCGCGCAGCTTCACGTCGAACGACGCGAGCGGCTGCTGCACGAGCATCCGCCACACGGTCGGCGGCGCGCACAGCGTCGTCACCTGGTATTTGACCAGCGCATCGAGCACGACCTTCGGCTCGAAGCGCGCGTAGTTGAACGCGAACACGCACGCCTGCGCATTCCACGGCGCGAAGAAGCAGCTCCACGCGTGCTTCGCCCAGCCCGGCGAGCTGATGTTCCAGTGGATGTCGCCCGGCTGCAGGCCGACCCAGTACATCGTCGACAGATGGCCGACCGGATAGGTGCGGTGCGTATGCTCGACGAGCTTCGGCTTCGACGTCGTGCCCGACGTGAAATACAGCAGCATCGGATCGCCCGCATGCGTGACGGCGTCCGGCTCGAACGCGCCGCTCGCCGCATAGCCGTCGCTCATCGCGAGCCAGCCCGCGCGCGGCGCGCCGGCGACGATCTTCTGCGCGAGGCCGAGGTCCGGCTGTTCGAATTTCGCGGTTTCGTTCTCGTCGACGATCGCGTATTTCGCGCCGCCGATCTGCACGCGGTCGCGCACGTCGTCGGCCGACAGTTGCGTGGTCGCGGGCAGCACGATCGCGCCGAGCTTCATCGCGGCGAGCATCGCGTCCCACAGTTCGACACGGTTCGGCAGCATCAGCAGGATGCGATCGCCGCGCACGACGCCGATCGAGCGCAGCCAGTTCGCGATCCGCGACGAACGCTCGGACATCTGCGCGAACGAATACGGATCGCCCGTGCCGGTCGCCGCATCGACGATCCACAGCGCGGGCTGGTCGTTGCCGCGCGCCATCGGGTCGAAGTAGTCGAGCGCCCAGTTGAACGCATCGAGCACCGGCCACTCGAAATCGCGGTAAGCGGTTTCGTAGTCGGTGCGATGGCGCAGCAGAAAATCGCGTGCGTCCAGGAATGCCTGTACCGTCATCGTTTCCTCCAGTCTCCATGCGTCGCGGTCAACCGGCGCGTGCGCTGCAGCGCATCCCGATTCCCTGTTGCGCGGCGCACGGTCACGTCGTTGCGTGCCGCGTTCACCGCATTGCCCTCGTGCCCTGCGTGATGCTTCCGTTCCGTCGACGCGACCGCCGCGGCTCAAAGCTGCCGCGCGATCACCATCCGTTGCACTTCGCTGGTGCCTTCGTAGATCTGCGTGATGCGCGCGTCGCGATAATGACGCTCGACTTCGTAATCGACCAGGTAGCCGTAGCCGCCGTGGATCTGGATCGCATCCGAGCACACGCGCTCGGACATCTCGGACGCGAACAGCTTCGCCTGCGACGCTTCCGACAGGCACGGCAGCCCGGCGGTGCGCAGCTTCGCCGCGTGATGCACGAGCAGGCGCGCGGCGTTGATCTGCGTGGCCATGTCGGCGAGCTTCTGCTGGATCGCCTGATGCTCGGCGATCGGCTTGCCGAACTGCACGCGCTCGCCCGCATAACGGCGCGCCCTGTCGAACGCGGCGCGCGCGATGCCGAGCGCCTGTGCGGCGATGCCGATCCGGCCGCCCTCGAGATTCGACAGTGCGATCTTCAGCCCTTCGCCGCGATTGCCGAGCAGGTTCTCTTCCGGAATCGCGCAGTTCTCGAACGTGATCGGGCACGTATCCGATGCGCGGATGCCCATCTTCTTCTCGGGCTTGCCGACGACGAAGCCCGGCGTGTCGGTCGGCACCAGGAACGCGGAAATGCCGCGCTTGCCGGCTTCCGGGTCGGTCATGGCAAAAACGATCGCGACACCCGCGCGCTTGCCGTTGGTCACGAACTGCTTCGCGCCGTTCAGCACCCATTTTCCGTCGCGCAGTTCCGCGCGCGTGCGCAGGTTGTTCGCCTCGGAGCCGGCCTGCGGCTCGGTCAGGCAGAACGCGCCGATCACGCGGCCGCACGCCATGTCGGCCAGCCAGCGCTCTTTCTGCGCGGGCGTGCCGAAGCCGAGGATCGGGCCGCAGCCGACCGAGTTGTGCACGCTCATCAGCGTCGCACACGCGGCGTCGCCGGCGGCGATTTCCTCCATCGCCAGCGCATACGCGACGTAGTCCGTATACGAGCCGCCCAGCTCCTGCGGCACGATCATCCCGAGCAGGCCGAGTTCGCCGAGCTGCGCGACGACGGCGTCGGGCAACTGCGCATCGTGGTCCCACTGCGCGGCGTTCGGCGCCAGCATCTCGGTGGCAAACGCGCGCGCGGCGTCGCGGATCATCCGCTGGTCTTCGGTATAAAGCTCGTCCATGGTGCTGCTGTCTCCCGCGGCCGCCGGGCGCGACCGTCCTTGCGTTTCGATGCAACAAGTGTAGGCAAGCGCGCGCGACTGTTCGATGCTCGCGTCGCTCATTTACACTGAGCGTTTTTGCCACACCGGCGACACCGATGAAGCAGGAAGACAAGGGAACTGTCGCGATCAGCCTCGTCGCGTACAGCGTCGCGCTCGCGACCCGGCGCGGCGTCGCGGCCGAGCCGCTGCTCGCGCAGGCCGGCATCGCGCCCGCGCTGCTCGGGCAGCCGCGCGCACGCGTGTCCGCGCAGCAATACGGTGCACTGTGGAACGCGATCGCACGCGCGCTCGACGACGAGTTTTTCGGGCAGGATCGCCACCCGATGCGCAGCGGCAGCTTCATCGCGATGAGCCAGGCCGCGCTGTCCGCGCGCGACGGCCTGCACGCGATGGCGCGCGCGGTGAATTTCATGCACTGCGTGCTCGACGACCTGCACGCGGAGCTCGACGCGAATCCGCAGCGCGTGCGGCTGCGCTTCGTGCACCGCAACAACGGCGCGACGCCCGCGATGTTCACGTATGCGACCTATTTCATCATCGTCTACGGGCTCACCTGCTGGCTGATCGGGCGGCGCATCCCGCTGCTGCATGCGAGCTTCCGCTGCGACACGCCGCCCGCCGACCACGAATACCCGTCGATGTTCTGCGACGACATGCGCTTCAACGAGCCCGATTCGTATGTCGATTTCGATCCCGAATTCGCGACGCTGCCGGTCGTGCAGAACGCGAAGACGCTGAAGACGTTCCTGCGCAACGCGCCGGCCAGCTTCATCGTCAAGTACCGCAACCCGAATGCACTCGCGCAGCGGGTGCGCGCGGTGCTGCGCGGGATGCCGCCCGCCGCGTGGCCGGGCGCGGGCGGAATGGCTGCGCGGCTGCATGTGGCCGAGGCCACACTGCGCCGCAAGCTGCACCAGGAAGGCCAGGCATACCAGTCGATCAAGGACACGCTGCGGCGCGATCTCGCGTTCGAGGCGCTGGCCGACCCCGCGCGCACGATCGCCGACGTCGCGGCCGCGACCGGCTTCGCGGAGCCGAGCGCGTTCTACCGCGCGTTTCGCAAATGGAGCGGGCGCAGTCCGGCCGACTATCGCGACGAAGTGCTCGCGCGGGGCGGCGGTGTGAACAGGTCCTGATCCGGCCGCGGCGGCCCCCGGCTTCGCGCTTTCCGCCGAAACCGCCTAATCTTTAAGCATCGGGCCAACGCCCTTTCCGCGAGCCAGGCGGCGCGCGGCCGCGCGCCGCCCGGACGCCCAGATGCGCTTTCACAGTCACGGGCCGTCGCCGGCGCTTGCCGCGCCCGACGGCCACCCCCGTCACCCGCTGTCCGCGCGGGTCGCACGCGCCGCACTGTTCGCGGCGCTGCTCGTCGTGTGCGCGGCCGTCGCCGCGCCGCCGCCCGCCGCTGCACCCGCAGCCGCAGCCGCGCACCCGGTCATCGTGATCCCCATCAACGGCGCGATCGGGCCGGCCAGCGCCGACTTCATCGTTCGTTCGCTCGACCGCGCCGCTCGCGAGCACGCGCCGCTCGCGATCCTGCAGCTCGACACGCCCGGCGGCCTCGACTCGTCGATGCGGCAGATCATCAAGGCCATCCTCGGCTCGCCGGTGCCGGTCGCCGCGTTCGTCGCGCCGGGCGGCGCGCGCGCCGCGAGCGCGGGCACCTACATCGTCTATGCAAGCCACTTCGCGGCGATGGCGCCCGGCACCAATCTCGGTGCGGCGTCGCCCGTGCAGATCGGCGTCGGCGGCGCCACGCCGCCGGGCGGGAACCCCGCCGCGCCACGGGCGCCGCCGGCCGGGACGCCGGGTGCATCCGGAACCCCGGGCACGACGCCGGCCGCGCTGCCGACCGACACGCAATCGACCGAGATCCGCAAGGCGATGCAGGACGCGTCGGCCTATATTCGCGGCCTCGCGCAGTTGCGCGGGCGCAATGCCGAATGGGCCGAGCGCGCGGTGCGCGAAGCCGTCAGCCTGTCGGCGAACGAGGCGCGCGCGCAGCACGTCGTCGAACTGATCGCTCTGGATCCGGCCGACCTTGCGCGCCAGCTCGACGGCCACAGCGCGACGACCACCGCCGGCACGGTGCGGCTCGCGACCGCGCATGCGCCGCTCGTCGTGGTCGAGCCCGACTGGCGCAGCCGGTTCCTGTCGATCATCGCCGATCCGAACGTTGCGCTGATCCTGCTGACGATCGGCATCTACGGCCTCTTCTTCGAATTCGCGAACCCCGGCTTCGTGCTGCCGGGCCTCGTCGGCACGATCTGCCTGCTGATCGGGCTGTTCGCGATGCAGTTGCTGCCGATCAGCTATGCGGGCCTCGGCCTCGTGCTGCTCGGCCTGGGTTGCCTGGTCGCGGAGGCGTTCCTGCCGACCTTCGGCGTGCTCGGCTTCGGCGGGATCGTGTCGTTCACGATCGGCGCGCTGATGCTGATCGATACCGACGTGCCCGGCTACGGGATTCCGTGGCCGGTGATCGGGAGCCTCGCGCTCGGCGGCGGGCTGCTCGTCGCGGGCGTGTCGAGCGTTGCGCTGAGCGCGCGGCGGCGCCCGGTCGTGACGGGCGCCGAAGCGATGGTCGGCAGCATCGGCGAAGTGCTCGACGACGGCCTGCTCGCCGACCAGCCGCACGGCGCGGCCGGCCCCGCGCCGTCGGCCGCGGGCTGGGCCCGCGTGCATGGCGAGCGCTGGCGCGTCGCGAGCAGCGTGCCGCTCGCGGCGGGCTGCCGCGTGCGCGTCACCGGCCGCCAGGGGCTGATGCTCACCGTCGCGCCGCTGTACGACGTGCCGGCGCAGGAACAACAACATCAAGGTGAACCAACATGATCGGCTACACATTCGGCTTCAGCAGCGTCCTGATCGTCTTCTTCGTGGTGCTGGTTGCGTCGTCGATCCGCATCTTCCGCGAGTACGAGCGCGGCGTCGTGTTCATGCTCGGCCGCTTCTGGAAAGTGAAGGGGCCGGGGCTCGTGCTGATCATCCCGATCGTCCAGCAGGTCGTGCGGATCGACCTGCGCACCGTCGTGTTCGACGTGCCGCCGCAGGACGTGATCACGCGCGACAACGTGTCGGTGAAGGTGAATGCGGTCGTGTATTTCCGCGTCGTCGATCCGGAGAAGGCCGTGATCCAGGTCGCGCGCTTCTTCGACGCGACGAGCCAGCTGTCGCAGACGACGCTGCGCTCGGTGCTGGGCAAACACGAGCTCGATGCGCTGCTGGCCGAGCGCGAACAGTTGAACGCCGACATCCAGAAGACGCTCGATGCGCAGACCGATGCGTGGGGGATCAAGGTGTCGACGGTCGAGATCAAGCACGTCGACCTGAACGAGACGATGGTGCGCGCGATCGCGCGGCAGGCCGAGGCCGAGCGCGAACGGCGCGCGAAGGTGATCCATGCGGAAGGCGAGCTGCAGGCGTCGGAGAAACTGCTGCAGGCCGCGCAAAAGCTCGCGCAGGAGCCGCAGGCGATGCAGCTGCGCTACCTGCAGACGCTGACGACGATCGCGGCCGACAAGAACTCGACGATCGTGTTTCCGCTGCCGATCGACCTGCTGGGCGCGTTAATGGACCGGCTCGGCCAGCCACGCACGCACTGAGACGCGCATTTCCCGGCCCGCGCGAAGCCGCCATCGATCCCGATGGACGCCGGGCCGCGACGGCCCGGCGCCCCGCGCACGTCAGGCCAGCAGCTTGCGCTCGGTCTTGCCGTACTTGATCGACTTCTCGTCCGGGATCATCAGGCCCGTGTGCTCGTCGCGGCCCTGCAGCAGGAAACGCGCGTCCGGCTTGCCGACCTGCTCGGCGGCGAGCTTGCTGTCCGCGCCGATCTCGCCCTTCTTCATCCGGTTGACGATCACGCCGGCCGCGGTGTCCTTGAAGTCGCGCAGCATCCACGCGTCGCCGTCGCTGTCGCCGAACACCAGCAGCGGGCCGTAGCCCTTCTTCGATTCGAGGACGTTGCGGATGCCCACCGTCTTGCCGGGCCCCCAGTTGAAATGCCAGCCGGCCGGATAGGTGCTCGTGTACTTGCCGTCCCGCATGTCGAGGCGCAGGCCGATCACGTTCTCGGGCGGCACGCCGTAGCCATAGTTCGGATTGCCGGCGAACACGCGCACGACATCGTCGAGCGACGCCGTGCTCACGTACACGTCGATGCCGTTCGCGCGCAGCGTGTGCATCACCGCGCGGATTTCCTCATGAATGCGGATGCCGTGGAAATGCGTGTCGGCCACCACGCCGGCCTTGCCCGGCAACGTCTTCGGGCTTTCGTAGCGGACCTTGCGCAGCGCGTCGCCGATGCCGTAGTTGTTCGACGCTTCCGCCATCGCCTGCAGCTCGGCGGTCGTCATGTTCTTGTAGAAGTAGATGATCCACTTGTAGCCGATCTCGAGCGGGTGCGTGTCGCAGATCGCGTCGTACATGAAGTACAGCTTCGCGCGGAAATCCTTGAACTGATCGGTCTCGCGAATCTCGTCGAGGCTCTTGCTGCCGCCGAATCCCTTGTAGTTCGCGTAGAGCCAGCGATAGTCGGATTCGACGTCGGCGGCGAGGTCTTCCATCGTCACCGGCTTGCCGTCGATCGTCGTGTAGTCCTTCATGAACGCGCCCTTCGGCACGTCCTTCCACATCACGTCGACGAATTCGTCCGGCGTCAGCTTGTATTGCAGATGGTTGATCTGGTACATCAGCAACGCCTCTTCGCAGTCGTTCATGATGCACGTGTTGTCCCAGTCGAACACCGCGTACGGGCGGCGCTTGCCGTCGTAGCGCGCGCTCGCGACGCCATGCCGGTCGAGCACCGCCTGCAGGCGCGCGGCGTTGAACGGCGACCAGCGGCCCGGGTCCAGCGCATCCGGCGCGGTCGTGCTCTTCGCGTCGGCCGTGCCGGCCTTGAGCATCAGCGACGTCGCGGCGGTCGCCGCGGCAAGGGTGTTCATGAACAGGCGGCGTTGCATGGTCTCTCTCCGTGGAAATGTCGAATCTCGAATCGGCTTCGGTCGCTACCCCGCGCGGCGCTCCGCGCGCCGGCGGCTCATCGGCGCGGCGAAGCCGGGATGGCTCCGAACCGGGGGCGAATGATGTGACGAAATTATTTCGGCAATTTGACAGCGTCACATCGTGACGCGACAGGGACTTGATCCGGCGCGACATGCCGGGCCGTCGCAAGGCGAGCCGCACGCGCGGCCATCCGGGCCGGCGCCGGGACCGCCTGTGAGACAACCACCGGCCAGCGCCCCCGATCCGTACGCGTGCACGCCGACAGCCATCCGGCCCCGACCTCCGGAAACCTAGAGTCTCTCCTCCATTTCGGCCCTTCATTAGGACAAATCCTCACCCCCGGGGGCTGGCGCGCCACGTCGAACCGGCTATTATCATTACATCACTCAATGGCACATTAAATGCTGACTGAATAATTCTCGACGGGAACACCGGCGAATGCATTCCGGATCAGCGCCCCGCTTTGCACAGGACCGGAGCGCGCTTTGCGTGGGACCGGAGTCGGTGCTGAAGCACCAACACCGGTCGACAAGCGCTGAAGCGCCCACTCTGGCCGACATATGGAGACGCACCATGGCCGACCACCACCCGCTGCCGGAAGTCCACCTCGACGAGCTGCCGCAATTCCGCGCGGTCCAGCAGCTTGCCTACCGCTGTGTCGAAACCGTCGGCGCAATGCTCTACCCCGGCATCACCGAAAAGGAAGCCGCGCGCCTGCTGACCGAATGGCTGCAGGACAACGGCGTGCACGACTGGCTGCACAAGCCGTTCGCGTGGTTCGGCGACCGCACCGCGTTCGAGGGCTTCTCGGGCCTCAAGCACATGGGCGGCTTCAATCTCGCGTTCTTCCCGAGCAATCGCCAGCTCGAAACCGACATGCCGGTGATCCTCGACGTCGCGCCCGTGCTCGACGGCATCGTGGCCGACGTCGGCTACGCGCACTGCCTCGGCGAGAACCCGATCCTCGAGCAGTTGCAGGACGACCTGATGGACCACCGCGACATGATCGTGCGGCTCGTGAAGGCGCGCCGGCCGATGGCCGAGGTCGCGCAGGAAGTCGACGCGCTGTGCCGCCGCCAGGGCGTCGAGCCGCGCCACAAGGCCTATCCGTTCAAGGTGCTCGCGCATCGTGTCGCGAAGATCCACAAGCTGTCGAAGCCGCGCTTCGTCGCGCGTTTCGGGCTGAACGCGACGCGCAACCTGCTGCTCGACCAGGGCCGCGCGGCGAAGCAGCAAGGCTGGTCGCCGCTGTGGTCGATCGACCGCCGCTCCGAACATGCGCCCGTGCCGGGCCTGTGGGCCGTCGAACCGCATCTCGGCTTCGCCGGCGTCGGCGCGAAATTCGAAGAACTGCTCGTGATCACCGACGACGACGCGTACTGGCTCGACGACGACCTGCCGCACGTGCGCCGCTGGCAGCGCCACCAGGCCGAACGCGCGCAGGCCGCCGCGACCGCGCCGGCCGCCGCCTGACGTGCCCCTCCCTCCGAATCCCTGAACGACGGACTCACGATGCAGCCTCTTTCCGACGAAGCGCCGCTGGCCCTGTTCGAATCGGTTCATCGCGAGACGGCGGTCGCCTCCGGCGACCTGACGCTCGCGGTCAAGACCTGGGGCGACCCGGCCCGTTCGCCGGTCGTGCTCGTGCACGGCTATCCCGACGACAGCAGCGTCTGGCAGCACGTCGCGCCACTGCTTGCGCGCAAGCACTACGTGATCGCGTACGACGTGCGCGGCGCGGGCCTGTCCGGCGTGCCGAAGCGCACGGCCGACTACCACCTCGCGAAGCTGACCGACGATTTCGTCGCTGTGATCGACGCGCTCTGCCCCGGCCGCGCCGTGCATCTGATCGCGCACGACTGGGGCTCGATCCAGGGCTGGGAATTCGTCACCGATCCGCGCCTCGCCGGCCGCATCGCGTCGTACACGTCGTGCTCGGGGCCGTGCCTCGACCACGTCGGCTTCTGGCTGCGCGAACGCGTGCTGCGCCCGACGCCCGCGTCGCTGGCCAAGCTCGGCGGCCAGCTCGTGCGGTCGTGGTACGTGTACCTGTTCCACCTGCCGTTCATCCCCGAGCTCGGCTGGCGGCTGTGGCTCGGCCGCGCATGGCCGGGCCTGCTGCGCCGCGTCGAAAAGACGCCCGCCGCGCCGCGCGCGACGCAGGCCGACGACGGCGCGCGCGGCGTGCGCCTCTATCGCGCGAACTTCATCCGCTGCCTGTTCGCGCCGCGCGAACGCTACGCGCATGCGCCCGTGCAGACGATCGTGCCGCTCGGCGACAAGTACGTGAGCCCCGCGCTGTCCGAGAACCTGTCGCGCTGGGTGCCGCAGTACTACCGGCGCGAGGTTGCGGCCGGCCACTGGCTGCCGCTCGCCGATCCCGCGCGCTTCGCGGATCTCGCCGGGCAACTGATCGATGCGGTCGAAGCGGGCACCGAACCGCCCGCGCTCGCGAACGCGCGCCGCCGCGCAACCAGCGGGCGCTTCAGCGGCAAGGTCGCGGTCGTCACCGGCGCGGGCAGCGGCATCGGCCGCTGCGCGGCCCTGGCGTTCGCACGCGAAGGCGCGACGGTCGTCGCGTGCGACATCGATGCCGCGAGCGCCGAGCGCACCGCGCTGCTGATCGGGCTGACCGGTGCGCAGGCGCACGCGAAACGCGTCGACGTCGGGTCCGCCGACGAGATGGAAGCGCTCGCGGCGTGGGTCGGCAGCGAACTCGGCGGCGCGGACGTCGTGATCAACAACGCGGGCATCGGCATGGCCGGCGGCATCCTCGACACGAGCACGCGGCACTGGGAGCGCATCCTGCACGTGAACCTGTGGGGCGTGATCCACGGCTCGCGGCTGTTCGCGCAGCAGATGGCCGCGCGCGGCACCGGCGGCCACATCGTCAACACCGCGTCGGCCGCCGCGTTCGGGCCGTCGCGCGACCTGCCCGCCTATGCGACGACGAAGGCCGCCGTGCTGATGCTCAGCGAATGCATGCGCGCGGAACTCGCGGAGCAAGGCATCGGCGTGACGGCCGTGTGCCCCGGCTTCGCGGAAACCGGAATCATGGGGTCGACGCAATACGCGGGCGCCAACGCGCAGGACGAAGCGCGGCTGCGCAAGCGCGCGACGAAGCTGTACCAGATGCGCGGCCTGAAACCCGAAACCGTCGCACAGGCGATGGTCGACGGCGTGCTGCGCAACCGCCCCGTCGTCGCGGTCGGCGGCGAAGCGCACGCGATGCGCTTTGTCGGCCGCTTCATGCCGTGGCTCGGCCGGATGATCGCCCGCGTCAGCATGGCATCGCATTGACGGCGCATGACGCCGCACAGGGAGACAGACACAAATGACCGCTACCGCCGACTATCACAAGATCAAGGCCCGGCACGTGAAGTTCGACTTCAGCGACACGCCGATCACCTGGGTGCCGAACGATCCGGGCAGCACCCACATCATCAACACGCTGAACCTGCTGTTCCCGGAAGGCGAACTGTGGTTCTGCCGCGTGTACAACAAGGCGCTGCCGCTGATCGCCGATGCGCGCCTGCGCGACGAGGCCGAAGGCTTCCTGCGGCAGGAAGCCGTGCATTCGCGTTCGCACGGCGGCGTGCTCAAGCACTACTACGACCGGCACGGGATCGACACGAAGCCGTTCACGCAGAAGCTCAACCGGCTGTTCACGCGCGTGCTCGGCGAACAGCCGCTCGGGCTGAAGATCGGCCATACGCGTTTCTGGCTGCGGCAACAGCTCGCGGTGATCGCGTCGCTCGAGCACTTCTTCGGTTATCTCGGCAACTGGGTGCTCAACGCGCACGGGCTCGACGAAGGCAAGGCCGACCCGACGATGGTCGACCTGCTGCGCTGGCACGGCGCCGAGGAAGTCGAGCACCGCACCGTCGCGTTCGACATCTACCGGCACCTGGGCGGCACCTATCCGGAGCGCTGCGTGCACATGGCGTTCGTGATCCTGCTGCTGCTCTACTACATCACGACCGGCGCGAAGTTCATGTACACGCGCGACCCGGACGCCGGACGCTACCCGGGCTTCGTGCTCGCGTGGTGGCAGGGTTCGCGGCGCGGGCACCTGCCGTCGTTCTGGAAGGTGATCGGCGCGGCGCTGCGCTATTTCAAGCCAAGCTATACGCCGCACCACGAAGGCTCGACCGAACAGGCGCTCGAATACCTCGCGCGCTCGCCGGCCGCGCAGGCGGCCGCGCACGGCGGCAACTGGGGCACGACGAAGGGTGCGTAAACCGGTTTCCGGCGGGTGCGGCGGGCGGCGCCCGCCGAAATGCGTACAATCGCGGCTTCATTTCCCGGAGGTGCCGCGATGGCCATGAAGAAAACCGATCTCGAAAAGAACAAGGCGCTCAAGCTGACGCAAGCGATGAAGCAGTCGGGCGCCGCCCGTTTCGGCAAGGGCGCCGAAGACACGGCAAAGCTCGACCGCCGCGCGCAGCGCAAGCTCGACCAGGAACAGGGGCTCGTGCCGTTCGCGTGCAAGCTCAACGCCGAACTCGTCGAACAACTGAAGGCACGCGCGGCCACGCATCCGGAAGGGATGACGGGCCTGCTGTCCGAACTGCTCGTGAACGGGCTCGCGCAACGCGACGCGTAACCGCCACGTATCTCGAAATTGCCGTTGACAGCGCCGCGCCGACACGACACACTCGTTCGCATGCCTATGCTCAAGCCCATCGCCATCGCGCATGAAAATCGAGTGAACGCCCATACGCGGCGATCACCGGGGGCGCTTGTGCGTTAGCATCGAGATTCAGACACGCATGTCACAAGGCCTCGCCGGAAACGGATGAGGCCTTTTTGTTTTGGTGCGCGTCATCCTGCCCGGCTCAACGGATGGAGATGACGATGGACCAAGCAAGCCGCCTGATTGTTTGCCCCGATCGATGCCGCACCGATGCGATCGCGTTGCCGAGCGTCACGATGCATTTCACGGTCGCGCCGCGCAAGACGCTGACGTGGCGTGCGCAGCGCGACGCCGAGATCCGCGTGCACGATGCGACGCTGTGGATCACGCGGCTCGGCAGCGTCGACGATTACTGGATACGAACCGGCGACGTGCTGCGCGTGCAGCGCGGCGACCGCATCTGGATGAGCACCGAAGATGACCGGCCGGCCGAAGCATCGATCACGACCACATACACGATGAAACGCGGCACGTGGCTGCAGCGGGCGCTCGCACGGATGCGCGGCATGCTGCGCGGACGAAGTCGAAGTCGTCCATGACGAAAGCGTCGCTGCGTACGCGGTACGAGTGCGCAGCTTCATCACGAAATGCCGCAAGCACGCGTCGATGCATCCGCGTCACATATCTCGAAAATTATCGTTGACAACGCATCACCACGAAGACAAACTCGTTCGCATGCCTACGTTCAAGCTCATCGCCATCGCGATTCATTGCCCAGTGAACATTCGAAAGAATGGATCACGGGAGGCGCTTGTGCGTTAGCAATCGAGCAGTACCGCATGTCACACAAGGCCTCGCCGGAAACGGATGAGGCCTTTTTGTTCTGGTGCGCGTCATCCGTCCGGCTCACTGAATGGAGAAGACGATGGACCAGGCAAGCCAGCTGTTTGACCGTCCCGATCGGCGCCGCGCCGGCACGATCGCGTTACCGACTGTCGTGATCCGTTTCGCGGTCGCGCCGCGCACGACGATGACCTGGCGCGCGCCGCAAGACGCGGAGATCCGCGCGCACGGCGCGGCGCTGTGGATCACGCGCCCGCCGAGCGTCGACGACTACTGGGTGCAGCCCGGCGACGTGCTGCGCATCGCACGCGGCGAGCGCATCTGGCTCGGCACCGATGCCGACCGAGCGGCCGAAGCAACGATCACGACCGCCTACGTGCGACGCAGCGAGCGCTTCAGGCGCACGCTCGCGCAAGTGCAACGTTTGCTCGCCGGGGTATGGAGAAGGAGCGGATGATCGACGCGTGGTCACGCACGCGAGACGCGGAACGGCCGCGGCCGGAAACGGACGCACCCGCGGCGCAACGCGCCGCAGGTGCGCTTCGAATGACGCGGCACGCCAGTGCGTGCCGCGAGCGATCGCGCGCCGTGCGCAGCGACCGGATGCAGCAGGTGCATCAGGTGCTGGCGGCGAGACGCGGGCCCGTGCTTCGGGGAGTTGAATCGAGCTCGGGGCGTTGCGATGCCTGCGAGGTCACCCACGGATCGATGCCCTGCTTCTGCACCTCCTCGAGGAATGACACACGTGTGCGCCAGTAATCCGCCTGTAATTTCGCATCGATGACGCGCTGTTCGGCTGCGAACAGTTCCATGCGCGCCGTCACGAGCATCGACGCAGCGGTTTTTTCCGGCGTGGGGGCGTGTCGCATCGCCCAACGGCTGATCCAGTTCAACATGCTGACCTCCGTGATTACGGACGAACCCGCATCGGGCAATCGCAATCGGCCGTGCCTGCCCGAACGCGCAACGGCCTTGACCGCACTTCACCGCCTGGCCTGCACGGACTGCGACTCCCCCGCGTCGGCAATTACTGGCCGGCGTGTGCATGCGCGGTGTATCTATCCTAGAAAGACTTGCCGGTTTATGCGATGGGGTCTTGCAATCTTTTACACAGAAACCACAGTCGCCCCCGCAGCGCCAAATGACAGTTGCGGACGGAACGGCTTCGGCGCAGGATAGCCCGATATCTGCAACCGCTTGGACTGACGAATGGCCGCTGCACGCCGCTGCGCTCTCGCACCGGCCACGCACGCGCGTTCGCGCGCACGCGATGCCTGCACCGTGTTCGTGCAGCATGCGGGCGCTCCGTTTCAGTCGAATGCCATCGCATCCCGGCCGCGCGCAATGCGGCCCGCGTGCCGTTGCGCACGCATCGGCCGGCCCCGCCGGTTCGTCACGCTCCCGTTTTTACCCTTTCCGCCTGCCCGTTCCGCCCGAACCGGTAAAATGCGCGCCTTCGTCGCGCGACCGGGCTGCCAGACCGTTCGCGCGCAGGCAGTCGATCGGGCCCTCCAACTATATCGTCCGAGCTATCCGCGCTATTACAATCCGCCGATAGCCGGGCAATAGTGGCTGGTTACATTAAGCCGGCCGCTGCCTTTACAACAATTCGGCACAACAAGCAACACGACAACCCGACCGGAGAAACGCCCTAATGGAATCCATCAAGCGGTATTTCGGCTTCGCTGAAGCCGGCACCGACTTCCGCACCGAAATACTCGCGGGCGTCACCACGTTCCTGACGATGGCCTACATCATCTTCGTCAACCCCGCGATCCTCGGCGACGCCGGCATGCCGAAGGAATCCGTGTTCGTCGCGACCTGCCTCGTCGCGGCGCTGGCGTCGATCATCATGGGGCTGTACGCGAACTACCCGATCGCATGCGCGCCCGGCATGGGCCTGAACGCGTACTTCGCGTACACGGTCGTCAAGGGGATGGGCTTCACGTGGCAGGCCGCGCTCGGCGCGGTGTTCATCTCCGGCTGCCTGTTCCTGCTCGTCACGCTGTTCCGCGTGCGCGAGGCGATCGTCAACGGCATTCCGAAATCGCTGCGAATCTCGATCACCGCCGGCATCGGCCTGTTCCTCGGCATCATCTCGCTGAAGACGTCGGGCGTGATCGTCGGCAGCCCGGCCACGCTCGTCACGCTCGGCGACCTGCACAAGCACGACACGATCCTCGCGATCGTCGGCTTCTTCACGATCGTCACGCTCGACCACCTGCGCGTGCGCGGCGCGATCCTGATCGGCATCATCGGCGTCACGATCCTGTCGTTCTTCTTCGGCGACAACCAGTTCCACGGCGTGTTCTCCGCGCCGCCGTCGATCGACGCGACGCTGTTCAAGCTCGACATCGGCGCCGCGCTGTCGACCGGCATCATCAACGTGATCCTCGTGTTCTTCCTCGTCGAGCTGTTCGACGCAACGGGCACGCTGATGGGCGTCGCGAACCGCGCGGGCCTGCTCGTCGAAGGCAAGATGAACCGCCTGAACAAGGCGCTGCTCGCCGACAGCACGGCGATCGTCGCGGGCTCGGTGCTCGGCACGTCGTCGACCACCGCGTATATCGAGAGCGCATCGGGCGTGCAGGCCGGCGGCCGCACGGGCGTGACGGCGATCACCGTCGCGGTGCTGTTCCTCGCGTGCCTGTTCATCGCGCCGCTCGCCGGCGTCGTGCCGGGCTACGCAACGGCACCGGCGCTGCTGTACGTGTCGTGCCTGATGCTGCGCGAGATGGTCGACGTGCCCTGGGACGATGCGACGGAAGCCGTGCCGGCCGCGCTGACCGCGCTGCTGATGCCGTTCACGTACTCGATCGCGAACGGCGTCGCGTTCGGCTTCATCGCGTACGGCGGCCTCAAGCTGCTGACGGGCCAGGCCCGCACGGTCAAGCCGATCGTGTGGATCATCGCGGCCGTGTTCCTGTTCCGCTTCTTCTATCTCGGCAGCGAATGACGGACGCGCTTCGGCGCGATGCATGATGAGAAACGCCGCCTTCGGGCGGCGTTTTTGTTTTCGAATGATCTCTTCTGCGATCCTGAGAAACACCACGTCCGGTCATGCCGACGCATGCGCAGCCGGCGCGGCCCGCATACGAAAATGCCGCCCGGCCCTCGCCGAACGGCATTGCTTGGACACGCGACGTCTTTCCGCGCGCGCATCGTCATGCGACGCGCGACGCAAGACGAGCATCGTTTCTTCAGCGCCAGTTCGCCTCGTAGAAGCGAACATAACCGCTGCGCAGCGTCACGCATTGCGCGCGCGTCTCCGACAGCAGGCGCCGTGCAGCCGCCTCGATGCGATCGCGGTGCTGGTCGAATGCGCCGACCATGTCCTCGAAGCGCGGCGATGCCGCACCGAAGTGGTCTTCCAGCGCCTCGGCGGTGATCTGACATTGGACGCGCTCGCCATTGACCAGCGCGGTAAACCCAAGCATCAGGTCGCGCCCCGAATATTCAGGCTTCTCGTTCGTGAAATGGATCTGCATGAAGCCGCCTCGACCGGTAGAACACGAATGACCGCGTCCGTCGTCCGCTACCGGCCGGACGAAATGTACGCGGGCTCGCCAGCGGAGGCACCGTCCGCGGAGGTATGGCGCGGACAATGCATGCTGGTTGCTTTCCACTTTAGACGGTTTCGCGCAGGAGACAAATTTTCCGGTGTGCGTCGTTCCGACGCGCATTTCATCAGATCAGCGCGGCATCCGGCACCGTTTCGGAAACGGACGTCAGTGCGGATCGGTGGGCCAGACGTTGAGCGCGACTGCGGCCGTCGCGACGCCCACCGCAATCGCGGCCGCCCCGTATCGCACCGCATCGTTCAGATCGAACAGCAATCCGTGGATCGCCACGGCAATGCCGCCCAGCATGATGAAGGTGGCGATGGCCGCCAGCACGACTCTCAGTTCCGTCCGAACCATGATGCGTCTCCCGAACGGATGCATGTCGCGTCGCATGCATGTTGCGATGCGGAACACGGCGCGCGCGTGTTCCATTTCCATCATTGCATGCGGCCATTTAAAAGCAAGGGGATTTTGTTCGCGGTCGCACATCGCACGTGGCGCTTGTATGATGATGCGTACCCGGATGGTCGGCCTTCGTGCCCGATGGTGCGCCGCAAGCGGAACCGGAGTCCGCGGGTGGTTTCGGTGATAGCGCTTCGGCAGGTAACGACGCACAGGATTGACCGATCGAGGAGCATGGGGCCCGAGTAAGCACTGAAGTGCTGACCGAGGCCGACCGCGAAGCATGGGATCTCGGTAAGCGCTGAAGCGCTAACTCTGGTCGACCGCGAAGCATGGGGTCCCAGTAAGCGCTGAAGCGCTAACTGGGACCGACCGCGAAGCATGGGACCAGAGTAAGCGCTGAAGCGCTAACTCTGGTCGACAGGAGACAAGTCATGCCGCACCCCTTCGTGCTGCCCGCCACCGCGGGTCGCACCGACCTGCTCGCGCAGGCGCATGCGCGTTCGACCGCGGTCGGCCTGCGCGCGCACGAGCGCCCCGATTTCTCGCCGCTGTCGCGCATCGCGCTGCGCGAGTTGCTCGACACGAATCACGCACTGTTCTCGCACGCCCGCCCGGTGATGGAGAACCTGCACGCGCAAATCGCCGATACGCAAAGCCTCGTGCTGCTGACCGACGCCGACGGCGTGATCCTGCACAGCATCGGCGACGCGGACTTCATCGAGAAAGCCAACCGCGTCGCGCTGTGCACCGGCGTCTCGTGGGCCGAAGGCGCGCGCGGCACCAACGCGATCGGCACCGCGCTCGCGTCGGGCCAGGCCGTCGCGGTGCACGGCGCCGAGCATTTCCTGCGCGCCAATCACATCCTCACCTGCTCGTGCGCGCCGATCTTCGATCCGTTCGGCCGCACGCTCGGCACGCTCGACGTCAGCGGCGATCCGCGCGGCTCCAGCCCGCATACGCTCGCGCTCGTGCGGATGTCCGCGCAGTTGATCGAAAACCACCTGTTCGCGAACCAGTGCGCGGAAGCACTGCGGCTGCGCTTTCACGCACACGAGGATTGCGTCGACTCGCTGTTCGCCGGGCTCGTCGCATTCGGCCCCGACGGCGGGCTGATCGCCGCGAACCGCAGCGCACAATTCCAGCTCGGCGCACCGTTCGATGCACTGCAGCATCAAGGCACCGACGCGCTGTTCGGCATGCGCTTCGGCCAGCTCGCGCAGCAGGCGGCGCGCGCGCCCGGCGCGCTGTTCCGTCTCACGCTGTCGACCGGCGTCCGCGTGCTCGCGCGCTGCGAATTCTCGGAAGCGCAGCGGGCGACCGTCGCCGTCACGCCGCCCGCACCGGCTGCACGCGTGCGCGCGCCGGACCCCGACGCGATCACGTTCGCAACGCTCGATACCGGCGACGCGCGCATGGCCGCCGTGCTCGAACGCGTCGCGAAGATCCGCGGGCGCGACTTGCCGCTGCTGATCCTCGGCCAGACCGGCACCGGCAAGGAATGGCTCGCGCGCGCGCTGCACCAGGCGTCGCCGCGCGCGGACGGCCCGTTCGTCGCGGTCAACTGCGCGGCGCTGCCCGATTCGCTGATCGAGGCCGAACTGTTCGGTTATGAAGACGGCGCATTCACCGGCGCCCGCAAGCGCGGCAGCCCCGGCAAGATCGTGCAGGCCGACGGCGGCACGCTGTTTCTCGACGAGATCGGCGACATGCCGCTCGCGCAGCAGGTCCGGCTGATGCGCGTGCTGCAGGAACGCGCGGTGATGCCGCTCGGCGGCGCGCGCGCGGTGCCGGTCGACGTGCGCGTGGTCTGCGCGACCCATCGCGACCTGCGCGCGATGATCGCGGAAGGCACGTTCCGCGAAGACCTGTTCTACCGGATCAACGGGCTCGCGGTCACGCTGCCGGCGCTCGCCGCGCGCACCGACCTGCCCGCGCTCGTCGAGCGGATTCTCGCGCGACTCGCCCGCAGCGAGCCGATGCCGCGCCGCATCGCGGCCGACGTGCTCGACGCGTTCACGCGCCACCGCTGGCCCGGCAACCTGCGGCAGATGACCAACGTGCTGCGCACGGCCGGCATGCTCGCCGAGGACGAAACCGAGATCACGCTCGCGCATTTGCCCGACGATTTCTGGCTCGACTGCGACGATGCGCCGGCGGCACCTGCTGCAACGGCCACGACCGCACCGGTCGACCCGCGCGAAGGCACGACGCTGCAAAGCCATCAGGCCGCGGTGATCGACGCGGTGCTCGCACGGCACGGCGGCAACGTATCGGCGGCCGCGCGCGAACTCGGTCTCGCTCGCAACACCGTGTACCGGTACCTGCGCCGGCACTGACACACGCGGCCGGCCGCAGGCGGCTTCGGGTATGCTTGGCGCGTTGCCGCCGAACCACCGCCCGCTTCACCATGACCGATCCGGAACACCCTCCCCTCGTGCGCATCGAGCCGCTCGGCGCGACCTTCGATGCGCCCGACTCGCTGACGGTGCTCGAGGCCGCCGCGTTCGCACGCGTGGCGCTGCCGCGCTCGTGCCGCAACGGCACGTGCCGAAGCTGCCTTTGCCGGATCGTCAGCGGCAGCGTACGCTACACGATCGAATGGCCGGGGCTGAGCCGCGAAGAAAAGGCCGACGGCTATACGCTGCCGTGCGTGGCCGTCGCGACGTCGGACCTCGTGCTCGACGTGCCCGACGCGATGATGCTCGACTAGACGCGGCGTGCGATCGCGTGCGCCGTCCTGCAACGGTTGATCCTGCGTGGAGAACGTCATGACCCAGCAAACCGATCGCATCGAACAGCAGACCCTGCTCGCGGCATCGCCCGACCGCGTCTGGGAAGCCGTCAGCAATTCCGGGGAATTCGGCCACTGGTTCGGCGTCACGTTCGACGGGCCGTTCGCGGCCGACCAGCCGCTGTTCGGCCGCATCACGCCGACGCGCGTCGACGACGACGTCGCGAAGGCACAGGAGCCCTATGCGGGCACCGTGTTCGAAATCGTCGTCGATCGCGTCGAGCCGAAGCAACTGTTCTCGTTTCGCTGGCATCCGTTCGCGATCGATCCGAACATCGATTACACGTCCGAGCCGATGACGCTCGTCACGTTCACGCTCGCCGCACAGGCCGGCGGCACGCTGCTGACGGTCACCGAAACGGGTTTCGACCAGTTGATCGAGGCACGTCGCGCGAAGGCGCGCGAGATGAACGATCAGGGCTGGGCCGCGCAGATGATGCTGATCACGAAATATCTGACGAAGCACGCATGACGTGCCGCGATGCCGCACACCCCTGCCGACATGCGCATCGACGTGCGTGGCATAATCCGCTCCATCGTCGCCCAACCGCCGCCGCGCATCGCATGCTGAGTCGTCGTCTCCGGAAGATCGGCAGTCTGATCGGGATGCTCGCCATCCTGATGACGGCGCTCGCGCCGACGATCTCGCAGGCGCTGACGACGCAAGGCCGCGTCGATGCGCTGCTGGCCGGCTACTGCACGGCCGCGCCGGCCACCGGCGACCGCGCCGCCGATTCGGCGTCGAAGAGCCTGCAGGCCCACCTCCACGCATGCGGCTATTGCAGCCTGCTTGCGCATACGCCCGCACTGCCCGCGCCCGAACTGACGTTCGCGGCCAACGTGCGCGTCATCCAGCACCGCGAAGCGACCCGCTTCGACAGCCTGCGCCGTGCGCTGCCGCTCACGGCCGCGCAGCCGCGCGCCCCTCCGTCCGCGTCCTGAACCGTCGTCGTCACGCGTGATGCAGTAATGCATCGCGCGGTCAGCGCGCGCCACCGGCGTGCGCGACGTGTCACGTTTCGAAGGACGATCATGTCTCACCGTATTGCGCGCGGCGCCGTGCCGTGCGTGCGGCTGGCCGCTTCCGGTTCGTACTGCCGCGCCGACCATCGCTCTCCTGCGAACGTCCGGCCGCGCACGTGCGCGCCGGCCGCAGCCGGCATCGGTGCCGCTGCGATGCGGCTCGCGCATCCGTCCGTCGATTCCGTGTGTCTCCCTCCGATTCGCCACTCGCACAACCAGCCATGAAAACCGCCCTTTTCGTTCGCGGCGCACTCGCCGCACTCGGCTTCTTCGTCATCCAGGCCGCCCAGGCACACGCGCTCCCGAAGACTCAGGAACCCGCCGCCAACGCCACGCTTTCGAGCGCCCCGCACGCGGTCACGATCGATTTCAGCGAAGCGCTCGAACCGGCCTTCAGCTCGATCGCCGTCACCGACAGCCACGGGCAGTCGGTCGCCGACGGGAAATCGGCCGTCGACGCCGGTAACCGGAAGCGGATGCACGTCGCGCTGGCCGGCCTGACGGCCGGCACGTACACGGTCGCGTGGATCGCGGTAGCCAGCGACGGCCATCGCACGAAAGGCCGCTACACGTTCACGCTGAAGTGATGGACGCGATGCGCATCGGCATACCGCACCGATCGCATTGCCCTAGATGCCCCATGCGGCACACCCATAAGGAAAACCAACGATGAAACGCCCGATTCCGACCAGCCTGCTCTTCGCGCTGCTGGCGCTGCAAGCCCCCGCCACGTTCGCCGCACCGGCCGTGCAGGCCGACAACTGCTGGATCCGTGCGATGCCGGCGACGGTGCCGTCGTCCGGTTACTTCACGCTGAAGAACGACGGCGATGCGCCCGCCAGGCTGACAGGCATCGACACCCCCGCATACGGGATGGCGATGGTGCATGAAACGCAGACGAACGGCAGCACCGCGAAGATGGTTCACGTCGACGCGGTCGAGGTGCCCGCGCACGGCACCGTGACGTTCAGGCCGAAGAGCTATCACGTGATGCTGGAGCAACCGCGCCAGCCTGTCGCGCCCGGCGCGAAGGTGCCGTTCCGGCTGCATTTCGCGGACGGCTCGACGGTGCCGGTGACCTGCGACGCGAAGGCGCCGGCATACACCGGTCAGTAACGTTGCATGCGCAACGACAGATGGAGACGCACATGAAGAACCGCCTGCCGCTGGCCGACCTGATCGTCCGCTACCGGACGCCGCTGAATGTCGCCGTGCTGATCGCCTGCGGGTTATGGGCCGCGTGGATCGCGTGGATGACGCGGCCTGCCGCGATCGATACGCCGCCGTCGATCCCCGCGTACTGCATGCGCGACGCGCGCTGACGCGCCGCGCCGGTTCCGGCGGATGCTTGCGCCATTTTGGCGTGGCATCATCGCGTCACCCCGACCGCCGGAACCGCCTTTCGGAGCGACGCATGTCCATTCAGACCTGGATGCTGTTTGCCGCAGCGTATCTCGCCACGACGTTGTCGCCGGGGCCCAACGTGCTGCTCGTGATCCGCAACACGGTGCGTTACGGCAAGCACGGCACCGCCGCGACGATCGCGGGCAACCTCGTCGCGCAGGGCGTGGTCGTGCTGCTCGTCGCACTCGGCGTCGGCGCGGTGCTCGCCGCGATGCCGCCGCTGTTCGTCGCGATGAAGGTCGTCGGCGCCGCGTACCTGATGGTGCTGGGCGTCCGGCAACTGCGCGGCGACCGCAAGGCCGCCGCGTCGACCGGCGCGGCGGAGATCGCCGCGCCCGACCGCGGGAAGCTGTTCCGCGAAGCGCTGTTCGTGTCGGGCAGCAATCCGAAGACGATGATCTTCCTGTCGGCGTTCATGCCGCAGTTCATCGTGCACGACCGCCCGCTCGCGCTGCAGTTCGTCGTGATGTACGCGACGATCGCATGCACCGTCGTGGTCGTTCACAGCGTCTATTCGGCCGGCGTGCGCCGGTTCCATCGCGGCTTCGGCATGAGCCGCGCGGTGCGCGCGCTCAAGCGCGCCAGCGGGCTGCTGTTCGTCGGGCTCGGGATCAAGCTGCTGACCGCGCGACAGGTTTGACGACCGTACGCACGCCGGGCAACGAACGACCCGGCGAGCAGCCCGTCTCCCTCAGACCTTCCACCCGTCCAGCGCGTCGACAATCCCGTCGAACGACGGCCGGGTGTCGATGTCCTCGCTCACGCAGGCCGCCGCGAGCGCTTCCAGCTCATGCTCCCCGGCCCACGTGTGCGGCGCGCAATGCGCGAGCAATTCGCCGAGCAGGTGGCCGAACGCTCGAACCTCCAGCCGTTCGAGCCGGGCGCCATGCCGTACATCGCTCGCGTCGTAGAACGATGCCGCGCCGAAGTCGCCCAGCAGCGCGCCGCCCGCGCCGTCGTGCAGGATGTTGTGCGCATACAGGTCGCCATGCATGATGCCGCGCGCGTGCAGATGGCGTGCGGCCGATGCGATGCCGTGCGCGATCCGCACGGCCTCCGCCGGCTCGAATCGCGCGTCGGCCGCATACACGTCGCGCGTGCAGGTCGCGAAGCTCGGCGGCCCGGCAAGGTTCGTGAGCGCAGGGTCGACCAGTTCCATCACGAGGCCGTGCGTGCCGTCCGGATGACCGCGCACCTTGCCGATCACCGGAATCACGTTCGGGTGGCGGCCGGCGTGCAGGCACGCGGCCATTTCACAGTCTGGCAGCCCGTCGCTCGTCACCGCGCCCTTGAACAGCTTGACCGCGACCGCCCGTGACGGATGACCGTCCGCACGCCATTGCGCGCGGTAAATGACGCCCGACGCGCCTTCGCCCAGCTTCTGATCGCACGACAGCGATGCCCAGTCGATGTCCGCGACCTCGGGCCCGGCCGACGCCGCGGCTTCCGGCGCGGCGCTGAACGGATTGCCGGAGTACGCGAGCCACGCGAGGCGCGGCAGGCGCAGCAACCAGTCGGGCAGTTCGTCCAGCCGGTTCGCCGACAGGCGCACCAGTTCGAGTGCCCGGCACGCGGCCATTTCGGCAGGCAGCGCACGCAGCCGGTTGCCCGCGAGCATCAGCTTCTGCAATCGCGAGCAGTCGCCGATTTCAGCGGGCAGCGCGTCGATTTCGTTGTCGGTCAGGATCAGCCAGCGCAGCGCACGCGGCAACGATCCGCGCGGCACCGTGCGGATCCGGTTCGCCTTGAAGCCGATCATGTCCAGTTGCGGACACGCGCCGAGCACGTCCGGGAACGCGGTGAAGCGGTTGCCGGACGCGAACAGGATGCGCAGGCGATGCAGCCGCGGCAGGTCGTCCGGCAGCGCGGCGAGTGCGTTGCCGGACAGGTCGAGCACTTCGAGCGTGTCGGCGAGATCGAAAATCTCGCGCGGAAACTCGGTCAAGCCGCACGCGAGCTTGAGTTGCCGGGCGCCCGACAGTTGTCCGGCCTGCAGTTGTTCGAGGGTCGTGGTCACGGGGAGAAAGCGGATAGCCATGGCGATGGTCGTCGGACCGATCGCCCGAATTCTACCGGGATCGCACTCATGCACACCGCAATCGTGTCATCCCCCCTTCACAAACGCGCAATGTGACGCTAGAATTGCGCCCCTTGCAGTGCAGTGCCGACGTGGTGAAATTGGTAGACACGCTATCTTGAGGGGGTAGTGGCGAAAGCTGTGCGAGTTCGAGTCTCGCCGTCGGCACCAGATGCGGTTTCACCGCGTTTCGAGCATGTTCAACAACCCGCGACAGCACATGGCCTCGCGGGTTTTTTGTATTCATCGTGTTCCATGTCCCGCAGCGGAACGACTGAAACGGACCGGACCGGCGACACCGTGCAACAGGCGGCCTGCATCTGCATGTGCCCGCTCACGGAAGCGCCACCCGAATCCGATGGGCCGCGCGCAACAACGCATCAATGCTCGTCTGCCCGGTTCAGGAAGAACCGGATATCGACCGTCTTCCAGATGCCTTCCGTGTTGAACGGGTCGTCGTGCACGAGTCGCCGCACTGCGTCGATATCGTCCGCTTCATAGAGAAACAGGCTCCCGCCCACCGAGCCGTCCGGATCGATGAGCGGCCCGGCAATCCGCGCCTTCAACGGTGAAGCCAGCAACCGCGCCTTATGCGCTGCGAAGTGGGTCTGGCGACGCTCCGCCATACCCGGGTGATCGACGCAATAAACGATGAAGAGCATGTTCCTTCCTTGGGGGATGCGAGCCGCCGACGGCAGCGCCGCCGGACATCGGCGAGACCCGCTCCGCCCGCCTCTGCCGAATGGCGCACATCGGATGACGTGTCCAGGTTCTCGTTGACACGACTATACGGCTCGCATCGCACGGAGCGTTGACCGAAAGGTGCGCCCGCTTACCGGATCGTCCGCATTTCATCGTCTGCGCCGGCTGTCTCGGCGATGCGAGATACGAAGACCAGCACGCACGTCGCCAAGCAGAACAACTCACGAATAGAATCGACTTCGACGGATCAACGAACACCCGATTTCATTCGGATTCCTCTATTCAATCCCGAAATCTGGCGAATGCGCGAGTAGAGCCGCCTCGTCAGAGGGAAAGAATCGATTCGATCAGCGCCCGTAGCGCAACAGGAAATCCCTCAGCTTCGGATTGACATCGTCAGCGTGGGTCAGGTTCGGCGTGTGTCCGGCACCGGTCACACCGACCAGTCCCCTGGAGTTCGGCAGCCCTTCCGCAAGCGCCTCGCCGCAACGGAGCGGGATGGCTGCATCGGCATCGCCATGGAATACGATCGACGCGTGCGTGATCTCGCCGAGCCGCGGCGTAATATCGTCGCGCGCCGTCAGCGCATCGACCGGGTATTCGAAGTTTTCGCGCGGCATTTTCAGCCACTTCCCGATCCACGCCGACGCGGGATAGCCGGCACCGAGCAAGAACCCGGCGAGGTGCGCGGCGACGTTGGCCGCGCCATGACGCGCCCATTCCGTCTTGAGTTCCTCGAACGACGCGGTCACCGACGCGTCGTCGAGATCGCTGCGCGTCGCGATAAGCGCGAGCGCGCGAAACCTGGCAGGCTCGAGCAGCGCCGCCCGCATCGACACGAACCCGCCCTGCGACATCCCGACCAGCGAAGCCGACGCAATTTCAAGGTGATCCAGCAGCGCGAGCAGGTCGCGCGCCGAATCCCAGTAGCTGAACGCCCGGTCGATCGGGCCCGTCGAGCCAAAGCCGCGCTGATCCCAGACGACGCAACGAAACGTGTCGTTCAGCGCCGCGACGTTGGGGCGAAACATTTCGCCATCCATCAGAAAGCCATGACTGAAAACCACCACCGGTGCTTCTTGCGGGCCCGATTCCTCATAGGCGAAACGGATACCCTCGCGTTCAAACCATGCCTTCATCCTCAGCCTCTCGTCAGCTCACACCAATCGGGGCTGCGCCATGCGGCCCGCTCGCGTCACACTCTATCGTGCGCGGTGCTTCGGCGATGGTCGATTGAAGCGATCACTTACCCGATCGTCCGGTTTTTTACGGCGATGCGTGTCGAGCGTTGCGCAAGCAACATCTGCGATCTTCCCCGGATTGACGGGCCGCCGGGCATTTGATTAAGTAGACGGCTGGTGCGGACGTTCAAGCGATGCTTCTTTATCGCGACGGCGCGCCAGCCGCGGCGATACCGGAGAAGGTTGAAATGGTGCTAGCAGCAATGGAATCGGAAAAGCCGGTATGGATACTGCAAGGCGAATTCGGCCGTGCCACGGTGAACTTCATCAGCCGGCCGCTTGTCGCGCATGCGCACTCGCAGTACCAGTTCCTGTTCAAGCTTGGCGGGAGCGACTGCGCTTTCCGGATGGGTGCCGAGGAATGCACGCTCAGCGCCGACGCCGCCATCTGCCTGAATCCATGGGTCGAACACGCCAAGTGCGCAAACGAGGACACCCCGTCGCTGATCCTGTCGCTCGTGATCGAAACGCCCTGGCTGCGCAAACGGCTCGGCCTGGCGGACGGCGGCCCGGCCGATATTTTCCCGCGCAGGATGGTTGTCGTGACGCCGGACGTGCAGCATCACGTCGATCGTCTGGCGGCCGCCATCACGAATCATCTCGTTGCGCAGGATGCCGGCTGCCTGCCGATCCTCGAGGATCTCGTCACGGCGCTCGGCCGCGATTTTGCCGATCCGGAGCTGACGACACGCATCGCGCCGTCGACGCGTCCGGTCGACTTCAGAATCAGGAAGGCGCTCGACTTCATCAAGCGCGCGCCGTCCGCGAACATGACGGTCACGCAGGTCGCGTCAGAGGTCGGGCTGTCGAGATCGCGTTTTTTCGAGCAATTCCGGCGCTGCATGGGCATCTCGCCGCAGCACTTCATCGACTGGGTTCGAATGTCGCACGCGATCCGGCTGCTCGCGGAGAGTGACCGGCCGCTCGCCGACATCGCGGACGAGCTCGGCTTCGAGGAGCATAGCCACTTCACTCGCTTCTTTGCGCAGCACATGGGCGTGCCGCCGAGCGATTTTCGCCGGCATTCGGTGAAGCTCGATCTCGAGCGACTCGACTGACCGGCGCGGTCGGTCTGCCGCATGCGCGCGGCTGCGCACATGCGGCGCAGGTCAGGCCAGCAGGTCGGACGGGTCGGCAATCACCGGATTTCCGAGCACGCCCAGGCCGTCGATCTCGATTTCGACCCAGTCGCCCGGGCGCATGTGCACGAGACCCGGGGTCGGAAACGGCCCGTACTGTCGCGACAGGTCATTCCCGTCCACGTCGTCCGGCCCCGGCTTCAGCGCGCCCGGCGTCCCCATCGCGATCAGGTCGCCGGGTCGCAGCCGGTAGCCGCGGCTCAGGTAGCTGACCGTGCGCGCGACGTCGATCAGCATGTCGTCGAAGGGCGCGCGCTGCCGGACGACGCCATTGATGCGCGTGAGCACCGTGTGCTTCGCCGGGTCGCCGAACTCGTCCGAAGTCATCAGCCACGGGCCGTACGACCCCGACGCTTCGAAACATTTCCCGAGGCCGAATTGCCGGTTGTGCACCTGGTATTCGCGCACCGAGCCCTCGTTCAGGCACGTGTAGCCGGCGACGTATTCGAGCGCGCGCTCGACGGGAATGTAGCGCCCCGGCTTGCCGATGATCACGCCGAGCTCGCCCTCGTAGTCGAATGCGCGTGCGACCGCTTCCGGCGGCGCGACGATCGACTCGCCCGCGCCGACGTACGACGCGGCGGTGCGCAGGAACAGGTGCGGATAGTCGGGATTCGTTTGCAGGCCGGTCTCGGCGATGTGGCTCTTGAAGTTCAGCGCGAGCGCCCACATCGCGTTCGGCCGGCCGAGGAACGGCTTCAGCGTCACGGACGCGAGCAGTCGATTGCCGGTCTTGCCGGCGGCCGATGCGCGCAGACGTTCGAGCCCGTCGTCCATCTCGAGAATCTCGATCAGATTCGTGGGCAGATCCGGTGCGATTTCCGCGACGGGGACGAAATGCGTGTCGCTGGTGACGACGCCGAGCGCTCGATGGCCCGCGTCCGAGTAAGCAATGATTTTCATGATTGAGCGTGATTCCGCAAGTTTCCAGGAAGACGTGTCGAAAGCGATTCAGTGCGCGGCCGGCGCGCCGCCCGCAGCCGGTTCGCGACTGGCCGCACGGCGGCCGACGATCGCCAGCACGCCGAGCGCAGCGATCGCGGCGATCGCCGGCACCACGGCGACGAGTACGATGTCGCGCGGATCCCAGCCTGTCGCGAGCAGCGCCCCGCCGATTGCAGGGCCGACGAACGAACCGATCCGCCCGATGGCATGGCCCCAGCCGACTCCGGTGGCGCGGATGCCCGGCGGATAAAATGCGACCGCAAGCGCCGTCTGACCCATGATCCCGTTCACGAGTCCCGCGCCGATCACGCCGATCGACAGCAGCACCGTCGACGGCGACAACACGGCCTGACTCAGCGCCGCAATGCCGGCGATCACGCAGACGATCCCCACCGCCAGCGCCGACTTCACGCGCAGCCTCCCCGAAACCGTCATCGCCGTCACCGCAGCCGTCATCAGCAGGTTGCCGCTCAATCCGCCGACACTGAACGCGGCCATGCCGGCCGGTGCGCGATCGAGCGAGAAGCCGAACGACAGAAGCATGGTCGGAAGCCAGAACAACAGTGCATAGACGTCCATGAAGATCAGGAACGAGAACAGCCACAGCACGCCGGTATAGCCCGCGCGCCCGTCAGCGAACAGCGCGCGCACCGGACTCGCCACCGGCTGCTCCGGATGCTGCGCGTTCGTTGTCGTGGATGCGGGCGCGGGCAGGATCCGGAAAAACGCCGGCGCGACCACGAACGGCAATACGCCGCCGATCAGGAACACCGACTGCCAGCCGAAGCGGTGCATCAGCGGGCCGCCGATCAGACCGCCGGTCACGGCACCGACCGACATCCCGGTCGTCACCAGCACCGACGCGGCGACCTTGTGCTTCGTGCCGATGATGGACGCCGAGGCCGTGATCGCGATCGGCAGCGCCGCACCGAGCCCGATCGCCGCCAGGGCCCGCAGCACCGACAGCAACGCTACGCTGCTCGCAGACATCGTCAGCAGCGTGCAGCCGCCGAACAGCACGACGCTGGCGAGCCCGACAGCGCGATGTCCGAAGCGATTGGCCAGCGAGCCCGTGACGATGAAGCCGATCGCCGCGCCGACGTTCGTCGCGACGAAAACCGGTGTGAATGCAGCGGGCGCGAGATGCCATTCCCGGGCCAGCGTCGGAACGACGAACGAGATCGACGTCGTGTTGAAGCCGTCGAGCACGACGACGAGAAAGCAAACGAGCAGCGCGACTGCCCGGCTCATGCCGCCGACCGCCGACATGCCGGCGTCGCCTGCGGTCTTTTGATCATTCAGTTTCACTACGCAACCTCCTGCGGCGCGCGCGGCCCGGTTCGCCGTGAAGCGCGGACCCAGCCCGTGCGGCCGCTCGTTCCAAAGCCGTAAGGAATGTGCGCCTACGCGCGCACGGAATCCGACAGACGCCGCAGCATCTCGGCGGAGAAAATATTCTTCGGCACCATGCAGTGCACGCCTTTCGGCGGTTCCGTCTTGTAGACGGTGCCGGTCTGGTGCGCGTACTGCGTGATCCGGAAGCTCCCGGCAACACTCAGGATGCCGTAGCAATCGACCGCCGGAATCCCGGTGGCCGATGACATCCAGCCGATCGTTTGACGAATGCATGCGACGAGCGCACCGTCGAGGCTATCGGCGAAACCGAAGCCGATCCAGTGCTCCGGGGTCTCGGCCATCGGGCCGTTGAGCGACGACCGCTTGTGGAGCAGGAACTGGATCCGCATTTCCTCGAATGCGGATTCGATCGACGTCTGATCGACATTGCCCTCGCCCGAAGCGCCCATCGACCCGCCCGTCCACACGCGAGCGCCGGCGACCTGCACGGGCAGGAATACCGACGTCCCGACGCCGAGCACGGCGCAGTCGAGATTGCCGCCGTAGCTGCCGGCGAAGTTCGCGCTGGTCACCCGGTCGCCGGGCGGCTGGGTACCGAGATACGCCTGAAACGGCTTCAGCGGAATCTGCACGCCCGGTACGTACGACGCGTAGGTACGCGCGTCGTCGAACTTCAGGTAACGAAGATACGGACCGAAATCGCCGGGCAGTGCGCCGACGCCCGGGGGCGCGGAATTCCAGCCCCAATCGATCGGTCGCATCTTCAGCATGCGGCATTCGACGACATCGCCAGGTTCGGCGCCTGCGATCTCCACGGGCCCGATCAACGAGAATGCGCCGTTCGGATATTTCTTGCGGATGGGCTCGCGCTCCTTGAATCCCATTCCGTACTTCGCTTCATTGCCCCAGTTGGTCCACGTGCCGTCGTACCAGACCGTGTCGCCGGACCGGATCGACGCCGCGGCCTCTGCATCGGGCGTCATTTGACCGACCTGCACCGTTTTCCACGACGGCACGAGCTTCACCGTCTTGCCGCCCGGCACCACACGCATCGTGGCTGCGCGCGCCTTCGGGGCCGCCGTTTGCGCGCGTGCGACGCCGACGAAACCGGCCGCGATCGCGCCGAAGCCGAGCTTCAGCAGGGTGCGGCGGCATTGCGCGGTCCCGTCCATCGTCACCGCGCCGCTCGTCTCCATGTCGCTTGCCGGGGCGTCGCCCGAGTGTTCCATTTCCATGTTGTGTCTCATACGTCTTCCAGACCTGGTTTTAAGGACAATGCGCGTTCAACGCGCGGATTGAGCGCCGAGCCCGGCGATCGCCTTCAGGACCACCTGATCGTCGATCTCCGACGGCGCGCCGGCGGCGCCGATCGCGCCGAGCAGATGGCCGTTCATGAACACGGGGAACGTGCCGCGGCCGGGCAGGAACGGCGCGTAATAACCGGCGCCGGACATGTTGCTGTACTCGGACGGATCGTCGCGATAGCGATGTTCGAGCGTGACGCCGGATTGGCCGCCGAGCGCGACCGACGCGAATGCCTTGCCGCGCGCGAAGTCGATACTCGAAAACGATGCGCCGTCCATCCGCACCGCAGCGAGCAGATGCCCGCCGGGATCGACGACGGCGAAGCCCATCGCCAGGTGTCGCGCGTTCGCGTCGGCGATCGCGAGCGAGAGCAGCGTCTGCGTCTGTGCGTAGCTCAGAACGTAGGTCGGCATCGCGACGTTGCCGTGCGTGTCTTCGGCGAACGAAGCATGCATCGCGCCGGCGAATCCGGCCCAGACGCCCAGCACCTTCACCCACCACCGAACCCGTAACCTGAATTTCACTTCTATCTCCTGATTCCGCTTCGCCCAGCACGCTCGAGTCCCAGCGTACGTCCGGCCAGGCCGCGTGACCTGACCATCCAGCCTCGCGATTTACCGTCGAGTCCGATATTCGGTTTCACGCAGCGGTCGAGCGCGGTGCTCAAAAAAATCCGCGGGAGTCCATCTCCCGCGGAGAATCACCACACTGGAGACCTTATTCCGTCGCGAACACCGCGATGCCGGTTCCCGGGAACTGCGCGGACGAGCCGGCGCCGTACGGAACGAAAACGTGATGCGACGCACCGTCGACCGCGACCGAATGCGAGAACTTGCCGGTCGGAACGATCGCGACGAGGCTGCGGGTGCTGGCGTCGATGATCCCGAGGGACGGGTCGAACTTCGCGTCCTTCGCGCCGACCCGCGATACGTTGTCCGCCGAGTGGTGGCCGCCGGCGAGGAAGTAGCGATTCGAAACCGGGTCGTAGGCCACCTCGTCGGCGCCGCCGAACGGCAATTGAGCGAGCGGCGTACCGTTCGTCCGGTCGATGATCAGCGTCGTCTGCTTGCCGCCTTCGTCGGGATCGCAGCCGATCAGCGCATCGTTGCCCGGCCCGAGCGCGAGACCGCTCGGGCTTTCGCAGCCCTTCAGCTTCAGCGCGGCCTGGACGATCGGCTTGCCTTCGAGCACCGACTTCACCGGAATCAGGTCGACCTCACCCTTGGGGTTGGCCTTCGTCCCGTCGTTGTTCAGCACGAAGTTGTCGTTCTTCGGGTCGAACTCGCACGCCTCGAGGCCGGTCGAATCCGCGAGCGGCATCTTCGCGATCACCGAATGCGTGTCGGTATTGATGAAGGTCACGAACGGGGGCTGCTCGGCGCCGCTCGAGAACATCGCGACATGATGCTTGGGGGCGAGGCAGCCTTCGTCCGCACGAATGCCCGACGAGCTGACCTCGATGCGCTTGACGAGTTGCTTCGATGCGACGTCGATCACCTTGACGGCGTTCACGTCGCCCACATACACCAACGACGTGCCGGGAATCGGCAGCACGCCCGACGGGCCCGACTTTTCGTGCGACGGACCGATGCCCGCGAAGTCGGCCTTGATCCGGTCGCGGAGCTTCATCGTGGTCGCGTCGAATACGTCGAGTGTCCCGTTCGCGCCGTCAGCAAGGTAGTAGTTGCCGTCCGATGCTGCGCTGATATCGAAACCGAACGGCTTTTCGCTCGTGACCGGAATGGTCGTAATCAACTTCGGTCCGCCGCCGGCGGCATCGGCACCCCACGCTACGGCGGCGGCGGCCGTCAGGCTCATCATGGCGAATGCGACATAGGCTTGTTTCATCTTTGACTCCTCCTGGTACTCATCGATAGACCCGGTACGAACCGGAATGCGTAGCTTTCGCGGTCTGCCGACACGCTGTCGGCGGACCGCCGCGCGATACGGTCAGAACGTGTGTGCGAGGCCGATCCGGATGTCCGCCTGATGGCCGGTCGGCGCCGGCGCAAAGCTCGCGCCGATCACCGCATCCACTCCCGCGGACGCCTTCAGGTAATCGGACGACAGGTAGACCGTCGTGCGCTTCGACAGCGAATACAGCGCCGCGGCCGTTACCTGATTCCACGCGTGCGCTTCGAAGCTGGTGTGCTGATAGCCGCCGACGAGCTGGAACGCGGGGGTCACCTGCCACGTTGCACCGCCTTCATAGACGTTCATGACCGACTTCGCGTCCTGGAACTTCAGCACCGTATTGGTGTAGTCCGCGTACAGCGTGACGTCGCCGATCGCATACGACCCGCCGACACCGAGCGTGCCGAGCGAGCGGATCTGGAACGACGGCGCAGTGTCGGTGACGCTGTCTCCCGACCCGGTCGCAACGGGAAGGCCGAAGAACGAATGCACCCCGATCTGCGCGTACGGATCGATCGTCGGTGTTGCGACGAACGTGTACATCGTCGCGAGCGTCAGCGGCCCGTTCGTGTACTGCAGACCGGCGCTCCAGCCGCTGCCGTCGTGGAAGCTGCCGGGGGTATTGCTGAACCCGTACATCGCACCGAACTGGAATCCACCCCACGTCGGGCTCATGTACTTGATCGAATTCGTCAGCCGGTCGTTGTTCGTGCGGTCGAAGTCGCCGAGGTGAATCGCATAGCCGCTGCCGGCCGAACTGACGTTTAGCGGCGCGAGGAATTCGGCAGTGAAGTCGAACTGCTTGCCCAGCGTGATCACGCCGTACGGCGTCTGTACGCCGACATACGCCTGTTGCCCGAACAACGTATTGGGCTGATTCAACTGTCCGTTGTTCAGGTTGTACAGCGACGACAGCTTGAACACCGCCCGGTAACCGCCGCCCAGTTCTTCCGCACCCGACATGATCCAGAGGTTCGGGAACAGCACGCCGCTGTCCATCTTGAAGTTGTGATGCCCGCCTTCGTTCGTCACGTAAGTCAGGCCGTTGTCGATCTTCCCGGAGAGCGTGATGCTGCTCTGTGCGAAGACCGATCCGCTCAACACCATGCCGATCACTGCCGTGATCGCTGTTTTTTTCATCTCCACCACTGTCTACCCCTCCATTTCAGTCGTTCGATACCGGATGCCCGTGAATGGAATGCCTTATTTAATATGTATAGCTAATCATTCCGACGGCTACTTCGAAAGCGAAAGGTCACGAGAGCCGATCTGATTTACCGCCCGAACCGGATCGCGTAATGCCGATCACCTGGAGTTCATGTTAAGGACACTTCGGTCGGTGACCGTCGCCGAAGAGTCCCGTCGCTTGTCAAATCGTCCCTTTGTTTTCGTCGGGCGAGTCTTGCTTGCGGGCCGTCAGCCGACCCGCTCGGCATGCCGGCGGCCGAGCGCGTCGGTGAGCACCGCTATCAGGAGCACCACGCCGACGACCAGCGGCTGCAGGTTCGCGTTCAGATTCAGCAGGTTCATCCCGTCGATGACGAGCGCCAGTGTCAAACAGCCAAGCAGCGTGCCGAGCAAGGTGCCGGTTCCGCCGAACAGCGACGCACCGCCGATCAGGATCGCCGCGATCGCAGGCAGCAGGATCGGATCGCCCATCGCCGAATCGGCCGCATTCACGCGCGCGAGATAGACGACCGCGGCGATCCCTGCCATCAGGCCGCTGATCGTGTAGACCGCGATCCGGCGGCGGCGCACCGGAATCCCGGACAGCCGCGCAACTTCCGGATTCGCCCCGATCGCGTAGATCTCGCGACCGATGTTCAGGCGCGCGGTGACGACCGAGCCGACGACGAGCACGAGCAGCATCATGTAGACGGGAATCGGCACGCCCCACCAGAAGCCGGTACCGAGGGCACGAAAGCCGGCCGGGAAACCGAAGATCTCGTTGCCGCCCATGTAATGAAATGCGAGCCCCTGAACGACCCACAGCATCCCGTAGGTCGCGAGGAACGGCGGCAGCCGCAGGAGCGTGACCGCCAATCCGTTCAGAAGCCCGATCGACGCGCCGCATGACATCGCAATCGCAACGGCGAACCACGGGGACACGCCGGCTTTCATCGCGCCCGCCGCCAGACAGGCGGAAAGGGTGAGGTTCGCGGCGATGGACAGGTCGAACCCGCCCGACAGGATCACGATCGTGAGGCCGGACGCAAGCAGGAACATCAGACTCGCCTGCCGCAGCACGTTCAGCAGGTTTCCCGATGTAGCGAAACTGTCCGATGCGAACGCGAGCGCGATGGCAAGCGCACCGACGAACACTGCGCGATAGATCAGTGCGGTCGCGTCTTCGGACAGGCGACCACGATGCTCGAGGCCCATGACGCGCATCGCCGCAAACGGAGATTGATTCCGGGTACTCATGCTTGTGCTCCTGCGACGCGGGATTTACGGACACTATCGACGACGACGACCGCGAGAACCAGCAAGCCGATCGTCACGACCTGCAGCGACGATTCGATGCCGACCAGGTTGAGTGCATTGCGAAGCACGCCGATCGTCAACACGCCGATCGCCGTACCGGGCAACCACCCTTCGCCGCGCTCGAACGAAGTGCCGCCGAGAACGACTGCCGCGATTGCGTCGAACTCCATGCCGATCGCGGCATTCGGCTCCGCCGAATTCATGCGTCCGACGAGCAGGAGCGCGGCAAGTCCGGCGAACAGGCCGCTCATCACGTAGATCGCGACGTGATAGACACGGGCGCGCACACCCGCCAATGTCAGAGCGTCCCGGTTGCCGCCGATCGCGAACACATAGGCGCCGAACCGGGTGTGGTAGAGCAGCAGATGCGTGACGGCGTATGCCGCGAGCGCGCAGACAATCGGAAACGGCACGCCGAGTACCGACGAGCCGTAAAGCGCGCCGACGGCAGGATTCGAAACGACCACCGCATTACCGTCGGTCATCACGAGCGCAACACCGTGCGCGACGCCGAGCGTGCCGAGGGTCACGACGAACGGCGGCAGCCCCAGGCGCGCGACGAGCGTGCCGTTCAGGAAGCCGATCGCGATACCGACCGCCGCCGCCGCGCCGAGCGCGGCACCGATGCCGGCGCCGGCGCCAAGCGACTGCGCGAACACGACGCCGCCGAGGCTCAGCAGCGCGCCGACCGACAGGTCGAGCCCCTCGCTCAGGATCACCAGGGTCATCGGCATCGCGATCATCACGAGGATCGAGACCTGGAGGCCGATGTCGACCAGATTCGCGCGCGACGCGAAACCCTGTACGCCGAAGGCCGCCGCTGCGACCAACGCGACACTGGCCCACACGATCGAAGGCAGCGGCCGTTTGCGCCGCGCTGCCGGATCACCGCCATTACGTTTCGTTTCAACCGACATCGTCAACCTCCGTGCATTGCCAGACCCAGGATGTTTTGCTCGCTCAACTGTTCGCGCTGCAGTTCGCCCGAAATCGCACCGCCGCGCATCACGTATGCGCGGTCGCAAACATGCACGATCTCCGACAGTTCCGAGCTGATCAGCAGGACGGCCGCGCCCTCCTCGACCAGCCGCTCGATCAGGTTGAAGATTTCGGTCTTCGCACCGACATCGATGCCGCGCGTCGGCTCGTCGAAGATATACAGGCGACACTCGGCACTGAGCCACTTGCCGATCACGATCTTCTGCTGGTTGCCGCCGCTCAGGTTGCGCGCCCGTTTCGCCGGATCGCCCGGTGCGATCCGCAGCATGTCGATCAGGTCGCGCGTCGCTCGCGTTGCGCGGGACGGGCGATACCAGCCCTTCGGGAACAGGCGCCACAGGCTCGACACGAGCAGGTTCTCGTGCACCGAGCGGCGCAGCGCGAGGCCTTCCTGCTTGCGGTTTTCCGGTATCAGGCCGACGCCGCGCCTGACGACTTCGTGCGGGCCGCCCGATACCGGCTTGCCGAAAATCTCGATGCGGCCGCCCTGGATCGGATCGGCGCCGATCACCGCGCGTGCGACCTCGGTCCGCCCGGCGCCGACCAGGCCCGACAATCCGACGATCTCGCCGCAACGCACCTGCATGTCGACCCCGTTCACACCGGTCGACGTCGTCAGGTCGCGCACGTCGAGCGCGATCTCGCCGCATGCGCCGAAATAGCGGCGCTCATAGACCACGCCGACCTTGCGCCCGACCATCAGCGCGATCAGCTGATCGGAGGTCGCGTCGCCGGCCGGCATCGACGTAACGAGCCGGCCGTCGCGCAGAACGGTCACGCGATCGCCGAGATCGAACACTTCCTTCATCCGGTGCGAGATGTACACGATCGCAACGCCCGCATCGCGCAACCGATGCACGACCGTGAACAGCGCGTCGGCTTCCCGGTCCGAGATCGCCGCGGTCGGCTCGTCCATCACGAGCACGCTTGCGTCGTGCGACAGCGCTTTCGCGATCTCGACCATCTGCTGCTGCGCAACGCCAAGGTCCGCCGCATGGGCGCGGGTGTCGTACGCGAGCCCGAGCTGCGCCAGCACGGCAGCGGCGTCCGCATGCATGCGCCGGTGATCGACGAGGCCGAAGCGGTTGCGAGGCTCGCGGCCGAGATAGATGTTCTGCGCGATCGACAGATGCGGCACGAGCGAGAACTCCTGGAAAATCACCGCGATGCCCAGGCGCTTCGCGTCGGCGGGCGATTCGATCACGACCGGCATGCCGTCGTATCGGATCTCGCCGCCATCGGCGCGGTAAGCGCCGAACAGCACCTTCATCAGCGACGACTTCCCGGCGCCGTTCTCGCCGAGCAACATGTGCACTTCGCCCGGATACAACGTGAGGTCGACGTCGGTCAGCGCGGCCACGCCAGGAAAATGCTTGCAGATCTTGCGTAATTCGAGACGCGGAACGCGCCCGGTCGAGGTTTCCATGTTCATCTCCACGGTGCTGTTCGGCGGACAGCCGTGCGTCATGCGACAGCCGGGGCTGCCGTACCGCACTGCGGCCCGCCCGGCCGCGCGTCACTTGCTGGCCACGTCGCTCCACGTCGGGCATTGACGCTGATCGCCCGGTAGTTCGAACGGTGCGTAGTTCGTCTTGTCGATCACGATGCCCTTGATCAGCACCGTATCGGGCACGGGTTCTTTCCTCAGCGTGCGAACCGCGGCCATCGTCGCGATGCAGCCCATCTTGAAGCCATTGAACTCGGCGGTCGCCAGCAAACGCCCTTCCTTGATCGCCTTGACCGATTCAGGCACACCGCCGATGCCGACGACCTTCACCTGCTTCTGGCCCGCCGCCTCGAGGGCTTCGATCGCACCCATCGCCATCACGTCGGCGGCCGCCAGCACGCCGTCGATCTTCGAATTCGACTGGATCAGGTTCTCCATCACCTGCAGCGCCTGCAGCCGCTGATAGTTCGCCGGCTGCGACGCCAGCAGGTGAACGTTCGGGAATTCCTGAAGGGCCTTCCTGAACCCGCGCACGCGCTCGTCGCTCGTCGTCGAGCCTTTCACGCCTTCGAGGATCACGACATTGCCGCTGCCGCCGAGGCTCTTGAACAGGTACCGCGCAACGTCGAGGCCGAGGTTGTAGTCGTCCGCGACGACGACCGACGAAAACTTGCCGCCCGCCACGCGATCGTTGTAGTTGACGACCGGAATGCCGATCGCGTTGATCTTCTGGATCGCGGGCACGACGCCGTGCGGATTCACGCCCATGAACAGCACGGCGTTCGGTTTCTTCACGCCGACGTCCTCCAGCTCGCTCAGTTGCTCGCCGAGATCGTTCGGGCGCGTCGGCGCATAGTGCGTGACCGACACGCCGAGCTGCTTCGCCTCGGCGTTGACACCCGCGCGAACGAGCGCGAAATGCGGATCGACCTGGTTCTTGTAGAAGGCGGCGATCGTCTCGCTTGCCGCAAGCGCGCTCGCGCCATGAAAGATGCCGATCGCCGCCGCAGATGCGGTGACGATGCACATCGCGGCCCGCCTGCGTGCCGGCTGCCGTTCGGGTTTAGGGTTCGTCTCCATCCACTGGCTCCTGTACGTCGTTCACATTGGCCACGCCGCCTTCCGGCATGACATCCTGGGCATTAACGTGCAACCGTTTGCATAAATTCAGACAAAAGGTGGCCGGGTAACGCATCGGCGTTACATGTCGCACCTTCAAGTCGACCCGTCTTTTTTCGGGTTTCTGCGGGCCCGAACGCCGATGGCATCTTCGGCGCTGGAACCGCTTCGACCGGTTGCATCGATCGTGTGATTCGCTTTATGCAAACGTATGCACATCCTACCCAAGGGAATTACCCTGTCAATGAGGTTTAGTGCTGAAAACATTAGGGTTTCACCTGCAACATTGATCGCAACCCATTGCACCGATACAATCGGATCCTTATTCACCAGCAGCTTCCATGAGCCAATCCTCCGACACGCGCGGCACCGGCCGCGTAACGATTCGCGAAGTCGCCGCGGCGGCATCCGTCAATGCGTCGACGGTGTCGCGCGTGCTCAATCCGGCCACACGCCACCTGATCGGCGACGAGGTCGTGCGCCGCGTGCTCGCCGTGGCCAAGTCGCTCGGCTATCGACAGAACCGGCTTGCGTCGGCACTGCGCGGCGGGCAATCGAAGGTGATCGGCGTATGCCTGCCCGACATCTCGAACCCGGTGTTCCCGCCGATGGTCTGCGGGATCGAGGAGGAGCTCGCGGCCGAAGGTTATGGCGTGCTGATCGCGAACATCGTCGGCAAGCCCAGGAACCAGGAACGGATGCTCGAGCAGATGCTCGAGCGCCAGGTGGACGGGCTGATCCTCGCGACCGCCGCGCGGCACGACCCGCTCGTACGGCGCTGCACCCTCGACGGCGTGCCGGTCGTGCTCGTCAATCGCGGCGAGGACGGCGGCCACGTGCCCGAAGTCGTCAACGACGACTTCCTGTCGATGCGGCTCGCGGTCGAGCATCTGGTCGGGCTCGGGCATACGCGCATCGCGCACCTGTCCGGGCCGGAACGCCTCGCGACCGGCCTGTCGCGACTGCAGGGCTTCCAGATCGCCACCCAGCAGCACCATCTTGCAGCCAACGTCGTCGTGGAGGCGGCCGAGTTCACGCGCGAAGCCGGGCGTCTCGCATGCGCACAGTTGCTCGACACGCATCGCAGCGTGACCGCCATCATCGCGGCGAACGATTTGATTGCGCTCGGCTGCTATGACGTGTTTGCCGAGCGGCGAATCGTGTGCCCGAAGGACATTTCGCTGATCGGGCACAACGACATGCCGCTGCTCGACATGCTGAATCCGTCACTGACCACACTCCGAATCCAGCATCGCGAGATGGGCCGGCAGGCCGCACGCCTGTTGCTCGGCATGATCACGACGCCGGGCAAGGCGCCGTTGCGCATCACGCTGCCGCCCGAACTGATCGTGCGCGGGTCGACGGGCGCACCTCGGGCGGCGGGAGGCCGGGCGCGCGCGAACTGACGCGTCGCGCCGATCGGCCGGCCACCGAAACGGTCGTTGCCGTCCCGGCGCGCCAGTGCGAATCGGCCGAGACAAATATAAGGTTGCGGGCGTCCGGAAACCTGACCGAAATGGCGTGCGGCTTGCCGGATCATCCGATTTTCGCGGCCGGCGCGGCCGATCGCGGCCGCATCGGGCGGGCGCGGGCAGCGTTGCGCGACCCGCCCCGCCTCCGCGCCTAGTCGCGCGGAGGGCGCGCGAACGGCATCGCGAGCAGGATCCTGGCGGGACGGTCCGACCGGTTGCGCAGCGAACGCCGCTCGCCCGGCGCGAGGCGGCACGAATCGAACACCTGCAATTCGACTTCGACGCCGTCTGCGTCTACGCACACCCGACCTTCCAGCACGACGTAATGCTTCTCGACGCCCGATCCGTCCATCGTCGTGTGCCCGCCCGGCTCGATCGTCGACACGCCGAGCCACAGCGATTCGGCCGGGCCCGCCTCGCGCCCTTGCAGGCGTACGCATTGCATCCCGAAGTGATTCGGCGGGAAGTATTCGGGCGCATCGCGAAAGCGCGTCACGTTCATGGCTTGAGCAGCACCCGGTTCGCGGTACCGCCGAACACCGTCCGATACGCGTGCGCCGCATCCGCAAGATCGAACACGAAGCCGGCATCGATCGGGAACGGTTTCAACGAACCCTGCTCGAACGACGGCAGCAACGCGTCGAGGACGTCGGCGCAGTGTCGCGTGTCGAGCGCGAGCGTGTCGATCCCGACGTAGGTGTGCTGCCCGCGATAGAACGCGAAGATGTCGAACGGCACCGCGCGCTCGATCGTCGAGATGAGGATCTGCGTGCCGCGCACGCCCATCGCGCGATTCGCACGCTCGAAATACGGACTCCCGACCGTGTTGTAGACGATGTTTGCGCCACGGCCGGCCGTCATCTCGAGCACGAGTTCGTCGAACGGCTCCGCGGACGCGTTGATCATCGTCACGTCGCCGGTGGCGTGCCCGATGTACGACGGATCGTCGCGCACGACACCGATCACCTCCGCCCCCGCCATGGTCGCGAGCTGGACGGTCGCTTGCCCGACCTTGCCGTTGGCACCCAGAACGAGCACGACATCGCCGCGCCGCACGCCGCCGGCACGGTGCAAGCCCTCGAAAGCGGTGACGAACGGTACGCCGATCGATCCCGCCTCGTCCATCGTCAGGTTTGTCGGTTTCTCGCGCACGCTGTGCGCCGGCACGACGAGATGGCTGGCATGGGTGCCATCGCGACGGATGCCGAGCTCGCCGCTGCTGCCCCAGACCTCCTTGCCGACCAGCTCCGGCGGGCCTTCGATCACGCGCCCCGCGTAATCGCGGCCCGGCGTGCGCGGCCACACCGCGTGCGGCATGAAACCGAGCACGGCCTTCACATCGCTCGGATTGACGCCCGCGCTCTCGATCTCGATCAGGCAGTCGGCCGTATCGATCGTCGGGACAGGCTGCGTGTCGATGCTCAGTGCGAGCGCGCTGATATCAGCGCTTTTCTGCTGGACGCGAATGCATTTCATGCTCGATGGTTTCCTGGAAATTGTCGATTCGGACACATGGCGCGGCGACCGTCGGCCCACCGCACATCCATGCGTCGCTCTGAATGAGCGTGCGGCGGGTTGCGCTCACGATGCAAGGCCGAGGCATTCGCGCGCATCGCGGCTCGTCGCGATCTCGCCGCCGAGCAGCGTGACGATCTCGCGCGCCCGCGCAACGAGCGCCGCGTTGCTCTCGGCGAGCACACCTTTCTCGATATAGATGTTGTCCTCGAGGCCGACACGCACGTGCCCGCCCGCGAGCCATGCCTGCGCGACGACCGGAAACTCGAAACGGCCGATCCCGAACGCGGACCAGATCGCCCCCGGCGGCAGCAGGCTGCGCGCATAGAGCAGCGTTTCCGGCGACGCGGCGAAACCATACTTGACGCCGCTGACGAACGTCCAGAGTCCCGGCCCGTCGAGCACGCCGCTCGCCATGAGGTCGCGCGCCAGATGGATATCGCCGGAGTCGAAGATCTCGAGCTCCGGCCTGACACCGGCCCGACGGATCACCTCGGCCATCCGCGTGACGTTCTTCGGCGTGTTGATGACGACCTCGGCCCCCGAATTCATCGTGTTCAGGTCGAGGCTGCAGATGTCCGGCTTGAGCGCGAGAATATGCTCCACGCGCTTTTCGGGCGGCAGAAGCGTGGTGCCCGGCGCGGCAACCCTGGGATCGTCGTCGCTCGGAATGAAACGTCCGCCCGGGCCGGTCGTCAGATTGATGATCAACTCACGATCGACCGCGCGAATCCTGGCCATGACGTCGCGATAGAGATCGACGTCCATCGAGGGTCGGCCCGTGGCCGGGTCGCGGACGTGGATGTGCACGACGGCGGCCCCGGCCTGCGCGGCTTCGAGCGACGCATTCGCGATCTGCTCGGGTGTGACCGGCAGGCCCGGGTGCTGGTCGGGTCGCGTGATGTTGCCCGTGACGGCGCACGTAATGATGGTCTTGCGAGCATGCATCGAAAGATCTCCAGGCAGTCAGTTCAGCCGGCGGCCGCCGTCGACGACGATCGTTGCGCCGGTACTGAACGTCAGCGTCGTCGCGCAGGCGACGATGGCGGCAGCGACATCGTCCGGTGCGCCGATCCGGCGCAGCGGTGTCGTCGCGGCGGCCTTCTCGTTGAAATCGTCGCCGCGCCCGGGAACGAACTGCGTATCCACGACGCCGGGAGACACGTTCACGACGCGAATGCGCGGCGCAAGTGCGCGGCCCAGCGACAGCGCCATCACGTCGATTCCCGCTTTCGCGGCGCAGTACGCGACATTGCTGCCATTGCCGGTCGTACCCGCGATGGACGACACATTGACGACGAGCCCGTTACCCGATTCGTCGAGCAGCGCACGAAATGCCCGGATCGCCGCGAACTGGCCGCGCCAGTTGACTTTCATGATCTCGTCGATCAGGTCGTCGGTCAGCGCGTCGAGGTCCGCATGGCGAACCGGCTTCGTGAAGCCGGCGGCATTCACCAGGATGTCCGCTCGCCCGTAACGCTTGCGCACATCGTCGGCGAGCGCGGCGAGCGTCGCGCTGTCGGTGATCGTCGCGAGCGCGGCCGAGTGCCCTTCGCCGGGCAGTTTGTCGGCGATGCGCTGCGTGGCGTCCAGGTCGCTTCGTCCGACCACGACAACGCGCGCGCCCGCTTCGGCGAAATGCGTTGCGGTCGTGACGCCGATCCCGCCGGTACCGCCGAGAATGACCGCTACCTTATCGTTCAGATTGCGTGGCACTGCCGCCTCCTGTTCAGTCGATGGGCGGCGTCGGGTACGTCGGCGTACCGTCGGCCATGATGAATTCGAAATCGAGCGTGTAATACGCCTCGTCCGTTTCCGCGTACGGCCCCGTCTGCGGGTCATGGCGCTCGAAATTGCCGACGAGGCGACGATTCACGCCGAACACGACGTCCGAATCGAGATGCTCCGAATCGTCGGCGAACACCTGCGACACCAACGTCGCATGACCTTCCGCGACGATCACGAAGTGGATGTGTGCGGGCCGGTACGGATGGCGATTCTGCGCCTCGAGCAGCGTGCCGACGGGGCCGTCGACGGGCACCGGGTAACCGGCGGGACGCACGGTCCGAAAGTTGAACCGCCCCTGCGCATCGGTATGAAAGCGGCCGCGCAGATTGCGGTCAGGCTGGCCCGGATCCTGGTTCTCGTAGAGACCGACCGGCGACGCTTGCCACACATCGACCGCCGCGTTCCCGACCGGCCGGCCCGACACGTCGAGCACGCGACCCCGCATGAAAAGAGGCGAGCCGGGCGACCCCGGGCTTGCGATTGATCGGCCGTCTTCGTAGACCGGCGAACCACCGCGATAGAACGGCCCGAGCAACGCGCCCGGCGTGCGGTCGGTCGCGTCGGAATTGTTCAGTAATGCGACCAGCGTCGAAAAGCCAAGGACATCCGACAGAAGCACAACCTCGTTGTGCCGCTCGTTGCATGCGTGCCCTGCGGCCCGGAGAAACGACAGACCGCGCTCGAACTCCTCGTCCGTCAGCTTCACCTGCTTCAGGAACGCATGCCCGTGATCGACCAATGCATTGACGATCTCCTTCAGCCGAGCGTCCCGGGTTCCCGCCATCGCCGCCTTGACGATCGCGGTAACGGACGCGGGATCGTCGGTAATCGCACTCAATACCGCTTGTTCCACCATGACACCCTCCATGCAACCGTTTGCATAAGTTGATGCAATAGTACCGTCGAACTTCTCGGACAGATAGAGCGTTAACCCTAAAATACCGAAACCGGTCGGCGAATATGGGTATCCTGTGGAACGCAACCGTTTGCATGAAATCTCGCCAAGGTATCGCGCGTTTCCCGACGGTTGCGTGACGCGGGCGCACGACGCGCGCGCAAGAAGGTGCAGGCGGACGCCGTCACCTGCCCCGCCTGGCAGCGGAGCAGATGCGGCACCGAATCGTTATTGCCCGGGTGCGGACGCGCCGGCGGCGGCTTTCTGTTCTGCGGCTTTGTGTTCCGCCCTTTGGAGGCTCTGCGGATAGTGATCGTCCTTGCTCATGCGATAGCCGTTCTTCTCGAGCGTGCGCAGTTCCTGGTTACGCTTCAGCCGAGCCTCCTTGCGCTGCGCTTTGCGTTGCGCTTTCAACTGCTGCTTCGACATCGGGGCACTGGCCGCTGCCGGCGCAGCATCCGAATCCTGTGCGTACGCTGCCGGCGCACCCAGCAGCACGACTCCGGTCAGTACTGCGAGTGCGAGCGGTCTCAAGCTGGACTGATACATGTGATTCTCCTTTTTTCGTCGATGATCGAATGACAAGCTGCTGCGTGCCGGCGCCAGTTCGACTTGCATCGACCGTGGCTTCATCCGTTTCACGCCTTCACAAGTTACACGACGGCAAGATGATTTTTCTTAAGACACCTGAATTTTCCTGATCGATGACGATAGCGACAGCAGGCAGTCCATCGGACCGGCAGCACGCCGCATGGCCTTTCGCGGACTGCTCGCGGCACACCACGATCGACGACAGCATGTCGGACATGCGCCCGTCATTGCACTGAGGAAAGCGGAATTGAAACTGTCACTCGAAGCCCTCGAAGCACTGGATGCGATCGACCGGACGAGCACGTTCGCCGATGCGGCCGCGCTGCTGCACCGCGTGCCGTCGACCCTCAGCTATCTCGTGCAGAAGATCGAGAGCGACTTGGGAGTCACCTTGTTCGACCGCAGCGGCCGCCGTGCGAAGCTGACGCGCGCGGGGCGCGTCGTCGTCGAGGAAGGCCGCCGGCTGCTCGCTGCCGCCGAGCAACTCGAACTGAGGACGCAGCGGATCCACGACGGCTGGGAGACCGAGTTGCGCGTATGCGTCGATGAAGTGCTGCCGTTTGCAGGATTCTGGCCCTACGTGCGTGAATTCGACGCACTCGAGATGGGCACGCGTTTGCGCTTGTCGACCGAGGTGCTCGGCGGCACCTGGGATGCGCTCGTCTCGGGGCGCGCGGATCTCGTCGTCGGCGCAACGGGCGAGCCCCCTGCGCTGACGGACATCGTCGCGCGCCCGATCGGCACGCTGCGTTATGTGTTTGCGGTCGCGCCGCATCACCCTCTCGCGACAATGCCGGAACCGATCACGCTCAGTGCCGTGACTCAATATCGTTGCGCGCTGGTCGGCGGCCCTTCGCGCGAATCGCTGCTGCGCTCGGCGGCGTTCCAGCCGTCGCAACCCTATCTCGCGGTGCCGACCCTTGCGACAAAACTCGCGGTGCAGTGCGAGGGGCTTGCCGTCGGCACGCTACCCGCAGGTCTTGCCGCCCGCGCAATCGACGAAGGCAGGCTTGTGACGCGCCACGTGACCGGCATGCGCGAAACGACCCAGTGCTATCTGGCATGGCGCGACGACGAAGCCGGGCGCGCACTGCAATGGTGGCGCGACAAGTTCGATCGCCCGGATCTGCTCGAGCAATTCATTGCGCAGCGGTGAACACTGACGGTCACGTCGACCCGGTTCACCATTCGAGCGAATCTCGTGCCGCTCGGGGAAAACTTCTGGCGCACCGATCCGGATCATTGCAGGCTTCTTTATCAGGGAGTCGGTCAGGACGCCCTTCGAACCGGCATGTCTTCGATCAGACGATGCTATGTCACTTTCCTTCCTCGATGTCTCAAGCGTTTCGATCGAATGGATCGATTTTTTCGAAGTGACGTGCGCAGAACCCAAATTGTGCGCTCGAGCAATCATGTTTTACCAGCACCGGAATGCGGTCTCGGCTACACTGTTTTTACCGGTAGCTGACAAGAAGGTAGAAGGCGCCGTGCGTAACTGCATCGGAGGTAAATCATTATGGATTCCTTTATTAAGGCTTTGGCCATCGCGGCGATGATCGCCGTTCCCGCCGTGTCGTTCGCCCAACCGGAAAATCCGGCGAAGACCCGCGCGGAGGTTCGCAACGAGCTCATTCAGATCGAAAAGGCGGGTTATAAGCCGTCCATGGCCAGAAACACGCAGTTCCCCGAAAACCTGCAGGCCGCCCAGGCACGCGTAGCAGCGTCGAACGGACAGAACGCGGGCCATCAGCCGGCACAGTGAGCGGCTCGTCGCCGTCGGTCGGCACCACCCCGCCCTACGCGCAATAGCAGGACGTTCGGCAGGCCCGCTCTCCCCGCAGCGGCGGCCGGCAGCTAGGCCAGCAAAAGAAAATTGCGAACGACCGCCGACGGCTCGTCGCATCGCGACGCAATGGCCAGCCTTGCACGCAGCGCATTGCCCGCGAACGGCCGATAGACGACCCCGGCAACCTGCACCTGCGTAATCGCCTTCGGCACGACGGACACGCCGAGCCCGGCAGCGACCAGCGTCACCGCGGACGCGATCTGCGGCGCGGGTTGCGCCATCCGCGGCTCGAATCCGGCGGCGTTGCATGCGGCGACGATGTCGTCGAACAGCGCGCTGCCGGCTTCCCGCGGCACCTGCACGAACGACTCGTCGGCCAGCTCGGCCAGATCGATGCGCCGACGCTGCGCCAACCGATGCGCGACGGGCAGCGCGACGAACATCGGTTCCTCGTCCCAGTCCGACACCCGCAACGTCGCGGCGACACGGCGTTCCGGCCGCACGATCGCGACGTCGAGATGCCCGGCGTCCAGCGCCTCCAGCAGGACGCGCGACGTCGCCTCCTGCAGCGTCAGTTCGGCGTCCGGAAACGCCTCCCGAAAGCGGCGAATCAGATCCGACACTTTCGAATTGAACGCCGCCGTTCCGGTGAAGCCCACCCGCAAATGCCCGGTTTCCCCGCGGGCGGCACGCCTCGCGGCCCGTGCCGCACGCTCGGCATCGTCGAGCACGCGGCGCGCCTCTTCCGCGAACACCTCGCCCGCCAGCGTCAGCTCCGCGCCGCGCGCGGTCCGCTTGAACAGCTCCACGCCGAGTTCGCTCTCGAGCGCCTTGATCTGCTGGCTCAACGGCGGCTGCCCGATGCCGAGCGTTTCGGCAGCCTTGGTGAAATTCGACGTGGCCGCCACGGCCAGAAAGTATCGGAGATGTCGGAGTTCCATTCGCCAGGTGACCTCACGGTGAGTCGGACCGGCTCGTCAGCCAGTGGTGAAACATATCGCTGCGGTTTCTTTCATATATTGGACATATATATGACCGTGCGCAAGAATTCAGGCATTCCGTCGCACATCGAGTGCACCCATGTCCTCCGCTTCGATTTCCCGATCCACGCCCGCAACGCAGAACGCCGCATCCGATGCGCTGCCTGCCGGCGTGTCCCCGCGCTCGGCCGCGTACAAGCGCATCGCGCTGGCGCTTTTCCTTGCCGGTTTTTCCACCTTCTCGCTGCTGTACTGCGTCCAGCCGCTGCTTCCCGCGTTCGCACGGGAGTTCGGGCTGGGTGCGGCGTCGAGTTCGCTGTCGCTGTCGCTGTCGACCGGGATGCTGGCGGTCTCCATCTTGTGCGCCGGCGCGCTGTCCGAACGCGTCGGGCGACGCGGGCTGATGTTCGCGTCGATGACGCTGGCCGCGCTGTTCAACGTGCTCGCCGCGCTGTCGCCGAACTGGAACCTGCTGCTGGTATGGCGTGCGCTCGAGGGTTTCGCGCTGGGCGGTGTCCCGGCGGTCGCAATGGCTTATCTCGCTGAAGAAATCGCGTCCGACGGGCTCGGTTTCTCGATGGGGCTCTATGTCGGCGGGACCGCGTTCGGCGGCATGATCGGACGAATCGGCATGAGCGCGCTGGAAGAACACTTCTCGTGGCGGACGGCGATGCTGACGATCGGCGTCGTCGATCTCGTCGCGGCGGTCGCCTTCGTGATGCTGCTGCCGCAATCGCGGCGCTTCGTGAAGCGCACCGATCTGACGCTGCGTCACCATGTTCGGCTGTGGAATGCGCAACTGCGTCACGCGCGGCTCCCGTACGTTTTCGCGATCGGCTTCCTGGTGATGGGCGCGTTCGTGACGATCTACAACTACGCGGGGTTCCGGCTCACGGCGGCCCCTTTCAACCTGAGCTCGACCGAGTGCGGCCTGATCTTCGGCGCCTACCTGTTCGGGATGGTGTCGTCATCGAGCGCCGGCGCGCTTGCCGACCGTCTCGGACGCGCACCGGTGCTTGTCAGCGGCATTCTCGTATTCGCGGCGGGCCTCGCGCTGACGCTGTCGCACTCGCTCGTCGCGATCGTCGTCGGCATCGTGCTCGTCACGATCGGCTTCTTCGTCGCCCATGCGGTCGCGAGCGGCTGGGTCGGCTACCTCGCGGGATCCGCGAAGGGGCACGCCGCTTCGCTGTACCTGCTTGCGTACTATCTCGGGTCGAGCGTGCTCGGTTCGGTCGGCGGATCGTTCTGGCAGCATGGCGCGTGGGCGAGCGTCGCCGCGTATGTCGCGGTATTGCTCGCCGCCGGGCTGCTGGCTGCACGACGATTGGCCCGCGCGTAACGGGTGCGGGGAGCGTTGGACCGCGCTTTCCGCTTACTTGCCGCCTGAGTCAGGCACGCCACGCATCAGGCGTGTCACGCATCAATCACGACGCCAGCGCATCGTCGCCCTTCACCGCATAAACCGACTCGCGCTGCCGCAACCGCATTGCGATCAACGCGGCGAGCACCGCCAGCGCGGCGCCGGCCAGAAACCCGCCCGTATAACCGACTTTCGCGGTAAGCGACAGGATCGTCGACGACGCGATCAGTTCGCCGAGATCGCGCGTGCTCTGCACGGCCGTCACGTCGGTGCCGGCCTGGTCGCTGCCGCCCGCGAAGCGCATGCCGGCCGTCATGATCGACACCGACGTGATCCCGGTCGACAACGAGCCGAGCACCGTGCAGAGCCACGCCCACGACGGCGACACCGGCAACCACCCGCTCGCCTGCGCGAACCACAGCAGCGCCGCGGCGCCCGCACAGCTCACGCCGGCCGTGAACGCACGCCACAGACCGAGCCGCCTCACGAGCCACGCACCGCCGCCGCAGCCGAGCACGACCGTCACGATGCCGCCGGCCATCCCGAGTTTCCCGATCGCGTCGAGGGTCCAGCCCGCATCGTTGAGGAACAGCTTCGACAGGCCGAAACCCGATACGGCCGTCATCGCCGACAGCAGCGCGAGCGACAGCAGCGACCACGAGCGCGGCCGCTTCGCGAACCGCGCGAGGCTCGCATTGTGTTCGGATCGCGCGCGTGCCCGGTCCGCATCGCGCGGCAACACCCACAACACGCAGACGAGACTCGCGAGCGGCACGGCGGCCAGCGCGAGAAACGCCGCACGCTGGCCGAACAGGCCGATCAGCGTCAACGTGCCGGCGCCGCCGCCGAAGAAGCCGATCATCACGCCCGCGATCTGGATCGCGTTGATCTTCGCGAGCGTGTCGCCGCTGAAATGCTCGGCGGCCATTCCGTCGTTCGCGATGTCCTGCGTCGCGCTCGCGAGCGACGCGACGGCCAGCAGGCCGACCGCCCAGCCGGCCGTCGCGACCGTCATCCCGATCTGCGCGAGACTGGCGAGGCACAGCACGACGAGCATCTGCATCGGCAGCATCCAGCTGCGCCGCCGGCCGATGCGCGGCGACCAGCGGTTGTCGACGACGGGCGCCCACAGGAATTTCACGACCCACGGCAGCCCGACGAGCGGCAGGAACGCGAGTGCGTGAAGCGGCGCGCCGTCGTGGCGCAGCAGCGTCGGCATCGCGTCCATCGCGATGCCGATCGGGATTCCCTGTGACAGGTAGAGCAGCGTGATCGTGATGACCAGGCGGCGATGTTCGAGCAAATCGCGCATCGAAGTCTCCAGTTGCATGAGGTTAAAAAGGTTCGGCGCCGGCCGGCACGCGCGCGGGCCGCGCGGTATCGCGGCGCGGACGGCGGGCGGCACGCAGCAGCAATGCGCCGAATACGACGAGTGACGCATCGAGCGGCCAGTACACGGGCTCGCCCGCACCGAGCAGCGCGATCGCGCAATGCGTCGCGCCAGCCAGCCCGTACGACACGCCGGCCGCACGCATCAGGACGCGCAACCATGCCGCGCGATCGGCGACACCGGCCGCGAGCGCGACCGCGCCGCCCCACACGGCCCAGAACAGCAGCGCAAGCGCGTGGTCGACGCGCGCACCGTCGGGCAACGCACGCCCGGCGAACAGCAGCACGCCGCCCGCGAGCACCAGGCCGCCGCATACGCCGACGGCGAGCGCGGCCAGCACGTCCGCCGAACGATCGCGCTGTGCACGGCGCCGCTCGATCCACAGATGCAGCCCCGTCGCGCACAGCGCGCACGCAGCAAGACCCATCACGAAATGAAGCGCGCGCAGCACGCCGCCGATCGCGCCGACCCAGCCGTATTGCGCGAAATGCAGCGGCTGCACCGCGATGAACGCACGCAACCAGAAACCGCGGCCGCGCGACGTGACATCCGCGAGCCATCGCCCGTCCGTCGCGCGATACAGGTGGCGTTCGAACAACGCCGTGCTCGGCAGCCCGGCGGCCGTGCCGGCAATCTCGACGCTCGCGTTCGCATCGCCCCAGCGATGCAGCACGACGGCTTCGCGCCGGAAATCCGGCACGCGCGTCGCGTCGCTTCGCAGCAGCGCGTCGAGATCGGGCGCGTGCCGCCACGCGCCGCCGGCCGCGGCGGGCGGCGGCCCGCCGAGCAGTTCGGCGAACGCGCGCTGCGGCTGCCCCGGGTACGCGACGCCCGCGAGCGACACCGTGCCGAGCGCGCCGAGCCCCGACAGCGCGCCGGTGAACGCGAACAGCACGAGCCACGGCGAACCCCACAAGCCGATCCACGCGTGCAGGTCGAACAGCGCGACGCGCAATCCGTTACCGCGCCGGATGCGCGCCGCGTCCGGCCAGCGCCGGCGATGCACGACCAGGCCCGCGACGATCAGCACGAGCAGCACGACGCCCCACAGGCTGACGAAGATGCGTCCGGGAAAACCGGCGAACAGCGTCTTGTGCAGCGTGACGAGCAACGCCGCGCGGCCGCTGTCCGGCAGCGGCTCGCCCGTCGCCGGGTCGAGCGCCAGCGTGCACGCCTGGCGCGCGTCGCAGAAACGGATCGCGGGATCGTCCGGCTGCGGCAGCACGATGCGCGCATCGCGCAACGGCACGCCGAGCGCCGCCGCACGCGCGACGAGCGCATCGAGCGGCAGCGACGGACGCGCGACGGCAACCGGCGGCGGCCGCCACCAGCCCTGCATCGCATCGAACGCGAGACTCCACGTGCCGCTGAACAGCACGACGAACAGCACCACGCCGAACAGCGCGCCGGCACCGCGATGCAGCGCGCGCCAGCGCGAACGCGACGAAGCGTCCATGTCAGCGCCCTCCCCAGAACACCGCACACGGCACGAGCACCGCGAGCCACACGCCTGCACGCCACGCGGCCTGCCGCCGCCCGGGCGCGACCAGCACCCACAGCAGCGCGGCGACGCTCGCGGCGAGCGTCAGCAGCACGGCCGCATAGAGCCGGTTCAATCCGTCAGCCGGGTAATGACGGGCCAGCGTGACCGCGAGCGCGGCCGCACCCGGCAGCACGCCGGCGATCGCGAACGCCGCGCGAGCGCCCCAGCCGCCCGCCATCAGAACTGCCCGCGCACGGTCAGCATCACGTTGCGCGGTTCCCCGTAGCGGTTGTTCCAGCCCGGCTGGCTCAGGCTGAGGTAGTAGTTGCGGTCGAACAGGTTGTTGACGTTGAGCGCGGCGCTCCAGTGCTTGTCGTAGCGGTAGCCGAGCCGCACGCTCGCGAGCGCGTAGCCGCCCTGGGTCATCGTGACGCCGTTTGCCTGCGCCGAGAAATTGCTCTGCACCTGCACGCCGCCGCCGACGCTCCAGCGCCGCTCCTGCCACGGCAGGTCGTAGTTGGTCCACAGCCGGAACAGGTGGCGCGGGTTCAGCAGCGGCGCGAACGACGAGCCCGCGTTCGCGAGGTTGTCCGCAAAGCGCATCGTGTCGTACGTGTAGCTCGCCCACACGCTCCACCACGGCGTGATGCGACCGTTCGCCTCGAACTCGAAACCCTGGCTGCGCACGCTGCCGCCGTTCACGTAGAAGCAGCTCGGCCCCGCGCACGGATGCGCGAGATCGACCTGCGGGTTGTTGTCGAGATCGATGCGGAACGCCGCGAGCGACACGTCGAGCCTGCCGCCCGCCAGTTCGCCCTTCACGCCCGTCTCGTACGTGCGCCCCTTCACCGGCGTCAGGATGCCGCCGCCCCACATCGACTTGGTCTGCGGCTGGAACACTTCCGCGTAGCTCGCATACCACGACCAGTCGCGCGCGAAATCCCAGATCAGCCCGCCGTACGGCGTGAACTGGTGGCCGGTGTTGTAGTGCGCGCCGAGGCTGTCCTGGTTCCACCAGCTCAGCCGGCCGCCGAGCACGAGCGTGACGGGTTCGGCGAGCTTGATGCGGCCGAGCCCGTAGACGCCCTTCTGCGAAATGTCGTTCTGCTGCGACTGCTGGTACGGCCCGATGCCGGGCTCGGGCACGCTGCTCGGGTTCCAGCGGTACACGTTCACCGGCGTGCCGGACACGTCGCCCAGCAGCGGCGCCGTCATCTGCCCGCTGCTGCTGTTCGCGTAGGTCAATCCGAGCAGCAGGTCGTGCGTGAGCCCGAACGCATGCACCGGGCCCTGCACGTTCGCGTCGATGCTGCGGCTGTAGGTGCTGAACTGGTAAGCGGCGCCCGTCAGCCTGCCGCCCGCGCCGGTCGCCGGATCGATCGCACCGAACGAGCCCGCGAATTTCAGGTCCGAACGCACGCTCTGGTATTCGCCGCTGACCTTCGCCTTCCAGCCGCCGCCGAGCTTCTGCTCGACGGAGCCGAAGGCGCGCGTCGTGTCCCAGTCGAAGTGGCCCCACGCAGTGTCGAGGAAGGTCGAGCGCGACAGGCCGAGGCTCGATCCGTCGCGCGCCATCGGCACGCCGGACATGTCGGGCACCGACCTGGTCGTCTGGTACTGCGCGCCGAACGTGAGCAGCGTGTCGCGCGTCACGTCGACTTCCGTGACGCTGTAGATCGAACGCGTGTCCTGTTTCGCATGGTCGTAGAAGAAATGGCGATCCTCGTATGCGGCGACGAGCCGGCTGCGCACGGTGCCGGCCGCGTTGAGCGGCCCGCCGATATCGGCTTCCGCGCGATAGCGGTCCCAGCTGCCGACGCTCACGGTCGCGTGCGCGGAGAACGCGTATTGCGGCCGCTTGCGCACGAGGTTGACGGTCGCGGCCGGATTGCCCGAGCCATGCAGCAGGCCGTTCGCGCCGCGCAGGATCTCCACGCGCTCGTACACCGACATGTCCTGCGGCGCGCTCGCCATGTCGCCGATCACGACCGGCACGCCGTCGAATTCGAACGAATCGACCTTGAAGCCGCGCACGAAATACGCGGTGGTGAGCAGCACGTAGGGCTGCACGGTCACGCCGGCCGACTGCTGCATCACCTCGTCGAGCGAGTACAGGTTCTGCTGGTCGATCCGCTCGCGCGTCGTCACGCTGACCGACTGCGGAATCTCCCGCAATGCGAGCGGCATCTTGCCGATCGTCGCGACCGACGGATCGTCGGCCACGCTGCGCGATGCGTTCACCGAAATCGCCTTCAGTTCGCCCGCGGCGGGTGGCGCGGCGGCCGCCTCTTCCTTCCGGACTTCCGCATCGGCCGCAGGCGGCGCATCGGCGGACGCCGCCGCCGGATGCGCGGCGATCAGCAGGCCGAGATACAGTGACGAGCGCCAGCGGCCTCGCCCGAAACGGGCGACTCGCGCGCCCTTCGACTTCGATCTCCCAGGTTCCAGCACCTCGTACCGCATCCACGCCCCCGTATTTGATAATCGTTCTCATTATCAATTAGAACCGGCAGACGCTTTTTCGATCGAGGGCCTTTTCCTATCGATTCCGGGCACGCCGGCCCGCATTGTTGATGTCAGTGTTCGGATTCGGCGGGCCGGACGGCCGGTTCCGTGTCCGTGTCCGTGCCTGTGTCCGCATCGGCTTCCGCAAGCGACATCCCGTCGGGCGACCGCCCCGCGCGCGCGAACGTCGCGTACCACGCATCGGCGTCGACGAGCTGCGCATGCGTGCCGGTCGCCCGCACGTGGCCGGCGTCGAGCACGACGATCGTGTCGGCGACCGCCGCGAGCGCGGGCTGGTGCGTGACGACGATGCGCGTGCGCTGCCCGCGCATCGCGACGAGGCTGTCGCGCACGCGCCGCGCGCTGAATTCGTCGAGGCTCGCGGTCGGTTCGTCGAACATCAGCACCGGCGCACGCGCCAGCAACGCACGCGCGAGGCACGCACGCTGCCGCTGCCCGCCCGACAGCAACTGCCCGCCCGGCCCGACGTCGGTGTCGAGGCCGCCCGGCAGCCGCTCAGCGTCGTGCAGCAGCCCGACCGCGTCCAGCGCGGCGCGCAGTTCGGCATCGGTCGCGTCCGGGCGGCCCATCCGCACGTTCCATGCAAGGCTGCCGCGAAACAGCCCGTTGTCCTGGAACACGAGGTTGCGCGTCGCGGCGAGCGTCGCTTCGCTCAAGTGCCGCGCGTCGGCGCGGCCGAGCAGCACGCGTCCCGCGCACGGATCGTCGAGCCGCGCGAGCAGGCCGAGCAGCGTGCTCTTGCCGGCCCCCGTGGGGCCGACGATCGCGACGAAGCCGCCCGCCGGGCAATGCAGGTCGACGCCGTCGAGCAGCGTCGCGCCGGCGGCGGTCCGGTAGCCGACGCGCAGCGCGTCGACGCTCGCATCGTGCACCGGCGTGCCGCGCTCGGGGCTGTCGAAACGCGGCGCATGCAGCACCGCGAGCACTGCATCGAGCGCGCGCCAGCCGCCACGCAGCGCCTGGTCGAGCTGCGTGAGCAGCGCCAGCGGTTCGATGAAGCGCACGAGCAGCACGAGCACCGCGACCGCCGTCGCCGCATCGAGCCGGCCGGCCGCGACTGCCCACGCGCCGCCGACCAGCATCGTGACGAACACGCCCTGCACCGCGCCCGCGAAGCCGAGTTCGATCGGCAGCGAACGCCGCATCAGCGCGCGCGTGCGACGATGCTGTTCATCGAACGCGCGCTGCAGCGCCGCGCGCGCGTCGCCTTCCTGGCCCGCGAAGCGCAGGAGCCCCTGATGCGCGGCGAAGGTCTGAAGCTGCACGGCCAGGTCGCGATCGCCGGCCGCGCGAGCCTGTTCGAACGCGAGCGTGCGCGTGCCGCCGCGTTCGAGCAGCGCGAACAGCAGCACGGCCGCCGCCGCCAGGCACAGCGCGATGCGCCAGTCGATCCATGCGAGCCCCGCGACGACCGCGAGCGGCGTGACGACCGCGCCGATCAACGGCCCGAGCAGGTGCGCGGGAATGCCCATCGCCTGCATGACCGGCCCGCGCAGCAGCCCGGCCGGATGGCTGTCGCGCACGGCCTGCCACGACGCGATGCGCGGCAGGTGCCGCACCAGACATTCGACGAGCCCGGCGGCCAGCGCGCCGCCCGCGCGATAGCCGCCGAGTTGCGCGACGTACAGCACCAGCGCGTGGCACAGCGTCAGCGCGCCGAGCGCGATCGTCCAGTGCAGCACGGCCGCCTGTGCACCGGCAAACCATGCGCGAATCAGCGGCACGAGCAGCAGCCCGCATGCGCCATCGAGCACTGCGGCGGCGATCGCCCAGCCGACGCCGCGCCACAGCGCCCGGCGCGTATCGCGCGGCAGGCACCGCAAACGTTTGAGCGATGTCATCATCGTGCGGCCTCCCCGCGTGCCGCGCCGCGTTCGCGCCATAACCGCGCATACAGCCCGCCCGAAGCAAGCAGCGCCACGTGCGTACCGCGCTCGACGATGCGGCCGCGATCCATCACGAGAATCTGGTCCGCGTGCCGAATCGCATCGAGATCGTGACTGACGATCACGCGCGTACGCGTGTCGCCGCGCAACGCGTTGCGCAGCGCGCGCGCGGTTTGCGGATCGAGCGCCGACGCCGGTTCGTCGAGCAGCAGCAACGGCGCCGTCGACAGCAGCGCACGCGCGATCGACAAGCGCTGCAGCTCGCCGCCGGACAGGCGCACGTCGCGCCCGCACACGCAGTCATAGCCGCCCGGCAGCGTGTCGATACGATCGTCGAGACAGGCCGTGCGCGCGGCCGCGCGAATCTCGTCGAGATCGGCGTCGGGCCGGTAAAGCGCGATGTTCGCGGCAATCGACACGTCGAGCGCCGCGGCCTGCTGGAACACCATCGCGACCTGCGCGCGCCGCGTGTGCGACGCGAGCAGGCGCAGATCGGCGCCGCCGAGCCGCACGCTGCCGCGATCCGGATCCATGCAGCGTGCGAGCAGCATCAGCAGCGTGCTCTTGCCCGCGCCCGACGACCCGACGATCGCGGTGGTCGTGCCGGCCGCGATCGTCGCGTCGATGTCGCGCAGGATCGGCGTACCGTCGATGTCGACCCTCACGCCGCGCAGCTCGACCGACGCATCGCGCGGCACGCGGGCCGCGCCATCGGCGGGCTCGGGCAGGCCCGGCTGCGCGAGCAGCGCAGCGAGGCGCGCCGCGGCCGCGCGCGCCTCGCGCAATGCGTCGGCGCCGTGGCCAAGCGCACGCACCGGCGCCGCGACCGCCCAGATCAGCAGCGCGAACGCGCACAGTTCGCCGACCGTCAAGCTGCCCGCCGTGAACCACGTCGCACCGAACACGACCCACGCGAGCAGGAACGGCGTGCCGAGCAGCACCTGCGTGCATGCGCCGAGCCCGCCGATGCGGCCGACCCACGCCGCAAACGCGTGCGCGAAACGCCCGGTCGAATCCAGCGCGGCCGCCTCGATGCCCGCGCCCGGATACTGCCGCACGAGCGCCGGGTTCTGCGCGAGCTGCGCGTAGTCGCCCATCAGCCGTTCGAGCGCCGCATTGCGCGCCGCGACCGCCAGCGCGAACCGTGCCGAGCGCATCCAGCGAAACAACGCGGCCCCGGCGACGAGCGGCACGAGCGCGAACGCGAGCAGCGCGGGATTCAGATAAAGCAGGCACGCAAGCGCCGCACACGGCACGACGACGAGTTGCGTGACATCGGCCGGCGCGTGCGCGACGAGCTGGTGCAGCGCGCGCACGTCCTGGTCGACATGACGCGCGACGCGGTCGCTGCCCGCGCGCGCGAACCAGCCGAGCGGCAGCCGCTGCAGATGATCGGCGAGACGCTTGCGCAAGCGGTCGCCGAGATCGGCGTCGACGCGGTGCGTCAGGTGCAGCGCGATCGTCTGGCCGCCGAGCCAGCACACGCCGGCCACCACGGCCGCGACGAGCCAGCCGCGCGCCGTCGCGTCGAGCTGCGCCGTCACGCGCCATGCGTCGGCAACACGGCCGAGCGCGAGCCACGGCACCAGCGACGCGACGCCCGCCAGCGCCTGCAGCACGACCGCCGCCGCGAGCGGCACCGCGAACGGCCGCAGCATCGAAAGCAACGGCCCCTTCATGCGGCACGCTCCAGCAGCATGCCGAGCGTCGCCGCGCATGCATCGCCCGGCGGCTGTTCGGGAAAGCCGAGCTGCGCGGTCAGTTGCTGCCAGACGCGCGTCACGTCGATGCTGCGCTGGTTGCACGCGTGCAGCCCTTCGCCGGACACGAGCCGATCGACCGCGAGCGCCGCCGCCTGCGGCCAGCATCGCGCATGGATCTCGCCCCACGTGTCCTGCGCATCGTCGCAAATCTGGATGCTCGGCATGTCGTCGCCTGCCGTGTCGCCGAAGATCGGGAACAGTCCGTCCTCGTCGATCGCCGGCTCGCGCAATGCGGGCGCCCACCAAAGCGGCCCGTGCGGCGATGCGAGCGTCCACGTGCCGGCGTCCGTCGTCAGCGTGATGCCGAACAGCACGCTCATGCGGCCGTCGTCGGCCGCCGCCATCTCGTTGTGCACGCGCAGCGATACCGGTGTTTCCGCGAGCACCATCGCGCACTCGCGCATCGACGACAGCGCCGGCCCGACCGGCTCTACCGACCACGGGCCCACGCCCTGCAGCGCGGCCGCGAGCACGTCGAGCGCCGCGTAACTCGCCTGCACCGAGCACACGACATCCGCATGCACGGGCACACTCGTTTCGCGCAGCCGCCGCGCGACCGCGATGAAGCGTGCGACGACCGGCAGGTTCGGATAGAAGCTGTTGAGCAGGCAGCGGCGACCGTGGCGCGATGCAGTGCGCAGCACGCGGTCCCATTCGTCGGGCAGCAGCGGATGCTCGATCACGACGTCGATCCCGCGTTCGAGCAGCCGGCACGCGAGCGCGGCCCCTTCCGCGCCGCGCGCCGCGCCGCCGACCGCGACACACGCGACGCGCACGTCGTCCGGCAGCGCTTCCACGCAGTCGAACACCGGCGCGCCGACGCGCGCGGCGAGCGCCGCCGTGCGCGCGCTGCCCTGCCCGAGAATGCCCGCGACATGATAAGCGCCGGACGCCGCGAGGCCAGCCGCATAGAACTGGCCGAAGCGGGAGCCGGCCACGACGACCGGCAGCGGATGGACCTTCATTGCGCCTCCTTCAGGCGGGTGTCGACGAACGCAGCGTTCAGGCAGTCGAAGTGACCCCCGGGAATATCGACGGGCGTGATGCCGCCGAGCGCCTGCGCCGTCCAGTACTCGGTGAGCGCCGCGCGCTGCTGCGGAATCAGCGGGTTGCAGCGCTCGGGCACGAACAGCCGCAGCGCGCCCGCGTACGGCGCATCGCCGGCCCAGTGGCTTGCCTGCACCGAATGCATGAAAAGCCGGTACAGCCGCTCGCGTTCGTCGAGCAGCGGATGCGCTACGGCGTCCTGCATCGACAAACCGGCGGCCGCGCGCAGCACGCGACCGCGCAGCGCGTCGAGCGGCTCGCAGCGATCGCCGAAGATCTCGAGCTGCGCCTGCAGGCTGCCGGGCGCGAGCCGTGCGGGGTCGGCCTTCAACGCATCGGCGAGCGCATCGGCCAGCACGTACGTTTCCGGAAAGCCGAGCGCGTCGAGCGGCAGCCCGAGCGTCGCCGCGAAGTTGAACAGCACGAGCCGTTCGTCCTCGATCAGGTAGGGAATCCGGTAGCTCGACACGATATCGAGCGTGCGCACCGCGACGCCGAGCTGCACCAGCGACTTCGCCATTTCAACTGCGACCAGCCCGCCCGAGCAGTAGCCGAGCACGTCGACCTCGCGCACGCCGCTGCGCCACAGGGCGTCCGCGTAACGCCGGCCCAGCGTCGCGTTCAGGTGGCGCGCCGGCAGGTCGAGATAGTCCTGCGCATCGCGCACCGCGAAACCGAGCACCGGGCCGAGCCGCGCGAGCGCCGGCATCACCGGACGATACGCATGCACGGTGCCGAGACCTTCGTGCACGATCACGCGCGGCACGCCGTCGCCCGGCGCGAGCGGAATCGGCCGCACACCAGTGCGCACGCGTGGTGCCGGCGCATGGACGACCGTCGATGCGTGCATCGCGCGCGGTGCCGCAGCCGCAGTTGGCGACGCGCCGCCCGACGGCTGCGCATCCGCATCGCGCAGGCATTGCGCGAACGCGGCCGGCGTCGGCTGCGCGAGCACCCAGCGCAGCAGCCGGTCGAACGGATGCGCTTGCGCGAGCGGTTCCTCGCCGCGCAGCCGCGACACGAGTTGCGCAATCAGCAGCGAATCGCCGCCCGCCGCGAAGAAATCCTGATCCGCAGTGACGTTGCGCGTATCGAGCACGGTTTCCCACAAGCCGATCAGTCGCGCGATCAGCGGATCGGCTGCCTGCGTCGACACGGGGCGAACGACCGCCGGCTCCGGTTCGCGGATATCGGCGATGCCAGCCAGCGTACGGCGGTCGATCTTGCCGTTCGCCGTCACGGGCAAACCGTCGAGCACACGCAGTTGCGACGGCACCATGTAGCCCGGCACGCGCTCCGCAACGAACGCGAGCAGCGCATCCGGCGCGATCCGCGCCGCGCCGCGCTTCACATGCGCGAGCAGGATGTCGTAGCCGAGCGCATCGAGCGGCGTGCCGGATGCCACGCAGCCGAGCGCGCGATCGCCGGCGGCTGCCTGCAGCCATTCGAGCCACTGCGCGCGCGGCACGAACAGCCGCGACGATGCGGCACGCGCGTCGTCCGGCGTCTCCATCATCAGCCCCTGGCTGATGCTGATCTCCGGATGCTCGGCCGTCAGTTCCTGGATCACCCACCACGCATCGGCCGCCGACAGCGTACGCAGCCCCGCGATCAGCGCGACCGTATCGCGTGCATTGTTCAGCGCGCCGGAGCTGATCGTCAGGTCGACCGAATGCGGCGCGATGCCCTGCGCATCGAACGGCGCGTTCATGTCGAATCGCACGAAACGCATCCACGGATACGCAGCAAAACGCTCGCGCGCGGCCGCGAGGAAGTAGCTCGACACGTCGCTGAACAGGTAGTCGATCCGCGCGCCCGCTTCGACCAGCGGCGCGAGCGCGTCGACGATCGCACGCGTCGCCGCGGCCGTTCCCGCGCCGATTTCGAGAATCCGCCAACGCCGCTTCGGCTCGCGCTCGACAATCGCGCGCACGGCCTGCGCCATTCCGCGATGCAGCGCGCGCGCATGCTCGCCGTTGCTGTACATCGCGTCGGCGATATGCGACGCGCCCTCCGGAAACATCAGGCCGGCCGGCGACACGCTGCCGTCCACCTGCACGTCGATGCATCCCGCGCTGTCGCGGAAGTAGTCGATGAGGACGGCCGGCCACAGATCGGGGGATGCGTGCTGCGCGAACGCGTCCCAGCAGGCGTGCGCGTCGGCGCGATCGGCATCGGGCCGCATGCGCCAGCCGCCTTCGGCCTCCGCGCGCAGCACGCCATGCGCATCGAGCATCGCGAGCCAGTGGCGCAGCAGATGCTGCCGCGCAGCCGGCACGCGCAGCCGCTCGCACAGCGTCGCAAAGCCGGTCGCCTCGTCGGCCGTCAGGCCGGCCGCCGGCACGATCCACGCGGCCAGCGACGCGACGCATGCCGCTTCGAGCTGTGCGATCGACCGCGATACTTCCGCATGCGAAGGCCAGCGCGCGGTGTCGAACGTTGCGCGTACGTGCGCCGTAATCTCGAGCAGCGTGTCGTCCTGCACGGACGGCGCCGGCTCCGCACCATGCAGCGACACGAAGCTCGCGAGCCGGCGCTCCGCGCCTTCGCCAAGCACGATCGTCGCGGCCGCGCCGACCAGCGGGTGCGCGGTCAGCGCCGCGTCGATCTCGGCCAACTCGATCCGGTAGCCGCGAATCTTCACCTGATCGTCCTGCCGCCCGAGGAATTCGAGCGAACCGTCGGCGCGCACGCGACCGAGATCGCCGGTGCGGTAGAGCCGGCGCCCGTCGCGATGACGGATGAAGCGCTCGGCCGTTCGAACGGGATCGTTCGCGTAGCCGGTCGCGAGCCCGACGCCGCCGATATGGATCTCGCCGCGCACGCCGGGCGGGCACGGCCGGCCGAGTGCGTCGAGCACCTCCATCGTCTGCCCGGTCAGCGCGCGGCCGTAAGGAATGCTGGCGAGCTGCGTGTCTTCCGGACGGATCGGATGCTCGATCGACCAGATCGACGCCTCGGTCGCGCCGCCGAGACTGAACAGCGCGCTGTCGGGCCAGCGCCGCCACCAGCGGGCGGGCAGCGTCACCGGGATCCAGTCGCCCGACCACAGCACGCGGCGCGGGCCCGGCACGTCGAGCGCCGGCTCGCCTTCGACGTAGTCGATCAGCATCTGCCCCTGCGCGGGTACCGAGTTCCACAGCGTCACGCGATGGCGCGCCATCAGCTCCGCCCAATGCGACGGATCGTTGCCGCGCGCCGGATCGGGCAGCACGATGCACGCGCCGCGCGCGGTTGCGCCGAAGAAGTCGTAGACAGACAGGTCGAAGCTCAGTTCGGCCAGGCCGAGCACCACGTCGCCCGTGCCGACCGCGTGACGCGTGCTGATGTCGGCGAGCGTGTTGCACACCGCCGCATGACTCAGCATCACGCCTTTCGGTTCGCCGGTGGAGCCCGACGTGTAGATCACGTAGGCGAGCGCGTCGCCGTCGATGTCGCGCGCCGCGCGTGGCGGCCATTGCGGATCGGCCGGCAATGTATCGATATCGATGCGCGCGCAACCATCGTGATCGATGTCGATGCCCTGCAACGTGACAACCGCACGCACCCGCGCATTGCGCAGGATCGCCTGTCGCCGCATCACCGGCTGGCGGCTGTCGACCGGCACGTACGCGGCGCCTGCCTGGACGATCGCAAGCACGGCCGCGAGCTGGTGCGCGCACTTCGGCATCAGCACCGCGACGGTGTCGCCCACGCCCACGCCGGCCTGTTCGAGCGCGGTACGCAATGCCGCCGCGTGTTGCGCGACGTCGCGATACGTGCGCGTGCCCTGCGCGTCGATCACGACCGGCGCATCGGGCGTACGCAACGCCTGCGCGGCGAAGCCGGCCGCGATATGCGTATCCGCGTCCGGATGCGTGTGCGCGACAGGCTCATCGGACGGCAGCACGATGTCGCCCGCGCGCGACCAGCATTCGGCGTCGTCGGCCAACCGGCCCAGCAGTGCAACGTACGCATCGAACATCGCCGCGGGCATCCCGTCGGGAAACAGATCGTCGCGTACGTCCCAGCCGATTTCCAGCCCGCCGAACTGGTCGGTCACCTGGCAGTCGAGCCAGACCTGCGGCGTCTGGCTGATCATGTACAGCGGCGGCTCCGCACGTGCCGCGTCATCGCCGAGCAGGCGGCCGACGCTGCCGATGCCGCTCGTGAACACGACCGGCATCAGCGCCGCATCCTTGCCGCGCCGCCGTGCGAGTTCGCGCATCACGTCGACGCCGGTAAACGCGCGATGGTCGAGGTCGTCGAACATCCGCGCGCCGATCGTGCGGGCGCGCTCGATGAAATCGCGCCCTTGCGTTGCGTCGACAGCCAGCAGGCTCAACGCGGTGAAATCGCCGAGCACCGCGTCGATGCGCGGATGCACGGGCGGACGGTTCAGCACCGTCAGGTTCACGCAGAACGCCGGTGACTGGCTCCAGCGGCCGACGACTTCGGCGAACGCGGCCAGCGCGACGCTCGCCGCGCTCAGCCCGAAGCGGCTCGCGTGCCCGCACAATGCAGCCCATCGCGCATGATCGAGCCGCGCATGACGATGCGTGAAGCGCGGCCGTGCCTCGGTTCGCATCGTCGGCACCACCGGCAGATCCGGGCGCGCGGGAAGATCGTCGATGCGTGCGAGCCACCACGCCTTGTCGCGCGCATGGTCGGCGCGCGTACCGGCATCGGCTTCATGAACGACGTAGTCGCGAAACGTCGCATCGAGCGGTGCGGGCCGCCATTGCGGATCGTCGTAACGGCGCCGCCATTCGGCAAGCAGCAATTGCAGGCTCGCATAGTCGATCAGCGTGAAATCGACTGACAGGTGCAGCACCGCACCGTCCGGCCCGAGGCTCACTTCCGGCTGCAGCACCGGCCAGCGATCGAGTGCGTGCACAGCATGATCGAGGCGCTCGCGCACGCGGCCGACGTGTGCGTCGAATGCGGTCGCATCGGCCTCGCGCAAGTCATGCACCGTCAGCGGCTGCCACGGCACGTCGGGCAGCACGCGTTGCCATGCGTTGTCCTCGACGATCGCGCGCAACATCGGATGCCGCGCGACGCACGCATTCCATGCGGCTTCGAAGCGCACGCAATCGAGATCCTTCGACTCGCCGTATTCGACGTACAGATGGCATGCACTGCCGCCGAATTCGAACGATTCGTGCCGGCCGAGCACATACGCGGCCTGTACCGGCGTCAATGCAAATCGTTCATGCTGGCGCGCCGGATCGCAACGCCACGCGCCGTCCTGCAGGAAGCGGACGAACGCGTCGCGTTCGGCCTTGATGCGCGCGGCCAGGTCCGCGTCGAGCGCGCCGGCCGGCGCGCGATAGCGCAACTGGCCGCCGTCGTCGCACCACAATTCGATCTGCCGTTCGCGGCAGAGCTCGAGCACGTCGTCGAAGCTCACAGCACGCCCTCCTCGATCGTCGCGACCTGCGCGTCGCCATGCGATTGCCCGGTCGGCGCCATGGCGTCGAGCTGTGCGGCGAGACCGGCCAGCGTCGGCTGCCGGTAGAACGCGGCCATCCCGATCCGCACGCCGAGCCGCTCGCGCAATTGCGCGAGCAGGCGCGTCGCGAGCAGGCTGTCGCCGCCGAGCGCGAAGAACGTCGCGTCGCGCGCGTTCGCCGGGTGCCCGAGCGCCTGAGCCCAGCACGCGAGCAGCGTCGCCTGCCGTTCGTCGGCCGGCACGAACGCATCGTGCGCGGCCGGCGCGTCACCGAGCGCGCGCGCGAGCGCATCGCCCACCGCGCGGCGATCGATCTTGCCGTTGGCGTTGAGCGGCCAGCGCGACACACACCACAGCGCGTCGGGACGCATCGAGTCGGGCAGCCGGTCGCGCAACCAGTCGGCCAGCACCGCCTGCGCGGCCGGTTCGCCGACACGGCGCGCGACGATGCATGCGAACGCGGCCGAGCGCCAGCTTCGTGAATCGAGCGAGAAACCGCACGCGTGTGCGGCCGCCGCGAGCGCATCGTCCGTGAACGGCGTCGGCAGCGCCGCATCGCCCGTCACGCCCGCGACGAGTTCGCGCAACGGCGAATCGCGCAACACGTCGGCGAGCAGCAGGCGGCCATCTTGCGCAAGCAGCGCGGCCGCGAATCTGAATGTGTCGCGCGGATCGTCGCGCAGGTGTGCAGCCGCGAAACTGATCACGCAATCGAATCGCCCAAGATGGCGGGCCGGCAGCAAGCCGTCCTGCATCGTCTGCAACGCGGGTGTCGTTTGCGTGAAGCGCGCCTGCGCGCTGCGCAGCAGGCCCGGCGACGCGTCGAACAGCGTCACGTCGAAGCGCAGATCGTCGAGCACGCCGAGCCCTGCGTCGAACCATTGCCCGGCACGCGCGTCGAGCACCGCGACGCGCAATGCCCCGGTGTGTGCGGCGGCGTGCGCCTGCAACGCACCGCCGAACTGGCGCAGCGCGCGGGCGCCATCCGGCAACCGCGCCGCAAACGCGAGCGGCGCCGCGCGCGAATCGAGCAGCACGCGCTGCGCGGCGGAGTCTGGCTCGGCGGCGAGCGCGCGCAGCGATGCCGTCAGATCGTCGAGATCGGTTGCATGCCAGTCGAGCTGATCGAGCGCACCGTCGATCGCGATCGATGCATCGCTCTTCGCGTGCCAATGCGCACGCAGCGACGACGGCCAACCCGCGTCGCCGTCGAGCAGCCGATCGGCGATCGCGCGCGCGACCGTCGCTTCCGCGTGCACCGTATCGACACGGTCAGCCTGCTCAAGCGCGGCCGGTGGCATCGTCGCACCCGGCGCAGGATCGGCCGGCACGAACGCCGCGACGATGCGCGCCGCCTCGCCGTTGACGACGCTCGCGCACGCGCCGTCGATCTGCGGATGCGCAGCCAGCGCCGCCTCGATCTCGCCGAGTTCGATCCGGTGCCCGCGCACCTTCACCTGCCGATCCTCGCGCCCCAGGAATTCGAGCGTCCCGTCCGGCCAGTAGCGGCCGCGATCGCCGGTGCGATACCAGCGGCCCGACGCGTGCTGCACGAAACGCTGCGCGGTCAGCTCGGGATCGTTCCGGTAGCCGCGCGCGAGGCTGTCGCCGCCGATCAGCAATTCGCCCGGCACGTGGTCGGGCGCATCGCGGCCGTCGGCATCGACGACGCGATAGGCCTGCCCCGGCAACGGCCGGCCGTACGGAATCGAACGCCAGTGCGGCGGCACGTCGCGCACCGTCTGCACGTTCGACCAGATGCCGGCCTCGGTCGCACCGCCAAGCGCATGGAATGCGCACGCATCGCCGCACCGTTCGCGCAAGCGCACCGGCAGGTCGAGCGCGATCCAGTCGCCGGACAGCAGCGCCGCACGCACGCTGCGGCACGCGTCGCGCGCGGCCGGCACCGCCAGCGCCATCTCGAGCAGCGCGGGAGCCGAGTTCCACAGTGTCACGCGATGCTGTGCGATCAGGTCGATCCAGCGCGCCGCATCGCGCGCTTCGTCCTGGGTCGGCAGCACGAGTTCGGCGCCTGCGCCGAGCACGCCGAACAGGTCGTACACCGACAGGTCGAAATCGAGCGCGGAAACCGCGAGCAACCGGTCTTGCGCGTTCACGCCGAGCAGCGCATCGACTGCATCGATCGTGTTGATTGCCGCCGCGTGCGTCATCTCGACGCCCTTCGGCACGCCCGTCGAACCGGACGTATAGATCACGTACGCGGTAGCCTGCGGCGCCACCGCGAGCGGCACGGCCAGCGGCGCATGCCGCATCAGCGCGGCAACGCCGAAATGCGGCAGCGGCGCATCCGCGCGCGCCGTGTCGCCGATCGCGGCCTTCACGCCCGCCGCGCGCTCGATCAACGCCTTGCGCGCGACCGGCTGCGCGATGTCGAGCGGCACGTAGCACGCCCCGGCGGCGAGTACGCCAAACACCGCTGCCACCTGCGCGGGCCCGCGCGGCAGGCTGATCTCGACGGCATCGCCGCGCCCGATACCGGCCGCCTGCAAGCCGCCCGCGATCGCGAGCGCCTGCGCGGCGAGTTCGCCGCGCGTCACCACCTGCTCGCCGCACCGAAGCGCGACGGCGGCCGGCTCGCTTGCGGCCAATGCGAAGAAATCGTCGTGCAGCGTGCGCGGCCGGCCGGGTGCGGGCAGCGCGTTGAGCGCATCACGCACGCGGCGCTGCGCGGACGGCAACTCGACCGCGATCGGCAGCCGCCAGTCGCGGTCGCACAGTGCTTGCACGAGCGCGACGTACGCGCCGAACATTGCATCGAGCATCCCGTCGGGAAACAGGCCGTCGACGCTGTCCCACGCGAGCAGCGCGCCGTCCGGTACGCGATAGAGCTGATGGTCGAGCCACACCTGCGGCGTCTGCGAAATCATGTCGTGCAGGTCGCCGAACACGCGCGCAAACGCCTCGGGCACGAACGGCGCATCGCCGAGATTGCACGAGAACACGACGGGGGCCGCGCGCGGCGTGCCCTGCCGCCGCGCATCGCGCAGCACGTCGAGCGCCGGATACGCGGCGTGCGCGATCGCGCCATGCAGCCGCTGCTGGAACGCACGCACCGTGTCGGCCGCGCTCGCGTCGGCGCGCACGTCGCATTCGACGAGCAGCAGCGTCGTGAAATCGGCGATCACACTGCCGAGATCGGGCGCATCGCCGTGCCGGTCGAACAGCGGCACGTTGAGCAGGAACGCTTGCCGGCCGCTCCAGCGCGCAAGCACCGCCGCGAACGCGGCGCCGAACACCGACGACAGCGTGACGCCATGCTGCGCGGCCTGCGCGTGCAGGCGTGCGAGCTCGGCCGTGCTCAGCGTGTGCGAGATGCGGCTGAAGCGCGGTGCGTGAATCGTTTCCGGCGCTCGGGCGAGCGGCAACGCGGGCCCTTCCGGCAGCGTCGCAAGCCGCGCCTGCCATGCGTCGCGCGCCGCGGCCCGCGCATCGCGCATATCGGCCGCGCGACGCGCGAGCCAGGCCGGGAACCACGTCGACGGCGCATCGGGCAACGCCGACGGCTCCGCATACGCGACGCCGATCTCCTGCATCAGCAGCCGCACGCTGTCCACGTCGGCCGCGAGCAGGTCGACACTCAGCCACACGCGATCGTCGCCGCCGGGCATCTGCACGAGCCCCATCATGAAGACCTGCGCGTGCTCGACGTCGAGACATTCATGCGACCGGAACGCGCGCAGCGCCGCCCATTCGGTTTCGGCATCGGCGGCAGTCTTGCCGCGCCAGTCCGCATGCTCGAACAGCGGTGCGTCCGGCGCCGCGACGATCTGCTGGCGGCCGCCGGCAAAGCGCGCGCGCAGCATCGGATGACGTTCGCGCACGCGCCGGCATGCGGCCTCGACGCGAACGGGATCGATCGCGCGGCTGCGGAATTCCAGAAACGCATGGCAGCTCACGTTGCCGAGCACTTCGCCATCGCGTCGGCCGAGCCAGTACGCCTGCTGCACCGCGGACAAGTCGAACGGCGCGTGCACGTCGACATCGGCGACATCCGCGGCATCAGCGTCAGTCGTCCCGCGCGCGCTGCGCGGCGCGTTCGCGAGCAGCGCAGCCCACGCACCGAGCGTCGGCGTGCGCGCGAGCGCATCGAACGTCAGCGCGTAGCCGAGCCGGTTCACGCGCGTCTGCAAATACATCAGCCGGATCGAATCGAGGCCGCAGCTCAGCAGGTCTTCGTCATCGTCGAGCGATGCGATCTCGTCGACGGATACGTCGAGCAACGCCGCGATCAGCGCGACGAGCTGCGAGCGAAAGGCGACAGGGGAACAACAGGAAGGATCGGAATGGTCGGTATTGGAATCGACAGCGGTCTGGCTCATGGGCACGCCTTGTATGGGTCGTTCGACGGCGGGTCCGCGCGGCGGCGGCCACCTGCGAATGAGAATCTATCTCATTAACACCCATGAGCCCGGTCGATTCCTTTAGGCTGCCGGTCAGTTGTTTTAGATCGCCGCGCTCGCCAGCTGGTCGTCGTCGATCGCGTTCGACGACACACGGATATCGCTCGGCGAAATGCCGTAGCGCTTGCGGAACGCGATCGAAAAATGCGCGGGACTGTAGCCCACCCGGTACGCCACGGTCGACACGTTCGCATCCTCCGCGCACAGCATCGCGTGCGCGGTGCGCAGCCGGTATTCCTGCAGGTACGCATACACGCTCGTGCCGAACACCTTGCGAAACCCGGCCGTCAGCTTGCGCGAATTCATCCCGACGCGGCCCGCGAGCGCGTCGAGCGTCGGCGGCTGCTGGAGCTCGCGCGTCAGGATGTCGCTCGCCGCGTACACGCGCTCGACATCCGACGACGTCACGCGCACATCGGCCGGCGCGGACTGCCGCTGCGTCGCGAGCAACTGCGCGCTCAGCGCGGTCAGCTCGAACGCCTTCGCCTTCAGGTAGTACTCGCGCACCGCGCCTTCGAACGGGCACGTCGCGATCTGCACCGCGAGCGCCTGCAGCGCCTTCGATGCGGGGCAACTGACGATGCGCGGATCGCCGCCCGTCGGCGCGAGCATCTTCTCCGGCAGCAGGCTCAGGTTGCGGTCGAGCGCGTCGAGCCCGAGCTGCACGATCGTGTAGCGCAGCGGCACGTCGCGGTCGTAGATCTGGTGCGTCGTGAATTCGCCGTCGTTGGCGATCACGCACAGGCCCGGCCCCTTGATGCACTGCTCGGGCTGGCCCGGCACGCGGCAGCGCAGCTGCCCGCTCTGCACGAGGACGAGCTTCAGCCCTTTCTCGAGCGGCTCCTCGTACCAGTCGCGGCTGTCCGAGCACAGCGTGCCGCTCATGAGTTTCATGCCCGCGTCGATGTGCACCACGCCCGGATGGTTGCCGGGCACGAGCACCGGCGGGTGACGTCGTGACGAAGCGAAGGAGGTCGAGCTCATCGGAGGGTCCGTTGGTTGGCGGCACGCGCGGACCGGCGCGCGCCGGCGGCTACCGGCCGATTGTCCGGCCGGGCCGGGCGGGCGCCGCGCGACAGGCGCCCGATCGAATGAAATTGCCGCGATATCGAAAGAAACGACGCTATCGCGGCACTTGTTACAAATGATAATACCTCTCATTTACATTTTTTGACAACTTGCGGAACCCGAGGTCAGCGCATGCATTCCTCCCTTCCCTCCGTGGCGCCGGCCGTGCCGGCCGACGCGCCCGACTGGCCCCACGCATTCGCGCGCCGCTATCGCGACGCCGGCTACTGGCAGGACACGACGTTCTTCGACGCGCTCGACGCGTGCGCGCAGCGCGATCCCGACGCGCTCGCGATCGTTGACGGCGCATGCCGGCTGCGTTACCGCGACCTGCTGGAGCGCATCCGGCGTCTCGCAGGCGGCCTCGCGCGCCTCGGCCTGTCGCGCGGCGACGCGGTCGTCGTCCATTTGCCGAACGGCGCGCGCTTCATCGAAACCTGCTTCGCGCTGTTCCAGCTCGGCGTACGGCCGGTGCTCGCACTGCCCGCGCACCGGCAGTACGAGATCGGCGCGTTCTGCCGCTTTGCCGGCGCACGCGCGTATCTGTGCGCAGCGCAGCTCGGCGACTTCGACTGCCGGCCGCTCGCGGCCGCGTTGCAGGCCGACTGCCCGACGCTCGAGCACGTCGTGATGGCCGGCGACGATCACGCGTTCACGCCGTTCGACGCGCTGTATGACGCGCCGCCGATGCGCGAATGCGCGGCACGCGCCGACGACATCGCGTGCTTCCAGCTATCGGGCGGCACGACCGGCACGCCGAAGCTGATTCCGCGCCGCCACTGCGAATACCTGTACAACGTGCGCGCGTGCAGCGTCGCGAGCGGCTTCGACGCCGGCACCGTGTATCTCGCCGCGCTGCCGATGGCGCACAACTTCACGCTGTGCTGCCCCGGCACGATCGGTGCACTGCTCGCGGGCGGCCGCGTCGTGACGACCGGGCGGCCCGAACCCGAACAGAGCTTCGCGCTGATCGCGCAGGAGCGTGTCACGCATACCGCGCTCGTGCCGCCGCTCGCGCTGCTGTGGCTCGACGAGCAGCCGCAACGCCAGGCCGACCTGTCGAGCCTGCGCGTGCTGCAGGTCGGCGGCGCGCGGCTGATGGATCACGCGGCCGCGCGCGTGACGCCCGTGCTCGGCTGCCGGCTGCAGCAGGTGTTCGGGATGGCCGAAGGGCTCATCTGCTGCACGCGGCTCGACGATTCACCCGAGCGCATCGCTCACACGCAAGGCCGCCCCGTGTCGGAGGGCGACGAAGTGCGGATCGTCGACGACGCCGGCGAACCGGTCGCGCCCGGCGAGATCGGCGAACTGCAGGTGCGCGGCCCGTACACGATACGCGGCTACTACCGGCTCGCCGAACACGACGCGACGTCGTTCACGGCCGACGGCTTCTACCGCAGCGGCGACCGCGTGCGGCGCACCGTGGACGGCGACCTCGTCGTCGAAGGTCGCGACAAGGACCAGATCAACCGCGGCGGCGAGAAAGTGTCCGCCGAGGAAGTGGAGAACCTGCTGCTCGCGCATCCGCAGGTGCACGACGTAGCCGTGGTCGCGATGCCCGACGCGCTGCTCGGCGAACGCACCTGCGCATTCGTCGTCGCCCGCGCGCCGGCACCGACCCGGTTGACGCTGAAGCGCTACCTGCGCGACTGCGGACTCGCGGCATTCAAGATCCCCGATCGCATCGAGTTCATGCCGCGCTTCCCGGAAACCGGCATCGGCAAGACCAGCAAGAAATCGCTGCGCGACCTGCTGCGCCGCCAGTTGCAGGCGGCGGCCGCATGACCGTGCGAACCACCGATTCGAACTGGATCCGCGAGCTGCGCCTGTCGCCGTGCCCGCGCGCGCAGCTCGTCTGCTTCCCGCACGCGGGCGGCACCGCGAGCTTCTTTCGCGGCTGGAGCCGCGCGCTGCCATGGGACATCGACCTGCTGGCGCTGCAGTATCCGGGCCGCGAGGACCGCTTCGGCGAGCCGTGCCTGCCGTCGATCGACGCACTCGCCGGCCCCGCCGCCGACGCGCTGCAACGCTACGCGCACGCGCCGCTCGTACTGTTCGGGCACAGCCTCGGCGCGGCGCTCGCGTACGAGGTTGCGTTGCGGCTCGAAGCGCGCGGCGCGGCGCCGCTTTACGTGGCCGTGTCCGCTCTGCCGCCGCCGCATCGTCAACGCCTGTCGGACCTGCATCTTCAATCCGACGACGCGCTCGTCGGCGATGTCGCGCGGCTGTCCGGCGAACACGCCGCACTGCTCGCCGATCCGGAAATGCGCGCGATCTACCTGCCGATGATCCGCAACGACTATCGCGCGATCGAGACATATCGACGCGACCGGCCGCCGCGGCTCGACACGCCGCTCGGCGTGATGGTGCCGCTCGCCGATACCGAACTCGACAACGACGAAGCGCATGCGTGGCAGGACGTCGCGTCGCGCCCGATCCGCATCGCGACATTCGACGGCGACCACTTCTACCTGCGGCACCAGTACCCGGCGCTGATCGCGCACCTGGTCGAACGGATCGACCATTCCCTCCGCTACGGAAAGGAGTACACATGAAGACACCGGACGCCTGCACGGGGCTCGCCGATATTCGCGAAGCCATCGATCGCCTGGACGCCGATATCGTCGCAACACTCGGCCTGCGCATGCAGTACGTAAAGGCCGCGTCGCGCTTCAAACCCGACGAAGCGAGCATCGCCGCGCCGGAACGGGTGGCCGCGATGCTGCCCGACCGGCGCCGCTGGGCCGAACAGGCCGGCCTCGACGCCGACTATGTCGAGACGCTGTTCGCCAACCTGATCGCGTGGTACATCGCGCAGCAAACGCAGCACTGGCGCCGCCAACGGGGGCACGCATGAACGCCGGCCTCCCGCTGTTGCACGACACGTTCGCGCGAGCGGCCGGCCGCGCCGCCGCCACCGGCGAGCCGACGCTCGCGTCGGTGTCGGTGCCGCTGCGGCCGCTCGATTTCTTCGACCTGATCGCCGCATGGGACGATGGCGTCACGCCGTGGTTCTTCCACGAAGCCGGCGATGCGTCCGTCGCGCTGTTCGGCTGGGACTGCGCGCTCGAACTGACCGCGACCGGCGACACACGCTTCGCGCAGATCGATGCGCGCTGGCGCACGCTCGCTCGCGACGCGGTGACGGCCGGCCCGCAGCCGCCGCGTATCGTCGGCGGCTTCCGGTTCGATCCGCGCGGTACGCGCAGCGCGCACTGGGCGCCGTTTCCCGACGCGAGCATGACGGTGGCCAGGTTGCTGATCGTGCGTGAAGGCGACGCGCACTGGGCCGTCTGCCAGCATGTCGTCGCCGCGCACGACGATCTGGCTGCGCTCGCGCATGCGTGTCTCGCCCGGATCGAATCGCTCGCTGCGCTCGCCCCGGCCGTCGAGGACGACGCACCGCACCTGCTGCATACGCAAGCAATGCAGGCAGGCGAATGGCAGCACGAAGTCAGGCGCGCGGTGGACGCCATCCACGGCGGTGCATTCGGCAAGGTCGTGCTCGCGCGCGACGTGCTCGACCAGTACGCGCGGCCCGTCGCGATTGCGCCGCTGCTGCGCCGGCTCCGGCGGCGCGACGCGCATGCGCACCTGTTCGCGGTCCGCCGTGAAGGTGCGTGCTTCGTCGGCGCAACGCCGGAACGCCTCGCACGTGTCCAGGCCGGCGACGTGCGCACGCATGCGCTCGCCGGGACGATCCGGCGCGGCGCCACGCCCGACGACGACCGCGCACTCGGCGCGGCACTGATGGCATCCGCGAAGGAACGGCTCGAACATGCGCTCGTCGTCGACGCGATCCGCGCCGCGCTGGCGCCGCTGTCGCGCGCGCTCGACGTGCCCGCGCAGCCGTCGCTGCACCGGCTGCCGAGGCTGCAGCACCTGAGCACGCCGATCCGCGCGACGTTGAATGCGGACGCCACGTTGCTGCAGGTCGTCGCGGCGCTGCATCCGACGCCGGCGGTGGCCGGCCATCCGCGCGACGCGGCGCTCGACCACATCCGCGAACATGAAGGATTCGATCGCGGCTGGTATGCGGCGCCGATCGGCTGGATCGACGCGCACGGCAACGGCGACTTCATCGTCGCGCTGCGCTCGGCGCTGGTCGAAGGCGGTGCGTGCAGGCTGTTCGCGGGCTGCGGCATCGTCGCCGATTCCGATCCGGTCAACGAATATCAGGAAACCGAACTGAAACTGTCGGGCATGCAGGCGGCGATCCGGGTGCGCGATGCGGCGGTGGATGCGCATGGCCGCGCGCAGGTGTCGGCTTCGTCGATGGTCGGCTGATTCGACACCGAGGCAAACGGCGGCGCGACAGTCACGTGCGTCGTCCGCACTGCCGCGCGTTGCGCGTTACAACAACGGCAGCGTCAGCCGGATATGCTCGGCGAACGCCGCCGTCAGATGCGAAGGCCGTTTCCGGTCGAACCTCAACGTAATGCCCACGGCCGGCAACGGCGGCAACCGCGGATCGCCGTTGACGATCGCGAGGTCGGCCGGCACGGCCGTCTGCGTCATCACCGCGAACGCCTGCCCCGAGCGCACCAGCGCGATCAGCCCCGCGAGACTGCTGCTCGCATAGGCGACGCGGTAATCACGGCCGGCACGATTCAATGCTTCGCAAGCCGCGATGTGATCGAGCGTATCGCGATCGGAAAGCGCGAGCGGCAACGGATCGAAATGCGCGGGCTCGAGCCCCGGATAGCCGATCCAGACCAGTTGCTCGCGGCGAATGATGTCGTCGTTCGCCCCGTCGTCCGGCAATGAAATCATCGCGAGATCGACCGCGCGTTTCTCCAGTTGTTCGAGCAGCCGCGGCGTCGGCCCGCAGACGATTTCAACGATCGCCTGCGGATGCTGGCTCGAAAACTGCCGCAGCAGCGACGGCAGAAACACCTCCGCGTAATCGTCCGGGCACCCGAACCGGATGGTCCCCGACAACCCCGTGCCGCACAGGTCGGCCATCGCCTCGTCGTGCAGCCGCAGGATGCGCTGCGCATGCACGAGCAGCCGCTCGCCCGGGTGGGTCAGCACCACGCCGCGGCCGGTGCGCTGGAACAGCGGCTGGTCGACGATATCCTCGAGCCGCTTCATCTGCTGGCTGAGCGCGGACTGCGTCCGGCCGACGCGCGCGGCCGCGCGGCTGAGCGCGCGCACCTCGGCGATCACGACGAACGAACGCAGCAGGTCGATTTCGAGCGAAAGTCCCAAGGTATTAGCTCCTTTTCTACCTTGCATAAGAACTATTCGTTTCCATCAAACCAGACGCGCGCCTAGACTGCAAGCGATCCCTGCCCCTTTTGCCCGGAGAAGCCCGATGTCCCTGAACGACGACGCAACCTTCTGGCGCAACGCCAGGCAGCACCTGGTCCGCTACGGCGGCACGTTCGAGCCGATGATCATCGAGCGCGCGAAAGGCAGCTTCGTCTACGACGCGGACGGCCGCGCGATCCTCGATTTCACGTCGGGGCAGATGAGCGCGGTGCTCGGCCACAGCCATCCGGAGATCGTCTCCGTCATCGGCGAATACGCGGGCAAGCTCGATCATCTGTTCAGCGGGATGCTGTCGCGGCCGGTCGTCGATCTCGCGACGCGCCTCGCCGACATCACGCCCGACGGGCTCGACCGCGCGCTGCTGCTCAGCACCGGCGCGGAATCGAACGAAGCGGCGCTCCGGATGGCGAAGCTCGTCACCGGCAAGTACGAGATCGTCGGCTTCGCGCAGTCGTGGCACGGGATGACCGGCGCGGCCGCATCGGCCACGTACAGCGCGGGCCGCAAGGGTGTCGGGCCGGCCGCCGTCGGCTCGTTCGCGATTCCGGCGCCGTTCACGTACCGGCCGCGCTTCGAGCGCAACGGCGCCTATGACTATCTCGCCGAACTCGACTACGCGTTCGACCTGATCGATCGCCAGTCGAGCGGCAACCTCGCGGCATTCATCGCGGAGCCGATCCTCAGTTCGGGCGGGATCATCGAATTGCCGGAAGGCTATATGGCGGCGCTCAAGCGCAAGTGCGAGGAGCGCGGGATGCTGCTGATCCTCGACGAGGCGCAGACGGGCGTCGGGCGCACCGGCACGATGTTCGCGTGCCAGCGCGACGGCGTGACGCCCGACATCCTGACGCTGTCGAAAACGCTGGGCGCCGGGCTGCCGCTCGCGGCCATCGTGACGTCCGCGGCGATCGAGGAACGCGCGCACGAACTCGGTTACCTGTTCTACACGACCCACGTGTCGGATCCGCTGCCCGCGGCCGTCGGCCTGCGCGTGCTCGACGTGGTGCAGCGCGACGGGCTCGTCGCACGGGCCAACGTGATGGGCGACCGGCTCAGGCGCGGCCTGCTCGACCTGATGGAGCGGTTCGACTGCATCGGCGACGTGCGAGGGCGCGGGCTGCTGCTCGGTGTCGAGATCGTCAAGGATCGCCGGACGAAAGAACCGGCGGACGGGCTCGGCGCGAAGATCACGCGCGAGTGCATGAACCTCGGGCTCAGCATGAACATCGTGCAGTTGCCCGGCATGGGCGGCGTGTTCCGGATCGCGCCGCCGCTGACGGTCAGCGAGGAAGAGATCGACCTTGGCCTGTCGCTGCTCGGACAGGCAATCGAACGGGCGCTGTAGTCGCGCCGCCGGTCGCTGCCGCACGGGATGCGTTCGATCTGCGTACACTACCCGGCAGGCAGGCAACGGCGGGTAGCGAAGCGAGCGATGACGACTGCGACGAAAGACACCGGCACGCCCGACCACTGGCTCGTCGCGCGCCGCGATGCGGAAACCGGCATCGAAAGCCTGCATGCGCATTTCAACGGCCATGCCTACGACGCGCACGATCACGACGACATGCTGGTCGGCTTCACCGAACAGGGCGTGCAGCAATTCCAGTGCCACCGGTCGCTGCATACGAGCGTGCCCGGCCGCGCGATCCTGATCGAGCCGGGCGCGATGCACGACGGCCATGCGCCCGAAGCAGGCGGCTTCACCTACGGGATGCTGTACCTGCCGCAAGCATGGGTCGAGCGCGCGGCGCAGCGGCTGGACCTGCCGGGCCTGAGCGGCGTCGAAGCCGCGTTCGGTCATACGCTCGTCGACGACCGCGGCCTCGTCGACGCGATCCGGCAGGCGTTTCTCGCGATCCACGGCAACGAGGGCAGGCTCGCGCGCGACCAGACGCTCGACCGCCTGCTGACGCGGCTCGGCGGCGAACTGCGCAGCCCGCTCGTGCTGGAAAGCGGCGTCGTGCCGCCCGCGATCGTGCGCGTGCGCGAGCTGCTGCATGCGCAGATGGACGGCAACCTCGGACTCGACGAACTCGCCAGCGTCGCCGGGATCGACCGGTTCCGGTTGACCCGGCTGTTCCAGCGCGCATTCGGCACGTCGCCGCACGCCTATCTGGTGCGCTTGCGGCTGCGCGCCGCGCGGCGACTGCTGGCGGCCGGCCGCACGCCCGCGCAGGCGGCCGCCGACGTCGGCTTCGCCGACCAGAGCCATCTGGGGCGCTGGTTTCGCCGCGCGTACCGGATCACGCCGGCCGCGTACCGGCAAATGTGCACAAACGTTCCAGACTGATCGCGCGCGGCATCCGATCATGCGTGCTCCAATGAGGAGCAAGCATGTTCGATACGAAAGTGGCACTGATCGTGCGCGACGATCTCGCGGCGTGGCAGAAACTCAATGTCGTCGCGTTTCTCGCGACGGGCGTCGCGGCCGGCGCACCCCAAGCGCTCGGCGAGCCTTACGAGGATGCAGCCGGCAATCGCTACGGCAGGATGTTCGGCCAGCCGATGCTGGTGTTCGCGGCCGATTTGAACGGCCTGCAGGCCGCGCACCGGCAGGCGCTGTCGCGCGAAATCACGATCGTGCCCTACGTGCGCGCGATGTTTTCGACCGGGCACGACACGGCCAACCGCGAGGTGTTTCGCGCCGAGGATGCGGCAAATCTGGATTTGGTCGGGCTCGCGTTGCACGGGCCGAAGAAGGCCGTGGACAAGGCGGTGAAAGGGCTGGCATTGCATGCATGAACGCCGGTGCCAGCCCGCTGTTTTGCGGTCAGCGATGCGCCAGCACGTTGACGAGCTTGCCGAACGGATCGCGCACATAGAAACGCCGCACGCCCCACGGCTCGTCGGCCGGGCCGTATTCGACGGGAATGCCCGCTGAACGAACACGCGAGAGCGCTTCATCGAGATCGTCGACCTCGATCGACAGGTCGGGCGTCGGCGTGCCTGATCCGCCTTGCGACGCGAAGCTGATCTGCACATCCATCTGTTCGGCATTGCCGTAGGTTGCGATCCAGCCGTGATCCATCAGCAGGTCGAGGCCGAAGATCTGCTGATAGAAGCGCTTCGCGTCGTCGACCGACTGCGTGTCGATATTGGCGACGATTCGTTTGACCTTCATCGGTTGTCTCCGCGAGTCGTGTCACGAGAATTGTCCGAGGTCGCAGTCGAAACCCAGGCACGATGGCGCTTCAGAACCGCCGTAGCTATTGCGCTTCCAGCAACTCGCGTTTGTTCGTCGTCAACCATGTCTTCACGTCGATCATGAGCGCCGTCGCACTGGCAAAACACTCATTTACCGCGGACGCTTGAACCACGTCCCCGGAGTAATCCGACAGATTGCGCTGCTTGCGCAGTGCGTCGAGCACGATCATGCGATCGACCGGCAGGCCGATCGTCTGCGGAAGCGTCTGGATCGCTGTCTGGTGATGTCCCGGTCGGCTCGTCATCGTGCGAAAGCCATTCGCGTGCAACGCCAGCATCGCAAGTTGCATGATCGCCTTATAGGCCGCGTCAAAGCGGTTTTCGTTGCTCAATCCCTCGAGTTGCGCATCCGCCAGATTTCGCTCCGCAGCAGCCAGCAGCCGCGTCGCTTGTTCCCGGTCCGGCTGGACCGCGTCGAGGCTAACGCCGAGTAAGTTCTGCAAGGTCATCGTCGCTACCGATCAAGAAGATCTTGGGTTTTCCAAGCACGTCCCGCAAGAATGCGTCTTGCCGGTCGACACCGGCACGAAACTCGTCGGGCGACAATACTTGGGGATTGATATCCCGCCCCAATGTCGCTTGAGCATCGTAAAGCATTCCTACCACCGCAGCGAACCCGACCGAACCGATCACCATCACGTCGACATCGCTGTCCGCCGTCTCCTGGCCGCGCGCGACCGAGCCGAACACGAACGCCACGGCGATTTGCTCGGCGCAAGGCAACAGTGCTTCAGCCAGCACGTCACCCATGCCCGAGGTCTTTCGCATGATCGAAGCCAGCTCCTCATAGATCGGACAGCTTCGATTGGCGCGATAAACAACCTGATTTCCCTGTCGATCCCGGCTCAAGATGCCAGCTTCGGCCAGTTTGCTCAGTTCCTTGTGCAGGGTACCGGGGGTTGTGCCCGTCAAACGGGCAATTTCGCGAACGTGTAACGCCTGATCAGGCCGCAACAGGAGCAGGCCCAGCACACGGCGCCGGTAGTCGCTAAATAGGGTCGAGGCAATGGATCGTAGCATGATTGGCTACGATTGTAGCCGAATTGGCTACGAGATATCGTCCCGACGAATGCTCTTGTCAGTCCGGATCGGCAAGTTAAATGTAGCCGATTCGGCTACGATCGAAGCTGGATCGGCTACACATTTCCTGCAAACCTGTGTTCCAAAGCGTCACAAGAAGAAGACGCCAATCAGATCAGCAGCGCCGCCGGCCCATTGCAGGCCGGCGACCTCCATCATCAACCGCCGAGGTAAGCCTGCTTGATCCGGTCGTTCGCGAGCAGGTTCGCGCCCGTATCGGCGAGCACCACCCTCCCCGTTTCGAGCACATACCCGCGATCGGCCACACCGAGCGCCTTGTTCGCGTTCTGCTCGACCAGGAACACCGTGACGCCTTCGTCGCGAATCGTCCGGATGATGTCGAAGATCTGCGCGATCACGAGCGGCGCGAGGCCGAGCGTCGGTTCGTCGAGCAGCAGCAAGCGCGGCTTGCTCATCAGCGCGCGGCCGATCGCGAGCATCTGCTGCTCGCCGCCCGACATCGTGCCGGCCCGCTGCGTCGCACGCTCCTTCAGGCGCGGAAACAGCTTGAACACGTGCTCGATCCCGTCGTCGATCTCGTGACGGCTCGCAAAGAACCCGCCCATCTTCAGGTTCTCGAGCACCGTCAGACTCGGAAACACGCGCCGCCCTTCCGGCGAGATCGCCATCCCCTGCCGCATGATCTGGTGCGTCGACATCGCGGTGATGTCCTTGCCCTCGAACATCACGCGGCCCGACGATGCGCGCGGCGTGCCGCACACGGTCATCATCAGCGTCGTCTTGCCGGCGCCGTTGCTGCCGATCAGCGTGACGATCTCGCCCTTGTTCACCTCGATCGACACGCCCGCGAGCGCCTCGACCGCGCCGTAGTGCGTATGGACCTGTTCCAGCTTCAGCATCACTCTTCCCCCAGATACGCCTTGATCACGCGCGGGTCGTTGCGGACCGCTTCCGGCGTGCCGATCACGATCGGCCGGCCGTGCTCCATCACGAGGATGCGGTCCGACACGCCCATCACGAGGCTCATGTCGTGTTCGATCAGCAGCACCGACACGCCGAACTCGCGGCGCAGCTTGTCGATCAGGTGCTGCAGCTCGATCTTCTCCTGCGGGTTGAGGCCAGCCGCCGGCTCGTCGAGCATCAAGAGACGCGGCTCGGTGATCATGCAGCGCGCGATCTCCAGACGCCGCTGGTGCCCGTACGACAGCGTGCCGGCCGGCCGGTTGGCGACCGACTTCAGCCCCATCCGTTCGAGCCACACGGCCGCGCGTTCGAGCGCTTCCTTTTCGGCGCGGCGATACGCGGGCGTCGAGAACAGGCCGGGCAGCAGCCCCGCCTTCACCTTGCGATGCTGCGCGACGAGCAGATTCTCGACGACGGTCAGCGACTTGAACAGGCGGATGTTCTGGAACGTCCGCACCAGCCCCTTCACCGCGATCTTGTGGCTCGGCAGCCCCGCGATCGGGTGACCGTCGAGCACGACGTCGCCGCCGGTCGGCTTGTAGAAGCCGCCGACGCAGTTGAACACCGTGGTCTTGCCCGCGCCGTTCGGCCCGATGATCGCGAACACCTCGTCGCGGCGCACGTCGAAATCGATGCCGTCCACCGCGAGCAACCCGCCGAAGCGCATCTGCAGCCCGGCGACCTTCAACAGTTCTGCATTCGTGCTCATTGGGGCAGCTCCACGTGGGGACGGCTCGCGGGCAACAGGCCCTGCGGACGCCACATCATCATCAACACCATCACGAGACCGAAGATCAGCATCCGGTACTCGGCGAAGCCGCGCGCGACTTCCGGCAGCACGGTCAGCAGGATCGCCGCGAGAATCACGCCGAGCTGCGAGCCCATCCCGCCGAGCACGACGATCGCGAGGATCAGCGCCGATTCGATGAAGGTGAACGATTCAGGATTCACGAGGCCCTGGCGCGCCGCGAAGAACGCGCCGCCGAGGCCGGCGAACGACGCGCCGAGCGTGAACGCCGACAGCTTGATGCGCGTCGGGTTCAGGCCGAGCGACCGGCACGCGATCTCGTCGTCGCGCAGCGCTTCCCACGCACGGCCCATCGGCATGCGGATCAGGCGGCTCGTCACGAACAGCGTGAAGCCGACCAGCACCAGCGCGATCAGGTACAGGAAGATCACCATGTGCTCGCCGCTGTACTCCAACCCGATCAGCTCGTGGAAGGTCTTCGCGCCTTCGACGCTCGCCGAGCGCGCCATCTCGAAGCCGAACACCGTCGGCTTCGCGATGCCCGAGATGCCGTCCGGGCCGCCGGTGAGGCTCGTCAGGTTGTTCGCGAGCAGGCGGATGATTTCGCCGAAGCCGAGCGTGACGATCGCGAGATAGTCGCCGCGCAGCCGCAGCACCGGGAAGCCGAGCAGGAAGCCGAACGTCGCCGCCGCGATCGCGGCGAGCGGCAGGCACTCCCAGAACGACAGCCCGAAGTACTGGTTCAGCATCGCGTACGTATAACCGCCGACCGCGTAGAACCCGACATAACCGAGATCGAGCAGCCCCGCGAAACCGACCACGATGTTCAGCCCGAGGCCGAGGATCACGTAGATCAACGCGAGCGTCGCGACGTCCACCGCGCCGCGCGAGCCGAAGAACGGCCACACGAGCCCGACCGCGAGCAGCACCCACACGACCACGCGCTGCTGCTGCGCGCCCATCGCGGGCATCGCCGGCAGCTTCACCGCCGATTTCGCGCGCACGAGCCACGGCTTGAACAACTGGAACAGGAACACGGCCGCGACCGCGATCCACACCGGCCGCCAGTGCGGCGTGAGCACGACCTGGTAGCCGTCGAGCTTCAGCTGCAGGCCGAGCACCGGGATCGTGAGGATCGCCGTCAGGAGCGCGGCGGCCATGGCATTTTTCAGCGCCTGGCCGAACGAAGCGTCGGCGGCCGGGCGGCGAACGGAAATGACTGTACTCATCTGCGTCTCCCTCAGACCTTTTCGATGTCCGACTTGCCGAGCAGGCCGGTCGGGCGGAAGAGCAGGATCAGCACGAGCAGGCCGAACGCGACGACGTCCTTGTACTCGGCCGGCATGTAGCCTGCGGCGAAGGTTTCGGCGAGGCCGAGCAGCACGCCGCCGAGCATCGCGCCCGGGATGCTGCCGATCCCGCCGAGCACCGCGGCGGTGAACGCCTTGATGCCCGCGACGAAGCCGATATACGGATTCAGCTTGCCGATCGTCAGCCCGATCAGCACGCCGCCGACGGCGGCCAGCATCGCGCCGAGCACGAACGTGAACGAGATCACGCGGTTCGTGTCGATGCCGAGCAGGTTCGCCATCTTCATGTCCTCGGCGCACGCGCGGCACGCCCGGCCCATCCGCGAATGCCCGATGAACAGCGTGAGCGCGATCATCAGCACCACCGTCACGCAGACGATCATCAGGCGCGAATACGGGATGGTCACGTCGAAGTCGCCGCCGAGGTGGATGTCGAACGCGCCGGAGATCAGCACCGGCACGGACACGTCGCGTGCGCCCTGGCCGATCTGCACGTAGTTCTGCAGGAAGATCGACATGCCGATCGCGGAGATCAGCGGCACGAGGCGCGGGCCGCCGCGCAGCGGCCGATACGCGACGCGCTCGACCGCGAAGCCGTACAGGCCGGTGACGATCACCGACACGATCAGTGCGGCGCCGAGCACGAGCGGCAGCGGATAGCCGGCGGAGATGCCGATGGCGGTCAGGGTCACGAGGCCCACGTACGCGCCGATCATGTAGATCTCGCCGTGGGCGAAGTTGATCATGCCGATGATGCCGTAGACCATCGAATAGCCGATGGCGATCAGCGCATAGATCGCACCCAGCGTCAGGCCGTTGACCAGCTGCTGGGCGAATTGCGGAAAGAAGTCAGTCATGTGCGGGAAGCTCCCGTTGGCGCCGCGTCGCGTGCCGCGCCGGATCACGGCTGCGGCCGCGCGCAACGCACGGTGTCGTCTCGGGCCGCCCGTTGGCCGCGGAACGGCCAAATGCGCACGCGCTCCGCCCGGGTGACGGGCAGAGCGGGTGCGCGGGGCGGGTACTCCGTATTACTTGGCGGCGGTCTTCGTCGCGTCCTTGTGCCACGTGTACACGACGAACTTGAACGCCTTCAGGTCGCCCTGCGCGTCATACGACACCTTGCCGATCGGCGTGTCGAACGTCGTCTTGTGCATGTACGCGGCGACCTTGGTCGGATCGGTCGTCTTCGCGCCGGCGATCGCGTCGGCGATGATCTTCACCGCTGCGTACGACGGCATCTGGAACGGGCCGTTCGGGTCGCGCTTCTTGTCCGCGAACGCCTTCACGAGCGCCGCGTTGGCCGGGTCGGCCGAGAAGTCGGCCGGCAGCGTGACGAGCATGCCTTCCGAAGCCGGGCCGGCGATCGCCGTCACGTCCTTGTTGCCCACGCCTTCAGGGCCCATGAACGTGGCCTTCACGCCCTGCTCGCGCGCCTGGCGCATCAGCAGGCCCATTTCCGGGTGGTAGCCGCCGAAGTAGACGAAATCGACGCCTTGCGACTTCAGCTTCGTGATGATCGCCGAGTAGTCCGAATCGCCGGCGTTGATGCCTTCGAACAGCACGACCGGGATCTTCGCGGCTTCGAGGTCCTTCTTCACCGACGATGCGATGCCCTGGCCGTACGACTGCTTGTCGTGCAGGACGGCGACCTTCTTCGGCTTCACGTTGTTGATGATGAAGTGCGCGGCCGCCGGGCCTTGCTGGTCGTCACGGCCGATCGTGCGGAAGATGAAGTGGCGCTTCTTGCCTTCGGTCAGCTGCGGCGCGGTGGCCGACGGCGTGACCATCACGATGCCTTCGTTCTCGTAGATGTCGGATGCGGGGATCGTCGAACCCGAGCACACGTGGCCGATCACGTACTTGATCTTCTGGCTGACGATCTTGTTCGCGACGGCGACGGCCTGCTTCGGTTCGCATGCGTCGTCCATCAGCACGACTTCGAACTTGTTGCCGCCCGCACCGCCTGCCGCGTTGATCTGCTCGATCGCGGTCAGCGCGCCGGCCTTCACCATGTCGCCATATTGGGCGACCGAGCCGCTCATCGGACCAGCGATGGCGATCTTCACGGTTTCCGCTTGCGCGGCGGCGGCGCCCGCGGCGAACAGCACGGCGGCGACGGAAATGGACGTAAGACGGGACAGCGTCATCTGGGAGCTCCTCGATGTTGTTTAGTCATACGGGCAAAGGCGGCATGACTTGCGCAATCGAACAGCACCCGGGGCGAGGACATGGGACACGCCCGAGACACATAGAAGACGGAACTCCAGCGGAATGTTGCGTAGCGGGGCCCGGCTCTTGCAGTCCCCGAAGGGGACGTCTGGTTCGGAAAGACATCATCGTGATGCGTCTTGCATTGCGCAAGCGTTTCGCCTGCCCCGCTTGCCAAACCGCTTGATCGGAGGGATGGTCCGACAGCCGTTGGCAAGGCAGTCGAAATTATATGGGCGTTTTTAAATCGTCTGTCAAAAATGCCGGTCGACCGAGGGAAAACACGTAGGGATGGGGTGGCGACCGGGGGGGCAACCGGGCGGGGGCGAGAACGTTTGCTTTCGGTGCAATCGGGTTGCGATGGAGGGTGTCGGGTTGGGTGGTTGCCTTGCTGGGTATGGGGTTTGGCGATCCTGGATTGTGTGCAGGGCGTGTTTGGTCTGCTAAGGGTCCGATCGCTGAAAATCAATCAGCTGACGATTTGAAGGGGAAGCACCAACACGGGGCGCTCGCCGTGGGCGGTAAATCCTTCCGTTTGCCGACAGATTCGGCTGTTTCGAAAGCTCGTTGATATTTGTGTGAAATAATACGAATTCGCCTCTGCAATCCAGCCAGCCTTCCTGCGAGTCGCGCCCGCCGCGCTTCGCCGTCGCCTCAGGGCCGCTTCGACGCCCGTCCGTCGTTCAGTCTCGCCAGCCAGTGATCTGCCGTTTTTGCTCAATGCACATCACCTGATTGGGATCGCCGATGAATCATCCTTTTCGCTTGTCTTCCGCCGCCGCGCTTGCGTGGGCGCTTTCTGTTTCCGCTGCCGATGCTTCGGGTCGCGATACGCTCGTCGATCGGTCGGCTGGTGCCAATGTGTTTCGTTCGGAGCGGCGTGCTGCTGCTCGTGATGATGGGCATGCGGCACATATGAACCGTCGCCGCGTGCAGTACGCTGCGCCCGTGGAGCGTAGTCCGTTCGATACGCCTGATACGCGGCCGTTGCGTGTGTCGGGCGATAGGCTTGTGGCACCGCCGCCTTCGTCGGAGCACGAACCCGATTTGGTATTGCCCGCGAATCGCGTCGCGCTCGGCGCAGGTGGCAGCGATAGTCTTGGTCGCGCGTTGCCGGGGTACAAGCAGCGCGAGCAGAACTGGAACGAGTACCTGCGAGATAACGGCTCGCGCCCAGCTGGCGGTGGCGGCTCGTATGCGCCGACGCGGCCGTACGATGCTGCGCGCGGCCCGCACGGTACGCCGAATCCGTTCGATCCGTCGGTGCCGCAACCGGAAACGCGCACGTTCTATGACAACGGCGCGGGCACGCATTGCACGGCTACCGGCGGTGCGAGGACGTCGCGGTCGTCCTGCAATATCGCCTGGTGATGCGTTCGGGCGGCTGGTAGCAGCAGCCCTACCCGCGCGCTGCGCGACTTCGCGCAGCGCGGCCGCATCTCGCGGCGTTGCCTTTTACAACTGCGTGATGATCAGCCGGCCAGGCTCAATATCGATTCGCGCCTTTCGGCCCGGGACAAAACACGCATCGCTGATCAGCCACATCCCACCGATCTTCATATACGGGTAGAACTTCTCCGGCTTGAGGTCGGTTTTCGGCGTACCCCACATTTCCTGGATCGTTACGAAACGTTCCGTCTTCGGTGGTCGTGCTTTATGATTCGGCTTAGCCATGGGCAACTCTCCATTAGTTGGCTGTGGTTAGCGGGTCGTGAGTGTTGGTAGCACTTGCGGCCCGCGCTCGTTTACTGCGGCGGTTTGATGGTTTGGATTCCTCCTTTGTTGGTGGGGCTGTGCAAATGGGGCTTCGACGTGTGGATCAGGACGTGCAACGTATCCATCCGCGCGCGCGATCATCTTCGGCTGGACATTGCCTATTAGACAGTGTTTGTTGCTTGGGCACACGTTAGCCGTTGGTTATAGGCAGACAATGAGGTCAATGCTTACGGCCATTGCGAGCGTTGATGGCGAACGTCGATCTGTCACAGTGAGCGATTGATCAGAACTTGACGATTCGAAACAGTTCGATTGGATCAGATGTATTAGCTGGAACTCGATCTGACAGGTAGTCGGGCTAGAAGATGCCCCTCGAAATGTCGACCGACCAACACCGACAAACAGTTCATTTCGTCTCGGCTCCAGTTGGGGATCAGGCTACACCCACCCCGATCTATGCGTCTAGCGACATTGCTCCCGCTTCCAGTAAGATACCCGGCGCATATTTACCTTCATGTGATCGCAGAAATTGGATTGCCCCCGGCCCCTTTATAGATCCAATATAACCCGATCCACCTGGATGAGGGGCAACGAATTCACGCGTATGGCACACCACTGCGAAAATCGCTTCATCAAGAATCACGATATCGGAGAATGGCCGCCCGTGACACTCGCTCATGCCGCATTGATTCGGTCTGTAACCGCGTCAACAGATACAATTTCATCGCTTCTTTTTGGTACGCGACTCTTTGAATAGAAGCGCGACCGCATCTGCTTTGTCATTGCATGCATTTATTCCGCCCACCCACCAATTCATACCCTCTTTATCAATAATCGATTTTACCAATCTTGAATTCCATGGCGTGCCCTCTTTGATGTATCCAGAAAGATACAAATTTATACGCCTAACAAGCTGGGGATTGGAAAATATCGTCATATCCTCTAAGTTTCTGCGAACCCCTTGCTTTTCAGTAAATTTCTCGCCCCCTTTGTAATAAATCCCCAACTCCTCATATGACGGCCCCTCAAATTCTATTTCTGAGAAATTCGATTGATCGGGCGTATAGAGAGGATCTGATGACAATATGGGCCACTTCACTGCGCAAAAGTTTTTCCCAAAATCAAAAGACGCCAGAATAGGATTAAATAGGCGGGAATTTTTTGAATATTTTCCCGACTTCGCATCTTCTGATGCCACCTTGAAGTCAACACTAAATTCGTCAAAAACCTCAATCCATTTTGTCGCCCCAACCAGAATCACCCGAGAACACACAAACCCCCACTCCCCGTTCATTTCGCAGGGAATTGCAACAATATCGCCAGGTATTACTTTCAGCAATGCCATATCATTAACCTCCACATCGGCCCAACCCAATTTCCTTTGCCTTATCATTATAAAAATTCACATGAGATAGGCCGCGCTCATCTGTTCTCAATTTATTGATAGGCTCGATGACATTGCCGGGGAACCCTGTTTTGGTATTGAATTTTTCTCTATATGCTTGCTCATATCCCTTTGCTTGACTATATGTCAACGTCCCTGTAGGCCCTTCAAGAGAGCGAATTTCGGTCTGCCCTCGAACGGCTCGTCCGGTACCTACATGTTCAGAGAGGCGATCGTCGAGCGATTGTCCGGTATGGCCAACGTAGTAGGGCTCATTCGCTCCGGGCTCGTAAAGACCATACGTGGAATACCCAGGAGCATCCAGCGGAGTTACCGCCCATCCCCACGGATCAATCCACGAGACCGGATTGGGCGCATATTGATAAAGGTTGTGCCCACCGGCGAGCCCGATGGGGTCCTGATTGATGAATCGCCCGATGTCCGGATCGTAGAACCGGAAAGTGTTGTAGTGCAACCCAGTCTCACGGTCCAGATACTGTCCCTGGAAACGCAGGTTCTGTGGTCGTGGTACGTGTATGGACGTCGCCGCGGCCACCGACACTTCACCCCACGAGGCTGTCGACCTCTGCGGCGCCCGCGCAATCCACTCCTCCTGCACCGCGTTGCCCCACACCTTGTATCGGGCCTGCCAGACCAGTTCGCCGTCGGCGTCGGTCAGTTCCTCTGGCAGCCCCGAAACGTCGTTGTGGAAGTAGTAGACGGCGTCTCGCGCATCCGCATCATTAGCCGCCGGCTTACCTTGATCGATCCGCGCAAGCGGCACATAGCTATTGGACTCGTACAAGTACGTCAGCGCTTCCTCGCCCTGACGGTCGTGATATGTCTCCTGCACGAGGCGCATGCCGTCCCACAGGAAATCAGTACTCGCATAGCCACCATTGAGCTTCCGAACCCGCCGGCCAAACGCGTCGTATTCGAAATGCGTCGTCGCGATGCCTAGCCTGTCCTTCGTCACGACGGTCTTCAACTGGTTCCAATCGTCGTATTCAAGAACCAACTCTTTTGCAGGCCCGTGACCACTCAGCTTGCGAACCAGCCGTCCATACGAGTCGTACTCGAAGCGCTTGTCTTCGAACATCTTGAGCCGGTTGTGCTCGACGTAGCCGCCTGGGTGATCGCTCGACACCAGGTTGGCCGCCGCGTCCCAGCGAAACACTTCCGACGGCACCCCCGGCCCTGCCGCCTGTTCAATGCGACCAGTCGGGTCATATCGATAGCTCGTCGTGCCATGACGCTGATCTCGCTTCTGGATCACGTCGCCCGCTGCATCGTATTGCCACTGCTTCGCAAGCAGATCGTCCGCCGCCCGGCCTCGCTGCGCAGCGTGCCGCGCACGCCGGCCAACCGCGTCGTACCCGAAATGACTGGTCAGCTTGCCCTGCGTTCGTAGCACCTCCCGATGCAGATCATCGCGTTCCATGTCGGCAACTGCAGCGCCGTCAACGCGGATCTGGTGCACGTGTCCCGAGCCGTAATGCAGCCAATCGATCGTGCGCTCGCCCGAGATTGTGGTGCTGACACGGTTGCCAAGCTCGTCGTACGTATGCGCGAGCCAGCCGGTCGGCGTGTATTCCTCGAGAACCGCTCCGCGCGCGTCGTATTTCAGATTGACTCGATTCTTCAGCGACGGGCCACGAGCGGCCAACGTGTACAACTCGGCAGATGCGATTCGGTTCGCCTTGTCGTACAAGTACTCACAACGCTCATGCGTAGCTTGCTTCGCCGTCAGTCGCCCGATCGCGTCGCGCTCGTAGCGCGTCTCGATCTGTCCATCCCGTACGATCGTGCCTTGGCCGCACACGTCATATTCATATGTGCGCTTGTGACCATCGAGGCCGATTTGTGCAGAAACCAGATCACGACGGTCATACTGGAAGCGATACGACTCATGATTTTCGTTGGTCAAACTCGCGAGCCTGAACGCATCGTCGTAAACAAACCGCACGACACGATCAGCCGCATCAGTACGCGACAGCAGCAGCCCCCGCGCATTGATTTCATAGCGCGTGCTGCGTTGATTCGCATCGACAACTTCGACGAGACGCCCGGCCGCATCGTACCGGAACGTCTGACGAGCACCATCGGCCGTCCCGATCCCCGTAACCCGCCCCATTGCATCCGCTTCATACACGGTTGACTGCCCGGCCGCATCAGTCACGCGCGCGAGCGCGCCCCGTGCGTCATATGCAAACCGCGTGATCTTTCCGGAACAATCGGTGTACGAGGTCAACTGCGCACGACCATTCCATTCGAGGAACTTGTAACCACCCCGCGCATCGCGGATCGTGTGCACCAACCCACGCTCATCCCGGTGATACTCGGTCGCAAAGCCCGCCGGATCGCGCGTCATCGTCAGGTTGCCGCGACCGTCGTAGCGGTAGATCCAGCGCGAGTTGGCTGGATCGGTTTCCGCGACAGGCAGGTCGTAGTGCCCATTCCATTCGGTGCGCTCAACCTGACCGAGTGCGTCTATGCGCTCGGTCTGGCGCCCGCGCTCGTCATATTCAAAGCGGGTCGTGTTCCCAGCCGGATCGGTCGTACTGACCAACTGCCGCTTCGCGCTCCACTCTAACCGCCAAACATGACCTTCTGCATCCGTATGACTCGTCGGCTGCTGATCCTCGTTCCACGTCCACTGCGTAACGCGACCGATCTGATCGGTGATCGTCACCGTACGCTGCGCGAGGTCCGCGTTGAACGTGTACGCTTCGCCGTCGTCGGTCCAGTGGCGCACGACGCGCGCGTCGCGACCGACGCCCTCCCACGCATAGAAACACTGCAAACCGCCGCGCAAGGTGTGCTGAACCATCAGTCCACGCTCGTACGCGAAGCGTCGCGCGGTATGGCCACTGCGATCGGTAACCGCCACCAACTCGCCTGCACCGTTGTACGCGTAACGCACCAGCGTGTCGGGTTGCTCACCGTCCACACCACGAGTCAGCTCGATCGTGGCAATTCGTCGCGGCTGCGATTTATCGTAGACCAGCGTCAGCATGCGACCAGCGCTGTCATGCAGCCGGGCCGGCCGCACAACCTCATCGGCCGCCTCTTGCTCCACCTCGATCCAGTTACCGTTGCGATCCTCGAGACGCCACAGCTTGAGCGTCTCGCTGTCCGCATCGCTACGAGCACGGCCGAAATCGCGATACAACCCGTCGACCGTCTCAACCACGTAGTGGCCGCCAGCCGTACAGATCAGGTAAATGCCTTCGGGAACGCTGAAATGGCTGTCACCCGGCGGCACCGCCGGGAACGCGATGTCGCGCCCCTGCTCATCCCAATATGCGATCGACGTGACCTCGCCATGCTCACGCGCAAGCCGCAGCTCAACGCTGATCGGCACACTCCAGCCCGGCCCGAACAGGCTGTCAGCACGATCATCGTGACTGCTGTAAAAACGTCTCCACACGATCGGCAGCGGCCCGGGCAATGCGAAGTCGGTATCGTCCGTGCCATCGAGAATCTTGCCGCCGGTAATGACGTTGACCGGGTGGCCCGCAGACGGCCTCGCCAAACTGCCGAGCCACGTACCGAAGGCACCGGCTGCAAAATTGATCGCAAGGCAAGGCAACTTACCTTTCAGAAACTGCCCCCAGCTCATCTTCCCGCGGCCGCAAACCGCGAGCGCGATACCAAGCGCCGCCCCCAGCCATCCAAGCCGTGAAGCAGACTTCACGTCCCTTACCCGCTGCGTACCACCGCCGATGAAAACGTTATCGGACCCTTCGGCAATCGTCCCGTCGCAAGTCGTCTTGTCGCCGACGCGCGCGGCCGGATGATCGTTGATATAGACGCTCCCCGACCCATCGGCGATCATCTGCGGCCCGGGATGATCGGTACACGCGACGGTATCGAGATCCCCCGGCTTCGCCGCCCGCGCCGCCGGCTTGTTATTGACGTAAACGTTCCCCGACCCGCTCGCGATCTTGCCTTTGATCTCGGGCGGCACGATCGAATTGGCCAGTGCCTTCGCGCCGTCGTCGATGGCTTCGTTCATCCCGCTCGCTTCCATCAGCGCGCCCGAGCCGACCGCCACCCCCACGCCGATCGCAATCACGAGCGGCGTCGCCAACCCTGCCGTGCCGATCTCGAGCGCAGCGAGGCCGACGAACACCAGCCCCTCCATCGCCTCCGCCACCAATGCACCGACGATGGCACCGCCGACCACCGACCCGACCGTGCCGACAAGCTCACCCAGGAACGACGTGTGCTGGATCGGATCTTCGAAGCGAGCGGCCGCGAAGTTTTCCGCACTCACGACGCGTCACCCGGTCCGAGCAGGGTCGGTCGAGCCGCGCGCGGCTGGAAGCTGGCGAGCATACGGTCGGCGATCGCCTGCTGCTCTGCGGTCAGCGGTGCCGCGCTGGTCAGCGTCATCACCAGCACGCGGCCGGCGTCGTCGGACGGGAACATGGTCTGCACCTGATGCCAGAGCCGGCCATCCCGCTCGTGCGTGGAATCGATCTGGATGCCCGAACGGCCCGCCACCGTCACCGGCCGGCGCGCCTTCTCGGTGAGCATCTTCGCGTCGCGCGACGCCACTTCCCATTCGCGCGCGACGAACGCATCGATACCTTCCCCGTCACGCAGCCGCCCACGGGCGATCACGAGGTTGAGGCCGCCGGGGCCGGCGTTCATCACGAGGATGTTGACGGTGCGGTCGAGCGCCGCGTCCGGCAGTTCGAAGGTGCCTTCGTGGATTGCGTAGTGCATGGCTGGTTTTGTTCGTTTATTTGTTGAGATCGATGCGCTGGCCGTTGACCATCACGCCGTCGTCGGTCATCAGGATCACGGAGCCCTTGTGCTCGAGGCGAATGCCTTCGGGCGCGAGCGAGATCGAGCTGTCCTGCACCTTCAGCAGGATGCCGCGCTCGGCCACGTAGACCTGCGTGCCGCCGCCGCCATCCTTGGCAGGTGTCGTCACCTCGACCGTGGTCGCGGTCGTGCTCCGCTTCTCGGCGATCGTCTCGGTCAGGTTGCCCTGCGGAATCTGCTTCTCTTCGCTACCCGTCGCCACCAGCACGGTACGCATCGGCCCCAGCACCTTGTGCGTCTCGCTGTTCTCGACCACGGTGTTCATGTCCTTCTGCGCGTGCATGAAGAATTCCTGCATGCCGTTCGTGTCGGTCATGCGGATCTCGTTCGAGCCCTGCCCCTTGTGCGTCTGGCTCTTGATCCCCATCGTCTGGCCGGCCGCGCCGTGGTACGGGTTGCCTTGCTCGCCGTTGAACACGCGGCCGACGATCACGGGGTTATCCGGATCGCCCTGATTGAACGCGACGAGCACTTCCTGCTTGATCCGCGGAATCGCGGCCGCGCCCCAACCGTCGCCCGCCCACGGTTGCGACACGCGTACCCACATCGAGTCGGAGCCATCCTTCTTGCCGCGCCGGTCCCACGGGAAATGCACCTTCACGGCGCTGCCGTTGGTGTAAATTTCCTCGCCCTTCGGACCGACGACCATCGCCGACTGCGTGCCGTGAATCACCGGTTTCGGCGTACCGCGCGGCGCACGGTACGGAATCTTCTTCGGCAGCAGCGCGAAGCTGTTGCGGTACGGCAGTTTTGCGCTGTGCTGCGTGTAATCGTTTACCGCCTCGTGGCGCACATGCAGGATCACGTATTCCTGGTTGTTCTCGAGGACCGGGTGATTCGCCACGTTGACGGCGCCGGCCGTGGTCATGCGCCACGCGTAGCCGCCGCCGGTATAGCGATGGGCCTGCGCCTCCTCGGCCTCCATCGCAAAACGGGCGTAGCGGTTGCCGTCGTCGCCGTGGTCGTACAGCGACTGGTGCTCGAACCGCTCGGTCGAGTCGAGCCGCGCGTGCTTGAGGTTCTGCGGGCCGGCTTCCACCAGCATCAGCGGCGACGACGGATTCTGATGATTGAAGTCGCGGAACGTGACCTTGCCGACGCCGAAGCGCCGGCCTTCGTGCAACTGGTCGATGCCGCTGTCCTCGCTCGCCTCGGTGGCGGCGAACGGCACAGTTGCCAGACCGTCGATCGGGCGGAACAGCAGATTCGTGTCGCCGATCACCAGCATGTGCTTGTCCTTCTCGTAGCGGTGCGTCCATACCAGCCCTTCCTGCTCCATCAACCGCGCGCAGAAGTTGTAATAGGACTCCTGGTACATCACCACGTATTCGAGCGGTTTCTGGCTCGTCCGGATGTCGAACACGAAATCCGAAAATCCGTGCTCCTGGAAGATCTCGGTGAGGATGTCCTGCGCGGTCTTGTTCTGGAAAATCCGGCAGTCGGTCGAGCGCGTCAGGAACCAGAACCATGGCACCGCCGTCAGGTGGTACTGCGTGACATTCCCGGGATTGCCGGCGCGGTCGAACGACGCAACGTAGCCGTCGAAGTAACGGTCGTTCTCGCCGGCACCCGATGCAACGACGCGTTCGAGCGTCGACAGGCGCGCCTGCTGATCGAACCGGATCTTGACCTGCTGGCCGATCAGGTCGTCGGGGCGCAGGTCGTGGCGATGCGACAGCAGGTCGAGGTGAATTTCCGGCAACCGGTTCACGTACTCGTCGACGACGGCGGCGCTGACCAGCAGCACATCCGGGCCGAGCGGCGTATCGAGCGTGACGTAACGATTGAGCTGGGTCAGGCGCGCGGGGTTGGCGGCGCCGTTGATCGCTTCGGCAACCGCGCCGGGCGTCTTGTCCATCAGCGAGAAGCCGGTCTGTGCGAGCTGCATCGCACGCTGGACGGTGTCGACGTGCCCGGCCAGGCCCGCGAGCGGCCCGAGGCTCCCGGCAACACTCGAGGCGATCGGCCCTGCAAGGCCGCCGAGCGCGCTCAAGGAGCCGAGCGCGCTGCCGCCCAAACCATTGGGAATACCCCCGTTCGGAGCGAAACTCATTCTTGTTCCTTGCGTGTGATCTCAGGTTCCGTGGGCCGTCTGGCCGGCCCGAAGCCCCGTTAATGTAGGACAAATTCCGACCGCGCGAAAGGCACCCGCAAACGTTTCCGTTCGAGCCCCGAAAATCGAAAACCTAGACCAGCGGCTGGACGCCGGGGCACGGTTGCCCACGGCGAAGCAGCGCGCCGGTTTGCGCTGAAAACAGCACCACCTGTACAAAGCTGGTAACCGGAACGTAGGGCACGAAGAACCGATCCATCACGTGTGCGAATCCGCCAAGACTGAACCCGGCGAAACGCTGTTCATCGACCACCAGCCGCACTTCGAGCCCCTGCGCAAACGCCGACGCCGGCTTGCCGGGCAGCCAGCGCCGCACGCGCGCGGTCGACAACGAAACGAGCGCGTCGAAGCGTCGCCCGGCGTCGACCGAGCATTCGGCCCAGCGGGTGCAGAGCCGCGTCAGTTGGGCCAGACCGCCGTTGTCGAGCCGAATCGCCTGCGGTACGAGCAATGACAGCAGATCCCACAGCTCGCCGTAGCGGAAAGCCGGCGGCCGGCTCCGGGTCGGCCGGTTCAACAGCGCGATCGTCCCCACCGGATCGCCTGCGCGCAAGGCCAGCTCGCGTTCCTGCATCCCGGACAGGTCGCCCTGGGTACAGGAAAGCCGGATCGCCAGTTTGCGCTGCCCGGGGTCGGCAGGTTGGCCGTCCCGGTCGATCAGTGCCAGTTCGACGCCGCGGCGCTGCTCGGCAATCTCGTCCGGGGACGGCGTCTTGCCCGCCTTTTTGTCCTCGGGGTCGACAGGCTTCTTCGGCGCCCGCCGAGCCTCGTCGCGCAACACGGCCCAGTACAGCCCGAGGTGGGCGCCCATCCCATGCTGCAACGACTGGAACGGCGGCAGGAGCGACGTACCGGCGTCGGAAATCTCGCGAACCGTGTCGATCGACCAGATGTTCGTCTGCGACGCGTTCTTCTGTGCCAGCGCTTTCACCGGGTAATACGAACCACCGGTACAGGTCTCAATCGGCTCGGCGTCGTCCAGGAAAAGGTTGATCGCGGGCGTACAAAACAAACGCACATGTTCAGCCGTCGCTGTGGCCAGACGTTGCGCCCGATGAGAATCCGGATGCACGCCCGCGATCACCAGATGCAGTGCGACGCGACGACTGCCGCCTGCGATCCGTTTGAGCGGTCGCATATCCAGGTCGACAAAATCGAAGCGCTCCGGAACGGCGCAGTACTCCATCAGCAGGTGAACAGGCACGAGCGCATCGTCACGCGGCATATCGAGCAGCGCATCGGCCGGCTCGAGGCCGACGGCCGTGAATACCTCGCCCGGAAGACGCTTCCAGCGTCCGGATCCGTCAGCCTCGGCGAAACCGCGTACGGCAAACAGCAGGATGGCGTCCATGAGTGCCGCGACGATCTCGCGCGCGCCGGTAAAGTGCAGACGCAACCTGTCCGGCACGATCGCGAACGCGGCTTCAGGCGAGGTCAGCTCGAACGTGACAGTCAGCAAACCGGTCGCCTCGGGCGGCAACGCCGCATCGCGCGGTGCAATCGCCGACGTCGTGTAACGCACATCCGAAACAGCCAGCGGCACGATCGCGACCTCATCCGTCATGCGAAATACTTCGCGCTCGGCCGGAGCAACCAGGTGCTCGCCGCAGGGGATGACGCGGGGCTCTGTCCGATTGCTGGTTCGGTCGACATGAAATTGCGCAATCGCGCAGGAAGGAAACGGACGCAGGAACGCGCCGTGCAGCGTCTCGAGCAGGCTGTGCGTAAACGCGGGCACATCATCGTCGAGGCGGATGTCGTGAGACGACGACATCAATGCGAACGACTGCAACAGACGTTCGACGTGCGGATCTTCGGAATGCTCGCCGGTGATCGCCAGGCGAGCGGCGATTTTAGGAAAACGCTGCGAGAACGCCTGCATCGATCGGCGCAGCAGCGCCATCTCGCGTTCGAAGTGCGGAAGAAGATCCTTGGGTTCGATGGCCATACACGTTCCGATCGTCGCTGTGCTCGCCAAGCGGCGATGCAGGATTCAAAAAATCGAGCGGAACGATTCTATTCGGGCAACTGAAAATCTCGTTTCGAATTTATTCAGCGGCCTCCGATCTTCAATCAAAGCCTGGGCCAATGATCCGTCCCATCAGCCGTGAACATCAAGGTCCGTTGCTTGTGAACAGTCGCTCAGGTGCCTGCATGGCAATGATGGCAAACAGTTACAGCCGACAGCACCGTGACAGTCCGGTATCCGTGCTTTCAGATCAGGCTGAGCGGCTTGCTTGTCGGCAGGCAACGCAAGCGTCATCGCTGCGTGCCAGTACGCGCCGCCCCTTTCCTCACCGCGGCGAAACCACAATCGCCGCCCTCCGATTCTGCGTCTTGCCGGCCGGCGTACGGTTGTCGCCCACCGGGTCGCGCTTCCCTCTTCCGACGACTGCGATGCGCTTCGCATCCAGCCCGACGTCGACAAGCTCGATCTCCACGACCTCGGCACGCCGCCTGGACAACTCGACGTCATAGTCATCCGCGCCATCCTCATCCGAGTACCCATAAACCCGCACGCCGTTGATCCCCGCCGACCTGAGCGTGCGCCCGATCCGCTCGACGATCCGCCGCACATCGGGCTTGAGGTTATAGCGGTCGAAATCGAACAGGATCGGTCCGGTCGAGCCGAACTCGAAACCCTCTTCGGTCTCGTGGAAACCGGCCGACTTGAGCGTCGAGACCTGCTTCTGCGTCAGCCCACGGTGAAGCGGCGGCGCCGTGCAGCCCCCCAGCAGCATGCACAGCAGCAGCGCGCTTCCGACGCACATCCGCCCCAGGCTCACAGGAAACGAGTAGTTCATTTCACATCCCCTTCGAGTGCGCCCGCGTCGGGTGCACTTTTTGTCATCCGCTGCCGCGGCCTCGCCCGCAGCGCGAAACGATCGGCATCAAACCGGTCCTGCAACACTTTCAGCCAACCGCCACGAGCCTGGCCGAGTGCGCTTGGCCCGATACATCGCTGCATCCGCCGCGCGCAGCAAGCCGCTCGCGTCCGACGCGTGGTCGGGATACAGCGCAACGCCGGCACTCATCATGGTGGCCACCATGCGGCCGTCGGACAGTTCGATCGACGGCGCCATGCCGGACAATATCTCGTCGGCGATGCGACACACGCTGCCCGCATCGCGCGCCGCCGACAGCATCACCGCAAATTCGTCGCCGCCGAGGCGTGCGACCAGATCGGCCTCGCGCACCTGCGTGCGCAGCCGCGCCGCGATGCCGATCAGCACCGCGTCGCCGGCGTCGTGGCCGAGGCAATCGTTGACCTCCTTGAAGCGGTCGCAGTCCAGATACAGGATGCCGACCCGCTCGCCCGTCGCACCGGCGTCGCTGAGGGCACGTGCAAGACGCGACTCGAACTGCGTGCGGTTGGGCAAGCCCGTGAGCGCATCGTGCGTCGCCTTGTGCTCGAGCGATGCGTTTTCGTCGCGCAGCGTGTTCTGCCAGTCTTCGAATTCGTCGAGCAACGCATTGAAGTCGTCGCCGAGTTCGTTCAGTTCGGCGATCGGCACGGGCGCGACCCGTCGCGCGAACGCTCGCTCGCGCCGCACGGCGTGCGCCACGCCGGCCAGCGCGCGCAGCGGCGAAACGATGTTGCGCAGCAGGCGCTTCGAGCTGACATACGCGCCGAACACGCTGACGGCCAGGCAGCCGAGAATGCCGCCGATGCCACCGAGCAGGAAGCCGAAGAACTGGTGCCCGCGGCCGCGTACGACGACGTGACCGACGACGATACCGTCGTGCATCACCGGGACCGTCACCGGCCCCGGCAACGCAAAGTCGGCGACGACGCGCTCGAGCCGGGCGATCTCGCTGGCGGCAGGCAACTGCCATGTCGCGAACAGCTGGTCCTTGCTGTCCGTGACCACCACCTGCGCCACGTCCTCATCGCTGGCGATCAACCCGATCGCCTCGTTCGCCGCGACGCGGTCGCCGAACACGAGCGCCGCCTCGACCGTATAACCGAGCGAGCGCGCGAGCAGGTTCAGGTTGTTGCCGGCATACGCGCGCAACGCGATCACGGCGACCACGATCAACGACACGGCGGCCATTGCGACGGCAACGAACGCGAGGCGCAGGTGCGCGCGGCGCAACACGCTTTGCAGCGTCGGGCGCGACACGCGCGAGGGGGAAAAGTGAGGCGCGAACCGTGTCATTGCGCCCCCGGCCGTCGCGCGAGATTGAGCACATTCGGGTGCACGCGCACGCCGCTGCGCGCCACCGCGTCGAGGTTGATGTCGAACGATACGCGTTCGCCGTCGACGTTGAGACAGAACATGCCGCCTGCGGTGCAGGACGGATCGTGTTCCGAGATCGTCAGCACCGGGTGGCCGGCCACCGCGGCTCTCACCCGCTTTCGCTCATCGTCGCTCAGGATGCCGAGATAGACGACGTCGCAGGCCATGCCGAGCGACGGATCGTCGAAGCGGACACGCTGCACGTCGAGCAGCGTCGAGCCTGCCTGCAGCGTGTCGGTCAGGCCGCGCGCGTAGTCGGGCCGACCGGTGACGCACAGATGCAGGCGAACGGGCGTCGTCGGCCAGTGCGTGAAGCTGATGATGCCGAGTACGACCTGACGCACGGCGGAGTCGTGTGACGAAACGGCGGGATCTGCGGGGCTCGCGGTGGCGACGATGCGCATGGTTTCGACCTGACCGTCCACATCGACCGGCGCCCCGGTGAGCATGGTGGGTGCTACGCCCAGTGCGCAAACGATTGCGAGTAACGCGTGGCGCAGCGAAGCAGTACGGCCGTGCCGGCCCGTCTTCGGCGCGGCAATCGCTGCCGCGCCCGTTGGCGTCATTGCAGTCGCAAGACTGACAGCCGCCGCGCACACTTTTGCATCCATGATGGCAACATCCGCTGGCGTTGCTCCGGCGCTGCCCCTGCCTCCCTCCGTACGCGAGCAGGCACCGTATCGCGCGCACGATTGCTTCATCTTAGGTAAAAATTCGCATGACCAACCAGTGGGAAACACCCGCTAAAACCGTCGGAAAGTATGCTGAATCGGCGCTGTGCACGACGATTGTGACGAGCGCGGCATCCATCGTCGGTTCAGCATGGACGGCAGCGAATTGATCAGCAGATTGGGCGTGCGGCTAGCTCACGCTGCCCCGCCCTCGTCCGGACTTCCGATTAGACCATATACGCAAACCGCCGAACGTCCGACTCGTTGCCACTGTTCATCGACAGACTCGACCACGGCCTGCTCGCGGTTTGTTATTGTCTCTGGCGGCGAATCCGGGCAATGACAATGAGGGCAATGGAGAGGAGAGTCCCTCTTACAAACACGTCCCTGATATTCACTGCCGAAAGCAATCCGTCAACGCTCAATTTCCCGAAACAACCCGGCGCAAAAAAACAATTTAAAGTTAGTGCAAGCAGCCACGCAACATACATCCCAGTAATGCAAATTCCCCAAGCCCCAATAAACGCAACGATCCAACGACTCACTTCTTTCCTCCTCCATTCGAGGGAACAGGCACCATCGGCCCAACCGCTTCCTGAGTCACACTTCCGCCAAGGGTACCTCCGATTACTCCCGTCGTATTTGGCCGAAACAGATTCCATCCACTTCCGGCCCAAACTTCGCTAGCAGCCCATCCATTGGTATTGTTAACCGTAGGTCGAAGGGCTGAATTAATCCACGACTCAGCGAGCCTACCGGTTGAATACCCAATCACTGAGAGCGCGCCACTCGTAATGCCAGCATCGACGATGCTGGCATTCTTCCCTTGCAAGACATTATTCAACGCAGTTGTCGTCGCCCCACCGATCGTATTTACGAATACGTTCCAGCCCAACTTGCCATACGAGCCGGCTACACCAGTCGCAAACGCACCGGCCACATCAACTGAATTGACCTTGCCATCCTTCCCGTACTGCGTTCCTGCATTGATCCCCGCACTGATCGCCCCCGTCCCAACCGGCGACGCCAACGCTCCCGAACCCAACACCCCGCCCGTACTGAATATCGGCGCACCCGGCAACGCCGCGATTGGTCCACCTACCGCTATCGTCGCCGCACCCACTGCCGCACCCAGCGTGAGCTTCTCGTATGTGCTTTGGAGCCCCTTGTCCCGGCCCGCCGAGTTTGCTATCGCCTGGCCGTCCGGTACGTTCATCCCGACATCATTCGGATAGTGCTTCGCGTACATCTCCACATTCGCTTTCTGCTCCGGCGTCGCATAGAACGTATACCCGAGTCCGCTGTTCCCATCCGCCTCCAGCATCCCGTGCGCCTGACCCAAAAAGTCACTTGCGCGCTGATTCCATGTGCCAGTCGAACCGTTCTGCACTTGCAGATTGGCCTGCGTCGTGAGTTCGTTATGCGCCTGCTCGAGCGTCAGGCCGTATTTCTTCGCGTAAGTCGCTTCCTTTTCATTGATCCACTTCTTCTCTTCAGGATGCAACTGCCTATTAAACCGATCCACCCCCGCCCCGGACAACGCCCCCGCCCCACCACCCAGCAACGCACCCGCACCACCGGCCAACACATTCGACGCAAGGTTCCCCAGCAACTCATCTACGTTCGCGTTACCCGTCGGCCCCGCATCCTTGATCGACTTGGCGATTTCATTCAATTCCGGCGCAAGCTTCGCCGACACGCCCGCACCCGCAGCCCCGCCCACCGCACCCAAACCACCACCAGTCAAGCCGCCCGTCAACGCACCACCAGCAACATGTAGCGCAGCCCGACTATCACCACCCTCTGCCCAATCCTTCGCGTCCTGCTGATACTGAGCCTTAAGCACCGGATCACTCGCGCCATCCGCATTCTTCAGCGCTTCATCGCGCTTCTTGTCCGCATACGATCCAACCTGCTTCGCAATCGTCTCCGCCGCCGCCTGCGCCGCATTGATCAGATCCGCCTGATTGCCCAGCACCTGCTGAAAATCCGGCGTCTTGCCGACCGTGCCATTCAGGTTCGACGTATCACGCTCCAGCGTCGCCACATCCTGCTTCTGATTCGCCTGATCCGTAATCGTGATGCTGCCGGCACTGACCGCGCTCTTCGTCGTTGCGCTACTGCTGTCGCTCTCGCTCACATACAGCGGCAAGACACCACCCGTGTTCTTCCCGCTCGTCGGCCCGTGCGTCGCGTAGTTGTTACCGCCATTACCCACACCACCACCCGCACTAACCCCAAAGCTGCTCGCGTCGTATGCCGAGTGATTCCGGATATCCGAGAACATCAGCGTCCCGGACGTCAGCTGGTTCTTGTCCCGCGTCGCGGTACTCGCGATATACGCTCCCTTCAGGTCCGTATTGCCCTTGACCGTGATGTCAAAGCCGCCGTCTCCCGCCTGAATGCCCGTCTGCTCGTGCACGCCCGCATAGTTACCGCTCGCGCGACCGTTCTGCATGCTGACGCTGGCGCTCGCGCCACCCATGCTCGCGTTGAACCCGCCGCCCGAACTGCTCTGATGCGCGGCGCTCTGGCTCGTATCCTGCACCGACGCAAGATTCAGGTTCCCGCCGACATCCGCGATTACCTTGTGCGCATTGACGTTCGCCCCGACGATATTGGTATCGCCGCCGCTGATGATCGTCGCGGTATTGCTCGCGTTGATGTGCGTGTTGTTCTGCGTCGCCGCATCCGAGTTCGCATCGCCGTGCGCGCGCGCCATCGACGCCGACACCCCGAACCCGCCCGTTCCATACGAAACACCTACGCCCGCGCTCTTCGACTCGCTCGTGCTGCGCGTGCTGTCCATGTCCGTGCTGTTGATCAGATTGACCTTGTTCGTCGCCTCCAGCAGCACGTTCTTCGCCGTGACGTCCGATCCCTGGATCGTCACGTTACCCTGTCCGGCATTCTTGTCACCCGTCGCGATGAACGCAGCCGTACCGCCGGCCTTCACGCTGCTGCCGTTGTTCTGCGTGCTGTTCTCGGTGAACGTCGACTTGCTGGACGACGAGCCGAAGCTCAACTCCACCTTCGCCTCGACCTTGCCCTTCGGATCGTTCAGCGCATTCGTCATGCTGCCCGTCGCACCGACCAGATCGGCCATGCCGCCCGCCGCCGCAATCGCATGCAGCGCTGCCGCCCGTCCGTCCTGGCTACCGCCCGCGCCTTGCGCCTGCTGATTCACGTTCTGGATCGCATCGATCACCGGCGACTTCACCGCCAGCGTGAAACCCGAACTCTTCACCTCGTGGGTTTCTTCGTGATGACGATCCGTCTGCGACGCATCGATCGTCACTTCCTTCGCGACGCCCGTCACATCCTTGCCGGCAACAATGTCGGAGCCCGTCACATGCAGCTTGTTGCCAGCCACCATCGACACGCTGCCGTCCGTGCTGCCGATCAGGCTGCCCTGCGAACCCTTCACCGTATCGCGGCTGGCATCGATCGCCTGGTTTGTGCCATACGAGATTCCGGCGCCAGGACTACCGAGGCCGGACTTCTTTACGTCCTTGTAGTGATACTCGCTCGAGGCCGTGTCCGCCGTCGTAACCGTCAGGTCGTGTCCTGCGGCGAGGCTCACGTCGTTGGTTGCAGCGATTGTTGCGGCCTTCGCCGTCAGGTCATTTCCAGCCTGCACGGCGACGGTATTGCCCGACAACGTCGTGCCGACCGCATTGGTGTAGCTGCTCGAATCGATCGTGTGTGTCGATTTCGACGACAGGAAGCCGTTTTCTTTGTGATAGTGCTCGTCGTTCGCGCTCGCGCTCTGCTCGCCAGCGTTCAGGTTAACATCGTGCCCGGCGCTGACGCCAATTGCGCCCTGCGCGTTGGCGTATGCAACCGTCGCATTCACGTCATGGCCTGCCACAATCGCCAGGTTGCCGCCCGTCGCGATCTGCGTACCCGTGTCGCTCGACGCAGAGTGTTCCGCATGGTTGCGATCGTCCCACTTCACTGCGTCCTGGCTGCTCTGGCGAACCGCATTCAAATTGACATCGTTGTTCGCTGCCAGTACTGCATTGCCGGTCGTCGCGATAACAGCCGCGTTGGCATTCAGGTCCCGACCGGCAACAGCCTGAAGCGTGCCGGCATTGACCGTCGATACACGATCGATGCCGGTCGCGCTGCCATTCGCCGCTTTCGCCGAACTGGTCGTGCTCGTCAGGTTGAGATCACGGCCGGCCGACAGCGCTACAGTATTGCCTTGGATCGACCCGCCAAGATTATTGAGATCCTGGTTCGAGCTCGCGAGCACCGTTCCGCCCGACACCGTACCGCTGTTGTCGATCGAATCCGCATGGATGATCGTCACGTTACGGCTGGCAATTGTGCCCGAGTTCTTGTACGCACCGTTGGCATCGACCGTGACGTTCTTGCCAGAGATGATCGTGCCTTCGCCGGTCACGTCCGCCGCGTTCGCGCGCAGATAGACCTGCGGCACCAGCACCGTCTGTTGGCTGCCGTCCGGCATGGTCACCGTCTGATTCACCAGCCAGACGATGTCGCTCGTCAGCGCGGCCATCTGCGCGTCGGTCAGCGCCGTACCGACGTTCAATCCGAACTGCTGCGATGCCTTCACGCCGTTCGCCATCAGCGCCTGATATTCGCTCTGGTTGTCCGTATAGTCGCCGATGAAACGCTGGCCGGTCGTCTGGATGATCTGCTGCTGAATCAGCTGCTGCTCGTAGAAGCCATCGCCGATCCGCTTGAGGACGGCATTCGGATCGACCTTGAGCGCATCCAGCATCGTGTCGCTCGACAACCATTTCCGGTAATCGGTAAAGCGCGGATCCGTCTCGATCAGGAAGTGGCTGCCCGGGTCGCTCGTGACCTGATACAGCGCGTTGTTGGGCAAACGTGTGTTCGGCGTCACCGTGCGCACGACGACATCACCTACATTCGCCTTCACAGCCGATACGTTCCCCACGCCGACACCGGACACGCCCGAGCCGACCAGCAATTGCCCGCCAATATCCTTGCCCGCCACCGGCGTCACGCCCGTACCGCTTGCGCCCTGCGCAACGGACGTCGCTGCCGCCACGCTCTTGATCGGATTGGACGGTTTGCTCGGGTCGGTCAGTACCACCGGCAAATCGATCGTTTGCGACGGAATGGCCGGCGAGTAGTTGGTCGTGGAAGTCGCGCGTTCGTCACCACTGAAGGCACCGCCCGACTGGACCCAGGTATAAATTGCCTTGCCCGAGCCGGTGAACGTTTCAGTACCGGTCGCACCGATGTTCTGCACGTTCGTCGGATTGTTGCCGTCGCCGGCTACGATCTGGCTCTTGTCGTTGACGCCGGAGGGCGTGTTGATCGCGATGTGCCGGCCAGACGTAATCGTGCCGGGTTGTGAAGCCGTTACCACATCCTTGCTCGATTTCACATCGACCGTGTAGACGGTATAGGTCTGGACGAGCCGGCTCGACACGTCCGCGTTATAGCCGACCAACGCCTGGTTCAGATTCTGATAGGCGGCAACGGTCGCCTTGTACCACTGCTGGAAAGGCGCACAAGCCGCATTGGTCGACGTCACGCATGACGGGCTCGGGGGACCGAAGGGATCCGGTTTTGCACCCGTTACGTCAGCTTCAGTGGGAGCCTTGATGGAAAACCAGTCACTACCGACGTTGCTTCTACCGGTCAACAGTGCTACGCCCGGTGACATCCAAAACGGCCCTGTCGTAGTCCAAGCCGAATTGGCATCAGGCGGCGGCGTCACACCGAACGTCGCCCAGATGTCGCCAGGCACCGTCCGATAAGCTCCGGTCTGCGAAGCCGTGTCCCCATTCGCGAAGTTCGTCGCGGGATATGCAGTGTTATCGATCTTGCCCGCCACACCATTCATCGTGTACTTCGCGTACTCGGCGAACGGATATTTGGTCGACGGCAGCAGAATGAACTTCTGGTCGTCGTCCAGTGCCCACTGGTAGTCCGTGCCCGGATGAATTTCCTGACTGTTCTTCTGGTACAGGTAAACGGTCGACGGGTCGATCTTCTCGGTCGAGCCGGGGACCTGATACCACAGCTGGTTGCCGCTGGCGGTCGTGACAGTCGACGTCTGGAAATTCGAATTCAGGTTTTCGAACCGGTTCGCGTCGATCGTAATGTCACGACCGGCATCGAGCTGTGCCCCGTTGTTCGTCACGACCTGCGCGCTGCCGGTTGCCTGATGGTTCGCGTCCAGCGCGCCGCCGACGCGGATGTCGTTGCTCGCGTAGATCAGTGCATTGTTCTGGTTCTTGAGCGTCTGCGCGCCAATGTCGAGGTCGCCGCGCGACGCAATCACGCCGCCCACGCCTTGCGCGTTCTGGTCGTTAACGACTGTGTTCGCGCCCACCGCGACCGTATCGCCATAGATCCGGCCACCGGCGTTCGTGATGGTGTCCCCCGCCGTCACCGTCGTGGTACCGCCATCGATCAGACCTTCGTTCGTAATCGACTGGTTCGCGTGGACGTTCGTAGCGCTCCCACCGAAAATCTCGCCCGTCGCGCGGTTCCGAATGGAATTGGCGTTCACATTGGCAACATTGCCTGCCGACAGCGTGCCGCTGTTGTCGAGCGCGCCGCCGACCGTGGTCGTCAGATCATGACCCGCTACGATCTGCCCGGTGTTGGTCAGATCGCCTTGCGTCGTTACGTTGACGTCGCCCGCTGATTGGAGCTTGCCGTCGTGGTTGAGCGTACCTGTCGAGACCGTCAGTTACTGACCGCCATTGATATCACCCTGGCTATTGATCAGCGTGTTCGACGCCGTCAATGTTGCCGTGCCTTTCGACTGGATGCTGCCCGACGTGTTGTCGATCGTCGGTGCGATGAGCTTCGCCTCCTTGTCAGCGCGGATAGCACCGGACGTATTGTCGATCGTCTGGTTGGCGTTAAGGGTAACGCTTGCGCCCTCCATCCCTGCAGTCAGCCCCGGCACGCCTGCCGTTGTCGGCAACGTCCAATTGGCGGTCTGCGCATTGCGAATCGTATCGCCCGTCACCGACAGCGCGCCGCTCGCGTGCATGGCCCCGCGCGTGTTGTCGACCATCGTACCGGACACCGTCACATCGTTGTTGCCGCCGATCTGGCCCGCCACGTTCGACACCGTACCGGCGCTCCGTACGGTCAATGCGCCGTCAGCCACCAGCGAACCCGCATCGTTGGTCACGGATGCCGCGTTGACGGTCGCCGCACCGCTCGACGAGATTGCACCACCCGCGTTGCTCAGCGCCCCCGTTGTCAGCGTGACGCCGTTGCCGAGAACCTGACCACCCGTAGATTGCCCTGCCAGTACTCCATCGTCGAACGTCTGGCCGTGCGTATCGACGTCGACCGCTCCCGTTGCCTGCACCAGCCCCGACCGGTTATCGAACGCTCCCGACCGGCTCGTCAGTGATTGGCTTGCCGCCACTTTGCCGAGCGTGTTGTCGATCGCCCCCTGTCCGGACGCGAGCGTGACATTCGCCCCTGTGATCGTGCCGCCCGAGTTCAGCAAACCGGCATTGGTCAGGGCCGTGTCGCCCGATGCCAGCAGCTTGCCGCCAACGTTGTCCGTCGTGCCAGATGTCGTCACCGACAACGCGCCGGAGACGGAGCCGATCGTGCCACCGTGGTTCGACACGGTCTGCGCCGTCACGGTCGTGTCGTGTGTTGCCGCAATCGTACCGCCGGCATTCGTCAATGCGCCTGACACATCGAGCTTCGCGGTATTCGCCGACACCGCACCTTGCGAATTGTCGAACGTACCGGCCTGCGTATTCAGCACGCCAGCAGCGGTAATCTCGCCCTGGGTATTGTCGAGTGCCTGAGAAACGGTCAGCGCCATGTCGCCAGTGGACGTGCCGATCTGGCCTGCACGGTTGTTCAGCGTGCCGGCCGTTGCGGTCAGCCCGGTTGCCCCCACCAGCTTGCCGCTATCGTTCGACACCGTGCGCGTTGCGGTCAACGACAATGCATCCGACGATGACCCAATCTGGCCGCCCGCATTGACGAGATCCCCCGTCTGGATTTGCGCACCGCGTACGGCCGTCATACTGCCGCTCGAGTTGTCGATCCCGTCGCTTGCAACGACGAGTGCATTGGCCGAACTCACCGTGCCGCCGGTGTTCGTCAGGGACTGCGTCGCACGCAGCGTCGTGTCACCGGCGGCCGATCCGATCGTGCCCGCCGCGTTGCCAATGCTGTTTGCCGTCACCGACAGACCATTGCCGCCGACCATGGAGCCGGACTGATTCGAGACGGCCCCCGTCGCCGTCACGGTCAGCGCGTCAGTGGTGCCGATCTTGCCGCCCGTATTCACGACTTCGGTCGCTGTGATCTGTGCGGCGTGTGCGCTGATCGATCCGGCCGAGTTGTCGAGATGGGTCGCGTGAATCGACAGGTCGTTACCGGATGCAACCTTGCCGTTTGCGTTGCTCAGCGATTGCGTGACGTCGAGCAAAGTATCGCCCGCCACGGAGCCCATCTGGCCCTGTGCGTTGGAAATCGTATTCGCCGTCAGCGTGAGACCATTGCCGCCTGCGATCTTCCCGTTGTCGTTCGACACGTTCCCGGTCGCCGCCAATGTCAACGCGCCCGTCGAAGTGCCAATCTCACCGGCCACGTTCGTCAGGTCAGTTGCCGCGATCTGCGCCGTGCGCGCAGTCATGTGACCTTGGGTATTGTCGAGCGCGCCAGCCGAGTTCAGCGACAGCGCATCCGCCACCAACGCGCCGGACCGGTTCGAAACCGATTGCGCAGTCACGTTCGCGAGGTTGTGCGAACTGATCGTCCCGGAATCGTTGACCAGTTGCCCCGCACTCAGCGTCACGTTCTGGCCGCTCATCGTGCCAGCGACGTTCGACAACGTGCCATTCGTCGTGACGTTGACTGCACTGGCCGCGTTCACGGTCCCGTGGTCGAGCGTGACGTCGTTTGCGAACAGATTGACGTTATCGCCCGCTGCCAGCGTGCCGCTGCTCGTCACATTCGCAGCGCGCGCCGTGACAGAGCCACCGCCGACGAGATTGCCAGCGGAATCTGCACCCGCGTATACCTGGCCGCTGTTGTTGAACGACGTGGCGGCGGTCAGGTTCGTGTTGCCACCCGACGAAACCGTTCCGGCATTCGACAACGCCTGAGACGCGTTCAGATCGGTGGCCTGCGTACTGACAATCGTGCCTTGCTGGGCGACGTTGGCGCCATCGATCCGGGTGTTCGCGGCCGACTGAAGACGCGCCGTCGGCGCAATCGTTACATCACCATTGTTCGAGACTTGAATATCGCCGGTCAGTGACGTGACGGAACCGGCATCTCGCACCCCGACGCCAGCCTCGGTCCCGATCATCCGGACGCTATTGGCGAACATGCTACCCAGTGCCTGCACGTCGATCGCGACGCCCGGTGCCGCGCCGGTGCCGGACTGGGCATGTGCGGTGTTGCTCGCATAGTCGACGCGGTTCACGCCTGCCACCGCGTCGATCGAATCCGCCCAGACCTGACCGTTGATCGTCATCGCGCGTGCGATCAGGTCGATCGCGCTGCCGTGGGCGTCGAGCCCTGCGCCGCCGACGCCGATGTGCCCCTGCTTGACGTCGAACCCGGCCAAAGTGCCATCGGGATTGAAGGTCGGCACGCCGGTCGTCAGCGTCACGCGCGGGACATTCAGAAAGCCGCACCCCGCACAGGTGATGCCGGCCGGATTCGCGATCACGAGATTCGCACGCTTGCCGGCAATCTCGGTCGGGCCGAGTAGCTGACTGGGACGACCCGACGTGACCTGGTTGACGATCACGCGCGCCGTGTTGTTGCCGAGAAATGGATTCCCCTGAACCCAGCCGGCGAGCTGCGTCTGCGCATTCTGGCCGCTGTTGACCAGCACCGCACCCTTCGTCCCGACGTTGTACTGCGTAAAGCTGTTCAGCGAGACGCCGTTCTTCGGTGCGGTAATGTTGACGAGCGGCACGCCCGATGCCGACACGCCGACGACCGGATGGGTCGGCCCGCTGCGATCCGGCGTGATCGGCAGGGTCGCCTGCGCTTCCGCGACCAGCGGTTGCATGCCGAACGTGCACAGCGACGCAAACGCGATCGCACGCGCGGCAAACCAGATCGAGCATCCGGATTCCGCCGCTTCAGCGCGTGCCGTTCGCCGCACACCACCGCGTTCGCCGCGCCCGTGCGCCGATGCATGTTCGTCGACGGCCACCCACATGCCGCGCACGGCATTGAACACCAGGCGAAAGATTCCGGAATTCATGATCGATTTCTTCCTGAAAATACGTCGGGCCAGCGACATCGCTCATGCTTCGATGCCGCTGGCCGCGCTCACACGTTACTTGCAGCTCAGCACCGCCAGACCGTTCACACCTCCCGCCGTCGGTGCATGAACGCCATACGACACGACGAGATACGGCATCGATGCATTCGGTCCCATGAAGCGGGTAAACAGCGACGATCGCGCCGTAACCGACGTCGAAATCGAACCGACCTGCGTGCTGCCGATGAACGTCTGATTCGTGTCCGCGCCGATCGAGTACTGCAGCGTCAAGGCCGCGTGCGCGTTGAGGTTGCCGAATGCGTCTTTCTGGCTGGTCACGACCGCGGTCGCACCGGCAAGCGATCCCGGTGCGGTATTGCCGTCGGTCGAGGTAGGACGCGTTGCGGCAGCAAGCGTGCAGCTCAACAGCGTCTGATCGGTCAGGCTGACCGTGACCGGGGCGCCGACCGCCCAGGCCTGGCCCTGGTTCGCGTTGTACGAATGTCCGGCGGAGTCGCTACCCGCTGTCCAGCGGCCGATCGCATAATCGCCATTGCCGGCGATGTCGGTCACGGTGCCGGTCGACAGACTGAGCAAGTCGCGGCTTAGCGGCAGCGTGGTGTACGCGCCCGGTGCTTGCGACTTGAGTTGCGATGCGTCGACGCCACTGGTCGACAGCGTGAGCGACCCACCCGGGAACGAACCGTCCGCTTTCCACGATACGGGCGGGGTCATCACACTCACGGTCGCGAGGCTGCTCGACAGGGCCTGCGACTGACCCTCTACGCGAATCGACGACGCAGCACCGCCCGGCAAATGACCGCCGACGGATGCGTCGGTCGATGCCGCGGCGCTTCCACTGCCACCGTCGTCGCCGCCACCACACGCGCTCAGCCCGAGCGCGGCCACCACCGCAAACGTTGCCGTCACGGCTTGCAGGATATGACGCTTCTCATACACCAATTTCATGGCTACTCCTTAGTTATACTTGACGATCAACGAATTGCCGACTCAAGATCCATGACCTCGATCGGCCCACCCCAACTACGCTCAGAACAATGTGCTGACCTGAAACAACAACGTCGGCGAATCGGTGTTGAAACCTGGTGGTTTCGACAACGGCCAGCCGAGCGAGACGTCGTAGTTCAGCGCCGCACCGAGAACGTTTTTCGGTGCGAGATGGCCGCGCACGCCGACGACGGCCCCCACGAGCGTCTCGCCGATCAGGAATTGCGCGGCCGGCCCGCGCACGCGCCCGGCATCGACACCGATATACAGCGCCTGCGTGCCGATCGGCGTCGGCACATACCAGTCGAGTTCGTTGGAAACCGCCCAGCCGCTCTCCGCGGCGAGCGTCAGTTGTTGATCGAAACCGCGTACGGCATAACGCGTGCCGATCGTGAAATAGTCGGAAGGGGTCAGCGGCGTGCGTGCGTTCTGCATGTTCCACGCGAACTGGTACGAGAACGCCTGACCGCCAAGCTTGAAAGGCACTTGGGCACTGAAGCTCGCCAGCTCGACCTGCGTCTTCCCGTCGAAGTCCGGCGCACCCACCACCGTGCCGGCGTTGCCGGACAAGCCCGGCAGCGACGCGCGCCACGCAAGCGAACCGTCGAGCACGACATTGCCGATCGTTTGCCGATGCGCCAGACCCAGTTCATAACCGATGATGTCGCGACGCTGCACCGGAACGTCCACGCCATCGATCGCGTTGCGGCTGATCTTGCGGAACAGGTTGCCGCGCAACTCCGTCCGCGCGTGGGCGTTCCGATGGATCACGCCGGACAGTCCGGCCTGAAGCTGGGACTGAATACCGCTGTATTCGATCGGCTCGCCAAACCCCGCGATGGTCTGCTTGTAGCGCGAGCGGCTCGCGTTCAACGTCAGCATCGCGTAACCGATCGGCACGCTGTAGTTGGCTGACACCGACTGGTTGCCGTGGTCGGATGCGCCGAAGTTCGCGTTCGTCGTACCGGCGATTTGCAGCTGGTCGTAGAGGTGGAACGGCGAATCGAACGTGATCGAACCTGACAGTTCGTACTTGCCTGTCGAGTCGAGGCCCGCGTTGTCCGACCCGATGACGGCGTGCCAGCGCTTGCCGGTTCCGGGATGCGGGACGACCTCCGAGTCGCCGGGCTCCACACCCGGTGCAATGTCGAAGGTGGCATCGGACTGCGATTGAAGGCGGCGCAGGTTCTCCAACCCTTGATCGATGTCGCGCTGGTTCAACAACGCACCGGTCGAAGTCGGCAGCACCGTGCGCAACCAGCCGATGGTGGATGGATCTGCTCGGACGTCGCTGATGCGCCCCGGGACGACACGCAGCGTCAACGTCCCCGATTGCATCGATTGCGTCGGCACGAGAACGCGGGCCGTGACATAACCGCGCCCGATCAGTGCGTTATTGGCGGCGTCCTGAATCTGCTTGAGCGCGGTCTTGCCGACACATTGCCCGACGACCGGCTGCAAAAAGCGTGCGAGCCATCCGAACGTATTGCCTTCCAGCGCGATGGTCGTGACCGGAAAACACGGCGTGTCGAGCGGCAGGCTCGCGACACCGGCCTTCGACGACGATTCTCCGGTTGGCGTCAGCACATTGGCGCGCGGATTCAGTTCCTTGACGGCTTCCAGTTGTTGCTGCTGCAAACGCTGAATTTGCGGGCCAGGCGTCATTTCGGGCGACGGAACGCCTTGCGCTAACGCGGAAACACTCGCCAACACCGAAATCAACACGGCCGAAGTTTCTCGATGCTTCATGGGTTGGCGGCGTAATGATTGGTCTCGCACGCATCGTAATCCAATGAAACATATTCAGGTATATTGTCTTAAATACGAATAATCGACGTCCGATTGTTATTTCGCCTCGCCTTTCAAACTCGTCCTATATTTTTACGGACGCCTCTTGTGCAGCCATCGTCACCAGCACAATGAATTTGACGATCTGAAATCTTTTTCGGCGCTGGCATGTTTATATTTTTCGATACCTTGACCAGCCGGAACGCCACCTCACCCGCCTCCTTCGGCTATCGAATCACGACAATCTCAATTTTTATTCTCATGGAATCCGCAACAAATATCCTCGCAAACACATTTCCATCAAAATCCAATTTTCTTTACCGAGACCCAAGCTCTCACGAACTTCGATTACGCGAATCATTTATCCCGATAGACCAACCTCAATTTCATTGACACCAGTTTTATTGATTCATCAGTCATCACAATAGGTCGAATACGATCGGTACGAATTTCGTCGTGTCGCACATTCACAACAGATGCCTGATTACGTCAAACCGCGCGCCGGCATCCTCGACGAATCTCACGAACCACGCGTTCCTCACCGCCCGGCATTCCGCCGCCCCTGGCTCGGCGGCGTTCTCATGCCGCCGAGTTCTTGGTGCGTCATGCGCTCGCGAGTATGCTTGTAGCTCGAACGACTTCCCACACCGGCAGCGCAGCGAATGCAACCTCGCGCTTGCGTAGCCAACCGCCATCTACCACCCATGGACTTCGACGTCATCGTTCTCGGCGCAGGCATCGTCGGCGTCTCCGCCGCGCTGCACCTGCAGGATCGCGGCCGCAAGGTCGCCCTCGTCGATCGCGGCGCGCCCGGCGAAGGCACGAGCTTCGGCAACGCGGGGCTGATCGAGCGCTCGTCGGTCGAACCGTATCCGTTCCCGCGCAGCCCGTTCACGCTGATGCGCTATGCGCTGAACCGCTCGACCGACCTCTACTGGCACAGCGCGTCGCTGCCCGCGTTCGCGCCGTGGCTTGCGCGGTTCTGGTGGGAATCGGCGCCGCTGCGTCATGCAGCAGCCTCGCGCGACATGCTGCCGCTGATCGAGCGCTGCCTCGTCGAACACGACGCGCTGATCGCGCGGGCCGGCGCCGGCGAACTTATCCGCGCGAACGGCTGGCTGGAGGCGTTCCGCACACCCGCCGCGTTCGAACGCGGCGTAGCCGAAGCCGGCCTCACCGCGCGCCGCCACGGGCTCGGCATCACGCCGCTCGATGCCGCCGCGCTGCTCGCGCACGAACCGAGCCTCGCGCCCGGCTTCTGCGGCGCGCTGCACTGGCTCGATCCGAAAAGCGTCGTCGATCCGTCCGCGCTCGTCAAAGCGTACGCGCAGCTCTTCGTGCAAGGCGGCGGCACGCTGCTGACGGGCGACGCCGCGAGCCTCGACGCGCTGTCGCCCGGCTGGCAGGTCAGCACGCAGGACGGCACGGCCGCCGCACGGGCCGTCGTCGTCGCGCTCGGCCCGTGGTCCGACACGGTGTTCGGCAAGTTCGGCTACAAGATTCCGCTGCGCGAGAAGCGCGGCTATCACATGCACTACGCGCCGTCCGCGCGCGGCGTGCCGTCGGCGCCGATCGTCGATCGCGAATACGGTTACGTGATCGCGCCGATGCGGCGCGGGCTGCGGCTGACGACCGGCGTCGAGATCGCGCGGCGCGGCCTGCCGCCGACCGGCGTGCAGCTCGAACGCGCGGAACGCGTCGCGCGGCCCGTGTTCGGTTTCGGCGAGCGGCTCGACCCGCAGCCATGGCTCGGCTTCCGGCCGTGCACGCCCGACATGCGCCCGGTGATCGGCCCCGCGCCCGCGCATCGCGGGCTGTGGTTCTCGTTCGGGCACAACCATCATGGGCTCACGCTAGGGCCCGTCACCGGCCGCCTGCTGGCCGAGATGATGACAGGCGAGACTCCCTTCACCGATCCGGCGCCCTATCGTGCCGACCGGTTCTGAACACGTAGGGAATCAACGCACGCGCTCAGTCGAGCGCCCGCCCGAAGATCCGGATGACTTCGTCGAGATGCTCGGCCATCGCGCGGCGCGCGGCCTCCGGGTCGCGCGCGCGGATTGCGTCGAGGATCGCGCGGTGTTCCAGCTCCGACCGGTGCGGCATGTCGTTCGGCATGTACAGCGACTGCAGCCGCTGGAACATCAGGTCGTACTTGTGCGCAAGCAACTGCTTGATCATCAGCGCATACGCGGGGTTGTCGCTCGCTTCCGCGATGCGGATATGGAACAGCCGGTCGCCCGGATGCGTGAGCGAGCCGCTGCGGTTGTCTTCCTGGTTGCGCAGGAACGCTTCGTGAATCCCTTCGATCTGCTCGTCCGAGCCGTGCTTCGCGGCCAGCGCCGCAGCTTCCGGCTCGATCAGCCGGCGCGCCTGCAATAGCGCGAACGGCGGGATTTCGGTGTCGAGATCGAGCGCGATGCCGAGTTCGGGATCGATCTCGACGATCGTGAACGGCGCGGCCTTCGCACCGGGTTCGGGCTCGGGTTCGGCGGCCGTTTCGGGGTGGCGCACCTTCACGCCGTCGCCGACGCGCACGCTGACGAGCCCGCTCACTTCGAGCGCGATCAGCGCTTCGCGCACCGACGTGCGCGACACACCGAACTGTTCGGCCAGTTCGCGCTCGGGCGGCAGATAGCTGCCCGGCGGAAAATCGCCGGACTCGATCATCGCACTGAGCTTGTCGGCGATCTGCTGGTAGAGGCGGCGGTTCTGAATCGGCTGGATGGACATACGTTGATGCAGGTGATCGGTTTCGTTGCGGACGGTCCGACGAATCGCACAGGCCGTTCGCGCCTATTTTATATGCCGCGCTTCGTCTCGCACGGCACCGCATAGCAATGCGCGGCCGTGCCGCCCCACAGCGCGTTGCGCTCCGCGGCCGACAGCCGCGATTCGGCCCAGCGCTCGACGATCGACGCCACTTCGTCGTACGTCGCGGCAAGCAGGCACACGGGCCAGTCCGACCCGAACATCAGCCGCTGCGGGCCGAACGCGTCGAGCGCCGCATCGAGGCACTGCTCGATATGCCGGATGTCCTGCGCGCGCAGGCCGCGCCGCCAGTCGGCTTCGGTCACGAGCCCCGACAGCTTGCACGCGACATGCGGCATCGCGCCCAGTTCGCGCAGCGCCGCGCGCCAGCGCGGCAACGCGGTTTCGTCGCGCTCGAACTCGGCCAGCGCCGGCTTGCCGACATGATCGAGCACGAGCCAGTGCGCATCGTGCCGCGCGCAGAACGCGCGCACGTCCGGCAACTGGCGCTCGAACACGAGCACGTCGTACACATAGCCGTTCGCCTGCAGCCACGCGACGCCGCGATTGAAACCGGCATCGGCGACGAACGCACCGACGTCGGCTTCGTCCTGCACCTGGTGACGAAAGCCGCGCAGCTTCGGGCTGCGCCATTCGGCGACACGGTCGGCAAGCTGCGGCGCGCCGAGATCCTCCCAGCCGACCACCGCCGCGATGCGCGCATCGTCGCGCGCAAGATCGAGCAGGAACGCCGTCTCGTCGCGCCCGGCACGCGCCTGCACCGCGATCGACGCGCCGAGCGCCTGCGCATGCATCGGCGGCCACAGCGCGTCGGGCAGGTAATCGCGCGCGAGCACGCCCATCCCGGCGCCGATCCACGGATAGTCGGCCGCGCGATAACGCCAGAAGTGCTGATGGGAATCGATACGCACTGCGCCCATGGTGTCCTCGTGTTCCGCTCCGGCCAGCCACCTCACGCCGCCGCACGCGCTACCCACCGCGTGCGGCGACGCCATGACCCGCCCATCAGTCGTACAACGCCGCCGCGACCTTCGGATCGTCGATATTGGTCTTGTCATACCAATAGAAACCGGTATCGATGACCTTCGGCAGCTTCTCGCCCTTGATCGCCTTCACGGCCGCCTCGACCGTCTTGTAGCCGATCCCGACCGGGTTCTGCGTGATCGCGCCGGCCATCAGCCCGCTGCGGATCGCGTCCTTCTGCTGCTTGCCGGAATCGTAGCCGACGATCACGACCTTGCGCTTCATTTCGCGCACGCCGTTGACCACGCCGATCGCCGAGCCTTCGTTGGTGCCGAACAGCCCCTTGAGCTTCGGATACGCCTGCAGGATCGACTTCGTCACCTCGGTCGACTTCAGCTGGTCGCCTTCGCCGTACTGCACGGTCACGACCTTCACCTTCGGGTGCGCCGATTTCATCCGTTCGAGAAAGCCGTCGCGGCGATCGATGCCGGTGCGGCTCGTCTGGTCGTGCGCGACCACGGCCACCTCGCCTTCGTCGCCGATCAGCGCGGCGAGCTTGTCGGCGGCGAGCGATGCGGCGGCCTTGTTGTTGGTCGAGGCCGTCGTCACCGGGATGTCGCTGTCGACGCCCGAGTCGAACGCGATCACCGGGATCTTCTCGCCCTGCGCCTTCTTCAGCAGCGGCAGCGCGGCCTTGCTGTCGAGCGCCGCGAAGCCGAGCGCGGCCGGTTTCTTCGCGATCGAGGCGGACAGCATGTCGATCTGCTTGTCGACCATCGCCTCGGTTTCCGGCCCTTCGAACGTCACCTTCACCTTGTAGTCTTTCGCGGCCTGCATCGCGCCCGATTTCACGGCCTGCCAGAACTGATGCTGGAAGCCCTTCGAGATCAGCGGGATATAGGTTTCCTGCGCCTGCGCACCGGCCGTGACGCCGACGGCGAACGTCAGCCCGACGATCGCGTTCAACACCTTGCTCCTGATCACTTCGCGTCTCCTTTTTTCGTATCGAATGGAATGCCGGCCGAAACCGGCGGTGAAGCGCATGCCTGCGTGCGTCAACGGCGCCGCCGGCGCAGGATGTCGACGTAGACGGCGAGGATGATGATCACGCCCGTCACGACCGTCTGCCATTCCTGCGCGACCGACATGATGCGCAGGCCGTTGGTCAGCACGCTCATGATGAACGCGCCGATGATGGTGCCGACGATGCTGCCCGCGCCGCCCGACAGCGACGTGCCGCCGATCACGACGGCCGCGATCGCATCGAGCTCGTAGCCCTGCCCGAGCGCGGGCTGCGCGGAATTCAGCCGCGACGCGATCAGGAGCCCGGCGATCCCGCACACCGCGCCGCTGAACGTGTAGACCGCGATCTTCCACGCGTCGACGTTCACGCCGGACAGCCGCAACGCTTCCTCGTTGCTGCCGAGCGCGAACGTGTAGCGGCCGAAGATCGTCCGGTTCAGCACGATCGATGCGCCGACCGCGACGAGAAACAGGATCAGCACCGCGTTCGGAATCGGCAGCGCGGGGATCAGGTTGCCGATCAGCGAATCCTGCGCGATCGACGTGAAGCCCGGCGTGTCGTTGAAGTAGATCGGCCGCGTGCCCGAGATCACGAGCGACAGCCCCTTGAGCAGCATCATCATGCCGAGCGTCGCGATGAACGGCGGCACCTTCATCTTCGCGATCACGAAGCCCGACACGCAGCCGGACAGCGCGCCGAACAGCAGCGCGGCCAGGATCCCGAACGGCAGCGGCATCCCCCACTTCGTCAGCACGACGCCGGCCATCACCGCGCAGAACGTCATCAGCGTGCCGACCGACAGGTCGATGCCCGACGTGATGATCACGTAGGTACAGGCGACGGCCAGCACGCCGTTCACGGCGGTGGCCTGCAGGATCGTGACGAGGTTGTCGACTTCGAGGAAGTTCGGCGACGCGATGCTGAAGAACACGATCAGCAGCACGAGGCTCGCGAACGCGAGCAGCTTCTGCCTCGCAGCCGGGTTGAAGAAGCGGGCGCGGAAGCCGGGTGCGCCGGCCTGCGAATCGCCGGAAGCCATGGGCGGGACGGGATGCGTATCGTTGGACATGATCGGGTAAGCGTCTGAATCAGGACAATACGGTCGACTCGCGCTGCGTCGCGAGCTGCATGATCTTTTCCTGCGTGGCGTCGGCCGCGCGCAATTCGCCGGTGACGCGGCCTTCGCACATCACGAGAATCCGGTGGCTCATGCGCAGCACCTCGGGCAATTCCGACGAGATCATCACGATCGCCTTGCCGTCGGCGGCGAGCGCATCGAGCAGCTTGTAGATCTCGCTTTTCGCGCCGACGTCGATGCCGCGCGTCGGCTCGTCGAAGAACAGGATGTCGCAGTCGCGCAGCAGCCACTTCGCGATCACGATCTTCTGCTGGTTGCCGCCCGACAGCAGCCGCGCGGGCTGCGCGACCGACGGCGTGCGGATCGCGAGCTGCCGCACGTACGCCTGCGCGGTGTCGCGCATTTCGCGTGCATCGAGAAACACGCCGCGGCGCACGAAGCGGCGCATGCTCGACAGCGCGATGTTGTTCTGCACGTCCATCCCGACCGCGAGCCCGAAGTGCTTGCGATCCTCGGACAGGTAGCCGATCCCGTGCGCGACCGCATCGGCCGGCGTGCGGATCGTCACGGTCTTGCCGTGCACGCGGATCTCGCCCGCGTCGACCGGGTCGGCCCCGAACACCGCGCGCGCAACCTCGGTGCGACCCGCTCCCATCAGCCCCGCGAAGCCGAGAATTTCGCCGCGCCGCAGCGTGAAGCCGACGTCGCGGATCGTGCGGCCGCGCGACAGCCCGCGCACTTCGAGCGCGACGTCGTTCGCGGACGTATCGGGCGGCGTGCGGTGCTCCGACTCGAGCTGGCGGCCGACCATCATCGCGATGATCGCGTCCATCGACGTTTCCGCCATCGGCACGGTCGCGACGTACTTGCCGTCGCGCATCACGGTCACGCGATCGGCGATCTGGCGCAGTTCGTCCATCTTGTGCGAGATATAGACGATGCCGACGCCGTGCGCGCGCAAGTCGCGGATGATGCGGAACAGCTCTGCGATCTCCGCGTTGTTGAGCGCGGCGGTCGGCTCGTCCATGATCAGCACGCGCGAGTCGAACGACAGCGCCTTCGCGATCTCGACCATCTGCTGCTTCGCGACCGTCAGCCGGCCGACCGGCGTGCGCGGGTCGAGATCGAGTCGCATCCGCGCGAAGATCGCGGCCGCGTCGCGGTTCAATTTGTCTTCGTCGACGAACACGCCGAAGCGGCCGCGCGGCTCGCGGCCGATGAAGATGTTCTGCGCGACGCTCAGATGGTTCATCAGGTTCAGCTCCTGATGGATGATGCCGATCCCGAGCGCCTGTGCGGCGCGCGGATCGGCGATCTCGACTGCGCGGCCGTCCATCCGGATCTCGCCGTCGTCGCGCTGATAGACGCCCGCGAGGATCTTCATCAGCGTCGACTTGCCGGCGCCGTTCTCGCCCATCAGCGCATGCACTTCGCCGGCACGCAGGTCGAAACGGCAGTCGTCGAGCGCCTGCACGCCCGGAAAACGCTTGCCGATGCCGCTCAATGCAATCAGCGGCGGCGCGGCGTTCAGGTTCGGGTCGGGTTGCATGGGTTCGGGATTCCGCTGCATTCAGCCGATCGCGCGATCGAGATGCGTATAACCGCCATCGACGAACAACCACTGGCCCATCGTGTGCGATGCGCGTTCCGACAGCAGGAACACGGCCGTGTCGGCGATTTCCTCAGCCGTCGTGAAGCGTTTGCCGAGCGGCACCTTGCCGGCAATTTCAGCGAGCTTCGCATCGGGCTCGTCGAAACCGACGAGCCAGTTCCTGTAAAGCGGCGTCATCACCTCGGCCGGGATCACCGCGTTCACGCGCACGCCGTCGTCGCGCAATGCGACGGCCCATTCGCGCGTCAACGCGAGTTGCGCGCCCTTCGACGCACAATAGCCGCTCGTGTTGCCCTGCCCGGTGACGGCCGTCTTCGACGAGATGTTGACGATCGCGCCGCGCGTCGCCTTCAGGTGCGGCACGCAGTAGTGCGCCATCACGTAGTAGTGGATCAGGTTGCGTTCGAGCGACGCGACGAAGGCGTCGCGCCCGGCGTCGAGCCCGATGCTGTCGTTGATGCCCGCGTTGTTGACGAGGCCGTCGATGCGGCCGAAGCGCGCAACGGTCTGCGCGACCGCATCGCGGCACTGCGCGTCGTCCTGCAGTTCGACCGACACGCACGCGGCGCGCGGCTGCTTCTGCTCGAGTTCGCGCCAGAATGCGTCGTCGGGCGCGTGACGCGCGAACACCACCGGAATCGCGCCTTCGCCGGCGAGCCGCATCGAGATCGCGGCGCCGATGCCCGATGCACCGCCGGTCACGATCACGACCTTGTCTTGCAGGTTCAAATCCACTTCGCGTCTCCGTCGTTCATGTTGTCGCCGCGTACGTCGTGCGGCGTGCGGCGCCGTACTTCAGCCGCGGAACAGGTACTGCTCCAGCGATTCGGGCTTCATCTCGATCGAGAAACCGGGCGCCGTCGGCGGCATGTACGCCGCGCCGCGCACCACGCACGGTTCGACGAAATGCTCGTGCAGGTGATCGACGTATTCGGTCACGCGCCCTTCCTTCGTGCCGGAAATGCACACGTAGTCGATCATCGACAGGTGCTGCACGTATTCGCACAACCCGACGCCGCCCGCATGCGGGCACACGGGCAGCCCGTACTTCGCGGCCATCAGCATCACCGCGAGAATCTCGTTCACGCCGCCGAGCCGGCACGCGTCGATCTGCACGACGTCGATCGCGCCGCGCGCGATGAACTGCTTGAACAGCACGCGGTTCTGGCACATCTCGCCGGTCGCGACCTGCACCGGTGCAATCGCCTTGCGGATCTTGCGATGCCCTTCGACGTCGTCGGGGCTCGTCGGCTCCTCGATGAACCACGGCCGTGCGAACGCCAGCTCGCGCACCCAGTCGATCGCCTCGTCGACTTCCCACACCTGGTTCGCGTCGATCATCAGCTTGCGGTCCGGGCCGATCACCTCGCGCGCGATCGTCACGCGGCGGATGTCGTCCTCGAGGTTCGCGCCGACCTTCAGCTTCACGTAGTCGAACCCCGCGTCCACCGCTTCGTGGCACAGCCGGCGCAGCTTGTCGTCGCTGTAGCCGAGCCAGCCGGCCGACGTCGTGTAGCACGGGTAGCCGTCGCGCTCCAGCGTCGCGATCCGCGCGGCCTTGCCGGGCGCCTGCCGGCGCAGCAGGTCGAGCGCTTCGTCCGGCGTCAGGCAGTCGGTCAGGTAGCGGAAGTCGATCGCACGCACCAGCTCCTCGGGGCTCATGTCGGCGACGAGCCGCCACAGCGGCTTGCCCACCGCCTTCGCCCACAGATCCCACACCGCGTTGACGACGGCGCCCGTCGCCAGGTGGATCGCGCCCTTGTCGGGGCCGATCCAGCGCAACTGGCTGTCCGACGTGACGTGCCGCCAGAAGCGGCCCATGTCCTCGCGAATCCAGTCGAGGTCGAGGCCGACGACGAGGTGGCGCATCGCGTCGATCGCCGCGCAGCAGATTTCGTTGCCGCGCCCGATGGTGAACGTGAGCCCGTGACCTTCGAGCCCGTCGCGGTCGGTTTCGAGCACGACGTAGGCAGCCGAATAATCGGGGTCCGGATTCATCGCATCGGAGCCGTCGAGCTGCTGCGAGGTCGGAAAGCGCACGTCGAGGACGCGCATCGATCGAATGATAGGCATGACGAACCGTCCGTTAAAGGAAATCAGGCCTGCACGGTGCGCTGGCGCTGCTCGCCGAGCCCGTCGATGCCGAGCGTGATCACCTGCCCGGCGCGCAGGTAGACGGGCGGCTTCTGCCCGAGGCCGACGCCCGGCGGCGTGCCGGTCGAGATCACGTCGCCCGGCTGCAGGCTCATGAAGCGGCTCAGGTAGCTGATCAGGTGCGGCACGCGGAACACCATCGTCGCGGTCGAGCCGTTCTGGTAGCGGTGGCCGTCGACGTCGAGCCACAGCCGCAGCGCGTGCGGATCGGGCACTTCGTCGGCCGTCACGAGCCACGGGCCGAGCGGGCCGAACGTGTCGTTGCCCTTGCCCTTGTCCCACGTGCCGCCGCGTTCGAGCTGGTATTCGCGCTCCGACACGTCGTTCACGACGCAGTAGCCGGCGACGTGCGACAGCGCGTCGGCTTCGTCGATATAGCGGCCGCCCCGGCCGATCACCACGCCGAGCTCGACTTCCCAGTCGGTCTTCTCCGAGCCGCGCGGAATCTCGACGTCGTCGTTCGGCCCCGAGATCGCGCTCGTCCACTTGCCGAACACGACAGGCTCCTTAGGCACTTCCATCCCCGATTCGGCCGCGTGATCGGAATAGTTGAGCCCGATGCAGATGAACTTGCCGACGCGGCCGACGCACGCGCCGAGCCGCGGCGTGCCTTCGACGAGCGGCAGCGACGACGGCGGAATGTCGCGCAGCCGCGCGAGCGAGGCCGGCGACAACGCATCGCCGGCGATGTCGTCGATCACGCCGGACAGGTCGCGGATGTGGCCCTGCGCATCGAGCAGGCCCGGTTTTTCATGGTGTTTGTCGCCGAATCTCAGCAGTTTCATGGAGTTGTCCGAACGGAAGCGGAGAGTGGATGGGGAGGCAAGGTCAGTTTGACACGGTCAGTTTGACCAGCCGCCGTCGATCAGGTGAATGGCGCCCGTCGTAAAGGCCGACTCGTCGGACGCCAGATAGGCCGCCAGCGCGGCGATCTCGTCCGCCGTACCGACGCGCCCCATCGGCTGGCGCGCGACAAAGGCGGCGCGCACCACATCGACGGTCGTGTTCTGCTTTTGCGCCTGTTCGGTGATGCGTGCCTCGAGCGACGGCGACTCGACCGTGCCGGGGCAGATCGCGTTGCAGCGAATGCCCTGGCCGACGAAATCCGCCGCGACCGCCTTGGTCAGCCCGATCACTGCCGCCTTGGTCGTGCCGTACACGAAACGGTTCGGCACGCCCTTCACGCTCGACGCAGCCGATGCCATGTTGATGATCGACGCGCCGCCTGCTTCGAGCATCGCGGGCAACAGCGTGCGGATCAGCCGGTACATCGACGTGACGTTCAGGTTCAGCGAGAACGCCCATGCGTCGTCGTCGCAGTCGAGGATCGAGCCGTGATGCACGTAGCCCGCGCAGTTGAACAGCACGTCGAACGCGCGTTCGTTCGCGGCGAGTGCCGCGACGTCCTGTGCGTCGGTGACGTCGAGCCGCCGCGTGGTCAGCCGTCCGCCCGCACGCTCGGCGTCGGCCGCGAGCCGCGCGAGTGCGGCTTCGTTGATGTCGGTCGCCAGCACGTCGGCGCCCTCGCTTGCGAACCGCAGCGCGGTCGCGCGGCCGATGCCCTGCCCGGCCGCCGTCACCAGCGCGCGCTTGCCCTGCAATCTCATGAGCATCTCTCCCGAAAAGCCGGCCGCCAGACGGCCGATTGGCACAAAGGACTAAAGGTCCAACCAATCATAGGGAGTGATCGCCCGTTTGTCACGAAATTGGGATTCAGTATTTACCCGGGCAGGTAAATCCGGCGGGGGGACAAGAATCCGGCGCTCGACCGGCCCTGGCAGCACGTTTGGGGATTCGCGCAAACCCAATACCGGCGGGGCCCTCAGCCCTTTTTCGCGCACGCCCGGCGCGCCCGCCGCGCCAAACTGACGAAAAAGTCATGTCCGCGTCAGGGTCTCAACGGGATGCGCGCGCCATCATGGCGTTGCCGGACCGCGCTTCCGGTACGTCGCCTCCCCGCCCGCGTTCGATCCCTGCGGGCACCTCCGTCCCCCGGCGATGTACTCCGTGACTGGGCGAGCAGACACGGCGCGCGGGCCGATTTTCCGCCCCGGACTTTCCGTCCGGGGCGTTTTTGTCCGTGGATCCCAAGAAAATAAGCGTGGATTGTTTCTAAATCGGCAAAAGGTAATTTGAGCCAGACAGGATGTTTTTTCCGGTCACAGACGCTTACATTTAGCGCACCACTCATGGAAACCGCTACGGATTCGCCATCGGGTAGTGACATCCACTGCCACGGCCGAAACCGCACGAGCTTTAGGAAACGGCAAATGAAGGCCTCCAAATCCCTGCCTGCGCTCGATCCCGCCGACGTCCACGTCGAAATCCTCGAACAGTCCGATACGCTGCTCGTCGTCCGCTGGGTCGAACCCGGCCGCTGTCACTACGGTGAACAGCGCTGGCGCCGCCGCTTCGCGCAACGCACGGGCACCTGCGCACTGTCGCGCCAGGTCATCCACCGCGGCGACGAAGTCTTCCGCCCGGCCGAACGCCCGGCGCCCGCGAATGCGGCCGCGATGATCTCCGCCGCCGAAGTGCTCGGCCTCGCCGGGGGCAGGTAAATCCTGCCGACCGCGTGCCGCGGCCCGCTGCGCCACGCCGCGTGCCGGCCCTAGAAGTGCCGGTCTAATTCCCCCGCTTGTCTGCCACGCCCGCGCGCACTATCGTTACACCACTCAATGTAACGATTACGTGTGCGGCCGACCGGTTGCGCCGATGGAGGCAGACATGCATGCATGGAGCGCGCGCCACGTCCCGGCGCAGGGCGGCAAGGTCGCGGTCGTGACCGGCGCCAACAGCGGCCTCGGCTGGCAGCTCGCGGAAACGCTGGCCGCGAAGGGCGCGACCGTCGTGATGGGCTGCCGCGACGCCGTGCGCGCCGTGCAGGCCGCCGATGCGATCCGCCGGCTCCATCCCGATGCACGCGTCGAAGTCGACGCGCTCGACCTCGCCGATCTCGCGTCGATCGAACGCTTCGCGGCCGACGTCTCCGAACGCCACGGCCGCGTCGACATCCTCTGCAACAACGCCGGCGTGATGTTCCTGCCGCTGCGGCGCACGCACGACGGCTTCGAGATGCAATTCGGCACCAACCACCTCGGCCATTTCGCGCTGACCGGCCACCTGTTGCCCGCGCTGCGCGCCGCCCGGCGTGCGCGCGTCGTGACGATGTCGAGCGGCTTCAACCGCGGCGGCCGGATTCGCGTCGACGACCTGCGCGCCGAGCATCGCTACAACCGTTATCTCGCCTATTGCGACAGCAAGCTCGCGAACCTCGTGTTCGCGATCGAACTGCAGCGCCGCTTCCAGCGCGCGGCGTTCGCCGGAATCAGCGTCGCCGCACATCCCGGCTATGCGGCGACCAACCTGCAGTTCGCGGGCCCGACGATGGACAGCTCGCCCGCCCGCGCCGCGCTGATGCGTGCCGCGAACCGTTATCTCGCGCAGCCGGCCGACCAGGGCGCGCTGCCCGCGATCCACGCGGCCACCGCGCCCGATCTCGCGGGCGGTGCGTATATCGGGCCGTCCGGCTGGTTCGAATCGCGCGGGCTGCCGGCGCCCGCGAGCGTGCCGCGCTCGGCGCGCGACGTGGCTTCGGCGGCGTTGCTGTGGGAAGCGTCGGAAGCCTCGACCGGCGTGCGCTTCCTCAGCTCGGGCGCGCCGGCCGGGCGCTCGCCGGGCCGGCCGTTCGACACGACAGCCGAGGCGCGTTGAACCGCGCGCCGCCATCCGCCATATTCTTCACACTTATTACATCAACCGAAAAGAAAGCCGGTTGAAAGACTGATTCGGCGCACCACTGTTACCGCCCAGGAAACAATTTATCGTCAAAATCAGCGTTTACCCTCAACCCTCCGGTGACTAAGATTTGGTCAATCGCTCAAGACATGGTGTCGACAGCGAACTCAATAAAACACCGGAGGTCATCATGAAATCGCTCGTTTCCGCAGTCGTTGCCGCTGTCGCCCTGTCCGCTTCGTTCGGCGCATTCGCCCAAAGCACCGTGACCCGCGCGCAAGTGAAGAACGAACTGGTCCAGCTCGAACAAGCCGGCTACAAGCCGGGCGTGTCGAGCCCGTACTACCCGAACGACATCCAGAGCGCCGAAGCGCGCGTTCATGGCGCCGACGCCAGCGGCTACGGCGCGCAACCGGCTCCGCTCGTCCACTCGGGCGCCCCGGCTGCCGCAGCGTCGTCGAACGCACGCGACTCGATCTTCTTCGGCCAGTAAGCCGATGCGCCCCCGGCGGGCGCCGCGCGTCGCGCGATAAAGCAAGGAAAAGACGAGCCTCCTTTGCGAGGCTCGTCTTTTTTATGAAACGCATACCTCCGCCGCCCGGCAGCGGGTGGCTTCGCCCGGGCGCTTGGCGTCCGGGCGCTTTTTCGTCTGTGAGGCATGCGTGTGTGCATGCATGCGGGATGAAGCCGTGTGCGCCGGTCAGCGCGCCGCGGCTGCGGCAGGCACCGAACGCGACAGCACGCGCCACCGCGACAGCAGTTCGTCGCGATCGACATAGCAGCCCTGCAGATGCCGGCGGCCGGTCGACGGATCGAACTCGGTGCGTGCATGCAGCACGCGCCGGTTGTCGAACGCCCACATGTCGCCCGCCCGCAGCCGGCGCTGCACGCGAAAACGCGGCTCGCGCGCGAGCGCGAGAAACCGCCGGTACGCGCGATAGACCGCGGCGACCGATCCGGCCGGCGCATCGAGCGGCCCGCGCAGGAAGTTCGCGACGCGCACCTCGGTCACGTTGCCGCGCGCATCGAGCCCGATCACCGGCGCCGAACAGCGGTAGTCGCTGTTCGCACTCTTGTTCCAGAACTCGAACGGCGTCGACGCAAGTTGCTCGAAATCGGCCGGATGCTCGCGCCGCAGCGCGTCCGCGAGCGCGAAACCGTCGAGGAATACGCTGTCGCCGCCTGTTGCGTCGTTGGCGAGGCAATGCAGGAACTGCACGCCCGGCTGCAGCTCGCGCGTCGGCAGATCGGTATGCGGCGGCAGGTTGAGCGACGTATACGCATTGCTGTCCGGACGCGGCTTCGATTCGACGTCGAACAGCACGCCGAAATTGCTTTCGCGGATCAGGCCGACGCGGCGCGCGATCTCGTCGACACGGCCACGCTCGGCCGGCACGCCTTCGACGAGCGTCAACCCGGTGCGCTGCAACGCGGCGAGCCATGCGAACAATGCGCCGTCGTCCTCCATCACGTCGCGCCACGCGAACACGCCGATCGCCGTCGCGTCGTCGCCGGCCCACACGTGCCGCCCGTGCGCGGCCTGGCGCTCGGCGCGCGACGCGTCGTCGTACGCATGCGCGCGCAACCAGCCCGGCGACCACGCGCTGCGATGCCCGTCGTTCCACTCGACATGCAGCGCGCCGTCGGTTTCGACGTGCACGGTGAGCGCCGACAGGTCGTCGCGCGCGTCGGCGATCTCGAACACCTGCTCGCGTGTGACCGCATGCACGCATGCGGAACACGCGCAGTTGTCGCGCAGCCAGTCGAAATGGAACGGCGATCGTCGCGTGTCGCTCCACTCGACGTCCACCGCTCCGTCGCCGATGGTCGCCGCCGCAATGGCCGCGTCGGCGGAAAACGTCCGCCAGTCCTCGATACGGTGTTGCGCTGCCTGCATCGTTGCCTCCCGGAAACGCCCGCTACGCGTGTGGTGCGAGCAGAAACCCGCCGATCGTCCGGTGCATCCGTGCCGCCTGCGGGCTCGTCCCGAGCGCGCGCCAGCAGCCGTGCACCAGCCCCTCTCCCATCCAGTAGTGCGCGGCCCCGCCGGCCGCGCGAATCCGTTCCACGTACACGCGCGCATCGTCGCGCAGCGGATCGTGTTCCGCGCCGATCGCGAGCACGGGCGGCAAGCCGTCGAAACGCGCCGCCGCGAGCGGCACCGACGCGCGCAGCAGCGGGCTGCCGTCCAGCAGTGCATCGGACAACTGACCGTCCAACTGGCCGCCCAACCGGTCGTCCCAGTACAACGCACGATAGCGATGAACGTCGTCGAGCGTCAGCATCGGCGCATGCGCTTCCGTTTCGCGCGCGGGCGATTGCGGTTCGAACCCGAGCATCGGATAGACGAGCGCGATGCCGTCGATGCCGCGTTCGCCCGCATCGCGCAGCGCGGTCGCGACGGCCGCCGCAAGCATGCCTCCCGCGCTGTCGCCCGCGAGCGTCAGCGGATACACGCACGCCCCGAACGGCCAGCGCGCATCGCGTGCGGCGCGTGTGACCGCGAGGCAATCGTCAAGCGCGGCCGGCGCGCGGTGTTCGGGTGCCAGCCGGTAGTCGACCGCGATCACGTCGAGCCCCGTGTCGGCCGCCAGCTGCGCGGTGATCAGCGCATGACTGTCGAGCGAGCCGACGACGAACCCGCCGCCATGAAAAAACAGCACCGTGCCGCGCGGCTCGCCGTGCGCGGACGTGTAGCGCCGCAGCGCGATTGCGCGTCCGTCCGGTGCGTGCCACACGGCATCCTGCTGCACGATGCCGGCCGGCAGAGCCGCCGGCGTCCACTCGGCCGCGAAGCGGTCGTAGAGGCGGCGCTGCTCGTCGGGCGAGCGCGCCGCCGCATCGGCCGGATACCACGCGTCGACGGCCGCGACGAACGCCGCGATTTCCGCTTCGAGCATCGTGTGCGCTCCGCGATTGAAGATTGACGACGCTAGCGGCGCGGCGGCAGCCCGATCACGCGGCCCGCATAGGCCGGCGCCGCGCAATCGCGCTGCAACGCATGAAGCTCTGCAACGCGCGCGGCGACGTCTTCGTCGAACGGCGCCGACTTCGCGCCGTCGCGCGTATCGACGTGCAGCAGCATCTGCTCGCTCGCCGACACCGCGTCGTCGTGCCCATCCGCGAACAGTTCGAGATACAGGTGCAGCCGCTTCGCGTCGTGCGCGAGCACGCGCGCATCGACGCGCACCTGCGTGCCCTCCTTGATCTCGTGCAGGTAGTTCACGTGCGCTTCGAGCGTGTAGACCGAGCGGCCTCGCTCGCGACGCGCGGCGTCGTCGAGGCCGATGCGATCCAGCAACGCATCGGTCGCGAAGCTGAAGATCAGCAGGTAGAACGCATCGCGCAGGTGGCCGTTGTAGTCGACCCACTCGGGCCGCACCACGTCGCGGTAAATCGTCAGCGGGGTATCGCCCGTCATCGCCTGTCCTTTAGTCCTCGAATCGCATCCCGTGCCGCGCCTTCACCGCGGCGATCGACTTCAGCACCTCGGTGATGCACTCGTCGCGATAGCGTTCGAGTTCCTTGATGCTGCGCGTGCCCTGCTGTTCGGTCGTGCCTTCGACGACGCTGTCGATCAGCGCATCGGTGAGCGTCGGCGCGACCAGCTTCGTCCACGGCAGTTCGAGCGCGGGGCCGAACTGCTGCATGAAGTGTCGCATGCCCGCGTCGCCGCCGGCCAGCGTGTAGGTCAGGAACGTGCCCATGAACGACCAGCGGATGCCCGCGCCGAAACGGATCGCGTCGTCGATCTCGCCGGTCGTCGCAACCCCTTCGTTGACCAGATGCAGCGCCTCGCGCCACAGCGCTTCGAGCAGCCGGTCCGCGATGAAGCCCGGTACTTCCTTGCGCACATGCAGCGGCCGCATGCCGAGCTTGCGGTAGATCTCCATCGCCGCCTCGACCGCTTCCGGCGACGTGCGCTCGCCGCCGAGCACCTCGACGAGCGGCAGCAGGTAGACCGGATTGAACGGATGGCCGACCACGCAGCGCTCCGGATGCGTCGCACGTGCGTAGAAATCCGTCGGCAGCAGCCCCGACGTCGACGACGCGATGATCGCGTCGGGTTTCGCCGCGCGGCTGATCTGCTCGTGCAGTTCGAGCTTCAGCGCCTCGCGCTCGGGCGCGCTTTCCTGGATGAAATCCGCATCGGCGACGCATGCCTCGATCGTCGACACGAACCGCAGCCGCGCGGGATCGGCGCCCGGCGCGAGGCCGACGCGTTCGAGCGCGGGCCATGCGTTCGCGACGTTCGCGCGCAGCCGTTCTTCCGCGCCCGGCGCGGGATCCCACACGACCACATCGAGACCGTGCGCGAGCGCGCGGGAAATCCACCCGCTGCCGATCACGCCGGTGCCGATGGCGGCGAACGTCTTGATGTCGGTCTTCACAGCCATGTCAACGCATCCTTCAAATCAGGGGAAATCGGTGGGCGGCCACGCCGATGCGCGCCGCCCTGTCGTATCGGTCAGCGAAAAAACTCACGCGAATTCGGCGATCGCGCGGCGTTCGAGCGGGCGCTCGCCGCGTGCCGGCAGGCCGAGCTTGCGGCGGCCTTCGGCCGGCGTCAGCACGCGGCCGCCGAGCCGTTCGACGATCTCGCGGGCGCGCTCGACGAGCGTGCCGTTGGTCGCATGCACGCCGCGGTCGAGCCAGATGTTGTCTTCGAGGCCGACGCGCACGTGGCCGCCGAGCAGCATCGCCTGCGCGACCATCGGCATCTGCATGCGGCCGATCCCGAAGCCGGCCCAGTGCGCGCCCGGCGGCAGGTTGTCGACCATCGCCTTCATCGTGCCCGTATCGGCCGGCGCGCCCCACGGAATGCCGAGGCAAAGCTGGAACAGCGGCGGATCGTCGAGCAGCCCTTCCTTCAGCAACTGCTTCGCGAACCACAGATGGCCCGTATCGAAGATCTCCAGCTCCGGCTTCACGCCGAGTTCCTGGATGCGCTTCGCACCGGCGCGCAACTGCGCGGGCGTCGACACGTAGATATAGTCGCCGTCGCCGAAATTCAGCGTGCCGCAGTCGAGCGTGCAGATCTCGGGCAGCAGTTCCTCGACGTGCGCGAGCCGCGTGAGGCCGCCGACCAGATCGGTGCCCTTGCCGAAACGCATCGGGTCTTCGCCCGGGCCGATCTCGAGATCGCCGCCCATGCCGGCCGTCAGGTTGATGATCACGTCGACGTCGGCCGAGCGGATGCGGTCGACCACTTCGCGGTACAGGTTCGGGTCGCGGCTGCCGCGCCCCGTCTGCGGATCGCGCACGTGGCAGTGCGCAACGGTGGCGCCGGCCTTCGCGGCTTCGATCGCGGCGGCCGCGATCTCCTTCGGCGTGACCGGAATCGCCGGATGCTTGCCGACCGTATCGCCCGCACCGGTGACGGCGCAGGTGATGATGACTTCATGGTTCATACTGATTGCCTCGCTTGACTCTGATTGTTTCGCATTACTGATATTCAGTCGGTGCGCGCCTCATGAGGCGCACGGGCCATTACAGGCCGAGATATGCCTTTACGGCGGGCAAGCCATCCTTGCCGTCGAACGTCTTGACGCCCGCGAGCCACGGGTCGAGCACCTGCGGGTTTTTCTTCAGGTAGGCCTTCGCGGCGTCGGCCGGCTTCGTCTTGTTCATCACCGACTGCATCAGCTGGTTCTCGAGCTGCGTCGAGAAGCGCAGGTTCGTGACGAGCTTGCCCGCGTTCGGGCAGCGCGCGATGAAGTCGGGCGCCGTCAGCGTGTACACGCGCGCTTCGCCGTAGTTCGGCCCGAACGACGCGTCGCCGCCGGACAGGTAGTTCATGCTGAGCTGGATGTTCATCGGATGCGGCTCCCACCCAAGGAACACGACCCACTTCTTCTCGCGGATCGCGCGCTCGACCGTCACCAGCATCCCGGCCTCGCTCGATTCGACGAGCTTGAAGCCGCCGAGCCCGTACTGGTTCGTGTCGATCATCTTCTGGATCGTCGCGTTCGCGCTGCTGCCCGGCTCGATCCCGTAGATCTTGCCGTCGAGTTCCGCACGGTGCTTCGCGATGTCCTCGAAGGTCTTCAGGCCGGCCTGGTATTCGTAGCTCGGCACCGCGAGCGTCGCCTTCGCGCCGGACAGGTTCGGCGTTTCGACGACGTTGATCGACTTGCTGTCGAGGAACGGCTGGAGCTGCTTCTGCTGCACGGGCCACCAGTAACCGAGCGACACGTCGAGCTGCTTGCTCTTCAGGCCGGCGAACGAGATCGGCACCGACGCGATCGTCGTGGTCGGCTTGTAGCCGAGCGCCTCGAACACGGTCGACGCGAGCGCCGTGGTCGACGTGATGTCGGTCCAGCCGATATCCGCGAAACGCACGGTGCGGCAGGTCGCGGCATCCGTTTCGGCCAGTGCCGCGTTCGTGAACGCGCCGGTCGCCAGCACGGCCGCGACAAGCGCGGCAATCTTCGTCGACTTCATGGTTCGATTCCTCCCGGTGGGACTCGTGGCAGCCGGTGCGCGGGGTGTGCGCCGGCCTGCATCGTGGGAGTAAAAGTAACGAGCCATATTGGCCGCGAGAAGACCGCCGGCGACCTGTTCTTGACTATTTGCGACTATGAGTGGAAACCACTAGGTTTTTGTGGAGGCTTGATGGGCGGGGATTCCGGGTGTGTTTTCGATAAAACAGGCTTGTCCACATGCGGCGCGAGGCTTTCGAGTCTGCCGGGACGGGGCGGGAGCCGATATGTCTTCGGGCGCGGGGTGTCGGAGCCGCATGGATGAAGTGGCCGGGTCAGCCTGGCGGCCTCCGCGGCGCGATGGATCCCACGATGGAACGCCGTCCGTTCGTTCGTCGAAATTGGCGACTACCCAATCATCCCGCCAGCCATCGTTGCTCGAACTGTCGTGCCAGCCCTTCCTCCAGCAACCGAAAGGGCATTTCATATTGCGGAACTCGCCGCGAATTCCCGCAGCATCCCTTTTTCGCCGCTTGAAAACTTGTTTTGCATCGCAAAAATCGCTGCGTATCCCATTGAAAAACAAGAGAAATTTATGTCTTATGTCTTATATAAGACATCACCAAAAGCGCATCGGGCGGCGTTACTATTCAGTCATGCAGTTCGCTTCGATATACGGAGCGCCACGCTCAACCATTTACTCAAACGCGCTTTGCTCCCAGGAGATTGACATGGCCCAGTACCAAGACGACATCAAGGCAGTTGCCGGTTTGAAAGAAAACCACGGCAGCGCGTGGAATGCCATCAGCCCCGAGTACGCCGCCCGCATGCGTGCGCAGAACAAGTTCAAGACGGGTCTGGACATCGCCAAGTACACCGCGAAGATCATGCGCGCCGACATGGCCGCCTACGATGCCGACCCGGCGAAGTACACGCAGTCGCTGGGTTGCTGGCACGGCTTCATCGGCCAGCAGAAGATGATCTCCATCAAGAAGCACTTCAACAGCACCGAACGCCGCTACCTGTACCTGTCCGGCTGGATGGTCGCCGCGCTGCGCTCCGAGTTCGGCCCGCTGCCGGACCAGTCGATGCACGAAAAGACCTCCGTCAGCGCGCTGATCCGCGAGCTGTACACGTTCCTGCGCCAGGCCGACGCCCGTGAACTGGGCGGCCTGTTCCGCGAGCTCGACGCGGCCGAAGGCCCGGCCAAGGCAGCCATCCAGGCAAAAATCGACAACCACGTGACGCACGTCGTGCCGATCATCGCCGACATCGACGCGGGTTTCGGCAACGCGGAAGCCACGTACCTGCTGGCCAAGCAGTTCATCGAAGCAGGCGCGTGCTGCATCCAGATCGAAAACCAGGTGTCCGACGAGAAGCAGTGCGGCCACCAGGACGGCAAGGTCACCGTGCCGCACGAGGACTTCCTCGCGAAGATCCGCGCGATCCGCTACGCGTTCCTGGAACTGGGCGTGGACGACGGCATCATCGTGGCCCGTACCGACTCGCTCGGCGCCGGCCTGACCAAGCAGATCGCCGTGACCAACACGCCGGGCGACCTGGGCGACCAATACAACTCGTTCCTCGATTGCGAAGAACTGTCGGCCGACCAACTGGGCAACGGTGACGTCATCATCAAGCGCGACGGCAAGCTGCTGCGTCCGAAGCGCCTGCCGAGCAACCTGTTCCAGTTCCGCGCCGGCACGGGCGAAGCACGCTGCGTGCTGGATTGCGTCACCGCACTGCAAAACGGCGCCGACCTGCTGTGGATCGAAACCGAAAAACCGCATATCGCGCAGATCGGCGGCATGGTCAGCGAGATTCGCAAGGTCATCCCGAACGCGAAGCTCGTGTACAACAACAGCCCGTCGTTCAACTGGACGCTGAATTTCCGTCAGCAGGCGTATGACGCGCTGAAGGCCGAGGGCAAGGATGTGTCGGCATACGACCGCGCGCAGCTGATGAGCGTGGAATACGACCAGACCGAACTGGCGGCGCTCGCCGACGAAAAGATCCGCACGTTCCAGGCAGATGCATCGCGCGAAGCGGGTATCTTCCACCACCTGATCACGCTGCCGACGTACCACACCGCCGCGCTGTCGACCGACAACCTGGCCAAGGAATACTTCGGCGACCAGGGCATGCTGGGTTATGTGGCCGGCGTGCAGCGCAAGGAAATCCGTCAGGGCATCGCCTGCGTGAAGCACCAGAACATGTCCGGCTCGGACATCGGCGACGACCACAAGGAATACTTCAGCGGCGAAGCAGCGCTGAAGGCGGCGGGTAAGGACAACACGATGAACCAGTTCTGATACCGGTCATACTCGAAGCGAAACGCCAGCCCCGTTCGGGCTGGCGTGAGTGAGATGGTCAGCCCGATCCCCACCCGGCGGACTCCGCCGAGTGGGGATTGTTCTTTTTGGGGACCATCATGGAGCAACGCGTGCGCGCCGCAAAAACGCGCTGAAGCCCGACAAAACCCGCGATAATCTCCCGCTGACCGTTCGGCACCTGCGAGCCGGCCGCGGCGTGTGCCCGTCCGTCCGCAATCCCGTGCGATGTGCGACGACCAACGGATTCCATCCCCTGCTCCGATGCCCGAGGATTTCCACTTCCTGCTGCTGCCCGGCTTCTCCGCGCTCGGCTTCATGTCCGCGGTCGAGCCGTTGCGCGTCGCGAACCGCTTCCGCACCGAGCTCTACCGCTGGCACGTGATCAGCGCCGACGGTGCGCCGGTCGCCGCGAGCAACGGCATTCCGGTCGCCGCCGAAGCCGCATGCGCGGACGTCGCGCAGGTCGATACGGTGTTCGTCGTCGCGGGCTTCGATCCGCTCGTGTGCTACACGCGCGCGATTGGCGACTGGCTGCGCCGCCAGCACCGGCACGGTGCGACGCTCGGCGGCATCGATACGGGCAGCTTCGTGCTCGCGGAAGCCGGGCTGTTCGACGCTTCGCAACCGCTGACGCTGCACTGGGAAGCGCTGGCCGCGTTCCGCGAACGCTATCCGGGCCTGAACGCGACGCAGGAACTGTTCGAGATCGACGACCGGCGCATCACGTGCGCGGGCGGCACTGCGTCGATCGACATGATGCTCGACCTGATCGGGCGCCGGCACGGCGCCGATCTCGCGGCGGCGATCTCCGAGCAGTTCGTCGTCAGCCGCATCCGGCAGCGCTCGGACAGCCAGCGACTCGAGATCGCCGCGCGCTACGGCGTGCACAACCGCAAGCTGATCCAGGTGATCGGCACGATGCAGCGGCACATGGAAAACCCGCTCGGCTCCGATGCGCTTGCGCAGGACGTATCGATCACGCGGCGCCAGCTCGAACGGCTGTTCAGCGCGACGCTGAACGACACGCCGACGCATTTCTACCTGAACCTGCGCCTCGATCGTGCTCGCGAACTGCTGCAGCAGACCGACATGAGCATCACGTCGGTGTGCGTCGCGTGCGGGTTCGAATCGCCGTCGCATTTCTCGCGCACGTATCGCGCACGGTTCGGCCTGAGCCCGCGCAGCGACCGTCGCGCAACACGCTGATCGTCGCGGGTTTTAATCACAATCCTGCGCGAAATTTCGCGTTCCGGCAGCGTTTCCCGCCGCTCGCTGAACAATGCCGGCGATTGATCGACAGACCGAAGCGACCGTCGAAAATAAATTGCAATGTCGCCGAAAATGTTCTGTAACATACCTCGCAATTAGATAGGCAGCCTAACGAGACGAGAGACTGGATTCGACGCACGTCGATCCGCGCAGGCTGCCGACCGATATCGATATCGATCCGAGGGGTATGACATGACGATGCTCGCTTCGCCGTCGCCGCACCTGCCTGCCGTTCGCTTCCCCGCCCCTGATCCCGCCTGTTTCTTTTCGACCTGACGTTTAGGGCTCCTTAGTCAGTCGACACTCCCAACACTGCTGCGCCGCGCCGGTTCCATCGAACCGGCGCGCGGGTCGTGTCGTGCCTGCGCGCCACGAGCGCGCGGGCGTGTCCAACCGTTGAGATGAGGATCACGTATGCAGACATCACGCAAAGCATTGCCGCTCGCCCTGGGTCTTGCGCTCGGTTTCGGCATCGTCGGCGGCGCCGCGGCCGATACGAAGGTCTCGAATCCGCAGACAACGAGCCTGCGCGAAAGCCTCACGCGCGGCGTCGCACCGCCCGCCGCGAAAGCCGACACGGCCGCCGGGCAGTTCCGCGCGGACGGCGTCGCCGTCACGCTGTACAACCCCGCGTATCGCGTGAAGAAGGCCGCCGCGTCGCCCGCTGCAACCGCGCGCGACTTCGTCGCGTCGCAGGCGACGCAGCTCGGGCTCGACGCGGCCGCGCTTGCAAGCCTCGTCGTCACGTCGGAACGCAACGATGCCGACTTCACCGTCGTGCGCCTGCAGCAGCAGGCCGCCGGGCTGCCCGTGTACGGCAGCGACATCGCGGTGACGGTCGCGAAGGACGGCCGCATCCTGTACGTCGCGAGCAACACGATCAACGGCGTGGTCGCGACGTCGCGCAAGTCGCAGGCCGTCGACCAGCAGCAGGCGCTCGACCGTGCCCGCGCGTATCTCGGCGTCAGCGGCTTCACGAATCTCGACGCGCAGCTCGTCGCGTTCGTCGACAAGGCCGGCACGCACACCACATGGAAGGTGCGCGGCCGCCCGCAGGACGGCCCGAAAGGCGACTGGGAACTGCTGATCGACTCAGGCAGCGGCGAAGTGCTGCGTGCCGAGGACAAGGCGTTCTATGCGACCGACGGCACGGGCTTCGTGTTCCGCCCGGATCCGCTGTCGCCGACCAAAAGCAGCTACGGCAGCACCGGCTACAAGGACAACAACGACGCCGATTCGACCCAGCTCACGGCCGCACGCGTGCGCGTGACGCTGAAGGATCTCGGGCAGTCGGGCCGGCGCTACGCGCTGTCGGGTCCGTATGCGGTCTGCGTCGACTTCGACGCACCGCTCGACAAAGCGTGCCCGCTGCAGTCGACGCCCGCGTTCGAGTTCACGCGCGGCAACCTGTATTTCGAGGCCGTGAACGCGTACTACCACATCGACACGTTCCTGCGCTACGTGAACCAGACGCTCGGCATCAAGGCGCTGCCATACCAGTACACCGGCGGCGTGCAGTACGACCCGCACGGCGAATCGGGCGACGACAACTCGTCCTACTCGTCGAGCAGCGGTCGGCTGACCTTCGGGCAAGGTGGCGTCGACGATGCCGAGGATGCGGACGTCGTGATCCACGAGCTCGGCCACGGCATCCACGACTGGGTGACCAACGGCGGCCTGTCGCAGCAGGAAGGGCTTTCGGAAGGCACCGGCGACTACCTCGCCGCCGCGTATAGCCGCGACTTCAACCAGTGGAGCCCGACCGACGCGCAGTATCACTGGGTCTACAACTGGGACGGCCACAACGAATACTGGGGCGGCCGCGTGACCAACTGGAACGTCGGGCGCACCTATGCGCAGGCGCGCGGCGCCGAGATCCACACGGCCGGACAGTACTGGGCGTCGTGCAACCTCGTCGCGCGCGATGCGATCGGCGCGCAGGCGATGGACAAGGCGTTCCTGAAAGGGTTGTCGATGACCAACGGCTCGACCAACCAGAAGGCCGCCGCGCAGGCCGTGCTGACGGCCGCTTCCGCGCTCGGCTACAGCAACGCGCAACTCACGGCGATCGGCAATGCGTACAACAAGAGCTGCACGTACGGCGTGACCGTGCCGCAGAAATCGTAATTCCGCAGCAGGCGGGGGCGCATCGCACGACCTGCGGCGCGCCCTCTTCCTCGACATCGTTACCCTCGCGAGATCGAACATGCCTACTCTGAAACTGACTCATCTGAGCGCCGCGCTGGGCGGCATGCTGTTGACCGCCGCCGCGCATGCGACACCCGTCTGGATCACGCTCGGCGATACGGCGTTCCGCCAGCTTCAACGCATCGATGCGAGCGCAACCGCGCAATACAGCACGACGGTCGATGCCGGCAAGACGGCCGACGGCGCCGCGCGCCGCGAAACGGTTCACGTCGTCGAGATCGACGATTCGCAACTCGGCGAGCTGGCCCATGCCGTCCACCACACGCGCGGCCACGGGCCCGGCTACGTCGTGCACGACTCGTTCGACGAAGCGCGCCAGGCGCTGCAGCCGTTGCCGGCCGCGCTCGCGAAGCAGGCCTTGGCACCCGCGTACAAGGTGTCGAACGCGCCGCAGATCGGCACCTGGATCCAGCAACTTCAGGCCAGCAACATCGTCGGCACGATCACGTCGCTGTCGGGCTTCACGAACCGCTACTACACGACGTCGCACGGCGTTGCTGCGTCGGACTGGCTCGCGCTGCAGTGGAAGCAACTCGCGGGCGCGCGCGCCGACATCACCGTCGAGCAGTTCGCTCACACGGGCTTTCCGCAAAAATCCGTGATCCTGACGATTCGCGGCAGCGATCCGGCCGCGGGTACAGTCGTGCTGGGCGGCCACCTCGATTCGACCGTCGGCCGGACGACGGAGAACACGCGCTCGCCCGGCGCGGACGACGATGCGTCGGGCATCGCGAGCCTCACCGAAGCGCTGCGCGTGCTGCTCGCGAACGACTACCGGCCGAAGCGGACGATCAAGTTTGTCGGGTACGCGGCTGAGGAAGCCGGCCTGCTCGGCTCGAAGGCGATCGCGAAGCAGTTCCGTGCGCAAAATGCGAACGTGGTCGGCGTGCTGCAGCTCGACATGACGAACTACAAGGGCGTTCCGAAGGATATCTACCTGATCACCGACTACACGAACGCATCGCAGAACACCTACCTGACGAACCTGGCGAAGACCTACCTGCCGGAACTCGCGATCGGCACGTCGCAGTGCGGGTATGCGTGCTCGGATCATGCGTCGTGGAATGCGCAGGGCTATCCGGCGTCGTTCCCGTTCGAGGCCGACCAGAACGACAGCCCGTATATCCATACCGTGGACGACACGCTGCAGAACTCGGATCGTCAGGCGAATCATGCGCTGAAGTTCGGCAAGCTGGCGCTGGCTTATGCGGTCGATCTCGGCGGGGATGGCTCCGTAGTCGCGAAGCCCTGACGGCACGCGGGCAGGTCGTTCGACTTGTCCGCCCGGAACTGACGGAGGCGTGTGCTCGCGGTCCGCACACACCTCCTTCCGGACGACTTCGACCAGACTCTCTCGTCCGGCGTCCCGGGGAGACGCATGCCCGAAGCCTTGACGACCACCTCGGAAGCTTCATGGCGCCACACGTGCCGTGCGATTGCATCGATCGAACCGGACGCGCACGCTCGTCCGGATAGAATCGTCACTCTGCCACTCCGCTACACGCTTCCCGCCATGACCGACACCACCCGCTCCGTCGACGATCTGTCGCCCGCTCGCGTCACGACCGCATTCGACCTGCCCGGCCACACGACCGTCCGCTCGCTCGGCGTCGCACAGGGCATCGTCGTGCGTTCGCGCTCGATCGTCGGCTCGTTCGGCGCATCGCTTCAAACGATTTTCGGCGGCAACATCACGCTCTATACGTCGCTGTGCGAGAAAGCGCGCCAGCAGGCGTTCGACAAGATGCTCGCCGATGCGCGCAAGCTCGGCGCGAATGCGGTCGTCGCCATGCGCTACGACTCGACCGAGATCGGGTCGGGCGTCACGGAAGTGATCTGCTACGGCACGGCCGTGCGCGTGACGCAGGACGCGTAACGCGCTCCGGCAGGCGCGCCCGGTCGTCACCGGCTCGCGAATCCGGACAACGCCCGCACCAGACGCCCGTCCGGACGCGCGAGTGCGTCGAGCACCGAAAAGTGCGTGCAGCCCGGAACGTGGATCAGTTCGACCGTCCCGCCGGCTGCCCGGCACGCAGCCGCATAGTCGTCCGAATGACGCACGAGCTCCGGTAGCTCCGCGCCACCGACCGCGACGACGGTCGGCACGCCCTTGCCGACATGCCGCAGCGGGCTGAATGCGTCGATTTCGTGCGGCGACAGCTGCAGCTTGTCGTCGAGCCACGACAGGCTGATCGGCTCCAGGTCGACCAGCGCGCTGATCGGCAACGCGGCCGTGACGGCGCGGTGCGTGCGATGCTGCGCGGTCAGGTGGCCGCCCGCCGAATGGCCGCTCAACACCAGCGGCTTGCCCGCGATCCCGAGCCCGTCGCGATCACCCGCCACGTGGTCGAGCAGGCTGCCGATCTCGCCGACGATCTGCGTCATCGACGCGTCGGGCGCCAGCGTATATTCGGCCAGCACGACGTTGAACCCTGCCGCGAGCGGCCCGCTCGCGACATAGGCAAAATCTTCCTTCACGCAGGCCTGCCAGTACCCGCCGTGAATGAACACGAACGTCGGCGCGTTCTCGCGGCCGCAAGCGATCCAGTCGTAGCGCTCGCGCGGACGATCGCCGTAGCGGAGGTCGCGCCGGCACGATGCCGTGTCGTAAAGCTTCGTGCTGCGCGCCTGGCATTCCGCCAGCACGGCCGGGAAATCCGGCACGGCGTTGATGTTGTCGTAGGCCGCGTCGAGCGCGGTGCGGTCCATGCCGCGATAAAGGTCGGTCATGCTCTTGTTCCAATGAAATTGTCGTTCCGGACATGAAGCCGCAATGCGGCACCTGGATTCACGCGTGGTCGTCGATCAGCAGGATCGGCTTCAGCGTCACGCCTGCTTCGCTGTCTGCCGCCGCCCGGTTGATGTCGGCGAACGGATAGAACGTCACGAGCCGGTCGAACGCGAAGCGGCCCTGCAAATGCAGTTCGACCAGCTCCGGAATGAATTTGCGGGGCACGCTGTCACCTTCGCAGATGCCCTGGATGCGCTTGCCCGCAATCATCAGGTCGTTGAGGTCGAAGGCGGCCTGCGTGCCCTGCGGCGACGCGCCCACGACCCCGAGTACGCCTCGCGAACCCAGCGCCGCCACGCCTTGCGCGAGAATCGCCGGACGCCCGGTCGATTCGAGCGCGAAATCGGCGCCGCCGCCGGTGATCTCCCGAACGGCCTCGACCCAACCGGGTTCCCGGCTGTCGATCGCGTGCGTCGCACCCAGCTCGCGCGCGAGCGCCAGCCGGGCGGGCACGACGTCCACCGCGACGATGGTTGCCGCGCCCGCCAGCCGGGCCGCGAGCACGGCGGACATGCCGACCGCGCCGGCGCCCAGCACGAGAAAGCGGCTGCCCGGCGTCACCTTCAACGAATGAATGACTGCACCCGCGCCCGTCTGGATCCCGCAGCCGAGCGGCCCCAGCAGGCGCAGCGGGGCCGCCTTCGGCACCTTGATCGCACTGCCTTCGGTGCTCAGCGCGAAGGTCGCGAACGACGACTGCGCGAAGAAGTGATCGTGGAGCCGCGCACCGTCCGGCGTCGTGATCGCGACCTGCCCGTCTTCTCCGCTGCCGCCGAAGTTGCGCGTAAAGAAATCCGTGCAGTAGGACGTGTGCCCGGCGCAGCAGGACAGACATTGTCCGCAGTGCCCGTACGTCAGTACCACGTGATCGCCCGGCGACAGCGACCTGACCTTGGGGCCGACCGCTTCCACGACGCCGGCGCCTTCGTGCCCGAGCACGGCCGGCAACGGCATCGGGTAATACTGATCGCGGATGATCAGGTCGGTATGGCACATGCCGGCGGCCACGATGCGCACCAGCACTTCGTCGTTCACCGGCGCGCGCAGGCGGGCCGGCTCCAGCGTGAACGGCGCGCCCTTGCTGCGGGTGACGGCCGCGACGATGTCGCGAAACGCGGGCTTGCTCATCGGGTGATCCTCCTGTCGATAACCGCCGCACGCGGCGGCGCCTGAACGAATCGCACTAACGTCATGCGGCGGACGACGGTGCAGCCACGCGGTTGCGGATCGTCACGGACTTCACGTGCGAATAGAGATTGAGCGTTTCGCGGCAATGCTCGACTCCGATGCCGCTTTCCTTGATGCCGCCGAACGGCACGCCGCCGGCAAGATTGAAATACTGGTTGATCCAGACCGACCCGGCCTCGAGCGCATCGGCCGTGCGCATCGCGTTGTCGAGATCCGACGTGTAGATGCCGGCGGCCAGCCCGTACGGAACGTCGTTCGCTTCCTCCAGCATCCGGTCGACGTCGCTCCAGCGCAGCACGCACAGCACCGGCCCGAAGATTTCCTCCTGCGCGACGCGCATGCTGTTGCGCGCCGCCAGCAGCGTCGGCTGGATGAAGTAGCCGGCGTCGCAGCCCGGCACCTTCGCGCGCTCGCCGCCGAACAGCACGTTCGCGCCCTCCGCCTTGCCGATGCCGATGTAATCCAGCACGCGCTCGCCTTGTTTCGCGGACACGAGGCAGCTCAGCTGCGTGGATTCGTCGAGCGGATCGCCGAGCTTCATCCGTGCGGCGGCGGCGATCAGCTTGTCGACGAACGGCGCGTAGATATCGTCGTGCACGAACAGGCGCGTGCCGGCGAGACACGACTGGCCGTTGCAGTACATCGCGGCGAACAGCGCGTCGTCGACGACCGCATCGATGTTCTCGACATCCGGGAACACGATATTCGGACTCTTGCCGCCCAGTTCCAGCGAAACGGGCACCAGCCGATCCGCGCCCGCACGGCCCACGATGCGGCCGACCTCGGGGCTGCCTGTGAAGGCCAGCTTCGCCACGTGCGGATGCGCGGTCAGCGCGGCGCCGACCTCGTCGCCGAAACCCGGCACGACGTTGATGACGCCCGGCGGAAAGATGCCGCCGGCGATCTCCGCGAACGCGAGCGTGGACAGCGACGCGTTCTCGTCCGGCTTGAGCACGACTGTGTTGCCCGCCGCGACGGCCGGCGCCACTTTCAGCGCGACCATCAGCGCCGGCACGTTCCATGGAATGATCTGGCCGACCACGCCGATCGGCTCGCGCTTCACGACCAGATAACCGCCGGGAATCGGCTTCCCGTACCCCTCGTGAGCCAGGATCGCGCCCGCGAAATAGCGGTACTGCGCGATCGCCTTCTCGTGGTCGATGCGCGTCTCGGCGATGCGCCGCCCGATGTCCCGCGCGTCGAGCTCGGCGAGGCGCGGCAATGCCTGCTCCAGCGCATCGGCAAGCCGGTTCAGCAGTGCGGCACGGGTTTCGTATGTGGTCGCCTTCCACGCCGGCAGCGCGCGTCGTGCGGCGTCGACCGCCGCGGCGACGTCGGCCGCGCCGCATCGCGCGATATCCGCAAGATGCTCGCCGGTGGCCGGGTTGCGGGCGGCGAAGGTCGCGCCGCCGCCCGCGCGGACGAACCCGCCGTCGATGTACGCCGTATAATTTCCGCTCATTGAATGCTCCATGGTTCCGTTGCGATCCGCTCAACATCCACACGGCCCCATGATTCCCGGCGCGGGCGCGGGCGACTATCGCTTCGGCGCCACCGGCATCGGAAACGCGCCACTATTCGATGCGGTGCCCGCGCTTCCGCAGGAAGGGACCACATGAACGATCGGCTTCCCCGGCCCGGCCTGTCGCTGCCGGCTTTCCCCCCGCCGCTGTCCGATGGCGACATCCCGCGCGGCGCGATGCTGTTCGAATCCGACGATCTGGAAATCGCCCGCCGCGAAATCGGCAAGGTCTATCGTCCGTACGCATTCAGCGCCGCCCGGCGCCGCTCGATGCCCGCCACCATGTACAAGCTCGACGGCGACGGTGTCGCGCTGTCGTGGTTCGCGTACGGGACGGAAATCGCGATCCGGCCGGAAGTCTTCGGCGATTTCGTGCTGGTGCTCACCACGCTGGCCGGACATTCCGACATTCGCAGCGGCCGGCTCGCGCACGCCGGCGGGCGCGGGTCGACCGTGCTCGTCGCATCGGACGAGCACGCGTTATTCCGTTACAGCGAGGACAACGTGCAGATGGGCGTGCGCATCGACGCGCAGCGCATCGCCGAACTCTGGCGCCGCGTATCGGGACGCGCGCCGCCGTCCACCCTGCCGTCGTGCACGCTGCCCGACGCGCACCGCAACCGCTGGCTTGCGTCGGTGCAGACGTTGCGGCAATTGCTGGATCCCGGCACGCCGCCCGCGCTGAAGGCGATGCAACTGCCGCTGGTGGAAGAGTTGCTGATCATGAGCCTCGTCGGCGAGCCGCTCGCGAACGCGGCGCCGGCCCGCGACGACGTGGCGCCTGCCTGCGTGAAGCGCGCCGTCGCGTATATCGACGAGCATGCGGGCGAGCCGCTCACGCTGTGCGACATCGCGGCCGCCGCGCATTGCAGCGTGCGCACGCTGCAGCGCGCGTTCCGGCAATGGCGCGACACCGGCACGATGCGCTACCTGAAGGAAATCCGCCTGCAGCGCGCGCGGGCGGCGCTGCAGGCGCCGGGCGAAACCGCTTCGATCACCGAGATCGCGACACGCTGGGGCTTCGGCCATCTCGGCGAATTCGCCGCGGATTACCGGCAGATGTTCGGCGAACGCCCGTCCGATACGCGCGCGAAGCGCTGAGCCGCCGCACAAAAAAAAAGCGCGAACCGCAGTTCGCGCCAAAGAGAGACCTCGCTGAAGACGTCGCTGCCCTGCACCACCTTGCTCAGAACGAATGCCGCATCCCGATCCGCACATCGGCCTGCGTCTGCGTCGTCGACGGCGTGAAGCTGTAGCCGATCACCGCATCCACGCCTTGCGACGCGCGCAGGTAATCGCCGGAGATATACACGTCGGTGCGCTTCGACAGCAGGTAGTGCAGGCCTGCCGTGCCCTGGTTCCAGTGATGGCCTTCGAAACGCGTGTGCTGGTAGCCCGCGATCAGGCTCAGCGCCGGCGTGAACTGGTACAGGCCGCCGCCTTCATACACCTGCATGTGCGACGACTGGCCGAAACCCTTGATCGTCGTGTACGAGAAGTTCGCGTCGAGCGTCAGCTTGCCGATCGTGTAGCTCGAGCCGATGCCGAACGTGCCCTGGCTGTCGACGTCCATCGCCGTGTTCGCGAACAGGTCGGTGCGCGCGCCGGTCGCCGGATCGACGGTGACGGTCTGCTGGCCGAGGAACGTGTGCGTGCCGATCATCGCGTACGGGTCGAACGCGTAGATGCCGTTCGGGTTGTTCAGGCGCGTGTACGCGGCGCCGATCGAGAAGTCGCCCTTCGTGAAGCTCGCGCCCGCGCTCCATGCGCTGTTGCGGTGGAAGTTGCCCGCGACGTTGCCGAACGAGTACATCGCGCCGAACTTGAAGCCGCTGAGGTCGTTCGACAGGAATTTCACCGAATTCGGCAGGCGGTCGCCGTTGAAGCGGTCGAAGTCGCCCTGGTGGATCGCATAACCGCTGCCCCACGCCGAGATGTTGTAGATCGACACGAGTTCGTTCGTGATGTCGAGCTGGTTGCCGAACGACAACGTGCCCCAGTCGTTCTGCAGGCCGACATACGCCTGCCGGCCGAACTCGGCGCCGCCGAAGCCGATCTGCCCGTTGCCGAGGTGGAAGCCGCTCTCGAGGGTGAACACGGCCTTCAGGCCGCCGCCCAGGTCTTCCGTGCCCTTCAGGCCGAAGCGGTTCCCGTATGACACGCCGTCGTCGAACTTGACCACGTGCGACCCGCCGGTGTTGTTCACATACGTGATGCCCGCGTCGAGAATCCCGTACAGCGTCACGCTGCTTTGCGCGTGCCCGATGGCGGGAATACAGGCCGCGCATGCAAGCGCGGCGGCTACGGCGACTTTCGTGTGCTTCATTATCGACCACCCTCCCTGAACCGTTCGATGGAAAGAATCTCGTCCCGGCGCGTGCCGCGATACGCCGGTGGATTCGAATTCATTACGCCCGCTGGCTTCGGCATTTCGTTTTTCGCAATAACGCAGCCATTGGCGAAAAATACAAACCCATATTTCGGGTCACCCGTCTGAAGGCGACACCAAATGGTCACGATGCGACCGGTCGGGAAAACACGTAGACAGGCGGCACGGCAAAAACCGGCCGCCAGAGGGGAGGTCAATGGCTGTCGAGAGCCGCGCGAACGGCCGGCAGGCCCGGTGCGCCGGCGGCCGTCGTCACGCCGTCCAGCCAGCCGGCGACCAGCGCCGGGTCGGCCTTCAGCGCATGCTGCGCCGCGAGCGCGGGCGACGTTTTGTGGTCGAGCATGTCGGCGATCATCCGGTTCTCGACGTCGACCGAGAACGTCATCTGCCGGAACAGCCGCGCGAGGTTCGCGCACTGGCCGGCGAACCCGGCGCGCGTGACGGTGTTGACCGTCGCGCCGCCGTAGTTCGGGCCGAAATACGCATCGCCGCCCGACAGGTAGGTCAGATGGAACTTCGTGTTCATCAAATGCGGCTCCCATGCAAGAAACACGATCCAGCGCTTGTCGCGCACCGCGCGCTCGACCTGCGTGAGCATGCCGGTCTCGCTCGATTCGACGAGCGACCAGTTCGCCGTGCCGAGCGCGTGGTCGGACAGCATCCGCTTGATGTTCTGGTTCGCGGGCGCGCCGGGCTCGATCCCGTAGATCTTGCCGCCGAAGCGGTCGGCGTAGCGCGCGAGATCGGCGAACGTATGCACGCCCGCCGCCGCGACATAGTCGGGCACCGCGAGCGTGAACTTCGCGCCGCTCAGGTTCGCGTGCAGCACGTCGATCGATTTCTCGTCGACGAACGGCTTCACGAGCGGCGCCTGCGCGGGCATCCAGTTGCCGAGGAACACGTCGACCTGCCCTTTCTTGAGCCCCTGGTACGTGATCGGCACCGACAGGTTCGCCACGTCCTGCCGGTAGCCGAGCGCCTTCAGCACGACGCCCGCCATCGCGTTCGTCGCATCGATGTCGGTCCAGCCGGGCGCGGCCATCTTCACGTCGCCGCACGTCTGCGGGTCGGCCGCTTGCGCGCCCTGCGCCACCATCAGGCAGGCCGCCGCGGCGAGCGCCGCGCCGATCCGGATTGCTGCATTGCATTGCCGTTCCATCGTCCGCTTCCTCCGTCGTTCGTTTATGTTCGCGATGCGGGACGCTCAGCGCCCGACCCGCGGAAAGCGCGCCATCGCCTCGAGCGTGTCGAGTTCGATGTGATTGCGCATGTAACGCTGGCTCGCGTCGGTGAACGGCTGCCAGTCCCACGCGTGGATGCGGCCCTGCGTCGTCGCCGCGTAATGGAAGCGCCGGCGCCGCTGGCTCGCGCGCACCTGCCGGTCCAATTCGGGCAGGTTCCAGCGCTGCGCGGCTTGCGTGCGGAACGCCGCGAGCACGTCGGCGGCTTCCGGCAAGCCGGCGAGGTTCGTCAATTCGCGCGGATCGTCGGCGAGGTTGTAGAGCTGGTCGGGATCGGCCGGGCAATGCACGTACTTCCAGTCGCCGCGGCGGATCATCACGACCGGCGCGAGCGCACCTTCCGCGAGGTATTCGCCGAGCGCGACATCGTGCGCGGGCGTGCCGTGCAGGTGCGGCACGAGGCTTGCGCCGTCGATGGGGTCCGGCCAGCCTTCGGCCGGTGCGGCGCCGGCCAGGTCGACGAGCGTCGGCAGCAGGTCGACGTGCGACACGGGCCCGCGCACGCGCGCGGCGCCGAAGCGGCCCGGCGCATGGACGATCAGCGGCACGCGGCAGCCGCCTTCGAAAAACGTCATCTTGTACCAGAGCCCGCGCTCGCCGAGCATGTCGCCGTGGTCGGACGTGACGATCACGATCGTGTCGTCGGCGAACCCGCACTGTTCGAGCGCGGCGAGCACGCTGCCGAACTGCGTGTCGACGTAGGAGGTTGCGCCGTAGTACGCGCGGCGCGCGGCGCGGATCTGCGCGTCGGTCGGCGGCGTGCGGTCGTTCTCGCAAACGAAGCGCAGCCGCTGCGAATGCGGGTCGCTGTCCGCTGCGTCGAGCCGCACGGCCGGCAGGTCGATCTCGTCGTCGCGGTACAGATCCCAGTATTCGCGCGTGATCGCATACGGGTCGTGCGGATGGGTCAGCGACACGACCATGCAGAACGGCCGTGCGTCGTGCCCGGCCGCGCGTTCGCGCGCGACGTCGTACAGCTTCTGCTTCGCGGCGAACGTGACCTCGTCGTCGAAATCGAGCTGGTTCGTGCGCACGCACGGGCCCGCGTCGAGCACCGAACTCATGTTGTGATACCAGCTCGGCCGCTCCGTCGGGCTGTCCCAGTCGGGCACCCAGCCAAAATCGGCCGGATAGATGTCGGTCGTGAGCCGCTCCTCGAAGCCGTGCAACTGGTCGGGCCCGCAGAAATGCATCTTGCCGGACAGCATCGTCCGGTAGCCGCCCGCGCGCAGGTAGTGCGCGAACGTCAGCGTTTGCGCCGGCAATTCGGCGGCGTTATCGTAGGCGCCGATCCCCGACGGCAGCTTGCCGGTCAGCAGCGAGAAACGCGACGGCGCGCACAGCGGGCTCGCGCAATACGCGGCGTCGAACACCACGCCTTGCGCGGCGAGCCGGTCGAGCGTCGGCGTGCGCGCGACGCGATTGCCGTACGCCGGCAGCGCGAACGGCGTGAGCTGGTCGGCCATCAGGATCAGGATGTTGGGTGTCGGGTTCGTCATCGGCGGTCGTGGGGAAAACGGTGTTCGAATGGAACGGTGCGCCGCTCGGGCGGCGAGTCGTCCGGCATGACGGATACGGCCCGCAGAAAGTACCGCGCGAGCCTGTCGCGACTGGCTAGAATCTCGGAAAGGCCTGGCGCAGCGGCCGTGAAGCGCGTGTGCCGTACCGTCCGATGCACTATCGCCCGCCCGAATTCGGGCGGGTAGGCGTCCTGCCCTTATGGGGCCATTAGAAGGACTTATGTCGAAATCCGAACCGTTACCGTCGATGCAGGCGCTGCGCGCATTCGAATCCGCCGCCCGGCTCGCGAGCTTCACGGCCGCCGCGCGCGAACTCGGCTCGACGCAGCCGGCCGTGAGCCAGCAGGTGTTCCAGCTCGAAGCCGAGCTCGGCGTGCCGCTGTTCGAGCGCAGCCCGCGCGGCGTCACGCTGACGGCCGACGGCCAGTGCCTGTACGAAGCCGTGCGGTCGAGCCTCGACACGCTGCGCGGCGCCACCGCGACGCTGCGCGCGCGACGCGAGCACGGCGCGCTCACGATCGTCACCGACTTCGGCTTCGCGACCTACTGGCTGATGCCGCGTCTCGCGGGCCTGAAGCGCGTGATGCCGGATGTCGACGTGCGCGTCGTCACGTCACAGGATTACGATGCGCAGCGCGACCACGGCGACATCGCGATCCTGTTCGGCGACGGCCACTGGCCGTCGTGCACGGCCGCGCGGCTCTTCCCGGAATCCGTCACGCCCGTGTGCTCGCCCGCGTTCCGCGATGCGCATCCGCATGTCGCGCGGGCGGACCAACTCCTCGCGCTTCCGCTGCTGCACGTGCAGCCGACGCGCCCCGAGCGCTGGCTGTCGTGGTCCGGCTGGTTCGACGCGCACGGCCTCGACACGGCCGCCGCCGCGCGCGGCGTGACCTTCAACAGCTACGCGCTCGTGATCCACGCGGCGCTGCTCGGCGAAGGCGTCGCGCTCGGCTGGTCGCCGCTCGTCGACGAGCTCGTCGCGTCCGGGCAGCTCGTGAAGCTCGTCGACGCGCCCGTCGTCACGTCGCGCGGCTACTTCCTGGTGCGGCCGCCGCAACGACCCGAGCCGGACGCGACCCACGTGTTCCGGCGCTGGCTGCTCGACGCGTGCGCAAGCGCCTGACGAATCGGGCCCGCCCCCGCGCGCTGGCGCACCGATACCAGCCACACGGCGCGTTGGTTCTATCCTCTCCAAAATCGTCCTGATTTACTTGAGTCTCCCGCAACCCGCGCGGCGCGACGCTTTCATGCGCTGCCGCCCGGCCGTGCGCCTTACGCCAACCGAGGAGTCTCATGACCGCCGAGCACCGCCCCGATCAATTCGTCCTGACGCTGTCGTGCGCGAGCGCGGCCGGCCAGGTCGCCGCCGTCGTCGGCTTTCTCGATCGCCATCGCTGCTATGTCGATGCGCTGAACGTGTTCGACGACGATCTCAGCAACCGCTTCTTCGTGCGCTGCGTCTTTCATCCGACGGATGAAACGCTGCAGATCGACGCGCTGCGCCAGGAGTTCGCGCCGATCGCGGCCGGCCTCGGCGGCGACATGCAATGGGCGATCCACGACGTGAACGCGCGGCCGAAGGTGCTGATCATGGTGTCGAAGCTCGAGCACTGCCTCGCGGACCTGCTGTTCCGCTGGCGGATGGGCGAGCTGAAGATGGACATCGTGGGCATCGTGTCGAACCACCCCGACTTCGAGCCGATGGCCGCGCAGCACGGGCTGCCGTTCCGGCACTTCCCGATCACGGCCGACACGAAGGCGCAGCAGGAAGCGCAGTGGCTCGATTTCTTCGAGTCGAGCGGCGCCGAGCTCGTGATCCTTGCGCGCTACATGCAGGTGCTGTCGCAGGAAACCAGCGCGAAACTCGCGAATCGCGCGATCAACATCCATCACTCGTTCCTGCCCGGCTTCAAGGGCGCGAAGCCGTATCACCAGGCGCATGCGCGCGGCGTGAAGCTGATCGGCGCGACCGCGCACTTCGTCACCGACGATCTCGACGAAGGCCCGATCATCGAGCAGGTCGTCGAGCGTGTGGATCACGCGCTGCGTCCCGAGCAACTGCTCGCGGTGGGGCGCGACGTCGAAAGCATCACGCTTGCGCGCGCGGTGAAAGCGTTCATCGAGCGGCGGGTGTTCTTGAACGGGGATCGGACGGTGGTGTTTTCGTAAGCGGACAGCACGTTCGTTCGAACGCGGAGAAAACGAAAAAGGCCCGACGGGTGTACCGTCGGGCCTTTTTTGCGATCGCGCTGCATTTGACGCTTCACGCGATGGCCCCGTGTGCGGTTTCCGGGGACCATCGCGCGCAGCGATGCACGCATTACCTCGTCACTTCACCCACGCAAGGTAATACGACAACCAGATCGTCAACCCCGCACCGATCAGCGCCGCGTAAGGCATCAGGTTCAGCCACATCGCGCGCTTCGGCACCTCGAGTTCCATGTCGCGCTGCATCTGCGCGGGGAACCGGCCGCGATCCTGCCAGTAGTGACGATAGAGGAACACCGGCACGATCAGCAGCATCGCGATCAGCCCGTTGCGCAGCGTGCCGTCGCCCTGCAGGTTCGCACCCGCGCCGACATACACGAGGTTCGCGTAGCCGCAGATCGCGCCGCCGACGAGCAGCCAGGTCGGGCAGCGGAACGGCCGATCCCAGTTGCCGCGATCCATCCGGTGGATCCAGCCCGACTGAAGATTCAGGAATACGAACAGCATGTAGCAGACATTCGAGATCGACAGCACCGTCATGTAGTCCGACATCATCAGCAACACGAGGTTGAAGCCGAGATCGGTCCACATCGCGCGCGTGGGCGAGCCGTGCTCGTTCACGTGCGACAGGTACTTCGGCAGCCAGCCGTCGACCGATGCCTGGTACAGCGTGCGCGACGAGCCCATCATCGACGTCATCACGATCAGCAGGATCGACAGCATCAGCATCACGACGACCGCATTCGCGACCCACGCGCCGCCGCCGACGATCTTCGCCATCGCGGCCGCGACGCCGGTGCCGTCGCCGATCGCCGGATCGAGCATCGCCTGCGTGCCGAGCGCGCCCTGGAACGCCAGCGGCACGAGCGTCATCACGACGAGGCACAGCGCGCCCGACCAGAAGATCGCCTTCGCGGTGTCGCGGCGCGGATCGCGGAATTCGCGCGTGTAGCAGACCGCGGTTTCGAAGCCGTACGACGCCCAGCCCGCCATGAACATCGCGCCGAGTGCCATCGTGACGCCCTGCCCGTTCCACGAACCGAACGTCGCGGCCGTGAGATTGCCGTGCGCGTCGTGGCCGAGCGGCAGCAGCGGGAGCAGGTTCGACATCGGCACGTCGCCGGTGACGAACGGCACGATGCCGACGATCAACAGCGGCGTGAGCGATGCGATGCCGAGAATGCGCTGCGTGCGCGCAGCCTTCGACGCGCCGCTGTGCTGAAGCTTGAACGTGATGAGAAGCAGGATCGTCGCGATGACGAACGTCGCGTTGATCCGCAGCGACAGACCCGGCTTGATGAACCCGAGATCCGCAACCTTGAGCTGCCAGTGCAGCACCGCCGCGTCGGCCGGAAAGAGACTCGTGAGCGCATAGCTCGCCGCGAGGCCGCAACCGAGCGCAAGCATCGGCGACCACGCGAGCCAGTTGCACCACACGGAAACCGGGGCAATCAGCTTGCTGTAACGGACCCAGCCGATCGCGCCGTACACCGACGCGCCGCCCGATTTATGGGGAAACAGCCCGGATATTTCCGCATAAGTCGCGCTCTGGATCAGCCCCATCGTGATCGCGGCGATCCAGATCGCCCACGCGGGCTGGCCGATCGTCGCGCATACGCCGCCGATCGTGAACAGCACGCCTGCCGGCACGCCGCTCGTTACCCAGAATGCGTCTTTCCAAGTCAGGCCACGATGCAGCGTGTGGCCCGTCGAATCATGTGAGATGGTTGCCTCAACATCACTGGTGCGGTTCGCACGCAGTCCTGCTTGACTCATCCATATCCTCCTGTGATGACTCTGCACAAGGGCCCTAGTGTAACAACTTAAGCACTTTTTTGCAGAATCGGTAAAAGAAAGCCGGGATATGACTGCATGAATTCACGATTATTTCGGATTCCTGCATGCCATTCCCGGCGTATTTTTATGGTGCTTCGTACGACCAATATTTTGATGCTTACTGGACGCCTTCCGTCCACGCATTCACGCGGTCGGCATGGGCCGCAATCCACGCATCGGCGGCCGCTTCCGGCTTCGAACCGTTCTGGATCGCGAGCATCACGCTGTCGATTTCACCCGGCTTCCACTGGAACTTCTTCAGGAACGCGGCGACCGGCTTGGCCTTCGCTTCGAGGCCCGGATTCGCGACGCTGTCGACGTGCTCGGCGCCGCCGAACACCTTCTTCGGATCCTCGAGGAAGCGCAGCTTCCACTTCGCGAACATCCAGTGCGGCGCCCAGCCGGTCACGATGACCGGCTTGTTCGCGTTGACCGAACGCGACAGCTCGGCCGTCATCGCGCTGCCCGAGCTCGGCATCAGCGTGTAGCTCAGCCCGTAGCTCTTGATCGCTTCGTCGGTCTTGCGCATCACGCCGGCACCCGCGTCGATGCCAACGATCCGGCCACCGAAACTTGCCTTCTCCGCGTTCAGGTCGTCGATGCTCTTCGCCTTCACGAACGCGGGCACGATCAGGCCAATCTTCGCATCCGTGAAATTCGCGCCGAGGTCGACGACCTTGTTCTTGTACTCATCCCAGTACGAGCCGTGCGTGACGGGCAGCCATGCGGACAGCGTCGCATCGAGATCGCCGCGCGCGACACCCTGCCACATGATCCCGGCAGCGACCGGCACGAGCTGGACCTGGTAGCCGAGCTTCTTCTCGATCACGCGGGCCGCAACGTTCGTCGTCGCGACGCTGTCGTCCCAGCCTTCGACGTAGCCGAGCTTCAGCGTCGGTTTCGTATCGGCAAGCGCCGACGCGCTCAATGCCACCATCGCCGACAGTGCGCCGGTCCACAACAGTTTTCCGAACAGCTTCATGGTCGATCTCCTTGATATGCGCCTGCGCGCGTTGCCTCTCTAGGTTCTTCAACCACAAATCCGCGGTATCGTTGTTTTCCGACGGATGCTTGTCCGGGCGCGACGCGTCCGGACAAGCCGATGGCGCGATTTGACTACTTGTCGATCACGAGATCGGACAGCGGCTTGCTGCAGCACAGCAGCACCATGCCCTGATCGATCTCGCGCTGGCGGATGCCGCCGTTGTGTTTCATCTCGACCTGCCCCGACACGAGCTTCACCTTGCAGGTGCCGCACATGCCCTGCGTGCACGAAGCCGGCAGCCGCACGCCCGACTGGCGTGCCGCGTCGAGCACGTGCTGCGCCGAGCCGCACGCGATCTCGCGGTTGCTCTTCGCGAAGCTGACCGTGAACTGCTTCGTCGCGGCGTCGCCGTCTTCGGCCGGCAGTGCGAGATCGGCAAGCAGTTCGTCGCTCGCGGTCTGCGCAAGCGTTTCGAACGAGAAGCTCTCCTCGTGATACTGCTTGCGGTCGAAACCGGCTTCGTCGAGCAGGTCGCGCACGGCCTTCATGTACGGCGCGGGGCCGCACGTGAAGATCTCGCGTTCCATGAAATCCGGTGCGATCAGCTTCAGCAGCGGCAGCGTCAGGAAACCCGTGACGCCCGGCCAGTTCGTGCGCGCGCCCAGGCGCTCGACGACGAACGACGTGCGGAAATTCGTGTGGTTCGACGCGATCAGGTCGAGCTCGCGCGCGAAGATGATGTCGTCCGGCGTACGCGCGCTGTGCACGAACAGGATGTCGCGATCCTCGGCGAGATCATGGTGCGCGCGGCTCATCGACATCAGCGGCGTGACGCCCGAGCCGGCCGACAGGAACAGGTACTTGCGCGCCGGATGCCGCGCGCACGTGAATTCGCCGGCCGGGCCGAGCACGCGCACCGATGCGCCCGGCTGCAGGTTGTCGTGCAGCCAGTTCGACACCTTGCCGCCCGGCACGCGCTTGACGGTGATCGACACCGTGTGCGGTCGCGCCGGCGACGACGAGATCGTGTAGCAGCGGTTGATCGTTTCGCCGTCGATGTCGAGCTCGAGCGTGAGGAACTGCCCGGGTTCGAACGAGAACGAACGGCCCTGCGGCGAACGGAAGAAGAAACTCTTCACGTCGTGCGTTTCCTGCCGCACCTGGCAGCACACCAGCGTTTCCTCGACGTCGCTCGTCCAGCGCTCGGGAAGCGCGTTCCAGAACGCCGGGCGCGTCACCCGGCTGTCCGTCGGCTCGAAATTGGCCGCATCTCGCATCATGTCTTGCTCCGCTAATTCGCTGCTATGACCTATTCGCCGGTTTTTTCGGCGAGCCGGCCGATGTACCAGGCCGAGAATTTTTCGACGAGACCTTCCGTGTACGGCGAATACGGGCCCGGCTCGTATGCGCTGCTGGTCGCGCCGCGCTGCGAGAACTCGACGAGCGCGCGATCCTGGTCGTTGGTCGCGTTCCACACGGCCGTGAGGTTCTTCACGTCGTAGTCGATGCCTTCCTTCGCGTCCTTGTGCACGAGCCACTTCGTGCGCACGAGCGTCTTGCCGGCCGACAGCGGGATCACCGAGAACGTCACGATGTGATCGCTCATGAAGTGGTGCCACGAGTTCGGCTGCGTCCAGAACGACAGGCCGCCGAGATCGGCCTTGTCGAATCCACCCAGCAGCTTCTTCGACGCAACCTTCGCATCGAGCGTCTGCGATTCGCCGTGGCGATCGAGCGGCAGGCGCTGCGTGCGGAAGCCCGTCACGTCGAGCAGTTTCTCGATCTCGGCGGACGGCAGGCCCATCTCGGCCCACTCCTTCCCGCGTCGGATGCACGTCTCCGCGAACGCGTCCATGCCCTCGGCGTTGGCGTCGGAACGCTGGTAGCCGAAGCCGTATTCGTACAGCGAGATCGTCAGCTCCGGATGGTTCGCGACGCAGTGATAGCACTCGCGGTTGTTCTCCATCGTGAGCTTCCAGTTGCCTTCCTCGATGATGTCGATCTGCGCGGCGATCTTCGTGCTCGGCAGGTCGTGCGGCAGCAGGTACGGCTCCATCTCGGCGCGCATCTTCGCGAAATCGACCGGCGGCTCGTCGGCGAGGCAGATGAAGATCAGGCCCGCGAGGTTCTCGACGTGCACCGACTTCAGGCTGTGCTTGCAGCGGTCGAACTTCTCGCCCATGTGCTCGGCGAACATCAACTGGCCCGTCAGGTTGTAGGTCCAGCTGTGGTACGGGCACACGATATTGCCGACCGAGCCCTTGTCCTCGTTGCACAGGCGCGCGCCGCGGTGACGGCACACGTTGTGGAACGCGCGGATCGCCATGTCGTCGTCGCGCACGATCAGGATCGAATCGCTCCCCAGCTCCACGGTCACGTAGTCGCCCGGCTCGGGAATGTCCGGCTCGACCGCCACCTGGATCCAGTGCTGGCGGAAAATCGCCTCCATGTCGAGCGCGAAGATGTCCTCGCTCGTGTAGAACGGTGCGTCGAGGCTGTGCCCTTCCTTGCGCCGCTCGATCAATGCACGAATGTCTGCCGATACTTTCATCGTTTGCTCCGGATTCCTTGCATCCCTGGGTTCTTGCCGACAGGCATCAAAATCAGTAGTCGATGAGCTGATGCTCGCGCAAATACGCGAGGATCACTTGTGCTTTTTCGACCGAACTCCCTTCATTTACGACGTTGCCGCCACGGCTTTCGGTCGTCGTCGCGGACAGCATCCGGGCATGCCCGGAGCGCTTCTCGGCGGCGACCAGCTTTACGGGTTTACGCTCGATCGGACCGACCGTCCACGCGGCCGCATCGGCGTCCGCACCGGGCGCCGCGAGCGCCGGCCGGATCGCGCCGGCGCGCAGCCGCGCATACGCATAGCGCGGCTCGGCATTCGCGAGCGGATGAACGGCGACGACGGCCGGCAGCGGCGCGTCGACGCGCCGCCGCAGCCCCTTCGGCAAAAATTGCCGGACGGCCGCGCGACCGCCTTCGATCGTCACGTCGACGGCCGAGCCGACGAGCGGATAACCGAGCTTTGCGGCGACGCGATACGGCAGCATCCCGGTGTCGTACGCGCCCTCGGCGCGCGTGCCGGTCAACACGAGGTCGTAGCCTTCGATACGCGCGGCGAGCGCATGCACGGCGTCGGCGTCGTCGCGGCAGGCCAGCACCTCGACCTCCCGCGCGCCGAGCGCCAGATATTCGGCAAGCGCCGCATTCGCGGGGTCGCCTGCATGGATCACGTCGAGCTGCGCGCGATGCCGTTCCGCGAGCTGGCGGCCGGTTTCGAGCGCGGCCGCATCGTTGCGGCTGTAGCGTGCGACGCCGCTGACCGGATGCCGGCCGACGGACACGAGCACCGCGATGCGTTGCAACTGGCGAGGGGCGTTCATGCGGCGACTCCTTCCGGTTCACGGGCACCGACCGAGGTCGGCGATTGTCCACGCGCGACCCGCGCGGCCTGCACCTGTTCGATCAGCGCGGCGATGGTCGCCTGCGCATCGCCGACCACCGTCAGGTTCGCGCGCTTTGCGATCGGCGCGCTGCCGTCGAGGTTCACCGCGATCACGTGGCGGCAGTCCTTGATGCCCTGCAAGTGCTGCACCGCGCCCGAGATGCCGAACGCGATGTACACGCTCGCCTCGACCGTCTTGCCGGTCGCGCCGACCTGCTTGTCGCGCGTGAAGTGGCCGTTGTCGACCGCGACGCGGCTCGCGCCGATCGCCGCGCCGAACGCGCCGGCCAGCCGCTCGAACGCGCCGATGTCGGACACGCCGTTGCCGGCCGACACGATGAAATCGGCTTCCTCGAGCGCGACCCGCGCCGCATCGATTTCCTCGAGGCCGAGATCGCGATACGGCTGCGCGGCGTCATCGGCCGGGCGGATGAAGTCGGCGGCCAGGCGTTCGCCCGCGCCGACGAACGACAGCTTCGCGTCGACCGCGTTCTGCGCGAGCAGGATCACATCGGGCAGCGCGCGCGTCGCGAACGCGCGGCCGGCCTGCGCATACGCGCCGACATGCTTCGCGTCGATCTCGACGACGTGGGTCGCGACGCTCGCGCCGGCAGCCGCCGCGTAACGCCGGCCGAGATCGCCGTCGCCTGTCGCGTTGTCGGGCACGAACACGTGCTTCGGCGCGAGTGCTGCGACACACGCCTGCAACGCTTGCAATTCGCTTTCAGGATCGAATGCGCGGCGATCGAAGCCGGCAAGTTCAACCAGCTTGTCGACGCCAAGTTCGGCGACGTCGTCCTTCAGTTCGCCGAATGCGAGCAGCGCGACTTCGGTCTGGGCATCGGCGAGCAGCGCGGCGGCGGCGATCGCCTGCCGTGCATGATCGTCGAGCGCGCCGCGTTCGCCGTGCGCGACCACCAGCATCACGTGCTTCGGCTCCTGCACCGCGCGGCGCGGCTTCGCGGCAGCCGCGTGGCCGTGCGCGGACCAGTTCGCGGCACTCGCGTCGGCGCTGCCTTCCTCGCCGAGCGTGATGCGCTTCAGGCCTGCTGCCGTGATGATGAACGGCCGGCGCGGATCGATTCGTTTGATCGTATTCATCGATTCACTCACTCCAGCGAAGCGGCAACGAGTTCGGCCACGTCGAGCACATCGGGGCGCGGGCCCACGACGCCTTCGAGCATCGCCGTGCAGTTCGGGCACGCAACCGCGACCACGTCGGCGCCGATCGTGCGTGCGTCGGCGATGCGGATGTCCGGAATGCGCTGCTTGCCGGGGATGTCGGTCAGCGGCGCACCGCCGCCACCGCCGCAGCAGCGGCCGCGCATGCCGTTGCGCTCCATCTCGACGACCTGGATGCCGATCGTCTTCAGCAGCTTGCGCGGCGCTTCCGTCTCGCCGTTGTAGCGGCCGAGATAACACGGGTCGTGATAGGTCGTGCGCTTCTCGCGCAGCGCGTCGACGGCCTTCGGCGCGATCTTGCCGCTGTCGGCCAGTTCGGCGAGGTACGTCGTGTGGTGCTTGACCGTCACGCGCAGGCCGAGCGCACGGTATTCGTTGCGCAGGCTGTGCATCACGTGCGGATCGGCCGTCACGATCTGCTGGTACGACAGCGTGCCGAGCGTGCCGATCAGGCGCTTCGCCATCTGCTGGAACGTCGCCTCGTCGCCGAGCCTGCGCGCGACGTCGCCCGTGTCGGTCTCGGTCGAGCCGAGCACCGCGTAGTCGACGCCCGCCTTGTTCAGCACCTTGACGAACGCGCGCAGCGTGCGCTGGTAGCGCATGTCGAACGCGCCTTCGCCCGCGACGAACAGCACGTCGACCGGCTTGCCCGGCTGCGCGACGGGCGCGCTCAGGTCGACCGACCAGTCGTAGCGCGCGGCCGTGTCGTAGCCGCCCATCGTGCCGGTCTCGCGCAGGTTCGCGAGCACTTCCTGGCCCTTGCCCGGCACCGTGCCGTGCACGAGCGTGCGGTTGCGGCGCATGTCGACGATCGCGTCGACGTGTTCGATCAGCATCGGGCATTCCTGCACGCACGCGCGGCAGGTCGTGCACGACCACAGCGTCTGTTCCTCGATCAGGCCCGACACGATCGGGCCGTTCGGCTCGCCGCGATGCTGGCCGACCGCGATGCCCGGCGACGGGCTGCCCGCGTATGCGGCATCGGTGCCGCCGGCCATCCCGACCACGAGATCCTGGATCAGCTTCTTCGGGTTCAGCGGCTGGCCCGACGCGAACGCGGGGCACGCGGCTTCGCACTTGCCGCACTGCACGCACGCGTCGAAGCTCAGCAACTGGTTCCAGCGGAATTCGACCGGCTTCGCGACGCCGTACTCCTGATGCTCGATGTCCGGCAGCTTCAGCGCGGTCGGCGGCGTGGCCGTACCGTTACCGGTGAACGACTCGCGCGTGGCCGCGAAACGCTCCTGGCGCGGGTGGAAGGCGAGGTGCAGCAGGCCGGCGATCGCATGCTTCATCGGGCCGCCCTTCGCGGCGCCGACCGTCATCGTGAATGCGCCGATGCCGATCAGCAGCGCGCAGAGCACCGCGAACGCGCCCGACATCGCGCCGGTCGGCACCAGCATGAACAGCACGAGGCCGAGCGCGAACGAACCGAGCAGCCAGGGCAGCGTATTCCACGGGCCGCGCGACAGGCGGGCAGGCACGTCCTTCGCCGCGCGCCGGCGCCACACGAACACCGCGCCGACCAGCATCGCGAGCGCCGCGAGGAAGATCAGCTTGTCGAGCCACGGCGAGTAGATCGCGAGGCCGTAGTTGACGAACACCAGCGCGAGCGCGCCGATCGCGCCGCCGGCGGTCGCGACGTGGGTCTTCGCGATGTACGGATCGCGGGCGACCACATGGTGCAGGTCGACGAAATAACGCTTCGGAATCGCGAACAGGTTCGCGACGCCGAACGAGCCGGGCGCCGTGGCCCGGCCGAGACGCCAGTAGGACGAACGCTTCGCGACCGCGAACGCGAGCCCCGCCACCGACAGCCACAACAGTGCGGTAATGAGGAGGGACGGATTCATCTTCAGAAATCCTTCACGAGACGCAGCGAGTCGTAGATCGCGCCGTGGACGTTGTGCATCGAGATGCAGTCGCCGACACGGAACAGCAGGAAACGGCCGTTGCCGAGTTCTTCCGACAGGCACGGCTGCGGCTCGGCCGCAAACAGCGTGTGCGGATCGATCTGGCCGCGGTTCAGCGATTCCGGCTTGAGCTTCCAGTACAGCTCGTCGTTCGGCGACGAACCGTTCTCGATCACCACCTGGTCGACTGCGCGCTCTTCCAGTTCTTCCGTGTACTCGTTGCGCAGCACGGCGATCTTCTTGCCGTCCTCTTCATAGACGCGGTCGAGCATCGTGTTCGGCGTCGGGATCACGCCAAGTGCGTACAGGCGGCGATAGAAGATCGGGAACGTCGTGCCGCCGCAATCGTCGGCCACCTTCACGTCCGGCGTGACGACCTCGACCTTCGAGCCGCGGCTCGCCATGAAGTCGGCCACGCCCGCGCCCGCATGGGTGCTGACGCCGTCGAACAGCAGCACGTTCTGCTTCGGTTCGACCTTGCCGGTCAGGATGTCCCACGAGCTGACGGCCAGGCCCTCGGCCACGCCCCAGCCCGGCACCTGCCACGTGAAGCTGGAGCCGCCCGTCGCGAGCACGACGATGTCCGGCTTCTCGGCCATGATCATCTTCTCGTCGGCGGCCACGCCGAGGCGGCGGTCGACGCCCAGGCGCTTGGTTTCCATGTCGAACCAGCGGATGATCCCCGACATCTGTTCGCGCTGCGGCGCCTTCGCGGCGATCATCACCTGACCGCCCACTTCCGTGTTCTTCTCGAACAGCACGACGTCGTGGCCGCGCAGCTTCGCGACGCGCGCCGCCTCGAGGCCCGCCGGGCCGGCGCCCACCACCACCACCTTGCGCTTCGGGCCGCGCGACTTCTCTACGATGTGCGGCATCGTCGCTTCGCGCGACGTCGCCGCGTTCTGAATGCACAGCACGTCGAGGCCGTTGTACTGGCGGTCGATGCAGTAGTTCGCGCCGACGCACTGCTTGATTTCGTCTTCGCGGCCGTCGCGGATCTTGATCACCATGTGCGGATCGGCGATCTGCGCGCGCGTCATGCCGACCAGGTCGATCATGCCGTTGGCGAGCAGGCGCTCGGCCTGCCCCGCATCGCGGATGCTCTGCGCGTGCATCACCGGAATCTTCACGACCGACTTGATGCCGGCCGCGAGGTGCACGAACGGCTCCGGCGGCAACGCCATCGGCGGCATGCAGTTGGCGATCGTGTTGTGCGTGTCGCCGCCCGAACCGACCACGCTCAGGTAGTCGATCAGGCCCGTCTCCGACATCGCCTGCGCGATTTCCTTCAGCGCTTCGTGATCGAGGCCGTCCTCGTGGAATTCGTCGCCGCACATGCGCAGGCCGACGCAGAAATCCTTGCCGACCGCCTCGCGCACCGCCATCAGCACCTCGATGCCGAAACGCAGGCGGTTCTCCAGGCTGCCGCCCCATTCGTCGGTGCGGTGGTTCGAGCGCTTGCTCCAGAACTGGTCGATCAGGTGCTGGTGGGCAGCCGAGATTTCGATGCCGTCCATGCCGGCGGCCTTCACGCGCTTCGCGGCCGCCGCGAAATCGCCGATGATGCGGCGGATTTCCTCGATCTCGATGATCTTCGCGTTGCCGCGGTGCACCGGTTCGCGCACGCCCGACGGCGACATCAGGTGCGGCCAGTGCTCGCCGTGGAACGACGAGCGGCGGCCCATGTGCGTCGCCTGGATCATGATCTTCGCGCCGTGCTTGTGCATCGTGTCGGCGAGACGCGTGAGCGGATCGATGATCTTGTCGGTCGACAGGTTCACCGATTTCCACCAGCCCTGCGGGCTGTCGATCGACACCGGGCTCGACCCGCCGCAGATCGCGAGGCCGACGCCACCCTTCGCCTTTTCTTCGTAGTAGCGGATATAACGGTCGCCCGGCAGGCCGCCCGGCTCGGCATACACCTCCGCGTGCGCGGTGCTGACGATCCGGTTGCGCAGCGTCAGCTGGTTCAGCTGCATGGGTTTGAACAGGTGGGGATAACGCATCGCTGGCGACCTCTGGCGTTCGAATGTCTCGTGTTGCGGGTGTTGTTGTGTAGCGGTGAATCAGTGCATCAGTGCGCGATCGGCGACACTTCGAAGACGCAGTGGTCGTGATGCTCGGCCGCACACTGCACTTCCTTCGATTGCGCGCGCGGTGCGCCCTTGCCTTCCGGCGTCGTGTCGTTGACCCAGTCCATCGCACCGGCGAACCAGCCGGCGAACATGTAGCAGAGCTTGCCTTCCTTGCCCGGCTGCTGGAGCACGAACGACGAGTGGCGCAGTTCGATCTTTGCGCGCGCGCTGGCCGGATCGGCCTCGATGATCGAGAACAGGCCCCAGCCGCGCTGCGACAGGCGCTTCAGGTAGTGCTCGAACACGGCCATGCCGGTCAGGCCGTGCAGCTTCGCTTCCTTGTCGCACCAGTGGTACGCGGACTTGTAGCCGGCCTTGTAGAGGATCTCGGCATACGCTTCGACGCCGAGCGCTTCCTCGACGGCGACGTGGTTGTTCGTGAAGAAGTGGCGCGGCACGTACAGCATCGGCAGCGCATCGGTGGTCCAGACGCCGGTATCGGGATCGACGTTGATCGGCAGTTGCGGTTGCATCGTGGTGACTCCGTGAGGAAATTGGCCGCGCGTCTCGGCGCGCAGGCACGACATCGTCCGCGTGCCCGCGCGGCTTGCACGGGCACGTCCCGATTCTTTTTAGTGTTGAAGCGCTGGAGGCGGTCCGGCCGGCGTAGCGCTTACGCGCCCCACACGTCCTTGAACACGCGCACCCAGTTCTCGCCCATGATCTTGCGGATGCGCGACTCCTTCCAGCCCGCGCGTTCCATTGCCACGGTCAGGTTCGGGAATTCGCCGATCGTGCGGATGCCGTCCGGGTTGATCACCTTGCCGAAGTTCGTCAGCTGGCGATAACGACCCTTGTCATGCGTCAGCATGTCGAAGAATTCCTTCGCGAAATCCTGCGTGAAGTCCGTGCCGATGCCGACCGCGTCTTCGCCGATCAGGTTCACGACGTAGTCGATCGCCTCGATGTAGTCGTCGATCGTCGCTTCGATCCCGCGCTTCAGGAACGGCGCGAACATCGTCACGCCGACGAAGCCGCCCGCATCGGCGATCTCCTTCAGTTGCTCATCGCTCTTGTTGCGCGGATGCTCCTTCAGGCCCGACGGCAGGCAGTGCGAATAGCACACCGGCTTCTTCGAGAACGCGATCGCTTCCGACGACGTGTTGCCGCCCACATGCGACAGGTCGACCATGATGCCGACGCGGTTCATCTCGGTGATCACTTCGCGGCCGAAGTCCGACAGGCCGCCGTCGCGCTCGTAGCAGCCGGTGCCGACCAGGTTCTGCGTGTTGTAGCAGAGCTGCACGACGCGCACGCCCATGTCGTGGAACGCCTCGATGTAGCCGAGGTTGTCCTCGAACGCGTGTGCGTTCTGGAAGCCCAGGATGATCCCGGTCTTGCCTTCCTGCTTCGCGCGGAAGATGTCGTCCGTCGTGCGCACCAGCGACAGCAGCTCGCCGTTGTCGCGGATCTTCTTCTTCATCACGCCGATGTTGTCGACGGTCTTGGTGAAGTTTTCCCACACCGACACCGTGCAGTTCGCGGCCGTGATGCCGCCCTTGCGCATGTCTTCGAACACCGGCTTCTCGAACTTCGAGATGTTCAGTCCGTCGATGATGATGCTGTCCTGATGCAGCGTGCTCATATCTGCCTCTCGCTCCAGTCTCTGCTCTTGTGTGGGGGTCGATCAGTAAATCGGGAAGCGCTCGCAGAGCGCGAAGATCTCGCGGCGCACGCGCTGTTCGGTCGCGTGGTCGCCTTCCGGGTTCGCGCGCAGCGCGTCGAACACTTCGAGAATCAGGCGGCCCACTTCGCGGAACTCCGCGACGCCGAAGCCGCGCGTCGTACCGGCCGGCGTGCCGAGGCGAATGCCCGACGTGACCGTCGGCTTCTCGGTGTCGAACGGGATGCCGTTCTTGTTGCAGGTGATGCCCGCGCGCTCCAGCGCCTGCTCGACCGGCGCACCCTTCAGGCCCTTCGGGCGCAGGTCGACCAGCAGCAGGTGGTTGTCGGTGCCGCCCGTGACGAGATCGACGCCGCCGGCCTTCAGCACTTCGCCGAGCGCCTGCGCGTTCGCGAGCACGTTGTCGATATAGGTCTTGAAGTCAGCGTGCAGCACTTCGCCGAACGCGACGGCCTTGCCGGCGATCACGTGCATCAGCGGGCCGCCCTGCAGGCCGGGGAACACGGCCGAGTTGATCTTCTTCGCGATGTCCTCGTCGTTGGTCAGCACGAAGCCGCCGCGCGGGCCGCGCAGCGTCTTGTGCGTGGTCGACGTGACGACGTGCGCGTGCTCGACCGGGTTCGCGTGGCGGCCCGCGGCGATCACGCCCGCGATGTGCGCCATGTCGACCATCAGCTTCGCGCCGACGCTGTCGGCGATCGCGCGGAAGCGCGCGAAGTCGAGCGCACGCGGGTACGCCGAGAAGCCGGCGATGATCAGGTTCGGCTTGTGTTCGTGAGCGAGCGCCTCGACCTGGTCGTAATCGATCCGCATCGTGTCGCGGTTCACGCCGTACTGAACGGCGTTGAACCACTTGCCCGACAGCGCCGGCTTCGCGCCGTGCGTCAGGTGGCCGCCCGCGTCGAGCGACATGCCGAGCACCGTGTCGCCCGGCTTGGCCAGCGCGAGCATCACCGAGCCGTTCGCCTGCGCGCCCGAGTGCGGCTGCACGTTCGCATAACCGGCGTTGAAGATCTGCTTCACGCGCTCGATTGCCAGCGCCTCGACTTCATCCGCGAATTCGCAGCCACCGTAGTAGCGCTTGCCGGGATAGCCTTCCGCGTACTTGTTGGTCAGCACCGAGCCCTGCGCTTCGAGCACGGCGCGCGACACGATGTTTTCCGACGCGATCAGCTCGACCTGCGACTGCTGACGCTCGAGTTCCTTCAGGATGGCGCTGCGCACCGGCGCGTCGCGCTCGGCAAGGGGCTGCGAGAAGAAAGGCTGGGAGTTCGACATAGTGCGTCCGTGACGAAGAATAAAGGGCTGAAACCGAAGCTCAAGGCCCGCCCTGCCTGGGTTTCCTGCTTGCCCGGGACAAGGCTGCCGACGGCTCTATTCTTGTCGTTCGGATTTTCGGCGGATTGATGAATTTAGACGCGTTCTTTGCCTTTTCCGCCATGCACGTCCGTTTTATACAAGTGACCGGTCGTGCTTTTTCGATTCGCCGAGGAAATGCGCGAGCGCGTTCACCTATGAACAGGCACTCCGGCGGTGCCACCGCCGCCCGGCGCAGGTGCAACGCGTCACGGCTTCGGTGCAGTGCAGCATGCCTTTGAGCCAGATCAACGAATGCGGCTAGGGTTTAGCCGTATGGCACGCTTGTTGCGCTCGCTCACACAATACCGCAGCCCGATCGGTGCCTCGGGCCTATAGCTATTAGAGATTCCAGGAAGCTCCCCATGTCGCCCGACCGCACAGCGTCGCTGTCCCACTTCGCGTTCATGCCGTTACCGAACTTCACGATGATCGCGTTCACCAATGCGATCGAGGTGCTTCGGATGGCGAACTACCTGAGCGGCCAGCCGCTCTACCGCTGGTCGATAATCAGCCCGGACGGCGGCCCGGTCGCGGCGAGCAACGGTCTGACGGTCGACACGGGCCCGGCCGAATGCGTCGGGCAGCCCGACATCGTGTTCGTGTGCGGCGGCGTCGACGTACAGCGAGCGACCACGCCCGCCCATCTGTCGACGCTGCGCCGCTTCGCGCGCCTGGGGCTGCCGCTCGGCAGCCTGTGCACGGGCACCTATGCGCTCGCGAAGTCGGGGCTGCTCGCGGGCTACGCATGCGCGATTCACTGGGAGAACATGTCGGCGCTGAAGGAAGAGTTTCCGGATACGCGCTTCCTGAAGGAACTGTTCGTGATCGACCGCGACCGCATCACGTGCACGGGCGGCGTCGCGCCGCTCGACATGATGCTGAACCTGATCGCCGCGCGCGTGGGCACCGCGCGCGTCACGCAGATCGCCGAACAGTTCATCGTCGAACACGTGCGCGACACGAGCGCGCAGCAACGCATGCCGCTCGTCGCGCGCCTCGGCTCGGCGAACAAGTCGCTGTTCGAAGTGATCTCGCTGATGGAGAACAACATCGAGGAGCCGCTGTCGCGCGAGGAGCTCGCGCGGCTTGCGAACATGTCGCAGCGGCAATTGCAGCGGCTGTTCCGCGAGCATCTCGGGATGACGCCGACGCACTACTACCTGACGCTGCGGCTGCGCCGCGCGCGCGAGTTGCTGCTGCAGACCGACATGTCGATCATGCACATCACGATGGCGTGCGGCTTCCAGTCGGCGTGCCACTTCAGCAAGAGCTATCGCGACTCGTTCGGCGTCGCGCCGACGAGGGAGCGCCGCAAGCAGGTCGCGCCGCTCGCGCAGGGTGCGGCGAGTGCCGGGCCGGCGTTTCCGGCGCATGTGCTGCATGCTTGAAGCGCGCGTTGCACCGTAAAAAATCGTGCAGCCGTGAAACCTGATGCCGTTCAGTTATGTAACTGAACGGCATTTTTGTTTGAGTAGATATCGCATAAATGCGTGGTCGCAAACGCTACGCAGAGGTGCTCACTGCGCGATGCTTTCGAGCCACCTTACCCGACGGATTTGCCGCTGTCGGGCCGATTTCCCGCCTACCCACAATCACGTCGTCCATTCGTTCACAGTCCGCCAGGAGTCGCCGCATCTCATGCCGTGAGTGCAGCGCGAGCCGCGATTGATTGCACGGGTTCACGACGCCATCACGACCACGCCGCATGCGCCGGTGTGCCGCGAATGGTTCGTCGATGCGGCATGGCGTGCCCATTACCAGGTCGTCCCAATCACCTTCGATCCATTCCGCCGCAGACGCCAAATGTCGAGCCCCCAATGCGTTTTTCCGGCGATTCATGAATCAGCTTGCAACCACTTTTTGGCCGGCAGTGCCGACAGCAGACAGGCAGGTCCGAGATTACGGGGCACTTTGCCGAGCGATTCGTGGACGTTAATGTTCGATTGATCGCCCGTCGTTCGATCCAACATTGCCGCTCGTCAATAAATCCAATTTTCAATTGGATTCCTAATTCAAAAATCATACTCGTCCCATATACAAATCAGTCGTTAACTGCGACCTTCCATAGCTCGTCCATGCACAAGATATCCGATCCCATGGCAGAAATGGAGCATGTCGATTGTCCGTATTTTCTTCACTCATCGATCCCGCTTTACGCGATGGTGCAGCAACTACACGCCACGCAAACCTGTTCGCAGGATGCATTCGATCCGATGCATTGCGGCAACATGCAGATGATCTGCACGAGCGATCCGTTCATTTGCACCTACCTTTCGCCCCTCGACGCGGTCATGGGTTCCCGAACGCTTGCACGCGACGATGATCACTTTTGGCCGATCGATTTCCGGCAAGTCGACACGCGTCGTTTCATGGAACAGCATGGCCGACTGTCGGTCGCCGTGAACTACGCCTATGGGGCGACCGAGGGTCGCTTGGTGGTTTCCGATGCGGGTCATCCGCTAATGATCTACACGTCTGCATCCTTCGATGTACCGCTCGAACATCGCGACCACTTCACTATCCGCTTCCCCGATAGCGTGGTCGAACGCATCGAAACAGCGTATCTACGGGCCGGACTATCCGGGTTCAGCGAGACGCTTGACGCAATGGATACGTGGACCGCTGATCAGATAGCCGATGCAGAGGCCGAAGCACTGGCACATATGCCATCGACCATCGCTGTTGAAGGCGCTGCGATCGATCAATTCGCGATCTATGACCCCGAGTCAGCCGATTGGGTCTTTACCAACTTCGATTGAGGAAACGACTATGAGCCGACGAGCAGTCAGGAACGGCGACCCGACGACAACGGGCGGCGTCGTCATCGCCGCTACGTCGACGATGTTCAATCACGGCAAACAGGTAGCCCTGGATGGTGACAAGGCGACATGCGGAAATTGCGAGGGGACATTCCCGATAGTGGGCGGTGCGCAGCGAATGATTCACCACGGCCGATGTGTTGCTCTCGAGGGTGACGCCGTACTCTGTCCATGCGGGAAAAACCGACTCATCGCGGGTAGCGACAGCACAATTTTCTATGGCGGCGACGGCGGCCGCAGCGCCGCGAACCCGTTCGCCGCGCGGTCGGCATACACCCCTGCAAGACACGCGCCCGAGTCGGGCATCCATGACGATCAGTTCGTGATCCGCGACGTGCGGACAAAACAGCCGTTAAACAACGTGCGCTATTGGATCAAGGACCGATCCGGGAACGTGCTTGCGTCCGGCGTGAGTGATCGGCACGGTTGTACCGCGCGCGTGCAGACCGAATACGCGCAGGCTTTGAAGCTTGTAATCGAGGATTGAGGAGATGGGGAACCAAACTACCGTTGCCGAGACAACGACAAACACCATCGCAGGATCGCAGCATTTCGCCGACGTTGACTTGCGGCCGATCTGCGAAAACATGACAAACCCGGAATTCCGGGCCGTGTTCGCCAAGGCACAGGCCAAGGCCATCGAGAAGCTAGTGTCCTGTTCCGCTGATTCGCGAACAAAGTCTGTGCAGCTTTTCGAGGATGGAATCGGCTGACGCGGTCCAGACGAACGGTTTGCAGTTTTCGTTGTAGTGGGAGACGAATTGATCGATACGGTTGATCAGTTGTTTGACCGAGCTGAACGAGCCTCTGCGGATCGCTTTGTCAGTGATCAGCGCAAAGAAGCGTTCGACCTGGTTAAGCCACGAACTGTAGGTGGGGATGAAATGCATGTGCCAGCGGGGGCGGGCTGCCAGCCACGCCTTGACCTTCGGATGCTTGTGACTGCCGTAGTTGTCCACGATGCAGTGCACGTCGAGATCAGCCGGGACAGCCTTGTCGATTTCACGCAGGAACGACAGGAATTCCTGGTGTCGATGACGTGGCTTGCAGGTCGCGAGCACGGCGCCATTGAGCACGTTCAGTGCAGCAAACAGCGTGGTGGTACCGTGACGAACATAGTCGTGCGTGACGCCTTCGACGTAGCCGAAACCCATCGGCAGCATCGGTTGCGTGCGCTCGAGCGCCTGACACTGGCTCTTCTCGTCCACGCACAGCACCAGGGCGTTCTCCGGTGGGCTCAAGTACAAGCCGACCACATCGCGCAGCTTCTCGATGAAGAACTGATCGGTCGAGAGCTTGAAGCTTTCGCTGCGATGCGGTTGCAGACCCAGCAGCTTGAAGTAACGGTGCACGCTCGTTGGCGAGATGGCAGTTTCGGCGGCAATCGTGCGCACGCTCCAGTGAGTGGAGCCATCTGCTGGCTTCGTGTGCAGGGTCTTATGAATCAGTTGAGCCAGCCGCTCGTCGTCGATCGTGCGTGGCTTGCCGGGGCGTACTTCGTCATAGAGTCCGTTGATTCGCTGCTCCAGAAACCGCAGACGCCACTTGCCCACCGTGGCACGCGTGAGTTGCAGGCGTTGCGCGATCGCGCTGTTGGGTTCGCCGTCAGCAGCCGCCAGCACGATGCGCGCCCGCGCGACCAGCGCAGCCGAAATCGAACGAGAACGTGCTATCGACATCAGCTGAGAGCGCTCGTCTTCGCTCAGCACCAGTTCCGCCTTCGGTCGTCCCATCGCCATGCTGACGTCTCCCGTTCCGTTGACGTCAACATGCTACGTGAACATAGATCAGTTAACAACAGAACAGGACACTAGACGCTCGCGTAGTCTCTTTACAAAAGTGGTCGCAGTACGAGAAAGACCGCGTGTTCAAGTGGTTCGGTCGTGACGACGAGGCAACACGTATGCACCTGTTGACGGGACTAACGAAGGTCGTAAGGGTAGTGCGCTCGTTCAATGAAAAAAACGTTGTCCGTGCCGGCAGCGCCGCCGATCTGGCGACCGGATGCACACCTAACCCGGTCGGCACTGACGGGGAGGCGGCGCACGTATGCGCGCCGGACACGACAACCCATACGATCGCCATTAGCGCGCGATTCTGCACGATGCGCCCGTGGACTGCGAATGCTGATTCTCACGTTTCCACTATCATCCACGAAGCGACTCACTTCCACGACACCATGTCATCTACCGACGACCAGTACACAATTACACGGTTCCTTCCCGAATGGGGGCGATCACATCCGGCCTTGGCAATCAACAATGCCGACAGCATTGCGGGGTACGTTGTCGATGGTGACTAAATTCCTGACCGCCGCCGCGCTGACGTTGAGCTGCGTACATGCGGCGTTCGCGTGTGACGGTCCGTCGAACATGCCCGCCCATTACATCGACATTGTTTTCGATACCGATTCGAGCGCGATTTCTCCGACCGAGCTGTCGAGGTTATCGGCGTGGTCCAGCGACCTGCACAGGCGCTTTCCGATCATCGACACGGTATGGCTCGTAGGACTGGCCGAAAAAAACGAGCAGGACGCGCAGCAGCTTGCAACACGACGGGCGGAAAACGTGATGAGTGCCTTAGGTCAGCTTTCAATCCGTGGCGAGAAAAGCGATTTCATGGGTCACATCTTCAAGCCGGACGAGTTCGGGCAATCAGGCCGGCGCGTCGAGGTGAACGTTAGTCCGGGGTGCCCTGATCACTGTTGCCCGAACCTGAACCCGATACCTAAGACGCACTGACGTTACACGACGCAGTTACCGGCCCGCGCAAAGCGGGCCGTATTCTTCCTGCCTTTCCAGCGACTTCGCTCGCATCTTTCCTCGTCTGGTCAGACCGGCGCTCGCGATAGATAGAATGTACATGCGCCCGGCAACATCCCAAACATCGCGATACCGGAATCTGCTACGTATCGGCGATCGCAGCAGCAATGAGGCCGACACCATGCGGAGACCTTGAAGTCCGCGTCCGGCTCGCGCTTACGATCCCCACACCTGCATTTCGTAGAGCGAATAACCCCACTGCGTCGCGCGCTGCGTGCCGAGCATCCGCACGTAGCGACCGCTTCCGTTGAGATTCGGCAGCGTGACGTGGGTATATGAACCACCGTTGCTCGTCGAATAGATCGTCGTCCAGTTGACGTTGTCGTTCGACGTCTGGATCTGATAGACGAGCGCGCCCGCATCCCAGTACAGATCGACGTGATCGATGTGCTTTACCGCGCCGAGATCCACGGAGATCCATTGCGTACCGACACCGGCGCCTTCCGGCGAATCCCAGCGCGTGCCCGTGGTGTTGCCGTCGAACGCCTTGTCGGGCGTGAGCGACGCGTTGTAGCTCGCCGACGCGGCGGCCGGACGCCCTTGCGACAGCAGCGTCGGCTGCGCGGCGGCCGGGCCGCCGTAGTAGCTCGACCCGAGCTTCGCCTTCGTCGTATCGGCATTCACGCCGAACTGCGACAGGCTCCAGCGCTGCCCGGTCGTCACGTCGCCGACGTAGAGCTGATAGCCACCCGCTGTTGTCGACGAGAAGAACAGGTAGTTCGTACCGTTCACCGGCGCCGGGTCCGAGTTGTTGCTGATGCAGTCGTTGAGCGACAACGCATTCGGCGTCGACGCCGGGTCGGCGGTCTTCGAATAGATCTGGTCGGCCCCGCCGCTGTCTTTCCAGCGCGCGTAGAACACCATGCCGTCCGCACGCACGATTGGGTAGTACGTCTGCAGACCGGCCGGATGATCGAACACGGCGGTCGCGCCGGTCGCGATCGTGCGCTTCATCAGCCCCATGTTCGAGCCGGTGCCGGTCGCGTAGTACACGGCGCTCGAATCCGGCGCGAGAAACGGCATCGAGTATTCGGCGCCGGCCGGCGCGTTCGTCAGGCTCACGACCGTCGTGAACACCGGGCCCGCGCTCGTGTACGACAGCGTGGCCTGCTTGACGTCGCCGTTCTGCTTGAACACGAGCGTCTTGCCGTCCGCGCTGAATTTCGGGTCCTCGTTGCGCGTGGCGCCCGTGCTGTTCGTCATGTTGACGGGCGGCGTGCCGGCGCCGAGCTGCAGCATGAATACGTTCCATGCGCCATTGCTGATGCCCATGAACGCGATCCATTTTCCGTCTGGGCTGAACACGCCGTTCATCGGATCGGTGATGCCCCACGTGCTCTTGCTCAGTTGCGTCAGCGTATGCGCCGAGAAGTCGTAGAGGAACAACTGGCTCGTGCCGTCGCCGTAGTTGACGTAGCTGTGATAGACGAGCTTGCCGGTCAGCGCGGCGGGAAACGTCGCGTTCGGCTGGGCCGCGGGATTGCTGATGCAGGCCGCCGTGGCGGCGCCGCTGAACAGGTTGAGGGCGAGGCCGGCCACCAGGCCCGCGATGAGGGTCTTCGATTTCACGCTGAATGATTCCGGGTAAGGTGAGGACGCCGCAGACAAGGTCGCGCGCGGGACGCGCAAGGGTCACGGATCAGCCGCCGGGCAGCGTGGACTCCTTCATAGTCAGACGTCGGGAAAAAAACTTGCGAAATCATGCCCGCTCGTCAGACGAAAGAAAAGGATCAAAGTCCATCAAAAACGTGCGGATCAGCGATTGGGGCGCAATGGCGCACGACGGGTGCCGTGCTACTCTTTTTTCAGCAAGGCCCGAACGGCCGGAGGGCTGGCATGAAGCGATATGCGGCGCTGGCACAGACGATCGCCGATGCGATCCGGCGCGGCGACCTGCCGGCCGGTGCGCGCATCCCCACCGTGCGCGCAGCCTGCCGCGCGTATGGCGTGAGCCCGTCCACCGTGTTTCGCGCGTACTACGCGCTCGAAAGCGAGGGTCTGATCGTCGCGCGTGCGCGGTCCGGTTATTTCGTTGCGAACCTCGAAGACAAACACGTACGATTCAGCCACGATCCGCCGCGCAAGCCGGCCGCCGCGCCAACCGGCGGCGACGACCCGCTGTTCCGCCTGCTCGACTCGCTCAAATGCGAAGACATCGTCCCGCTCGGCTCGGCATTCGCCAGCTATTCGCTGTTTCCGATGAGCAGCCTGTGGCGCTACGTGGCGTCGGCGGCCCGCAGCATGGATCGCACGAAACTGCTGTCCGGATTGCCGCCCGGCAACGACGCGCTGCGTCGCGAGATCGCGTTGCGCTACCTGAGCGCGGGCGCGGCCTTGCCGATGGACGAGATCGTCATCACGACCGGCGCGCTCGAAGCGCTGACGCTCAGCCTGCAGGCGCTGACGCGCCCCGGCGACATCGTCGCGATCGAACGACCGGCATTCCACGCGGTGCTGCAGGCCGTGCAGCGCCTGCACCTGAAGGCCGTCGAGATTCCGGTCGACCCGCGCACCGGCCTCGACCTCGATGCGCTCGCCGACGCGCTCGACACGCATCCGGTGCGCGCCTGCTGGTTCATGACGTCGTTCCACAACCCGACCGGCGCGACGTTGACCGACGAGCGCAAGCGCGCGCTGATCGACCTGCTCGCGTCGCGCGGCGTGCCGCTGATCGAGGACGACGTGTATGGCGAACTGCATTTCGGATCGGTGCCGACGCGCCCCGCGAAACTGTATGACGACAGCGGGCTCGTCCTGCATTGCGGTTCGTTCTCGAAATGCCTCGCGCCCGGGTTCCGGATCGGCTGGGTCGCAGCCGGGCGCTATGTGCGGCAAATCCGTCAGGCGAAAGGCGCGAGCGCGCCGTCGGCCGACGTGCCCGCGCAAATGGCGATTTCGAGCTACCTGCGCGACGGCACATACGACCGGTTCCTGCAGAAACTGCGGCGCAATCTCGCCGCGCACCAGGCGCAGATGCTCGCCGCCGTTCGCGCGTATTTTCCCGCCGGCACCGAAGTGTTCACGCCCGGCGGCGGGTATTTCCTGTGGATCGAACTGCCGCCGCGCGTGGACGCGATGCACCTGTTCGGCGATGCGATGGAAAACGGCGTCAGCATCGCGCCGGGGCCGATCTTTTCCGCGACCGGCGGATTCCGCCGTTATCTGCGGCTCAACTACGGCCGGCCGTGGACGCCGGCTGTCGAACGTGCGATGCAAACCATCGGGATGCTCGCGGCCCGGCAGCGGCAAGACGGTTAGCGCAGAACGCGCGGATCGCGACGACCGACATGCGCCTTGCGTTTCGCTCGCGAGCGACAAAGAATGAAACGGAAGACGTCCACGGACGAACGTGTGCCACACGTCCGATGTTATGGAGAATCACATGAGCACCGCATGCGAACGACAGTCGACGACGCGCGCTCCGCTGGATGCCGGCACGCGTGGATCGATTGCCGGCTACGAAACAATCGCGGTCATCGGCGATCGCTCGTCTCGTTGACGGCGCCTGCCGCTTCGAACGATGCGAGTCCTCCCCAACCGGAACGTTCGCGCGCACGATGCGTGGCGCGCCGTGCTGAACACGCGCGCCGAATCGCGGCATCCCGCGTGCTGCCGCTGCAGGGAATGCGGCTTCGTGGCCTTCCGCGCACTCGAGCACTGCCCTGTCTGCGGCCAGTGGAACTGGCCGTTCGATCCGATTCGCCGCGCGTCGGACGACGCGCTCGCCACGCATGCGCCGCAGTCCTTCCATACGTGGTCGTCGCGCATCGCGCGTACGCTGCGCAACGCGGCCTTCCGGCGGCCTCGCGCATCGAGCGCACCGATCCTGAGCATCCTGACGCTCGTGCTGCTGGTCGGCGGCTACGTGATGGTCGATCGGACATGCAAGGCCGATCCCGTTTGTCGCGGCTCCGGTACGCCTGCCGCGTCAGCGACCGAATCCGGCCTGCATGCGTCGACCGATCCGGCGCCGCCGGTGTTGCCGGTGCCCGTCTATCCGTTTCATTCGACTGATGGAACGCAACTGGCGGCCAATCCACAACACAGCGGCCCGAGCGCCGGCGAACCCGCAAACCGGATGCCGGTTGCGCAGGCCGCGCCGTCGATTCGCGAGCCCGGCCGGACGCACGGCGGGGCAGTTCGCCTCGCTGACTGGCGAGGCAGTCGCGATCCCGTGCATCGCACCCGCCGGGTGAGCCTGCACACCGACCACGCGCGGCGCACCGCAACCGGCAACGCCGACGTCGCGAAGCTCTATCGCGGTCACTGAGTGCGCGGTCCGGCCGTTCTCGCCCACCGATTCATTTTTCTGAACCGGCCTTCACAAAACCTCGTTTGTGTCGCGACGGATGCATGACGTTCAATGGGTCAATCGCCGACGCCGACGCATGCACCGCCCGCCTCGCCGCCCCCGCAACGACAACGGGCGGCCCGTTTCCGGCGCCGCCCGTTTCGCGTTGCGTGTTGCGCGTTTCGAAGACTAGCGCATCAGGCCGCCAGCAACCCGTGCGGGTCGATGACGAATTTGCGCGGCGCGCCGCCGTCGAACTTCTTGTAGCCTTCCGGCGCCTGGTCGAGCGAGATCACTTCGACGTTGACGATCTTCGCGATCGGCAGACGGTCGAACAGGATCGCCTGCATCAGGTTGCGGTTGTACTTCAGCACCGGCGTCTGGCCCGTGAAGAACGAATGCGACTTCGCCCAGCCGAGGCCGAAGCGGATGCTCAGGCTGCCGTGCTGCGCGGCCTTGTCCTTCGCGCCCGGATCGTCCGTCACGTACAGGCCCGGGATGCCGATCGCGCCGGCCGGCCGCGTGATTTCCATCAGCGAGTTCAGCACCGTCGCGGGCGCCTCTTCCGAGTGACCCGACGAACCGTGGCCGTGCGCTTCGAAGCCGACGCAGTCGACCGCGCAGTCGATCTCGGGCACGCCGAGAATCTGTTCGATCTGTTCGCCGAGCGACGCGTCCTTCGACAGGTCGACCGTCTCGAAGCCCATCGCCCTCGCGTGCGCGAGGCGTTCCGCGTTCATGTCGCCGACGATCGTCACGGCCGCGCCGAGCAGGCGCGCCGAGGCGGCCGCCGCCATCCCGACCGGGCCCGCGCCCGCGATATAGACCGTCGAGCCCGGCTTCACGCCCGCGCTCACCGCACCGTGATAGCCGGTCGGCAAGATGTCGGACAGGCAGGTCAGATCGCGGATCTTCGCCATCGCCTGGTCGCGGTCGGGGAACTTCAGCAGGTTGAAATCGGCATACGGCACGAGCACGTATTCCGCCTGGCCGCCGATCCAGCCGCCCATGTCGACGTAGCCGTATGCGCCGCCGGCACGCGACGGGTTCACGTTCAGGCACACGCCCGTATGCGTGTCCTTGCACATCGCGCAGCGCCCGCACGCGACGTTGAACGGCACCGACACGAGATCGCCGAGCTTCAGCGTCTCGACGTCGCGACCGATCTCGACCACCTCGCCGGTGATCTCGTGACCGAGCACGAGGCCGACCGGTGCGGTCGTGCGGCCGCGCACCATGTGCTGGTCGGAACCGCAGATGTTCGTGCTGACCACCTTCAGAATCACGCCGTGGCCGATCGCGCGGCCGCTCGGATCGACCATCTTCGGATAATCGATGCTCTGGACTTCGACCTGGCCCGGTCCAAGATAGACGACACCTCGATTGCTGCTCATCGTATTGTCTCCATGTCTCGTTGGATAGCGCGGCGGCACGCCGGCGAATGCGGCGCGCACGCAACGTGCTGTTCGAGAGTAGTCCGGGAGGCAGGGGCGCCGATGTCTCAAACGCGACATGCGTTTGAACTGCGCCGACATCGATGGCGGAAATACGAAAGTCGGGCGGGAAACGACGGGAAGGCCGGGACGCAGCGGGATGCATCTCGGGTCGGACCGGTCCTTACGACCGGCCCTGCCCTTTTTTCGGCGGGCGTTACCCGCCCTGATTCTCGCGAATGACCGCCGCGGCGGCCGCTTCCGCCTCGCTCGCGACGCCGTCGTGCACACGCGTGCTGACGGCCGGCGTCGGCGGCTCGCTGTCGAGCGCGTGGCCGTTGCGGTCGTGCGTGTCGACCGTCGCGCGCATCGACAGCCCGACGCGCAGCGGGTGCGCGGCGAGATCTTCTGTCTCGAATCGTATCGCCGCTAAATTGAGATGGCTCTAAGCACCGTGAAGCTAGGATTATCGCTTTCCGAGGGAGACTGAGAGCATGATGCGACGAATCGCAGTAGTAGGCGACACGCTTTCGAGCGGCGGCCAGATAAGCGCGTACAGCGGGCCGACGTTCAAGATGGGCAGTCATCAAGCCGCCCTGATTGGCGGACCGGCTTTCTGTACCGCATGCAAGCGTCCCGGAGTTATCGCCAAGTCAGGCGGGCCATACCGAATAAAATTCATGGGCGAAGTCGCGCTAGATGGCGACATCGTGATCTGCGCGTGCCCGACACCCCCACACATCGTCGCATCGCTCGGTGGCGAAAAATGGTGCGATGACCGAGTAGAAGGCAGCGGGAGGGTGATTTCGAGCCTCACTACAACTGGCGGCGTCGCGTCGATCAAAAAAGGGGCCTTCGACGAGCAAGTGAGGGCAACCGAACATCAGGTGGATGGCTTACCCTACTACATCGAAACGGCAGACGGGCGCGTGCATTCCGGCCGTCTTGGTACGGATGGAGTCTTGCCGCGAATCCATACCGGCGACAACCCTGACCACTACACAGTCTTCTGGGGCGACGATGCACTTGCGAAGCAACACGGGGACGAATAACAATGCCGCATACCAAACCGTCAAAGGTCCGCTCAAACGACACACCACGATCGCAGAAGTCGATTCCTGTTCCTGCAATCACGTTCAAAGAGCTGTGGGATAACTTCCCTTCCGGCAACCCGTACGACGATCCGGCATACAAGAATCAATGCGCCATCCGCTTAAGTGTCACGTTGCATCGTGTCGGCGTCGATATGAAGTCGTTCAATTCAAAAACGGTCAAGCCGATGTCAGGTGCAAAGACAATCGGACGCATCATGCTTGACGGAAAGTCGACAGCGACACGCGCCGATGAACTAGGCGAATGGTTGCAGCTACAACCATTTTCCGGTCTTCCAAAAGCCGAGAACATCACAGGACCAGATTGGGAATCTAAGGTCAAGGGCCGTACAGGTATCATTCAGTTCTCAAAGTATTGGACACGGGACGGCGAATCCGCATCAAGTGCGACGGGCGGACACATAGATCTCTGGAACGGCTCACGCTTAACAGTTAGTAGCTTTTGGAATGGCTTCGCGACATGGGGACGATACTTCGGGACTTCGTCGTTTCGACAGGGAGAAACCTTGTTTTCACAAGCCGCTTATTCCGACCTTGGCGGATCGAAGAAAATTCTATTTTGGGAAATCAAGTGAAACGAATTGCGATATCGCTATGCGGCTTGCTGTTCGGATTGCTCGTCACATGGACTTTCTTCTACACGTTCAGTCATGTCCACGGGTCCGCAAGACCTGACCGCATCGCGACTGGCTGCAACGAGCTAGGTAAATGCGCAACTCCTTGGTGGGTTGCACCGGTATTGATTTCGTATCTTTGCGGCCCCGCTATAGCATTCTGCGCACTTAACGCGGTTGCTTGGAAGCGATGGCCGGTCAGAAAGTGGGCGCTATGGGGCATCGCAATTCTTGTCGTGACCAGCACCCTTTACCTTGCCGATTACTTCGCGAAGTAATCACGCGGTCCGCACAATGCGGGCCGGTTTCATTGTTCTCCGGCGCCCATATCGCGCCACAAACGCACCGAGCGATCGCTGCGTATCAAGTTGAGTGCGATTGTCACCCTCAATGACTTGTCGACCTGCGGAGTAATGCACCTATCGATTTCGCCCAGGCAAGCCCCAAAATATCATGGGCCGGGATTGGCAGAGCAAGTCTAACGAACGAATCGGCATCATCTATTTTTTCGTCTGCTGCCGGCAGGATGGCGACTCCGCCCGTCCATCGCTTTCCCCATACTCAACGCCATCGCGTATCAGCGATGGTCTGCACGCAAGCGGGGAATCACGTTCGATTGCGCCCCCCTCTTCGTCGTGATGTTCCATCTCGCAACGTATGCAATACCTGCGTTAGGGCCTGTCGGCTGATACGTTGTCCGGTTGCCCGCGGCCAATCGAGCCCCAAAGCACTCACCCGCCCTGATTCTCGCGAATGACCGCCGCGGCGGCCACATCGGCCTCGCTCGCGACGCCGTCGTGCACGCGCGTGCTGACGGCCGGCGTCGGCGGCTCGCTGTCGAGCGCATGGCCGTTGCGGTCGTGCGTGTCGACCGTCGCGCGCATCGACAGCCCGACACGCAACGGATGCGCGGCGAGATCGCGCGGATCGATCGCGATCACGACCGGCACGCGCTGCACGACCTTGATCCAGTTGCCGGCCGCGTTCTGCGACGGCAGCATCGAGAACGCGCTGCCCGTGCCCGCCGAGAAGCCCTGCACACGGCCGCGATAGGCCACCCGCGTGCCATAGAGGTCCGACACGACCTCGACCGGCTGCCCGACGCGCATATGGCGGATCTGCCCTTCCTTGAAATTCGCCTCGATCCACAGCCGGTTCAACTGCACGACCGACATCAGCGGCACGCCGGGCCCGACCTGCTGGCCGACCTGCACCGAGCGCTGCCCGATCGTGCCGTCGACGGGCGCGACGATCGTCGTGCGCTTCAGGTTCCGGTACGCGAGCTTGAACTGCGCGGCTGCCTGCACGACGGCCGGGCTTTCGTCGATCGACAGCTTGCTGCCGAGCGCGCGCGCGGCGTCGAGCTGCGCCTGCGCGGCCGCGAGATTCGCCTGCGCGCCGGCCACCGCCGCGCGCGCACGCGCCAGTTCCTCGGGCGCGACGATCTCGACCGATGCGCCCGAGCGCGCCGCGAACGCACGCTGCGCGAGCGACAGGTCGGCACGTCGCGCGTTCACGGCCTCGACGTACATCGTGTTCGAGATCTTCGCGTTCGCGACCTGCCGCACGGCCTGCGCGAGCTGCGCCTTCGCCTGCGCGAACGCGACGGACGCCTCGGTGTCGTCGAGCCGCACGAGCGTCTGCCCGGCGCGCACGGCCTGCGTATCGGCAACCAGCACGTCGGTCACGGCGCCCGGAATCTGCGCGGCGACCTGCACGATGCTGCCCGCGACATACGCGTCGTCGGTGTCTTCGTAATAGCGGTCGCTCAACAGCCAGTACGCGATCCACGCGAGCGCGGCCAGCAGCACGACCACGAAGAACACGGTGAAGCGCCTGCGGCGCGTCGCGCGGCGCGCATCGAGTGCCGGGTCGTTCAGCGCGGCCGGCTGCGCGGCGGTATGAAGGTTATCGTGGTGCATCAGTCGCTTTGCGTAACGATCAGACGATCGTGCTGGAAGACGGGGATCGCCGGCGTAACCGACGGGCCCGGCGCCGGGCTTGCCGATGCCGTGCGCGCGAGAACAGGCGTGCCGCGAGGCGTCGCGCCGGGGTTGGTCGTACCGATCGTCGACGGACGCGCCGCGTCGTCGCTAGGTGCGGGTGCGGGTGCGGTCGCGGGTGCGGCACTCGCCGTGCCGGTAGCCGGTGGCACGACACTGCGTCCCTGGCGCGCATCGGCGGAAGCACCAGCCGCCGCCCGGCTCGCGGCCGGAGCGGCGCCAGCGACCGTAGCAGTCGCCGCCCCGCGCCTCGCGGCCCCGCTGCGCGCCAGATGCACGGCAGTTGCCTGCGCAACCGTTGCGCCCGCATCGAACCCGCCGCCCAGCGCGCCGATCAGCCCGACGCGCAGCGTCCGCTGCCGGCCGAGCAACGCGATCATCTGGGCGCGCTCGTCGATCAGCGTGAGATCCGCGACATCGACGTCCTTCTGCATCAGCACGCCGCGCCGGTGGCGGCCGGCTGCGATCTGCACGATCTTCTGCGCGGCCGCCACCGCATCCTGCTGCTGTGCGACGAGCGTCTGCGACGTCTGCAGCGACGTGACGAACTGCGCGACCTGCCCGAGCGCATCGTCGACGGTCTTGTTGTACAGGCCAATGGCGACGTCGGCCTGCGCGACATCCGCACCGAGCTTCGCTTTAAGCCGGCCGCGATCGAAGATCGGCAGCGAGATCGCGGGACCGACGGACCCTGCAAGCGAGTCGCGCGAGAACAGCGACGCGGGCGTGAGCGCAAACACGCCGCCGAGCGCGACGAGGTTCACGTCCGGATAGAACTGCGCGCGCGTCGAATCGGCATTCGCGAACGCGGCTTCGACACGCAGCCGCGCGGCGACGATGTCGGGCCGGCGGCCGAGCAGGTCGGCCGGCAGCCGCGCGGGCACCGCGCTGCCCGCGAACGCGCCGACGCGCGGCCGCTGCAACGCGAGCCCGCGCTCGGGGCCGCGCCCCGACAGCACGCCGAGCTGCAGTTGTGCGAGCTTGATCTGCTCGTCGCTCAGCGCGATCTGCGCGAGCAGCTTGCTGCGCTTGATCGACGCATCGCTCGCGTCGTACGCATTATCGAGGCCGCGCGCGGTGCGCTCGCGCAGCACGGTCGTCACGCGCTGGCTGACCTTCAGCTTCTGCTGCAGCAGATCCTGCGTCGCGTACGCCTGATCGAGCTGGCAATACACGGTGACGATCGCGACGGCGAGCGTGAGCCGCACCTGTTCGGCCTCGACACCGGCCGCGTCACGCAGCGACATCAGGCTCTTCGTCGCGGCACGGTTCTTCCCCCACAGGTCGAGCTGATAGTTCAGTCCGACGAACACCGACGACGGCGACACGATCGGATCGCCGAAAATCTCGACCGGCACGCGATAGCCGCCGGCCGTCACGTCGGCGATGTCGCCGGGCTTCGGCATCCGCGCGCGGCTGACCGTCGCGCCAGCGGTGCCCGTCAGCCCCGTCAGCGAATCGAACTGCTGAAGCTGCGCCTGCGCGATCCGCAGCCGCGCCTGCGCGACCTGCAGATCGGGGTTGTTCTGCGACGCCTCCGCCACCAGTGCGTCGAGCTGCGGATCCTGCAATTGCTTCACCCAGTCGGGCGCCGGCCATGTGCCGTTCGCGCCGGGGCCGGCCGTGTGCGCAAGCGCATCGCCGGCCGGCGCGCGCAGCGACAGCGAAGGCAGGAAGCCCGACGGCACGCATCCGCCCAGTGCCAGCAGCACGGCCGCCGCCGCGACCATCGAGCCGCGTTGCACGCCATACGCCAGACCCGCCGCTTTCTTCACACGCCGCATCGCGCCCTCACCCCTGCTGAATGCGCTGTGCGCGTGCAGCCAGCCGCGGCCGCGTGCGTTCGAGCGGACCGAGCCGGCCGAACAGGCCGTCGGCGACACCGAACAGGATGCCGGCGAGCTTCGCGCGCTTGTCGCGCTCGACGAGCGCGATCTGAACGACCTGCCACACGGTCAGCAGGTTCGGCACGATCGCCACCGGAAAGCGCAGCCCGTACTGCATCCCGAGCTGCACCGCATTGCGCGCGCTGTAGTAGCGCCGTTGCCACGAATGATTCATCGACGTCATTTCAAAAGGGCCGATCGCGTGACGCTGCTTCGCGCCGATCCGGTGCGGCAGCACCAGCGACGGCACGACATAGAGCGGCACGTTGCGCGACAGCGCGCGGAAGCTGTATTCGGTATCGACGTGATCGATGAAGAGCGTCTCGTCGAACCGGCCGAGCAGGTCGAACGCGTCGCGCGATACGACGCAGCCCGACGAGATCAGGAACGCGCAGCGCTGCAGCGGCGCGCCCGGTTCGATGCGCAGGCGGCGCAGCCCGATCCCGTTGGTCGACAGTTCGGGCAGGAAGCTGCGCGCGTTCTCGTCGAAGATGCGCGGGCCGGCCAGGAACGCGCGCCCCGCGAGCCCCGCGCAGACATCGCGCATCGTCGGGAAATACGCGGCCGGCACCGACGAATCCTGATCGAACAGCGCGACCGCATCGATGCGATCGCGAAACAGCGCCGCGAGCCCCGCGTTGTATGCGCCCGCGATCCCGCCGCGATTGCCGTGATGCAGCAGCGCGATGCCTTCGCGCGCGCACAGGTCGCGCGCCCGCGCATCGGGCTGCGGCGTGTTGTCGACGACGAGCAACGCGTCGCACGCATGCCGCCATGCGCCAAGCGCGTCGAGTTGCGCGTCGCTCGGGTGATACAGGATCACGAGTGCGCCGAGTGTCGTCATGTCCGTCTCCTCAATGTCCGAAGGACGCTGCCGCGCCGCGCTTCGGCCGCGTCAGCCACATCATTGCCGCGAGCACGACGCAGGTCATGCTCGCCATCCAGAACATGTCGTTCGTCGCCATCATGTACGCCTGCTGCATCACGACCTGGTGCAGCGTCGTCAGCTCGCGCACGCCGTCCACGCCCATCGTGTTCAGCGCATGCACGAAGCGCTGCGTGTTCGCCGACGCTTGCGTGACGGACTGCGACACGACGTCGTAGTGATAGGTCGCGCGGTTGTCCCACAGCGTCACGCTCATCGCGGTGCCGAACGCGGCCGACAGCGTGCGCAGGAAGTTCGACAGGCTCGATGCGGCGGCAAGCCGGTCGTCCGGGATGCGCGACAGCGTCGCGGCGGTCAGCGGAATGAAGAAGAGCGGCAGCCCGATCCCCTGGATCAGGCCGGGCGCGGCGATCTGCGCGAACGTCATCTTCAGCGCGAAATGCGCGTCCCACGCGAGCACGCCCGCGAACACGAGGAAGCCCACCGTCGCGAGCACGCGCGCGTCGAAGCGATGCGCGTACAGGCCGACGAGGATCGAGAACACGAGCGCGAGCACGCCGAGCGATGCGGTCGCGAGCCCGGCATGAAACGCGTTGTAGCCCATCACGGCCTGCATCCACAGCGGGAACACGACGCCGACCACCGAGAAGCTCATCATCCCGAGCGAGATGATCAGCACGCAGAACGAGAACGTGCGGTCGCGAAACAGGCCGAGATCGACGACGGGATGCGCTTCGCCCGCCTCCCAGATCAGCAGCGACACGATCGAGAGCCCCGCGACCACCGCGAGCGCGACGATCAGCGGCGAATCGAACCAGCCGCGATCGTGGCCGAGATCGAGCATCGCCTGCAGCGAGCCGACGCCGATCACGAGCAGCACGATGCCCGGCACGTCGATCGGGCCGGCCGCGCCGCGCTGCGCGTCGGGGCGCAGCATCGCGGTGCACACCGCAAACGAGAACAGCCCGATCGGCAGATTGATCAGGAAGATCCACGGCCACGAGAAATTGTCGACGATCCAGCCGCCGACCACCGGCCCGAAGATCGGCGCGAGCAGCACCGTCATCGCCCACAGCGCGAGCGCGATCGTTCGCTTGTCCGGCGGGAACGTACGCAGCAGGATCGTCTGCGACAGCGGCACCATCGGCCCCGAGCACAGCCCCTGCAGCGCGCGGCAGATCACCAGCACGTGCAGGTCGCGCGCGAGCCCGCACAGCAGCGACGTCAGCGTGAACAGCAGCACCGCGCCGACGAACAGCCGCAGTTCGCCGACGCGGCGCGCGAGCCAGCCCGTCAGCGGCACAGCGATCGCGGCCGCGACCGAATACGAACTGATCACCCACGTGCCCTGGCTGTTCGATACGCCGAGACTGCCGGAGATCGCCGGCACCGCGACGTTCGTCACGGTCGAATCGAGCACCTCGATGAAGGTCGCGAGCGACAGCGCGAACGTCAGCAGCGCGAGCCGGATGCCGCGCACCGGCAGCGCGGCCGGTTCCGACGCCGGGGCCGGCGCATCGAACGCGGACGGCGCACCGGGCGCGTCGCGAAGCGGCGACGCGGTGCTCATGCGCCGGCCGCCGCGACATCGGCCCGCGCGGTCACCCGCCTGCGCTTCGGCGCGAACCGTTCGATGAAATCGGCGGCCGCGTGACAGCCGTCCGGCGCGGCGGCGAGCAATGCACGCGCACGCTCCGCATGCACCGCGAACGCGGGTTCGTCGAGCACGTGCGCGAGCGCCGCGCCGAGACGCGCGCCATCGACGGGGCCATCGACACGCACGCCGCTGCCGCTCGCCGCGACGCGTTGCGCGTTGTCGAACTGGTCGTGCGCGAACGGCGTCACGACCTGCACGATCCCGGCCTCGTACGCGAGCGCCGCGGTGCCGATCCCGCCGTGATGCACGAGCGCGCGGCAACGCGGCAGCAGTGTGCGCATCGGCACGAAGCGGCGCACCAGCAACCGGTTGCCGTCCGGCGCCGCATCGTGCGGCGTCAGCAGGATCCCGCGCGCGCCGGTCGCGCGCAGCGCGTCCGCCGCCGCGCGCGCATACGCCGCGTGATCGACCAGCGTCGAGCCGGCCGTGAACACGACGGGTGGCTCGCCGGCCGCAAGAAACGCATCCAGTTCCGCATCTTCGTCGGGCGTCGTAATGTCGTTGAACAGCGGAAAACCGCTTTGCAGATGATTCGACGGCCAGTCGGGCTGTGCCGGCGCGAACCAGCCGGGAAACAGGCACAGCACGCCGTCGGTCGAATGCAGCCAGCGGCCGAGCACGCGACGAGCGGGCGCGAGCCCGAGATCGCGGCGCACCGCGTTCAGCGCGGGGCCGCAAACGCGGTCGAGCACCTGACACTCGATCAGCGTCATCAGCGCCGACTTCACGGGCAGCGGCCAGCGTGCGGGAATCGTCAGGCGCGGGTGCGTCGGCGGCGCATGCGCGGACAGCAGCGTCGACGGCGACACCTGCACCGACACGTACGGCGTGCCGTGCAGCTCCTGCATGAAGCGCGCGGAGAACGCCCACAGCGTGCCGACCAGCACCGTATCGTCGTCGGCCAGCGCGCGCAGCGCGTCGTAGTGCGGGCGCAGCATCGGCGCGATCACCTGCCACAGCGTGCGGAACGACGTGCGCGGGTCCCACAGCGCGGGATTCGCCATCGCGGCGTCGTACTCGGCCGCGGTGCCGACCGGCACGAACGCGAAACCGCAGCGACGCACGGCCGCCTCGAACGGCGCGTGCGTGCAGAACACGACCTCGTGACCGCGCGCCGCGAGCGTGCGCGCGACGCCGAGCAACGGATGCACGTCGCCCGCCGAGCCGATCGCGGTCACGATCATCTTCGCCATCGCGCGCCTCGCGGGGTTCAGTAGAAACCGGGAATCAGCGCCGCGACCTCGCGACGGTACTGCGCGTACGCCGGCCCGAAATGCCCGGTCAGCCAGCTTTCCTCGACGCGCACCTTGTACGCGAGCGACGCGAACACGAGCAGCACGCCGATCACGCCGCGCCATTCGCCGCCGATCAGCGCGGCGCCGACGAGCGCGATCAGGCAACCCGTGTAGATCGGGTGACGCACGAGCGCGTACGGCCCCGTGCGAACGAGTTCGTGGTCTTCCTTCAGCGTGACGGACACGCTCCAGTTCGTGCCGAGATGCAGCCGCGCCCACACCGAGAACAGCAGGCCCGCGACCAGCACCGCGAGCCCGCACTGCGCCTGCAGCCCGAAGCGCTGCAAGTCGGGAACCAAAGCCTGCCATGACGGATCGGGCAGGATGATCAGCGCGCCGCCGACGATCAGCGGAATCGACTGCAGCGTGCGCGAGCGCGACGCCTCCTTGCGCACGGTCGTCTTCACGCCTTGCGACGTGGCGATCCAGTACGCGAGCCATGCGGCCCAGGGAACGACGATGGCGATGGTCTGAACGATATTCACGGCTGGCCTGCCTCGTTGGGATGGGAATTCGGATGCGCGGGCCGGGCCCGCCGCACGACGTTCGGCGTCACGACGACAGCGCGTGCATCGAAGCAGGCACGCACGCATGCGCGGCGGCGAGCGCCATGCCGGCCGCGACCGGCGACCCGTCGCAGAAGAAATCGAGCAGCGCCGCCCGCGTGTACTCGCGCTGCGCGCGGCCTTCGATATCGAGGAAATGGCCGGCGTCCGGCACCGTCGCGAATCGCGCGCGCGGCACGTGCGCGCCGAGCTGGCGAACGTCGGCCGGCGTCGTGTATTCGTCGCGCTCGCCGTTCAGGAACAGCAGCTCGCAGCCGATGTTCGAGAACTCGCTGAAGTAGCGCTCGGGCTGCAGCGACAGGATCTGGTCGACGTGGAATGCGACCTGGTCCTGCTCGCCGCGCGGCAGGCGCGTGAGATACCGGTAGTTGTACAGCTTCATGATGCGCGGCAGGTAGCGGCCGACGGTGTCGTTCAGCAGTTGCGCGGCCTTCAGGTTCTCGCCGGCCGCGATGTGGTCGCGGGCGCGCGTCACATAGTCGACCATCGCGTCGTTCAGGAACGGCGAGAACGAGCAGATCGCCGCGCGGCGCACGCTCGGGCAGCCGCGCGCGAGCGCGAACAGCGACGCGACGCCGCCCCACGACACCGACACCAGGAACGCCGGCGCGAAGTGCTCGACCAGATACTGGAGGATCGCGGCTTCGTCGTCCTTGGTCAGGATGAAGCAGCCCGGGTTGTGCTGGCGCGACTGCCCCGCGTACGGCAGGTCGAAGCAGATCGTGTTCATCCGCTCGCCGAGATACTGGACGGTCTGCCCGAACGACGCGGTCGTCGCGAGCGCGCCGTTGACGAGCATCGCCGTGTCGAACGCCGGGTCGAACACGTTCCGTTCGACGTAGACCTTCAGACCATTCGGCAGCGGGACCACGTGTTTTTCGGTCGGCATCGTCGTTCTCCGGTGGATGCGGCGTCTCGACGTCGCGGCATGCTGCAGGTGCGCAATGGCTGGCGCCGGCCCCGCGCGCGGTGCATTGCCGCGCCATTGCCGACGCACCGCGGCAAATGCCGGCGGCGCCCATTCATTCCTCGTAGTGCGGCGCCATACTAATACGGACAATATTACTGACTCAAGTCATCCCAACGAGCCCCTCTACTCGGACGGGAAATACGACGGATTCAAATTATTTCCGCATTTTTTATGGTATGCGGAATCACCAGGAAGGCGATCGCAATCGTTTGCTAGCGGATGGCCACGCCCCACAAAAATTCATAAATTCTCTTTATATTCATGACTTTGCACCGTTTTATTCGCTCGATTTAAACGCAATTTCATGAATGAATTGCGACAGCATTTCGCGCACCGAATTTCAATTTTCATGCGATCTCACAAACCTCGACATTCTTTCGCGCCGTAAAGAATACGAAGCGCGCAACGATTAACCCGATTGATCGACCGACTTGAAAACCGTTTTAAACAAACTCCAGTTTATTTAACCGTCTTTCAATTATTTTTCCGCACCTGCACAACGCCCGGTTGCGCTCCACTCCCCTGGTCGAATGCGCGCCACCATCGTCAGACCCCGATTTTTTGTTGATTGAACGATCAATAAAAAACCGCTAAGCTTCCGACTTCCATGGAGATGGCCCGTCCGGGCGAAGGGAGTCGCGATGCCGAAAGTCGGAATGCGGGAGATTCGCCGCGCCCAGTTGATCGACGCCACGCTGCGCTCGATCGACGAAGCGGGCCTGCCCGGCACGACGCTCGCATCGGTCGCGCAGCGCGCGAACATCTCGACGGGCATCGTCAGCCACTACTTCGGCGACAAGGACGGCCTGCTCGAAGCGACGATGCGGCACGTGCTGCGCGACCTGTGGTCGGCCACCACGCGCCGCCGCGTGGCGGCTCGCAAGGATCCGCGTGCGCGGCTGCGCGCGATCGTCGCCGCGAACTTCGACGACACGCAGGTCAGCGCGCCCGTGATGAAGACGTGGCTCGCGTTCTGGTCGCAGAGCATGCACGACCCGATGCTCAAGCGCCTGCAGCACGTCAACACGCGGCGCCTCCATTCGAACCTGTGCGCCGAATTCGCGAAGGCCTTGCCGCTCGCGAAGGCGCGCGAAGCCGCCAGCGGCCTCGCCGCGCTGATCGACGGCCTGTGGCTGCGCGGCGCGCTCGCCGGCGGCCCGATCGACACCCGGGCGGCACTGAAGCTCGCCCACGATTACATCGACCTGCTGCTCGCGTCCGACTGACGCTACGCAGTCGCCCTCAAGGAGATCCTCATGTCCGTATTCGGTTTGCAGCGCCTCTACATCGGCGGCGGTTACGTCGACGCCACGAGCGGCAAGACTTTCGACACCTTCGACCCCGCCACCGGCGAACTGCTCGCGCAGGTGCAGCAGGCGAGCGCGGCCGACGTCGACCGCGCGGTCGCGTCCGCGCAGGAAGGCCAGCGCGAATGGGCCGCGCTGACCGCGATGCAGCGCTCGCGGATCCTGCGCCGCGCGGTCGACCTGCTGCGCGAGCGCAACGACGAGCTCGCGGCGCTCGAAACGCGCGACACCGGCAAGCCGATCGGCGAGACGCTCGCGGTCGACATCGTCACCGGCGCGGACGTGATCGAGTACTACGCGGGCCTCGCGACCGCGATCGAAGGGCTGCAGGTGCCGCTGCGCGCCGATTCGTTCGTCTACACGCGCCGCGAACCGCTCGGCGTGTGCGCGGGCATCGGCGCATGGAACTACCCGATCCAGATCGCGTGCTGGAAGACGGCGCCCGCACTCGCGGCCGGCAACGCGATGGTGTTCAAGCCGAGCGAAGTCACGCCGCTGACGGCGCTGAAGCTCGCGGAAATCTATACGGAAGCCGGCGTGCCGGCCGGCGTGTTCAACGTCGTGCAGGGCGACGGTTCCGTCGGCGCGCTGCTCACCGGCCACCCGGACATCGCGAAGGTGTCGTTCACCGGCGGCGTCGAGACGGGCAAGAAGGTGATGTCGCTCGCGGGCGCATCGTCGCTGAAGGAAGTGACGATGGAACTCGGCGGCAAGTCGCCGCTGATCGTGTTCGACGATGCGGACCTCGACCGCGCGGCCGACATCGCGGTGACCGCCAACTTCTTCAGCTCGGGCCAGGTCTGCACGAACGGCACGCGCGTGTTCGTGCACCGCTCGATCAAGGACGCGTTCACGCAGCGCGTGCTCGAACGCGTGAAGCGCATCCGCGTCGGCAAGCCGACCGATGCCGATACCAACTTCGGCCCGCTCGTGTCGGCCGCGCAGCTCGACAAGGTGCTCGGCTTCATCGAAAGCGGCAAGGCCGAAGGCGCGAAGCTGCTCGCCGGCGGCACGCGGCTGACCGACGGCCACTTCGGCAGCGGCCAGTACGTCGCGCCGACCGTGTTCGGCGACTGCCGCGACGACATGAAGATCGTCCGCGAGGAAATCTTCGGGCCGGTGATGAGCATCCTCGATTTCGAATCGGAGGACGAAGTGATCGCCCGCGCGAACGACACGCACTACGGGCTCGCGGCCGGCGTCGTGACCGAGAACCTGTCGCGCGCGCACCGCACGATCCATCGCCTCGAAGCCGGCATCTGCTGGATCAACACGTGGGGCGAATCGCCGGCCGAGATGCCGGTTGGCGGATACAAGCAATCCGGTGTCGGACGCGAGAACGGCATCACGACGCTCGAACACTACACTCGGATCAAGTCGGTGCAGGTCGAGCTCGGCCGCTACAACCCGGTGTTTTGATTCTTGAAGGAGGAGAACCCGTCATGACGACACGCGAATACGACTACATCATCTGCGGCGCAGGTTCCGCGGGCAACGTGCTCGCAACGCGCCTGACGGAAGATCCGGACGTCACGGTGCTGCTGCTCGAAGCGGGCGGCCCCGACTACCGCTTCGACTTCCGCACGCAGATGCCGGCCGCCCTCGCCTATCCGCTGCAGGGCCGCCGCTACAACTGGGCGTACGAAACCGACCCCGAGCCGCACATGGACAACCGCCGGATGGAATGCGGCCGCGGCAAGGGGCTCGGCGGCTCGTCGCTGATCAACGGGATGTGCTACATCCGCGGCAACGCGCTTGACTACGACAACTGGTCGACGCACAAGGGCCTCGAGAACTGGACGTATCTCGACTGCCTGCCGTACTTCAAGAAGGCCGAGACGCGCGACGTCGGCCCGAACGACTACCACGGCGGCAACGGCCCCGTGTCGGTCACGACCAGCAAGCCGGGCGTGAACCCGCTGTTCGAGGCAATGGTCGACGCGGGCGTGCAGGCCGGCTATCCGCGCACCGACGACCTGAACGGTTATCAGCAGGAAGGCTTCGGCCCGATGGACCGCACCGTCACGCCGCGCGGCCGCCGCGCAAGCACCGCGCGCGGCTACCTCGACCAGGCGCGCGCGCGGCCGAACCTCGAGATCGTCACGCACGCGCTCGCCGACCGCATCCTGTTCGACGGCAAGCGCGCATCGGGCGTCACGTACCTGCGCGGCAGCGAGCGCGCGACCGCGCATGCGCGCCGCGAAGTGCTCGTGTGCAGCGGCGCGATCGCGTCGCCGCAACTGCTGCAGCGCTCGGGCGTCGGCCCCGGCGCTTGGCTGAAGGAGCTCGACATTCCGGTCGTGCTCGACCTGCCCGGTGTCGGCCAGAACCTGCAGGATCACCTGGAGATGTACATCCAGTACGAGTGCAAGGAACCCGTGTCGCTGTATCCGGCGCTCAAGTGGTGGAACCAGCCGAAGATCGGCCTCGAATGGATGCTGAACGGCACCGGCCTCGGCGCGAGCAACCACTTCGAGGCGGGCGGCTTCATCCGCACGCGCGACGACGATCCCTGGCCGAACATCCAGTATCACTTCCTGCCGGTTGCGATCAACTACAACGGCTCGAACGCGATCGAGATGCACGGCTTCCAGGCGCACGTCGGCTCGATGCGCTCGCCGAGCCGCGGCCGCGTGAAGCTGCGCTCGCGCGATCCGAACCAGCATCCGAGCATCCTGTTCAACTACATGGCCGAAGCGCTCGACTGGCGCGAGTTCCGCGATGCGATCCGCGCGACGCGCGAGATCATGCGGCAGCCCGCGCTCGACCGCTATCGCGGCCGCGAGCTGAACCCGGGCGCCGACTGCAAGACCGACAACGAGCTCGACGCATTCGTGCGCGCCCGTGCGGAGACCGCGTTCCATCCGTCGTGTTCGTGCAAGATGGGTTACGACGACATGGCGGTGGTCGACGAAGAGGGCCGCGTGCACGGGCTAGAAGGGCTGCGCGTCGTCGATGCGTCGATCATGCCGATCATCACGACCGGCAACCTGAACGCGCCGACGATCATGATCGCGGAGAAGATCGCCGACAAGATTCGCGGCAGGAAGCCGCTCGCGCGTGTCGATGTGCCGTACTTCGTCGCGAACGGTGCGCTGGCGCGGAATGTCGCGAAGGCCGTGCGGCAGCCGGAGACGGTCTGACGACGGCGGGTGCGCTGCCCGCCTTCGACTGATGTACGAAACGCCGCCGACGATTACCGTCGGCGGCGTTTTTCCTTTCCGCGTCAGTCGTTGTTGACCTGTTGCCGCAAACGCTCGACGTCGACGTGCTTCAGGTAGTTCGTGATGTTCTGCCAGATCGGATGGAACCCGTAGCCGCCGTGCTGCAGTTCGTCGAGCGCCTGCTCGCGCGTCCAGCCCTGGTACACCATCCGGTACAGCGCCGACACGAGGCCCGTGCGATCGGCGCCGTGCTGGCAATGGATCAGCACCGGACCATCCTGGTCGGCGGTCCGCAGCGCCTTCAGCGCGGTGACCATGTCTTCGTCGCGGATGTACCACGTGTTGATGCGGATGCGCTGCATCTTGATCTGCGTGCCGGCCAGGATGCTGTCATCCGCGTGAAACGCGCGGAAGCTGATGACCTTGCGGATGCCGAGCTTCTGCAATTCCGGCACGTCTTCGCGCGAGAGCTGCGCGCTGCGGTACAGCTTCGGCGTGATGCGATGCAGGTTGTTCACGCGCGCATCGGCAATGCTTTGCGCCCACTCGATCGGTCGGGCCGCAACGCCGGAGGCCGGATCCGCGCAGGCCGGCTGAACGAGCCCAGTGAGCGTGACGGCGAGCATGGCGAGGAAAGCGGTTTTCATGTCGGTTCAGCGTTCAGTAAAAAGCGCGCTTGCTGCGTTCGCGCGACAGGATGAACAGGACAATCGCGGCGGCGCTCATGGTCCAGTAGTCGGTCGGTGCCACGCCGAGCCAGTGGATATGCCACGGCACGTTCGCCGGGTTGAAGCGGGCAAGACCGTAGGCCGGATTCAGCACGAACCACAGAAAATCCTCGGTCAGCCAGAACACCATGATGCACGCGATGATCCGTGCTTCGATGCGCCACGACCAGCGCCCGTTGAACACGGGCGGCAGATGGAAGAACAGCGCGACGAACGGGAACACCCACGCGTGGTAGCCGGTCATCGGGCGCCCGCCCCAGAAGATGTCGAGCAGCCAGTGATGCTCGATGCGCCAGGTCGGCAGGTTCGCGGCCCAGCCCGCGCTGCCCTCGATCTGGATCTCGACGTTCGCGAACAAGAACGCGAGCAACACGACCCACGCGACGACGAACAACGTATGGCGCGTCGGCACCAAGCGCGCGACGCTCATGCGGCAGGCTCCAGGCCCAGCACGCGATCGAGCACGAAACGTCCGGCCAGCGGCCGCCCGAGCGGAGCCAGACGGCGACGCATGTCGGCGAGGCGCTCCGGCGTCTGCAGCAACGCGCGGATCCGGTAGACGAGCGCATCGTCGTCGATGGCCTTCAGCGCGACGCCCTGTTCGAGCAGGAAATCCGCATTGCGCTCTTCCTGGCCCGGAATCGGCGAGTTGACGATCATCGGCAACTGCATCGCGAGACATTCGGACGTCGTCAGGCCGCCCGGCTTCGTGATGACGAGGTCGGCGCAGGCCATCAGGCGTTCGACCTGCTGCGTGAAACCCTGCGGAAAGAGCCGGCCGGGATGCTGCGCGGCGAGCGCCTGCAGCGACGCCAGCATCGCCTGGTTCTTGCCGGCCAGCGCGATCAACTGGAAATCGGCGTCCATCTGCAGCAGGCGCGTCGCCAGCACGTCGAGCCCGCCGAGGCCCGCGCCACCGGACATCATCAGGAACGTCGGTCGCGCGGGATCGAGGCCGAACTCGGCCGCGCAGGCCGCTCGATCGAGCGGCTGGCCGAACGCCGGCATGATCGGAATGCCGCTGACGTGCACCGTTTCGGGCGCCATGCCGCGCGCGTGCATGCGCCACGCGATCTCGTCGTTGGCCGCGAAGTAGCCGCGCATGTTCGGTACGACCCACATGCTGTGCAGGTCGAAATCGGTGACCTGCACCCACACCGGCGTGTCGACGCGCCCCTTGCGGATCTCGCGCGACAGCAGTTCGGCCGGCAGGAAATGCGTGCAGACGATTGCGTCCGGGCGCTGCCGTTCGATCTCCGCGAGCAACTGGCGGCAATTGAGCCGCTCGATCGCGCGCCGGATTTTCTGCGACGGTGCGGCGGGATCGACCTCGTCGGTCTTCTGGTACAGGTAGCCCCACAGCGCCGGCTGGCTGCTGACGAGCTTGATGTAGAGATCGGTGTACAGCTTGCGGAAGCCGGTGGACACGAAATCCATCACGTCCAGGTGCGTGGCTTCGATGCCGGCGGGATGGCTGTCGGCGAATGCGCGGATCGCTTCGGCCGCGCGGGTATGACCGGCGCCGGCGCTGACGCTCAGGAGAAGGATTTTCTTGTTTTGCTTTGACATCTGACTGACCGTTTCGATGAAGGTGATCCGGACGCGGGTTCGGCAGCGGCGCTCTCACGCAACTGCGTCTCGCGTCCGGCTTTCAACAAGCTTGGCGAATCTTCGGCGGCGCGGGCGGTCGGGTACTCCGAATCGATCGATCGCCGGCATCGACTGCGGCATCATACTGCGTCCGGTCGATGCGGCCCGGATCTGCGGGTGCCGTGCGGTCGGTCAGCGTGGCATGGCGCGCGGTCGGCGGGAGTCGCCGACGGCATGACGGCTTGGGGTCGCCGCCGCTTGGCGCCCCACTCGCGCTCGCGAATGGGGGGCCGTATTTCAGCGCGAACGGGTGTTCGCGCGCGGGTCGTTTCGTTTCGTGTCACCAACGGCTGAGGGCCGATCAGCCTTCCCCGCGTCTTCGCCGAACCGGGCCGTCGCCACGGTCCGCATCCGCTTTGCGCGGATGATCGGGTTCCATCGCGACGTCAGGCTCATCGCTTCGCGCAGGTGTTCGAACGCGACATCCTCCTTCGGCCCGAAGCGGCTGACCGCAGGCCACGCGAGCACGTGATCGAGCCACGTCTGCCACGCGTCGCCATGAAAGCGGCGGCCGATTTCCCGCACCGCGTCCGGCGCTGCGATCACGATACCCGCCAGCAGGTAGTACGCCCAGAAGCTTCCCGCGCCGACGAGTCGGTCGAGCCGGCACACGGACAGCGCGGCAAGCAGCCCGTCCGTCGACGCGAGATCGGCGCGATGGGTGCGTATCGCCTGCGCAACGAGGTTGTGCTGACCGCCATACGTGGCAACGGAAATCCCGTTGCCGGCGGCGAGCGCGGCCGAGAACATCGCGAGCACGGCCATCTCGTCGATGCGCGACGCATCGTCGCGCGGGCCGCATGCGCGCAACACGATCGCGTCGATGATGGCGCCGGGCCGGGCCGGAGTTTCCGCACTCGTCGCCGCGGCGACGGCCAGCTTTTCTCTCAGGTTCTTCGCAACGGGCGTCTCGCCCTGCCCGTCTCGTTCATCTGCGGTGCATACGCCAGCGTCTTCGCCGTTGCACTCGACACCGCCTGCAATCCGCTCGAGCGCGGCCCAGCCGACATCGGGATCGTCGAATGCGCACGCATCGATCACGCCGTGCGCGGCTTCGAACACGGCGTGCGAACCGGGGCACTGGCGTTCGGCTTCGGCGAGCTGCTGCGCGGAAGGCACATGCGAGCACGCGCCGAGCGGATCGGTCGGATCGCATCCGCAGCCGCCGCCGTCCGTTGCGATCCACGGCACCAGCCGGTGAAGAATCGCAGTCGCGTCGCGCGACAGGTTCACCCCTGCCCGCATGCGTATCGCGTGCGACGCGACGACCGTCGTGTCGCCGGCGTCGCCCGCCGCCACCGCGCAAGCGGCAGCGTCGAGATGTTCGATCAGGTACTGCAGCCACGCGGCCGTGCGCAGCCGGTCAGGCGTCGCGCCGCGGGCATCGCCATACTTCGCTGGGTCGGTGAGCATGGGTCGTCCAGAATAGTTCTGGCCAATTGGAATAATGTTGTTTCAATCGAATCGGGTGGCGCGGTATGCCGTGCCCCCGTGTATGTCCGCCCGCATCGGATCGCGACACGGGCGGCCAATCGGCCGTCGCGCCGATACGCGCGACGACACGAACGCATCGAAGCCGCGGAAACCCGCCACGCCTGCCGCACGGCCCTCGCGCGCGGCGGGTGCTCCGCTTCGATCCGCGACGCTTATTGCACGTGGAACTTCGGCGACGTCGTGACCGTGCCGGACACCGTGCAATTCGGCGTCAAGACGGAGTTATTGAACGTCAGCGACGAGTTCGGATCGCTCCATGCCGTGACCACCTTGCTCGGGCCGCACGCGCCGAGCAGCGCGACGTTCACGTGCACGTTGTTGATCGACAGCTGCGTCGTGCTGTCGGCCTGGCCCGTCCACGGCGACGTGCTGCTCGCCGTGCCGCTGATCAGGCCGCAGGTGGCGCCGCCGGTGAACGACGTCGACGTGATGGTGACGATACCGGTCGACGTGATCGTGCCGTTGAACGTCGCATTGCAGGTCGCGCTGATCGAGCCCTTGCTGAGGTTCGTGAGCCCCGACACGGAGAACGGCTCGCCGTTCGGATTCATCGGCTGCCCGTCGGCACGCGTAACGGTAACTGCGAAAGCAGGCGCGGCCGAAACCGCGGTGAAAGCCACTGCAGCAACAAGCGATGCGATTTTGCGAATGCTCATTTGAACTGCCCCCTCTCTTCACAAATGGCGGCACGCCGCCAGGAACGCGACCTCCCGGCCGGAATGGCCCGGCCGGCCGGTCGCAGGAAACCGCCGGCGCGCGTCATGCGCGCCGGACGGCTCAGAACTTGTAGGAAATCCCGACGAACGTGATCAGCGGGTCGGCCTTCAACCGTGTGCGCGTGGTCGCGAGCGTCGAACCGTCCGCGGCCTTGATCACGAGCGACGAGTAGGTCTTCAGCGGCATGTACGTGAGCGTCGCCGTCAGCCCCCAGTGCTTGTCGATCGCGTAGCTCGCACCGACGTTGTAGACCGGCGTGAACGACGACGACGCCTTGCCCTCCACCGACGTCGGTCCCGGCTTGCCGGCGCCCGCCGCGAGCACGCTGCCGAGGTTCTGGTTGATGTCCTTCGCGAAGTTGCCGTTCAGTTCGATGTTGCTGAACCAGCTGTAGGCCACGCCGATCCCGACGAACGGCCGGAACCGCGCGGTCGACGAATTGAAGTAGTACTGCAGGATGATCGTCGGGCTCCACTGCCGCGCGTTCTTCACGGCCGGCTGGTTCGCCGGATCGTCCATGTTGACGCTGCCGAGCGCGCCGGCCGGGCCGGGCGGCTTGATCGTGCCGTGGCCGGTCAGCGTGAACTCGGGCGGCACGCCGAGCACCGACGTCACCGCGATGTGGTCGGTGAAGAAGTGCGTGAGCGTGAGGCCGACCGTGTCGGCGTTGTTGACCGTCAGGCTCGTGCCCGGCGACGTGAACGACCCGGGCAGGCGCAGCGGCCCGTTGATCGGCATGCTCGCGAGATTCGTCGTCAGACCGTTGGTCGAATCCTGCGGCATGATGTGCAACCACCCGAGCGTCGCGACGTTGTCGCCCGCCTGCTGGGCCGATGCGAGCGTCGACATGCCTGCGACGACACCCGCGACAATCAGCTTCTTCATCAAGTCTCCCCTTCATTCTGTCCGGGCGCCGCGCATCCGCGCGCGACGCCGCCGTGTCTCCATCCGGGTGTGGTCACTGCACGAACGCGCCGACCGTGAAGTACGGATTGCTCGTATCGGCCATGTCGAGGAACCCGAACACGCCGCCGGTGAACACGAACTTGCCGGTCGCCGGGCCGGACGCCGCATCCGCATGCACGGTCGTGACGACGCCCGGCACCTTCTGCGTGTAGTCGAGGTTCAGCGCGCGCGTGAGCGCGGCCTGCGATGCGTTGAACGGATCGAGCAGCGTGGCCTGCGCACCGACGAGCGCGGTCGCGCGGTAGTTGAACGCGCTGTCGACACCCGTGTACTCGCCGTTCTGCGAGCCCGGCGCGATCGCCGTCTGCGGGCTCAGGATCGAAATGCCCGATTCGTCGTCCGCGCTCGGCGGGCCCTGCGTGAGGTCCGCGTTCGCGGCGCCGGTGCGAATGAAGATCGGCACGAGCTGGTTGCGCAGCTTGCCGACGATCAGGATCCCCTTGCCGGCCTTCGCCGGATCGAGCGCGGCGAGCGTCGGCGGAATCTGCGGCTGGTAGTTGAGCGACTGGAATGCCGGTGAATCCGGACGCAGCGTGAACGGCTGGTTCACGGTCGCGCTCGACGCGAGCGGCTGCCCGCCGTTCTTCTTGCCGAAGTTGTCGGTCTCGACATAGCTGCCGTCCGCGTTGATCGTCACCTTCTGATCGAGCGCCACCGGCTGGAAGTTCTGCGACGGCACCTGGTGATAGCCGAGCTGGTTGTAGGTTCCGGCGATCTTCGTGAGATCGGTTTCCAGCGACGAGAAGCTGATGAACGGGTAGTACGGGAACGTCGTCTTCGGAATCCTGCCGACGCCGATCACGCCGTCGAACTGGATCGTCGCGCCCGGAATCGCACCGCCCAGCACACCTTCGCCGAGGAACAGCCGTGCGGGACGGCTCGGGTCGAGGCTCGCGTTCTGCATCCGGAACGTGCACTGGTTCAGCTTCACGGTCGGCAGGCCCGTTTCGTCGGCCAGCGTACCGTCGACGACGTTGGCCGGCGCCGTGTCGCGCGTCGGCTGCACGGTGCCTGCGGACGTCGGCACCGGCGATGCGAGGTAGGTCATCCGGTACGTCATCTTCGTCGTGTCGAGCTGCACTTTCACGAGCTCGCCCGACCCGGAGCCGCCGACGAACACCGTGTTGTAGTCGATCGTCTGCGGGCACAGCCGCACCACCGGCGCGGGCGGCGGGTCGCCGTCGCCGCCGCACGCAGCCAGCACGGGCGCGAGCGACGCCGCGGCCATCCATTGTTTCAAATTCATAGGAATCCTCTTGAAATTCGTTTCGCCGGCGGCGGCGCATGCGCCGCCGGTGCGACTGGTTCAGTGCGCGGTTACTGGACGAACGCGCCGACCGTGAAGAACGGGTTGACCTGGCTGTTGTTGACGACCATCGCGTAGACGTTGCCGGCCGTCACGATCCAGCCCGTGTCGCCCTTCTTGAAGATCGCGACGTTGCCGCTTGCGCCTTTCGCGTTGAAGTCCTGCGTGGCGGTGACCTTGATCTTGCCGGGCGTGGCCTGCGTATAATCGAGCGCGAACTGCGAGGTCACCGACGACGTCTGCGGATCGATGAACGCCGCGGTATTGCCCTGGAACAGCGTGGACGTATAGTTCGCGGCGATCGTCGATACCGCGGTGCCGTCGTTGCAGCTGCCCGCCTGCGCCAGGAAGAAGGTGCCGTTGAAACTGCCGGGCAGATCCGGGTGCGGCACGTTGTTGTTGAAGCTCGGGCCCGAATTCGCGACCGCGAACGTCGCCGTGCTGGGCGCCACGACACCGCATGCGGACGCGCTCGTGGCTCCGATGAAGCCGCCCTTCAGCGAGTTTGTCGCGATGGCGGTGGTCGACGAGAGCATCGAGATCCCCACTTCGGCATCGGCGACCGACGCCAGCGCATTGCTCGCATCGACATGCGTGTAACCGACTCGAATCACGACCGGCACCCGCACACCGTTCAGCTTGCCGACGATCATGATCCCCTTCGCCTGGCTCGGCGTCGAGATCACGAGGCCCGGCGCCTGACCCGCCACCGGATACGAAACCGCACCGAACTGGTTCGCCACCGCGTTGCTCACGAACACGTTGTCGGCCGATCCGTCGGCGTTCTTGCGCAATGCCCACGGCGACCCGGTGGTCTGGCACGAGTAGTCGCTATTCTGGGTGATCGTGCACGAACCGTCCGCATTGAGCGTCTGGTTCCAGTTGACCACGTCCGGCTCCCAGCCGACCGCGCCGGTACTGCTCTGGGCGCTGCCGCCGACGGGCGACAGGTGGATGCCCACTTCGTTGTAGTTGCCCGCGACCTTCGTGAAATCGGTTTCGGTTTCGGTAAAGCCGATGAACGGATAAAAATCGAACGTGCGCGACGGCACGACGCCGAGCACGAAGCCCGGGAACGGTTCGATCCCGGCGAACGCGATCGTCGCCCCCGGAATCCCGCCGCCGACCACGCCGTTGCCGACGAACAGCATCGGCGGATCCGCACGATTGATCGTCACCGAATACGCAGCGTCGCTCGTCGCGCCGCTATCGAGCACGAACGCGCAGCGGTTCTGCTCGGCGGTCGGGAGATTGGTCGGATGATGGAACGCGCCGCTGATCGTCAGGCCCGCGCGTGTGTTGTTGACTTGCCCTGCCGACGTCGGCACCGACGATTCGATGAACTGCATCTGGTAGGTGAGCTTCGTCGTGTCGAATTTCACCTTCACGTATTCGCCGCTGCCGGCGCCGCCCGTGTAGGTCGTCGTGTAGTCGAGCGCATCGGGACACAGCTTCGTCACGACGGGCGGCTGCGTGATCGGACCGCTCGGCCCGCATGCGCTGCCCGAGCACTGCGGCACGTTGATCGGCCCCGGATCGTCGCCGCCGCCGCAACCGGCGACGAACGGCAGCGCCAGTACCGCGCACGACAGGATCGCCTTCCGCCATTCAGGAATGCAAATCATCAACCCCTCCTTTTCGGGTACGACAGGTCTCGTCCGGACGGGCTGCATGGCCCGCCGGTTGGTATCGCGCCGCCGCACGAATGCGCGGCGCATGATGGTGTTCGCAAAACGACCGCCCGGCAGTTCATGCAAATGCGACGAAAGCCGCGGCGGCAGACAAGCGCGCTCCCGCGGCGCCGTCATGCGGCACGGCGCCGTCGGATCGATCGAAACGGAAAGTGGTTCGCCGCTACACGGCGATGCGACAACGCAGGCGGGCGACCTGCGTCGCGCCTGCATTCAGCGAAAAACCGGGAAAAAGCAGCCCGACTGGCCCCGCGGATACGCGTCGCATGAATTGGTCTCCGTACGTACGCTTGATTCGTTATCGTGATGCGTCGTTCGTCGAGACTATGATCGGACCATTCAAACAAGTAAATGGATGCAGAGTTCCAAACGAACGGAACCGCGCGATCCTCGTGTTTTCACGGTGTTTGACAGTTTTTCAAACGGCCTTCAATTTCTTTGCTCAGACAAATAGATGGCCCGCGCAACGGCCTGGCGCGGCGGGCCGCTTCCCGCGCCGGGCGGGCGAGCCGGCCCGCAGGCGGCCTCGCCGACGCGGCCGCGCAACCTTACACGTCGATGATCGCGAGCGTGCCATGGCTGCCGGGCAGCACCGCATGGCACGTGCCGGCAAGCGCGAGATACATCTGCCCGGCCTCGACCACGACCGTTTCCGCGCCGACTTCGAGCATCAGCTTGCCGTCGAGCACCAGCAGCCCCTCGTTGTAGTCGTGCACTTCCGCTTCGTAAGGCTGCGCATCCATGCGCAACACCTTGATCCTGGCCGGCCCGACTTCGCCGACGATCGTGGACTTCCATGCCACGGCCTGTGCGGCCGCAACGGATTTGAAATCGATCAAGGACATGTGCGCTGCTCCGTGAATCGTGAACCGTGAAAGGAACGCATTATCGCGAGCGCCGCGCATGCCGTCCCGGTACGGCGCAAAGACGTTCGGGCAGCACAGTCGGCGGGCCGGCCGCGGCGCCGGCACGCGAAAACGCGATCGCTGCCCGATTCGCCGAAAACCACGCCGATTGTTCGCCCCACCCAAATAAAACACCGCTTTGTCGATCGAGGTCCGGGCATTCCGGGCAAATCCGGCACCGGCAACGCCCGCCCTTTCCACCAGAATGCATTTCCATCTGCCGGTTGCTAATATGGCGGTCCCGCGATCCCGCACCACCACGCCGTTCGACATGACGCCCGTTCGCCATGCCGTCCCCGATCCCGGCCGCTTCGCAGCGGCGGCGACGCCGGGCACGCGCGGCACACACCGTCGCGCCGGCCGGCCGTGCCATCCGTGAGCATGCAACCGATCCTTTCCGTCTCCGACCTCTCCAAGACTTACGCGTCCGGCTTCCAGGCGCTGAAGCACGTGACCCTCGACATCCGCCCCGGCGAGATCTTCGCGCTGCTCGGGCCGAACGGCGCCGGCAAGACGACGCTGATCGGCTCGATCTGCGGCATCGTCACGCCGACCTCGGGCCGCGTGACGGTCGGCGGCCACGACATCCGCGATCAATACCGCGCGGCCCGCGAAATGATCGGCCTCGTGCCGCAGGAGCTGACCACCGACGCGTTCGAAACCGTCTGGGCGACCGTGTCGTTCAGCCGCGGCCTGTTCGGCAAGGCGCCCGATCCCGCGCATATCGAGAAGACGCTGAAGGCGCTGTCGCTGTGGGACAAGCGCGACAACAAGCTGATGACGCTGTCGGGCGGGATGAAGCGCCGCGTGATGATCGCGAAGGCGCTGTCGCACGAGCCGCGCATCCTGTTCCTCGACGAGCCGACGGCCGGCGTCGACGTCGAGCTGCGCCGCGACATGTGGAAGCTCGTCGATTCGCTGCGCGAAAGCGGCGTGACGATCCTGCTGACCACGCACTACATCGAGGAAGCCGAAGAGATGGCCGACCGGATCGGCATCATCCTCGGCGGCGAGCTCGTGCTCGTCGAGGAAAAGCGCGAGCTGATGCGCAAGCTCGGCAAGAAGCAGCTCACCGTGCATCTCGAGCAGCCGCTCGCGGACCTGCCGCCCGCGCTGTCGTCGTTCGGGCTCGAACGCGCGGACGATGGAGCCGCGCTCGTCTACACGTACGACTCGCAGCGCGACGACGCGAGCATCGCGACGCTGATCAACGCGCTCGGCTCGGCCGGCATCGGCTTCCGCGACCTGCACACGACGCAGAGTTCGCTCGAGGATATTTTCGTCAGCCTGATCGACAACCGCCGCAACGGCGTACAAGGAGCCTGACGCACATGAACCTGCAAGGAATCCGCGCGATCTACCGCGCAGAAATGGCCCGCACGCGCCGCACGCTGATGCAGAGCATCATCGCGCCGGTGATCTCGACGTCGCTGTATTTCGTCGTGTTCGGCTCCGCGATCGGCTCGCGCATCAGCGACGTGAACGGCATCGGCTACGGGTCGTTCATCGTGCCGGGCCTCGTGATGCTGTCGCTGCTGTCGCAAAGCATCTCGAACGCGTCGTTCGGCATCTACTTCCCGCGCTTCACGGGTACGATCTACGAGATCCTGTCCGCGCCCGTGTCGTACTGGGAGATCGTGATCGCCTACGTGGGCGCGGCCGCGTCGAAGTCGATCCTGCTCGGCGTCATCATCCTCGCGACGGCCGGCCTGTTCGTGCCGCTGCATATCCTGCATCCGTTCTGGATGGTGCTGTTCCTCGTGCTGACGGCGGTCACGTTCAGCCTGTTCGGCTTCGTGATCGGCATCTGGGCCGACAGCTTCGAGAAGCTGCAGCTCGTGCCGCTGCTGATCATCACGCCGCTCACGTTCCTCGGCGGCAGCTTCTACTCGGTCGACATGCTGCCGCCCGCGTGGCGCATCATCACGCTGTTCAACCCGATCGTGTATCTTGTCAGCGGCTTCCGCTGGTCGTTCTACGGGCTCGCCGACGTGCACGTGTGGATCAGCCTCGCCGCAACCGGGCTGTTCCTCGTGATCCTGCTCGCGATCGTCGCGTGGATGTTCCGCACCGGATACAAGCTGAAGAACTGACGCATCGCGCGCCGCCCGCCGATGACGCATTTGAGCAAGCAGGCGGCGCTTTTCCTCCGATACGGCACTTTGTGGTCGCGTCTACTGAATACCGAAGCATCGGGGCCCTGGAGCATGCGCTGCGAGGCCCCTTTTCATTTCAGAGGACGCCATGCCCGCCGCCACCGCTCCCGCCTCCGCCGCCGCCCGGCTCGAACGCTTGCCGTTCTCCGGTTATCACAAGCGGATCTTCTTCATCATCGCGATCGCGTTCTTCTTCGATTCGGTCGACCTCGGCACGATGACGTTCGTGCTCGGCTCGATCCGCAAGGAGTTCGGGCTGTCGACCGCGGCCGCCGGCCTCGTTGCGAGCGCAAGCTTCTTCGGGATGGTGCTCGGCGCGGCCGTCGCCGGCCTGCTCGCCGACCGCTTCGGCCGCCGGCCCGTGTTCCAGTGGAGCATGGTGCTGTGGGGCGCCGCGTCGTACCTGTGCTCGACCGCGCAGAGCGTTGACGCGCTGATCGTCTACCGCGTGCTGCTCGGGATCGGGATGGGCATGGAATTCCCGGTCGCGCAGACGCTGCTGTCCGAATTCGTGCCGACCGAGAAACGCGGCCGCCTGATCGCGCTGATGGACGGCTTCTGGCCGCTCGGCTTCATCACGGCCGGCATCGTCGCGTACTTCGTGCTGCCGCAGTTCGGCTGGCGCACGGTGTTCGCGCTGCTCGCGATTCCCGCGGTGTTCGTGCTCGTCGTGCGCCGCATCGTGCCCGAATCGCCGCGCTGGCTCGAGCATGCGGGCCGGCTCGCGGAAGCCGACACGGTGATGCACACGATCGAGGCGAAGGTGATGCGCTCGGCCGGCGTCACGACGCTGCCGCCGCCGTCGCGGCTCGCCGAACCGGTCGCCGCGCGCGGCCGCGGCGCGCTGCGCGAGATCTGGAGCGGCGTGTACCGCCGTCGCACGGTGATGGTGTGGCTGCTGTGGTTCTTCGCGCTGCTCGGCTTCTATGGCCTCACGTCGTGGCTCGGCGCGCTGCTGCAGCAGGCCGGCTTCGAAGTCACGAAATCGGTGTTCTACACGGTGCTGATCTCGCTCGGCGGCGTGCCGGGCTTCCTGTGCGCCGCGTGGCTCGTCGAGCGCTGGGGGCGCAAGCCGACCTGCATCGCGTCGCTGATCGGCGGCGGCGCGATGGCGTACGCGTACGGCCAGAGCGCGCTGTACGGCGGCAGCATGGCGCTGCTGATCGGCACCGGCCTCGCGATGCAGTTCTTCCTGTTCGGGATGTGGGCCGCGCTGTACACGTACACGCCCGAGCTGTACGGCACCGGCGCGCGCGCGACGGGCTCGGGCTTCGCATCGGCGATCGGGCGCGTCGGCTCGTTGATCGGGCCTTACGTGGTCGGCGTCGTGCTGCCCGTGTTCGGCCAGGGCGGCGTGTTCACGCTCGGCGCGCTGTCGTTCATCGCGGCCGCGATCGCCGTGTGGACGCTCGGGATCGAGACGAAGGGCCTCGCGCTGGAGCAACTGGCGGCGGGCGACGACGCCGGTGGCAGCAGCCGGTATCCGGCGGCGGCAGCGGACAAGGTGTCCTGATCCGCGGATCGAATCGCGGTTTTCTTTCAGGCTCAGGCCGGGATGGTGTTCAACGCCGTTCCCGGCCGCCGCGTAAACCAACGGGCTTCACGTCCGGATCGACGCTGCCAGACTGCATCGACGCACCGCTTCGTGCGGCTGCTGATGCGTCGCGGCAATCGCACGACGGTGCTGTCGTCGGACATCCTGATGCGCTTCGGCGACGAAGCAACGGACGCCCCGCTGCCGGCGATCCTCGATTCGATCGCGCGCTCGGACTACCTGCCGGCGCTCGCGCATCTGGCGAGCGCGCTGCGCCGCATCCAGGCGCTCGATCTCGACATCATCCTGCCGATGCACGAACCGGCCATCACGCACGACATCCCGCGCGTGCTGGCCGGTGCGATCGCGCATTGCGAAGCCGCCGCCGCGTAAGGCACGCAGGCGGCAACGCAAGCGGTGGTATGACGGATGCCTATCAGGCGCCGGTGACGACGAACTCTTCGGCCGCCTTGCGCTGGACCGCAGCCATCACCGCCAGCTCGCGCTTGCTGCGCGCGTCGGAGGACACGACGCCCGTCGCGTGCTTCGCCTTCGCGCCCAGCGGGAAAAACACGAACGACGCGCCGTCCGGGGCAGTCGGTTCGGCACGCAAGCGTTTGTTCAGGATTTTCAGGTATTTCTTCTTCGAAACTTCTTTAGCAGCCATGGCACCCTCCGCGTAAACGTGGTGAGGATCAGCATACCAGTTTTGGCGGGGAGGTCGGCCAGCTCGGCCACCGCCCGCGCAACGGCGCTTTTTTTTCGTGCCGATGTCGATTTGGGCGCGCGTCGTCCGTCGTACCATCGCAAGCACTGGTCGATATTCGGTATTCCCGCACGGCCGACACCCACTCCACCTTTCCCGATCCAGGAGAAACAACAATGCGCGTCATGGTCATCGTCAAGGCAACCGCCGATTCCGAAGCCGGCAAGATGCCCGGCACCGAACTGCTGGCCGCGATGGGCCAGTACAACGAGGAACTCGTGAAGGCCGGCGTGATGCTCGCCGGCGAAGGGCTGCATCCGAGTTCGCGCGGCAAACGCGTGCACTTCGCCGGCAAGGACCGGACGGTAATCGACGGCCCGTTCGCCGAAACCAAGGAACTCATCGCCGGATATTGGCTGTGGGAAGTGAAATCGATGGACGAAGCCATCGAATGGGTGAAGCGCTGCCCGAACCCGATGCCGGGCGAATCGGACATCGAGATCCGCCAGGTGTTTTCGCCCGAGGATTTCGGCGCGGAATTCACGCCCGAGCTGCAGGAGCAGGAAGCGCAACTGCGCGCGGAAATCGACGCCCGGCAGAAATCCTGAGCGGCGGGCGGGCGCGGAACCCGCGCGGCGCTCGGACATGGAGCGACGATCCGCTGCCATTCATGAAGCCGATTCCCGGCGCGATGTGGCGGCGTCACATCGGGCGGCATGAATTCGGCCGTCAGCCGCTGGCGACCGTAATCTTGCGGAACCCGTTGCTCGCGGCGCTCGCCGGCTAGTGCAGCGCCGGGCGGGTCGCACCGCCCGGTTGACGCGGCCCTGTCTAGTAACGTATCGTTTTGATACGTTACTAGACAGGGCCCGTTCGCCATGCATTCCCGTTTCGACCGTTTCCGTACGACCGCGCTCGGCACCCAGCTCGAAGCGCTGATCGCACAGCCCGAGCGTTATCCGGAATTCGCGGCGCTGTCGCGCGTCGGCGTCGCCGCGATCGGCGCGATCCAGCACGAGATCGCGCGCAACTTCCCCGAAATCGAAGCCGACACGACGGCCCGCCAGTTCTGCGGCGCGATGGTCGCGGAAGTCATGCGCCGCCACGGCCACGACGTCGTGCAGGCGCGCGGGCGGCTCGGCGGCACGCTGTTCAGCTATGGCGCGGTGTTCAGCGCGTATCCGCAACGGCTGCCGTTCGACGACGTCGTCGCCGCGCTGGCCCGCATGCCCGACCGGCTCGCCGCGTATGCCGCGCATGTGCCGGCCGCGCTGCGCACGCGTCGCCCGGCCGGCACCGGCTTCTCGCTCGTCGAGCATGCATGCCACCTGCGCGACCTCGACGCGGTGTTCGCCGAACGCATCGACGCCGTACGCACGGTCGAACTGCCGGTGATCGCATCCGTCGACGGCACCGCGCTCGCCGCGCAGCGCGACTATCTCGCGCAGCCGCTCGACCGTACCGTCGCAGCATTCCGCGCCGGCCGCGCCGCGCTGTGTGCGACCGCCGCCGCGCTGGAACCCGCGCAGCTCACGCGCTGCGGATTGCGCGACGGCATCCGCCGCATGTCGCTCGACGAACACGTGCGCGAACTGCTCGATCACGACCGCACGCACGTGCTCGAACTCGACGAACTGCTCGCCGAACTCGAGTTGCCGCCCGTTCCTTCCGCGCCCGCCCAATGACCCAGCCCGCCCCCGTCGTCTTCATTCACGGTTTCATCGGCACGTTCGACGTACGCGGATGGAGCGGCCCGCATCTTTCGCCCGACCTGCTCGGCTACGGCGCACATCGCGCGACGCCGTTCGACGCGATCACGCTCGCCGCGCAGGTCGAGCATGTCCGGCAAACCGTCGACGCGCATTTCGGCGCGCAGCCGGTCGATGTCGTCGGCCACTCGGTCGGCGGCGCGATCGCGATGCTGTTCGCGCATGCACACCCCGAGCGCGTGCGGCGCGTCGTCAACGTCGAAGGCAACTTCACGCTCGACGATGCGTTCTGGTCGGCGTCCGTCGGCCGCATGACGCCCGGCGAAGCCGACGCGATGCTCGACGGCCTGCGCGCCGATCCGCTCGCCTGGCTGCGTGGCGCGATCGACGATCCGTCGCCGCGGATGCTCGACGACGCCCGCCGCTGGCTCGCGCATCAGCCGGCGTCGACGCTGCGCGCGATGGGCCGCTCGGTGGTCGCGACGACCGGCGCACCGGGCTACCTGCAAGCGCTCGCGCAGGTGTTCGAGCGTCATCCGGTCTGGCTCGTCGCGGGCGAACGTTCGCGCGCGGGCTGGCATGTGCCGGACTGGGCGCTCGCGCGCTGCGCCGGATTCGACACGATCGAACGCTGCGGGCACCTGATGCCGGCCGAGCGGCCCGACGCGTTTCGCGCAGCAGTCGAACGCATCGTGTGCGCGCCGCCCGCCTGACAGCCGGTAGGATTCGCCGAAATTTGGTTGAAAGGTGCGGTTGCTAGAGTCGTCCGAACAGGGTTTTCCCGGCGTCCGGCGCCGGACGGAGTCGACACATGCGAGGACCGATGTACGTGGCACGCGCCTGCTGGCTGCTTCTGCTGCTCGCCGTCACGAGCCCTGCCTTCGCGTTTCATGCGCGGGTCGTCGCGATCCCCAGCGCCGCGATGAGCGAGACGCTCAGGGCGACCGTCGTGCTGCCCGACGACTACGCACGCGCGAACCGCAACGGCGAACGCTATCCGGTCGTCTATCTGCTGCACGGCTCGGGCGGCGACCATACCGACTGGACGTCGAACACGCACATCGCCGCACTCGCCGATCGCTACCGCGTGATCCTCGTGATGCCCGACGGCGGACACGAAAGCTGGTACATCGACAGCCCGTTCGATTCGGGCAGCCGCTACGAAACCTTCATCGGCGACGAAGTCGTGTCCTATGTCGATTCGCACTTCCGCACGATCGCGACGCAGCGCGCCCGCGCGATCACCGGGCTCAGCATGGGCGGCTTCGGCGCGCTGCGCATCGCGCTCGACCGGCCCGACACGTTCGGCGCGGTCGGCAGCATCAGCGGCGCGGTCGATCCGCGCTGCTGCGAGGACGAGCCGGGCATCGACCACGTGTTCGGCGACCCCGGCCGCCATCCGTCGTTCTGGAACCGCAACGTGATCGTCGAAAGCGCGCGCGCGTTCGTGCGCGCGCATCTCGACGTGACGATCGACTGCGGCCGCGACGATGCGTTCGTCGGCTCGAACCGCACGCTGCACGAACGGCTCGTCGCGCTCGGCGTGCCGCACGACTACGCGGAGCGGCCGGGCGGCCATACGTGGGATTACTGGTCGAATGCGATCCGCTACCAGATGCAGTTCTTCGCGGCGTCGTTCCAGCATCGCGGCTACGCGTTCCGTCCCGCGAACCCTGCGCCGGGCATGACGCGCGCAGGCTGACGCGCGCGCCGCGCCGCCGCGCGGCCCGGTGAACGCGGTGGTACGATGCGCTGGCACCGACCACCCGACTTCCTCCATGCCGCGCGACAACTTTGCGGACCTGCTCGCCTTCATCGCCGTCGCGCGCGAGCGCAACTTCACGCGTGCAGCCGCCCAGCTCGGCGTGTCGCAATCCGCGCTCAGCCATACGATCCGCTCGCTCGAAACGCGCCTCGGCGTGCGCCTGCTCACGCGCACGACGCGCAGCGTCGCACCGACCGAAGCCGGCGAGCGGCTGCTGCGCAATCTCGCGCCGCGCTTCGACGAAATCGAGGCCGAGCTGTCGGCGCTCGCGGAACTGCGCGACAAGCCGGCCGGCACCGTGCGCATCAACGCGACCGACTATGCGATCCGCACGCTGCTGTGGCCGAAGCTCGCGCCGGTGCTGCGCGACTATCGCGACCTGAAGGTCGAGTTCGTGACCGACTACGGGCTGTCCGATATCGTCGCGGAACGCTTCGACATCGGTGTCCGGCTCGGCGACCAGGTCGCGAAGGACATGATCGCCGTGCGCATCTCGCCCGATCTGAAGATGGCGATCGTCGGCGCGCCCGCGTATTTTGCGGACCGCGAACGCCCCGCGTCGCCGCAGGATCTCGTCGCGCACGACTGCATCAACCTGCGCCTGCCGACTCATGGCGCGCTGTACGCATGGGAGCTTGCGCGCGGCGGCGACACGCTGCAGGTGCGCGTCGACGGGCAGGTCACGTTCAACGGCACGTACGAAATGCTCGACGCGGCGCTCGCCGGCTACGGGCTTGCGTACGTGCCCGCCGAACTCGCGGCGCCGCATGTCGCCGCCGGCCGCCTCGACAGCGTGCTCGACGACTGGTGCCCGACGTTTCCCGGCCATCACCTGTACTACGCGAGCCGGCGGCAGTCGTCGCGCGCGCTCACGGTGATCGTCGATGCGCTGCGCTATCGCGCATGAGCTGCGCGGGCGTCGGCACCGGGCCGCGATTCATGAATCCGCTCGATAAGTGCATGCGCATCGTCGGGGATTATCGATAGGCGCGCCGGTCGCTACCATCGTCGGGGTCCCCAACGCTTCCCGGAGCCCTCGATGTCCGAACCGACTTCCGCCGCGCACAAGGCGTTCGGCGCCATCGCGCCCGCGCTCGCCGACTACACCGACAACGTGCTGTTCGGCGATGTATGGCAGCGCAGCGGCCTGTCGCCGCGCGATCGCAGCCTCGTCACGGTCGCGAGCCTCGTGTCGCTGTATCGCGTGAACGAACTGCCGTTCCATCTGAAGAAGGCGCTCGACAACGGCCTCTCTCGCGACGAACTGATCGAAGCGATCACGCACCTCGCGTTCTACTCGGGCTGGCCGACCGCGAGCTCGGCGCTGCCGATCGCGCAGCGCGTGTTCGACGAAGCCGGCGTATAAGCGCGGCGCCCCTTCATTCAACCGGCGGATTACACCCCCGCATGGAGCCTCAAACATGGATTACCGCTATCTCGGGCGCAGCGCGCTCAAGGTGTCGCCGCTGTGCCTCGGCGCAATGATGTTCGGCGGCGAGACCGACGAAGCGACGTCGGCGCGCATCATCGCCAAGGCGTTCGACCAGGGCGTCAATTTCATCGACACGGCCGACGTCTATCACGCCGGCCGTTCGGAAGAAATCGTCGGTCGCGCGATCGCACCGCGTCGCGACAGCTGGGTCGTCGCGACGAAGTTCGGCTATCCGGCCGGACCGGCCGCGGGGCCGAACCGGCAGGGCCAGTCGCGCAAATGGATCGTCGAATCGGTCGACGCGAGCCTGAAGCGGCTCGGCACCGATTACATCGACATCCTCTATTTCCATCGTGCACTGAGCGACGCGCCGCTCGACGAAGCCATGCGCGCGGTGGCCGACCTGATCCGGCAAGGCAAGGTGCGCTACGTCGGGCTGTCGAACTTCAAGGGCTGGCGCATTGCCGAGATCGTGCGGCTCGCGGACCAGCTCGGCATCGATCGTCCGGTCGCGAGCGAGCCGCTGTACAACCTCGTCGATCGCACGGCCGAAGTCGAACAGCTTCCGGCCGCCGCGCATTACGGAATCGGCGTCGTGCCGTACAGCCCGCTCGCGCGCGGCGTGCTGACCGGCAAATATGCAGTGGATACGCAACCGCCCGCCGATTCGCGCGCGGGCCGCGGCGACCGGCGCATCCAGCAAACGGAATGGCGGCACGAGTCGTTGCATATCGCGCAGCAGGTGGCCGCGCATGCGGCTGCGCGCGGCACGACGTCGGTCGCGTTCGCACTCGCGTGGGTCATGAAGAACCGCATCGTCAGCTCGACGATCGCGGGGCCGCGCACCGAAGCGCACTGGGACAGCTACCTCGATGCGCTGACGCTCGAACTCGGCCCCGATGACGAACGGTTCGTCGATTCGCTCGTGCCGCCGGGGCACGCGTCGACGCACGGCTACACCGATCCCGGTTATCCGGTCGAAGGCCGCAAGGTCTGAAGTCGGGATGGGATGAACGACTGACATGCCGGGCAGCACGCCCGGCATGAAGATGAACGCGCGTCGCCCGACGCGCGAAACAGCGGAAGCGGCGGAATCAGTTGCCGCGTGCCGCGTCGGCGCTCACGACGCGATCGAAGACTTCCTGCGCACGCGCCAGCTCGTCGAGCGCGCGATCGAGGCGCGACATCGCACGTGCGTATTCGGCCGACGAGACGTCGTCGTCGCTTTCGCCGCGCACCGCGCGAAACGCCTGATCGACGTTGCGCGTCGCTTCGACGAAGCGTTGCGCGGCCCGGGCCTCCTGCGAACAGATGTGGGTCGACATCGACACTTCTCCTACAGGGTTGCAGTGTGAAGCATGCCGACGCCCAGTGTGCGTGGTGCGCATGTCGGCGGCGTGAACCACGGCGCATCGGTGGTCGACGCATCGGCCGCCGCGCCGCGCGCTTCGTGCCGATTGTCCCTCCGCACTCGCCGATCCGCTATGGCGAGATTGCAACAAATTCTTGCGCGACCTTCTCCGCGCGTGCCGTCACGCGCGCCCGATGCGCGGGTGTGCAAGGCCGCCGAACGCAGTGGCCTCGCCCGGCGACAGGTCGAACAGATCGCCCGTGCGATCGCGCGGATGCTCGGCCGCCGGCCGGCTGCGCAGCCGCGCCGCATGCGTGGGCGCGACATACGCAGCCGCGGTTTCGAGCGGCGGCACGTCGAACAGATCGCGCGTGACGCCGCGCACGGCATCCGTCGGCGAACGGCCGCGCAAGCGCGCAACCAGCTCGACGAAGCGATCGAAATCACCCGCGCGCGTCGCCTTGTTCACTTCCGCGAGATCGCGCGCCTTCAGCACGCACGGCTGCGCTAGCCGCACGAAATACGGTGCTTCAAGCTCGACCGACAGCGCGAGCGGATAGCTCTTGCCCGTCTGCTCCTTCGCACGCCCGATGCAATCGACCACGGCCGCACCCTGTGCAGCGCCGAGCGGCTTGCCCGTGCTCACGCTGCGCAGGTGATCGGGAAACACACGCAACTGCGTACCGACCGTCAGCGCGGTGGACGACGCGCACACGAGCGCGTAGTGCTGCTCGCGACGCCGGCCCGACGGCAGCGTCGAGCGGCTCGCGATGAACGTGTGCGGCGGAAGCGGCCGCACCTGGCCGCTTGCGTCGACCCACGCGTTCCACAGCAGCGCGTCCTTGCGCTCGCCCGCGCGCGGGCGCGATGCGACCGGCGAAAACAGCGCGAGCAGCGAGCCCGTGCGATGCGCGGCGACTTGCGCGCTGCTGCCGAGCGGCTGGTTGATGCCCCACAGAAAACGCCCGCCCCCGAGCCGGCGCTCCCATTCCTTGCGGAGCACGACGGTCGGCAGTTCCTCGCCGGACTCGGTACCGATCTTGGTCCAGCAGAACGTGGGTGGGAGGTGTTTCAGCGTCATCAACTTTCTCGGGATACAGCCTCGCTGGTGACAGGAAGCCCATTCAACAGCCGTAACTGTATAGGTATAATGCATCGCATGGAAGCCCCGGACCAAGATTTTCCCGTTCAAGACCTGTTGCGCCGCCTGATGGCAGATACACGCTCGTCCAGCGAAATCGCGCGGCTTTCCGGGGTCAGCCAGCCCACCGTGTCGCGACTGCGGCTGTCGAACGGGCATCGGCTGCGCCGCAGCGCGCCATTCAATAAGCTATGCAGTTTCTATGGCGTCGATGCAGGGCCGTCACGCCGCCGCTATAACGAACTGCTGCGCGACGCGATCGTCGATGCGTGGGACGGCTCCGACGAGCACGGGCGCGCGCTGCTGGTCGTGATTCAGGGGTTGAAGGATCTGCAGGCGAAGGCCGACGACGGGTGATGGTCTGGAAGTGACGCGCATCGCGTTACCTGCGCGCTGCCACGACAGGAATCGGGAACGCGGCAAAGAAAGAAAAGAAGGAAGGTTCCGCGCAAGTTGATGCCTTCCGCACGGCAGCGCCAACTCACCGTATGTCGTCGCGGTCGGCGGCACGACGCTCTCGACCACCGGCACCACGATGTGGGCCGGCGAAACCGTATGGAACGAAGGTGTCGCGTATGCGGATCTCGACAGCAACGGCAACCCGGTCGACAACGCCGTGCGGATCCGAGCGACGGGCGGCGGCGTGAGCACGTACGAAACCGCGCCGGAAGACGGCCACCGCGAACACGGGAAACGCACGACGCTGGCCCGACCGTGCGGATTTCCGATCCTGACGTTTACCCGCCCTCAAGTCGGCGGCCACGCTGCCGTCAAGTCAGGTACGCACACCCAGAATCTGTCAAAAACAGGGAATGCGCGCCCTCTAGGAGACCCAGCAACGTGAACCTCTTCGGAATCGGCCGCGGCCGCCGTTCATCGCGCGCGCTCGTCGGCGACATCGCCGAGCAGGCCGGCAAGCTCGGCATCGAGATCTGCGACGTCTCGGGTCATGTCGAGGAAGTCGCCGCCCGCGTCGCGAGGCAGGCAGAGGTCTGCCACACGCTGCGTGAATCAGCCGCCGTCACGCTGCGCGGCAATCACCGGATCGCCGAGGTCGCGCAGCAGGTGCGCGCCGTCAGCGCCAATGCGTCGAATGCGGTCCAGAAGTCGCAACAGACGATCGAGGCATCGCTCGCCGACATCCACGGCCTCGTCGAGGGCGTCACGTCGATCGGCAGCCAGATGGGCGCGTTGCGCGACGCGCTCGATCACGTGCGCGCCGTGTCCGAGGAGATCTCCGTCATCGCCCGCCAGACCCACCTGCTCGCGCTGAACGCCGCGATCGAGGCCGCGCGCGCCGGCGAGTCGGGCCGCAGCTTCGCGGTCGTCGCGGCCGAGGTCAAGAACCTGTCCGCGAAGACCGGGCAGGCGACGGCGCAGATCGAGACGACCCTCGCGCGCCTGGCCGAGCAGACCGAACACCTGATCGCGGAGGGAACCGACAACGCCGCGCGCGCCCTTCGCGTACGCGAAGGCACGCGCACGATCGGCGAGGTCGTGCACACGACGGGGCACGCGATCACCGAACTCGCCGGCGAGGCCGAACAGATCGCATCGCTGACGGACGAAATCGAGACGCAGTGCCACCACCTCGAGGAACAGGTTGGCGAAATGGCATCCGGCGTCGAGGATTCCAGCGACAACTTCTCGCAGGCCAAGGACCGGCTCGGCAACCTGCTCTCCGTCTCCGAGACGCTCATCGAACTCACGGCCGCGACCGGCATCGAGTCGCCCGACACACGCTTTATCGAAACCGCGCGTAACACGGCCGCGGCGATCAGCAAGCTCTTCGACGATGCGGTCGCGCGCGGCGATATCGCGCTCGACGCGCTGTTCGACGCGAACTACGTGCCGATTCCCGGCACCGATCCGCAGCAGTTCATGACGCGCTTCACGGCCTTCACCGATCGCGTGCTGCCGGCCGTCCAGGAGCCGGTGCTCGAAATCGACGAGCGCATCGTCTATTGCGCCAGTTTCGACAGACAGTGCTACCTGCCGACCCACAACCGGAAGTTCTCGCTGCCCCAGCGCGCAGACGCCGCGTGGAACGCGGCGCACTGCCGGAATCGCCGGATCTATACGGACCGGACGGCGCGCACCTCCGTGTCGCATACCAAGCCGTTCCTGCTGCAGACCTATCGGCGCGACATGGGCAACGGCAACTTCGCGCTGATGAAGGACGTTTCGGCGCCCATCGTGGTCGGCGGACGGCAATGGGGTGTGCTGCGGATCGGCTACAGCGCATGAACCGGCGCTAGCGGGTCATCCGCGCGGCGCCCGCAGCGGCGCACGAAACGCCGGCCCGGACAGATCGCACATGTGACCGCACGCTCCGGCATGCTGCCGCTTCGCCGCGTCCGTCTGCCACCCGGTCGAGATCGCCGCGATCGATATCGTCGCGCGCCCCCTACTGCTCCAGCCCCACCGCCAACGGCCGCTGATCGCTGCGGCCATGATCGTCGACCACGCGCACCGCATAGCTGCCGGCGGTACTCGGCTGCCAGAACAGCGCGTCGCCCGGCGCACTGCGGCCGACATACGCATCGTTGACGAACCAGTACAACGCATGTGCGCTCGCGTCGGCCGTCGCGTTGAACGCGATGCGCGTAGCGTCGGCGCTCTTCACGCGCATCGCATACGTACTGCCGCGCAACGGCGACGTGATGCGCGGCGGATCGCCGTCGACCTGCCCCGCATCGCGGCAGTCCGCGTTCTGCGGTGGCCGCCGGCGCGGAATGCCGGCCTGCGCGAACACCTGCTGCAGGTCCGACGGCCAGAACTCGAAGATCTCCGTATGCGTGTGCTTGCCGTCATACGGCGGGCATGCGGCCTTCCCGGTCGCATCGTCGATCACGACGGGCCGGTGCACCGTGCTCACGCGAATCGGCGACGTGCCGGGAATGAACCAGGTCCAGCCCTGCTGCGGGCACCACTCGTTCGGCAACTCGCCGCTCGCGAGGCAAATTCGCACGCGTTTCAAGTGCGGCGGCACCGTGCGCGGCGGCTCGACGAGCGGGCGTTCGGCGTTCAGCGCGTCGACGACCTGGAAGAACAGCGGCGCGGCCGCATCGACGCCGACGAATGCCGTGTTGGTCGAATTGTCGAAGTTGCCGACCCACACGACCAGCACATACGGGCCGAACACGCCGGCCGTCCACGCATCGCGGAACGACCATGACGTGCCGGTCTTCCAGTAGACGGGCACGCTCGACGGCTGCGCGCCGCTCGTCTCGTCGGGCCGCAGGTGCTGGCGCAGCATGTCCATCGTCATGTAGCTCGCCTCCGCGCTCAGCAGGCGCCGGCCGGGCGCGGCCGGTTCGTCCGCGCGCAGCCGCAGCGGCCGGAACTCGCCGCGATTCGCGAGCATCGCGTAGAGCGCCGCGAGGTCCTGCATCGTCACTTCGCCGCCGCCGAGCACGAGCGCGAGCCCGTAGTGCTGCGCGCTCGCGAGCCGGCGCACGCCGGCCTCCTGCAGGAATTGATAAAGATCGGGCGACTTGAGCTGCGACGCGACCCACACGGCCGGCACGTTGCGGCTGCGGTTCAGCGCGTCGGTCGCGGTGATCGGCCCGAGGAAATGGCCGTCGAAATTCTCCGGCGCATACGGGCCGAACGCGGTCGGCACGTCGCGCAGCACGGTCTGCGGATGCAGCACGCCCTGGTCGAAGCCGAGCGCATAGATGAACGGCTTGAGCGTCGAGCCCGGCGAGCGCCGCGCGAGCGTGCCGTTCACCTGCCCGTCGATCGTGCGATCGAAGAAGTTCGCGGAGCCGACGAGCGCCTTCACGCCCATGTCGCGCGTATCGACGAGCAACGCAGCCGCGTTGCGCACGCCGCGTGTGTCGTTGCGTGCGACGTAACGCGCGATCTGCCGTTCGAGCGTGCGCTGCAGATCGAGATCGAGCGTCGTCACCAACCGCGCGCCGGCATCGCTCGTGTCATCGGCATCGCCCGATGTCGTGCGCCATGCGCTGCGCGCGGCGAGCGCCTGGTCGACCGCGTGCGGTGCGTCGAACGGCAGCGCCGACAGCGGCCGCATCGCGAGCGGCAACGCGAACAGCGGCTTGAGCGACGCATCGCGCGGGTGCTTCGTCAGCCAGCGCGCGTACAGCCGGTTGCGCGACGCGGCCAGTGCGCGGTTGATCGCGTCCTGCCCGCCGCGCACACGCCGCGCCGGGTCCTGCGGAATCACCGCGAGTGCGAGCGCCTCGGGCAGCGTCAGCGCGTCGGGCATCCGGTCGAAATAGACGACGCTCGCGGTGCCCGCCCCTTCGACGTTGCGGCCATACGGCGCATCGTTCAGATAGGCTTCGAGGATCTGCCGCTTCGAGTAGAAGAGTTCGAGCTGCACCGCGCGCGCGACCTGCTCGAGCTTGCCGGCCGGCGTGCGCGTGTTCAGCCGCCACAGCGAGCGCGCAAGCTGCATCGTCAGCGTCGAGCCGCCCTGCGGATTGCCGCCGCGCACGTACGTGATCCACGCGCCGCGCGCGAGCCCGTACGGGTTGAAGCCCGGATGCCACCAGAACCAGCGGTCCTCGTGCAGCATCACGGCTTCGACGAGTTGCGGCGACATCCGGTCGAGCGGCACCCACAGCCGGTAGCGGTCGTCCTTCGCGAGCGTCAGGCGCAGCAGCCGGCCGTGCGCGTCGACCACCGCGACCGACGACGGCTTCCAGTCGCGCAACGGCGGATGCGGCCACAGCCGGCACGCGGCCAGCGCGCCGAACACGAGCAGCGCGCCGGCGATCCAGTTCTGCCAGCGATGCAGCCAGCGGCCGGCGCCGTGCAGCACGCGCCGGAGCATCGATTCGTCAGCCACGCGCGGGCGCCCCTCGCTCCCGGCGCGGCTTGCAAGGCCGGTACAGCCGCACCGTCATCGCACGCGCTCCACCGTCAGCGTCGTGCCGCCCGGCGCCTGCGCCTGCACGCGGCGGTCGTACATCGACTCGCCGTACGCGGGCGGCGCGACGAAGCGGCCCGCGTTGCTCGCCTTGATCCGGTAGACGAACTCGCGCACGTCCGTCGTGGCAGTGCCGTAGATCACCACACGATCCTCGCGCACGTCCGCGAACTGCGGCTGCCACGTCGAACCCGTCACGCCGATCGGCGAGCGCCACGGCGCATCGGCCGCTGGCGCCGACGCGCCGCCGTCGCCATTGCCGTCGCCGTCCTGCGCGTCGGTCGCGGGCGGCGGCGCAATTACCGGATCGAAGCCGCCCGGCAGCAGGTCGACGATCGCGACGTTGCCGACGTTCGCCGAGCCCGTCGCGCGGATCTTCAGGTGCACGTCGATCTCCTCGCCGAGCGTGATCTTGTCGAGCGGCTTGCCGTTCGTGTCGGTGTAGTCGCGCACGATCTCGAGCCCGTTCTTGATCGCCTTCGTCGACGTGCCGCGGTCGTAGCCCGACTGGCTCGCGACCCACCACGCGGGCAATGCGCTGCCGTTCACGAAGTCGACGCGCGACGCGCCGGCCGCCCACGTGCCCGAGCGCACGAGGTTCGCCTGGATCGCCGACACGTCCTTCGGCGCGGCACTCGCGCGCACTTCGTTGATCGCGAGCTGGTCGAGCTGGCCCGCGTTCGACGCCGCATACGCATCGAGCGCGAGGATCGTCATCGCCGACGACAGCGTGTTGTAGCGGTTGTCGACCAGCGGCGCGGCGATGTTGTCCATCGCCCGCGGCGACAGCTTGCGCACGCGCTCGGGGAAGTGCTTCGCGAGCAGATACAGCACGCTCGCGTCGCGCGTCAGCGGATCGATGTAGTAGCCGGTCGCATAACCGCCGTCGGACGCACGCTTGCGTTCGAGCAGCGCCTGCGGGCCCGCGATCAGCGCGGCGGCCTCCTTGTCCTGCTTCAGCAGTTGATACGACGCGGCCAGCCACGCGGCCGCGAGATCGTTCTTCCAGTCGTTCGGATAAGCATCCTGCAGGCGCTTCTGCACCGCCGCGAGGCTGTTGGTCGTCACGTTACCCTGGCGCGTCAGCAGGTAGACCGCGTATGCGCGCTGCCGCAGCAGGTCGAGCGAGCCGAGCGAATCGTTCGCCGCGAGCTTCTGCAGATACGCGTTGCCCGCGTCGAGCATGTCCTTCGGCACGGCCGTGCCGCGCTCGCGCGCGTCGAGCAGCACGTGCATCGCATAAGCGGACACGAACGGATCGGCATCCGGCGTCGCGCTCCACAGGCCGAAGCCGCCCTGCGCATTCTGCCGGCTGCGCAGCACGCCGAGGAACTGCGCGATTGCGCTCGCATTCGCCGCATCGGCGCCGGCTTCCGGCGCATGCATCGCGCTCGTCAGCGCGCGCACCGACAGCCACTTCGACGCGAACACGCGCGGCACGACCGAGCTCACCATCTGCTCGCTGCAGTAGTGGTCGAAGTTGACGAGATACGACGACAGCCCCTCCGACAACACGAGCGGCGCGGTCGAGATGCTCGCGTCGCGCGACGCATACGCGTCGTACATCGGCCGCAGGTTCGGCACGCTCGCCTTCTTGCCCGGATCGAGCCGCGCGAGGTCGAGCTGCGTGCGGAACGCGGCGGCCGGCCGCACCGACACGTCGACGCGCTGCTGCGCGCCCTTCGCGCCGTAGCGCGCACCGAACGACAGCATGCCCGAGCCGAGCGTGTCGGTCGCCTTCACGCGGAACAGCGCGACACCCTCGTGCTGCGGCGCGAGCGCGACGTTCTGCGTCGCCGGCCCGATCACCTGCAACTGCGGGCCCGTCTTCAGCGTGACCGCGACCGGCACCGGCTGGTTGCCGACACCCGTCAGGTTGTTCGCGACACCGACGCTCACGTCGGCCTCGTCGCCCGGTGCGAGCGTCGTCGGCACATTCGGCGACAGCACGAAATCGCCGCGCACCGTCGTTGCGCCTTCGAACGTGCCGACCAGGTCCGGAGACACCGACACGGCCATCACGCGCAGCTTCCCGTTGAAATAGTCAGGCACCGTGTAGCTCAGGCGCGTGTCGCCGTTCACGTCGACGATCCCCGACCAGTAGACGACCGGCTTGTCGCGCTTGCGCTTGAACGGATTCAACTGGCGGCCGATCGCATCGTCGGCGTCGCCGCCGGGCGCGGCCATCGCCATCAGCTTCTCGAAGTCCGGCAGAATCAGGTCGAGGATCTGCGACGTGCCGACTTCGAGCATCCGCTTGCGGAAGAAGAACTTCAGCGGATCGCCGAGCTTGTAGCGCGCGACCTGCAGGATGCCCTCGTCGACCGCGAACACGACGACCTTCGCGGGCTTCGCCGAATGCACGGTGAAGGTAGCGGTGTCGCCCGGCTTCACAAGCGCCGGTGTATCGACGGTGAGCGCGTTGCGGCGCGCGTCGAGGTTCACCGAGAACGGCACGACGCCGTAGCTCAGCGGGCTCATGAAGATCTCGTCCGACGACGGATCGCGGATGTACTGCACGTTGATGTAGCCGTTGCCTTCGAAGCCGGCCGGCACCGTGATGCGCTGGATCGAGCTCGTCGTATCCGCATGAAACCATGCGTGCGCATACACCTTGTCGCGCTCGATCGTGATCAGGCCGCTGCCCGCGTAAGGCGCGCGGATCGCGATCTCCACCTGCTCGCCCGGCTTGTAGTCGTGCTTCGCGAGGCTCACCTGCAGCTCGGCATTGCGGTCGAGCGAGCGCGTGACGTTCGCGTCGCCCGTGACCGAATACTCGATCCGGTTCACCGCGGTGCCGTCCGCGCCGCGGATCACGAGCGCATAGCTGCCCGGCTTGTCGGTGCGCAGCGTGAAGTCGAGCCCGGCCGCCGGAATCGTCAGCGGCTTCTCGTCGACCGGCACTTCCTTCAGTCGCGAATCGTATTTGTACGCGCCGGAATCCTGCTTGGTCAGCACCGACACGTAGCGTTCCTCGACGAGCTGCGCGCGCAGGTCCTTCACGTCGATCGCCTTCGCACCCGGGTCGATCGCGACGAGCCGCACCGTGCGCGGGCTGCCGCGCTTCACGTAACCGAGATCGTCGACCGACTTGTAGCCGACGAGCCAGTCGTTGTTCGACACGAGCGTCTGCGCGTTCGCGGCGACGTTGCGCCCGCCTTCCGCTTCATACGCCTTCGCCTGGAAGTAGAGCTGGTAGGTTGCATCCGCGTACTTGTCGAGATCGAGGTCGAACTCGGCGTGGCCCTTGTCGTCGGTCGTGCCGTCCTGCAGCGTCGTCGTATAACCTTCCTTCGCGCGGCGTGCATCGAAGAAGTGATAACCCTGCCAGCTGCGGAACGACGGCCATACCGGGCGCAGCGTCAGCGTCGCCGCGACGCGGCGCTTCTCGGCCGGCGTGCCGAACAGGTTCTGCGCATCGACGACGCCCTTCAGCCCCTTCGGTTTCACCCACCCTTCGACGACCTGCTGCGACAGCTTCGCGTCGACCTTCATCCGGTCGGGCAGGAACTCCTTCACCTGCACCGTCGTGCTGCCGATCGGCTCGGCGCCCGGCTGGCCGTCCTTGACGATGTACAGGTTGACCGTCCACGTGCCGGTCGGCGACGTGTCGGCCGTCGTATAGCCGAGTTCCGTGAAGCCCGTCGCGTCGACGGTCACCGGCTTGCGCTCGACGGTAATCCCGCGCGGGTCGACGATCTCCGCCTGCAGCGGCACGCCGGCCGGGCTGCGCGCCCAGCTCGCCGCGCGCACGATCAGGCCGATATGGAACGGGTCGCCGGGCCGGTACAGGCCGCGATCCGAAAACAGGTACGCGGACAGTTGCCCCTGGCCTGTCGCGTTGCGTTCGCCGTCGACGTCGAAGCGCGAGAAGTCCAACTGGCGGTCGCGGCCTGCAACCGGCAGGAACGACAGGTCGCTGTCCTTCTTCACGACATACAACTGCGGACGCTTCTCGCGGTCGAGCCCCTTGAACGCGGGGAAATGCACGACGCCGTCGGCACTCGTGGTCTGCGTGAACAGCGCCTGGCCGTTCACCGCGAGCACCGACACGGTTGCGCCCGCAACCGGGCGGCCGTTGCGGATCGACTGGATGAACACGTCCTGGCTGCCGTCCAGCGCGCGCTTCACCAGCATCCCGAGATCGGTCACGACGATCAGGCGCGTGTCGCCGAGCGCTTTGTCGCTGTCGTCGCCGTTGCCGTTGCTGTCGCCGGAATCGGCGTTGTCGGATTGATCCTGGTTGCCGTCGCCCGACGAAGCATCGCTGTCCTTCGCATCGTCGGCCTTCTTCTTCTCGGCCGCCGGGTCGTACTTCGACAGGTGCAGCAGGAACACGCCGCGCTTGCCGCCCTTCAGGTACTGGCCGAGATCGATGCCTTCGTAATGCGCCTTGCCGGGTTCGCCGGCCGGGAACGCACGCGTCTGCACGAAGCGCTCGACGATGTGATCCTCGCTGAACGAATACGACAGCTCAGGCCGCGCATACGTGCCGTTGTTGAAGCTCACCAGATGCTGGAGCTGGTCGGGCACCACCCGGCCGATCTCGACCTTCATCCCCGGCAGGTTGCGCGACACGACCGACAGCCGCTTGCTGCCGCTCATCGACAGCAGCGAACCGTCGGCCATGAAGCGCAGCAGCTTCGGATAGTCGGGCACCGTGAACGCGGTCGTCACCGGCGCGCCGAGCAGATAGCCGCCCGCCGATTTCAGGTCGCCTTCGAAACGCACGACGATGCGGTCGCCCGGCGTCGCGTGATACTTGAAGCTTTGCAGCGTCGCGAAATCGTTCTCGGTCGGCACCGCTGCGAGCGGCAGCGGCTTCGACTGCTTCAGCACCGCGTCGCTGATGTCGGCCACGTTCCATTCGTACGGCGGATCGTCGTCCGACTGATCGACGCCCGGCTTGCGCTTCGGCAGCACCCACGCCTTCGCACGCGCGGCGAGATCGGCGCTGCGCACGCCGTCGGACGTTTCCGCGACGAGCACCTGCTCGGGCTCGTAGCGCTCGTTGTCGACGAGCGTCGGCGCAACGTTGTCGATTGTCAGGCTGTAGAGCCCCGGCACGCCGACCGACGCGTGCAGCGCCGCCGGCGTACCTTCGCCGCCGCGCGTACTCTTCACGCCTTTGTCGACGTCGAGCCGCACCGACAGCGGATCGCGCGGAATCTCGAGCGGCTGCGAGTAGACCCACGCGCTCGTCTTCATCTTGTCGTAGTTGACCGTGTACCGCAGCGGCGACACGGTCTTGCCGTCGCGGCCGACCAGCACGAGGCCGATGCGCTTCTCGAACTCGGCCGGATCGACCGGATAGTTGAAGCGCAACTGCAGCAGCGCCTGCTTCTCCGCCGGATTGTCGGGGTTCTGGTAGAACTGGTTGTCGCCCGACGTCGCGGTGAAGGCCGGCAGGTCGAACGCGAAATGGTCGTCGTGCATTACGACCTGCGGCGCGAACACCTGATGCACCGCGAAGCGCACCTCGACGTGTGCACCGACCGGCCAGTCGGCCGCCGGCGTGAAGCGCAGCGTCTTGTCGTCGGCCCATTCCCACGCGCCCTTCAGCGCGGGCGTCATCTCGATGCCCTGCCCGGCCGGCTTGCCGACCAGTTCGATCGGCGCAGCCGATCGGGAGAACGCCACTTCGAGCGGATGCACGGCGATCTTCGGCTTGTCGCTGTCGTCGGCCTCGTAGGTCGTGATCGCAGGCGCCTTCACGGTAAGGCCGACGGTTTCAGGCTCGGGCGGTTTCGGGCGATGCTTGAACCAATACCCGCCGTAGCCGAGCGCGGCCGCGAGCAGCACGATGCCGCCGGCATGCCACGGGCGGCGGCGCACGGCCGCGACAGTGATGCCCGCCCACGCGGGCGCCGTCCACGACACGTCGCCGACCAGCGGCCGCAGCACGCGGCCGAGCAGGCGCCAGACGAAGCCCGCCGCGCGAATCGGCAGGAGCAGCAGGAAGCGCAGCAAATCCATTTTGTTATTTCCTTGTTCAAGGACGTGCTGCCGGCTGCGGCAACGTACCCCGAGATTTATTGGTCTGTGACGGCGCGGCCCTGGTTGCGCCGTAAATGCTTGGAATGTTTTGTTCGACCGGATGCTGGCCGACATTATGGGTCACAGCCGAAACGATGGAAATATCGGTGTGCGGGCGCGCAACGCAGGCCGACGACCGGCCGGTCGGGTGGTATTCCGCCCGCGTCGCAATCTCTGCACGCGGTCGCGCCGCGTTCGCTAGAATGCGCGGCTCGACGTGGTTCGTATCGAATTGAAAGGAAATCGCTTGAAACTCCCGTTCGAATGGCAGATCGGGCTGCGCTATGCGCGCGGCGGCCGGCGCTCGGCCGGCGACGGCTTCGTGTCGTTCATTGCCGGCGCCGCGATGGCCGGCATCGCGCTCGGCGTCGCCGCGCTGATCGTCGTGCTGTCGGTGATGAACGGCTTTCGCACCGAGGTGCGCGACCGGATGCTGTCGGTGCTCGCGCATGTGGAAATCTTCTCGCCGTCCGGCGCGCTGCCCGACTGGCGGCTCACCGCGCACGAATCGCTGCAGAACCCGGCCGTGCGCGCCGTCGCGCCCTATGTCGACGCGCAGGCGCTGCTGACGAACGCGGGCAGCGTGACGGGCGTCGCGCTGCGCGGCATCGATCCGGTGCTCGAGCCGCGCGTGTCCGAGATCGCGCGCAAGCTGAAGACCGGGCGCCTCGATGCGCTCGTGCCGGGCGAGATGGGCATCGTGCTCGGCGCCGCGCTGGCCGACGCGTTGCACGTGAAGATCGGCGACCGCATCACGTTCTTCGCGCCCGGCAATACGTCGCGCATCGGCGAAGCGCTGCCGCGGTTCCGGCAGTTCAACGTGGTCGGCACGTTCGAGTCGGGTCACTACCAGTACGACAGCGCGCTCGCGTACATCCACATCCGCGACGCGCAGACACTGTTCAACGTGCCCGCGCCGACCGGCATCCGGCTGCGGCTCGACGATCTGCAGCGCGCGCCGGACATCGCGCTGGCGCTGTCGCGCACGCTGTCGGGCGATCTCTATATCCGCGACTGGACGCGGCAGAACCGCACGTGGTTCGAAGCCGAGCGGCTGCAGAAGCGCATGCTGTCGCTGATCCTGATGCTGATCGTCGCGGTCGCCGCGTTCAATCTCGTGTCGTCGCTGGTGATGACGGTCACGCAGAAGCAGGGCGACATCGCGATCCTGCGCACGCTCGGCGCGCCGCCCGGGTCGATCACGAAGATCTTCGCGATCCAGGGGATGACGATCGGCCTCGCCGGCACGCTGGCGGGCGTCGCGCTCGGCTGCGCGATCGCGATCAGCATCCCGTGGGTGCTGCCGGCGATCGAGCAGTTGCTCGGCATCCGCTTCCTGACGCCGTCCGTGTATTTCCTCAGTTCGCTGCCGTCGAAGCTCGTGGCGCCCGACGTGATCGGGATCGCCGCGGCCGCGTTCCTGATGTCGTGCGTCGCGACGCTGTATCCGAGCTGGCGTGCCGCACGGGTCCGGCCCGCCGACGCGTTGCGCGACGAATAGGCGCGCTGTCCGGCGCGGGCGTTACGCGATGTCGTGGAAACCGACGCTGGTGCCGTCGCCGGGCGTGACCGAAATCGTCGTGGCCCTCTCTCCTTTCAGACTGTTTTGATTGCTACGGATCGACTCCAGCGAAGTTGAGACCGATGTCGCAAGGATTGCCGCCCGCATGCCGCGCGCACATCGAAACTTTGTTTGATACAAACTAAAAAAGTTTGACACCAAGATTTCACTGAGATAAGTTTGCGCAAGCTTCCGGAAAGAAATCCGGCCAGCCATGCCGACATGTGTCGCGCTTTCCTGCCGTTGCAGCATCGTCGTTCGCAACACCCCCGCCTCATCGCATCGTGCCGTTCCGTTTCAACTGAAACCTGAAGGAAGGTCGGGCATGCCTGCATTTGATTCGTAGTCCTGCATTTGTATCGTGCTGGCGCCGTTACTTCGACCGCGCGGCCCGAACCGGCCGCCACGCTGACGCTTTCCTGTCGGGGCACTGCAGTCCCCCGACACTCGCCGGGTTGCGTGCCGCATGACGCGCGCCGACACCGGCCGTGACATCCGGGCATCGCGCCCGGCGCTTTCGCAGGTGCAGTTCCGCTTCATCCGACGCAGCACCCGGCCAGGCAGCAGGGGGCATATCGCGAGCCGGCCGGTTCACGACAATCACGAACAAGAACGAGGTCGAAATGAACATTCATCGAACCGGATTGCGGCGCGCGTGGCTTCCCGCGCTCGTTGCCGCCACGACGCTCGCCGCCTGCGGCGGCGACGACGGCGGCAGCGTGGCGGGAGCATCTGCGCTCGCTCAGGGCCAACAGGAGGGGGCCGCCGCATCGGCGGCCGATACGCAGTCGCTGGCGTCACGCGTTTCGCCGTCCGGCGTCCCGTACGCCAACCCGGCCAGCGGCGGCCGCTACCGCCCCGTGATCGCGAACGGCCAGGTGCAGCCGTCGCTGTCGGGCGGCACGATCGAGGAGAACGCGTGGGTCGACACGCCGGTCGATTCCGACGGCGACGGCACGCGCGACCGCATTCACGTGCGCATCGTGCGCCCGTCCGAAACCGCGAACGGCGCACGCACGCCCGTCATCGTGCTTGCGAGCCCGTACTACGCAGGGCTCGCCGACAGCCCGAACCACAATGTCGACGTCGAGCTCGACGGCACGCCGCATCCGGCCGCGAACGCATCAGCAGCCGCGTCGACGTCCGCGCGCATCATGGCCGCCGCACCGCAGACACGGATGCTGCAGCAGGTCGAAGCGGCCGCCGCCGGGCGCTCGTGGATCGAAAGCTACTTCGTGCCGCGCGGCTTCACGATCGTCTATGCGGATTCGCTCGGCACCGCCGGCTCGGACGGCTGCCCGACGATCCTGACGCGCGACGAATCGGTCGCGATGGCGTCGGTGATCCGCTGGCTCGGCCGCGACGCAACCGCGAAGGACGCGAGCGGCAAGACGGTCGTCGCGAACTGGTCGACGGGCCACGTCGGCATGTACGGCGTGTCGTACGACGGCACGCTGCCGAAGATGGTCGCGAGCCTGCGCACGCGCGGGCTCGATGCGATCGTGCCGGTCGCCGGGTTGACGAACATGTACGGCTATTACCGCTCGGGCGGGCTCGTGCGCGCGCCGGAAGGCTATCAGGGCGAAGACGTCGACGTGTACATCAAGGCGCTGCTGACGAACGCGCATCCGGAGCGCTGCACGCACCTGATCGACGAAGCGTTGCAGAAGGAAAACCGCACGACCGGCGACTATTCGCCGTTCTGGGCCGCGCGCGACATCCCGACCGCGTTCGCGGTCGCGCCGGCGCTCGTCGCGCAGGGGCTGACCGACGACAACGTGCGCGTCGACCAGTCGACGTCGTGGTATCTCGCGATGCGGCGCCAGGGCGTGCCGACGCAGCTGTGGCTGCATCGCCTGAAGCACACCGATCCATCGCGCGTGCCGGCGATGGCCGACGCATGGACCGCGGAGGTGAACCGGTGGTTCACGCGCTACCTGATCGGCTTCGACAACGGCGTCGAACGCGATCCGCGCGCGGTGATCGCGCAGGCGGACGGCACGCTGCTGAAGGAAGCCGACTGGGCCGCGCGCCATGCGACGCCGGTTTCGTATTTCGCGGGCGGCGACGGCGCGGGTACCGGCACGCTGCTGCGGATGCCGACCGGCGGCCCGCTCGCACGCTTCACCGACGATGCGCGCATTACCGCGCTCACGCTGGCGAATGCGCCGACCGGCGAGAACCGCAGCCGCTTCGAGACCGCGCCGTTCACGGCCGCGACGCGACTGTCCGGCACCGCAACGGCACGTGTCAGGCTGACCTTCACCGGTGTGGCGAACGTGACGGCGCTGCTGGTCGATCGCGCACCGGACGGCACGGCCACGATCGTCACGCGTGCGTGGACCGACCCGCGCAACCGGCTGTCCGACTGGCTGTCGGAACCCGTGCTGCCCGGGATGCCGTACGACCTGAAGCTGACGTTCATGCCGCGCGACTACAAGCTCGAAGCCGGCCACCGGCTGGGGCTCGTCGTCCTGTCGAGCGACAACGAGGCGACGCTGCGGCCGACGCCGGGCACCGGTCTGACGCTCGATCCGGCCGGCACGGCGGTAACGGTGCCGCTGGTTTCGGCTTCGTCCTGAGCCGGCTCGCGTAACGCAAAGCGGACGGCGACCGACGTCTTCTCGACGTCGATCGCCGTCCGCACTGTTTTATCTCCGAAAAACCTGCTTCAACCGTGACTCAAACGGGCGTCAGTACCGGCTGCCCCGCGAAATGCCGCGCGGCGTTGTCGAGAAACTGCTGCACCGAACGATCGAGCGCCTCCGGCGACCAGCCGCCCATATGCGGTGTCAGCACGACGTTGTCGAGATCCGTCAGCGCGCGTGGCGGCTCGGGTTCCCCTTCATACACATCGAGCCCCGCGCCCGCGATGCGCCCTTCGCGCAGCGCATCCGCCAAAGCAGCGGTATCGACGACGCTGCCGCGCGACACGTTGACGAGAAAGCCGCCGGGGCCGAGCGCGTCGAGCACCGCGCGGTCGATCAGGTGCCGCGTGCCCGCTCCGCCCGGCGTCGCGACGATCAGGAAATCGGCCCACTGCGCGAGCGCGTCGAGCCGGTCGAAATAGCGGTAGGGAACGTCCTTCGCGGAACGGTTGTGATAACCGGTCTCGATGTCGAAGCCGGCCGCGCGGCGTGCGCACTTCTCGCCGATCTTGCCGAGCCCGACGATGCCGAGCTTCTTGCCCGACACGTTCGGCGGCATCGGCAGCCCTTCGCGCCACACGCCCGCGCGGGTTTTCGCATCGAGCCGCACGACGCCGCGCACCGCCGCGAGCAGCAGCGCGAACGCGTGATCGGCGACGCAATCGTCGTTGGTGCCGGCGCCCGTCACGACCGTGACGCCGCGCGCCTTCGCATGCGCGACGTCGATATGCTCGTAGCCGGCGCCGAGCGCGCTGACGAACGTGAGTTGCGGCAGCCGGTCGATGTCGGCGGCGGCGAGGCCCGTGCTGCCGTTGGTCAGCACCGCGCGAATCGTGCCGCCGGATTCGGCGATCGCGCGTTCGCGTTCTTCGGGAGTCGGGGCATAGCGCACGTCGAACGACGCGGCGATCTCGCGATGCGCGTCGCCGCGCAATGCGATGAGGACCAGCAGCTCGGGCTTCAAGGCAGGAAGTGTCCGCAGGCGGGAACGGATTTCAGTGTAACAAGCCCGCATGACGGATGCGGGTTATCCCCACACGGGCTGTGGGCACGCCGCCGCACGCGGTTTGCCAAAGCCGGCTCAGTCAAGTAACTTTCGGCGTACGCCCCCGTCCTGGAGATTGGCCCCGATGAAGCTCGCCCTGCCCGCCCGGATCCTGGGCCTCGCATTCGCCGCCGCGCTCGTCGCGCCCGGCGCGCACGCCGACACGCCCGTCGTGGTGTCGTCGAAGATCGACACCGAAGGCAACCTGCTCGGCAACCTGATCGCGCAGGTGCTGAAGGCCCACGGCATTCCGGTTACCGAAAAGATCGCGCTCGGCACGACGCCGATCGTGCGCAAGGCGCTCACGAGCGGCGAGATCGACATCTACCCCGAATACACAGGCAATGCCGCGTTCTTCTTCAACAAGGCCGACGATCCGGTGTGGAAAAACGCGAGCCAGGGCTACGACACCGCGAAAAAGCTCGACTACGCGGCGAACCATCTCGTGTGGCTCGCCCCGGCGCCCGCGAACAACACATGGGGCGTCGCCGTGCTCGCGCCCGTCGCTCAGTCGCAGCACCTGAAGACCTTCTCCGATTTCGGCAAGTGGGTCACGGGTGGCGGCAAGGTGAAGCTCGTCGCGTCGGCCGAATTCGTGAACAGCGCGTCCGCGCTGCCGTCGTTCGAGAAGGCGTACGGCTTCAAGCTGAAACCCGAGCAGCTCGTCGTGCTGTCGGGCGGCGATACGGCCGCGACGATCAAGGCCGCCGCGAACCAGACCGACGGCGCGAATGCGGCGATGGTATACGGCACCGACGGCGGCATCGCGTCGAGCGGCCTCGCGGTGCTCGACGACGACAAGCACGTGCAGCCCGTCTATGCGCCGACACCCGTGATCCGCGAAGCCGTGCTGAAAGCGCATCCGCAGATCGCCGACTACCTGAAGCCCGTGTTCGCGAGCCTCGACCTGAAGACGCTGCAGTCGCTGAACGCGCGCATCCAGATCAACGGCGAGCCGGCGGCCGGCGTCGCGAAAAGCTACCTGAAAGCGAAGGGCTTCGTTAAATGACGGGTCGCGCGGCGGCGTCCGCGCGGCGCGTGACACCCGACAAGGTCGGCATCCTGATCGGGGTACTGACGATCGTCGCCGTGCTCGGCCTGCCGTTCGCCGTGTTGCGGCCGAACCGGATCGCCGCCGGCGCCGATCTGTCGGTGTTCGCCGCGCTCCCCGCCGTGCAGGGCGCGGCGCTCGCCGCGCTGTGGATCGTCGGCGCACTGTGGGCGATGACGGCGAGCCGCCCCGCGTGGCGGCTCGCGGCCGGCTGCACGTGGCTCGCGACACTCGCGTATGCGGTCGGTGCAGCCGCGACGCACGTCGTCGCGCCCGACGACGTGCTCGCACGCGTGTCGCCCGCCGCCGGTGTCTGGCTGCTGCTGTTCGCGTGGGCCGTGCTCGTCGCCGACGCGCTCGCTCGGCTCGCGTTCGGCCCATGGCGGCGCCTCGTCGCACTCGTCGTCGCGATTGCAGCGATCTCGGTGCCGCTCGCGAGCGGCTGGTGGGACGGCCTCTCCGTAATGCGCGAATACGCGGTGCGCAGCGACGATTTCTGGCGCGAAGCGCTCCGTCACGTGTCGCTCGCGGGCGGCTCGGTCGCCGCCGCGCTCGTCGCGGGCGTGCCGCTCGGCATCGCGTGCGCGCGCGTCGCGGCGGTGCGTACCGTCGCGATGCCCGTGCTCAATATCGTGCAGACGATCCCGAGCATCGCGATGTACGGGCTGATGATGGCGCCGCTCGGCCTGCTCGCCGCGCACGTGCCGCTCGCGGCCGCGCTCGGCATCCGCGGGATCGGCGTCGCGCCTGCCGTGCTCGCGCTGTTCCTGTATTCGCTGCTACCGATCGCATCGAGCGTCGTGGTCGGGCTCGGACAAGTGCCGCCGCACGTGACCGAAGCGGCGCGCGCGATGGGCATGACACGCGCGCAGCGGCTGCTGCGCGTCGACCTCGCGCTCGCGCTGCCGGTGATCCTGAGCGGCGTGCGCATCGTGCTCGTGCAGAACATCGGCCTGACCGCGGTCGCCGCATTGATCGGCGGCGGCGGGTTCGGCACCTTCATCTTCCAGGGGATCGGGCAATCGGCCGCCGATCTCGTGCTGCTCGGCGCTATCCCGACGATCGCGCTCGCACTGGCGGCCGCCGTCGTGTTCGAAGCCGCGACGTCGCTCGCGAAGGGGCGTGCAGGATGATCGAGATCGAACGGGTCGGCAAACGCTTCGGTGACATCATCGCCGTCGACGATGTCTCGCTGACGATCAAGCGCGGCACGATCACCGCGCTCGTCGGCGCATCGGGCAGCGGCAAGTCGACGCTGCTGCGCATGATCAATCGGCTGATCGCGCCCAGCAGCGGCACGATCCGCATCGACGGTGTCGATACGGCGAGCGTCGCGCCCGAGCAGCTTCGGCGCGGCATCGGCTATGCGATCCAGGGGCACGGGCTGTTTCCGCACTGGAGCGTCGCGCGCAACATCGCGACCGTGCCGCGCCTGCTCGGCTGGCCGGCCGCGCGCATCGACGCGCGCGTGAACGAACTGCTCGAACTGTTCCATCTCGCGCCGTCCGAATTCGCCGGCAAGCTGCCGCACGAACTGTCGGGCGGCCAGCAGCAGCGCGTCGGCGTCGCGCGCGCGCTCGCGGCCGAGCCCGCGATGCTGCTGATGGACGAACCGTTCGGCGCGCTCGATCCGATCATTCGCGGCAAGGCGCAGGACGACCTGTTCGCGTTGCAGCGCCGCCTCGGCGTCACCGTCGTGATCGTCACGCACGATATCGAGGAAGCGCTGAAGCTCGGCGACACGATCGCGGTGATGGACGGCGGACGACTGCTGCAGGTCGCGCCGCCCGCCGAGATTCTCGGCAAGCCGGCGGCCGGCGTCGTCGAGCAGCTCGTCGCGGGCGTCGACCGGCCGCTGCGCCTGCTCGCGCTGACGCCGATCGACGCGGTAGCCGAACCCGGTCATGCCGACGGCGAACCGATCGCCGCGACGCGCACGCTGCGCGATGCGGTGTCCGAACTGCTGTGGCGCGGTGTCGATGCGCTGCCCGTCGACGACGGCAACGGCAACGACGCACACCGCACGCGACGCATCACGCTCGATGCGATCCGCGCGCATGCGAGGAAGCCGGCATGACGACGCCGGAAGCAGCGCGCGGCGAGCGGCCGTCACGTTCGGCCCTTCCCCGCAACCTTCCCGCGTTCGTGGCCCGCGCGGCCGCGCTCGCGCTGCTGCTCGTGCTGCTGTTGCGCCCCGCGTGGCTGCAGGGCCTCTTCGCACCGTTCGCGGACAACGGCGCGCCCGTCATCTACGATCGCGCGAGCCTGCTCGACCTCACGCTCGCGCATCTCGGCACCGTCGCGCTGTCGAGCGTGATCGGCACGATCGTCGCGGTCGCGGCCGGCATCTTCGTCACGCGGCCGGCCGGCGCGGATTTCCTGCCGGTCGCGCGCAGCGTCGTCGATATCGGCCAGACCTTTCCGCCGGTCGCGGTGCTCGCGCTTGCGGTGCCGGCCGTCGGTTTCGGCTTGAAACCCGTGCTGATCGCGCTCGTGCTGTACGGGCTCCTGCCGATTTTCGAAAGCACGATCGCGGGGCTCGAAGACGTGCCGCGCGACGTCGTCGACGCTGCGCGCGGGATGGGGATGAGCGGCTGGCAGCAACTGGTGTCGGTCGAGCTGCCGCTCGCGTTCCCGGTGATCGTCAACGGGATCCGGCTCGCGGTCGTGATCAATCTCGGCACCGCGACGATCGGCTCGACGGTCGCCGCGCGCGGGCTCGGCGACGTGATCATCGCGGGCCTGCAGACGTCGAACACCGCGTTCGTGCTGCAGGGCGGCGTGATCGTCGGGCTGCTCGCGGTGCTCGTCAGCGATGCGATCGGCGCGATTGCGCGGATGGCGGCCGCGCGGCGCGCGTAAGGCACGCAGGGCCGCACCCTGTCATGTGCGTGTAACGTGATCCCGATTTAACGATTCTTGACGGTCATCCGGACTCCGATGCATGTTCGTGCAACGATCGGCCCCGGCGATTCTTGCGAACCGAAACAAGCCTACACGGCGCTTTCATTCGAGCCCGCAATCGAACATTTGCTTCGATTGGCCGATATACTATGCGCCTCCCATTTCCCCGCACTCCACCATGCGACGGTTTCTCTGGCTGATCGTGCTTTCGCTCGGCATCGCGCAACAGGCATCGGCGCAGCAAGCGCTCGCAGTGCCTGCGTCCGCGCCCGAGGCGGCCGCATCGGCACCGACCGTCGCATCCGCGCCGCTCGCCGACGCCAACGATCAGCCGAACGAAGCAAACCGCCGCATCACGTCCTACCTGACAAAGAAATTCGGTGTCGCGAAAGAACGGGCCGCAAAGCTCGCCGATATCGTGAGCGTGACTGCGACGAAATATTCGCTGCCGCCGGCACTCGTCTACGCCATTATTTCGATCGAATCGCGCTTCCAGGAAAAGGCGCGCGGCCAGCACGGCGCGACCGGGCTGATGCAGGTCGTGCCGGCCGCGCACCGCGGCTTGCTGCGCAACGTGAAGGATCTGACCGAGCCGAACGCGAACGTCGAAGCCGGCTCCGCGATCCTGTCGGGCTATGTGAAAGCGGCGGGCGGCAACGTACAGGCCGGGCTGAAAAGCTATGGCGGTTCGAACGCGTATGCGGCGAAGGTGATGCAGCGGGTCGATTCGTTCCGCTTCGTGCTCGAACCCGACGAAGTGAAAGCCGCGAACGACACGAAGGCGCGGATGGTGCCGGTCAGCGACACGTCGGCGTCGGCGCCGACCACGACCCGCAGCACGCGCTAAGCGCACTCCGCGCACGCCGACGATTCCCGAATTTTTCCGGCCGCCCCGGGACGCTATGCCTGCGCAAAATGCGCACGCAGAAACTCGATGAAAATCTGCGTCTTCGCGGGCAGCAAGCGCGTTTCCGTCATCGCGTAGACGGGAACGGGCGTGCCCTCCCATCCGGGCAGCACGCGACGCAACCTTCCTGCGGCCACGTCGTCGGCCACGACCTCCTCCGGCATCTGGATGATCCCCGCATCCTGCACGGCCAGTTGCCGGATCATGCCGACGCTGTTCACGACGAAGCGCCCGCCCACCGGCACCTCGACCTCCCGCGCGGCGTCATGCAGCGTCCACGCATCGACGCGCTGCACGCTCAGGCACTGATGCCGCGTCAGGTCGCCCGGTTCGAGCGGCTCGCCCGAGCGCTCGAGATAGCGCGGCGACGCATACAGTTGATTCCGAAACGTGGCGAGCCGCCGCGCGACGAGTTGCGAATCCGCCGATTCGCCGATGCGGATCGCGACGTCGAACGGCTCGCTCACGAGGTCTACGCGCCGCGACGTCAGTTCGAAATCGAACGTGAGCTTCGGATAACGGTTCGCGAATTCGACGATCAGCGGCGTCAGGTAGATCACCGCGAAATCGACCGGAAACGACGCGCGCAGCACGCCGGCCGGTTCGGCCAGCAGCTCGCCGAGCTGCTCGTGCGCGAGACGCGCCTCGTCGACGATGCGCTTGCAGCGCTCGAAATACAGTTGCCCGGCCTCCGTGAGTTCGATCCGCCGCGTCGTGCGATGCAGCAGCCGCAAGCCGATCGCCTTTTCCAGCGCGCCGATCCGCCGCGACAGCGTCGAATTCGGCATGCCCAGCGCGTCGGCCGCGCTGCGAAAGCCCTTCGCCTTCACGACCTCCACGAACAGCGCCATGTCGTTCAGCAGTTCCACGTCCACCGCTCCATCAATGGATCAATGTTATCCAAACTACCATATTTATCTCGAAAAGGAAGCAATGGATGATGTGTCCATGGCGGCAAGGCTGGCGCAACGGTGCGCGGCCGGCGCCCGATACGGCATCGCCCCGGTGCCGTTACCCGACCCTCAAGGAGCACGCATCATGGACGCACTGTTCACCCCGGCCCGTGTCGGCCGCTACACGCTGCAGAACCGCCTGGTCATGGCACCGATGACGCGTAGCCGCGCCGCGTTCGACGGCACGCCCGGCGAACTGGCCGCCGAATACTACGCACAGCGCGCGGGCCTCGGCCTGATCGTCAGCGAAGGCACGCAGCCGTCCGACGATGGCCAGGGCTACCTGACGACGCCCGGCATCTACACCGATGCGCACGTCGCCGGCTGGAAGGCGGTCAGCGACCGCGTGCACGCGCGCGGCGCCCGCCTGTTCATCCAGTTGATGCACGTGGGGCGTATGTCGCACCCCGACAATACGCCGCATCATCGCCAGGGCGTCGCGCCGTCGGCGATCGCGCCGGGCGTGCCGATGTTCACGATGAAGGGGATGCAGGAGATTCCCGCGCCGCGCTCGCTGACGACGGACGAGGTACGCGAGACGGTGAACGACTTCCGCTTCGCCGCGCGCCGCGCGATCGAGGCCGGCGCCGACGGCGTCGAGATCCACGGCGCGAATGGGTATCTGGTCCAGCAGTTCTTCGCGCCGAACGCCAACACGCGCACCGACGTGTACGGCGGTTCGATCGAGAATCGCGCGCGCTTCGCGATCGAGGTGGCCGAGGCGATCGCCGACGAGATCGGCGCGGACCGCACGGCGATCCGCCTGTCGCCCGGCACCACGTTGTGGGGGATCGACGAAGGCGCGGAAGGGCCGGACCTGTATCGCCACCTGGCGACGCAGCTCGACCGGCTCGGCCTTGCGTACCTGCACGTGATGCACCAGGGCGACGAGCCGCTGCTCGCGGACCTGCGCGCACGCTGGAACGGCACGCTGATCGTGAACCGGCCGGGCCGCGCGCGCGATGCGATCGGTACGGATGTCGCAACGGGTGTCGCCGATCTCGAAGCGTACGGTCAGATGGTGCTCGCGAATCCGGATTTCGTGACGCGATTGAAGACGGGCGCGCCGATGAACGACGCGCAGCGCGACACGTTCTTCGGCGGCGATGCGCGCGGGTATGTGGATTATCCGGCGTTGAACGGTACGGCTGCGGCGTAACGTAAGCGCACAGCGCGAGGCCGCGACACGCCGGAACGGGTGTCGCGGCGTCAGTTCGTTACGGCGACGACGTAGGGCGGAACGGCCCATTGTTCCGATATTTCAGGAACAATGCCTTCGGCGTCGACCGCACGCTGATTGTTCTCATATTTCAGGAACAATTCACGTCGGCAAACTCCGGCCGACCGCGGCCATCCGGCCGCATCAAATCTGCCCCGCCGCCCCCGTCCACCGCAAATAGTCCCCGCGCGTCCAGTCGAGCGACACGCCGACGCGCTTCGTGCCCGGCCGGATCTTCGGCTTGTACACCGACAGCGTCAGCGACTCCAGCGCGGGCCATTCGCGAAACGACAGCACCGCGATATCGGCGACGAGCGTCTCCAGCAGCCGCGTATGCGGCTTGTGCGACAGAAACGCCGCGACGCGCGTGCAATAGCCGTCGTAATCGATCCACTCGCCCTGTTCGCTCGGCTCGCAGCGATACCCGAGCCGCGCATCGATCACGATCGGCTGCGGCGCTTCATGCTCGTGCGCGTGAATGCCGATCCGCGCGGGCACCTTCAGTTCGTCGACGAACACGCTCCAGCCGCGCCCGCGCAGGCGCGGCGCGTCGATCGCCACGAACGGTTCGTCGAACGGCTTCATGACGCGAGGGGCGCGGCTGCGTCGAGCATGATGCGCACGAAGTAGTCGGCGAAGCTGCGGCGCAGGACGATCTCGAACGCATCGTCGCCGGTCGGGATCAGCACGATCGACGACTTGAAGTAATGCGACTGCGCGCACTGGCCCGGCTTGAACGCACGCGGGTGGAGATCGAGCGGGCAGCCGCGTGCAAGCACGTCGCGCACGCGTTCGCCGCTGATCTCGACGACCGTGTAGCCGCTGCCGACGTCGACGGCCGCCGAATACGTGCCCTGCACGGCCTCCGCGAGCGTGGCCTCGAGCACGCCGGCCGGCACGGGCCCATTCGAGCGCACGAGCCATTCGTCGGGGCCGAGCCACAGCACGTCGTACTCGGCGCCGCGCGCGACCGTGTTCGGCTGCGCGGGCGGCCGGCAGCCGACCACGCGCTCGAACGCGCTCACGAACGCCGGATCGCTCAACTCGCCGCGCACGTTGACGAGATCGAGGAACGGCCGCTCGCGCAGCGTGAACTTGTTCGATGCGCGCGCCTGGTGCGTCTTCAGCACGTCGATCGCACCGACGAACGGCGATTCAAGCGTCACGGCGCCCGCGCCCGCCACCTGCGTCTGGTTTCTCGTTTCATTCCACATGCTGGCGCACCCCTTCGGTATCGTAGAAAACCGGGCTCGAGATCTTCGCGGTGATGCGCTTGCCGTTGGCCAGCGGAATCACGACGCTCTCGCCCATCTTGTTCAGGCCGCCCTTCACCACCGCGAGCGCGATCGAGCGCTTCAGGATCGGGCTGTAGTAGCTCGACGTCACATGGCCGATCATCGGCGTCGGATCGACCGCCGACACCTGCGTGTCCTTCGCGATGATCTGCGCGCCTTCCGGCAGCACGAACTGCTCGTCCTCGGTCAGCAGGCCGACGAACTGCTTGCGGCCTTCCTTCGCGGTATCCGAGCGCGCGAGCGAGCGCTTGCCGAGGAAGTCCTTCGACTTCGCGACGACCCCGCCCATCCCGAGGTCGTACGGCGTGACCGAGCCGTCGGTATCCTGGCCGACGATGATGTAGCCCTTCTCCGCTCGCAGCACGTGCATCGTCTCGGTGCCGTACGGCGTGATGTCGAACTCGGCACCGGCCGCCATCAGCGCTTCCCACACCGCGCGGCCCGCGTTCGCCGGCACGTTCACTTCATAGGCCAGTTCGCCCGAGAAGCTGATCCGCATTACGCGCGCCTTCGCGCCCGCGACGGTGCCGTTGCGATAGCTCATGAACGGGAACGCCTCGTTGCCGAAGTCGATGTCCTGGCACACCTTCTGCACGACCTTGCGGCTCTTCGGGCCGACCACCGCGAACGTCGCCCAGTGATCGGTGACGGACGACAGCCGCACCTTCATGTCGGGCCATTCGGTCTGCAGCCAGCGTTCGAGCCACGTGAGCACGCGCGCCGCGCCGCCGGTCGTGGTCGTCATCATGAAATGCTGGTCGGCGAGGCGCACCGTCACGCCGTCGTCGAACACCATCCCGTTCTCGTCGAGCATCAGCCCGTAGCGGCACTTGCCGACTTCGAGCTTGTTCCACGGGTTCGTGTACATCCAGTTCAGCAGCTTCACTGCATCGGGGCCCTGGATGTCGATCTTGCCGAGCGTCGATGCGTCGAGGATGCCGACGCTGTTGCGCACCGCGAGGCATTCGCGCTTTACGGCCGCATGGAGATCCTCGCCGTTCTTCGGGAAATACCACGGCCGTTTCCAGTTGCCGACGTCCTCGAACAGCGCGCCATGCTCGACGTGCCACTCATGCACACAGGTCTTGCGGATCGGATCGAGGAAATCGCCGAGCTCGCGGCCCGCGAACGCGCCGAACGTCACCGGCGTGTAGTTCGGGCGGAACGTCGTCGTGCCCGTTTCCGGAATCGTCTTGCCGAGCGCCCCCGCGAGGATCGCCATCCCGTTGATGTTGCCGAGCTTGCCCTGGTCGGTGCCGAAGCCCATCGCCGTATAGCGCTTCACGTGCTCGACCGACTCGAAGCCTTCGCGCGCGGCGAGCAGGATGTCGGCGGCCGACACGTCGTTCTGGAAATCGACGAACTGCTTCGGCCCGCGCGCCGCGGCCTCGCGGCTGCCGACGAGCCACAGTGGCTGCAGCGCGCCTTCGACGGCTTCCGCAACCTGCGGCGCGACCGGGCGCTGCGCGGCCGTGAAGCCCGCCGCCTTCGCCGCTTCCGCGCCCGCATCGACCGCGAGCCGCAGCGCACGCGCCAGGCCGAATTCGCCCGCCGCAGCACCGATGCTCGCTTCAGCCTGCACCGGCTTGCCCGGCAGGAAGCATGCCTTCTCGTCGTTCCAGCAAGCCTTGCCGCCCGACTGCGCGAACAGGTGCAGCACGGGGCTGAAGCCGCCCGACATCGCGACGAGGTCGCACGGCAGCGTCTGCAGCTTGCCGCCCACCTGGCCGTTCGTGATGGACGCGACGTCGACCGACGATACGCGCCACTTGCCCGCTGCGGCCGTCACGACCGCGCCGCTCATCACCGTCACGCCCTGCCGCTTCGCGGCGGCCGGCAGCGCGCCGTTCGACGATGCGCGCGCATCGACGACCGTCACCTTCGCGCCGCACGCCTTCAGGTCGAGCGCGGTCTGGTACGCGCGGTCGTTGTTCGTGAACACGACCGCGTTGCGGCCCGGCAGCACGCCGAAGCGATGCACGTAGGTGGATACGGCCGACGCGAGCATCACGCCCGGCAGGTCGTTGTTGCCGAACACGATCGGACGCTCGTGCGCGCCGGTCGCGAGGATCACGCGCTTCGCACGGACCTTCCACAGCAGCTCGCGCGTGCCCTTGCGCATCGACACCGGCAGGTGATCGGTCAGGCGCTGCGTGACCGTCACGAGGTTGTGGTCCTGGTAGCCGAACGCGGTGCTACGCGACAGGATCGTCACGTCGGGCAGCTTGCGCAGCTCGGCCTCGATCTTCTCGACCCACTGCAGCGCGGGCTTCGCGTCGATCTCGGCGCGGCACGACAGCAGGCTGCCGCCGAGTTCGCGCTGGTCGTCGACGAGGATCACGCGCGCGCCGGCCACGGCCGCCGCATGCGCGGCCGCGAGCCCCGACGGGCCGCCGCCGACGACGAGCACGTCGCAGTGCGCGTAGCACTTGTCGTAGCGATCGGCGTCGAGCGCCTCGGGCGCCTTGCCGAGGCCGGCCGCCTCGCGGATCTTCTCTTCGTACTTCGGCCACATCTTGCGCGGCCACATGAAGGTCTTGTAGTAGAAGCCGGCCGGCAGGAAGCGCGACAGCTTCTGGTTGATCGCGTACTTGTCGTTCTCGAGCGTCGGCTCGGCGTTCACGCTCGACGCGACGAGCCCCTGGTACAGCTCGATTTCGGTCGCTCGCGCGTTCGGCACCGTGTACGGGCCCGATTCGAGTTGCACGACGGCATTCGGTTCCGCGACGTCCGCCGTCACGATCCCGCGCGGACGGTGGTACTTGAAGCTGCGCGCGACGAAGTGCACGCCGTTCGCGAGCAGCGCGGACGCGAGCGTGTCGCCCTGGAAGCCCTGGTACGTGCGGCCGTTGAACGTGAACGTCAACGGAATCGCGCGATTGATGCGGCCACCGGTGCCGAGACGGTCTTTCTGGCTCATTTGCTCGTGCCCTCTTCGTGTGCGTTGCCGGCGGCTGCGCCACTGATGGCAGCCCCACCGAACTTTTCGTAGCCCTTGATATCGTAGGTCACCGTGTCGCGCGTGGCCTTGAACCAGCGGCGGCAGCCCTGTGCGTGCAGCCATTGCTCCTTGTGCAGCCCGCGCTTGTTCTCGCGCATGAACACGTATTCGCCCCATTCGCGGTCGGTCATGTTCTCGTTATTGACGGGGCGCACGATGTCGGCTTCGCCGCCGCACGAGAACTCGGATTCGGCGCGCGGCCCGCACCACGGACATTCGATCAGCAACATGTTTCTTTCTCCAATGGTCGGGTTAGTGCGCAACGGCGGCAGCGCCGTGCTCGTCGATCAGGTGGCCGGTATAGAAGCGGTCGAGCGCGAACGGCGCGTTCAGCGGATGCGGTTCGTCGCGCGCGATCGTGTGCGCGAACACCCAGCCCGAGCCGGGCGTCGCCTTGAAACCGCCGGTGCCCCAGCCGCAGTTGAAATAGAGGCCCTTCACGTCGGTCTTGGTGATGATCGGGCACGCGTCCGGCGACACGTCGACGATGCCGCCCCACTGGCGGTTCATCCGCACGCGCGAGAACACCGGGAACATCTCGACGATCGCCTGCAGCGTGCTTTCGATGATGTGGAAGCTGCCGCGCTGGCCGAAGCCCGTGTACTGGTCGATGCCCGCGCCGATCACGAGGTCGCCCTTGTCGGACTGGCTGATATACGCGTGCACCGCGTTCGACATGATCACCGAGTTGACGACCGGCTTGATCGGCTCCGACACCAGCGCCTGCAGCGGGTGGCTTTCGATCGGCAGGCGCACGCCGGCCATGTCGGCGAGCGTCGTCGTGTTGCCGGCCGCGACCACCGCGACCTTCTTCGCCTTGATGAAGCCCTTCACCGTATCGACGCCGACCACCGCACCGCCTTCGCGGCGAATGCCCGTCACCTGGCAGTTCTGGATGATGTCGACGCCCGCGCGGTCCGCGCCGCGCGCGAAGCCCCAGGCCACCGCGTCGTGACGCGCGACGCCCGCACGGCGCTGGATCGATGCGCCGAGCACCGGATAACGGCTGTTCAGGTTGATCGTCGGCTCGATTTCCTTGATCTGCGCGGGCGTCAGGAATTCGGCATCGACGCCGTTCAGCCGGTTCGCATTGACGCGGCGCTCGGTGTCGCGCACGTCCTGCAGCGTGTGCGCGAGGTTCATCACGCCGCGCTGGCTGAACATCACGTTGTAGTTCAGGTCCTGCGACAACCCTTCCCACAGCTTCATCGCCTTCTCGTACAGCGCGGCCGATTCGTCCCACAGATAGTTCGAGCGCACGATCGTCGTGTTGCGCGCAGTGTTGCCGCCGCCGATCCAGCCCTTCTCGAGGATCGCGACGTTCGTGATCCCGTGTTCCTTCGCGAGGTAGTACGCGGTCGCGAGGCCGTGGCCGCCGCCGCCGACGATCACGACGTCGTATTCCTTCTTCGGTTCCGGGCTCTTCCACTGCTTTTCCCAGTTCTCGTGATACGAGAGGCCGTTGCGGAACAGGCTGAATATCGAGTAGCGGCTCATGATGATTGACCCTTCGTTAGCATTCGATGACGTTCACGGCGAGACCGCCGCGCGACGTTTCCTTGTATTTCGTCTTCATGTCGGCACCCGTCTCGCGCATCGTCTTGATCACGGAATCGAGCGACACGTAGTGCTGGCCGTTGCCCTTGAGCGCCATGCGCGACGCGTTCAGCGCCTTGATCGCGCCCATCGCGTTGCGCTCGATGCACGGGATCTGCACGAGCCCGCCGACGGGGTCGCAGGTCATCCCGAGGTTGTGTTCCATACCGATCTCGGCGGCGTTCTCGACCTGGTCGGGCGTGCCGCCCATCACCGCGGCGAGCGCGGCCGCGGCCATCGAGCACGCGACGCCCACTTCGCCCTGGCAACCGACTTCCGCGCCGGAGATCGACGCGGTTTCCTTGTAGATGATCCCGATCGCCGCGGCCGTCAGCAGGAACTCGACGATGCCGGCTTCGTTCGAGCCCGGCACGAATTTCACGTAGTAGTGCAGCACCGCGGGGATCACGCCGGCCGCGCCGTTGGTCGGCGCGGTGACGACGCGCCCGCCCGCCGCGTTCTCCTCGTTGACGGCCATTGCGTACAGGTTGACCCAGTCGAGCATCGACAGCGGGTCGCGCAGCGACTCTTCCGAGCGCGCGCGCAGGTTGCCGTTCAGCTCGGCCGCGCGGCGCTTCACGCGCATCGGGCCGGGCAGCTCGCCCTCGACCTTGCAGCCGCGCTCGACGCATGCGGCCATCGTGCGCCAGATCGCGAGCAGCCCGGCGCGCACTTCGTCGGCGGGGCGCAGCGCGCTTTCGTTGCGCAGCATCAGCTCGGCAATCGACAGCCCGTGTTCGCGGCACTGGCGCATCAGGTCGTCGCCGGTGCGGAACGGGTACGGCACCTCGACCGCCGCGCGCACGCCGTTCACGCGATCGCCGTCGCGGTTCACGACGAAGCCGCCGCCGACCGAGTAATACTCTTTCTCGACCAGCAACTGGCCGTGTTCGTCGAATGCCTGGAAGCGCATCCCGTTCGGGTGCACGATGCTCGTGCCGCTCATCATCTTGCGAAAGAAGCCGATGTGCTCCTTCTCCTCGAAGCGGACCGTCTGCTTGCCGAGCAGCGACAGCGACTTCTCCGCGCGGATCGCGGCGAGGCGCGGCTCGATCAGGTCGGGATCGATCGTGTCGGGCAAGTGCCCCTCGAGGCCGAGCAGCACGGCCTTGTCGGTGCCGTGGCCCTTGCCGGTCGCGCCGAGCGAGCCGTACAACTCGACCCGCACGCGGCGCACGAAGCCGAGCAGGTTCGCGTCCTCCACGTGCGACGCGAAGCGGCACGCGGCGATCATCGGGCCGACCGTATGCGAACTGGACGGGCCGATGCCGATCTTGAACAGGTCGAACGCGCTGACGTTCATCTGGCTTCCTCTGGATGACATGCGTGGAATGACGTTGGGCACCAGTACATCAAAGCGTAAAATTGGCCGATAGAACAAAAACGGCATCGGCGTGGGATACCGCCGCCAAGTACCGCGCCGGCCGGCCCGAAAGTACGTTTTGGCGATGGTTCTCGACGGAAAACCACAAGTCCGGCCGAAGCCGATCGGCGACGCTGGCACCATCCGCGCCGCCCCGGCAGCCGTACCCGCAACCAGAGTGAAATGAGTGAGACCGCCTGCCCGGCGTGACGAGATTGGCCGCGATGACACCCGACGTACCCGCTTCCCCCCTTGCAGAACCCGCACCGCGGCGTATCCGCTTCGGCATCGTGCTGCTGCCGAACTTCACGCTGACGGCCTTCTCGGGTTTCGTCGACATGCTGCGGCTGTCGGCCGACGACGGCGACTACAGCAAGCCCGTGCGCTGCGCGTGGAGCGTGATCGGCGAGACCTTCGCGCCGGTGCGCGCGAGTTGCGGGATCCAGATCACGCCGTGGGAGACGTTCGACGCGGCCGAGCCGTTCGACTATGTGGTCGTGGTCGGCGGGCTGCTGCATTCGGGGCCGCAAGCCGGCCCCGAAACGCTCGACTTCATCCGCCGCGCGGCGACGGGCGGCGCGACGGTCGTCGGGATCTGCACCGGCGTGTTCACGCTGATGCGCGCCGGCGTGCTCGACGGCTACCGCACCTGCGTGAGCTGGTTCCATTATTGGGACTTCATCGAGCGCTTCCCGTCCGCCGATCCCGACCTGCTGATCGCCGACCGGCTGTTCGTGATCGACCGGCGCCGGATTACCTGTTCCGGCGGCCGCGCGTCGATCGACGTCGCCGCCGCGATCCTGCTGCGCCATTTCGACCACGCAACCGTGCAGAAGGCGCTACGCATCCTGCTCGTCGGCGAGATGCAGAAGGGCAACGCGCCGCAGCCGCATCCGCCGGGGCTCGAGCCCGCGACGCATCCGAAGGTCAAGCGCGCGATTCTCCTGATGGAACAGCATGTCGGGCGCACGCTGCCGCTCGATGAACTGGCGTGCAAGCTCGACCTGTCGACGCGGCAGCTCGAGCGCCTGTTCAAGGCCGAGACGGGCAAGAGCCCGCAGGTGTTCGCGAAGCAGGTGCGGCTGCGCACCGCCGCGTGGCTGCTGACGAGTTCGGACCGGACGGTGGCCGATATCGCATCGAGCTGCGGGTTCGCCGATGCGTCGCACCTCGGGCGCGAATTCCGCAAGCAGTTCGGCGTGCCGCCGGCGACGTATCGGGAGCGCGGCGGCGAAGTGGCGGAAGCCGGCGCGGCGCCGGATGCGACGACCGACCCCGTCGAGGACATCGCCGACTGACGGCCGAAGGTACCCGCACTTCGCTTTCCAGACCGGCCGACCGACCGCGAAGCGACATCCGATCGCGCCGGTTTCGATTCAAATGGAACCGGTTTCAGTCAACTTGACCGACGTTGCACACCATTGACCGAGGGTTATCACGGATGCTGCTTCGCGCTCAAATTTGTATGATGACCACATCACCTTACAAACCTGAGCGCCATGTTCGAGAAAATTCCCGCCCGTGCGATGAGCGACCATGTCGCGCAGCAACTGCTCAAGCAGATCGAAGTCGGCAGTTTCTCGGCCACCGGCAAGCTGCCGACCGAAGCCGTGCTCGCGCAGGAATTCGGCGTGAGCCGCACCGTGATCCGCGAAGCGATCTCGCGGCTGAAGAACGAAGGCGTGGTCGAGCCGCGCCAGGGCAGCGGCGTGTACGTGAACCAGCACGGCGCGATCCGGCCGCTGCGGATCGACTATGCGGAAGCCGTCGAGGCGAGTTCGCTGCCGCACCTGCTCGCGGTGCGTCGCGCGATCGAGGCTGAAGTCGCGGCCGAAGCCGCGCTGCACCACTCCGCCGACGACATGGCCGACATCGACGACGCGCTGCGCAAGATCGACGATGCGGTAGCCGAAGGGCGCGACGGCGTCGCGGAAGACGTCGCGTTCCATCGCACGATCGCCGCCGTCACCGGCAACCCGTATTTCCTGAAGACGCTGCAGTTCCTGAACCAGTACCTCGAAGCCGGCGTGAAAGTCACGCGCGGCAACGAAGCGACGCGCGACGATTTCTCGCGTCAGGTGCGCGAGGAACACGCGGCGATCGCCGACGCGATCCGCGCGCGCGACCCGATGGCGGCGCGCAACGCGGCGCGCACGCACATGTACAACGCCGCCCGCCGTCTCGCGGAAGCCGGCATCTGCTGAAGCCGGCGGCGCCCGCCGCCGCCGCCGTTGTCCCGAACCTCTCCCGAATCGATCAAGGTTGACCATGTCACGAAATATTGGAGTCATCGGCCTCGGCGCGATGGGCCTCGGCGTCGCCCGCTCGCTGCTGCGCGCCGGCTTGCGCGTGCACGCATGCGACGTGCGCGACACCGTGCTGCAGGCGTTCGCCGCCGAAGGCGGCATTGCCTGCGCGACGCCGGCCGAACTGGGCGCGCAGTGCGACGTCGTCGTCACGCTCGTCGTCAATGCCGCGCAAACGGAAACGGTGCTGTTCGGCGAGCACGGCGCGGTCGCGGCGATGAAGCCGGGCGGCGTCGTGATCGCGAGCGCGACCGTCGCGCCCGAATTCGCGGTCGCGCTCGGCGCGCGGATCGAGGCCGCCGGCCTGCAGATGCTCGACGCGCCCGTGTCGGGCGGCGCCGCGCGCGCGGCATCGGGCGAGATGACGATGATGACGTCGGGCCCCGCCGCCGCGTACGCGGGCTGTGAGGACGTGCTGGCCGCGATCGCCGGCAAGGTCTATCGCCTCGGCGACGCGCACGGCATCGGCTCGAAAGTGAAGATCATCAACCAGTTGCTGGCCGGCGTGCACATCGCGGCGGCCGCCGAGGCGATGGCGCTGGGCCTGCGCGAAGGCGTCGATGCCGACGCGCTGTACGACGTGATCACGCACAGCGCAGGCAATTCGTGGATGTTCGAGAACCGCGTGCCGCACATCCTGAACGGCGACTACACGCCGCTGTCGGCCGTCGACATCTTCGTGAAGGATCTCGGCCTCGTGCTCGATACCGCACGCCGCAGCAAATTCCCGCTGCCGCTGTCGGCCACCGCGCACCAGATGTTCATGAGCGCGTCGAGCGCCGGCCACGGCGGCGAGGACGATTCCGCCGTGATCAAGACTTTCCCCGGCATCACGCTGCCGCCCGCCCGCTGATTCGAACGACGTTCCTGCCATGACCGCTTCCGCTTCCCGTCCCCTGCTCGGCTGCATCGCCGACGATTTCACCGGCGCGACCGATCTCGCGAACATGCTCGTCAAGAGCGGCATGCGCACCGTGCAGACGATCGGCGTGCCCGGCGACGGCGCCGCGCTCGACGCCGACGCGATCGTCGTCGCGCTGAAGTCGCGCACGATCCCCGCGGCCGACGCCGTCGCGCAATCGCTCGCCGCGTACGAATGGCTGCGCGCGCAGGGCTGCCGGCAGTTTTTCTTCAAGTACTGCTCGACCTTCGACTCGACCGACGCGGGCAACATCGGGCCCGTCGCCGACGCGCTGCTCGATGCGGCCGGCGGCGGCTTCACGATCGCATGCCCGGCATTCCCCGAGAACGGCCGCACGATCTATCGCGGCCACCTGTTCGTCGGCGACGTGCTGCTGAACGAATCGGGGATGGAGAACCATCCACTCACGCCGATGAAGGACGCGAACCTCGTGCGCGTGCTGCAGCAGCAAACGCAGTCGCCGGTCGGCCTGATCCGCTACGACACGATCGCGCTGGGCGCGGCCGCGGTGCGCGCGCGGATCGACCAGTTGCGCGCGGAAGGCGCGCGCTTCGCGATCGCCGACGCGCTGTCCGACCGCGACCTGTACGTGCTCGGCGAAGCATGCGCGGGCCTGCCGCTCGTCACCGGCGGCTCGGGCATCGCGCTCGGCCTGCCCGCGAATTTCCGCCGCGCGGAGCAACTGCCCGAGCGCGACAACGCGGCATCGCTGCCGCGCATCGACGGGCTGTCGGCCGTGCTCGCCGGCAGCGCATCGAAAGCCACCAACGCGCAGGTCGCCGCGTGGCGCGCGACGCGGCCGAGCTTCCGCATCGATCCGCTCGCGGCGGCGCGCGGCGAGCCCGTCGTCGATGAAGCGCTCGCCTTCGCACGCTCGCACCTGCCGCAGCCAGTGCTGATCTACGCGACCGCGACGCCCGACGAAGTGAAGGCCGTGCAGCAGGCGCTCGGCGTCGAAGCGGCCGGCCATCTCGTCGAAAACACGCTCGCGGCGATCGCGCGGGGCCTGCGCGAACTCGGCGTGCGCAAGTTCGTCGTCGCCGGCGGCGAGACGTCCGGCGCGGTCGTGCAGGCGCTCGACGTGAAGTCGCTGCAGATCGGCGCGCAGATCGATCCGGGCGTGCCGGCCACGGCCACCATCGATGCGCAGCCGCTCGGCCTCGCGCTGAAATCCGGCAACTTCGGCGCGACGGACTTTTTCGACAAGGCGCTGCGTGCGCTGGACGGAGCCGCATGATGAGCCACGAAGCGAAACTGCGCGAAGAGATCTGCGTCGTCGGCGCCAGCCTGTACGCACGCGGCCACGCGGTCGGCAGCGCCGGCAACATCAGCGCGCGCCTGCCCGACGGCTGGCTGATCACGCCGACCGACGCGTGCCTCGGCCGGCTCGACCCGAACGACATCGCGAAGGTCGGCCTGGACGGCCAGCCCGTATCGGGCGGCAAGCCGTCGAAGACGCTCGCGCTGCATCGCGGCATCTATGCGCGCAACGCGGAAGCGAACGGCGTCGTCCACACGCATTCGACGCACCTCGTCGCGTTGACGCTCGCGGGCGTGTGGCGCGACACCGACGTGCTGCCGCCGATCACGCCGTACTACGTGATGAAGGTCGGCCACATTCCGCTGATCCGTTACCGCCGCCCCGGCGACCCGGCCGTCGCGGCCGAAGTCGCGGCGCTCGCCGACCAGGTGCGAGGCGTGCTGCTCGACCGCCTCGGCCCGGTGATGTGGGGGCCGTCGGTGTCGCACGCGTCGTATGCGCTCGAGGAACTCGAGGAAACCGCACGGCTGTGGCTGATGACGAACCCGAAGCCCGAGCCGCTTTCCGACGCGGCGCTCGACGAACTGCGCGAGACCTTCGGCGCGCGCTGGTAACGCGGCGCGCACCACGTACCGATTCCCATGCCCGCCGTGTGCGCGGGCCCTTCCGTCAGCACACACAAACGATCCGGTGGCGTACGCGCCACCGGCACACGACATCCCTGGAGACGACGATGACTGCTCTCGATGCGGCCGCAAGCCGCTCGGCCGCTGCGCCTGCCCATTCTGCGGAACTCGACCGCACCTACAAGAAAGTGTTCTGGCGCATCGTGCCGTTCCTGATGCTCTGCTACGTGGTCGCGTATCTCGACCGCGTGAACGTCGGCTTCGCGAAGCTGCAGATGTCGCAGGATCTCGCGTTCAGCGAAACCGTGTTCGGCCTCGGCGCGGGGATTTTCTTCCTCGGCTACTTTCTGTTCGAACTGCCAAGCAACCTGCTGATGCACCGCCTCGGCGCGCGCATCTGGATCGCGCGGATCATGATCACGTGGGGCCTGCTGTCCGCGCTGTTCGCATTCGTGAAGACGCCCACCCAGTTCTACGTGCTGCGCTTCCTGCTCGGCCTCGCGGAAGCCGGCTTCTACCCCGGCGTGATCCTGTACCTCACGTACTGGTTCCCGTCGCACCGCCGCGCGAAGATCATCGCGGTGTTCATGTCCGCGATTCCCGTGTCGGGCATCTTCGGCAACCCGCTGTCGGGCTGGATCATGGAGCGCTTCCACGGCGGCTCGGGCTTCCACGGCTGGCAATGGATGTTCATGATCGAAGCCGTGCCCGCCGTGCTGGTCGGCATCGCGACGATCCTGTATCTCGACAACAGCATCCGCGGTGCGAAGTGGCTCGACGAGCGCGAGAAGCAGCTGCTCGAAGACGAGATCGCCGCGCAGCCGCAGGAACAGGGGAAGCACGGCCATTCGCTGAAGGCCGTGTTCTCGGACCCGCGCATGTGGTGGATGTCGCTGATCTACTTCGCGTTCGTGACGGGCCAGTACGGCCTCACGTTCTGGATGCCGACGCTCGTGAAATCGACCGGCATCACCGATACGCTGCAGATCGGCCTGCTGTCTGCGATCCCGTTCGTCGTCGCGATCGTCGTGATGAACCTGTTCGGCCACAGTGCGGACAAGCGCCGCGAACGCCGCTGGCACCTGATCGTGCCGGCGCTGATGGGCGCGGTCGGGTTTGCGGTCGCGGCGTCGTACTCGCACAATACGACGGTGTCGATCGTGTTCCTGTCGCTCGCGGCGGGCGGCGTGCTGACCTGCGCACCGCTGTTCTGGTCGCTGCCGACCGCGTTCCTCGCGGGCTCCGCGGCCGCCGCCGGGATCGCGATCATCAACTCGGTCGGCAACCTCGCCGGTTTCGCGAGCCCGTACGTGATCGGCTACCTGAAGGACGCCACGCACAGCACGTCGTCCGGCATGTACGTGCTGGCGGCCATGCTCGTGCTCGGCGCGATCGCCGTGTGGCTCACGCCGGCGAAACTCGTGAACCGCTGAGCCGCTGAGCCGCTGAGCCGCTGAGCCGCCATTCGACGCGGGGCGCCGTACGCCCCGCCCCATTCATTCACAGGACCCGCTGCCATGCCACGCTTCGCCGCCAACCTCTCGATGATGTACAACGAGCACGCGTTCCTCGAACGCTTCGCCGCTGCCGCGTACGACGGCTTCAAGGCCGTCGAGTACCTGTTCCCGTACGACTTCGCCGCCGAGGACATCCGTGCGCGCCTCGACTCGCACAACCTCGAACAGGCACTGTTCAACGCGCCGCCGGGCGACTGGGCCGCGGGCGAACGCGGCATCGCATCGCTGCCGGGCCGCGAGGACGAGTTCCGGCGCGGCATCGACCAGGCGCTCGATTATGCGCGCGTGCTCGGCAACAAGAAGCTGCACGTGATGGCCGGCATGGTCGCGCCGGGCGCCGACCGCGCGCGCCATCGCGACACCTACCTGTCGAACCTGCGGCATGCGGCGCAGGCCGCCGCCCCGCGCGGCGTCACGATCCTGATCGAGCCGATCAACCAGCGCGACATGCCCGGCTATTTCCTGAGCCGCCAGGACGATGCGCAGGCGATCTGCGCGGAAGTCGGCGCGCCGAACCTGAAGGTGCAGTTCGACTGCTACCACTGCCAGATCGTCGAAGGCGATCTCGCGATGAAGCTCAAGCGCGATTTCGCGGGCATCGGCCACATCCAGATCGCGGGCGTGCCCGAGCGCCACGAGCCGGATCTCGGCGAAGTCAATTACCCGTACCTGTTCGACCTGATCGACGCGCTCGGCTACGACGGCTGGATCGGCTGCGAATACCGCCCGAAGGCCGGCACGTCGGCCGGCCTCGGCTGGCTTAGGGCCTATTCCCGCCAATAACGGGCTTGCGCTGGCCGCCAGAAGGGCCGAGCGCAAGGAATACGACGAAGCGAATACTCGACGTATTCGCGAGGAGCATGACGCGGCGATCGGCCCTTCTGGCGGCCAGCCCCACGAATGATTTTTTCCAAACAGGGGAACGTGCCTTGCCGGCCGCATTGCGGCGTCGCGCGTCGCTTGTTTGGCTCGGCCAAACGGCGCTCCTTGCTTCTTGCACGCGCCCCGAAGGAAGTCCCCTTGGGGGACAGCCGGCAAGGCACGTTCGCAAGCCCGTTATTGGCGGGAATAGGCCCTGACCGTACCTGTGATTCCAGCATTCCCAAGAGGATAAAGAACATGAAAGTACTGATCACCGGCGGCGCCGGCTTTCTCGGCCAGCGCCTCGCGCGCAAGCTGCTCGAGCGCGGCGAACTGACCGGCCCCGACGGCCGGATCGCGAAGATCGACGAGCTGGTGCTGCTCGACGTCGTCAAGGGCAGCGATTTCGGCGATGCGCGCGTGACGTCGATCGTCGGCGACATCGCCGATCGCGCGGTGCTCGAAAGCGCGATCGACACGCAGACGGGCGCGATCTTCCACCTCGCGGCAATCGTCAGCGGGCAGGCCGAAGCCGATTTCGATCTCGGCATGCGGATCAACCTCGACGCATCGCGCACGCTGCTCGAAGTGTGCCGCGCGCGCGGCCACCAGCCGCGCGTCGTGTTCACGAGCTCCGTGGCGGTGTACGGCGGCGCGCTGCCCGACGTCGTGCAGGACGACACCGCGCTGAACCCGCAATCGTCATATGGTGCCGAGAAGGCGATCGCCGAACTGTTGCTGTGCGACTACGCGCGGCGCGGCTTCGTCGACGGCCGCGTGCTGCGGCTGCCGACGATCAGCGTGCGGCCCGGCCGCCCGAACGCGGCCGCGTCGTCGTTTGCGAGCGGCATCATCCGCGAGCCGCTGAACGGCGAGGAAAGCGTGTGCCCGGTGCCCGGTTCGACGCGGCTGTGGCTGCTGTCGCCGCGCGGTGCGATCGAAGCGCTCGTCGCGGGCTGCGAGATCGACGGCGCGAAGCTCGGCAACAAGCGCGTGATCAACCTGCCCGGCCTGTCGGTGTCGGTCGACGAGATGATCGAAGCGCTGCGCGAAGTCGCGGGCGACGACGTCGTGAAGCTGATCCGCCATGTGCCCGACGAGCGCGTCGAGAAGATCGTCGGCAGCTGGCCGGGCCGCTGGGACACGACGCGCGCGGAAGCGCTCGGGCTGACGGGCGACACGTCGTTCGCGGACGTGATCCGCAGCCATATCGCGGACGAACGGCGCTGATTCACGCGCCGCGGCGCGTCGGCGGATACGCGCCGCCCCGGCACGCACGCAGCGCCGTCGGGCCGCGTCAGCGCGGCCTGGCGGATTCCCCGATGCTCAGCGACCCGCGCTTCGTGCCGCCCGGTCGTTTCGCCGATCCGGCCGCCCACTGCCACGCGAGCAAACCCGGCAGATAGAACAGCAGATCGCGCACGCGGCGGGCGCCGGCCAGCGCAAGACAGGTCGGCGCGTCGAACCCGAGCAGCCCGCCGATCAGCACGAACCCGCCCTCCTGCACGCCCAAACCACCCGGCATCAGGAACGCGATGCTGCTCACGAGCTGGATCAAGGCCTCGATCGCGAGCGCCTGCGCAAAGGTCGGATCGGCGCCGAGGAAGTACAGCGCAAGCCAGATCTCCAGCGCATAACCCGCAAACTGCAGCGTCTGCCAGATCCCCAGATAGCGCACGACGATGCCGGTCTTTCTCCAGATCATCCGGATCGACTGATCGGTGCGCGCCGATTCGCCGACCAGCGCCACCACCTTGCCGCTCGTGATCCGGTTGATCACGCGCATCGCGCGCTCGAACGGCCGCGCATGCTGCACCAGCGCGAACAGCAGCAACACCGGTACCAGCGCCGCCATGCCGATCGCGAGGTGCGCGGCCACCCGCGCAGCGTCGGACGACACGCGTTCGAGCACATAGCCGATCGCGATCAGCGCGAACACCAGCTGGCTGATCAGCGTGAGCTGCATGTCGGCGACGAGGCTGGCCACGGCAGTCGCCGGCCGCACGCCCGCCTGCCGCAGCAACCCGAACGACACGATCTCGCCGCCGATCCGCGCGACCGGCAACAGCCCGTTGATCGATTCACGGATCCACACGAGCTTCAGCATCGTCGCGAACGACGGGCGGCGCGGCCCGCGGATCAGCATCCGCCAGTCCCACGCATTCGCGAGCATCGGCAGGATGTGGGCCAGCGCGGCGACGAGCAGCCCGGCGCCGGCGAGCCGCAACCGATGCAGGATTTCCAGCGGATGCTCGCGCCAGATCAGCCACACCGCGAGCGCCAGCCCGGCCAGCGCCGCCGCGCGCCCCGCATGCCGGAGCCGCGCGTCGTGACGCGCGGACCGCCGGTCCGCGTCGGCGTTGCCGGGGTTCGTCTCGATCGTCATGATTCACCCGCCGGCGACAGCAAGCCTTCCCGGTCGACGCGAAAGCGCGTGCCGCGCCAGACGACGTGCGACGAGAAGAAACTCGACACGAAGACCAGGAACTGCAGCAGATCGACGAACGGCAGCCAGAGGGCGCCGCGCAGGCCGGCACCGGTCGCTCGGCTCGTTTTCAGCATCAGCAGCGCCCGCGCGGCGAGCGCCGCGACCGTCAGCCAGCAGGCGGCGAGCGCGCCGCCGGAGAACAGCACGGCCAGCAGCGCGAGCGGCACCGGGTGCATCAGCACCGACCCGGCATGACCGAGCCGGTCCGCGGCGCGGATCGTGCAACTCCAGCGCAGTTCGTGCGCGTACAGCTTCGCGAACGTCTCTTCGACACAGGCATGCCCGACGACGAACGGCGGGATGACGACCTGCGTACCCACTTGCCGCACCGCTTCGCCGAGCGCGTGATCCTCGGCCAGGTGATGCGCGAAACGCGCGAGCCCGCCGATGCGTTCGAGCGTCGTGCGCGTGATCGCAATCGTCTGTCCAAAGCATGGCCGTGCACGCCCGATGAAAAGCCCGGTAATCACACCCGGTAGAAAATGGTAGTTCGTCATCGCGACGGCAACGCGGGGCCAGAAGCCCGGCGACGCGACACCGCGATAGACGCTCGTCACGATGCCGACTTCCGGCTGCTGTAGCGCGCCGACGACCGCACGCAGATAATCGCGCTCGACCACCACGTCGCTGTCGGCGAGACAGAGCACCGAATGCTCCGCGTGTTCGAGCATGTTGACCAGATTCGCGATCTTGCGGTTCGGCCCGTACAGCCGCGCATCGGCGACGACCTTGATGTTCGCGTCCGGATAGCGTGCCCGCAGCGTCTCGACGGCCGCGAGTGCCGCGTCGCCCGCATCGTGCACGCCGAACAGGTGCTGTACCGGCCCCGGATAGTCCTGCACGAAGAAGCTTTCGAGATGCTGTACGAGATCCCATTCGTCGCCGTGCAGCGGCTTCGCGACGGTAACGCCCGGGTAATCGCGCGGCACCGCCGGCGCCCGGGAAAAGAACCTGCCGACCAGCACGCTGGCCGTGACCGTGTAGGCAATGCCCAGCAACACGCCCAGCCCGCAGACGATCGACATTGCCCCGGCCAGCGCGTGCAGCACATGCAGCAAAACCATGCTTCTCCCCAGTGGTGACCCGTACGACCGCAACCGGCCGCGCACGCGGGCTCACCCGTGCACGCTGCCGTATCGATTCCCGTTGAGCCGGATGTCAAGGACGACCAATCGACGATACGCGCAATCAGATGACACAACTACCGTCCGTCGATCGATTCCGGTCACGCGCACGTATCCGCACGCGAGCGCGGCCCTGAACGCCGCATCGGCAAGCTTGCGGGCCGAAAGGATCGCGGTCGCAACCGCGACGACGGTCCAGACGCGAAATGTCATCGTGGTGAAAAACGCCTCGGGTATGCGCAATGCAAGCAGCGACACCAGCACGAAACACTGAATGAACATGCCGGCCAGCGCGGCGATCAGCAGGTGGGCGCGCCATCGCTGGATCGTCGAAGGTGCCATCAGGAATGAATCTCCCGTGCAGGCGACCCGGATCGATCTGAAATCAAACTGAAGGGTCGCGGATTCGTGGGCCGGTGCGTTCGGTCCGCGCCGGACGCGGCAAACCCGGATCGGGATCGGGATTGGGGGAGCAATGTCGTGGCCGATAGTAGCGGGAATGACAGCAGCAAACCTTGAGCGCTCTTCAGGATCGGCGATGATTAAGACAGCTCAATTACAATCCGTTGCATCGCACGCACAGTCGGGCTCGTGCAATCGCAGGCACCTGCACGCGAATTGATCATGCGACTCCGCGTTGTTGAAGACGACGACCTGATCGGCAGCGACACGCAGTCGCCCGGCAGCGGGCTCGGGCTGTTGATCGTCACACGCATCGCGCAGTACTTCGGCGGCACCGTGCAGTTCGAAGTCGGCATCGGCGGTCAGGGTCTCGGCGTCGTCATCGCGCTGCCATCGGTGAATGCAGCCGGATCGTTGCCGCGCAGTGCGCCGGCCGACGAACACGACGATCGATCGCGCGCGATGCCGCGTGCTTAACGATTCGTTAACGATTCACCCGTAGAATTCTCCGACACATACGATCCCCAAAGTCCGTCAGGAGTCTTCATGCCCACGCCCGCCCGATATGACGCAGTTGCACGCTTTCTTCACTGGATGATCGTGGCGCTGGTCGTCGCGCAATATGCGATCGGCTGGACGATGCCCGATGTGCATCGCGATACGCAACCGATCGGCCTGATCGCCGCGCACCTGATCGTGGGTACCGCATTGCTTGCGGCGATGGCTTGCCGCGTGCTGTGGCGCGCGACGCATCGCCCGCCTGCAAGCGACCTGCCGCCCGCGATGCGCGCGCTGTCGGGTGCGACGCATTTCGCGCTCTACGCGCTGCTGCTCGCGGTACCGCTGCTCGGCTGGATCAACGCATCGTCGCGCGCTTGGGCCGTGACGCTGATCGGAGTCGTCCCGTTGCCGGCCCTGTCGGCGGCCGGTTCCGGATTCGGTCACGCAATGGGCGACGTGCACGGCATCCTCGCATGGGCGCTGTTCGCCGGCATTTGCCTGCACGTGGCAGCCGCGCTGGCGCACCGCTTCGTGCTGCGCGACCGGGTCGTGCAGCGCATGATGCCGTGGTGATCGCCCCCCCTGTTTCAGCGCACCATCTCATTGCCTGAATGAACCGGGTTGTTCCGGTTCGCGACATTGCCTGCCTTCCTGTTCATCGCGCGATCAACCTGCCGACCCATCGCGATCGGTTGACGAGATGATCTCGACGTCGCGCGAAGCGGCGCGCAATCAGCGGCATGGCAGCCGGTGCCCTTCGGTCACGTCGAGCGGCGCGAAGGGTACGCGGATTGCCATACCGCGAACACGACGGCCAGAAGCCACACGCGTACATATCGACACCTAATTGCTGGTCTGAGCCGGCATGCCGGGGGCCGGCGCATGCATGGCGGCTGCCGCCCTGGCCCGATCCTGCTCGGCGAGCTTCGCTTCCGCGGCCTGGATGTCCGCCGGATACTCGCCGTCGTCGCCCTTCGCCGGGTCGTACCCGGCCGCTTCCAGACGCATCAGCTCGTCGCGAACCTGCGCGCGCGTCAGCGGTGCGGCCGATTGCGCGAATGCCGACTGACCGACGATCATTCCGATCATCATCAGTACTGCGATATATGTTTTCATCATGAACTCCTTCAATGTTCCGTATCCATCAACCGTGGTGAATGCCTGACTTGCGAACGCAGGCGCGTTGGATCAGCTTCCGAAATAGATCGAGCAGAAGCTAGCGGGGCCGACGCATGCGGCCGGGCGCTGGCGCGGCAACATCGCCGCCGGCTTGCCCGCTTCGGATGAAACGGCCGGATCGCTGCCGACCGCCGTGCTGGACTGACGCTGCGGCATCTGATCGACCTGCCGCTGGAACAGCGGGCTCACGTCCGGATACGACGTGTCGGTCACGAAGCGCAGCCCGTTGTTTTCGGCGTCGATCAGTTCCTGCCTCACCTGCGCTCGCGTGAGCGCCTGTGCCGACGCTTGCGTCGCGACACCCGCGACAGACATCGCCACCACCGTGGCGGCCACCAGCCAATGCTTGTTCATGGTTTGCTCCTTCAGAAGTCAACGAGACGACGTGCTACACCCGTATGACGACGGCAGGGGTTCGTTTATTCCCGCGCGTTGTGGCCCGGGCAGCTTGCGTCGAGCGGTCATCGAACTGTCATTCTTTCGTCAGACGGCGTAACCTGACGTAACGCAGCGCCCGTCGCGCTTCGCGCAGACTGACGACACCTCACACGGATCGCCGATCGATCGACCATGTCCGTCGCTTACGACTATGCAGCCGGCCTGCTCCGCACGCTGTACGACCGCCATATCGACGGCGACGCGGTGCTCGATACGGCCGCGTTCCCGGATGCCGAGCGCTTCGTGCGCGCGTGGCCTGCGATCCGTGCGGAAGCGCTCGCCGTGGCGCGCGACATGCCGCGTATCCCGCGCTTCCACGAGATCATGCGCGAGCAGTACGACATCTCGGCCAACGATGCGCGCGACTGGCGGATGTTCATCATGCAGGCGTACGGCCAACCGTTTCCGCGCAACCTGTCGCGCTGCCCGACTGTCGCATCGATCGTCGCGGCGTCGCCGGACGTGCTGTCCGCATCGTTGTCGTTTCTCGCGCCGGGCAAGCACATTCCGCCGCATCGCGGGCCGTTTCGCGGCATCCTGCGCGGCTATCTCGTGCTGTCGATGCCGAAGCGCGCGGACGGCACACCGGCCGCCGTGCTGAAAGTGGATGGATGCGAATACCGGCTCGACGAAGGCCGCTTCCTGCTGTGGGACGACACGTTCATGCACGAGGTGTGGAACGACAGCGATGAAGTGCGGATCGTGCTGCTGCTCGATATCCGCCGGCGCGGGATGCCGCGCTTGCTCACGTGGCTGTCGAATGCGGTGATCGGCGTCGTGCGGCTCGGAATTCGGGTGCGGGGGCGGTCGATTCCGGTTTAGCGCGCGACGCAAGCGTCAGGATGCTTGCCCGGAAGCTGGCTCCAGCGCATAGATGCCTCGCCTGGCGACACACCGGAAAGGCCGGTCGATCGGCCGCACATTCGCCAGTTCCCAGCACACGTATCCGGCACACCATTGCTTGCGCTGCAAGCGGGCTTCGTCGGGCGTCCAGTCGTGCACGCCCACGACGTCGACCAGCGCGAGCGCGAGGCCGTCGGGATCTTCCTGCCCGTCCTGTCGCAGATAGATCGTGTTTTGCACCAGCACGAGATCGAGCAACGGAATGGTCGGTGGCGCCCACGACCGGATTTCCACCTGCTTGCGTCCCGCAACGATATCGTCGACGGCGGGCTTCACGATCGACAGGGCCTGTCGCGGCATGGCAAGTCATTCCTTCGGCAAGTTGAAATCGCGCGACCGTCGATCGTCGCGCAGCCGGAACGGCCATGCGATTGCGGTCCGGGCGAGATTGTTGCCGATTCGTCGGCGTGTGTCGACCGAGACAGGCCGGGTACGCCGGATACGCCGGAGTGACACCGCCACCGCGGATCGGTCATGCGCAACGGGGCGACCCGACTTCGTCCTTCGGCCCCCGACGGATCGCCTAAACTACAGACCGTCCCCTTTGCGCGGCTCCTGCCGGCCACTGCCATGGCGCATATCTTCTTCGCCGCTTCGATCCAGCGGCACGTCGAAACGCCCGAGCGCGAGATCGACGCACACACGCTCGGCGAAGCATTCGACACCGTTTTCAGCGAGCAGCCGCGACTGCGCGGCTACATCGTCGACGACCAGGGTGCACTGCGCAAGCATCTCTCGGTATTCATCGACGGCCAGCCGCTGCGCGACCGGCAACGGCTGTCCGATGCGCTCGGCGACTCCAGTCGGGTTTATGTCGTGCAGGCGCTGACGGGCGGATAAGGGGACTTATGCAAAAGCCCCGAAAAGATGCCAAAGCGCCCAGTCAGGCCATCAGGAGACATCCAACATGAACGATCGATTGCTCGTCGCCACCCGCAAAGGCCTGTTCGTTCTGCAGCCCGACGGCAACGGCGGCTGGACGCTCGGCGAGCCGCATTTCGTCGGCGAACCGGTCAGCATGGCACTCGCCGACCCGCGCGACGGAACGCTGTACGCCGCGCTCAACCTCGGTCATTTCGGCGTGAAGCTGCACCGCAGGCGGGCGGGCGCCGCCGACTGGGAAGAATGCGCAGTCCCCGTTTATCCGCCGCAGCCTGCCGACGAACCGCCCGCCAGCGCCAGCGCGGCGCATGCGAGCACGGGCGACGCGGACGACGAGCCCCCCAGCCCACCCCGGCCGCCCTGGACGCTTCAGCAGATCTGGTCGCTCGAAGCCGGCGGCGCCGACGAGCCGGGCGTACTGTGGGCCGGCACGATACCCGGCGGGCTGTTCCGCTCCGACGATTGCGGCGACTCGTGGGTGCTCAACCGCCCGCTGTGGGATCGCCCTGAACGCGCCGAGTGGGGCGGCGGCGGATACGACGCGCCGGGCATCCATTCGGTGATGGTCGATCCGCGCGACAGCCGGCACGTGACGGTCGGCATCTCGTGCGGCGGCGTCTGGCAGACCGTCGACGGCGGCGCGACCTGGCGCGTGACGGCAGACGGCATGGAAGCCGACTACATGCCGCCCGAACGGCGCGGCGAGCCCAACGCGCAGGACCCGCACCGCGTCGTGCAGTGCGCAGCCAACCCGGACGTGCTGTGGACGCAGCATCACTGCGCGATCTTCCGCTCGACCGACGGCGCCGAGCACTGGCGGCGGATCGACGCGCAGCCTTCGAACTTCGGCTTCGCGGTCGCCGTGCATCCGGACCAACCGGACACCGCGTGGTTCGTGCCGGCCGTGAAGGATGCGTGCCGGATTCCGGTGAACGGCCGGTTCGTCGTCACGCGCACGCGCGACGGCGGCCGCAGTTTCGAGAGTTTGTCGAACGGGTTGCCGGCCGCGCCCGCGTACGACCTCGTGTATCGGCACGGGCTCGCGGTGGACGATTCCGGCACGCGCCTCGCGATGGCGTCGACGACCGGCGGGTTGTGGACGTCCGGCGACGGCGGTGACAACTGGCAGATGGTATCGGCGCATTTGCCGCCGGTGTATTGCGTCAGGTTCGGGTAACGGCGGGCGGCGGGCACCCGGAACCCGATATGGTCGGGTTCCCGCTCACTCGGCGGATCTCACCGCAACGTGCTCGTCGGCGCGGCGATCGCCCGGCGTCATCCGCGCCACCGCCGCACGCGTCTGCGCGATTTCCGCTTCGAGCCAGTCGAGGAACCGCCTGACCTGCGGCTCGCGTTCCCGCCCGGGCCGGCACAGCGCGACGAAGCGTGCGCCGTCGAGACGCACCGACGGCTCGATCGGCGTCAGCGCGCCGCGCTCGACATGCTCGGCCGCCAGCACGGAGCTGAGCAGCCCGACGCCCTGCCCGTGCAACACGGCCTGCAACGCGTAGTGCTCGTCGTCGTAATGCCGGAACACCGCGCGTTCGAGCCATGCTTCGCGATTCGCCGCGCGACACCACGACGCCCAGTCGATCGATACAGGCAGCGGCGTATCCCACACGGTCTCGATCAGATCGAGCCGCTCGTCCGAACGATGCGCATCGAACCCGGCAGCCGCATACGCGCCGAAATACTCGTCGATCAGCGCAATCTCGTGCAGCGCCGGGAACGTGCGCGACGTCGCGCGAATCGCGAGATCGATTCGCGCGTCGCGTTCGAGATCGGCGAGCGCGTTGCCGGTTTCGACCTTGAGGTTCAATTGCGGATCGACACGGCGAAACCGTCCGAGACGCGGAATCAGCCACATCGCGGCAAATGCGGGCGTGGTGGTCAGCACGAGCGTGCGCTCGTCGGCCGCTTCGGGCCGCACCGCATCGAGCCCGCGGCTCAGTGCAAGCAAGGCATCGTGACTCGCGCGAAACAGCCGCTCGCCCTCCTCCGTGAGCCGCACGCCGCTCGCGCCGCGCTCGAACAGCAGCACGCCGAGCCGGCTTTCGAGCGACTTGATCTGGTGCGACACGGCGGCCGGCGTCACGGACAGTTCGTCCGCGGCGGCCTTGAATGCGCCGAGCCGCGCCGACGACTCGAATACACGCAATGCGGTCAGGGGAATTTTCGAGAACACGGGGCCTCGCGGGCCGGATGCGGCCGGGTTGAATTCGATTCAATCGGGGTGAGATTAGGTGAATTGAAGCGGGTGCGCAACGCGGATAGCCTTGCGGGACGTCGCGGCACCGTGCCGCGGCGGTTGCCGTCGAACCGGAGAAACAACGTGCAAGGCCTACCGCGCAGGATCACGCAGGCGGTGCTCTACGAAGCGATCGCCATCTCCTGCATCTCGCCCGCGATCGCGGCGATCTTCAAGCAGGACCTCGTCTATTCGGGTGCGCTGTCGGCAACCATGTCGGCGATCGCGCTGCTGTGGAACATGATCTTCAATGCGCTGTTCGAGCGCTGGGAAGCGTCGCGCCGGCAGCCGACGCGTACGCTCGGGCGGCGGATCCTGCACGCCACCGGATTCGAGGGCGGCCTGATCTTCGTGCTCGTGCCCGTCGTGTCGTGGTGGCTCGACATCTCGTGGTTCGACGCGTTCGTCGTCGATATCGGGCTGTTCGCGTTCTTCTTCTGCTATGCGTTCGTGTTCCAGTGGGCGTTCGATCGCGTGTTCGACGTGCCGGCGGCGACGAAGGGGTTGTGACCTTCGTTCTCGCGCGCTGCTTCGCCACGCCCAAAACAACGCGGCCCGCCCGCACGATGCGGGAGGGCCGCGTTTCATCACGCCGGCGCGCCGCCTTCGGCGGGCACGCCGGCCACATCGATGCTCAATGCACGCCGAGATACGCCTTCACCGCCGGCAGCCCCGGCTTGCCGTCGAGCGTCGTCACGCCGGCCAGCCACTTGTCGAGCGCCTGCGGGTTCGCCTTCAGGTACTCGGCCGCCGCCTTGTTCGGGTCTTCCTTGTTCATGATCGGCACCATCACGTGGTTCTCGATCGTCGTCGTGAACTGCAGGTTCGACACGAACTTCGCGACGTTCGGGCAGCGCTGCGCGTAGTCGGGCGGCGTCGCCGTCAGCACCTTCGCTTCGCCGTAGTTCGGGCCGAACACGTCGTCACCGCCGCTCAGGTAGTCGATCTTCATCTGCACGTTCATCGGATGCGGTTCCCAGCCCAGGAACACGATCCACTGCTTGTCGCGGATCGCGCGATTCACCTCGACCAGCATCCCGGCCTCGCTCGATTCGACCATCTTGAACTTGCCGAGGCCGAACTGGTTGCCGTCGATCATCTTCTTGATCAGCAGGTTGCCGTCGTTGCCCGGTTCGATCCCGTAGATCTTGCCGTTCAGCTTGTCCGCGAACTTCTGGATGTCCGCGAACGACTTCAGGCCGCCCTGGTACACGTAGTCGGGCACCGCGAGCGTGTATTTCGCGCCGGTCAGGTTCGGCGTCGACAGCACCTTGATCGTGCCGGCCTTCGTGAACGGCTGGATGATCGGGTCCATCGTCGGCGACCAGTAGCCGAGGAACACGTCGATCTGCTTGCTCTTGATCCCGGCGAACGTGATCGGCACCGATGCAATCGTCTTCGTCGGGCTGTAGCCGAGCCCCTGCAGCATCGTCGATGCGAGGCCCGTGGTCGCCGCGATGTCGGACCAGCCGACATCCGCGAAGCGCACGTTCTTGCATACGGGCGGATCGGCCGCATAAACGGCCGACATCGGTGCGGTTATTCCGATCCCGCACACCGCTGCGATCAATAGGCGCTTCATCTTTCTTCTCCTCAAAGTGATGTCGTTTGCATGAATGCGGGATCGTTTATTGAAGCCGCGCGCCGCGATCCCGGCGACGTCGCGGACTGGGTGATTCTTGACGGTCAGCGCCCCGGCAACCTGCGCTCGTAGCTCGGCGCATGGCCGAACTGCGCGCGGTACGCCTTGCTGAAATGGCACGGCGAATGAAACCCGCAGACCGTCGTCACGCGTGCGATCGACGCATCGGTCGTGCGCAACAGGTCGCGTGCGCGTTTCAGGCGCATCGTCAGGTAATAGTGGGTCGGCGACACGTTCAGGTACACCTTGAACATCCGCTGCAGGTGCCGCTGCGACAGCCGCACGAGCCGCGCGAGTTCCTCGAGCGACAGCGGCTCCTCGATGTTCGCCTCCATCAGCCGCACGACCTCGATCAGTTCGGCACGCGAGAAGCCGACGCGCGCATCGACGGGAATCGGCTGCGTATCGGTCGAACTGCGGATGCGTTCCAGGATGAACTGCTCCGACACCTGCGCGGCAAGCTGCTGGCCGAATCGCATGCCGACGAGATTCAGCATCAGGTCGAGCGGTGCGGTGCCGCCCGTGCAGGTCAGCCGGTCGCGATCGACGACGAACAGCTCGTCGGCGAAGCCGACCTGCGGAAACTCGGCATGCAGCGCGGACAGGTTCTCCCAGTGCACGGTGCAGCGATAGCCGTCGAGCAGCCCGCTCGACATCAGCGCGTACGCGCCCGTGCAGATGCCGCCGAGCGGCAGCCCGCGTTCGGCGAGCGCCGCGAGCGTATCGCGCGCGCCTTCGTCGACCACGTCGCGGATGCGGATGCCGCCGCACACGATCATCACGTCGGGCAGGTTCGTGTAGTCGAGCGCCTGCGTGGGCCGCACCGCAATGCCGTTGCTGGCATGCGCCGGCGCGCCGTCGAGCGAGTAGATCGACCACTGGTAGTGGTCGGCGCGCCCGACGTAGTTCGCCATCCGAAGCACTTCGACGGCGCTCGAGAACGCGATCATCGAAAAGTTCGGCAGCGTCAGGAAGCCGAAATGGGCGAGGGACGAAACCGGTGAAACGCAGGCGGCGGGCGCAACAGCGACGGCAGACGTCACATCGGTCTCCTGGCGAGGAGGTTGCAGGGGGCCAGCTCCGCGGCAAATGCCGCGGAAGCCGTTATCGATTCAGGGAAGGCGGCCGGAAGTCCGGCCGGCCGCCAGTCGGTCAGGCCTGTGCGGGCGCCGCCTTCACACGAAAGAGCTGCTTGAGGCCCGAGAACAGCGGCGCCTTCACGGTGCCCGGTGCGCGGCCGAAGCTTTCGGTGATGCGGTCGAGAATGATCGCGAGCAACACCACCGACAGACCGCTTTCGAAACCGAGGCCGATGTCGAGGCGCTGGATACTCGCGAGCACGTCGTTGCCGAGACCGCCCGCGCCGACCATCGACGCGATGATCACCATCGACAGCGCCATCATGATCGTCTGGTTCACGCCCTGCATGATCGACGGCAGCGCGTTCGGGAACTGCACCTTGTACAACAGTTGCCACGGCGTGCAGCCGAATGCCTGGCCGGCTTCGACGATCTCGCGGTTCACGTGACGGATGCCGAGGCTCGTCAGGCGCACGGCAGGCGGCATCGCGAAGATCACCGTCGACAGGATCCCCGGCACGCGGCCGAGACCGAACAGCATCGCGGCCGGAATCAGGTAGACGAACGCCGGCATCGTCTGCATCAGGTCGAGGATCGGGCGCACGGTCGCGGCGACCCACTTGCTCTTCGCGGCCCAGATGCCGAGCGGGATGCCGAGCACGAGGCTGATGATCGTCGACGACAGCGTGAGGCCGAGCGTGATGACCGTCTGATCCCAGAAGCCCGTCGCGAAGATCAGCAGCAGCGACGCGGTGGTGAACAGCGCGAAGCGCCAGCCCACCCGCCACAGCCCGACGCCGATGAAGATCGCCATCATCAGCCACATCGGGATCGCCTGCAGGCTGTGCTCGACGAATGCCGCGAGACCCTCGATCGCTTGACCGATCGCGTCGAACGTCTTCGCGTCGTGGTCGAGCAGGTAATGAACGGACTGGTCGACCCAGGTACCGAGCGGAATCATTTCAGACATGGGAGCCTCGCGAACGCGTGATGGCCTTCAGGATGAGCGCACGATCGACCGAGCCGCAGTAGCAGCCGTCGTCGTCGACGACGGGCAGTGCATTCGGGCTCGCGACCACGCGCGCGACGACATGTTCGAGCGACGCATCGCGCCGGATGCTTTCGACCGGCCGCACGGACGGCGTGTCCTGACCGATCGCATCGCGCGTGACGAAGCCGCGGATCTTGCGTTGGGCGTCGAGCACGAACGCGTATTCGGCGCTGCCGTTCAGCGTCGCCGCGACGTTCGCGGCATCGCACTTCGACATGGTCGGCACGGCACCCGTCTGCATCAGGTCGCCGGCAGTGAGGTAGCGGCTCGTGTCGATGCCGTCGAAGAACGCGCGCACGTAGTCGTCGGCCGGGTTCGCGATGATGTCCTGCGGCGTACCGACCTGCACGAGCCGGCCGCCTTCCATGATCGCGATGCGGTTGCCGATGCGCAGCGCTTCCTCGAGATCGTGCGACACGAACATGATTGTGCGGCGCTGCTCCTTCTGGAGCTGCAGCAGCACGTCCTGCATTTCGCGGCGCTTCAGCGGATCGAGCGCGGAGAACGCCTCGTCCATGATCATCAGCGACGGGTTCACGGCCAGCGCGCGGGCGAGGCCGACGCGTTGCTGCATGCCGCCCGACAGCTCGGACGGCAGCTTGTGCGAAAACGGTGCGAGGCCGACCTGTTCGAGCACCTCCATCGCGCGCCGTTCGCGTTCCTTCTTCCCGACGCCCCCGACCTCGAGGCCGAACGCGGCGTTCGACACCACGGTGCGATGCGGCATCAGCGCGAACGACTGGAACACCATGCTCATGTCCTTGCGGCGCAGCGCGGTGAGCGCCGAGCGGCGCGCCGACGCGACGTCGAGCCCGTCGATCATCACTTTGCCCGCGCTCGGGTCGACGAGGCGGTTCACGAGGCGGATCAGCGTGGATTTGCCGGAGCCGGACAGGCCCATCAGCACGAAAATTTCGCCTTCCTGCACATCGAAGGAGACGTTGTGCACGCCGACGACCTGGCCGGTGCGCCTGAGCACGTCATCCTTCGTCGCACCGGCGGCGAGCATGTCGAGCGCCTGCTGGGGGTTACTTCCAAATACCTTGCACAGACCTTCGACTACGACCTTGGGGGCATCCATCGAAACCTTCTCCTCGTGTAGCGGGGACTCACGCGTGTCACTCAGCGTGCCTACATAGTTGCCAGAAAAAACCCCGACCTGCCGACGAATTACGACAAACGCTTGCGCAAATACGACACGGCCTCCAGCCCCGCCCGCCGGGCCGCGGCACGCGGCGATACCCGATTGCGGCAGCGCAATACGCGCACACCCAACAACGGCGGGCATCCGACGCAAGACTTGTGCGCAGCAGCGCGGAGCGTATCGGAGGGCTTTTTGCGCCAATTCGCGCCGGACGCACGTCGCTTTACGACAATTTCACGTCCGATCGGCCCGCGGCGCGAATGTCGTCCGACCAATGCACGTCAATCGCCCGTCTCGCCGCGCCTGTCGGCCCTTCGCAAAAAGCATGACCGTGCAAAAAAAGCCATGCCGCGCGATCGTCATGAACGGAAATCAGCCACGCATCGCGGCCGGTCCGCAACCCAGAAAATCCCGCATGACCGCTGTGATACATTGCCTGCAAACACGCCGATCGCGCCGTTGCCGCACGCGTTGCGCACGACGGTCCGCCAACGGCGCGCACTTGCCGGTTCGCCTGCCGGCCGTGCTGAACCCGCCTCGATCCGGTGCGCGCCGCGATCGAAGGACGATAACGATACGAGAGGGAGTAAGGCGTTGAACTGGGCATTCGCCGTAATCGGCTTCATCGTGGGCGGCATCGCCGCATTGATCGGGGATTTCTCGGTCGCAAACGGCTCGCTGCTCGGCGCCGTCGTCGGGTTCTGCATCGGTCATGCGCTGCGGCAGCGCAAACTCACGAACAACAGCGCCACGCCCGACGCGTTCGCGATGCCCGCGACGCCGCCACCGACGCCCGCACCGCTCGCGGAGCGCGTCGCACGCCTCGAAGCCACCGTCGAAACGCTCGCGCGCGAACTCGAATCGCTGCGCGGCCAGCTCGCCGGCGCGAAGGCCGGTGCGGCCGCTACCGGCAGCGCCGCGCCAACGCCGGTGTCCAGCGCGGCCGGCACTCCGTCCGCTCCGCTGGCGCCGCCTGCTTCGGCAACGCCAGCGACACCGCCCGCGCAACCCGCAATCGCAGCCGCCGCGCGCCCGGGCACACCGGCATCCGCATCGGTGCCGGCTCCCGCACCCGCAGCACGCGCCGCCGTTCCCGCTGCCGCCAACGCGGCAACGAACGCAACGAATGCACCGGCCACACCCGCCCGCCCTGCCCCGTCCGCGCCGCGCGAACCCGGCATCGCCGAACGTGCGTTCGGCGCCGCACGCGACTGGCTGCTCGGCGGCAACACGGTCGTGCGCGTCGGGATCATCGTGCTGTTCTTCGGCGTCGCGTTCCTGCTCAAGTACGCGGCCGACAACAACATGCTGCCGATCGAATTCCGCCTCGCGGGCACCGCGCTCGCCGCGGCCGCGCTGCTCGCGATCGGCTGGCGCGTGCGTGCGCGCCGCGCCGCGTACGGCCTCGTGCTGCAAGGCGGCGGCGTCGGCATCCTGTACCTGACGATCTTCGCCGCGACCAAGCTTTATGCGCTGCTGCCCGTCGGCGCCGCGTTCCCGCTGATGGTCGCGGTCTGCGCGCTGAGCGCGTTCCTGGCGGTGAAGCAGAACGCGCTGCCGCTCGCGTTCATGGGCAGCGCGGGCGGTTTTCTCGCGCCGGTGCTGCTGTCGACCGGCCAGGGCAACCATGTCGCGCTGTTCAGCTACTACGCGCTGCTGAACGCGGGCATCTTCGCGATCGCGTGGTTCAAGGCATGGCGCCCGCTGAACCTGCTCGGCTTCGTGTTCACGTTCACGATCGGCTCGGCGTGGGGCGTGACGGCCTACCGCCCCGCGCTGTTCGCGAGCACCGAGCCGTTCCTGATCCTGTTCTTCCTGATGTATGTCGGCATCGCACTGCTGTATGCGGTGAAACGCGAACTGGCGCTGCGGCATTACGTGGACGGCACGCTCGTGTTCGGCACGCCGATCGTCGCGACCGCGCTGCAGGCAGCGCTCGTGAAGGGCACGCCGTTCGGGCTCGCGTGGAGCGCCGTCGCGCTGTCGGCGTTCTACGTCGCGGTCGCCGCGTGGCTCGCGCGGCGCCGCGACCGCCTCGCGCTGCTGTTCGAAGCGATGCTCGCGCTCGCGGTGATCTTCGCGACGCTCGCGGTGCCGCTCGCGTTTTCCGGCCCGACGACGAGCGCCGCGTGGGCGATCGAAGGCGCGGCCATCGTGTGGCTCGGGGTGCGCCAGAAGCGCCTGCTGCCGTTCGGCTTCGGCCTGCTGATGCAGGTCGCCGCGGCCGGCGCGTTCTTCACGAGCCTGCTCGGGCCGGCCGATACAACCGCGCTGCCCGTGCTCAACAGCCCGTATATCGCGATGCTGCTGATCGCGCTCGCCGGCCTGTTCACCGGCTGGTGGCTGCACGGGCGCGACGAGGCGCGCGCATGGCATGCATGGATGCCCGAGATCGGCGCCGCAGCCGCGGCGTGGGGGCTGCTGTGGTGGGTGAGCGGCGGGCTGCACGAGATCCTCGTCTACGCGAGCCGTCACATCGACCTGCATGCCGACCGCTTCGTCGTCGACACAACCGCGCTGTTCGCGGCCGGCACCGCGTGGCTCGCGCACGTCGCGCGCCGCCGGCTGGCATGGCCGCTCGCCGAATGGCCCGCGCTTGCGCTGACGCCGGTGCTGGCGCTGCTCGCGTTGCGCGCATTCGATGCGTACGAAGCGCCGCTGTCGGGCATGGGCGCGTTCGCGTGGCCTGTCGCCGTCGGCGCGGGTCTTGCGCTGCTGTGGCGCCAGTCGCGCGCACCGGCGAGCGCCGATGCCGCGAAAGGTGCGGCGCCAGGCATCGGCCAAGCCATCGCCGCCGGCGTGATCGCGCCGCTGCATACGCTGATGTTCTGGACGCTGTGCGGGCTGCTGTCGCTCGAAGGCTTCTGGCGCCTGCGCGCATTCGTCCCCGAAGGCGCGTGGAGCTGGAGCGCGTGGGCCTACGGTTTCGGTGCGCTGCTCCTGCTCGTATCGGGCCCCGGCTCGCGCCTGCGCTGGCCCGTCGCGGCATTCCCGCGCGCTTACCAGGTATGGGGCGCGGCACCGCTCGCCGCGCTGTTGTGGCTGTGGAGCCTTGCCAGCGTGACGAGCGACGGCGACGCATCGCCGCTCTTCTGGCTGCCGCTGCTCAATCCGCTCGACATCGCGCAGTTCCTGGTCTTCGTCGCGTTCGCCGCGTGGCTGCGCCGCCTGAAGACGCTCGGCATCGCGTGGCATCCGCGCGTTGTCGACTATGTTGCGATCGCAACCGTATTCCTGTGGTTCAACGCACTGATGCTGCGCACGCTGCATCAGCGCTTCCACATGGCCTACGACATCGACACCGTGCTGTCGTCGTTCGGCATCCAGCAGGTGTTCATGGTCGGCTGGAGCCTGTTCGCGTTCGCCGGGATGTGGCTGACGCGCCGTGACGGGGTCGCCCGCGTGTGTGCGCTCGCATCGCTGCCGCTGATCGTCGTGATGTGGGTGTGGACCTTCTACGCGAACTTCACGCAGGACGGCGGAAGCTGGGCGCGCGTGCCGCTCTTCAACCCGCTCGATCTCGTGCTCGCGGTCGTCTATGCGCTCGCCGCGTCGTGGTTCGTACGCGCGCGCAAGCTCGGCTGGTCGTTCGGGAAGTATCGCGTCGAACTGCTGAGCGCGGCCGGTGCGACCGTATTCCTGTGGCTCAACGCGATCCTGCTGCGCACGCTGCACCACTGGGCCGGCGTACCGTACGAATTCGGCGCGATGGCCGAATCGACGCTCGTACAGGCGTCGGTATCCGTGTACTGGACGGTCTGCGCGCTCGCGACAACGATCTGGGCCACGCGCCGCGGGCTGCGGCCGCTGTGGTTCGTCGGCGCCGCGCTGCTCGCGCTCACGGTCGTCAAACTGTTCCTGTTCGACCTGTCGCACGTGACCGGCATCGAGCGCATCGTGTCGTTCATCGGCATCGGCGTGCTGCTGCTGTTGATCGGCTATTTCTCGCCGCTGCCGCCGAAGGCCGCGACCCACCAGGACGACTCGCAATGAAACGACTCGCAGCCCTGCTCGGACTGAGCCTGCTCGCGTCGTTCGCGGCCGCCGACGGCACGTCGGATGCCGGGCGCGTCGCACAGCGCTTCTCGCTCGACCTCGACGGCAGCGCCGCGTATTACCAGCTCACCGTACCGCAACCCGTGTATGCGGCCAGCCGGCGCGACGATCTCGGCGACGTGCGCGTCTTCAACGGCGCGGGCGAGCCGGTTCCGTATTCGCTCGACGCGCCCGCGGCGGCCACGCCCGCCGTGCCGCCATCGCGCACGCCGGTGCACTGGTTCCCGCTGCCGCCGGTGCGCGCCGATAACGGCAAAGCGCCGCTCGGCGTGACGGTGGGCCCCGACGGCTCGCTGCGCGCGGCCGTCGCCACGCCGTCACCGGCAAAGCGCGGCGCGGATCTCGTCGACCTGTCGCGTGCGGACGGTCACATCGACGCGCTGCTCGTGCACGTGGGCGACGACAGCTACCAGGGGCGGGTGGCCGTCGACGCCAGCGACGACCTGCGCAGCTGGCGCTCGCTCGGCAGCACGCAGTTGCTGAAGGTCGGCCGCGGCGACGACATGCTGGTGCAGGAACGCATCGCGCTCGAAGGCGCGGCGCCGCGCTACCTGCGGCTGGACTGGCTCGACGGCGCGCCCGCGATTGCGTCGATCGACGTCGAGACGCATCCGCGCGACGCGCGCGGGACGGACACCGCGTCCGTGCCGCGCCAATGGCGCGACGCCGCGCGCGTGCGGGCCGGCGGCACGCCCGGCGAGTATCTGTTCGACACCGACGGCGCGTATCCGGTCGACCGCGTGCGTCTCGACCTGCCGCAGCCGAACACCGTCGCGCGTGCGACGCTGCAAAGCCGCGCCGACGCACAGGCGCCGTGGCGCGACGTCGCGAGTGCCGTGCTGTTCCGGCTGCAGGGCAAGGCCAGCGAGCAGCGCAATGCGCCGCTCGAGTTCGCGGCGAATACGGATCGCGCGTGGCGGATCGTCGTCGACATGCGCAACGGCGGATTCGGCAGCGGCCAGCCGGCGGTTGCGATCGGGTGGCATCCGGCCGCGCTGACCTTCGTCGCGCGCGGTTCGCCGCCGTTTACGCTCGGCGTCGGCGACGCATCGCTCGTGTCGTCGGCCGTGAGCCGCGACGCGCTGCTGGTCGGCATGGCGCCCGAAGTGCGGCCCGCGCGCGTCGGCGCGGCGCTGCCGGTATCGGCTGTCGCGCCGTCGGCGGCTGCCGATACGGACGCGAAGCGCCGCTACGTGCTGTGGAGCGCGCTGGTCGTCGCGGTCGGCGTGCTCGGCACGATCGCATGGCGTCTCGCGAAAGGCGGCGGCGAGTCGCGCAATCGCGAAGAGTGACGCGACGCGATTACACCCATCGCCCGTGTTTACGCGGCGTTTATCCGGCACCCCTGTTTCTTTCGACGGTCGCAACGCATGACTGCGTACAGTCGTCGCATCGGAACCACGATGCGACGACATGCAGGAAACCTATCCATCGCATGACCAGCCGGTGCCGCGCACGCGCCCGGCCCTGCCGCTGAAGCGGCTGCTACCGCTTTTCCCGATCGCGCTGTCGCTGGCGGTCGCGCTCCCCGCGCGGGCCGGCGACACGCCGGCGGCACCGGCCACCGCCGCCAGCGCCGCCAGCGCCGCCAGCGCCGCCAGCGCGCACGATACATCGCTCCCTCCAAGCATCGATACGATCGTCACGACGCTGCGCAACCGCTTTCACGTCGCGTATGCGGACGCACGCACGATCGCCCGCGCGGTGCAGACCGAATCGGACCGCTACGGGCTCGCACCGGCGCTGCTGCTGGCGATCATCGCGGTCGAATCGGGCTTCGATCGCCACGCGGTCAGTGTTGCCGGTGCACGCGGGCTGATGCAGGTGCTGCCGGCCGCGCATCGCGACCTCGTCGCGCACGTGAAGGACCTGTCCGATCCGGCGACCAACGTGCGGATCGGCGCGGCCATCTTCCGCGGCTACCTCGACGATGCGGACGGCGACGTCGAAACCGCGCTCGTGCGCTACAACGGCGGCACGAAGCGCTATGCGCAGCGCGTCGTACTGCGCGTGCAGCAATTCGATGCGCAGTTGCGCGGTTCGAACGGCGCGGCAGCCGACGAATTGCGGACGGCCGCGAACCCCTGACCTGAGCGCGGCCGCTACGCGGCGCCGGCGAGCCGGTAGCCGACCCCCATCTCCGTCACGATGTACTCGGGCCGCCGCGGATCGCACTCCAGCTTGCGCCGCAAGTGGCCGACATACACGCGCAGGTAGTGCGCATCCTTGCCGTGCGCCGCACCCCACACCTCGCTCAACAGACGGTCGTGCGTCAGCAGCCGTCCCGCTTGATGCGCGAGCACGGCCAGCAACCGGTATTCGATCGGACTCAAATGCACGCGCGCACCGCCGCGAAACACCTGGCGATCGCCGAGATCGACGGTCACGTCGCCGAAGCGCACGCGCACCGCATCGAGACGCCCGCCGCCGGCCTGACGACGCAGGTGCGCGCGAATCCGCGCGATCAGCTCGGCGGCGCCGAACGGCTTGGTCAGATAGTCGTCCGCGCCGGCGTCGAGCGCGGCCACCTTGTCGCCTTCCGCGCTCAGCGCCGACAGCACGATCAGCGGCGCGTCCGAACACGCGCGCAGCGCACGGATCAGTTCGGTGCCGCCGAGATCGCGCAGGTTCGTGTCCGCGACGATCAGGTCGGGACGGTGTGCGGTGACGGCCGCCACGCCCGCGACACCGGTCGCGGCCTCGCAGACGTGCATGTGTTCGGCCTTCAGCGCGACACGGACGAAATGCCGGATCAACCTGTCTTCGTCGACGATCGCGATGACGACGGTCGGTTCGCTCATGCGGCAGCGCCTCTGTTCGCGGTGTCATGCGTACTGTCGCGGCCGGCACCGTGCGCGTCCATGTTAGGCCCATCCGAACGCGACGAGCATCATGTCGATCAGCTTGATGAACGGGAACGGCAACAGCACCCCGCCGAGGCCGTAAAGCAGCAGGTTCCTGCGCAGCAGCGGCGCGGCGCCGAGCGGACGATAGCGCACGCCCGTCAGCGCGAGCGGAATCAGCGCAACGATGATCAGCGCGTTGAAGATCACCGCCGACAGGATCGCCGATGCCGGCGACGCGAGGTGCATCACGTCAAGCACACGCAGCTGCGGGTACGTCGTCGCGAACGCAGCCGGGATGATCGCGAAGTACTTCGCGATGTCGTTCGCGATCGAAAACGTCGTCAATGAGCCGCGCGTCATCAGCATCTGCTTGCCGATCTCGACGATCTCGATCAGCTTCGTCGGGTTCGAGTCGAGGTCGACCATGTTGCCCGCTTCCTTCGCAGCCTGCGTGCCCGTGTTCATCGCGACCGCCACGTCGGCCTGCGCGAGCGCCGGCGCGTCGTTGGTGCCGTCGCCCGTCATCGCGACGAGGCGCCCCGCCGCCTGGTGCTCGCGGATCGTCGCGAGCTTGGTTTCCGGCGTCGCTTCCGCGAGGAAGTCGTCGACGCCCGCTTCCGCCGCGATCGCCGCGGCCGTCAGCCGGTTGTCGCCCGTCACCATCACGGTCTTGATGCCCATCTTGCGCAGTTCCGCGAAGCGCTCCTTGATGCCGCCCTTCACGATGTCCTTCAACTCGATCACGCCGAGCATGCGTGCGACGCCGTCGCGTCGCTCCGCGACCGCAAGCGGCGTGCTGCCGCGGCGTGCGATGTCGGTCACGGCCGCTTCGACTTCGCGCGTGACACGGCCGCCGTGGGACTCGACGTAATGCGCGATCGCGTCGGCCGCGCCCTTGCGGATCTCGCGCCCCGCCCCGCCGGACGAAGCCCCGTCCGGGAACAGGTCGACGCCGCTCATCCGCGTCTGCGCGCTGAACGATAGAAAGACGGCGTGCAGCGCCTGCATGTCGCGCTCGCGCAGATTGAAGCGCTCCTTCGCGAGCACGACGATGCTGCGGCCTTCCGGCGTTTCGTCCGCGAGCGACGACAGTTGCGCGGCATCGGCCAGCGCTTCCTCGGTCACGAACGGCGCGGGCACGAACGCCGACGCCTGGCGGTTGCCGAGCGTGATCGTGCCGGTCTTGTCGAGCAGCAGCACGTCGACGTCGCCGGCCGCTTCCACCGCGCGGCCCGATGTCGCGATCACGTTCGCGTGCATCATCCGGCTCATCCCCGCCACGCCGATCGCGGACAGCAAGCCGCCGATCGTCGTCGGGATCAGGCATACGAGCAGCGCGACGAGCGCGGTGATCGTCACCACGTGGCCGGCCTTCATCGCTTCGACCGCGAACGTCGAAAACGGCAGCAGCGTCGCGGTCGCGAGCAGCATCACGATCGTCAGCGCAACGAGCAGGATCGTCAGCGCGATTTCGTTCGGCGTCTTCTTGCGCTTCGCGCCTTCGACCATCGCGATCATCCGGTCGAGGAACGCCTCGCCCGGATTGACGGCGACCCGCACGACGATCCAGTCGGACAGCACGCGCGTGCCGCCCGTCACCGACGAGAAATCGCCGCCCGATTCGCGGATCACCGGCGCGGATTCGCCGGTGATCGCCGATTCGTCGACGGACGCGACGCCTTCGATCACGTCGCCGTCGGCCGGAATCGTGTCGCCGGCTTCGACGAGCACGACATCACCCTTGCGCAGGTCGGTCGACGCCATCACCTCGACAGCGGCCTTCGCATGCGGCGCCGAGAGCTTCTTCGCGACCACATTGTGTTTCGCACTGCGCAGCGACGCGGCCTGCGCTTTCGAGCGCCCCTCGGCGAGCGCTTCCGCGAAGTTCGCGAACAGCACGGTGAACCACAGCCACAACGCGATCGCGACGATGAAGCCCGCCGGCGCCTCGGCCTGGCCGAACAGCGCGGCGATCCACAGAATGGTCGTCAGGATGCTGCCGACGTACACGCAGAACATCACCGGGTTGCGGAACTGCGTGCGCGGCGTGAGCTTCCTGAACGAATCGGCGATGGCCGGGCGCACGAGTGCGGGATCGAACATCGAGCGCGCGGCCGTGCGCGCACGATCGGTACGATCGGGGCGCGGGCCTGTCAACGGTGCGAGAGACATGGCGGTTTCCTTTCGCCGGCGAGCCGTCGTGGCGGCTTTCGGCACCGCTTGTCGCGGGCCGACGCCGTCGCGCGCACGGTCGCGCGGCATCCGTTTCCACGAAACCATCTTATGAACGTTCGCGTGAAGATCGCGGCAAAGGATTGCGGCAAAGCATAAAAAGCGCGTAAACATCGGTTTCGCCGCGGCGCGGCGGGGGTGTCTCGAGGGCCGTACACGAGCGGAAGCGCCACACTCCGCTCACGCGATGCTTACGCGGTAAAAACGGGAAATGGAGCCGCTACGCGGCGCTCAGCCGACCGTGTAGCGCCCATGCTGGCGCAGCCGCCGCGGCGACGAGCGGCAGCTCGCGGCGCCGGCCGCGCGGCGCGCCGCCGATCCCGTACCGCGGCGCATGCGCAGGTCGCGTCGCGCCACCGCGGCCACGCGCGCCGGCCACGCATGCGCAAGACGCCGCCCGGCCGCCACGCGCGCGGCCTGCCGCGACGCCGGCGACACGCGGCGCACGACGTGCGCGACGGGCCGCTTGCAGAGGATCGCGCTGTCGTAGCGCTTGCCGGCGAAGCGCATCAAGTCGACGACCTCGAAGCCCTGCGCACCGTAGAACGCCAGCAGATGCGACGCCGGATGCGGCGTATCCAGCGCGAGCAACGAATAGCCGCGCAACGCGGCCCACTGCTCGGCGAACGACAGCAGCAACGCGCCGATCCCGCGGCTCTGGCAATCGGGATCCACGGCTACCTGGCGCACGCTCGCGACGCCTTCCCGCCGGTACAGCGAGCAGGCCGACGACGGATCGGTCCCATACAGCGTGGCCGTGCCGATCACGCGCCCGCCGCACACGGCCACATAGCACTCGCCCGCTTCCGCGCGGCGGCGCGTGACGTCCTCGTCCTGATCGACGCATGTGCAGTTGAGCCCCATCGCGCCGAGCCGCGCGAACGCACGATGCAGCATCGGCGTGAGTTGCGCATAGCTGTCGACTGCCGGATCGAAACGCCGTACGACCACCCGGTCGGCGCACACGGAAGGCGGCGCAGCGGGGAGACGTTCGGCAATCGCGTTCCAGGGTATCGACATCGCAGTGCTCCGTGGTTGGGATGCCGGAAGTCTAGGAGCGCGCCGGTGGGCGTCGCAAGAAAAAATGTCGTAAAAGTTTGGGGAAATGCGCGCAGGAAAAGCAGTCGCGGCGGTATGTGGCGCCGCTCTGCCGGCGTCGTTGCGAACGCATGAAAGTGCGCCGATCGTTGTTCGCGCAAGCAACCAATCCCGCGATGGCGTCGACACGCCGCGCGCACTCCGTTGACACCAGCGGCGACGCGCTCCAGACTCGCCGTTCCGTCACCGCACCGCGAGCACTCATGGTCACCTGCTTCCTTCGCTACGTCATCGATCCGTACAAACTCGACCAGTTCGAAACCTACGGCAAGATGTGGATTCCGCTCGTCGAAAAGTTCGGCGGCACGCATCACGGCTATTTCCTGCCGTCCGAAGGCGCGAACGACATCGCGCTTGCGATGTTCTCGTTCCCGAGCCTCGCCGAGTACGAGCGCTATCGCGAACGCTCGAAGGACGATCCGGCGTGCCAGGCCGCGTTCCGCTATGCGGACGAAACGCGCTGCATCGTCAGCTACGAGCGCAGCTTCTTCCGGCCGGTATTCGAGTAACCGGCAACGCCCGCCGACATCGCGCCCCTTTTCCTGACCGGGACGAAAAAAAGCCCCGCCAGCATCCGCGCGGCGGGGCCAACCCATGTCAGTAGAGACATCATGGAGGAGACGGGCCCATGTTATCGACCGTGGCGCACCGCCCCAACCAAGCATTTCTGCTATCGATCTGCGTGGCCGCGCACACGATTGCCCCCGCCGCGCGGCATATCGATAGAACGAAAAGTCGTTTTCAGAGTGGTGACGGGGTCGTTACCATCTGGTTTTAAGCCTGTGCTTAGCCGGGCAAGCCATCCCCGAGGAGCGCCCCTTGACTGCATTCGATCAACACCGCCGCCCGTTCGTCGTCGGCATCGGCGGTACCACCCGAGCAGCGTCGTCGACCGAACGCGCGCTGTCGTTCGCGCTGCGCGGCGCGCAGGCCGCCGGCGCGCGCACGCGACTGTTCGACGGCCCGTTCCTGCATACGCTGCCGCACTACGCACCCGAACACAAAACGCTGACCGACGCGCAGCGCGAACTGATCGACACCGTGCGCCAGGCCGACGCGATCATCATCGCGACGCCCGGCTATCACGGCGGCGTCTCCGGTCTCGTGAAGAACGCGCTCGACACGCTCGAGGAACTGCGCGCGGACGATCGCCCCTATCTCGACGGCCGCGCGGTCGGCCTGATCGTCACCGCGTACGGCTGGCAGGCGGCCGGCACCGTGCTGACGTCGTTGCGCTCGATCGTCCATGCGCTGCGCGGCTGGCCGACGCCGTTCGGCGCGACCGTCAACACGCTCGAAACGCGTTTCGAAAGCGTCGACAGTTGCTCGGATCCGAAGGTCGTCGCACAGCTCGAAACGGTCGGCGCGCAAGCGGCCGAGTTCGCGCTCGCATTCGCGTCGCATCGCGCGGCCACACACGCGGCATCGGTCGACGCGCTCGCGCCCGTGCTGAAGATCGCCAACCACTAATCTCCTGCATTCCGCCGCCCGCGCCCGGCCGACAAGGTTCGCCGTGCGCGGGCGGCGCGCCTTCGAACGCGCGGCGATGTACCGTGCGCGCCGGTACAGCCTCACGCACAAACCACACCGACGCTTCGCGTTGAATCCCCTTCCCCGGCATGCCCCCTCGATATCGATTCGGCCCGCCGCATGATTTGCATTGGCCGAAAGATTGGTTCACGCGGCCGGCGGGTTTTCGTACGCTGAAAGCCCGAACTTTCTCCGCGCACGCCATGAACCGTACGATCCGCTACAAGGGCTATGAAGTCGCCCCCGCTGCCGCCCGGTTGCCGAACGGGCTGTTCGCCGCCAACCTGACGATCGCGCGGGCGAGCGGCGGCTCGTCGTCGCGCTCCGTTTCGTTCGACGCGATCGATTTCTTCTTCGAAGAGGAACACGCGCTCGCCTACGCGTCCCGCTGGGGCCGCCTCTGGGTCGACACGCACGTGTGACGCACGCCTGACCGGCGTGCGCATGGCCGCACGAAAATGCGCGTTTACGGAAGCTATGCAAGAATCTTTCGACCCGTAATCGCATGACAACAGCCATGAGTGACACGCTGCAGGAAGCGCATGCAGCCGCAGATCACGCGATGCGCAACTGGACTTTCGAAAGGCAAGGTCCGGTCAGGATCGGCTCCGATGCGCACAAGCAGATGTTCTGCCGCATGCTGCTCGACACACACAATCCGTACAAACCGGCCGTGATCGACTGGCCGGCGCTCAAGCCCGCCGAACTCAGGCGGCTCACGTCGCTGCCGATCTGGGACATCGCGGTGCAAACCGAAGGCCGCGCATCGATCCGCGTGGCGACCTACGCTGCGACGATCGACGATCCGCTGTTGCGCCGCGCGCTCGAGATGGACGGCGGCGAGGAAGCGCGCCACAAGGTCGTGCTGTCGAAGCTCGTCGAGGCGTACGGCATCCGGCTCGCGCCCGAGCCGGCCTACCCGGCGCCGAAGGACCCCGAGTGGTCGTGGATGGTGACCGGCTTCAGCGAATGCATCGACAGCTTCTTCGCGTTCGGCCTGTTCCGCTCCGCGCAGCGCTCGGGCTATTTCCCGTCCGAACTCGTCGAAACCTTCGAGCCGGTGATCCAGGAGGAAGGCCGGCACATCCTGTTCTTCGTGAACTGGTACGCATGGTACTGGCGCAGTTTGCCGTGGTGGCGCCGGCCGTGGTTCTTCGCACGCGTCGCGGCCGTGTGGGCATTCCTGATCCGGGAACGCATCGGCATCGCACGCGGCATCGACGCCGACGGCGTCGCGCGTGACGCGAACTTCCCGGCGACCGGCACCGCCGACATCGGCGATGCGCTGAACCCGCGCGAGCTGATCGAGCTGTGTCTCGTCGAGAACGACCGTCGGATGGCCGGTTACGACAAGCGCCTGCTGCGCCCGATGTTCGTGCCGCGGATGGCGCGGTTCGCGCTGCGGTTTCTCAAGAAGTAAGGCCGAGGGGCGCGGCCGCGAGATGCGCGAGCCGGCACGTGCCGCGCGCTCGCCGGTGCGCGTCGACCTGCATCCACCTGTCGAATGTGGCGCGCCCGACACATTTACTCCTTCCCCTTTTTCTACCGGCGCTGCGATACGCGCGCCGCGCGCAGGACAAATTGTCGTACCCATGTTCAGACAATTCGAGAGCGGCGCCGCCGACGCCGACCAGCGTCTTTCACATCCCGTCGACACCAGGTGGGCAATCACGGCGGATACCGCCTCCCGGACCGGTTCGACACGCACTCGAACCCTGCCCGTATACCGACATTGCCGATATCGTCAATAGGACAAATCCGATAGTTGAATGCCACAAGCACTATCTGTCGCTTTGTATCAATTTTTTACAAATTCGACGAGCTAGCCGGCCCGGAACGCCCGCCACACGGGCAGCCTCGACGGACGAGATGCGCAAATCAGCACAGCCCGATATTCGCAACTTCATATTTAATTGATTTACCGATAATCAGATAATACAAAAGAAAATCCGACACAAAATCACAAATTAACAAATTAACGAGACGCTCAACATATTATCAATCCACACATCGCATTACATTACAAACATGTAATGAGTGACGTTTGCGCAAACGTTTGCTATTTCATTTGTCTTACTTTTAGACCATCAGCATGTGTTACCTACCGCACAAAACACTCTCAACTCATTGATTTTCATACAATTTCACGGCGCAGCAGCAGAAAAACCAAACCCTACACACAACATTCTTGTATCTTTCAAATTAATTCTTGGTCGATGTATCCAAACATGATGCATTGACCATCTTTTAACTTTCAAAACCTTCCATTTATCACTATTTGTCAATTCATAAAATCGACCTCCAATAAACTCCGCTCATCAATTTTGAGATTCGCGCGAGCGCACGGCATATTCCTCTAACGAAAGAGACCGGTGTGTAGCGTGCACATTTGGAGGTAGTAGGACATGAACCGCACATACCGCTCGATCTGGAACGAAGCTCTTGGCGCCTGGGTCGCGGCATCGGAAATCGATTCGGCACGGGGCAAGCCGAACAAGTCGGCCGTCGTGGTCGCCGTCGCCGCCGCACTGGCGATCGGCCTTCCGGGGCTCGCCGAGGCCAATACACTCACCACACTGCAGTCCTGCCTTACTGGAAGCAGCGGTGCGGTCGGCCGCGTCAACCCGGGCGGCACGCAAAACCAGGCTGGCGACGGTTCCGGCACTTACTCGATCGTGGCCGGATGTAACTCCAACGGCAACGGCTGGACCGGCGTCTCGGTATATGGCGCGTTCGCGCAGGCGACCGGCAACGGCGCCGTGGCGACCGGCATCCAGTCGTCCGCTGGCCTGTGGGGCGTCGCCGCCGGCCTTGAAACCACCGCCAGTGGCACCGGTGCAACAGCGCTCGGCTTCGGCTCGACGGCGAACGCGCTGAACTCCGTCGCGATCGGCGGCGCGGGCGGTAACGGCACGACGCCGCTGTCGCAAGCGAATTCGACCATCGCGTCCGGCGCGGGCTCGATCGCAATTGGCAGCAACGCAACGAAGGGCGCACAGTCGGCCGCTTCGGACAGCATCGCTGTCGGCGGGCAGTCGTCCGTCGCGTCGACCGCTACGTCGGGTATCGCGGTCGGCCGCGGTGCGACCGTCAATGGCGCGTTCGGCATTGCACAAGGCGACGGTGTCACCTCCGGCGCGACGGGTCAGAACGTGGCGATCGGCTCGTCCGGCACCACTGCCAACAGCGGCTCGGCCGCCGGCGGCGCGGTTGCGATCGGCCGCGGCCAGTCGGCGAGCGGCGACGGCGCGGTCGCGATCGGCGATCCGAACAGCGCAACCGGCACGGGTGCTCTGGCAATCGGCGCGAACAACACGTCGAACGGCCAGGGCGCTGTCGCGCTTGGCAATGCGAACTTGGCGACCGGCACGGGCGCCGTGGCGATCGGCAACGCCACCACGTCGAATGGCAGCTCCGTGGCGATCGGCAGCACCGCAACTGCCACGGGCACGAACGGCTCGATTGCAATCGGCAACTCGGTGACGTCGACCGGCACTGGATCGATAGCGATCGGCAACAGCGGGAGCTTCGGTGCCAAGGCCCTCGCCTCCGGTTCGGATGCAGTGGCACTCGGCAACGGCTCGACCGCGAGCGGGGCGGCAGGTTCGGTCGCCCTGGGTTCGAGCAGTGTGGCCACGAATTCGTTCGCGACCGCGTTGGGTGCAAACTCCAACGCGTCCGGCAGCGGATCCGTCGCGATTGCGCAAGGGTCCAGCGCTACAGCCACCAATGCCGTGGCGCTCGGTGTCAACTCGACGGCAAACGTAGCGAACTCGGTTGCCCTCGGCAACGGCTCGGTGACGAGCGCCACCGCGACGACGGCAACCGGCGGCACCGGGACGGTCAGCAGCACCACGATCGGCACTCAGACGTTCGGCACCTACGCCGGCGCGAGCGCGGCGAACGGTGTGGTCAGTGTCGGCGCGCCCGGCTCGGAACGCCGCATCCAGAACGTCGCGGCTGGCCTCGTCAGCGCAACCAGTACCGACGCCATCAACGGCAGCCAACTCTACTCGGTCGCGAGCACAACGACGTCGAGCATCACGAGTCTGTCGACGTCGGCATCGACCGGTCTGTCGTCGGCAAATAGCTCGATCTCGTCGCTGTCTACGTCGACCTCGACCGGCATCAATTCGCTGTCCACCGGCCTCAGCTCGGCCAACAGTTCGGTGACGTCGCTGTCCACGTCGACCTCGACGGGTCTCTCGTCGGCAAATAGCTCGATCTCGTCGCTGTCTACGTCGACCTCGACCGGCATCAATTCGCTGTCCACCGGCCTCAGCTCGGCCAACAGTTCGGTGACGTCGCTGTCCACGTCGACCTCGACGGGTCTCTCGTCGGCTAACAGTTCGATCACGTCGCTGTCGACTTCCACGTCGACCGGTCTGTCGTCGGCTAACAGCTCCATCACGTCGCTGTCCACGTCGACTTCAACCGGCATCAACTCGCTGTCCACCGGCCTCAGCTCGGCCAATAGCTCGGTCACGTCGCTTTCGACTTCGACGTCGACTGGCCTCTCGTCGGCGAATAGCTCGATCACCTCGCTGTCGACCTCGACCTCCACCGGTCTCTCGTCGGCCAACAGCTCGATCACCTCGCTTTCGACCTCCACGTCGACCGGTATTAACTCGCTGTCCACTGGCCTCAGCTCGGCCAACAGCTCAGTGACGTCGCTGTCCAGTTCGACCTCGACGGGTCTCTCGTCGGCCAACAGCTCGATCACCTCGCTGTCGACTTCCACGTCGACCGGCATTAACTCGCTGTCCACGGGCCTGAGCTCGGCCAACAGCTCAGTGACGTCGCTGTCCAGCTCGACTTCGACCGGCCTCTCGTCGGCGAACAGCTCCATCACGTCGCTGTCGACTTCCACGTCGACCGGTCTGTCGACGGCGAACAGCTCCATCACGTCGCTGTCCACGTCGACCTCGACCGGCATCAACTCGCTGTCCACTGGCCTGAGTTCGGCCAACAGCTCGGTGACGTCGCTGTCCACCTCGACCTCGACGGGTCTCTCGTCGGCCAACAGCTCGATCACCTCGCTGTCGACTTCCACGTCGACCGGCATTAACTCGCTGTCCACTGGCCTGAGCTCGACCAACAGCTCGGTAACGTCGCTGTCCAGCTCGACTTCGACCGGCCTGTCGTCGGCCAACAGCTCGATCACCTCGCTGTCGACCTCCGCGTCGACCGGCATTAACTCGCTGTCCACTGGCCTGAGCTCGACCAACAGCTCGGTAACGTCGCTGTCCAGCTCGACTTCGACCGGCCTGTCGTCGGCCAACAGCTCGATCACGTCGCTGTCGACTTCCACGTCGACCGGCCTGTCGTCGGCGAATAGCTCCATTACATCGCTGTCCACGTCGACCTCGACCGGCATCAACTCGCTGTCCACCGGCCTGAGCTCGGCCAACAGCTCGGTGACGTCGCTGTCCACCTCGACCTCGACGGGCCTCTCGTCGGCTAACAGTTCGATCACGTCGCTGTCGACTTCCACGTCGACCGGCCTGTCGTCGGCGAATAGCTCCATTACATCGCTGTCCACGTCGACCTCGACCGGCATCAACTCGCTGTCCACCGGCCTGAGCTCGGCCAATAGCTCAGTGACGTCGCTGTCCACCTCGACCTCGACTGGTCTCTCGTCGGCTAACAGCTCGATCACCTCGCTGTCGACTTCCACGTCGACCGGCATTAACTCGCTGTCCACGGGCCTGAGCTCGACCAACAGCTCGGTGACGTCGCTGTCCAGCTCAACTTCGACCGGCCTCTCGTCGGCTAACAGTTCGATCACGTCGCTGTCGACTTCCACGTCGACCGGCCTGTCGTCGGCGAATAGCTCCATCACATCGCTGTCCACGTCGACCTCGACCGGCATCAACTCGCTGTCCACGGGCCTGAGTTCGGCCAACAGCTCGGTAACGTCGCTGTCCACCTCGACCTCGACGGGTCTCTCGTCGGCCAACAGCTCCATCACTTCGCTGTCGACTTCCACGTCGACCGGTCTGTCGTCGGCAAATAGCTCCATCACGTCCCTGTCCACGTCGACCTCGACCGGCATCAACTCGCTGTCCACTGGCCTGAGCTCGGCCAACAGCTCGGTAACGTCGCTGTCCAGTTCGACCTCGACCGGCCTCTCGTCGGCTAACAGTTCCATCACGTCCCTGTCCACATCGACCTCGACTGGCATCAGCTCGCTGTCGACCGGCCTGAGCACGGTCACGGTCAAGACGGACAACCTCGGCAACAGCACGGCATCAGCACTCGGTGGCGGCTCCACGTACGACCCGACGACCGGGACGGTCTCCGCGCCGGCATACACGACTTACAACGCGAACGGCACGACGTCGACCGCCAACAGCGTCGGCTCGGCGATCAACAACATCAACAGCCAGGGCATCAAGTACTTCCACGCGAACTCGACCGGCCCCGACAGCACCGCGACCGGCACCGACGCCGTCGCCATCGGCAGCGGCGCCGTCGCTGGCACCAACAATTCGGTCGCGCTCGGCGCCAACTCGCAGACCGCCGCGGCCAATCCGACGAGCAGCGCGACCGTCAACGGCGTCACGTTCGGTGGATTCGCAGGCAACGCGCCGGTCGGCACCGTTAGCGTCGGCAGTCCGGGCAACGAGCGACAAATCACCAACGTCGCCGCCGGCCAGGTGACGCAGACCAGTACCGACGCGATCAACGGCAGCCAGCTCTATTCGGTTGCCCAACAGGTTGGTACCGCGACCAGCGCCATTTCGTCGCTGTCCACGTCGACTTCGACCGGCTTGTCGTCGGCTAACAGCTCCATCACGTCGCTGTCCACGTCGACTTCGACCGGCCTGTCGTCGGCAAACAGCTCGATCACGTCGTTGTCCACGTCGACCTCGACTGGCCTGTCGTCGGCCAACAGCTCGATCACCTCGCTGTCGACTTCGACCTCGACCGGTCTGTCGTCGACTAATAGCTCCATCACGTCGCTGTCGACCTCGACTTCGACCGGCATCAACTCGCTGTCCACGGGCCTCAGCTCGACCGATAGTTCGGTGACTTCGCTGTCGACCTCCACGTCGACGGGCCTGTCGTCGGCCAACAGCTCGATCACGTCGTTGTCCACCTCGACCTCGACGGGCCTGTCGTCGGCTAATAGCTCGATCACGTCGCTGTCGACCTCGACTTCGACCGGCATCAACTCGCTGTCCACGGGCCTCAGCTCGACCGATAGTTCGGTGACTTCGCTGTCGACCTCCACGTCGACCGGCTTGTCGTCGGCCAACAGCTCGATCACCTCGCTGTCCACCTCGACCTCGACCGGCCTCTCGTCGGCCAATAGCTCGATCACTTCGCTGTCGACCTCCACGTCGACGGGCCTGTCGTCGGCGAACAGCTCCATCACGTCGTTGTCCACCTCGACCTCGACTGGCTTGTCGTCGGCTAACAGCTCCATCACGTCGCTGTCCACGTCGACCTCGACCGGCTTGTCGTCAGCTAACAGCTCGATCACCTCGCTGTCGACTTCGACCTCGACCGGCCTGTCGTCGGCTAATAGCTCCATCACGTCGCTGTCGACCTCGACTTCGACCGGCATCAACTCGCTGTCCACCGGCCTCAGCTCGACGGATAGCTCGGTGACTTCGCTGTCGACTTCCACGTCGACGGGCCTGTCGTCCGCCAACAGCTCGATCACGTCGTTGTCCACCTCGACCTCGACTGGCCTCTCGTCGGCGAATAGCTCGATCACCTCGCTGTCGACCTCCGCGTCGACTGGCCTGTCGTCGGCCAACAGCTCCATCACGTCGCTGTCCACCTCGACCTCGACCGGCTTGTCGTCAGCTAACAGCTCGATCACCTCGCTGTCGACTTCGACCTCGACCGGCCTGTCGTCGGCCAATAGCTCGATCACGTCGTTGTCCACCTCGACGTCGACCGGCATCAACTCGCTGTCCACCGGCCTCAGCTCGACGGATAGCTCGGTGACTTCGCTGTCGACTTCCACGTCGACGGGCCTGTCGTCCGCCAACAGCTCGATCACGTCGTTGTCCACCTCGACCTCGACTGGCCTCTCGTCGGCGAATAGCTCGATCACCTCGCTGTCGACCTCCACGTCGACTGGCCTCTCGTCGGCGAACAGCTCGATCACCTCGCTGTCGACCTCCACGTCGACTGGCCTCTCGTCGGCGAACAGCTCCATCACGTCGCTGTCGACCTCGACTTCGACCGGCATCAATTCGCTGTCCACCGGCCTCAGCTCGACCGACAGCTCGGTGGCTTCGTTGTCGACTTCCACGTCGACCGGCTTGTCGTCGGCCAACAGCTCCATCACGTCGCTGTCCACGTCGACCTCGACCGGCCTGTCGTCGGCCAACAGCTCGATCACTTCGCTGTCCACCTCGACTTCGACTGGCATCAATTCGCTGTCCACCGGCCTCAGCTCGACCGACAGCTCGGTGACTTCGTTGTCGACTTCCACGTCGACCGGTCTGTCGTCCGCCAACAGCTCGATCACCTCGCTGTCCACGTCGACGTCGACCGGTCTGTCGTCGGCTAACAGCTCGATCACGTCGCTGTCGACCTCGACTTCGACTGGCCTCTCGTCGGCCAACAGCTCCATCACGTCGCTGTCGACCTCGACTTCGACGGGTATCAACTCGCTGTCCACGGGCCTCAGCTCGACCGACAGCTCGGTGGCTTCGTTGTCGACTTCCACGTCGACCGGCTTGTCGTCGGCCAACAGCTCGATCACTTCGCTGTCCACCTCGACCTCGACTGGCATCAACTCGCTGTCCACCGGCCTCAGCTCGACCGACAGCTCGGTGGCTTCGCTGTCGACCTCCACGTCGACCGGCCTGTCGTCCGCGAACAGCTCCATCACGTCGCTGTCGACCTCGACCTCGACCGGCATCAACTCGCTGTCCACCGGCCTCAGCTCGACCGACAGCTCGGTGACTTCGCTGTCGACTTCCACGTCGACCGGCTTGTCGTCCGCGAACAGCTCGATCACGTCGTTGTCCACGTCGACCTCGACGGGTATCAACTCGCTGTCGACGGGCCTGAGCTCGACGGATAGCTCGGTGGCTTCGTTGTCGACTTCCACGTCGACGGGTCTGTCGTCGGCGAACAGCTCGATTACGTCGCTGTCCACCTCGACTTCGACCGGCCTGTCGTCGGCGAACAGCTCGATCACGTCGCTGTCCACCTCGACCTCGACTGGCTTGTCGTCGGCAAACAGCTCGATCACTTCGCTGTCCACCTCGACTTCGACCGGTCTGTCGTCGGCAAACAGCTCGATCACTTCGCTGTCCACGTCAACGTCGACCGGCCTGTCATCGGCCAACAGCTCCATCACGTCTTTGTCCACCTCGACTTCGACGGGTCTGTCGTCGGCCAACAGCTCGATCACGTCGCTGTCCACCTCGACCTCGACCGGCCTGTCGTCGGCTAACAGCTCGATCGATTCGCTGTCCACGTCGACTTCGACGGGTCTGTCGTCCGCGAACAGCTCCATCACGTCGCTGTCCACCTCGACCTCGACCGGCCTGTCGTCGGCTAACAGCTCGATCACTTCGCTGTCCACGTCGACTTCGACCGGCATCAACTCGCTGTCCACCGGCCTCAGCTCGACCGACAGCTCGGTGGCCTCGTTGTCGACCTCGACCTCGACGGGTCTGTCGTCGGCCAACAGCTCCATCACGTCGCTGTCCACCTCGACGTCGACGGGCCTGTCGTCCGCCAACAGCTCGATCACCTCGCTGTCCACCTCGACCTCGACCGGCATCAACTCGCTGTCGACCGGCCTGAGCTCGACCAACAGCTCGGTGTCGTCGCTGTCGACTTCCACGTCGACGGGCCTGTCCTCGGCGAACAGCTCGATCACCTCGCTGTCGACCTCGACCTCGACCGGCCTGTCGTCCGCCAACAGCTCGATCACGTCGCTGTCCACGTCGACCTCGACCGGCATCAACTCGCTGTCCACCGGCCTGTCGTCGACCAACAGCACGATCCTGTCGCTGTCGACCTCGACTTCGACCGGCATCGGCTCGCTGTCCACCGGCCTGAGCTCGACGAACAGCTCCGTGACGTCGCTGTCCACGTCGACCTCGACCGCGATCAACGCCGCGAAGACGCACTACTACAGCGTCAACGACAACGGCACGCAGCAAGCCAACTACGACAACACTGGCGCGACGGGCACCAACGCCATCGCGGCAGGCGTCAACGCCAGCGCGGCGGGCGCAAGCAGCGTCGCGGTCGGCAACGGCTCGAACGCGCAGTCGGCAGGCGCGGTCGCGATCGGCCAGAGCGCATCGGCAACGGGCGGCAAGGCCGTGTCGATCGGCTCCGGCAACACCGCGACCGGCGACGGCGCGGTCGCGATCGGCGATCCGAGCATCGCGACGGGTACCGGCGCGGTAGCGCTGGGCGCGAACGACACGGCGACCGGCAACGGCGCAGTGGCGCTCGGCAACGCGAACACCGCGAACGGCGCCAGCGCGCTCGCCCTCGGCAGCTCGAACCAGGCCACCGCGGACAACACGATCGCGCTGGGCAGCCAGTCCACGGCCAGCGCGACCGGCGCACAGGCCTACGGCTCGGCTGCCAAGGCCACGGCCGCCGACGCGCTCGCCTTCGGCACGAACGCGCAAGCCAACGTCGCCAACTCGATCGCGCTCGGTGCGAATTCGGTCACGAGTGCAGCGAACCCGACGTCGAGCGCCACGATCGGCGGCGCCACGTACTTCTTCGCGGGCAGCTCGCCGGTCGGCGTGGTGAGCGTCGGCGCGCCGGGCGCGGAACGCCAGATCACGAACGTCGCCGCCGGCCAGATCTCGGCCAGCAGCACGGACGCGATCAACGGCAGCCAGCTCAACGCGACGAACAACGCAGTCAACGCGCTGTCGACGTCCACCGCATCGAACGTCGCGTCGCTGTCGACCGGCATCGGCTCGCTGTCGACCGGCCTGAGCTCGACGAACAGCTCGGTGACGTCGCTGTCCACGTCGACCTCGACCGCGATCAACTCGCTGTCGACCGGCCTGAGCTCGACGAACAGCAACGTCAACTCGCTGTCGACGTCGACCTCGACGGGCATCGGTTCGCTGTCCACCGGCCTGAGCTCGACGAACAGCAACGTGGCCTCGCTGTCGACCGGCGTGACGAACATCAGCAACACGCTGAACGCGCTGTCGACGACGATCAACAACAACACGACGCGTGCGCTGAACAGCAACGGCGTCGCCGCCGACATGAACGGTACCGGCAGCGATCACCCGACCGTCACCGCCGGCTCGAACTCGGTGGCGATCGGCGCGAATTCGACGGATGGCGGCCGTTCGAACGTGGTGTCGGTCGGCAGCGACACGCAGCAGCGCCAGATCGTGAACGTCGCACCGGGTACGCAGGGCACCGACGCGGTGAACGTGAACCAGCTGACGCAGGTGCAGACGACGCTGTCGACGGCACTGTCGGGCCAGCAGACGCAGATCAACTCGCTGGGTTCGCAACTGCAGCAGACCGACCAGATGGCGAAGCAAGGTATCGCGGCTGTCGGCGCGATGGCATCGATCCCGCAGCTCGATCGCGATGCCAACTTCGGTATGGGTGTCGGCACGTCGACCTTCCTCGGCCAGAAGGCGATGGCGGTCAACATGCAGGCCCGCATCACGGAGAACCTGAAGGCGTCGATCAACGGCGGCTTCAGCGGCGGTCAGAAGGTGATCGGCGCCGGCATGCTGTACCAGTGGAAGTAATGCATCGCGCCGCCAGGCCGTCCGGCTCGCCAGCCGGCCGGCCCGCGGCGGCCCCGACGGCAGGACGAGCCGGCCGCGCAACCCGCGGCCTGCCTCGGTCAACCCAAGTTTTAAGGACGTAATCGTGAACAAACTCGCTCTTGCACTCGCGCTTTCCGCAATGGCCCTCGCCGCGTGCTCGACCGCATCCGGCCCGACCTTCAGCGCCTCCGAACTGCAGCCGCGCGACGGCGTGCGCACCTTCCAGGTGGACTGCCACGGCCTGCTGTCCGGCCCGCAGACCTGCATGAAGGCTGCTCGCAAGATCTGCGGCGACCAGCCCGTGCGTGCCGTCGACTCGGCCCGCGCGCTGCGCGACAAATCCGATCCGGCGACGCTGGTCTTCCAGTGCGGCGCCGCACCGGCCGCACCCGCCGAGGCTGCCGCGGCCTCGGCCGCCGAACCGGCGCCTGCCGTCGTCGAACGCGTGAACCTGTCGGGCGACGCGCTGTTCGCGACCGACCACGCGACGCTCGCACCGACCGCGCGCGAATCGCTCGACCGGCTGCTGAGCGAGCGCGCAGACCGCACGTACTCGCAGGTGACGGTTACCGGTTTTACCGATTCGGTGGGCAGCGACGACTACAACCTCGCACTGTCGAAGCGCCGCGCCGAGTCGGTTGCCGCGTACCTGAAGGCGCACGGACTGAAGACCGACACGCTGACGGTCACGGGCCGCGGCAAGGCCGATCCGGTCGCGTCCAACGCGACACCCGAAGGCCGCGCCAGCAACCGCCGCGTCGAAATCCAGCTGCGGCACTGATCGGGCGGCCGCCGCGAGCGGCGGCCCGATCCGGCCGGCCGCCAGCGCCGCGCCGGACATCCTCCTGACATCCGCCTGACAACGCGAACGCCGCTGCGCCGGCACCCCGCTCCCGTTGGTCGGCGACTATGTCAAAGTTCGTCACGTCCCCCACAAACCGGCGATTTCCGTGCCACAATCGCCGCAGACAGTCGCCGGGGCAGCCTGCCCGGATCGCGCGCCGTGCCAGGCGTGCCCGACGATACGCCGGAATCCGGCTGCCGCCCTCGCGAACCATGTCGCCCGATTCGCCTGCCGCGCCGCACCGGCGCGAATGCAATCATGACAATCCACGGCGCGCCGCTTCCGGGCCAGACGCTCGACGCCATGCCCGAACGCACGACGCCGCAGAGGAAACCAACCGGTGACGGACATCAATGAAGCCGCCGCGGGCGGCACCCGCAAGCAACGGCCGGCCGTCGGCATCTCGCTGTTTGCGCGGGACGGCCAGGCGATCTGGGAAAACGGCATTCATCAGAACATCGCGTTCCTCGCGATGATGCTCAAGCGCTCGGATCGCGTCGGCGCGGTTTATTTCCTGAACGGCGGCGACGCGAACGCACTACCGGCCGGCCTCGAACTCGACGGCCTGGACATCCCGCTCGTGAAGCCCGCCGACGTCACGCACGAACTCGACGTCGTGATCGAAATGGGCGCGCAGTTGCCGGTCGAATGGCTCAGGCACATGAAGGCGCTCGGCAAGAAAATCGCCGCGTTCTTCTGCGGGCACGTGTATGCCGGCCTGTGCGAAACCCCGATCTTCGAAAAACCGTCGGGGCACATCTTCAACGGCGCGCCGTTCGACGAAGTGTGGCTGCTGCCGCAGTACGACAAGACCGCGGCGCCGATGCTGCAGACCATCCTGCGCGCGCCCGTCCATCTGATGCCGCACATCTGGTCGCCGTACTTCCTCGATCGCCGCGTCGCCGCGCTCGCCAGCGAAGGCGCGACGTTCGGCTACCAGCCCGGCAGCCGCCCGTGGCGCCTGGCGATGCTCGAACCGAACATCTCGGTCGCCAAGTCCTGCCACTACCCGATGCTCGCGTGCGACGAGTTCTACCGTGCGCGGCCGGACGCGGTGCAACACATGTTCGTCGTCAACTCGATGCACATGAAGGCGCATCCGACCTTCGTGCACTTCGCGAACAGCCTCGATCTCGTGCGCCAGCACAAGGCGACCTTCGAGCCGCGCATCGACCTGCCGGGCTTCATGGCGCGCCACGCGGATGCGGTCGTGTCGCACCACTGGGAAAACGGGCAGAACTATCTGTATTACGACGTGCTGTACGGCGGCTACCCGCTGATCCACAACTCGACGCTGATCGGCGATGCCGGCTATTACTACCCGGACTTCGACTCGGCCGCCGGCGGCCGCGCGCTGCTCGACGCGTGGCTGCATCACGACGAACGCCTCGACGACTACCGCACGAAAGCCGGCCGGCTGCTGCAGTCGGTCTCGATCGACAACCCCGCGAACCTCGACGCGTTCGTCTCGCGTCTGGTCGCCTGAACCGGAGAATACGCATGTCGGACTCCAATGCCCGTCAAGCGCCCGGCGAGGGCAAGCGTCTCGTCGTCGGCGTGTCGCTGTTCGTGCGCGGCGCCGGCCAGTCGCTGTGGGAAAACGGCATTTTCCAGAACTGCCTGCTGCTGATCCTGCTGCTGCGCCAGTCGCCGCTCGTCGCGGAAGCCGTGATGGTGAACGGCGGCGAACAGGTCGCCGATCCGCAGATGATGCTCGGCGAATGGGACGTGCCGCTGCTGTCGATGGACGAAGCGCTGCAACGCTGCGACGTGCTGATCGAAATGAGCGCGCAGTTCGGCGCGGATTACCTGCGCGCGTTCCGCGACCGCGGCGGCAAAGTCGTCACGATGCGGGTCGGCAACGACTACGTGATCGACATCGAACGCGCGATGTTCGACAAGCCGTCGGGCTTCCTGTTCTCGGGCGCGCCGTACGACGCGGTGTGGACGATTCCCGAATTCGAGCGCTCGTGCCTGCACTATTACCAGACGGGCCTGCGTGCGCCGGTCACGATCGTCCCGCACATCTGGCACCCGATGCTGTTCGACAAGGCGCGCGCGACGCTCGGCGCCGGTTTGTCGTTCGGCTATCAGCCCGGCAAGCCGCGCTGGCGCGTGACGATGTTCGAGCCGAACATCTGCATGGTGAAGACGAGCATCATCCCGATGCTGGTGACGGAAGAGGCGTACCGCGCCAATCCGCAGTTCCTCGAGTTCGTGCGCGTGTGCAACACGATCCACATCAAGGAGCACGCAACCTTCGTCCACTTCGCGAAGAGCCTCGACATCGTGAACCACGGGATCACGACGTTCGAAAGCCGATATGCGGTGTACGAATTCATGGCCGCGTACGGCGACGCAGTGGTGTCGCACACGTGGGAAAACGCGCAGAACTACCTGTATTACGAACTGCTGTACGGCGACTATCCGCTGATCCACAACTCGCCGTTCCTCGGCAAGGCCGGGTATTTCTATCCGGACTTCGACTGCCAGGCCGGCGGCCGCGCGCTGCTGCAGGCATTCGCCGAGCACGACGCGAACCTGGAAGCCTACCGCGAGCAATCGAAGCACGTGCTCAGTTCGGTCAGCATCTATAACCCCGAGAACGTCGCCGCCTATACGGACGCGATCGCCACTCTCTATCGCGACGCGTGACGCGCCGCCCTTTCCCGACCCCGACATGAACGTACGCACGACCCTCACCCGCGCCAAATGGCTGATCGGCTGCGCCGCCGCTTCGATCGCGATCGGCGCGCACGCGCAATCCGCCGGCGAATCGGCCGACACGCTGCTTCGCGACTCGGATGCAGTGTTCAAGCAGCTCGACGCCGGCCAGTACGGCGCGGTGTGGAGCGATGCCGCCGCATTCGTGAAGGCGCGCATCAAGCAGGACCAGTTCGCGGCGGACATGCAGCGGGCCCGCCAGTCCGTCGGTGCGGTCGGCCATCGCGGCTGGGCGCAAATCACGCGCATCCGCTATACGAATGCAGCGGCGATGCCCGACGGGCTCTACGCGAACGTCGACTATGCAACCACGCTGACGAACGGCACAACCGCGTTCGAGAAGCTGAGCTTCCGCCTCGACGACGACGGCCGCTGGCACCTGACGGGCTACGTGCCGCGCCAGTCGCAAGGCGCCGTGCAGTAAGCCGCTCACCGCCCGCCTCACGGAGCCGATATGAAACTCAATGTCGCGATAACGATGAACGTGCAGCGCGACGCGACGCAGTCGATCTGGTACAACGGCGCGAACCAGCATTGCGTGTTCCTGTACATGCTGTTGAAGCAGTCGCCGCTGATCGGCGAGGTCTGGCTCGCGCACGACGACGGCATCACCGAGTATCCGCAGGCGCTGATGATGGACGCGTTCGGCGACGCGCTGCGGCCGCTGTCGGCCATCGTCCACCAGACCGACCTGCTGATCGAGATGAACGCGTTCGTCGACCCGACGCACACGGACGTCGTGCGCCAGCGCGGCGGCAAGTGCGTGTCGTACCGCTTCGGCAACGACTACGTGATCGCGGTCGAGACGATCAACTTCGAGAAGAACGACTGGCGGCCGAACCCGCACCGCGTGCAGTTCGACGAGATCTGGACCAACCCGCAGCACATGCATACGTGCGCGGCCTATTTCCAGGCCGTGTATCGCGCGCCGGTGATCGAGCTGCCGCATATCTGGTCGCCGTATTTCATCGAGCGCAGCCTCGATGCCGACCCCGAACTGAAAGCCCGCTTCGGCTACCGCAACCACGGCCCGGCAAAGCGCATCGCGTTCTTCGAACCGAACCTGAATGTCGTGAAGAGTTCGATCGTGCCGATGCTCGCCGCGAACGCGTGCTACGTCGAGCATCCGGAGCTCGTCGAGCACGTGTACATGACCAACACGTTCGACAAGAAGGAAAACGTCGCCTTCAAGCATCTCGCGCTCGGGCTCGAGATGGTGCGCGACGGCAAGGCGACGGCCGACGTGCGCGCGCCGTTCGTCGCGTGGGCCGCGCATCACACCGACATCGTCGTGTCGCACCACTGGGAAAACGGCCTCAATTACCTGCTGTACGACGCGCTGTACGGCAACTACCCGCTCGTGCACAACTCGCCGTTCCTGCGCGACGTCGGCTACTACTACCCGGACTTCGAGATCTTCGACGCGGCGCGCGCGATCGCGACCGCCGCGCAGACGCACGACGCGCGGCTCGACGACTACGCGGCGGCCGCCCGCCGCTGCCTGCACCAGGTCGACGCGCTCGCCGAACACAACGTCCGCGCGTATTCCGCGCAGATCCAGCAGCTGTTCGCCGGCCGCGCGCCCGGCTGACCGCATTCGCACGCGTCCCGCCCATCAATCAGATCGCCAGCAGTTTCGTCGTGGTCGATTCGATCCACGGCCGTTCGTCATCAACCGGCACTGTGCGCTGCAAGCCGAGGCGCTGATCAAGACCGGCCGGCCGCATGCCGACCCGCACGTGCGCCGGATGCGGCAGCGCCTGCTCACGCCAATCACGAGCCCTTCTGGTGGCCAGCCCCACGAACGATTTTTCCAGACAGGGGAACGTGCCCTACACCAGCACCCGAGCGCCGCTTTGCGCGGCGAATGCGCGGCCATGCCGCCGCCCCGTGCGTGCGAGCACGGCGAAGCAACGGGCCGCCGGCCGGCTTGCGCCGCCGGATTGCTTCACGAGACTGTCGGATACGCCGCGCGCGATCGCCGAATCGTCGCCGCACGCACCCGCGATGACACCCGCGTAATAGTGCCGCGCCGCCAGCTCGCAGCCGTTGGCGTCGAGCGGCGTCATCCGCTGAATGCGGCACACGACGGCCTTCAGGCCGTCGAGATACGGCGTGACGTCGATCGGCACATCGGTCGATTCGGCGCCCAGTTGCCACAGCATGTCGGCCAGTTCGGCGATCGCGACGAGGTCGCACGCATCCGTCGCCTGCGTGCCCGTTCCGCCTCCGGCCTTCGTCTCCGCCATGCCCACGCCCCTTTGCGATTCGTCCCGGCCACGCGCCGGCCCCGCCCGACTGCGGCGCGCATTACGCACGCCGCCCCGCCTGTTCCCGCGCCGTCACGCGGCGGCCGGCGACCGCCATGAAAACCGGATGCCCTGCGCCCATGTGACGCCGGCATCCAGGATGATCTGCCGGTCGATCTCGCTCTCCACGCCTTCGACGACGACGTGCCGCGCCCCTTCATGCGCGAACGCGATCAGCCTGCGGAACTGATAGCGCCCGATCGAGTTGCGCTTGATCATTGACAGGATCGACCGGTCGAGCTTCACGATGTCCGGATTGCCGACCACCAGATTGTTCAGCGCGCTGAAACCGACGCCGAAATCGTCGATCGCGATCCGGCTTCCGGCCTGCCGGAAGCGGTTCACGAACGACCGGCCCGCGACGGGATTCAGCGGCCCCGTCTCCGTGATCTCGACCACCAGCCGCGCCGCGACCGACGGCTCGCGCTCGAGCCGCCTGAAAATCGCCAGCCACGCATCGTCGACGACCGCGCTCGCCGCCGTGACGTTGCAACCGTAGACGGCGGCCGGATCGGCGCGCAGCTCGTCGATCGTCCGGCTCACGACGAGCCGGTCGAACCAGCGCATCAGCCCGAGCGCCTCGAGGCGCGGCAGGAACGCAATCGGCGGCAGCACGTCGCGCTCGCCCCAGCGCAACCGCGCCAGGCACTCGTGGTACAGCACGCCGCCCGACAGGTCGGAACGGCACACCGGCTCTTGCGCGAACCCGAGCCGGCTTTCCACGAAACTGCGTACCGACGCGAGATCGGGATGATCGGCGGGTGCGCCGAACACGCGATCGATTTCGTCACGATTCGCTTCCCGATTCGCCTCCAGGCGAGCTTCGACCGCATTCATCCGGCGCTCCGGCAAATGGCGAGCCGCCGAAGACGGCTCGACCTCAACAAACATGCGGAGCGAACCGACCATGACGCGCTCCGCCGCCTACCCGGCCCATTCTGTTATGTCGATTTTTTCCGGGAGCGTACTTATCGTTTCGGCGCGCCGTCAAATTCGATATTGTCAACGACATTCGTTTACCGGGAATACACCATATCCGCGCAACACCGACAGTGCGACAGGTTACACAACGCGAATTACGGAACCCCAATCAAGAATTCGTTTATTTTTTTCGTCTGAACAACTTAATCCGAATCGTTTTCCCGCGACATGCCACTCTCGCAAATCGCGTTTTTCAATTGATCAGATAAATATCGGCCCGCAAAGCGCCGACCGCATTCAATGCCAGCCCACCGCCGTGGCTGGTTGCCCAGGCCATCACCCGCTGAAAACCTGCCGCCGCGTGTCATTCGATCATCGCAGCATTCAATTTCCACGTTTCAAACGATATTGCGCAACTTCAAAACAGAATCAAACTGCCTTGAGTCCATAATATCGCGTTTAATTATATGATGATTATCGATCGAACCAAATTTAACAATCTTTCTGACTCGTTAACCTATAAACTTGTTTTCGACGGACTTCCCTCGGAGCCGTCAATTTCGTGCCTTCAAAAACCGTCGACCCGAACGGGTTCGACGGTTCTTTTTTAACGGCACTGTTTCATCAGACTATCAGGGTGGGACAACCCCGATGACGGCCTGCGGCGCAACGTGTATGCGCCGCTGAAAACGGACCTTATACGGTCGTCGCGCCGATCAGGTTCGCGAGCAGCGCGTCGTATTCGGCGACGAGTGCGGGGTTCGCCGACGTATAGCGCCTGAGGATGTCGCGCTGGCGCCGCGTGTACGCTTCCCAGTCGTCGTCATGCGTATGCAGCGCGCGCAGCAGTGCATCGGCGCCCTGCTGCACGTCGTTGTCCGGATAGTAGTAGCCGAGATCGGGCGCGAGGCTCGCGTTGTGCACGAGCGGATAGCCCTGCCAGCACACGTCGAAATAGAAGTAGTTGAGCGGGTTCGACCATTGATGCGACACGACGATATCGGTCAGGTCGGCCAGGAACAGCGGCGTATCGAAGCGCCCGACGAAGCTCGCCTTGCCCGCGCGCACGATGTCCAGGTAGTTCATCAGCATCACGAACTCGGGGCTGTCGTGCGCGAGGCGATCGGCGTTCGTCACGTGCGCGAAGCAGATCGCATCGGGGTCGCGGCGATACGCCTCGTCGATGATCAGCATCGGATACACGCAGAATTTCACGACGTTGTGGTTCGGCTCCATCACCGTCAGCCGCTTGCCCGGCTCGCTGCGCGGCCGGTATTCGCCGCGCTCCGGCAGCGATTGTGCGCGTGCGCTCAGGAACATCGGATCCCACACGAACGGCACGACGCGCCCCGGGCAGCGGCGCAGCGACTGCAGGAACGGCAGCGACGACGGCGCGATCTGCGGGATCGCCCATACCTCGTCGTAACCGCGGTTGATGAAGAGCGAATCCCACATCCGGCGGCCGAACAGCATCGACTCCATCGCGTTGATGTACTCGACGCCGCAGCAGTAGCTGACGAGCTTCGCGTCGCGCGCTTTCAGGTAGGCCGTCTGCTCGCCGTCGACCTGCCCGCCGAGCTCGATCACCACGTCGAGCGAATCCTTCATGTCGGCGAATGCGCGCGTGTCGTACACGGCGCGATCCCACGGCAGCGCGTCGGTGAGCGGCACGTCGGTCGTGTTGACCAGCGTCACGCGGTAGCCGTGCGGCGACGCCATCAGCAGCTTCGCGAGAAACAGCGCGTTCTGCTTGATGCCGTTGATCCACAGGCTTTCGTCGGGGGCACGCAATCCGATCGTGATACCGATGCGCAGGCCGTTCAGGGCAGGAGACGTCATCGTCGGCGGGATGGGAGGTTGGATGGGAATGGAATCCACGCAGTGTAGCGCGCGTAGCGCCGCCCGCGTCAAGCGGCGGCGGCAAGCGGGCATTCTAGCGAATCGCCGGCGGGCACACTGTCATGGATGGTTAGCGCCAGGCACGCGCGGCGCGGGCTGATAACACGGTCCACTGGCGGATGAGTCTGGACGGGCGATCCGGAGCCGATCGGGGACGCGTTTCCAACGAATGAGGCACCCGTGGCCGCCGAGGTACAGGCGACGTTGACTGCCGGTGGGCGGCAAGTTGGCGGGGATGCTTGATGATCTCGGACGATCATCGATTTGAACGAATCCCGAATCCGCTCGATGGCGCAGGTGCAAGCGATCCTCGACGGCACCCCAACGCTGGACCTGGTACCCGCGGCAAGCCCGGACGAACGCCGTGAATGGGTCGCGTCGGTGCTCCGGCGCTTTCGCTATCGCCAGATCACATCAGGCATTCCCTCGCCGACGATCAAGCTCTCGAAACTGCACCTCGTTCACGGCACCAATTCCATCCGATTGCCGGTCACGATCAGCTTGACCGGATCAGTCTTCTTCCATTGCGATTTCGGAATCACCAGTTGCCACTCGGCACCCGCTTGATCACGAAAGAATCCCGCAACACCGACAGCTTGCGCATCATCCGCCATGGGCGCAGACAGCTTCACCGTGGCGTCAGGCCCGAGCGTGGTTTCCATGCTGCCGAGCAGATCGACCTTCAGCAACGCCCCTTCGTCATCGAGCAGCTGGGCGTAACTCGCCTTTTCGAAGACCTTCGCATCCTTCAACTGGTAGACGCGCACCACAACCGGTAACGATTGGCCTTGCTCGTTTTCGTTGAGTGCGGAACGGCTTTCGATCACCAGATTCATCCGCTTGACCTTCGCGATGAATACCGCGCGCGTCGTATCGACCGTCGTATCCTTCACCGACTGCCACATGCCGCAGCCAGACATCGACGCGACCGTCAGCGCACCGACCGCTACCAGTCGAATGCTTCGCATCATCCGATGTGTTCTCGGTATCACAACCAGTCTCCCGTCCTGCTCATGCACGGATAGCGCCGGATCGGGCCGCCCACGCCTTCGTACAGAACGAGCCGCACCGCAAAGTGGCAACACGCGTAGCGGCCTACGAAGCGGCTGAGTACGTCGCCGAACAGCGCGACGTCGCCCGGTCCCGCGAAACCCGACGGTTCGATACTTACGTTCACGTTCACGATGCGATCGACGCGCGCACCCACCAGTTCCGTTTCCTCGTCGAGCCACACGTAATGGATGGCCTCGATGCGTCGCCGGTTATCGTCCTGTCGCGTCCAGTCGTATAACAACAGCGCGCCGCGCAACACCTTCGCGTCCATCATGTTCAGTTCGCTCGCACCGGCCGCATTGAAGTGAGAGATCACCTGCCAGTCATAGTCGCCACCACGCGGGGGATATAGCGGCATCGTCGGGGCCGTCAGGTTGCGTACGCGCTCGACACCGTTAAAAGTCGAAGCAGGCGTGGCAATCATCGATTCACGCAGGGCCATCCGCGGCAACCGGCCATTGTTTGCCAACACCCGAACCGTCACGTGTCCGTCCGGCACGCTGCCCGGCTCATCCCATAGGTGCCCCCCTAACGTCACGACCATCTCGCGCTGGCCGGTCACGCCCCGCCGAATCGACGTGTGGTAGTAGCGATCCGGCGACTCGTGCCGCATCATCCCGCCGCGGTGACGGAATTCCTTGATCGACCGATACGCGTATTGATTGGCAGTGCGCGGATCGGTCGCCACGACTGACAGCGCATCGTAGGGCTCGACGTGCTCGCCCGCTGACGCGGGCGGAAGCACCGGATAGTCGCGATCGTGTACGTTGGGTCGGATTGCCTGCGCGTCCAGCTCGAACAGGTTGATCACCGGCGTGCAGAACAACCGGATATTGTCCGCGCCGAACGTGGCGTCACCGGGTAGCCGATCCCGGATCGCGATTTCGAATTCAAGACGCGTTTCGCCCGGTGGCACACTCGCCGCGTCGAAACCGCACAAGTCGACGAAGTGGAACTTCTCCGGGAACGCAAAATATTCGAGCATCGTCTGCTCACGATCGAGATCGGCGTCGCGTGCGTCGCGCTCGATCGGCCAAAGTCGCGCCTGCGCGCCAAAGCCAGCCGCCTCGAACCTCATCGCCGGACGCGGCTGTAGCTGGCCGTCGAGCATGCGCGGCATGCGCACGCCGATCGACTCGATCTGGCGCGTGAACACCGCGTACAGCGCGGATGCAGTCGGCCGGTCGCCATGCAGGTAAAGCCGGATGCGCGACAGGTCATCCAGTAACCGCTGCTCGCGGTGCAGCAGGTCGAATGCGAGCCGAATCACCGTGCGACCGTCCTCGCGCATGCGCGCGTACGCCTCGCGCACGTTGAGCGGCAACAGGCTTACCGCCTGAGTGGTTCGATAAACGCATATCGTCCCGTCCCGGCCGACCGGTGTCGAACGGACCTGCAACCCCGGCGGCAACGTATCGAGAACCCGCGCCTCGCCGCTGCGGGGCATGCACTCAAGAATCGCCAGCGACGGAATCGTGCGACCTGCATGCGGCCACAGGTGGTCGATCAGCGGATCGGCGATTTCCGGAAACGCGTCGTCGAGCTTCATGCGCAGCCGGCTCGCGAGGAAAGCGAAGCCCTCGTAAGTCTGCTCGACGCTGTCGTGGAGCGCACCGGGCATCATCGTCATTCCCACCCGGCGGGCGCCTTGCGGCTGGTCCCTCGCAAATTCCCGCCCCGCTTCGCGCAGGTAGCGCATCTCGGCGTCGAAGTAGCGCAGGTATGGATCGTCCTCCGCGCCGAAGCTGCCCCCTTCGGGCATCAACGGTTTATTTTTGTCATCGTTCATGGCTGGAGATCCGGTGGCAACGGCGGCAGGAGCGGCAATGCGGACACGACACCCGCCTTGCCGACGACGAAAATGCGATCAGGCATTCGGAACCCGCGCAGTTTCAGCAGGTCGATCGGCCCGGCACCGACCTGTGCGCGCAGCACGTACGAAAGCGGCTCGCCGTTCCCGGTGTTCCACGTGAGCCGATAGCGCGTGTTATCAAGCTGCTTGACGTCCGCCTTGCTCAGCAGACGGAGGAACGCCCAATCGCCGGTCGAATCAAACGCCTGCCGCAGGCCCGCGTCGAGCGTCTGCCACGTGAGCCCCGCGTGTCCGTTCAGGCCATTTCCCGGCCACGCCAGCGGCGTCCAGCGCTCCTGCTGATTGAAATGGACGATCTGCTTGCCGTCGACCGACAGTTCCGAGCGAGTTACCTTCGGTGTCGGCAGCGCCATCATTTCGAATTTCTCTCCTGCGTCGCCCTGCAAGTAGAGTTGCGCGCCAACCGTCGACAACTGCCGGACGGCGCTCAGGAATTTGGGGTCGAACTGCAGCGCCTGCGGCGCAAACTCGTTCGGCGTCCAGTGATCGCCCTCCAGCTTCATCACGCCGGCCAGTTGTGTGGTGACGAAACGCGCAATCAATCCGGTATCGGGCCGCACATAGCGGCCAAGCTCGGCGAAGGACGCATCGGCCTGCGTATCGAAGAACGGATAGCGGCCGCTCATCGCTGCGTTGAAGGGCGCAGCAACACTGGCTCGCCATGCGTCGTTCAGGCTCGCTGCGGCCGGTTGCAGGATCGTCTGCCACGCGGACTCGAGCGGCCGCGTAAACACCGCATCGCCAAAACCCGCCCACGCCGTACCCAGGCTTGCGGCCGTCAGCGCCGCGTCATCGCGCGCCTGCGACAACTCCGACAACTTCCCCTGGAACACCGCCTGTGCAAGCGAGCGCGCCATCGCCTGCGCATCGGGACTGCCGGAAATCTGCTGCAACTTCAGCCGCATCGTCGTGACTGCCGTCAGGTAGCGCGACAGGCTCACGCCGTTCAGCGCGATACTGGCCGGCGCAGCGCTCTTCCCATTTGCAGCGACGGGCGACGCGCCTGTGTCGCCCATCAGCACGAGCAGCGGGCCAAACGGCTTGTCGAGCGGGTTGACGACGGCCGCCCCCGCCTGCTCGTCCGTGCCGATCAGGTCTTGCGCCTTGCGCACCAGCGTGTCGGCCAGCGCCTGCGACGGGCGACCCGCCTGCGCCTGATACTGCACGGATTTCATCAGCGCGATCAACGGCGACGTCTGTGCATCCGCGAGTCGAGAAAGCTGTTCGACCGCGCCGCCGAGATTGGATGCCGACTGCCACTGCATACTGTTGAGCATGCGCTGCCACGCAGCCGTGTACTCGCCAAAATAGCGCGCCGTCAGCCGCTGCTTCAGTTCCTCGGCCGCACGCTTCTCGTCGACGATCGCGTTGGTTTTCGTCTGCGACGCCTGCGAACCGGTCAACACCCAGTCACTGCTCACCCGGCGCTCGTGCGACGCCTTGTCGATCGCCGCAGCGATCATCCCGTCCCATGCTGCGCGCGTATAGATTCCCGGTACAGTCTGCGACGCCGTGAACATCCCGTAGGCATCGGCACCGTTCAGGAGGGTTTCGAGCGACGCGTCGGCGTATTTGTTCTTAACGTCGTCGAGAATACTTTGGTACACCGTGTCGTCGGCCGATGCGAGTCCCATTTGGGTGACCAGCATGTTACGGGTCGAGGTCACGACACTGTCGTCCATCGCAATCCGCCATTCGGGATGCGCTTTGAGGTGATCGGCGTAAAACGCCGCGAGCCGACGGCCGGTATCGTCGCGCTCGCCTAGTGTCCTGTTCTGTTGTTAACTGATCTATGTTCACGTAGCATGTTGACGTCAACGGAACGGGAGACGTCAGCATGGCGATGGGACGACCGAAGGCGGAACTGGTGCTGAGCGAAGACGAGCGCTCTCAGCTGATGTCGATAGCACGTTCTCGTTCGATTTCGGCTGCGCTGGTCGCGCGGGCGCGCATCGTGCTGGCGGCTGCTGACGGCGAACCCAACAGCGCGATCGCGCAACGCCTGCAACTCACGCGTGCCACGGTGGGCAAGTGGCGTCTGCGGTTTCTGGAGCAGCGAATCAACGGACTCTATGACGAAGTACGCCCCGGCAAGCCACGCACGATCGACGACGAGCGGCTGGCTCAACTGATTCATAAGACCCTGCACACGAAGCCAGCAGATGGCTCCACTCACTGGAGCGTGCGCACGATTGCCGCCGAAACTGCCATCTCGCCAACGAGCGTGCACCGTTACTTCAAGCTGCTGGGTCTGCAACCGCATCGCAGCGAAAGCTTCAAGCTCTCGACCGATCAGTTCTTCATCGAGAAGCTGCGCGATGTGGTCGGCTTGTACTTGAGCCCACCGGAGAACGCCCTGGTGCTGTGCGTGGACGAGAAGAGCCAGTGTCAGGCGCTCGAGCGCACGCAACCGATGCTGCCGATGGGTTTCGGCTACGTCGAAGGCGTCACGCACGACTATGTTCGTCACGGTACCACCACGCTGTTTGCTGCACTGAACGTGCTCAATGGCGCCGTGCTCGCGACCTGCAAGCCACGTCATCGACACCAGGAATTCCTGTCGTTCCTGCGTGAAATCGACAAGGCTGTCCCGGCTGATCTCGACGTGCACTGCATCGTGGACAACTACGGCAGTCACAAGCATCCGAAGGTCAAGGCGTGGCTGGCAGCCCGCCCCCGCTGGCACATGCATTTCATCCCCACCTACAGTTCGTGGCTTAACCAGGTCGAACGCTTCTTTGCGCTGATCACTGACAAAGCGATCCGCAGAGGCTCGTTCAGCTCGGTCAAACAACTGATCAACCGTATCGATCAATTCGTCTCCCACTACAACGAAAACTGCAAACCGTTCGTCTGGACCGCGTCAGCCGATTCCATCCTCGAAAAGCTGCACAGACTTTGTTCGCGAATCAGCGGAACAGGACACTAGCGGCATCTCGACGGGTCGCAACCACAAGGCGACCAGCAGGCGCTTTAGAAACGCCGGATCGGCGCGCGACGGGTCGCCGAGCATCAGGTACGTCTTGAGCGCGTTGTAGGTACTGCTGCGTATGTCCTGCGATTGAAGGCTGTCGGCTCGTGCCTGGTCGGCGGCTTTCAGCAGTTCGCCGATCGTTTGCACGACGGGTATCTGCAAGTTACGGGTCGCCGCGCTTCGGTATGGTTGCCAGAGACCACTCAGAATATCGTCATTGCGCGACAGGCCCGCGCGCAGGTACCACGGCGCGCCATGCTGCTGCCGGTATTCAAGCTTTTCCATCAACTGCTGTAGCGCGAGCTGTGTGCGCCAAGCGACTGCCGTCTGTGGTCGGGCGCTGACGGCAGCGTTCGCCGTCGCCTCCGCCTCGCGCATGAGTTGCTGGTTGCCGACGAACGATGCGGTCATCCATATGCACCATGTAATCGCGGCAACGGTCACGCACATCGCCAGCGCGTTCGGCCAGTAGAACCCCACGCGCCGACCATTGCCTCGTCGGCTGGCAATTTCGAGCCATGTTGGCAACAACGCGGCGGGTTGCCTCGGGAACTCGACCGTTCCGTTCGGAACAGTCGCAGCGTTTGGCGCCGCGCTCCCGTCCCCACCCTCGGCGACCGGCGCAGGCGCCGGCATGGTCACCGTCGTTGCAAATACAGGCGCGAACATCACCCCCGCCAGCGGCGCTCGCAAAGAGTGCGAAGCAAGTAGCGCTTGCCAGCTCGTGACGATGTATTCGTGCTGTTTACCGATGTATCGCGAGATTTCGGCGAGATAGGTGATGTGCGTGGGGGCGGCACAAAGCTGCACGCCTGCATCCGCCATGCCACGCTCTATGGCCGCAAGCTGGTCGCGTAAAGCCACCGCCGCTTGCGCCTCCCTGTACGCCAGCCCCGGAAATGCGCCAATTGCCTCGAACGACTCGGGGCTTCCGCCCTGCGCGGGCACCGCATGCAAGAAGGTAACCGGCGCGGCCCAACCAAGATCGCTCGCAAGCGCGGCGAGCACACGCGGCAGTTCGGTATCCCGTTCATCGAAATCCACGTGCATGACCTGCACAATGCTATCGACCGGCCGCCGACGCCGCAGCCTCCGGATTTGGCGACGCCACTCGCTCGCGTCGATGCCGTCAGGTGCCGCGTGCACGAGGATCGCGTTGCCGACGGACATCGCACCCGCGCGCTTGAGGCCCGGCGCGACTTTATCGATCAACGCGTCTGTCCCGCTCACCAGCAGCCACGGTGATCGGTATCGCCAGCGCCAGCCTTGCGAGACACGTAGTTCATCGACCATACGTTGCAGACGTGCGTCGCGTTTGAGCGGTTTCTGCGCCTCCGTCGTGTCGCCGGTCTCCTTGCGAAACATCCGTCCAGCAACGGCGTATGCGCCGATGAAAAACAAGCAGAAATGTATCGCGATGAAGCTGAGCAGGGCGATGACGATGATGATCACCACCTGCATACGCGCCACACCGGGTGCGAGATCGAACAGGTCGCCCCGGCCCCACACGAGGCCAATCGCGAGCGCGGCGGCGATCAGGGCGGCAACGGTCACTCCCCAGAGCGCGAGACGTCCAGAGGGCGCAGATTCCTCAGCGGAGGCTGAGTCAAGCGGTCGCAAGGTCAGTTTCGGATCGGTCATGCTGAGTGTGTTCAGGCAACGAAGGCTCCTTCCCATGTGTATCGGGAAGAACGTGAACAATGGCGGACTGCACGCCATCGATGATCAGATGCGGTGTGTCCGCCGCACCACATTCGGTGGCGGCTGCGACGGACAGCCAGCCGCTGGCGCTACCAAAATCGCCGACGATGTAGGCGAGGTCGCATTGGGCGTCGCTGTTCGCAAGCGCATCCAGATTCGCGATGCGCAGCCCCTGATTGCAACGCTTGGCGGCACGCGTGACCCATGCACGCGTCACGGCAGAGAAATCCGCCCTGCCCCAAATCACGGCATTCGCGAATCCGTACTCGATCTCGTCGGCGTTGCCCTCGATGGGTCGATGCAGGGTTCCCATCACGGGCACACCTTCAGGTAGACGGTAGAAGCCGGCATCGAGCAGCATCGCGACACATCCCTCCGTGCTGCCGGCCGGAGGCTGTCGTTCGTGCCATGCCGTTGCAATCACGAGCAGCGGGCATGCCTCGCGGGCGTCGAGCCACGCGTCAGCCACCAGCAATCCGTGCGAAGCCGGTACCGCCAACACGGTAAGCGGTGGCAGACCGTCCAATTGCAGCGCGTCGCGCACCTCCTGCTCGCGCAAGACTTCCTCGCCGGGTTCGGCCAGCACGCGCACCTTTGGCCAATAAGCCGATTCATAGAGCGTGAGCGCGTGCAGGCTCGCAGTGAGCGGTTCAAGCGCTTCGGCAATCCTGAGTGCAAGCTGAGTAACGGGTCGCTTTGGAGCCGCATCCTCTACGGCACCGGCCCCACTCTCGTCATCCGGATCGGCCAAGTCGGGCTCGTCGAACGTTTCCGGCGGGTCATCAAAGCGGCAATGCTCGATGACACCCGCGCCCGAGCGGGGCTGCTGCTGCCGCGGCAGACGCGCGCCAGCATGAATGGCATGTGAAAGCGTCTGGTCGTTCAAGGGCAAGCAGTAGCCGACGCCAAGCACTCGAAGCGGCTGCTGCGCGACACGGATGCGCTCCGCCAGCCATCGGTCGCGATGGAGGTTGCGGTGGTATGCGCGATACCATACGGCCTCATAGCGTGCGCGCTCGATCGTGAAGAGCAAACCGAACAAGCCGTTCGGGATACCGACGACACAGAACCAGAACCATGTGCCGCCCGCTCGATCCCCCTTCGGCCACATCAGCAGGGCAATGCCCGCCCCGACCACCGCGCAGGCCAGCCAGATGCAAAACCACCACGGCCAGAAGCGTGGACGACGCGGATAGGCGCTCGGGCGCCCCGCCCGAGAGAGGTCGACGGGCATTACGCGAAGTGGACGTTCGGCAACGACGAGATCAACCGACAGCCACATGCGCAGCGATGGCCGTCCAGCGCGAACAGCTTGTGGTCGCGATCGGGAAACTTGTCGGCGCCCTCGTCAATGACGGTCGGGCCGTGCAGTTCGCAGATCGCCTCGTCGCCCTTGCGGGCAAGCGGCCTGCCCATGAATTCGGTCCAGGGCGAGCCACTGGTGACTTCGCCGCCATGTTCGAGTTTGTCGCCTTTGCGGATGGGAGATTTCATTTTGGCTTGCACCTTACGACTATTTTCCGATCTTTATGGATTCAATAATTCTTTTGATTGAATTTAATTTATCTGCCGATTTTTTGCCAGACTTTCCACCGGGAGTGGGTGGCTGCTCAATGATGGCGGAGACAAAAATTGCCGGAGGCATATTGATTTCTTTTGATGAAATTAACGCTGCCACATAACAGACTGCGGGACGTTTTTCTTCAGCTTCAGAAATGTCGCAGAGCGTGTTATCAGCCTCATATACGATAAAATCACCAATTTTTTCCTTTCTTGTTTCGTAGAGCGTGCTATAGCCACCTTCTACGTACACAAGAGCATCATCAGGCAATGGAGAAATCCGATTTCTACCTTCCGAAGAAATTTCTCTATATTTAACGAATCCATTGTCTTGTGCAATTTTGTCGGAAGCGTTGTTGTACAGACATATGGCGGCTGTCGTTTCCAGTCGATTAACATCTACGCATACGGAGCCGGAGCCATCTGGGTTGATTCGTTTGTTTTCGTAAGTTGGCAGATGAATCTTTGTCCCGTTGTTAAATGTAAGATTTTGTGCATATGAAGGTGATGTGAGCCAAGGCAACCCGGTTAAAATGATAAGCGTGATGGCGGTTATATTTTTCATGTTAGATCCATTAGTATTTTTGAAGTCCGTTGAGTGTGGTTAATACAACTTTCCAGCCAAATCGGCAGGACAATGCCCGCCCCGACCACCGCGCAGGCCAGCCAGATGCAGAACCACCACGGCCAGAAGCGTGGGCGGCGCGGATAGGCGCTCGGGCGCCCGGCCCGAGAAAGGTCGACGGGCATTACGCGAAGTTGACGTTCGGCAACGACGAGATCAACCGACAGCCACATGCGCAGCGATGGCCGTCCAGCGCGAACAGCTTGAGGTCGCGATCGGGAAACTTGTCGGCGCCCTCGTCAATGACGGTCGGACCGTGCAGTTCGCAGGTCGACTCGTCGCCCTTGCAAGCAAGTGGCCTGCCCATGAATGTCCTCCGGGGCGAGCCGCTGGTGACCTCATCGCCATGTTTGAGTTTGTCGCCTTTGCGAATCGACGATTTTGCATTCATGTTGCCGCCAAAATTAATCCACTTATCACCTTGCAATTGACAATTTAGTGATACACCTTTTGGGGACACCTTGATCCCAATAAGTGCTAACCAAGTAACGCCTCTTTTTATCCACCCAAAGGTTAGCAAATTCATCCCCACATGACGGAAATCTCTCCACGAACTCATTAGACGATGGAGAAAACGTGAAAACTCTATCGACCTCATACGCCCCCATCCCATCGTCTATGTGCGACACCGAAAAGCCAAGCCGCCCACTAAAATCATAACTATCGATTTCGATAATCGGGGGCTTTTCTGTATCGACGCTTACCTCGCCCTGCTTAATCCCGTTCTTTCCGAATAGCCTCCAAACCAAATTTGAACCTTTGATCTCCACTACAGCCACGGCTCCCGGAGACGGCATAAAACGTTTTGAGAAATCAGCAGCAAACGTCAAAAATGATATCGCGAGCGCTACCAAAACCAGCAAAATTCTGATAAACGTCATATATCACTCTGGCCCAAGCATGTTTGCCAAAATCAATTTTTTGAGTGAAGTTAATTAGTCAACACTTCTCCGGCAACATCAACCTCATCATTAAGCTCAGATTGTTTCAAGGGTTTCATTTTTGTTTAAAAAGTGCCACACAGGCATCATCCGTTGTTACGACCCGTCTGTTATTTTCGATATCCCATACCCCCGGATAGGATTCTTGAGAACAATCCATTCTCCCAGTTGGCGCAACATAGCGTCCGTCAGGAGAAATTATCGCTGCCCCCGCATCACCACCACCAAAGGCTGTTTTCTTCAGTTCACTGATTTTTCGACCGACAACATATGCACCTTTCACAGACACAAGGTTTCGCGAAGTACCGACACGAGCTACGGTAGCCAGATATGTAAATGGTTGCGCGTTAACAAAATCAAGCGCAACATAAATTCCCTTCGAGACATTTATATCCGATAGCACACCAACACCCGAAGGAATCGACAGAACGTGAACCCCTTCCCCAGCTCGGCAATGATCTAGCTGATGCTTATCAACATAACTCGTCTCGGAGAGCATGACTGCCGATTTGTCGAAGCTTTCGACCGCGTAACGCGGCTCTCTATCAAGTGAGCAAATTTTTGAGCTACCCACTTTTAACGAGGCCCCGACTACCTCATAGGCGTCACCCGCATATACGCTCCCAGCAATAAAAGATGAAGCCAGCACAAGCAAATGTCGCCTAAATTTGTCCATTTTCATGCCATCATGAAATTGTTTTTGGCAAAAACGCACGAATGCAAGGCGTCGCCCCAATTGCCCCTTAATAGCACTCGCACCGTCGCACCGCTCCGCTGTCGATGCATTGATTAACCTTCATCGCCCAACGCACTTCCCATCTCACGGAACAATCATTTCATTGCGAACAACAATATTTACCGAATAAACTCCAAGATAATAATTAACAACTTGAGCACGAAAATCAGCCGAGAAAATCTTCAATACAAACAGGATAAAATATCTTACCCAACCAATCGCCACAACCACCAACACCCACAAGTAACTACCTACCAAAATTAAACAATGTTGTACACGCTTTGCTGCCAATTTCCACTACCTTTCCCGTTCTTATTTCAATGACGTCAAATTTCAAGTCGGTCCCGCACTGATGTCGATCTAGCGATATATATTTTCCATCAAGCGATATAACGGGGTTCATGTCTGGAGATGCCTCCTCTCCCAATTTAGACTTTCTTACAGTATTCCGATAGAAGCCTGGCATTTCAACCAAATTCCTGTCACTTCCGATCCTCCCAACAACCGCCACAAAACTCAAAGGAGAAACAGCAACCGGTACCATTGATGCATAAATTCCCGATTTAATGTTTATGTCCGATAGGAAGCCGACGTGGGGGGCTGCACGCCTAACATGAACCGGCGTGTCAGCCTTGCAATGACTTAACTCGTCGACAGGAACGTAGTCAGTACCAGAAACTATAATTGCCTCACCATCTGAACTGACTGTCGCGTCTATGGGTTTTTTGTCGATTAGGCAATGAAGGTCGCCAGCCATCGTTCGCACAGATAAGCTGTAAGGTTTCGCTGTGTTCACGGCACCATTAGTCTGACAGTACCCTTGAACCGAGACAGCTAGCAGACCAATAAGTGCGAACATTTTTACTTTCAAAGAAGGATCTCCTTGATCATGCGCGTATACTTGATTCTCTTATCAATCCCGTTTAATTCTCCATTAATCCCCTTAGTAACATCCTTTATTACCTGCTCCTCTTTCGTGAAATCAGCCACTGTTTTCGGTATACAAAAACTATCCTTATCGATAGCGCGGACAACTTTTGGCCTGAGGCAGGCTATATACCAAGCTCCAGAATCCAAGCAATTTTCCGGTTCCGTGGCAATAATTTGAGGATTGTCGATGCGGGCAGGTATTTTTTTCATCAGCACGCGATTTTTCGATCCATATTGAGGATCACTCCACCACGAGGCAGTAAAATTCGATTGATGAATCCACCCTCGATACAACCAATAGTCAGAGTAATTACTTCGAAATGTAATCTGCTTAAACCCGCGACCACGGAATTTTTGAGCATCCTCTCTATCACAGTTCCCAAATCTCCAATCATATGATGACGCTATGAAGCCGCCTTTTGAATTGTATTTGGTCAGTCTGAAGTATGGATCATCCTCAGAGGGAATTTCACCGTACCAATGCCCAAGGTCCTTTTCAGATTTTACCGAAATTGGATTTGTGCGAACCCCGTAAACCGCAACTTCAGTCACTTTCCCCACCATACTCGACTCCTGCATGGTGCAGAGAAAATTGGACTCCACCGCCCCCTGTCCTAAGAAATGTGCCTGCTTCAGATAACTCATCAGCCCGTATTTTCGCAGAGAAAAATTCAAGGATTTTCTGTATTTTTCCCGGATAGCACTCGCATTGCCAGACATGTGACTATCTGAGTAAAGCAATGCGAACTCCTCTTTGCTGAACCATGCCGATTTTCTGAAGTGCCGAATAAACGCAAGTGGATGGAAAAACCACAGCTTCTGCCCTGCCGGAAGTCCTGTCTTGTTCCAAAACTGAACTTCCTTCAGATACTTCATGAAATCGTTGTAGCCCTTGTCATTGCCGTGGTAATAGCCCCCCTCATCAAGCAACTTCGCGTAGCGCTCCTCGTTATTTGTACTGTCCCACTCGCTGGGCGCGTTACAGACAAATCCGTACAACTGCTGGCGTACCTGATCGTTGTATTTCACATAGTTCGAAAGCGCAGCTGCCTTCTGGTTTTCGGTCGTTTTTACCACTACCGTTGGCTGTTCACCTTCTGCAGCGACCTTGACGATTTTTTTCAACGCATCTACATCGCATAGACCGTCGCTGCCGAACGGTGTATTGCCGTTGCTAATTTTCTGCCAGCCCATAAAGGACAGGAAATCCGCGTCGGAGAATTTGTGAATATTCGAATCGTTGATATCGATGTAGCCAGCCCTGTCCGCCGCCCAGTTGACTTGCATCCATGTCACGCATGCATCGGCAGCCAATTTTTTGTCCGTGGACAGGATGCGACCAAAACGCAGCAGTTCGTAACCATCGCTCGGACATGACGAATAAAGCGCTGTGGCACGCTTATACAGATCGTATTCGTAGTCCTTTTCCTCAACGGGCTGTGGCGTGAGCAGCGCGCGGGTGCCGTCCTGTGCCAAGCTCCAAACATTGGTGTATTTCGAGCCGAGGCTGAAGTACGTCTCGACAAGCAACGGCAGGGTGTTCGAGCCCTCGTGACCTGGCTTGAATGCGATTCCGTGTAATTTGTTGCGGGCATCGGCCTTTTCAGGCAGACGGCGAAACGTGCTGCCTGCTGGAATGACGAAGTACGCATGCCCCCACCAGTCTGTTTCAGTAGGAGCGGGAGGGGTAGGCGTGCTGTTACCCAGTTGCGTGCGCCCAAAATAGGCGTCGAAATCCTCCGGCAACATGAAGATTTCGAAATGCAAATGCGGCATATCTTCATATTTTCCAAGCCACCCAAGCACGTCCTTGCGCCGGACCTTCTTGCCCTCCCCCGAGACCGCCGGCGTCACCTGCCCCTTGCTCACCGGGCCAGTCGGCATGCGCAAGAACTCGTAAGGCAACTCTTTAGAGTCCGCACTGTGCTCCCCATATTCCACCAACGGCAGCAGATGCATGTAGAGAGAATAGAACGTCAGCGTGCGGCCTTCGCCAGTCTCGGTTGTATGTTTGAGTAACACAAAGCCGGTATGGCTCGTGCCGCTGTCAACCCCATGCTGACACACCCGGTAGGCAACGACCTCACCATCGGCGATCGCGTACACCTTGCTCTTTGTATTCGGCTGAAGATGCACACCACAATGCCAGCGCCGATCGAAGGCGATCGGGTAGACACCATGGGCGCATTCGAATTTGTCCACCGCGTCCATCATCAGATCGGGGTTCGTCCCGGTCGGGGCCGCGAGACCTGCTTCCGGCAAAAAGGGAGGGCTGATGATCATGGTCGTTAATGCGTGTGGCTATATCGGGTGTTCGGCTGATAGTCGCTTACCGGCAGTTGTGGCAGGTCGACCGATGTATGGCCTGGCCCTTCGAACTTGAACGACGCCGCTTTGATACGGAATTCACCCGGACAGTTGAAGACAATGCTGCCGTTTTCGATGGTCATTGACGCGCCGCCGCTGGCCACCATCGCCTTTGTCTTGGCGTTCACGAGCACGTTCGCGTTGGCGCTCGACATGTGCAATTGCTGGTCGGAAAAGAGATCCATGGGGGCGCCTTGTGCCTGCAACTCGATTTTCCCTTTCGAGAAAATCTTGATGCCAAGCTTGTGCGCGCACAGCGATATCAGGTCGCCCGCCACCATGCGCAGGCGCTTGACGATGCTCACGTCCATGTCCTGGCCTGCGGTGACGATCACGTTCTCGCCCGCCGAGTGCTGCGTCGATTTCGGTGTCACGAATGCCATGCCGCCGGGAGCGCTCGCAAGCAGCCCCGCGTCGCGAAGCTGATTCAGCCCGTCGAGCAGTGCCGCCTGCGCCGCACGGTCCGCAGGGGCGGCCTTGGCCTGCGTCGTCGCTGCCGCAAGGTCCGTTACGCGCTGCAAAGCTGCCTTGAGCTGCGCGATCGCGGCAGGCATATCGAGGTGCGGCGTCTCGGACCCGGCTGCTGCGTCCGCCGAGAAAAACAGCCCCTTCGGCGCGCGCACCGTGCCCCAGTGCTGCGTGGTCAGTTCGAAGCCCTCACCGCGCTTGTTCTTCTCCCTGTCGACCAGGAAGCCCAAGTTGAGCGACGACTGCCCGAACACCGTCGCCAGCCGAATGCCCTCGTGATTTTTCAAATCTTCGAAGCGCAGCTTGTTGCCAAGCAACGGTGAACGGAACACGGCACGGCTATACCAGCCCTCCTTGCCATGCACCAGATCCCGGCGCGCGTAGTCATGAACCGCCCCGGCAATCAGCAATCGATCGCAATTGCCTTGCGTCGGGACAACGCGAACCTCCGTTCTTGGCAACAAGGGGATGTGCAAGCCACCCTGATACGACGCAGACGTCCGCAGCAGGCGCAACGGCATGCTGTTCGTGCCACGTTTGCCGCTGTGCCGAGTGAACAGAAACTTGACGCGATAGCGCCCGTGTTCATCCATCCACGCGTACGGTTCGTCATCGCCGGACTCGACCACACCGATCAGCATGCCGGTGATCCATCGCCAGTGCTTTTCGGGCACATACTCCGGCCGGTAGGTCTGGTGCGCGGGGATCGCTTCGAAGGTATTGATCACCGACTGGCTGCGACTGCCGGTCGTGACGAGCTTCGTGATCACGATCCCGTGTGGCGCTTCGGGCACCACGTCATTGGTGATCCGCACCACCATGCCGGGCATCATGCCAATCACGTTACTCGTGCCCGCGAGCCGCATCTGCCGCGTGAGCAGTTCGTCACGCCGCGCGTCAGCCAGCGCCTGCCCCTCGTCGACCGAATGGAAGTGCTCGATGCTGCGGTTCACGCTCCCATAGACCGAGCGGTCGTCGTCGGACACGACCGATTCGACCTGCAACGGATCGTCTGGAGTGCGATAGTTGTGATCCCATTCGCGTACCGTCTGCGGCACCAGCGCACGCGTGGCTTCCAACGTCAGAATCGCCTCGTGCCAACTCACCAGACCAGAGTGCGGCAGCAACGGCACTTCGAGCGCACGCACATAACCTCGCGCTGTATTGCCGAACACCAATGTGTCTCGTTGCGGACCGTCTTCTTTCTTCGCCTGTTTGAAGTAGTAGTAGACCCCGGCGCGCCGGCAATGCCGGTCGATAAAGTTCGCGACCGTCTCCTCGTACATCACGGTTTGTTCGAACTTCCCGTCAAGCCCTTCCAGCTCGAACTCGACATCGAAGGAATGGAACAGATTGCGGTCGACGATCGCGTCGGTGAGCAACTCGCGCAAGGATCGGTCGAGAAACACTGCCGAGTCATGCACCGACTCGAGCAGCGCGAGGCGCGGCTTCAGATGCAGTTGATAGGTTGCCTCGTCACGCGTGGTCTTGATCCGCGTCCACTGCGTGACGATACCGTGCACGGTGCGTGCGGTGCGACGCACGGGGTCGATCAACCCCGGCAGGGACGGCACCGAAGCATGCTCGTCGATCATGAAGATCGCCGGCCGCCCGACGCAGGCCGCGCCATCGATATGCTTGTCTGGAGACGTGACCGTGATGTCGGCCAGAAACGGCGTGTTCATCGCCTCCGTGAGCGTGAATTCGAACACGGAAAGCGGAGAGGCAAGCGTCGCGATCTCGAGATGAAGAGACTGGGTAACGATCGCGCTCGGGTGTTTGAGCACATCCTGAATGGTTCGCATGGCCACCGTTGCATGACGGGTTACATACATCGGCACGCCCATTCGCTACAACCTCAGGAATAAGATGCCGTCATATTTTCCCGAGTTAAGCAAATCTTCATAACAAAATCCATGAGACAAATACGAAATTTTCGAAAGTTGCAAATTAAATCTGCAACATCAAAATTAAGTTTGCAAATCGTTAAAATTTCGTAATTTCCAACCCGAAATGAAACATCGAAATCTCTCGCGACAAACGCTCATGCAATGATTTCCAGTTCAATAGAATTATTGAGAAATTAATTAGCAGAGAAAGTGGAATGCTGGTACTTGTTGCAAAACGACACGTCTGACGTCACGCAGCACCGGTTCGTACAATCCGTCGCCCCTAATCACACTACCGGTATTTCGTCGAGCCTCTGCGCGATATCAACCAAGAAGTCGCCGCCATGCTCGAGAAGAAACGCATCGCGTTCACCCATTCGCGCCTGCGCCGCTGTAGCGACACCGCCCTTGCCGAAGCAAGGAACGGCAGGGGCGTTCGCCGCCAGTTCGGTTATGCGATACTCCGGCGACCAGCCGCGCCGCCGGGTTGTCCGGCACTGTCGGCATTCAGGAACGGACAAGAAACGACCTCGCAGCAACGCTATTGGAAAAGAGACTGACAGAATGGAACGCGACGCCGCGCAAGTCTTCCGGACACGCCATGACGAACAAGGGTGGCCCGCACGGGAAAGCGTGCCCGTCCGCGATTTCGCGCTGAAAAAAACCGCGCGGATCACTCGCCATCACCCGCTTTCCGGGCTTCGGAGCGCACGATGATCGTCCTCAGCCATTTCAGTCACGACGCGCCCGCGAGCCTCGAGAATCACCGGCAGTACGCGCAGGCGCACGGGTATCGTCACGAATTCGTCGACGCCTCCGCGATGCCGCAGGCGCTGCCGTTGCGGCCGCTGCATCGCTACGAATCGCTGCTCCATGTGCTGCGCGGCGCGCAGCCCGACGAACTCGTGCTGCTGCTCAGCGAAGACGCGGCGATCATCGAACCCGTCGCGCTGGATCGCCTGATGACCGGGCGCGACATGCTGTTCGTCGACGCGTTCGCGCCGCCGCTGCCGCAAGTCGACGTGCAGGTCTGGCGCAACACGGCGGCCGTGCGCGCGATCGCGATGCGGCTCGTGCAGCGGTGCAAGCTCGGCAGCAAGCCGCGGCTGACGTCGGAGGCCGCGCTGTTCGCGGATCTCGACACGCATCGCTACATGACGCAGATCGACGGGCTGTATCCGGTCATGCCGGCCAGCCCCAACCTCGATCCCATGTGGAGCCGCGAACCGACGTTCGCGATCAGCATCGACGACACGCCGCACGATCCCGAACGGAAAGGCGCGACGCCCCGGTTTCGCGACACGCTAGTCGCGTACGTCAATCGATGCCGTGCCGCCGGCCGGCCGATGTTCTCGTTCGATCACGACGCAGCCGATGCACCGGACGAATCCGCCGAGCGCAGCACCTACAATCCCGGCCGCTCGATTGCGCTGATGATGCTCTATACGCCGAACATCGGCAGCTATGCGCGCATCGCCGAGCGGAATTTCCGGCGCTATTGCGACGCGCACGGCTATACGTTCTACGTACATCGCGACATTCCCGCCGAGATCGGACTGAACGCGACCGGCAACTGGTTCAAGCCCTGGCTGCTGCACGCATACCTGCAGCACCATGAATGGGTCGTGTGGCTCGACGCCGACGTGCTGATCGCGGACCAGCAGAAGGCGCTGGAGCCGCTGCTCGAAGGGCGCGACTGGCTGCTCGCACAGGATATCGGCCAGTGGGCGTTCAACTCGGGCGTGATGGCGTTCCGCCGCACCGAACGCAACGACGCGATGCTGCGCGACATGATGGCCACGATCGCCGCGCTGCAGGACAGGTCGAGCGTCTATGCCAGCGATGGCGACCAGCTGCATTTCATTCGTGCGATGGAGCGCGACGGGCAGTTGCACGGCGAAGGCGTGGCCGACCTCGTCACCTTCAACACGCCCTGGCTGTTTCGCCGCGCGGACAGCTACATCGTGCATTACTACGGGATGTGGTCCGCGATGCGGGCGCTGATGATGGCGCACGACGACGGGCTGCTGCGCTGACGCCCGCACCGCGACATCGACATCGCAAGCGCGTGCGCCGGCCGGATGCAACCGGCCGGCGGCACGTGCCGGTTACCCTCAGATCGGCGTAATCGTCGGCGCCACCGCGGCCGGATCGGTGATGCTGGCCTTGCCGGTTTCGACGTGCCCCGCGATGCGGCGCGTCCAGCCTGCATTCCCCGCAACCGCGAACTGCAGGTCGTACCAGTGGCTGCTGCACGACAGATCCCAGTGCGCTTCGACGCGCTGCCCCGCCGGAATCGTCAGCGTGCGTGCCGCCCCGCCATACGCGACATCGGTCGCCGTGACCGTCAGCGCGCTGCTGCCCGCATTGGCGAACGTCACGTAGACGTCGCCGTTCGCAGCGTCGTAGCACGCGGTGATTTCAGGCTTCGCGGCAGCGTCCGCGGCCGCCGATCCCGCAAAGCGCCGGAAATAGCCGTTCGGGCCCCAGACGCTCACCACGTAGTTGCCGTTCGCGTCGAGCGCCCACGTATCGGTCAACTGCTTGCCCGCTTCGACCGTGTAGCGGCGCGGCATCGCGGTGGCGTCGCCCGTATAGACCCAGAAGTGCGCACCTTGCGTGCCGGTATTCGCGAACGTCAGCGCGTAGCCTTGCGCCCCGAGCTGGCCGGTGACGTGCAGTTCGTACGGCAGCGCGCGCGCCGGCCGCGTGCCGGGCTCCTGCGCCGTCACGACCTGCTGCGCGGTGCTGGCCGGGGCGGTCTGCGACGACGCACGCGAGCATTGCAGGTCCGCCTGCGCGACATACGCCTGCGTGCTCGGCAAGGTCGGCAACGTCGCATCCGATTTCGAGAAGTCGAGCGCCGACGTCAGGTCGCCGCAGATCGCGCGGCGCCACGGCGAAATGTTCGTTTCCATCACGCCGAAGCGCTTCTCGATGAATTGCAGCACCGACGTGTGATCGAAGACCTGCGAGCAGACGAAGCCCCCCTTCGACCACGGCGACACGACGAACATCGGCACCCGCGGGCCAAGGCCGTACGGCAGGTTGTCGGCGGTATACGTGCCGGTCTGCGTCGAGGTCACGACGTTGTGCCGCTCGAGCGACACGTCGACGGTGCTCATGCCGGAGCCCAGCAGCGTCGGCGCCTGCGGCGGCACGACATGGTCGAAGAAGCCGTCGTTCTCGTCGTACATGACGAGCAGCACGGTCTTGCTCCACACGTCCGGATTGGACGTCAGCGCATCGAGGATCGTCGACAGGTAGTAGGCGCCGTACAGCGGCGTGAACTTCGGATGTTCCGAATACGCGGCCGGCGGCAGCAGCCACGATACCTGCGGCAGCGCATTCGCCTGCACGTCGGCCTTCAGTTGCGTGATCGGGCGCGTGCTCATCCCGCGCGTCTGCAGCGACGAACCGGCGGGCGCATTCACGAAGTTGTCGAAGCACGCCAGCATGTTCGTGCCGTAGTTGCCGGTGAAGTTGTCGAAGCCGGTGCCCTGCTGGTAGACCTGCCACGAGATGCCGGCCTGTTCGAGCCGCTCCGGGTAGGTCTTCCAGCTGAAGGGCGGCAACTTGATCTTGTCGAACTGGTTGTCGATGTAGTCGGTGTTGTCGAGCAGCGGGCCGCCGCCCGTGCCGAGCGGATCGACCATGCCCGTCATCAGGTACATGCGGTTCGGGTGCGTGTTGCCCGGAATCGAGCAGAAGTAGTTGTCGCACACGGTGAACGCATCCGCGAGCGCGTAGTGGAACGGGATGTCGTCGCGGACGTGGTAGCCCATCGTCATGTTGGACTTCTGCACCGCCCACTGGTCCGCGCGGCCGTTGTCGATCGCGCCGTGCGTCGTCGCCCACGTATGCGGCAGGCCGCCGATGCACTGCGCGTTGACGCCCGGGTCGGTCGTGTCGTAGCGGAACGGCGCGATCACGCTCGTCTTGTCCTCCTGCCGCGGCTGGAACCACACCGGCTTGCCGTTCGGCAGCGTGACCGGAAAGCGGTCGTTGTAGCCGCGCACGCCGCTCAAGTGCCCGAGGTAGTGGTCGAACGAGCGGTTTTCCTGCATGAACACGACGATGTGCTGGACATCCTGGATCGTGCCCGTCACGGAATTCGGCTCGATCGCGAGCGCCTTGCGGATCGATTCGGGAAGCAGTGCGGTGGCGGCGGTCGCGCCGGCGAGGCCGGCGGAGAACTTCAGAAAATCGCGTCGCGAATGGGTGGCCATGCTGGTTGCTCTTGATTGGATTTCTGGTTGGAACGACCGGTATCAGGAAGCGGGCGAGGATGCGGGCGCGGTGAAACCCGGCGGGCAGCGCATCTGCGCGGTGGCGACGGCGGCGCCGCCGCAGGCGGCCTTCTGCTGCGCGACGGGTGCGGGGTCTGCATTCAGATCGTCGCCGCAGGCGCTGAGGAGTGCTATCAGCGCAACCAGACCGACGACCGCGAAAGGCCGTAGGGCCGACGTTCGCATAACGTATCTCCGTGGATGTGATGACGTGACGCGGACGCGAATCCGCGTCGGTCATATCGACGGCGAGATGCTATGTTCGACTTGTTACACGACAGTGTCGAGTGTAGATGGACGTGCGGAGGGAGAGTGTGGCGCAGCAGGCCGCGCGTTCGACGGAAGTATGGGTTTCGCCGGAAAAACGTAATGCGATCGAAAGCCTCGTGCGGCGCCGGCGTGCCGATGCAATCGAAGCAGCACCTGTCGCAACCGCCTGCGTGCGGTGATTCGCGAAGCGGTTTTCACGGGCCGGCAGCCGCCGGCCCGCGTACGGCGAAAGCCTCGATCAGCCTTCCGCCATCATCAGCAGTTGCGCGCCATCCGCGACCTGGTCGCCGACGCCGTACAGCACTTCCGCGACGACGCCCGCGCCCGGCGCGCCGATCGTGTGCTCCATCTTCATCGCTTCCATCACGATCAGCGGCGTACCGGCTTCGACCTTCTGGCCGGGTTCGACCAGCACCGCGATCACCTTGCCGGGCATCGGCGCCGTCAAACGCCCGCCGCCCTGTTCGGTATCGCCCGCATGCGCGAGCAGGTTGCGCCATTCGAACGTCTCGGCCGCGCCCTGCGTGAACACGTGGAACGTGTCGCCGTCCGCATACACGCGGCCGCTGCTGCGCACGCCGCCGAGCGTCACGTCGAAATCGAGCGGCGTAGCGCCGCGCGTCCATGCGAACGGCTGCGCGGCCGCGTCGCCGGCCGCGATGCGCGCAACGGCGCCGTCGTCTTCGTATGCGACCGTCACGTCCGCTTCGCGATCGACCGCGCGCCATTCGAGCGTGCGGCGATAACCGCCGTTCAGTCGCCAGTCCGGCAGCGCGCCCCACGGCGACGCACCCGGTGCGGCCGCTCCGCGTTCGCGCGCGAGCAGCGCCGCGCAAGCGAGCGCGAGCGTCGCGCGCGGCGGCTGTTGCGGTGCGAACAGCGCGTCGTGGTTGCGCTCGATCAGGCCCGTGTCGAGATCGGCCGCCGCGAACGGCTCGCACGCGACGATCCGCTGCAGGAACGCGGCGTTCGTGTGCAGGCCGACCACCTCGCATGCACGCAGCGCGCGCAGCATCAGGCCCAGCGCTTCCGCGCGGTCCGCGCCGTGGACGATCAGCTTCGCGATCATCGGATCGTAGAACGGCGTGATCGCATCGCCTTCGCGCACGCCGCTGTCGACACGCACCGCTGCGCCGATGTCGAACTCGACGCCGTCCGGCAGCCGCAGGTGCTTCAGCGTGCCCGTGGACGGCAGGAAGCCGCGCGCGGGGTTCTCCGCGTAAAGGCGCGCCTCGAGCGCGTGGCCCTGCACGCGCAGCTCGTCCTGCTTCAGCGGCAGCGGCTCGCCGGACGCGACGCGCAGTTGCCATTCGACGAGATCGAGCCCGGTGACCATCTCGGTGACCGGATGCTCGACCTGCAGACGCGTGTTCATTTCCATGAAGTAGAACGCGTCGCCCGTCATGATGAATTCGACGGTGCCCGCGCCGACATAACGGACCGCGCGCGCGGCCGCGACCGCTGCCTCGCCCATCGCGCGGCGCAAGTCGTCGGGCAGGCCCGGCGCCGGCGCTTCCTCGAGCACCTTCTGGTGACGGCGCTGCACCGAGCAGTCGCGGTCGAACAGGTACACGGCATTGCCGTGCGTGTCGCCGAACACCTGCACCTCGACGTGGCGCGGGCGCGTCAGGTATTTCTCGATCAGCACGCGGTCGTTGCCGAAGCTGCTCGCGGCCTCGCGCTGGCACGACGCGAGCGCCGCCGGGAAATCGTCGGAGCGCTCGACCACGCGCATCCCCTTGCCGCCGCCGCCCGCGCTGGCCTTCAGCAGCACCGGGTAGCCGATCTCGTCGGCTTCGCGATGCAGGTAGGCCGTGTCCTGGTCGTCGCCGTGATAGCCGGGCACGAGCGGCACGGCGGCCGCGTGCATCAGCGCCTTCGCGGCGGCCTTCGACCCCATCGCCGCGATCGCGTCGACCGGCGGCCCGATGAACGCGATGCCGGCCGCTTCGCACGCATGCGCGAAATCTTCGTTCTCCGACAGGAAGCCGTAGCCGGGGTGGATCGCCTGCGCGCCGGTCGCGCGCGCGGCTTCGATGATGCGCTCGATGCGCAGATAGCTGTCCGCGGCCGCCGAGCCGCCGATGTGCACGGCTTCGTCGCACGCGGCCACGTGCTTCGCGTTCGCATCGGCGTCGGAATAGACGGCAACGCTCGCGATCCCGAGACGTTTGCACGTCGCGGCGACGCGGCACGCGATTTCGCCGCGGTTGGCGATCAGAATCTTGTCGAACATGGCTTCGGTTTCGTCCGGAAAGGGTGGATCACGACGACGTCATTCACGCCACGACGGCGTGCGTTTCTCGAGGAAGGCCGCGATCCCTTCGCGCGCTTCCGCGCCGGCGCGGGTGCGCGCGATCCAGTCGGCGGTCTGGTCGATCAGCGTCGCGTCGAGCGCGCGGCCGGCGACATCGGCGACGAGCCGCTTGCACGCACGCACCGCGTCGGGGCCGTTCGCGACGAGCGTCGCGGCCAGCTTCGCGACCGTTTCGTCGAGCGCGTCGGCCGGCACCGCGTCGTGAATGAAGCCGAGCGACGCAGCGCGCGCGCTGTCGAACACCTCGGCCGTCGTGAAGTAACGGCGCGCCGCGCGCTCGCCCATCGCACGCACGACGTACGGCGCGATCGTCGCGGGAATCAGCCCGAGCCGCGCTTCGGACAGGCAGAACTTCACGCCGTCGGCGGCAATCGCGATATCGGCCGCCGCGACGAGGCCCACGCCGCCCGCATACGCGTCGCCATGCACGCGCGCGATCACCGGCTTGCCGCAGCGATGGATCGCCTCGAGCATCCGCGCGAGCTTGCGCGCGTCGGCACGGTTCTCGTCGTCCGAGTAACCGGCCATCTTCTTCATCCAGTTCAGGTCCGCGCCCGCGCAGAAGGCAGTGCCTTCCGCCGCGAGCACGATCGCGCGCACGCCTTCGTGTGCATCGAGCCATTCGAACGCGGTGGTCAGCTCGGCGATCGTCGTCTCGTTGAACGCGTTGCGCACGTCGGGACGCGCAAGCGTGACGGTCGCCACGCGGTTTGCTTCGTTGACCTTGATGGTTTCGTATCGCATCGTCCGCTCCTTGCTCGTTACATCCGGAACACGCCGAAGCGCGTATCGTCGATCGGCGCGTTCATCGACGCGGCAAGACCGAGCCCGAGCACGTCGCGCGTCTGCGCGGGATCGATCACGCCGTCGTCCCACAGCCGCGCGCTCGCATAATACGGATGCCCCTGGCGCTCGTACTGGTCGCGGATCGGCTGCTTGAATGCTTCCTCTTCGTCGGTCGACCACGAACCGCCCTTCGCCTCGATACCGTCGCGGCGCACGGTCGCGAGCACCGACGCGGCCTGCTCGCCGCCCATCACCGAAATCCGCGCGTTCGGCCACATCCACAGGAAGCGCGGCCCGAATGCGCGGCCGCACATCCCGTAGTTGCCGGCACCGAACGAGCCGCCGATGATCACCGTGAACTTCGGCACCTTCGCGTTCGACACGGCCGTGACCATCTTCGCGCCATGCCGCGCGATGCCTTCGTTCTCGTACTTGCGCCCGACCATGAAGCCCGTGATGTTCTGCAGGAACACGAGCGGGATCTTGCGCTGGCAGCACAGCTCGATGAAATGCGCACCCTTCACGGCCGATTCGGAAAACAGGATGCCGTTGTTCGCGACGATCCCGACCGGATGGCCCCAGATGTGCGCGAAGCCCGTGACGAGCGTCGTGCCGTAGCGCGCCTTGAATTCGTCGAACTCGGAATCGTCGACGATGCGCGCGATCACCTCGCGCACGTCGAACGGCTTGCGCGTATCGACCGGAATCACGCCGTACAGGCTCTTCGCGTCGTAGCGCGGCAGCTTCGGCTCGCGCAGCGCCACCGGCGACGCGATCTTCGGTGCGAGATGATCGACGATGTTGCGCGCAATCGACAGCGCATGCGCGTCGTTCTGCGCGAGATGGTCGGCCACGCCCGACAGGCGCGTGTGCACGTCGCCGCCGCCGAGATCCTCGGCGCTCACTTCCTCGCCGGTCGCGGCTTTCACGAGCGGCGGCCCGCCGAGGAAAATCGTGCCCTGGTCCTTCACGATGATCGACTCGTCGCTCATCGCCGGCACGTACGCGCCGCCCGCCGTGCACGAGCCCATCACGACGGCGATCTGCGCGATACCCGCCGCCGACATCGTCGCCTGGTTGAAGAAGATGCGGCCGAAGTGATCGCGATCGGGGAATACGTCGTCCTGGTTCGGCAGGTTGGCGCCGCCCGAATCGACGAGGTACACGCACGGCAACCGGTTTTCCGCGGCGATTTCCTGCGCGCGCACGTGCTTCTTCACCGTGACCGGGTAGTAGGTACCGCCCTTGACCGTCGCGTCGTTGCACACGATCACGCACTCGCGGCCCGCGATCCGGCCGATCCCGGTGATGACGCCCGCACCCGGCGCGTCGTCGTTGTACATGCCGTTCGCCGCGAGCTGCGACAGCTCGAGGAACGGCGCGCCCGGATCGAGCAGTTGCGCGATGCGGTCGCGCGGCAGCAGCTTGCCGCGCGACAGGTGCTTGTCGCGCGCGGCCTGGCCGCCGCCTTGCGCAAGCTGTTCGATCTTCGCGCGCAGGTCGGCGACGACCGCCTCGAGCGCCGCGGCGTTCGCGCGGAAGTCTTCCGAACGCGGGTTCAGTCTGGATTCGATGATCGGCATCGACGGGGCTCCGTTCGCGTATCGTGGGGCGTTACATCGTTTCCGCGAACAGCTCGCGGCCGATCAGCATCCGGCGGATCTCGCTCGTGCCGGCGCCGATTTCATAGAGCTTCGCATCGCGCCACAGCCGGCCGACCGGGTATTCGTTGATATAGCCGTTGCCGCCGAGGATCTGGATCGCCTCGCCGGCCATCCACGTCGCCTTCTCGGCCGTATAGAGGATTACGCCCGCGCAATCCTTGCGCACCTGGCGGATGTGGTCGCTGCCCGCCGAGTCGAGATGGCGGCCGACTGCGTACAGGTACGCGCGGCATGCCTGGAACGTGGTGTACATGTCGGCGACCTTGCCCTGGATCAGCTGGAATTCGCCGATCGCCTGGCCGAACTGCTTGCGGTCGTGGATATACGGCACGACCGCATCGAGGCACGCGGCCATGATGCCCGTCGGGCCGCCCGACAGCACCGCGCGCTCGTAGTCGAGGCCGCTCATCAGCACCTTCACGCCGCCGTTGAGCTGGCCGAGGATGTTCTCTTCCGGCACCTCGACGTCCTGGAACACCAGCTCGCCCGTGTGCGAGCCGCGCATGCCGAGCTTGTCGAGCTTCTGCGCGACCGAGAAGCCCTTCATCCCCTTCTCGACGATGAACGCGGTGATGCCGCGCGAATTCGCTTCGACGTCCGTCTTCGCGTAGACGACGAGCGTGTCGCAATCGGGGCCGTTGGTGATCCACATCTTCGTGCCGTTCAGCACGTAGCGATCGCCGCGCTTGTCGGCGCGCAGCTTCATGCTGACGACGTCGGAGCCGGCGTTCGGCTCGCTCATCGCGAGCGCACCGATGTGTTCGCCCGACACGAGCTTCGGCAGGTATTTCTGCTTCTGAGCCTCGGTGCCGTTGCGGTGGATCTGGTTCACGCACAGGTTCGAGTGCGCGCCGTACGACAGGCCGATCGACGCCGATGCGCGCGAGATCTCCTCCATCGCGACCATGTGCGCGGTGTAGCCCATGTTCGAGCCGCCGTATTCCTCGGCGACCGTCATGCCGAGCACGCCGAGATCGCCGAACTTCTTCCACAGATCCATCGGAAACTGGTCGGTGCGGTCGACTTCCGCCGCGCGCGGCGCGATTTCCTTCGCCGCGAACGTCGCGACGGCATCGCGCAGCATCTCGATGTCTTCACCGAGCATGAATTGCACGCCGGGCAGGTTGATCATGTCTCCTCCGTCTCCAGAAAGTGTGTCGCATGCACCGATTTCTGAGTTTCGCTCAAATCGAATGAATGCGTCGATTCATTGACCAATACAGCGGAAATTTTGCACAGTTTCGCGCCTCGTCGGGTTCGGCGTCAATAGTTTTTTGAGTGACACTCAGATATCATGCGGACATGACAGCCGCTACCGCCGACACCATGACCGCCACCGTCAAAGCCGACCGCGCCGACACGCCGCGCGCCCCCGCCGGGCGCAAATCCCAGCAGCGCGTGCAGGACATCCTGCGCGCCGGTCGTGAAGTGTTTGCCGAAAAAGGTTACGAGCACGCGACGGCCGCCGAGATCGCGCAGCGCGTGGGCGTGTCGGAAGCGACGGTGTTCAGCTATTTCCGCGGCAAGCGCGAGCTGTGCGCGCGCGTCATCGCGGATTGGTACGACGAAATCATCGCCGCGTTCGAGCACGGGATGCCGCAGGATGCGTCGGTGCAGCAGCAGTTCGCGTTCATCGTGCGCACCCACCTGCGGCTGATGCTCGTGAACGGCACGGGGCTGTGCGCGCTGGTGCTGTCGGAAGGCCGCGCGAAACAGCACGCACTGAGCGACGAGCTCACCGCGCTTCAGCGCCGCTACACGGCGCCGCTGATGGACGTGCTCGCGCGCGGCCAGGCGGCCGGGCAGGTCCGCGCGGACCTGCCGCTGAGCCTGCTGCGCTCGATGGTGTTCGGGCCGATCGAGCACGTGCTGTGGGATGCGATCCTCGGGCACCGCAAGCTCGATACGGAAACGACGGCCACGCAGCTGGTCGACATGCTGTGGGCCGCCGTGCAGCCGCCCGCGCCGGAACAGGCGGCGCTCGTGCGCTTCAGGAACGAAGTCGCGGAAGCGGTGCGGCGACTGGAAGGGCAAGCGTCACGCCCGTAATGCAGGCAGGCGGCGCGAAGCGCCCGCCGCCTTGCCGCATCTCCTCTTCCATCGCGCGGAAATCAGCCGCTACGACTCCTCGCCGACCCGCAGCGGCGCGCGGCTCTGCTCGTTGTTCAAATGGACGAACTTGCGCAACAGCCGCATCAGTTCCTGCGAATCGTCCTCGCCCATGCCGTCGAACAGGCCGGCACGCAGTTCCTTCACCGACGGAATCAGGTGCGTAAGCAGTTCGACGCCCGCCGGCGTCAGCAGCAAGCGCCGCTGACGCCGCGGCAGCACTTCGCGAACGATCAATCCTTTCGCTTCGAGCCGCACCGCGAGGTCCGCGGTCGTCGACGTGTCGAGCGCCACCCGCTGCGCGAGCGTCACCTGATCGAGCCCCGGACACTCGTACAGCATCCTCAGGACCGCGTACTGCACCGGCGTCACGTCCCGGCCCAGCTTCTCGTAGAACATCGCAACCGCGATCTGGTGTGCGCGCCGGATCAGGTGCCCGGGTTCGTCATACAGATCGAGCGGGAAAGCCGGCACGTCGGCGGGATTCGTTTTTTCCATGAATGAGTCGATGACATAGGCGGCGCACGCCGTTGCGTGCGCTCGCGGCATGGCGCTGCCTCGCGCCATTTCCCGGGAAAACCAGTATACCGCCCGCCTTGCCCCTGCCAATCTCAATGAGTACACTGAATCTCATTCAGTACACGGAATGAAGAACTGCCGCGTACCAGCGGCACCGCCCCGAAGGAGACGATGAACGTGTTTCTCAAGAACGCTTGGTATGTGGCCTGCACGCCCGATGAAATCGACGGCAAGCCGCTGGGCCGCAGGATCTGCAATGAATCGATGGTGTTCTACCGCGGGGCGGACGGCCAGATCGCCGCGCTCGAGGATTTCTGCCCGCACCGCGGCGCGCCGCTGTCGCTGGGATTCGTGCGCGACGGCGTGCTCGTGTGCGGCTATCACGGGCTGGAAATGGGCTGCAACGGCAAGACAGCCGGCATGCCGGGCCAGCGCGTCGGCGGATTCCCGCCGATACGCAGCTTCCCGGTGGTGGAGCGGTACGGATTCGTCTGGGTCTGGCCGGGCGATGCGTCCGCAGCCGATCCCGGCAAGCTGCCCGTGCTGCCGTGGGCCGAAGATCCGGCCTGGGCGCACGGCGGCGGCCTGTATCACATCCGTTGCGACTACCGGCTGATGATCGACAACCTGATGGACCTCACGCACGAGACCTACGTGCATGCGACGAGCATCGGCCAGAAGGAAATCGACGAAGCGCCGCCGAAGACGGCCAGCCACGGCGACGAAGTCGTCACGAGCCGCTTCATGGAGAACGTGATGCCGCCGCCGTTCTGGCAGATGGCGCTGCGCGGCAACGGCCTCGCCGACGACGTGCCGGTCGACCGCTGGCAGATCTGCCGCTTCACGCCACCGAGCCACGTGATGATCGAAGTGGGCGTCGCGCATGCGGGCCACGGCGGCTACGACGCGCCGGCCGCCCTGAAGGCGTCGTCGATCGTGGTCGACTTCATCACGCCCGAGACGGACACCTCGATCTGGTACTTCTGGGGGATGGCGCGCAACTTCCGGCCCGACGATCGCGCGCTGACCGCCGAGATCCGCGAAGGCCAGGGCAAGATCTTCGCCGAGGATCTCGAGATGCTCGAGCGCCAGCAGCTCAACCTCGAGAAGTGGCCGGACCGCAAGCTGCTCAAGCTCAACATCGACGCGGGCGGCGTGCTGTCGCGCAAGGTGATCGAACGGCTGCTCGCCGACGAAAACGCGTCGAATCCGCAGCGGCCCGTGATTCCGCTCGCGCACATCAAGGAGGCGTCATGAGCGCCGCGACGCTGACGGTCCGGGTGGCCCGCAAGTGGCAGGAAGCGCGCGACATCTGCGGCTTCGAATTCGTCAGCGACGACGGTTCGCCGTTGCCGAGCTTCGACGCCGGCGCCCATATCGACGTGCATTTGCCGGGCGGGCTCGTGCGCCAGTACTCGCTGTGCAATCACCCGGAGCAACGCGATCGTTATCGGATCGCGGTGCTGCGCGATGCCGAGGGCCGCGGCGGGTCGCGCGCCATGCACGACGAAATCCGGCAAGGCGACCTCGTGCGGATCGGCATGCCGCGCAATCAATTCCCGCTCGCCCCCGACGCACCGCACCACCTGTTGCTTGCGGGCGGGATCGGCGTCACGCCGATTCTCTGCATGGCGGAACGGCTGTTCTCGTCCGGCATGCCGTTCGACATGCACTACTGCGCGCGTTCGACCGACCGCATGGCCTTCGTCGAGCGGATCGGCGCAGCCGGGTTTCATGACCGCGCCCGCTTCCATGTCGACGACGGCGCTCCCGCGCAACGCTTCGACCTGGCCGCCGTGCTCGCCGCCGCGCCCGACGGCACGCACCTGTACGTATGCGGCCCGCGCGGCTTCATGGATGCGGTGCTGAACGCAGCGCGCGAGCGCAACTGGGCCGACGCGCGGCTGCACTACGAGTTCTTCGGCGGCGCCGTTGCGTCGTCCGGCGCGGATCGCGCGTTCCAGGTCCGGATCGCGAGCAGCGGCAAGGTGATCGACGTGCCGGCCGCATGCACGGTCATCGCGGCGCTGGCGGCCCACGGCGTCGACGTACTGACGTCGTGCGAGCAAGGCGTATGCGGCACCTGCGTGACGCGCGTGCTGCAAGGCGAGCCCGATCATCGCGATTCGTACCTGACGGAAGCGGAACAAGCGGCCGGCGATCAGTTCATGCCGTGCTGTTCGCGATCGCGAACCGACCTGCTGGTGCTCGACCTGTAGACGGACCGCCCGACACGCGGCGGCCAACCACAATACTGGAGACGATCAATGGAGCAAGATGCCCGACCACCGATCAATACTACTAAATTTCCGATCGACCGATGGTGGGTCGCCGCGCTGTCATCCGAACTGACGGACAAACCCGTCGCCCGCACCCTGCTCGGCCGCCCGGTCGTCCTGTTCCGGCTGCCGTCAGGGGAAGTCGGCGCACTGGAGGATCGCTGCTGCCACAAGTCGCTGCCGCTGTCGTGCGGCTCGCTCGAAGCGCGCGGCCTGCGCTGCGGCTACCACGGCCTGCTGTTCGACCGCGGCGGTACATGCGTGGAGATTCCCGGCCAGGACCGGATTCCGGCGAAGGCGTGCGTATCGTCGTATCCGGTGCAGGAACAGGATGCCATCGTGTGGATCTGGATCGGCGCCGACGCGCACGCCCGACCGACCTGCGCGCCGCCGCGCTATGCGTTCCACACGGATCCGCACTATCGGTTCGGCGGCGGCAACTACCATTACGACGCACCGTATCAGCTGATTCACGACAACCTGATGGACCTGAGCCACCTCGGCTATGTCCACCTGAAAACGATCGGCGGCAACGCGCCGCTGCACATGGGCGCGGAAACCCGCGTCAGCACCGACGGCGATACGGTGACGCTGGTCCGCCGGATGCCGGATTCCGACCCGCCGCCGACCTACACCGCCGCATGGCCGTTCGAGGGCCGCGTCGATCGCTGGCAGGAAATCGAATTCCACGTGTCGCACATCCGGATCTGGACCGGCGCGATGGACGCCGGAACCGGCGACCTGCTCGATCCGGCGCGCGGCGGCTTTCACATGCGCGGCTTCCACGGCATCACGCCCGAGACGGACACCACGACGCACTACTTCTGGACCGTCGCGACCAATCCGCAACACGATGTCGAACGCGTCGCGCAAACGGTCATCGCGCAATCCGCGGCGACGTTCGACGAGGACAAGACCGTGATCGAAGCGCAATACCGGAATCAGAGGCGGTTTCCGGGCGGCCGCCAGATCGACATTCACGTCGACGCGGGGCCCAATCGCGCACGGCGCGTGATCGAGCGGCTGCTGCTGCAACCCGAACCCGCATAACCATCGCGCCGGCGCGCGAACGACGCCTGCCGGTCGCGGCGGGCGTTCCCCGGGGTTGCCCGTCGACCCGCGCATACGCTGTCGTCCCATTCGCTACTGCCGGCTTCGATTCCATCCCATTTGATTAGTCATACTATATTTTATGAAGGATCTTTGACGTGAGCGCAAATATCCGCAATACGATCGACGCATCCCCGATGAGCGCGTTCCAGACGATGGCTGTCACGGCCTGCGTCGTGCTGAACATGCTCGACGGGTTCGACGTGCTGGCCATCGCATTTGCCGCGCCGCATCTGGCGGCCGAATGGAAACTGAGCGGCAAGGAAATCGGCCTGCTGCTGAGCGCCGGGCTAGCCGGCATGGGCATCGGCTCGGTGCTGATCGCGCCGCTGGCCGACCGGGTCGGCCGCCGCCGCATCATCCTGCTCTGCCTCGCCGTGATCTCGACCGGGATGCTCGCCTGCGCGGCCACGCACAGCACGCTGCAACTCGCAGTCGCGCGTGCCTATACGGGGCTCGGCATCGGCGGCATGCTCGCGAGCCTGACCGTCATCAGCGGCGAGTACGCATCGAACAAATGGCGCAGCGCCGCGATCGGCATGCAGTCGACCGGCTACGCGATCGGCGCCACCGCCGGTGGCGTCATCGCCGGTTACCTGCTGTCGGTGTGGGGATGGCGCAGCGTGTTCGCGTTCGGCGGCATCCTGACCTTGATGGCGATCCCGATGGTGCTCGCGCTGCTGCCGGAATCGCTCGACTTCCTGCTGGCGCGGCGTCCGGACAACGCGCTGCAGAAAATCAACCGCATCCTCGCGAGAATGAAGCGCGCGCCGATCGACACGCTGCCGGCTGCGACTGCTTCCATCGACACGGCGCACCCCGCGTCGGGCTGGACGGCCGTGCTGCGCGCCCCGCTCGCGCGCCGCACGATCGCACTGTGGATCGCGTTCTTTCTCGTGATGGGCAGCTTCTACTTCGTCGTGAGCTGGACGCCGAAACTGCTGGTCCAGGCCGGACTGTCGGCGTCGCAGGGCGTGACCGGCGGCGTGCTGCTCAATCTCGGCGGCATTGCGGGCGCGTCGCTCTTCAGCCTGCTGTCGACGCGCTTCGGCCTGCGCAACCTGCTGGGCGCGACGCTGCTGCTGGGCGGCGCACTGATGGTCGTGTTCGGCATGAACACGGGCGCCCTCGGCATCGGGATGACCGTCGCGGTGTTCCTCGGCGCCGTGATCAATGCGTGCGTGGCCGGCATGTATGCGCTGTCGCCGACGCCGTATCCCGCCGAGATCCGCACGACCGGCATCGGCCTCGCGGTCGGCATCGGCCGCCTCGGCGCGATCCTGTCGCCGATGACGGTCGGTGCGCTGCTGGACGACGGCTGGTCCGTGTCCCATCTCTATCTCGCGTTCCTCGTGCCGATGGCCGGCGCGGCGATCGCCGTCGCCGTGGCGGGCGCGCGCACCGCGGCACCGCACCGGCAACGCGATCCGGCGATGTCGTAACGCGCGACGCCCGCAGTCCTGCCGAGACCCGTCGGTATCCCGGACATGTCCGGGTCATCAAAAAATCAATAAGCATATCTACATACTGTTTGGAGACAGCCATGAAAACAAAACTGGGCGTCGCACTCGCGACGGCGATGGCGCTGGCCGGACCGGCCTGCGCGCAAAGCAGCGTCACGCTGTACGGGATCATCGATACCGGCGTGTCCTACTACAACAACGCCGCGCACGGCGGGTCGTTCACCGGGATGCCGACGCTGACCGGCGAGGTGCCTTCACGCTGGGGCCTGAGAGGCACGGAGGATCTCGGCGGCGGCTACCAGGCGTTCTTCGTGCTCGAAAACGGTTTCCAGCCCGGCACCGGCGCGCTGAACTACGGCGGGCGCCTGTTCGGGCGGCAGGCGAACGTGGGCGTGAACAGTCCGTTCGGCGCGCTGACCCTCGGCCGCCAGATGAACATGTCGATGATCGTGCTGACCAATGCCGACGTGATCGGCCCGTCGATTCATTCGATGGCGGATTTCGACTCCTATCTGCCGAACGCGCGCAGCGACAATGCGATCGGCTACAAGGGCACGTTCCACGGCGTGACGCTCGGCGCCACCTACAGCTTCGGCCGCGACGCGGCCGGGCCGGCGGGACCGTCGGCGACGGGCTGCGCCGGACAGGTGCCCGGCGACATCGTCGCGTGCCGTCAATACACGGCGATGCTCGCGTATGACGCGAGCAATTTCGGGCTGGCCGCATCGCACGACGTGATGCGCGGCGGCGGCGGCGCGCTCGCGCCGCTGAACAATCCGGCGTATACCGACACGCGCGACATCGTCGTCGGCTACGTGAAGATCGGCCCCGCGAAACTGGGCGCCGGGTGGATCCGCCGCAACCTCGCGGCGGCCGCACACCTGCAGGCCGACATCGTGTTCGCCGGCGGCACATACTATGCGACGCCCACCCTCGCGCTCGACCTGCAGGGCGTACGCTACCTGCAGCGTCGCGAAAACGGCGAAGGCGGCACGAACGCCACGCTGCTCGTCGGCCGCGCGAACTATTTCCTGTCGAAGCGGACGACCGTCTATACGTCGGTGGGCTACATGTTCAACAGCACGCTGGCCGCGAACGCGGTCGCCGCCGGCGGGACGGTCGGCACCGGGATGAATCAGCTCGGCGTGATGGCCGGCATCCAGCAGAAGTTCTGAACCCCGGCCCCCGCGCTACCTCAATCGGCGAGCCGGCAATGCGAGAGCTTCAACCCCGGCAGCACCGGCGCGTCGATATAGCCTTCGTTCACGCAACTGAACCGGAAATTCGCGGATGCCGTGAACGGCTTGATCTCGCCGCCGGGGAATTTCGGTTTCAGCGCGTCCTGGTCGGCCACGTCGAAGTGCGTGTCGAACTGCCCGCCATCGGTCGTCAATGCGCCGAAGTACGTGCCGCCCGGATCGCTGCCCATCCGGATCACGGCGCCGACGAACGCGAGGCGCTTGCCGTCGTATTTCGCCTTTGCGGCGGCCATGTCCTGCGTATAGGCCTCGATCACGGCGCTGTAATGCGCGTCGATCGCGGCTTCGGCACAAACGTTCTGGCTGACGCCCGCCAGCATCGCGCACGCGGCCAGCGCGGCCGCCGCGAACGGCGCGGAAATCTTCTTCATTGGGTGGTCTCCCGTCAAGCGTGGTGGTTGAAGTGATTGAAGGCGGCGCTACGCCGGTTGCGTGGCACAACGCCGGATGGTTTCGCTTCCGTTGCTTTAATCGTTCGAATGGCGGAACACGGCTGCGATCACTTCACCACCCGCATGGTCGAGTGCGGTGCGGTGCGTCGCGCTGAACGCGACGCGACAGGAAGATGACATGGTGCGGCCCCCGGCTCTCATTGAATTTCACTGCGTCTGATTTTGGCCGCTACGGTAGCAGACGGTCGAAGGCCCGGCAACCAAGGCACGCGCACTACCGATCATCTCATTACAATTGCAAATGATTCTCATTCCATATATCATGCACGCCCCGGTTGCGGCGAAACGCTGCGGCCCGCGACACGATCCTTAGCACTCCGTCCTGCATCGATTCATGCCATCCCGTCGAACGCCCCGCCGCACCCGGACTCTTCGTCCGTGGCGTACAAGCCTGCCTGCCCTGATCACCCTTTGCGTCGCCAGCGGCGCGCATGCCGACGCCGAACCCGCAGCGTCCGCATCCGCCTCAACGCCCGCCACACCCGCCGAACGCGAACTCCCGGCCATCAGCGTCAACGCCTCGGCGGCTGTCGATCCGACGATCGGCTATCAGCCGCGCAGCAGCAGCATCGCGGGCGGCAGCGACCGCCCGCTCAAGGAGATTCCGCAATCGGTCGCGGTGGTCAGCAGCAGCGTGATGCAGGACCAGCAGGCGCGCTCGCTCGACGACGTGCTCGGCAACATCAGCGGCGTCACGCAGACGAACACGCTCGGCGGCACGCGCGACGCGTTCACCAAGCGCGGCTTCGGGTCGAACAACGACGGCTCCGTGCTCGTCGACGGCGTGCGCACGCCGGTGCTGCACAGCTATCTCGCGACGATCGACCGCGTCGAGGTGTTGAAAGGCCCCGCTTCGCTGCTCTACGGGATGCAGGACCCGGGCGGCGTGATCAACCTCGTCACGCGCAAGCCGGAAGACACGTACGGCGGCTCGATCTCGGCATCGCGCACGAGCCACGGCGGCAGCAGCGCGCTGTTCGATCTCACCGGCCCGCTCGGCAAGCCCGGCCAGGTCGCGGGCGGCACGCTCGCGTTCCGGCTGACCGGCGAATACGACACGAGCCGCTACTGGCGCAGTTTCGGCCGCCAGCGCGACGCGCTGATCGCGCCCGCGCTGTCGTGGCACGACGCGAACACGTCGGTCGACGTCAGCTACCAGTACGTCGATTACACGACGCCGTTCGATCGCGGCACCGTGCTCGTGAACGGCCAGCTCGACGACGCGCTGCGCTACCGCCGCTACGAAGAAGCGTGGTCGCAGAGCAGCGGCATCCAGGAAACGCTGCGTGCGCGCATCGAGCACCGCTTCTCCGATGCGTGGCGCGTGCGCGCGACCTACGGCTGGGGCCGCGACCGCTACGACCAGTACATCACGCGTGCCAACACGTTCAACAGCAGGACGGGCGCAATGACGCGCTCGTCCGATGCGAATCTCGGACGCAACGATTCCGACCAGATCGCAACGCTCGGCGTGCTCGGCAACGTGACGCTTGCCGGGATGAATCACGCGATCTACATCGGCGGCGAATACGAGCGGCAGCGCAGCTTCCGCGGCGACACGATCCGCGGCAAGGCGACGACGGGCTTCAATCTCTACGATCCCGTGTACGGCCTGCTCGCGCCGGGCGGCACGCCCAACCCGAAGCAAAGCGATTCGCGCTCGGTGGTGCATGCGTATTCGATGGTCGTGCAGGACTCGGTGAAGCTCACCGAGCGCCTCACCGCGGTCGGCGGGCTGCGCTGGGAAAACTGGCAGCAGGAATCGGGGATGGGCCGGCCGTTCGTGTTCGCCGACCGTTCGCGCGGCAACGTCTGGCTGCCGCAGTTCGGGCTCGCGTATGCGCTCACGCCGGCGCTGACCGCGTATGCGAACGTCAGCCGCTCGTTCAAGACGAACGTCGCAACAAACGTCGCCGCGCCGCTTGCGCCGGAATACGGCCGCGTGCTCGAAGCCGGATTGAAATTCAGCGTGAAGCCCGCGATCACGGGCACGCTCGCGATATACCAGATCGACAAGCGCAACGTCGCGGTCACGAACGGTGACATCACGTCGACGATCGGCACCGCGCGCTCGCGCGGGATCGAACTCGACGTCGCCGGGCAGATCACGCGTCACCTGAGCGTGATCGGCAGCTATGCGTACACGAACGCGAACAATCGCGACAGCAACACGCCGCTCGTCAACGTCGCGCGCCACACGGGCAGCCTGTTCGCGGTGTACGACACAGCGATCGCGAACTTGCCCGGCCGCTGGCGCTTCGGCGGCGGCGCACGCCTCGTCGGCACACGCTCCGGCGACACCGCGAACAGCTTCACGTTGCCCGGCTATGTGACCGTCGACGCGTTCGCTGCCTACGAAACGACGATCGGCAAGTTCCCGACGCGCTTCCAGCTCAACGTGAAGAACCTGCTCGACAAGACCTACTACCCGTCGAGCAACAACAACCTGATCATCGCGGTCGGCGAGCCGCGCCTCGTCACGCTGACGACGACGGTATCGTTCTGACGACCCGGCGCAGCCGGAAGCCGGGCCCGGCTCGACGTCATTCCGCCGTCGGCGGACAGACCCGGTAGAACACGACGCTGCACAGCAGCAGGAAGCCGGCAAGGATCGCCATGCCGGTCCGGATGCCCGCATAACCGATGATCATCGCGCCGAGGATCCCCGACAGGCTCCCGCACGCGTTGATCAGCGCGAGGCCGGCCGCCGCGGCCGCACCGGACAGCACGCGCCCCGGCAGCGTCCAGTAGATCGGCATCAGCGACAGGATGCCCGACGTCGCGACGGTCAGCATGATCAGCGCGAGCCAGAAGCTGTCGTGCGCGACCGTCGCGACGAACAGGCCGATGGCGGCCAGCGCGACCGGCACCACGCCGTGCCTGCGCAGCCGCCCGGACCGCTCCGCGAACTTCGCGTTCACGTACATGCAGATCGCCGCGACGCCGAACGGGATGGCCGTGAACAGCCCGACATTCAGGCTGTTCGCAACGCCGGCGTCATGAAACAGCGTCGGCATCCAGAACGTCAGCCCATAGAATGCGGTGTTGAAGAGGATCATCACGACGATCAGCGCATAGATCTTCGGCGTCCGGAACGCATCCGCGACGCGATGCGATTTGAACGCCGCCTCCTTCGCGACATTTGCCTCGATGATCTGCTTCTCGCGCGGCGTCAGCCAGTCGACGTCGGCCGGCCGGTTCCGCAGCAGCGCCAGAATCACGACGCCCAGCACCGCGGACGGCAGCCCTTCGAGCAGGAACAGCCACTGCCACCCCCGGATGCCCGCCACGCCGTCCATCGTCTCCATGATCGCGCCGGACAGCGGCGCACCGAACACGACGGCAATCGGCAACGCCATCAGGAACAGCGAATACATGCCGCTCTGGCGCCGGGCGGGCAGCCATGTGTTCGTGTAATACATCACGCCCGGAACGAAACCGGCCTCGCACACGCCAAGCAGGAAGCGCAGCGAATAGAACGCGGCCGCGTTCCGCGAGAAGATCATCAGGGTCGACACGATCCCCCACGTGATCATGATCCGCGCAATCCATGCGCGTGCGCCGACCCGGCGGAGGATCAGGTTGCTCGGAATCTCGAACAACATGTAGCCCCAGAAGAACACGCTCGCGCCGAGTGCGAAGGACGCATTCGTCAGCCCGAAATCGGCCGCCATCTGCAGTTTGGCAAAGCCGATGTTCACGCGGTCCAGATAGGACATGATGAACCCGAGGAAAAACAGCGGGACGATCCTCAGTATCACCTTCCGGTACAACGCGTCTTCGTGCAGTGCTTCGGTGCTTGCGCCGAGCGCAAGCGTGACGTCCGCCTTCATGGTCAGTTCTCCAGACTAAAACAAGAACCTCGGCGGCGATGGGATCGATCCGTACGCCGGTTCGTTTCACATGCTCGTGGCGGGCCGGGTTGCGTGCCGGCGCCGCGTCACGGATTCGGTGGCCTCACTGCTGCGCGAGCGCGAGCACGTCGGCCCAGATGCCGTCGTCGACGGCAACGCCGTGCTGCCGCTGGTCGATGCGGGTCCGCAGCGCGCTTTGCCCCGGATACAGCACCTCGTCGCTGTCTTCCGCGACTTCCGACGTATTCACGTAATCGGCCACGCCGTCGGCGACCTCGTTCGTGAACGCTTCGCCGCCCAGCTTGCGCGGGTCGATCAGGATGAACACCTGCGAGCAGCCGGTGCAGCTGCCCTGCTGCACCGCATCGATCCCGTTCGTCGCCAGCCCCTCCGACAGCACGGCGGCCAGCACGTCGAGCATGATCGCGAATCCCGAGCCCTTCCAGTAACCCATCGGCAGGATCCGCATCGACGCCTCGATCGGGCCGGGCTCGACGGTCAGCTTCCCGTCGCTGTCGAAGCCGGCGGGGAACGGCATGTTCTTCCCCTTGAGGCGGGTCGCCTGCAGTTTTCCGTACGAGTACTGCGACATGGCCATGTCGAGCACGATCGGGCCCTTGTCCCGCGGCACCGCCATCACGAACGGGTTGTTGCCGACGCGCGGCTTTTTGGCGCCCCAGCCCGGCATGCAGGATTCGGTATTCGTCCAGCAGATCGCGATGTAGCCGCGATCCGCCGCGTGCCAGCCATACGTGCCGCCGCGCATCCAGTGCGTCGTGTTGCGCAGCGCGACGATGCCGACGCCCTGCTCGGACGCGATCGCCATCGCGCGCTCGGTCGCGGACAACGCATTGAGAATGCCGGGGCCGCGGTTGCCGTCCAGGATCTCGATCGCGCCGAAGCGCTTGACCGGCGTGGGCACGCCTTGCAGATTCACCCAACCCTTGCGGACGTAGTCGACGAAGCGCGCGACGCGATTGATGCCGTGGGAATTGACGCCGTCGCAGGTCGCCTCGGCATGCACCCGTGCGCAGACGCCCGCGTCGTGCTCGCTCATGCCCGCATTCAGGAGCGCGAGATAAATGGCGCCCTGCAACTCCTCGAACGGAATTCGAATCATCTTGCGTGTCTCCTGAAGTTCTTGTGGTGCGGTTCGATCCGGAGCCGGATGCCGCCGCCCCGGCTCGCGGCGCGAGCCGGTATCGCTCGTCAATCGCCCGCGAAATCGAGCAGGATCTTGCAGCTCTCGGCAGGCCGCTGCTCGGCCATCTCGAACGCCTGCACGACGTCGCGGAAGCCGACCTTGTGCGTGACGATGTGCTCCGGCTGAATCAGCCCGCGGCCGATCCAGTCGATCACTTGCGGGAACATCGCGCAATTGAGCCGTGACGCGGCGAGCGTGAGTTCCTTCTTCGTCAGCTCGGCCTGCACGATCGCCGACGGTTCCGACGAGAAGCCGAGCACGCCGATCCGGCCCGCTGGCGCCGCGAGCCGCACGGCCTCTTCCAGAATCGACGGATGACAGACCGCATCGAAAATCAGCGTCGGGCCGCCGTCGACGCCGCGCTTCTCCAACGCTTCCGGCAACGACTCGACGCTCGTGTTGATGACCTCGTCCTCCGCCGCGCCGCACTTGCGCGCGAGCTGCAAGCGCGCGTCGAGCCGGTCGGTGATGAACGCGCGGATGCCGTACACGCGCTTGAGCACCTGCAGGATCGTCAGCCCGACCGTGCCCGCGCCATAGATCAGCGCGACATCGCCCGGCAGCACGCCGGTGCGCGACGTCGCATTCGCGGCGACCGCGAACGGCTCGACGATCGCCGCGCAGGTATCGGCGATCTCCGCCGGAATCCGGTAGGCATTGCCGGCCGGCACGCACGTATACTCGCTGAACCCGCCGTCGCGATGCACGCCGAGCACGGTCAGGTGCCGGCACACGTTGCGCCGGCCGATCGTGCACGCATGGCAATGCCCGCAGCTGATCACGGGATCGACCGCGACGGTCTCGCCGAGCCGCGCCGCATCGACGCCCTCGCCGACCGACTCGATCGTCCCGACGAATTCGTGGCCGATGATGCGCGGATACGACACGAACGGATTCTTGCCGTGAAAGATGTGCAGGTCCGACCCGCAGATGCCCGCATAGCGGACCTTCACGCGCACTTCGCCGGCGGCGGGCGCGGGCAGCGGCACGTCGCGCACGCTCATGCTGTTCGGACGATCGACAACGACGCTCAACATTTCGGTTCTCTCCTTCGGTTCTTCGCCGCTCACCAGTTCCACATCGACCCGTCGCGCAACCGGGCGACCGGCAGGTACGCGCGCTCGTACGGATACTTCGCGGCCAGCGTCTCGTCGATGTCGACGCCGAGGCCCGGCACGTCGTCCATCACGAGATAACCGTCCTCGAAGCGGTAGCTGTGCGGAAACACTTCATCGGTCAGCTTGTTGTGCGGCATCAGTTCCTGGATGCCGAAGTTCGGCGCCCACAGCCCGAAATTGACCGCCGCCGCCATGCAGACCGGCGACAGGTCGGTCGCGCCATGAAAGCCCGTGCGCACCTGGTACATCGCTGCGTAGTCGGCGATGCGCCGCACGTGCGTGATCCCGCCCGCGTGCACGATCGTCGCGCGGATGTAGTCGATCAGCTGGTCGCGGATCAGGTCCTTGCAATCCCAGATCGAGTTGAACACTTCGCCGACCGCGAGCGGCGTCGTCGTGTGCTGGCGGATCAGGCGGAATGCGTCCTGGTTCTCGGCAGGCGTCGCGTCTTCCAGCCAGAAGAGGCGATGCGGCTCGAGATCGCGGCCGAGCCGCGCGGCCTCGATCGGCGTGAGGCGGTGATGCGCGTCGTGCAGCAGGTGCGGTGCGTCGCCGACCGCGTCGCGCACCTTGCGGAACAGTTCCGGCGTATGGCGCAGGTAGAGCGCGGTGTCCCACGGCTCCTCGGGCGGCAAGCCTTTTTCGGCGGGTTCGTATGCGCCCGCGGTCTTGCCGACGCCGTACACCTTGTCGAGCCCCGGCACGCCCGACTGCACGCGGATCGCACGAAAGCCTTCCTCGATGTGTGCGCGCACCGCGTCGACCGCTTCCTCGTGATCGCGCCCGTTCGCGTGGCCGTACACCATCAGGCCGTCGCGGCTCTTGCCGCCGAGCAGCTGGTAGACGGGCATGCCCGCGAGCTTGCCCTTGATGTCCCACAGCGCCATGTCGATCGCGGCGATCGCCGTCATCGTCACGGGGCCGCGCCGCCAGTACGCGCCGCGATACAGGTATTGCCAGATGTCCTCGATGTTGCGCGGGTCGCGGCCGACGAGACACGGAAACACGTGATCTTCCAGATACGCGCGCACCGCGAGCTCGCGCCCGTTGAGCGTCGCGTCGCCGAGACCGTAGACGCCTTCGTCGGTCACGATCTTCACCGTCACGAAGTTCCGGCCCGGACACGTGACGATGGTCTGCAAGCGTTCGATTTTCACTGCACTCCTCCAGCGGGCGATTCAGTCGACAAAGTATTGGGGGGCGCGGCTGCGCACGGCCGGCAGATGCGAGCCGATCCGGTCGACGTGCGACGCGACCGACGCGCCGAGCAGCGCCATGTTGCGCGACGCGATATGCATGAGGATCTGCTCGTGTTCCTGCAACGCGAGACGAGCGTGACCCTCGACGTCGTCGAGCAGCAGCCAGCGCACGCGATCGTACTGACGCTTGATTGGCTGCAGCATTTCCCACACGTGCGGCCGTCCGGCGAACTCGAACATGCGGGCGTGCATCTTCTCGTCGAGCGCGAAAAACACATCGACATCGCCAACGTCGACCGCGTCGCGCTGCGCGTCGATGAGCCGCGCGAGCTCGGTCAGTTGGGCGGGCGCAATCTTCTGCGCGAGTTCGACGTGATTCGCGCATTCGAGCGTGCTGCGCGCGAACCGCCCTTCCTCGAGGAGCGATACCGAGATCGGCGCGACGAACGTGCCGACCTTCCGGTGGATCTGCACGAGCCGCTCGTCGGCCAGTTGCGCGAACGCTTCGCGCACGGGCGTGCGGCTGACCTTGATCGTCGTCGAGATCACGGCTTCGGATAACGCGGTGTGCGGCGGCAGCGCGCCCCGCACGATCGCGTTGCGCAGCAGCGCGTGTACCTGCTCCGTATAGGACCGGCTCTCGTCCAGCGAGAACGCCTGCAACGCCGTGACGACGACGCCTTCCTCAAATGCTGCGGTTTCGTTCATGTTTGCCGATGCTTCCGACTTGATATCGATAACTACCATGGTACACAACACAGCAAAATTGTTCGAACTGGCGTTTACACCAATAACTTCCAGCAAAAACTCGCAATAACCTTCACTCACTCCATTATCTACCATGGTACACACCGTCACCGACCGACATGCCACCCGTACCCGACTTCCTGCGCACCGCGCCGCCCGGCACGCGCCGCCCCCGCTATGACCGGCACGCGGTCCGCACGGGCATCGTCCATCTCGGCCTCGGCGCGTTCCACCGCGCGCATCAGGCGGTCCATACCGAGACCGTGCTCGAGCAGGGCGACCTGCGCTGGGGGATCGTCGGCGTCGAGCTGCGGCGGCGCCATACCGTCGACCTGCTCGCCGCACAGGACCACCTGTACACGGTGACCGAACGCGACGGCGACGGCGCGCGCACCCGGATCGTCGGCGCCGTGCACGGCGCGCTGTTCGCGCCGGAATCGCTGCCCGCGCTGCTTGCGCTGATCGCCGATCCGGGCGTGTCGATCGTCAGCCTGACCGTGACCGAGAAAGGCTATTGCCGCCGTCCCGGCGGCGGCCTCGACACCGACGATCCCGCCCTCCGCGCGGACCTCGCCGCGCCCGACACGCCGCGTACCGCACTCGGCGTGATCGCCGCCGGCCTCCGGCGGCGGCCGGCCAGCGCACCGCTCACCGTCGTCTGCTGCGACAACATGACGTCCAACGGCGACACGCTGCGCGCGCTGCTGCTCGACTACGCGGCATACATCGACGACGGCGCGCTGGCGCGGCGCATCCGCGACGACGTCGCCTTCCCGAACAGCATGGTCGACCGGATCGTGCCGGCTGCCACGCCCGAGTCGCTCGACTGGGCGCAAGCGCACCTCGGTGCACGCGACGCGGCGGCGATCGTCTGCGAACCGTTCTCTCAATGGGTGATCGAGGATCGCTTCGCCGGCCCGCGCCCGCGCTGGGAAGACGCCGGCGCGCGCCTCGTCGCCGACGTGCGGCCGTACGAAACGATGAAGCTGCGGCTGCTGAACGGCTCGCATTCGGCGATCGCGTATGCGGGACAACTGCGCGGCCGCGCGACCGTGTCGGACGCGATGGCCGATCCGGCGATCGCGGCGTTCGTCGACGGCGTGATGACGCACGACCTGCTCGCGACCGTCGACGTGCCGTCCGGCTTCGACGCGCACGACTATTGCGCGACGCTCGTGCAGCGCTTCCGGAATCCGACGCTCGCGCACCGCACCGAACAGATCGCGATGGACGGCACGCAAAAGGTGCCGCTGCGCTGGCTGCCCGCGCTCGCCGACAGCGCGGCGGCGGGCATCGAGCGCCCGTATCTGGAGCGTGCGCTCGCGCTCTGGCTGCACTACCTGGCCACCGCGCACGACGCCGACGGCCGGCCGCTGACGATCAGCGACCCGGGCGCGGCCGCGCTCGCCGAGCTGCTCGGCGCTGCCGGCGATGCAAACGGCGCGGTGCGGGCGGCACTCGCCAGTGCCGCGCTCGCCGGCCCGGCCGCGTGGCCCGACGCGCTCGTCGCGCGCGTCGGCGCGCATCTGTCGACACTGCGTGCGCACGGCACCGATGCGCTGCTCGCGCCGCTGCACACGCGCTGACCGACCTCACGACCGGTTTGCGCTGCCACGCGCGAATCGCATGACGCCATTCCGCCGGCGCGCACGTCGGCGCGGCGAATGACAGACCAGACATGACAGCTGGCCCACCGGCACGAAGGAGACGAACATGAAGCAAAAGACGCAGGCGTGGTTCACGGTATTCCTGCTGTTTCTCGTGTACGGGATCAACTATCTCGACCGCGTCGCGCTGTCGATCGTCGCGCCGATCGTGCAGACCGATCTCGGCATCGACGCCGCGCAGATGGGCCTCGTCTTCAGCACGTTCTTCGTCGGTTATGCACTGTTCAATTTCATCGGCGGCCTCGCGTCCGACCGGCTCGGGCCGAAGCTCGTGTACGTGCTGTCGGTCGGGCTCTGGTCGATCTTCTGCGGGATGACCGCGCTGACCGTCGGCTTCGTGAGCCTGCTGATCGTGCGGCTGCTGTTCGGCATGGCCGAAGGCCCGCTGTGCTCGGCCGCGAACAAGATGGTCAACAACTGGCTGCCGCGCGACGCCGCCGCGACCGCGATGGGCCTGCTCAGCGCGGGCTCGCCGCTCGGCGGCGCGATCGCGGGGCCGATCGTCGGCCTGCTGGCCGCGCAGTTCGGCTGGCGGCCGGCATTCTGGATCGTCTGCGCGATCGGGCTCGCATGGGTCGTGCTGTGGATGGTGTCGACGTCGGATCGTCCGGCCGTGCCGGTGAACGACGCGCCCGGCGTGCCGGCCGCCGCCCGCGCGAGCGGAAACGACGCATCGGCGCCCGCGCGCACGCTGTCGCACTACGTGCGCCAGCCGCGCATCCTCGCCACGGCGGCCGCGTTCTTCAGCTACAACTACGTGCTGTTCTTCTTCCTGAGCTGGTTCCCGAGCTATCTGGTGCACGCGCATCACCTCAACATCAAGGAGATGAGCATCGCCACCGTCGTGCCCTGGCTCGTCGGCACGGTCGGCCTCGCGTGCGGCGGCGCCATCTCGGATGCGCTCTACCGGCTCACCGGCAACCTGCTGCTGTCGCGCCGGATCGTGCTCGTCACGTGCCTGCTCGGCGCGGGTGCATGCGTCGCGATCGCGGGCACCGTGCAGTCGACGCAAGGCGCCGTCGCGCTGATGTCCGTGTCGCTGTTCTTCCTGTACGTCACCGGCGCGATCTACTGGGCGATCGTGCAGGATGTCGTGCACCCGTCGCGCGTCGGCGGCGTGAGCGGTTTCCTGCATTGCATGGGCAGCCTGTCGGGCGTGATCGGGCCGGCCGTGACCGGCCTCATCGTCGAACGCAGCGGCTCGTTCGCGGCCGCATTCGTGCTGGCCGGCGCGATCGCACTGGCGGGCGCCGTGCTGGCAGCCGTATTCGTGCGCAATAGCCGGCCGTCGGAAGTCCTGCGCGAACGCACGGCGCACTGACGCCGCGCGGCTACGTGACCGTCGACGCGTTCGCGACCTGCGAAACGGCGATCGGCAAGTTCCCCGCGTGCTTCCAGCTCAACGCGAAAAACCTGCTCGACAAGATCTGCTACCCGTCGAGCAACAACAACCTGATCATCGCGGTCGGTGAACCTCGACTCGTCACGCTGACGACGAAGGTGTCGTTCTGACGGCTCGGGGCAGCCGACGCAATCACGCTGCATCCGTCGGCCGCCGCTTCCACATCGGCTTCAACCGCGAAGCCGCTCACGCCGCCCACCGAATCCGCGATGCTTTCAATACAGCTTGACTGCTCTCCTTCCTGAAAGAAGCAGATTCCCACTTCACCGAATGCCACCCGACATCGCCTCAAAGAGACATGGGATTTACGCTTTCTCCATGGGCTGATACCGCCAGTCCGGCGGCCAAAACGTTACACGCAGCGTTGATGTCGCGGTCGTGGGCAGTCTCGCAATTCGGACAGACCCACGCGCGCACATTCAACGGCAGCGTGGTGACGGTGTGCCCGCAATCGCTACATCGCTTGCTGGACGGATACCAGCGATCGATGCGGATCAACGTGCGGCCGTACCACTTGGCTTTGTACGTCAACTGCCTCACGAATTCCGACCAGCTAGCGTCGCTGATCGACTTTGCGAGTCTTCGGTTCTTCAGCATGTGCCTGACGGCAAGGCTCTCGATGGCGATCACTTGGTTTTCGTTGATCAATCGTGCCGAAAGCTTGTGCAGGAAGTCCCTGCGGCAATTTGCTATCCGGGCATGCATGCGTGCGACTTTTAGTCTTGCCTTTTTGCGATTGGCTGAACCGGGTTGCTTTCTCGCCAGCCGCCGTTGAAGCTTGGCAAGCTCGGCTTCATTCTTGCGAAACACTTTCGGTGCTGCGATCTTTTCGCCCGTCGAAAGAACGACAAAATCTGTCAACCCGAAGTCGATGCCGACCACGGCGGTCGCTTTCGATTTTGCAGAAACCACGTCGTCGCACAGCATCGATACGTGGTATCGACCGGCCGCGTCTTTCGACACCGCGACGGTCGTTACCCTCGCGCCTTTAGGGATTGAGCGCGACCAGCGGATCGCTAGTGGCTCATTCATCTTCACCAGCCTCAGCGAAGTGCCATCCCATCTGAAAGCGCTTGCGGTGTACTCGGCCGTTTGCATGCCGACTTTGCGCCGTAACTTTGGGTACTTGGCGCGCTTGGCGAAGAAGTTCGCAAACGCCGTCTGCAAGTGGCGTAGCGCTTGCTGGAGCGGGACCGAACTGACTTCGTTAAGCCACGCATGTTCCGGGGTTTTCTTCAGTATCGTGAGCGCGGCGGAGGTTTCGTGATAGCCAACGCGGGCCTGACGCTGCTGCCACGCATCGGTGCGCATTCGTAGCATTTGGTTATACACAAAGCGCGCACATCCAAACGTTCGAGCAAGAACGGCTTCTTGCTCGAACGTCGGGTAGAACCGGAATCTGTAGGCACGCTTGATATCCATGCCTTAACCATGTCATAAGCTCTCGCGTGCCTCAAGCTTTGGTACAAGCGGCCATTCAGCTACGCTCCTTTCATTCCTCGCCCGCAAGGTTTCTCGGAAGAAATCCGACGAACGACAAGGCGCCGCCGGCCGACGACCCGATCCCCGTCGCGCTCGAACCGTATTCGTGCTGGCTTGCGAAGGCCGGCCCGGCCGGCGCGGTCACGGACGCCAGCGATACACGACGATGCTCGTGCCGTTGTAATTGTCCTTGGTGATCACGTACTCGCCGGTCGAGCGCAGGTACGCACGCACGCCGTACATCGAGTCGACGTCGTTGCCGACATCCATCGCCGACGTATTCGAATTCGTCAGCGTGGTGACGAGCGCACCGGTGTTCAGGTCGTACACGTCGATGTTCGGCACCGTGTGCACGTAGCCGACGAACAGGTAGTGGCCGGCCGCCGCGATCGATTTCGGATTCGCGCTCGTCAGGTTGATCACCGGATTCGGCGCGCTCGTGTTGCCGTTCTTCCAGCCGTGATAGACCTCGATGTGCCCGTTCATCGCGGTCCAGTCCCAATTGCCCGCGAGACCCTGCGCGAGGATCATCGTGTCGCTGTCCGCCTGGTAGATGATGCGCGTGACCGGCGCAACGCTGCTCGGCACGGGCGTCGTCGTCGGCTTGCCCCACGACGGCTTGCCGGTCGCGTCGAAGCCCGTCATCGGGAAGCGGGAAATCACGTTCGATCCGTTCAGCCCTGCCCATACGTCGCCGTTGCCGTCGATGTCGAAACCGGCCGTCACCTGGAGCGTCGTATTGAACGGCTTGCCCGGCAGCGAGCCGGCCGGAATCGCGATATAGCCGCTCGCCGTGTTGAAGTAATAGAAGTTGAAGTTGCCCGGGTTCTGGCCCGACGCGACGAGAATCCGGTTGCCGCCGACCATCACGACCTGGCCGAAGTGCTGGCCGCGCTGGTAGTCGTTCATGTCGAGGCGCGGGTCCTTCGGATAGGTGAACGGGTCGACCGTGTTCGCGACGAACGTGCCGCCGGCCGAACCCGTGTACACGTTGTTGCCGCTGTAGAAGAACGCGCCGTCCGTCACCGGATCGGGCGCGGCGATCCCTTCGAAGTTCAGCGCCTGCAGCTTCCATTGCAGCGCACCCGTCGGGCTGTACGAATGCAGGTCGGTGCTGCCGTTGCGGCCGAGATCCCAGCCGCCGCCCCATGCGTTGTTCAGCACGTACAGGTTGCCGCCCGAATCCTTGCCGAGCGCGGCGACGCGCGTGAAGCGCTTGTCGCCGACCTGCCCCTTGATGCCCGTCGTCGTGTCGAGATAGCCGCCCTGCACGCCGAACGTGCCGACCTGCATCGGCAGGCCGAGCAGCCCGCTGTAGACCTTGATGTTCATGTCGGGCCCTTGGTCGCCCACCATCAGCTGGCCCATCGACGCGTCGAAGTACAGCGACGCCGGCCGCGCGCCGGCCGCCATCTGGATCGTGTTCATCGCCGTGCCGGTCGCGCTGAACTGCGCGACGACGCCCGCGCTCTTGCGCGCGACCCACAGGTTGCCGGCGGCGTCGAGCGCCAGTGCGCCAGGCCCCGAGACGCCGATGTCGCGCTGCCAGACACCATCCGTCGTATAGACGCGCACGCGGTTGCCGTAGAAGTCGCTCACGTACAGCAGGTTGCCGGCCGTCGCGAGGCCCGTGATCACGTCCGCGTACTGGATGCCCGTCCACGTGCTGACCGGGATGCGCAGGTCGCGCAGGTTCGTGCCGCGGTTGTAGCGGCCCACCGAGCCGCTGCCGAACGTGCGGTTGTAGCCGAGCGCGACGAACAGCGACGTCGAGTTGCCGGTGATTGCGCCGCCCTGGAATTCGTCGTGGATGCCGATCGTGCCGAGCGGCTGGCCGTTCTGGTAGATCGCGACGCCGCCCGCGTTCTCGTCCCAGCGCGACGCCGTGTAGATCACGCCCTCGGGCGCGACCCACATCGAGCGCGCACCGTTGCCGACGTGCGAGGCCAGCGTGCCGAACGTGTTCGCGAGCCAGTCGGTCGTGTATTGCACCTGCGCGTGAATCGCTGGCGTCAGCATGGCCATGCACATTCCCAGCAATGCCATGCGAATTTGTTTCATTGACATGAATAATTCTCCCAGACGATCGTTTGTCGACACTGTAAATCGCGGCGCATGAAATATTGGTGATTCCGGCAAAGGCGCATTCGCCGCCATCCCGAATTATTCACTCCATGCTTTTTTCCGTCCGGCGTTTTTTTCGTCAACGATGGTCAAACCCGCTCACCGCGCCGCAACGGCTTGCCGGCGGCGCGGTTGAAGCGCTTTTTTCCGGCATTTTCTTCCGAGTCACCAAAAACGAATGCGTCATTTTTTCTGATACACCGCATTGCTTTTTCATTCCCCGGAGTGGGCTCGATGATTACAAATCGAAATTAAAATGAAAGAGAAAAAATATTATCCGGATCAATCGGCGTTTCGCGATTCGGCGGATCGGGCGTGCCGCGAACGCGGCGGGCGGAAGCAAGGAAGGGGGAAGAAGGAGGCGGCGGAACAAACCGCGCGCCGGCCGTGCCGGCACGCGGTCGCGATCGTTCAGCTCGCGTCGTCGAGCGTCGGGCCGTCCCAGCCGTCGACGTATTTCGGCAGCGCGTCGACGACGTCGATCACGCGGTGCCGGTAGAACAGGTGCATCGTCGGCTGCAGATCGTCAGGCAGTTGCCCGCCGTGCGCACGCGCGGTCAGGCTGTTCGGCACGACGCGCATGCCAAACCGGTTCGTGCCGAACACGATCTCGCCGCACGACGCGCACCATGTGCGCGACATCGACTTCGACGGATGCGGGAACGTCGCGCTGCCGCCGTCGATCGCAACCTGCTCCGGCGGCCACGCGGTCGCGGACAGCATCGACGTGCCGTAGAAATCGCGGCAGGTCGCGCAATGGCAGTTCGCGCGCGCCGCCGGCTCGCCGCGCAGCGTGACGGTGACGGCACCGCACAGGCAGTTCGCGGAATGCGTTCGGGTCATGTCGTCTTCTCGAAGAAAGGAGGCGACAGTATAGGTGCGGGCATGCAACGTCGTCCGCACCGGCTGCGAACGACGTTGCGACCGCAACGACCGCTGCGCGTCAGAACTTCTGGCGCAGCCCGAGGCTGACGATCGCCTGCGACCGCGAGTCGGACGAGTGGCCGTTCGCCTTGTCGGACACCGACGCGGTCGCGGCCACCGGCCGGCCGAGCGCGTCGAGCGTCATGCCCGACGCATGCTGGTACGCGCCGAGCAGGTACACGCTGGTGCGCTTCGACAGGTCGTAGACGGCGCCGAGCGTGACGTTGTGATACTGCGCGCGGTCGTCGACGCCATCGACATCGCTGCCGCGCGTGTAGCTGTAGCCTGCGAACAGTTGCGTCTGCGGCCGCACGTTCCAGCGCGTGAACACGCCCGCGACGTTGAATGTCGCGCGGCCGGCGAACAGCGAACGGTCGCCGCCGCGGTACTGCACGTTGCTGTAGTTCACGCCGACGACGGCCGGGCCGAAGTCATACGTCGCACCCGTCGCGATGACCTGCTGCGACTGCGCGCTCGCATAACCTTCGTTGATCGACGAGTTGAACAGCCCGTCGTCGGTGCTCTGCCACTTGCCCGCAGTCGGGTCGGTCGCACCCGTCTTGCTGTTGTCCGAGCGCTCGTAGCCGACGCCGACCCGCAGCGGACCCGCCGCGTACGCCGCGCCGACGCTCCACGTGTTGCGCTGCTTCATGCTGCCCGGCTGGCCGCCGAAGCCGTACAGCGCGCCGAACGTGAAGCCCGAATAGTTCGCGCTCGTGTACTTGATCGAGCTGTCGACGCGCGCGGTCTGGTCGAGATCATCGATGTCGCCCGGATGCGCGCCGAACCCGCCGATGAACGACGACGGGCCGACCGGGCTCACGAAATCGTCGAGCGACGTGTACTGGCGGCCGAGCGTGACCGAGCCGTAGCGGTCGCTGCCGATGCCGACGAATGCCTGCCGGCCGAATTGACGGCCGCCCTGGCCCGACGTGCCGTTCGTGATGTCGAAGCCGTTCTCGAGGACGAACAGCGCGCGCATCCCGCCGCCGAGATCCTCGGAACCCTTGATGCCCCAGCGGCTGCCGGACAGGTTGCCGGTCGTGAGCCCGACGCTCGAATGCCCGGTGTACGCGCCGGCCGAGCCGACCCGTTCGTTGCTGCGATAGGTCACGCCCGCATCGACGATGCCGTACAGCGTGACGGAGCTTTGCGCGAAGGCGCCGCCCGCGAGCGAGAGCAGCAGCGGTGCTGCGATCAGTGGCTTGTTCATGGTTTTGTGTCTCCGGGCGGTGAACCCGTTGTTCTGTGCGAGTAGCGCGTGCGGAGGCGAGCGCCGCCGGCCGTGCGCGGCCGAGGCGTCCGCACGCGGGAGCGCGCGCATGCGACAGGCGCGCGCGGCGTCGCGGCGGGCAGGCCCGCTGCGGCCGCCATGGTAGATGGAACCGATCCCAGACTAAAGCGCAATGATGAAAACAGTTTCTTGCCAAAATCGAGATAGTCGAAAGCGCGACCGGCCGCACGGCTGCCGTGTCTGTACAACGCTGGCGCGCGCACCCGATAATCGAACGCGCGCCTTCCATCGGGAGTTCCTTCATGCGTGAAACGACCCTGCTGATCTTCGCCGCCGTCGCGTTCGTCGGCATCGCGACACCCGGCCCGACCGTGCTGCTCGCGCTGACCAACGGCTCGCGCTACGGCGTGCGCCGCTCCGCGTACGGCTTCGCCGGCGCGATGCTGTCCGACTTCGTGCTGATCGTCGCAGTCGCGCTCGGCCTCGGCGCGCTGCTGATGGCGTCGGCGTTCTGGTTCTCGGTGGTGAAGTGGCTCGGCGCCGCGTACCTCGCGTACGTCGGCATCCGGCTGCTGGCGTCGAAGGGTTCGCTCGACGTCGTCGCCGCGCATGGCGGCGCAGCGCCCGAACGCAATGCGTCGATCTTCGCGAAGAGCTTCCTGACCGCGGTGACGAACCCGAAGGGTTATCTGTTCTTCTCCGCGTTCCTGCCGCAGTTCCTCGATCCGTCCGCGCCGCTCGCGCCGCAATACGTCGCGCTCGCGGTCACGTTCGCGCTGCTCGACGGCGCGGTGATGTTCGGCTACGCGCTGCTCGGCGCACGCGCGGTGCGGCTGCTGAAACGCTCGGGCGCGCTGTGGCTCGAGCGCACGTGCGGCGCGATGCTGCTCGCGCTCGCCGGTTCGCTGGCGCTGTACCGGCGACATGCCGCATAGGGGCGGGTGCCGATGAGGGTCGCTGCGCCGCCCCGCTCCGGCTTTCCGGGCCTGTCGCTCAGGCAGCTCGAACGCGCGGATCTCGACGCGTGGTACGCGTACCTGTCCAACCCCGACGTGGTCCGTCATACGAGCTGGAACCTGCGCTCGCGCGACGATCTGCTGCCGCTGTTCGACAACATCGAATCGGCCCACCCCGATTCGATCCGGCGTCTCGCGATCGTCGACGCCGCATCGGGCGCGCTCGCCGGCACGATCGGGCTGCATACGGTGTCCACCGCGAACCGTTCGGCGGAAATCGCATACGACGTCGCGCCGTCGCACTGGGGGCGCGGGATCGCGAGCGCGCTGTGCGAAGCCGTCACCGCGTGGGCGTTCGCCGACGGCGGCTTCATGCGCATCCAGGGTGTCGTGCTGACCGGCAACGCGGGCTCCGCGCGCGTGCTGCAGAAGTGCGGCTACCGCTACGAAGGGCTGCTGCGCGCGTACCGGATGGTGCGCGGCACGCCGGGCGATTTCGCGATGTACGCGCGGCTCGCCACCGACTGACGCGCCGCGCGCGGCGTCACCGGCGGGCACGAATGGACGGCCCGCACCGAATTGGCGACAATCGCCGTTCCCTGCCTCGACGACCCGCCATGAAAATCGCCGCGCTTTCCGACATCCACGGCAACCTCGCCGCGCTCGACGCGGTGCTCGACGACGTCCGCCGCCGCGGCGCCGACGTGATCGTCAATCTCGGCGACATCGTGTCGGGCGCGCTGCATCCGGCCGAAACGGCCGACCGCCTGATCGCGCTCGACCTGCCGACCGTCAGGGGCAATCACGAACGGCAACTGCTCGGCGGCGATCGCGAGTCGATGCGGCTGTCGGATCGCTGGGCGCACGACACGCTGCGCGCCGATCATCTCGACTGGCTCGCCGCGCTGCCCGAACGCGCGACGCTCGACGACGACGTGTTGATGGTGCACGGCACACCGGCCAGCGACCTCGTCTATTTCCTCGAAACGGTCACGCCCGACGGTTGCCGCGCGGCGACGCCCGACGAGATCGCGCAGCGCGCGGGCGACGCGCCGGCGTCGCTGATCCTGTGCGGCCACACGCACGTGCCGCGCACCGCGAAGCTCGCGGACGGCCGGCTGATCGTCAACCCGGGCAGCGTCGGGCTGCAGGCGTACACGGACGACCTGCCGCATCCGCACCGGATCGAAACGGGCTCGCCGCATGCGCGCTACGCGATGGTGTCGCGCACGGCGGCCGGCTGGAACGTCGAATTCCACGCGGTCGAATACGACTGGCACACGGCCGCCGCCACCGCGGCATCGCGCGGGCGCGACGACTGGACGGTCGCGCTGCGCACCGGCCGGTGCTGACGCGCCCGCGCCGCTCGTCGACGCGCATCTGCGGCGCGTGTGACCGCGCGCGCCACTGCTTCAACCTGAACCTGATACCGCGACGCTCACGCGCGCCGTATCACCCCGCATTCCTGAGCGTCAGCGTCGCCTCCAGCCCGCCGCCGTCCGGCCGGTTGTGCAGCGTGAGCGTGCCGCCCATCGCGAGCGCGAGTTGCCGTGCGATCGCCAGACCGAGCCCCGTGCCGCCCGTCTCGCGGTTGCGCGACGTCTCCACGCGCCGGAACGGCTCGAACACCGCGTCGAGCTGATCTTCCGGAATGCCGGGCCCGCGGTCGAGCACGGCGATGACCGCGCCGCCGTCCGGCGCGGCGTGCACGTCGATCTCGGCCGCGCCCGCGAACTTCAGCGCGTTGTCGACCAGGTTGCCGACGATGCGGCGCAGCGCCTTCGGCCGCGTGACGAGCGCGAGCGGCGCGCGGCTGTGCAGCGCGACCTCCTGCCCCGCATCCGTGTAGTCGCACACGATGCTGTCGAGCAGCGCGTCGAGATCGATGCGTCGCGCGGCTTCCTCGGTGCCATGCAGCGTCCGCGCATACGCGACGCCCTCCTTCACCAGATGCTCCATTTCGAGCAGGTCCTGGCGCAGCTTCGTGCCCTGCACGTCGTCGTCCATCACGTCGACGCGCAACCGCATCCGCGTGATCGGCGTCTGCAGGTCGTGCGAGATCGACGCGAGGATCTGCATGCGTTCGGCCATGTACTGCGCGATGCGATCCTGCATCGCGTTGAACGCACGCGCGGCGCGCGCGACCTCGGACGGCCCGCCTTCGTTCAGGCGCTCGCCCTTCAGGTCCGGGCCGAGCGCGTCGGCGGCCTGCGCGAGCTGCTTGAGCGGACGCGTCGCGAGCCGCACCGCGAGCCAGCAGCACGCGGCCAGCACCGCGAGCTGCAGCACGAGCACGACCGGCAGCCAGCCCGACAGCGGCACCGTCGACATCGGATGGATGTCGATCGTCAGCGGCGACCCGTCGGTCAGCCGCAGATGCACCTGCAGATGTTCGCGGTCGCCGGGGATCGCGTTCGCGGTCAGCGGGTAGTCGCCGCCGATGCCGTCGGAAATCGACCGCTCGACGCGCGCCGACAGCCGCGCCTCCGGCGGCGTGCCGGTCTCGCCGGGCCCGAGGATGAACGTATAGCTGCGCCGCGCGAGGCGCGGCAGCCATGCGGCCCGCTCGGCGGGCGGCAGGTGATCGAGCAGCGCGACCGTGCTCGCGACCTCGCGCTCGATGTAGCCCATCATCAGGTTGGTGGTCGCCTGGTCGCGCTCGGTCACCGTGAGCCAGAACGACAGCGTCTGCGCGAGCGCGAGGCCCACGCACAGGATCAGCGCGAGCCGCGCGAACAGCGAGCGCGGCCAGTGCCACAGCGTGCGCGCGCTCATGACGTACCGTCGACGGCGGTCACGGCCGACGAGAACACATAGCCCTCGTTGCGCAGCGTCTTGATGTAGCGCGGTTCGCGCGCACCGTCGCGCAGCCGCTGGCGCAGCCGGCTCACGAGCAGGTCGATCGACCGGTCGAACGGGTCGGACTGCCGCCCCTGCGTGAGGTTGAGCAGCTGGTCGCGCGTCAGCACGCGCTGCGGATGGTCGAGGAACACGCGCAGCAGCCGGTATTCGGCGCCGCTCAGCGCGACCAGCGTGCCTTCGGCGTCGAGCAGGTGGCGCCCCGTCGTGTCGAGCCGCCATTCGCCGAACGCGAGCATCTCGGCCGTTTCCGTGACCTGCATCCCGGGCGGCAGCATGCGCGCGCGGCGCAGCACCGAGCGAATCCGCGCGAGCAGCTCGCGCACCGCGAACGGCTTGGCCAGGTAGTCGTCGGCGCCCATCTCGAGGCCGATGATGCGGTCGGTTTCCTCGCCGCGCGCAGTCAGCATCAGCACGGGCACCGTGCGGAACCTGCCGGCGCGCAGGTCGCGGCACAGCGTGAGGCCGTCCTCGCCCGGCAGCATCAGGTCGAGCACGATCAGGTCGGGCGCGCCGTCGTCCAGCACGTTGCGCATCTCGCGGCCGTTCGCGGCCAGCGACACGCGCATGCCGTTCTTCTCCAGGTAGTCCGCGATCAGTTCGCGGATCGCGCGATCGTCGTCGACGATCAGCACGTGGTCGGTCTTGTCCATAAGTCGGTGTCGCAGTCGGTGTCGGGGTGTTCGGGCTGGCGATGTCCGCTGTTATACCGCACGGCCGGCCCGCGTTTGTATCCCAATGTATCGCGCCGCCGCGACGACACACAACATTGCACACGCGCGGTTCGCCGGACACATCGCAGATACGTCGGCGCAGCCTAATGGGGCCTGTCGAAACACGTCCGGCCGCCGCGCCCGAGCGGCGGCCTCCCGATCAGGAGAACGCCATGCTGCCCCGACTCAAGACCACCGCCCTCGTCATCGCCCTCGCCGCCACGGCCGGCCTCGCCGCCTTCGCCGGCACCCGCGACGACCCGGGCATGACAACCTCGCTCGCCGGCACGCCGGCACCAGACTTCACCGGCATCGACCGCTGGCACAACAGCGCGCCGCTCAAGCTCGACCAGTTGCGCGGCAAGGTCGTGCTGGTCGATTTCTGGACGTACTCGTGCATCAACTGCATTCATACGATTCCGTACGTGAAAGACTGGTACCGGAAGTATCGCGACCAGGGGCTCGTCGTGGTCGGCGTGCATACGCCCGAATATCCGTTCGAGCGCGACGCGGGCAACGTCGCCGATGCGATCAAGCGCTTCGGGATCCAGTATCCGGTCGCGCAGGACAACCGCTACGACACGTGGCGCGCGTACGGCAACCAGTACTGGCCCGCGCTGTACCTGATCGATGCGAACGGGAAGGTCGTCTATACGCGTTATGGCGAAGGCGGGTACGACAAGACCGAGGCGGCGATTCGCGGTGCGCTCGCGCAGGCGGGAACATCGGTGGGACGAACGCATTAGAGGGCACCAGTGGCCGACGGAAACGGATTCGGCAATCGCAGCATGCTGTTTTGCCCGCAACAGGTGATGGCTGAAACGTTTCATCTCAAACCATCCTATCAATATCAAGATACGTTATAGCGCCGCACAGCTAAGATGACTGCATTCCGAGAGGGCCAAACAATGAATAGAAGAATTGCAGTTGTTGGCGATAGTCTTTCAAGCGGCGGGACAATTAGCGCATACGACGGCCCGCGATTCCTCGTGCACGGCCATCAAGCGGCCCTGATTGGGGGGAGCGCATTCTGCACCGCGTGCCAAAGCATCGGCACCATCGCAAAGGCGGGCGGCCCATATCGACTCAAGTTCCGGGGAGAAGTCGCGCTAGACGACGATGTCGTCCTATGTGGCTGCTCGACTCCACCTCGCATCGTCGCATTGCTTGCCGGTGAAGCGTGGTGCAGTGACGGGCTAAAGGGCCTCGGTGAAGTCGTTTCGAGCCGCACCACGACGGGAGGCGTCGCATCGATCAGGAAAGGCGCATTCGATGAGCGGGTGAGAGCAACCAAGGAAGCAACAGAAGGGTTGCCCTACTACATCGAAACCGCTGACGGTCGCGTACATTTCGGGCGGCTTGATGCACGCGGCACGCTACCTCGCATCCATACCGGCGACGAGGCAAACGATTACATCGTTTACTGGGGCGACGATGCGCTTGCGAAGCAACACGGAGAATAATTCATGCCGCACACCGAACCCACTAAAGTCCGCTCTACCGACACAAAAGGCTCGGAGAAAGAGGTGCCGTTAGCGGGCGTCACTTTCAAAGAGCTTTGGGATAACTTCCCGTCCGGCAATCCGTACGACAACGCTGAGTATACGAATCAATGCGCCATTCGCCTCAGCGTCACCCTGCATCGCGTTGGCGTCGGCATGAAGTCATTCAATGCAAAGAACGTGAAGCCGATGTTGGGCGCAAGCAGTATCGGTCGCATTTTGCTTGACGGAAAACCCGCTGCAACACGCGCCGATGAGCTAGGCGCATGGTTGCAGCTACAGCCGTTCGCCGGGCTCCCAAAAGCCGAAAACATCACCGGAGAAGATTGGGAGTCGAAGGTCAAGGGCCGCACCGGTATCATCCAGTTCTCGAGGTACTGGACACGCAGTGGCGAATCGACCGCAAACGCGAGCGGAGGTCACATCGATTTGTGGAACGGGTCGCGACTGACCGTTAGCAGCATGCCCGGTGTTGTAGCAACGTTTGGCCGAGCTTTTGGCATGCACGCATTCCTCCCCGAAACGGATTTCGGTTGGTCAGACCTCCGCAACTCCAAACAGATACACTTTTGGGAAATAAAATAATGCGACGCTTCTTCGCTGTAGTCGCTTTCACCATCGCGGGCTTTATCAGCGTCGTTGTATGGGCGGCGATAGACACGCGCATATGCGCAAAATTTGCGTCATTCTGCGCGCCACGCTTCGGTGAGTGTGGTGGCGGCGTTGATGCCTGCGCCTCCACCCTTCATTCAACTCTCTCTCTGTTTCTCTATGTGTTCGGGCCACCGGTTATCTTTGCGGCATTGGGCTTCATCCTGTTTGCTCGCCGCCGCCGCCCGCAAGTCATCGCCGGATACATCGCAATCGCCATCGCAACACATTGGCTGTTGATGTTCCTAAGCGTGCGCATACTTCGTATCTAACGTGAAATATAGCGAACAGCTTTCGTTGTTTCAGATCTCGTATGGCGCCCAATCGTCACGGAGACGTCGCTCTATAAGTCAACCGAATCAATTGAACCAGGCCATCACCGCCTTCAGCCGGTTGTGCGACACCATGTGAATCTCACGGCGAGTTAGTCTCGGCGACGCTTCCTTGTTCCCCGATGGCCGTCGATTGTCTTTGCCACACTCAAGGCCTTGTCATACAAACAATGGCCTTGGCGCAGATGGGCCATCTCGTGCGCCGCCGTGACCTTGTTGGTGACCCAGGTTCACCGTACTGCCGCAGCGCTATTTAACCTTGCGCTCGATTTCCATCAGCATCGCTTCCCCGATCGCGAGATTCCCCTCCGCGATCAGCGCATCACCAGCACCGCGAATATCCTCGACCGCCTTGTTCTGCCCGAGCTTGCGCTTGCCGACGAGCCGCGTGATTTCGATCTGCAGCCCGACGATCGACTGCAGCATCGTGTCGAGAAAATCGGCCGGCGCGTCGGCCATCTTCCACGGCACCGGCTGCGACGCTTCGTGCGTGCGCGTCAGCCGCGCGACCACGCCGCGCACGAACTTCTCGTCGTCGCGCACCGTGATGCGGCCGTGCGCATGCACGACCACGTAGTTCCAGGTCGGCACCTGCCGGTGCGCGACGTGCTTGCTCGGGTACCAGTTCGGCGAGATGTACGCATCGCCGGCGCGGAAGATCACGAGCACCTCGTCGCCATTCGCGACGTCCTGCCAGACCGGATTCTTGCGCGCGACGTGCGCATGCAGCTCGCCGAGCCCGCCGTCGCCCGGCAGCAGCTCGAACGGGATGTGGTTCGCGTCGAGCCCGTTCGTCCCGTGCGTGATCAGGCTGCCGAACGGATGCTGCACGATCAGCTCGCGCAGCGCGTCGGGGTTGGGCTCGTTGAAATCGGCGGGGACGTACATGTCGGCTCCACGGTCGTGCGGCGGTTGGAATGGCGCGGGCGCTGGCCCGTCATGCGCCGATTGTGATCTCAAACTGGTTTATGCTGTAGAGCCGGTTTGGAACAATTTCAGCAGACCAGAATCATGGCAAGAACGGCCCGGAACGTCGAAATCCCGTCGCTCGGCGCGCTCGATCGCACGGCCGGCGACCTGAGCCGCCAGCTCGCGCAGGCGCTGCGCGACGCCGTGCGCCGCGGCGACGTCCGTCCGGGCGATACGCTGCCGTCCACGCGGCTGCTGGCGGCCGCGCTGCAGGTCGCGCGCGGCACCGTCGTCGACGCGTATGCGCAACTCGTCGCCGAAGGCTTCCTCGAATCGCGCGGCGGCGCGGGCACGCGGGTCGCGCACGCGCTCGCCGAACCGCCGCCCGTCCACGAACCCGAACCTCCAGCCCAACGCGGGCGCCCGGCGCGCGCCGGGCTGCCGGAACCGGCCGCCACCTTCGCGCGAATCGCTCGCGAATTCCTGCCGCTGCCGGCCATGCCGTTCGCGATCTCGGTGCCGGTCGGCCTCACCGCGCCCGACGACATCTGGCGCCGGCTCGGCAACCGCCTGCGCGCACGCGGCGCCGGCGCGCCGTCCGGCTATGCCGATCCGCAAGGCGCGCTGCCGCTGCGCGAGGCGATCGCCGACTACGTGCGCCGGTCGCGCTCGGTGCGCTGCACGGCCGACCAGGTCGTGATCACGAGCGGCACGCAGCAGGGGCTGCATCTCGCGAGCCAGGTGCTGCTCGGCACGAACGATCAGGCGTGGGTCGAAAATCCGGCCTATCGCGGCATCACCGCGCTGCTCGAAAGCACCGGGCGGCGCGACGCGATGGTCCGCGTGCCGGTCGATGCCGACGGCCTCGACGTCGATGCGGGCATCCGCATCGCGCCGCATGCGCGTGCCGCATTCGTCACGCCGTCGCACCAGTACCCGCTCGGCATGCCGCTGAGCATGGCGCGGCGCAACGCGCTGCTGGCATGGGCACGCGCGCAGCGCGCGTGGATCGTCGAGGACGACTACGACAGCGAGCTGCGCTACGAAGGCTATCCGTTCCCGTCGCTGCAGGGGCTCGACCCCGACCGCGTGATCTATCTCGGCACGTTCAGCAAGATCCTGTTTCCGTCGCTGCGGCTCGGCTACGTGATCGCGCCCGACGATCTCGTGCCCGCGTTCTGCGGCGCGCGCGTGCTGATGGATCGCCATGCGCCGACCGCCGACCAGCACGTGCTGGCCGCGTTCATCGCGGAAGGCCATCTCGATCGCCACATCCGCCGCGTGCGCGGCGTGTACGCGGAGCAACGCGCGCTGCTGATCGACACGCTCGGCGCGCGGCTGCCGCGCGAACGCGCGTGGGTGCAGCCGGGCGACCAGGGGATGCACGTCGTGCTGTGGCTCGCCGAAGGGATCGACGATCTCGATGTGGTCGCCCGCGTGGCGCAGGCCGGCGTCGCGGTGCGCGCGGTGTCGCCGATGTTCGCGCCGGGCACCGCCCGCCCGGGGCTCGTGCTCGGCTTCGGCGGGTTCGGCCGCGCGCAGATGGAGGCGGCCGCGCAGCGGCTCGCGGACGTGGTTTCGTCGGAGGAATCGCGGCCGGTCGCGCCGCAAAAGGTTGTCCGCAGGCAACAAACGTAATCGTCTGTAAATCCTGCAAGCAAACGGCCGTTTCGGCCGCCGGCACGCGTGCGCGGTTTGCTAGGATCGCGCCTCTTCCGTCCACGCCCCTGCCGCCGTGAATCGCATCGTGCCGTTTCTTCGAGACGCGTGGCTCCGTTGCCGCGCCAGCGTCGCGCCGCTCGCCGCCGCCTGCCGTGCGCGCACCCGCGCGCTGTGTGCCGGCGCGCTGCAGCGCCTGCGTCATCCGACGCGGCGCGGCGTGGTGTTGACGCTCGCCGCGATCCCGGTGCTGAGCCTGCTGGTCCTGCTCGCGTTCGTTCCGTTCACGCCGAGCATCGGCGACATCCGCAAGGCTCGCATCGACCGCCCCGCGCGCGTGCTGTCGGCCGACGGCGAGCTGATCGCCGAGTTCCGGCCCGTCAACCGCGAATGGGTGCCGCTCAAGCAGATCTCGCCGCACATGGTCGATGCACTGATCGCGACCGAGGATCATCGCTTCTACTCGCATCACGGCATCGACTGGCGCCGCACGATCGCGGCCGGGCTGCACACGTTCTCGGGCGGACGCCAGGGCGGCTCGACGATCACGCAGCAGCTCGCGCGCAACCTGTACCCCGACGAAGTCGGCCGTTCGCTGACGCTCACGCGCAAGGTGAAGGAGCTGATCACCGCCTTCAAGATCGAGACGGTGTACAGCAAGGACGAGATCCTCGAAACCTACCTGAATACCGTGCCGTTCCTGTACAACGCGTACGGCGTCGAGATGGCCGCGCGCACCTACTTCGGCAAATCGGCAGACCAGCTCGACATCGCCGAAAGCGCGACGCTCGTCGGGATGCTGAAGGGCAACAGCTACTACAACCCGGTGCTGAATCCCGAACGCGCGGTGCAGCGGCGCAACATCGTGCTCGACCGGATGGCGACGATGGGCATGCTGTCGCCGCAGCAGCTCGCACACTTGCAGCGCCAGCCGCTGCGCGTCGACTTCGAGCCGCAGACGGCGCAGCCCGGCCTCGCGCCGCACTTCGCGGTGCAGCTTCGCAAGTGGTTGATCGCGTGGGCCGACCGCAACAACTACGACCTCTACTCGGATGGTCTCGTCGTGCGCACGACGCTCGATGCGCGGCTGCAGGACATCGCGACGCAGGCGCTGACGCAGCAGACCGAGCGGCTGCAGGCGATTGCCGACAGCGCATGGCGCGGCCCGTCCGGCTGCGGGCTGCGCAACGACCTGTTCCGCGGCTTCATCCGCCAGACACCCGACTATCGCAGTGCTCGCGACGCGGGGCTCGCCGATGCGGCGGCGCTGAAGCAACTCGGCGCGAATCGCGAATTCATGCGTGCGCTGTGCGAGCGCAAGACGCAGGTGCAGGCCGGCTTCGTCGCGATCGATCCGCGCAACGGCGCGATCCGGGCATGGGTCGGCAGTCCCGATTTCGGCAGCGAGCCGTTCGATCACGTCGCGCAGGCGCGGCGGCAGCCGGGCTCGACGTTCAAGCCGTTCGTCTATGGCGCCGCGTTCGCGGACGGCATGCGGCCGGGCGATACGTTCGTCGACCGCCCGGTCGCGATCCCGATCGACGGCCGCGCGGTCTGGCGCCCGACCGATGAGGAGCCGCCGACGGGCGAACCGATGACGCTGCGCGACGCGCTCGCGCTGTCGCGCAATCGCATCACCGCGCAGGTGATGCAGCATGAAGGCGCCGCGAAAGTCGTGCAGCTTGCGCGCGCGATGGGCGTGCGCGACAGTCCGCTCGACGCGGTGCCGTCGCTCGCGCTCGGCACGAGCCCCGTCACGTTGAAGGAGATGGTGTCCGCGTACGGCACGATCGCGAACCGCGGCGTGTACGTCGCGCCGCAGATGATCACGCGCATCGAGGATCGCGACGGCAAGGTGCTCGCCGCATTCGGCAGCGCGCCGCCCGAACGCGCGTTGCCGGCGCCTGCCGCGCAGACGCTCGTCGACGTGATGCGCGATGTCGTCGACTACGGCACCGGCGCCGACATCCGCTCGCGCTACGGAATCCGCGTCGACGTCGCCGGCAAGACGGGCACGACGCAGGACAACGCGGACGGCTGGTTCATCCTGATGCATCCGCAACTGGTGGCCGGCGCATGGGTCGGCTTCGACGACGGCAGCGTGACGCTGCGCAGCGACTACTGGGGTGCGGGCGCGCACAGCGCGCTGCCGATCGTCGGCGGTTTCTACGATGCGGCGCTGCGCACGCGTGCGATCGATCCGCACGCGCAGTTCTCGCCCGACTTCCGGCCACGCAGCGCGCCGGCGCCGGCGCCGAGGCGCCGCCCGCATCCCGGCCTGTTCGACTGGCTGAAGTTGTTCCGCTGAGCGCGGCGCAGGCAGACAACGCCGGCCGGCATGACGGCGGCCCGTTTCATCGACGCGTCGTCGCCGCCGATTAGCGCGGCTCGACGACGACGCGTCCCGTCACGTCACGTCGACGAGACCGACCTTCCCGTCGCGATTAGCGCAGCAGCGCGCCGAATTAGTCCACCCGGACGAAGCGGGCCCACCGCGCGCCGCGCACCATCGTCGTCACTGACCATCGATGATCGAGGCCCCATGACCCAAAGCGCAGTCGACATCGCGAACCTTCTGTATCTCTACGCGGAGCGGCTCGATGCCGGCGACCTGCCGGGCGTCGCGGCGCTGTTCCGGCACGCGCGCATCAAGACGAAGGAAGGCGCGCCGACGATCGGCGCCGATGAACTGCTCGCGCTGTTCGACGCGAGCGTGAAGCGCTACGCGTGCGGTACGCCGCGCACGAAGCATGTCGTCACGAATCCGATCATCGAGATCGACGAGGCCGGGCATCGCGCGACGGCGCGCTCGTACTACACGGTGCTGCAGGCCGTCGACGGCCTCGCGCTGCAGCCGATCGCCGCGGGCCGCTATCACGACGCGTTCGAACGCGTCGACGGCGTGTGGCGCTTTACGTTCCGCGACTACACGCTGTTCGATTTCGCGGGCGACCTGCGCTACCACCTGAACCGGAACGAATCGCCGGCCGGCTGACGTGCCCGCCGGCACAAAACGCAGCCGCGCTCAGCCCGCCGCGAGCGTCGCGGCCAGCGCATCGAACTCCGGCGCCCATGCCGCACGCCACGCGGCCTTCGTCGCGTCGTCCACCCACGCGCCATCGATCCCGTTCAGCATGAACTGCTTCAGCTCGGCGACCGTGAAGCCGAAATGGCTGAACATCAACTCCCACGCCTCGCCCGGATTGACCTTGTGCAGCGTCGGATCGTCGGTGTTCGGATGGATCTTCAGCCCGAGGCCCGGCATCTTGCGCATCGGATGCAGCTCCGCCCATTGCTCCGGCGGCAGCGTGCGCAGATAGTACGAATTCGTCGGCACGACGGTGAAGACGATCCCGCGTTCCGCATAACGCGCGCACAGCTCCGGGTTGTCGACGATCGTATAACCGTGATCGACGCGATCGACCTGCAGCAGGTCGACGGCCGTCTCGACGTTGCGCCACGGCATCCCGAACTCGCCGGCATGCGCGGTCGTGCGGAAGCCGGCCTCGCGCGCATTGCGGTACGCCTTCCAGAACAGTTCCGGCGGCCGGTCGTTCTCGCGATAGTCGATGCCGAGCCCGGCGACTTCGTCCGCACGATTCGCCTTCATCCATTCGACGATCGCGACCGCCTCGTCGGGATCCTGCTCGCGGTCGATGCTCGGGATCAGGCGCGCGCCGATCCCGAAGTCGCGCGCGGCGTCGCGGATCGCCGTCACGATCGCGGCCTGCGCGTCCGCATACGCGATGCCCGATACGCGCACCGTACCGGTCGGATTCCAGAAGAATTCAGCATGCCGCACATTGTGCGCGGCCGCGTCCTCCAGATATTCGTATGCAATCCTTCGCAGGTCGTCGGGCTGCGTGAGCAGATACTTGTCGAGCGCGCGCAGCACGTGCAGCACGCCGACCGGCTTCTCGCCGCGCGCATAAAACGCGTCGATTTCCGCGCGCTCGATCGGCGCGCCGCTGCGTTCCGCAAGCGCGACGAACGTGTCGTGCCGCACCGCGCCGAGCAGGTGGCAATGCAGCTCGACCTTCGGCAGCGCGTGGAAGAAGGCCCGGTGGGCCGGCGTGATCTCGATGCCCGTGCGCGCGGCCGGGACGTTGCCTGGTGTTCCCTTCATTTCAGTCTCGTTTGGGGTAGTGCCGATACGTCATGAAAGCCGTCTCTCAGTGCGGCTTCACGACGGTCCAGAAGTAATAGCCGAGCGGAATCGCGAGCACGACGAGCCCCCACGACATGTCGCGCCAGCGGCCGGCCAGCAGCTTGACGAGCACGTAGCACAGCAGCCCGCCCGCGATGCCGGTGCCGAAGCTGTTCGACATCAGCGTCAGCAGCACCATCGACATCACGGGCAGCGCATCGGTGAAGTCGTCGAAATGCGTATGGCGGATCGTCGCGAACATCGACAGCCCGATCAGGATCAGTGCCGGCGCGGTCGCCTCCTTCGGGATCGCGAGCGCGACCGGCACGAACAGCAGCATCGCGGCGAACAGCACGGCCGCGGCCAGCGACGACAGCCCGCTGCGCCCGCCGGCCTCGACGCCCGCCGCCGATTCGATCAGCGCGGTCAGCGCGGGTATGCCGAACACGGGCCCGAGCGTCGCGGCCAGCGAATCGACGAGGAACGGCCGGTTGATGTCCGGCAGGTTGCCGTGTTCGTCGAGCAGGTTCGCCTTTGCGCCGACCGCAAGCGCGGTGCCGAGCGTCGAGAAGAATTCCGCCGCGAAGAACGCGAACAGGTACGGCGCGGCCGCCAGGCTCAACGCGCTGCCGATATCGAGCTTGAACGCGATCGGCGCGATGCTGTGCGGCAGCGACACGAACGACGCGGGCAAGTGCGTGACGCCGAGCGGCACGCCGGCCGCGGCCGCAACGAGGATCGCGATCAGGATCGCACCGGGCACCTTGCGCGCTTGCAGCACGACCGCGACGGCCAGGCCGATCAGCGCGACGAGCGCGCCCGGCCGCGAGAAGTCGCCGAGCGCGAACGCGTTGGTCTTCGCGTTCGCGACGACCATCCCCGCATTGCGCAGTCCGAGCATCGTGACGAACAGGCCGATCGACGCGCCGAGCCCGAGCTTGATCTGCACCGGAATCAGCCGCACCACGACGCCGCGCGCACCGAGGATCGTCAGCAGGAAGAACAGCACGCCCGACACGCACGCGATGCCGAGGCCGGTCTGCCAGCCGACGTGTTCCGTCGTCGCGAGCGTCACGCCGATGATCACCGAGCCGCCGATGCCGGGGCCGACGAGGAACGGCAGGTTCGCATAGAGCCCCATCAGCGTGGTGAACAGCACGAACACGATGATTGTCGCGGTCGTCGCCGCGCCGCGCTCCATGCCGCCCGTCGCGAGCAGCGACGGGATCACGACGAGCAGGTACGCGGCCGCGAGAAACGACGTGATGCCCGCGATCGTCTCGGTGCGCACGCTCGTGCCGCGCGCGGCGAGTGCGAAGCGGCGTTCGAGCCAGTTGGCCGGCGCTCGCGCCGGCATCGTGTCAGTCGCTGACATGGTGGTTCTCCTGTGATTCCGAATATTGTCCTGTGTCGGTTCATGCAGCGCGGTCTTATACTGCCGCGTACCGCACCCCGACCGTTACTGCCCGATGTCGTCCGACCGCTCGTCGCTGCTGCCCGCGCTCACGCTGCGGCAGGTCCAGCACTTCGTCGTGCTCGCCCATGCACGCAGCTTCACGCAGGCCGCGCAGGCGCTGTCGCTCACGCAACCCGCGCTGACCGCGTCGATCCGCCAGATCGAGTTCCTGCTCGGCGGGCGCCTGTTCGCGCGTTCCGCGCACCGGCTCACGCTGACGTCCGCGGGCGAAGCCGTGCTGCCGCTCGCCGAACGGCTGCTCAACCAGGCGCGCGGCACCTTCGACGACATGACGCGGCTCATCGGCGAGCGCATCCAGACGGTGCGGATCGCGTTCATCCCGTCGGTCGCGGGCCGCCTGCTGCCCGCGCTCAACACGCTGCGCGGCACGCACCCGACGCTGCGCTTCACGCTCACCGACCTGCCGAACAGCGCGCTCGTCGAAGCCGTGCGCGATGGCGTCGCCGATCTCGGCATCGGCGTGCGCGAACCGGACAGCGACGACGGCACGCTGCGCTACCGGCAACTGTTCGAGGACGAGATCGTGATCGTCGTGCGGCACGACGATCCGCTCGCCCGCGCGAAGAGCGTCACGTGGGCGAAGCTCGTCGATCGCGAGCTGGCCGTGTTCGTGCGCGGCAGCGTCAGCGAATCGCTGCATCGCACCGGCGGCGCCGAGAAGCTGCGCCTGAACGTCACGTACCGGATGGAATACACCGAGCCGCTCTACGCGCTCGCGCGCAACGGCCTCGCGACCGCCGTGCTGCCGAGCCTCTACACGATGCATCTGCACGATCCCGAACTCGTCGCGCTGCGCGTCGACAAACCGCGCGTCACGCGCGCGATCTCGCTGATCTCGCTCGCCGCCGACGATCGCGGTCCGCACGTGCGCGCGTGCCGCGAGTGGATTGCGAAGCACATCTGATTCCGTTCGCCGCGCGACGGCCCGCACTCAGGGCAGCTTCGCGATGCGCTCGACGAGCGTCGCGTAGAAACGGTCCGCGTCGACCTCGTTGATCCACGTCGCATTTGCCGCTCGGCCGCTGCGCCCGTTCCAGTCGACGATCGTCTCGCCGAGCGTCCACTGCCCGGTCGTCTCGACCACGACGTTCACCTTGCGTCCGTTGAACATCGTCGGATCGACGAGATAGCCGACCGCGGTCGGGTCGTACATCGGCCCGTCGTCGACGCCGCGCCGCTTCTTGTTGTACGCGAGCTCGGCTTCCATGATGTCCGCGACGATCGCGCCGCAGCGATTGCCGAGCGCGCGCAACGGCGCGACGCGTGCCGGCGTGATCGGCGCCTTCACCGCGACGTCGCGCGGCAGCACGACGATCGGCACGCCGCTGCCGAACACCACTTCCGCTGCCTGCGGATCGACATAGATGTTGAACTCGGCGGCCGGCGTGATGTTGCCGCGTTCGAAGAACGCGCCGCCCATCAGCACGATTTCGCGCAACGCGCCGCGAATCCGCGGCGCTTCGACCAGTGCGGTCGCGAGGTTCGTCAGCGGGCCGAGCGCGCACAGCGTCACGCTGCCCGGCGCCGCGCGGCTCAGCGTATCGACGAGATACGACACCGCGTGGCCGGTCGCGAGCGGCGCGCGCGGCTCGTGCAGTTCGACGCCTTCGAGCCCCGTCTTGCCGTGCACGTTCGCAGCCGTCACGAGTTCGCGCTCGAGCGGTCGCGGGCAGCCTGCATAGACGGGCAGCGTCTTCGTACGGCCGGCCCAGTCGCGGACGATCCGCGCATTGCGTTCGGTCAGATCGAGCGGCACGTTGCCCGCGACGGCGGTCAGCGCGCGCACGTCGAGCCGGTCCTGCGCGCCGAGCGCGAACAGGATCGCGATGGCATCGTCCTGCCCCGGATCGGTATCGATGATCACCGTGCGGCGCGCGGCGTCGCCGCCAGCGGCGAACGCGCCCGTTTCGGGCAGCAATGCGGTGCCGGCCAGCGCGGCGGACAGTTTCAGGAAGGTGCGGCGGGATGCGATCGGATGGGTCATGGTCGGACTCAGAAGACGTGCCGGACGCCGAGCGTCGCCATCATCTGGCGCGTACTGGTCGAGCGCGCATACGCGAAGATCTGCGCATGCTCCGCGTCGCCCGCCGCCTGCTGCGCGATCACCGTCAGCGCGACGTCGGTGCGTTTCGACAGGAAGTAGTCGGCCTGCAGGTTCACCTGGTGCCATTTCGGACGCTTGTCGATCACGTCGTACCTGCCGTTCGTGAACGCATACGCGGCGCCGAGAAAGAGCTGCGGCGTCATCGTGTAGACGACGTTCACGCCGAGGTTCTGCAGGTGCAGGTGCGAATTGTCGAGGTAATCGTAGCGCACGTCGGTAAACATCGCCGCGAACTGCGCGCGGCCGATCGTGTAGAAGCCGCCCGTGCCCGCGATCCGCTGCCGGCTCGCGTACGCCGCCGGCGTCATCGCGCTCTTGCTGAAGATCAGCAGCGGCGATGCATAGTCGTTCGCGATCGCGCCGTCCTGGTTCGTGCTGCTGTACGGATGGTTGTATTGCGCATAGACCGCGCTCCAGCGCAGCGGGCCCTGCTCGTAGCCGAGCCCGAAGCTGTATGCGCTGTTGTTCGCGAAGCCCGTCGCGTTGCTGAAGCCGTACAGCGCGGTGAATTTCAGGCCGTAGTAGACGGGGCTCACGTACTTCACCGAGTTCTGCACGCGGATGTCGTTGTAGCCGTTATCGTTGTCGCCGATGTTCACGCCGTTGCTCGCGATGATCACGGGCCCGAGGTAGTCGTGGATCGCGTCGTACTGGCGGCCGAACGTCAGCGAGCCGTACGTGCGGTCGGCAAGACCGACGTAGGCCATGCGCCCGAACTCACGGCCATTCTGCGCGGCCGTGCCCGTCATCACGTTGAAGCCGTTCTCGAGCTGGAAGATCGCGGACAGCCCCTGCCCGAGATCCTCCTTGCCCTTCAGCCCCCAGCGCGGGTTCTGGTTCGTGCCGGACAACGCCTGCCAGGCGTTCTTGCCGCCCTGGTTCGTCGCGAACCCGACGCCAGCCGAAATGAGACCGTACAGCGTGATGCTGCTTTGCGCGCAGGCATGGGTCGCGAAGGCGCCGAGCATCGCGAGCGGGGCGAGCTTGTAGAGAGTTTTCATGCGGGTCGTGTGATCGGTGGTGGTCCAGGCGCGGCAGGGTTCCGCGAAACTGGCCTCGACTATACGAACCCGGATCGGATAATAAAAGTTTGCTTTTCTTATGTATCAATAAAACGGATTTATTCTTATCCTCACGTGTCCCGCACCCGCCGGAGCGGCGGTCAATCCGCCGTGTCGCCGCCCTTCGGCAGCTTCGACCACGCGTTGCGTCCCGGCAACGGCGCCCACGCCGGGCGTGTCTTGCGTGCGCTGTCGATCACGACCAGGTAGCGGCCCGCGATCGGCGTGATGTCGCGATCGCGACGCAGCACCCACAGCGACTTGCCGGCCTCGACGCGCGCCTGGTAGTCGTCGTCGAGCAGGCCGTGCCGGTCGAAGAACATGTTCAGCGACGCGGGAATCCGCACGCATCCCTTCGAGTGCCGGATGCCGAGCAGCGCTTCGAGGCGGTCGGGGTCGGTCGCATGCATCTGGAAGCGCATCGGCGACACGCCGCCCTTGCCCCAGCCGCGCTCGCCGTCCTCCCATCCGAAGTCGTAGATGCGCATGTCGCGGCGGCCGTAGCCGCGAATGCCGTTCTCGTTCGTCGTGCCTTCCGCGCGGAAATCCATGTTGTCGGGCGAGTGATGGAACACGCCGAGCGGCGTCAGGAAATGATCGTACTTGCCGGGCAGCCCGGTGCCGACCGGCGATGCGCCGATCATCAGCCACGCATTGGCCGGCGTCGCGCGAAAGTAGATGAACAGCGCCTGCACGTTCGGTGCGCGGTCGACCATCGCGACGTATTCGCCGGCCAGGTCGCCGAGGTCTGCATCGGCGAGCGCCTTCTGGAGCCGCTCGCCGTATGCGCGCTGCTCGCTCAAGGGTGCGTTCAGGCGTCGCGTGACTTCCTGCGTGAAGCGCTTGCGCATGTCGATCGCGCGTGCCGTCGCGTTTTTCGCGTCGTCGGCCGACAGCGGCGGATGCCGGCGCGGCGGGGTCGGCGCGGGCGCCTCGGCCTCGCTGGCCGGTACGGCGGATGCGGCCGACGCAGGTTCTGCAGCGGACGCCGCGGATGCCGCAGACGCAGGCGCTGCGGAGGACGCAGACGCACCCGATGCCGCACCGGCAGAATCCGCATGATGCACGTGCGATGCCGCGGACGCGGGCTGCGCGGCCGATGCACCCGACGATGCATGCGCGTGCGGCGCCGGATGCACACGGGAAGCCGCCGGCGCGGGCGACGCAACTGATGAGGATGACGTAGCAGCGGACGACGGGACATCGGGCGCGGCAAAGGCAGGCCGCCCGGCAAGCACGGAAACCGCCAGCGCGGCGGCGAGCCACATATACGCGGCGACTGTGCGGGTAAGGCAACGCGGCTTCGCAAATCGCCGCGTCAGGCTGGAAAGCATCATACGTTCGAAGCCATCGGCCGATCCGGCCGCCGCATGTTGCTGTTGCGAGCGGCGCATCTTCCGCGCGAGCCATCGATACGTCCGGCACATCGTGTGCGCCCGGCGCCGACGCCTCTTCGCGGCGGAGCCGTTCGCTGATGCAACGCGTGCGCTCCGATGGCGGCTAATGAGTCGTCAGGCCCTTCATTTTACGCGTCCGCGCCAGCATCTGCAGCGGCGAAAGTCGCGGTTGTGCGGCGGACTTGCGCTTCGTCACGCTTTGTTTCAACGCGTTTCCGCTTGCGGCTTCGTTGCGCGGCAAGCTTGTCCGTTGGGCGTTTCAGCGCGTGTGCCCGGGACGCTTGCACTTTCCGTCCGCAACGATGTTTTCACCCAGTAAATTCGTATGCCGAATCATTTCGGCGGTGCAGTTTCTCCCTGGAGAAAACTGCATCGCACGCATGCCGCACGAACCATGCGACACGCGTGCACAACCACCGGCTACTTCGAAATGGCTTCGAGCGCGATGCCCTTCGTGCGCGGCCCCATGAGCCCGATCGCGGCCATCACGATCGCCATCGCGCCTGCGATGAACGCGAACACGCCGAAGGTGCCGAAGCCCTTCAGCACGGCCGCGATCGCGAACGACGAGAAGATCGCCGAGAAGCGGCTCCACGAATAGACGAAACCGACGGCCCGCGCGCGGATCGACGTCGGGAACAACTCGGCCTGATACGCGTGGAAGCTGTACGACATGATGTTGCTCGCGAGCGTGAGGCCGATGCCGAGCACGATCAGGAATGCGCCCACCGTCGTCTGGCTGAACAGCAGCCCGCAGACGACGATCGCCGCGGCCATCGCGACGATCACCGACTTGCGCTCGAAGCGATCCGCGATCACGAGGCCGATCAGCGGGCCGATCGGCGCCGCGAGCGCGATCACGCTCGAATACATCAGGCTCGACGTGATCGTGATGCCCTGCTTGATCAGCAGCGTCGGCACCCAGTTCGCGAAGCCGTAGAAGCCGACCGTCTGGAACACGTTGAAGATCGTCATCATGATCGTGCGGCTGCGATACGGCGGCACCCACATGTCGCGGAAGCTGCCGCGCGGCGGCACGGGCTCGGCCGGCGCAGGCGGCGGCAGCGGCCGCCCGTATTCGGCTTCGACCTTCGCTTCGAGCGCACGCATGATGCGGTCGGCTTCGTCGACGCGGCCCTGCTGCGCGAGCCAGCGCGGGCTTTCCGGCAGTTCGCGGCGAATCCACCATACGAAGAGCGCGCCATGCGCGCCGATCAGCACGACCCAGCGCCAGCCGTCGAGACCGAGCGGCGCATGCGGCACGAACAGGTACGCGAGGAACGCGACCACCGGCACCGCGACGAACCCCACCGCCTGCTCGCACGCGAATGCGCGGCCGCGGATCTGCTTCGGCACGAGTTCGGAGATGTACGTACCGATCGTCACCATCTCGACGCCGAGCCCGAGGCCGACGACGAAGCGCCAGAAGTTCAGCCCGGCCGCGGTGTCCTGGAACGCCATCACGACGTTGGCGGCCGTGTACCACAGCAGCGACCACGTGAAGATCGCGCGGCGGCCGAAGCGGTCGGCGAGAAAGCCGCACGCAATCGTGCCGATGAACAGCCCGGAGAACAGCGCGGCGATGAAGCTCGCGACGCCGGTGGTGCCGAACAGGCCGTGCGTGGTCGCCGAAAGGATGCCGCTTTTCACGAGGCCGGGCGCGACGTAGCCGCTGTACAGCAGATCGTAGAGTTCGAAGAAGAAGCCGAGGCTCAGCAGGACGACGAGTTTCCAGACGCTGCGGGTCGGTGGCAAGCGGTCGAGGCGGGCCGAGATCGAGCCAGGGTCGATGGAGGGGGATTGGGAAGATGCCTGCGAAAGGCTGTCCGTTGAGGCCATCTTGGGCGCGTCTCCTGATCGTGTCGTGTTGTGTATTGTTGTCCGGCGACCGTCGAGCCGCCGTCGGGTGAATCGCTGCATTGTACCGGCCCGTCCGTCCGGCGCACGTGCACGCCGGCGGCCCGGCCGTATTGCACGCCCCGAACCGATTCGGACACCCGATTTCGCGCCGGATATTGTGTAAATTGCGTAACCGTGTGTCGGGTACGGCAATCGCGTCGGAACGGCGATCCGGCGCCGCCCGCGCCGCGCGTCGGCGGTGCCGGCCCGACGGTACGGGCCTGACACGCCGTTTCGCGCGGGCGCGGGTCGCGGAAATCGCCGCAAACGGGGTACGCAATCGGGACAACCACGCGTTCCCCGCCCCGGTAACATGCTTACCGGGCCAACTACCGGCTTCCGGACGCCTTTCGGCGGCCGGAATTGTCGGCAAATCGTAAGCATTCCATGTTCATACAACGACTATCCACGTACGCCCGCCGGGTCGCGCTGATCGCGCTGCTGCAGTTCGCGGCGATCGCGACCGCGTCGGCGTTTCCGGCGGCCGCTTCCGCCCCGGGCGCAAGCGGCACCGACGCGTCCGTGCCGACCATCTCGCTGAACGACGCCGTCGCGCAGCTCAAGCAGATGCAGGTCGAACAGGACCGCATCAAGCAGCAGACCTCGACCGCGTCCAACAGCAAGGAGCTGGACGCGCTCGGCGATGCAACGCAGGAGCTGAGCACCGATGTCGCGAAGCTGCAGAGCCAGCTCGTTCCGCAGCGCGCGCAGGTCCAGGCGCAACTCGACGTGCTCGGCCCGGCGCCGGCCGAAGGCGCCGCGCCGGAAACGCCGGCCGTCGTGAAGCAGCGCGCGACGCTGGACGCGCGCAAGACGCAACTCGATGCCGCGCTGAAACAGGCCGCCGACCAGAAGACCAACCTCGCGAACCTGACCGAACAGTTCGCGAAGCTGCATCGCAGCCAGTTGAAGAACCAGCTCGCGTTCCGTTCTGGCGGCATCTTCAGCGCGCAGTTCTGGCTGCCGCTGTTCCAGCGTTCGCCGGACGACGTCCAGCGGCTCGAGGATTTCAACGACGAACTGCGCGACATGCTGCGCTCGTCGTGGGTGCCAGGATATCGGGCGATCACCGCGCTGCTGCTGATCGCGTCGTTCGCGATGTGGCTCGGCGGCCGCCGGCTCATCGAGCGCGGGCTCGCGTGGATCTGCCTGAACCGCCTGCCGCCCACCCGCTTGCGCCGCAGCGCGCTGGCGCTGTCGACCGCGCTGTCGACATTCCTGGCAACCGCGTTTGCCGTTCAGATCCTCTACCTCGCCGTCGCACGCCACTACGAGCTCACGCCGTCGCTGACCGATCTGTGGGACCAGTTCGCGAAACTCGCCGCGACCTGCGCACTGATCGCCGGGCTCGGCCGCGCGCTGCTCTGCACGAGGCATCCGTCGTGGCGCCTGCCGGCACTGGCCGATCCCGTCGCGCGCGCGATGAGGCCGTTCCCCGGCATCCTGGCCGCGCTGCTGCTGATGTCCGGCACGCTCGAATCGATCAACCGGATCGTCGACACCAGCCTGTCGGTCACGCTGTTCGGTCGCGGCATCGTGTCGCTCGTCGTCGCGCTGACGGTCGGCGCGTCGCTGCTGCGTTCGAACCGCGCGCGCAGTGTGCTCGCGGCGGCCGGCGAGGCGCCCGAGCAGCGCTCGACGCTCGCCGGGCTGATCCACGCCGGCGTCACGCTGGCGATCGTCGTATCGCTGATCGCACTCCTGATCGGCTACATCACGGTCGCGCGCTTCATCACCTACGAACTCGTGTGGTTCGAGATCGTGCTGTGTGCCACCTATATCCTGATCCAGTTGACGCGCGACGCGAGCGAAAGCCTGTTCTCCGTGAGCCTGTCGACGGGCCAGCAGATCAAACACCTGTTCGCGCTCGAAGACCGGCACCTCGACCAGGCCCGCACGGTCCTGTCCGGTTTCGGCACGAGCCTGCTGATGCTGATCGCGGCCATCGCGCTGCTGACGGGCGGCTTCGGCACGACGCCGGGCGACCTGCTCGACAGCGCGGTCGCGATGATCGGCAGCCAGCGGCTGCAGAGCCTGAACATCATGCCCGACCGGATCCTGAACGCCGTGATCGGGTTCGCGATCGGCTTCTACCTGCTGCGTTCGCTGCGCCGCTGGCTCGACGGCGAGTTCATGCCCGCGCTCGGCATGGATACGGGGATGCGCGTGTCGCTGATCACGCTGTTCACCAACGTCGGCTACGTGCTGCTCGTGCTGATGACGCTGGGCCTGCTCGGCGTCCGGTGGAACAACCTCGCGTGGATCGTCAGCGCGCTGTCGGTGGGTATCGGCTTCGGCCTGCAGGAGATCGTGAAGAATTTCGTGTCGGGGCTGATCCTGCTGACCGAGCGTCCGGTGAAGGTGGGCGACATGATCAGCATCGCGGGCGTCGAAGGCGACATCCGCCGCATCAACGTCCGCGCAACCGAGATCCAGCTCAGCGACCGCTCGACCGTGATCGTGCCGAACTCGCAACTGATCTCGCAGAACCTGCGCAACGTGACGATGGGCAACAGCACGCAGGGCGTCGCGACGCTGGTGCTGACGTTCCCGTTGAACACCGATCCCGAGCAGGTGCGCGACCTGCTGCTCGACGCATATCGCACGCATGACGCGATTCTCGAGAAACCGGCGCCGTCGGTAACGTTCAGCCAGCTCACGCCGGACGGGATCACGCTGAGCGTGACGGGTTACGTGGCGAGCCCGCGGATCGCGAGTTCGACGAAGAGCGACCTGCTGTTCGAGATCCTGAAGCAGTTGCGCGCGGCGGGGATCACGCTGTCGAGCCCGCAGATGCTGGTGGTGCAGAACATGCCGGCGGTGGGAGACGCGTAACGACGCGCACGCGAAATCGCCGTTGCGCAGACGAACAAAGGGCCGGTTGCCGCATCGCGGCAACCGGCCCTTCCGATTCATGCGCCGCGCCCTTTCAGGCGCCCCGCATTACACGTCGAACTTCACACCCTGCGCCAGCGGCAGCTGCCGGCTGTAGTTGATCGTATTCGTCGCGCGGCGCATATACGCCTTCCACGCATCCGAACCCGACTCGCGGCCGCCGCCCGTTTCCTTCTCGCCGCCGAATGCGCCGCCGATCTCCGCGCCGCTCGTGCCGATGTTCACGTTGACGATCCCGCAGTCGCTGCCCGCTGCCGACATGAACTGCTCGGCCTCGCGCATGTCGTTCGTGAAGATCGCCGACGACAGGCCTTGCGGCACCGCGTTGTGCAGTTCGATCGCGTCGTCGAAGTTGTCGTAGACCATCACGTACAGGATCGGTGCGAACGTCTCGCGCTCGACCACGGCCGATTGCTTCGGCATCCGCACGATGGCCGGACGCACGTAGTACGCATCCGCGTGACCGACGTCGACGCGCTCGCCGCCCTTCACCTCGCCGCCCTGTTCGCGTGCGTCGCCCAGCGCCTTCTGCATCGCATCGAACGATGCGCGATCGACCAGCGGGCCGACCAGCGTGCCTTCTTCAAGCGGGTTGCCGACCTTCACCGACGCGTAGGCCTTCTCGATGCGCGGCAGCAGTTGCTCGACCAGGCTGCGATGCACGATCAGGCGGCGCAGCGTCGTACAACGCTGGCCGGCCGTGCCGACCGCCGCGAACGTGACCGCGCGCACGACGAGATCGAGATCGGCGCTCGGCGCGACGATCATCCCGTTGTTGCCGCCCAGTTCGAGGATGCCGCGCGCGAGACGCTGGCTCAGCACCTTCGCGACTTCCTGGCCCATCCGCACGCTGCCCGTCGCGCTGACGACCGGCACCTTCTTCGACGCCGTCAGCACCTCGCCGACATCGCGCATGCCGAGCACGAGCTGGCTCAGTTCCGCGGGCGCGACGCCCGGATGCGTCTTGTCGAATTCGCGAAGCGCCTTCTGGAGCAGCACGTGGCACGCGATCGCGGTAAGCGGCGTCTTCTCGGACGGCTTCCACACGACCGAATCGCCGCACACGAACGCGAGCGCAGCATTCCATGCCCACACCGCAACCGGGAAGTTGAACGCCGAGATCACGCCGCACACGCCGATCGGGTGCCACGTTTCCATCATCCGGTGGCCCGGGCGCTCGGACGCGATCGTCAGGCCGTAAAGCTGGCGCGACAGGCCGACCGCGAAATCGCAGATGTCGATCATTTCCTGCACTTCGCCGAGGCCTTCCGACGTGATCTTGCCGGCCTCGAGCGTGACGAGGCGGCCAAGCTCGGCCTTGTGCTCGCGCAGCACGTTGCCGAACACGCGCACGAGTTCGCCGCGCACCGGCGCCGGCACCGTGCGCCACTTGAGGAATGCGTCGTGCGCGGCGTCGATCTTGCGCTCGGCGTCGGCGGGCGTGTCGACAGCCAGCGTCGCGAGCGTCGCGCCGTCGAGCGGCGAACGCGCGGTCAGCGCATTGCCTTTCCACTGGGCGAGATCGATATCGAGCGCGGCAAGAATGTCGTTGAATTGCATCACTTCCTCTTCAGGGACAGATTGATCGGTGCGGCGGCAGCGCCGCCCGCGTGATTCGATTGGAGCGCGTTCGCGCGCCCTGTGCAAGCGGATGCGCAGCTCGGCGGGCCCGGTGCGCCGCACGGCGCATCGCGCTGCGCCGCCGCCGGAAGCCCGGCAGGACGGCACGCCCTCGCCTCGCGAGGCACGATCCATGAAACACATTGTCGGCGGCCACAAGTCGGGCCGCTATTGATATTAACTCACGACTTCATTCCCAAAACGCAACACCTCGGCCGGCCAGACCGATGTGTTTTTGTGCTGACACGGGACGTTTCCAAAGCCAGTAGCCGGGCCGCCGGACGCGTCTCGACGTGACGCAAGTTGATGACAAAGCCGCATCACCCTGTTCGGAAATATCGTTTGCCGGCCCATGCATCGGGCACACACAATCGATGCGACGTCGAGGTGCAACGCACCCGGCGCGCCGCCGGCCGCCACTACGGCAGCCGGACGACCGACGAAGGCGACACGCATCGCGACCCGGTTCATCCGGCCCGTTTCCGCAACGCATCACCGCTGCCCGGCTCGCGGCCGGCAACGCGTCGCGCTTCGTCACCGAAAAACAATCCCGGAGACAGCACCCAGCGCCCGCCATGCACTCAGATGCCCGCCCCGATTCGCCCCGTCCGTCCGGCTCGCCGCCCGCGAAGCCGTCCCTCCACCGCGCGCTGCAGGCCCGCCATCTGCGGATGATCGCGATCGGCGGCTCGATAGGCACGGGCCTGTTCGTCGCGTCCGGCGCGTCGATCTCGCAGGCCGGCCCCGGCGGCGCGATGCTCGCGTACATGGTGATCGGCCTGATGGTCTATTTCCTGATGACGAGCCTCGGCGAGATGGCCGCGTTCATGCCCGTGTCGGGCTCGTTCGCGACCTACGGCGCGAAGTTCGTCGACGAAGGTTTCGGCTTCGCGCTCGGCTGGAACTACTGGTACAGCTGGGCCGTGACGCTGGCGGTGGAACTCGTCGCCGCACAGCTCGTGATGAACTACTGGTTCCCGCATGTGCCGGGCGTCTGGTGGAGCGCGCTGTTCCTCACGCTGATCTTCGCGCTCAACGCGCTGTCGGTGCGCGGTTTCGGCGAAGCCGAATACTGGTTCGCGCTGATCAAGGTGCTGACGGTGCTCGCGTTCGTCGGCGTCGGCCTGCTGATGATCTTCGGGATCATGCAGGGCGGCCCGAGCGCGGGCTGGGGCAACTTCACGATCGGCGACGCGCCGTTCGCCGGCGGCTGGGCGACGATGCTCGGCGTCGCGATGATCGCGGGTTTCTCGTTCCAGGGCACCGAAATGATCGGCGTCGCGGCGGGCGAATCGGAAAACCCGCGCACGACGATCCCGCGCGCGGTGAAGCAGATCTTCTGGCGCATCCTGCTGTTCTACGTGTTCGCGATCTTCGTGATCGGCGTGCTGATTCCCTATACCGACCCGAGCCTGCTGAAGAGCGACGTGACCGACATCGGCGTGAGCCCGTTCACGCTCGTGTTCCGCCACGCGGGCCTCGCATTCGCGGCCGGCGTGATGAACGCGGTGATCCTGACCGCCGTGCTGTCGGCCGGCAACTCGGGCATGTACGCGTCGACGCGGATGCTCTTCAACCTCGCGGTCGAAGGCCGCGCGCCGCGGCTGTTCGCGAAGCTGTCGCCGGGCGGCGTGCCGCGCAATGCGCTGTATGCGACGACGGCCGTCGGCGCGCTGTGCTTCCTCACGTCGCTGTACGGCGACAAGACGGTGTACCTGTGGCTGCTGAACACGTCGGGCATGGCCGGCTTCATCACGTGGCTCGGCATCGCGGTCAGCCACTACCGGTTCCGCAAGGGTTTCCTGAAGCAGGGCTACCGGCTCGACCAGTTGCCGTACCGCGCGAAGTGGTTCCCGTTCGGCCCGCTGTTCGCGTTCGCGCTGTGCGCGGTCGTCGCGCTCGGCCAGGATTACCAGGCGTTCCTCGCCGACAAGGTCGACTGGGTGGGTATCGCCGCGACCTACATCGGCCTGCCGTTTTTCCTCGCGATCTGGCTCGGCTACGCGCTCGTGCGCAAATGCCGCCTGGTGCGCTACGAGGACATGGAGATCGCACCGTGGATCGAACGCAACGCGATACCCGAAGCGGCACCGCAGGCCGAAACCGGCTACGCGGGCTACGTCGCCCGCCCGGCCAACCCGACGCCGGGCGCGTGACGATCCGCATCGCGCCGGCCGCCGCGCGACCGCGGCAGCCGGCGCCCTGCGCCCCCATTCGACGCGGCGCGCACGTTCAGGCAAGATCGACGCGCGCCGTCCGTTTTTCCGCCGTCAAGAGTCATTGAATCGCATGCAGAACTTCTACGAAGCCACCGTTACCCGCCAGCCCTACCCGCAACTGACCGGCACGATCGACACGCAGGTCTGCATCGTCGGCGGCGGCCTCGCCGGCCTGTGCACGGCGCTCGGCCTCGTCGAACGCGGCGTGCACGACGTCGTCGTGCTCGACAGCGAACGGGTCGGCTTCGGCGCATCGGGCCGCAACGGCGGCTTCGTGTTCGGCGGCTACAGCCTCGACAACGCCGACCTGCTGCGCACGCTCGGCCGCGACGAAGGGCGCCGGCTGTACCGGCTCACCGTCGATGCGGTCGACCTGATCCGCGCGCGGATCGCGCGCTACGGGATCGATTGCGACATCGTCGACGAGGGCGTGATGCTCGCGAACTGGTTCGACGATCCTTCCAGGCTCGACAGCGTGCGTACGCTGATGAAGCGCGAACTCGGCGTTGACTGGGAACCCGTGTCGACGGACGCGCTGCGCGCGCGGCTGAAGACGCAGCGCTACTACGGCGGCCTGTTCGAGCCGAACGCATTCCACTTCCATCCGCTCAAGTACGTGCTCGGCGTCGCGGCGGCCGCGTCGCGCGGCGGCGCGCGCATCTACGAACGCTCGGCCGCGCTCGGCATCGCGCGCGAAGGCGCCGGATACGTCGTGCGCACGGCGCAGGGCGCGGTGCGCGCGAAGGACGTCGTGTTCGCCGGCGGCGGCTACGCGCGCGGCGTGTCGCCGCGCATCGAACGCGCGGTGCTGCCGATCGCGACCTACGTGATCGCGACCGAACCGCTCGGCGCGCGCCTGCCGGACGCGATCGACGCGCCGTACGCGATCTACGACACACGTTTCGCGTTCGACTACTACCGCCCGCTGAAGGACACGCGGATCCTGTGGGGCGGCCGGATCTCGGTGCTCGACCGCGGCCCCGACGCGATCGCGCGCCTGCTGCGGCGCGACCTGCTGCGCGTGTATCCGCAACTCGAAGGCGTGAAGGTCGACTACGCGTGGGGCGGGCTGATGAGCTACGCGCGGCACAAGATGCCGCAGATCGGACGCGACGCGGACGGCGTGTGGCACGCGATCGCGTTCGGCGGCCACGGGATGGCGCCGACCACGGTCGCCGGCGAAGCGCTCGCGGCCGCGCTGGCCGAAGGCCGGCCGGTGCCGGACGGTTTCGCCGCGTTCGGGCTCACGCGCACGTTCGGGCTGGCCGGCCTCGCCGCCGCGCAGCTCACGTACACGGCGTACCAGGCCCGCGACGCGCTCGCGTCCTGCCGCCGCTGAGCAGCCGCGGCGGCCGAAACGGCCTGGCCGATTAGAGCGGAAGGTCGGCCGGACGCGGATTTCCCACATGCTAGAATGGCTGGTCCAAGCCGCCGCGAAGCCAGAACAAGATCACATGAAAGCAGGAAGCAAGGCCGCCACGTCCGAAAGCCGCGCGCTTGCGTCCGACGCGCGGCGCAAATACGATCCCGAGCAAACCAAGCGCAACATCCTCGATGTCGCCACGCAGGAATTTTCCGCGATGGGCCTCGCCGGTGCGCGCGTCGACGCGATCGCCGAGCGCACGAACACGACGAAGCGGATGCTCTATTACTACTTCGAAAGCAAGGAAGGCCTGTACGAGGCCGTGCTGGAGAAGGTGTACGGCGACATCCGCGCGCTCGAGCAGGAACTGCACGTCGGCGACATGGAGCCGCGCGAAGGCATGCGCCGCCTCGTCGAATTCACGTTCGACTATCACGACAAGCATCGCGACTTCGTCCGCCTCGTGTCGATCGAGAACATCCACGGCGCGAAGTATCTCGAACAGCTCAAGTCGTTCAAGAACCGCAACGTCAGCATCATCAAGACGCTCGAGGAACTGGTCGAGCGCGGCGCGGCAAGCGGCGCGTTCCGCAAGGACATCGACGCATTCGACCTGCACCTGCTGATCAGTTCGTTCTGCTTCCACCGCGTGTCGAACCGCTATACGTTCGGCGCCGCGTTCGGCCGCGATCCGTCGGCGCCGCGCCTGCGCGCGCGGCATCGCGACACGATCGCCGACGCCGTGCTGCGCTACGTCGCCGCGTAAGCGGCGGCTGCCCGGGCTCCCGGGCAGCGCACCCCGGGGCACGCAGCAACCGCGCCCTTCCCGCATCAGTCCGTCGGCGCGGTCGACGCCAGCGCGATCCGCGCCTTCTCTTCCGGGCTTCCCGCCACGTAATACTTCTTCGCCCAGCTCGAATCGGGCGCGAGCGCGAGCCGTACATGCGTGCCCGTGCCGGTACTCGTGCCGTGCTGCTTCGCCCCGATCGCCAGCGCACGCGCGCGATAGTGCTCGTAGAGCCGCAGGAATTCAGCCAGATAGATCGCCGCGATCCGCTTGTCGCGAATCTCGAGCAGGTTCTCGTCGTTGTACTGCTCCGAATTGCGGCTCATGTTCGCCGAGCCCGTATAGACGACCGGATTCGCGCCTTCCGCATCGATCACGATGAACTTGTGGTGGATCACGACGGGCGGATAGGCCGGCGCCGGTTCGCCCGGAAACTGCCGCCATTCCGGCTCGAAGCCCTGCGGCACCGTCGCCGGCGAGAAGTACTCGGCGTCGATCACGTCGTGGTTGTCGCGGCTGCGGTGATACAGCTCGAGGTTCGCGAGCGTCGCCGCATCGAGCGGCTGGCCGGCCTGCTGCGCGGCATCGGCCTTCGTCGCGCTGCCGATGTTGATCTTGTTCACCAGCCCGAACATCATCAGCCCGCGGTCGCCGGCCGCGAAGCACGCGTCGCGCAACGCCGCGTCGGTCGGCATGAACAGGCAGAACGACACCGAATGCTTAGCGGCCGCGATCGCGGCGACGATCGTGTCGATCTCGGTGCGCTGCCCCGCCGGTTCAGGCGAGAACGCCAGCCGCACCTGCGCGCTGCCGATCGTCATCGGCGCCGACCAGCCCGGTGAGAGCCGTGCCGTGTCCGCGATCGACGGATTGCCGGCCAGCGCATGCGCACGGTCGTTGTACAGCGCGGCAAGCGCGGGCGAGTCGAAGGCATGCAGCACGTTCGCCTGCTCCGTCAGCCCCTCGGTCGTGAAGTTCGCGGAACCGGTCAGCACGCGCGCGGGCGCCGGGTTCGACGGCGCGTCGGTCACGATGAACTTGTCGTGCATGATGTGCGTCTTGTCGCGCGGCGCGAGCGTCGCAAGCCCCTGCAGCGCGTCGACAGCCGGCTGGTTCGGCGACGGCAGCGGCGGCTTGCCCTTGCGCGCCGTCGTGTGCGCGTCGTAGACGATCGCGAGCGACGCGTCGCCGTGCTTGTGCCCGAACGCTTCGAACGCGGGCAGCGCCCACAGCGTGTCGGTCAGGTGATAGACGGCCGACGCCGCGCGCGACGCGGGGTCGAGCATCTCCGCGAACACCTGCTCCATGTCGTTCGCGAGCCAGGTGCGCAGCTTCAGTGCCTGCGCATCGCTCGGCGCCGCATTCGGCGCGAGGCCCAGCGCCGCGACCTGCTTCGCGAACGCCTGCGAGCTCACCACCGCGCGGTTGAACCACGTGCCGATGCCGTCCTCGATATGCGCGGGCAGCACGACGTCGCACACGCCGGCTTGCGCGTCGAGCACCTGCAGGTTCGCCGGCGTGCCGACGACCGGATAGACGTCGTAGCGGAACGACGCGCCGCGGTCCTGCGGATCGATGCGCGCGTCCCACCACATGAATTTCTGGATCGGCGCCTGGTCGGTCGGCGCGTCGCCCTGTGTGTCGGCGGCCGGGCCGTCGAACGTCAGGCGGTTCGGCAGCCAGTTGTTCGGTGCACGCGTCCTGCCGTCGGCCGACCAGAATCCCGGCGTGCGCCGGATCGCAAAGCCGAGGAAATCGTTGCGCGACTGCGCATCGGCCCAGTCGAAGGCCAGCAGGACGAGAGTGGGGGAAAGATAGCTGCGCACGCTGACGGTCATTCGTTGCTCCCTGGCCGCGAGGCCGGTCGAAATGAATGGGTCAGTGTCGGCAGAGGTTCTTCCCGCGGAATGACGGTTCGATGAACCTTGTATGTCGGACGCGCGTCAGTCGCACACGAGCAGTTCGATCCCGCGTGCGGTCAGCGCGCGGCGCACGGCCTTGTCGGGCGCGCGTTCCGTCACGAGATAGCGCGCGGCGGCCGCGCCGTTGATCCGCACCGGCGTCACGCGGCCGAATTTCGAATGGTCGGCGACGATGATTGCCGTGCCGGCCGCCGCGATCATCCGGCTGCGCACCTCGGCCGCGATCCGGGAGTAGTCGGTGCACTCGCCGTCGGGCGTGATGCCGCCGGCGCCGACGAACGCGAAATCGACGTGGTATTGCGCGAGCTGGTGAATCGTGTCGAGCCCGAAGGTTGCGTCCTCGTCGTCGGACAGCTCGCCGCCGAGCAGCGTCACGCGGTTGCCGTTGCGCCGCGCGAGCACGAACGCGGTGCGCCAGTCGTTCGTGTAGATCGACAGCCGGTGCCGGTCGGCGAGCGCCAGCGCGACCGCATGCGGCGTGCTGCCCGAATCGATCAGCACCGATGCGTCGTCGGGCACGAACTCGGCCGCGCGCCGCCCGATCGTGCGTTTCGCTTCGGCGTTCGCGGCTTCGCGCTCGGACAGGCTCGGCTCGCGGCGATCGGCGGCCAGCGCGCCGCCGTGCGTCATCACGAGCAGGCCGCGCGCGGCGAGCGCGTTCAGGTCGCGCCGCACGGTCTCGCGCGACACGTCGAGCGAGCGCACGAGCTCCGCGACCGACAACGCGCCCGACCGTCCGAGCTCCGACAGGATGTATTGATGACGTTGTTCCGCCAGCATCGCGTGTGCGCCCGAGGCGACTGGTAATGGGTAAGCCGGCCATTGTATTACGGCCGTTTGACCGCGATTTGACTGCGGCGCGAAACGCGGCCGGCCGGTTTCGCGAAAGCGAAATTCTGTATTGCCTGACGCGCGCGAATCGGCGCGGTGCCGGTTGCTACACTTTGCGCTTCCTCGAACGACAGACCAGGCAAAGGGGTCCGCACAATGTATCGCAAAGGCAGCGTGATCGAAATCCAGTTTCCGCCCGAACGACTCAACGATGCGGCCGGCGATCCGTACTGGATCGACCTGACGCTCGACGAGGCCCGCCGGCTCTACGAGCAGCTCGCCGCACGCTTCGCGACCGACGCGCGCGCCAACCAGCCGCTCGACACGTTCTCGATCGACTGATCTCCGCCGCTTCTCGCTTGCCCGCACCGCGTGCGGTGTGGCGCCCTTCCCGTCCGCGCTCCGCTCGCGCCCGCCGATAGCCGGCCCGCGCCTCAAGCAGGACGCCCGGCACGCAACGAGCGCCGGCGCATTCACACGATGCGCGGCCCGAGTGCAGGATTCGACAAGACGCCGCTGCCGCTTCCCCCGATACTGGCCGACTTTACGATTCCGTCCGGCCGCATCGCGGCCCGCCTCGCATGCTTACCTCGATCGTCGCCGCCGCTTTCGTCGCGCTGTGGTCCACCGGCTTCATCGTTGCACGGGCCATCAAGCCCTACGCCGATCCCAACCTGTTCCTGCTCGCGCGTTTCGCGGGCACGGCCGCGCTGTTCGGCACGGTGGCGCTCGTCGCGCGCGCGCCGTGGCCGGCCCGCCGCGAGTGGCCGCGCCACCTGATCGCAGGCGCGCTGCTGCAGGGCGTCTATCTCGGCGCGAGCTACTGGGCCGTCGCGCAAGGGCTGAACGCGGGCGTCATGGCGCTGCTCGGCGCGCTGCAGCCGCTCGCCACCGCCGTGCTCGCCGTCCCGCTGTTCAACGAGCGCCTGCCCGCGCGCGGCTGGTTCGGGATGGCGCTCGGGCTCGCCGGCGTCGCGCTCGTGCTGGCGCCGAAGGTCGCGGGCGGCGTCGCGCCGCCGCCGGGCGCGGCGCCCGCATGGTTCGTGGTTGCCGTGTCGGTGCTCGCGGTCGGGTCGATCACCGCCGGTTCGCTGTACCAGAAAGGCAGGCTCGCGCAGAGCGACCTGCGCACCGCGGTCGCCGTGCAGAACTTCGGCGCGGCGATCGTCGCGGCGATCTTCGTCGTGCTGCTTCATGAAACCCGCTGGATCGGCGCGCCGGCGCTGTGGGTGTCGCTCGTGTGGGGCGTCGTGTTCCTGTCCGGCGGCGCGGTCACGATGCTGATGTGGATGCTGCGGCGTGGCAACGCGGCGCGCGCAACGTCGCTGCTGTTCCTCGCGCCGCCGCTTGCCGCGCTGCAGGGTTACCTGTTGTTCGGCGAGACGCTCGCGGCGATCCAGCTGTTCGGCTTCGCGCTCGCGCTGGCGGGCGTCGTGCTCGCGCGGCGCTGACGCGGGCGCACATGTGCGGTCGTGCGGTCGTGCGGTCGTGCGGTCGCGCGGCCGCGCCGACGCTTGCCGACAAGCTCATCGAGACCTGCGTCACGAACGCCCTTCCCGCAGCATCCTGCACCCGCCCGGCGCACCGTGCACCACGGCGAGGCAGCGCGTCTCGCCGAAGCAACGCAGGGCGGCCGGATCGCATGCCCGGCGCGGCGCCCCGCCGCGATTGCGCTTATGATGGGCGCCTTGCATTTCGTTCCGGAACTCCCTTCATGACATCCGCCGATTACGCCAGCCGCCAACGCGCGATCATTGCCGAACTGAACGTCGCCCCGCACTTCGACGCCGAGGCCGAGATCGCCCGCCGCGTCGATTTCCTCGCGCACTACCTTCGTTCAACCGGCCTGCGGACCTACGTGCTCGGCATCAGCGGCGGCGTCGATTCGTCGACGGCCGGGCGGCTCGCGCAACTGTCGGTCGAACGCCTGCGCGCCGACGGCTACGATGCGCGCTTCATCGCGATGCGTTTGCCGAACGGCGTGCAGAACGACGAAGCCGATGCGCAGCGCGCGCTCGCGTTCGTGCGTGCGGACGAGGAACTGACCGTCGACGTGAAGCCGGCCGCCGATGCGATGCTCGCGTCGCTGGTCGCATCCGGCCATGCATTCGACACGCCCGCGCAACAGGATTTCGTGCACGGCAACATCAAGGCGCGCGAGCGCATGATCGCGCAGTACGCGGTGGCCGGCGCGCGGCGCGGCATCGTGATCGGCACCGATCACGCGGCCGAATCGCTGATGGGTTTCTTCACGAAGTTCGGCGACGGCGGCGCGGACATCCTGCCGCTCGCGGGCCTGAGCAAGCGCCGCGTGCGCGCGGTTGCCCGCGCGCTCGGCGGCGAGGAATCGATCGTGATGAAGGTGCCGACGGCCGACCTCGAGGAACTGCGCCCGCTGCGCCCCGACGAGCACGCATACGGCGTCAGCTACGACGAGATCGACGATTTCCTCGAAGGCAAGCCGGTCAGCGACCATGTGTACGAAACGGTGCTGCGCTTCTACGACGGTTCGCGCCACAAGCGCGCGCTGCCGTACACGCCGTTCGACTGGCCGACCGCTCAAGCCGGCCACTGACGCGGAAATACCGCCGCGATCCGGCGCTGCGGCCTGACAACCGGCCGGCAGCGTCGGAACCCGACCGCCGCGCGAGCCCTGGCGGCAACGCGCGGCAACCAGGAGACAGGCAACGCTACGCGTGCCCGCCCGTCTCCGTCTTCTTCACCTGCAGCGCGCGAATCCGCATCCGCGCGCCCGTATCGCTGACCGTCGTGTCGTACATCGTCGCGAGATCGCGTTTGAGCGCAGTGCGCGAGCCGCCGTCGAGATACACCATGTGCCCCGACGGATAGAAACGCGCGGACAGGTTCTGCCGCACCTTCTGATCCTCGAGCGGCATCTGCTGCAGGTCGATCACGGTCTGGTAGAACGGCGTGACGAAATCGTACAAGCCGTTCGCCGACAGCACCTTCAGGTCGACGTTCAACGCCATCACCGCGGCGAGATCGCCGGCCGTGTAGAGGATCACGTTCCCCTGCGCATCGATGCCCTGCTGCGCGCCGGTCGGGTCGATGTGGCTGAAATCCCAGTTCCGGAACGCCTGGTCGTTCAGATCCGTGAACGCGGAATTCGACGTGTACTTCAGTTGCTCGTTCAGGTAGCTGTTCCACATCGCCGTATAGACGCCCGTCACGGCCGTCATCGTCGGATCGTTGCCGCCCGAGTTCGGGTCGATCTTGCCGGCGATGCCCGTCGAGATCGCGGTCACGCGGCCGTCGTACGAGCCGAGCGCGAGCCCCTGCGCATGCAGCAGCGTCGTCAGGAACAGCGAATTGCCGCGCGTGTCGTAGCCGGCGATGTTGAGGTTCCACGACTGCAGCGTCGCCGTGTCGATGCCCGTGTATTCCGACAGTTTCTGCACGGCGGCCGGATCCGCATGCGGGACCGCGCGCAGCGCGTTCAGGTAGTCGGTGCGCGCGAACTGCGCGACTTCCTCGACGAACGCGCCGAGATCGGTCGGCGCCGGCGTGACGCCGAGTTTCTTGTGATACCACGCGTCGGCCGCCGCGGTCGGCAGCGCGCCGACCGGGTTGCCGGCCTGCCGGTAGTCGAGGATCGACGATTGCAGCGTGACGCCGTTCAGGTCGATGCCGTCCTCGTGCAGCTTGTACGCGAGCACGCAGCTGCGCGCGGTGCCGTACGATTCGCCGAACAGGTATTTCGGCGAATTCCAGCGGTTGTTCTTCGTCAGGTAGCGCTTGATGAACTGCTTCAGCGAATCCGCATCCTGGTCGACGCCCCAGAAGTTGCGGTTCTTGTTCGGCGCGACGGCCGCCGAATAACCGGTACCGACCGGGTTGATGAACACCAGGTCGCTGTGGTCGATCATGCTGTCCGGGTTGTCTTCCATCTGGTACGGCGCGGGCGGAGTGAAACCCGGCATCGACGTCTTGATGCGCTTCGGCGCGAACGAGCCGAGCAGCACGAACACCGACGACGAACCGGGCCCGCCGTTATAGAAGAATGTCACGGGCCGCGTTTCCTCCGTCGCGCCGTCGGCCGTGAATGCAACGTAGAAGATCTTCGCGGCCGGCTGCGAACTGCTCGGGTCGACCGTCACGAGGTGGCCGGCCGTTGCCGTGTACGCGATGCGCTTCCCGCCGATCAGGATCGCGTGATGCGTGATCGCGGCCGCTTCGGTCGTGTCGGTCACCGAATCGTCGGGGCCGTTGCCGTACGCAACCGGATCGAAGAACGGCTGGTCGCGGCCGTGACTCAACGCGACCGGATTGACGGTCGGCGGCACGCTCTGCGAATTGTGGTCGCCGTGATGCAGCGGATAAACGCCGCCGGAAGATGCGGAATCGATGCCCATCGTGCTGCTCCTGGAGGTGAAAAAAGACGCGGGCAGGAAACCCGCGTCGAACGGAAAAGCGTGTGGCGATGCGTCAGCTCGACGGCTTGCGCGCGAGGACCGCGGCGAGCTGCGCGCCGTCCGGGCTGCCGAGGCCCGTGCATGCGTCCCAGCCCGACGCGGCCGCATACGTGCCGTTCGATCCTTTCGTGATATCGCGCAGCGCGCCCGGATTCTTGTACAACACCGGATTGACCCAGCCGGCCGATGCACCGGCCGCCGCATTGATTCGCGCGATCAGCGCGGCCCACAGCGGCGCGACCGCGCTCGTGCCGCCCATCACGGCGGCCGTTCCGGCGACCGACACCTCGTAGCCCGTCTGCGGCGACGCATCGCCGGCGACGTCCGGCACACCGCGCTTCGCGAGCGGCGTGCTGCTGCCGTCGGCGCGCGTGACGGTGAGCCCCTGCTGCCACGCCGGCAGGTCGAACAGCGTGCTGACACCGCCGCCGCCCGCACCGCCGCCCGACGCCTCGTCGTTCCACGTGACCTCGCTGCGGATGCCCTGCCCGGGCAGCGCGTCGAGCTGCGTGCCGCCGCAGCCGAGCACGTACGGGCTCGATGCGGGGAAGTCGACGTGATCGGCGCCGTCCTGCAGCCCGTCGCCCGAACCGCTGTCGCCCGATGCCGCGCACACCGTGATGCCCTGCGCGGCTGCCGCCTGCAACACGCGGTTGAACGCCTGCGCCGACTGCGCCTGCCAGACCGCTTCCGGGCCGCCCCAGCTGATCGAGATCACCGACGGTTTGTTGGTCGTGTCGTTGACGGCCGCGTTGACGGCCTGGATGAAGCCTGCGTCGCTGTTCGGTGCGAAGTAGACTGCGATCTTCGCGGCCGGTGCGATCGCGCCGGCGATCTCGATGTCGAGCGCGACTTCGCCGTCCGGGCCGTTCGGGTCGCCGGACGGCGTATTGCGGCCGGTGCCGACGTTCACGTCGACGAGCGTCGGCGGCGTCTTGATCCCGAGCCCGCTGAAATACTGCTGGATATCGGCCGCGCGATAACCGCCGCCCAGTTCGACGATCGCGATGCATTGCCCGGCGCCATCGCCGGCCGGAAAGCCGTACAGCGACGCGAGCTGGACCGGCGTGAACGTGACGCCCGCCGCGCCGCCGCGCGCGGGCCTGAACGGCGGACGCAGCCGGAAGTGCGGCCGCGCCTGCGGGCGGCTGTCGAGACCGAGCACGGCCGTGACGGCATCGCCGAGATCGTCGGGCAACACGATCGGGCCGGAGCGGCCGCGATACTGGCCGATCGACTGATGCTCGAAGCGCTCGAGCTTGACGCCGAACGCGGCTTCGAACTGCTGGATCATGCCGGACAGCACGACGACGCTTTCGACCGGATCGACGCGATCGACCGTCAGCTGGTGACGGCGCGCGAAGTCCTCGGCCTTGCGAATGTCGTCGGGATTGGCGGAAAAACGTTGCGCGAAGGTTTCGCGCGACACCGGTTTCGCTTGCGCGTCGCCGGTGGCGAGCTGGTGAAGCAGCGTGTCGAGTTGCCCTTCTTCCTGCCGCCGCAACATGATCGTGACGTGGATGCGTTCTGCCGGATCGCACGGACCGAGGCACTTGGACTCGGCGACGATTCGGGGTTCACGGTCGGCGTGAAGATGCCTTGCCATGTTCTGACCCTCCTTGGTACCGCGTTGCACGGAACAGCCAGGAAATCGGACATAGCCGGCGGAAGTCGGTTCCGTTCGGTCAGTCGGTTCGCAGCAGCGCGAAGTTAAACGGAGTTTAGATCAGTCAGACGATTTGCGCGCAAGCCCTTCTGCAGCAGAGCTTGCGCGCGAAGGCCGGCATTGCGCGCGGCCTGACCCGATCGGTGCATCGATACCGCTCGGCCAGTGTCGGCCCGCGCGGTATCGACGCGCCGGTGGCGCTCAGTCCATCGACAGGCGCAGCGCGAAACCGATCAGCGCCGCGGAAAACGTCCAGCGCTGCACGGTCTGCGCGAGCGGATGCGCGCGCATCCACGCCGCGATGCGCGACGCGCCGAACACGCACGCGAGGTCGAAGCACACGCCGGCCGCGACCAGCAGCGCGCCGAGTTCGAACATCTGCACGACGACCGGCCCGGCCTCGGGCCGCACGAACTGCGGCAGCAGCACCGAGCAGAACAGCAGCGCCTTCGGGTTCAGCAGGTTCGTCAACAGCCCCTTCACGAACGACTGCCGCAGCTCGTCGGCGGTCGCGGCCGCATCGCTGTCGCCGAGCGCGAACACGGGCGAGCGGAACACCTGGATCGCGACATACGCGAGATACAGCGCGCCGCCGTAGCGGATCACCTCGTACAGCCACGGCGCGCTGCGGATCAGTGCTGCGACGCCGCATGCGGACAGCGTCACGTGCGCGGTGCGCGCAAGCGACAGGCCGCCCGCCGCCGCCAATCCCGGCCGCACGCCGCGGCCGATGCTGGTCTGCAGCACGAGCGCCATGTCGGGCCCCGGCACCGCATAAATGGCCGCCAGCGCGGCGAGATAGATCAACAGCAAATGCGTGGAAATCATGTTCTGCCCCCGTCCTTCAATGACGATATGTTGCCGCTGAAGATGGAGGGATTATTGGCCATCTTTGGCTCGGGATTGCCGTTCCATAGTGGAATCCGCCACAATCACGGAACCTGAACACGGATTCCGCCAAAATGACCGAACTCGACAAAACCGATCGCGCGATCCTCGCTGCGGTGCAGCGCGACGGCCGCCTGCCGATCGCGCGTCTCGCCGAATCCGTCGGCCTGTCCGAGACGCCTTGCGCGCGACGCCTGAAACGTCTCGAAAGCGACGGCTACATCGAGCGCTACCGCGCGCAACTGTCGCGCCAGGCGCTCGGCTTCGGCGTCGTCGCGTTCGTGCTCGTGCGGTTCGCGACGCACGACCGCAAGGTCGCCGACCGGTTCGAACGGGAAGTGCTGGGCATCGAGCGGATCCTCGCGTGCCACAACGTCGCGGGCACGGCCGACTACCTGCTGCAGGTGGTCGCGCGCGACCTCGACGACTACGGCACGTTCCTGCGCGACTCGCTGCGGATGCTGCCGGGCGTGACGTCGATCGAATCGGCGCTGTCGCTGCGCGAGGTGAAGCACGACGCGGGGTTGCCGGTGCCGTGATGCGCGCGGCGGGCCGCGCCGATGTAACGCTCGTTCACATTGCCGGCGGCGTCGGCATCACGCGATGTCCGGCGCCTGGTGTGCGCGCTCGAGATCCTCGAGAAACGCCTCCACGAGCGGATTACCGCGCCCGTTGCGCGCGACGACCATGTGGAATGTCACGTCGTAGCGCAGTTGCTCCGGATTGAGCGGCGCGAGCAGCCCCTGCGCGACGTACGGCGCCGCGAAGTGCTGCGGCAGGTAGCCGAGGTGATGGCCGGACAGGATCAGCAGCGCGACGGCCTCCATGTTGTCGGCGGTCGCGGTCACGCGGTCGGGCGTCGTCGACATCTGCGCTTCCGGCAGCGGATACGAGCGCCACGCCCATTCGAAGCCGGCCACGTCGGCCGGCGTCAGCGCGCCGGCGCCGTCGAACAGCGGATGGCCGCGGCCGCAGTACGCGACCTGGCGCTCGATGAACAGCGGCGTGTAGTGCAGCGACGGCACGCGGTGCCAGAAGTAGCCGACCGCGATCTGGATCTCGTCGCTCAGCAGTTTCTCCTCGAGATCGCCCGGCGCGCGCACGGAAATCGAGAAGCGCACGGCCTCGTCGCGCGTGCGGAACGCGGCGATCGCCTCGGCGATCCGCGCGTTCTGGCTGACCGGCGTATGGCCGATCAGGCCGATGTTCAGCGTGCCGACCAGCTGGCGGTCCATGTGCCGCGCGGCCATCCCGAATTCATCGAGCGCCGCGAGCAGCTTGCGGCTCATCGCATGAAACCGCTCGCCCTTCGGCGTGAGCCGGAAGCCGCTGCGGCCGCGTTCGCAGAGCCGGTAGCCGAGCCGCGTCTCGAGCGACGACAACTGCGCGCTGATCGTCGACTGCCCGACGTTCAGCACCGCCTGCGCGGCCGATACGCCGCCCGCGTCCGTGACCGCGAGAAACACGCGGATCAACCGCAGATCGAGGGTCGACAGATTCCCCAGCACGCTCTTCCCCTTCCATACATCGATGAAAATCGATGTTAACGTCGATATCTTCGCATTCTTCTTTCCCGGCGGAGCGCGTAAAACTGTGCGCCAAGCCGCGTCGAATGATACGGCAACCCCACATCGGAAGAGGCGCCCCATGAACGACCACACCCATTTCCAGCCGCTCGGCGGCAATGAGATGCCGCGCTGCGGCGGCATCGCGACGATGATGCGCCTGCCGCACGTGGCGAGCGCCGAAGGCCTCGACGCATGCTTCGTCGGCGTGCCGTTCGATCTCGGCACGTCCAACCGCACCGGCGCGCGCTTCGGCCCGCGCCAGATCCGCACCGAATCCGTGCTGCTGCGCCCGTACAACATGGCCACCCGCGCCGCGCCGTTCGATTCGCTGCAGGTCGCCGACATCGGCGACGTCGCGATCAATCCGTACAACCTGCACGATTCCATCGCGCGCATCGAAGCCGCGTACGACGCGATCCTCGAGCACGACTGCAAGCCGGTCACGCTCGGCGGCGACCACACGATCGCGCTGCCGATCCTGCGCGCGATCCACCGCAAGCACGGCAAGGTTGCATTGATCCACGTCGATGCACACGCCGACGTGAACGACACGATGATGGGCGAAAAGATCGCGCACGGCACGCCGTTCCGCCGCGCGGTCGAGGAAGGCCTGCTGCACGGCGACAAGGTCACGCAGATCGGCCTGCGCGGCACGGGCTACGCGGCCGAGGATTTCGACTGGTGCCGCGAGCAGGGCTTCCGCGTCGTCCAGGCCGAGGAATGCTGGAACAAGTCGCTCGCGCCGCTGATGGAAGAAGTGCGCGCCCGCGTCGGCGACACGCCCGTCTACATCAGCTTCGACATCGACGGCATCGATCCGGCCTACGCACCGGGCACGGGCACGCCGGAAATCGCGGGCCTCACGGTGCCGCAGGCGCTCGAGATCATCCGCGGCGCGAAGGGGCTGAACATCGTCGGCTGCGATCTCGTCGAAGTCGCGCCGCCGTACGACCCGTTCGGCACCACAGCGCTGCTGGGCGCGAACCTCGCGTACGAGCTGCTGTGCGTGCTGCCGGGCGTCAAGTACCGCGACTGATCCCGCCGCAACACCACGACACACATTCCAAATCAAAGGATTCAAGAGGAGCAAAGCAAGGATGGGGACTTCCGTCAAACAACCGAAGCGGGCGGCGCTCGCGTCGTTCGTCGGCACCACGATCGAGTGGTACGACTTCTATAGCTACGCGACCGCCGCCGCCATCGTGTTCGGGCCGCTGTTCTTTCCCGGCGAAAACCGCTTCATCAGCCTGCTCGCGTCGTTCGGCTCGTTCGCGGTCGGCTTCTTCGCGCGACCGCTCGGCGGCGTGATGTTCGGCTATCTCGGCGACCGCTTCGGCCGCAAGCGTTCGCTGCTCGCGACGCTGATGCTGATGGCCGTGTCGACGGTCGCGATCGGCCTGCTGCCGACCCATGCACAAGCCGGCGTGATCGCACCGATCCTGCTCGTGCTGATGCGCGTGCTGCAAGGCATCGCGGTCGGCGGCGAATGGGGCGGCGCGGTGCTGCTCGCCGGCGAGCATGCGCCCGAAGGCAAGCGCACGTTCTTCGCATCGTTCGCGCAGCTCGGCAGCGCGAGCGGGCTGATCCTGTCGATGCTCGCGTTCGGCGCGATCAGCACGCTGTCGAAGGACGACATGATGAGCTGGGGCTGGCGCGTGCCGTTCCTCGCGAGTTCCGTGCTGCTGATCGTCGGCTTCGTGATCCGCGCGAGCGTGTCCGAGTCGCCCGAGTTCGAGGAGGTCAAGAGGAGCGGCAACACCGCGCAGAACCCGGTGCGCGAAGCGCTCAAGTACTGGCCGCTGCTGCTGCTCGCGATCGGCGCGAACGTGTACGGCATCGCCGGCGTGTATTTCAGCAACATCTTCATGATCAGCTACGCGACGCAATTCCTGTCGCTCGACCGGTCGATGGTGCTGCATTGCATGACGATCGTCGCGGTGCTGCAGTTCGTCGTGCAGCTCGCGGCCGCGTTCCTCGCGCAGCGCTTCGGCACCACGCGCGTGCTGCTGATCACCGGCGCATGGGCCGCGATCGTCCCGTTCGTGATGCTGCCGCTCGTGCACATGGGCACGCCGCTGTCGATCACGGTCGGCGTCGGCCTCGCGACGCTCGCGGAATCGGGCTACTACTCGGTGGTCGCGGGTTTCGTCAGCGGCATCTTCGTCGCGCGGATCCGCTATACGGCAATCTCGATCGCATACCAGGTGTGCGGCGCGCTCGCCGGCGGCCTCACGCCGCTCGTCGCGACCGTCATCGCGCAGAACGTCGCGCCGCAATGGTGGCCGCTCGCGATCCAGTACACGAGTGCCGCGATCCTGTCGTCGCTGTGCGTGTGGCTGATCTCGCGCCGCGTCAGCATCGACGATGCCAGTGCGCCCGGCAAGACGAACGAGTCGCTGCCGCGCGGGGCGCGTACCGCGTAATTTACGCACGACGGGCAGGCGGCTTCGCCTGCCCGGTTCTCGCGCATACGGGGCGGCCGACAGGTCGCCCGTTCTTCTTCCGGGAATCCACTCCCCGCCTGTTTCGCGACGACGTCACCGTCAGTCTTCCCGACTGCCTTCGTCAGGTGTTTTCACACGGTAGTACTTCACGCCGATCCGGATAACGACGCGTCCCGGGGCCTGCCCGGGACGGTCTGGACCGATGCAGCGCCTGTCGCCGGATCGTCGATCGCGACAAGCAGGCGCACAGCGTTCGCGCGTTATTGCATCGGGTTGCGCAGCGTCTTCGCGGCCGCGACCATGTTCGTCAGCGCCGGAATGACCTCCGCCCACTGGCGCGTCTTCAGGCCGCAGTCCGGGTTCACCCACAGACGCTCCGCCGGAATCCGTTCCGCCGCCTTCTTCATCAGGCCGACGATGTGATCCTGCGTCGGGATGTTCGGCGAATGGATGTCGTACACGCCCGGCCCGATCTCGTTCGGATACCTGAAGTTGTCGAATGCATCGAGCAGTTCCATGTCCGAACGCGACGTCTCGATCGTGATCACGTCCGCATCCATGTCGGCGATCGACGCGATGATGTCGTTGAACTCCGAATAGCACATGTGCGTGTGGATCTGCGTATCGTCCTGCACGCCGTTCGCGGTGATGCGGAACGATTCGACTGCCCACTTCAGGTACTCGCTCCATTGCGCGCGGCGCAGCGGCAGCCCTTCGCGCAGCGCGGCCTCGTCGATCTGGATCACGCGCACGCCGGCCGTCTCGAGATCGAGCACTTCGTCGCGGATCGCGAGCGCGAGCTGGTAGCACGACACCGAGCGCGGCTGGTCGTCACGCACGAACGACCAGTTCAGGATCGTCACGGGGCCGGTCAGCATGCCCTTCATCGGCTTGCTCGTCAGCGACTGCGCGTATGTGATCCATTCGACCGTCATCGCCTTCGGGCGGCTGATGTCGCCGAACAGGATAGGCGGCTTCACGCAGCGCGAACCGTACGACTGCACCCAGCCGAACTGGCTGAACGCGTAGCCGTCGAGCTGCTCGCCGAAGTACTCGACCATGTCGTTGCGCTCGGCCTCGCCGTGCACGAGCACATCGAGTTCGAGCGACTCCTGTTCGCGGACGCTGCGTTCGATTTCAGTCTTCATCGCGGTGCGGTAGCCCGCTTCATCCAGCGCGCCGGCCTTGAACTGGCTGCGCGCCTGGCGGATCTCGGCCGTCTGCGGGAACGAGCCGATCGTCGTCGTCGGGAAGGCCGGCAGGTTCAGTCGCGCCGACTGCTTCGGCGCACGCTGCGTATACGGGCTCGCGCGGTTGCCGAGCTGCGCGTCGATGCGCGCGATCGCGGCCTTCACCGCCGGGTTGTTCACGCGCGGCGAGCGGCGGCGCGAATCGATCGCGGCGGCGTTCGCGGCAAGCGCATCGGCCACTTGGTCGCGGCCTTCGTTCAGCGCGGTCGCGAGCACCTTCAGCTCGTCGAGCTTCTGCAGCGCGAACGCGAGCCACGAACGGATCTCCGCGTCGAGCTTCTCCTCGCTCGCGAGATCGACCGGCACGTGCAGCAGCGAGCACGACGGCGCGAGCCACAGGCGATCGCCGAGCTGCTTCGCGAGCGGTTCGAGCCAGTCGAGCGTCGCGTTCAGGTCCGTCTTCCAGATGTTGCGGCCGTTGATCGCACCAACCGACAGCACGCGCCCGGCCGGCAGTTCGCGCGCCAGTGCATCGATTTCGTCGCGTGCATTGATCGCGTCGATATGCAGGCCGTCGACCGGCAGCGAGGCAGCGAGCGTCAGGTTGTCCTGAAGCTGGCCGAAGTAGGTGGCGAGCAGCAGCTTGATGCGGCGCGTCTCCAGCGCCGCATAGGCGGTGCGGAATGCCTGCCGCCATTCGGCGTCGAGCTCGGTGACGAGGATCGGTTCGTCGATCTGCACCCATTCGACGCCCTGCGCGGTCAGCGTATCGAGCAGCGCACCGTACACGGGCAGCAGCTTCGGCAGCAGCGCGAGGCGATCGGAATCGTCCTTCGCCTTGCCGAGCCACAGGTACGTGACGGGGCCGAGAATCACCGGCTTCGCGTTCACGCCCTGCGCGTTCGCCTCGGACAGTTGCTGGAGCAGGCGCGACGGGTCGAGCGAGAAGTTCGTGTCCGCGTGGAATTCCGGCACGATGTAGTGATAGTTCGTGTCGAACCACTTCGTCATTTCGCCGGCCGAGACGCCGCCGCAGCACGCGGCGTGCTCGTCCGCCGACTGCGCCGAACGGCCGCGCGCGACGCGGAAATAGTTGTCGAGCACGTCGCCGTGGAAGCCCTGCACGCGCTTCGGCAGGTTGCCGAGCGTGAAGCTCATGTCGAGCACCTGGTCGTAGAACGCGAAATCACCGATCGGTGCCAGGTCCAGATCGCGCTGGTCGTTCCAGTGACGCTGGCGCAGCTCGGCGCCGAGCGCCTTCAGCTCGTCGCGCGACGATTCGCCTTTCCAGTAGCGTTCGAGACCGAACTTGAGTTCGCGCTGCGCGCCGATGCGCGGAAAACCGAGGTTGTGTGTGGTGACCATGACGCTGCCGTCCAGATGTAGTGAATGTCCGGCAGCCATGATAGGGATTTCAACACATGAAATAAAATGGCATTATTTCATTCATCCATTAAAGTTGTTCATGTATCCGTTGGGTGAGCGATAACCATGCTGGAACGATTCCATCTCGTCGTGATTCGTGAAGTCGAGCGCCAGGGCTCGCTGACTGCGGCCGCCAATGCGCTGCACCTCACGCAATCGGCGCTCAGCCATACCGTCCGGAAAATCGAGCAGCAGCTCGGCACGCCGATCTGGGATCGGGAGGGCCGCGGCCTGCGGCTCACGCAGGGCGGGCAGTATCTGCTGAAGCTGGCGAACCGGCTGCTGCCGCAGTTCGAGCTCGCCGAGGAGCGGATGAAGCAGTACGCGAAGGGCGAGCGCGGCACGCTGCGCATCGGGATGGAGTGCCACCCGTGCTACCAATGGCTGCTGAAGGTGGTGTCGCCGTACCTGTCGCGCTGGCCCGACGTCGACGTGGACGTGAAGCAGCGCTTCCAGTTCGGCGGTATCGGCGCGCTGTTCGGTTACGACATCGACGTGCTCGTCACGCCCGATCCGCTGAACAAGCCGGGCCTGCACTTCGTTCCCGTGTTCGACTACGAGCAGGTGCTGGTGGTCGCCGACTCGCACCGGTTCGCGAACGCCGACTACGTGACGCCCGAGCAACTGACCGACGAGATTCTGATCACGTACCCGGTCGAAACCGACCGGCTCGACATCTACAACCAGTTCCTGACGCCGGCCGGCATCGTGCCGAGGCGACACAAGTCGATCGAGACGACCGACATCATGCTGCAGATGGTCGCGAGCGGGCGCGGCGTGGCCGCGCTGCCGAGATGGCTCGCCGACGAATACGCGGACCGGATGCCGGTCGTGCCGGTCAAGCTCGGCAAGAAGGGGATCGCGAAGCAGATCTTCCTCGGCATCCGCGAAGCGGATGCGTCGATCGACTATCTGGCCGCGTTCGTCGCGCTTGCGCGCGAATCGACGTGGAGCGCGCCGCGCATGCTGCGCTAGGCGCGCCCTGTTGCCATGCGTTCAGGCGGCGCGCATGCCGGTGCGTTCGCCACGCTCGACCCATGCGCCGAACAGCAGGCCGATCGTCGTCCACATGATCACCTGCATCCCGATGGCCGCGACGCGGAACTTCCACAGCACGGCGGCCGGGAAGGTGGCCGGCACTTCGTTGATCGACGGCAGCCCGAACTGCACGGCCGCGATGATCGCGACGAACACGAGCCCCGCGACGATCGATGCGTTCCATTGGCCGAGCTTCGCCAGCAGATGGCGGCGCACGCTGATCGAGAACACCATCGTCGCGATCGAGATCGCGATCATCAGGAAGAACAGCCCCGTGCGATAGCCGATCGTGTCCGGATCGCCGACCGACGGCGGATTGGCCGGGTACATGATGTTGGGCACGATCACGAGCGCGACGAACGCCGCCAGCGCAAGCCATGCGGCCAGCGGCCGTGCCGGGAGGCGGCCGCCTCGCCCGTATGCATACGCAAAGACCAGCGAGAACAGCCCGCCGAATGCCGCGCCATAGGTCACGACGCCCGTCAGCAGGCCGAGGCCGGCCTGCGTGTCGCGGCTGACCAGCTCGGGCTCCGGCGCGTCGCCTTTGGCGGCATCGAGCTTTTCTTCAAAGGAGATTGCCTGATCGACTTGCGGTTCGCCGACAATTTTCGCGAAACCGAACGTGAGGAGGCCCGCGGCGATGCCTGCGAGCATCCCGCGCATGAGCAGCTTTCCGACCATCGTGTACTCCGCGTCAGTGGCAGGGAAAGCCGAGCAGATGGCGGCCGTCGTGGACGAATTCGTGCACATACATGCCCGGCACGAGCGACGTCGCGCCCTGTTCCGCGCCGACGAAATAGAGTGCGAGCAACAGGATCAGGCCGACGAACACGGCCCACGGCAACAGTTCACGGACGGGGATGGGGGCCGGCACGACCGCCGGCTTCAGCACTGCTTCGCTCATGGATGCACCTCAGGGGAATCGCGCCCCGACAAATGTTGGATGGGTACGAAGGCAGGTCTGGCTTCCGGGATCGAGGATCCCCGGTTACAGTGGCGCGACCGCGCCGGAATTGCACCGGCTTCCGCGTTTCGTATCGGGCGAATTGTACGCTCGAACATCCGCGTATTGAAGTGAAGCCCAGCGGACGGCCGCGCACTGCCCCGCCCCCGCCGAAAACCGACATGAACATGCATGCCTCGCTGCGCCTGATCGCACACGCATCGACCCGGGCGATGCGCACCGGCACGTTTTCCGACGACGATCCGCTCGATGCACGCGGGCTCGCCGACGCCACCGCGCTGCGCGACCGTTGGGCGGGCGTCGCCGGCGCGCTCGTGCTGTGCAGCCCCGCATGCTGCGCGCGACAGACCGCCGATGCGCTCGGGCTGCGTGCCGGCATCGATGACGCGTTGCGCGACATCGACTACGGAAACTGGCGCGGCAAGCGGCTGCACGACCTCGCACGCGACCTGCCGGATGAACTGGGCGCATGGATCGGCGATCCGTCCGCGTCGCCGCACGGCGGCGAATCGTTCGACGCAGCCACGCGCCGCGTCGGCGCATGGTTGAATGCGCTGCAGCACGGCTGCGACATTGTCGCGATCACGCATGCGGCGATCGTTCGCGCGGCCGTCGCGCATACGCTGCGGATGGATTCCAGGGCAGCAACCGGCATCGACGTCGCACCGCTGTCGTGCACGACGTTCGTTGCATCGCCGCACGGCTGGACGTTGATCGCGGACGGCGATCGCCACGACATCGACGCGTAAGCCCCTGCCGTGTTGCGTTCACTATGTGGACCGCGATGCGAGCCGACGTATCTCGTCGCGATCGCATATCGATGCCTGCCTGACATCACTGCAAGACATACCGTTCGTCATCCCGACTGTCATCAAACTGACTGCTGGCCGAAGCTAGGATCGGACACGGTTCCCTTACGAGATGCCGTCATGAATCAACCAGCTTCGTCCGCGTCGAACAATCCGGGCTCCGTCGAACGCACCCGGCAGGTCGGCTATGCCGTCTTCCTGCTGGTGCTCGCGGTCGGCGCCGTCTATATCGCCACGCACCTGATCGACGATCTGTCGCCGGTCCGCGAAGGGTCGCTGTTCCCGTACCTGATGCTCGGCGCGGCACTGCTGATCGCGCTCGGCTTCGAATTCGTCAACGGTTTCCACGACACGGCGAACGCGGTCGCCACCGTGATCTATACGCACGCGCTGACGCCGAACGTCGCGGTGATCTGGTCCGGCATGTGGAACTTCCTCGGCGTGATGGTCTCGAGCGGCGCCGTCGCGTTCGGCATCCTGCAGTTGCTGCCGGTCGAGCTGATCCTGCAGGTCGGCAGCAGCGCGGGCTTCGCGATGGTGTTCGCACTGCTGATCGCCGCGATCGTGTGGAACCTCGCGACCTGGTATTTCGGGTTGCCGTCGTCGAGCTCGCATACGCTGATCGGGTCGATCATCGGCGTCGGGCTGATGAACCAGCTGATGCACGGGCCGTCGGGCACGAGCGGCGTCGACTGGGGCCAGGCGCTCGGCGTCGGCAAGTCGCTGCTGTTGTCGCCGATCGTCGGATTCCTGTGCGCGTCGCTGCTGCTGCTCGTGCTGAAGGCCGTCGTGCGGATTCCGGAGCTGTACAAGGAGCCGCCGAAGGATCAGCCGCCGCCGTTCTGGATCCGCTGCCTGCTGATCCTGACCTGCACGGGCGTGTCGTTCGCGCACGGTTCGAACGACGGGCAGAAAGGGATGGGTCTCATCATGCTGATCCTGATCGGCACGGTGCCGACCGCGTATGCGCTGAACAAGGCCGTTACGCCGGCCGAATCGCAGACCTTCGTGGCGGTCGCGAACCAGGCAGCCGCGACGTTCGGGAAATACACGAACGGCGTTGCGCCGTCCGCGAACCCGCGTGCCGACGTCGAACACTACGTGCAGCGCCGCGAGTTGACGCCCGCAGTGCTGCCGGCCGTGCAGCAGTTGTCCACGTCGCTCGCGACCGCGGTCGGCGCGTCGGGCTCGATGGCGGCGGTGCCGCAGCGCGACGTCGACAACGTGCGCAACACGATGTATCTGGTGTCCGAAGCGATTCGCCTGATCGAGAAGTCGGGTCAGCCCGCGTTTGCCGCCGACGACAAGCTCGCGATCGACAACTATCGCAAGCAGCTCGATCAAGCGACCAAGTTCATTCCGACGTGGGTGAAGGTTGCCGTTGCGATTGCGCTGGGCCTCGGCACGATGGTCGGCTGGAAGCGGATCGTCGTGACCGTCGGCGAGAAAATCGGCAAGCAGCATCTGACGTACGGACAGGGCGCGTCGGCCGAGCTCGTCGCGATGCTGACGATCGGCGCCGCCGACGTGTACGGGCTGCCCGTGTCGACGACACACGTGCTGTCGTCGGGCGTCGCGGGCACGATGGCGGCGAACGGGTCCGGCTTGCAATGGAGCACGGTGCGCAGCCTCGTACTCGCATGGGTGCTGACGCTGCCGGCGTCGATCGCGCTCGCGGGCGGGCTCTACTGGCTGTTCCGGTCGGTGGCCTGATCGGGGACGCGGCGGGTGGCCGGCGGCAGCCGGCCGCCTTCCGTAGAAGGTCCGCCCCTCGCTTCTCCGCTTCTCCGCTTCTCCGCTTCTCCGCTTCTCCGCTTCCCCGCTTCCCCGCTTCTCCGCTTCTCCGCCCCGACACTTCGACACTTCGACGCATTCGCGTGCGCCCATGCCACATCGGGAACTTTCCCCTCTTCCTTTTCCGAATTGGAGCGCAAGATCTGGAGCGCGCCGGCGCACGGACATCGCTAGACTGGGTTCATCAACTTTCATCGTGGATTCACCCGTGCGCGCGACGTTTCCCGAGCATTCCGCGCGACCGCACGACGCCACACTGCTGACGAACGAGGTACGCCCGTGAACATCGCCGATCTGCAACCTGCCGTCGAATCGCTGGACATCGCGCAACGCGTCGACACACTCGACTGGACGACCGTCGATGCCGACCTTGATCGCTACGGATGCGCGCGCGTGCCGGGCGTGATCTCGGCGAGCGAGTGCGATGCGCTCGCATCGCTCTATCCGCGTGATGCGCTCTATCGTTCACGCGTCGTGATGGCGCGGCACGGATTCGGGCGCGGCGAATACAAGTATTTCGCGTATCCGCTGCCCGCGATCGTCGCGGAGCTGCGTACGACGATCTACCCCCATCTCGCGCCAATCGCGAATCGCTGGAACCAGGCGCTCGGGATTGACGTCCGCTATCCGAAAGACCATGCGGCCTTCCTCGACCGCTGCCACGCCGCGGGACAGACACGACCGACACCGCTGATCCTTCAATACGGTGCCGACGACTACAACTGCCTCCATCAGGATCTGTATGGCGAGCACGTGTTTCCGCTGCAGGTCGCGATCCTGCTGTCGGCGCCCGGCCGCGATTTCACCGGAGGGGAGTTCGTGTTGACGGAACAGCGGCCACGCATGCAGTCGCGTGCGGAAGTGGTGCCGCTGACGCAAGGCGACGCGGTGATCTTCGCCGTGCACGGCAGGCCCGTGCAAGGAACGCGCGGCGTCTATCGCGTCAACCTGCGCCACGGCGTAAGCCGGATCAGAAGCGGACACCGCCACACGGTCGGCATCATCTTCCACGACGCGCAGTGACAGGTGACGGTCACCGGGACGAACACGGTACGGTCGTGCGGCTTGTCACGTCGATGGATTCGCACAGGAAACGACGTGCATCTGTCGCGCCAATCGCGCGTCATCACTCACGGTTCGTTACGGCTGGACATCGCCGTGCGATCTGCTCACCTGTCCACCATGACAGATGACTGATTTCGCTACCTGTCAGGTCATCGCAGCCAGGACGGACGACGATTCAAGTGAGCGACAGAAAGCCAAAGCACTCATCTGCCGCGACACCAACGCGATTGGCGGTTCGGCCTACCCCCGCGCCATATTCGCCCGCAGCCGGTCGCCTGCATCGGCTGCCAATCGCGCGTAGCCCGGCAACGTCAACAGTGCGAGCACACCCGCCGCGACAAACGCCCAGCGGAAATCGTCGAGTACGTAATGCATGCCGGCCGCATCGCCACGCACCAGCGCCGCGAGCCGCAGCGACAACGCGCCGAACGCGATCCCCATCCCGATCGTCATCTGCTGCGCGGCGCTCCACAACGTGCTGGCCGCGCTCGTCTGGTGAGCCGGGATATCCGCATAGGCCAGCGTCGCGAGCGTCGTGAACTGCATCGACCGCGTGAGCCCGTAGACGAATACGACGAGCAGCGTGATGGCCAGCGGCGTCGACGCGGTCAGCCAGCCGCACGCGATCGTGAAGATGCCGACGATCGTCACGTCGACGAGCGCGACGCGCCGGAAACCGTAGCGGTCGAGGATCCACGACGTACCCGCCTTCATGCCGAGATTGCCGAGCGCGCTCGCAAGCAGCAGCAGGCCGGACTGGAACGGCGACAGCCCGAAGCCGATCTGGAACAGCAGCGGCAGCAGGTACGGCACGGCGTTGATCGCCATCCGAGTGATCGAGCCGGTGATCACCGTCACCGAGAACGTCGGCACCTTCAGCGTCGTGAAATCGAGCAGCGGATGTGCGCTACGCTGCGCATGCAACCACGCGGCGATGCCGAACAGCACGCTCGCGCCCACCAGCACCGCCGCACGCGTGAAATCGACATCCTGCTGGCCCGCCGTCTCGGTGCCGATCAACAGGCAAGTCAGCGCTCCGCCGGCCAGCACGAAGCCAACCCAGTCGAGCGGCCGCTGCTCGTCGGCCCGCGTGTTCCGGACGATCAGCCAGGTACAGACGAGCGCGGCGACGCCGAACGGGACGTTCAACAGGAAGATCCATCGCCAGGACGCATAGGTCGTGATGAAGCCGCCGATCGGCGGCCCGACGACAGGCGCGACGATGCCCGGCCAAGTGATCGTCGCGATTGCGCGCATCAGCCTTGCTTTCTCGGTGCTGCGCACGACGATCATCCGTCCGACCGGCACCATCATCGCCCCGCCGACGCCCTGCAGCAGCCGCGCAGCCGTGAACGTCACCACGCCATCGGACAGCCCGCACAGCACCGACGCTCCGGTAAAGACGACGATCGCGCTGGCGAACACCGTACGCGATCCATACCGGTCCGCGATCCAGCCGCTGATCGGGATGAATACCGCAAGCGCCAGCATGTAGGCCGTCATTCCGAGGCTCAGCGCGTTCGGCCCGACGCCGAACGAGTGCGCCATTTGCGGCAGCGCGGTCGCGATCACGGTCGTGTCGAGGTACTCCATGAAGAACGTTGCGGCGACGAGATACGGCAAGAAGTCGGTCGTCCGACCACCTTGGGCAGGGCTGTCAGTCATGAACGGTGCAGGAGACGGAATTCGAAAGACACCGACCGCCAGCAGATGCAGACGAGCGCCGGGGATCGGAACGAACGGCGATATTACCCCGAAGGGCTTGGTCTTCGCTTTGCCGACTCATGTCGGACGAATGCACTTTATGCGCATAGATTTCGGGGACGGTTTCGTGCTGCGTCCACCGAGTGACGTGCTCGAACGGGTCGAGGCGAAGCGTGGAAGGATGAGTGGGTAAAGCTGGAGGATTTTCGCAGGAAAGCGTCATTTATCGAGCATTGTCGATTAACGTCGCTCATCATGAGTCATCGCAACATCATCTTTGGATGTATCGACATCAACCAAGCGCTGGGTGGAGGTGCATCGATGCGATGCGCAGAGGAACGGGCCTGAAGATATCAGCGGCGCGGAATTGCGGATCCAGGATCACTTGAATGTCCCGGCCGATCGTGTGGACGGACTGCGATGCTTGGATCAACGCCTTCGGCGGCCCAGTTCCGAGCGCGCTGCCCCGTCCTGGCCGACCTGCATTTTGTCCGCCCCAATGCAAAAACCCCCGCCTTTCGGGCGGGGGTTCTTGGCTTAGGGAGCCTGACGATTACCTACTTTCACACGGGAATCCGCACTATCATCGGCGTAGAGTCGTTTCACGGTCCTGTTCGGGATGGGAAGGGGTGGGACCGACTCGCTATGGTCATCAGGCAAAGAGGGTTGTCGCGTTGCTTCGCAGCGCGACCAATCGGGAAGAAGCAGTAATTTTGGGTTGTGAGCTGTATCTCACACGTACGCGGTTGCTCAACCGTCGTACGTCGAGTGCCTTGCACTCGACGCTCGATATCCGTAAGCGCTGAAGCGCTAACGGCTATCGAGACAGACTTGTTATAGGATCAAGCCTTACGGGCAATTAGTATCAGTTAGCTGAACGCATTACTGCGCTTACACACCTGACCTATCAACGTCCTGGTCTCGAACGACCCTTCAAGGGGATCTAGTCCCCAGGGATATCTCATCTTAAGGCGAGTTTCCCGCTTAGATGCTTTCAGCGGTTATCTCTTCCGAACATAGCTACCCGGCGATGCCACTGGCGTGACAACCGGTACACCAGAGGTTCGTCCACTCCGGTCCTCTCGTACTAGGAGCAGCCCCCTTCAAATATCCAACGCCCACGGCAGATAGGGACCAAACTGTCTCACGACGTTTTAAACCCAGCTCACGTACCTCTTTAAATGGCGAACAGCCATACCCTTGGGACCGGCTACAGCCCCAGGATGAGATGAGCCGACATCGAGGTGCCAAACACCGCCGTCGATATGAACTCTTGGGCGGTATCAGCCTGTTATCCCCAGAGTACCTTTTATCCGTTGAGCGATGGCCCTTCCATACAGAACCACCGGATCACTATGACCTGCTTTCGCACCTGCTCGACTTGTCGGTCTCGCAGTTAAGCACGCTTATGCCATTGCACTATCAGCACGATTTCCGACCGTACCTAGCGTACCTTCGTACTCCTCCGTTACGCTTTGGGAGGAGACCGCCCCAGTCAAACTGCCTACCATGCACTGTCCCCGACCCGGATCACGGGCCAAGGTTAGAACCTCAAACAAACCAGGGTGGTATTTCAAGGACGGCTCCACCGAAACTAGCGTTCCGGTTTCATAGCCTCCCACCTATCCTACACAGATCGGTTCAAAGTCCAATGCAAAGCTACAGTAAAGGTTCATGGGGTCTTTCCGTCTAGCCGCGGGTAGATTGCATCATCACAAACACTTCAACTTCGCTGAGTCTCGGGAGGAGACAGTGTGGCCATCGTTACGCCATTCGTGCAGGTCGGAACTTACCCGACAAGGAATTTCGCTACCTTAGGACCGTTATAGTTACGGCCGCCGTTTACCGGGACTTCAATCAAGAGCTTGCACCCCATCATTTAATCTTCCCGGCACCGGGCAGGCGTCACACCCTATACGTCCACTTTCGTGTTTGCAGAGTGCTGTGTTTTTATTAAACAGTCGCAGCCACCAGTTTATTGCAACCCCTTCACCCTCCTGGCGCAGGCCAGTCAAGCTACAAGGGCGTACCTTATCCCGAAGTTACGGTACCAATTTGCCGAGTTCCTTCTCCCGAGTTCTCTCAAGCGCCTTAGAATACTCATCTCGCCCACCTGTGTCGGTTTGCGGTACGGTCATCGTTAGACTGAAGCTTAGAGGCTTTTCTTGGAACCACTTCCAATTGCTTCGCTCCCTAAGGAGCTCGCGCCACACCCTTGAATTGCGCACCCGGATTTGCCTAAGTGCCTTCTCCAATGCAGCGACCGGGACTTCCAACACCCGGACAACCTTCCGCGATCCGTCCCCCCATCGCATCTAACAATGGTGCAGGAATATTGACCTGCTTCCCATCAGCTACGCATTTCTGCCTCGCCTTAGGGGCCGACTCACCCTACGCCGATGAACGTTGCGTAGGAAACCTTGGGCTTACGGCGAGGGGGCCTTTCACCCCCTTTATCGCTACTCATGTCAGCATTCGCACTTCCGATACCTCCAGCACGCTTTTCAACGCACCTTCGCAGGCTTACGGAACGCTCTCCTACCATGCGAGCATAGCTCGCATCCGCAGCTTCGGTATATAGCTTAGCCCCGTTACATCTTCCGCGCAGGACGACTCGATCAGTGAGCTATTACGCTTTCTTTAAAGGGTGGCTGCTTCTAAGCCAACCTCCTGACTGTTTTAGCCTTCCCACTTCGTTTCCCACTTAGCTATATTTGGGGACCTTAGCTGGCGGTCTGGGTTGTTTCCCTCTTGACACCGGACGTTAGCACCCGATGTCTGTCTCCCGTGATTGCACTCTTCGGTATTCGGAGTTTGCTATGGCGGGGTAATCTGCAATAGACCCCCCAACCATGACAGTGCTCTACCCCCGAAGGTGAGACACGAGGCACTACCTAAATAGTTTTCGGAGAGAACCAGCTATTTCCAAGTTTGTTTAGCCTTTCACCCCTATCCACAGCTCATCCCCTAACTTTTCAACGTTAGTGGGTTCGGACCTCCAGTACGTGTTACCGCACCTTCATCCTGGCCATGGATAGATCACTTGGTTTCGGGTCTACGCCCAGCAACTGAACGCCCTATTCGGACTCGCTTTCGCTACGCCTGCCCTATACGGTTAAGCTTGCTACTGAACGTAAGTCGCTGACCCATTATACAAAAGGTACGCCGTCACCCCTTACGAGGCTCCGACTGTTTGTATGCATGCGGTTTCAGGATCTATTTCACTCCCCTCCCGGGGTTCTTTTCGCCTTTCCCTCACGGTACTGGTTCACTATCGGTCGATCACGAGTATTTAGCCTTGGAGGATGGTCCCCCCATCTTCAGACAGGATTTCACGTGTCCCGCCCTACTTGTCGCACACCTAGTTCTTTCATACTGTTTTCGCCTACAGGGCTATCACCTGCTATGGCCGCACTTTCCAGAGCGTTCGGCTAACAATACAAATAAAGAGTGCAAGGCTCATCCCATTTCGCTCGCCACTACTTTGGGAATCTCGGTTGATTTCTTTTCCTGCGGTTACTTAGATGTTTCAGTTCACCGCGTTCGCTTCACTAGACCTATGTATTCAGTCTAGGATGACCCAAAAGGGCCGGGTTTCCCCATTCGGACATCTACGGATCAAAGCTCGTTTGCCAGCTCCCCGTAGCTTTTCGCAGGCTACCGCGTCCTTCATCGCCTGTGATCGCCAAGGCATCCACCACATGCACTTGTTCGCTTGACCCTATAACGAGTCTGTCTCTCCGACAGTCGTTACAGGTTGAGTTTTCGCGTTGTGCCGTATTCCAATTGAGTCAAACATAGAGTTCGAATCATCTTGAGATACATCGATACAATCACAACCCGGATAGTTTTCACGTCCATCTCAAGACGCTTCCGCTATCCAAATTACTTACTTCTTCCAGATTGTTAAAGAACGACAGCCGATACGTACTACGTATCACTCTGACTGGCTCAATCGCCAATGGCAAATGCTCGTCTCACACGTCACTTTCGTGTGATCCAAACGCTTCCCATTGAAGATTGGTGGAGGCAGACGGGATCGAACCGACGACCCCCTGCTTGCAAAGCAGGTGCTCTCCCAGCTGAGCTATGCCCCCATGTACAGAATATTCTCAGGTGTGAGCCGGTCGGCTTGAGGTACTCGTAAGCGCTAAAGCGCTAACGATCACCGACACGTCAGACAATGGTGGGTCTGGTTGGATTCGAACCAACGACCCCCGCCTTATCAAGACGGTGCTCTAACCGACTGAGCTACAGACCCCTGAGTCTGTCTTTAATTTACAGCCGATAAGCGTGAGCGCTCAACTTCGCGAGATAGCTCTGGAAAGGAGGTGATCCAGCCGCACCTTCCGATACGGCTACCTTGTTACGACTTCACCCCAGTCATGAATCCTACCGTGGTGACCGTCCTCCTTGCGGTTAGACTAGCCACTTCTGGTAAAACCCACTCCCATGGTGTGACGGGCGGTGTGTACAAGACCCGGGAACGTATTCACCGCGGCATGCTGATCCGCGATTACTAGCGATTCCAGCTTCATGCACTCGAGTTGCAGAGTGCAATCCGGACTACGATCGGTTTTCTGGGATTAGCTCCCCCTCGCGGGTTGGCAACCCTCTGTTCCGACCATTGTATGACGTGTGAAGCCCTACCCATAAGGGCCATGAGGACTTGACGTCATCCCCACCTTCCTCCGGTTTGTCACCGGCAGTCTCCTTAGAGTGCTCTTGCGTAGCAACTAAGGACAAGGGTTGCGCTCGTTGCGGGACTTAACCCAACATCTCACGACACGAGCTGACGACAGCCATGCAGCACCTGTGTATCGGTTCTCTTTCGAGCACTCCCACCTCTCAGCAGGATTCCGACCATGTCAAGGGTAGGTAAGGTTTTTCGCGTTGCATCGAATTAATCCACATCATCCACCGCTTGTGCGGGTCCCCGTCAATTCCTTTGAGTTTTAATCTTGCGACCGTACTCCCCAGGCGGTCAACTTCACGCGTTAGCTACGTTACTAAGGAAATGAATCCCCAACAACTAGTTGACATCGTTTAGGGCGTGGACTACCAGGGTATCTAATCCTGTTTGCTCCCCACGCTTTCGTGCATGAGCGTCAGTATTGGCCCAGGGGGCTGCCTTCGCCATCGGTATTCCTCCACATCTCTACGCATTTCACTGCTACACGTGGAATTCTACCCCCCTCTGCCATACTCTAGCCTGCCAGTCACCAATGCAGTTCCCAGGTTGAGCCCGGGGATTTCACATCGGTCTTAGCAAACCGCCTGCGCACGCTTTACGCCCAGTAATTCCGATTAACGCTCGCACCCTACGTATTACCGCGGCTGCTGGCACGTAGTTAGCCGGTGCTTATTCTTCCGGTACCGTCATCCCCCGGCTATATTAGAACCAAGGATTTCTTTCCGGACAAAAGTGCTTTACAACCCGAAGGCCTTCTTCACACACGCGGCATTGCTGGATCAGGCTTTCGCCCATTGTCCAAAATTCCCCACTGCTGCCTCCCGTAGGAGTCTGGGCCGTGTCTCAGTCCCAGTGTGGCTGGTCGTCCTCTCAGACCAGCTACTGATCGTCGCCTTGGTAGGCCTTTACCCCACCAACTAGCTAATCAGCCATCGGCCAACCCTATAGCGCGAGGCCCGAAGGTCCCCCGCTTTCATCCGATCGTATGCGGTATTAATCCGGCTTTCGCCGGGCTATCCCCCACTACAGGACATGTTCCGATGTATTACTCACCCGTTCGCCACTCGCCACCAGGTGCAAGCACCCGTGCTGCCGTTCGACTTGCATGTGTAAGGCATGCCGCCAGCGTTCAATCTGAGCCAGGATCAAACTCTTCAGTTTAAACCTGTTACTGTTTTCGGTTCTTTCGAACCGGTCGCTCACTCAAAGCTGACAGGAATATGAATTGCTTCATAAACCTGACTTACTTTAGTGTGAGACTCTTGATACTTTCGCTTTCTGATCCGAGGATCAGCTCGCTGCCATCAAGCGCCCACACTTATCGGCTGTTAATTTTTAAAGAGCATTCTGCGAGGAACGTCGTGTTTCTCAGCAGCGCTGCGTTTTCAGCAGCAGAGAAGCGAGATTATGAACCGTGTTTCACAGATCGTCAACAACTTTTTGAACTACTTCGTTGCGACTGCGGGGTCCATCTTCCTTCGCCAGCCGTGCGCCCAACCTGCTGCACACCACCGACTTCGCTTCCCCTCTTCCGCGCCGCGTTTCCGTTAGCGCGAAAGAGGCGTGATTCTATGCACCCCAAGCCGTTCGCGCAAGGGGTTTCTCAAAAAAATATAAGGCCCCGCACGCTGCCGCGTGCGGGGCCTTATATAGAAGCAGCCGAGCCGTCAGGCCACGCGCACCTGACGCGCGACGATCTCCATATAGTGATCGAGATCCGGCGTCACCTTTCCTTCTTCCTTCGCCGTATCGTCCCAGCGGCGCAGACGCAGCGCGTCCTCCGCAAACGGGCGCTGCAGGAACGCCGCCGTCTCCTCTTCGCTGAAGATGCCGCCTTGCAGCGCAAGGCTGCGCACCGAGTCCGGCGACAGGCTCTCGAAGTAGCCGGCGTCCGTGCGGCACAGGCAGCGCTTCGCGTCGACGTGCAGCCGGATCGGCTCCAGCACCGCGTCGGAAAACAGCGGCCGCAGGAACGGCAGCACGTAATACTGATGCAGATCGTCGATCCCGCGCGCACTCGGCGTCTCGCCCTGACGGTTCAGCAGATGCCCCAGGTCGTGCAGGAACGCCGCCGCGACCAGCGCTTCGTCAGCGCCCGCCTCTTCCGCCAGCAATCCGCTTTGCAACGCATGCTCGAGCTGCGTGACAGGTTCACCGCTATAGGCCACATGGCCATGCTCGCGATACAGCCCGTGGATCTCTTCCACCGTCAATGCCATTCGTTTACTCCCAGGGCAGCGAAAACGTCTTCAGGTTCGTGAAGCTCTTCATCGCCTCCTGAACGCCTTCCTTGTAACCGAGCCCCGAATCCTTGATCCCGCCGAACGGCGACAGTTCGATCCGGTATCCGGGCACTTCCCATACGTTCACGGTGCCGACGTTCAGCTCGTTCACGAACCGTACGACGGCCGCCGTGCTGTCGGTACAGACGCCCGACGACAGCCCGAATGCGGTGCCGTTGCTGATCCGGATCGCGTCGTCGATCGTGTCGAACGCGATGACGGGCGATACGGGACCGAACGTCTCCTCGCGCACGATCGTCATCGACGGATCGACGTTGTCGAGCACGGTCGGCGCGTAAAGCGCGCCGCGCCGCACGTTGCCGGTCAGCAGGCGCGCACCCTGCGCGACCGCCTCGTCGACCCGCGCCTCGAACAGCCGCGCCGCCGCCTCGTCGATTACCGTGCCCATTTCGTTCGCGGGATCGAACGGATCGCCGTACTTCCACGCGCGCGTCTTCTCGACGAGCAACTCGGTGAACGCGGGCGCGATCGAGCGCTGCACCAGCATCCGCTTGACGGCCGTGCAACGCTGGCCCGAGTTCCGGTACGAACCGAGCACCGCCAGCGATGCCGCGCGTTCGAGATCGGCGTCTTCGAGGACGATCAGCGGATCGTTGCCGCCCAGTTCCAGCACGATGCGCCGGTAGCCGGCCCGCGCGGCAATCGCCTTGCCGATCGCGACGCCGCCGGTAAACGTGATCAGCGATGCATGCGGATGCGTGACGAGCTCGTCCGCGATCTCGCGCGGATCGCCGGTCAGCACCTGCAGCATCGGCTCCGGCAATCCGGCCTCGAACAGCAGGTCGGCCAGATAGAACGCCGACAGCGGCACCTTCTCCGACGGCTTCACGATCACGCGGTTGTTGGTCGCGATCGCCGGCGCGATCTTGTGCGCAACCTGGTTCATCGGATGATTGAACGGGGTGATCGCGACGATCACGCCGTCGAGCGGCTGCCGCTGCGAGAACACGCGCCGCGCCTTGCCGTGGGGCGTCAGGTCGCACGAGAAACTCTGCGCGTCGTCGCGCAGTGCCTCGACCGCCGCGAACTTCAGCACGTCGGCAACGCGGCCGATCTCGTAACGGGAATCCTGTTTCGACAGCCCCGATTCGAGCGTGATCAAATCTGATGCTTCCTCGGTGCGCTCGCGCAGCAGCGCGGCCGCACGTTCGAGGATCTGTGAACGCTCGTAGCGCGTGAGCTTCGGCCGGTAAGCCATCGCGTAATCGAACGCGGCGCGCACGTCGTCGACGCTTGCGAGCGGCGCGGTGCCGACCCGGGCGCCCGTATAAGGATCGACGATATCGAAGGTGCGCTCGCGCGACGCGCGCGTGCCGCACCAGCGCAGCGCCTCGGCGCGAAACTCGGGATGGTCTTGCCGGGGATGAGCCATCATGTCGCGATCCGGTTCAGCACGAAATCGAACACGTCGAAGTTGCGCGGGCGACGCGCGGGATCGTCCCGCTCGATGCGGCGATTGAACAGCAGCGGCACTTCCTGCTCCGACACGCCGCCATGCGAACGCAGCGGCACCGTGAGGCCCGACAGATCGTGTTCGCGCTCGCGCGTACCGAGCGTCATGTCGCGGCGGCCGATCACGACGAGATCGCCGATCCGGTCGGCCGGCAACTCGAAGCGTGCAGCGGCCTCCGCGTTGTCGAGCACGAGCTCGACGCCATCGAGGCCGCCGACGCGCCACATCGCCTCGGCCCGGTCGACGTCCGGCGCGAGATAGACGGTTGCAAACGAGCCCAGCGCACCGTGGTGCACGACGTACGGATCGGTAATCGGCAGGATCACGCGCGCTGCCTGTGCGCCGCACCAGCCGTCGAACGCGTCCTGCAGATAGATCACGTTCGGTCGCCCCGTCACGGGATCGTGCTTCGCGTTCATCCCGTGGTCGGCCGTGAGCCCGATCGCCCAGCCGAGCGCGTCGAGCTGCGCGAGGTACCCGTCCATCATCGCGTAGAACGCGTTCGCGCCCGCGCTGCCCGGCTCGCACTTGTGCTGCACGTAGTCGGTGGTCGACAGGTACATCAGGTCGACCTGGCGTGTCTGCGCCAACCGCACGCCGGCCGCGAACACGAATTCGGACAACGCCGCGCTGTAGACATCCGGCGACGGCAGGCCGACCCAGTCGAGTACGTCGACGATGCCGTTTTCCGCGAGATTCGCCTGAGCGGCCTTTTCGGCCGAAAAGCAGATGCCGTTCATCTGCCAGCCGAGCAACCGGCGCAGCTTGTCCTTCGCCGTCACGACGGCCACCCGCGCGCCGGCGTCGGACGCCGCCGCGAGCAGCGTGCCGGCCCGCAGATAGGCCGGGTCGTTCATCATCACTTCGGCGCCGCGCCCGCCGTCGGCGGTCGCGTCCCAGAAGTAGTTGCCGCAGATCCCGTGCACCGACGGCGGCACGCCGCAGACGATCGACAAGTTGTTCGGGTTGGTGAAGGTCGGCACGACGCAATCGGCGCGCCACGCCGTGCCTTCCGCGATCATCCGGCCGATGAACGGCGCGACGCCCGCTTCCACCGCACGTTCGAGATACGCGTACTCGCAGCCGTCGACGCAGACGACGACGGTCGGCTCGACCGGCAGCCGGTAGCGACGGCCGTTGACGTCGACGGAGCGTCCCGCGAGTTCCGGCGACGCGCCGGATGCCGACGTGTCGCCGGGATGGCGCAATGCGAACGCGGCGTTCATGATGCCGCCCGCTTGCCGCGCGGCACACGCGCGGCGATCAGCAGCAGCGCCGCGAGCGACGCACCGAGCATCAGCAGCGACAGCGCCGAGGCGGGCAGGTAGTAGCCGCGCTCCACCTGGCCGATCACGACGATCGGCACGGTCGCAAAGCCGGGCGGATAAACCGTCAGCGTCGCGCCGAGCTCGCCGAGCGACAGCGCGAAGCCGAGCGCGAGGCTCGCGCGCAGCGCCGGCACGAGTTGCGGCAGCAGCACGCGGCGCAGCACCATCGCGGGCGGCGCACCGAGGCTCGCCGCCGCTTCGCGCAGCACGGTCAGCTCCGGACGCAGCGCGGCGGCCGCGCAGCGATAGCAGAACGGCAGAATCAGCGCGAGCTGCACGAGCACGACGATCGCCGCCGAGCTCGACAGGTCGACCGGCTTCTGGTGATACGCAATCAGCACCGCGAGCCCGAGCACGACGCTCGGCACACCGTTCGGCACCATCACGAACGCGTCGACCACCGCGCCGAGGCCGCGCCGGTCGCGCCCTTCGAGCGCAAGCGCGAGCCACAGCCCGAGGATCGTGCCGATCGCCGACACGCCGAAGCCGATTTCGAGGCTCGTCAGCAGCGCATCGTATTCCGGCGACCCGAGCCGCTCGAACCAGCGCAGGCTGTAGCCGGCCGGCAAGATCGTGCCCGACCATTGCGTCGACACGCTCGACAGCGCGACGACGATGACGGGCAGCACGAACAGCCAGAAGCACGCGAATGCGGCCAGCGCGAGCGCGACGCGCGACGCATGCTTGAGCAGCGCGTCGCTCCAGCCGATCTGGTGGCGCGGCACGCCCTGCCCGATACGGAATTCAGCGGACATCGTTCCCTCCCGTCGCACGCCGGTTCACCCGGCGATAAACCGTATACAGCGCCAGCGACAGCGCAAGCATCACGACCGCGCCGGCCGACGCGGTCGGCAGGTCGAGATCGACGGTCGCGCTGCTGTAGATCGCGACCGGCAGCGTCACGAGCCGCGCGCTGCCGAGCACGAGCAGAATCCCGAATTCGTTCAGCGTCAGCAGGAAACACAGCACGGTGCCGGCGGCGATGCCCGGCCACGCGATCGGCAGCACGACGCGGCGCGCGAGCATCCAGCCGGGCGCGCCGAGGCTGCGCGCGGCTTCGATCAGCCGCAGGTCGAGCGTCGCGAACGACGCAAGCGTCGGCCGCACGACGAACGGCGTATAGAACACGGTCTGCGCGAGAATCACGCCGCCGATGCCGAACAGGAAATCGAGCGGCGGATTCTCGAGATGGAACAGGTGCTGCAGCGCGATGCTGATCGACCCTTGCGAGCCGTACAGGAAGATCAGCGTGAACGCGACGAGGAACGACGGAAACGCGACGTACAGTTCCAGGAAACGCGTGACGAGCGATGCGCCCGGAAACGGCTTGAAGAACAGCAGCGCAGCGAGCAGCACGCCGAGCACCGACGCGGTGCCGGCGCTCGCGAACAGCACGCCGAGCGTCGTCAGCAGCACGGTGCGCGTGTCGGGGTTGCCGAAGAAGGTCCGGTACGCGGCAAAGCTCAGCCCGTGATCGCCCGACACGCTCAGCAGCACGAGCCGCACCAGCGGATAGACGACGAGCGGGCCCAGCACGACGACCGCGAGCGCGGCCAGGTGCAGGTCGCCCATGCGCTTGCGGCGCCGCGCGACGGCGGCGTGCGCGGCGGCCGACGCGAGCACGTGCGGCGGCAGGCCGGCTTCAGGGCTCGATAAGGACGACATCGTCTGCCTCGCAATGCAGGGACACGCGCGCACCGCGTTCGGGGGCCGCACCGCGGCCGCGTTGCATCGTCACGCGCACGGGTTCGTCGGGCGCCGCGTCGATCACGACCGCGATCGACAGGTCGGCACCCTGCCATTCGACGGACGACACCGTGCCGTGCAAGCCGCCCGCCGCAGGCGGCATCACGGTCAGGCGCTCGGGGCGCACGCAGGCGACCTTGCCGCGCACTTCGTGGCGCGGATCGCCGAGCGGGAAGATCACGTGCGGCGGCAGCAGGTTCGCCGGGCCGAGATAGCGTGCGACGTAGCCGTCCTGCGGCTCGTCGTAAAGCTGCTGCGGCGTGCCGAGCTGCGCGATGTGGCCGTCGCGCATCAGCAGCGCGCGGTCGGACAGCACGAGCGCGTCGTCGCGGTCGTGCGTCACGCAGACGACGGTCAGGTTCGGCAGGCGCTCGTGCAGCGCCTTCAGTTCGCTGCGCACCGATGCGCGCAGGTTGGCGTCGAGCGCCGACAGCGGCTCGTCGAGCAGCAGCACGTCCGGCTCGATCACGAGCGCGCGGGCCAGCGCGACGCGCTGCTGCATCCCGCCCGACAGTTGCGCGGGCAGGTGATGGCCCGCATCGCCGAGCTGCACGAGCTTCAGCGCGTCGGCGACGCGGCGCGTCACTTCCGACGACGCCATGCCGCGCGCGCGCAGCCCGAAGGCGACGTTCTCGAACACCGACAGGTGCGGGAACAGCGCGTAATTCTGGAACAGCAGACCGAGATTGCGCTTGTGCGGCGGCGCATAGGTCAGGTCACGCCCGGCAACGGTCAGCGTGCCGGTCAGGCCGTCGGCCTTCACGAACCCGGCGATGAAGCGCAGCAGCGTGGTCTTGCCGCAGCCGCTCTTGCCGAGCACGGTCAGAAATTCGCCGGCGCCGATCGACAGCGACAGATCTTCCAGCACCGTGCGCGCGCCGTAGCGCACGCTCAGGTGCTCGATCTGCACGCCGCCCGGCGCGCCGGACCGCAGCGTCGCGTGCGGTTCGGCGGCGCCGAATGCGCCGGGATGGGTCAGGGTGGTTTCCACCGGGTTCATCCTCTTGCTCACTAATACAGGCGGCGTGCGCCGATCACTTCGGCTTGACGACGTCGAGCTGCTTGCCCGAGCTGCCGATCACGTCCTTCTTCCAGCGCTCGATCCACACCGGCTTCTTCGCCATCACCTGGGTCCAGTCGACCGGGATCAGCTTCACGCCCGCGATCGCCTTCTTGACCGCCTCGCCGTTCTTGCCGGCCAGCGGCACGTCGGTGCGGCCCGGGATGCCGAACATGTCCGGCACCTTCGACTGCACTTCCGTCGACATCAGGTAGTCGATCAGCTTCTTGCCGACGTCCTGGTTCGGGCCGCTCTTGATCAGGCCGATGCCGTACGGGAGCTGGAACGTGGTCGGCTGGTCGCCGTCCTTCGCGGCCAGGAAGATCGGCTTGACGGACAGTGCGCCGTGCTCGGCATCGTCGAGGTCCATCTGCAGGTCGCCGTTCGCGACGCTGATCTCGTTACGCGACAGCAGCACGTTCAGGTAGCCCGTGCCCTTCGTGTGGAACTTCACGCTCTGCGACAGCTTCGCGAGGTAGTCGAACGCCTTGTCCTCGCCCATCAGCGAAGTCGTCAGGATCAGCACGGCCATCCCGTCGCCGGCGGTCGCCGGGTTCGAGTACGCGACCTTGCCGGCATAGCTCGGCGACAGCAGGTCGGCGAACGTCTTCGGCTGGTTCTTGACGACGTCCGGGTTGATCGCGAACGAGAAGTAGTTGTTCACGAAGGTCGCCCACGTCCCGTCCTCGGCCTTTGCGATGGCCGGCACGTTCTTGTAGTTCACGCTCTGGTACGGCTGCAGCAGGCCCATCTGGCCGGCCTGCTGAATGAACGGCGGCAGCGTGACGATCACGTCGGCCTTCGGGGAATTCTTTTCGATGTTCGCGCGGTTGACGACCTCGCCGCTACCCGCCGTCACGATGTTGACCTTGACGCCTTCCTTCTTCTCGAAGGCCGGCAGCACATCGCGATAGAGGTTCTCGAGACCGTCCGCCGTATACAGCACGACCGCGTTTGCCGCGTGCGCCGGCATCGCGGCACCTTGCAGCAGACCGGCGGCGCAGGCGGCCAGCGCGAGCTTGCGGAACGCGCCGGCAGCGGCGCGCGAGGAATTCTGCAGTGTCATCTCACTTCTCCGTAGGCGGAACACCAATTGGCCGGGGGCACGATCCCGGCGCTGTCGGCCAGAGTTGGCGCTTCAGCGCTTACCCTGGCCCCATGCTTCGCGGTCGGCTGGCGTTAGCGCTTCAGCGCCGACTCCAGCCCCATGCAAAGCCTGTTATCGATCCGGGCGAACCGATTAGCCGGCCCGCCTCGTTGCCGCGCCGAAGGTGGTTTCGCGCGGCAACCGAAGGATCACAGCGTTCGGTGACAAAGCCGTGACGAATGCCACAATTTCCAAAAAATGACACATTTTGCCACTATCATGCAAGTCATTCGGAAATGCCGCCCGGCGTTTCGCCCGACCTTTGCTGGAGAAAAAACATGCCCGATCCGATCCTGCTCACGCCCGGCCCGCTCACCACGTCCGCCACAACCCGCCACGCAATGCAACATGACTGGGGGTCGTGGGACGCCGCTTTCAACCAACTGACGGCCAGCGTGTGCGCGGACCTCGTCGCCATCGCGCGCGGCGGCGACGACTACGTGTGCGTGCCGATGCAGGGCAGCGGCACGTTCTCGGTCGAGGCGGCGCTCGGCACGCTGTTGCCGCGCGACGGCGTCGTGCTCGTGCCCGACAACGGCGCGTATTGCGCGCGCATCCTGAAGATCCTCGGCCGTCTCGGCCTCGACGCGATCGCATTGCCGTTCGGCGAGGACGCGGCCGTCGACGCGGCAGCGGTCGAGGCTGCGTTCGCACGCGAGCCGCGCATCACGCACGTCGCCCTCGTGCACCTGGAGACGAGCGCCGGCATCCTGAATCCGCTGGACGCAATCGCGGCCGTGTGCCGCCGCCACGGCAAGCGGCTGATCGTCGATGCGATGAGTTCGTTCGGCGCGCTGCCGATCGCGCTGGCGGACAGCGGCATCGATGCGCTGATCTCGGCGAGCGGCAAGTGCCTCGAAGGCGTGCCGGGGATGGGTTTCGCGATCGTGCGGCGCGACGCGCTCGACGCGAGCGAAGGCAACTCGCCGTCGCTCGCGCTCGATCTCCACGATCAATATGCGTACCTGCGCAAGACCGGCCAGTGGCGCTTCACGCCGCCGACGCACGTGATCGCCGCGCTGCGCGCCGCGCTCGACCAGTACCTCGCCGAAGGCGGCCAGCCGGCACGCGGCGCGCGCTATGCGGAAAACTGCCGGACGCTGGTGGAATCGATGCGCGCGCTCGGCTTCGTGCCGTTCCTCGACGCGAGCGTGCAGGCGCCCGTGATCGTCACATTCCACGCGCCCGACCATCCGGCCTACGATTTCCGCCGCTTCTACGACGCGGTGCGCGACGCGGGCTTCATCCTGTATCCGGGCAAGCTCACGCGGCTCGAGACGTTCCGTGTCGGCTGCATCGGCGCGATCGATGCCGGCGATATCCGGCGCGCGGTGGCGGCGATCGCGCAGGCGGTCGAATCGCTCGGCATCGCGGTGCAGCGCGCATAGCGCGCAACGCGAGCCAGGATACAAGTCGGCACACCAGTCGGCGCACCAACAAAAATCTATGGTCAGCCCGATTTTTGCAAGCGAGGCAGTGTTGACCTAAAGTGGACTTGCTCGAATCTATCCGGGGTCGTGGATGGGAAAGATCCCGCCCCATGATGGGAGCCGCACCGGACAAACCTCAAAAAGCCCGCAGCATCGAGATGCTGTTTTCGTTGTCAGGTTACTTGTCCGGCCGTTGAGTCGTTTATGCCTTCACGTATCTCGCGTCGCAAAACCAGGTGTGACTACTGCAACTGAAGCCGTAAGCGACAAGAAGCGTCAGACTGAAGGAACAGCCTCGATGCTTCGGTAGTGTGTCCCTTTGGCGAGGATGGCCCAGGCGATCCTCGCCAATTTATTGGCCAAGGCACAGGCCACCACGTTCGAGTGTCGTCGCGCCAACAGGCTGCGAATCCAGACGCCCAATGCATCCGTGCGGTGCTCGATGCGCTGCATGATGGTCCGCGCACATTGCACCAGCAGCCGTCGCAGTTCCTTGTCCCCGCGCTTGCTAATGCCCAGTAGCGTTGGTTTGCCGCCGGTGCTGTACTGCCGCGGCACCAGGCCGACCGACGCTGCAAACTGCCTTGCCGAACCATATTGATGAGCATCGCCCAACTCCGACATCAACACGCTGGCGGTCATCGGGCCAATGCCGGGAATCTCGAGCAGCCGTTCGCTGCGTCCGTCCTCGTGTAGCTGGGAAAGCAACTCACGTTCGAGCTGGCGGATCTGCTCGTCCAGATACTTGAAGTGCGCCTGCAAGCGTTCGAGCACAGCCACCAGCCTCGGCGGCAACGATTCTGCCTCCAGCACGGCAGGCAGTCGCCGGATCACCGCCATGCCGCGCGGCAAGCTGATGCCGAACTCCAACAGAAACGCATGAATCTGGTTGATCGTGCCGGTGCGCTCCCGCACCAGCCTCTCGCGCACGCGGTGCAAGGCTGAAACGATCTGCTGGGTTTCGTTGTGTGGGCTCACGAAACGCATGCTCGGACGGCAAGCCGCTTCGCAGATCGCCTGGGCGTCCGCGAAATCGTTCTTGTTGCCTTGCCGGAACGGTTTGACGAATTGCGGGGAAATCAGCTTGGTCTCGTGGCCCAGCGCTTGAAGTCGGCGAGCGATCCAGTGCGCACCGGCGCACGCCTCCATGACCACCGTACAACTCGGGAAATTGCCCAGCAGCGTGAACATCTGGCTACGCGTGAGCTTCTTACGGAACACCATCCTGCCGGACGCATCCTGTCCATGCAGGTGGAAGCAGTGCTTGCCGAGATCGACTCCGATCAGCGATACCGTGTCCATGATGGCCCTCCAGAAGGACAAAATCCTCACTCAGCGTAGTCCACTGAGTGAGGATCGGGCTGACCATCCTATTAAGCCCGGCGGCCAACCGGCCGCCGGGCGAACGCACGAGATGTGCGTGGAGCTGGTGCTTACAGCTCGATCCGCTTGATGTCGCCGACGACGAAGATGTACGACAGCGCACCGACCAGCGCGATCACGCCGATGAACACGAGCGCGCCGACGAACGAGCCGGTCGACGCGACGATGAAGCCGACGACCAGCGGCGTGACGATCCCCGCGAGGTTCGCCGCGAAGTTGAAGATGCCGCCCGTCACGCCGAGCAGGCCGTCCGGCGCGATATCCGACACGAGCGTCCAGCCGAGCGCAGCCATCCCCTGCGCGAAGAATGCGACCGACATGATCGCGATCACGGCCTCGTTGCTCTTCACGTAGTTCGCGAGAATGATCGTCGATGCGAGCAGCAGGCCCGCGATGATCGGCAGCTTGCGCGCGAGGTTCGCGGACTTGCCGCGGCGCAGCAGCCAGTCGGAGAAGATCCCGCCGAACATCACGCCGACCGACGCGGCGATGAACGGCATCACCGCGAAGAAGCCGATCTTCAGCCAGCCCATGTGGCGCTCGGTCGCGAGGTAGGTCGGGAACCAGGTCAGGAAGAACACGAGCGTCGAGTTGCCGGCGAACTGGCCGAGGCAGATGCCCGCGAGCTGGCGCTTCTTCAGCAGCTTGCCTGCCATCGCCCAGCTGAACTTCTTCTGCTCGCCCTTGCCGCCGTTGTCGCCGCCCTTGCGTGCACCGTGCACGAGACCGCCGCCCGCCTCGATATACGCAAGCTCCTCCGAATTGGCACCCGGATGATTGCGCGGCTCGTGATAGAACTTCCACCAGACCAGGCCGAACGCGATGCCGACCGCACCGACGACCCAGAACAGCGAGCGCCAGCCGAACGCGCCCATCAGCGCGAACAGCACGGGGCTGAAGAACGCGAGGCCGATGTACTCGCCGACGGTATAGGTGCCGGTCGCCATCGCGCGTTCGTTCTGCGGGAACCACGTCGCGACGACGCGGCTGTTGGTCGGGAAGCACGGCGCCTCCGTCACGCCGAGGCCGAGCCGGCATGCGAACAGCGTCGCGATGCCCGGCACGAAACCTTGCAGGAACGTGCACAGCGACCACAGCGTCATCGACCAGTAATAGGTGATCTTGCTGCCGAAGCGGTCGAGGAACAGGCCGCCGGGCACCTGCATCGCGACGTACGTCCACGAAAACGCGGAGAACATGATGCCCATCACGGCCGCGTTGATGCCGAGCTCCTTGGTGAGCTGCGGCGCAGCCACCCCCAGCACGGTGCGGTCGAGGTAGTTGATCATCGTGCCGATCGCGAGCAGCGCGAGAATCTTGTAGCGCGCCGAGGTGCGCCGGACCGTGCCGGCCGCCTGCGCCGGCGCGGCATTCGTGTGGGTGGTGTGCTGCATGGTCGTCTCCTGGTCTCTCTTTCTGTAGCAGTAAGGGGGTCAGCGCGCGACGAGCGACTGAAAGTGATCGAACATCCGCTCGGCGTCGGGCGTGCGTCCGGTGAAGATCTCGAACGCGTCGACGGCCTGGTAGACGGCCATCCCGCCGCCCGGCAGCGTGGCGCAGCCGGCCGCTCGCGCGGCACGGATCAGTTCGGTTTCGAGCGGGAAATACACGATGTCGGCCACCCACATGCCCGCGTGGAGCAGCTCGGCCGGCAGCGGCAGGCCCGGGTGCTTGGTCATGCCGGTCGGCGTCGCATGGATCAGGCCCGTCGCGGCGCGCATCGCAGCCGCGAGATCGTCGCCGGACGGCGCGCCGCCCGGTGCAACGCGCGCGGCCGGGAAGCGCTGCTGCAGCTCGGCCGCGAGCGCGGCGGCACGCGTGCCGTCGACGTCGAAGATCGTCATTTCGGTCGCGCCCATCTGCAGCGCCGCATGCGCCACGGCCGCGCCCGCGCCGCCGGCGCCGAGCTGGACGACACGCTCGAGCGACGCGTCGGGCAACCCGCGGCGAAACGATTTCGCGAAGCCCGACCAGTCGGTGTTGTGGCCGATCCGCTTGCCGTCCTTGAACAGCACGGTGTTCACCGCGCCGAGCGCGCGGGCGTCGTCCGACAGCGCGTCGAGGTGCTCGATCACGCGCTGCTTGCACGGGTGCGTGATGTTGAGCCCGTTGTAGCCCATTCGCTGCGCGGCATCGAGCAGTTGCGGCAGCGCGTCGACGGTTGCGCCGAGCACGTCGAGATCGATGCGCCGGTAGACGTAGCCGAAACCCTGGCGGAATCCCTCTTCCTCATGCATCGCGGGCGACAGCGAACCGCCGATGCCCTGGCCGATCAGGCCGATCAGAAACGACGGGCGGCTCATCGCGCGGCTCCCTGCGCAAACAGCGTCGCCAGACGCTGCAGCGCGAACACGTAGCCTTCGGTACCGCAGCCGCAGATCACGGCTTCGGCGACCGCCGACACATAGGAATGGTGGCGGAACGCCTCGCGGCGATGCACGTTCGAGATATGCACTTCGATCACCGGCTTCGCGATCGCGGAAAGCGCATCGGCCAATGCCACCGACGTATGCGTATAGGCGGCCGGGTTGATCACGATGCCGTGCGTGTCGTGACGCGCGGCATGCAGCCAGTCGATCAATTGATGCTCGGCGTTCGACTGGCGGAACTCGATTTCCAGCCCGAGCCCTTGCGCCGCCGTGCGGCAGCGCTGCTCGACGTCGGCGAGTGTTTCCGCGCCGTAGATATGGGGCTCACGCGTCCCCAGCAGATTCAGGTTCGGGCCGTTCAGCACCAGCACCTTGTGCTTGCTCATGGTGATTCTGCTCCTAAAACGGGGGCAAATCGCTAGCGGATTTCGCCCCCTGACGTCAAGATTTGGCGCTAGTGTGCGCTTGCGCAAGCGCAATGTCTTTTCGGGTTTTCGCTAATTTGTACCACCTAGTTAGTTTGTATAATCCCAGTCACTTACCCAGTAAATTCGGGATATGGCGCGCGCCCGGAACTCAACGACTGGTTCATTCAGGGCCGGTTCGACCGACGCCATGCCCCGCTCATTCGCAGGAATCGCCCATGAAGCGCTCGATCGCCACCGTGTCACTGTCCGGCACGCTCGCCGAGAAGCTCGTCGCCATCCAGGCCGCAGGCTTCGACGGCGTCGAAATCTTCGAAAACGACCTCGTCTACTTCGACGGATCGCCGGCCGACGTCCGTCGCATGGCCGCCGATCTCGGCCTCGACATCGTGCTGTTCCAGCCGTTTCGCGATTTCGAGGGCGTGAGCGCGGCACAGCTCGCGCGCAACCTCGATCGCATCAAGCGCAAGTTCGACGTGATGCATGCGCTCGGCACCGACCGCATCCTCGTGTGCAGCAATGTGTCGGCCGACACGATCGCGGACGACGGGCTGCTCGTCGACCAGCTTGGCGCGCTCGCCGACGCCGCCCGGGAGGCCGGCGTGGTCGCCGCATACGAAGCGCTTGCGTGGGGCCGCGTCGTGAACCGGTACGGCCATGCGTGGAAACTCGTGAATGCCGTGAACAGCCCGCATCTCGGCCTCGCGCTCGACAGCTTCCACACGCTGTCGCTCGACGATTCGCCCGATGCGATCGCCGAGATTCCCGGCGACCGGATCGCGTTCGTGCAGATCGCCGATGCGCCGAAACTCGCGATGGACGTGCTCGAATGGAGCCGCCACTACCGCTCGTTCCCGGGCCAGGGCGACTTCGACCTCGCGCGCTTCACCGCGCGCGTGATCGAGTCGGGCTACACGGGGCCGCTGTCGCTCGAGATCTTCAACGACGGCTTCCGCGCGGCACCGACCGCGATCACGGCCGCCGACGGCCATCGCTCGCTGCTCTATCTGGAAGAGCTGACGCGCACGCGGCTCGCGCAGGACGGCCGTGCGCCGGCCGCCGGCCAGCCGCTGTTCGCGCCGCCGGCGCCGCCCGCGCACGTCGGGTTCCAGTTCATCGAATTCGCGGTCGACGCACAGGCGGCGGCCACCGTCGGCGAATGGCTCGGCAGGATGCGCTTCCGGCTCGCCGGCCGGCATCGCTCGAAGGATGTGACGCTGTTCCAGCACGGCGCAGCGTCGATCGTGCTGAACGCGGAGCGCGACTCGTTCGCCGATGCATTCTTCCAGCAGCACGGGCTGTCGCTGTGCGCGTCGGCGTTCCGCGTCGACGACGCGAAAGTGGCATTCGAACGCGCGGCCGGCTTCGGCTACGCGCCGTTCTCCGGCCGCGTCGGGCCGAACGAGCGCGTGCTGCCGGGCGTGCAGGCGCCGGACGGCAGCCTCGAGTATTTCGTCGACGAAGCGCCGAACGCGCCGACGCTGTATGAATCGGATTTCGTGCTGACCGATATCGACGGCCCGAGCGAAGTCGGCCCGCTGACGGGCATCGACCATGTGTGCCTGGCACTGCCGGCCGACGCGCTCGACACGTGGATCCTGTTCTTCAAGACGGCATTCGGCTTCGAGGCCGAGCGCAGCTGGCTCGTGCCCGATCCGTACGGGCTGATGCGCAGCCGCGCGGTGCGCAGCGCCGACGGCTCGGTGCGGATCGCGCTGAACGCGTCGGTCGACCGTCACACGGCCGTCGCCGAATCGCTCGACCGCTACCACGGCACGGGGCTGAACCACGTCGCGTTCCGCACCGACGACATCGTGAAGACGATCGCCGCGTTCGCGGCCGACGGCGTGCCGTTCCTGCGCATTCCGCCGAACTACTACGACGATCTCGCCGCGCGCTACGCGCTGCCGGACGAACTGATCGACACGCTGAGCGCGCACCACCTGCTGTACGACCGCGACGAGCACGGCGGCGAATTCCTGCACGCGTATACGGAACTGGTCGACAACCGCTTCTCGCTCGAAATCGTCGAGCGGCGCGGCGGATACGACGGCTACGGCGCGACGAACGCGGCCGTGCGGCTCGCCGCGCAGGCGCAGCGCAGGAAATAAGGGAAGGACGCGAATCGCGTTTTTTGGGGGCGGAGTCGCAGCGCGGCCCGCGGCCGACGCAAAGGGCCGCATCCGACGCGCACCATCGTGGTGAATCGCACAGCCGCGCACCAGCCCGCGCGGCTGCCCGCGATCGGGCCGGGAGCCGCGCCCCGTATGACGTTACATCCGGTAACCCGTACCGCAGCGCAGCATCCCGTCGCCGGCCACGGTTTTAAGAATCGCTTAAGTCTTCGACGGCACCATCCGCAACCAGTACCCGATGGCTATCTCGAAAAGGAGGAAAGCGATGAGCGCCGTAGAAGCACCCGCGGGCCGCCAGGCCGCGCCCCCTGCAAAGAAGACGATGCTGCGCCGCCTGCTCAGTCATCACGAAATCGCGACGCTGCTCGTGCTGCTGCATGCACCGATCGGCGCGAACGCCAAACCCGAATTGCCTGCGCTGCAGGAAGCCGGTCTCGTCGAGATGGTCAAGCTCGACCCCGATACGGCCCCGAGCTTCCGGCTGACCGCAAACGGCACGGCCGTCCTGAAAGGGCTCGGCTACCGCTGAGCCGCCGTTTTCCCCGTTTCCCCGCATTGCCCCGATCCCTGCGACGCGCCGGCCCTTCCGGCGTCTCGCGTCACCCCGCCCGCTCCTGCAGCATCAACCGGTATTCCGTCGGCGTCACGCCGACCGTCGCCTTGAACTGGCGCGTGAACGCACTGTGATCCGTGTAGCCGCATAGCGCCGCGACGTCGGTCACCTTGTCGTGCGTGACGAGCAGCGCGGTTGCCGCATCGAGCCGCGTCTTCAGCAGCACCTGGCGCGGCGTCAGGTGGAACACCTTGTGGAAGTAGCGTTCGAGCTGCGCGACCGACATCCCGGCCATCTGCGCGAGATGCTTCAGGTTCAGCGGCTGCACGTAGTGATCCTGGATGTGCTGGACCACATCGGCGAGCTTGCTGTAGGCCGGATGCGATCCCTCGTGCGCCTTCAGGTCACGCGAGATGCCCGCGAGGCCGACCACCTTGCCCGCGGCGTCGCGCAGCGGCTCCTTGCAGGTCAGGCACCAGCCGGGCTGGCGGCCCGGATACAGGTGCAGCTCGAGCTGGTCCGTCAGTTGCTGGCCGGCGTTGATCGTCGCCATGTCCTGCTCGAAATAGCTGCGGCCGAAGCGGCGCGGGAACACTTCGTCGGTCGTCTTGCCGAGCAGGTCGCGCTTCTCCTTGTAGCCGCAGCGCATCGCCAGCGTGCGGTTGACGAGCGCGTAGCGGCCGTTCGCATCCTTCACGAAGAACGCGACGTCCGGCAGCGCATCGAACACCGGTTCGAGCAGGCGGAAGTGCGCGAGCATCGCGCCGAGATCGGCATTGTCGGGCTGGTAGCGCAACGTGTCGGACAGGCTCATGGGCGGTACGGCAAGCAAGGTCGTCATCCCGGCAACCGCGAAGCGAGTGGCAGATGGCGTCGATTATAGGAGCGCCACTTCAATCGCGTCGTGACGATTGCAGCGGCGGGCAAGCTGGCGGCAGCCGTCGCCTCGCGGCGCCGATCGGCCGGCATCGGCAAGCGACAACCGTTGCGTGCACAACGACTGCGCCGCGGATACGGCGGCCGGCCGCGAATCCGCTTGCCCCGCCGCATGCGGTCATGAATGCGGCGATGCCGGCGTGCCGCATCGGCGCGCCGGCACGGCACGCCCGAATCCCCCATCCTAAAAATGCGGACGTGCAGCGTCTTGGCGCGATTGCGCATTCGGTGTGACGATTTCGGCATATATCAGGGTTATCGACGATATGCCGATATCGTCGCCGGCCGCGCACCGAACGCGCAAGACGCGCGCATTTTCGCTACCTAGACTTCGCTTCACGGTCACGAGACAACTTCGCACCGCTGCAGCAATCGGCACGCACGACCCGCTCACGCAACCGTCGCGCACGCCGATTCCTGCACAAGCCGGGCAACGCGCGGCGAGTCGGTACGGCCCTCGCATCGGCCTGCCGACCGAAACGTCTCGCCCGGTTTACCGGCGCCGGCCCGCTGGCCGGCGGCGGCCCAACCACGCCATCAAGGGGAAGTGAAAGTGAAGCTGAAGGTATCGCACGTCGCGCTGGCCGCTGCCTGCGCACTGTCGGGCGCGCACGCCATCGCCGCCGACGTCGTCAAGATCGGTTTCGCCGCACCGCTGACCGGCCCGCAGTCGAACTACGGCTCGGACATGCAGAAGGGCGTGCAGCTCGCGATCGCCGACTTCAACGCGACGCGGCCGACGATCGGCGGCAAGCCCATCACGTTCCAACTCGACTCGCAGGACGACCAGGCCGACCCGCGCACGGGCACGACCGTCGCGCAGCGGCTGATCGACGACAACGTCCGCGGGATCATCGGTCACTTCAACTCGGGCACCAGCATTCCGGCGTCCGACCTGTACGATCGCGCGGGGCTGCCGCAGATCTCGATGGCGACGTCGCCGCAATACACGGCGCGCGGCTACAAGACGACCTACCGGCTGCTGACGAGCGACGCGCAAGCGGGCCGCATCGTCGGCACGTACGCGGTGAAGACGCTGCGCTTCAAGCGCATCGCGATCATCGACGACCGCACGGCCTACGGCCAGGGCATCGCCGACGAATTCGCGAAAGCCGTCGAGGCGGCGGGCGGCACGATCGTCAAGCGCGACTTCACGAACGACAAGGCGCTCGATTTCTCGGCGATCCTGACCAACCTGAAGGGCGTCAACCCGGACGCGGTCTTCTACGGCGGCGGCGACGCGCAATCGTCGCCGATGATCCGCAAGATGCGTCAGCTCGGGATGAAGTCGGCGTTCGTGACGGGCGAGATGTCGCGCTCGCCGACGTTCCTGAAGGTCGGCGGCGAAGCGGCCGAAGGCGCGATCGTCTACATGGGCGGGCTGCCGAAGGAAAAGATGCCGGGCTTCGCCGGCTACGCGGCACGCTACAAGGCGCGCTTCAACGAAGACGTGATCACGTACTCGCCGTACTCGTATGACGGCACGATCGCGCTGCTCACCGCGATGAAGGACGCCAACTCGATCGACCCGAAGGTCTATACGCCGTATCTCGGCAAGGTGTCGATCAAGGGCGTGTCGGCACCCAGCATCGCGTACGACACGAAGGGCGACCTGAAGGACGCGCCGGTCACGATCTACAAGGTCGAACACGGCACGTTCAAGCCGGTCGATACGATCGCCGGCAACTGATCGCCGACACCTGCTCCGCGCGGCGCGCAAGCGGCTCACCGGCCGCCCGCGCCGCGCGCGCTTCGGCTGCACGGTCCGAAGCGTTCCTCGGCGCGCACCCGCGCGCGCGCATTTCGCGCTCCTGTAGAATCCCCCCACCCGCTTTGACGCTTCGTCTGCGCCGCGCCCCATCCCGGTGCGGCGGTGCGTGTTCCGTGCCCTATCCGGCACCCGGCACGCTTCGACGACGCAAGCCGCGCCTTGTCAGTCCATGCCGATAGCGGGCCCTGGAGACGCAGCACCGACAACAACATTCGAAAACCGATCGTCCTGACCATGCAAGCTTCCGAATTGAGCGGCGTGCCTCGCGCCGCCGAACGCGCGCTCACGCGCAGCGACTATAAAACCCTTGGCCTTGCCGCACTCGGCGGCGCCCTCGAGTTCTACGACTTCATCATCTTCGTGTTCTTCGCACCGGCGATAGGACAGCTGTTCTTCCCGCACGACATTCCCGACTGGCTGCGCCAGTTGCAGACGTTCGGCATCTTCGCGGCCGGCTATCTCGCGCGCCCGCTCGGCGGCGTGATCATGGCGCACTTCGGCGACCTGTTCGGCCGCAAGCGGATGTTCACGCTCAGCGTGCTGATGATGTCCGTGCCTACGTTGCTGATGGGCCTGCTGCCGACCTACGACTCGATCGGCATCCTCGCGCCGGTATTGCTGCTGCTGTTCCGCGTGCTGCAGGGCGCGGCGGTCGGCGGCGAAGTGCCGGGCGCGTGGGTGTTCGTGTCCGAGCATGTGCCGTCGCGTCATATCGGCTATGCGTGCGGCACGCTGACCGCGGGCCTCACGGCCGGCATCCTGCTCGGCTCGCTCGTCGCGGCCGGCATCAACAGCCGTTACTCGAGCGCCGAAGTCGGTGCGTTCGCATGGCGCATCCCGTTCCTGCTCGGCGGCGTGTTCGGGCTGTTCTCCGTGTACCTGCGCCGCTGGCTGCATGAAACGCCGGTGTTCGCCGAGATGAAGGCGAAGAAGGCGCTCGCGGCGGAGATTCCGCTGAAGGCCGTGCTGCGCGACCACGGCCGCGCGGTGATCGTGTCGATGCTGCTCACGTGGATGCTGTCGGCGGCGATCGTCGTCGTGATCCTGATGACGCCCGCGCTGCTGCAGAAGCAGTTCCACCTGACGCCCGCGACGACGCTGTTCGCGAACAGCGTCGCGACGCTGTGCCTGACGGCCGGCTGCATCACCGCGGGTTCGCTCGCGGGCTGGATCGGCGCGAAGCGCGTGCTCGGCATCGGCGGCCTCGGGCTGGCCGCGTGCTACTACCTGCTGTTCGTGCAGGTCGCGGCCGACGCGTCGACGCTGCCGCTCTACTACGGGATCGCGGGCTTCATGGTCGGCACGATCGGCGCGGTGCCGTTCGTGATGGTCAAGAGCTTCCCGGCCGTCGTGCGCTTCTCGGGCATCTCGTTCTCGTACAACGTCGCGTATGCGATCTTCGGCGGCCTCACGCCGGTGATCGTGTCGCTGATGATGAAGTCGAATCCGCTCGCGCCGGTCGTGTACGTCGCAGTGATCTGCGTGCTCGGCGCGATCGCCGTGCAGTTCGCGAAGGATGCGAAGGACGTGAAGGGCACGCACTGAACGCTGGCGCACGCGCCCGTTCCATGCACAAAGGGCCGAATCCCGCGGGATTCGGCCCTTTTGTTTTGCTTCAGCGCAACGGCGTACGTGCGATCAGCGCAGGCCGCCGTACGACGAACTCGGACGACGCAGGCCGTCGATGCTCGCGCCGCCGGCGCCGGTGACGAACAGCAGCAGGAAACCGCCGGCGATCGAGATGTTCTTCCAGAAATGGATCACCATGTCGTGCTGGACCGCGGCGTCCGTCGCGTCCCAGAAATTGTGCCCGACCATCGCGGTCGCGACCGTATAGAACGCCATCAGCAGCGCGAGCGGCTTCACCTTGTAGCCGACGATCAGCAGCAGGCCGCCGAGCCCCTCGATCGCGACGACGATCGGCCCGATGACCTGCGGATACGGCATGTTCAGCCCATGCAGGTAACCGACGAAATCGCTGTAGCCGAGCAGCTTCATCACGCCGCCCCACAGGAACAACGCCGCCAGCGCCAGGCGCGCGAAAAAAATGACGCCGGAATCGACGGAACGCGTCATGCCTCTCTCCTCGTATGCAATTCGGCCGGCCGCACGGGGCGCGCCCGTGCAACTCGAGGCCGCGCGGCCCTGCGGGGCCCGCGGCAAATGGGCCAGCATAGAGGGTCTTTCGGCCGGGTCCAAGAAAAAGGTTGTAGCAAATCTTTACACGGCGGCCGCCGCGCGGCCCGCCGGCCGCGGCGCAAAAAAAGCGTTTAGCCCGCGTCGCTCAACAACACGCCTTTCTTGAAGATGAAGCAGCCGTAGCCGCGCAGCTCGCCGGTGACGATCACCGCGTACGTCTGCTGCGCGCGCTCGTAGAACGCGAAACGCTCGATGCCGGTGAGCGGCACCGCACGCCCTTCCGCGCGGTCGATCTCGGCCTGCACCTCGCGCTGCACCGGCGGCACCGCGGCCGCGTCGCCGACGACTTCCATCCGCCACGCCGGCGTGTCGACATACGTGTCGAGCGGCAGCACGGACAGCACCGCACGCGCGACGCGCGCCGAATCGGCGCCGTCGATCCGCAGCGCGCGGCCGACCACCGTGTGCTCCGCGACGGATTCCGCCGGAAAATTCGCGTCGCAGATCGCGATTTCGTCGCCGTGGCCCATCGCGCGCAGCGTGTGCAGGATGTCGGCGTGCAGCAGCGGGTCGAGATTCTTCAGCATGTGGGATTGTCTCCGGGATCAGGAATGAACCGCATAACGTTACCCGATCCCGGTGGCCGCTGCGCATGCATCGCTCGCGTCACGACACCGCGGCAGGCATTTCGTCGATGAAGCCGGTAACCGATGCGTCAATTCCATTTACTTCATGTGATCTGACGGGTTACGTACAAGCTCATCGCGTGCTTGCTGTGAATGTATTATTAAGGCTTGCACCCATACCAATAAAAACAAAATCAGCAACTATCACCGTAAATGGATCGAAAAACTGAACATTTTCCAAACCAATCTCGACAATTCCACTCACCTTATCCGCCAGCATCCGAACCAAACCGAATAGGCACTCAATGAATAACGTCGAAAAAATCCGGCGAGCCCTAACTGCGATCGCGACTGCAAACCAGGGAGCATCATTCAAAAGCATCATTGAATCAGATCGAGAATGCTTCCGAGGCTTGTACGTGACGTATGCCACTCAGGCCACAACACTCGACATCCAAGATATACAGCTCGATAAAATCGAAAATGAGTGCCCGTTACTGAAGAGCTTCTTCGATGGAACCGGGCTTTTGTTCTATACCGATGACATTTATCAGCAATCGTTGAACGGCAAGGCACCGATAAAAATCGATTTCTCCATCAGCCTTGACAAAAATGTAACCGATGCGATTCGCTTGTTTGTCGAAGGCAAGCAGCCATCACAACCTCAAAACCTGTACAAGCTGCTGCACCTAGCCTGCGGGCGCGGAGAAAGAAGTTTCAACTTCGATTACCTTGCCTACCTCTCCGAAGAATTCGAGCATTTTTCAGTGAAAGGGAACAATCGTCCAATTCAGACCTTGAAGGCGCTCAAGAAACTCGATCACTTTGCTCCCGGTGCGTTGGACGAACCACCGGGCAAGCCGATATTCACTGTATCTGACGACGACATCGACACGATCGTCCAAGACACGCTCAATGCCACCGTGTTTGCCCAGCCCATGCACTTTCTGCAGACACGTCGCCTGGCAACCTACGTTGTGCTTTTGAAGGCCGCATTGCTGAATTGGCGCGGACAGCATAGTGAGCCTGCCCAGGCACTGGAAGAACTGGTGAGTTTCAGCCTCGAGACTCTGGGTAAGTTTCCCAAGGCGGAAATCTACTTTGCGTGGAAATTGCTAGGCGGCGCTGGTGAAGTCCCTCAATTCTTCACTCCAGTAACTCAGCCGACTTTGAAATCGCTCGAACGCTTGCGCAGCATGTCATGGGACTTGACGCTGTTCAGAATGGCCGAACTCTTGTCAGCGACACCAAGGTCAATGGGAACTAACAATGCCGACTTCTTTGTCCCCTTCGTGGCCTCCTACGACAGCAAGTTTCGAGAAATGGTCGACGCCTGCCCATTGCGAGCAATCGTAATCGACTACGCATTCAAGGTCGTCAATCTCGTCTTTCGCGATGAGTTGCAGTTTCAGCTCGACCTGTCAAATGCGTCCGAGCGAGTCATGCGAAAGCTCAACGACCAGCATGCGTCCGCACATCGACTACATCGCGACCTCGACCACGAACAGCTGGAACGCGCGATGCGCACGCTCGAACAGGATGCTCTGGCGCACCTCGCCACTTGCTAACGTCATCCGACCTCATCCCGTATCGTTGCGTGTCAGCGATTCAGCACGGCGCTAGCAACTGGGAAAGCGCGCACGTACGGCCTTGATTCAGTCCGCTGTCGTGCGCGCATCGCCAGCGTTTTGTCGCTAGCTTGATTGCACCGAATCGACGCCTTGGGCGCACTCTCGGGCTTCCAATTGCAACTCCTGATTACGTGTGCTCGCTGCTCACACCACCGCGGCAGGCATTTCGTCGATGAAACCGGTGACCGATGCGAGGCGGCCCGACGCATCGACGATGCCGAAGTCCGAACCCTTCACGATCGCCGCGCCGTCGGGCGACACGAGCGCCCACGAGAACCGCAGGTGCTGGCCGAACGCGTCGACGTCGGTCGTGCGGCGGAAGCGGAATGCCGGGAATCGCTCCTGCACGGCCGCGATCATCGTGTCGATGCCCGCGTGACCGTCGCCGGCCATCAGCGGATCGCGATAGGCCGCGTCGCTCGCGTAAGTCGCATCGATCAGCGCGCGGCGGCGCACGACGTCGGGTTCGTTCCATGCGTCGAAGTAGCGGTCGATCAGGTCGGCGTGAGCGGACGGTGCGGATTGGGCGGTGTTCATGGCGAGGCTCCTTGTGTCGATGAGGGGACGATGTCGCGAACGTGTCGTGTCCGCGTGCAGCTATCGTCGCCGGCCTCGCGCGGGCGGTCGATTACGTGCGAGGTAAGGAAATCGCGCCGGCCGCGTCGAGTACGCACGCCAACGGTTCGATCTGCCGGACGACGCGTAACTGCGCCGATTCCATCTTTCGCAGCCGCAAAGAAAACGGGCGCCCTCGGGCGCCCGCATCGCATGCCGTCGCGACCGCGCGTCAGGTCACCGGCGCCGGATTGAACAGCGTCAGCGCATTCGCGAGCTTCCATTGCTCGGCCCACGTCCGGCGCTTGCCGCTCGCGACGTCGAGCATCAGCCGGAACAGTTCCCAGCCCACGTCCTCGATCGTGGCCGCGCCGGTCGCGATCTGCCCGGCGTCGAGATCCATCAGGTCGTGCCAGCGGCGCGCGAGATCGCTGCGCGTCGCGACCTTGATCACCGGCACCTGCGCGAGACCGTACGGCGTGCCGCGGCCGGTCGTGAAGATGTGCAGGTTCATCCCCGCCGCGAGCTGCAGCGTGCCGCAGATGAAGTCGCTCGCGGGCGTCGCCGCATACAGCAGCCCCTTCTGCCGCGCGCGATCGCCGGGACGCACGACACCGGCGATCGGCGCGCTGCCCGACTTCACGATCGAACCCATCGCCTTCTCGACGATGTTCGACAGGCCGCCCTTCTTGTTGCCGGGCGTCGTGTTCGCGCTGCGGTCGACGCGGCCGCGCTGCAGGTAGCGGTCGTACCAGTCCATCTCGCGGATGATGTCGCGCGCAATCTCCTCGTTCGCCGCACGCGACGTGAGCTGCGCGACGCCGTCGCGCACTTCCGTCACCTCGGAGAACATGATCGTCGCGCCCGCACGCACGAGCAGGTCGGCCGCGAAGCCGACGGCCGGGTTCGCGGTGAGCCCCGAGAACGCGTCGCTGCCGCCGCACTGCACGCCGACGACGAGATCCGACGCGGGGCACGTCTCGCGACGGCGGCGGTTCAGCCGCTCGAGATGCGCTTCGGCCATCTTCATGATCGAGTCGATCATCGAGTTGAAGCCGACGTGTGCGGCATCCTGCAGGCACACGACGCCGCCGTTGTCGGTCGCGCCGTCCGCGGCCACCGGAATCGTGCCGGGCGGCAGCAGGCGCTCGGGCTGCAGTTTCTCGCAGCCGAGGCTCACGGTCATCACCTCGCCGCCGAAGTTCGGGTTCAGGCTGATGTTGCGCAGCGTGCGGATCGGGATGTCGGCGTCCGGCGCATCGATCGCGACGCCGCAGCCGTACGTATGCTCGAGCCCGACCACGTCGTCGACGTTCGGGTAGCGCGGCAGCAGCTCGGCCTTGATCCGCTTCACCGCATGCTCGACGACGCCCGACACGCACTGCACGGTCGTCGTGATCGCGAGGATGTTGCGCGTGCCGACCGAGCCGTCGGCATTGCGGAAGCCCTCGAACGTATAGCCTTCGAGCGGCGCCAGCGGCGGTGCGGCACGCGTCGCGAGCGGCAGGTCGTCGAGCCCCGGCGGCTCGGGCATGCGCATCGTGCGCTCGTTGACCCAGCTGCCGCGCCGCAGGTCGGTCAGCGCATAGCCGATCACCACGTTGTAGCGGACGATCGGGTCGCCGGCCGCGAGGTCGGCCAACGCGACCTTGTGCCCCTGCGGCACGCCTTCGCGCAGCGTCAGCCCATCGGCGAACGTCGCGCCTTCACGCAGGCCGCCGTCGTTGACGACGATCGCGACGTTGTCGTCCGGATGCACGCGGATGTAGAGAGGGGAAGCAGTCATCGGAACTCCTGGAAGCCACCGGTCATATCGTTAGTCATCATATGACATTCGGCCTCAACCGGCGATGCTGCGTAAACCCTTATCCGGAAAGACCCTACTATCGAGCGGCCAGCAAACCGCTTGCGTCACCCTTTCCCTCGTTGTACGATGACATACAACGACATCGCCAATGTGGCCCGTATGCCGTTCCCGACGAACCCAGCACTCGCGCTAGACGGACGACCCCAACCATGACTTCACCGCAAGAACTCAAACAGATCATCTCCCACGGCCTGCTGTCGTTTCCGCTGACCGACTTCGACGCCGACGGCAACTTCCGCGCGACCACCTATGCCGAGCGCCTCGAATGGCTGGCGCCGTATGGCGCGAGCGCGCTGTTCGCGGCCGGCGGCACCGGTGAATTCTTCTCGCTCACGCAGCGCGAGTATTCGGACGTGATCCGCGTCGCGACCGAAACCTGCAAGGGCAAGGTGCCGATCCTCGCCGGCGCGGGCGGCGCGACGCGCGTCGCGATCGAATATGCGCAGGAAGCCGAGCGCCTCGGCGCGAGCGGCGTGCTGCTGATGCCGCACTACCTGACCGAAGCGAGCCAGGAAGGGATCGCCGACCACGTCGAGCAGGTGTGCCGCGCGCTGAAGATCGGCGTCGTGGTGTACAACCGCGCGAATTCGAAGCTGAACGCCGACATGCTCGAGCGCCTCGCCGACCGTTGCCCGAACCTGATCGGCTTCAAGGACGGCGTCGGCGAGATCGAGAGCATGGTCACGATCCGCCGCCGCCTCGGCGACCGGTTCGCGTACCTCGGCGGCCTGCCGACGGCCGAAGTCTATGCGGCCGCGTACAAGGCGCTCGGCGTGCCGGTGTACTCGTCGGCGGTGTTCAACTTCATCCCGAAGACCGCGATGGATTTCTACGAAGCGATCGCGAAGGACGACCACGCAACGGTCGGCCGCCTGATCGACGATTTCTTCCTGCCGTACCTGAAGATCCGCAATCGCCGCGCGGGTTATGCGGTCAGCATCGTGAAGGCGGGCGCGAAGCTCGTCGGCCACGACGCGGGCCCGGTGCGCGCGCCGCTCGTCGACCTCACCGAGGCCGAAGCCGCGGAGCTCGATGTGCTGATCAAGAAGATGGGCCCGCAGTAAGAGCGGGTGTGGCCGGCGTGGCGCCTTGATCGGCGCTGCGGCCGGCTGTTTTTGCGGCGCGCGCCGGGTTGACCCTGGCGCGGCCGTTTGTATCGGTAACCGTGCACGCATCCGTCGCGATGCGTGCCGCCTCTGCCGCAGCGCTCCGCCCGACGCCGCCCGCTTCTCGGGCCGGCCCTCCGCGTCACATCTGCGCGATGATCCCGACGATCCGGTAGCGCACGTTCCCCAGCTTGACCCGCGTCGCCTCGATCTGGTCCTGCGCGCCCGCACGCGCCTTCGATTCGCCGTCGAGAATCTGTCCGAGCACGTCGCGGTCGACGACCGCATCGAAGAACCGGCCGACCGTGATCGTCGCGGACTGCTTCGCGGTCGCGAGCTGGCTGTTCGCCTGCGTCAGCGCTTCGGCGCGCAGGCCCTGGTCGCGTTCGTCGATGCTGCGCCGGTACTGGAGCGCGAACACCAGCGCCTCCATGTCCTGCCGGAAACGTCGGACGGCCTGCCCGAACACGAGCGAATGTGCATCGGCGCCCGTGACGAGCCGCCCCTGGTTGATCGTCACGTCGAATTCGCTGCCGCCCAGGTCGCGCTGGAATTCCAGCAGCGCATTCGCGAGCACGCGCCCTTCGCTGTATTGGCCGATCTGGGTGCGCACGGATTTCGCGACGTCGCCGATCGCTTTCCACAATCCGGCCGCGAACAGGTGATCGCCACGCTTGTTGATGTTCATTGGAGGGTTCCCTCGTTGTCTTTTGTCGGTCTCTCAGGCTCGCCCGCGGACCGCAGGGTCCGGGGCTCCGCTACTGTAGGAGAAATTCGGGGAATGCGGAAGACGGCGACATCGACGGCAGTCTGCCCCCTCGGTGCCGCCGCTCACCCCGCTCACTGACCCGACGAGATCGGCGGCACGAACGCCCGCCATGCAAAAAGGCGGAAGCGGCCCACCGGCCACTTCCGCCTTTCTGTTTTTCCGCCCCGGCGCACCGGCCGCCGGGGATCGCGCCCTCAGTCGATCCGGCCCGTCACTCCGCCTTGCCGTCCCGCAGGCGCGGAATCTCGAGCGGATTGCGTTCCTGCAGCCCTTCGGGCAGCAGGTCGTCCGGGAAGTCCTGATAGCACACGGGCCGCAGGAAGCGCTCGATCGCCGTCGCGCCGACCGACGTCACGGCCGGGTTCGACGTCGCGGGGAACGGCCCGCCGTGCACCATCGCATCGCACACCTCGACGCCGGTCGGGTAACCGTTGACGAGCAGGCGCCCGGCCTTGCGTTCGAGGATCGGCAGCAGCCGGCGCGCGAGCGGCTTGTCGTCGGCGTCCATCTGCAGCGTGGCCGTGAGCTGGCCTTCGAGCGCGTCGAGCACGCGCGCGACTTCGTCGAGATCGCGGCAGCGCACAATCAGCGACGCCGGCCCGAACACCTCGTGGCTGAACGCCGGTTCGGCCAGGAATGCCTGCGCGCCGACTTCGTACAGCGCGCCGCCCGCCTGGCATTCGGTCTGCGCCGCCTCGCCCGCGCCGATTTCGCGCACGCCCGGCAGTTCGGCCAGCTTGCCGCGGCCGTTGCGATACGCATCGGCGATGCCGCGCGTGAGCATCACGCCGGCCGGCTTCTTCGCAAGTGCCTGCGCGGCGACGGCTTCGAAGCGGTCGAGATCGGGGCCGTCGATCGCGAGCACGAGGCCCGGGTTCGTACAGAACTGGCCGACGCCGAGCGTCAGCGAATCGACGAAGCCCGTCGCGATCGCGTCGCCGCGCGCGGCGAGCGCGGCCGGGAACAGCACGACCGGGTTGATGCTGCTCATTTCCGCGTAGACGGGAATCGGCTGCGGCCGCGCGTTCGCGAGCTGCACGAGCGCCATGCCGCCCTGCCGCGAACCCGTGAAGCCGACGGCCTGGATCGCCGGATGGCTGACGAGCGCCGCGCCGATCACGCGGCCGGGGCCGATCAGCAGCGAGAACACGCCGGCCGGCATCCCGCATTTCTCGACGGCGGCGCGGATCGCGCGGACGACCAGCTCGGACGTGCCGAGGTGCGCTTCGTGCGCCTTCACGATCACCGGGCAGCCGGCCGCGAGCGCCGACGCCGTATCGCCGCCGGCCACCGAGAACGCGAGCGGGAAGTTGCTCGCGCCGAACACGACGACGGGCCCGAGCCCGACCTTCTGCAGCCGCAGGTCCGCGCGCGGCAGCGGCGTGCGCGCGGGCTGCGCGGGATCGATCGACGCGGCGAGGAAGCGCCCGTCGCGCACGACGCGCGCGAACAACCTGAGCTGGCCGACGGTGCGGCCGCGCTCGCCCTGCAGCCGCGCGACGGGCAGGCCCGTTTCGGCATGCGCGCGCTCGATCAGCGCATCGCCGAGCGCGACGATTTCATCCGCGATCGCGTCGAGAAACGCCGCGCGGGCCGCGAGCGGCTGCGCGCGGTACGCATCGAACGCGTCGCGCGCGAGTTCGCACGCGCGGCCGACGTCGGCCTGCGTCGCGACGCCGAACGCCGGCGCATCGATCTGTGCGCCCTTCGTCGGGTCGAACGCGAGCAAGTTACCGGCCGAGCCGGTCACCGCTTCGGCGCCGATCAGCATCTCTCCTGTCAGTTGCATGGGGTGTGCTCCGTGGTTCGGGAATGATGGGTTCATTGTAGCTCAACAGATACGATGTCTGCCGACGTGATTTCGCGATTCATGCTGATCGTCGATCTTGCCACACTATGCGCGAATCCCTTACTCATTCAGTCTATGCCCAAATTTTGACCACTTTGCGTTGCGCCTCAAAGGGAAAACCCGAGGTTTCTGCACTCGGGCATTGCCCATAAACTTCCGCTCATGTCATACGACGACGTACATTAAAGTGCCCAATCAGACCACCCCTCGCGATCTTCCGATCGACCTCGCGCGCACCGCGCGCCGGACCGCCGTGCGCTACTGGATCCTGGCGATGCTGTTCGTCGTCACGACGCTCAACTACGCGGACCGCGCGACGCTGTCGATCACCGGCACGCCGATCCGCAAGGCGTTCGGCATCGATCCGGTGACGATGGGCTATATCTTCTCGGCGTTCAGCTGGGCGTACGTGCTCGCGCAACTGCCGAGCGGCTGGCTGCTCGACCGCTTCGGCGCACGGCGCGTGTATGCCGCCAGCATCTTCCTGTGGTCGGCGTTCACGCTGCTGCAGAGCACGATCGGCCTCGGCGGCAGCGCCGCGTTCGCGGTCGCCGCGCTGTTCGCGATGCGCTTCGCGGTCGGCATCGCCGAGGCGCCCGCGTTCCCCGCCAATGCGAAGGTCGTCGCGAGCTGGTTCCCGACCGCAGAGCGCGGCACGGCGTCGGCGATCTTCAACGCCGCGCAGTATTTCGCGGCGGTCGTGTTCTCGCCGCTGATGGCGTGGCTCACGCATGCGTACGGCTGGCACCAGGTGTATCTGTGGCTCGGCCTCGCGGGCATCGCGCTCGCGTTCCTGTGGCTGCGCGTCGTGAAGGATCCGGCCGACCATCCGGCCGTGAACCGCGCGGAACTCGACCATATCGAGCAGGGCGGCGGCCTCGTGCGGTCGAAGTCGCACGGCACCGGTGCCGCGTCCGAAGGCAGCCGCGTCGCGGGCTGGTACTACGTGCGCCAGCTTCTGTCGAACCGGATGCTGATCGGCGTCTATCTCGGCCAGTACTGCGTGAACGTGCTCACCTACTTCTTCCTCACGTGGTTCCCGATCTACCTCGTGCAGGCGCGCGGGATGTCGCTGCTGAAGGCCGGCTTCATGACGTCGCTGCCGGCGATCTGCGGGTTCCTCGGCGGCGTGCTCGGCGGGATGCTGTCGGACGGGCTGATCCGCCGCGGCGTGTCGCTGACGCTCGCGCGCAAGATCCCGATCGTCTGCGGGATGGCGCTGTCGATGGTCATCATCGGCTGCAACTACGTCGACAGCGAAGCGCTCGTGATCGTGCTGATGGCCGTGTCGTTCTTCGGCAAGGGGATCGGCTCGCTCGGCTGGGCCGTGGTCGCGGATACCGCGCCGAAGGAAGCGATCGGGCTGTCGGGCAGCCTGTTCAACATGTTCGGCAATACGGCCGGCATCGTCGCGCCGATCGCGATCGGCTACCTCGTCGGCGCGAGCGGCTCGTTCAACGGCGCGCTCGTGTTCGTCGGGTTGAACGCGCTCGTCACCGTGTTCAGCTATCTCGTGATCGTGAAGGACATCAAGCGCGTCGAGCTGCGCCATCGCGACGCTTGAGCTTCTAATGAAGGGAAGGAATACGACGGCGGCCGCGTAACTGCGGCCGCCGTTTTTGCGTCAGGTCGCGGAATGCACGACGCGCAGCATGTCGTGCACGCCGGACGTCATCAGCGCGAGGAACGCGAGCAGGCCGACGTAGCAGAGCGCGTAGGTCGTCTTCGTCTCGATCGACGTCGCGTAGTACACGCGGTTCCCCGGCGCGTCGGGATCGTAGCGCCACGCGCGCTTCAGCTGCGGCAGCGCGAGGATCGCCATCACGATCAGCAGCGGGCTCGGGCGATACACGAACAGCGCGATCAGCACCGGCACGCCCGCGAACCAGATGCGCGGCGACAGCACCGCGGTGATCCGCCCGCCGTCGAACGGCGACAGCGGGATCATGTTGAACAAATTCAGGAAGAAGCCCGTGTACGACAGCGCAAGCAGCAGGTTGCTGTCGTAGTGGCGCGCGGCCGCATAGCAGGCCAGCGCGCCGAGCGTGCCGACGAACGGCCCGGCGAGCCCGACATACGCTTCGGTTTCCGCGTCGTGCGGCATCTCCTTCAGCTGGATCCAAGCGCCGACGAACGGGATGAACGTCGGCAGCCCGACGTCGAGCCCGCGCCGCTGCGCGGCCAGGTAGTGGCCGGACTCGTGCACCAGCAGCAGCGCGACGAAACCGGCCGCGAACCGCCAGCCGTAGAACAGCGCATAGACCGCGATCGACGCCAGCATGGTGCCCGCCGACACGAGCACCTTGCCGAGCTTGAGGCCGCCGAAGATCAGCAGCAACAGCTTCGTCATTCCTTGCGCTCCGGGCCGGATACGTCGGACGCGTCGGCGACGACCGGCACCGCGGCCGGCTTCGGCTTGCGCCCGAAGAAGCGCTTCAGCGCCGCGCCGCCGGCCAGCAGCGCGACCGCGCCGATCTTGAAGAACTTCACCGCGAACGCGCCGATCAGCGCGAGCAGCCCGAGCTTCTTCGCGCCGACGCCGACGATCAGCGCCGCGAGGCCGTACTCGGCGACATGGTCGGTCGACTTGTTGAAATCGGCGTAGCGCTTGCCGTCGTTGAAGCTGATGTTCGACAGCAGGTCGTCGGCCGACGCCTTGTACTTCGGCAGGTCGGCCAGCGTCGACGCCATCGTCAGCGACAGGTAGCCGTCGCGGCCGAGCACGAGCGTCCGGTAGTTCACGCCGTCGTTCCCGGCGTTCGGCGCCGCGCCCTTGTCGCGGATGATCGCGGACCACACGAGCCGGTGCGTGGCCGCGTCGTACGCGGGCGCCTTGGCCCAGCCAACCACCTCGGTTTCGGGCAGGCCGCGCTCCTTGCGCGCCGGGTTGTTTTCCTCGGTGCCGGCCTGCAGGCTCTTCAGCAGGTCGTCGGGCTTCCAGTCCTTCGCGTCGTCGTCGCGGATGTAGCCGCTCGGCTCGAACGACACGACCGAGATCCAGTCAGCGTCCGGATCGTCGGGCAGCACGAGGCCGACCAGCTTCGATTCGTCGATCGAGTTGCCCATCGAACGCAGGTAGCGGCCGGCTTCGGCCGCCGGCACGAACGATTCCCCGGCCTTCAGCTTCAGCACGGCTTCGTGTTTCACGTCGATGTCGGTCGGCCCCTTCACGACGGCCTCGTTGGCGGCCGCGGCGGCGGCCCTCATTTCCACCTGCGCAGCTTCGGTCTGCGCATGGCCGCTGGTCACGGCGAGTGCGAGCGTCGCCACGCAGGCAAGCCGGACGGCAAGTTTTTTCATTGTTGGATTCCCCTGTAATGCCTTGTTGTGAATGTGCGCGGCACCGGCCCATGCGTTGTCGTCGCGGGTCCGGCGTCGCCTCTCAGTTGGCACGGGGGCTATGGTAACGCAGCGCCGGGACGCACCCGGGGAGCGGCGCGATGCTTACGTCGCAGGTAATGCCCAACGCGCGCGGGATTGCCTATCATCTGCTGCATGAACCCGACCGCCGCCCTTCATTCGCCCGCCCCGTCCGCCAGCCGTGCGTCCGGCATCGGCCCGCTGCTGCGCACGTGGCGCCAGCGCCGGCGCCTGAGCCAGATGGCGCTCGCGCTCGACGCGGAAGTGTCCGCGCGCCACCTGAGCTTCGTCGAATCGGGACGGGCGCAGCCGAGCCGCGAGATGGTGCTGCATCTCGCGGAGCGGCTCGACGTGCCGCTGCGCGAACGCAATGCGCTGCTGGTGGCGGCCGGCTTCGCGCCGCTGTTTCGCGAACGGCCGTTCTCGGATCCGCAACTGGATGCCGCTCGCCATGCGGTCGAAGCCGTGCTGCGCGGCCATGAGCCGTACCCGGCGCTCGCGGTGGACCGCCACTGGACGCTGCTCGCCGCGAACCGGATGCTCGGCGCGCTGGTCGCGCAGGCCGATCCGTCGCTGCTGCAGCCGCCCGTCAACGTGCTGCGGCTGAGCCTGCATCCGGACGGCCTCGCGTCGCAGATCGTCAACTGGCATGAATGGCGCGCGCACATCCTGCATCGGCTGCAGCGGCAGATCGATGCGAGCGGCGACCGCACGCTGCATGCGCTGCGCGACGAACTCGCCGCGTATCCGGCGCCGGCCGGCCAGCCCGACGACACGCAGGCGCGCACCGACTTCGCAGATATCGCCGTGCCGCTGCGGCTGCGCACCGCGGCCGGCGAGCTGACGTTCTTCAGTACGACGACCGTGTTCGGCACGCCGGTCGACGTGACGCTTTCAGAACTCGCGATCGAGGCGTTCTTTCCGGCGAATCCGGAGACGGTGGCCGCGATGCGGGCGCTGGCGGACGCGTTGGCGGCGTAGTAACAAGCGCGCAACGAAGATTGACGGAAGCCGACGCCTGACCGCCGGCTTCCGCTCCCCAGACCGGTATGCCGGCGGTCCGCGCATACATCGACACGACGAACTTTCCCCAACGCATAGAGATCGGCCGCCGTGGCAAACATGGGCGCCGGTGAGTCCTATCAGAATGCGTCGTCGCATCTCAAGCTGCAGATCCGGGAAGCACCAGTGTTCCGACATCTTCGAATCCAGCAGCCGCACCTGTGTACCGTTTCCCCATCTGATTCGCGCCGCTGAGTGTCAAATTTGCTTAGTACATCTTTTCAATTGGGCTGTGATCGAGCAAAGGTTTCATACAAAAGACACGAATGAGATGCGACCGGGAAATCGCGAGACGGACATGCAAAACACAACTCAGTTTCTATATCGAGCCAAGGAATCACGTGAACAAGAATCATCGAGGGTTGGGGAATCCGGCACAGCGCGCGCCGGCAAAGTCGAAGGCGGTACTTGCTGCCGCCGTTGGCGCGGCAATTGTTGCCTTCACGGCTTCCGCGCCGGCGCGGGCCGACTACGTGCAGAACGGGACGTCGACCGAAACGTCGGCCGGCTGTGTCGGCAACATCGCCATCTCGGGAAGCGGCACGTATCCGGCCACTGCAACGGGCTGCGACAACGTGGCGATCGGCACTGCGGCAGCCGCGAATTCGGGCTCGTCGACCGGAGCCTATAGCGAAACCGTTGCGATCGGCCGCATGGCGGCCGCGACCGGTGCCTTTGCGACGGCCGTCGGCGGAAATGCCGTGGCAACCGGCGACCAGGCGACGGCGATGGGTGTGGCCTCAAGCGCGGTCGGAACCAAGGCGACGGCAGTCGGTAACGGAGCCATCGCGAACGGCGCGACGGCATCCGCCTTCGGCCAGGGCGCGATCGCCGTCGACCAGTCGACGGCGGTCGGCCAAGGCGCCAGCGCCACCGCGACATTTTCCACGGCCGTGGGCAAGGGCAGCATTGCGGCCGGCGGTACGGCACTCGGCTTTCAGGCAAACGCCGGCGCGAACGATGCGGTAGCGCTCGGCGTCGACAGTTCGGCCTCCGCTGTCGGGAGCATCGCCATCGCCCGTGCGACGGCATCCGCGGTGAATGCGGTCGCGATCGGCGAAGGCGCGAACGCCGCCGATGCGAATTCCGTCGCACTGGGCTCGAACGCGTCTACACGCGCTTTCACCACCGTCAACAGCGTAACGCTCAACGGCGTCAGCTACGGCGGCTTCGCGGGCACGCCGGTGGGCGTGGTCAGCGTCGGCAGCAAGGGCGCCGAGCGTCAGATCGTGAACGTCGCGGCCGGCGCGATCAGCGCGACCAGCACGGATGCGGTCAACGGCTCGCAGCTCTTCTCGATCGCAAACCAGGTTTCCACGTTGACGGCGGATCTGGCAACGCTCACGACGACCGTCGGCAAAATTTCGTCGAGCGTCCCGAGCGGCGCGGTGACGGACGATACGGGCACCGCAATCGGCAAAAATACGCTGGTCAGCGTGCCGAACGGGACCGCGGTCGGCAACGGCTCCAATGTCTCGGGCGATAACGGTACGGGCGTCGGCGTCAATTCCACCGTCACGGCGGCGAACGGAACCGCCATCGGCACGAATTCGAAAGTCACCGCATCGAACGGAACGGCTATCGGCGCAGGGTCGAATGTCTCCGGCAAGGACTCAACCGCGATCGGCACGAACAGCCGCGCAACCGCCAGCAATTCGGTCGCGTTGGGAGCGAATTCGATCGCCGATCGGGACAACACGGTATCGATCGGCGCGCCGGGCGCCGAGCGTCAGCTCACCAACATGGCCGACGGCACGGCCCCGACGGACGGCGTCAATGTGCGTCAGTTGAACGGCGCAATCAATTCGGTTCGCGAAGAAATGTCGAAGTACCGCAAGGACGCGAACGCGGGCACTGCAAGCGCGATCGCGATGGCGAACATGCCGCAAGCCGTGCTGCCGGGTGAAAAGGTGGTCGCGCTCGGCGGCGGGACGTATGGCGGTCAAAGCGCCATGGCGGTCGGTCTTTCCGTCGCGACGGCGAAATGGCTGGTCAAGGGCTCGGTGACGACGGCGGTTTCCGGCCACGGCTCGTTCGGTGCGGGTGCGGGCGTCGGCTACCGCTGGTAAGGGTGCTCGGCCCGTGAAGCGTCAAGAGTCAGTTGCTTGACGCCGCACGGCAAGCCATCGGCGCGACCGCGCCGATGGCGCCACGATCTCACGCGGTACGTCGTTTCCCGGTCGCCGCAGCAGGCTACGCCTCCGTATCCGGAAACGTCACGGCCTGCCCTGCCGGCTGCCCGTTCAACGCGCCGCCGCGCACGGCGACCGGCCCGCGCACGATCGTATGCGCGGGCCAGCCGCTGATCGTGCATCCGTCGTAAGGCGTCCAGCGGGCGGAACGAACGATGTGTCGGCATGGGCGGCAGGCACCGGCGCTTGCCGGTCGGCATGTAGCCGCCACGAAGCGCCCCCGCGCCGGCTCCGTCGTCACGTATAGAGCGACGCCGCCGGCAACTCTCCCGTCAGCGCGAACCGGCCGACATCGCGCAGCCGGTAGTCGAGCGGATCGTGCAGCGTATGCGTGCGCGCATTCCGCCAGAAGCGGTCGAGGCCGAGCGACGCGGCCGTCGCGCGCGCACCGCATGCGTCGAACAGCGCCTCGCCGTTGTCGAGCGCCGCGCGCTGCGCGACGATCTTCGCGTCCGATACCGCCAGCGCCACTTCGGCGCGCTCGTCCGCCGTCAACGCATCGTGCCGCGCCCACGCGTGCTGCAACGCGCCGCCCGCGCGCTCGGCCAGCGCCGCCGCGGCAACGGCACGCACGCGCATGTCGCCGAAGCGCTGCAATGTGTACGGATCGTCGCTCGCCTGCGCGGCATCCGAGTGAATCCACGGACGGCCGTGTTGCAGCACATAATCGCGCGCCTCAACCAGCGCGCCTTCCGCGAGCCCGACGAACAGGTTCGTCAGCACGAGCTGCGACACGAGCGTGCGCAGCGTCGCGCGCGGTGTCGGCGGCGCTTCGGACCGGTGCAACACCTCGTCCGGCGCGAGCGTCACGCCGTCGAAGCGCACGCTGCCGCTGTCGGTCTGGCGCTGGCCGACCGGATCCCAGTCGTCGTTGACCATGATCCCTTCGCGATCGGTCGGCACCACGCCGAACACCGTGCGGCCGGTTTCCGGATCGTGCGCGGACACCGTCATCCGCTGCGAGCCGCGCGTGCCCGAACAGAAGCCCTTCACGCCATCGAGGCGGTAGCCACCATCCGCCGTCGCGGTGGCCACGAGCCGCGTGTCGAGCGGATTGACCGCATTGCCCCACCACCAGCCGTGCTCGACCGTGCCGCGCAGATAACGCTCGCGCTGCGCGGCACTGCCCCACACGTCGACGCTCACCACCTGCAGGCACTGGAACCCGACGAGATGCGCGAGCGCACTGTCGACACGCGCGATCTGCCGGATCGCGTCGTAGATCGTGGGCCACGCGGCTTCCTGCCCGCCGAACGCGCGCGGCACCGCGAGCGTCAGCAGGCCCGCGTCGGCGAGCCACTGTTTCTCCTGCGCCGCGTGACCGCCCGCGCGGTCGCGTGCGGCGGCGGTTGCGCGCAGCGCGTCGATAACGCGCGCAAGTGCGTCCGGATCGACTACCGGGACATCCGTTGCCGCGGCGAGCGTCGCCGGGCCGCGTGGATCGTTCATGCGACGGCTTCCTGTTCCTGGGTCGAGACAGCTTCCGACAGCGGCACGAGTTTTCCGAGTTCGTGCCTGCCGGTCAACCGCGACAGGATCTCGCGCCGCCAGTCGTCGTAGATCGCGCGGTATTCGGCGATATCCGCGCCGAACACGTGTGCGGTATGCGCGTACTCGTCGTGCAGATAACCGTCGAGCCGCGCCTGCGTTTCCTCGTCGGCGGCAATCACGCGATCGATCAGCGCGTCGCGCTCGGCGGCCGGCAGCGCCTTCAACGTGTCGAACCACCACTGGACGATCTGCACGCGATGCCATTCCTCGTCCGGCCGGATCCGGTTCTCGCCGTGCTCGCGCATCGCGCCGTCGCCGATACGGCCGGTCTTGCGCTGGATCCACAGCTTCGCGAGGATGTGCAGCTCGTAATGCCATTCGAACGCGAGAAAACCCGCGACGTCGCGCACCGCGATATCGCCGATGCGCGCCCAGTGCGCGGCGACGAGCCTATCGACTTCCGGCAGCGGATCGCGCCCCGTGAGTTCGGTCACGCGCTCGCGGCCGATCACCGCATGCGCGCCGTCGTCGCCTAGCTGGCGCGACAGGATCAGCTGGAAATGCGGATCGTCGCGAAACAGCGTGTCGATCGCCTTCGCGACGACCTGCACGATGAACAGGTCGTGCGACGCCATCTTCGTGTAGTAGTCGGCGACGGCGGCCAGCTCGTCCGCGTTGGCCGGCTCGCGCGGCGGCGTGGCGAGTTTGTCGGGAAAGCCGGGACGATGGCGTCGCGCCACGTCGAGAAACAGCGCTTCCTCGAATTGTCCGTTCCATTCGCGCGGCGCGCCGATGGGCAAGGTCATGGGTATGGTTCTCTCAGGGTCATGAATGAAGCGAGCAAACGCTCGTGGCGTCGCTCAGGTACGCCGGGTCACGCGTCGGACCAGGCGGTCGCCCGTGATTTGCACGGCCGAAACGAGTGCGATCAGGATCACGATCACGGTCACCATCACCGTGGTGTCGAAGCGCTGGTAGCCGTAGCGGATCGCGAGATCGCCGAGCCCGCCCGCGCCGACGGCGCCCGCCATCGCGGTCGAGCCGATCAGCGCGACGACGGTGATCGTGAAGCCGCCGAGCATGCCGGGCAGCGCCTCCGGCAGCAGCACGTGCCACACGATGTGGCGACGCTTGGCGCCCATCGCGAGCGCAGCCTCGATCAGCCCGCGATCGACCTCGCGCAGGCTCACTTCGGCGATTCGCGCGAAGAACGGGATCGCGGCGATCGACAGCGGCACGACGGCCGCCCATACGCCGATCGTCGTGCCGATCAGCACGCGCGTGAACGGCAGCAGCGCGACGAGCAGGATGATGAACGGCGTCGAGCGGAACACGTTGACCAGCGCGCCGAGCACCGCGTTCACGCCGCGCCGCGCGTAGATGCCGCCGGGTGCGGTCGTCACGAGGATCACCGCAAGCGGAATGCCGATCAGCGCCGCGATCGCGGCCGACGCGGCGACCATCGACAGCGTGTCGCGGATCGCGTCGAGCAGTTCGGGCCACCAGAGCTCAAACATAACCGAGCACCTCCGCGTGATTTGCGTGACGGCGCGCACGTTCGAGCAGCGCGGCGACCGCGCCGCCGCGTGCGGACGACGGGCCGGCTTCATCCGCGCGCGGTGTGGCTGCGATCACGAGCCGCCCTTGTGCATGCCCCTGGATGCGCTCGATCCCGCCGTGCAGGAACCGCACGGAGCCGCCGAGCGCCGCCGCGAGCGCGCCGACGTCCGGCTCACCACCGCTCTCGCCCGTATAACGAACGTCGAGCACGACCTGCGCGCCGTCGGGCAACGCGGCCTGCTCGGGCAGCGGCTGCACGCGCGCGGCCAGTTCGGCCGGCAGGTCGTGCACCAGCGTGCTGAGCAGCGCGCGCGTCGCGCCGTGGCGCGGATCGCCGAACACGCGCCACACGGGGCCCGTTTCGACGACTTCGCCCTGTTCGATCACCGCGACCGTGTCGCACACCGCGCGGATCACTTCCATCTCGTGCGTGATCAGCACGATCGTCAGCCCGAGGCGGCGGTTGATGTCGGCGAGCAGCGCGAGGATCGACTGCGTCGTCTCGGGATCGAGCGCCGACGTCGCCTCGTCGCACAGCAGCACCTCGGGATCGTGCACGAGCGCGCGGGCAATGCCGACGCGCTGCTTCTGCCCGCCCGACAGGCTCGCCGGATACGCGTCGCGCTTCGCGGTCAGCCCGACGAGTTCGAGCAGCGCGTCGACCTTGCGCACGCGCTCGGCCTTCGGCACGCCGGCGATCTTCAGCGGCAGCGCGACGTTCTCGAATACCGTCTTCGCGGACAGCAGGTTGAAATGCTGGAACACCATGCCGGTGCGGCGGCGCAAAACGACGAGGCCGTCCTCGTCGAGCGCGCCGACGTCGACGCCCTGCACGCGCACGCGGCCCGAGCTCGGCCGTTCGAGGCCGTTCACGAGCCGCAGCAGCGTCGACTTCCCGGCACCGCTACGGCCGATGATCCCGAACACCTCGCCGCGCCGCACGTCGAGCGTCACGTCGCGCAGCGCGGCGGCCTGGCCGCGCGGCGTCGCGAACACCTTGCCGACCTGCTCCAGCGATACGGCCACACCATCAGCCTGCGCGGCCGTTTTCCGATGCACCGTTGCAGCAGCGCCGGCACGCGCAGCCGATGCGTCGATGAAACCCAGCGTATCGAACAATTGCGTCATCGCTTCGCTCCGTCACGTTCACGCATGCGCTGAATGCGCGGGTTCCGGCACGGCGGCCGGCCGGTGCTGCGCACCGGTGTGCCACGCAGGCAGGCGCGCGCCCGCGCCGAACAGTTTCTCGCGCAGCGTCGGCGCGGGATCGTAGTCTTCCTTGTACACGCCGCGGTTCTGCAGCTCGGGCACGACCCAGTCGACGAAATCCTCGAACGACTCGGGCATCACGGTGCGCGTCAGGTTGAAGCCGTCGATACCCGTCTCGTCGATCCACGATTGCAGTTCGTCCGCGACCTGCGACGGCGAACCGACGATCGGCGCATAACGGCCGCCGAGCGACATCTGTTCGAGCATCCGGCGCACGGTCCACGTGCCGGTCGTGCTCTTGCGCGAAATCGCGTCGACGGCGGACTGGATCGAATCGGTCTTCACGTACGAGATCGGCTCGTCGAGGCCGTACTTCGCGAAGTCGATGCCGGTCGAACTCGCGAAATGCGCGAGGCCGGCTTCGGGGCTCGCGTAGCGCCGGTATTCGTCGAATTTCTCGCGCGCGAGCCGCTCGGTCTCGGCCGTCACGACGCTCACGCCCGCGAAGATCCGGATCGACGCCGGATCGCGCCCCTGCCGCGCGGCGGCCGCGCGGATGTCGAGCGCCGCCGCGCGCGCGGCGGCCTTGCTCTGCCCGTTCACGAACACGCATTCCGCATGACGGCCCGCGAACTCGACGCCGCGTGCGGACGAACCGGCCTGGTACAGCACCGGCGTGCGCTGCAGCGACGGCTCGCTCAGGTGGATCGCATCGATCGAATAGAACGGCCCGTCGTGCTTCACGCGCCGCACCTTGCCGGGCTGCGCGAACACGCGCGCCTGTGCGTCGCGGATCACCGCGTCGTCGTCCCAGCTCTGTTCCCACAGCTTGTAGACGACCTCCATGTAGTCGTCCGCGCGTTCGTAGCGGTCGTCGTGGCCGATCTGCTGCGCGAGGCCCATCCCGCGCGCGGCGCTGTCGAGATAGCCGGTGACGATGTTCCAGCCCACCCGCCCCTTCGTCAGGTGATCGAGCGTCGACATGCGGCGCGCGAACAGGTAAGGCGGCTCGTAGGTCAGGTTCGCGGTCACGCCGAAGCCGAGATGCTTCGTGACCTGCGCCATCGCCGGCACGAGCAGCAGCGGATCGTTGACGGGCACCTGCACCGATTCGCGCAACGCGGCGTCCGGACCGCCGCCGAACACGTCGTACACGCCGACGATGTCCGCGAGAAAGATCCCGTCGAACTTGCCGCGTTCGAGCGTCTTTGCGAGATCGGCCCAGTAGTCGAGATCGGTGTAGTGCGCGGAGCGGTCGCGCGGATGCGTCCACAGCCCGTGATTGATGTGCCCGACGCAGTTCATGTTGAACGCGTTGAGCAGGATCTTCTTGCGGTTCGCCGTCGTCATGTCCGTCTCCGTCACCACGCGATCGCGTACAGCGAGCCGAACGCGTTGTCGAGCGCCTTGCGCACGGCCGGCGAGTGCTGGTAGATCGCGATGAACTTGCGGATGCGCGGATCGTTCACGCTGTCCGGCCGCACGACCCACTGGATCGCGAAGATCTTGTTCTCGGTGCCGTCGAACAGCAGCGCACTGTTCGGGTCGGCCGTGCCGGCGAGCTTGATGAAGCTCGGGTAGCCCTGCGCGAGATCGACGTCGTCGAGCGAACGCGCGAGCTGCGACGCTTCGAGCGGGATGATCTTCAGGTGCTTCGGGTTGGACACGATATCGTGCGTCGTCGCGCGATAGTCGGCGCCCGGCTTCAGCGTGATCAGGCCCGCGCGCTGCAGCAGCAACAGCCCGCGCCCGCCGTTCACCGGATCGTTCGCGATTGCGACGCGCGCGCCGTCCTTCAGCTCGGCAAAGCTTTTCACCTTCTTCGAATAGAGGCCGATCTTCATGATCGTGCCGGGCGCGATCGACACGAAGTTGTAGCCGCCCTGTTTGTTCGCGTTCTCGAGAAACGGGATGTGCTGGAAGTAGTTGACGTCGATGTCCTTGTTCGCGAGCGCCGCGTTCGGCGTATTCCAGTCGGTGAACTCGACGATCTTCACGTCGAGCCCCTGCGCCTTCGCCTCCTTCGCGGCGATCTTCAGCGCTTCGATCTGCGGGCTGGTCGAGATGCCGACCTTCAGCGGCGCCGTCTCGGCGCGCGCGCCGTTCAGCAGCCCGACGCCGAACAACCCGGCGAGCAGCGCGGCCGCCAGCAGGCGGGCCGGCCGCGCGAAGCGGCCGGAAGAAAAGCGGGCGGAAACAACGGCATGCAGCATGGAAACCACTCTCCTGTCCAAAGACGGTATCGACGGATGAGCGACGCCGCGGCGAACGCGCGGGCGTTCTCCGGACAGTCGTCGTCGCATCGGAAAAGGATCAGCCGATGATAGAGAGCGGCGACGGGGCGGTCTACGAAGCGATTGTGCGAAGAAAATCGCGCGCGGCGATATGGCGGGCGATCGGGGCGCGGCGATACAGGGCGCGATCGGGGCGCGGCCGGGCTGACCGGACACCTGACGCGCCATCCGGCCGAAATCTCGGCCTGCCCGCCGCGCGAATTCCGAATTCTCGGAACGGTCTTCGCGCCGTCCTTTCCGCAGACGAAACAAATCCCTTATGAATCAACGGCCTGCAAACATGCCGATAGAGCGAAGCCTTGGCACGGAGGTTGCGTAATAGTCGGCACACGATGCCGCGAAGCAAAGCAGGCATTCCAACATCAGGAGACACGTCTTGCAGACCTCTATCCATACCCCGTCCCATCCCGAGCCGATTGTCGAAGCCGGCCCCGCCACACGCGCACGCTTCTGGCCGGAAGGCTGGTGGAAGCTGATGGAAATCCGCATCGGCATCATCCCGCTGCCCATCTACTTCATCCTGCTCGCGCTGATCGTCGGTTTCGCGGTGACGGGCAAGGTGCCCGGCGAGATCTCGATGGCGATCGCCGTGCTCGCGTTCTTCGGCTTCACGTGCGCCGAACTCGGCAAGCGCCTGCCGCTGCTGCGCAACATCGGCGCGGCCGCGATCTTCGCGACCTTCGTGCCGTCGGCGCTCACGTACTACCACCTGCTGCCGAAGCCGGTGCTGAACCTGACGGTCGAATTCACGAAGTCGACCAACTTCCTGTACCTGTTCATCGCGTCGATCATCGTCGGCAGCATCCTGAGCATGGACCGCCGCGTGCTGATCCAGGGCTTCCTGAAGATCTTCATCCCGCTGGCCGTCGGTTCGGTCGCGGCCGCGATCGTCGGCACGGCGGTGGGCACCGCGCTCGGCCTCGGCGCACGCCACACGCTGCTGTACATCGTCGTGCCGATCATGGCCGGCGGCGTCGGCGAAGGCGCGATTCCGCTGTCGATCGGCTATTCGGAACTGATGCACCTGCCGCAAGGCGAGATGTTCGCGATGGTGCTGCCGCCGGTGATGCTCGGCAGCCTGACCGCGATCATCCTGTCGGGCGCGCTCGACATGCTCGGCAAGCGCCTGCCGCACCTGACCGGCAACGGCCGCCTGCAGGTCGGCGAAACCGGCGACATGACGCCGGAAAGCGAAGAGATCCGCGGCCACGTCGACGTCACGCACATCGCGGGCGCCGGCATCACGGCGATCACGCTGTACCTCGTCGGCCTGATGGCGTTCAAGCTGTTCGGCCTGCCCGCGCCGGTCGCGATGCTGTTCCTCGCGGTGCTCGTGAAGCTCGCGCGCGCGGTGTCGCCGCCGCTGCAGGAAGGCGCGTTCGTCGTCTACAAGTTCTTCTCGACCGCCGTCACGTATCCGCTGCTGTTCGCGATCGGTGTCGCGATGACGCCGTGGGACAAGCTGACCGCCGCGTTCACGATCGTCAACGTCGTGACCATCGTGTCGACCGTCGCGACGCTGATGGGCACCGGTTTCGTGGTCGGCCGCCTGATGAAGATGTACCCTATCGACACCGCAATCGTGAACGCCTGCCATAGCGGGCAAGGCGGCACCGGCGACGTCGCGATCCTGACCGCCGCGAACCGGATGCAGCTGATGCCGTTCGCGCAGATCGCGACGCGCATCGGCGGCGCGATCGTCGTCACGGTGACGCTGATCCTGGTCGCGCACTTCGGATGATGCGCCGCCGCGCGCATCGTCGCGCAGGCCGCTTCGCACGCGCCGCCGCCGGCCTTGCCGGCGCGCGGCGCGCGTCGTTCAGGCCGGCCGGTTGCTGACGACCGGTTGCTGACGACCGGTAGCGGACGACCGGTAGCGGACGACCGGTAGCGGGCATCGATGAGGGCAAACGTGCAGAAAGGCTTCAAGGGAATCCCGTGGTGGGGCTGGGCATCGGCGGCCGTGCTGTATGTCGGCGTGGCCGGTGCGGCCGTCGATTTCGCATGGGAACGCGCGATCGACGCGCTCGAGGAAACCGGCGCGCACCGGCTCGACCTGTATGCGTCGAGCCTGAAGAGCGAGCTCGGCCGCTTCGAGATCCTGCCCGGGCTGGTCGCGCGGCAGGACGGCGTCCGCGCGATGCTGAAGGCCGCGCCGCACGACGCGCCCGAGCTCGTGCACACGGTGAACACGTATCTCGAAGCCGTGAACCGCGACGCGGGCAGCGGCGCGGTCGACGTGATCGACCTGCAAGGCGAGGTGATCGCCGCCAGCAACTGGAACGAGACGATCAGCTTCGTCGGCACCAACGTGTCGTACCGGCCGTACTTCAAGGACGCGCTCGCGCGCGGCAGCGGCCGCTTCTTCGGCATCGGCACCAACACGGGCGTGCCGGGCGTCTACTTCGCCAGCGCGGTGCGCGACGACGGCGTGCCGATCGGCGTCGCCGCCGTGAAGATCAGCGTCGATTCGCTCGAATCGGCATGGCGCGCGCCGGGCGTCGCCGCGATGGTCGTCGACAGCAACGGCGTGGTCGTGATCTCGACCGAACCCGAATGGAAATTCACCGCGCTGCGCCCGATCACTGCGCAGCAGCAGCGCGACATCCAGGCGTCGCGGCAATACGCGGGCCGCACCGTCGATGCGCTGCCGTACCGCCGCATCGGCGACCGCAACGCGGCCGCGTGGTTCGGCACGTTCCCCGATCTGCGCCACGCCGGCCACAGCACACGCTATCTGGTGATGTCGCGGCCCGCGCCGCAGGCCGGCGATTCGCTGATGGTACTGCTCGACATCGCGGGTGCGCGGCGCCAGCAGCAGACGGCGTTCGTGTTCGTCACCGGCGCGTTCCTGATCGCCGCGCTGCTGGCCGGCTACGCGATCCAGCGCCGCCGGGCGATCGTCGCGCGGCTGAACGCGCAGGACGCGCTGCGCCGCGCGAACGACCGGCTCGAGCTGACCGTCGCGCAGCGCACGGCCGCGCTGACGGCCGCGAACGAGCAGATGCAGCGCGAGATCGTCGAGCGCGAGCGCACCGAGCAGCGGCTACGCGATTCACAGCAGGAAGTCGTGCACGCGGGCAAGCTCGCGGTGCTCGGGCAGATGGCCGCCGGCCTCACGCACGAGCTGAACCAGCCGCTCGTCGCGATCCGCACGCTGTGCGACAACGCACGTACGTTCTTCGAGCGCGGCCAGCCCGCGCCGGCGTATGCCAATCTCGAACGGATCGGCAAGCTCGTCGACAGCATGGCGGTGCTCACGGGCGAGCTGAAAACCTTCGCGCGCAAGCCCGATGTCGAGCGCGTCGCGGTGTCGCTGAACGAGGCCGTCGCGCATGCACGGCTCATCTACGACGCGCGGATTCGCGACGAAGGCGTGCGGCTCGACGTGAACATCGCGCCCGGCACAGCCGTGTCGGCCGAATCGAGCCAGTTGCAGCAGGTGATCGTGAACCTGCTCGGCAACGCGCTCGACGCGGTGCACGACGCGCCCGTGCGCCGCATCGTCATCGATGCAGCCGGGCCGGACGAAGCCGGCCGCGTGCGCTTCACGATCACGGACAGCGGCGCCGGCATCGCGCCCGAGGTGCTGCCGCACCTGTTCGAGCCGTTCGTCACGACCAAGCCGCGCGGCCAGGGCCTCGGGCTCGGCCTCGCGATCACGTCGCGCATCGTCGAGGCGTTCGGCGCGAAGATCGCCGCGACGAACCGCGACGAAGGCGGCGCGCAGTTCAGTATCGAATTCGCGGCGGCGACGCTGCAAAGGACAGAGCATGGAAGATGAGATTCGGGTGCTGGTCGTCGAGGACGATGAAAACGTCCGGATCGGCGTCGAGCAAGCCGTCGCGCTCGCCGGGTTCCCGGTCGACGCGTTCGCGTCGGCCGCCGACGCGCTCGCGCACGTCGCGCCCGGCGCGCCGGTGGTGATCGTGTCGGACGTGCGGATGCCGGGCATCGACGGGCTGCAGCTGCTCGACCGCGTGATGGCTGTCGATGCGCAGATCCCGGTCGTGCTGATCAGCGGCCACGCGGATATCTCGACGGCCGTCGGCGCGATGCAGGTCGGCGCGTACGACTTCATCGAGAAGCCGTTCTCGTCGGACCTGATCGCCGGCCGCGTCGCGCGCGCGGTGGAGAAGCGCCGCCTGACGCTCGAGGTGCAGGGGCTGCGCGCGGCGCTCAACAACTGGCAGGGCATCGAGGCGTTCGTGCTCGGCAAGTCGCCCGCGATGGCCGACGTGCGCAAGAAGATCCTGCGCCTTGCCGATACGTCGGTGTCGGTGCTGATCAGCGGCGAAACGGGCACCGGCAAGGAACTGATCGCGCGCAGCCTGCACGACTTCGGCAGCCGGCGCGATGCGCATTTCGTCGCGCTGAACTGCGGCGGCCTGCCCGAGCAGATCTTCGAGAGCGAACTGTTCGGCCACGAGGCCGGCGCGTTCACCGGCGCGATCAAGAAGCGCATCGGCAAGATCGAATGGGCGCACGGCGGCACGCTGTTCCTCGACGAGATCGAGACGATGCCGATTTCGCTGCAGATCAAGATGCTGCGCGTGCTGCAGGAGCGCGTGGTCGAACGGCTCGGCGCGAACGAACTGATTCCGGTCGACTGCCGCGTGGTGGCCGCATCGAAGGCCGATCTCGCCGAACTCGCGGCCGACGGGCGCTTTCGTGCTGACCTGCTGTATCGCCTCAACGTCGCGCAGATCGAACTGCCGCCGCTGCGCGAGCGGCGCGAGGACGTGCCGCTGTTGTTCGAGCATTTCGTGCTCGCGGCCGCGCGGCGCTTCGGGCAGCCGGCGCCGGTCGTCACGGCTGCGCAGGTGTCCGAACTGATGACGCATGCATGGCCGGGCAACGTGCGCGAGCTGCAGAACGTGGCCGACCGCTTCGTGCTCGGGCTGACTGGCGACAGCCTGCTGTCATCGGGCGACGCCCCGGCCGTGGGCGGCACGCTCGCGGAACAGCTCGCGTATTTCGAACGGATGCTGATCGAGGACATGCTGCAGCGTCACCACGGCAACGTTGCGGACGCAAGCGTCGCGCTCGGCATGCCGAAGAAGACGCTCTATCACAAGCTGCGCAACCTGCGGATTCCCGCGCGCGGCGACGCGCCGGCCGACGCCGGCGAATGACGCGAACGAGGACACGCACAACAGCATGGATCGCATCGAAGTCTCCGAACACGGCCGCATCCACGGCCACCTGATCCGCGGCGTCACGCGCGCGCAGAAGACCTTCCGCCCCAGCGACTGGCCCGAACGCCTCGCGGGCGTCATCACGCTGTTCGTCGGCGAACGGCGGCCCGGCTATCCGTGCGCGCTGTCGCGGCTTGCGATGCCGGTCGTCGACGGCGGCGCCAAATGCCTGTTCGTGTCGGACGAATTGCGCGTCGTCTGCGCGGACGCGTTCGACTTCGCGATGCAGTTCGCGGCCGACAACGACCTCCCGGTCGAGGTTCAGGCCGCGCCTGCGTTGGCGGTGCGCTGACGCGCAGGTAGCGCTCGGCGGCTTAGCCTGCTTCGCCGAAAAGCGCGTCGAATCCGTTCCGACACAACCGGAGCATATCTTCGGGTTCGATCTGTCGGTCGGGCCGCGGGATATCCGCCGCTGCACGGATGGTGTCGTTCACTTCGGCGAAGAACGCGTCGACGCCCGCATCGACCGACTTGCGCTGAGCATCCGACAACGTGCGTTCGACGCGCCTCCAGACCGGAGCAAGTTCCTCTTCGATCGCGCCGCCAAAGAGCAGCATCGCATCGTGGATGTAGAGCACATCCTGTGCACGCTTCTCCGGAATCCTGTCGTCCCGAATCAACAGCTTCTGGACCATGAAGCTCACGGGATTGGGGATGCGCAGGTCGGCCAACGCTTCGCCGAGGCCCGACTCCTCGACGGGGATCGTCACGATCCATGGCTCGTGCAGCAGTATTTCGAGATGGCGCAGCTTCTGTGCGACGACGCCCGCATTCGCCTCGGTTGCGTCCGGTTCCATCCGTCGGGTCGTTTTGTTGCGTCGCATCGGGCTACCGGTCAACGGCGTGAGGAATTCCGCGTAAAACCCGTTGGCGGTCTCGCCAAGCGTGTAGCGCATCGCGGGCGGCTTGAACCCGCCCGCGAGGTTCGGCTCCTCCTTGAAGCCTGCGCCCTCGAGCGCCTGCTTGATATCGCCTTCGAGCCTCTCGCGTTCTGCATATGCGACGTCGGCATCCTGCGTGAAGATTGGCGTGTGGTCGGATTTCCAGGCACGGGGCTCATACGCATAGAGCCGAAAGGCCCAGCCCCCGATGAAAACGATCCTGTCGCGCCACGGCGCCAACGCCCTCGCGAGATAACTGAATTCGGCGAGTTCGCTCAAGCGCCCTCTCCGGTCACGTTCGCGAGAATGCCATGCTCCAGCTCGGCGGCCTGTTCTGCACCTCGCGCCGGATGAGCCGACACGTCAAGCCAGATCTGAATGACGTCCGTGACCGGCAAGCCATCGCGGTAGACGACGCCACGTCCCAGCGACTGGGGAAAGCCGGACTGCTGCAGGACAAGATCAGGGCGTTCGCCCTCTTTGGCTCGGCGCAGCTGTCGCCAGTTTGCGGCCTCCGTCACGCTATGGACCCAGACCGTCGGCGGTACACCTTTGACATGACCGAAGCCGAGCGCATCGGCCGCAGCGAAAAGCCCCAAAATTCCGCCTTCGTTTTTGAGCATCTTGCGCAACTGAGCGTCGGGCGCGGCCGGCGAAAGGAACTTCATGGGCAGCGCCGGTGCCGGCCTCTGATATTCAGCCTTCCAGCGTTTCGCGAGCTTGCGCCGTTGCACGACTTTCAGGAATGGCTTCGTCTCGATGAAACCCTCCTGCTTCAGCGCATGGATCAGCCGCGTGGCCGTCATGACCGAGACGCCGGCGGCACGCGCAAGGTCGGTCGCCGTGGTGTAATGCCTGCCCTCCGCGCCGATGAGGTTCTCGCGCTTGATATCGATCGCCAGCAGAAGTTTGAGCATCCACTGGTTGAGATCCGAGAATGCCAGTCCCGGCTGGACATCGTGACTGCGACTGTAGGAACGAGTCGGCTGGTCCGGGTGCTCGGAAACGTCCAAACCCGGAAACCGTACATATCGGGTTCCGTCCATCGAGAGCACGGCGAAGGGTTCGCGGGCGGCGAACGCCGCGTGGAAATCGACCAGCCGGTTAATAAGCGACGGCGTAGCGCGACCGACCCAGATCAGGATGGCGGGCCGCATTTTCTGTTGCTTCGCGAATTCGCGTGCCTCGAGAAGTGCTTGGGCAAAGAACGCCGTGACGCGATCGGCGCGCCCCTCGTTGAACGTCTTGAGGACCGCGAGGTACGTTTGGCCCCTGTCGTTGCTCAGGATCAGGTCTCCGCCAGGATCAGACCCCGTCATCGCCGTCACACGCCATCCATCGGCTTTCTCGAACAGCGTCCGGAAAGCATCCAGTGCCGGACGCTCCGGCATTTGGTTTGGCAACGATCCCATATCGCGCTCACTTGGCCACGTGAAATCACATGGACATGGTAAATAACACGGCCATGTTATGACTATCTCAAGCGTGCTGCAAGTGGCGCTCGGCGTCACTTTCGCGCCGTCATGGTCGCCGCCCTACGCCCTGCCGACTGGCGTCAGGCCGAAACCGTCATAGGTAGGGATGGAATGCCGGTGCACCAAGGCCGTACAGGGGACACAGCCCTCTCGCTCCGACAAGGGTTTTCAGCCGAGCCATCAATAAAATTGATCGTCACGATGAAAATTATGCGTTTTCCTTGCAGGTCGCCGTGATGCATAGTTGCGTCGTGTTGACGCACCTTTGAGTCTTTCAGTCATGAACATGCGAATCGAGCCGTCCGTGCTCGCGAACCCCGACCTGCAATTTGCGACGCTTTCGTCAGGCATCAGCCTGCCGTATGTCGAGCGGGGCAGCGGTGCGCCGATGGTGTTCGTGCACGGCTCGCTGTGCGACTACCGCTACTGGGATCCGCAGCTCGCGGCGCTGTCGGCCCACTACCGCTGCATCGCGCCGAGCCTCAGCCATTACTGGCCGGCCGTCGAAGCAGGCATCCAGGACGAGTTCAGCTGGCAGAACCACGTCGACGAGCTCGCCGAATTCATCGACGCACTCGATCTCGGCCCCGTGCATCTGGTCGGCCATTCGCGTGGCGGCAGCGTCGCGTTCAACGTCGCACGCCAGCATCCGCATCTCGTCGACACGTTGACGCTCGCCGATCCGGGCGGCCCGCTGCAGCAGCAGGGCGTGCGCGAAGCCGCGCTGCCGGCCGCCGCGCTCGCGCTGCGCACGAAGGCCGTGAACCTGATCGGGCAAGGCGACGTCGAATCCGGTCTCGAGATGTTCGTCGATTCGGTGAGCCTGCCGGGCGCATGGAAGAAGAGCACGTCGCGCTTCCGCACGATGGCGATCGACAACGCGAGCACGCTGCCGAAGCAGCTGCGCGATCCGCTGCCCGCGTATTCGCAGCACACGGCCGGCGATATCGCATGCCGCACGCTGCTGATCGACGGCCAGCGCAGCCCGAAGATGTTCCGCAACAACGTCGACACGCTGTCGCAGTGGATCGGCGACGCGCAACGGCAGACCGTCGCCGGCGCGTCGCACGGGATGAATGCGGCGAGCCCCGCCGTGTTCAACCGCTACGTGCACGAGTTCATCGCCGCGTAATTTCCCGGGCGGCTTTCGTTCCGCCCGATCTTCCCCGTTTCGTTCCCGCACGCCGCGCGTTGTCGGCGCGTCGCTGTCGGCGATCCGCCGGCACATTCAGTCGGCCGATATTCGCTGCACCGCGTTACGCGACCGGCTCGGCCTTGCGCGTCACCGCATCCGGCAGCCCGAACACGCTGTCGAACGACCAGTTGTACACGAACGTGAAGATCGGGAAGAACACGATCAGCACTGCGTCGAACAGGAACGCCTGCACCAGCGACACGTCGAGCCACCACGCGATCAGCGGGATCAGGAACGTCACGAGCGCGACCTGGAACCCGACCGCGTGCAGCACGCGCCGCCCGACGGTGCGCGTCGTCGCCGCGCGCCGCCGTTCCCACGCCTCGAACGCGAGGTTGTACAGGAAATTGACGGTGACGCCCGTCGTCGAGATCATCACGCCCAGCAGACCGCTCGTTTCGGCGCTCGCGCCGCTCAGCACGCCGAGCACCGTCGACGCGATCAGGATGCCGAGCACCTCGAACATCACGACGTAGACTATGCGTCGCTTCCAGCCTTGCATGACCATCCCCTTCGAATCGAACAAGGTGGCGAGACTAGCAGCGGGTACCCTGTCCGCAAAAGTCAGGTCCTTTCAATTTTTCTGACAGGAGGAAGGCCGCGCATGCTGACCAGCGACCACATCGACATGCTGCTGACCGTCATCGACAAAGGCTCGTTCTCGGCGGCCGCGCGCGCACTCGGCCGCACGCCGTCGGCGGTCAGCATGGCGATCGCGAACCTCGAGGCCGAACTCGATCTCGTGCTGTTCGACCGCGGCACGCGCGAACCGACGCCGACCGCCGCGATGGCCGCGCTGTTGCCCGACGCGCGGTCGATCGCCGAACGGCTGCACGCGCTGCGCGCGCATGCGCAGCACCTGTCGGAAGGCGTCGAGGACACGCTGCGGCTCGGGCTCGCGGCGGAACTCGACGGCGCGCCCGTCGCCCGCGCGCTGACAGCCGTCGCCGCGAAGTATCCGGCGCTCGCGATCAGCATCGTCACAGCGCCGCAGGACGCGATCGTCGACGCGCTGCATCGTGGCGCCGTCGATCTGTGCGTCGCGTACGGCGGGCTCGACCTGCATCCGCAGGAACAGATTCACGCGCTGTGGACCGAGACGCTGATTGCAGTTGCCGCGCCGAGCCATCGGCTGATCGCCGAAGCCGCGCACCCTGAAGCGATCGAGCGACTGTCGGGTTTCCGGCAGATCGTGATCGCCGATCCCGAGCGGCCGCTGACCGACGTGCGGCCCGTGATCGGCAACCGCACGTGGAAGGTGACCGACATGGCCACGGCGATCGCGCTCGTGACAGCCGGTCACGGCTGGGCGAACCTGCCCGCATCGATGATCGGCCGGTACGTCAGGGCAGGCGAACTCGCGCCGCTCGCGTTCGCGAACATCCGCAACGGGCTGCCGTTACCGGTGTACCTGCGGCGGCCGAAGCACACGGCGCTCGGCAAGGCGGCGAGCGAACTCGTGCGGGCACTGCGCGCTGCCGGCGACAACCAATAATCGGCGCGGCGGCGATCGCCGCCGCACCGTCGGTCAACGCCTGACGGCTCGACCGTTAGTTGCAGTTACTGCGCAGCCGCCGCACGCTGGATCGAATCGACGAGCGATGCGTTGTCGTAGCGTCGTCCGGCAATACCCCATCCACCATCGACGGCATGGACGACATTCACCCACACTTGCGCCGGTGTCAGCCGCCCGCCGGCCCGGCGCAGCACGATCGCGGTCGCCCGTTCGACGAATTGCCGCTGCGTGTCGGGCGCCGCGAGCGCCACGGCGGGAAGCTTCAGTTCGACGAATGCAGCGGGCTCCGCCCGTCCGTGCACGAAGGTCCGGTGCCGCGGCAGCACGTTGAGCGTGCCCACCACGTTCGGCGCCAGGAACGCATTCCCGGTCAGTCCTTCGACATCCAGCAGCGCATCGGTCAGTTCGGCAAACACGGGCCCTTCGTCGTCCGGCGTGAACACCCCTTCAGAAACCGTCAGCGTGATCGGCATCGCACTTCCTCCTGGTCAGGTCATCGGAATCGTGACGTGATATAAATATCAGTCACTCTCTATACATTAGACACTGATCGCTCTCTATGCAAGATAAAGAGCGATCGCTCTGAAGCGAGCCTGTCATGCGTTATTCCGTCGAGCACAAGCACGAAACCCGCGCGCGCATCCTCGATGCCGCGAGCCGATTGTTCCGTCAGGAGGGGTATGGCGGTTCCGGCATCGGCCCGCTGACGAAGGCGGCGGGCGTCACCAACGGCGCGTTCTACGGGCATTTCAAATCGAAGGGCGAAGCGTTCCGCAGCGTCGTCCTCGCGGGCCTCGACCAGCTCCGCCAAGGGGTCGCAACGTTCAAGGCCGAGCATGGCGCGCGCTGGCGGCGCCCGTTCGTGTCGTTCTACCTCGGGCCGCGGCGCACCTGCGAACTCGGCGAAAGCTGCGCGCTGCCGAGCCTGTCCCCCGAAGTGATCCGCGCCGACGACGACACCCGCGACGCGTATGAACAGGCATTGCGGCAGATCGTCGACGAAGTGTCGTCCGGACTGGGCGAACCACCCGACGACGACCGCGCGATCGCATTCCTCGCGCTGCTGTCGGGTGGCGTCACGCTCGCCCGCGCGGTGCGCGACCCCGTGCTGGCAAAGCGGATTGCCGATGCCGTCGAGCGCTACGCGGTGGCAATCGCCGAACGGGCGGATGCGCAGCCGGAAAAACAGAAATAGCGGACTGCCTGCAAAAGGGTTCTTCGCGGATTTCCAAAGCGCGCGGGGCAGGCTGTCGGTGTTCGGCCGGAAGCGGACGGTCCCGATTACATTTCAAATTTCCCGGGCGCCCACCTGACAGCCGCCCGGCCTGTTGCTCGTTGCGCACTCCCCTTCCGGCATCCCGATGCGTCGGCTCGCCGCGAGAGCCACCCGCGGTTCGATCGGTCGCGCGGCGCTCAACCCCAGGCCGGTTTTCCCTCCGCACTGACGACCGTGCACTGCAGCCCCTGTGCCGCACTCGCGCGATCGATCGCCTCTTCGAGTCGCGCGAACGGATAGGTCGAAAGCTCGACCGCGTCGAGCGACAACAGCCCCGACGCCACTAGCGAGACGAGCGCAAGGTAATCGGCGCGCGAGTACATGAAGTTGCCTATCAGCTCCCAGTTGTTGAGCAACATCTCGCGGTACGTGATCGGCAAATCGACGTCCATGCTGCCCATCAGCACGAGCCGCCCGTTGCGGCGCAGGCTGCGCAGCGCCGCAAGCGTCGCATCCGGTTCCTGTGCATGGCCGACCATGTCGAAGGCGAGATCGACGCCGCCGCCGGCCGCCGCCCGAATCGCGGCGAGATCGCGTGCGCCGTCGCCCGTCAGCACGATCGGCACAACGCGGCCGCGGCCCAGTTCGCCGAGCCTCGCGAGCGGCTCGGCGCGGCGGCCGAGCGCGACGACGCGACTGGCCCCGAGCGCCAGTGCCGCGATAACGGCCGCCGAGCCGAAGTAGCCCGTCGCGCCATTCACGGCCACCGTCTCGCCGGCCTCGAGTCTGCCGCGACGCAAGCCGCCGAACGGCACCGAAAATTTGCCGAGTGCCGCCAGGCGTGCCGACGGCACGTCGTCGAGGCCATCGAGCGACACCACGGTCGAAGCGGGGAATTCCGCGACCTCGCGCAGCGCCCCATGCGGAAAATCGACCAGCATCGGCGCGCTGGCGGCGCTGACACCGGTCAGGCCGATCAAAATCTGCTCGGGCTCAGCCACCGCTTCATCGGCCACCCAGTACGGATGCACTGCCACACGCTGTCCGGGTCGCAAGCCAAATACGCCTTCCCCGACGGCCACGATACTGCCGACGCCGTTCGTCCCCGGCGAAAACGGACCGGGCGGAAATGCATACGGCAGCTTGCCTTCGACGTACGCACGTGTATAGCTAAGCAGCGGCACCGCCTCCATCCTCAGCAACACGGCGCCGCGCCGCGGTTGCGGCGTCGGTTCGTCGCGCAGGGCCAGGGGCTTGCCGGGTTCGTCGAGCATCCAGGCTTTCATCGTCTCTCCTCCAAAGAAAAGGGCATCGGACGATTGAACTGTAGTCGCGGCCAACGTATTCTTGAAATTAATTATCGGAATTGGACCTATCAACGTGGTCGATATAAAAGGCATCGATCTGAATCTGCTCGTGTCGCTCGACACGTTGCTCGAGGAAGCCAACGTGACGCGCGCGGCCGAGCGTCTGAATCTGACGCAGCCGGCGCTGTCGGCACAGCTCGCGCGGCTGCGGCGGATTTTCGGCGATCCGCTTTTGATTCCGTCGCCGCGCGGCCGCGGCATGACGAGAAGTACGCGCGCCATGGCGCTGATGTCGCCGCTGCGCGACGTGCTCAAACAACTCGAAGCTGTCGTTCGCCAACAGCCGGCCTTCGACCCCTTTGCCGACACGCGTCGTTTCGTCATTGCCGCCAGCGATCAGGCGATCGCCGTGCTGGGTTTTCAGCTGATGCAGTCCTGGGCCGAGCATGCGGGGCCGGGCGTGCAGCTCGCGTTCGTTGTCGCGGAGCATTCGACGAGCGTCGAGCGCTTCGAACGCGGCGAGATCGATCTGCTGATCGGCTCGGAACGGATGATTCCGGCGTGGACGAAGGCACGCAAGCTATACGACGAGCATTTCATCTTCGTGCAGCGCAAAGGGCATCCGCGCGGGCTCACACCGCTGGATCTGGATAGCTACTGCGCACTCGGACACGTGCTCGTCTCGACGAGCGGCGGCAGCTTCTTCGGCTTCATGGACGAGCATTTGCAGTCGCTCGGACGCACACGCCACGTTGTCCTTTCGGTTCAGCACTTCACGCTCGTGCCCGAGCTGCTGGCGCGAACGGATTATGTCTCGACGCTGCCGACGCGGCTTGTGACGCGCTATCGCGACGTGCTCGACGTGTTCGAGCTGCCGTTCGACGCACGCGGATTCTCGCTGTTCGCCGCGTGGCATCCGCGCAATCAGGCCGATCCGGGTAGCGTCTGGCTGCGGGAGACGCTGGCGCGGATCGCGGCGGATTGGCACGGATAGTCATCGCGATCGAACTCGCTCGCGAACGCCCCTTTCATTCGTGCCCCTCCCCGGGAAAACCTGGATAACCCGGCTCGTAACGAATGGGGGCTTCAGCAAGAACCGAAAGTCGCCTTCAGGTCGGCAAGCGACATCCGAGGAAATCCGCGAAGAACCTGAAAAAAACCGATCCGCGTCGCCACGGATCGGGATGGTTCGAAGTGCACGGTTGCGGCGGCCCGTCGCGGACCGCCGTGCGCGGGCCGGCATCTCAACGCACGGCGACTTCCTGCTTGGCCGTCGCCGCATCGCCGACCGCCGTCGGCGCCGCACCCCACCCGCCGCCCAACGCACGGATCAGGTTCACGGTCGACACGGCCTGCGCACCGGTCAACTGGTTCGCCTGCAACTGCGACAACAGCACCGACCGCTCGCTGTCGATCACGTCGAGATAGGCGACCTCGCCCTCCTGATACTGCGTGCGCGACAGCGTCGCCGCGCGGCGCGACGCATTGACGGCCGCATCCTGCGCGCGAATCTGGTCGTCGAGCAGGCGCAGATCGGCGAGGTTGTCCTCGACCTCGCGGAACGCGACGAGCACCTGCTGCCGATAGTTCGCGACCTGCTCGTCGTACTGCGCGCGCGCCTGCTGCACACCAGCGGCACGGCGCCCGCCGTCGAACAGCGGCAGCGTCAGCGCGGTGCCGGCGAACGGCCCGAGCAGGAACGTGCGGCTCGACCACAGGAACAGGTTGCCGAGCGTCGACGCCTCATAGCCGAACGCACCCGTGATGTCGAGCTTCGGGAAATACGCCGACTTCGCGAGGCCGATCCGCGCGTTCGCGGCCGCCATCGCGCGCTCGGCCGCCGACACGTCCGGACGGCGTTCGAGCAGCGCGGACGGCAGGCCCGCCGGAATCTTCACGCCGACCGGCACGATCGGCGTTTCCTTGAACGCGAAATCCGCGGGCGCCTTGCCGAGCAGGATCGCGAGCGCATGCTCGGAGGCCGCGCGCCGGCGCGCGACGCCGACCGCATCGGCCTGCGCAGTGGCCAGCTCGTTCTTCGCACGCGACACGTCGAGTTCGCTGATGTCGCCTTCGTTGAAGCGGCGCTGCACGAGCTTCAGCGCCTGATCGCGCAATTCCACCGTGCGGCGGTACAGGTCCTGGTCCGAGTCGAGCTGGCGCAGTTCGAAGTAGTTCTGCGCGACGTCCGCCTGCAGCGCGAGCTGCACCGAACGGAACAGCGCCTCGCTCTGCGCCTGGTCGGCGCGCGACGCCTCGACGTTGCGGCCGACGCGGCCGAACAGGTCGGCCTCGTACGACACCGTGCCCTGCGCGCGCCACAGCGTCGCAGTGGTCGGGCCCGTACCTTGCGGCTGGAACTGCGACGCCGACGACAGCCCTTCGCGCGTCGGCCCGAAACCGGCGCCGATCTGCGGGAACCATTGCGAGCGCGCCGTACGTGTCGCCGCACGCGCTTCCTCGACACGCGCGGCCGCGGCCTTCAGGTTCTGGTTCGCGGCGAGCGCCTGCGTCTCGAGCGAATCGAGCACCGGGTCGCCGAACACCGTCCACCATTCGCCGCGATGCGCGCCGTCCGACGGCTCGGCCGTCTTCCACGTGCCGGCCTGCTCGCCCGCGGCGAGCGTCGGCGCTTCCTTGAACGCGGCGGGCGTCGACACATCCGGGCGCTTGTAGTCGGGGCCCACCGCGCACGCGGCGAGCAGCGTCGCGAGCAGGGTGCTCGCGGCCGCCACCTTCGCGAAGCGCATCAGGCCATTCGTGTTGTGCATGTTGTCCATCTTCTTATCCTCAAGCATCCGAAGCCGGCACGCCCGGGGGCGTCACGCCGTAACCGGCCGAGTCCTTGCCCGCGACGTGGATCTTGCCGCCCGCGAGCGTGCGCAGCACGACGTAGAACACCGGCGTCAGCATCAGCCCGAACAGCGTCACGCCGAGCATCCCGAAGAACACCGCGACACCCATCGCATGGCGCATCTCCGAACCCGCACCCGTCGACGTGACGAGCGGCACGACGCCCATGATGAACGCGATCGACGTCATCAGGATCGGGCGCAGCCGCATCCGGCTCGCCTCGATCGCGGCCTGGAGCGGCGTCCTGCCGTCGTGCTCCAGTTCACGCGCGAATTCGACGATCAGGATCGCGTTCTTCGCCGACAGCCCCACCAGCACCATCAGGCCGATCTGCGTGAAGATGTTGTTGTCGCCCTGCGTGAGCCACACGCCTGTGAGTGCCGACAAAATGCTCATCGGCACGATCAGGATCACCGCGAGCGGCAGCGTCAGGCTTTCATACAACGCGGCGAGCACGAGGAACACGAGCAGCACGCTGATCGGGAACACGACGATCGCCGCGTTACCCGCGAGAATCTGCTGATACGTGAGGTCGGTCCACTCGAACCGCACGCCGCGCGGCAGCGTCTCGTGCGCGATCCGCTCGATCGCGGCCTGCGCCTGCCCCGACGAGAAGCCGGGCGCCGGGCCGCCGTTGATGTCGGCCGCCGTGTAGCCGTTGTAGCGCACCACCATTTCCGGGCCGAACGTCGGCGTCACCGTGACGAGCGACGACAGCGGCACCATCTCGCCCTTGTCGTTGCGCGTCTTCAGTTGCAGGATGTCGTCCGCGCGCTGGCGGAACGGCGCGTCGGCCTGCACGCGCACCTGGTACACGCGCCCGAAGCGGTTGAAGTCGTTCACGTACAGCGAGCCGAGATACACCTGCATCGTGTTGAACACATCGGTAACCGGCACGCCGAGCTGCTTCGCCTTCACGCGGTCGAGATCGACGTTGAGCTGCGGCACGTTGATCTGGTAGCTCGTAAACAGCGGGCCAAGCTCGGGCGCCTGCTGCGCGCGCTTGATGAAGTCGTTGGTCGCATCCGCGAGCCGCGCATAACCGACCGCGCCGCGATCCTCGATCTGCATCTTGAAACCGCCGAGCGTGCCGAGGCCGAGCACCGGCGGCGGCGGGAACACCGCGACGAACGAGTCCTTGATCGCACCGTACTGCTGGTTCAGCGCGCCTGCGATTGCACCGGCCGACAGCGCCTTGCCGTGCCGTTCGGAGAACGGCTTCAGCGTGACGAACACGATGCCCGCGCTCGAGCTGTTCGTGAAGCCGTTCACCGACAGCCCCGGGAACGCCACCGCGCTCTCGACACCCGGCTGCTTCAGCGCGATCGAGCCCATGTCGCGGATCACCTTCTCGGTACGGTCGAGCGATGCACCGTTAGGCAATTGCGCGAACGCGATCAGGTATTCCTTGTCCTGCGCCGGCACGAAACCGCCCGGCACGACCTTCGTCACCAGCACGGTCGCGCCCACCAGCACGAGGTACACGCCCAGCATCAGCGTCTTGCGCGACAGCACGCCGCGCACGCCGCGGCCGTAGTTCTCCGCGCCGCGATGGAACACCTTGTTGAAGCCGCGGAAGAAGCCGCCGAGCACGCGGTTCATCACGCGCGTGAGCCAGTCTTCCTTCTCGCCGTGCCCCTTCAGCAGGATCGCGGACAGCGCCGGCGACAGCGTCAGCGAGTTGAACGCCGAGATCACCGTCGAGATCGCGATCGTCATCGCGAACTGCTTGTAGAACTGGCCGGTCAGGCCCGACATGAACGCGAGCGGCACGAACACGGCGACGAGCGTCAGCGCGATCGCGATGATCGGCCCGCTCACTTCCTGCATCGCCTTGTAGGTCGCCTGCCGCGCGTTCATCCCGCTCTCGATGTTGCGCTCGACGTTCTCGACGACGACGATCGCATCGTCGACCACGATCCCGATCGCCAGCACCATCCCGAACAATGACAACGCGTTGATCGAATATCCGAACGCGAGCAGCAGCGAGAACGTGCCGATGATCGACACCGGCACCGCGATCAGCGGAATCAGCGACGCGCGCCAGGTCTGCAGGAACACGATCACGACGATCACGACCAGCGCGATCGCTTCGAGCAGCGTGTGCACGACGGCCTTGATCGACGAACGCACGAACTGCGTCGGGTCATAGACGATCTTGTAGTCGACGCCCGCCGGCATGTCCTGCTTCAGTTCGGCCATCGTCTTGCGCACTTCGTCCGAGATCTGCAGCGAGTTCGCGCCCGGCGACTGGTTGATCGCCATCGCTACCGCCGGCTTGTTGTCGAGCAGCGAGCGCAGCCCGTATTCGGACGCATCGAGCTCGATCCGCGCGATGTCGCGCAGGCGCGTGACGCCGCCGTCCGGCGTCGTCTTCACGACGATGTCGCCGAACTCGTCTTCCGTCTGCAGACGGCCGCGCGCGTTCACCGACAACTGCAGCGGCGTGCCGGGCAGCGACGGCGACGCGCCGATCACGCCGGCCGCGACCTGCACGTTCTGCTCGCGAATCGCCTGCACGACGTCCTCGGCGGACAGCCCGCGCTGCGCGACCTTCTGCGGATCGAGCCACACGCGCATCGCGTAGTCGCCCGAACCCCACAGCTGCACCTGGCCGACGCCCTGGATCCGCGACAGGCGATCCTTCACGTTGATCAGCGCGTAGTTGCGCAGGTAGGTCATGTCGTAGCGGTTGTCCGGCGAGATCAGGTGCACGACCATCGTCAGCGTCGGCGAGCTCTTCACCGTGGTGATGCCGAGCCGCTGCACGTCTTCCGGCAGGCGCGGCAGCGCCTGGTTCACGCGGTTCTGCACGAGCTGCGTGGCCTTGTCCGGATCGGTGCCGAGCTTGAACGTGACGGTGATCGTCATGTTGCCGTCGCTGTTCGCCTGCGACTGCATGTAGAGCATGTCCTCGACGCCGTTGATCTGCTCTTCAAGCGGCGACGCGACCGTCTCGGCGATCACTTTCGGGTTCGCGCCCGGGTACTGCGCCTTCACGATCACGGAAGGCGGCACGACTTCCGGATATTCCGAAATCGGCAGCAGGAACATCGCGATCACCCCGCCCAGCAGGATGATCACCGATAGGACTCCTGCAAAGATCGGTCGGTCGATAAAGAATTTGGAAATGTTCATGAATGGCTCTGTCTGGTTGAACGCGGAAAACGTAGCGGCGTGCCGCTTACGAATCCGCCTTCGCCGGTGCGGCCGGCTTCGCGGTGCTCGCGAGCGGCGCGGACGGCGCATCGCCGCCCGTCATCGGGACCATGTGCGGCTTCACCTGCTCGCCGGGCCGTACGCGCTGCGTGCCGTTCACGACCACGCGGTCGCCCGCGGAAAGCCCGCTCACGATCACGCGCCGGTTGCCGTGCTGCATCCCTTGCTGCACTTCGCGGTACGACACGCGGCCCTGCTGGTCGACGACGAACACGAACTTCTTGTCCTGGTCGGTGTTGATCGCCGCGTCGTCGACGAGCAACGCTTCATGCGGCGCGCTGCCGCCGACCTTCACGCGCGCGTAGAGGCCCGGGACGAGCGCACCGTCGGCGTTGTCGAAGCGCGCGCGCACACGGATCGTGCCGGACGACGTGTCGAGCCGGTTGTCGACCGAATCGATCACGCCGCTGCGCGAGTAGCCGGTTTCGTTCGCGAGGCCGAGCTCGACCGGCACCTTGCGGCCGTCGCGCGCGCCGTTGATGTATTGCAGGTAGGTCTGCTCGTCCGCATCGAACGACGCGTAGATCGGCGACACCGAAACCAGCGTCGTCAGCGGCGCGGCCGATGCACCGGCCGACACGACGTTGCCGACGGTGATCTCCGCGCGCGACACGCGGCCCGACACCGGTGCGGTAATGCGCGTGTAGCCGAGGTTGATGCGCGCCGTTTCCAGCGCGGCATCGCCCGCCTTCACGTTCGCCGCCGCCTCGCGGGCCGCGTTCTGCTTCTCGTCGTAATCGCGCTTCGCGATCGCGTTGTCGCCGATCAGCCGCTGCGCGCGCTGCCAGTCGGTCTGCGCATAACCATTGCGCGCCTGGGCAGCCGCGAGCTGCGCGGCCGCGCGGTCGACTTCGGCCTGGTACGGGCGCGGGTCGATCACGAACAGCACGTCGCCCTTCTTCACGAGCGCGCCGTCCTTGAAGTTCACCGCGACGATCGTGCCCGACACCTGCGGGCGGACGTCGACCTTCTCGATCGCTTCGAGGCGGCCCGAATAAGCTTGCCAGTCGGTCACGGTCTGCGGCACGACGGTCGCGACGTCGACTTCGGGCAGCGGCGCGGCCGCCTTTTCGGGTCCGTTTGCGTTCACGCGCATTGCGCCGAACGTTCCGAGGCCGACGACGGCGAGCGTCACGATCGCCGCTGTCGCGATTCGGGAACGGGAGGTGCGTAGGATGGCCATGTGGATCTCCAATAAACGTGGATTGGTTCTGGTTATTCGGAACGGTTCGGCTGGCGCGCCTGGAAGCGGCACTGGAAGAAGCGCACGGCTTCCTCGAATGCGGCTTCGTGCGTCGCGAGCGCGGCATGCGTGATATCCGGATAGCGGATCACCTGCGTGAGCACGCCCGACGAAATCAGGCAGCCCGCATATTTCTCCGCTTCGACGTGCAGCACGTCGTTCTGCGCGGTGACGACGAGCGTCGGCGGCAGCCCCGCGAGGCGCACCGATTCGAGCGGCGCCGCATACGGGTGCATGCGTTGCGCGGCCTGCGGCAGATACGCGCGATAACATGCCGCGCATTCGCGCGCGGTGATGTCCGACGCGAGGCGCTCGGCGTCGCCGATGCGCGTCATGCTCGGGTCGAGCATCGGCCCGAACAGCGCCTGCGCGGCGATCGACACCTCGCCGCGGTCGCGTGCGATGAAGGCCAGACAGTTCGCAAGCTGGCCGCCCGCGTCGTGGCCCGCGACACCGATCTTCTTCGGATTGCCGCCGAACGCGCGGGCACGCGTCGCGGCCCACACGGCCGCGCGATACGCATCCTCCGGCGCGGCCGGAAAAGGAAAGGCCGGTGCGAGCGAATAATCGACCGACACTACGAGAGCTGGTAAGCGTTCTGCTAAAAAACGCGCGGCGAAATCGGCGTCTTCGAGCGAACCGCGGACGAAACCGCCGCCGTGGAAATAAAGCACTACTGGCAGCCCGGTCTTGTCCGGGCGGCGGTAGAGGCGTAGCACGATGTCCTGCGCGTAGCCGGGAATTTCCACTTCGGCGACCGTCAGCGCCGCGCCCGCCAAGGCTTGAGCGGGCAGCGCGGCTTTCAGGAATTTGCTGAATTCAGAAGCGTCCATGACGATGCAGCATCCATTTCGAGATGGAACGAATTCTGGGTCCGGCAGACATTGGGATAAATGCCTATAATCCGGCAACACAATTCAACGCCCCCGAACAATCCGAGGCTGCGTTCACCCACGAGGTAGCGCAGCCTTGTTGTTCCGGCGGCAAATTAGATTGCGGAGGTTGTGATGGACCGGCTTCAGGCCATGCAGGTGTTTACTCGCGTCGTCGATACAAGCAGCTTCACCAAGGCAGCAGAAACGCTCAGCTTGCCGCGGGCGTCCGTCACGACGATCATCCAGAATCTCGAAGCGTTCCTCGGCGTGCGGCTGATGCACCGGACCACGCGCCGGCTGTCGCTGACGCCGGACGGCGCCGCGTACTACGAAAGATGCGTGCGGATCCTCGCGGACGTCGAGGAAACCGAAGCAAGCTTCCAGGCGAACAACCGGAAGCCGCACGGAAAGTTGCGTATCGACATGCCGGGTTCGATCGGGCGGCTGCTCGTGATTCCGTCGCTGTGCGAATTTCACACGCGCTATCCGGACATCGACCTGCAGCTCGGCCTGTCCGATCGCCCGGTCGACCTGCTGCAGGAAGGCGTCGACTGCGTGATACGCGTCGGCGCGCTGCAGGACTCGTCGCTCGTCGCGCGCCGGGTCGGCCTGTTCGAAGGCGTGACGGTCGCCGCGCCCACCTATCTCGAGCACTTCGGCGAGCCGAAGACGATCGAGGACCTGAGCCAGCACAAGGCCGTCAACTATTTCTCGAGCCGCACCGGCCGCACGATCGACTGGTCGTTCCTGATCGACGGCAAGGAAACCGAGATCAAGATGGAAAGCATCGTGTCGGTGAACGACGCGGATGCATACGTGACCTGCGGAGTCGAAGGCTTCGGGCTGATCCAGCCGCCGCTCTTCATGGTGCTACCGCACCTGCGCGAAGGCCGGCTCAAGGAAGTGCTGCCCGGCATCAAGCCGCTGCCGATGCCGATTTCGGTCGTGTATCCGCACAGCCGACATCTGTCGCCGAAGGTGCGCGTGTTCGTCGACTGGATCGCCGAAGTGTTCGACCGCTGCCCGCTGCTGAGCGGCAAGGGCAGCCTCGACGCGACGTGCAGCAAGCGCACGTTCGAGGAAGCCGAACGCGCGCCGGCGCTCGATACGCCGGTCATCAACGAGTGGGTCGCGTAATCGTCTGAACCAACGCGCGCGGGCTGCAAGGCCCGCGCGTCGTCCCGCCTTCGCGCCGCGTTCCCGCGCGGCGCCCGCCATCGTTCCCGAATCCGCAGCAATCCTTTGTGCCGCGCGCGGCAATCGCCCGCGTGCGTCGTTGCGCGCCGTCGTCGCAGCCGCGTGAGCCCCGCCGCATGGGGCTGCCGGCGATTGGCGAATGCCCCTGCCGGCCGCGCGGATAACCATTGTTCCATTGCGACGACAAATCAATTCGCATCTGCAGCATTTATCGCGGCGGAACAGATACCTAGAGTAAACCCTGTCGCGCACCTCGTTGCGCATCGAACAGATCCCGCTCGATGGGACCGGAGAAAGCGCTGAAGCGCCGACTCCGAAAGTCAGGAGTTACGCCATGAACCACCGCCATCTTCTCTCCGCCCTCGCCCTCACGCTCGCCGCGTCCGCGCCTGCCTTCGCCGACTCGGGCACGCCGCACGCCGGCGACTACGGCAATACGTCGTGGTATTCGCAGCACTACGGCCCGCGCACGCGCGCCGAAGTGAGCGCGGAAGTCGAACAGGCTCGCCGCGACGGCACGCTCGCGTACCTGCGCAAGGCGACTTCGTATCCGCAAGGGCTCGAACTCGCGCAAGGCCCGTATCGCTCGATGCCGGAAAGCAATCAGCTCGCCGGCGGAGGCCGGTAAACGCGCAACGCCGCGCAGCGGGTCGCCCCGTGCGCGGCGTCGCGAAACACCCATCGACGACTCGCAGAGTCAGTTAGTTGCAGGAGCACATGATGAACGACCAACTTCCTTCGCCGCTCGATCACTGGGACGACACCACGCCGGTCTGGACGCCGTTCCGTTCGGCCCCGCATTCGCATTGACCGCCGGCTGAGTCATCGTCCGGCCATTACCTGCGCGGCACGCCGTCGCGCCATTCGCCCCAGTGCGTCACGATGTCCTGCACGAGCGGATTGCCCGCGCGGTACAGGTTTTCGGTCGCCGGGGCGAAGCCGCCCTGGTCCGCGTAGTTCAGCAGGTTGTCGGCGCTCGTCTGCCCCGCATACGGCCGGTCGAAGTCGGACCCGGTACGCAGCACCGCGACGCGCGACAGGTCGACCCGCTTCACGCTTGCCGCGCGCTTGAGCGCTTCGTACGTCGCGTTGTCTTCCTGCGCGGTCATGCAGTAGGTGCCCTTGCCGTCCGTCAGGATCTTCGTCCACTGGCGCGCGCGCTCGCCGATCAGCGTGCCCGAGAACCACGTGTTGCCCGATGACGTGTCGCACTGGATCACCGTCGGCGGCCGGTTCGCCGGCGCATACGTGAACTTCGCGCGCGCGGCCTGCGCCTGCGCGCTGTCGGCGAGCACGACGTTGCGCGACAGCGCGTACGCGGCGTCGGTCAGCTGCGGATTGAGCTGGAACACTTCGGTGCGGTAGTCGAGCGGCGGCTTGTCGTTCGGACTCTTCGTGTTGATGCCGAGAAAGCCCGTGTTCCAGCCGGCCGGAATCTCTCGCGCATCGAGCTCCCACTGCAGGCTGAAATCGACGAGATATTTCGACCACGCAGCCGAACCGACCGTGCCTTGCGCGGGGTCGACGCCGGCGATGCCCGAGATCAGGAAATACGTGCGGCGCAGATCGAAGCGCTGCGAGAACGTGAGCGCCATGATCGTCGCCGACGCGTTCGCATAACCCATGCCGGTCGTCACCACGCACACGTCCTGCTTGTTGCAGTGAACGGCCGGATAGTCGGGCGACAGGCCCGGCACGGCGATGTCGCGCCACGGGCCGATCCGGTCGAGCCAGGCCTGGCCCTCCGGACCGAACATCGTGATGATCATGACCTTGACCGGGCGGCCCTGTGCACCGGTCTCGGCAAATGCAGCGTTGCCCGCGTTGTTGCCCTGGTTGTCCTGCGCGATCGACGGCGCGGTCGCACAGGCTGCGAGCGAGAATGCGGCGGCAGAAAGAATGGAGCGAGTCAGCATCGGCGTTCCTTGTTTCGATGATGTTGGGTGAGAACGGCTGTCGGAGACTGCGCGAGGGAGTATAGAACGGGCCCGTACGATGCGGAACCCGGTTACGAAACGACGTCCGGTGTTTCGTGCGACCGTACACATGTTGCGCAATGCGATGTGCGTCGTCGGTTTCGCACCGTCGCCGTGCATGACAACCATCAGGAATGCTATTCGGTTGGCAGGAACGAACGCCTGCCGACATACCGCTGCGCATCGCATCCGTCGACGTCGACTTCGGCCGGCCCCCGAACCGCTACACGCGCACGAGCCCCGCGACGCCGTAACCGAGCACGACCAGCGCGGCGACGACATGGCTCGCCGCGAGCCACCCCGGCGATTTCACGATGCGTCCTATCGTGCTGCCGCCGAACGCGAACACGAGCTGCCCCGCGAGGCTGCCGGCAAACACGCACGCGGCGCCGAACAGCCAGTGCCGATGCGCACCGGCAGCCGCCGTCGCGTAGCCATAGAACAGCAGGATGGTGAGCGGGTTCGCGAGCGTGACGAAGAACATCGACGTGAACGGGCGAGTGCCCGGCGGCGGCGCATCGCCGTCGAGCGTGCGGCGCCGATCCCGCAGCGCGTGCCACAGCATCCGCGTGCCCATCGCGAGCAACACGAACGCGCCGACGACACGGAACAGCGACAGGTGCGACGCGAGCGTGCTCGCGAGCATCGCGCCGATCGTGAACGCGACGACCGCATAGCAGCCGTCGGCGGCGGCCACGCCCACCGCCGCGCGCACGCCGGTGACGGTGCCGGCGCGCATGCCGTAGTTCGCGATCATCAGCGCGACGGGCCCGACCGACAGCGCGATCATCAGCCCGAACAGGAAGTCGTTCATCGGTCGTCAACGCCTTCGACGGAAGGCATCGATTCTAGCGACCGCCAAACGATCCAGTGTGGCAATGCCGCGTCACGCGACGTCGACGCGCGCGGGCCCGTCCACCATCTCGCCGATCACGGCCGCGCGGTCGAAGCCGTCGGCACGGAAGCACGCGAGGACTTCGTCGACCGCTTCCGGCGCGCACGCGACGAGCAGGCCGCCCGACGTCTGCGGATCGGTCAGCAGCGCCTGCGCGACGGGCGGCAGCCCGTCGGCGAGCCGCACGTCCGTGCCGTACGCGGCCCAGTTGCGACCCGATGCGCCGGTGAACACGCCGTTGGCAACGAACGCCTCGACACCCGTGAGCCACGGCAGCGATGCGTAGTGCACGCGCGCGGTGAGGTGCGCGCCGCGCGCCAGTTCGAGCGTATGGCCGAGCAGCCCGAAGCCCGTGACGTCGGTCAGCGCATGCACGCCCGGCAACGCGGCGAGCTCGGTGCCCGGCCGGTTCAGCTTGGTGGTCGTCGCGACCATCTGCGCGTAGCCTGCGGCATCGAGCTGGCTCTTCTTCAGCGCGGCCGACAGCACGCCGACGCCGAGCGGCTTGCCGAGCACGAGCACGTCGCCCGCGCGCGCGGCCGCGTTGCGCTTCACGCGCGACGGATGCACGACGCCGATCGCCGCGAGCCCGTAGATCGGCTCGACCGAATCGATCGAATGGCCGCCCGCGACCGGAATGCCGGCGTCGGCGCATACCGCTTCGCCGCCGCGCAGCACGGCCGCGATCGTCTCGTGCGGCAGCACGTTGATCGGCATCCCGACCAGCGCGAGCGCGAGGATCGGCTTGCCACCCATCGCATAGACGTCGGACAGCGCGTTGGTCGCCGCGATGCGGCCGAAGTCGAACGGATCGTCGACGATCGGCATGAAGAAGTCGGTGGTCGCGACGATCGCCTGCTCGTCGTTCAGCCGGTACACGGCCGCGTCGTCGGACGTCTCGGTGCCGACCAGCAGGTCCGGGAACAGCGCGGGCGGCGTCGCGCGCTTCAGCAGCTCGGACAGCACGCCCGGCGCGATCTTGCAGCCGCAACCGCCCCCGTGCGACAGGCTCGTGAGGCGCGGAACGGCAGGCTGGGCTTGAGTGGCTTCGGTCATCGTCGGCATCCGGTGAATAACAACACTCCATTATCGACAATTCCGCGCGAGCGCGCCCGATACCCACATAATCGTCGGCGCTCGCCCTCGTCCGTCCCCTCATTCATGGATCACCTGTTCATCGGCCTCGTGCTGTGCTCCGCGCTGCTGCACGCCATCTGGAATGCGTTCCTGCACGTCAGCGAAGACCGGCTCGTCCAGCTCGGCACGATGTCGCTGCCGTATCTCGCGTTCGGCGTCGCCGGCGCCGTGCTGCTGCCCGCGCCGGCGCCCGCCGCGTGGCCGTACGTCGCCGCGTCGGCCGCGCTCGAGGTCGCGTACTGCTTCACGCTCGCACGCGCCTACCGCAGCGGCGAATTCGGGCAGATCTATCCGATCGCGCGCGGGATCTCGCCGCTGCTCGTGTCGGTGCTCGCGTTCGCGGTGCTGCACGAGCGGCCGACGCCGTTCGGCTTCGCCGGCATCGCGCTCGTGTCGTTCGGCATCATGTCGCTCGCGCTGCGCCGCGGCTTCCGGTTCTCCGGGGAAGGCGTGCCGTATGCGCTGCTCACAGGCGTGTTCATCGCCGCGTATTCGATCTGCGACGGCGTCGGCTCGCGCGTGTCCGGCAGCACGCTCGGCTACATCGCGTGGGTGTACCTGCTGTGGAGCGTGCCGCAACTCGTGCTCGTCTGCGCGGTGCGCGGCGGCCCGCGCGCGGTGCTCGGCTCGCGCACCGCACTCACGCAGGGCGCGATCGCCGGCACGATCTCGCTCGCCGCGTATGCGATCGTGATCCTCGCGTACCGGCACCTGCCGGTCGCAACGGTGTCGGCGCTGCGCGAAACGAGCTCGATCTTCGCGGTCGCGATCGGCTGGTTCGTGATGCGCGAGCGGCCCGGCGCACAGCGGCTCGCCGCGTGCGCGCTGGTGGTTGCGGGCGCAGCGCTGATCCGGCTTTAAGCGGAAGCAACGCGCGCCCGCGGCCCGCCGCGTCAGAACTTGTGGCGGATACCCGTCACCGCGACGATCTGCGTACGCGTGCTCGACGGATTCGAGATCCCTTCGATCGCGGCCACCGCGTTCGACGACGCGCGCTGGTAGAACGCATTCACGTAGATATCGGTGCGCTTCGACAGGAAATACTGCGCGCCGATGCTCGTCTGCAGGTAGTGCGAACTCGGCTTCGGCCCCTGCGACGCGAGCACCTGCGTATAGGTTTCGCCGAACGCGAACTGCAGCGCGGGCGTCATCAGGTAGCGCACGCTGCCCTCGTAGTTGTTGAAGCGTATCGCGCCGCCCGTCTGCAGGTTGAACAGCGAGCTGGTGTACAGCAGCCCGAACGTCGCGGCGCCCCATGCATACGCGCCGCCCGCGCCCCAGATCTGCTGGCGCGTCACGCCCTTGATGAACGTGTAGTAGTTGTCGGACGCCGCCGCGCCGGTCGTGTCGAGTGCCGGATGGTCGACGCGCACATACGCGGCGCCGAGTTGCAGCGGCCCGTTCTCGTAGCTCGCGCCAAGGCTCCACACGCGGTTCTCGGCGAACGACGTCGAATTCGAGAAGCCGTACAGGCCGACCGCGCGCAGCCCGTACAACGTGGGCGTCTGGTACTGCACCGAGTTGTTGGTGCGGAACGTGTTGTTCAGGTCGTCGGTGTCGAACGGATGCAGCGCGTACTGCGTGAGCGCGGTGGTCGCGCCGATCTGCAGCGGCTCCAGCACTTCCTGCGCCGCGTTGTACTGGCGGCCCATCGTCAACGTGCCCCAGCGGTCGTTTTCGAGCCCCACGTACGCGCGGCGCCCGAAGATCCGGCCGCCCTGGCTCGCGGCGCCGCTCTCGATGTTGAAGCCGTTCTCGAGCCGGAACACCGCGCGCGTGCCACCGCCGAGCGCCTCCTTGCCGAGCAGCCCCCAGCGCGTGCCCTGTTCGTTGCCGCCGGTCGCCTGCCACGCGGCATGCCCGTTCTGGTTGTTCGTGTACGTGATCCCCGAATCGACGACGCCATACAGCGTCACGCTCGACTGCGCGTGCACATGCGTCGCACCCGCCGCGATCGCAATGCCTGCCAGCGCGATCGCCATCTCTTTCCGTTTCATCTCCGACCCCTTTTGTCGATTGAATATGGGGAGTGATTTAATTCTCCCGAAACGTGTTTTATTGATTAAAACATCGTCTTATTCATTGTCGAATTCGGCGATTTGAAGCGTCAAGCCATGCCAAAAATCGCACACGGGAGTCACAACGACCTGATCCACCAGGTGTTTCGAAGAATGAAACAAACCCAATAACTACGGGCGATACAGGCCGATCGCCGCGCGTAATCCCGGCACCGAAAAAAGCCCTTGACCGCAATTTTCTGCCGTTGTGAAATATTGATACGCTGTTTTAATCATTAAAACAAACGCGCGAGACGCTTCGAGAAACTAGGTAAAGAACCTGATCCCATGCTGACGTTTAATTGCAACAACGCGCCCCTCGGCGAATCGCCCGCGTATTTCGTCGCGCAGCCGACGGCGCCCGCGCTGCCGATCGTCGTGGATTCGCCGCACAGCGGCATTGCGTATCCGCCCGACTTCTCCCCCGTCGCGCCGCACGATGCGATCCGCACGACGTGGGACGCGTACATCGACGAACTGTGGGCCGGCGCCCCCGCGCGCGGCGGCACGCTGCTCGGCGCGACGTTCCCGCGCGCGTACATCGATCCGAACCGCGCGGCAACCGACATCGACGCGACGCTGCTCGCCGAGCCGTGGCCCGAGCCGCTTTCGCCGCAGCCGTACACGCAGCGCGGGATGGGGCTGATCCGGCGCGACGCACTGCCCGGCGTGCCGCTGTACGACCGCAAGCTGTCGCTCGCCGAAGTACGCCACCGGATCGACGCGTACTACCTGCCGTACCGCCGCGCGCTTGCCGGCATCGCCGAGCCGCTGCATGCCGCGCATCGCGCGCTGTGGCACATCGACTGCCATTCGATGAAGTCGCGCGGCAACGCGATGAACGTCGACGCGGGCGTGCTGCGGCCGGACGTCGTCGTCAGCGACCGGCGCGGCACGACCGCCGATCCGGCGTTCACCGCATGGACCGCGCAGTGGTTCGCCGACGCCGGCTACCGCGTGCAGATCAACGACCCGTACCAGGGCGGCGACCTGCTGACCGCGCTCGCCGATCCCGCGCGGCAGCGTCACAGCATCCAGATCGAATTCAACCGCGCGCTGTACATGGACGAAGCCGCGTTCGCGAAACACGCGGGTTTCGCCGCGCTGAAGCGCTCGGTCGACGCATACCTCGACGCGCTCGCCGGTTACGTGCGTGCGCGCGTCGCATCGCCGGGAGGTGCCGCATGACGACCTATATCGTCGACGCCGTCGACAGCGCGTTGAAGCTGCTGACCTACGTGGCGGAGCATCCGAACCTCGGCGTGACCGAACTGGCGTCGCAACTCGGCATCAACAAGTCGCGTACATACCGGATGCTGTGCACGCTCGAACTGCACCGCTTCGTCGTGCAGGACGCGCGCACGTCCACCTATGCGCTCGGCCCGCAGGCGTTCGTGATCGGCGTGGCCGCGTCGCAGCAGAACGCGCTCGTGCGCGCCGCGCACCGGCACATGCTCGCGCTCAACCAGGCGATCAACGAGACCATCGTGCTGCGCGTGCGCGAAGGGCTCGAATCGGTGTGCGTCGCGCGTTGCGAAACGACGCACGCGGTGCGCACCGTCGGCTCGGTCGGCAACCGCCGGCCGATCAATTTCGGCGCATCGGGCAAGGTGCTGCTCGCGTTCGCGCCCGACGCGGTGCGCGACGAATATCTCGCGCAACTGCGCAGGAGCGGGCTGGCCGACGACCTGCCGAAGCTCGCCGGCGAACTCGACGCGGTCGCGCGCAAGGGTTATGCGGTGAGCAGCGGCGAGGTGACGCCCGGCGCGGTCGGGATCGCGGTGCCGGTACGCGACCTGACGGGCGCGACGGTTGCGTCGGTCAGCGTGACCGGCCCCGAGGTGCGCGTGAGCCACGCGGACATCCCCGACTATCTCGAACGCCTGCAGGCGTGCAGCCACGCGATTTCCGCCGAACTCGGCTACGTTCCGGCGCGCGCCGCGCTGCAACCGGCCTGACGCCCCGCTTCCTTCACCGACGAACCGACCCGACGAGGATCCGATGTCCGCCTCTTCCCCGAACCCCGCCGGCGCGCACGGCGCCGACGCTGCCGCAATCGTGGCCGACGATCCGGCGGCCGGCGATCCGGCGGCGCCCGCCGGCCACGCGCCGCATCCGCACGGCAAGATGCTGCACCCGGTCGTGATGATGCTGTGGGTGCTGGCCGCCGCGATCGCGCTCACGTGGATCGTCGACTCCGGCCACTTCGCGCGCAACGGCCGGCTCGTCATCCCGGGCACCTATCAGGTGGTGCCGAAGACGACCTCGCTCGCGACGCTCGTCGCGCCGGCCGTCAGCCACAGCACGCCCGCGCATGCGCTGCCGGCGAGCCTCGTGTCCGCGTTCGTCGCGGTGCCGGAAGGGCTGCTGAAGAACGCGCCGTTGATCGTGATGGTGATGTTCGTCGGCGGAATGTTCGGCGTGATGCGCAAGACGGGCGTCGTCGATGCGGGCATCGACCGGCTGCTGCAGCTCACCGGCAACAATGCGTACCTGCTGACGCCGCTGCTGATGATCCTGATCGGGCTCGGCAGCACGCTGCTCGGTTTCATCTCCGAATACCTCGTGATCATTCCGATGGTCGTCGTGATCGCGCGGCGCCTCGGGCTATCCGACCTGTTCGCGGTCGCGCTCGTCGCGCTCGCCGCGAAGATCGGCTATATCGCGTCGGTGACGAACCCGCTCGCGCTCGCCGTCGCGCAGCCGCTCGTCGGCGTGCCGCTGTTCAGCGGCGTTGCGCTGCGCGCGGCCGTATTCGTCGTATTCCTGACGATCGGCATCCTGTACCTGCTGCGCTACGTGCGCAACACCGGCTACCGGGCCGGACAAACTGCGCGGGGCCACGCCGCGCACGCGGCCGCGAAGCTGTCGCTGCGGCACAAGGCGACGCTGGCCGTGTTCGCCGCGGCTGTCGCGATGCTGATCTACGGCACCCGAGAACTGAAATGGGGCAACGTCGAACTCGCGGCGTTCTATGCGGCCGTGAGCATCGCGACGGCCCTGATCGGCCGGCTCGATTCGCGCAGCGCGGCCGACGCGTTCGTCGACGGGATGAAGAACATGATGCTCGCCGCGCTGCTGATGGGGCTCGCCGCGTCGGTCGAGCTGCTGCTGCAGAACAGCCTCGTGCTCGACACGCTGATCCATTTCTTCACGCGGCTCGCGGACGGGCAGTCGCCGGTGTGGGTCGCGAACGGGCTGATGGGCGTGCAGATGGTGCTCGACGTGTTCATTCCGTCGGTGTCGGGCAAGGCCGCGGTCAGCATGCCGATCATCGGGCCGATCGCGCAGCTTTCCGGCGTGAGCGGCCAGACGTCGGTGCTCGCGTTCGTGCTCGGCGGCGGACTGACGAACCTCGTCACGCCGACGTCGGGAATGCTGCTCGCGTACCTGGCGACCGCGCGTGTCGATTTCGGCGCGTGGATCCGCTTCGTGCTGCCGCTGTTCGCGACGCTGCTCGCGCTGTCGTGCGTCGTGCTGACGTTCGCGGTGTGGATCGGGTATTGACCCTCACCTGCGTCGTAGAACGCGAATGCTCTCCGCGCCGCGGAGAGCATGAATCCTTCCCGGCCCGACGGCAGGCATCGCAAAACGACGCCGAAGCCGGATACCGTTTTCAAGCCACCGCAATCGCGCCACCGAACGCCCGCTCGTCGATCGCCTCCGCAAGCGTCGCGAACGCCGTCGCGATCTCGTCCTCCGGCACGCACGCATAGCCGAGCAGCAGCCCCGGCGCCGCGCGCCCGCGATCCGCGTAATAACCGGACAGCGGCCGCACGACAATGTTGCGTTCGAGCGCGGCCTGCGCGACTGCGCGATCGTCGACGCCGGCCGGCAATTGCGTGACGAGATGCAGCCCCGCGTCGCTGCCGAGCGCCTGCAGCGTATCGCCGTAGCGGCGCGCAACCGCATCGAGCAGCACCTCGCGGCGCTGCCCGTACAGCGTGCGCATCTTGCGGATATGCGACACGAAGTGTCCTTCCGCGATGAATTCCGCGAGCACCGCCTGCTGCAGCAACTGCCCTTCGCGATACAGCTCGGCGCTCGCGGTCGCGAAGCTTTCCGCCAGCGGTTCCGGCGCGACCAGGTAACCGACCCGCAGCCCCGGGAACAGCGTCTTGCCGAAACTGCCGACGTAGATCACCTGCCCGGCCGTGTCGAGACCCTGCAGCGACGCGAGCGGCCGGCTGCCGTAGCGGAATTCGCTGTCGTAGTCGTCCTCGATGATCCAGCAGCCATGCTGACGCGCGTATTCGAGCAGCATGCGCCGCCGCGCGAGGCTCATCACCATCCCGAGCGGATACTGGTGCGACGGCGTGACGAGCATCAGCTTCGGCGGTTCGGCGAGATCGGCGGCCGACGGCGCGATGCCTTCCTCGTCGACCGGGATCGGCCGCGTGGTCAGCCCCGACACGTTCAGCACGCTGCGCACGCCCCAATAGCACGGGTCCTCGGTCCAGATCGCGTCGCCCGGATCGGTCAGGAGCCGCACCGCGAGGTCGATCGACTGGTGGATGCCGGTCGTGATCACGATCTGCTCGGGCGTGCAGCGCACCGAGCGCGACGTGCGCAGGTAGTCGGCCAGCGCCTCGCGCAGCAGCGCGAGCCCGCCGCCCGGCGCATAGGTCAGCAGGTCGGGGCGCAGGCGCCGCCAGTACTTGTTGTGCAGCCGTGTCCACACGCGCGCCGGAAATCGCGACACATCGGGCACGCCCGGCATGAACGCGCCGCCCTGGCGCTTCGACACGCCGGCCCCTTCGACCAGCCGCGTGCCGCGCGCGGACAGCCGCCGCGCGGACGGCAATACGACGGCCGGGCCGGCCGCGGTGTCGGGCGGCGCACCGACGATCTCGTCCGGCGCGCTGTCGGCGACGAACGTGCCGCGGCCCGTCGCCGAGTTCACATACCCTTCGAGCGCAAGCTGTTCGTAAACCTGCGTGACGGTGTTGCGCGCGATCCCGAGCTCGGCGGCCAGCAGCCGCGACGACGGCACGCGCGTGCCGGCCGGCAGTTCGCGCGACAGGATCGCCTGTTGCAGCAGCCGGTGAAGCTGCCGGTAGATCGGCTGTTCGCCGCCGCGCACGAGGCGCTGCGCCAGCCAGTCCGACAACACGCTCGTGCGCATGATTGGCTCCTGAATATTTATTGAAATGGCTCTGATTGCCAGAGCCAAATGTGATTATAGTCGCCTCCATGGGCTGCCAACGCGCCCGATTCCCTACTCACCGGATAGAACATCAAGGAGATGACCGTGAAGAATGCCGACCTGCAGGCCCGCAAGAACGCCGCTACCCCGCGCGGCGTCGGCGTGATGTGCGATTTCTACGCAGCCCGCGCCGAGAACGCGGAACTGTGGGATGTCGAAGACCGCCGCTTCATCGATTTCGCCGCCGGCATCGCGGTGCTGAACACGGGCCACCGCCACCCGAAGATCGTCAAGGCGATCGCGGATCAGCTGAACAACTTCACGCACACCGCTTACCAGATCGTCCCGTACGCGTCGTACGTCGAGCTGGCCGAGAAGATCAACGCACGCGCGCCGGGCGATTTCCCGAAGAAGACCGCGTTCTTCACGACCGGCGCCGAAGCCGTCGAGAACGCGATCAAGATCGCGCGCGCAGCGACCGGCCGTCCGGGCGTCATCGCGTTCTCGGGCGGCTTCCACGGCCGCACGATGATGGGCATGGCGCTGACCGGCAAGGTCGCCCCGTACAAGCTGAACTTCGGCCCGTTCCCGGGCGACGTGTTCCACGCCCCGTACCCGAACGCCGTGCACGGCGTGACGACGGCCGACTCGATCAAGGCGATCGAGATGCTGTTCAAGGCCGACATCGATCCGAAGCGCGTCGCCGCGATCATCTTCGAACCGGTCCAGGGCGAAGGCGGTTTCTACCAAGCGCCGGCCGAATTCGTGCGCGCGCTGCGCAAGATCTGTAACGAACACGGCATCCTGCTGATCGCCGACGAAGTCCAGACCGGCTTCGCGCGTACCGGCAAGCTGTTCGCGATGCAGCACTACGACGTGCTGGCCGACCTGATCACGATGGCGAAGAGCCTCGCGGGCGGCATGCCGCTGTCGGGCGTCGTCGGCCGTGCCGACGTGATGGACGCGGCAGCGCCCGGCGGCCTCGGCGGCACGTACGCGGGCAACCCGCTGGCGGTCGCGTCGGCGCACGCGGTGCTCGAGATCATCGACGAAGAGAAGCTGTGCGACCGCGCGACGCAACTCGGCGACGTGCTGAAGGCGAAGCTGAGCGCGCTGCAGGCCGACGTGCCGCAGATCGCCGACGTGCGCGGCCCGGGCGCGATGATCGCGGTCGAGTTCCTGAAGCCGGGTTCGGGCGAGCCGGATGCGGAATTCACGAAGCGCGTGCAGACGCGCGCGCTCGAGCGCGGCCTGCTGCTGCTCGTGTGCGGCGTGTACTCGAACGTCGTGCGCTTCCTGTTCCCGCTGACGATTCCCGAGGCCGTGTTCGACGAAGCGCTCGTGATCCTCGAGGAAGTGCTGAAGGAAACGGTCGGCGTGCCGGCCTGAGTTCCCGTCCACTGAATGCGCCGCCGCCGTCGTCGAGACGGCGGCGGCCTTTTCATCCGTCATCTTCAAAGCAGACACCGGCATGAGCACTGTTCAAGAAACCCTGGCACTGAAGGACCCGTCGCTGTTCCGCCAGCAGGCGTACGTCAACGGCGAATGGCAAGGCGCAACGAACGGCGAGACGTTCGAAGTCCGCAACCCGGCGACGGGCGGCCTGCTCGGCACCGTGCCGGCAATGGGCACGGCCGAGACGCGTCACGCGATCGACGCCGCGAACGCTGCATGGCCGGCATGGCGCAAGAAGACCGCGAAGGAACGCGCGGTCATCCTGCGCAAGTGGCACGACCTGATGATGGAAAACGCCGACGACCTCGCGCTGATCCTGACGACCGAGCAGGGCAAGTCGCTGGCCGAGGCGAAGGGCGAGATCGGCTACGCGGCGTCGTTCCTCGAGTGGTTCGCCGAGGAAGGCAAGCGCGTGTACGGCGATACGATCCCGACGCCGGCGAGCGACAAGCGCATCGTCGTGACGAAGGAAGCGATCGGCGTGTGCGCGGCGATCACGCCGTGGAACTTCCCGGCGGCGATGATCACGCGCAAGGTCGGCCCGGCGCTCGCCGCAGGCTGCCCGATCGTCGTGAAGCCGGCCGAGGCGACGCCGTTCTCCGCGCTCGCGATGGCCGTGCTGGCCGAGCGTGCGGGCGTGCCGGCCGGCGTGTTCAGCGTCGTCACGGGCGACCCGAAGGCGATCGGCGGCGAACTGACGTCGAACCCGATCGTGCGCAAGCTGTCGTTCACCGGCTCGACGCCGGTCGGCCGCCTGCTGATGGCGCAATGCGCGGCGACGGTCAAGAAGGTCTCGCTGGAACTCGGCGGCAACGCGCCGTTCATCGTGTTCGACGACGCCGATCTCGATGCGGCCGTGCAGGGCGCGATCGCGTCGAAGTACCGCAACAGCGGCCAGACGTGCGTGTGCACGAACCGCTTCTACGTGCATGAAGCCGTGTACGACCAGTTCGCGCAGAAGCTTGCAGCGGCAGTCGGCCAGCTGAAGGTCGGTCGCGGCACGGAGCCGGGCGTGACGCAAGGCCCGCTGATCAACGAAGCGGCCGTGCTGAAGGTCGAGGCGCACATCGAGGACGCGCTCGCGAAGGGCGCGACCGTCGTGACGGGCGGCAAGCGCCACGCGCTCGGCCACGGCTTCTTCGAGCCGACCGTGCTGACGGGTGTCACGCCGGCGATGAAGGTCGCGAAGGAAGAAACGTTCGGGCCGCTCGCGCCGCTGTTCAAGTTCGGCAGCGACGACGAGGTGATCCGCCTCGCGAACGACACCGAGTTCGGTCTGGCCGCGTATTTCTACAGCCGCGACATCGGCCGCGTGTGGAAAGTCGCCGAAGCGCTCGAATACGGGATGGTCGGCGTGAACACGGGCCTGATCTCGAACGAAGTCGCGCCGTTCGGCGGCGTCAAGCAGTCGGGCCTCGGCCGCGAAGGCTCGCACTACGGCATCGACGACTACGTCGTCATCAAGTACCTCTGCCTCGCCGTCTGACGGTTCAGGGCCTGCCGCTTCGGTGACAGGCCCTGACCGCCCGGCCGGAACCGGGCGGTCCGACGCGGGCCGGCACCCCTCTCCGCCGTGCCCGCGTCGCCTTGCGGCGCTACTCTCGAAGTCTTCGTGCTCCACATGCGCGATTTCGGCGCCGCCTCGGCCGAACGTCATACCGTTCGCGAATTTCGTTCACGTCTCATTTCTCGTTCCGCGGCAAGCCGCTAGATTGAGCGTTCCGCCTCGATCCGGTTTGCACACGCATGAACACTTCCTCCGACGGTCCGACCCGCGCACAACCCGCACGAGGCGTCCCCGCGCCGCTTCCTCTCGTTCGCCCCGGCGCTCGCCGGCGCCCGCGGCGCGCCACCGCGCCTGCGAAGCAAGGAGCCTGCGCATGATCTTGAGTACGTCCAGTCGTCGAACGATCCCGCCTGCGGGAAACTCGCGCGGCACAAGCAATCACCAGCCATTCACCGTCATCTACGACGGGCCGGCACTCGTCGAGCACCGAATGGACGTGCGCGACCTCGCCCCGGCGCTCATCGCGATCGCCGACCTGTTCACGTCCACCAACAAGGAGCTCAACGGCGAAAACGCCGAGGTGCGTCTCGAGGTCCGGGGCAGCTTCAAGGCCGGCTCGTTCCACTCGGAGCTGATCTTCGTCCAGTCGCTCGCGAGCCAGATCCGCGACCTGTTCGCGGGGCCGAACGCCGGCGCGTTCAGCAACGCAATGGCGATCCTCGGCGCACTCGGCATCGTCGGAGGCGGCGGCCTGATCGGCCTGATCCGCACGCTGCGCGGACGCAAGCCGCATCGCATCGAGCAGGAAGGGGAACACACCCGGGTCTGGATCTCGGAACAGGAATCCTTCACGGTCGACGAAGTCACCCATCGGCTCTACCTGAACCGGACGGTCCGCGTCAGCCTGCAGAAAGCGCTGTCGCCGCTCGAACGCGACGGCATCGCCAGCTTCCGCATCGTTCGCGGCGACGCGGTCGAACTCACGATCGAGAACGACGAACTCGATGCGTTCGCGAGCGGCGACGATCCCGGCGAAGTGGTTACCGACACGATCGCGCGCAAGGTGTTGCTGCTCGAATCCGTCGTGTTCAAGGACGGCAACAAGTGGCGCGTGCACGACGGCACATCAGCGTTCTTCGCCGCGCTTGAGGACGAACAGTTTCTCGCGAAGGTCGATGCCGGCGAGCGCTTCGGAAAAGGCGACGTGCTGATCGTCGATCTCCGTCAAACGCAGATCGTCACCGACGAAGGGCTCCGTAACGAATACCGGATCGTCAAGGTTCGCGAGCATCGTGCGCCGCTGCAGCCAGCACTGATCTGACCGTTACCGGCATGACGCGCGGGCCGGCACCCCTCTCCGCCGTGCCCGCGTCGCCTCGCCTCCCTACGCTCATCTGAATACGTTCACCGCATCGACAAGCCGCGTTGCCTGCTGTTGCAAACTCTCCGACGCCGCCGTGCTCTGCTCGACCAGCGCCGCGTTCTGCTGCGTGATGTTGTCCAGGTGCACGACCGCCTGATCGACCTGCGCAACGCCCGTGCTCTGCTCGGCCGTCGACGAACTGATTTCCGCGATCAGGTCCGATACGCGCTTCACCTGCGTGACGATGTCCTCCATCGTCTTGCCCGCGCCGTCGACAATCCGCGCGCCCGACTCGACCCGCTCGACGCTCGCGCCGATCAGCGTCTTGATCTCCTTCGCCGCGTTCGCGCTGCGCTGCGCGAGCGCCCGCACTTCGCCCGCGACCACCGCGAAGCCGCGCCCCTGTTCGCCCGCACGCGCGGCCTCGACTGCCGCATTCAGCGCGAGGATGTTGGTCTGGAATGCGATCCCGTCGATGACGCCGATGATGTCCGCGATCTTGCGCGAGCTGGCGGTGATGTCGTTCATCGTCGTGACCACTTCGCTCACCGCCTTTCCGCCGCGCTCGGCCACATCGCTCGCCGACACCGCGAGCCGGTTTGCCTGCAGCGCGGTTTCCGCGTTGCTGTCGACCGTCGCCGTCATCTCGGCCATCGACGCGGCCGTCTCCTGCACACTCGACGCGGCCTGCTCGGTGCGCGCGCTCAGGTCGTTGTTGCCCTGCGCGATCTCGTTGCTCGCGCGCTGCACGTTGTGAACCTGCTCGCTGACGTCGTCGACGAGCCAGCGGAACATCAGCCCGAGCTGGTTGATCGTGCGCAACGTCATCCCGATCTCGTCGACGCGGTTCATCCGCACGCCGCGCCGGCTCTCGCCGGTCGCGACGTTCAGCGCCTGGTCGTGCAGCCGCTTCAGCGGACGCACGATCTGCACGTCGAGCCATAGTCCGGCCGCAGCCGCTACACCGGCCGTCACGCCCGCAAACGCCGCGAGGCCGCCGCCGGCCAGCCCGCATGCCCAGCCCGCGCCGACGACAGCCGGCGCCAGCACGCCCAGCGCCGCATGAACGCGCGCACGCACCGACATCGTCTGCGACAGCGACGCGATGCGCAGCAACCCGGTGCGGATGACGAGCCCCTGGTGGAACCGGCGCTGGCCGGCCTTGCCTTCGCGAAACGCGCGATACAGCGCGTCGGCAGCCTCGGACTCGTCGCGCGGCGCCTTCGTGCGCACCGACATGTAGCCCTGCGGCTCGCCGTTGCGCATCACCGGGATCGCGTTCGCGCGCACCCAGTAATGATCGCCGTTCTTGCGGCGGTTCTTCACGAGCGCGGTCCACGGCTCGCCGCGCCGGAGCGTCGCCCACATGTCGGCGAACGCCTCGCGCGGCATGTCGGGGTGGCGCACCACGTTGTGCGGCTGGCCGACGAGTTCCTCGTTCGAGAAGCCGCTCACCTGTGCGAACGTCGTGTTCGCGTACGTGATGGTGCCGTCGGCATCGGTCGTCGACATCAGCGTGACGTCGTCGGGAAAATCGAATTCTTGTTGGGTAACAGGCTGGTTGTTGCGCATGCAAGGCTCCGAAAGGCGGATCTGTCGTCCGCGCCGCGCTGAAATCACGCTCAGTAGCCGAAAAACGGTTGATCGCTTTACGACGGTCTTCATATTTACTGTCGGCAATCCGGCCGAAAACCTTACCCTTGCCGCGCATAAAATATGCAATTCGACCGATGCCATGATTTCGATCAAATAATCCGGCGATAATCGCCGCGCTCGCTTATCTGCATGTCACGGACGCACTGTCCGGCAGCGCCGCACCGCGTACCAATCCCGGCAGCCATTGCGCGCGTCGAAACGATTCGGTCTATCCTGCTCCATTCAACCGGTATTCGAATTCGATGAAAAAGACATTGCACGAACTGAATCGGCTGCGCTGGAATACGGCGACGGTCGCGCATAACAGCCATAAAGGCGATCAGGCCGCTTTTTTCCGGCATGGCGGCTCGACGCTGTTTCCGGAAGAACGCGAACTGCTCGGCGACGTCACGGGCCTGCGGCTTTTGCACCTGCAGTGCAACGCGGGGCAGGACACGCTGAGCGTCGCGCGCGACGGCGCGGATGCGACGGGCATCGACATCTCCGACGAAGCGATCGGCTTCGCGCGGTTCGAGCACGCCGACCTGCCGCGCCTGCCGCCGATGCATGCGATCGCCGCGCACCGGGCGGCCGCATGACGCGCCGCACCGCCGCCGAGCGCGACGCGCTTTCCGCACGCACGCTCGCGCGCGACGACGTGCCGCTCGTGTGGACCATCGACCGGCGCGAGATCATCGAGCACCTGTATGTGCTGCGCGACGGCGCGCTGCATCTCGTTCCTGAGTTCTACGATGTCGCCGGCTGGCCCGATGGCGAAGCCGATCACTACACGCCGATCCTGCTCGACTGCCACGATCGCGGCGGCTGGTTCCTCGGCAGGTTCGACGGCGCGCGGCTCGTCGCGGCGGTCGTCGTCGACAGCCGCCCGCTCGGCCCGCGGCACGACATGCTGCAGTTGAAGTTCCTGCATGTGAGCCGCGACTGGCGCGGCTGCGGGCTCGGTGAGCAACTCCACCGCGCGGCCCACGCGCAGGCGCGCGCGATGGGCGCCGAACGCCTGTATGTGTCGGCGACGCCGTCGCAGCGCACGATCGACTTCTACCTGCGGCTCGGCTTCATGGTCAGCGCATCGCTCGACCCGGCGCTTTACGCGCTCGAGCCGGAAGACATTCATCTGGAAGGGCCGACGGCCTGACGCACCGGCATGCGGGTGACGCGTAGAATTTCCCGCGTTGCCGCGGGGCTGCCATCAGCCAACACGGAGAGCGAAATTGCAGAACGAACCGCAGCCGCGGGCCATGCCGAAGATCCTCGTGAGCATGTGCGTGGTCGGTCATCCGGTGCGTTACAACGGCTCGGCCAAGACCGCCGCGCACGAGGCGCTCGAACGGTGGCAGCGCGAAGGGCGTCTCGTGCCCGTCTGCCCGGAACTGGCGGGCGGCTTCAGCGTGCCGCGCCCGCCCGCCGAAATCGCGGATGGCGAATCGGGGCAGCGGGTGCTGTCGGGCACCGCACGCATCGTCGACGTGAACGGAACCGACGTGACGGCGCCGTTCGTCTCGGGCGCGCGAACCGCGCTGGCACTCGCCCGCGCGCACGATTGCCGCTTCGCGATCCTGGCCGACGGCAGTCCGTCGTGCGGCAGCACCTTCATTTATGACGGGAGTTTCGCGAACCGGCGGCACGCGGGTGCCGGTGTCACGGCGGCGTTGCTGCGCCAACACGGCGTCGAGGTGTTCGCGGACACCGAGATCGACGCGCTCGACGCGCGCCTCAGGCAGATATCCCGGGCCGGTTAACGACGAAGCGCGGCACGAAGATGCTCGTGCCGCGCTTCGTTCAAGCGTGCGTCAAAGCGGAGAAGCGGCGCATGTCCGGCCGCTTCGCCGCATGACGCGGGTCAGACGCGTTCGATCGCGATCGCGATGCCCTGGCCGACGCCGATGCACATCGTGCACAGCGCAAAGCGGCCGTTCGTGCGATGCAGCTGATACATCGCGGTCGTCACGAGACGCGCGCCCGATGCGCCGAGCGGATGGCCGAGTGCGATCGCGCCTCCGTTCGGGTTCACACGAGGATCGTCGTCGGCGACGCCGAGCATGCGCAGCACCGCAAGACCCTGCGACGCGAACGCCTCGTTCAGTTCGATCACGTCGAACTGGTCGATCGTCATCCCGAGCCGCGCGAGCAGCTTCTGCGTGGCCGGCGCGGGGCCGATGCCCATCACGCGCGGCGCGACGCCGGCCGTCGCGATGCCCAGCACGCGTGCGCGCGGCGTCAGGCCGAAGCGCTTCGCGGTTTCTTCGTTCGCGAGCAGCAGCGCGGCTGCGCCGTCGTTGACGCCCGACGCGTTGCCGGCTGTCACCGAGCCGTCCGGGCGCACGACGCCCTTCAGCTTCGCGAGCGCTTCGAGCGACGTCTCGCGCGGATGCTCGTCGCGCGAGAAGACGACGGGATCGCCCTTCTTCTGCGGAATCGTGACGGCGACGATTTCCTCGGCGAGCGTGCCGTCCTGCTGCGCGCGCGCGGCCTTCTGCTGGCTGCGCAGCGCGAACAGGTCCTGGTCGGCACGGCTGACGTTGTAATCGGTGGCGACGTTCTCGCCCGTCTCCGGCATCGAATCGACGCCGTGAAGCTGCTTCATCAGCGGATTGACGAAACGCCAGCCGATCGTCGTATCGTAGATGTCGGCCTGACGCGCGAACGCGCTCGCGGCCTTGCCCATCACGAACGGCGCGCGCGTCATGCTTTCGACGCCGCCCGCGACCATCAGCGCGGCCTCGCCCGACTTGATCGCCCGTGCGGCCACGCCGACCGCATCCATCCCCGAACCGCACAACCGGTTGATCGTCGAACCCGGCACGCCCTGCGGCAGGCCCGCGAGCAGCGCCGACATGCGCGCGACGTTGCGGTTGTCCTCACCGGCCTGGTTCGCGCAGCCGTAGATCACGTCGTCGATCGCCGTCCAGTCGACGTCGCGGTTGCGCTCGACGAGCGCCTTGAGCGGCACCGCGCCGAGATCGTCGGCGCGCACGCCGGACAACGCACCGCCGTAACGCCCGATCGGCGTACGGATCGCATCACACAGAAAAGCTTCGGTCATCAGTGTCTCCAGTCGGCCGGAGTTGACGCCTGGGCGCTTGCTCCGGTCCCGTGCTTCGCGGTCGGCCGGTGCGGGCGCGCTAGCGCTGGCTCCGGCCACATGCAAGGCTGGGAAATGAACGGGGCGCGCCCCTTGCATAACCCGCCGGGATGCGCTTAAATGTTCTATATACGAACATAAGATCGTGTATCGAACGTTCAACGCATCATAGGGAGTGCGGGGACGACCTGTCAAGCGCCCGATCCGCCGTGCGGTTGGCGTGTCAGGCCCCATGCGCTATCTTCTCGGCTGCACGATATTCCAACCGCACATGACAACCGAAGACACTCAGAAACCCGGCGACTCCTACGTCCAGTCGTTCGCCCGCGGGCTGGCGGTGATCCGCGCGTTCGACGCGCAGCGCCCGGAGCAGACGCTCACCGAAGTCGCGGCGGCCACCGGCCTGACGCGTGCGGGCGCGCGCCGGATCCTGCTCACGCTGCAGACGCTCGGTTACGTCGAGGCCGACGGCCGGCTGTTCCGGCTCACGCCGAAGATCCTCGAGCTCGGCTTCGCGTACCTGACGTCGATGCCGTTCTGGAATCTCGCCGATCCGGTGATGGAGCAATTGTCCGCGCAGATCCACGAAAGCTGCTCGGCCGCCGTGCTCGACCGCACCGAGATCGTCTACGTGCTGCGCGTGCCGACGCACAAGATCATGACGATCAACCTGTCGATCGGCAGCCGGCTGCCCGCGTACTGCACGTCGATGGGCCGCGTGCTGCTGTCCGCGCTCGACGACGCGGCGCTCGACGAAACGCTCGCGCAGAGCGGCATCCGCGCGCACACGCCGCGCACGATCACGGATCTCGGCGAACTGAAGGCGACGATCGCGCAGGTGCGCCAGCAGGGCTGGGCCGTGGTCGACCAGGAACTCGAGGTGGGCCTGATGTCGATCTCCGCGCCGATCCGCAACCGGCGCGGGCAGATCATCGCGGCGATGAACATCAGCGGCAACGCGCAGCGGCATACCGCGAAGCAGATGGTGAAGGAGTTTCTCGGGCCGCTGCAGCAGGCCGCGCAGACGGTGTCGGAGCTGGTGGCGCGGCGGGGGTGAGCGTCCAGCTCGATTGTCGTATCGGCGATACGACAATCCGCTCATGAAAAAAGCGGGCAGCACAAGCTGCCCGCCAACTCTGACTCTTTTGCAACGTTCTTCTCACGGAACACGGAGCAAACTCCGCGTCGCACAATTTAGTGACGCGCGGAAGCCCGGTCAATTTGACGAGAACGAAATTGCGCTGAGCCTATCGGACACCGTGCCCGCCGCACCCACTCACGCACCGAGCAACATCCCCGTGCGCACCGGCACCGTGCCCGTCACGCGGCCGAGCGGCGCACCGGCCGTCACGAAACGGATCGCGCGCCGCATGTAGAACACGCCATCGGTCCCGCTCGAGATTGTCGTGATCGCATCCGTCAGCGGATCGACGATGTCGAACAGCGGATCGCCGGCGCGGATCGTCGCGCCGATCGCCGCACGGTGCACGAGAATCCCGCTCACCGGCGCGTAGAACTGCTCGCTGCCGGCGAGCGGCGTAGCCGGCGCGGCAAGCGGCGGCAGCGGCGCGCGTTCGCCCCGCACCTCGCCGCGCCACACGAGATAGTCGACGAGCGCATCGGCGTCGCGCTGCGCATATTCATACGTCACGTCGCGCTGGCCGCGGCACTCGACCGTCACGGCCACGGTGCCGGCCGCCATCGGCGTGCCGGCCGGCAAGTGCTGCCGCAACCGCGACCACAGCAGGTGATGCGCATCGTCGAACGCGTGCCCGCCGGAATCCTCGGCGAGCAGCGACACGTCCGCGCCGAGATAGCGCGCCAGCGGCTCGACCTCCGGCCACGCGGTGTCGCTCGTGTACACGTGCATCACCGCTTCGAGCGAACAATGCAGGTCGATCACGACATCGGCATCATGCGACAGCTTCAGCAGCGCGAGCTGCAGCGCGTCGAATTCGGTGCGCGGCGCGATCTCGTCGAGCGCCGCGCCGACGCATTCGCGCACGATCGCGCGGTTGCGTTCGGGGTCGTCGCCGAGGCGGTCGCGCGCACGCGCGGCGATTTCCGCGAGCGGCAGGAAGCCGCGATTGAAGTTGCGGCCGCTCGCGAGGTCGAAACGGCCGATGAATTGCCCGAGCAGGTGATGATTGAGGCCGACCGGGTTCGCGACCGGCACGAGCACGATCTCGGCCGCGAGCCGGCCTTCGGCGTCGAGCTGCGCGAGACGCTGCTTCAACACGAACGCCGCGAGCATCGCGGGCGTCTCGTCCGCGTGCAGCGCGGCCTGCAGGTAGATCTTGCGGCCGGTATCGGCCGGCCCGAAATGAAAGCTCGTCAGCGTGCGCTGCGTGCCGATCGACGGCGACAGGAGCGGCGTGGTGCGAATCTGCATCGATGGTCTCGAACGGATGAAAGCGGAGGAATCGGGGAACCCGGCCTGCACGGCGCTCAGTCGCCGTACGGGTTGAAATCGAAGTACTGCTTCGCGATCCTGTCGTAGGTGCCGTCCTTCAGCATCGCCGCGATCGCGCCGTCGATCGACGCCTTGAGCGCCGTATCGGACTGCCGCATGCCGATGCCGACACCGCGATCGCCCAGGTCGAGCGGCGCGCCGACAAACGCGAAGCCCTTGCCGCGCGGCTGGCGCAGGAACCCGTAATCGGCTTCCACCGTGCCGAGCAGCGCGGCGTCGAGCCGGCCGTTGACGAGATCGGCGAACACGTCGTCCTGGCTCTTGTACGGCACCACGCCGACGCCGGCCGGCGCCCAGTGCGCAAGCGCCCACGATTCGAACTGGGTGCCCGACTGCACGCCGACGCGCTTGCCGGCCAGCGACGCCGCCGCGCTGCCGAGCCCGCTCTCGGGCCGCGCAACGAGCCGCGACTTGAAACGGAACAGCTTCGACGAGAACAGGATCTGCTTCTCGCGCTTCTCGGTGATCGCCATCGACGACAGGATCGCGTCGATCTTGCGCGCCTGCAGCGCGGGGATCATCCCGGAGAACTCGAGTTCCACCCACTGGCAGCGCAGTTGCGCACGGCGGCAGATCTCGTTGCCGAGATCGACGTCGAACCCCTTCAGGCTGCCGTCGGGCGCCTTCGCGTCCATCGGCGGATAGGTCGGGTCGATGCCGACGCGCACGACATGCGCGTCCAGCGCGCTGGCGGACGTGGCCGCGAATCCGAGGCACAGGGAAACGAGCGGGACGAGGAAGCGTTTCATGGTCGACCGAGGGCAGGAAGACGGGCAAGCGGCATGAGCCGGACTGCCAGCGATCGTAGTGCGCACGCGCCGCCGACGGAATCGTCGGCTGCCTTATCATGATCACTCTTTTCGATCACTGGCCTCGCGCTTGCCCATGGCGTTCACGCTGTCCCAGCTCCGCATCTTCCAGGCCGTCGTCGAGCACGGCAGCCTGCGCGCCGCGGCACGCGCGCTCGATCTCGCGCAAAGCGGCGTCACGCAGCAACTGCAAAGCCTCGAGGCGACGCTCGGCGCGACGCTGTTCACGCGCACCAATCGCGGCATCGTGCCGACGGCCGTCGGCCAGCGGCTGCTCGCGCGCTCCGGTTCGATCCTCGGCGAATGCGAGCAGGTCGAGCGGGAAATCCGGCAACTGAGCGGCGCATACGAAGGCACCGTCACGCTCGGCCTCGTGACCGAACCGCTGATCGACGCGTTCGCGCCCGTGCTGACCGCGTTTCGCGCGCGCTTCGACAAGGTCGACGTGCACCTGCGCACCGGCACGTCGCGGATGATGATCGGCTGGTTGCGGGAAAGCGCGGTCGATTTCGCGATCTCGCACGTCGCCAGGCAGACCGACACGACCGATCTCGCGGTCACGCCGCTGCATGCGTCGGCGCCGGTCGTCGTGTGCCGCAACGGGCATCCGGCGATGCACGCCCAATCGCTCGCCGAACTGGCCGGCTACGCATGGGTGTCCACACGCTCGCCGAACCTGAGCGCCGACCCGGTCGTCAACCGGCTGCTCGCGTACTTCGACGCGCACGGCCAGCCGCCGCCGAAGATCCTCGCGACCGTCGAAGGAATGTTCGAGACGCTGCAGATCGTCACGCAGACCGATTGCCTTGCGCTCGAAACCGAAGCCATCACGCGGCAGGGGCCGTTCGCCGGCGCGCTCGCCAAGGTGCCCGTGCGCGAGCACGTGGAATCGCAGGACGTCTGCCTGCTGCAGCGCGCGGCCGTGCCGCTGGCGCCGGCCGCTCAGGAACTGGCGACGATGCTCGCGTCGTATCTGAGGATGGTGCGCGGGCGGTAAGCGCGCATTGCCGCCTGCCGCCGGATGCCCGTCGCCCGTCGCCCGTCGCCGGAAGCCCGTCGCTCCGCGCGTCAGTCCATCGACTCCCGGGCCGTCTCGCGCAGCATCGCGACCGCGATCAGCGACAGCATCACGCACGCGGCCACATAGCCGGCCGGCGCGAGCTTGCTGCCGGTCGTCTTCACGAGCCAGGTCGCGATGAGCTGCGCGGTGCCGCCGAAGATCGTCACCGCGAGCGCATACGCGATCGAGATGCCCGTCGCGCGCACATGGCGCGGCAGCGACTCGCACATCAGCGCCATCTCCGACGCCGAGCCGAGCGAATAGAACAGCAGCATCAGCGCGGTGAGCGGCAGGATCACCGACAGCGTCGGGTGATGGTTCATCAGCCAGAACGCCGGGAACAGCAGTACGACCAGCACGCCTCGGCCGACGAAGATCGGCACGCGCCGGCTGCCGATCCGGTCCGACAGCCAGCCGAACAGCGGGCACGTGACCAGCATCACGCAGCCCGATGCGACGCCGACGAACATCGACAGCTTCATCGGCAGGCCAAGCGTATGGATCGCGTAGGTCGGCATGTAGAAGGTCAGGATGTAGGTCGACACCGTGCCGCCCATCACCGTGAGCATCAGCAGCAGCACCGTGCGCGTGTGCTTCGAGAACAGCTCGTGCAGCACGCCGCGCTCGATCCCGTGATGGCTGTCGCCGGGCGCATCGTCCGCGAGCCGGCGGCGCAGATACATGCCGACCGGCGCGATCAGCACGCCGACGAGGAACGGCAGCCGCCAGCCCCAGCTTTCGAGCGCATCCTTGGTCATCGTGTTCGACAGCAGCGCCGCGAAGCCCGAGCCCATCAGCGCAGCGCCGCCCTGCGTCGCGAGCTGCCAGCTTGCACGGAACGCGCGGCGCGACGTGCCGCCCTGTTCGAGCAGCGTCGTGGTCGCCGCGCCGAATTCGCCGCCCTGCGAGAAGCCCTGCATCAGCCGCGCGAACACGACGAGCAGCGGTGCGGCCATGCCGGCCTGCGCATACGTCGGCGCGATCGCGATCAGGCCGGTGCCGAGCGCCATCAGCATGATCGTCAGGTTCAGCGCGGCCTTGCGCCCCTTGCGGTCTGCGTACACGCCGAGCACGACGCTGCCGAGCGGCCGCGTGAAGAAGCCGGCGGCGAACGTCGCGACCGACAGCAGCAGCGACGTGGTCGGATCGCTCGACGGGAAGAACAGCTTGCCGATCAGCACCGCGAAAAAGCCGTACACGGTGAAATCGAAGAATTCCAGCCAGTTGCCGATTACGGCCGCCGCGATCGCACCGCGCCGCGTGACGGCGGGCGCGCCGGTTGCGCCGGCTTCGGCGGCCCCCGCCGATGCGGGGTGCAGCGCGAGATGGTCTTTCTGCATCGTTTTATGCTCCTCTCAATGCGGCCGGAAGCGCCGGCCGCGCGCCACCGCGATCACTGCCCCAGGTAACGCTCCACGAGACGTGTCCAGAACGCCGCGCCGATCGGCAGGTTGCGATCGTTGAAATCGTATTTCGGGTTGTGCACCATGCAGCCGTCCTCGCCTTCGCCGTTGCCGAGCCGCACGAACGAACCCGGCCGCTGCTGCAGCATGAACGCGAAATCCTCGCTGCCCATCAGCAGGTCGGTCTGCTCGACCACATGCGCGTCGCCGACGAGCTCGCGCGCGACCTGCGCGGCGAAATCCGTTTCGGCATCCGTATTGACGACGACCGGGTAGCCTTCGATGTACTCGACGTTCGCGCTCGCGCCGTAGCTCGCGGCCTGCGTTTCGGCCAGCTCGACGATGCGGCGCTTGAGCAGCGCGCGCACGTCGGGGCTGAACGAGCGCACGCTGAGTTCGAGGCGCGCGCCGTTCGGAATCACGTTGTTCGCGGTGCCCGCGTGCATCGAGCCGACCGTGACGACCGCCGGCTGAGCGGGGTCGACGTTGCGCGCGACGATCGTCTGCAGCGCCATCACGATGCTCGCAGCGACGACGACCGGGTCGACCGTCAGGTGCGGCCGCGCCGCGTGGCCGCCGACGCCCTCGATCGTGATGATCGCCTTGTCGCCGGCCGACATGAACGGGCCGCGCCGCGTGAGGAAGACGCCGGGCGCCGCGCCCGGATGGTTGTGCATGCCGAATACGGCGTCGCACGGGAAGCGTTCGAACAGGCCGTCGTCGATCATCTTCTTCGCGCCGCTGTCGACGCCGTGTTCTTCCGCCGGCTGGAAATACAGGTGCACGGTGCCGGAGAAGTTGCGCGTCTTCGCGAGCTGCTGCGCGGCGCCGAGCAGCATCGTCGTGTGGCCGTCGTGGCCGCACGCGTGCATCTTGCCGTGCGTGCCGCTCGCATACGGCAGGCCGGTCGCCTCGACGATCGGCAGCGCATCCATGTCGGCGCGAATGCCGATGCTGCGCGTGCCGTCGCCCACGCGCAGCGTGCCGACGACGCCCGTCCTGCCGACCCCGCGCGTCACCTGCCAGCCCCATTGCTCGAGCTTGTCCGCGACGAGCGCGGCCGTGTCGTGCTCTTCGTACGCGAGTTCGGGATGGTGATGGATATGGTGACGGATCTCGCGCAGCCCGCCGGCGGCGGGCAACAGATCCTCGATTTCGGTGAATCGGACGTCGGTGGTCATCAAGCGGCTCCTGCTGATTGTCAGCGTGTCAGCCGCACGCGGACGGTGCGTGCGGGAAAGCGAGCCACTATATCGAGCCGATATCCGTTCAATAAGATGCGGAATTTTTCACCGCGATAAGATTCTTTAATCAGGGTTAATGCGGGGTACCGGGGCAACTGTAGCTTTCGATTAGATATGGATACGACTTTCGATTAGATGCGGATACAGGCATCCGATGCAGGCCCCGTACGCCCGTGGCACATGGCGTATCCGCATCTAATCGAGAACGGCTTTTTTGCATTGACCGAGAAGCCCCTGCGCATTTCTACCCGCAAGTCAATAGGCCGTCCAATGGAAGGCCGAACCGGCTCTTCCGGACGCCGCGTTGGCAGCAGTCCGCCCGGCCGGTCGGAGAACTGCACCGGAAATCGGCGTAACCGCCTTCTGGTCTAGCCGATGCCTGAACAGGGTGCCCAAGCCGATTTGTTCAATTTTGAGCAAATCATGCCGCATCGGCGAACCTACACTCATGTACAGGCAACGCACGCCTGCGCGAACCGCCGGCCGGCCGGACTCGCAGCCCGATGGACACAGCGAATGAACAACTTTGGCGACAACGTGCATGCCGTGGGTAGTTTCGAGCTTTTGGCGCGATTCTGGCGCACGCCGACGATGTTGAAAGGGCTGCCACTCGACGCCGGTGCACTGACATGTCCGATGGCCGCCTCCGCTCTGGCGCGTCTGCCGCAGAACTTTTCGCCGGCGACAATGACTTTCGAGAGCTTGCAACTCGGCGGGCACCCCATCATTGACATGACATTGTCCGTCGGCGACCTGGAGATTCACTGGCTTGCCGACGCGAAAGACCCGGACGTTTGGATGTACACCTCATTCTGGAAGGAGTGGAAGGCCATGCCGATTGTGGTGGGCGTTGAACAGGGCACAGACTGGGTCTACCGCTTCTATCTGTCAGAGATGCCGAATATCGCTCTGACTCCCGGAGAACGAGTAGACACGCATTACGTTTGGGGAGACATGGTGCCGTGGCTGAGTATGGTCCAACACATCAAGAACCATCGGGCTGCATACCCGCTCTTGTCGGCTCGCGTGCCACCATTGCCCCGGCCCGACGGGTTTAGAGCCAAGGTCGGGCTGTTCCCTGCTGACATTTGAGCTGAAGCAGGGATAGCCCCGTTGCTGTCCGGCACCGAGGGGCGAGCGAGCTGGTGAGCGCCACGCTCGGCAACATCCGCATCGACGCTCGAGACGATCACTAGCTGCCCTTGGCCGGCCAGGGGTGGCCGCCCTGGCAAGGTCGCGCTACCACCGCTAGCGGCACGGCACTAGACCGGGGGCTCCCAGCGAAGTCTCCCCGTCTCCGCGTGCACTCGCGGCCCAGACCGCCGCTCATCGCGAGCGTCGACGACGAAAGTATGAAGGCACTGGGAGGATCCGCCTGTGGCGCGCGTTTGCTTAGTTTGTCGGACAAGCTGCCGATAAGCTTGCGGATCGCGACGTTCCGACTAACCGAAGGGTTTATGGAAAAAGGAATTCGGGCCACCAAACGGCCTGTTGATGAATGAGTTGCTGCCACCGGTTAGTTGGCCGGGATTGTTAAACACAGAATTCGGGCCGCCCCAAATTTGCGCGGGATTGTGCGCGAACGAATTCGACCCGCCCCAAATTTGGCCAGGGTTGTTGACCAGTGAGTTTTTTCCGCCGGACAAGGCTTTCGCGCCGTTGAAAGCGGCTTGAACGGCTTTGACAAGGTCGTTGTTCTTGCCAAAGCACCCGTGATCGCCGCCGATTTGGCCAGACAGGCATTTTTGCAGTTCTGCGCGCGTCAATTCCTCGGTCACGCAGACCGCAAACGCGTGAGGCTGCATCAGTGTCTGAATCGCGCATTGCGCAACGATGAGTTGTTCCGGCGTCAAATGCGAGCCGCCTGCGCAAAGTGCCGCTGCATACGGATTGCCCGCGTATTGGGCCGCGCACGTTGCTAACCGTTGTTGCTCCGGCGAAAGCCGCGTCCCGGCGGCGCACAAAGCGGCAGCATAGGCGCTGCGGGTCGCAGTGGTGGCGCATGCAACCAGCTTCTGATCCTCCGGGCTGAGATGACCTGCTGCGATGCAAAGCGTCGATGCGGTGACGTCGGACGGGTGTGCGTTTACACAGGAGACGGCATGTTGTTGCTCGGGCGAAAGGTGCCCAGTTCCGATGCACACAGCCGCTTTTTTGGCGTCGTTCGCGTTCGCTTGGAGACAAGCCAGATCACGCTTTTGCTCCGGGGGCAGGTTTGCAGTGGCGACACACGCCGCAGCCTTTCTCATGTCACCTTTGTTGGCGTCCACGCAGCCCACCGCGCGCGATTGTTCGGGGCTGAGTTTAGCCGCAGCTGAACAAGACGCGGCCGCTGGAATACCTCCGTTGGACTTGCCCACGCAGGTCATCACATCGATGGCCTGCTTTGGAACGTTAACCCTCTGGGAGCAGAACGCGAATTGCGCGATATTGGCGTCTTTCGTCGTCGGCATGTGCTCCCTGGCGCATTGCGCCACACGCCGCTGCGCTGGCGACATCATTGTATTGTTCCAGCAACCGACGAAATCCTCGGATTGCGCCTGTGGCGTCGCCGCCTTCAAGGCCTGAGGTTTGCAAGCCCGCGCTGCAGCTGCTGGCGTTGGATGATACGAAGCCACGGCTAGCTCTGACGCGAAGAACAAACACGAAGCGAGGAAGAAGCCCGCCAGCCCGGCGCACGCTCGACATATTCCCATCTGCCGAGATCTGTTGTCTAGCGTGGATCTAAGCGTCAGAAAACCAGCCGCACCACCCCTTGCTTTCATAGCATCTCCGGCATTGTCGCCCGGCGAACTCGCAACAATATGGTGAACGCGAGCGGGGTCCCCGATCTAGCCATATCATGCCCCTGAGTCCGCTATGTCATGATAGAAGACCATAAGAAACTGCAAAGAGAATTTTCCGCGCGGCGCAAGCAACCACCTCAACGCACTCATTCTGGATACGACCGGCTCCAGCGCAACTGGTCCGCGTTTTCGCACAACGCACCGGGCCGTATAAACCGGTGCGATGCTTGCCCTTGAGACCGGTGACAGAATTAACGCACTCTGATGTCCGCTGTTTTAGAGAGCCGCCTATCGAATGCCCATGTCGCGTCGGCGGCAAATGACGGTAACTGGCCGATTTCTGCCGCTTCCACATACCCAGTATCGACCGCCGGGAACCGCCGGGCCGCTTACGAGGCGTTGCCGATAGCGAATCCATTTCGCAGAGCCCCAAGCCATCGTCCAGCAAGGCTCCGCCGTCCTCGACAAGCGACACAAACTCAAGTTGACACATTTGTTGTCGCAACGGTGTCAAACTTGAGACACGCAACGTGAGCGACTACCGCCTGACGGCAGTCGCGCTGAACGCCTGATCGAACTGCCGGGCTCGCTGCACCTCGGTAAGCGTGTCCCCAGCCCCGTCTCGACGATGTGAAAGGAAGTTGCCAGAGTAGTCCCCACCAAAGTAGTGGGGACCAAAGTGGCAACAGATACGCCGAAGAGAACTTCACGCAAAGGCATCCCGAATCACCCGATCGAATTTCGACGGCATCTGGCCAAGCTGGCCTGCGAGCCGGACGTATCGGTGGCGCGTCTGGCGATGGAGCATGGGGTGAATCCGAACCTGGTGTTCAAATGGCGTCGAGCATTGCGTGCCGGCGAATACGATCCGGTGGATTTGGTGCCCGTGACCGTGGAGGCACCGGCGCAAGAGATCGAGCAACCGGCCCCGGCGCCGGTCGCCAGTGCCGCTCCGGCGGGCGCCATCGAGATCAGCGTAGGCAACACCCGAGTGCGCATCGAAGGCTCGCCGCATGAAGCCACGCTGTTGCTGGTGCTCCGTATGTTGCGCGGCACGTCGGGACCGACAGCATGATCGGACTACCCAGCCACACGAAGATCTGGCTGGCCGCCGGCGTGACCGACATGCGCTCGGGCTTCAATAGCTTGGCCGCGAAGGTCCAGACCGTGCTGGAGCGAGACCCGTTCCGCGGCCACGTCTTCGTGTTCCGCGGCAAGCGTGGCGATCTGGTCAAAGTGTTGTGGTGGAGCGGCGACGGCATGTGTCTGCTGATGAAACGCCTGGAGCGCGGTCGGTTCGTGTGGCCACGTGCCGATGGTGGCGTGGTGTGCCTGAGCCAGGCGCAACTGTCGATGCTGCTCGAAGGTATCGACTGGCGGCAACCAGTCCGCACGACGGAGCCGACATCGGCGTTGTAAACCTGTCGGCCGCCGCGTAGACTGCCGGCATGACCACGGCAAACGCCTATCCGGACGACGTCGAAGCGCTCAAGGCCATGCTGCTTGAGCGCGATGCACGCATTGGGCATCTGGAAGACGTGGTCGAATCGCACAAGGCGGCGAACGCCACCGCCAAGGCCGAGATCGAGCATCTGAAGCTGCTGATCGCGAAACTGCGCCGCATGCAGTTCGGCCGGAGCTCCGAGAAGCTCGACCGTCAGATCGAGCAGCTCGAGTTGCGACTGGAAGAGCTCGAGGCCGACGAAGGCGCCGCCCCCATCGAGATTCCGAAGACTCCGCGTACCGCACCGGAACAAGCGCCCCGCAAACCGCTCCCCGAGCATCTGCCACGCGAGATCCTGACGTACTGGCCGGAATCGGGCGAAACCTGCGCGGCGTGCGGCAGCCCCATGAAGCAACTCGGCGAGGACGTCTCCGAGCAGCTGGAATATGTACCGGCCAGCTTCCGCGTGATCCGCCATATGCGCCCGAAACTGGCATGCACGTGCTGCGACCACATTACACAAGCTGCTGCGCCGAGCCGCCCCATCGAGCGTGGCCTGGCTGGCCCGGGCTTGCTGGCCCATGTGCTGGTCTCGAAGTTCGCGGACCATCTGCCGCTGTACCGCCAGTCGGTGATCTATGCGCGCGAGGGTGTCGATCTGGATCGCTCGTTGTTGGCGAAATGGGTGGGTCATGGCGCGAGCCTGATGCAACCGCTGGTCGACGCCTTACGCCGGCACGTCATGGCAGCCACCAAACTGCATGCCGACGATACGCCAGTGCCTGTGCTCGCGCCGGGCAATGGCAAGACGAAAACCGGACGGCTGTGGGTCTACGTGCGCGACGACCGGAACTCGGGCGACATGACGCCGCCGGCCGTCTGGTTCGCCTATACGGCCGACCGCAAGGGCGTCCATCCGCAGCAGCATCTCGAATCGTTCAACGGCACGCTGCAGGCGGATGCCTATGGCGGATATCAGGCGATTTACGAAACCGGGCGGGTAGCCGAAGCAGCCTGCTGGGCACATGCTCGGCGACAGTTCTACGAACTGCACGCCGCACGCCCGAATGCCTTGAACACCGAGGCGCTGGAGCGTATCGGCGCGTTGTACAAGATCGAGGAAGCGATCCGGGGCAAGCCGCCCGATGAGCGACAGGCGTACCGGCAAACACATAGCAGGCCCTTGCTCGATCAGCTCCATGCGTGGCTGAGTGCCACGCTGGAAACGCTCTCGCGCAAATCCGACACGAGTCGGGCGATTCTCTATGCGGTGAACCGGTGGGAAGCGCTCACGCGCTACTGTGACGACGGGCGTCTGGAAATCGATAACCTGCCAGTTGAGCGCGCGTTGCGCGGGGTGGCGATCGGGCGCCGGAACTACCTGTTCGCCGGTGCGGACTCAGGTGGCGAGCGTGCGGCGGCGATCTACAGTCTGATCGGTACGGCCAAGCTCAACGGCATCGATCCTGAGGCGTATCTGCGCACCGTGCTCACGCGCATTGCAGACCATCCGATCAACCGGGTCGAAGACCTGCTGCCCTGGAACATGACCACCCTGGCATCGTAAGGCGATAATGCTGCTGGCTTCTCGTTCACCCGGAGATCAGATGGCGAAATCGTTCCAGCGCTTTACCCTGCACGTGCAGCTTCAACACATCGAGCCGCCCATCTGGCGCAGGATCGAGGTTGAAGGAACCGAGTCGCTGCGCAAGCTGCACCATATCCTGCAGGCGGCCTTCGGCTGGGAAGACACCCACCTGCACGACTTCCTGATCGACGGCATGACCTACGCCATGTTCGAGGTCGACGACGTGTTGGACTTCGCCGACCCGGGCACGAGCGCCGATGACCGGAAGGTTCGACTGCAGAAGGTCCTGAAACCTTGCTCGCGCTTCCTCTACCGGTACGACTTCGGAGACGGCTGGGATCACGCCATCGTCGTTGAGAAAGTGGAAACCATTGAGAGCGAACCGTGGGGCGCGGCCCAGGTCATTGATGGTGCTCGCGCGTGCCCGCCAGAGGATGTGGGCGGCCCGCATGGCTACGAAGCGTTCCTGAGCGCGCTATGCAACGATCCGAATAGCGAAGAAGCTGACCATTACCGAAACTGGGTCGGCCCCGGCTTCGACGCCGAACTGTTCGATCTGCGTGCTGCCAATGCCACGCTGCTACGCATGGCTTCCAATCGCTGGGGAAACCGGTAACTCACGCCGTCAACACGGTATCGGCTCCACGCTTACGCACCTCGTCACTATGCAGATAGATTGACGTCGTCTAAATTGACGCGTGGTGCAGGTTGTCGCGGACCATGAGCAACTCAGCCCCACGCGCCAGCGCGTGCGACGCATGCGTGTGGCGCATCCAAATGGGGGCTCGCGCGGCGCAGTTTCTCGGCCCTCGCTGGCCGCTCGTCCTGGATCGCGTGGGGCACCAGCAGGAAGAACCGGCGCAGCACACGCCAAAGCCTCGTGCTTCCAATGTCAGCGCCGCCCGCATCGAGGCTCGCAATCAACGGCGTCGCCGGGTTCCAGCGACTCGACGTGACCGGCAGCCCGCGCTGGGCGAGGTATTGGTCGAGCGCGGTCCGGGCGAGCGACGGTAACGCCACCTTACCCCGTTTGCGCCTTTGCCGCGCACGCCGAGGATATCGCCAAGCGTTGCGCCGACTAACTCACTCGCACGGAGGCCTAGAGCCCGGCGGCCCCCGGATTCGTAGTTTCGCCGGCAGTCCTTACGCCGAGATCTCTTGCACTCAGGGGCGGCAGGAATGCGCCCGCGTCAACCATCATCTGGTGAGAACTGGCTATTTCGTCCGTGCTGCTGATTCCGCTTCTGAAACATCGCAATAACAAGCCGATTGTTCCCGTCAACCGTTGTCGACCCAGCAATGCCGCGACCACGCCTCGAGCCTTTCTGTCGTCGCTGCACACGACCAAGTCGTTAGACGCCAATGCATGCGCCAGACATTCGGTTTCGCCTTCGCCTAGCCCGTAAGTGTCGATAAGGTCCAGAAAAACAGCCGCGTCGAGATCCTCGTTGCGCAATCGCAGCAGCGTACCGGATGCGAAATGTTGAGAGATGAACTGGGCGATTGTCGTCGATTCCATTTCAACCAGCGGACCGACTACATACAATGTCAAAGGCAGCGATACGATCGCATCAAACGCCGCCCCGTTCACCCAGTTCAGGAGCGAGCAGGTATCAACTACGATTCGCTCAGTGCAGCGTGTTGGCGTTGTAGTCATAGAACTGCGGGATAGTCATCCTGAGCATCGATGAAGCCTTTCCTATCGACAGTTCTCCTCTGCGTACCTTGTCGATTGCGACGTCAATCAATTCACTGGGGACATTTCGAAACTCGATGTCTGGCCTAGCGGGCAGACCGAGACTATCTGCCCGCTTCTCAGGGCTCCCATGTTCCTTGACCAGCCATTCATACAGAGAGCGTGCCCCGCCGAGCGGCACAAGCTGCAGATCCTCACAGCGTCGCGCGGCGACCTCGAAGCTCACGCCAAAAATCCGCGACAAATACAGAATCTCAACGTCCCCGAGATTTCCAGTCGTTTTGAGTATTGTTCGAAGTTTGGACAACGCTATTCCAACACCCTTCGCAGGCAACAGCAGGGCCGAAGCAAAAGCATCAGCGAACCGCTCGCTCTTTGCACGTGAACGGGAGAGCGTGCCCAGCGAATCAGCCTCGTCAATACAGGCAACTTCACTCCCACGCAAATGCCCGGCCACGAGGTGTCCGAGTTCATGGGCAAGCGTAAACAACATTCGCGGTTTGAAAGTGCGAGGTGAGAGAAAAATAAAGGCGCGACCACCCACAATTGCTGACGCGCCCTCTATCCCCTGCTCTGGCACGACAAAAAGCAAGACGCCTAGCCCTTCGGCCACGAGCTTCGGAAGCCCGAACATCGGGCTCACAAGATCTTCCCCAAAGTAGAGTGCACGAAACCGCTCAGCCAAGAATTCGGCCTCGTCGTAAGTCTCCGCCGCCGGCTTGAACGATTCAAGCCATTCCAGTTTATGGAACAACGGCGTGGCGAACTCCAGGCAGGTCGCCAATTGGTCACTGATGCGGCGCACTGAGTCGAAAGACTTCGTCGCCCTGGGAGCACTCTGTCGAAACAGCAATTCTGTTCGCGTAGCCTGGTCCGAGTGCTTGGCAAATTCAGACGGTTTGATTCCAAGTGCTTTGGCCAGCGCGCTCAGCTCGGCCAAGCTCAAGGCGCCTCCTGCAAGCACCGCTTCAATGCGCTCAATACTCAGGCCTGACTTCTGCGACAACTCGCGGGAAGTCAGGCCGGACAATACTAACCGTTCTTTAACGCCTTGCATCTCGCGCTTCTGCCTTTAGTTCGGACAACGCCCCTCTAAGCTCCTCGATCTGTCCATCGTTCATTTTGCGGAAACGCCCGATCACCCCCGTGATGCTCTGAGCGTAGTCCCGGGCGAACAGATGCTGCAACAGCGCCAGCGAGCGTTCTCTGCCCAGTGCAATTTCCGCCGGCGTCTCCAGCACAACCGGGTCGCGACCGATGATGTAGTTTTCTAGGCGCCGCTCGAAGTTTCCATGGTAGTCAATAGCATTTTGCTGGCCGTTCTGCCCGACAATGATGTTGCCCCGCAAGGTACCGTCGTCTTCCTGAGACTGGCGGTTTTCGGGGAAACGCTCGTATGCGGCGAGTGCGTGGATTTTCTCGTCGACTGCAAATCCGCCCACGATATATTGCTGCACGCCAGTCACCCGTCCGCTGATAACGAAAATCTGGTCGCCTGGCTCGACGAACCGCCGAATATTCGGCATGCATGCACCTAGGGTTGGTCGCCTTCCGAAGATAGGGTCGGTCATATTCCAACCGACACCTGGATCCGCTCCCGCGAACATCGTATAGATATATCCTTTCATTCGCTCACCCCATCCCAAAAGACGGTCCGTCCAGTCGCGGCCTGAAACATCCCATCATAGTGCAGGCTGGTTGCGACGAACGCGTCTGCCACGCACTGTTCGATGACCGTCCACCCGTGTATCGCCACCGCCTCATCCGCGATCGCGAGCGCTCGCGCGGCATGTTCTTGGTCCAGCGGGCCATGAATAAGATAGGTCTGCGCGGCTTCCCGGGATAACCCGTAGATACCCGTGTACGCCTCGTAGATCCGCGGGCATAGCGACGCATAGTAGTGCTCCACCGCCCCCGCGCCCAAGATGTGGCATGCAGCCCCTCTCAGGCCGATGTCACGGTAGAGCGCCATGGCTGCCGCGTTACCTGGCGTCGGCCGCGCGTTCTGGACATCCTGCTCCGTGGCGCCTGCCGCGAATACAAGCGCCTTGATCATGTCCAGATGACTGGGCATTCCATCGTGAGCGGTGCACTCTTCCAGATACGTCTCGAGTACCGCGGCAAAAATGGTCGGACTGATTGACTGCGCTTCAGAAACCGCCGTTGCCCGAAGCTTTTGCCCGGCTGCCGTGCGAATGCAATGCTGGATTTCAGCTGCAACGAGCTGTTTCAGGGAAAACCGACCAGATAGCACCGCATTCCACACAGGATGACGGTGGAAAGGGAAGCGATCGTACAGCGAAAGCAATTTTGCCTGCACTGACATAATCGGTCTCGACGCGGAGTTCTTCGGACAATATCACATCAAATGGCCGTACTCATCGCATCAGGATGTTCTAGCCTACCGCTTGAAGTTGCCCGTACTGAACACCTGATCGAACTGCCGGGCGCGCTTTACTTCGTCACTATGCAGATACGTTGACGTCGTCGAGATTGACGCGTGGCGCAAGTTGTCGCGGACCATGAGCAACTCAGCCCCACGCGCCAGCGCGTGCGACGCGTGCGTGTGCCGCATCCAATGGGGGCTCGCGCGGCGCAACTTGTCGGCCGTTGCCGGGCGCTCGTCTTGGATCACGTCGGCCACCAGCACGAAGAACCTGCGCAGCACACGCCAAAGCCGTGTACTTTCGATGCCAGCCCCCTCCTCGTCGAGGCTACCCACGAGCGGCGTCCCCGGGTTCCAGCGACTCGGCGTGACCGGCAGCCCGCGCTGGATGAGGTATTGGTCGAGCGTGGTCCGAGCGAGCGACGCGCCGGTTCATCCAGACTGATGCAAGGCTGTCCCGCTGCCGCGCGAAACAGTCGCGAGGCAACCCGTTCGCTCGCCACACTCGTTCGTGGGCATTGTGACGCGGGCCGTCTCGCATATCCTCGTGACCGCCTGCCCAGACATGCTTGCTCCCGCAAACTCATGTCGATTGCAACAGCAACGGCAGACCGCGCCCTCCTCGGTTCGCTGCAGTTGCCCCGTCGACAGCCGACTCGGATCACGAAAGGCGCGACTTGCCACGTTGACATGAAGTTGTGCCCCGCATAGGATTACCGCTACGAGGCGAAGCATGCAATGACCGCCGTCGAAGTTCTGGCGCGCGAATTATTCCAGGCAACATCGGCACTCACCCAGGGTGCATGTGAGATGTAAGGGCTCTTACGGGTCAGCCTAGCGCAAAGCTAGGCGCCATGGATGTATCGGACCTCGGACAAAGCGTTTTGCGCAATTGCTCGATTGCGCGCGTTTTGGCCGGCTCCGTTACATCCATATCTACTCGGGATGATGGAACTCGGTTTGTTGATTTGCAACTGGAGAATCCATCATGCAAGCACCGACCACCAACTCCCCTTCGTTCAAGCCGCTTCCGCGCGCAATCGACATTCTCAACGGTAAGCACCAGATGCTTGATTGGTCCGGCATCGACGCAGCGACGTGGTCATCGTATGTTCGCGACCCATCGCTTGCCGCGGCAATCGCTGTCGCAAATCATCCAGAGTTGCACCAACGCCTCACACGAGCGAGAGTTCGGAGCTTTTGCCTTCGTCAAAACGTACGCCTCGAATTGAGGGCTGCCGCTGTGATGGGTTGGGGACGCGCAGGTGGCAAGGGATATGCCCACGCCCCCGCTCTTTGGGCGGCCCGTCATATCTGGCGTCCACTCCTCGAACGCTTGCCGCATCTCTCGCGTAAGGAGGCATTTCGCGAATTCCGTGCACTCAGGAGTCAAGGTAATCTGCCTGGTATGGGGCCTGCGTATTTCACCAAACTGATCTTCTTCTTTGGCAGCGGCACCGGCTATATTCTCGACAAGTGGCTCGCGGCTTCTGTTCAGGTACTCAACGCCACGCACTGGACCCTCGACCCGAATGGGTTGCCAGTTTTCACTTGGCGCTCGAGCAACTTTCCGAAGCTCAACCACCAGCGAACGATGGTTGTGGATCGGGTCACTGCTGAAGAATACGAACGTTTCTGCGAGATCCTCGAAGACCTTGCGCCTCTGCTTCGACTGGCCGATGGAGAGGCAGTCGAGCAGTTGCTTTTTTCCTCAAGTACATGGCGCGCATTTGTGCGGCAACACTGCCTGTCCGTCAAGACGAGTACAAGAAGCAAATTGAGCCAGCGCGGCACAAGCGGCTGCGCCTCGTTTCCGATGATTTGATTTCCAGTCCAAGCAACATCTCGACCCGACGGCAAGCAACTACGCCGTGCCTGGCACGCGTTACGTGCTGATCAATATACGGACGGAGAATGCAAACAATAGCTTGTCTTGGCTGGGGCTCTCTCGTTTGGGATACGCGGGATCTCCCCATTCGAAATGGATGGTTCAACGACGGCCCCCAAGTGCCAGTCGAATTCCTTCGTCAATCGAAAGACGGAAGGATAACGCTGGTTATTGACGCAGGTGGGCCGCCCGTACGCGTGCTGTGGGCGCTGATGGAAGCAACGAATATTCAAGACGCACGCCGCGCGCTTGGTGAGCGAGAGCAGATTCCTGAGAAACACTGGTTTAAGCATGTCGGAGCTTGGCTACACCGTGACAACCCGCCGCCTACCGTGATTCCTGCCCTAGACCAATGGGCACAGTCTTGCGGAATCGACGGAGTGGTATGGACGGCACTCCCGCCGAAGCTGGACACCCGAGACGAGTACCGCGCGAAGTCTGAAGAAGTGATCGCGTACCTTGGGTCTCTCGAAGGCCGGCAGCGCGAGGTTGCCGAGCAATATGTTCGCAAGGCCCCCCGCCAAATTGATACTCCATACCGTCGTCGCATCGAATCCGTCCTTCACTGGACCCCGAGCGATGAGTAGCACCGTACGGTAGCGCTTGCTCGGAAAGCATCATCCTCCTCTTTGTTTGGGAGCGCCGCCGCGGTGAAGCGCAGGGCTAGGTGAATGGTTGGCGATGGCACTGTGACGTTGCAAGAGACAGGCGACTCGCGCCGGTCGACTCGCATACAACGCGTCTGGGAATTATCGATGGCAAGCAAGAAATATCGCGACAAGACCTGCATTTATTGTGGGCGGGAGCGGACGTCGAGCACGGGCGATCACGTCGTCGCGCGAGAGTTTTGTCCCCAGGCCGCGCGCGACAACCTGCCCAAGGTGCCAGCCTGCGTTGCTTGCAACAACGCCAAATCGAAGATCGAGCACTATGTACTGGCGGTGTTACCGATGGGGAGCCTGCTCGCTGGGTCAGCCACGGCCATCGTCGAGCAAGTCGGTCCGCGACTGGCCAAGAATGAAGCGTTACGGCGCCAGCTCGCGGTTGGCCAACAGGTTCGCGGGGTCCGAACCCCTGATGGGCGCTGGCACGAAAGCATAATGCTGCCGTTCGACACGACCAAGCTGAGCGAGCTCGCGTGTTATATCGCGCTCGGACTCGCCTGGCATCACTGGCGGACCCAGCTTGTGCCGAATGCGCCGGTCAGGGCATCACTATTTTCCTCCGGTGGTCTACATCTGTTTGAACAAGCCATCGCAAGCCAGGATTCCCGCGCACAAGTCGCTGGTAGCTTTGGGGATGGCGTGTTCGTCTACCGCGGCGTGCGTGACCACGCCAATCCGGCCACGACTTGGTGGCAGATGACATTCTTCGGCGGAGTGGAACACCGCGCTCGGCAATGGCGCGGCCAGACGGCGCACAGCGTGTTCGTCGCTACAAGCGATGAACCGGAATGGGTTGCGCAATATGCGGAGCACCGAGCGAACTGAAGCTCCGCAATTTGAACACGGTCATGCCTAGGCCGCAGTCCTATACTCGCCAAGCCCGCTCATCCGCGAATCTCATGCAATTCAACGCAGCTCGAGAAGCCCACGCTGGAACCGTCGACGCGCTGGTTTCCTTCATGACCGACTGCCGATTCGAGGCCTCCAGCTTAACCGCCGCAACGCTTCCCCTGCGGTTGATGCCGGCTGTCAGCAACTGCGCGCGGATTGGCCCGAACGCGTCGGGTGAGATGCGAATGTAGGCAAGGCGATCTCTGAATTGTATAAGTCTAGACATGACCTAACAGACAGAGTCAGATCAGGTCACAGGTAGCCTGATTTCGGTGCCCAAAGCCGCGATCGCCCCATCTGCGACGTCCACGGCGTTGAACACGCCGCCTCGAAGCGGCCGGTCGGATCCCAACGAAGGCCCCCCAAAGGAAGGAAACCTAGCCGGACCGTTGACAACCCTTTACTTAGGGCGCATATTTGCGCCATGAATACACCTCCCTATGACCCCGGCACCTTCGCCCAACTCTTTGGAGAGCCGCGCGGCCAGCGTCTATGGACGAAGCTGAACACCCGTGAGTACGTCTCCTGTCTCGAGACAGCTACTGCGTTGCGTCAGCCTGCGGTCAAGGGGATTGAAGAGCCCCTGTTGCGGGACTTTGGGGCCGACGTCATCGAGGACCGCTTCAAACAGATGATTGGCCACATGGTGCGGCAGGTGATGGAGCGCCACGGCTACGAAGTCGACCAGCAAAAGGTAAAGATTGACAGCATTCCCTTCTACGCCGGTACCCGCTACAAGCGGCGGGACGAGTGGGTCTACCACGTCTGGCGCAAATCGAAGGACGCGCGCAGCTGTGCGCTGACGGTAGACAAGCAAGGCGCACAGCTGCCGCCCCAAAGGGGCGAGCGCTGGCTTTATTGGCGTTCTTTCAGCGGTCTACTACGCGCAAGCGTGATGTTCGGGATGCACTCCGAAGAGCAGGCACGCAAAGACATCCTGCGGCAGGGCTATCACCTTGCGACCATGTCGCGTGTCATGCGCGCGACTTGAGGGCTCCCATGGACAAGGAAAGCAGAACACCGAGTTACAGGGAGTTCATGCGCGCTCGGCGCCCGCAGTTGTACTCCGACACGCTGCATGCTGAAGTCGGCGAGATGGACCGGCGCCAGTTCGAGTTCCACCTGCAGTCACTCACAAGCCGCAAAGAAGAAACCGCGTTCGAGAACTTCGCGCGGGTGCTGGCTGAAAAAGAGCTTTGCCCGAACCTGATTCCGCAGACCGGGCCCACGGGGGGCGGTGACAGCAAGGTAGACACGGAGAACTATCCGGTCGCGCCGGCAATTGCGACGCTCTGGTACGAAGGTGATCCGGCATCAGCCGGCCAGCGCTGGGGCTTCGCCGTAAGTGCCAAGGCAGACTGGAAGCCGAAGGTCCGCTCCGACGTCGCCAAAATCGTCGCGACGGGCCGCTCGTACACCCTGATCTATTTCATCTCGAACCAAGCCATCAAGGACAAAGACCGCGCCGAGATGGAGGACGCCCTCACGGCCAAACATGGCACGCAGGTGCGTATCCTTGACCGTAGCTGGATTATCGAGAAAGTCGTTCGGCATCGGCGATGGGACATCGTCTCGGAGACTCTCCAATTCGAGCTCACGCACAGGGTCGTTTCGACCCCCGGGCCCCTGGACGCCGGGAGACTCCGCGACCTAGAGACGCTCGACAAGAAAATCGAGGCGGCGGCCTCGTCAACTGTCACGCTTGAACTGGTCGAAGAGAGCTTGCAGTCAGCGCTGCTCGCGCGAGGCCTTGACCGGCCGCGGCACGAGGTCGATGGCCGCTTCGACCGTGCCGAGCGTCTTGCGCGCAAGACCAGCAGCAGACAACTCCAGCGCATCTGGTACCAGAAGGCCTGGACCGCCCTGTGGTGGTTCGATGATGTAGACGAGGCGACGCGAATCTACGATCTGCTGGCACCCGAGGTGCAGGCGTCCGACTGGATTTGGGACGTCGACGACCTCGTCAACCTTTGGCTGGCCCTACAGACTGGGAAAGCTCCGGACGAAGCACGTACCGGCTCGTTGCGCGCTGCACTGCAGCGCCACGCTGATGACAAGTCCAAGGAGACGAGCTCACTGTGGGCGCGGACACAGCTGCTACAGATGAATTTGGTTGCGGGCATGCGTTCAAAAAGCGACCTGCAGCCTACCCTTGCTGCCTTGCGTCAGGTTCTGGGCGAGGTGCGCCGGCAAATCGAGTTCCCAATAGAGCCTGTCGTTCGCATCGTGCGGGAACTCGCGAACGTCATCGGCGACTCACCAGGCTACGACGAGCTGCTGGACGCTGTCATCGACATTGAGCGTGAGAGAAACGGCGACCGCGTCGCTGGCGAGCTGCAGTTGGAGCGCGGACTGCAAAAGCTTAAGCGCAAGAAGGCCTACGACGCGATTGACGACCTAGCCAAGTCGCAACTGCTCCTCGCGCAGGACGACAGCCGCGACGAGTTCATCGCTGCCCTGTGCGGCACGGGTCTGGCATATGAGTCTGCTGGCCTTCTCTACGCAGCCAGGGCGAACCTGTTGTCCGCGCTGGACCGCTGCTTGTACTCCTGGTTCAAGGAACGAGCGATCGACCGTCGCGCGCTGCCGCTTCTGAAGAAGCTGGCATGGCTGGAACTGCAGCTCGGTCGCGTGCCTTACGTACTTACCTGGGTGAAGTGGTTTGCGCCTATCCAGGTGGCGCTGAGCCTGAACGAGGCCGACACAAAGGAGTTGGAAGAGGAAGTCCGTGCTATCGACCGAGTCCTGGGCATCCTGATTCTGCGCACCCCGCATGAGGATTGGACCTCGCTTACGCGGCTTCCCGATCTGCTCTCTTCGCTGGGATTGGAGATGTCCCGCGCAGCCTCCCTCTTCATGCTCGGGTACGAGGATAAGGTGCGCGACGAGTACGGGACGGCGGACGACGACCTGAACCAGTTCGTCTCCGAGTGGCTTGCCGCTCCGGCCGCGGCGGACCTTCCTCGGCAGCCAGCTTGGCACTTCGGCACGACAACCATGACGACCGCCATCCTAGGCTGCCAAGTTGATGTTGTCGCCCGAGGCGGCGTCGCCTCGGCATTGCTCGGCGAGAGCATCATCGGCTTTCTCGAAGCGTTCTACTCCACCGCCGTTCGCTCCAGGAACCTGCTCTCGCCCCGAGAGCGACTGGTCATCGAGGTGCGACAGTCAGAAGCAGCGAAGGCTCCGTTCGCTCATCGCCACGTTGAGGACGACTGCGGCGAGACGTCGCTCATCGTCACCCACCCGGTCTCTTCGGCCGCGAGTCTAGTCGGCACGGGATTCGACACAGCAATGATGGGGCTGTTCGCGCGCGTGACCTACGAGTTACTGCTGGGTGTCGGGCACGAGGACTTTGAGGAGATGCTTGCCAAGCATCGCGCTCAAGACCGGGCGTACCACGTAGCGCACTCCATCATCTCCGTCACGAACGTGCTGGGGAACTCGCCGCCAGGGCGTGCGGAAGACTGGGTGCAGGACGAGGTGCTTACGCAATACCCGCTGGTTCGCGAGAAAGCATGGGTACCCGCTGCGGTCCCCTCCGCGCCTGCTACGCCTGCTCCTAAGACGGAGTCCACCTTCTCTGCGGACGCGCCGCCAGAGCAACTCTTCGGCGCGGATGCGGTACTGCATCGCGACATGACCGTCATGTCGCCCATCATCTTGCCCCTGTGGGACAAGGCCAAGTGGAAAGGCACCGGAGTAGCTCTACCTGCGGCACCTGGCGAGGTGGCGCCGCCGCTAATGGCGTTGGCATTCGAGAACATCGACGCGGGCCAGAAGATTTTCCGGGGCTGGCGCAAGAAGGCCGGCGCGGAAAATCGGGACGGGTGGCTTGGCGTGACCGTCATCACTGGAATTCGGCGTGAAAGCCCGCTGGACTATCGAGTGGCCATCGGCACCAGCGAGTCGTACATGACGACCATGATGGAGGACAAGCGCCTGTTCGCCATGGTCTACCGGATGAATGACATGACGCCCTCGTCTAGCCGCAATCTGGACGTCCTTCGAGACCAATTCGCGAGTGCAGGGTTCGTCTTCCTGATGCCGGTGGCGTTCAATCCAGCGTCGCCAGGCGCCATCGAGATGACAAATGAGAACCATCAGTTGGGCATCAAGCTCTCGCACCTTAAGTTCATCCCGGCGTGGCAGATCGGGGCGACTTCACCTGTCATCACGGCCATGCGCGGCATCACTGACCCGGTCATCCCATATGGAGTCAGTGAAATCCCCTTCTTGCAGGCGCTTGAGCGATTGGCGGCCAGGAAATCGGGTGCCGAGTAGGACTCGCTTCAAGCGTGCCGTCCGGCCGCGCGCCCGATAACAACGGCTATCGTCCATTGAGATGCGGTGGCCATCGCAGTGATTTGGTTTGCGCTGGCGACGACTGAGTACGTGGACGACGATGACCGACCAACGTGAGCGACGCTGAGCTTGCGGTACACCGCTCCTCTGGCCAGCAGCCGCGCAGCGGCCGCAACACCGGATAAGCGCGACCAGGAAGATATGCTCAGGTAAGCATCTCCATTTGAAAGTCGAGCATATCCATGGGTGAGGATATGTTTCCTTGAGAATTGCTTGCGAGGATATCCTCACGTGAGCAGAATCGGAATGGCCGAAGCCCCTGCCAGCCGACGCTCGCCGCCCTTCCACCATTCCGTGGTCGAATGGTTCCGATAGACGTTCGGGCCGCGGCTCTATCTTCGCCACCGCGCCGGACTGTCTCAACCCTCCCCCGTGGTCGTCCGGATTTCCCCGGCGCGCCAGCGGTCATGCCCGTCCGCGCCAGCGGTCACCACCGAAGCCCTTCACTGGAAGGGGCGGCCCTAACGTTGGATGGCTCGTGCACGGCCAACGTGTGACGGGGAGGTATAGCATCGGAAATAGACCATCCCTCGGAAATTTTGGTTCTTCGTGGATGAGAAGACCGCGCGTGGACAGGCCGTAGTTGGCCAGCAGGAGGCAGCTGCCACTGCGGCCCGAATCATCTACAATTTTACCTATCATTCAATCTTCAAATGACGAGCGCCGCGGTGTCCATGTCCCGCGAAACTCGACTTTCTGAACCTCGTGGAATACTGGCTTGCCAACTGGTTCTAGCGGAAACTCCACCATCTCCTTGGCGGAATCTTCGAAGATCGCGTAATTCTTCCCGCTCTCGTCCTGTACTGAGCCAAATATTATCCCGTCGAATCCGCCGACAACCTCGTAGTGCAAAAACTCCGCCATTGCTTGAGTCATGACGTAATCAGTTTCCTCGGAACGAGCTGGCTGAGCAATCAGGCGATGCAAGTATTTCAACATAACCAACGCTTCTTCTCGCTCTTCATAATTGTCAAGCCAATGACTTGTGATTTGATGCTCTAGCGGTTGGTCAAAACGCGTGAAGTCGAATAGCCTGAGATCCCGTGTTGTTCGAAATTTGCATAGTGCCACCTCGTCACCGATTGACGGACGCACCTCGGCAATTGCCGTCTGAATGTTGTCCGCCCCATAAAACAGCGGAACCCCTGCCGGGTTCATGCGATTATGCTTTGCTACTGTCAGCGGAGGTGGGCCGAGTTGTGTCTTCGGATCCTTCAGGATCGACTCTCGAAGTCCGGAGATATCCGCTCCCGCAATGCGCCTCGCACGAACAATCTCTTTTCCCTCACTGACATGGCGAATCGCAGCATGAGTTGGTTCGAATATTGATCGATTCTTTGCCAATAGCGCTACGTCGAAGAGTGTCGAGAAAAATTTCTGCACCTCTTTGTTAAAATAGCGTCTCGAGTGTTTGAGCATCTGCGTCTGCCCAATCCAGCGTTGCTCCGCAAAGACGCGTTCCTGTTCTCGGCCCTCGAACCGTGGTCGTTTCCTCCTATATCGCATATCCGGTGCAAAGAACTCGTTATCGGAAGCGGGACATACTTCACGGTAGTGTTCAGCGACCAAGTCACAAACGTCTTTATTCTTGATACGTAGAATTTTATCGAACGCTTGAGAGAGTGTCAGGCCATTTCTATAATCATGGTGTGTGTCATCGAATTCCTCAAATCGCTTGCGGAGCATACTTCCAGCAACTTTTGAAAAAACGTGAAGACTTCCGGCATTAGTTGTTCTGTTGCACGAGCAGCACAAACGACCACTTGCAGTCGGAATCATTCCTTTCAAAATATCGTCCTCGACACACTCCGGGCATAAAAACGGCCCCTTGTCCTCAACCCTAAGGGTTGTTGCTCTAAATTTTCTCATTTCCAAATCTTCCGCGCTGTTACTGCCGTGTGAAGTGATCTTTCATGCTCGACACGATGGTCGACCCCAGAGAATCGTCGCCCCGTAAGAGCGACTGCTCAGTTCAAGCGACCGTCCGGGTCACAGCGAGGTATCGATCAACATGGTGCCGCGACATCCGTTTGACGCGATTCCTCTTCAACGCTTGGCCCATCCAAACTCTCGAATCACGAACCCAGTGACGTGAACCGCCAGTGCAGCATCCTCTTCGGTGACGGCCCGCAGGCCATACCGATGAACCTCGTTGTGTTTTCCTCTGGGGTGCAGTCTATTCACAACGTCCAGTACCGAACACAGGGTACGAGACTCGTCAAAGCCAACGTGCTTTTGGATGGCAGCTATGACCTTACCCAGATCCTTCTCCAGAATGTGCTCCTCGCCGTTCCTTTGATAGAGCCAATGCGACGCCATAGCCGCGCACGCGTTTCGACATTGATCGACAACCGACGTTGGGATTTCCCGATACGCGACGTCTAGAACACGCTTGACCGCAACGCGGATTGCCTGAAGGCTCTCGGGATGTACCCGTGTCTCGTCGATCTCGGGAAGTATTCCTATCGGAGACTCTGCGCGCAGCGTCACCATGACATCATGAGCGACAGTCCTCTCGACTTGCACAATGCGCCACAAGGAATACGCATCCGCAGTACCAATCGCAAGCTGCAGCCCTTCACCTCGCTCCGGCTTGCCCAAGAGTTCCTGGCACTCCAGGTACAGGTTCAATCGCTTTGCAATTCGGCCGTCGTTGCGTCCGCTCGCGATATCGGATACCAAGTTCGAGTGAGCGTTGACGACGCACACCTCTTCGTTGGAGTTCCCCTGTTTTTGAAATAACCGCCCTCTTCGAACGCGCGACACTGCATCAAACGAGTCCTCGCGAAATATCCACGAGAACGGCACGCTATCAATGCTTGTAGGCATTCTTTCAAGGTCGCCGGGCGATTGCACCAGAACGCATTGAGACAGCACTGGCGGAGGCACGGCCAAATACGAAGCGTTGTCGCGGCCCTCATAAACCAATCCACTTTCTCGTTCGATTCCTAGACGGGACATGGGCGTCAATTTTAATTTGCGAAGATAGGACTATACAGTGCCAAACTGTCACCATCACTCATGACATAATGCAACGAAAAGACGCGCGTCCACGTCCTGACTGAAGGACTATCCATCGATTTTAATCATCGTTCGACGCTCTGACATCCCGGCTACGGAGCCCACCGGCCGCCGCGGCGCCGCACATCGGTAACCACTACCACGCATGCCGTGAGACCATCGAAGCGCACGAGCAGACCCGCATTCTTGCCGTTTGGATGATCTGTTGACGTGACGCCTTATAGCTTGAAGAGAGGTGACGGATTGGACCGTGGAACGACGAGTGTCAGATGCTCGCACGCCCGGCTCAGCGCAACGTAGAGCAGGCACCGATTCTTCTCGTTGGCAACAAGATTGTTGGTGTCACATGGGACCAAGAGCGCTCTTCTGGTTTCCAGCCCCTTCGACTTGTGGATGGTGCTAATCGCTTGAGGCGGCAATTGGCCTTTCCGTACGCCGCGTTGATGCGTCAATCTCGTGAGAACGGTATTGATGTCCGGGTCCGTATGTATCTGGCGTGCCTCAGCAAATTCCCGCCGAAGATCGATCCGGATGTCGCGAAAGTTTGCGCTCGTCTGCATCAACTGATGAATCAGCTCGAGTCCGGCGCCGACGCCGACATGATCCGGGTTCTCTAAGATGAGCCGCGCAATGGACTGAATCTCTGCTGGCTTGCCGCGGCTGGGCTTCGCACATTTCGTTTTCAGCTCATCGATCAGTCGGTTGCCATATGCGGTTGCTGAGAAACCCTTCCCCACTGCCTCAAGAAAGGCGCACGTCGCCTTACCAAGCGCCACAGGATCGCCGGTAGCACGCCGGCAGCTTGCGAGGAGGTCGCTGAAGGCATCTCGGGTGTAACCTTCCCAAATGCGGATTCTCCAGCCAAAGAACGCATTGAGCCCCAACACGGTGGCCGTGTGGGGAGTAAGGATGAGTAGGTTCGGACTGTTCCGAACCAGCGAGTCGATCGGCTTCCGTGAGGCTGAGTCCAACTGAAACGCGCCGTAGCGCTGCGCCTGATTATCTCCCCGCAACACATGCAGGCCTTGCGGCAAGTGGCTCCGGAGATCGACGAGCCCACCAGCGCTCAAACACTCCCGTTGTTCCAGTACCCACGTCCCCAGCCCTGGCGAGCCGTTATTCCACCGATGCGCCGTATCCAATCGCTCGAATGCATCTGCCTCATCAACGAGTCGGCGCCACTGGAGCCGCAGTGCTTCACGCTCAACACCGGCCGCGAAAATCGCTTGCATCGGGTCACCGAAAAATCGAAGCCGGGCACCAGCTCGGGATAACGCGTCAACGATACCCTGCTGGTCGTTGCTGGCATCTTGGTGTTCGTCGCACACGACTACCGGATAGCGCTCAGCAAGTGCACCGGTCAGAGCAGCGGACCGATCGAGCAGGAGACGTACGCGCCTTGCCAAGTCGGTATAGCAGTCTGGCCCACGGTCAATCGACCACGCATGAATATCAGGCGGCAGATCTAGGGCGCGGTGGTAGACCTTCGCGACCATAGCTACCAAGGAATCGATGGTGCCTATCTGCAGTTTGGCTCCAAGGTCGGCCGTGCGTGACGAGAAAACGTCACATGCAGCATGAGTATGGGCGAGTATCAGCACCCGCTGCCCCTTACGGAGCTCGCTTGCGGCATGGCGCGCGTAGCTGACAGCCTGATGCGTCTTGCCAGTGCCGGCTGGCGCCTCGACAACGACGCGATGCACACTTGAGCGTAGTGCTTCGACCACCGATGTATCGCTCATTTGTTCCTCGGCTCTTCTTCAGTGGGCGCCGGCTCGCCCTGTGCCTGGACAACAGCGTCGAGAAACGGTCGCAGCAGTTCGTCTAGCTGATTCTCCCAGACATCCATCGCCCGCACTTTCGCTGCGAGTTCACGCCCCCCCTCGATACTCTTGAACCACGCTGATGCGTGCGCTTTGAAAGGATTGCGCTGGACTGCGGGTGCGTCCCGCAGCGCTTTGGGCACAGAGCCGGTCGCGGCCTGGATGATCCAAGGCGTCAGCGGGTGCGCTTTCCGCAGTGGTTCATCAGAGGCACCTGCGTGTTCGAGTGCACGCTCTGTCAATGACTCGAAGGAAGTCGAGGTAGTCTCTAGTCGGTCGGCGAGCGTTCGCAAGCGCTGCCCCGTTCTGTTGTCGGTCGGGTCGGTAATCAACGCCTGCACTTGGTCAGGTGCAAACATCGGAATTACGTTCTCCTCCAAGCACCCGGTCCTCCATTGAAACAGGCGCGCCCCGACTCGCTGCTTTACCGCACCCCAACGTCCCTGGTTGCGGTTCTCGTTGTCGACAAAGCCCGCGAACTTCACCCCACCAGTCGACAGCGCTTCGAGCAACGTCAACGTGTCGTCGTTGCCGCCCCCGTCGGCGACGTACACACCCCGATCGCGCCAACCCGGGAGCTCTCGATCGAGCAGCGCTTCCAGGAAGCCGACCTCGGTCGCGCCCTCCGCGACAATCGTCAACCGAGCCAGGAATGCCTCCGGATCCCTAGCAAGATGGCGCGCGATCTTCTCCTTTGGAAGAGCACCAACTTGGCCGCCCGTGTCAACGTACCAGACGGATGCAGGAGCCGCGCCACTCAGTACCGATGCGCTATGTGTTGTTACGAAAGCCTGTCCAGGGCGCTCGATAATATGCTTAACGAGTTGGCGTTGACGGTACGGTTCAAGGCCGCGTTCCAGCTCGTCGACCAGCGTAATTGGATGACCGTCTTGCAGCGTGTCGGCTATTGCCAAGGCTCCGAGACGACGTGTGCCGGAGCCCCATGTTGCCAGCGGCAGCACAACGCCATCTTTATCTGCCGTAAGACCGATGAGCGAGTTAATCGACAATCCGGCGCTGCCAGTAAGCGCGAGACCCAGTTGGCTTGGCAGCTGACGCGCCAGGTACTCCCGGCCAAGCAGCTCCAGACGACTGCGTGGCTCATCCTCCAGGTGCTGATCCACGGAATCGGCTGCAAATTCACGTCCGAGCCGAGCGCGCAGGCCGCGATCGTTGAGCAGTCGATCGAGGTTCGAGCCTTGCACCAGCCGCAGGTCCCGATCGTTGCGATCGTCGCCAAGCAATCTCACCAGTCCAATCTCACGCCGCAAGCCGACCGAAAAGGTTGTAACAGTCTCGTCTGGTTGAACGATTTCGTAGAACAACTCGAGGTCGGCGGTACCACGGACTCGAGCCTTGTAGACCGGAGGTCGGGTACTACCCGCGTTTTCCTGGGCCGCTGCATCGGCGAGCACCGCGTTCTGACCATCCCACTCCCAAGGCCAGGCCATGCCAAGCTGACGATTCACTTCCCCTGGCATCGACATCGTCGCTTCGATCACAAACTCCTCTTCCACGCGCCGGCCAAAGTAGTCCGAGTCCACCAAGGTGTAGCTCGTAGTCGGGTTGAGCAATAGCCCAATGGCTTCCAGAAGCGTTGTCTTTCCGACGTTGCCGCCGCCCAATAGTAGATTGAGTCCGAGCGCAGGCCGCCAGATCAGTTCGCGAATTCCGCGAAATCGCTCAATACGAAGAAGCTTGATGTCTGCTCCCATAGAGCTCCCCAACTGTAAGCATGGCCGCGAGTGCCTGGATTTGTGAGTGAGACGTGGTTGATGCCAGCGGAAGTGCTATTCTTCGTCAACTGTACATAAAGCCTAGGTGTCGGGGAACTAAAATTGAGAAACGTACTTCCGTCTTCGATTCAGATCTACACCGACAGAATTGAGACTGCCATCGGGACTTGGCCCGTTGAGGTCTCCATAGACCACGTCATAAAGTGGGTCCTTCAGTTTGACGTAGCTGACTATCCTTTGGCGGTCAGAATTATCGAGCATTTGGATGTTTTAGGTTCCGTCCAAATTCGATCCGCCTTGGAGGTCGCCCACGCTAAACTTCAGAGACGCATTTCAGAGAAAGGCGTAGCCATCAAGGGAAACAACACGCTATACGCCGGAATTGGAAACGCGGCAAAGAGCGGAGCCCTTATATCGCATCATTATCGAGTGACGGTCGATATCCCAGAGGATGACTTCTACTTCGGCGATGACGAAGACAAGCTTGACCTTTCCAGCATCGACAACATCGTATTGGTCGACGATGTTATCGGAACAGGGAAAACCATTGCAAAAGAGGTCAAGAGAGTGGCCGAAGAAGTATATTCTTTGGCAAAACCCAGACAGATATTTGTTCTAACGGTGGCGGGGTACGAAGATGGTATCCAGAGAGTGACCGAAGACACGGGGGCATCCGTAGTTACTGCGCTGGAATACAGCTCACGAGACACTGTAACCAACATGGATGCCGCCATTTATACTGGTTTAGCGATGTCCGAGCGTGAGGCCGCATTAGAGCGAATTCGGCGCTACTGTCGCAGCATTTCAACGTCAGAACTCGGCTTCGGCGGAGTCGGAGGGTTGCTGGTCTTCGACCATAACACCCCGAATACGACGTTGCCTATTATCTGGCATCGTGGACGGGGATGGCTTCCATTGTTCCCCCGTTCGTTGCGAATTCCAGGGTCAGCCAAGGTGCTAAGGAGCGCGGAAGCCGAACGAGGAAAGGACGAAGAAAAGACCGATGCAGGTGGAACCGCAACGCCCCGCGAACAAGTCGAAATTACTTTGTTCGTGGAAGGAAAGATCGATGAACTCTTTATTGATTTCATGCGCCAAGAACGAGAATTGGCGATTAAGCTGAAAGTCAAGGACGTTCGATCGGTATCGCTAGGTGGTCTTTACCAATCTGAACGGTTGTTGGCCCTTCTTCGAACAAGCAAGAAAGAAGCGATCTTTGTACTTGATGACGACGAGCATTCCCGGCGCGCCTCATCTAGATTAAATGTTCTCAACGGAGTCCAGACGGTATATCTAAAACCCTCGTTCGTCGCGATGCTCGACCTTAATAAAATTTATGAAAATCGCGATAGATTCCCAGATTTGCCAGAACAAACAGGCCCTCTTGAAGATCCGAGATGGCTTCATCAAGTAGAATTAGCTGTTCTGAAGCGCGGTCCGATTGGAGCAAATTCCGAGCGAATCATACAAACAATCTCCGAATTTCTCGATTCCTCTAAATATGAAGAATTTGTTAGCGAACTGAAGCGTAGTGTAGACATCGTTCTTGAAAGAACGTGATGTGCGCAAGTGAATAGAGCCCCGTTCCGCCACCGCCCTAGAACCGACAAAGTTACGATTTCTCGACATTTACCAGAGGAGGAAGTATGGCCACTTACAAGGAATTGAAAGCCCAAATGGACGCGCTGGCTGAAAAGGTGGAAGCCGCCCGCGTAGCCGAGTTCCAAGCCGTCGTCGACGACATCCGTGCCAAGGTAGCTGAGTATGGAATTACCGAGAAAGATATCTTTGGTGCGCGACGCGCCCGCTCAGCTAAGCAAGCGGAAGCGCCAGTAGAAGCGAAGTATCGCGACCCGAAGACTGGTGCGACTTGGTCGGGCCGTGGCCGCGCACCGGCATGGATCAAGGACGCAAAGAACCGCAATCGTTTCTTGATCCAAGACTGAACCCGCAGTCAGCGCGGCTTGCAAAAAGCCGGCCTCTTTCACATCGCCCCTCGAATACCAACGCGTCGACCAGTCTTCGCGGCAGCATGGCTGAGCATGAAGACTTGTCCGCATACGCTGTTATGTGCGCATGTCTGGTCGCCGACATTTTGTCCAAACGGAATAGAACAATACTGGCACCAGGCTATGGTGAACCAAGCGATCAGCAACTCGCCACAATGACGGCTTGCCCGCCATCAGGTACGATCATCTGCATCGGCCTCGGCGAGTAGTTTCGAGGTGACGTCGGAGTAGGACTTCACCTCGTTCACCTCGCACCACCTTTTCCACACGTACTTCGCATCGCTTGACCAACCACGCTGACCGACGAGTTGATAAACGCGTCCCGAACGCGTCTGGCCGCACAACGCAACGCGATTGAAAATGGTGATTGCGGAACTGACACGGCCGGTAAAGTCTAGAGTATCGGCACCGACGAAATGCCGGGTCCCGGCATCTGTCTCAAAGATCCGCCAATTGCTGATGCTGACATCAGGCACTTCCTCTACGGAAGGTAGCCGGCCTTCCGTGTGCCGTATCCGCATCTAATAGAAAGTCCAATTTCACTTCATCGGCCGCTCACCTAGCTCCAATATGGCTCGGTCCTTGACGTTCATTGATCCGTGGGAACCCTTGCTACATGAGCGTTTCAACGCCGTATCCACATCTAATCGAAGAAACGTATCCGCATCTAATCGAAGATCACACAACTGCCCAGTGTTGCCGACCGGCGATGCAACCCGCCGTGCACACTGCGGCAACGACCTGCGCCGAACCGGAATACGCGCCGCTCAGCCCGCCTGCCCGAGAAACACGCGGATCTCTTCCGCAAGCCAGTCGCGCAGCGCGCACACCTTCGGATCGTCCTTGCTGCCGATCCGGTAAACCAGGTCATGCCCGCGCTCGGCCTGCAGCGCGTATTGCGGGAACGGCGCGACGAGACGCCCGGCGGCGATGTCGTCCGCGACGATCACGCTGCGGCCAAGCGCGACGCCCTCGCCGCGAATCGCCGCCTCGATCGCGAGACTTCCGTGGCTGTACGCCGGCCCGCGATCGCTGCGCGCACTGCGGATGCCGGCCAGCGCGAACCACTGCTCCCAGTTCGCCAGCATCCGGTCCTCGTGCAGCAACGTGCAGCCGACGATGCGCTCGACCGCATCCAGCCCGCCCATCTTCACGCGATAGGCAGGACTGCAGACGGGTGTCACCGTCTCCTCGAGAATCCGCTCGGCGAGCACGCGCGGATAGCGCCCGCTGCCGTAACGAATCGCCACGTCGGCCTCGCCTTCGTTCAGGTCGACGTGCGTGTCGGTGACGTCGAGATGGATGTCGAGTTCCGGATGAAGCGCTTTCAGCCGATGCAGCCGCGGCGCAAGCCACTTGTTCGCGAACGACACGCTCGCGTTGATCTTCAGCCGTGCGACGCTGTCGTGCGCGCGCAGCCGCTCGGCTGCCTTCGTCAGGTCGCCCAGCGTGCGGGTCACGCCAAGCAGGAATGCCGCGCCGGCCTCGGTGAGGACGATACGCCGCGTCAGGCGCTGGAACAGCGCGACGCCGAGATGGGTTTCGAGGTGCTTGATGTGCCGGCTCACCGCACCGTGCGTGACGTGCAACTCCTCGGCCGCCAGCGTCATGCTCAACAGCCGGCCGGTCGCCTCGAAGGCGCGCAGCGTTTGCAAAGGGGGAAGCCGGTCGAACACGGTCGCGCTACGTGTGAGTTGTACTCACGCATTATATGACTACAAATGGTTTGTCAGCGCCGGCGGCCGCTCGCAATATCGAAGGCACGCGCAGAGGTCGGCGGCCGTGCAGGCCGGTGTGCCGAATGCGTCCGCGCACCGCCGTTCCGCCACGCGTCACCGCCGGAATCGCGACTGCGCTCCCCGCCTGAAACCGCGACACCCGGCTCGCGCTTCATCCAAGGCATGCATGCATCGGGTCGTGCCGCTCATCATGGATCATCTTCTTTTCAAGCTCGTCGCCACCCCGCTGCTGCTCGCCGCCGCCACGCTCGCCGCGCGCCGCTGGGGCGAAGCGATCGGCGGATTGCTGGTCGGGTTGCCGCTCACGTCGGGGCCGGTTTCGGTATTTCTCGCGCTGGAGCACGGCCCCGCGTTCGCCGCGCATGCGACGGCCGGTTCGCTCGTCGCGACCGCCGGGCAAGCCGCTTTCTGCATCGCGTATTGCCGGCTGGCAAAACGCGGCTGGCCCGCGGCACTGGCCGGCGCCAGCGTCGCGTTTTCCATCGTCGCGGTCCTGCTGAAGGCGAGCGCGTTGCCGGAGACCAGCCTGTTCCTGATCGCGATCCTCGCCGTCGCGCTCGTGCTGAGCGTCGTGCAGGCCGGCCCGGTCAGGACCGTCAGGATCGATCCGCCGCGCTGGGATTTGCCGCTGCGCATGGCGCTGATCGCCGGCCTCGTGATCGGCGTGACGATGATCGCGCCCTACGTCGGGCCGGAAACGAGCGGCGTGCTTGCGTCGTTCCCGTTCATGGTGATCATCCTCGCGATTTTCGCGCACCGGACGAACGGTGCCGCGGCCGCGCAGCAACTGATGCGCGGGATGGCGACCGGGCTGCTGGGCTTCGCCGCGTTTTTCCATGTGCTGAGCCTGACGCTCACGCGGCTGGACCTGATCCCGGCCTACGGCGTCGCGATTGCCTGCACGCTCGCGATCCAGGCGGTATCGCTGTACCGGATGCGCGTGCCGGTCGCCGTGCCGATGGAGTGAGCCGGGCCGGCATCACGTTCGACGACGGCTCCGCGGCTGCACGGACGACGCTCGTCGGCCGGCGTCGCGGATCACGCATCGCACGCAGCGACACTGAAGAAGACCGGGCTTCTCTCCCCGATCCTCCGTTTCAACCGACATGGCGGACAGCCGCCGTCATTCGCGCTCCTTCAGCGCCTCCAGCCCCTCCGGCAGCTTCGCATCCGGAAACTGCGTGGACAGCGTCGCATCGCGCCACCGCGCCGCTTCTTCCGCGCGCTGCGTTTCCGCCTGTTCGCACACGAACAGCGCATCGCCGCCGAGCAACAGGCGCATCGGCACGTCGTCGCGACGCGACAGCTCGACGATCAGCTTCGCGATCCGCACCGGATCGCCGACCTCATGGCCGCCATACGCGCCGAGCAGCTCGAGAATCTTCCCGACCGACGGCTCATAGTCGGGCAGCAGGTCGTCGATGCCACGCTTCGCCTGAGCGGCCCAGTCGGTCCGCATCCCACCGGGCTCGAGCGTGCACACGCGCACGCCGAACGGCGCGACTTCCTTCGACAGCACGTCGCTGAACCCGCCGACCGCCCACTTCGCCGCCTGGTACGCGGACAGACCGGCCGTCGACGTGCGCCCGCCGACCGACGACACCTGGAAGACGTGCCCCGCGCGCTGCGCGCGCATCGTCGGCAGCACCGCGCGCGTCAGGTTGATCACGCCGAACAGGTTCGTTTCGATCTGGTCGCGGAAGTCATCGGCGCCCATCTGCTCGAACGGCGCCGTATGGCCGTAACCCGCGTTGTTCACGAGCACGTCGATGCGGCCGAACCTGTCGCGTGCCGCCGCGACGGCCTGCGCGGCCGCCGCTTCGTCGGTGACGTCGAGCGCCACCGGCAGCAGCCGGTCGCCATATTGCTCTGCCAGATCGGCGAGCCGCGCGGGATCGCGCGCACCGGCCACCAGCCGGTCGCCCGCCGCCAGCACGGCTTCCGAAATCGCTCGCCCAAGACCGCGCGCGGCCCCTGTTACCAGCCAGACTTTCGACATTTTTCCACTCCTCGACAAGATCAAACCACGAAAATGAATGATTACTCACTCATTAATATTGGCGATGCATCGATGATTCGCGCGATGCGTCGCCCTGCCTGAAACCGTCCTGCCTTCCGTCGCACGGCACACGCACTGCCTATGCCGTCACGACGGCCAACCCTTCCGTCACATCGTTCGCCTCATGCTCACACCGCGTGCAGCACAGCCCACAACGCACGAAACCCGGCTTCCCGGTACGCATCGGCCCGCGCCGGATCGCGCGCGACCGACTCCATCGCCGTTTCCGCGATCGATGTAAACAGCGCCGCGCAGAACGCATGCGCTTCGTCGGGTTTCAGCCCGCGCGACGCGACGATCTGCTCCCGCAGCAGCGAACGGATCGTGCCGAAGCCTTCGGCGCCGGCCGCGCGATGCGCGTCGTCGATGCGCCCGCTCACGCCGAGCTGCTGCAACGCGCGCCGCTCGTCCGGATTCGCGACGCCCCACGACACATAGCCGTTCCACGCATGCCGCACGGCCTGCTCGGCCGGCGCGCCTTCCGGAAAACCGGCCATCATCGCTTCGCGCATGTCGGCCTTCAGGCTCAGGTACAGCGCGTTCAGCAACGCATCCTTGGTCTCGAAGTACGTGAACACCGTGCCTTCCGCCACGCCGGCGAGCCGCGCAATGCGCGCGGTCGTCGCGGTCGCGCCGTCCTCGGCGAGCGCGCGGGCGGCGGCGGCGAGGATGGCTTCGTGCTTGTCGGGACTGCGCGGTCGGGCCACGTTCGATTCCTTTAATGAGTGAGTGCTCAATCATAATCAACGCGCCGCGGGGAACGCAAGCCCTGTTACATCTGGGGGAACGCATACGCAATCCATCAAAACCGTGCACTATTATCGTTTTGCCGTACCGGCGCCGGCCAACCGGCGCCCGATGCCTTCGACGTTCGTTTCACGTTCATCGTTTCAAACCGCGAACCTCCCATGACGAATCAGCCTACCCAGACCGCGGCCGACCGGCCTGTCGACATGATCATCTTCGGCGGCGGCGGCGACCTGGCCGCCCGCAAGCTGTTGCCCGCGCTGTACATGGCGCACCTGCACTGCAACCTTCCGCCCGAAACGCGCATCATCGCCGTCGGCCGCCGCGACTGGGGCATCGACGGCTATCGCAAGTTCATGGACGAGCAGTCGCGCCCGTTCATCGACGAGAAGGCGTTCAACGCCGACGCGTGGAGCCGGTTCCTCGACCTGTTCAAGTACGTGCTGATCGACGTGAACGCGCCGGACGACTACCTGCGGCTCGCCGAAGCGGCGCGCGGCGATGCGATCCGCGTGTTCTACCTGTCGACGTCGCCGGAGCTGTTCACGACGATCTGCGACAACCTGTCGGCCGCGCGCCTCGTCGACGCGCGCTCGCGCGTCGTCCTCGAAAAGCCGCTGGGCCACGATCTCGCGTCCGCGAAGGCGATCAACGATGCGGTCGGCAAGCACTTCGAGGAATCGCAGATCTATCGGATCGACCACTATCTCGGCAAGGAAACCGTGCAGAACCTGATGGTGCTGCGCTTCGGCAACCCGATCTTCGGGCCGCTGTGGCAGGGGCCGAACATCCGCAGCGTGCAGATCACGGTTGCGGAAACGGTCGGCGTCGGCAGCCGCGCGGGCTTCTACGACCATACCGGCGCGCTGCGCGACATGGTGCAGAACCACCTGCTGCAGCTGCTGTGCATCGTCGCGATGGAGCCGCCCGTGTCGCTCGACCCGGACGCGGTGCGCGACGAGAAGCTGAAGGTGCTGCGTTCGCTGCGGCCGATGGCGCTGTCGGACGTCGCGCGCGACACGGTGCGCGGCCAGTACACGGCCGGCGCGGTCGACGGCCAGCCGGTCAAGGGCTATCTCGAGGAAGACAACGTGCCGGCGGACAGCCGCGCGGAAACCTTCGTCGCGCTGCGCGCGCACATCAACAACTGGCGCTGGGCGAACGTGCCGTTCTTCCTGCGCACGGGCAAGCGGCTGCAGCGCCGCCAGTCGGAAATCGTGATCGAGTTCGCGGACATGCCGTTCTCGATCATCCCGACCGGCCCGCGCCATTACGGCAACCGCCTCGTGATCCAGCTCCAGCCGGAAGAGTCGATCCAGCTGCAGATGCTCGCGAAGGAACCGGGCAGCGGGATGAACATGGTGCCCGTGAGCCTGAACCTCGACCTGCAGCAGGCGATTCCGGAGCGGCGCGCGGAAGCGTACGAACGGCTGCTGATCGACGTGATCCGCGGCCGCCTCACGCACTTCATGCGCCGCGACGAGCTCGAAGCCGCATGGTCGTGGGTCGAGCCGATCCTCGACGGCTGGAAGCAGCTCGGCGACCGGCCGCGCCTGTACACGTCCGGCACGTTCGGGCCCGCGGCCTCGTCGGCGCTGCTCGCGCGCGACGGCATGTCCTGGTCCGAAGAGGCGTAACCGCAGCACGACGGCGTGCCGCCGCGCGGCACGCCGGGTCAATCGGGGCGTATGCGCGCCCCGCTTTCCGTCGCCTTCACCCGCAAGCCGCCCGCCGCCGCTATCGCGGCTCCAGCCACGCGGCCTTGCGCCGCGCCGGCGCATCGCTGCTGCCACTGCCGCCGCCCAGCACCTCGATCATGTAGTCGACGAACGACGCGATCCGCGACGAAATCGCGGTATTGCGGTAGTACACCGCATGGATCGGCTGCTCGACGTCGAGCGTCTGGCGCGCGAGCACCTGCACGAGCCGCCCCGCTTCGCGATCCTGCGCGGTCATGAAATCCGACAGGCAGACGATGCCCGCGCCGTCCAGCGCGAGCTGCCGCAGCGTCTCGCCGCTCGACGACCAGATGCCCGGCTCGATGCGGCACGGCTCGCCGTCGGTGCCGAGGATCGGCCACACGTTCAGCGATTCGGGCTGCGTGAAGCCGAGCAGCGTGTGCTTGCCGAGATCCTCGACCTTGCGCGGCTGGCCATGCGCTTCGACATACGCGGGGCTCGCGAGGATGCGCAGCCGGCTGTTGCCGATGCGCCGGCTGTGCAGCGTCGAATCCTTCAACCGGCCGATCCGGATCGCGACATCGGTGCGCCGCTCCAGCAGGTCGATGATGCCCTCGTTGCTGTTCAGCTCCAGCTCGACTTTCGGGAAGCGTTCGCGGTAGCCGCGCACGAGCGGCACGATCACGTGCAGCATGAACGGCGTCGCGGCGTCGACGCGCAGGCGCCCCGACGGCATCTCTCGCCGCGCGAGCATCTGCTCCTCCGCGTTCTCGACCGATTCGATGATCGCGCGCGCATCCTGCAGGAACGCGCGCCCCTCCTCGGTCAGTTCGAGCCGCCGCGTGGTCCGGCGCAGCAGCGTGGTCTTCAGCTTCTCCTCGAGCCGCGCGAGCGTGCGGCTGGTGGCCGACACCGTGAGGTCGAGCTGCTGCGCGGCAGCGGTGATCGAACCGGTGTCGACCACGGCGGCAAAGGCCTGGAGTTCGTCGAGCGTAATTTTCATTGTTGATTTGAAATCAAAACAATTTGGTTTATAGACCGGTTTTTCCGCAAAAGTAAAGGCGGCACACTGCGATCCATCCTTACTGGAACCAGGATCCCATCATGCCACTCGCCCTGCTTGCGCTGACCATCAGCGCGTTCGCCATCGGCACGACCGAATTCGTGATCGTCGGGCTGATTCCGACGATCGGCGCCGATCTCGGCGTCAGCCTGCCGTCGGCCGGCCTGCTCGTCAGCCTGTACGCGCTGAGCGTCGCCATCGGCGCGCCGCTCCTCACCGCGCTCACCGGCCGCGTGCCGCGCAAGTCGCTGCTCGCCGCGCTGATGGCGCTGTTCACCGTCGGCAACCTCGTCGCATGGCAGGCGCCCGGCTACGAATCGCTGATCGTCGCGCGCATCCTCACCGGCCTCGCGCACGGCGTGTTCTTCTCGGTCGGCTCGATCATCGCGACCACGCTCGTGCCGAAGGACAAGGCGGCCAGCGCGATCGCGACGATGTTCAGCGGGATGACCGTCGCGTTCGTCGCCGGCATTCCGCTCGGCACCTTCATCGGCCAGCACTTCGGCTGGCGCGCAACCTTCCTGATCGTCGCGCTGTTCGGCCTCGTTGCATTCCTCGGCGCGGTCGCATTCGTGCCGCGCGCCCTGCCGCAAACGCCGCCGGCGCCGCTCGCCCGCCAGCTCCGCGTGCTCGCGCAGCCACGCCTGCTGCTCGTCTTTGCGATGACGGCCGTCGGCTACGGCGGCTCGCTGATCGCGTTCACGTACATGGCGCCGCTGCTCGAACAGATCGCCGGCTTCACGCCGTCGCAGGTCAGCCTCGTGCTCGTCGGCTATGGCATGTCGGTCGCGGTCGGCAACGTGTGGGGCGGCAAGCTCGCGGACGCCGTCGGCCCCGTGAAGGCGCTCAAGCGGATCTTCCTGCTGCTCGCGATCGTGCTGCTCGCGCTGACCTTCACGATCCACGTCAAATGGCTCGCGGTGCTGACGATGCTCGCGTGGGGTGCCGTTGCGTTCGGCAACGTGCCGGGGCTGCAGGTGTATGTCGTCAAGCAGGCGCGCCACTTCGCGCCGGACGCCACCGACGTCGCATCGGGCTTCAACATCGCCGCGTTCAACCTCGGCGTCGCCGGCGGCTCGTCGCTCGGCGGCCTGATCGTCGCGAACGTGGGCCTCGGCCACACGCCGTGGATCGCCGCGGTCGTCACGCTCGGCGCGTTCGCGCTCACCGCGCTGAGCGGCCGTCTCGACCGTCACCACGGGCTGCCCGAACGCACGGCAGAACCTGTCGAACTCGCTCATTGAACGTCACATTTTTTGCAGGAGCTGATCACCATGAACGCATCGACCCAGCGTCCGCCGTTCGCCGGCAAGACATTCGAAGTCCGCTACGACAGCCTCACCGCGCTCAACGCGTATGACGAGGACGGCCGCCGCATGCGCTACGAGATCACCGAAGGCGCATACGCCGGCGCGAAGGGAGAAGTCGCGTGCACGTGGCAGCACGTCGCCGGCGAGACCTACGCGATCTCGTGGCAGGAAGCCGACCGCGCGACGGTCGTGCACATCGACGATTTCGCCGCCGGCACGTCGCGCTCGTTCTTCACCGCGTCGTCGCTCGATTTCTACCGGCTCGAAGGCAGCCTGCGCGCGGTCTGAACGGAGCCCGACGATGTCCACTTCTCTCGACACACTCGCCGACGGCGGCTTCAGCGTCGGCATCGAACTGCCGCTCGACAACGACTGGTCGCCGGCCGGCGACGCGAAGCGCCAGCATGACGGCCGCCGCCCCGGCGTGCCCGACCTCGGCATCCACGCGGAGCTCGCGCAACTGGCCGACACGCTCGGCTTCCGCGCGCTCTGGGTGCGCGACGTGCCGGTGTACGACCCGTCGTTCGGCGACGCCGCGCAGGTGTTCGAAACGTTCTCGTATCTCGGCTACCTCGCCGGCATCACGCGCGACATCCTGCTCGGCACGGCGGCCGTCGTGCTGCCGCTGCGCGAACCGCTGCTGACGCTGAAATCGGCCGCGACGATCCAGGAACTGAGCGGCGGCCGCCTGCTGCTCGGCGTCGCGAGCGGCGACCGTCCCGTCGAATATCCGCTGTTCGGCCGCGACTTCGCATCGCGCGGCGCGAATTTCCGCGACCAGATCGCACTGCTGCGCGACGGCGCGCACGCTCACCTGCCGCCCGGCCTCGACGTGCTGCCCGCCGCCCGTTCGCCGGTGCCGCTGCTCGTTGCGGGCCTCGCGCAGCAGACGCCCGCATGGATCGGCGAGCACATGGACGGCTGCCTCGCGTATCCGGGCACGCCGGCCGACCACGCGCAGCGCGCCGCGAACTGGCGCGCCGTGGCAGGCGACAAGCCGTACGTGAGCTTCATCCACCTCGATCTCGCGGAAGACCCGCACGAGCCGTTGCAGCGGCACCGCTTCGGCGCCCGCGCGGGACGCGTCGCGCTGACCGAGGAACTCGCTGCGATGCGCGACGCCGGCGTGCGGCACATCGGCCTGCATTTCCGCCGCAACCGCCGCCCGCTCGACGAGACGATGGCCGAGATCGCAGCGGAGGTGCTGCCGGCGTTCCATGCGAATGCGAGCGCGAGCACGAGCGCGCAAACACGCGTCGCATAAGGCCGGCAACGGCCCGCAGCGGGCCCGGCCCACGACCGATATTTGAATTCAAATCAAATATTTTTGACCTCTAACGGCGTTTATCTCATCAGTCTGAAGCGCCAGAATGACTCACATACCGCAACCGCCCCCCTCTCCCAGGAGCACACGATGAGCAAGATTCCCGCATTCGGCCTCGGCACTTTCCGCCTGCAAGGCCAGGTCGTCATCGACTCGGTCCGCAACGGCCTCGACGTCGGCTACCGCGCGATCGACACCGCGCAGATCTACGGCAACGAAGCCGAAGTCGGCGCAGCGATCGCCGCATCGGGCGTGCGCCGCGAAGACCTGTTCCTGACCACCAAGATCTGGGTCGACAACTATGCGCCGGGCAAGCTCGTGCCGAGCCTCGAAGAGAGCCTGCGCAAGCTTCGCACCGACCATGTCGACCTGACGCTGATCCACTGGCCGGCCCCGGACAACGGCGTGTCGATCGACGCGTTCATGACCGCGCTGGCCGATGCGAAGGCAAAGGGCCTCACGCGCCGGATCGGCATCTCGAACTTCAACATCGCACTGACGAAGGAAGCGATCGCGGCCGTCGGCAAGGATGCGATCGCAACGAACCAGATCGAACTGAGTCCGTACCTGCAGAACCGCAAGCTCGTCGAGTTCCTGAACGGCGAAGGCATCCACGTGACGTCGTACATGACGCTCGCATACGGCAAGGTGCTCGGCGATCCGGTGCTCGGCGCGATCGCGCAACGTCACGACGCGACGCCCGCGCAGGTCGCACTCGCTTGGGCGCTGCAGCTCGGCTACTCGGTGATTCCGTCGTCGACGAAGCGCGAGAACCTCGCGAGCAACCTGCTCGCACAGACGCTGCGCCTGACCGACGAAGACATGGCGCAGATCGCCGCGCTCGAACGCAACGGCCGCGAAGTCGACCCGGCCGGCCTCGCGCCGAAGTGGGACTGACACGCCGCCCGCCATTCGATATTCGATCCGTCCGCGGCCAGCCGGCCGCGGCACCGACAGGAATTCACCATGACCCAGGACCCGCTTTTCCAACCGCTGCGACTCGGTGCGCTGACGCTGCCGAACCGCATCGTGATGCCGCCGATGACGCGTTCGCGCGCGAGCCAGCCCGGCGACGAAGCCAACGAACTGATGGCCGCGTATTACGCGCAGCGCGCGAGCGCGGGCCTGATCGTCAGCGAAGGCACCTATATCGCGCCGCTCGGCAAGGGCTACGCATGGACGCCCGGCATTCACACGCCGTCGCAGGTCGCCGGCTGGCGCAAGGTGACGGACGCGGTGCATGCCGCGCACGGCCGCATCTTCGCGCAGCTGTGGCACGTCGGCCGGCTGAGCCACACGAGCCTGCTCGGCGGCCGGCAACCCGTGTCGTCGTCGCCGATCCAGGCGAAGGGCGTGAACGTGTTCGTCGCCGCTGAAGACGGCAGCACGCCGGGTTTCGTGCAGGCGTCCGAGCCGCGCGCGCTGACGCTCGACGAGATCCGCGAGATCGTCGGCCAGTACCGCGCCGCCGCGCGCCACGCGATCGAAGCCGGCTTCGACGGCGTCGAGCTGCATGGTGCGAACGGCTATCTCGTGAACCAGTTCATCGACTCGAACGCGAACACGCGCACCGACGCGTACGGCGGCTCGCTGGAAAACCGGCTGCGCTTCCTGCGCGAAGTCGCGCAGGCGCTGATCGAAGGCACCGGCGACGCGTCGCGCGTCGGCATCCGCCTCGCGCCGCTGACGACGCTGAACGGCTGCGTCGACGACGATCCGGAAACGACCTACCTCGCCGCCGCGACGCTGCTCGGCAAACTCGGCGTGGGCTACCTGCACATCGCGGAAGCCGACTGGGACGACGCGCCGCTGATGCCGGTCGCATTCAAGCAGCAACTGCGCGCCGCGTACCCGGGCGTGCTGATCTACGCCGGCGCATACACCGCCGAGCGCGCACGCGAGGCGATCGCCGCCGGCTGGGCCGACCTCGTCGCATTCGGCCGCCCGTTCGTCGCGAACCCCGACCTGCCCGAGCGTCTGCGCACCGGCGCCGCGCTCACGCCGCACGACCGCAACACGCTGTTCGGCGGCGGCGCACCGGGCCTGACCGACTACCCGACGCTCGCGCAAGCCGCGGCGTGAACGACCCACAGGATTTCAACATGAGAATCACGCTCCCTTCCCGCCTGGGTTTCGGCACGGCGCCGCTGGGCAACATGTATCGCGACATCCCGAACGAAGAAGCGCTGGCCACGGTCGACGCGGCGTGGGAAAGCGGCATCCGCTACTTCGACGCCGCGCCGCTGTATGGCGCCGGCCTCGCCGAGCTGCGCCTCGGCGAAGCGCTCGCCGGCCGGCCGCGCGACGAATATTCGCTCGGCACCAAGGTCGGCCGGCTGGTCCTCGACGAACACGAGGATGCGTCGCAACGCGATCTCGGCGAAAAGGGCGGCCTGTTCCGCCATGGCCTGCCGAACAAGATCGTCTACGACTACACCGAGGACGGCACGCTGCGCTCGATCGAAGCGAGCCTCAAGCGGTTGCGCACCGACCGGCTCGACACCGTGTGGATCCACGACCCGGCGGTCGACTTCCACGGCGAACGCTGGCTCGACGTGTTCGACGTCGCGATGTCGGGCGCGGCGAAGGCGCTCACGCGCCTGCGCGACGAGAAGGTCATCAAGGGCTGGGGCCTCGGCGTGAACCGCATCGAGCCGTGCGAGCTCGCGCTCGAACGCTCCGATCCCGACGGCTTCCTGCTGGCCGGCCGCTACACGCTGCTCGACCATGCGGGCGCGCTCGAACGGCTGATGCCGGCAAGCGCCGTGCGCGGGCTCGGCATCATCGTCGGCGGTCCGTACAACTCCGGCGTGCTCGCCGGCGGCACCCACTTCGAGTATCAGCCGGCGACGCAGGAGATGCTCGATCGCGTCGCGCGCATCCGGCAGGCCAGCGAACGGTTCGGTGTCGACGTCCGCGCGGTGGCGCTGCAGTTCTCGCTCGCGCACCCGGCCGTCGCGGCCGCGATCCCCGGCGCGAGCCGGCCCGATCGCATCGACGAGAACCTGCGGCTTGCGTCGGCGCCGATTCCGGCCGCACTGTGGGACGCGCTGAAGGCCGAGCGCCTGATCGCCGAACACGCACCGACGCCGGCCGGCGCGGCCTGAGGCGCTTGCGCGCGGCCGCCGCGACGCGCGGTCGCGCACAACCATTTCATCGCAATCGCGGCGACTATCGCCGCGATTGCCATTTCCGAATTGCAGCCTGCGCAATCGCCGTCTAACGTTTACGGGATCGACTCCGCACGACCGTCACCCGACCTGAAAGGACGCCCCGCGATGCCAAGCCGCTCTCCGAAACGCGACATGCTGCGGGCCCTCGCGGCCGGCCTTTCGTTCGCAGCCTGCACCTTGCCGGCCTACGCCGACGATGCAACCGGTCTCGCGCCGCCCCGGCCGGCGTCGCCCGTGCTGTCGACGACCGCGACCGGCGTGCAGATCTACGCATGCGAATACGACGCCGAACACCGGCTCGCGTGGACGTTCCAGCGCCCGGAGGCGATGCTGTTCGACGCGACCGGCGCGCTCGTCGTCCGGCACGGCGCGGGGCCGTCGTGGGAAACGCTCGACGGCAGCCGCATCACCGGCAAGAAGCTCGCGGAAGCACCGAGCGCACGCGCGGGCAGCATTCCTCAGCTCCTGCTCGCGGCGACGCCGGCCGCAACCGGCACGCTCGCCGGCGTGCGCTTCGTACAGCGGCTCGATACCGCGGGCGGCACGCCGCCGGAGGCGACGTGCGCGACCGAGCATGCGACCGGCCGCTTTCCGTATTTCGCGCGATACGTGTTCCTGAAGTAACGCGCGGCGGCGTCCAGAAGCGCGGACGCCGCCATCTCGTTCCTCGCAGCCCGTCAATTTGATCAGTTATCCTGCATTTACCGATCGGATGCCCGGCGCCTTCATCGTCATCGTTCCGGTTACGACACGATGCGCGCGCGTCAGCGCGTCCGCATCGACAGCTCGACGTCGCCGCCGAACGGCACCGACAGATAGCCGTTTTCCGGCGCGCGCACGTAGGCGAGGTAGTCGGGGCTGTATTCCGCGTTGTCGGCGATGACGAACGCGCCGGGCCGCAGCCGGCGCTCGACCAGCGCGAGCACCTCGGGATACAGCGCCTTCGCGCCGTCGAGCAGCAGCAGGTCGACCGTGTCGGGCAGATCTGCCGCCAGCGTACGCAGCGCATCGCCTTCGCGGATCTCGACGAGATCGGCCAGCCCGCCGGCCGCCAGGTTCTCGCGCGCCCGCGCGACCTTCGACGCTTCGAACTCGCTCGTGATCAGCCGGCCGCCGCCGTTGTCGCGCAGCGCGGCCGCGAGATGCAGCGTCGAGATGCCGAACGACATGCCGAATTCGACGATCGCGCGTGCGCCGTTGCTGCGCGCCAGCATGTACAGCAGCGTGCCCGTGTCGCGCGACACGGCAAGCGGAAAGTCCTTCAGGCGCGCATAGAAATCGACGTAGTCGGTCTTGCTGCGCATCAGCCGCGCATGCTCGTCGTGCGTCATGCCGGCGAACGCCGGGCTCGTCGCGGGCGACGACGCGTCGGCCTCGTCGAACAGGCGGTCCAGCAGCGAAGCCAGCGGGTCGAGAATCAGGGTGGTCATGCGAATCTCCGGGATCGGGTTGAGTGCGTCGGTGCACCCGATTAGAATATGACGAACTATTCAGGTTTTACTATTCGCATTGGCAAACCGCTCATGACCGACCGCCGAAACGCCCGGATCGCCACGCGCAAACAGCCTCAGCAGGCGCGTTCGACACGTCTTGTCGAAGACGTCCTGCAGGCCGCTGTTCAGGTTTTGGCGAGCGAAGGCGCGCAGCGCTTCACGATGGCGCGCGTTGCCGAGCGGGCCGGCGTGAGCGTCGGCTCGCTGTACCAGTACTTCCCGAACAAGGCGGCCGTGCTGTTCCGGCTCCAGCACGACGAATGGCGGCAGACGTCCGAGATGCTGCGCGCAATGCTGCAAGACACGCAGAAGACGCCGTCCGAGCGGCTGCGCACTGCCGTCCACGCGTTCATCCGTTCGGAATGCGACGAGGCGAGCATGCGCATCGCACTCGACGACGCCGCGCCCCTCTATCGCGACGCCCCCGAGGCGCAGGCAGTGAGGGCCGAGGGCAACCGGATCTTCAGCGCGTTCATGCGCGAAGCGCTGCCCGGCGTGTCCGACACCACCCATGCGCTCGCCTGCGAGCTGATCAAGACGACGCTCACGACGGCCGGCAAGGCGTTCTCCGAAACGGAGCGCACGCCGGCGGAAATCGACGCATATTCGACCGCGATGGCCGACATGTTCTGCGCGTATCTTGAGCATCTCGCCCGCCGTTAACGCCCGGACGAACGCGAACGCCGCGCGCGCAACGCGCCGTATCGTCCGGATGCAGGTTGCGTGCGGCCGCGACTCGCGTCACGCACGCCCTTTTCCACTGGTCTTCACCGCCACAATGAAAGCAATTCGCAATATTTGATACGCCACCCGCTTTCCCGCTGCCCGCCGACCCCGCATTCAAATAATCGCCTTAACGGATTCGAACTAGGCGTATACACGCGTTCCGGCACGACGAAGCCCCGTCGCACGCCGATATAAGCGCTGCGACATGCGCTGCATGCTCTTCCCCCAATGGGACGTGATGGGCGGTTCGCCTAACCTTCGCTACGGCAAAGCACACGTGACGGGGTCGACCACACCACGCGTCGTACGACGCGACACACTCGCGATCGTTTCGATTCGCGCGTGACGACACGGATCACGCGTCATTCGTCCCCACGACGTTGCCGATAATCCCAACCAGATTCGAGACACCCTGACGACGGTTCGCTACGGGCCGTTTCAGCATGCTGATAAAGGAGCAAGCTCATGAGTGATACCCCGGTGCAGCCGACGGTCGGCGTCGGCGCGGAAGAAACTGACTTTGGCACCAAGGGAGTCATCGACCGGTACTTCGGCATTTCGTCGCGCGGCAGCACGCAGCGCCGCGAAATCATTGCCGGCGTGACCACGTTCCTCGCGATGGTCTATTCCGTGTTCGTCGTGCCCGGCATGTTCGGCAAGGCCGGCTTCGACACGAGCGCCGTGTTCGTCGCGGTCTGCCTCACCACCGCGTTCGGCTCGCTGCTGATGGGCCTGTGGGCGAAGCTGCCGATCGCGATCGGCTGCGCGATCTCGCTGACCGCGTTCACCGCGTTCGGCCTCGTGCTCGGCAAGGGGCTGCATCCGACGGTCGCGCTCGGCGCCGTGTTCCTGATGGGCCTCGTGTTCACGGGCATCTCGGTCACCGGCGTGCGTTCGTGGATCCTGCGCAACCTGCCCGCGGGCGTCGCGCACGGCACCGGCATCGGCATCGGCCTGTTCCTGCTGCTGATCGCGTCGAACGACGTCGGCCTCGTGATCAAGAACCCGGGCGCCGGGCTGCCGGTTTCGCTCGGCCAGATCACCGCGCTCCCGGTCATCATGTCGGTCGTCGGCCTCGCCGCGATCTTCGGCCTCGAAAAACGTCGCGTGCCGGGCGGCATCCTGCTCGTCGTGATCGCGATCTCGGTGTTCGGCCTCGTGTTCGACCCGGCCGTGAAGTACCACGGCATCTTCGCGCTGCCGTCGCTGAGCGCACCGGGCCATGCGTCGCTGATCGGCGCGATGGACATCAAGGGCGCGCTGTCGATGGCCGTGCTGCCGAGCGTGCTGGCGCTGGTGATGACCGCCGTGTTCGACGCGACCGGCACGATCCGGGCGGTCGCCGGGCAGGCCGGCCAGCTCGACGAGAACGGCCGCATCATCAACGGCGGCCGCGCGCTGACCGCCGATTCGCTCAGCTCGATCTTCTCCGGCTTCCTCGGCGGTGCGCCGGCGGCGGCCTACATCGAGTCGAGCGTCGGCGTGGCCGCGGGCGCGAAGACGGGCCTCGCGGCAGCCGTGGTCGGCCTGCTGTTCCTCGTCGTGATGTTCTTCTCGCCGCTCGCGGGCCTCGTGCCGTCGTACGCCACGGCCCCCGCGCTGATGTACGTCGGCCTGCTGATGCTCGGCAGCGTGAGCAAGCTGCACATGGACGACATGGTCGATGCGATGTCGGGCCTCGTGTGCGCCGTGTTCATCGTGCTGACCGCAAACATCGTGACGGGCATCATGCTCGGCTTCTCGACGCTCGTGATCGGCCGCATTGCGAGCGGCGAATTCCGCAAGCTCAACGTCGGCACCGTGCTGATCGCGGCCGTGCTCGTCACGTTCTACCTCGGCGGCTGGGCAATCTGACCGCGGATCATGCGCGACGTCGCCTGCAGAAGGACGGCGCGCATCGGGACGACAACGTCTCCTCCACCATCATCGTTGATGGTCTCCAGGCCTGGGAACGCGAGTTTCCAGGCCTTTTTTGTCGGTGCGGCGCGATCGGCGAAGCAGCCCGGAATCGGCGCGACGCGAATCCGCGCCCAGTGCTACGATCGCATTTTGCCTTCAGGAGCCGCCATGAACGCGTTCGGCATCGTCTCCGAATCGAGCACCCGGACCTCGGCGCGCAAGCCGCCGTTCATCCCGTCGTTCGGCTTCCACGAAGTGCATGAATCGCAGCCGATCGATGCCGAGCCGGCCCGCATCATGGCCGCGGTCGCGTCGCTCGACATGCGCGCCGATCCGGTCATCGATGCACTGATGACGGTGCGCGAATTCCCGGCGGCCGTCGTCGACACGCTCCGCAACGGGCCGGCCCGAAGCGGACGCGAGCGTTTCGGTTTCCACGCATTCACGCTGCTTCACCGCGACGACACGTCGCTGTCGCTCGGTCTCGTCGGACGCTTCTGGCGCCCGACGCCCGACGTGCGCACCATCGCCGACGCAATGGCCTTCGTCCGCCACGACGACCCGCGCGACGCGAAGCTGGTGCTGCGGTTCGAGGTCGTCGGGCGGGCATCGGGTGCGCACATCCTGCGCACCGAAACCTTCATCCACTGCCCGACCGCACAGACGCGCTTGCTGTTCACGCCGTACTGGCTCGCGATCCGGCTGGGGAGCGGCTGGATCCGTCGCCGCATGCTGGCGACGGTCGAAACGGCGCTGGCGTAGGTCGACGCATCAGAACGGCTTGATCACGACCAGCCCGACGACGATCCCCGTCGCGACCACGACAGCGCCCGCTGCGTGACCGAGCCATTGTGCGGGCACGACGACGAGATCGTCGCGCTCCATGCGCCGCAGCGTGCCGGCCAGCATCCCGTGCAGCGCCGACAGTGCGGTGACGACCGCGAGCTTCACCGACAGCCACGCGGCGCCGAACCAGTGTCCGCTCAGCGCGATCGCAAGCCCCGTGATCCAGACGAGCGCGAGCGCGGGCGCCGTCACCGAGCGATCCCAGCGCCGCACCGCGCGATGCACGGCGAGGTTGGCGATACGGACGCCGACGGACAACATCAGCAGCCCGCCGACGAACATGACGACGGCGACGACATGCGCGGCCTTGAGCAACAGGTAGATCATTGCGCGTGCCTCCTGCGCGCGATCCATCCGGCGCTCGCCAGCCCCGCAAACGGCACGACGGCCGACAGCACGAGCCGCGCGACGTCGCCCTTGCTCCACAACCCGCTCGACGCGGTGCCGACGACCGCCCACACGTACATCGCGAAAGCGATGCCGTGAATCGGGCCCATGATCGATACCGCAGCCGGATAACCGGCCAGATGCTTGAGCGGCACCGCGATGCACACCAGCACGACGAGCGTGGTGGCCTCCAGCAGCGACAGGTACTGCAGGTTGCGCAACGCATTGCGATCGTCTTGTTTCATCGATGGGCCCCGAACGTTGGTCAGCCGCAATTATGGCGTGTGGTACGGACCCGATCCATTGGCTAGAATGCCATCTTTAAACGGATTCTGGCCACGGCCTCGAACGCCATGCATACGGTCGCCGTCCTCGCTTTGCCCGATGTCGTCCCGTTCGATCTGGGCGTCGCATGCGACACGTTCGCGCGCGTGCGGTCGCCCGGCGTCGAGCCCGCCTACCGCGTGCGCGTGTGCAGCGAGCAGGCGCGCGTCGCCGGCGAGCTGTTCGAACTGCGGCCCGCGTTTCGTCTCGATGCGCTCGCCGACGCCGACACGATCGTCGTCCCCGGCACGTCCGTGCCGCTCGCGCCCACGTCGCGCCGCGTGATCGCGGCGCTGCGCGCGGCGGCCACGCGCGGTTGCCGGATCGCGTCGATCTGCAGCGGTGCGTTCGTGCTCGCGGAAGCCGGGCTGCTCGACGGCCTGCGCGCGACGACGCACTGGCTGGCGGCCGGCGAACTCGCGCGCCGCTACCCGAATGTGACGGTCGACCCGAACGTGCTGTTCATCGACAACGGTCAGATCCTGACGTCGGCCGGCGCAGCGGCCGGCCTCGATCTGTGCCTGCACATGATCCAGGCCGACTACGGCGCGGCGGTCGCCGTCGATGCCGCACGCTATGCGGTCGCGCCGCGCGTCCGCGAAGGCGGGCAGGCGCAGTTCATCGCGCCGGAATGGCCGGCCGGCACCGACGGGCTGCAAAGCCTGATGGACTGGCTGCAGGCCAACCTGCGCAAGCCGCTCACGCTCGACGCGATGGCCCGCAAGGCGTCGACGAGCGTGCGCACGCTGACACGGCGCTTTCAGGAACAGACGGGCACGTCGCCGCGGCAATGGCTGCAGACCGCGCGCGTCAGGCATGCGCAGCAGTTGCTCGAAGTCACGGAGTTGTCGATCGAACATGTGGCAACGGAGGCCGGGTTCGGTTCGGTCACCGCGTTTCGCGAGCGGTTCGCGCGTGTCGTCGGCACGTCGCCACAGCGCTATCGCCACGCGTTCCGCGCGCGGTCCGGCGCATGACGCGCGCTGCGCATCGGCACCCGATGCTTCGACCCGACGACGTGAACCCATGCGCTCACGATCGTCAGGATCGCTACCGAAAACCGTCGCCACCCCGCCTCGCCCGCCCAAGCCACCCATTCGCGCCAACCGGACCCGACCGATGACCCGCATCCGCAATCCCCTGAACATCGCGCAGCTCCAGGCGTTCGTGTCCGCCGCGCATCACAAGAGCCTGCGCGCCGCCGCGCGCGAACTCGGCGTCACGCAGCCCGCGATCACGCACACGATCCGCGAACTCGAAACGGCGCTCAACGCGGAGCTGCTCGCGCGCAGCGTGCGCGGCGTCGAACTGACCGCCTGCGGCCATGCGCTACTGCCGCGCGCCGAGCAGTTGCTCGGCGACATCCGCCGCACGGTCGAGGCCGTCGAGCAGGTGAAAGGCGAGATGTCGGGGCGCGTCGCGGTCGGCACGATGCCGTCGATCGCGCTGACAGCGCTGCCGCACGCGGTGACGGCGTTCCGCCGGTCGATGCCGAACGTCAGCCTGCATCTCGAGGAAGTGACGGTGCCCGACGCGCTCGCGCAGTTGCGCAACGGCACGCTCGACATCGCTGCGATGCACCATGTGCCCGCGCTCGATCGCGACTTCACGCAATCGCCGCTGCTGTCCACCGAATTCACCGTCGTGATGCGCGAAGGCCACCCGCTCGCGCATGCACGCCGTTTAGAGGAACTGCTCGACGCCGAGTGGATCGTCACCGTCGGCGCCGAACAGTTTCCGCACAGCGTGATGGTCGGGATGTTCGAGGCGCGCGGGCTGCCGCTGCCGAAACGCCTGCTGAGATCGCCGATGTCGTTCGCGGTGACGCTCGGGCTCGTCGCACGCTCGGACGTGATCGGCTGCTTCACGCGCCCGCTCGCCGCGATGGTCGCGCCGCTCGGCATCCGCACGGCCGAACTCGACGAAAGCATGCCGCGCTTCGACCTGTCGATCATCGCGCGACGCGACCTGCTGCCCACGCCCGCCGTTTCGCAATTCGTCACGTGCCTGCAGCGGGCGGTCAACGAAACGCTCGGCTGAATCGTTCCTGTGTCTGAAACGGCGGCGCACCCGACGCGCCGCCGCCGGGCCCGGTATCGGGGCTTGTCCTAGGCGCCCTGCCGGTATTTTGTCTTGATAATCTCCGCACGTCGCGCGCCCGCATCGGGCGGGCGAAACGGACAGTCCGGCGCGAAGCCGTGCCGGACCGAAGGCTTACGGCGCGGCACAACCGCGCACCCATCGAACAAAACGAGGAGTCACCGAGTGAAAAAGATTCTTGCGGCTGTGACCGTGGCCCTGCTCGCCGTATCGGCCGGCAGCGCATACGCGAAGGACTGGACGACCGTGCGGTTTGGCGTCGACGCAAGCTACCCGCCTTTCGAATCGAAAGGCCCTGACGGCAAGGTAGTCGGCTTCGACGTCGACCTCGGCAACGAAATCTGCCGCCGCATGAACGCGAAGTGCGTGTGGATCGAAAACGACTTCGACGGGATGATCCCGGCGCTGAAGGCCCGCAAGTTCGACGGCGTGCTGTCGTCGATGTCGATGACGCCGGCGCGTCAGGAACAGATCGCGTTCTCGGCGAAGCTGTTCAACACGCCGACGCGCCTCGTCGCGAAGAAGGGCGCGGGCCTGCTGCCGACGGCCGAATCGCTGAAGGGCAAGTCGATCGGCGTCGAGCAGGGCACGATCCAGGAAACCTACGCGAAGACCTACTGGGCGGCGAAGGACGTGAAGGTCGTCCCGTACCAGAACCAGGACCAGGTCTATGCCGACCTGATCGCGGGCCGCCTGGACGGCGCGCTGCAGGACGCGGTGCAGGCCGAGATCGGCTTCCTGAAGACGCCGCGCGGTGCGGGCTTCGATTTCGCCGGCAAGGATATCGACGATCCGAAGACGCTCGGCAACGGCGCCGGCATCGGCCTGCGCAAGGAAGACGCCGACCTGAAGGCGAAGATCGACGGCGCGATCGCCGGCATGCGCAAGGACGGCACGTACGACAAGATCGCGAAGAAGTACTTCGATTTCGACGTCTACGGCAAGTAATACGGCAAGCCAGCGAGCAATTCGCTGCGACGCAAACGGGCTCCGCAAGGAGCCCGTTTTTTTTGCGCGCGGCGCCCGAGACGTTATTTTTTCCACGCCAACCCGATGATTCTCAAGGAGAAACTGCGTGCTCCGGTACCGGTTTGATGGCGGCGACGCAGGCAACGTACAATCGATCTTCCACGCACACCGGATCATTCGCGGCTGCGCCGCACTCCCCTCATCATGCAAACGCAGACCCATCCGCTGATTTCCCCCGCCGTCGGCACCGAACGCCAGATCACGAGCTTCCACTACGGCCCGCGCGGCGGCAAGAAGGTCTACATCCAGTCGTCGCTGCACGCGGACGAACTGCCCGGCATGCTGGTCGCCACGCTGCTGCGCCGCAAGATCGCCGCGCTCGAGACGGCCGGCAAGCTGCGCGGCGAAGTGGTCATCGTGCCCGTGCCGAACCCGATCGGCCTGTCGCAACACGTGTTCGGCGATCATCTCGGCCGCTTCGAGCTCGGCTCGATGCAGAACTTCAACCGCAATTTCTACGATCTCGCGGCACTCGTGCTGCCGCGCGTCGAAAGCCGGCTCACGAACGACGCGCAGCGCAACCTCGTCGCCGTGCGCGCCGCGATGCGCGAAGCGCTCGACGAGCAGAAGCCGCGCACCGAGCTCGACTCGCAGCGCCTCGCGCTGCAGAAGCTGTCGTTCGACGCCGATATCGTGCTCGACCTGCATTGCGACAGCGATGCGGTGATGCACCTCTATACGAATCCCGATCTGTGGCCGGACGTCGAGCCGCTGTCGCGCTACCTCGACGCGCAGGCGTCGCTGCTCGCGCTGAATTCGGTCGGCAACCCGTTCGACGAGATCCACAGCTTCTGCTGGTCGGACCTGCGCAACCGCTTCGGCGACCGCTTCCCGATCCCGAACGGCGCGATTTCCGTCACGGTGGAACTGCGCAGCGAACGCGACGTGTCGTACGAGTTCGCCGAAAAGGACGCGCAGGCGATCGTCGAATACCTGACCGAGCGCGGCGTCGTCGACGGCACGCCGGCGCCGCTGCCGCCGCTCGCGCACCCGGCCACGCCGCTCGCGGGCACCGATCCGCTCGTCGCGCCGGTGTCGGGCGTGATCGTGTTCCGCACGCCGGTCGGCGCGATGATCGAGGCCGGCCAGGAAGTGGCCGACATCGTCGATCCGCTGACCGATCGTGTCGTCACGCTGAAGAGCAGCGTGTCGGGCGTGCTGTACGCGCGCCAGATCGTGCGCTTCGCGACGGCCGGCATGGAGGTCGCGCGGATTGCCGGCGCGACCGCGATCCGCACGGGTTCGCTGCTGTCGGCCTGAGCGCCGGCCCGCGCGCCGGGTAACGGCGCGCATCGGCATGCATCGACGTGCATCGACACGCATCAACGAAATCGCCCGCTTGCGCGGGCGATTTGCTTTCCGATATGCCCGGCGATCCGGCCGGGCGGCGACACGCGTGAACGTTCAGAACGCCGGCACGATCGCGCCGCCGAACTTCTGGTCGATGAACTTGCGCACGTCGTCCGATTCATAGGCCGCGACGAGCTTCTTCACCCACGGCTTGTCCTTGTCCTGCGCACGCACCGCGATCAGGTTCGCGTACGGCCCGCGCAGATCCTCGATCGCGATCGCATCCTTCACCGGCGTGAGCCCCGCCTTCACCGCGTAGTCGGTGTTGATCGACGCGGCATCGACATCGGGCAGCGCGCGCGGCAACTGCGCGGCGTCCAGTTCGACGATCCTGATCTTCTTCGGATTCTCGGCGACGTCGAGCGGCGTCGCGTTCACGCCGTTCGTGCCGGCGCCCGGTTTCAGCTTGATCACCCCGTATTTCTGCAGCAGCAGGAGCGCGCGGTTGCCGTTCGACGGATCGTTCTGGATCCCGACCTTCGCGCCCGCCGGCAAGTCCTTCAGCGACTTGATCTTGTTCGAGTAGAAGCCCATCGGCGCCGTATAGGTCAGCCCGACGTTGACGATCCTGTAGCCGCGCTGCTTGATCTGGCTGTCGAGGAACGGCTGGTGCTGGAAGCCGTTCGCGTCGAGGTCGCCCGAATCGAGCGCCGCGTTCGGCTGCACGTAGTCGTTGAATTCGATGACCTTGATCGCGAGCCCTTCGCGCGCGGCCACTTTCGTCACTTCGGTCCAGATCTGCGCGTCGGGGCCGCTCATCGTGCCGATCTTCAGCGTTTGCGGGTCGGCGTGCGCGCCGGGCGCCGCGAATGCCAGCGCCGCGGCGAGCGCGCCGAGGCCGGTCAGGATCGAACGTCGCATGGTGTCCTCTTGTCCCGTGTCGTTGTTGAAGCACGGATCGTGGCACGGGGCCCGAACAGCACCAACCAAGCTTATTTCATGTGCATATTCCTGATCCCGATCGAATCTCAGCCGAATTCGGTATAACCCCCGATAGCGCAACCGGGCAGAATCCAGTGTCGCATTGGCACCACATATTCGTCATATGACAGTCGCTGTCATATTCATTACGTGGCCCGCCGATAAAGTTGCCGCCGGTACGTGAAAGCGCCCAGAGAGAGCGCCTGAACCGCAACTGGACACGCCTTTTATTCGCTCGGAGAATCCTTTGAACAAGAAACTGTTGACCATCGCCGCTCTCGCAGCAACGGCCGGCACCGCACATGCACAAAGCAGCGTGACCCTGTACGGCGTCATCGATGCCGGTATCAGCTACGTGAACCACAGCAAGACCGCCACCGGCGGCTCGAGCAAGCTGTTCAAGTACGACGACGGCGTTGCCCAGGGCAGCCGTTGGGGCCTGCGCGGCACCGAAGACCTCGGTGGCGGCCTGAAGGCGATCTTCGTGCTCGAAAACGGCTTCAACAGCGGCAACGGCACGATCGGCCAGGGCGGCGCGATCTTCGGTCGCCAGGCTTACGTCGGCCTGAGCCAGTCGCAATACGGCACGGTCACGTTCGGCCGTCAGTACTCGTTCTCGACCGACATCCTCGGCTCGAACTACTCGACGGGCGGCAACACGGTCGCGGGTAACTACGCGTACCACGTGAACGACATCGACCAGCTCACGTCGAGCCGCATCAACAACTCGGTGAAGTTCCAGAGCGCGAACTACGCCGGCTTCACGTTCGGCGCGTTGTACGGCTTCTCGAACTCGACCGACTTCGCTGGCGCACCGGCCACGACGACGGGCACGACGACGACGGCAGGCTCGTCGCGCGCATACAGCTTCGGCCTGAACTACGCGAACGGCCCGTTCTCGCTCGGCGCTGCCTACACGGACATCCGCTTCCCGAGCCAGTCGACGCCGGCATTCTCGACGTCGATCGCGAACCTCGCGCTGACCAACATCCGCGATCTGCGCACGTACGGCGTCGGTGGCCGCTACGTGTTCGGCCCGGCAACGGCATGGCTGCTCTGGACGCGCACGCAGTTCACCCCGATCGCGAACGGCGCGTCGGGCACGTTCTACAACGCGTATGAAGCAGGCGTGAAGTATGCGATCACGCCGGCCCTGTCGGCAGCAGCCGGCTACACGTACACGAATGCCACGCAAAGCGGCAGCTCGGCGCACTGGAACCAGGGCAACCTGGGCCTCGACTACGCGCTCAGCAAGCGTACGGACGTGTACGGCCTGGTCGTCTACCAGAAGGCGTCGGGCAACAACGTGCAGGCGCAGATCGGTTCGAGCACGAGCTACTTCAACACGTCGGGCAACGGTTCGTCGAACCAGCTCGCCGCTCGCGTCGGTATCCGTCACAAGTTCTAAAGCATCCGCTTAACTCGCGGATCACGACGGCAAGAAGCGCCCCGCTCCACGCGGGGCGCTTTTTTATGTGCTTTTAAGTTTCGCTTAATTCTGGGCTGAGAGGATGCTCTCACCCCCCCTGTTGGCCGCCTGAGCATCGGCGGCTTTTTTTTTAATACCGACGGCACCGCCATCGATTGCCCACAAGACAGGATCGGAGGCCATGATGATCGAAGATACCGTTTTCAGCCATCTGCACGCGATTCTGACGTGCCAACACTCGCTGCCGGTCCAGAGCTGCCGCGTATCGGTGGAAATGCAGCGCCCGTGGGGCCGCCCGTACCGGCTCGTCGAATGGACGATGCATCTCGACGCGCCCGCGCGGCGCCAGATCGTGCCGGCCGAATCGACCGACGAAGAGATCGCCGAGGTCGTCGCATCGCACGTGCCGGGCCGGCTTTACGGCGACGGCCGGCTGCAGTTCTGAACGCCTCCCTGCTTCACCCGCTTCCCGTATTCAGGCCGCCCCGCACGCATCGTGCGGCAGTCGGTCTCGTTTGACGCGGCAACGAAACCTGCTACGCTGCGCGTTTTCGTCCACGCACCACACGATGGAAAACGCATTCAACGAACGCGGCGTCATGATCACGCGCAACGGCCTGTCCGCCGCCGGGCAGGTATTCGCACTGCGTGACATCCGCCACGTCGACGTCGTCAAGATTCCGAAGAACCGCCTCGTTCCGTCGCTGATCTCGCTGATCGGCGCGGCCGCCGCCATCGCAGGCGGCGTCGGCGCATCGAGCGCCGCACTCGTCGTCGGCGTGATGCTCGTCGTCGTCGGTTACCTCTCGTGGGCCACGCAGGACGTCACGTATCGCCTGATGGTCGAGATGCCCGACGGCAAGCGCGAAGCGCTGTCGAGCGTCGACGCCGCGTTCGTCGAACGCGTCGCGCAGGTCGTGCGCGATGCACAGGCCGCGACGGCTGCCGGCTGATTCCGTTCGGATCCCTGCACGCTTCGGTTCGCGGTCTGCGGATGCGCGCAGCGCGTTTCGGCTCGCGCGGCGCACCGCTACGTCAGGCCGACGCACCTTCACCGAATCCGCTTCCCGCGTCATCATCGCGAGCCCCGCGCCTGCGCTGCGTACGCCGACCGCCTAGTATGGAAAGAGCGGCCCGCCGCCGCATCGTCCGAGGAGGTCGGCATGAACGTTCAATTGCTGTCCGGCACGCTTCGCGCGCAGGAACTGCTGCTCGTATCGATGATCCGCGCGCTTCCCCTTGACGAACGCCGCGCGCTCGTCGACCTCTACACTGAACAGATCGCGTTCGCCGAGCAGGCGGGCCTCGAAAGCCACAGCGATCGCGCGACGCACGATGCGTTCATCGCGCATGCCCGTAACCTGCTGATCCGCATCGAAGCGCTCGCGTAGCGCTCGCGCGCCGACACGCTTCTCGCGAATTTCCCGCCGTGGCTCGCCCGAGCCGCGCAGGTGAGCGCTCACCCACACGGGCCGCGCCTCATCCTTGTATTGATAATAATTCTCATTTACACTGGTAAAGTTATCAGTTGCCTTTCAATTCTCCGTTCGCCGCCTGTCGTGCGCGGACGGGCCAGCCAGGTGAACGCGTCACCCAGCCAGCCTTCGGGCTTGTTTTCGTCAATGGGAGACCACCTGTGCATTGCTATCCGCTGGCGCGGCGGCCAATCTGCGCCGCGCTGTTCGGCGCGTTCGGCCTGTCCGCCGCCCCGGCTCACGCCGATTCGTCGCCGCAAGGCGCCACTCCGCCTCCTGCCGCCATCGTCGCCGCGTCCACGCGCGGCCGTGCGGCGCTGCTCGACCCCGTCACCGTCACGGCCACCCGCACCGCCACCGCTGCGAGCCGCACGGCGGCGTCGGTGTCGGTGATCACCGACGAGGATCTCGAGGAACAGCAGGCCACCAACATCAAGGATGCATTGCGCTACGAGCCGGGCATCACGGTGCGCCGCACCGCGTACCGGCCCGGCAGCGCCGCGCTCGGCGGCGGCCGCGACGGCGATTCGAGCATCAACATCCGCGGCCTCGAAGGCAATCGCGTGCTGCTGATGGAAGACGGCATCCGCCTGCCGAACGCGTTCTCGTTCGGTCCGCTCGAAGCAGGCCGCGGCGACTACGCCGATCTCGACACGCTCAAGCGCATCGAGATCCTGCGCGGGCCGGCCTCCGCGCTCTACGGCAGCGACGGCCTGACCGGCGCGGTGAACTTCATCACGAAGGATCCGCGCGACCTGCTGTCGATCTACGACAAGCCCTATTACTTCTCGTTCCGGCCGAGCTACGACTCGGCCGATCGCAGCATCGGCGCGACCGTGTCGGCCGCGGGCGGCAACGACCGCGTGCAGGGGATGATCATCGCCGACGGTCGGCGCGGCCACGAGGTCGACACGCGCGGCAGCAACAACTCGGCGAGCACGCTGCGCACGACGTCGAATCCGCAGGACGTCTATTCCGAATCGCTGCTCGGCAAGCTCGTGCTGACGCCCACCACGCGCGACACGATCAAGTTCACGGCCGAAACGGTGCAGCGGCGCGTGAGCACCGACGTGCTGTCCGCGATCAATCCGCCGGCCACGCTCGGCCTCACGACGAACGACCGGCTCGAGCGCAACCGCTTCAGCGTCGACTACGACTTCCGCGACGACACGTTCCGCTGGTTCCAGACCGCGCACGTGCAGTTCTACTACCAGGACGCGAAGCAGGACCAGTACGCGTTCGAGACGCGCGGCGCGCCGCTGAAATCGCGCTCGCGCGACAACCAGTACAAGGAACGCACGTTCGGCGGCTCCGCGTTTGCCGAAAGCGGCTTCGCGACCGGCCCGCTCGCGCACAAGCTGCTCTATGGCGTCGACGGCAGCCTGTCGCGTGTGACGAACCTGCGCGACGGCACGGTGCCGGGCGTCGGCGAAGCGTTCCCGAACAAGGCGTTCCCCGACACCGACTACACGCTGTTCGGCGCATTCGTGCAAGACCAGATCGGCTACGGCCGCCTGCTCGTCACGCCCGGCCTGCGCTTCGACACGTACCGGCTGAGCCCGACCGGGAACGATCCGCTGTTCACCGGCAAGGCCGTGTCGACGAGCGCGAACGAACTGTCGCCGCGCATCTCGGTGCTCTACGAGATCACGCCCGCGCTGATTCCGTACGTGCAGTACGCGCACGGCTTCCGCGCGCCGACCCCCGACCAGGTGAACAGCAGCTTCTCGAACCCGGTGTACGGCTACACGTCGATCGGCAATCCGAACCTGAAGCCCGAGACGAGCGACACGTTCGAAGCCGGCCTGCGCGGCAAGGCCGGCACGGGCTACGGCGTCGTGCGCTACAGCGCGGCCGCATTCACGGGTCGCTACCGCAACTTCATCTCGCGCACGACGATCGCCGGCAGCGGCCGGCCGGCCGACCCGTTCGTGTTCCAGTACGTGAACTTCGCCGACGCACGCATCCACGGCCTCGAAGGCCGCGCCGAATGGGCGATGCCGAACGGCATCACGCTGAAGACGGCGATGGCGTTCACGAAGGGCTCGACGCAGAACAACGGCGCGGCCAGCCAGCCGCTCAACACGGTCAACCCGTTCTCCGCCGTGTTCGGCGTGCGCTACGAGCCGGGCGAGCGCTGGTTCGTGCAGACCGACCTGCTGTTCCAGGCCGCGAAACGCGACAAGGACATCGACAAGTCCGACTGTTCGAACAAGGCGTGCTTCGCGCCGCCGTCGTCGTTCGTCGTCGACCTGCGCGGCGGCTACCGCTTCAACAAACATGTGAGCGCAACGATCGGCATCCGCAACCTGTTCGACCGCAAGTACTGGAACTGGTCGGACGTGCGCGGCATCGCGGCCGATTCGCAGGTGCTCGATGCGTATACGTCGTCCGGTCGCACGGTCGCCGTCAGCATGAAAGTGGATTTCTGATGCGCGCCCCCCGCGCTACCACCCCAACCGTTTCTTGAAGGAGTCCGACATGATGCAATCCGCCCTTCCCGGTCAACCGGCCGGCCCGGCCCGTGCGGCCGCCGCATTGCGCGACGCGTTCATCAAGCTCAAGACCGAGCGCCAGTTGCGCAACCGCGACGTCGCGCAGGCGCTCGGCGTCAGCGAAGGCGAGGCGCTCGCCGCGTTCGTCGGCGAGCACGTCGTGCGCCTCGACGCGCGCTTTCCGGCGATGTTCGAGGAAATGCCGCGCCTCGGCCGCGTGATGGCGCTCACGCGCAACGACACGGCCGTCCACGAAAAGGACGGCGAATATGCGCAGATGAGCCATGACGGCCCCGTCGGCCTCGCACTCGGCGACATCGACCTGCGGATCTTCTATCGTCACTGGGTGTCGGCGTTCGCGGTGCGCGACGAGACCGCGCACGGCCCGCTGAAGAGCCTGCAGTTCTTCGACGCGCAGGGCCACGCGATCCACAAGGTCTACCTGCGTGCGCACAGCGACCACGCCGCGTACGACGCGTTCGTCGAACGCTGGCGCGCGCCGTCGCAGGAGCCGGGCCTCGACGTCGCGCCCGCCGCGCCGAAGACACCCGAACGCGCCGACACCGAGATCGACGTCGCAGGCTTCCGTGCCGCGTGGAATGCGATGACCGATACGCATCAGTTCTTCGGCATCACGCAGCGCTTCGGCGTGAGCCGCATGCAGGCGCTGCGCCTCGCCGATCCGCAATACGCGTATCCGGTCGAAACCGCGCATGCGCTGCGCCACGTGCTCGAACGGGCCGCGCAGAGCGGCCAGCCGATCATGGTGTTCGTCGGCAATGCGGGAATGATCCAGATCCATACGGGCCCCGTCGCGAACGTGCGCGAGGTCGGCGCCTGGATCAACGTGCTCGACCCGGGCTTCAACCTGCACGTGCGCGAGGACCTGATCGCCGCCGCATGGGTCGTGAAGAAGCCGACGAGCGACGGCATCGTCACGTCGCTCGAGCTGTTCGACCGGCAGGGCGACCACGTCGCGCTGCTGTTCGGCGAGCGCAAGCCCGGCAAGGTCGAACGCGACGACTGGCGCGCGCTCGTCGCGACGCTGCCGCCGGCCGCACGCGGGGGCGCGCGGTGAGCGCGCGGTCGTTCGATCCGCGGCGCCGCGCAGTGCTGGCGGGCGCGGCAGCCGGCGCGCTCGCAGGCGCGCTGCCGGGCAGCGTGCTCGCGCAAGCTGCGCAGGCCGCGCCGAAACGCGTGGTCGTGATCGGCGGCGCGCTCGCGGAAACCGCGTTCGCGCTCGGCGGCGCCGAGACGCCCCGCTACCGGCTCGTCGGCGCCGACACGACGTGCACCTACCCGGACGCCGCAAAGCGCCTGCCGAAAGTCGGCTACCAGCGCGCGCTGTCGGCCGAGGGGCTGCTGTCGCTGCGGCCCGATCTCGTGCTCGCATCCGCGGAAGCCGGCCCGCCCGCTGCGATCGCGCAGGTGAAAGGCGCCGGCGTCGCGGTGACGACGTTCGACGAACGCCATGATGTCGAATCGGTGCGCGCGAAGATCACCGGCGTCGCGCAGGCGCTCGATGTGCGCGACGCAGGCACCGCGCTGCTGCAGCGCTTCGATCGCGACTGGCAGGCCGCGCGTGACGCGGTCGCCGCGCGCGCGCCCGGCGGTGCGCAACCGCCGCGCGTGCTGTTCGTGCTGAACCATACCGGCAACCAGGCACTCGTCGCCGGCCAGCGCACGGCCGCCGACGCGATGATCCGCTACGCGGGCGCACGCAACGCGATGCAGGGCTTCGACCACTACAAGCCGCTGACGACCGAGGCGCTCGCGGCCGCCGCGCCCGACGTCGTGCTGATCTCCGACGAAGGGCTCGCGGCCGTCGGCGGCCGCGCCGCGCTGCTCGCGACGCCCGGCTTCGGCGCGACGCCGGCCGGCCGCGCGCAGCGCGTCGTGTCGCTCGACGCGCTGTTCCTGCTCGGGTTCGGCCCGCGCCTGCCGCTCGCCGTCACGACCCTGCACCGACGCCTGTCGGATGCGCTCGCCTGATTCCGGACTGTCCCGATGCCCGCTCACGCTTCGCCTTTCCCCGCGCCGTCGCCGGCATCGCGCTCCGGCGCCGCCCGCGTCGGCACGTCGCGCCGCTTCGCACCGTTCGCGCTGGCCGCGCTCGCGTGCCTCGTGTGCACGATGTCCGTCGTCGCGCTATGCGTCGGCGCGTACCGCATTCCGCTCGCGGAGGCATGGGCCGCGCTGACCGGCGACGCAACCGCGCAGCAGGCACGCGCGGTGCTGCTCGACATCCGCGCGCCGCGTGTCGCGCTCGCGCTGCTGGTCGGCGGCGGCTTCGGCGCGACCGGCGCCGCGATGCAGGCGCTGTTCCGCAATCCGCTCGCCGATCCGGGGCTCGTCGGCGTGTCGAGCGGCGCCGCACTCGGCGCGACGACGATAATCGTGCTCGGCCCCGCGCTCTTTGCCGCGCACGTGAGCGCGGCCGCATTGCCCGTCGCCGCCTTCGCGGGCGCGCTCGCGGTCGCGGCGCTCGTCTACCGGCTCGCCGCATCGCGCGGCCGGCTCGCGCTGCCGCTGCTGCTGCTCGCGGGCATCGCGATCAACGCGCTGGTCGGCGCGGCGATCGGGCTGCTCACGTTCGTCGCCGACGACGCGCAGTTGCGCTCGCTGACCTTCTGGAGCCTCGGCAGCCTCGGCGGCGCGCAGTGGTCCGCGCTGGCGGCCGTTGCGCCGTGCGTCGCGATCGGCTGCATGCTGCTCGCACGCGAACGCGATGCACTGAACGCGCTGCAGCTCGGCGAAACCGAGGCGCTGCATCTCGGCGTGCCGGTGCAGCGGCTGAAGCGGCGCGTGCTCGTCGCGGTCGCGCTCGCGGTCGGCGCGCTCGTGTCGTGCGCGGGCATCATCGGCTTCATCGGGCTCGTCGCGCCGCATTGCGTGCGGCTCGCGTGCGGCCCCGACCAGCGCGTCGTGCTGCCCGGCGCCGCGCTGCTCGGCGCGTTGCTGACGCTCGCCGCCGATCTCGCCGCGCGCACGATCGCCGCGCCCGCCGAAATCCCGCTCGGCGTGCTGACCGCGCTGCTCGGCGCGCCGTTCTTCCTCGCGCTGCTGTGGAAAAGCCGCGGCGCGCTCGGCTAGTGCCTGTTCCCGCTAATGACGGGCGTGCGCTGGCCCCACGAATGATTTTTTCCGATCAGCGGAACGTGCCTTCTCGCCCGCATTGCGGCGACGTTCGTCGTTGCAATGGCTACGGCTATTGCGCCTCCTCTCTCCTTGCCCTGCGGGCGAAAAGGTACGTTCGCAAGCCCGTTATTAGCGGGAACAGGCCCTAACCCTTCCTTCACGACGACCATGCTGACCGCCCACCATCTCGACGTCGCGCGCCGACACAACGCCATCCTTCGCGACCTGTCGCTGTCGATCGAGCCCGGCCGCGTGACCGCGCTGCTCGGCCGCAACGGCACAGGCAAGAGCACGCTGCTGAAGACTTTCGCCGGCGAGCTGACCGGCAGCATCGCGCCGAACGGCGTGCGCGTGACCGGCGACATCACGCTGAACGGCGAACCGCTCGCGCGCATCGACGCGCCAAGGCTTGCGTGCCTGCGCGCGGTGCTGCCGCAGGCCGCGCAACCGGCCTTCCCGTTCAGCGTCGACGAAATCGTGTTGCTCGGCCGCTATCCGCATGCGCGGCGCAGCGGCGCGACGTCGCACCGCGATCGCGACATCGCGTGGCGCGCGCTCGAACGCGCGGGCGCCGACACGCTCGTCGGCCGCGATGTCACGACGCTGTCGGGCGGTGAACTCGCACGCGTGCAGTTTGCGCGCGTGCTCGCGCAGCTGTGGCCGGACGATGACGACGGTATCGCAAGCGGCCCGCGCTACCTGCTGCTCGACGAACCGACCGCCGCGCTCGATCTCGCGCATCAGCACCGCCTGCTCGATACCGTGCGCGCGGTCGCACGCGAATGGCGGCTCGGCGTCCTCGCGATCGTCCACGATCCGAACCTCGCCGCACGGCACGCGGATACGATCGCGATGCTCGCCGACGGCACGATCGTCGCGCACGGCACGCCGCGCGACGTGATGACGCCCGCGCATATCGCGCAGTGCTACGGATTCGCGGTGAAGATGGTGGACACCGGCGACGGTACGCCGCCGGTGATGGTGCCGGCGTAACGCAGACGCGTACGGCACGGTCGTCGTGTCGCTCGATGTCCTGCCCTGCCGTCAACAGCGACTTTCATCCGACATCATTCGCTCATCGCCTTCGAGGAGATCTACATGCCGCTTCCGATGACCCGCATCATCCTGTACGTCCGCGACGTCGCGTTGCTGAAGGCGTTCTACCAACGGTATTTCGACCTGCCCGTCATCGAGGAAATCGACGGTGAATGGGTCGTGCTCGACGCGGGCGCGGTCGAACTTGCGCTGCATCTGGCAGGCCCGGCGTTTCGCCGGGCAGCCTCGTCCGCGCTCGAGAATGCCGACGCCAGCACCGTGAAGCTCGTCTTCTCCATCGACGCCGATATCGACGCGCATCGCGACCGGCTCGCCCGCGATGGTGTGACCGTGCGCGATCTCAAGCGCTACGACGGCTTCGCGTACCGGATGGTTGACGGCCTCGATCCGGAGGGCAATGTCTTTCAGGTCATGCAGCCGGACTGAATGTCGGCGCGCGGGTCGCGTTCAATGCTCGACATCCGCCGCGCCGAAAGTCCGCATCTTCCACCCGAGCCGCACGGCCAGCATCCGCATCGAGAATCCGGCCGCCAGCGCAACTACCGTCGCGAAACCCGCATCGATACCGAGATGCTGGAGCCCGACATACAGCGTGCCCGTGACGAACGCGACGCTCGCGTACAGCTCCTCGCGCAGGATCAGCGGCATCTCGTTGCACAGCAGGTCGCGCAGCATTCCGCCGCACACGCCCGTGATCGCGCCGGCCAGCACGACGATGATCGGCGCCGTGCCGGTCGACGCGCCGATGTCGCAGCCGATGATCGTGAATGCCGCGAGGCCGATCGCGTCGACGGTGACGAACAGCGTCTTCATCCGCGCGACATGCCTGGCGACCCACGATGCGACGGTCGCCGCGACGAGCGTGATCACGAGGTATTCGGGATGCGCGATCCAGCCGAGCGGGTAGTGGCCGAGCAGCACGTCGCGCACGGTGCCGCCGCCGAGCGCCGTCACCGCGCCGACGAGCGCGAGCCCGAAGCGGTCCATCCCGCGGCGCATGCCCATCAGCGCCCCCGACATCGCTTCCGCGACGATCGCAATCAGATAGAGCGTATGCATGGCGCGCGTCAGTCGTCGGTCCGGAACAGGTCGAGCACGCGTTCGCGCTCGGCCGCATCGACCGCGGCGGGCATCGGCGCGTCGGGCTTGCCGTTGCCGGCAGGCGCGTCCGCCGCGTCCTGCACCGCCGCGCCGCCGCATGCAAAACGGCTGCGGATGTACGGCGGCACGTCGGCCGTGCACGAGCCGCGCGTGTATTCGGCGTAGACGAAGTCGCCGTCGACCAGCGCGACGTCCTGCGGCGGCGAAGCATCGACCGGCGTGCGCCCGTCGACGGCCGTCTTCATGTAGTCGAGCCAGACCGGCAGCGCCAGCGTTGCGCCGGTCGCGCGCCCCATCGGGCGCGGCGTGTCGTAACCGAGCCACGCGACCGCGACGATGCCCGACGAGTAGCCGGCGAACCATACGTCCTTCGAGCCGTTCGACGTGCCCGTCTTGCCGGCCGCGTCGTCGCGGCGCAGCGCGAGCGCGCCGCGCGCGGTGCCGGCCCGCACGACGTCTCGCAGCATGCTGTCCATCACGAACGCGTTGCGCGCCGACACGACGCGCTCGCCTGCCGGCGCGGTCGCCTCGTACATCGCGCCGCCGTGACGCTGCTTCACCGACAGGATCAGGCGCGGCTCCATTCGCGTCCCGCCGTTCGCGAACACGCCGTACGCGCTCGCGAGCTCGAGCGGCGTCACCGCGCCAGCGCCGAGCGCGAGCGGCAGCGATGCCGGATTGCGCTGCGCGTCGAAGCCGAAGTGCACCGCGTGCTGCTGCACGTAGCGCGCGTCGGTGGCCTGCATCAGGCTGACCGCGACCAGGTTCTTCGAGCGCACGAGCCCGCGCCGCACCGGGATGAAACCCTCGTAGCGGTTGCCGAAATTGCGCGGACGCCACGGCCGCGCGCCGGTTTCCTCGCGGGTAAGCGTGCGCTGCGTATCGTCGACGAGCACGCCCGGGAAGTAACCCTTCTCCAGCGCCGCCGAATAGACGAACGGCTTGAAGCTCGAGCCCGGCTGGCGGTACGCCTGCAGCGCATGGTCGAACACGTTGCGGTTGAAATCCGCGCCGCCGACGAGCGCGAGCATGTCGCCGGTGGCCGCATCGAGCGACACGAGCGCGCCTTCGAGCCCGTTGCGCGCATCGCGCTTCGCGCGTGGCTGCCGGCTCAGCGTGCGCTCGAGCGCGGCTTCGGCCGCGCGCTGGTCGCGCATCGAGACCGTCGTCGTCACGTCGAGGCCGAGCGTATAGGCGTCGTCGTGAAAACGCTCGACCATCATGCGGCGCGCGCGCTCGGCGACGTACGGCGCGGCGACGATCCCGGGCGGCGGCGTGGTCGCCAGCGCGATCGGCGCGTCGACGGCCGCGCGGTACGTCGCGTCGTCGAGCTGGCCGAGCGCATGCATCCGGCCGAGCACATAGTTGCGCCGCGCGGTCGCGCGCGCCGGATTGACGACCGGGTTGAACGCGGACGGCGCCTTCGGCAGCCCCGCGAGCACGGCTGCCTCGCCCGCGCTCAGCGCGTCGAGCGGCTTGCCGAAGTACACGTTCGCGGCGGCCGCGAAACCGTACGCTCGCTCGCCCAGGTAGATCTCGTTCATGTACAGCTCGAGCAGCTTGTCCTTGCTGTACTCGCGTTCGAGCTTGGCGGCCATCAGGATCTCGGCGAGCTTGCGGCTCAGCACCTTGTCGCGCGTCAGGTAGAAGTTGCGCGCGACCTGCATCGTGATCGTGCTGCCGCCCTGCCCCGGCTGCCCCGTCACGACGTTCGCGAACGTCGCGCGCGCGAGGCCGCCGACATCGACCGCGCCGTGCTGGTAGAACTTCGCGTCCTCCGCGGCGAGCAGCGCGTGCCGCATCAGCGGCGGAATGCGTTCGAGCGGCACGAACTCGCGCCGCTCGACGCCGTATTCGGCCAGCAAGTCGCCGTCGCGCGAGAAGATCCGCAGCGGCAGCGCGGGACGATAGACGGCCAGGTCCTCGACGGACGGCAACTGCGTCCAGATGCGCTGGATCGTCCATGCGCCGATGCCCGCGCACGCGAGCGTCAGGCCGAGCAGCGCGCCCGCGAGCGTGCGCCACACGCGTCGGCGGCGCGGCGGCGCGGGTTGCGGCGGAGGGGATGCGGTGTGGTCGGTCATGTCGGGCTCCTTCTTCGATGCCGCGACCGCCGGTGCGCAAGAGGCGCCGACCGGTCACGGAAGGCGCGCATTGTCGAAGGGATGGCGCGAAACCGGAACATTCTTTAGCCAAAGTTTGGCCGGCTAAATTTTATTTAGGAAAGCGCGCCGGGCCGTTCACGTGTCTCGCGTCGGGCGCGTGCCTGATCAACGTCGCGCGCGGTGATACAGGTCGCGCCAACCGATCGGCTGGCATGCCGCAGGCGATCACGTGACGGGTGCCCGACCGGATCTTGCGGCCGCGGGGATGAAGGGAAGCAGGGAAGTCGTTCAGGGCACGTCGCCGCCGACGGGAAGCGACGAGCGAAGCGCGGGGAAACCCGAGCGGGAATGCGCGGCGCGAGCGAGGCCCGGCGGCCGTTGCTGCACCGCTTCCACGCGTGAACCCCATCCGGCCCGATATCGCGCCGGATTGCGCCTATTATGAAATCTCGGCTCATCGGCCGCGCGTGATCCGGCGTTTCGGCAGCCGCGCGCGATCGCGGGTTCGGCAGACCGATCGGCAAACGAGGGAGTCGTCATGGCAGACCCACATGATCCACAGCGCCGTCACCTGATGCAGGCCGCCGCCGCTGGCGGCCTGCTGGCCGTCGGCGCAAGCTGGCATCGCCGCGCATGCGCGGCCGACGCGGTCACGCTGCCGTTCGAGAACGGGCTGCGCGAGCTGACCCACGACTTTCCGCAAAAAGGCGAAATGCTGCTGGTGCGCGTCCGCCCCCCGCTGCTCGAAACGCCTTTCTCCGTGTTCGATGACGGCGTGTTCACGCCGAACGACCGGTTCTTCGTGCGCTGGCACCTCGCCGACATCCCGGCGCGGATCGACGCCGGCGCGTTCCGGCTCGCCGTGCACGGGCTCGTGGACCGCCCGCTCGAACTGAGCCTGCGCGACCTCATGAGCGGCTTTCCGCGCGTCGAAGTCGCCGCCGTCAATCAGTGCGCCGGCAATTCGCGCGGCTTCTTCAAGCCGCGCGTCGCCGGCGGCGAATGGGGCAACGGTGCAATGGGCAACGCGCGCTGGACCGGCGTGCGGCTCAAGGACATCCTCGATCGGGCGGGCGTGAAGGCGGGCGCGGTGCAGGTCCGCTTCAACGGCCTGGACAAGGGCGTGCTGCCCGCCACGCCGGCCTTCATCAAGGCGCTCGACGTCGACCGCGCGCGGGACGGCGAGGTGATCGTCGCGTTCGGGATGAACGGGCAGCCGCTGCCGCTGCTCAACGGCTTCCCGCTGCGCCTCGTCGTGCCGGGCTGGTATTCGACGTACTGGGTGAAGATGCTGAACGACATCGAGGTCATCGACCGGCGCGACGACAATTTCTGGATGGCGAAGGCCTATCAGATTCCCGACACGCCGCACGCGAGCATTCAGCCCGGGCAGGCCGGCGTCAAGACCGTGCCGATCAGCCGGATGGTGCCGCGATCGTTCATCACCAACCTCGACGACGGCGCCGTGATCGCGCTGGACCGGCCGCAGACGGTCCGGGGCATCGCGTTCGGCGGCGACACGGGCGTGCGCAAGGTGCTGTTCTCGCATGATGGCGGCGCGTCCTGGGCGACGGCGCGCCTCGGGAAGGACTACGGCAAGTACAGCTTGCGCCGCTGGGAAGCGCAGTTCACGCCGCACCGCGCCGGACAGGCCGTGTTGCAGGTCAAGGCGATCAACGACGGCGGCGTCGAGCAGCCGGACACGCCGAACTGGAACCCGGCCGGCTACATGCGCAACGTGGTCGAAACGACGCATGTAGTCGTCGCGTGAGGAGCCGATCATGATGAAGACGTGTGCCGCGATCCTGCTCGCAGCGGCGACCTGCGCGGGAAGCGCAGCGATGGCGGAAACGGGCAAGACGGCGCGCGCCGCGCCGACCGGAACGGTCGAGGTCGCGTTGCCCGGCGATACGCAGAAGTTTCCGCCCGGCCCGGGCGCCGATCTCGCGAACCTGCATTGCCTGATCTGCCATTCGGTCGACATGGTGACCCGACAACCGCCGCTGTCGTTCCAGGAGTGGAAAGCGGAGGTCGTCAAGATGCGCGCGGTCTATGGCGCGCCGTTGCCGCCCGACGCGATCGACGACCTCGCGCGATATCTGACCGCGATCAACGGGAAGCCGTGACGTATCGCAACAGGCGTCGCACGCGCGTAACCGTGACGATCCTGCGCATGCAGAAAGAAGCCGTGCTTGCCTGGATCGATTCCGATCGACGTCACAGTGCCCGTGATGATCTCCCGGAAACGAAACAGCCCGATCAGCGTACGCTGAATCGGGCTGCCTCGGTCAGGCTGACGTGCTCATCAAAGCCCGCCGGCATGCACCGGCGGGCTTTCGCATTCGACTGCTGGCGCGGCGCTTAGCGCGCGGGGTTCAGCGTCAGGTTCATGTGACGGTTCACATCCTTGTACAGCAGGTAGCGGAAGCGGCCGGGGCCACCCGAATAGCACGCCTGCGGGCAGAACGCGCGCAGCCACATGAAGTCGCCCGCTTCCACCTCGACCCAGTCCTGGTTCAGGCGATAGACGGCCTTGCCTTCGAGCACGTACAGGCCGTGCTCCATCACGTGCGTTTCGGCGAACGGAATCACGCCGCCCGGCTCGAACGTGACGATGTTCACGTGCATGTCGTGGCGCATGTCGCTCATGTCGACGAAGCGCGTCGTCACCCACGCGCCGTTGGTGCCCGGCATCGGGGTCGGCTCGACGTCCTGCTCGTTGGTCACGAACGCTTCGGGAAGCGGAATGCCGTCGACGGCCTGGTAGTGCTTGCGGACCCAGTGGAACCGCACCGCGGCATCGCTGACGTTGTGCAGCGTCCAGTCCGCGCCCGGCGGAATGAATGCATAGCCGCCCGGCTTCAGCACGTGCTTCGTGCCCTGCAGCGTCAGCTCGGCTTCGCCTTCGACGACGAACAGCACGGCTTCGGCGTTCTTGTCCTGCTCCGGTTTGTCGCTGCCGCCGCCCGGATTCACTTCGACGATGTACTGCGAGAAGGTTTCGGCGAAACCCGACAGCGGGCGGGCGATCACCCACAGGCGCGTGTTCGTCCAGAACGGCAGCCAGCTCGTGACGATGTCGCGCATCACACCCTTCGGGATCACCGCGTACGCCTCGGTGAACATCGCCCGATCGGTCAGCAGATCGGTCTGCGGCGGGTGGCCGCCATGCGGCGCGTAATACGTTGTCTTAGACATATTGCATCCAGGCAATGGGTTGGTCCGGCCCCGGGCGCCAACGGCATCGGGCGGCACGCCTGCGCGTGGGGCACGCATGCGGCGGCGGGACATCGTTGCCGGGGTGGCTTGAAAGCGCATGCGCCTTCGTTCGGTCGGCCAGGCTTCGCGACGGATCCGTCCGGTTGATCGGACGCGGCGACCCATGCTGGTGGGTCCGGCGGCCGGGCCGCGGCGCTCGCGATCATGCTGCGAGGCGAGACGCGGCGGACGGCTCGGTTCGATTCCGTACGCGGGCGTCGTTGACGATAGCGAAGTCGTTCGCAATCGACCAATTAAATGTTGCGATGGTATCCATTCGATTTCCCACTACCCGCCGACGCCCGCGATACGCGGAGAAGCGGCGTGACGCGGCAGCCTGCGTATCAGGGAAATCCTGACGGCCGGCGCATTGCGGACGGGCACCGGGACGATCGCTGCGAAACCTCCGATCGCAGCCGTACCGGTGGCGCGATGCAGGTCGCGATACATCCGGTTACGCGGATGGCAGACGGTCGATGTGCGCTCGGGTGCGGGCGGCTCCGCTCCCGTTGCAGACCTTCGTCATGCCGGAACGGATCGAAGCGACGACCGCGAACGGAAAGTGGATGGCGTCCGCCGAACTTGCCCGGATGCATTCAGGCGCGACAGGCTGTGTAGTCGGGAAGCGGGGAAATACGACGAGGGGGAAATGGCCGGCCCGTCGATCGGGCGCATGGCAGCGGCTGATGAAGCCGGAAAGGGTCGCCGGGCTGGCCGGCGATGGCGGCCCGGCAGGCCGCCGGGCCGATTCTCGCGTCGGGTGCCGACGCCGTCGGCGCGCCGGTGCGCAGGTCGCGCACCGTACCGCGCCCGCGGCGATCAGTCCCAGTCGCGGTGGTGGTGATGCTTGTGGCGATGATAGCCGCGATCGCCGCGATAACCGCGATCGCCGTAATCGCGCTCGTACGAGCTGCGCGACATGTTGCCGCCGAGCGCCGCGCCCGCGCCGCCGCCGACCGCCGCGCCCAGCAGGCCGCCCGTGCGGCCGCCCATCGCGTTGCCTGCCGCGGTACCTGCGCCGCCGCCGAGTGCGCCGCCGATGATCGCGCCGGTGCGCTCGCGACGGTTCGACGTCACCGCACCACCCGCGCCGCCGCCGATGGCGCCGCCGATTACCGAGCCGGTGCTGCCGCCGACCGCGCCGCCGACCGCTGCGCCGGCAACCCCGCCGAGCGCGCCGCCAAGCGCGTTATTCAAGTCACCGGCCAATGCCGGCAGTGCAGTCGTGCCGGTCAGCGCGGCGACGACGAGAGCGGGGGCGATTTTCTTCCACATTCCCGTATTCTTCCTTGTTCGCAATCTGGTTATCGAAGGTCCGCTCGGTACGACGATCTGAATCGATCGACGTCGATTCAGGCATTGTGCCGAACCCCGGACCAATTCATTTCAACGAGCTTGCGGCGAAGAATAGCACCGGTCCCACACCCTTGCCGTCGACATTCTGGTAACAAGTTGTTTGCGAATTACGGACGTCCAAAGCGCTCGCCGAATTCGCCTGAAACCCCCGCCGGCATTGGCTTCGGCGAGGATCAGACCCTGCGGAGCGGCAGACCTGACACGCGCGCCGTCGCACGTTCGCGACACACGTGGCAACACATCGGGCATGTGTCGTGAGCGCACGCCGAAGCGACGGTCGGAGCGAGATGAGGGGGTCAGTACACGCCGGGCAGCAGCAGCCAGGTCCGCGCGCAATACGCGTCGTATTCGGCGCCGAATTGCGAACGCAGCAGCGCTTCCTCGGAGCGGATGCGCGCGACGAGCGGCACGATCATCAGCGCGACCAGCAGCACACCGACGCCCGAGCGGAACGCGAGCGCCCAGCCGGCCGAATTGACGAGCAGGCCGAGATAGCTCGGGTTGCGGATGCGGCGGTAGATGCCGTCGGTCACGAGCGTATGGCCCGGCTGGATCGCGACGAGCCCGCTGAAGCGCTTGCCGAGCACGAACACGGGCCAGAGGCGCAGCGCACCGCCCGCGATGTACAGCGCGACGCCGAGCCATCGCACCGCCTCGCCGCCGAAGGTCCAGACATCGAGCCGGTCGGTCAGCGCGGGCAGATACGCGAGCAGGAAGCCGCTCGCCGCGAATGCCGCGAGCACCCAGCGGTTGTCGCGGTTCTCGCGCTCGCCGGCGCTCAGGTTGCCTTCGGTGAACATCGCGACGACGGCCATCGCGAGTGTCGCGACGACGATGACGGTCAGCGGCGAATGCGAGAAAAAGGCGGCGAACCCGCCGAAACCGAGCACGGCGAGCCCGAGATAGACGAGCGTGGATACGCCCGACAGCACAGCGACCTTGCGTGTGACCGACATGGCTGCCTCACCGGAGATGCACTTTCCTGTGAAGTATAGGAACCGCGCGCACGACGCGCAGCGCGCCGTCGTGATGCGGCGCGCGAATCCGCGCGAATCGTCCGGCGCAGGGCAGCGAACCGGTGCGGGCAAGGCCCGCGCCGGGTGCCCGATCAGCGGATGCGGAAGTTGCCGCCGATCCCGACGCTGACGGGCGGCGCGTAGTACGCCGGCGCGTAGCCGTAATAGGCCGGCGCGGGTGCGTAGTAACCGTACGGCGGCGCGACGTAGCAGCCGGACAGGCCGCCGATCAGGGCAAGCGTGATGAGAAGTCTGGACATGGCTCGATTCCCGGCGCGAAAGACGAATGACACCTCGCGATGACCACGCCGCCGCGGGACGCGGCGGCCGGCACGAAGAGGCGCTCCGTTCTTCCTGTCGCTCGATGAAGTAATGCGCGGAGTCTAGCGCCGGGCTTGCCGAGCCGAGTTTCGCTGGCGGTTACACGTGTTACTTCGCGTGACCGCCGAAACAGACCGCTGCGGCGCGACGGCCGGCACGTACGCCGCCGCCGCGCCGCATGCGAACACGCCGTTACACGAAACGCGCGCGAATGCGCTGCGCGATCGATTCGAGCGTCGCCGCGTCGGCGATATCGCGTGCGTGCATCCGCAGCTCGGCGCCCTCCCAGCGCGGGATCACGTGGAAGTGCACGTGCGGGACCGTCTGGCCCGCCGCCGCGCCGTTGAACTGGCCGATGAACACGCCGTCCGGCTCGAGCGCCGCGCGCACCGCCGCCGCGACACGCTGCGTCATGCGGATGCCGGCCGCGGCCGCGTCGCCGGACAGCTCGAAGATCTGCGCGGCCGGCTCCTTCGGGATCACGAGCACGTGACCGTCGGCCTGCGGCATCAGATCCATGATCGCGAGGGTCGCGTCGTCTTCCGCGACCTTCACGCACGGGAGTTCGCCGCGCAGGATCCTGGCGAACGGGTTGTTGTTGTCGTAGGACATGGCGGTTTCCGATAACGGTTGGAATGGGTGAGCGTTCGATGCCCGACGATTATCGGCCGACCGCAGCCGATATTTCAACCTGTCAGGTCGTGTTGCCATCGCAGCGAACAATGGCTACTGGTGCGCACGCAACGAGCGCAACCGGATGGAATAAGCAGCCGTCGCCATCCGTTTATTTCGAGCGTGGGTTCGCGCGGCAAGATCGCGAACCCGTGCCGGACACCCGTCGGCTGCGCTGGCCGGCAGCCGGGATGACTGCTCGCGTTCATCAACCGGAGTCATGCCATGGACCCTCTCCCTTCCTGTCGTTCACCCGCCTCGACCGTCTTCGCCGCGCACCCGCCGGTGTTCGCGCGCGCGTCGCACGCGCTCGCGCGCACGTTATGCCGTGCGGCGTGCGCCGCCGGGCTGGCCGCGTTGTCGTCGACGTTCGCGTGGGCCGGCGGCAGCGACATCATCCTGCCGGTTTCGTCGGTGACTGCATCGACCGTGCCCGCCAACGGCGATCTCAATCCGTACGGCATCGCGTTCGTGCCGCGCGGTGTACCGAGCTGGAGCACGTTGAAACCGGGTGACGTCGTCGTGTCGAACTTCAACGCGGCATCGAACCTGCAAGGCACCGGCACGACGATCGTGAAGCTGTCGCCCGGCAATACGCCGGCGACGTTCTTCCAGGGCAGCAACCTGGGCCTGACGACCGCGCTCACGGTGCTGCGCAGCGGCTTCGTGCTGGTCGGCAACGTGCCGACGCCGGACGGCAAGACCGTGGCCGCGCCGGGCTCGCTGCTCGTCATCAATCCGGCAGGCAATCTCGTCACGCAACTGGTGAACGCCACGCTGCTCGACGGGCCGTGGGACATGACCGTGATCGATCGCGGCCGGCGCGTAACCGCGTTCGTGTCGAACGTACTGAACGGCACGGTCGCACGGATCGAACTGGCGATCGGCGACGACGGCGTCACGATGCTGCCGGGCTCGCGCATCATCGCGTCCGGCTACGTGAACCGAACCGATCCCAATGCGCTCGTCGTCGGCCCGACCGGCCTCGCGTACGACCCGAACATCGACGTCCTGTATGTCGCCTCCACCGGCGACAATGCGGTGTTCGCGATCCACAATGCCGCGTCGACGAACCGCAACGGCGGTGTCGGACGGATGATCTACTTCGACGCAAAGCACCTGCACGGCCCGCTCGCGCTGGCACTCGCGCCGAACGGCCATCTCGTGACCGCGAACGGCGACGCGGTCAACCCCGACCCGCTGCAACCGAGCGAGATCGTCGAATTCACGGTGGACGGGCGCTTCGTCGCGCAGATGCAGGTCGATACCGCGCCGGGCTCGGCATTCGGCCTTGCGTTCGGGCAAGGCAGCAAAGGCCAGTCGGAATTCGCGGCCGTCGACGACAACACCAATACCGCGACGGTCTGGACACTGCGTTCGGACAACAACAACGCGCAATGACGCACCACGTGAACGGGCCGCCTGCGGCCCGTTCACATGCGCGATCGACACATACGATTCACACGCACCGGGCAACCTCCGCCCGACCGACGCCAGCCGGCGTCGCACGCACCCGCGATTGCCACCGCTTGCCCGAACCTGCGACACTGCCGGTTCATGGCCCGCCCGCAGACAACCGAGGACGCCCGCGCATGACGACACCCATCAAGCCGTTGATCCGACGGGGCGCCGCCCTGGTGCTGCTGGCCGCGATCGGCTATGCGGGATACATGCTGTCGCGGCTCGCGCCGATCGCGACCGGCTATGCGGCGAAGGCGCTGTGTTCCGGCGTGTACGTGTCGGGCCGCCCGGCCGCGTCCGTGATCGACGTCGACATCATGGCCGGCGTGCATCCGCTGCTGAAACTGGTGCGCCCGTCGCTCGACCCCGACCATCATCGTGCGGTGGCAACCTTCGCCGGCTTCGCCGAGCGCGCAGCCGACTTCCGGCCCGGACTCGGCTGTACGCTCGCACTCGGGCCATCGCCCGGCGCTTTGCCGGCCGCGTTGCCGCCCGTCCCCGATCCTCCGCCCGCGCAGCCGGCACCCGTCGCGCCACCCGTCGGCATCGACGCGCACAAGCTGCAGGCCGCGCTCGACCGCGCCTTCGACGAACCCGATCCGGCGCGGCCGCGGCGCACACGCGCGGTCGTCGTGATGTGGCGCGGCCACGTGATCGCCGAACGTTATGCGCCCGGCTTCACGGCCGACACGCCGCTGCCCGGCTGGTCGATGACGAAGACCGTGACGGCCGCGCTGGTCGGCATGCTCGTCGCGCAGCACAAGCTGTCGCCCGATGCATCGGCGCTGCTGCCCGAATGGCGCGGCAGCGGCGACCCGCGCGCGGCCATCACGCTCGACGAGCTGCTGCGGATGACGAGCGGCCTGCAATTCAACGAGGACTACGACGACCCGCTGTCCGACGTCGCCGTGATGCTGTTCACGCAGCCGGATACCGCGCGGTTCGCGTCGGCGAAACCGCTCGCCACGACACCCGGCGCGCAGTGGTACTACTCGAGCGGCACGAGCGCGATCGTCGCGCGCGTGATGCGCGAAGCGATGGGCGGCAGCGAGGACGACTACCTCGCGTTTCCGCGCCGCGCGCTGTTCGCGCCGCTCGACATGCGCAGCGCGGTGTTCGAACCCGATGCGTCCGGCACGCTCGGCAGCCCGTCGTACATGTATGCGAGCGCGCGCGACTGGGCGCGCTTCGGGCAGCTTCTGCTGCAGGACGGCGAGTGGAACGGGCAGCGGCTGCTGCCGGAAGGCTGGGTGCGCTACCTGACGCGCGCGACGCCGTTATCGTCACGCCAGGAGTTCGGCGCGCATCTGTGGGTCAAGGTGCCGGAGCCGTTCAACGATCGCGATCCGCATGCGAGCGCGATGCCGGCCGACGCGTTTCACGCGGTCGGCCATGAAGGCCAGTTCGTGAGCGTGGTGCCGAGCCGCCAGCTGGTGGTCGTGCGGCTCGGGTTGTCGCGGCCGGAATCCGCGTGGAATCACGAGGCGTTTCTCGCGCGCGTGCTCGACGCGATGCCGGCACCCGGCGCGTGACGACGGGCCCGCGGGCCCCTGCATGCCGGAAGCGGCGCGGCGGCGATCGCAACGCCGTCGCGCCGCGCGCTATCGGCGAAACGTCACGGATTCGCGCTGCCGGCGTAGGTCTTGAAGCCTTCGCGCGTCGCGAGACGCTCGATATAGCGCGACACCGCCGGGAAATCCGGACGCTCGAACGGCGTGCCGAACCAGCGGTTCACCGACAGGCCGATCGGAATGTCCGCGAGCGTGAAGGTGTCGCCGGCCACGAACGCGCCGGTCGATTCCAGGTGCGCGTTCAGCACGCGCATGTGCTTCGTCCAGCCCGTGATCGACTGCGCGATGGCGTCCGGATCCTGATGATCGGGCGATTTCCGCACGAGGCCGAGGAACGCGCCGATCCACGAACGGTTCAGGTCCGCGCCCTGCCAGTCGATCCATTGATCGACCCGCGCGCGCGCCTGCGGCTCGGCCGGATAGAGCGCGTCGTCGCCATAGCGGTTCGCGAGGTAGCGGATGATCGTGTTCGATTCCCAGAGCACGAAATCGTCGTCCTTGATGACGGGCACGAGCGCGTTCGGATTCAGCGCGAGATAGGCCGGATCGTTGGTCGTGCGGAAACCCGCGCCCCAGTCTTCCTGTTCGAACGGCAGGTTCAGCTCGGTGCACAGCCACAGCACCTTGCGAACGTTGATGGACGGGATCTTGCCGAGGATGTGCAGCATGCAGTCTCCTTGTGAGGTCGGATGCGGAGCACCCGGGACGCACGACACGTCCCGAGCGCGGTCACGCCGAATTTATACACGACCTTGAGGGAAACGACAGGCCGGGCGCGCGAAATCGGCGTGCGGCCGATTCGTCAGGTCGCGCAGCGCGTGCTCGACGGTCGGGAACCGGAACATGAAGCCGTCCTGATGCAGCCGCGCCGGCATCACCCGCTGCCCGTCCAGCAGCAGCTCGGCCATCTCGCCCATCGCGCAGCGCAGCGGCGCGGCCGGCACGTGCAGCCATGCGGGGCGGCGCAGCACCTTCGTCACGGCCTGCACGAACTCGCGCTGGGTCAATGCCCCGGGCGCGACCGCGTTGTAGACGCCGTGCATGCCCGCATGCGACATCGCGCGCGCGATGATCCGCAGTACGTCGTCCCGGTGAATCCAGCTCATGACCTGCTCGCCGTCGCCGAAGCGTCCGCCCAACCCGAAGTAATGCGGCAGCAGCATCGGACGCAACGCGCCGCCGGGGCCGAACACGATGCCCAGCCGCAGCACGACCGTACGCACCCCGTGGCGCTCGAGCGGCTGCGCGGACCGTTCCCATTGCCGGCACAGGTCGGACATGAAACCGGTGCCGGCGCGGCTACCCTCGTCGAGCCGTTCGTCGGCCGGCCGCACACCGTAGTAGCCGATCGCGGATGCCTGGATCCACGTGCGCGGCTTGACCTCGGCGGTTTCGACCCAGCGCGTCAGCGACTGCGTGACGCCGACGCGGCTGGCAAGCAGCAGCGCCTGCCGGCGCTTGCTCCAGCGCGCGCCCAGCACCGGCGCGCCCGCAAGATTGATCACCGTGTCGAAACGCTCGTGCGGCTGCAACTGTTCGACGGACGTCACGCTGCGCACGCGGCCCTGGAACTGGTAGGCGGCGCGCAGCGGATCGCGAGCCAGCAACGTGACCGTATGCCCCGCATCGAGCAATTGGTTCACCAGGGTTTCGCCGATAAAACCCGTGCCGCCGGTGACGAGCACGTTGCCGGCCGGCTGCCCCGCGAACGGATTGGCAACCGGCGCGTGTCGTGCGATGCGGCACGCGGCAATTCCGTCGCGGATACCCGACACCGTCACGCCGACGGCGAACAGGCTGAGCAGCCAGCCGCGCCAGCCGACGTCGATCGCATGCAGCGCGGTCGGTTCGTGCGCCCAGACGCCCAGTTGCATTGCGAGCAATCCGAACAGCGCGCCGCCGTTGACGGCCAGCAGCGTGTGCAGCACGCGCTCGGTCGCCGGCAGCTTGCGGCTTTGGTCCTCGACGACGAAATCCCACAACGTCAGCACCACTTCGACGAGCACCACCGCCGCGATCGCCGCGACCCAGGCGCCATGAAACGCGACGTTCGCGATCGATGCGAACACGAGGCCGTAGAGCACGGAACGCACCGCATGAATCGCCAGCTCGAGCCGCGCGCGCGGGCTGTGCGGCAGGTCCTGCGTGAGTTCGTGGTGATAAAGCGTATCGAATGCGCCCATCGCGCCCTGCACGATCAGCAGGTTGAGCGCCCAGTCGAAGGCAGGCAAGGTGTTCATACGGTATCCCTCCTCAACAGCCAGACAAGCGGCGGAACCATCGCGACGAGTGCGGCCGCGTCGATCGCCACATGGCCCCACACATGGGCCTGCAATGAAAACAGCAGGTCCTGCGGCGCCCAGACCAGCAGGCCGGCCAGCAGCCATCCCCACACTTCCCGCCTGCGCAACCGGTTGCCGAGGTGGACGAGCGCGAGCATCCAGACCGACGCGCACTGCACCGTCGCGCCGATCAGCGACATCCACCAGATCTGCTGGGCACGTGCCGGTTCAGGTGCCGCACCGGCCCAGAAATGCAGTTCGATGGCGCGGTGATACGCATCGGCGAGCGGTGCGCCGGCAAGCCACGGAACGGCCACGCCGACGAGCAGATGCACGATCGCCGCGGCGTACATCCAGCTCACGACGATCCGGCGCAGGTTGTCGCGCGCAGGCGGTTGCACCGCCGTGCGTTCGTCGGCCTGATCGATACCGCACGCCTGCCCGTCGCAGTGCGCTTCGGCGTGATAGCCGAGCCAGCGCGACACGGCATGCCGGTTGCGTGCGAAGCGTCGATACAGCGGTGCGAACGCATCGCGCACCGCCGGCACGCGAAGCGGCCAGACGAGCCAGCGGCGCCCGACCAGCGTATAGGCGGCCAGGATGCTGTCCACGCCGGTCAGCATGCGTCCGTCGGGCAGACGCGCGTGCAGCTCGCGATTCAGCGCGGGCAGGTCGACGGCCAGCGGCGCGGGATCGAAACCCGGCGCGGCGATATCGACGAATGCCAGCCGGTGTCGCGTATTCCATGCCGCGAGACGCCGCATTTGCGCGACGCACAACGGACACCGTCCGTCGAAGTACAGCACTAGTTCATTTGAGTCCATGATTTGCACTCCTTCTTGTTATCGCAAGCATCATGAATCGATCGATCGACTGCTTGCAGGTGCGCCGCACCGCCGCTCCCGTGCGGCGGCGACGCGCCTACATCGGCTTGATCACCATCAGGAAGTAGACGGACAGCATCGCGAAGAACGCCGGATAACCGAGCAGTTCCCAGCGCCTCGCATAGCGCCAGTAGCGTTCCGGCAAGGCGCCGTCGCCGTTCACGTAAGCGAGCTTCGCCATCGCGGCGAGTTCGACCTGCAGCCATACGACCGGCAGCCAGCACGCGCCGGCGACCGCATACAGCACGATCGACGCGACGAGCCACGGCGTATGCCACGGCCAGCCGGCCGTATGCGCGAGCCACAACCCGGACGCCGGCTGGAAGATCACGGCCGGTGTCGTGAACCACCAGTCCGCGCGCACCACGAGCCGCGACACGGTCGCGATCGCGGGCACCGACCGCGTGCGGTTCGCGAAGAACAGATAAAACGCGGTGCCGAACCCCGTGCCGACCAGCAGCACCGAGGACAGGATATGCAGCGCCTTGACGACGAGATAGGTATTCATGCGTGTTCTTCTTCTGAAAACAGGATCAACAGGATCGCGAGAATCGGCACGTTCTTGAGCACGGGGCCGAACGGTTCGGCCAGCAGGCCCGGCATCGTGACCGCGATGACGGCCGAGTACGCGACGATCAGCGCGGCTTGCGCAACCCACAGGCGGCGCGACGGCACGGCGACGGTCGCGATGCCGAACGCGAAGTCCAGCGCGCTTGCCGCGTAGAGCGCGACCAGCGCAGGCAGCCCCGTCAGGTGCGCATGCGCGAGCAACGCGAGGCTTGCGTGCAGCGGATGGATGAACGCGCTTGCGATGGCCGTCCAGATCCACACGATCGCGAGCGCGCCCAGCAGCAACGGGCGCCGCCACATCGCGAGCGCGTCGCGGCGCAGCGCGGCTGCGTCCGCGCCGATGAAACCGCCGATGCCGCGCGGCGGCCGGCCGAGCACGGCCGTGGCGGCCGCCGGATCGCCGCTGTTCCCGTAGCGCAGCATCGTCCACGTGTCGCGGGTGAGCATCGCACCCGGCAGCGCGCCGAGCAGCGCGGCCGCCGCGCCGACCAGCGGGCCCGGCAGCGTGACGCCGGCGGCCGGCGGAAACCCCAGCGCGGCGCGGTAGCGGGCCAGCATCTCGCGGTATTCGACTTCGTCGTTGCCGACCACGTCGATCACCGCGCTGCCGGCCGCCGGCGAATCGAACGACTGCGCGACGAGCCGCGCGACGAGTTCGGCGAGATCGTCGACGTGCACGGGACGCAGCCGCTGATGGCCGCCCGCCGGCAGTGCATGCACGGGCAGGCTCGCGAGCATCCGGAAAAACCGCGCCGACGTGCCGGCCGCCCCGTAGACGAGCGCGGGACGCACGATCCGGAAGTCGATCGGCAGCGTCTGCAGGAAGCGGTCGGCTGCGTGCTTGCTCGCGAAGTACCGCGTATCGCCGCGCTCGACGCCGAGCGCCGAGATCTGGATCACGCGCCGCACGCGCGCGCGGCAGCACGCGGTGAAAAGCGCGCACGGCGCGGCGCGATGCACTGTGTCGAGCGTCGCACCGCGTCGATCGGCGAGGATGCCGACCGCATTGATCACCACGTCGACGCCCTCCAGCCGTTCCGGCCACGCGTCGGGATCGACGTCCTTCGCGAAGTCGATCGCAACGTCGCGCGGGCCGGCCGCCTCGCGCACGCCACGCAGCACGCGATGGCCGCCGGCTTCGAGCTGCGCGCACAGTGCCTGCCCGATGAAGCCGTTCGCACCGCAGACGAGGACGGTCATGCTGCGTTCCCCGGTGCGGCCGCCCTGGCCGGTCGACGGCAAGACTGCATTCATTTTTACGCCTCTCTTTACAGTTATTTCTGTACAGACAGAAATACCGACTCCGAAAAAAGCGGGCTGCGTGCCCGCACTTTCGTTACCGCTTACTTCGACGACTTGCGTCTGACCGTCTGGCTGATCTTCGCGCCGATGCCGAGCGCCTTCATCAGCGTATCGGGCTTGAGCCGCAGCATCTCGTCCGACGAGGTCGTGAGCGTCTCGACGAACTGCAGCGTGTCGCGGATGCGCTGTTCGGTCTCGCGGCTCTCGTTGGCGATCTCGGGGCTCGTCAGGCAATCGCGCAGCACCGTGAGCGTCGGCTCGATCTCGCGCTGCCGCCGCCCTTCGACGATCAGCTTGAACAATTCCCAGATGTCGGTCGACGTCTCGAAATGGTCGCGACGATCGCCCAGCACATGCACGACCTTCGCGAGGCGCCACGCCTGCAGTTCCTTCAGGCTCGTGCTGACGTTGGAGCGCGCGACGTTGAGCGTCTCGGCGATCTCGTCGGCCGCGACCGGCCGGCCGGCCAGGTAGAGCAGCGCGTGGATCTGCGAGACGGTTCGGTTGACGCCCCACCGCGAGCCCATTTCGCCCCAGTGGAGAATGAATCGTTCGGCAATCGGTGTGAGTTCCATGTCGGGAAATTTATTCATTTCAGTTATTTCTGTCAAGAGAGAAATAGCCGGATGATCCGGCACCTTCCGACCGCGCCCGCCCGCGATCGGCCGCTTCCTTTACAATGCGCGGGATTTTTCCGATTTCAGGCCGTTTCCGCCTTTCTGAACAGAGGTTTCCATGATCATCAAACCGCGCGTGCGTGGCTTCATCTGCGTGACGACTCATCCCGTCGGCTGCGAAGCCAACGTCAAGGAACAGATCGACTACGTGACTTCGCACGGCCCGATCGCCAACGGCCCGAAGAAGGTGCTCGTGATCGGCGCGTCGACCGGCTACGGCCTCGCCGCCCGGATCTCGGCCGCATTCGGCTCGGGCGCGGACACGCTCGGCGTGTTCTTCGAGCGCGCCGGCAGCGAATCGAAGCCCGGCACGGCCGGCTGGTACAACAGCGCCGCGTTCGAGAAATTCGCCGCCGAAAAGGGGCTCTATGCGCGCAGCATCAACGGCGACGCATTCTCCGACAAGGTCAAGCAGGTCACGATCGACACCATCAAGCAGGATCTCGGCAAGGTCGATCTCGTCATCTACAGCCTCGCGGCACCGCGCCGCACGCACCCGAAGACGGGCGAAACGATCAGCTCCACGCTCAAGCCGATCGGCAAGGCGGTCACGTTCCGCGGCCTCGACACCGACAAGGAAGTGATCCGCGAAGTCGCGCTCGAACCGGCGACGCAGGAAGAGATCGACGGCACCGTCGCCGTGATGGGCGGCGAGGACTGGCAGATGTGGATCGACGCGCTGGATGAAGCCGGCGTGCTGGCCGACGGCGCGAAGACGACCGCGTTCACGTATCTCGGCGAGCAGATCACGCACGACATCTACTGGAACGGCTCGATCGGCGAAGCGAAGAAGGATCTCGACAAGAAGGTGCTGTCGATCCGCGACAAGCTGGCCGCGCACGGCGGCGACGCCCGCGTGTCGGTGCTGAAGGCCGTCGTCACGCAGGCCAGCTCGGCGATTCCGATGATGCCGCTGTACCTGTCGCTGCTGTTCAAGGTGATGAAGGAAACCGGCACGCACGAAGGCTGCATCGAGCAGGTGTACGGGCTCCTCAAGGACAGCCTGTACGGCGCGACGCCGCACGTCGACGAAGAAGGCCGCCTGCGCGCGGACTACAAGGAACTCGATCCGCAGGTGCAGGCGAAGGTTGTCGCGCAGTGGGACCACGTGACGAACGAGAACCTGTACGAGCTGACCGACTTCGCCGGCTACAAGACCGACTTCCTGCGGCTGTTCGGCTTCGAGATCGCCGGCGTCGACTACGACGCGGACGTGAACCCGGACGTGAAGATCCCGGGCATCATCGACACCACGGCCTGACGGCACGGCCCGCCGCGCGCACCGCGCGGGCGGCGGGTCGAGGTTCCCGGCGGCGTCAGCGCGGCGCCGGTTCTTCCAGATAGACGCCCGCCGACAGCGTGGCTTTCACGTGACGCGTGAATTCGTCGGTCGACACTTCCTCCGCACCCGCTTCGATCGCATCGTAGGCCTGGCGCACGACGTCGTCCGGCGTGGCCTTCGGCACGTCGAGGCCGCGCGTCAGGTCGGTGTCGATGAAACCGGCATGCAGCCCGACGACCTGCGTGCGCTGCTCGCGCAACGAATGGCGCAGCCCGTTGGTCAGCGCCCACGCGGCCGATTTCGACACGCCGTAGCCCGCCAGGATCGGCCGGTTCACCCAGCTCGCGACGGACAGGATGTTCAGGATCGCGCCGCCGCCATGGCCGGCGAGGATTCCGGCAAACGCCCGCGACATCGCCAGCATCCCGAATACGTTGGTTTCGAAGTGTTCACGCAGTGCGTCGGGCGCGCCGTCGTCCGTCAGGCTGCCGAGCCTCGCGATGCCTGCGTTGTTGATCAGCAGCGTGACGTCGCGCGCCGCGTCGGCAGCCGCGGCGACGGCCGCCGGATCGGTCACGTCGAGCTTCACGGGCACGACGCCCGGCAGCGTCACGGTGGCCGGATCGCGCGCCGCCGCATAGACCTTCCGCGCCCCTCTTGCGAGCGCCTGCTTCGCAAACTCGAGCCCGAGCCCGCGGTTTGCGCCCGTCACGAAAACGACTGCACCTTCGATCTTCATGATCGTTCCTTTCGCATGATGAATCGCATGCGCGCCGGCTCGTCGCGCGCGTGAGATCCGGTGGAAAACGAGGCTGCCATTGCGTACCGAATCGCTGCGCCGCCGGGGGCAGACGGTGAGCCGTCCGCTGCCCGTCACCCGCGGCGCCAAAGACCTCGACCGATTGCCATCCGCGTGCCGAACCTGGCTTCGCACTGCCCGCCAAGTCGGCTACACTCGATATCAATGTCGATCACCATTGTCTTTGCGGTGCATTGTGTTCGCGCCGCCCGGGCATGTCAATTGTGATCGCCATTGTGATTTTCAATCGACGCGATCAGCAAAATCAGGGAGGGATCGATGGGCGTGTCAAGACAGCAGGCTGCCGAGAACCGGAGCGCGATCGTCGCGGCCGCCGAGCGGCTGTTCCGCGTACGCGGCGTCGACGCCGTCGGGTTGACGGAGTTGATGAAGGAAGCCGGCTTCACGCAGGGCGGCTTCTACAACCACTTCAAGTCGAAGGATGCGCTGGTCGCCGAGGTGATGGAAAAGGCGATGCAGGACCGCGCGGATTCGCCGAATGCCGGCAGTCTCGCCGCGCAGGTAGCGTTGTATCTGTCGGCGGCGCATCGCGACAATGTCGAGGCCGGGTGTCCGCTATCCGGCTTCGCGGGCGACGCGCCGCGACTGACCGACGCGGCGCGCGCGTGCTACGCGCACGGCTTCGCCGCGTATCTCGACCGGCTGGAACGGATGGTGGCGACCGAAGGCGCGACGCCCGCACAGACGCGCCGCGACGCGCTCGCGGTCTTCAGCCAGATGGTCGGCGCGCTGGTGCTGTCGCGCGCGATCGCCGGCACCGATCCCGTGCTGGCCGACGAGATCCTCGTCGCGGGACGGGATACGCTGACCGGCACACGCGCCGATCCGGTCGCGCCGGCGTAACGGTGCGCGCGGTGGCGCGCCGCCCTTGCCGCGCTATTCGACCGCCCGTGCGGCGTCCCACAGCGCCTGCCCGCCCAGCGCCGCATGCCACGTGTCAAAACGCGTGCGCCACGTTTCGAACGGCTCGGTCAGCGGATGGCGCGGATCTTCGCTGAGCGAATACGCCATCCCTTCGATCAGCCAGCGCGGCTTGGTCACGACGGCCAGGTTGCCGAGCACTTCCGCCTGGCGGTGATGGATCAGTTCATGCGCGAGAAAGTAGGTCTGCCAGCCGCGCGGCGCAATGACCACGCCGAAATTCCCGAGCGTCAGCGCCGCACGCGTGCCGAGGCCGAATGCGTCGGCGCACGCGCGCGTCGAGCAGAACACGACGCGCGGCGCGGCGCGGAACGCGCCGACGGCCGCCGCCGCGCGCGCATAGCCGTCGCGATAGAGCTGCTGCGCGTCGCCGAGCTTCGCGGCATCGTCCGTGCAGATGTCGGCGCTCGGGCAGGACACGCCGGGGATCAGTGCGGGCGCGACGACGCGCAGCGGCTTGACGAGCGCATACGCGGCAATCGGCAGTGCGACGAGCAGGGCCGTGAGGGCGAAAGCGACATGCGAGCGTTTCATCGAGGTGGCGGGTCTCGTAGCGTTTTGTTGGCGTTCTTCCTGCGTGAATATATCGGACCGGCGATGCCTCCGGCCCTGCTTGTCGTTCTGGCCGACTTCCGGCGCTGCCCCGCTCTCGACGCTCAGCGAGACCAGGCACACGTCCCTGCGCTCGCCTGCATCGTCAGGCGTCACGGCAGGCATGGCCTTGAACCTCGCCGGCCGGTGGCGACCCGGAGCACGCCCGGCCACCCGGCGCTCGAACCCCGCCGCGCACGGCTGAAACAGGCGACGCGCGTCACGCGGCGGGCCCCGTGCGCGGGTCGCCGGCGCCCGTCCCCCAGCGGCTCCAGCGAATGCCAAGCCACAGGATCGCGGCGCTGCACGCGAACAGGATCGCCTCGACCAGCACGGTATCGACATGCCAGTACCGCGTCAGCAGCACGACGACGAGGTCGAGCACGAAATGGATCGCGATCGCATACACGAGCCAGCGCTGCGTGCCGCGCACGAATGCCTGCAGCACGATCAGCGACAAGCCGACATGCGCGGCCAGCGCGCTCACGCGTTCGAGCAGCGCGAGAAACGGCGACGCGAGCGTCATGCCCGCGAACTGCGACCCGATCAGCGACTGCACGCCCTCAGGCACGACGACGCCCTCGTGCGCGAGCAGGTAGCCCGTGCCGAGCGCGAGGAACCCGACGCCGACCAGCAGCATCGCCTCCAGCCCGCCGTGCCCGAGCCCGAGCATCACGGCCGTCCGCGCGTCGCGCCGCTTCGGCAGCAGATACCGGAACGCGAGCCAGCGCCCGCATTCCTCGAAGAGCCCGGCCGTCAACGCCGCGAACACCAGCATCGGCACATGCCAGCGCGGGTCGTGAGCGAGCCAGCGGTACAGCGGAACCTGCCACGACATGCGAAGCACCGGCTGGAACACGAAAAAGGTCAGCATGCCGTAGAAAAACACGCGCAACGGCACCTGCGTGCGGCGGCGCCACGCGACCGCGAGCAACGCAGGCGCGAGCCACGCGACGACACCGGTCGCGAGCGTGACGAACAGGAGAGCCGGGGCGACCGGATGCATGACGAATACCGATGCGCGGCGCTGGCGCCCGCCGCTATGCGAGCTGCTTGTGGAAAAACGTCGTCGCGCAGAACGCGCCGTCGGGCATCAGCGCAAAGTTCGGCACGACGCCGACGCGCTGCCAGCCGGCCCGCTCGTAAAGCCGCTCGGCGTCGCCGCCCGTCACGGTGTCGAGCACGAGCACGGTCTTGCCGGCGTCGCGCGCGGCCGCGTCGGCCGCCGCCATCAGCTGCGCGGCGACGCCCTGCCGGCGCGCGTGCCGCGACACGAGCATCTTTGCGATATCGGCGCGATGCGGCTGGTTCTCGGGCTGCGCGGTCACGACCTGCACGGTGCCGACGATCCGGCCGGCCGCGTCCTCGGCGACGAGCAGGATGCGCTCGCCGTTCTCCACGCCGTCGGCCACGCGCGTCCAGAACGCGATGGCGGTCGGCTGCTCGATCGGCAACATGAAGCTCACGGATGCGCCGCCCTCGACGCAATCGATCAGCACGTCGGCCAGCGCGTCGACGCAGGCCCTCGCGTCGCGCGCGCCGACGCGGCGGACGGTAACAGGTTCGGTCATGCCATCTCCGGTAATCAGCCCGGCCGCACGCGTTCGTTCGTCATGCGCCCGGATTGGAAAGAACGCCAGCCGGTCGTCCAGTCTTGCGCAACGGCGGCAGGTGTCCGGCAACGCGGCGCGGGTTGGCGCGTGTTACCGCCCCATCATCCTACGCGACGAAAATTCCCGCTGCATCGCCTATACTTAGCCGCATGGCTAACTTTCAACCCGGCATCAGCGACGTCTTCCACGCCCTCGCCGACCCGACGCGCTGCGCGATCGTCAGCGCGCTCGGCCAGGGCGAGCGGACCGTCTCCGCGCTGGCAGCGCCGTTCGACATGGCGCTGCCGTCGTTCATGAAGCACGTCGCCGTGCTCGAGCGCAGCGGCCTCGTCCAGACCCGCAAAACCGGCCGCTCGCGCACCTGCGCGCTGGTCGGCAGCCGGTTGACCGAGGCCGAGGCATGGCTCGCCGCACAGCGCGCGCTGTGGGAAGCGCGATCCGATCGTCTCGTCGAATTCGTCGAACGCCGCCATCAGGAGGAGCACGATGTCAGCAAGCCACGTCGAACCCGCTGAAGCCCACGATCTCGTGATCACGCGCACGCTGCGCGCGCCGCGCCAAGCACTGTGGCGTGCGTGGACCGACCCCGAACTGCTCAAGGAATGGTGGTGCCCGAAGCCGTGGACCACCGAGGTGCGCGCGTTCGACCTGCGGCCGGGCGGCGCCTTCCACACCTACATGCGCGGCCCCGATGGCGCCACGAGCGACAATCCCGGCTGCTTCGTCGAAATCGTGCCCGAAGCGCGCATCGCGTTCACGTCGATGCTCGCCGGCGGCTGGCGGCCGCAGGTGCCGTGGCTGGGCTTCACGGCGATCGTCACGATGGCCGACGACGCTGCGGGCAGCCGCTACGAGGCGCGCGTGATGCACCCCGATGCCGCGACGCGCGAGCGCCACGAAGCGCTCGGTTTCTTCGAGGGCTGGAACACCTGCATCACGCAACTCGACGCATTCGCGGCCACGCTGCGCTGAACGCGGGCGAGTGCGCGGTCATTGCATGCCGCCCCGCCCGCGCCTACGATTCCTGAAGGAAGCGTGACGACACGCCGGCATCCGGCGTGCACCGTCGCGCGCGTTCCGCGGGAGGCGCCATGTTGCATACGCACACGCATTCGACCCGGGTCAGCCGGCACCTGAACGCACCGCGCGGGCGCGTCTACCGCGCGCTGCTCGATCCACATGCGGTCGAGCAATGGAAGGTGCCGGACGGCATGACGTGCCGCGTGCATGCGTACGATGCGCGCGAAGGCGGCGCGCTGCGCGTGTCGCTGAGCTACGACGCGCCGTCGGCCGACACCGGCAAGACCACCGCGCGCACCGATACCTACCATGGCCGCTTCGTCACGCTCGTGCCGGACCAGCAGGTCGTCGAGATCGACGTGTTCGAGACCGACGATCCGATGCTGCGCGGCGCCATGACGATCACGATCACGCTGTCCGACGAAGCGGGCGGCACGCGCGTGGACGCCGTGCAAGACGGGATACCGCCCGGCGTGCCGGTCGCCGACAACGAGACCGGCTGGCGCATGGCGCTGGCGAAGCTCGCGGCGCTGGTCGAGGCAGGGTGAGCGCGCGCGGGCGTGCCGTGACGCGCCGTCAGCCCAGCCGGTAAGCGCGCGTCACCGTGCCGCGGAACAGCGCGTCGCGCTCGTCCGGGCTCGCGTGCGCGGTCAGCCGCTTGAACGCATTCCAGCCGTTCACGTACGAATACGAGCCCTTGTCGACCGGGAAATTGCTCTCGAACATGCAGCGCTCGGCGCCAAACGCTTCGATGCACGTCAGCATCCAAGGCTTCCACGCGTCGGCGAGCTGCCCGGAAGACGGCGGCCGCGCGCCCTTCTCGAAATCGAACCCGTTGATGCGCATCCCGAGCCCGCCGACCTTCACGTACACGTTCGGCAGTTGCGCGAGCGTGCGCATCGACGCCGACCAGCGCTCGAACACCTCCGGCCGCCGGTCCGCATAGCTGGCGATCCGCACGACGCCGCCGCAATGATTGACGATAATCCGCGTATCGGGATTCGCCTTCGCGAGCTCGAACAGCTCGGGCAGTTGCGGAAAGAACAGCCACGCGTCATACGACAGCCCGAGCGGCGCGAGCTGCGCGACGCCGGCCCGGTACGCGGAATCGAGCAGCAGCCCGCGCGGCACCGCCGACAGCGGATTGGCGAGCGTCGGATCGGCATCCCACGTGGTCAGGTGCCGAACCCCGCGGAACCGCCCGCGCCCCGCTTCGAGATGCGCTTCCAGCACGTCGCGCACGCGTTCGCCGAGCCGCAGGTCCGCGTGTCCGACGATGCCTTTCGCGACGGCCGGACGGCCGTGCTGCAGCGGCTCGGTCACGCCGGCGACATAGGCCGTCTCGCCGGCCGGCTTCAGTTCGGCCGGGCCGGAATCGCGGTAGCGCGTCTGCGCCTGCATGTAGACGGACGCCTGGATGTTGTGCCCCGAGCGCGCGTCCTGCAGATAGTCGTCGAGCAGGTAAATCCAGCCCGGCCGTTCATAGAAATGATGATGCGCGTCGACGATCGGCAGGTCGGGCTCGAGCGCGGGTTCGAACGCCGACGCCAGCCAGTCGGGGCGGACCGCCAGATAGTTGCCTTGCGTCGTCATGCGGGAAACTCCATCGTGGGCCGGCGCTTGCGTATCGGCGAACGCGGGCAGCGCGAGCGACGCGGCGGCCGCGCCGAGCAGCCGGCGTCGCTTGATCGAAATCGTCGTGTCCATGTCATTCGCTCCGGTCGAACGCATACAGCGACAGCGTGAGCAGCGTCGTGATCGCCAGCACGATCGCGAGGCCGAGCATGCCGGCCGTGAAGGTGCCGAAGCTGTCCTTCAGGTAGCCGACGAGATAGGGGCCCGCGAAGCCACCGAGTGCGCCGATCGAGTTGATCAGCGCCAGCCCGCCGGCCGCGGCCTGGCCGGACAGGAATCGCGAAGGCAGCGTGTAGAAGATCGTGCGCCCGGCAATCGTGCCGACCAGCGCGAGCGTGATGCCGACGAGCGCGGGCCCGAGCGTCAGGAAATGCGTCGACACGCCGAGCGCCACCGCGCCGATGAACAGCCCGATCGCGAGGTTCGCGACAGCGCCGCCGCGACGGTCCACCCGCTTCGCCCACCACAGCAGCGCGACCGTCGCGAAGAAGTACGGCACCGCGGACAGCCAGCCCGTCTGCATCGTCGACATGCCGTGCGCCTTCAGCATCTGCGGCAGCCAGATGCCGATCCCGTACGAACCCATCGTGAAGCCGAACGAGATCAGCGCGAGCACGTACACGCGCACGTCGCGCAGCGCGACGCCGAAACGCTTCTTGCGGCCGGCGGCCGCGCCTTCGCGCTCGAACGCGCGCTGCAGCGCGGCGCGCTCGTCGTTCGACAGCCACGCGGCGTCCGCCGGCGAATCGGACAGCAGCTTCAGCACGAAGAAGCCGAGCGCACACGCTGGCAGCCCTTCGACGATGAACATCCACTTCCAGCCGGCAAGCCCGAGCGCGCCGTCGAGCTGCAGCAGCCACGTCGACAGCGGGCCGCCGATCAGCGACGACAGCGGCGTCGACACGGTGAACCACGCCAGCACGCGCGTCCGGTAGCTCGCCGGAAACCACACCGCGAGGAAGAAGATCACGCCCGGAAAGAACCCGGCCTCGCCGATGCCCAGCAGCAGCCGGATCGCATAGAAGCTCGTCGGCCCGGTCGCGAGCGCGGTCGCGGCCGCCATCAGCCCCCACGTGATCATGATGCGGGCGAGCCAGCGGCGCGCGCCGAAGCGATACAGCGCGAGATTGCTCGGCACCTCGAACACGCAGTAGCCCGCGAACATGATCCCCGCGCCCCAGCCGAACTGCGTCGCGGTCAGCCCGAGATCGCGGTTCATCGTGAGCGCCGCGAACCCGACGCTCGTGCGGTCGAGGTAGTTGAAGAAGTAAGCCAGCGCGAGCAGCGGAATGAAGCGCCACGCGGCCTTGCGCACGGCTCGTTGCTCGACCGACGCGTCGGTCTCGCGATCGGCGGCCAGCGCCGGGGAAGCGGATGTCATGGTTGTCTCCGTGGATATGGCCGTCCGCGCCCGCGCGTTGCGCGGCCGGGTGCCTTCGTTCGTTCGATGGATCGCGGCCGCGCTATGCGCTCGCCACTTCGTTCGGCGAAGGCGCGCCGCCCGGTCCGTCGCCCGGTGCCGCACCGTCCGCGCCGTACTGTCCCGCGACGACGCCCGCTTCGATCAGCGCACGCGCGTCGTCCGGCGCATAACCGAGCTCGCCGAGCAACGCGTGCGTGTCCTGGCCGAGCGCGGGCGGCGCCGAGCGCAGCCGCAGGCGCTCGCCCGCGAGCGTCAGCGGCAGCAGCGCGGTGCGCGTGTCGACCGGCCGGCCTGCGCAGCTCGCGTCGGCCGGCAGCGTCACCGCTTCGAGGCCGCCGGTCGCCAGCAGATGCGGATCGTCGAACAGGTCCTGCGGCCTCGTGATCGGCGCGTACGGCAGGCCGATCGATTCGAAGATCGCGCCGATCTCCGCGGCCGAATGCGGCGCGAGCCGCGCGCGCAACTCGGGCAGCAGCCATTCGCGCGCCTGCACGCGCAGGTTGTTGGTCGCGACGCGCGGATCGTCCCTCAGCGCCGCAAAGCCGAACGCGTCGCAGAACAGCGCCCACTGCGTATCCGACACGACCGCGAGAAAGATCTGCTCGCCGTCCTTCACGGAGAACACGTCGTAGACGGCCCACGCGGAAATCCGGCTCGGCATCGGCGACGCGGCCTGCCCCGTCACCGCGAACTGCATCATGTGCTGCGCGACGAGGAATACGTTGTTCTCGAACAGCGAGCTCTGCACCTGCTGGCCGCGGCCGGTGCGCTCGCGCTGCGCGAGCGCGGCCATCGCGCCGATCGCGCCGAACATCCCGCCCATGATGTCGTTCACGCTCGCGCCCGCGCGCAGCGGCCGGCCCTCGGGGCCCGTCATGTAGGCCAGGCCGCCCATCATCTGCACGACTTCGTCGAGCGCGGTGCGGTGCTCGTACGGCCCCGGCAGGAAGCCCTTGTGCGATACGTACACGAGGCGCGGATTCAGCGCGTACAGCGCCGGATAACCGAGGCCGAGCCGGTCCATCGTGCCGCTCTTGAAGTTCTCGCTGAAGACGTCCGCCGTCCCGACGAGCCGCAGCACGATCTCCAGCCCGCGCGGATCCTTCACGTCGACCGCGAGGCTCTTCTTGTTGCGGTTGAACATCCCGAAGAAGCCCGCGCCGGAACCGCGCAGCACACGCGTGCTGTCGCCCGCGATCGGCTCGATCTTGATGACTTCCGCACCGAGATCCGCGAGCAGCATCCCGCAGGTCGGACCCATCACCATGTGCGTCATCTCGATCACGCGCAGGCCTTCGTACGGCAGCGGCGCGGCAGGTTGCCGATCGTTCATTGCGCGACTCCCGCCAGACATCCTTCCGGCTGAGCCGCCGCCGCAGCGCGGCCGTCCGCATAGCGGAAGCCCTTCGGCAACCCGGCGTCCGGCACGTGGCCGTACAGCGCCTCGGACGGCAGCGCGTCGTGCAGGATCGCGCGCGCGGCGAGCAGCGCATCGACGTCGACGCCCGTGTCATATCCCATCGATTCGAGCAGGAACACCAGATCCTCGGTGACGATATTGCCGGTCGCCCCCGGCGCATACGGGCACCCGCCGAGACCGCCCTGGCTCGCGTCGATCGTCGTCACGCCCGCGTCGAGCGCCGCGACGACGTTCGCAAGACCCTGCCCGCGCGTGTTGTGGAAATGCGCGCCACCGGCCTTGTCGCCGACTTCGCGCCGCAGGCGCGCGAACAGCCGGCGCACCTGCGCCGGGTTCGCATAGCCGCTCGTATCGGACAGCCCGATCTCGTCGACCCCGCATTCGGCCATCGCGACGGCCATCGCGATCGTCTCGTCGTCGCTGACGGCGCCCGCGATCGTGCAGCCGAACGCGACCGACACGCCCGCCTCGATCTGCACCGACGGAAACCGCGCATCGCGCAGCGCGACGATCGCGCGCACCTCGTCGATCATCTGCGCGGGCGTCTTGCGGATGTTGGCCAGCGAATGCGCTTCCGTCACCGATACCGGCAGCGTCAGCTTGTGCACGCCCGCGTCGAATGCGCCCTCGGCGCCGCGCAGGTTCGGCGCGAGCGCGGCGACGTGCAGCCCGGGTATCGCCAGCGCGTGCGCGACGACTTCACGCACATCGGCCATCTGCGGCAACAGCCTGGCCGGCACGAACGACCCCACCTCGATCTCGCGCAGGCCGGCCGCGGCCAGCGCGGCGATCCAGCGCAGCTTGCCGGCCGTCGGCATCACGGTCCTGATGCTCTGCAGGCCATCGCGCGGCCCGACCTCGCTGACCAGCACCTTCGGATATTCGGAAACGCTCATTCGACACCTCATCGTTCTATCTGAAAGAACACGGTTCTGTTAGACGGAACTCTAGACGTGCGTCGAATGAGCTGTAAGCGGGGTATACCCGTGAAATTGCGATTTTCTGGAACTTGAGTTCTATCAGGCAGAACGATATAGTCGGCCGACCATCATCCGAAGGAAGCAGGCAGTGCCTACGACTCAAGCAGATCACGCCGGTGACGGGCCCGATTCGTCGGCCGAGGAAGCCTCCAGCGGCGTTGCCGTGCTCGACCGCGCGTTCGCGATCCTCCGTGCATTCGGACCGACCGACGACCGGCTGTCGCTCGCCGAGCTGTCGCGCCGCACCGGGCTGTACAAGAGCACGATCCTGCGTCTGCTCGCCGCGCTCGAACATGGCGGCTTCATGCGCAAGCTCGACGACGGCCAGTACGCGGTCGGACACGAGCCGCTGCGGCTCGCCGCGCTGTACCAGCGCTCGTTCCGGGTCGGCCCGGTGGTCGAGCCGCTGCTCGAGACGCTGAGCCGCGAACTCGGGGAAACGGCGTCGTTCTATGTGCGCCAGGGCGACATGCGCTCGGTGCTCTACCGCGTCGAGCCCGCCCGCGCGGTGCGCGTGTCGATTCGGGTCGGCGAGGAGTTTCCGGTTCGCCAGGGCGCGTCCGGGAAGGTGCTGCTGGCGTTCACCGACACGCAGGACGCACGCTGGAACGACGTGCGCGAACAATTGTGGGCCGCGTCGTACGGCGAGCGCGACCCCGAGACGGCGTCGGCGTCCGCGCCCGTGTTCGATGCTGCCGGCCAATGCGTCGGCGCGCTGACGGTGTCGGGCCCGATATCGCGGCTCGCCGCCGCGCCGACGATGGCGGCGGCACTCGCGATGCTGCTGCCGCTCGCGCAGAAAGCGACCGTCGCACTCGGCGGCGCAGGCGCACGCTACGACGCGGCCGCGGTGCGCGACAGCCTCGCACGGCTCGCGTCGGCAGCGGACGACCGCGCGGAGTCGTAGCCGGCCGCGCGCGCGTCCGGCGGCGCGACAGCGCAAAAGGCGGCCGCGTGCGACACTGGCCGCCGATGCACGCATCGCACGCCGCCTGTGCGCGCACCATGCGTGCAACCGTCAACCGGCCATGCACAAGAGGGGCATCCGCCATGAACGCCGCGCGCACCGCCACCTGGTATTTCGATTTCGTTTCGCCGTTCGCCTACCTGCAGCAGGAACGGTTCGACCGGTTGCCGCCCGCCGCGGCGTTCGAGCCGCGGCCGATCGTGCTCGGCGCACTGCTCGCGCACTGGGGGCAAAAGGCACCGGCGGAGATCGCGGCGAAACGCATCTTCACCTATCGCCATGCGCAATACCGCGCGGACAAGCTCGGCATCCCGTTCCGGATGCCGCCGGCACACCCGTTCAACCCGATCAAGCCGCTGCGCCTCGCGATCGCGATGGGCAGTTCGCTCGATGCGATCCAGCGGATCTTCCGGCATATCTGGCGCGATGGCCATGACGTGTCGACGCCGGAAGGCTTCGCCGCGCTGTGTGAAGCCGTCGGCTTTCCGGAAGGCGTGACGGCCGTCGAAGCGCAGCCGGTGAAGGACGCGCTGCGCGCGAACACCGATCACGCTATCGCGCACAGCGTATTCGGCGTGCCGACCTTCGAACTCGACGGCGACCTGTTCTGGGGCGAGGATGCGACCGACATGTTCGCCGACTGCGCGACGTCCCGCGCGTGGCTCGACTCGCCCGAGGTGCGCCGCATCAGCGCGCTGCCGGAAGGAATCCGGCGCGGCTGACCGGCAGCCCGCGTTGCCCCGGTCAGCCTTCGCGCCCTTCGACGAGCCCCGGCACGGCCTCGCGCATCATCGCGACGAACCGCACGAGCCGCGACGGGTAGAACTGCGCATGCGGATAGACCAGGTAGACGGGCAGCGGCGCGGCCTGCCACTCGGGTGCGAGGTGCACGAGTTCGCCGCGCGCGAGGTGGTCGGCCAGCATCCATGTCGAACCGACGCACGCGCCGACGCCCAGCAGCGCCGCACTGCGCAGCGCGTACAGGTTCGCGGTCGTGATGCGCGGGCGGATCGCGATGCGCCGCGTGTCGCCGGTGACGGCGTGCGTCAGCGCCAGCTCGGTGCGGTAATACGTGCGCAGCGCGAGCCATGGCAAAGCGGCCAGCGCGTCGGGGTCGGCCGGCAGGTCGGCGCCGTTCAGCACCGACGGCGCGGCGACCACGAAACGCGGCACCTTCGTCAGCCGGATCGCGACGACCGACGGATCAGTCGGCTCGCCGACCACGATGGCGCAATCGATGCCGCCGCCGACGAAATCCCGTACATCGTCCTGCAGCAGCCACTCGACCGACACGCGCGGATAGTCGCGCAGGAACTGCGCGAGCGGCCCGACGAAACGCTCCTGCCCGAACGCGTGCGGTACCGCGACCCGCAGCAGCCCGTCCGGCTCCTCCTGCGCGCCGCGCAGATCGGCCTCGAACGCCGCCCAGTTTGCCAGCAGCTCCTTCGCGCGCTTGAAACAGCGCTCGCCGTCGACGGTCAGCCGCATCGTGTGCGTCGTCCGTTGCAGCAGCCGCATGCCGAGCGAGCGTTCGAGCGCCTGCAGCCGCCGGCTGATCGTCGGCTGCGTCGTATGCAGTTGTGCGGCGGCGGCCGACAGGCTGCCGGCCTCGACTATGCGTACGAAGGTTTCCATCAGCTCGAAACGATAGCCGGCGCCGTCCACCGGCACCGCCTGAATGCGCGGCGAGCCGCCAGCAGCGGGAAGGACGGAAGATTTTTCGTTCATGCGTGAAGCGTATAACAAATCTTCGCGAGGCGGCACTACCGTCGTCGGCCGCGCGCCGCCACACTCGCGTCCATCCGTTATCCAACCCAGGATGCACGCCATGTCCACTCCGACCCGTCTCAACGCCGCGCCCCGCGTGGCGCACACCGCGGCCCACCCGGCCGCCCATTCGATGCCCGATCGCCGGCTCGTGCTGCTGCTCGCGGCGGCTGCCGGCCTCGGTGTCGCACCGCTCTACTACGCGCAGCCGATGCTCGGCGCACTCGGGGCCGATCTCGGCGCGTCGGCGCGCGCGATCGGCTTCGTGCCGACCCTCACGCAGCTCGGCTATGCGCTCGGCATCCTGCTGCTCGCGCCGCTCGGCGACCGCTTCGACCGGCGCCGCGTGATCGCGACCAAGGCCGCCGCGCTGGTCGTCGCACTGCTGCTCGCCGCCGTCGCGCCGTCGCTCGGGCCACTGCTCGCGGCGAGCTTCGCGATCGGCCTCGCCGCGACGATGGCGCAGGACGTCGTGCCGGCGGCCGCGACGCTCGCACATGACACGCATCGCGGCCGCATCGTCGGCACGGTGATGACGGGGCTGCTGCTCGGCATCCTGCTGTCGCGCGTCGTGGCCGGCTTCGTCGCCGACACGGCCGGCTGGCGCGCGATGTTCGCGCTCGCGGCCGCCAGCGTCGCCGCGATCGGCATCGTCGCCGCGCGCGGGCTGCCGCGCTTCGAACCGACCACACGCCTGCCGTATCGCGCGCTGATCGGCTCGCTCGGCGCGTTGTGGCGCGATCATCCGGCACTGCGCCGCGCCGCGCTTGCGCAAGGGCTGCTGGCCATCGGGTTCAGCGCGTTCTGGTCGACGCTCGCGGTGATGCTGCACGGCGCGCCGTTCCACCTCGGCAGCGCGGCCGCGGGTGCATTCGGCCTCGCGGGTGCCGCCGGCGCGCTGGCTGCGCCCATCGCCGGACGTCTGGCCGACCATCACGGCCCCGAGCGCGTCACGCGCATCGGCATCGGCATCGCGACGCTGTCGTTCGCGTCGATGGCCGCCGCGCCGCTGATGCCGCCGCATGCGCAGCTCGTGCTGCTCGCGGTCGCGACGATCGGCTTCGATCTCGGCGTGCAGGCAACGCTGATTGCGCACCAGGCAATCGTCTACCGGATCGATCCCGCGTCGCGCAGCCGCCTCAATGCGGTGCTGTTCGTCGGCATGTTCATCGGGATGGCAGCCGGTGCCGCGATCGGCAGTTTGTTGCTCGCGCAACTGGGCTGGAATGCGGTGACCGCACTTGCCGTCGCGACGTCGCTGGCCGCGCTCGCCGCGCGAGTCTGGCGCAACTGAACTCGGCACCGCGCAGCCAAGGCGGACAGGCCCACAGGGCTTGCCCGCCTTTTCTTTTATTTTCGACCGGCGCACGCATCATGCCGCACGGCCTGACAGATTCGCACAGCGCATGACCCGCAATCGTTCATCCGGCGCAAGGTCCGCACCGGCCTGCGGAATTGTCCAGTTCAACCAAATATTTTTCCGGCGACCGCGCGCATCGACGCACAAACGTCGGACGATTCGACCGTACCCCGCCGCTCGGCGCGCTCCCATCCGGCCCCACCTCACAGCCCCGTTTTATCAGGGGATTCCCGGTATTTTTTCGGATTTTCTTCGAAATAACGGGTGACATACTTGCCCCCCGTTGCGCTCGGGTGCGAGCGCGCTTTCAGATCCTGCCGGGCGCGCGCCTCGTGCTGCGCGTCCGCCGGGGGCACAGAACATGAACAATTTCGACACCACGATCCAGATCTTCCTCACCCACATGACGTTCGGCCCGCTGATGAATCACGTGATCCGCGTGGTCGCAGGCCTCTACACGTTCAAGGGCTTCGTGCTCATTCCGGTGCTGTGCTGGCTGTGGTTCCAGCCGGGCCCGAACCGCGAGCGCCAACGCGAGCTGGTTATCGCAACGGTCGCGAGCGGTCTCATCGCGCTCGCGTTCGGCCGGCTGCTCGCGCAGGTGCTGCCGTTCCGCGTACGGCCGATCTACAACCCCGACCTGCACCTGCACTTCCCGTCGGCCGGACTGCGCGCGGCGACGCTGCAGGCGTGGAGTTCGTTTCCGAGCGATCACGCGATGCTGTGGATGGCGATCGCGACCGGCATCTTCATCATCGCGCGACGCGTCGGCGTGGTCGCGCTGCTGTATTCCGTCGTGTTCATCTGCCTGCCGCGCGCGTATCTCGGCTTTCACTACCCGACCGACCTGATCGCGGGCGCCGCGATCGGCATCGCGATCGCGTGGCTGCTGACGCGCGACGCGATCCGGTCGCGCTTCGCGCCGCAGGTACTGGAAATGATCCGGCGCTTCCCCGCGCCGGCCTATACGCTCGCATTCCTGCTGTGCTTCGAGCTGATCACGCAGTTCGACGAACTGCTGACGCTCGCGCAGTCGGCCACGCACACGATGTGACGGGCAGGCGCCGCGATGCTCCCGCTGCTTTCCTTCCGTCGCCCCGGCACGCGCTGCCGGCCGTGCGCAGTGTCGGCACGCCGCGCCGCGGCCGCGCCGATCAATCTCGATCGGGCGCGCCGAGCGGGAAGAACGAGCGAAACGGCCGCGCCTCGTCGACCGCTCGCGCGAACGACGGCCGCGCAAGCAGACGCTTGCGATACGCAATCACGTTCGGGAACGACGGATCGATCCGGTGCGTCCAGTCCGCGTAGAACAGGAACGGCGCCGCGCCGCAATCGGCGAGGCTGAAGCGGTCGCCGGCCGCCCATTCGCGATCGGCCATCTTCCTGTCCAGCCACGCATACGACGTATCGAGCATCGCGCGCGCATCGGCGACGCCGCGTGCATCGCGCTCGGCTTCCCGCCGCAGCGCGTCGTGCACGACCTTCTGCTGCGGCGTCGACACGTAGTTGTCGAAGAAGCGATCCATCATCCGCACCTCCAGCGCCGCGTGCGGATCGTCGGGCAGCAGGCGCACGGGGCCGGGATGGTTCAGGCCGAGATACTCGATGATGATCGACGCCTCGATCACGGTGCGGCCCGCATCGACAAGCACCGGAAAACGCTTCAGCGGCCACAGCGCGGTCAGTTCCTGCATCGGCTTCGGATCGTCGTGCGCGAGCAAGCGGTATTCGAACGGCGTGCCGTTCTCGTACAGCGCGGTCAGCACCTTCTGGCAGTACGACGAAAAGGGATGGGCGTAAAGCGTCGGCATCATCGCGTGGTCTCTCAGGGTTTCGGCGCCGCGTCATGCGGCGCCACATGATCTCGGATACCTTGACGACGAACGGCGACCGGCCGTTTCGACATCGGTCCGGAAATTTTTCGCGCGGCCTCGGGCGCTACGACCGGCCGTCCTTCACGACGCGCCCTTCGGCGCGCCAGCGCAGCATCCCGCCGCCGAGATTCGCGACCGCGTCGAAGCCGGCCTTCAGCAGGATCACGTTCGCCTGCGCGGACCGCCCGCCGGCCCGGCACACGGTCACGACCGGCCGGTCGCGCGCGATCTCGCCAGTGCGCGCGGCCAGGTCGCCGAGCGGAATCGGCATCGCGCCAGGCAGGTGGCCGAGCGGACCCGTGAATTCGTCCGGTTCGCGCACGTCGACGACCTGCACCGCCGGCAGGTGATCCTCGAGCCATTGCGGATCGATTTCCCAGAAGCCGGCGAACGTATAGACGAGCGGCGCCCAGTCGGGCGCCGCCTGCGCTTCGGGCGCGTTCGCGGCGACGCCGCACTGCAGGTTCGCCGGCACCGCGACGTCGATCTGGCGCGGGTGCGCGAGCCCGAGGTTGCGCATGTAGCCGGCGAAATCGTCTTCGCTGAGATCGCCGCCGAGACGCGGATTGAAGCGCCGCTCCTCGCCGACGCTCGTCACCGTGAGCCCGCGATAGTCGTGCGCCGGATACAGCAGGCACGCGGCCGGCAGCGTGAAGAGCCGGCCGTGCACCGCGCGATACAGCGCGCGCGGGTCGCCCTGCTGGAAGTCGGTGCGGCCCGTGCCGCGGATCAGCAGGCAGTCGCCGGTGAACGCCATCGATTCGTCGTCGAGCACGAGGCTGATGCAGCCGCTCGTGTGGCCGGGCGTCGCGCGCACGGTCAGGTAGCGCGAGCCGAATGCGCAGCGGTCGCCGTCGTTCAGGTAGCGGTCGGCGCCCTGCGCGCCGCTCGCGGCCGAGATCGCGATCGCGCTGCCCGTGCGCTGCTTCAGCAGCCACGCGCCCGTCACGTGATCGGCGTGCACGTGCGTGTCGACGGTCGCGACGAGCCGCAATCCGAGCTCGTCGAGCAGCGCCACGTCGCGGCGCACCTGCTCGAACACCGGATCGATCAGCAGCGCTTCGCGCGTCCCGCGGTCGGCGAGCAGATACGTGTAGGTCGACGATTGCGGGTCGAAAAGTTGCCGGAAGATCATCGCGAAGTCTCTCCGTCGCCAGTTCAGGTTGGTGTTGTGCGGCTCACGAGCCGTGCGTCGCGGACGCGCGGGCCAGCAGGCGCGAGTGCCGCCCCGTCCGTATGCCTGCCGCACCGCATGATCCGGAAGTTCACGGCTGCGTCTGCTGCGCATCGTCGTCCGGCATCGACGTCGGCATGATGACATCGCCGCCGGGCAACCGGCATCGCGCCTGCCGCGTTTCGCGCGTTCCTATAGCGTAGATCAAAATGCATGCGCCGCCGGCGTCCCATACACGGCAACCGATTCCGATGACGAATGGCGCGCGGCGGGACGATTCGCCGCGTCCGGACGGCGGCGTGCGCTGCCTTACGCTGCGGCCTGTTCTCGTCCCCGTTCACAGGAATTCCGTCGACATGTCGCTGATGATCGATCACGGAAAAAGACGTGTAAACATCTGATTTTTAATAATTAATCTCGCACCGACCCAAACGCGGGCTATCTGATTTCCACTGGAATTTCCAGACTATCGTTTTTTATCGCGTGCGCTGTTTTGTCACACCACCCAGCGCACGAATGCAAGATCTTCCGAATCGGACCGGAATGGCGATGTTCGCCTCATGTGCTTCTGCGTCGATCGGAAAGCACTGCCCGATCCTGCGGCACGGAATGTCTGCAACGGCTGCGACCAACCCACATCAGACCTTCGATCCGGCGCTACCTTGACGGCGGTTTGCAAGATACAGCGGCCGTTCGTCCATAAGCGCACGTCGACCGATCCTCGGCCTTAACAGCCCCTCAGAAACCGGCCTTGACGAGGCAGCTGCAGATTGCTTTGCGGACATTCGGCGTTCTGCAGCTGTCGGTGTCGGGTGACACTGCCAGCGGATGCGTGCCGTCGACCCGCTGCGTCTCCTCGATATGGATCGAACCGGAAAACAGCGTGTAATGCGGTGCGATCACTGATGTATGGCGACCGCTCGAACTGACCAAGGACCGGCTCGTTGAGAATGAAGCTCGACTTCTTCAGCCGCTATCAACGACAATTTCAGATCCGGCAGGGCTTCTCGATTTTTATCGAAAATTATTCATAAAGCATGGAAATGACTCCGGGCGATCAGAGTGTTTTGCATTTTTGACGTCCGCGATTTTTACCTGTTGCCAGCCGTCTGCGATTTTCTTCCAATCGACCGCATGATCCATTTCGATTTCTTGTTCTGTTTTTTCAGTCACCTGGCGAATCATGCCCCAAAAAAATCCGGGGCATCCAATTCTGGCCGTCTCGACTCGGGCAGCTTCTTCATTTCCACCGGTACCGGTAGTTCCGACGCTCAACCCGGCAAGACGGCGTGACGCAAAGGAAGAGACGGGAGATCTCTCGGCAAACCGTGCAGATTTTCAGGTGTCAATCAGCACATCAATGCCCGATGCTGTCAGTGTTTCGTCTGAAAATATCGATATTCGATATTATTCCGAGTGGCCGGAATTTCTCTATTCCACATATGAAAGTTTCGCGACGTGCATTGTGAACTGCGACCCCGTTAGTATTTACCGATCAAATGTAAAAGGAAGTGACTCGTCAATCAGTGCCCGAATCCAAGTCAGAACAATTCGACATACTCCAGCTTGACGGAATTCGCGCCCGGGTCGGACCCTTCTCCCACCCCATTTCTCGCTCGTTACGCTCTTTGCATTTCGTAACAAGTCGAGTTGATTCGTCAGGGCGTGCTGTTTTAAATTTCGCTGGTCGTTCGGCAGCATCCGGCAGTCGGGCGACGTTTCATTCTACAAATCGCAACATGCCGGATACCTGGGTGGTCAGCCATCCGACACTGCAAGTCCGCACGCTGTGCGGGCTTGATCAAGCGGTCGAACTCGCAATGGGTATCGATTCGACTACCTGCGGCCCGTTGGAACCCGACGCGCCGTAGTGGGCTCACCGAGTTGTTCATGTCACGCCGAACTGGAGCCAGCTTGACAGTGGAATCCACGATCGAATTTTGAAATTTGCGTCGTACTCCTGAATGTATCGCCCAGATTCACCCAGATTTGCGACGGTACAACTCAACTTTGCGCAACGCGCCGAAAAAGGACAGAAAATGGAATTCGTACGAATGGGAATCGTCTTTGTTCATCTCATAGCCTGCTGTGTCGCGATTGGTCTCGTGATGACCAGTGACATCGCCATGGTCAAGCGACTTTTGAATTCTGACGCCCCTACCGATCTTGCGCAGGTCCACCTGCCCAGCCTGCAGCGCACCATCACGTTGGCGCTGACGGTGCTTTGGATCACCGGCGTCGCGATCATTGCGTTCGATATGCGGACCCAGGGTCTCACGTATCTCGGCAATCCCAAGCTGCAGGCCAAGATCGGCATCGTCGCCTTGCTGACCTTCAACGGTATCGCCTTGCACTCCGCTGTCCTCCCGGCCTTGCAGAAAGCGGGATCCTTGCTGAAGCTTTCCTTCGAACGGCGCATGCTTGCCATTTTCGCGGGCGTGATTTCCGCCGTCTCGTGGTTCTATGCGGCAATGCTTGGCGTCGGGCGCCCGTTGAGCTGGAAGTATTCGTTGATCCAGATCCTGGCGGCTTACCCGGTACTGGTTGCCGGTGGGATCGCCGCCATGTTGCTTATCACGGCAGTGGCGAAATCCAGGACGTCCGTTGAACGACGGAACACTGAAAAGGTTGCGGCCTATTGATCGCCGACACCCGACGGATGCGCACTGCTCGCGGCAGTGCGCATCCTGTCGTCGCACATTCCGCGCTTTGGCCAGCGCCGGATCCCGAGTTTTCGGGTGCACGCGAGCACTCGCCTGAGCCTGTGCGGCTGTTTCTCCCGGGACATCGAGCAGGTACCGGCGCGCCACGCGCATGATCGCGTACCTCGAACAAGCCGACACGCTGAAATACCGCGCCCCGCCGCGCCGCTTGTCGAGCAAGATCGACAAAGAGATCGTGCGGGCGGGCCGAACGGGAAATCCGCGCGCGCAGATTGCGCGATCGGACTGATCCGCAAGCAGATCGGCAAGCCTCGCCGGTTTGTATTCGTCCGCAACGGCAAGCGGATCACGTCGCGTGATCGAGAGCCATGGGTCGCCGCATGTGCGCGGGCGAACGTCGAGAATTTTCGATTCCACGACGTGCGGCACACCTGGGCTAGCTTGCACGTTCAGAGCGGCACACCGCCTGAGCGACTGAAGGAACCGGGTGAATGGTCGAGTCGCGACAGGGTTCTCCGCCATGCGCACCTTGCGCGCCGGACCATCTGGCCCAACACGCCGAATCGGTCACGGTTTGGTCCCAGGGCGGGACCGATTTCGATGTCACAATCGATCGCCACGCGTCATAATCGGCCGCAACGCCATGACTAGCGGGGCTTCATCGTTTTGAACATCACAATCTGTCCCGGTCCGTCTGATCCATGTCGCTGACGATCGATCCGAAGCAGGCCGCCGCGCTGCTGGCCGTCGCCGATACGGGCAGCTTCGAGCAGGCGGCCGTGCGCCTGCACGTGACCGCATCCGCCGTCACGCAGCGGGTCCGCGCGCTGGAGGCGAGCCTCGGCACGCCGCTCGTGCTGCGCACGCGGCCGTGTCGCCCGACGGTGGCCGGGCAGCGCGTGCTGCAGCACCTGCGCCGCGTCGCGCTGCTGCAGGCCGACCTGCAAAACACGCTCGCGGCCGAGCGCGAATCGCCGATCTCGGTAACGATCGCGCTGAACTCCGACAGCCTCGGCACGTGGTTCCTGCCCGCGCTGACCTCCGTGCTCGCGGGCGAGCGGATCCTGTTCGAGCTGATCGTCGAGGATCAGGATCACACGTTCGCGCTGCTCGAAAGCGGGATGGCCGTCGGCTGCGTGACGACCGAGCCGAAGCCGATGCGCGGCTGCATCGCGACACCGCTCGGCACGATGCGCTACCGGCTGCTCGCGGCCGCCGCGTTCGCGATGCGCTGGTTTCCGCGCGGGCTGAACCGCGCGAGCGCGCGCAACGCGCCCGTCGTCGCGTATTCGCGGCGCGACACGCTGCAGTCGTCGTTCTTGAGGGAGAAGTTCGGGTTACCCGAAGGCGCGTACCCGTGCCACTACGTGCCGGGCACCCATTCGCACTTCGCGGCGGTGCGGCACGGGCTCGGCTACGCGATGGTGCCGGAGCCGCTGATCGGCACCGCGCCGCTCGACACGCAGGGGCTCGTCGATCTCGCGCCCGCGCATCCGACCGACGTTACGCTGTACTGGCACGCGTGGACCGTGCAGTCGCCGACGATGGCGTCGCTGTCCGCGCGGGTGGTCGAGGCGGCGCGCCGGTTGCTCGCGCCGCTGCCGACATGACATGAGCCGGTGACAAGCCCGGCTCGCGGCGATTACGCGCGCCGCTGCGAGAAATACGCGCCGACCACGTCGAGGAACGTATCGATGTCCGCGCGCGACACGTCGCAGTGGGTGACGAAGCGCGACGCGTACAGCATCTGCGTGAGGATCCCGCGCTCCTTGAGCCACGCCTCGAGCGGCGCGCAATCGGCTTCGGGGAATTGCGCGAACACCATGTTCGTCGCATGCGACATCACCTTCACGGCTTCGATGCGCGCGAGGCCTGCCGCGAGATGCGCGGCGTTCGCGTGATCGTCCGCGAGCCGCTCGACGTTGTGGTCGAGCGCATACAGGCACGCCGCCGCGAGAATGCCCGACTGCCGCATCCCGCCGCCGAGCACCTTGCGCCAGCGCTGCGCGCGCTCGATCAGCGCACGGCTGCCGACCAGCACCGAACCGACCGGTGCGCCGAGCCCTTTCGAGAAGCAGATCGATACGGTATCGAACGGCGCACACAGCTCCGCGATCGGGCGCCCCGACGCGACGGCCGCGTTGCATACGCGCGCGCCGTCGAGGTGCGTGGACAGCCCGCGGCTGCGCGCGAACGCGACGGCTTCCTGCACATAAGCATCCGGCAGGACCTGCCCGCCGATCGTGTTCTCGAGCGCGAACAGGCGTGTGCGGGCAAAGTGATTGTCGATCGGCTTGATCGCCGCGGCGACCTTCGCGAGCGGCAGCGTGCCGTCCGGCGCGTTCTCGATCGGCTGCGGCTGGATGCTGCCCAGCACGGCCGCGCCGCCGCCTTCGTACTTGTAGGTGTGCGCGAGCTGGCCGACGATGTACTCGTCGCCGCGTTCGCAATGGGACATCAGCGCGGCCAGGTTGCTCTGCGTGCCGCTCGGGAAGAACAGGCCGGCTTCCTTGCCGGCCCGCTCGGCCGTGACCGCCTGCAGGCGCAGCACGGTCGGGTCGTCGCCCCATACGTCGTCGCCGACTTCGGCGGCAGTCATGGCGGCCAGCATCGCCTGGCTCGGACGTGTCACGGTATCGCTGCGTAAATCGATCATCTTCGTGCCCTGAGTGAACGCGGACCGGAACCGATGCGCCCGGCCCTGCCGAAACGAGACTCAGAGTGTACGCAATTCACGCAGCGCGTGCCGACGGTCGAGTGTCGATCGCGCATGCGCCGGCGGCCACCGGCGCGTGCGATGCGCGACACGCCGGCACGACGGGCGAACGCCCCGTCAATACCGCGGCGGCGGAGGCTGGACACCCGCCGGCGGCATCGGCGGTGCCGCGCGCGGCGCGCCGCCATATCCGCCGCCCCCGCCGCCGCTCATGCGGCCCGGCACCGGCACGCGGTTGCCTGTCGCATACATGCATTGCAGGTACGCGTAGTCGTAGCGGCGCTGGATGTCGTAGGCCGAGCCCTGCGCGGCGCCCGCGCCGACGACGCTGCCCGCGAGCAGCCCCGCACCGGCGCCGACGGCCGCACCGGTACCGCCGTTGAACGCGGCGCCGGCCGCCGCGCCGAGCGCGGTGCCGACGGCCGCGCTGCCGACCGCGCTCGCGGTCGATGCCTGTCCGGCGCTCACGCCGCCCGATTGTTCGAATGCGTACTGGCGGCAGCTTCCGTCATCGGCGCGGAACTGGTCGAACGACTTGCCGGTGCCGGGCAGCGCCATCACGCTCGGCCCGGTCGGCATGTATGCGCACGCGCCAAGGAGGCCGGCCAGCGCCAGCGCGACCGGCACGCACAAAGGTCGAAATGCGGATTTCATGGTCGCGCCTCCGTCACTGCGGCCGCGCCGGCACCGATCGCCAGCCCGACTTGCAGGTCTTCACATACGGGTAGTAGTGTCGCGACGCGTCGCAGTAGTACCAGAGGTTCGCGTCGCCCTCGTCCCGCGGCTGCCCCTTCTCGACGTACTCGGTCGGCGGGCCGGGATCGACAGGCACCGCGACGACGGGCGGCGGGTAGTAATACGGCGCAGGAACGACGGGGTAGTAATACGGGTAGCCGGGGCCGATGTAGACCCCGACCCGGGCGGCATGCGCCACGCCGCCCGTCGCGAGCGCCACCGCGGCGGCTGCGCCCAGCGCGAGCTTCAATCCATTCACGTCACGTTCTCCGGCAGACCGGTTCGTCGATACGAACCCGACACCCCGAACGCTACGCCGTGCGCAATCCGGCATCCATTACGAGCGGATGCGCGAATGTTGCGCGACGTTACCAATGTGACAGACCCGACCTGCCACCCCCACCCGCGCGGTCGCCGGCGTTACGGGCTAACGCGTCGAAACGGATCGGCCGCGCACCGCGGCACGCCGGGGGGATCCGCGCGGTACGGGCGTGCGCATCGAACCGTTCCGATGACGCGACGCGCCATATTGACGCACGTGCGTCAGACCGCCACGCCGCGGCCGCACGCGCTGCGAACGGCCTTCTTGATACGAATCAACGATTTATCCCGAAATCGTGGGCGGCGGGCTGGACATCTGCGACGAGTTGGCGCATTTCGCGGTGCAACATCGCGGCACATACTCCAGCCAACCCCGCCGCCTGTCGGCCGGGTCCGCCGGCACCCGCCGGCGGGTATCGTCAGCTTCGGTCATCTGGTATGGACACCGCACTTTCGGCCCTCGATCTGGCCCGCCTGCAATTCGCGTTCACCGTCTCCTTTCACATCGTCTTTCCGGCGCTGAGCATCGGCCTCGCCAGCTTCATCGCCGTGCTCGAATATCGCTGGCTCAAGACCGGCAAGCAGTACTACAAAACCCTCTGTCTGTTCTGGTCGAAGATCTTCGCGGTCGCGTTCGGGATGGGCGTCGTCTCCGGCGTCGTGATGAGCTACCAGTTCGGCACCAACTGGTCGGGCTTCTCGAGCTTCGCCGGCGCCGTCACCGGGCCGCTGCTGATGTACGAGGTGATGACCGCGTTCTTCCTCGAGGCCGGCTTCCTCGGCATCATGCTGTTCGGCTGGAACCGCGTGAGCCCGCGCGCGCACTTCGGCGCGACGCTGATGGTCGCGGTCGGCACGCTGATCTCGACGTTCTGGATCCTCGCGTCGAACAGCTGGATGCAGACGCCGCAGGGCTTCGAGATCGTCGACGGCCGCGTCGTGCCGACCGACTGGTTCGCGATCATCTTCAACCCGTCGTTCCCGTACCGCCTGTTCCACATGGCGATCGCCGCGTTCATCGTCGCCGCGCTGGTGGTGGCCGCGACCGCCGCGTGGCACCTGCTGAAGGGCCGCCGCGACAAGAGCGTGAAGAAGATGTTCTCGATGGCGCTGTGGCTGCTGCTCGTGCTCGCGCCGCTGCAGGCCGTGATCGGCGACCAGCACGGCATCAACACGCTGAAGCACCAGCCCGCGAAGATCGCTGCGATCGAAGGGCTGTGGGAAACCGAGAAGGGCGGCACGCCGCTCAACCTGTTCGGGATTCCGGACATGAAGGCGGAAACGACGCACTACGCGGTGAAGGTACCGCACCTCGGCAGCCTGATCCTCACGCACAGCTGGGACGGCGAGATCCGCGGGCTGAAGGAATTCCCGCCGCAGGACCGCCCGAACTCGACCGTCGTGTTCTGGAGCTTCCGGATCATGGTCGGCCTCGGCTTCGCGATGATCGGCCTCGCCGCGCTCGCGTGGTTCCTGCGCCGCCGCGGCCGCCTGTACGAATCGAAGTGGTTCCAGCGTTTCGCGCTCGTGATGGGCCCGACCGGCTTCGTGTCGCTGCTCGCGGGCTGGGTGACGACCGAAGCGGGCCGCCAGCCGTGGGTCGTGTATGGCGTGATGCGCACCGCGCAGGCCGTGTCGCCGCTGTCGGTGCAGCAGGTCAGCCTGTCGATGATGACCTTTGTGATCGTGTACTTCCTCGTGTTCGGCACCGGCGTGTACTACATGCTGAAGCTGATGAAGGCCGGCCCCGCGCTGCCCGACGTGAAGCACGACGACACGCCCGACACGCGCCCCGATCACACCGCGCGCCGCCCGATGTCGGCCGTCGACGAGCTGATCGAGACCGTCTGAGCCCACCCCATCCGCACACGAGAAAACCTATGGACGTCACCGTAATCTGGGCCGCGATCATCGCATTGGGGCTCTTCATGTACGTCGTGCTCGACGGCTTCGACCTCGGCATCGGCATCGTCTTCCCGTTCTTTCCGGACGAGAAGGAACGCGACCTGATGATGAACACGGTCGCCCCCGTGTGGGACGGCAACGAGACGTGGCTCGTGCTCGGCGGCGCCGGGTTGTTCGCGGTATTCCCGATCGTCTATTCGACCGTGCTGTCGGCGCTGTACCTGCCGCTGATCTTCATGCTGGTCTGCCTGATCTTCCGCGGCGTGTCGTTCGAGATCCGCGCGAAGGCGCGGCGCACGAAGCACCTGTGGGATCTCGCGTTCATCGGCGGCTCGGCCGGTGCGACGCTGTTCCAGGGCATCGCGCTCGGCGCGTTCCTGCAGGGCATCGACGTGAAGGACGGCGTGTTCGCGGGCGACGCATTCGACTGGCTGACGCCGTTCAGCCTGCTGACGGGCCTCGGCCTGATCGTGACCTATGCGCTGCTCGGCTGCTGCTGGCTCGTCGCGAAGACCGAAGGCGACCTGCAGCGCCGGCTGCATCGGGTCGTGTGGCCGCTGACCGTCGTGCTGCTCGGCTTCATCGCGGTGATCAGCCTGTGGACGCCGCTGCAGGATCCGGCCATCGCGCAGCGCTGGTTCGACTCGGGGCTGTTCTGGCGCCTGCTGCCGGTGCCGTTCCTGGTCGCCGGGTGCGCGGTGTGGATGCGTCGCGCGGTGCGCGACCGGCACGACATGACGCCGTTCGTGCTTGCGCTGGCGCTCGTGCTGCTCGGCTACGTCGGCCTGCTCGTCACGCTGTTCCCGTATGCGATTCCTCAGACGATGACGATCTGGGAAGCGGCCGCGCCGCGTTCCAGCCAGACCTTCACGCTGGTCGGCGCAGCGGTTATCCTCCCGATCATCATCGCCTACACGACGATGGGTTACTGGGTATTCCGAGGCAAGGTGCGCCATGAAGACCAGCATTACTACCACCACTGATTCCGCCGCTCGCCCGCCCGTGGCGCCGCGGCCGCGGATGCGCGGCTGGATGTGGTTCGTCGTCCTGTGGGCGGGCGGCGTGGCCGGCGCCGTCACGCTCGGCTATGCGTTCAAGATCTTCATGAACCTGACGCTGTTTGCGGTGAAGTAAAGCCAGCTGCAGACAGGCCCGGGTTCGAGCATGGACCGTCTGCCAATGAAGACGCGGGACCGTGTACCGCGCGCGACGGTTACACATCGCAGTACGAGCGTGTCTGCGACGCAATCAGTCTTGGGCTAGGGGTGCATTTGCAACGACACAGATCATCGCTGAGCGCCTGCTGCCGTCCGTCCGGTCCCGTCGTGGCGACGCGTGGGCCGACGCACTCGATGTATCCCATGGTCTTGCAGGCATTGCACCACACCCGGTCACGCTCATAAGCGACCAGGAGCCCGTCGATCGTGTCGGATTCCGGGCGGGTTTCAACCCGGCCGTTGCCCGTCGTCGTATCGCCGCGCCGAATGTCGTAACGCCTCATTCCATTTCTCCAGATAGTTACATTGCACCGCCACCGCGGATTGGTCAGTTGGCAGTTGATCAGCACCGGGATGCCCGATCCGGCAGCACTTCCCAAGGATATCGGGTCAGACTTCCGTAGCACGCCGCGCGTCGTGGCCCAGCCGATCCACCCGGATCAGTGTTGCGGGATGAAGATCAGCTTGCGCAGACTGTTTTGCGGCCCATGCGGCCGCATGCGCAGATGCCCGCGTCGACAGTGCGGTGAAACTGCGCCGCCCGGCACTGCTCGATGCGCGCCGGACCAATGATGACCCGGTTGTAGCGGCTCGCGAGCCGACGCTCGAGGCGTAAGGCTTTTCGGTTAACGACGCGCGTCAGGCGCGCCATCGTGTCGTCACCGCGCATCTCGTCGATCTGCACGGCGCCGGCATCACCTTGATGCACATCTCCATCACCGGCTTCAAATCCTCGGCCTCTAACACGGCCTCCCTCGACGTATTGGCCACATGTGCCATCAACGAATCGTTCTTGTCGTTAAAAATAAACCGGAAAATGACGGGAAGATCGCACTGGTCGGGACGTGTATCCGTGCCTACGCCAACCGGAATAAACACGAGGTCGCGTCGCAATCCGACACGGGTGTCGAACAGATACACGCCGACCGTGGTGACCAACCACCGACATGCGCCCAAAGCGCGTCGTCAACGGCACTGGCCATTTCCGGGTCGAAGAGCACCTTGTTCATTGCGTCAGCTCCATCCGGTTGCCCGTCACGACAAGCTTGACGGGATCAGTTTTCTTCCATAGCGACTTCGGAACCAGCACATGCCACTCGGCGTTCGACTGATTGCGGAAGAACACTGCGACACCCACAAACTTCGCGTCGTCGGCCATCGGTTCGGATAGCTTGACGGTCGCGTCTGGACCGAGCATCACTTCAGCCTCGGCGAGCACATCTGCCTTCAGCGCATCGCTCGTGCCGTCGAGCAAACGCGCATAGGTGGCCGTTTCGAACGCCTTCGAATCCCTGAGCTGGTAGACGCGCATCACGACCGGCAGCGCCACTCCGCGCTCATCCGGATTGAGTGCACTGCGGCTCACGATCACGAGGTTCATTTGCTTGACCTTGGCGATGAACACCGCACGCGTCGCGTCGACGGTCGTATCCTTTACCGATTGCCATGCGCCGCAGGCCGACACCAGTGCCACCAGCGAAAGACAAGCCAGCAGGCGCAGGGTTGTACGTACGCCATTCATCAGGTTTGCTCTCCTTTCATGGCTGAAACTCAAGCGGCAAAGGGGGAAGGGACGGGAACGCCGGCATGACGCCGGTCTTGCCGACCGTGAAGATCCGCTCGGGCATCCGGAAACCGCGCAGCTTGAGCAGATCAAGCGGGCCAGCGCCGAGCTGCGTGCGCAGCACGTATCGCAGCGGTTCGCCGTTCGCCACGTTCCATGCAAGCTGGTAGCGGGTACTGTCGAGTGGCTTGACGTCGGCCTTACTCAGCAGTCGCAGGAATGCCCAGTCTCCCGTCGCATCGAACGCCTGCCGCAAGCCGACATCGACCGTCTGCCACGTCAGGCTGGCGCGCCCGGTCAGGCCATTGCCGGGCCACGTGAACGGCGTCCAGCTTTCCTGCTGGTTGAAATTGACGATCTGCTTGCCGTCGATCGACAACTCCGAGCGTGTCACGTTTGGCACCGGCAGCGCCATCATGTCGATGCGCTCGCCCGCGTCGCCGCGTGCATAAAGCTGCGCGCCGACCGTCGACAGCAGCCTGATGCCGGCCAGGAACTTTGGATCGAATTGCAGCGCCTGCGGCGCCAGTTCGCTCGGTATCCAGTGATCACCTTCGAGCTTCAGCACGCCAGCCAGTTGCGTCGAGACGAAGCGCGCAATCAGGCCGGTATCGGGCCGCACGTAGCGGCCGAGCTCGGCGAAGGACGCATCGGCCTGCGTGTCGAAGAACGGGTACCGACCGCTCATCGCCGCGTTGAACGGCGCGGCGACGCTCGCGCGCCATGCTTCGTTCAGGCTCGCCGCGGCCGGCTGCAGGATCGTCTGCCACGCGGCCTCGAGCGGCTGCGCAAATGCGGCATCGCCAAAGCCCGACCACGCGGAGCCAAGACTGGCGGCCGTGAGCGCTGCGTCGTCGCGGGCCTGCGACAGTTCCGACAGCTTGCCCTGGAACACCGCCTGCGCGAGTGAGCGAGCCATCGCCTGCGCGTCGGCGCCGCTGGCGATCTGCTGCAACTTCAAACGCATCGTCGTCACCGCTGTCAGATAGCGCGACAGGCTCACACCGTTCAGTGCGATATCGGCCGTCGCGTTGCCCTTGTCATTACCGCTCACCGGTGTGGCACCGGTGTCGCCCATCAGTGCAAGCAGCGGGCCGAACGGCTTGTCGAGTGGGTTGACGGTAGATGCGGCTGTTGAATCGTCGTTGCCGATCAGGCTTTGCGCCTTGCGCACCAGCGTGTCGCTCAGCGCCTGCGACGGACGACCCGCCTGTGCCTGATATTGCACCGATTTCATCAGCGCGATCAGCGACGAGGTCTGCGCGTCGGCCAGCCTGGCAAGCTGTTCGATTGCGCCGGTCAGGTTCGACGCCGGCTGCCACTGGAGGCTGTTGAGCATGCGTTGCCAGGCAGCCGTGTACTCCGCGAAGTAGCGGGTTGTCAACCGCTGTTTCAGTGCGTCGGCCGCGTGCTTTTCGTCGATGGCCGCCTGAGCGCGAATCGCGCCAAGTGCCCCGGACGAAGCTCCGTTGGAGGATGACGGCGTGTTGTCGATCGATTGTGTCGACTGCGCGTCCGTCAGCACCCAGTCGCTGCTCACGCGGCGCTCGCTTGACGCTTTGTCGATCGCCGCGGCGATCATGCCGTCCCACGCGGCGCGCGTGTAAATGCCCGGCACGGTCTGCGACGTCGTGAATAGTCCATGGGCGTCGGCGCGATTCAGCAGCGTGTCGAGCGACGCGTCCGCGTACTTGCCTTTGACCTCGTCGAGGATGCGCTGGTACACCGTATCGTCGGCCGAAGCCAGACCCATCTGCGTGACCAGCATGTTGCGGGTCGACGTCACGAGGCCGTCGTCCAGCGCGATCCGCCATTCGGGATGCGCTTTCAGGTGATCCGCGTAAAAGCCGGCGAGCCGCCGGCCGGTATCGTCACGCTCGCCGACCGGAATCTCAACCGGCTTCGGCCACAGCGCCACGAATAGGCGTTTCAGGAACGCAGGATCAGCGCGCCGCGGATCGGCGAGCATCAAATAGGTCTTGAGCGCGTTATATGTGCTGCTGCGCGCGTCCTGCGATTGCAGCGCATCGGCGCGCGCCTCACCCGCAAACTTGAGCAGGTCTTCGGTCGACTTCACCACCGGCGCCTGCAGGTTGCGGGTCGCGGCAATCCGGTACGGCTGCCAGAGTGCCGCGAGGACTTCGTCGTTGCGCGACAGGCCGCCGCGCAAGTACCACGGTGCGCCGTGCTGCTGGCGGTATTCGAGCTTTTCCATCAGTTGCTGCAGCACCACTTGGGCGCGCCACGCCTGCGCTGTCTGTGGCCGGGCATCGACTGCCGCGTCCGCAGCGGCGCGCGCCTCCCGCATCAACTGCCGGTTGCCGATGAAGGAGACTGTCATCCAGACACACCACGCGATCGCTGCGACCGCGACGAGCTTCGCCAGCGCGTTGGGCCAGTAGAACCCGACCCGGCGGCCGACGCCGCGCCGGCTGGCGATCGCATGCCACACGGGGAGTAGCGCGACAGGTTGGCTCGCCGCAGAATCGGGCCACGCTCCAGGAGCTGTCGTTGTCGGCGATCGCAGGTTTTCCGTTGCGCCCCGTTGAATAGCCTGTCTCTCCGGCTTTTCAGTACCAAACACTGGCACGAACACGACGCCAGATAGTGGCGCACGCAGCCGGTGCGAGGCGAGCAGCACTTCCCATCCCGCGACGATGTGCTCGTGCTGCTGGCCGATGTAGGCGGACACCTTCAAGAGCCAGGTCATGCGCGTGGGCGCACAGCCCAACCGGATTCCCACATTGGCCGTATTCACTTCGATCATGGCAAGCTGATCGCGCAACACTCTCGTCTGCTCCCCGCCCTTGCGTGACGTGCCGCCGAATGCACCGATCACCTCAAACGTATCGGGCTGGTCGCCCTCAGCCTGCACCGGATGCAGAAACGTGACGGGCGCGGCCCAGCCGAAATCCGTCGCCAGGGTGGCGAGCGTGTGCGGCAGTTCGCTGTCAGGGCGGCCGTCTCCGTCCAATTGCACGACCTGAACTACGCTGTCGACAGGCCCACGTCGGCGCAGTTTCCGGATCTGCCTCCGCCACTGAAACACCTCGACGCCATCCGGCGCAGGGTGAACGAGAATTGCATTGCCGACGGGAAGGACACCAGCCTGCTTCAACCCGGGCGCCACCGAAGCGGTCAGATCGTCCGCGCCACATACCATCAGCCACGGCATACGGTAACGCCAGAACCAGCCGCGCGATGCCCGCAATTCGTCACACAGGTATTGAAGACGCGCGTCGCGCTTCAGATTTTTCCGTTGAGGCTCAAGGCCACGCTTCTCACTCTGAAATGCGCGTCCGTAAATCCAGTCCCAGGATGAATGGATCAAGGGCTCGATGAGGATCAGGATGAGGGCCACGACAGCAATTAGCGCAAACGCCCATCCAAGTCGCCCGTTGCCGGACAGGCGCCATTGGTCAGCCATCAGCAGCGCCAGTACGCTGGCAAGGATCGTCAAGAGAATGACGAATGCGCGGAAGCCTTTGGTTCGACGAGGGGTTGACTGCTCACTCATGACTGTTGCATGCCTTCTGGTTGTTGAAGGGAAGATTTGCGCACGACCGCATAAACCAGACCGTTGCCATCTTGGGTGGCGATCAATTGCGGTCGATCCGTAGCAGCAAAGTTTTCAGCCGCTAATGCGCATGCAAGCCACCCGGCAGCGTGTCCCGTGATTCCCAGTGACGTGTCGATATTTGCTGTCATCACCGCGTTTTCGTCGCCGCTCGTCGGTTCTGTCGCCGACTGTTTGAATGCATGTGCCAGACATTCCCGGCCATCGGCTTCGAGCCCGCTTGCCCATGCGTGGGTTTCGTTCACAGACGAAACCGCGCCCCACGTCAACGCTGTTCCAAGCGTCACGCCGAATCCGTCCGCTATCGAACGTACAGGACGGTGTAGCCAGGCTAGGACAGGTTGCTTCAGGCGATGGGCCATGTCCGGCCATGCGACCAGCATCGCCGTCGCGGCTTCCGCACCGTTGTCTGGCGGGTCATCGCGAAACTGAACGTTGACATATAGCGCGACTCGGTTGCGTCGCGCACCATCGGATTCGTCAAGCCACGCGTCCAATGTCATCAGCCCCTGCTCATTGGACTGGGAACTGAGCACGAACTCCCCTAAACCGAAAGCGCGCCATGCTGTTTCCCACTGTTTGGCGATATCGAGCGGATATTCGCTCCCCGTAACGACCAGTTGAACAGGCAGCACGATTTGCGACGGCAATGCCGCAAGCGTCGGCTGCATACGCGTTATCAGCTTGCCAAACAACTCGAGAAGGTCGTCGTTGGTGAGAGGAAAAGCATCACGGCGCGTGCGGCGTTGCTCGGTTTCGCGTCCTTCCCGTTTCTGCGCGACGATTGCCGTATGACTGACCGATGAACCTATCCCACGAACAGGCCGGAATCCCAGCATGGACTCGTGCTGGATAATACGTTTTGCGACATCCTGTTCGCCCATCGCAGTAACGTAGGCGGATGCCAGTAACGCGAGCGGCCGTTGCGCGAACGCGGTGTTGTGAACGACGACGCTCCTGCGCTGGCGGTTGAACGCCTCAACCTGCGCGAGCGCCTGTTCGTAAAGATGCCATCGCGCGGCGAAAAGCAACGCATACACCAGCGAGGGTACTGCGATCACCCACGTCCAGAACTGCCAATCGTGTGTTGACGTTCCCTTGGGCCACAACCACAACACCAGCGCGGCACCGCCAGCGATGATGATCATAGCCAGCAGAAACCAGACAATCGGCCGCGGCGGTTTTGCGTCTGAGACTACCTCAGGCGGCAATGTCGAAAAATCAACAGGCATACGGATCAGCGAGGCGGGTCGCGGTGCAATGTATCAGGGCTCTTTCGACGAATCAGGGCACGGCGTGTGATCGCCGTTCGATTCGGCGTAGCATTCGTGCCAATCTTCTCGCCGACCACCTTGAAGGTTAAATCCGATCATCTCCTTGCGATAACCCGTCGTTGGCCAATACGTAAAGCGATTTCGATTTTCGAGCGTACGCTGAACAAGTTCGGCTGCCTTCACCTTCTGCAAATAGGTTGTGACTTTGACATAGGACTCGAATCGTATGGCCTCATCAATCGTGATCTGCTTCCCCAACTGCCCATTGGGATCTATCGAAAAAAAGTAGTCACCGTTAACCACAATTCCGAATTTAGGGAGATCAAGATGCTGATCGAAGGCAACTCGATTTTTCTCGTAGACCACCTCCCAATCTGTCTTTTGATCCGAACGGACTGCGCTAATAACCACCTTATCCTGCGGCTCAATCTGCTGGGCAGAAACTGGAGCGTGTTGAGGATAATCGCGATCAAAATACGCCGGCTTAACCTCAAAGTAATATTCCTTGCCCGGCACCAGGTGCTGACCGATCAATCCATACTTGTCCTTGTGTGTCATATGCCACATCCATTTGAGGCCGTTCACCGAGCAATAGCCCGTGAACCTGCACATATTGAGAATCGGGTATCCCAATGCAGCGACCGCGACGAAGGTCACAATGCCTACTCTCGCGGCGAATCGGGATGTCAAAGTGTCACCTAGCCTGCCCATACTTGCTCAGCACCCCTTGAATGACCTTCGCTTTTGACGACAGATAGTCGACGAACTCCGGGCGCTGGATGTATCCGACAACCTTGCCAATAGCGCTTGTGTGCTGCCCGCCCATCGAGATCGAGGCGAAATGCGGGTCGACCGACGAATCAAGAATTTCGACATCGATAAGCCCGCAGTGGTACAGGGTTTGCCACACAAACGTGTGGCAGTTGTTTTCTGCCGGATCGTCGAACTTGAATGTCCATCGCCCGTTCGATGTCTGCGTGTACCGAGCAGCGTAATCGCGGATCGCTTGCAGGATTTCGTCTTCTGAACGATCATCCCCCACACCAACATACGGGTGACGAATCGTTTTCACGTCGGCCGCCCCGTGATGTGGATCCCACGGAAACGGTTGGGTACCAATACCACCGCCGGCAATCCCCGAACGGTGGCGCTCCCGTTGGGATTTGCGCCGAGCAGGCGAATCGCCATTAATACACCCTTCGACCTCGAAGAAAGGCGTGAACATCGACACGCCGGATTTGACCTTGTCCATGGGGCCGGAATTGGTGATGTCCGTTGCCGGATACCAGCCATAGCTTTCCTGGATCTTCGGATCACCGTGATCAATCTCCAGCCAGTAGTGACCGGGTTCTGCTTCCATCATGGCCCCGCTTGTGCCATAAAAAGGAATCCGCATGATGCGAATCATGTCGAGTCGGCGCGGAAAGTGCTGCAACGTGTAGCTGGCTTCGGAGGCCGCCTGCGAGACGCCCGAACCCAAATCGATCCACATATCGGCCATTATTATTCGTCCTTTGCCAGAAATTGCAGCTTCAACACGCTTTGCGCGTAGCTGGTCTTGATGACCTTGGTCTTGCCGACGGCGTCCGTGACGCCGTTGTGAATCGTGCCGTCAGGCTCGAGGATGCGGTACTGAACGCCAGACAGCGGTTCGCCGGTAGACGGGTTCTTCAGCACGAAGTGGTGATCATGCGGCATCAGTTCCTTGCCTTCACCGAACGAGAAACCTGGCGTGGGCATTGATCCGCCACCACCACGGGATATCGAGCCACCGCGCAGCTTGAGGTCGCCGGGACAAACGATCTCGATGTTGCCACCGTCAAGCTTGATATAGGCGCCACCGCTGGTCAGGGTCAGTGCCTTGTTGGCCGAAACAAGCACTTCGCCATCCGAACTGATAATCTGGATGGCATCGTGCGCGGCGAGCTCCATCGCATTGCCTTGGGCGTGCAGGTGTACCTTGCCTTTTTGCGATATCACCTTCATCGCCCCCTGCCATGCGAACATCGACATCCCATCACCGGCGGCAAACGAGATGTTCTTCATGGCGCCGAAATCGGCATTGCCGCCAGCCGTCGCAACAATGTTTGCCTGGGCTGCCAGTTGCAAGTGCGATCCGCTGGTAAACGCCATGCCTTCGGGGGCACTCGCAAGCAGCACGGCCTCCTTGAGTTCGTCGAGCCGCTCGGCCAGCAACTGTCGCTGACGATCAACATCGGCGGCAAAAGCGTGAGCGGCATTCGCGAGTTCAGACAGCTTTTCCATCTGTGACAGCGCGGCTTCGAGCCGTCGCTTTGCAGGCTGCATCTCAAGATGCAGCGCATTCGGATCAGTCTGCCTGTCGGCAGACAGGAAAACACCGCGAACGCCGCGAATGACCGAATGCCCGAGGGTCCAGGCTTCGAAGCCTTCTCCGCGCTTGCGCTTTTGACTGTCGACAAGGTAGCCGAGGCTAACCGACGACTTCATGTGGATCGTCGCGAACTTGCCGCCCTCCTGCCCCTTGCGGTCTTCGAGGCGGATGTCAGCGCCGAGCAGCGGTGACCGCCAGACGGCCCGGCTGTCCCAGCCCGAGAGACCGTGAACCGGGTCTGGGTGCGAAAAGTCGTTCATGGCGCCGGCGATGTACATCCGATCGACGTCGCCATGCGTGCATTGCAACTCGACCCACGTGTCCGGTATGAGTGGTGCATGAAAGCCGCCCCGATACGAGGCCGACGGCTTCATCAATCTCAGCGCCAGCAGGTCCGCACCGTGCGCGCTCGGCTTGCGCAGAAATTGCGGCCGCACCGGATAGCGGCCATGATCGTCCAGCGGCGCATAGGGACTCTTGCCGTTCGAAACGATCACGCCCGGGATGGTGCCCGTCACCCAACGCCAATGTTTGGCCGGAATATATTCGGGCCGCCAGGTCAGATGCGCGGGCGTCGCCTCGAATTCGTTGAATGCGGGCTCGGTGCGGCTCGCCCGCGTTACGACTTTCGTGATGACGAGGCCATAAGGTGCCTCCGACACCTTATGGTTCGTCAGTTGCACCACGGTTCCCGGCATCAGGCCGGCGATGTTGCTGGTGCCCCTGAAGGTGATCTGCCGGGCAACCTGCTCCTCCCGCCGGGCGGTGGAGAGCATCTTGCCAACGTCGGCGTTGCGGTGGTGCTCGGTGCTGCGGTTGATGCTCCCGTACACAGACCGGTCCTCTCGCGCAATATCGGCGGCGGCCTCGAGCGGATCATCAGGCAAGCGGTAATTGCGCTCCCAGAGCTGAACGGAGGCCGGCACTAGCTCACGCACCGCTTCGATACTCAGGATTTCCTTACCCCAGTTGTTGCTCAGCCCCGAACATGGCAAGTACGGCACCTCAAGCGAACGCACATAGGCGCGTGGATTGTCACCGAACACGAGCGTATCGCGGCGGGTCCTGTCGCCTTCCACTGCGTGCCTGAAGTACCAGAAAATTCCGGCGCGACGACAATGTCGGCTGATGAAGTTGAGGATCGACTCCTCGTACATGACCGTCTGCTCGAACTTCTCGCGCGCCTCCTCGAGCTTCAACTCGATATCGAATGGATAGATGTTCTGGCGGTCAACGAACAATTCCGAGATCAGATCCTTGACCGACTTGTCCCGGAACACGCCGGAATCATGCACCTTGTCGTACAGCGCAATTCGTGGCTCGATGCGCAACTTGTAGGTCGCCTCGTCGCGGGTCACCTTGATGCGCCGCCAGAGCGTCACGACACCATGCACGACGAGTTCCGGCGACACGGTCGGGTCGACCAGCCCCGGAGCTGACGGGATCGACGCTTCTTCTTCGATTCCGAACGTCGCGCGCCGACCGACCCATTGCGCCCCATCGATCTGCCTGTCTGCCGACGTGACCACGACACTCAATCGAAACGGCTCGTTGAATGCCGCGGAGAACTTGCTGCTCACGACAGAGACCGGCGTCGGAGTTGTAGTCGCGACCTTCAGGCGTAATAGCTGCCGAAGCCTCGCGCTCGGGTGCTTCAGGATCGTTTCGATAGTCGTCTGCATGGCCATTGCAGGATCAGATCGGGCAAAACGCCCGGCGGTTTTGGAGTCGTGTTGTATTGCCTCGGGAACGGTATCAAATGCCCTCAACGCAGTCGATCGGACAAGTCAGAATCTGGCGGAGTTTTTAACGAGAAGCCGGGCAATCGCATGAAATGTCACAAACGGAGAACGGCGGCACGGTAGCGTCATTGACGCCCGCTTTGGGCCGTCGATTCTTGATACCGGCCTTCGTAGTCGTATCCACTTTGAGCAGGGTCAGGCAGATGCGGCGCAGGATCTCAAAGTTCTGGGCGGCGTTGTCGACGCGAACCCCGCACTGATCTTCACCGAAGGCCATGTCCAGTACCCAGTGCATGCTGTTCTCGATACGCCAATGAGCCCGCACGGCCCGCGCAATTCGTGCGGCGTCGGGAGGCAGGCTCGACACGTAACGCGCTGCGCAGCTTCGACCTGCCGGACGCCTGCCAAACCTGACCCTCGCCACCGAGGAGCCGAACGTGGCCCAGAGCACGGTCGCGCAGCAGATCCGCGTGCTCGAAACGTTCTTCGGCCAGAAGCTGTTGGAGCGCAACGGACGTTCGCTGCGGCTGACGCCGCGCGCGCGGCATTATCTCGTCGACGTCGCGAGTTGCCTCGAGCGGCTTGCGCAGGCGACCAGGCAAATGTTCGACGGCCCCAGTGGCCAGCCGATCCATGTCGATACGTCCGCGTCGTTCGCGCGTGGATGGTTGCCGCCGCATACTGGTTCCACCAGGCGGGCGCGACCGTCACGGAGACATTGCGCGGTCCGTTCTACGACGAGTTCTTCCTGTTGATCTGGGCAGCAGAGAGCTGGCTCGGCGTCTTTCTCGCGCCGCGCGCGGTCGTGCAGGACGAGATCGCGAACGGGCGGCTCGTCGCTCGCGACGGACTCGGACGAGCCGGGCCTGACGACGACGGCAGCCGCTGCGACGCCCGACGCACCACGCCGAGCTTCAACCCCAGCATGCCGAAGATGCGGTTCATCGTCTGCACAGTGCCATCGCTGCGCCCCTGCCCGGTATCCTGCATCGTTTTCGTCGATACGCTCGCGAGCTTCGCCATTTCCGCGCTGGTCAGCCGCATCGTGCGTTTGAGATGACAGACGGATTCCCGCAGCGTCCATTCGGGATGCGAAAGAACGTAGTCGATCGCTTGCCGCCGCAGTGCCAGTTGATCGGGACGCGAGAGCGTGTTGTAGCGCTTGTCCATTGCATCTTCGGCCGAACCAGAGTCGGGCCGATTCGTCGGCAAGCCGTGCAATGTCCGGCCGCAGGTGCGTGTGCACGTCCATCAGGGTCAAGGCCGAACCGTTTATTTCGCTGGAAATCTATACAAATCATGTCAGTTCATCCGTATGATCCATATAGAAATCCGCCGAAATAGAATGACGCCGGGAAGCACGGCATCGCGAATCCGGCCCGCTCAGCGGCGGCCGCCCAACGCTTCCTCGATCTTGCGATCCGTCTTGTACTGACTCAGCGCATAAACCGACCAGATCGCGGCGGGGATCCAGCCGATCAGCGTCAGTTACAGAATCAGGCAGATCAGGCCGGCGACCGGGCGGCCGATCGTGAAGAACTGCAGCCACGGTACCAGCAGGGCGAGAATCAGACGCATGAGAATCCTCTTCTTGCATTGTTGAAGATTGTGCCCGGTCAATATGGTGCTGCGCCCCGTCGAAATCAAGCTCGCTCACGCAATCCGCGCGTCTGCCGACATTTGACGTCTCGCGATCCGCAGACATCGCGCGAACCCCGTGTGGGCGCGCCAACGCATTGCGGCTCCCATCGGTCGCCCGAAACGCTCTGCTTCGCCCATTCGTCAAAAAAACGGCCCCGCATCACACAAGGGCCGCGTCAAAGTCGCTGGAGAAAGTGCCGCGCCGCGTCAGAACGTATGCCGCATGCCGATCCGCACGAGCGTCTGCGTGTTGCCGGCGGACGAGATGCCGTTGCCGACGTCGCCGACCGACGCCGTCGCGGCGACGACGTTGCCGTACGGATCGAGCGTCTTGCCGCTCGCCTTCTGGTAGCCGACGAGACCGTAGAGCGCGGTCCGCTTCGACAGGTAGTAGTACGACGCCAGGTTCAACTGGTGATACTTCGGCGCGGCTTCCCCGCCGACCGAACTGCCGCGCGTGAAGTCGTAGCCGGCCGCGACGCGCAGCGCCGGCGACACCTGCCACGACGCCGTGCCGCCGACCGAGTTGTAGGTCGCGTTGCCCCGGAACGTCGAGAACGCGCCCGCCCGGTACTGCGTGTTGCTGTACGACAGGCCCAGCGTCACCGCGCCGATCTGGTAGGTCGACGCGGCCGCGACGATCTGCATGCTCTTCGACGACGCAAAGCCCTCGTTGATCGACGACGCGAAGGTACCGTCGTACGAGCCGGTCCATGCGCCGCCGTTCGCGCCGAATGCGTTGGTCGCATACAGGTACGCCGCGCCGATCGCGAACGGCCCGTTCACGTACTGGCCTCCGACGCTCCACGTGTTCTGGTTCTTCGCGCTGCCCGCCTGGTTGCCGAAACCGTACAGCCCGCCGAACGTGAAGCCGCCCAACGACGGGCTCACGTACTTGACCGAATTGTTCTCGCGCGACTGGTTGTCGATGTTGTCGAGATCGCCCGGATGCGCACCCATGCCGGTCAGGAACGAGCCGGGGCCGATCGAGCCGACGAAATCGACGATCGGATCGTACTGGCGGCCCATCGTCAGCGTCCCGTAGCGCGTGCTCGACAGCCCCATCCACGCCTGGCGGCCGAACATCCGCCCGCCCTGGCCGAGCTGCCCGGTGCCGATGTTGAAGCCGCTCTCGAGCTGGAAGACGGCCGCGAGCCCGTCGCCGAGATCTTCCTTGCCCTTCAGCCCCCAGCGGCTGCCGGACCACGTACCGCTCGCGAAACTGTAGCTCGACGCGCCGCGATACGCGACCGGCGCACCGGGCGCCCCCTTGCTCGTCGCGACGCGCTGGTTGCTCGTGTACCCCAAACCCGCGTCGACGATCCCGTAGAGCGTGACGGTGCCTTGCGCATGCGCCGCCGTGCAGAAGCCGCCGGCAACGCAAAGCGCAAAAGTGATCTTCTTCATGTAGAGGATTCCTATTTATTCAGTCGATACCAACCGAGACGATGCATCCGGTTACCCGGAATGCCGACCTACGCCGAACCGGACAGCCACTGCGCGACCCGCGCGACGAGCAGGTCCGCTTCGTCGAAGTTCTCGACGCCCGCCACCTGCGGCGCGTCGCAAATCGCGAACACCGGCTTGCCCCATTGCAGCCCGAGCGCGATTTCGGACAGCGTGCCGAGGCCGCCGCCGACCGCGACCAGGCACAGCGACGCGCGCGCGATCAGCGCGTTGCGCGTGATGCCGAGCCCGGTCGGCAGCGCGACGGTCAGGTACGGATTCGCGTGCTGTGCATCGTCCTCGGGCAGCAACCCGATCACGCATCCGCCCGCCGCCTGCGCGCCGCGCGCGGCGGACTCCATTACGCCCTGCTTGCCGCCGCCGACGATCGCGACGCCCGCCGCCGCGAGCCCGTGCGCGATCCGCTCGGCGATCGCGAGCTGGGCGTCCGTCGCATCGCGCGGGCCGATCACGCCGACCGGCATCCGGTGCCGGGTCGCGCCGCGCTGCCGTTGCGCGAGTTGTGCCAGCGCGTCGCGCGCCTGGTTCGACCATTCAATGATGTCGTTGCCGTGCAAGTCCTTCCCCCAATGCAAGAACACAGGTGCAGAGCGCCGTCAGCACGATGGACAGCACGGCGGCCTGCGAGAAATCGGTCTGTCCGTCGGACAGCTTCAGGTACATCAGCAGCGGCAGGATGTTGATCTGCGTGCCGGCCAGCGCGAGCGCCGTGCCGTACGTGCCGAGCGCGATCGCGCTGACGAGGCACCATGCCGACGCGATCGACGGCCACAGCTCGCGCCACGCGACGTCGAACCACGCGCGCCACGGCCGCGCGCCGAGCGTCAGCGCCGCCTCGAGCGGCCGCCGGTCGAGATTCGCGAGCGCCGGGTAGAGGATCAGCGCGACGCGCGGGATCAGGTAGTACGCGTACGCGAACGCGAGCCCCGGCATCGTGTAGATCGCGCCGCCGACCACGGTCGGGTCCGCGCCGAGCGACGCCAGCAGCGTCGTCACGAAACCGGCGCGGCCGAACACGAGGATGAAGCCGTAGGCGATCAAGAGGCCGGAGAACGCAAGCGGCACGCCGAGCAGCGCGAGCGACCAGCGCCGGCGCGCCGGCGACTGCCCGGCCAGCACGAACGCGACCGGCACGCCGACCGCGACGGACAGCGTGCCGGCGGCGATCGCGAGTGCCAGCGAACGCACGATTGCGTCGGCGACGAGCGGATCGCCGAATACCGCGGCGAACGCATGACCGCCGCCGTCGAACGCGGCGCCGACGAGCGCGGCGAGCGGCAGCGCGAAGCACACCGCGAACAGCCCGGCCGCCGGCACCGCGCCGTAGCGGCGCAGCACGCCGCGCTGCATGGAAGAGACCCGCATCGTGCGCCCCTTACTTGCCGAGCGTGGCCTGCGACCACAGCTGGTCGACCTCGGCCTTGCGTGTCGCGGCCTTCGCGACGTCGAGCGGACGCACCTGCGGCGCGTTCGGCAGCTTCGCGGCGACCTCCTGCGCGACCGGCGTGCCGGGTACGGCCGGGCGCACGTAGCCCTGCGCGAACAGCGCCTGGCCGACATCGCTCATCACGAGGTTGAGCCACAACTGCGCGGCGGCCGGGTTCGGACCGTTCTTCACGAGACTCATCGCGTACGGCGCCGATACGCTGCCGTCCTGCGGAATCACGACTTCGGCCGCGTCGCCCATGCCGTCCGTGTACTTGGCCTTGAGCCCGTCGTTCTCGTAGCCGATCAGGATCGGAATCTCGCCCTTGACGAACTTCGCGTACGGCGTCGTCCCCTCGACGCGCAGCACGTTGCCCGCCTGCTTCAGCTTGCCGAAGAACTCCGCGCCCGGCTTCGGGTTGTCGACGCTGCCGCCGTTCGCATAGGCGGCAGCGAACACGGCGACCTGCCCCTGCCCGGTCGAACGCGGGTCGAGATAGACGACTGCATTGCGATACTCGGGCTTCAGCAGGTCAGACCAGCGCTGCGGCACGTTCTTCACGAGCTTCCGGTTGACGAGCAATGCGATGTTCAGCGAGTGCACGGCGAACCAGCGGCCGTCGGCCGCGCGGAACACCTGCGGCAGCTTGTCGAAATTGACCGGCTTGAACGGCGCGACGACGTCCTTGGCCGTCGCATCGAGCGCCGACGCCGCGAAGTAGTACGCGGTGTCGGCCTGCGGGCGGCGTCGCGACTTGTCGAGCGCGACGACCGTGGCCGCCGAGCCGATGTCGTTGTACGTGATCTCGACCTTCGGGTAGCGCTTGCGGAATTCGGCGAACAGCGACTTCCAGTTCGCCCATTCCGGGCCCGTGTCGAACGACACGACGAGCCCTTCGTCGGCGGCCTTCTCGTACAGCGCGTCCTCGCCGGGATACAGCGGCGCGGCATGGGCCAGCGCCGGCGCGAGGGTCGCGAACGCGCAGAGCGCCAGCAGGCGGCGGCGCGTCGCATGAAGGAAATGACGGCGTGCAGACATCGTGATTCTCCGTTGAATGAATGGGGTCGCCCGCGCTTACGCGGCGGGCAGCACGAGCAGGTGGCGCGGCTCGATCGACACGCAGCGCGCGGGAAGCGCGCGCCCTTCGCCGAGCAGCGCGTCGGTCGCACCGGCCGGCACGAAGTCGAAGCGCTGCGTCGCGCCGAAATAGCGCACCTCGCCGACCCGGCCGTCGATGCGGTTCGCGACGTATTCGGGCGGATCGGGCTGCACGTGTTCCGGCCGGATCAGCACGTCGACCGAGTCACCCGGCCGGTGCGCCCCCGTATCCGCGCACAGCGTGGTGAACCGCACGTCGACCGCGCCGAACGCGAGCACGCGGCCGCGCAGCAGCGTCGAATGGCCGACGAAGCGGGCGACCTGCGCGGTCGCCGGACGCTCGTACAGGTCGCGCGGCGTGCCGGCCTGCAACATGCGTCCACCGTCGACGATCGCCACGCGATCGGCCATGCTGAGCGCCTCGTCCTGGTCGTGCGTGACGAGCAGCGTCGTCGCGCCGCAGGCGCGCTGCAGCGCGCGGATCTCGTCGCGCAACTGGTGGCGAATGCCCGCATCGAGCGCGGCAAGCGGCTCGTCGAGCAGCAACAGCTTCGGTTCGATCACGAGCGCGCGGGCCAGCGCGACGCGCTGCTGCTGGCCGCCGGACAGCAGCGCCGTACTGCGGTCGGCCTGCGCGGCGAGGCCGACGCGTTCGAGCATCTCGAGCGCGCGGCGGCGGCGCAGTGCCGCCGTCATGCCGCGCATCTTCAGGCCATAGCCGACGTTGTCGACGACCGACAGGTTCGGAAACAGCGCGTAGTGCTGGAACACCATCCCGATCTCGCGCTGCCATACCGGCACGCCGGCCATGTCGCGGCCCACGATCGCAATGCGGCCGCGGTAGCCGTCGAGCAACCCGGCGGCGAGGCGCAGCAGCGTCGATTTGCCGGAGCCGCTGCGGCCCATCACGGCGAGCAGTTCGCCCTGGGCCGCGGACAGCGTGACCGCGTCGACGCCGTGACGGGCGCCCGGATACTGAAAGCTGACGTTTTCGAAATCGAGACTCATGACGGTTTCACTTCAGTCGTTGCACGGTGAAGACGGATGCGAGCGTTGCCAGCACGGCGAGGACGAGCAGCACGACGGTCGCCGCACAGGCCATCCCCGACGCGCCGTAGAACGCCTGCAGCAGCACGATCGGATAGTTGCGATAGCGGAAGCCCGCGATCAGGTTCGAGATCTGGAATTCGCCGATCGACAGCGCGGCAACCATCACGAGGCCGGAAAACAGGCTGTGCCGCAGGTTCGGCACCACGATCGTGAAGAACTGGCGCAGCGGCGTCGCGCCGAGCGTCGCCGCACACGCCTCGAGATGGGCGAGGCCCAGGTGCCGCAGGTCGCTCAGCAGCGTCTGCAGCAGGTACGGCAGCGTCAGCACCGCATGCGCGGCGATCATCAGCGGCAGCGTGCCGAGCCACGGCAGCGCATCGCCGCTGAAGATCGCGATGTAGCCGAACCCGAGCGTCAGCGCCGGCACCGCGATCGGCATCAGCATCACGACGCGCGCCGCGAAGCCGCGGCCGGCCAGTGCGCGGTGATGCAGCGCATACGCGAGCGGCAGCGCCAGCACGGCGTTGATCACACAGCACGCGAGCGCGACGACGAGGCTCACGCCGAATGCGCGGGTAAAACTGCGATTCGCGGCCAGATCGGCGAACCAGTGCGACGTGATGCCGGACGGCAGCAGCGTGTTCGTCCACGACTGGCCGACCGAGCCGATCAGCAGCAGCGCGATCGGCAACGCGAGGTACAGCGCGAAGGCCGCGACGAATGCCTGCAGCAGCAGGCGTCCCGCCATCGCGTGCGGCCGTTTGTTACGACGAATCGGAATAGCTTCGGCAAGGGCCGGAGCGGATGGCGGATGCATGGCGAGACTCGCTGGCGGACACGGAATGGGGCACGCAACGCCCGCCGGACAGGGCCGACATGCATGGTCGTGACGGACGCAGTGTGCGGATCCGACATGGCATCGTCATGAAAAAAACGTACAACGCCCGCATCGATCTGTGCGCGCAAGGAATAGTTCGCCGTGAAGCACCTGTTTCCCAACATCGCGGAGCTGCACGCGTTCGCGAGTTCCGTGAAGTACCTGAACTTCTCGTATGCGGCCCGCGAGCTCGGCCTGACGCCGAGCGCGGTCAGCCGGCAGATCGCGAATCTCGAGGCGCTGTTCGGCGTCAAGCTGTTCGTGCGCGAGGGACGCAATCTCGCGCTCACGCGGGCCGGACAGGTCTATCACGCGCGCGTGATCGGCCCGCTGCGCGAGATCGGCAACGCGTCGATCGAATTGCTGAGCGCGCGCGAGAACAGCGATCTGCTGACGATCGCGAGCGTGCCGACCTTCACGACGAAGTGGCTGGTGCCGCGGCTCGCGCGCTTTCTGGCCGCCGCGCCGGGCGTCACGCTGAGTTTTCGCCGCCATCTGGCTCACGGCGACGTGTTCCCGTTCGGACTCGACGCGGCGATCCGCTATGGCGACGGCGCATGGGAAGGCGTCCGCTGCGATTATCTGGACGGCCATACGTTCGTGCCGGTCTGTTCCGGTGAATTCGCGACGCGGCATGCGCTGCGCACGCCCGCCGACGCGGCATCCGCGCCGCGGCTCGTGCACGAGCAGGCGGAAATCGCGTGGTCCATGTGGGCGGAGCGCCATCGCGCGGCCCACATGAATGCGCTGGCGGGGCCGCGCTTCGAACAGTATTCGGTGCTGATCCAGGCCGCGCAGGCCGGGCTCGGGCTCGCGCTCGTGCCGCGCTTCCTGATCGTCGACGCGCTCGCGAGCGGCGCGCTCGTCGAACCGTTCGACGCCCCCGTCGACGTCGACGCGCAAGGGCACTACCTGTGCTACGCGCCGGAGCGCCTGGAGACGAGCGCGGCGTTGCGGCGCTTCCGGGAATGGATGCTCGACGAATGCGCGAACGGATGAGCCTGTCCGGCAAAGCCGGACAGGCTCGAACGGCATGGGACCGGGCAAGCCCGGGCGGCAAAACCGGACAGGCTCGAACGGCATGGGACCGGGCAAGCCCGGGCGGCAAAGCCGGACAGGCTCGAACGGCATGCGACCGGGCAAGCCCGGGCGGCAAAGCCGGACAGGCTCGGGCGGCATGGGACCGGGCAAGCCCGGGCGGCAAAGCCGGACAGGCTCGAACGGCATGCGACCGGGCAAGCCCGGGCGGCATAACCGGACAGGTTCGGGCGGCATGGCAACGCCGGTAGCGCGGCGCCGCGCCGCCCGTCACGCTCAACGCCCGATACCGAGCCCCGGCAGCACGCGCGTGTTCTCGGCCACGACCGCATGCAGCAGGCGCGGATCGGCGCCGAGCAGCTCGAGGATCGTCGGCGCGACCTGCTTCGTGCCGACCAGATCGTTCACGGTGCGCGCGCGATGGATGCCCGGATACGACACGAGCAGGCCGAGGTGGCTGTCGTCCGGTGCGTTGCCGCCGTGCTCCTCGTCCTTCTTCGTGCTCGACGTGTAGATCACGCCCGGATTCGGCTGGACGATGATGTCCGGCGTGCGGCCGTTGGCCGGATCGCCGAAGCGGTCGGCGAGCGCCGCGCCGTACAGGATGTAGGCCTGCGAGCCGTCCGCGCAGATCCCCGGCGCGTTGCAGCCCAGGTTCGCCTTCAGCGTCTGCACGACGGCCGTGCGCTGGCTGCGGTCGCGCAGCCAGATCAGGCCGACGTCGTCGGTCTGCACGAAGCCCGTGCCGACCAGGCCCGACCCGTCGTTCGGGTTGCCCGTCGTCGTGTTGTTCTGGCCGAAGTTGCCGTTCGGGTCGAGGTAGTTGTTCGCTTCGAGCAGCTTCGACAGCGTGTCGCCGTTCTTCACGAGCTTCGTGTGGTCGGTCGGCGACTGGCCGTGCTTCGCCGTCACGATCACGGCCGTCGACGTATACAGGTTGGCCTGCTTCAGCGCCGCGACGACATGGCCGATCGAGTTGTCGACATACGTGATCGCGTTCGCGACCTGACCGTTCGGCGTGAAGTCCGCGTCGAGATACCCGCCGCCCTTCGCGACCGGCGACTTCTGCGCGACGCTCAGCGTCTGGAAGTTGGCGCCGAACAGCGTCGGCACCGGCGCGCTCTTCGTGCCCGTCGAATCGCGGCCTTCGATCTGGTTGATCAGCGCCTGCACGTGCAGGTTGTCGAAGCGCGCGGTGTGCGAATAGACGTCCGTGTAGGCGGTGTTCGTCGCCGGGTCGATCGAGTTGATCTCGGTGCGCATCAGGTCGTCGACGCCGGTGCCCGACGGGCCGTTCAGCCAGTCGTAACCCCATGCATGCTTGTCGGCCCACGCGGTGTGCGCATTCGGCACGCCGGCCTTCACGGCTTCGAACACCGTGTTGGTCTTCAGGTAGTTGTGCGGATAGACCGGCACGCACTGGCCATTGACCTTCGCATGCGGGATCGCCTGCGGGTTGAATGCGCCGCCGCCGTCCAGGTGCACGAGCGCGCCGCCGTTGATCGCGTCGATGCCGGTCGTTTCGTCGAACACGACGTTCCAGCCCTGCTTGCCCGAACACGTCGTATCGCTCGGCGCATACAGGTTGCGGTCGTACGACACGTCGTAGAACAGGCCGGCCGTCTTCGGCGAGCCGCCCGTCACGAGCGCCGCGAGGCCCGGGAACGAATCCGACAGGCCGGGCGTGTACGCGTTCGTGTACGTCACGCCGCTCTTGGCGAGCACCGCGATGTTCGGGCACGTGTTCGCGCCGATGCAGCGCGCGAGATCCTGTTCGTGCAGGCCGTCGACGCTGATCAGCAGCACGTGCTTCACGACACGGTGCGCATTGCCGCGCTCCTCGCCCTGGCTGTTGCCGTCCTGCTGCGCCGCGTGCGCGCCCACGCTTGCGAGCGCCAGCGCGCCCGCCACCACCGTCGCCATTTTCCGCTGCTTACCGAAAAACGAAATCATCACCCCACCTCATCGATTGATGTTGAACTGCGTGACTTGCCATCAGGCGCGCAAAATATCGCCGGATCGTGCGGCGGTCGGATGAAGCGAGGCTTTCTGTTCTCTGTCAAACGTAACCAAACGCAAGTGACATGAAACGGTCGCATTGCGTTCCGCTCCGTGCGCCGGCCCGTACGGCGAATTTTTTTTCGGCTTGGCCCGCGACTATTGGCGTGTGATAAAGGGTTTTCCCTGACCCGGAGCACGACTATGTCGACCCTGGAAGCTCTCCGGTTCGTGCTGGACGATGCACGCACCCCCGAAATCATTCGCCATCACGTCGTCGACGCGCTGCAGTACGCGCTGCGCAATTACGGACAGGTGTTCACCGCGAAGGAAGTCGAATGGCTGACGCAGTGGGACGACGCGCGTCTGCCGCTGGCCGCGAGGAAGGAACTGGACAAGCGCGAACCGGCGATCGCCGCGCGCTGAAAAAAAGCCGCCGCGCCCGGCTGGTGCGGACGCGGCGGCAGCGGATGAAACGACGGCTTACTGGAGCCCGAAGTCGACGCGGGTCGTCGCGCCCTTGTCTTCGATGCCCTTCGCGTCGAGCTTCGGCGCGACGACGAACATGCGGCTCGAATCGATCTTCCCTTCGAGGTACTGGCGCACGGCCTGCGCGCGCTGCTGCGCGAGCGCGCGCAGCGCGTTGTCGTCGGCCGGTGCGTGATCGGCCAGCGCCTGCTTCATGTCCGCATCGGGCAGCGTCTTCTGCAGGCCGACCAGGTTGCGCGGCTTCTTGAAGTCGGCAGCCTTGTACGCGCGCGTCAGGTACTTGGAATATTCGGCCTGGTCGACCTTCACCGACATCGGGTCGATGCTCTCGCCCTGGCCGACCACGTCCTTCAGCTTCTGCAGGCGAACCAGCCGCTCGACATACGCGTCGCGCAGCCCCGGCGTGTCCTTCGCCGGATCGACGCGGCCGATCAGGTCGAGGCGGATCGACGCCTTCTCGGTCAGCATCTTCACGACGGTGTCGAGCTTCTTCTGCTGCGCATCGGTCAGTTCGTACGAGCCCGGCGCGAACTCGACGTAGCCGAGATCCTCGCCGCCGCCGCCGAACGCATTCGCCAGCAGCGTGAACGGCGACGTGACGGCCTTCGCGATCAGGTTCAGCACCGCATGCCAGATCAACCCGCCGATGCTGAACTCCGGATTCGACAGCGAACCCGACACCGGCAGGTTCACGTCGATCTGGCCGTGCGTGTTCTTCAGCAGCGAAATCGCGAGCTTCACCGGCAGCTTCGTCGCCGTGTCATTGTCGACGTGATCGCCGAACGTGAGCTGGTCGATGAAGATGTGGTTGTTCGCCGACAACTGGTCGTTCGCGAGCTGGTAGTGCAGGTCGACGTTGAGCTTGCCCTTCGTGATCGGATAGCCGGCGTACTTCGCCGAATACGGCGTCAGGTTGGTCAGCTCGATGTCGTGCGCGGTCGCCGTGAGGTCGAGCGCGGGTTTCTCGATCAGCGGGTTCACCGAGCCCTTGATCGAGATCGGCCCGTTGCCCGCGAGGTTCGCGGCGACATCGACCGGCGCGGACGTCGTCGAATCCGTGCCGAACGCACCGACCGTGCCGTTGATCGCGACCAGGTTCGCCGTGTAGTTCGGCTTGATGAAGTTGTCGGTGTACGTGACGCGGCCGTCCTGCAGCACGAGCTGACCGAAGTGCATCCGCACCGGGTTCTGCGGCGGGGTCGCGGCCTTCACGACCGCCGGCGCGGACGCGGCAGCCGACGCGGATGCCTGCTGCGCGACCGCTGCCGATGCCGCCGGCGCGGCGGCCGGCGGCGTCATGCCCGGCGACAGCGGCACCGGCTCGCCCTTGCTGGCATCGCGCGTCAGCGACTGCGCGGGGCCCGATTGCTTCGCGACGACGTCCTTCAGGTTCAGGCGCCCCTGCGCATCGAGCAGCACGCGGCCGTAGAATTTCGAGAACGTCACGCGCGCGGCATCGACATCGGTGCCCTTCTCGTCGTAGTTCGCCTTCAGGTTCGACAGCGCGAGCGAGCGCCAGCCGGCGAACGGGTCGGACGTCGCCTTGTCGAGCATCCGCACGTCGACGAGCACGACATCGCCGCGATAGGTCGCGCGCGGCGCGTCCTTCACTTGCGCGAACGTCAGGTTGCCCTGCGCGTTGAGCAGCGCGCTCGCGATCGTCGCGTTCAGCGCGCTGCCGAAGTACGGCTCGAACGCGGCCGCGTCGAGGCGGTCGCCGTTGATCTTCAGGCCGACCTTCAGCGGCTGCGCAGTCACGTCGCCCGCGACGTTCAGCGTGCCCTTGCGGTTCAGCGTCGCCTTCAACTGCACCGGCAGCGGCTTGGTCATGTCGTCGCTGAGCTTCTGCACCGACAGTTCCAGCGGCTTGATCGCCAGCTTCACCGGGCGCGGCGTCGACAGGTCGGTGAAGTTCGCGGACGAATCCTTCACGTTCAGCGCGTCGATCCGGTAGTGCCACGACGGCGCGGCAGCCGCGGCCTTGCGCGCGACCGTGCGCTTCGGCACCGACGCCTGCGCCGGTTCGCCCAGCGCCGCGAGGTCGATCTTGCCGTCCTTCAGGCGCTGCACGTCGAGCGCGAGCCCGCTCGCGTCGACGCTCGCGATCTCCGCGGTGCGCGCGGCGACGTCGACCTTCGTGATCTTCGCGCTCGCGTCGGGCAGCACGATCGCGGGCGCCTTGGCGTCCGGCGTCGCGAGCTTCAGCGACTTCAGGCTGACCGTGCTGTCGGCGACCTGCGCGGCGAGCGGCGTCTTGCCCCAGTCGGCCTGTGCGTTGACGGTCGCGCCAAGCGTGCCGTCGAGCACGCGCGCGCGCGTCGCTTCGCCGAGGTACGGCTGCAGCGCCGGCAGCGCGAGCGCGGCGACCGTCAGCTTCGTGTCGGCCTGCTTCGCCGCGAGATTGAACGCGCCTTCGGCCGTCAGGTCGCCACCGCGCGACAGCGACGTCGACAGCGTGTACTTCGCGGGCGTCTTGCCCTGCAGCGAGAAACCGTCGAGCGTCGCGGCGAGCTTCGTGAGCGACAGCGCGGTCGGCGGCGCCGGCACGCGGTCGTCGACGTTGACCGTGCCGCCGTCGATCGCGAAATGACGAATCGTCAGGTCGAGCGGCGGCGCCTCCTTCGCGGCGGCGGCGGTTTCGGCCTTCGCACCGCTGGCGGCTGCGGTGGCGGCAGTCCCGGAAGCGGCTGCGGCACCCGACGCGGCCGGCTTGCCGGCTTCGGCCTGCGGTGCGACGCCCGGCTGCGCGACGAGCTTCTCGACGTTCAGCACCCCCTGCTTGTCGCGCGACAGGTCGACCACCGGCTGGTCGATCCGGATCTCGTCGAAGTGCATCGCGTTGCGCAGCGGCTCGAGGCTGGCCGCCGCGACGTGCACGCCGCGCGCGGCGAACAGCGGCGCGGACGCGTGGTCCGTCACCTTCGCATCGTTCAGGTCGACGGTGCCCGAGACACGCAGCGCGGGCGTCTCGCCGCTCATCACGAAATTGATCGCGAGGTTGCTGCTCAGCAGGCCGCTCGTCACGGCCACCGGCAGCTTCGCCGGCACGTACGAGATCAGCTTCGGCACGTCGAGGCGGTCGAACTTCAGCGTGATCTCCGACTCGCGCGACTGCGCGAACGGCTTGGTCCTGCCGTCGATCGCGATCGGGCTGCCGTCGAAACGCATGCGCAGCTTCGGCTCGACGAAGATGTCGGTCTTCGACGCCAGCGTCGCGATATACGGGATGCCGAGCATCCAGTTGTCGACGACATGCTTTTCGTTCAGCAGGCGATCGTCGAAGTCGATGCGGCCGTCGTTCACCTGAATGTTCGACACCGAGAACTGCGTCGGCTTGCTTTCGGGTTTGGACGGCGTCGAGAACTTCTCGATCAGGTCGGTGAAGTTGAAGCGCTGCGCGTCGTAACGGACGATGTGAAAGCGCGGCGAATCGAGGCGGATTTCATTGACGATCGGCGCGCCGCGGAACAGCGACGACCACGACGGCCTTACGACGAGCTTGCCGATGTCGACGAAGTCACCCCGGCCGCCGCGCTCGCCGACGTGGATGCCGTCGGCTTCGAGGTTCAGCGTGTACGGGTTCAGCGCGATGCGCTGGATCGTGGCGGGCCGGTCGAGCTGCTTGCTCAGTTGCTGTTCGGCGATATGACGGATCAGCGGCGGCGCCGCGAAGAACCCGAGCAGTCCGAATAAAACCAGGAAGATCAGCACGCCGACGCCGATACGCCGGGTCCGGCGCGAGCGTGCAACGCCGCCGAGGGCATGGAGGGTCGAGGATACGGTTTTCTTGTCTGCGCTTGCCATGCTTGAATATCTCGGGAATGGATGCCGGGCCGCGCCGGAAAACCGGGCGGCCGCGCACGCTATCCCGAAAGTATAGGCTCAGGAGGTGACGGTACGGAGGTCGGGCGCCGCCGCCGCGCCCGCCGGTCGGACAACGGCGGCGGTCAACCGTTCATTTCCGGACGACGACTGGCGGCATCCATGACCCGTCGCTCGCCTGCGGCTTCGGCGCGTACACGCGCAACGCAAGCGCGAAATCGGCGCGCGGCGCCGGCAGCCAGTTGCCCGCATACGCGCCGCCCGGCGACGCCGACACGACGATGTCGATCGAGCCGTCGTGGTTGCGGCGCAGCCGGTCGCGATCGCCGAGCGAGCGGCGCGCCGCCCCGAGGTCGGGCAGCGCGCCGTTCGTCGTGTAGGGCGTGAGCGTCCAGAACGCGCGTGCCGGCGGTAGCGCGCCCGGCGCGAAATGCAGCACGTAGCGGTTCGCGCCGTTCAGCGGATGGCCGTCGCTGTCCACGCGGACGAGCGCGAGCGTCTCGTCGTCGCGCGTCGCGGTGCCGAACTGCGTGTAGGCCGCATACGCGCGCAGCGCATAGTCCTGGCCGTACTTGCCGGCCGTGTCGCCGATCCAGCTCCAGCCGTTCGCGTTCAGCAGGTTCGACGGCGGCGTCGCGAGCCGCGCGCGCGCCTCGGCGACGCCCGCCGTCGCGGCCGCGAGACGGTCGCCCGTCCACAGCACCGGGGAGCCGGCCGACACGCCGATTTCGCCGAGCAATTCCTGCGCGTGCGCGTCGTCGGCGGGCGGCGGGTTGTCCTGCAGCGCCTGTGCGAAGCGCGCGAAGAACGCCTTCGGGTCGAGCGCGGCCACCTGCTCGGCCGGCGTGCCGCCGCCCACCGCTTCGGACGGCGCGCTGCCCGCATGGACCGCGACCGACGCGCCGCGCGCGGCGCCCGTGTAAACAGAAAGCGGCACCACGCGGATCGCGCGCTGCAGCTTCTTCACGTTCGTGAGATCGCGCCCGCCGCTCGTCTGCAGCCGCACTTCGAGCCATGCATTGCCCGACGGCACGTCGACGCGCTGCACGCCCTTCGGCAGCATGCCCTGCCAGTCCTTCGCGGCAAAGGCAATCGTTTGCAATCGCGCACCGCCGCGGGCGCCGCGTGCCGGCACGCTCGACGACGACCACAGCACGTTCGTCCACATGTCGAGCGCACGCGCATCCCAGTAGCGGCCGCGCGTGTCGGGCAGCGTGACGATCACGGGTTCCGCGGCGACGTCGAGCCAGCCGGTCGAGTCGAGCGTGTCGACGCCCGGCAGCGGCGGATTGACCGCGCCGACCGGCGGCAGCGCCTGCGCGTGACGCAGCGTGTTGAGCGGCGCCTGCCCCGGTTGCGCACCGTCGCCGCCCGTCGCCGCTTCCTTCGCGACGTCCATCAGCACGAGCGGATACGCATAGACATAGGAGTCGGCGACTTCCGCGCGCATCCAGCCGGTTTTCCGCTGGATCGCATCGGGTTGCGACGCGCACCCCGCAAGCAACGCCGCAATAGCCAGCGACGCGCACGCGCGCCGCAGAGAAACTGATTCTCGTTGGTTTTCAATCATCGATTACTGGCCGAATATCGTTCTTTTCAGTCAACGCCCTGTTCGACTCGCGAATGGCGAAAACAAGGCACCTCAGCCTGCCCGGATAGCCGTTTCGCGGCGGCGGGCGCTGATGTCAGGCCGGTATCATAGCGCCTCGGGGCAATCCCCAATATGCCGAATAGCGGGGTGAACGCTAGCCACACTGTCGACGAATTCGAAATGGTTCGAGAGATTCGTCACAAAATCGGAGATATCGGAACGACACGCGCACGCGCCGGAACAATCGCGGGTGGAAGGGGTGAATTCCGGATTGATGAATGGTGTCAATATTGACACCATTCGGTAGGGCTGGCGTATCGAAGATCCTCGAACTGATGAGACGCGAGCCCGCGAATGTGCGATTCGACGATCTGTTGGTCTGCGACGCACACTTCGGAGCGGCCCGCCAATCCGGTTCGAGCCACGCTATTTTCAAGACACCGTGACAAGGCGATCCTCGAGTGAATATCCGGAATGATCGCGGGAAAGCCAAGGCGTATCGGGTGCGGCAGGTTCTCGACGCGATCGATCGACTGAAGGAACAGAAATCATGACCCAAGACCACTTTACGTACCGCGTAACGTGGTCCCCGGAGGACGGGGAGCACGTCGGCCTGTGTGCGGAGTTCCCGTCTCTTTCATGGCTCGACGAAACGCCGGAAGGCGCGCTGGCCGGCATTCGCCGGCTCGTCGCCGATGTCGTGCGCGACATGGCCGCGAACGGGGAGAAGGTGCCCGAGCCGATCGCCGACCGAACCTACAGTGGTGAATTCAAGGTTCGCATCCCTCCGCAGGCGCACCGCGCGCTGGTGATCCAGGCCGCCGAACAAGGCGTCAGCCTGAATCGTCTCGCGAGCGCCAAGCTCTGCGCGTGAGCGCGTAGTCGAGCGCAAGAACACGACCCGCCCGGCTGTCCGTCTGGAAGCCGGGCATTTGTTTTTTCCGCGTTGTGACAACCTGTGTGTTTCAACAGCGTCACCGCCGCTTGACCTTACCATCATGGGAATGTTGATACTGGATTCATTCGCGGCACGAGCCGCGCTTTTTGGGAATCCGACATGACTGAACCACTTGCCTCCGCCGCGCTGCAAACGATCGAACTGAGCGTCGACGGCATGCATTGCGGCGGCTGCACGGGCCGCGTGCAGCGCGCGCTGGCCGCCGTGCCGGGCGTCGTCGACGCGGCGGTCGATCTCGCCACGCACACGGCGACGGTGACCGCGCAGGAAACGGTCGAGCCCGGCCGGCTCGTCGACGCGGTCGCCGAGGCCGGCTATCGCGCGACGGTGCGAGACGCGGCGGTCGAAGCCGTCGCGACCGCGCCGGCGGCGCACGCGCTGCGCGACGAAGTGCCGCCCGTAACGGCGGCAACGCTTCCTGCGACCACGGCCACGATCGAACTCGATATCGACGGGATGACCTGCGCGTCGTGCGTGTCGCGTGTCGAGAAGGCGCTCGCGAAAGTGCCGGGCGTCACGCGCGCGTCGGTCAATCTCGCGACTGAACGCGCCACGGTCGATGCCACGGCAGGCGTTTCCGCGTCGCAACTGGTAGATGCCGTGAAGCAGGCCGGCTATGGCGCGACGCCGACGGCGCCCGATGCGACCATCCCGCCGGCCACCGCCACGCCTGCCGCACCCGCCAGCATCGAACTCGATATCGACGGGATGACCTGTGCGTCGTGCGTGTCGCGTGTCGAGAAGGCGCTCGCGAAGGTGCCGGGCGTCACGCGCGCATCGGTCAACCTCGCTACCGAACTCGCCACGGTCGACGCCACGGCAGGCGTTTCCGCGTCGCAACTGGCGGACGCCGTAAACCAGGCCGGCTATGGCGCGACACCGGTCGCCGGCGCCGTCACCCCGCCGGCAGAATCCGCCGCATCCACCGATCTCGAACTGGACATCGGCGGGATGACCTGCGCGTCCTGCGCCGGTCGCGTCGAAAAAGCGCTGGCCGCCGTACCGGGCGTCGCGCGCGCGTCGGTCAACCTTGCAACCGAGCGCGCATCGGTGCACGGCAACGGCGCACTCGACGCCGCCACGCTGATCGCGGCGGTCACGACGGCCGGCTACCGCGCGTCGCTCGCCGCCGCGCCGTCGGCCGGCGCAACGGCCGGCGCCGACGCGCAACTGGCCAGCCCCGCGCAGGATCCCGACGCCCGCAAGCGCCGCGAAGCGGTTCGCGAACGCAACCTCGTGATCTGGTCCGCCGTGCTGAGCGCGCCGCTCGTCGCGCCGATGCTCGTCGCACCGTTCGGCATCGACCTGATGCTGCACGGCTGGCTCCAGCTCGTGCTCGCGTCGATCGTGCAGTTCGGCTTCGGCGCACGGTTCTACCGCGCGGCCTGGCACGCGGTGAAGGCGCGCACCGGCAACATGGACCTGCTCGTCGCGCTCGGCACGTCGGCCGCGTACGGGCTGAGCCTGTGGATGCTGCTGCGCGATCCCGCGCATCCCGGCCACCTCTATTTCGAGGCGTCGGCCGTCATCGTCACGCTCGTGCGCTTCGGCAAATGGCTCGAATCGCGCGCGAAGCGCCAGACCACCGACGCGATCCGCGCGCTGAACGCGCTGCGGCCCGATCGGGCTCGCGTCGTCGAACACGGCGTCGAACGCGACGTGCCGCTGTCGCAGGTGCGCGTCGGCACGAACGTCAGCATCCGCCCCGGCGAACGCGTGCCGGTCGACGGCCGGATCGTGTCGGGCCGCTCGCACATCGACGAATCGCTGATTACCGGCGAAAGCCTGCCCGTGCCGAAGGACGACGGCGACGCCGTCACGGCCGGCTCGATCAACGGCGAAGGCGCGCTCGTCGTCGAAACCACCGCGATCGGCGCGGAGACGACGCTCGCGCGCATCATCCGCCTCGTCGAATCCGCGCAGGCCGAGAAGGCGCCGATCCAGCGGCTCGTCGATCGCGTCAGCGAAGTGTTCGTGCCGGCGATCCTGGGCATCGCGCTGCTGACGCTGGTCGGCTGGCTGATCGCCGGCGCCGGGATGGAAACCGCGATCCTCAACGCAGTCGCGGTGCTCGTCATCGCGTGCCCGTGCGCGCTCGGCCTCGCGACGCCCGCCGCGATCATGGCCGGCACGGGCGTCGCAGCCCGGCACGGCGTGCTGATCAAGGACGCGCAGGCGCTCGAACTCGCCCAGCGCGCCACCGTGATCGCGTTCGACAAGACCGGCACGCTGACCGAAGGCAAGCCGTCCGTGACGGCGTTCGAAGCGGTCGGCGTACCACGCGACGAAGCGCTCGCGCTCGCGACGGCGGTGCAGCGCCAGAGCGACCATCCGCTCGCACGCGCGGTGGTCGCCGCGCACGACGCGGACGTGGCCGCGCGCGGCGCCGCAGCGCCGTCGGCCGCTGCGGTCGCCGCAGCCGATGCGCGAGCGGTGGCCGGACGCGGCGTGGAAGCGCGCGTCGGCGGGCAGTTGCTCGCACTGGGCAGCACGCGCTGGCGCGACGAGCTCGGCCTGGCGGTGCCCGCGGCGCTCGACGCTCGCGCCGCGGAGCTCGAACGCGCGGGCAACACGATCTCGTGGCTGATGCGCGCCGATGCGCCGCGCGCGCTGCTCGCGCTGATCGCGTTCGGCGACACCGTGAAGCCCGGCGCTCGCGACGCGATCGCGGCGCTGTCGGCGCGCGGCGTCGCGAGCGTGCTCGTGACGGGCGACAACCGCGGCAGCGCGGCGGCCGTCGCTGCGTCGCTCGGCATCGGCGAAGTGCATGCGCAGGTGCTGCCCGACGACAAGGCGCGCGTCGTCGCCGAACTGAAGCGCACGCACGGCGGGATCGTCGCGATGGTCGGCGACGGGATCAACGATGCGCCTGCGCTCGCCGCGGCCGATGTCGGCATCGCGATGGCGACCGGCACGGACGTCGCGATGCACACGGCCGGCATCACGCTGATGCGCGGCGATCCGGCGCTCGTCGCCGACGCGATCGACATCTCCAGACGCACGTACCGGAAGATCCAGCAGAACCTGTTCTGGGCGTTCGTCTACAACCTGGTCGGCGTGCCGCTCGCGGCGCTGGGCTTGCTGAACCCGGTGATCGCAGGCGCGGCGATGGCGTTTTCCAGCGTCAGCGTCGTGACCAACGCGTTGCTGTTGCGGAGATGGAAAGGCCGCGCGCGCTGATGCGTGCAGATGGCGCGTGCCGGACGGCCGTTTGGCCGTTTGGCGTTTGGCGTTTGGCGTTTGGCGTTTGGCGCTTGGCGTTTGGCGTTTGGCGCTTGGCGTTTGGCGCTTGGCGAGCAGGAAGGACCGGGAAGGTGGCCGGTATCGGCCGTCGGCCGTGTGTCGAGCCGGCATCACGTGACGACGCAGCGCCGGCCAGCCGATTCAGCCGGGAATGACCGGCTTGATCAACGTCGTCGTGATCGGCGCGAAACCGCACGCACGATACAGCGCGCGGGCCGCCGTGTTGTGATTGAACACCGACAGTCCGATCTCGGTGATGCCGTACCGGCGCGCCTCGGCGTCGAGCGCTTCAAGCGCGCGCGTGGCCCAGCCCTGGCGGCGCCGGGTCGGGACGATATCGAGGTCGTAGATGAACAGCGTGCGGTTCGGCCCTTCGGGCACGATCGCGTACCAGAGGTCGCCCACCGGCTCGCCGCTGGCGCCGTCGATGAGCACGACGAGTATCTGGCCGGATGTCCGCAGGCCGTCCGGCAACAGCGTGTCGAAACAGGCGCGCGCACGATCGGCCGCGTCTTCGACAGCATTTTGTCCGGATGAAACGAGATCGCGCGCGTAGCCGTCGATGGCTCGCGTGCGGTACGCGTGGAATTCGCCGGCCGTCATCGACCGCATCTGGAGCATGGTCCGGTCGCCGTGAACAGAATCGGACTTCCAGTGTAGCGGGACGGTCGCACCGACGCGCGATGCGACGGCGGAAAGCGGGCAGGCGGGCAGGCGGGTACGCCGGGCGCCGCGCCGAATCAGCGAATCAGCGAATCAGCGAATCAGCGAATCAGCGACGATACAGGACGATCGGCGCGAGATGCGCACGGCGCACGCGCTCGGCTTCGGCACGACGTGCAGCGTACGAGTATTCCGCGTCGAGCGGCAGGTGCGGCGACATGAACAGGTCGTCGATCTTTTGCAGCAGGGCAAGGATGAAGCTCATGTGAGGCTCCTGACAGATGTGACTAGGGTTTTCCCTTAGATTGACTCCATTCTAAGGGTTTTCCCTGAACTCTGCCAGTGCGCCGCATCAGTTTGCCGCACGCGTGACGCCGCCGATCGCAGGCGCGGAGCGGCGATCCTTGCCCTGCGGGGCTTCCAGGATAGGGTCTGAACGATCAGCGCGTGCGGCGGACACGCTTCGCGACGGCCGCCTCGCGGTTTGCATTGCGCTGAAGCCGGTCGACTTGCGACAGGAGCGCTTCGTGGTGCTCTTCGAGCGTCATCAGCGTCGCCTGCTGCGTCGACAGATCGGCCGCCAGGCGATCGATCCGCTGCTGCCTGGTGGCCGCGTCCTGCTTCAGGTGTGCGATCTGCCGCGTTTGCAGCATCAGCGCGACGAGCCCCACCAGCACGACGACGGCCAGCGCCAGCAGCAGGCGGTTGACGCGGCGCATCTCGCGATCGGCCGTGCGCGTCAAACCGTCCACGTCGGCCTGCAGCGCGGCGAGCCGGTCCGTCAGCGGGCGCAGGTGCGTATCCGGATTGAAGGCCGGCGCAGCCGGTTGCACAGGTTCCGACGACGGCTTCGTCACGAAGGACGCGGCGGAAGCCACGGGCTGCATCACCGGCGACGGAGAGGCGTTGGTCGGGGCAGCGTCACGGGTGTTCGCGGTGTTCGCGGTGTTCGCGGTGTTCGCGGTGTTCGCGGTGTTCGCGGTGTTCGCGGTGTTCGCGGTGTTCGCGGTGTTCGCGGTGTTCGCGGTGTTCGCCGGCTCGGCCGGTTGTGCCGGCGACTGCGGCTCGACCGTCGAAGCGGCGTCCGGCACCGGATTCGATCCGGTCGCGTCCGGTGCCTTGTCGACGTTCGTCGCAACCGGCGCGGATTTCACCGACGTCGCGTCGCTTGTGCCGGCCGCCGTCCGGCGTTTGCCGGCCGACGAGGAACGGCGCTCCTTCACTGCGTCGCCGGAAGATCGTCCTTCGCGAGATTTGACGGCCGCCGCTGCGACAGCAGCTTTCGCAACTTCGCCATCAGTCGCGTGCCGATCCGCCGTCTTCGCCACGGCGCCATCTGCCGCATGCAGCCCGGTTGCCGTCGCGGTAGCGCCATCGGCCGCAGACACATCGGCTGCGTTCGCTGCAACGCCATCGGCCGCAGACATATCGGCTGCCTTCGCTGCAACGCCATCGGCCGCAGACACATCGGCTGCCTTCGCAGCGACGCCATCGCCCGCAGGCACATCGGCCGCCTTCGCTGCGACGCCATCGGCCGCAGGCACATCGTCGACCTTCGCTACGACGCCATCAGCCGCTGACACACCGTCCGCGTTCGCAGCATCACCACCTTCAGGCGCCGAAACACCGCCGGCCGCCGCCGCGACTTCCGGCTTCACCACACCTTCAGCTTCCGCATGCCCCGCCGCACTCGCGGCCGCCGGCGCGCTGAACCCGTCCAGCGAGGCCTGCCGCCCGGCGGCCGCATCGTCCGCGATACCGGCCGCCGCTTCGGCATCCGCGACCGTTTCGTCACGCACCGTGACCAGCGCCCGCTCGCCCGGCGCGAGCACCGGATCGCCGAACAGGTCGAGCGTCAGCTCGTCCCGCGGCGCATCGCCGGCCGGCGCGCTGCCGGGCCGCGACGTCGCCCTCGCCGACGTGCTGCCCGCGGCAGCCGCCGAGCGCTGGCGGGAACGGGCCGACGAACGATTGGAACGGGAACGGGAGCGAGGCGTGGAAACGGATTCGGTCATGGAAATCGGATTGCGGGGCCCGCGCGCGCGGAACCGGATGTCGAACGGAATCGGTGGCCGGCCATTGTCGCACGCCCCGCAACCGATTCAGCCTATTCGTCGCCCGCCAACCCGTTCCCCTCTTCGAAACGCGTGACGCCCCGCAACGCGCGCAGCTTGTCGCAGATCGCCCGGTATTCGAGTTCCGACACTCGCGCGAGCGCGATGCGCACCTCGTCATGCTCGCCCGTGTCGTCGGCACGCTGCAGGATGAACTGCTTCACACGCGCGCTGTCGGGGCCCAGCGCCGCGTGCAGCGAATCGAACGTCAGCGCGCCGCTCACGACCGTCAGCGCGAGCTGGCGCCGCTGGCGCACCGTGAAATAGCGCCGCTCCAGCGGCTTGATGCCGGCCAGGATGATCAGGATGATGATCGTCGCCGAAATCGACGCGACATAGAGCCCGCCGCCCACCGCGAGGCCGATCGCAGCGACCGACCACAGGCTCGCGGCCGTCGTCAGCCCGCGCACGATCTCGCCGCGCAGCAGGATCGAGCCCGCGCCGAGGAAGCCGATGCCCGACACGACCTGCGCGGCGATCCGCGACGGATCGAGCACGATGTGCTCGCTGCTGCCGAGCACGTCGGCGAAACCGAACGCCGACACGATCATGATCAGCGTCGAGCCGACGCACACGAGCATGTGCGTGCGCAGGCCGGCCGCCCACGACAGGCGCTCGCGCTCGAAGCCGATGACACTGCCGAGCGCCGCCGCGAGAACGAGCCGCATCACGAGTTCCAGGTTGCTGAGCATCGGTTTTATCTCCTTTTTTTGTGCCGCCCGCGCGGAATGTTTTATCCTTGGCCCCGGCCGCGCCGATCCTCCGGGCCGCGCCGACACGTTCAGATCCAAGCGCTCAACCCCGTCATGCCCGTTTCCGACTCCGCTTCCGCCCAGGCCGCCCAGCTGCGCCACCATTTCGCGCACGTCGTCTTGCCGATCTGGCGGGGTTCAGGGTTCGACCACACGTTGCAGCTGCCGTTCGAGGCCGTCGATCCGGCCACCCACGCGCCGCTGCCCGTCACCCGTTATCGCGCAATGGCCTGCGCGCGGCAACTGTTCGTGTTCGCGCAGGCCGGCGACGCCGCGCACGCGGCCACGCTGTTCGACGCGCTGTGCAGCCGCTTCCGCGACGCGCGCCATGGCGGCTGGATCTACAGCGTCGACGCGCAGGGCGCGCCGCTCGATACCAGCAAGGATCTCTATACGCACGCGTTCATCGTGTTCGCGTGCGCCGCGTGGCATGCGGCGTCGGGCGACGCCGCCGCGCGCACGGTGGCCGAGGAAACCGCCGCGCTGATCCAGGACCGCTTCGCGCCGCGCCGCGGCGACGCGCTGCTCGATGCGGCGCGCCACGCCGATTTCTCGTCATCCGGCAGCGGCGCGCTGCAGAATCCGCTGATGCACCTGACCGAAGCGTGGCTCGCGGCCGCCGACGCATTCGGCGACGCGGCCTTCGACGATGCGCTCGCGCGCACCGCGCGGGCCGTCGAGCGCACCTTCGTCGACGCGGCGACCGGCTGCGTCGCCGAACTGCCGCTCGGGGCGGCCGACAACCGTTTCGAGCCCGGCCATCAATTCGAGTGGTTCTATCTGGTCGACGCGGCCGGCGCACGGCTCGCGCAGACCGGGCTCCCCGGCGCGCTGTCGCGCGCGTTCGCGTTCGCCCAGCAGTACGGCGTCGATGCGCGGACGGGCGGCGTCTGCGCGGCGCTCGACGCGCAAGGCGCGTGCATCGACGGCACGCAGCGGATCTGGGCGCAGACCGAGTACCTGCGCGCGCTCGCGACGCACGGCGGCACGCCGGCCTCCGCGCCGCTCGCGCAGCAGATCGAGCGCTTCGCCGCGCGCTTCCTGCATCCGCGCGGCTGGTTCGAGTGCAAGACGGCGAACGGGCAGGTGTCGCGCGCCGACATGCCGTCGACGACGCCCTACCATCTCGCGACCGCCTACGCGGCGCTGCCGGCCGGTTCGTAACCCGCGTCGGCGAACGACGGCGCCGCGCGTTCGCCGCGTGCGGCGCGCGCATCGCCCAGTTCGAACACCGACACCGCCTGCATCAGGTGCGCGGTCTGGTCGTTCAGCGACGCGGCCGCCGCCGCGACTTCCTCGACCAGCGCCGCGTTCTGCTGCGTCAGCTGATCCATCTGCGTGACGGCCTGGTTCACCTGCTCGATCCCGACGCTCTGCTCGACCGACGCCGCCGTGATCTCGGACATCGTCTGCACGACGCGCGTGATCGATGCCGACACCGTCCGCATCGCGTCGCCGGCGCGCTCGACGAGCTCCGCGCCGCCGTTGATCTGCGCGACCGAATCCTCGATCAGCGCCTTGATCTCCTTCGCCGATTGCGCGCTGCGCTGCGCGAGCGAGCGCACTTCGCCCGCGACAACCGCGAAGCCGCGCCCCTGTTCGCCGGCCCGCGCGGCCTCGACCGCCGCGTTCAGCGCGAGGATGTTGGTCTGGAACGCGATGCCGTCGATCACCGAGATGATCTCCGCGATCCGCCCCGAGCTCTGCGCGATGCCGCGCATCCGGTCGATCACGCTGTCGACCACGCCGCCGCCGTGGCCCGTCGCTTCGAGCGCCGCGTCGGCCAGCGCGCTGGCCGCGCGTGCGCTGTCGGTGTTCTGCCGGACGGTCGCGGTCAGTTCCTCCATGCTCGCGGCCGTTTCCTCGAGCGACGCAGCCTGCGTGCCCGTGCGCGCCGACAGGTCGGCGTTGCCGCCCGCGATCTCGCCCGCGCCGAGGTGGATCGCATCGGACGCGTGGCGCACCGTGCGCACGGTGCCCGCGATGCTCGTCTGCATCGCGGCGAGGCCGCGCAGCATCCGGTCGATCTCGAACACGCCGCCCGCCCGCACGGCTTCGTCGAGCCGGCCCTGCGCGATTCGCTCGAAGTGGCGGCCCGCTTCATCCAGCGGCGCGACGACCGCGCGCCGCGCGGCTGCATAGATCGCCGCGCTCGCCGCGAGCATCGCCACCAGCAGCGCGATGCCGACCGACTTGAACCAGAGCATGCCGCCGTCGATCGTGTCGAGCGCCGTGCGGCTCGATGCGCTGCCGTATTCGGCAAAGCGGTGCAGTTCGGCGATGTAGGCGTCCTGGATGCCTTGCGTCGGCTGGTCGAGGAACGCCTGGATGTTGTCGGCGTCGAGGAACTGCACGAGTTCGCCGAGCGCGCCGCGCAGCGCGCGATAGCGCTCGGCGAGCGCCGCAACGCGCGCGCGGTTCGTGTCGTCGACCGGCTGCGCGGCCGTCAGCGCGGCGAACGCCTTGTCCGCTTCGGCAAGCGAAGCGCCGGCGTGGCGGATGATGTCTTCCGGCTTCGGACCGCCGCGCACCATCCGCGTGCCGGCGCGCGACAGGTTGATACGCGCGTCGAGCAGGTGCTCGGTCGCCTGGTTGGCCGCGTTGACCTGCGCGATCGCGACGTTCGACAGATCGTCGACGCCGCTGCGCGTCGACGCGAGCGCCCAGAAGCCGAGCGCTTCGATCGCGAACAGGAAGAGGCAAAACACGGTCAACACGCCGAGCAGACCCGACGCGAGCTTGATTTTTCCGAACATGGGGAGATTCCTGGAGAGCGGACGATGAGGCAATGCCCCGGCATTAGCGGCATTTCTTCGTCGGACTTTAGGAGCGGATGCTCAGGTGCGGCCGGCGAGGTGCGGCCGGCAACGCGGGCCAGTGACGCGCATCGCTCGTGCATTCCCGCCGAATCGCCCGCTAACAAGGACAACTCCTGCGTTCGACGCAATAATCGCGTCGCATCGCACCGGCAATTGCACGCAACGCGGACGAATTTCCTTGCTTATCCGCAGCCCCCTTCCTAGAGTTCAGCGCAAGCGGGCACTCATTTCGAAGGAAGTTCGATGACCGACATCACGGACCACGCACGCGGCGCATTGCGTGCGCAACCGTTCAGCATGCTGCTGGGCACGGAGCTGATGCATATCGGCGACAACGAGGTGTCGCTGTGCCTGCACGTGCGCGACGAACTGCGGCAGCAGCACGGTTTCGTGCACGGCGGCGTCATCAGCTATCTCGCCGACAACGCGCTGACGTTCGCCGGCGCGCTCGTGCTCGGCCCGCGCGTGATCACCGCCGAATACAAGATCAACTACCTGCGGCCGGCCGTGAACGGCACGCTCGTCGCCCGCGCGAAGCTCGTCTACGCAGGCCGGCACCAGGCGACCTGCCAGTGTCATGTGTTCGTCATCGACGGCGATCACGAGCGGCTCGTCGCGATCGCGCAAGGCACGATCAACCGCGTCGGCGACGGCAAGGCGCCGGATATGCCGGAGGAAACGGCCTGAGCGGCCGGCCGGCCCGAAGTCAATGAGAGAAGGCCGAACACGCAGCGCGTGTCGCGCTAGCGTTTCATTGCGGCGAGATAGACCGCATCGCGCTCGCGACGCCCTACCTCGACCACCAGTACGACGACCTCTGCATCGCGCACTTCGTACACGAGGCGATAGCCGACACTGCACAGCTTGATCTTGTAGCGGTCCGGATGACCGTGCAACTTCGCCGAGGGAATGCGAGGATTCTCGAGCCGTTCGGCGAGCCTGGCCTTGAACTGATCACGAACGGTGCGATCGAGCTTCTTCCACTCCTTCAACGCAGCTTCGAGAAAGGCGAGCTCAAAGGTCATTCAGCTTGACCTTGACGGCTTTCTCCTTGGCGCGCGAGTCGGCCAGCGCGTTGTCTTCGATATCTTCAAGACGTTCGACCATCGCCTCCCATGTCTTCGCCGGGATGCAATAGAACGCGGGTTCGTTGTGATTCAGGATCGCGACCGGGAAGCCCTCTCCCGCCGCCACGGTTCCCATCGGGTTCCGCTTCAACTCCGAGACGCTCGCCGTCACGCTGGCCAGGATGGTGTGGGGCATGTCCGCTCCTTGTTCGATCGAATTTTCATCGTACTTTATTTGGCACCATATTCAGCACGATTTCTGGTGCCATACAGGCGATACCGAATTCGCTCTCGAGCCGTGAAGTTCGACACGCCTACTCGGCCCCACCGCCCGTCAGCGGCAGGAACCGCGGCGCCACGCGCGCCCGCACGTTGCCGTTCTCGTCGGTACGGTAGATTCCGCGCGCCGCGTTGTGTGGATGCGCTGCCGCGTCGGCCACGCTCAATACCGGCGCGAAACACGCGTCGGTGCCCTCCAGCAGCGCGCGCCAGTGCGCGGACGGCTGCTGCGCGAACACGTCGGCGAACCGCGCCTTCAGCGCGGGCCAGTGCGCGCGGTCGTACTGCGACGCCGGATCGACGTCGGTGAGCCCGAGCCGTTCGACCAGCAGCGTATAGAACGGCGGTTCGAGCGCGCCGATCGTCACGCATTCGCCGTCCGCGCAGCGATACACGTCGTAGAACGGCGCGTCGTGGAACAGGCTCGGCTGCGCGCCGTCGAGTTGCCCGTTCGCGCGCGCCCACAGCGCGAGCGAACCGAGCATCGATACGATGTCGACGATCGCGCCGTCGACCACGCGCCCCGGCCCGCCGCCGCGCACGTCGAACAACGCGCAGACGATCCCGAACGCGAGCCCGAGCGCGCCGCCCGCATCGCCGACGACGGTCGGCGGCAGGCCCGGCCGGCCGTCGTTCGGCGCCGATAGCGACAACAGCCCCGTCAGCGCGACGTAGTTCAGGTCGTGCCCGGCCGCGGCAGCGAGCGGGCCGTGCTGGCCCCAGCCGGTCATCCGCCCGTACACGAGCTTCGGGTTGCGGCGCGCGCAATCGTCGGGCCCGAGGCCGAGCCGCTCCATCACGCCGGGCCGCAGTCCCTCGATCAGCGCATCGGCCTGCGCGATCAGATCGAGCGCGGCATCGCGGCCGGCCGACGCCTTCAGGTCGAGCTCGACGATCGTCTTGCCTTCGCGCAGCAGGTCGCCGTCGCGGCTCCGCAGCGCGTCCGGCGCGCTCGTGCGGCCGGACGGGCGCGCGATCAGCGTGATCCGCGCGCCCATCCCGGCGAGCATCCAGCCCGCAAGCGGGCCGGGGCCGAGACCCTCGAATTCGACGATGTGGATGCCGGAAAGCGGCGCATCAAGCGGCATGCGATTCTCCTGTCGATCAGCGTTACCGCTTTAGCGGTTACGCTGATCCCATGGCGTGGCTGGATGGAGTTAGCGCTTCAGCGCTTACGCCGGTCCCATGCTTCGCGATCGATCCGCGTTACCACTTTAGCGGTAACGCTGGCCCCATGCGTTGCAGTCGACCAGTGTCCGCGCTCAGTACGGATTCCGGACCCGTGCGTGGCGCACCGGATCGCGTCCGTCATGCGCGCATCAAACGAAAAATCCCTGCGCGGCGGAATCCGCTTCGCAGGGATCGGGGTACCGAGCGCGCGTGCCGGTTGGCACGCCGGAACCGGCATGCGTCAGAACGCATCCCCCGGCACCCGCACCCAGCCCTCCATCAACACACGCGCGCTGCGGCTCATGATCGCCTTCGTGACGGTCCACTCGCCGTTCTCCTGCTGCTGCGCTTCCGCGCCGACGCGCAGCGTGCCGGACGGATGCCCGAAGCGCACCGCGTTCCGTTCGCCGCCGCCCGCCGCCAGATTGACGAGCGTGCCGGGGATCGCCGCGGCCGTGCCGATCGCGACCGCCGCCGTGCCCATCATCGCGTGGTGCAGCTTGCCCATCGACATCGCGCGCACCAGCAGGTCGACGTCGCCCGCGTTCACGCGCTTGCCGCTCGATGCGACGTAATCGGCCGGCTTCGCGACGAACGCGATCTTCGGCGTGTGCTGCCGCGTCGCGATTTCGTCGAGCGTATCGATCAGCCCCATGCGCAGCGCACCGTGCGCGCGGATCGTCTCGAACTTCTCGAGCGCCTTCGCGTCGCCGTTGATCGCGTCCTGCAGTTCGGTGCCCGTGTAGCCGATCGCCTCCGCCTCGACGAAGATCGTCGGGATCCCCGCATTGATCATCGTCGCCTTCAGCGTGCCGACGCCCGGCACCGCGAGATCGTCGACGAGGTTGCCGGTCGGGAACATCGACCCGCCCGCGCCCTCTTCGTCGGCGGCCGGATCCATGAATTCGAGCTGCACTTCGGCGGCCGGGAACGTGACGCCGTCCAGCTCGAAGTCGCCCGTCTCCTGCACCGCGCCGTTCGTGACCGGCACGTGCGCGACGATCGTCTTGCCGATGTTCGCCTGCCAGATCCGCACGGTCGCGACGCCGTCGCGCGGCACGCGCGCCGGATCGACGAGCCCGCCGCTGATCGCGAACGGGCCGACCGCCGCCGACAGGTTGCCGCAGTTGCCGGTCCAGTCGACGAACGCCTTGTCGATCGCGACCTGGCCGAACAGGTAGTCGACGTCGTGGCCGGGCCGCGTGCTCTTCGACACGATCACCGTCTTGCTGGTGGACGACGTCGCGCCGCCCATCCCGTCGATCTGCTTGCCGTACGGATCGGGGCTGCCGATCACGCGCAGCAGCAGCGCGTCGCGCGCGGCGCCCGGCGCCTGCGCCGCGTCGGGCAGGTCCTGCAGCCGGAAGAACACGCCCTTGCTGGTGCCGCCGCGGATATAGGTCGCGGGAATCCTGATTTGAGGAATGTGAGCCATGTCTGTGTTCTCAATGTGACCCGATCACGCCGCCTGCGACGATTCGAGGAAGTCCTGCGCGAAGCGCTGCAGCACGCCGCCGGCTTCGTAGATCGACACTTCCTCGGCCGTATCGAGCCGGCACGTCATCGGCACCTCGACGCGCTCGCCGTTCCTGCGGTGAATCACGAGCGTCAGGTCGGCGCGCGGCGTGCGCTCGCCGATCACGTCGAAAGTCTCGGTGCCGTCGATGCCGAGCGTCGTCCGGTTCGTGCCGGGCTTGAACTCGAGCGGCAGCACGCCCATCCCGATCAGGTTCGTGCGATGGATCCGCTCGAACCCTTCGGCGGCGATCGCCTCGACGCCCGCGAGCCGCACGCCCTTCGCGGCCCAGTCGCGCGACGAGCCCTGGCCGTAGTCCGCGCCGGCGACGACGATCAGCGGCTGCTTGCGGTTCATGTACGTCTCGATCGCTTCCCACATCCGCATGACCTTGCCTTCCGGCTCGACGCGCGCGAGCGAGCCCTTCTTTACCGCGCCGTCGACGACCGCCATCTCGTTGATCAGCGTCGGGTTCGCGAAGGTTGCGCGCTGCGCGGTCAGGTGGTCTCCCCGGTGCGTCGCGTACGAGTTGAAGTCTTCTTCCGGCAGGCCCATCTTCGCGAGATATTCGCCGGCCGCGCTGTCCAGCAGGATCGCGTTCGACGGCGACAGGTGGTCCGTCGTGATGTTGTCGCCGAGCACCGCGAGCGGGCGCATGCCCTGCAGCGTGCGTTCGCCGGCCAACGCGCCTTCCCAGTACGGCGGACGGCGGATATACGTGCTCTGCGCGCGCCAGTCGTACAGCGGCGCCGCGCGCTCGCCCGCATCGGCGCTGCGCGCGAACATCGGCTCGTAGACCTTGCGGAACTGCTCGGGCTTCACGCTCGACGCGACGATCGCATCGATCTCCTCGTCGGTCGGCCAGATGTCCTTCAGCGTGACCGGCTTGCCGTCCTGGTCGTGGCCGAGCACGTCCTTCTCGATGTCGAAGCGGATCGTGCCGGCGATCGCATACGCGACGACGAGCGGCGGCGACGCGAGGAACGCCTGCTTCGCATACGGGTGGATGCGGCCGTCGAAGTTGCGGTTGCCGGACAGCACGGCCGTCGCGTACAGGTCGCGATCGACGATCTCCTGCTGGATCTTCGGGTCGAGCGCGCCCGACATTCCGTTGCAGGTCGTGCACGCGAACGCGACGATGCCGAAGCCGAGTTTTTCGAGTTCCGGCAGCAGGTTCGCTTCTTCCAGGTACAGCTCGACCGCCTTCGAGCCCGGCGCGAGCGAACTCTTCACCCACGGCTTGCGCACGAGGCCGCGCGCGTTCGCGTTGCGCGCAAGCAGGGCCGCGGCGATCACGTTGCGCGGGTTGCTGGTGTTCGTGCAGCTCGTGATCGCGGCGATGATCACCGCGCCGTCGGGCATCTCGCCCGCCTTCTCTTCCCACTGGCCGGCGATCCCGCGTGCGGCGAGGTCGGACGTCGGCAGCCGCTTGTGCGGGTTCGACGGGCCGGCCATGTTCCGCACGACGCTCGACAGGTCGAACGACAGCATGCGCTCGTATTGCGCATGGTTCAGCGTATCGGCCCACAGGCCCGCCACCTTCGCATAGGTCTCGACGAGCTTCACCTGCTCGTCGCTGCGGCCGGTAAGGCGCAGGTAGTCGGTCGTCTGGCCGTCGATGAAGAACATCGCGGCCGTCGCGCCGTATTCGGGCGCCATGTTCGAGATCGTCGCGCGATCGCCGAGCGTGAGGCTCGCCGCGCCTTCGCCGCGGAATTCCAGGTATGCGCCGACCACCTTTTCCTTGCGCAGGAACTCGGTCAGCGCGAGCACGACGTCGGTCGCGGTGATGCCGGGCTGGCGCTTGCCGGTCAGCTCGACGCCGACGATGTCGGGCAGGCGCATCCACGATGCGCGGCCGAGCATCACGTTCTCGGCTTCGAGCCCGCCGACGCCGATCGCGATCACGCCCAGCGCGTCGACGTGCGGCGTATGGCTGTCGGTGCCGACGCAGGTGTCCGGATACGCGACGCCGTCGCCGCTGACCTGGATCACCGGCGACATCTTCTCGAGGTTGATCTGGTGCATGATGCCGTTGCCCGGCGGGATCACGTCGACGTTCTCGAACGCCTTCTTCGTCCACTCGATGAAGTGGAAGCGATCCTCGTTGCGGCGATCCTCGATCGCGCGGTTCTTCGCGAACGCGTCCGGATCGAAGCCGCCGCATTCGACGGCGAGCGAGTGATCGACGATCAGTTGCACGGGCACGACCGGGTTCACCTTCGCCGGGTCGCCGCCGCCATCCGCGATCGCGTCGCGCAGGCCGGCGAGATCGACGAGCGCCGTCTGCCCGAGGATGTCGTGGCACACCACGCGCGCCGGGAACCACGGGAAGTCGCTTTCGCGCTTGCGCTCGATGATCTGCTTCAGCGATGCGTCAAGGATTGCCGGATCGCAGCGGCGCACGAGGTTTTCGGCGAGCACGCGCGACGTGTACGGCAGCGTGTCGTAGGCGCCGGGCGCGATCGCTTCGACCGCGGCGCGCGCGTCGAAATAGTCCAGCGACGTGCCGGGCAGGGGTTTGCGGTTGGCGGTATTCATCATGTGGGGGGCAAACTGGGTAGGACGTTCAGCGCGCGGCGGCCGTGCATCCAACAGGCATCGGCCGCTGCGCGCTGCTGGCGATCAGCGCTTCTCGATCGGCACGAACTGCAGGTCTTCCGGGCCCGTGTAGTTCGCGCTCGGACGGATGATCTTGTTGTCGACGCGCTGCTCGATGATGTGCGCGCTCCAGCCCGACGTGCGCGAGATCACGAACAGCGGCGTGAACATCGCGGTCGGCACGCCCATCATGTGATACGACACCGCGCTGAACCAGTCGAGGTTCGGGAACATCTTCTTCGCGTCCCACATCACCGATTCGAGGCGCTCGGCGATGTTGTACAGCTTCGTGTCGCCCGCTTCCTTCGACAGCTTGTGCGCGACGCCCTTGATCACCTTGTTGCGCGGATCGGAGATCGTGTAGACCGGGTGGCCGAAGCCGATCACGACTTCCTTGTTCTCGACGCGGCGGCGGATGTCCGCTTCGGCGTCGTCCGGCGAGCTGTAGCGGCTCTGGATTTCATACGCGACTTCGTTCGCGCCGCCGTGCTTCGGCCCGCGCAGCGCGCCGATCGCGCCGGTGATCGCCGAGTAGATGTCCGAGCCCGTGCCCGCGATCACGCGGCCGGTGAACGTCGACGCGTTGAATTCGTGCTCCGCGTACAGGATCAGCGACGTGTGCATCGCCTCGACCCACGACTTCGACGGCGTCTTGCCGTGCAGCAGGTGCAGGAAGTGGCCGCCGATCGAGTCGTCGTCGGTTTCCGTCTCGATGCGCTTGCCGTTGTGCGAGAAGTGATACCAGTACAGCAGCATCGAGCCGAGCGACGCCATCAGGCGGTCGGCGATGTCGCGCGCGCCCGGCAGGTTGTGGTCGTCCTTCTCAGGCAGCACGGTGCCGAGCACCGACACGCCCGTGCGCATCACGTCCATCGGGTGCGCGGACGCCGGGATCTGCTCGAGCGCCGCCTTCAGCGCGCTCGGCAGGCCGCGCAGCGCGCGCAGCTTGGTCTTGTACGCGGTCAGTTCGGTCAGGTTCGGCAGCGTGCCGTGCACGAGCAGGTGCGCGATTTCCTCGAATTCGCACGACTCGGCGACGTCGAGAATGTCGTAGCCGCGGTAGTGCAGGTCGTTGCCGGTCTTGCCGACCGTGCACAGCGCCGTGTTGCCGGCCGTCACGCCCGACAGCGCCACCGACTTCTTCGGCTTGAATGCGCCTGCGGCGGCCGGTGCTGCTGCGTCTTTCGTCTCGCTCATGTTTCCGTTCTCCAATGTTCCAGATGCGTGTATCGAGGGGCGGGCCGCGTTACTTCTTGCCCTGCGCGAACAGCTCGTCGAGCTTGCGCTCGTATTCGTGATAACCGAGGAAGTCGTACAGCTCGGCGCGCGTCTGCATCGTCGGCACGGCCGCCTTCTGCGTGCCGTCGCGGCGCAGCGTCTCGTAGAAGTTCAGCGCGGCCTTGTTCATCGCGCGATACGCGCCGCAGCAGTACAGCGCGATGTCGACGTTCGCCTCGCGCAGTTCGTCGAGCGTGAACAGCGGCGTCGAACCGAACTCGGTCAGGTTCGCAAGGATCGGCACCTTCACGGCCGCCTTGAAGCGGCGATAGTCGTCGAGCGTCTTCATCGCTTCCGGGAAAATCATGTCCGCGCCGGCTTCGACGTACGCGACCGCGCGTTCGATCGCCGAATCGATCCCTTCGGCGGCCGCCGCATCGGTGCGCGCCATGATCACGAACTGCTCGTCGGTACGCGCATCGACCGCGGCCTTGATGCGATCGACCATTTCGTCGGCCGGCACGACTTCCTTGCCCGGACGATGGCCGCAACGCTTCTGGCCGACCTGGTCTTCCATGTGCACGGCCGCGACGCCGGCCTTGATGAACGAGCGGACCGTGCGCGCGATGTTGAATGCGCCGCCCCAGCCCGTATCGATGTCGACGAGCAGCGGCAGGTCGGTCGCGTTGGTGATCCGGTTCGCGTCGATCAGCACGTCTTCCATCGTGCTGATGCCGAGGTCGGGGATGCCGAGCGAGTTCGCGGCAACGCCGCCACCCGACAGGTACACGGCCTTGAAGCCGACCGCTTGCGCCATCTTGGCTGCGTATGCGGTGATCGCGCCGACTACCTGCAGCGGCTGCTCGGCCGCGACTGCCGCGCGGAACTTCGCGCCGGCGCTCTGAAGATGCGTGTTGCTCATGAACGGCCTCCTGAAGGAATGCCCGATAACAGCAAGGACCGGGCCAGCTCGCGAAACGTCGCTAACCCACTGATTCTTAAGTAACCGGCGCGGGCGACGCAGTGCCCGGCGATTTCAATTCGGCAATTTCGTGTTTCAAAAATGAAATGCTGCGCGCATAATCGACCGTCATGGACCTCTCCTCGACCAAGCCTGTCGGCCCGGCCGATCGCGCGGCGCGCCCGCGCATCTGGGCGATGGGCATCAGCCGCCTGCGCGAGCTGTTTCGCGAGATCGCCGGCGAATTCGACGAACGCGCCGACGTGCGCATCGTGACGCGCGCGTACGAGGATGCGCTCAGCGCGATCGCCGAGGCCGGCGCCGCGCGGCCCGACGTGATCGTCGCGGCCGGCTCGAACGGCGCCTTCCTGAAGACGCGTGCGCAGGTGCCGGTCGTGGTCGTGTCGCCGACCGGCTTCGACGTGATGCAGGCGCTCGCACGCGCCCGGCGCGACGCGTCGCGGATCGCGCTCGTCAGCGCCGGAGAAACGCCGCCCGAAGTGCGCCGCTTCGTCGCCGCGTACGGCCTCGACGTGCAGTTTGCGTCATATCAGTCCGCGCAGGAAGCGGAAGCCTGCGTGCACGACCTGCGCGACCGCGGCATCGAGACGATCGTCGGCCCCGGCCTCGTTACCGACCTCGCGGCCAGCGCCGGCATGGGCGCGGTGTTCCTGTATTCGCATGCGTCGGTGCGCAAGGCCGTCGATACGGCGCTCGAAGTCGCGTATGCGACGCACGCCGAGGCGTTCCGCCGCCAGCGGCTCGACAACCTGCTGCAACACCTGCGCGACGGCGTGGTCGCGCTCGATGCGCGCGGCCGCGTCGAGGCAATCAACGAGCGGCTCGCGTCGGCGCTCGGGGTCGAACCCGCGGCGGCCGTCGGCCGCGCGCTCGTCGATCTGCGGCCCGAGTTGCGCACGCTGCGCGGCGAGGACGGCGACGCGCTCGCGACCGTGCGCGGCGTGCGCTACGTCGTGCATCGCGGGCCGCTCGTCGATCGCGGCGTGACGTCCGGCAGCGTGCTGACGTTCCAGGAATCGCGCGCGGTCGAACGGCTCGACCGCGCATTGCGTTCGCAGCCGACTACGCAGCAATTCGCGGCGCGCTATGCGCTCGACGACGTGATCGGCGCATCGGCGCCGATGACGCGCGTGCGCGACCTCGTGCGCCGCTACGCGAAATCCGACGCGACCGTGCTCGTGCTGGGCGAAAGCGGCACCGGCAAGGAAATGATCGCGCAAAGCCTGCACGCGCTGTCCGCGCGGCGCAGCTACCCGTTCGTCGCGGTCAATTGCGGCGCGTTCCCGGAAGCGCTGCTCGAGAGCGAGCTGTTCGGCTATGAGGAAGGCGCGTTCACCGGCGCGCGGCGCGGCGGCAAGACCGGCCTGTTCGAGGCCGCGCATCGCGGCACGCTGTTTCTCGACGAGATCGGCGAGATGCCGCCGTCGCTGCAGAGCCGGCTGCTGCGCGTGCTGCAGGAGCGCGAGGTGATCCGCCTCGGCTCGACCGAGCCGATCCGCATCGACGTGCGCGTGATCGCCGCGACGCATCGTCCGCTGCTCGCGGCCGTCGAAGCCGGCACGTTCCGCGCGGATCTCTATTACCGGCTCAATATCCTGAACGTCGGCCTGCCGCCGCTGCGCGAGCGCGCGGCCGACCTCCCCGCGCTCGCGGCGACGCTGCTCGTGCAGGCCGCGCGGCGCGAGCCGCGTCTCGCGGAGCGCCTGCGCGACGCCGGCGATGCCGAGCGCGTGCTCGGCGCGACGCAGGCAACCCTGGCGCGCTATCGGTGGCCCGGCAACGTGCGGGAACTGCAGAACGTGATCGAGCGCATCGCGGTGGAACTCGCCGAGGAAACCGACGAAAACGATCCCGCCGCCGCGTGCGCCCCGCTCGATCCCGACGCGCTGCAGGCGATCGCGCCCGAGCTGTTCGCCGCACTGCCCGACGCGGCCGACACCGACGATGCGCAGACGCTGCACGCGCGCCGCCGCCGCGCGGAAGCCGACGAGATCCGCGCGGTGCTCGACGCGTGCGGCGGCGACCGCGACCGCGCATGCGCGATGCTCGGCATCAGCAAGACAACGCTGTGGCGGAAGTTGTCGGCGAAGTAGGAAGGTTCGGGTTCGACGCGCCGGCATGCCCGTGCCTGAACGGGCTCGTCAGTCGGCCTTGTGATAGTGGCGGTACGCCTTAGCGCGATTGCCGCACGACGACATCGAGCACCAGCGGCGGCTGCCGTTCTTGCTGTCGTCGATGAACAGCCACTGGCATGCGTCGTTCGCGCATCGCTTGACCTTCGCGAGCCGCGCACCGCCGAGCAGGTCGATCGCCGACCACAGCACCGGGCTCAGCAGCCCCGCGAGCGTTGCGCCTGCGTCACCGATCCGCCACGCATAGCGGCCTTCGACGCGCGCCAGCGCGACGCGCGGCGACGCTTCCGCCAGGAAGCCGCCGAGCAGCGCGAGATCGTCGGCCTGCGGCTCGCGCCGCTCGGCCTGCGCACGAAAGAGCCGATACAGCGCCTCGCGCAACGCGAGCGCACGCGCCAGCATCGCCGGCTCGTCTTCCTCCACGCCGTGCACGCGGCACTTGTCGGCCAGGCCGGCCGGCACGCCGGCCTGCTCGCGGCACCACGCCAGCAGGTCGTCCATCGTTCCGAAGGTTTCCGTCGGCGGGTCGCTGCCACGCCAGTACAGCGTGTTCGCGAAATCGATGCTCAGGGTTTCGGGCGGCGCCGGAATCAGGCAGTCCATCGTGACGGAAGGTTGCGTATTGCTCATGCACGCATCGTATCTAACCACCATGCCGGTTGACAAGCGTCCGGACGCTTTCTAACATAACCATCATGGCGGTTACAAGAAGGTTTGCTGCACTGACGTCCCCCCATGCAGTTCAAGGAGCCACAGATGATCGATCGCCTTTCCTGCGGAGTTATCCACAACGACCGCAGCCGCGCGTTCTACGACAGCACGCTCGGCGCGCTCCGCTACAAGCGGCTGTCATGGTGCTTATGAGCGGGTTTGCTGCACTGAGGTCCCCCTTCAATTCAAGGAGCCAACAGATGATCGATCACCTTTCCTTCGGCGTCGCCCATATCGGCCGCAGCCGCACGTTCTACGACAGCACGCTCGGCGCGCTCGGATACAAGCGGCTGTATAGCGACGACGGCTCCATCGGGTACGGCACGACCGAACCGGAGCTGTGGCTGCAGCACGCTGCCCGCCCGATCGCCGCCGATCCCGAATCGGGGCTGCACCTGTCGTTCAAGGCCGCTTCGCCCGTCGAGGTCGACGCGTTCTACCGCGCCGCGCTCGAGCACGGCGGCCAGGACAACGGCGGGCCCGGCAAGCGCGAGCACTACGGCCCCGGCTACTACGCGGCGTTCGTCGTCGATCCCGACGGGTATCGGCTGGAAGCGCATTGCGAACTCGACAACGTCGTGTGATCGGGCCTGCGTACACGGCGTACAAACGGCAGGGGCCCGATTCCGTGTTGCGCGGAATCGGGCCCCTGGTTTTGATACGTTCGTTTCAGCGTCCGGTTTGCGGCGACCGCCTGCAGCGGTCGCTCAACAGGATCGCGGCTCGTGCGGTTACTGTGCGCCGCGCGTGTGCTGCAACTGCTCGCCGAGCCCTTCGATCCCCAGGCGCACCATCTGGCCGGCTTTCAGGAAAATCGGCGACGGCTTGATGCCCATCCCGACGCCCGGCGGCGTGCCGGTCGTGATCACGTCGCCCGGCTGCAGCGTCATGCAGCTCGACAGATAGGCAATCAACTGCGCGACGGTGAACACCATCGTGCGCGTGTTGCCGTTCTGATAACGATGGCCGTCGACTTCGAGCCACAGGTCGAGACGCTGCGGATCGGGCACTTCGTCGCGCGTGACGAGCCACGGCCCGATCGGGCCGAACGTGTCGAAACCCTTGCCCTTGTCCCACTGGCCGCCGCGCTCGATCTGCCACTCGCGTTCGGACACATCGTTGACGACGCAATAGCCCGCGACGTAATCGAGCGCACTCGCTTCGTCGACGCCCTTGCACCGCGCGCCGATCACGACACCCAGTTCGACTTCCCAGTCGGTCTTGACCGAACCCTTCGGGATGTCGATGCCGTCGTTCGGGCCGCAGATCGAGCTCGTCCACTTGCCGAACACGACCGGTTCCTTCGGCACCGGCATGCCGGCTTCGGCCGCGTGATCGGCATAGTTCAGGCCGATGCCGATGAACTTGCCGACCTGCCCGACGCACGCGCCGATGCGCGGCTCGCCGGACACGAGCGGCAGCGTCGCCAGATCGATCGCGCGCAGCCGCGCGAGACCCGCGTCGGACAGCACATCGCCGGCAAGATCCGGCACGTGTGCGGACAAGTCGCGAAGCCGGCCGTCCGCGTCGAGAATACCGGGCTTTTCCTGACCGGACGGGCCATAGCGAAGCAGTTTCATCGTGGTCAACCTCTGTTGTCGAATGGGACAGGATAGCGGCCGACGCGGCCATTCGAAGCCGCGTGCCGCTCACGCGCGGCCGCACCGACGCTGGCCCGCCAGCCTTTGTACCATCGGCCGCGCGCCGTGAAATGACGCGCGACGGATACCGACTATTGGTGCGCCTGCAGACGTTGCGGCGCAACATCGGCCGCACCCGCGCAGCGCGATCCGCCGCGCATGGCGGCATCGCCAGCCATCGGGGCGTGAATACTGGCTATTCGGGGTGCCCCTGTCATCGGAAACGTTTGCCAATCCGTTCTTCTCCGGTAATGATCCGTAAAAAGACGCTGCATTGCACACTGTATGTTTATTGCTAAGCTCGTACGAATGGCTTTCATCGCCATACGCGGGCCCGACTTATGCGCGTGCAGAACTGGCCAGCGTGCGTCGCCAACCGATCGACGGTAATCCCCCAACCTCACACCAAAAATGCAGACAACCAACGACCCGCTTCCCGGCTGCGACGCACGGGAATCGATGGCCGCCATCGACCGCTATCGCGCACCCGCGCTCGACAAGGGCCTCGACATTCTCGAGCTCCTGTCCGAGCAGAAAGAAGGACTCACGCGCACCGAAATCACGAAGGAGCTCGGCCGCAACGCGAGCGAAATCTACCGGATGCTCGAACGCCTCGTCGCGCGCCGCTATGTGATGCGCTCGACCGGCGGCGACCGCTACACGCTCAGCCTGAAGCTGTTCGCGCTCGCGCACCGGCATCCACCGATGAGCCGGCTGATTGCCGAGGCATTGCCGCCGATGCAGCGCTTCGCCGATGCCGCCGAACAGTCGTGCCACCTGTCCGTCTACGATCGCGGCAACCTGCTCGTGATCGCCCAGGTCGACGGGCCCGGCCCGTGGGGCGTGTCGGTCCGGCTCGGCTCGCGTGTCGGGCTCGCCGATACGGCGTCGGGGCGCGTGATGGTGTCGTTCCAGGGCCCCGAACAGCGCGCGCACATGCTCGCGGAGCATCGCAAGGTCAAGGGTGAAGCGCCGCTGAACGAGCAGGAACTCGCGTATGCGTGCCAGTCCATCCGGCAGGATGGCTACCTGCGCCAGGACAGCCGCCAGGCGTACGGCGTGACCGACCTGACCGCGCCGATCCTCGGGCCGTCCGGCCATGCGATCGCGGTGCTGACCTGCCCGTACATGCGCCGGATCGACGCGCACGCGGCGCCGTCCGTCGATGTCGTCGTCGACGGGCTGCGCGACACGGCCGCCCAGCTGTCGATGGGCCGCACCGAGACCTGCTGACGCGCGGGTTCGACGAAGCGCACCGGGTACGGCGCAGTTGCGCCGGCCCGGTCGCGCGCGACACCGGTGCAATGCGCGATGCGCGGTGCGCGGTGCGCGGTGCCATATCGTGCGCTCTCGGCGCTACGCTAGAATAGCGGCCCTCTCAAAAACTACGGCGGCCGGTTGTCACGGTTGTCGTGTCCGATGGATGTCATGGCCAAACTTCTGAACGATCAAGAATTCCAGCGTTTCTCCGAACTTCAGCAGAAGCAGGCAAGCTTCACGATCACGCCCGAAGAGGCGGACGAGCTGCGCGATATCGTCGCGCGTGCGCAGAAGAAGCGCGACGATCGTACCGCTGCGATGCAGGCGATCGAAAACTACATCGAGCAGTTCGACATCACGCCCGACGAACTCTTCTCTCCCGAGCAGATCGGCGATGCGGCCCGCACCTACGGGCTCATCACCGCGACCAAGAAGGAACGCACGCTGCCGCCGTCGATCACGTTCAACGGCAAGCCGTACCAGTGGACCAAGACGCTTCCGGACGATGTGCGCGGCGCGCTGTTCGAAGCATTCACGTCCGGCGAGTCGGTCAAGCGCTTCATCGCGATGCCGAAGGACACCGCGCGTTGCGCGCTGACGATCGCCCGCCTCGAGCGTGAAACCGGCGCCGTCTATGCCGATCCGCACCTCGAGGAACTCGCGATTTCGCGCGACCAGGTGAACGACGCCGCATCGAAACTCGCTGCCTGAATCTGATCGCGGGCACGGATCATGCGCGCCCGCACCCATGCGTGACGCCGGCATTGGCCGGCGCCGCGCTCGCGGGAGCCGTGGGTCCGCATGCTCCCGAAAAGTCTCACCCTGGTGTCCCGCAAGCGCTCACCCACAGCTCCCGCAAAAGCTCACCCAAGGCTCCTGGAGACCCTCACCACAGTCTCCCGAATGTCCTCACCGAACCCTCCCGCAGACCCTCACCGACGTGTCCCGGAAAGGCTCACTAACGTGTCCCGAAAAGGCTCACCAGCGTCTCCCGCAAGTGCTCACCGGCCGCTCCCGGGAAGGCTCACCGAACGCTCCCGTATCGGCTCACCACGCTTCCCCGGAAAAGCTCACTCGCGGCTCCCGAAAAGTCTCACCTTTGTCGCGATTCCGAATCGGCGAGGCCGGAATGCGGTTGCGAATGCGCGTGAACACACCGCGTGAAACGACCGTGCGGAGCGGATAGCGCGGCACGCAGCCAGCGCTCCTGAAGCCATGCGGGCATCGATACCGCGATGGCGAACGGCCCCGATACGCTTCGGCGTTTCGTACAAGACACCTGCTTGAATACTTTGCATCCCTGAATGAATGCATGCGCAATGCGGTGAAGGATCGACGCCATCGACCGCATACGATGGCGCCGCGCTTCACGCAGCCGACGAATGCTACTGCTGCAACTTCATCCTGAAGCCCACTACGCCGGGCTCCTCCGTCGTCGACACCGCGAAACCGCACGACTTCGCGAGCGAGATCATCGCCGAGTTCTCGCGCAGCGCCTCGCCGATCATCCATGCGGTTCCGCGCGAGCGCGCGTAGTCGATGATGCGGGTCATCATCAGCCGGCCGAGCCCCTTGCCCTTCTGATCGGGCCGCACCGCAATTGCAAACTCCGCCGTCTCGTTGTCGGGGTCGGCGACCGCGCGCGCGACCGCGAGCGTATGGTCGCGCCCCGACACATCGGTGAACGACACGATGAAAGCCATCTCACGGTCGTAGTCGATCTGCGTCATGCGCGCCACCTGAGAATGATCGAAGCTGCGCACCGCGCCGAAGAAACGCATGCGCAGATCGTCCGGCGTCATCGCGCCGAGCAGTTCGTTATGCGCGGCCTCGTCTTCCGGACGGATCGGACGGATCGTCACCGTCTCGCCGCGCCACTCGAGCGTCTGCTCGAGATGGCGCGGATACGGCATGATCGCAAGCCGGCTGCGCCCGGCAGCCAGCGTGATGCGCGGCGCGATCACCTGCGCGCGGTCGGACAACACGCGCAGCGTGACGGACATCGCGACGACTTCGCGCACGTCGCAGACGACCTGCGACAGCGCCGTCAACGCATCGAGCGTCGGCTCGACGGGCGTGCTGCGCGCATACGGCGAGCGTTCCATCACCGCGCGGGCGAGCACGGTGTTCAGCGGCGGCAGTCCGTAGACGACGAACGGCGCCGATACACCGTCCGCAGGCGGCACGGCATAGCGAAACACCGGACCGAAGTTCGAATCGTCGTACATGTCGACCGTGACATCGACGACTTTCACGCCGGCCGGCTCGCCTGCCTGCTCGTGCTGCAGGCCGAAATGGGACAACCAGCGCAGCGCGGCGTCGCCGGCCAGTTCATGCTGGCCCGCTTCGACCATCCGGCGCGCGTCGGCCTGTGCGGACGCAACGCACTCGGCGGGCTGCAGCGGCGTGCCCTCGGGCGTCTGCATCAGCAGTTGCCGCCCGAGGCTGTAGTCGACGAGACGCGCATACGCGCGTGCGAGCCGCTGCGGCGTCGTGTGCACGGGAATGCCGTTCGCGTGCAGCGCATCGCGCGTCGCCGCGTCGACCGCGCCGAAGAAACACGCGAGGATGCCGCGATGCGCGTGCTGTCGCGATTCGATCAGCGTGCGCGCGACCGAATCGGCCGGCGCGCTGTGGGACGTCGAATGGACGACGAACAGCGGGCCTGTTTGCGGGAATGGCGCGAGCGCCTTGATCGCCGCGGCGAAGTGCTCGGGGCGCGCATCGTCGCCCAGCGTCAGCGGATTGCCGGGCGCGGTCAGGTGCGGCAGCGCAGCCGACACGGCCGACGTTGCCGCAGGCGACCAGTCGGCCAGCGTGACGCGGACCTCCGCGACCGCATCGACCGCGAGTTTCGCGACACCCGCATCGCTCGTCACGAGCGTCGCTGCACCGCGCGCCGTGACACGGCCAACGCCGAGGGTCTCGATCTCGTCGAGCAGATCGTCGAGCGCATCGACGCGCACCATCCCTGCGCGCTGGAACGCCGCCGTATAGAGCGCGTCGCCGGGATCGGCGCGCCCGGTGCGCAACGCGAGCACCGGCTTGTTGCGCGCGGCCGCGCGCGCGGCCGACATGAACTTGCGCGCCGCGCGCACGGTATCGAGTTCGAGCAGGATCGCGCGCGTGCCGGGATCGCTCGCAAGATAATCGAGCACGTCGCCCGCATCGACGTCGGACTCGCTGCCGAGCGCGACGACATGCGAAAACCCGAGGCCCCGCGCGTCGGCCCAGCCGAGCACCGCGTTCGTCAACGCGTTCGATTGCGATACCCACGCGACGCCGCCCGAGCGCGCCGTATAGGCTGGTGCGCCGAAATGCGCATGCCGCGCGGGCGACAGCACGCCGAGGCTGCCGGGCCCGACGATACGGAGCACGAACGGCTTTGCCGCCTTCAGCGTGCGATCGAGCGCGGTGAGATCGGCATCCGTGCGCGCCTCACCGACGATCACCGCGACGCGCGTGCCGAGCTCGCCGAGCTTGCGCACGATGCCGGCCCAGGTCGCGGGCGGCGTGCAGATCACGGCTACCGACGGCGGTGCGGGCAGCCGGTCGACGTCGGAGACGACCGCGTGACCGTTCAGGTCGCGATACTTCGGATTGACGGGCCACACGGGCCCGTCGAACGCGCCGTCGAGCACGCGCGACCACACCATCGCGCCGATACTGCCCGCGCGCGACGACGCGCCGACGACCGCAACGGACTTGGGCTGGAACAACGCATCGAGATGGCGAACGGTCACATCGGCTCCCTGCGGTAACGAAAGACGACCCGAGCGGCATACGGCACGGACGGGCCATGCGCCGCTCGACGCGAACCCCAAGCATAGGCGAAGCGCATGCGGCTGCCTATATGCCGAACGGCCGACTACCCGACGCACGTCAACGCTCGCACCATGGACCTGCAATACCAGCGCGGCCCGGCATCGCCGCACGCCGGCCGCGCACGTTCGCACCGCGCGCACAACGCAAGCAACGCGGCGCGACGCTGCGGCCGCTTCCTCAAAGGTGAGGATTTACAGGAGCCATGGTGAGTATTTTCGGGAATTGAACGACGCAACGCGCAAACGCGCGAAAGGTGATGAGAATCCTCGGCGCATCTGCACCGCGAAAATCGCGAATGCCAATGCGCATGCGCTGCGCAATTGCACGGTTGTTTACCGGAATTCGCCGCGATAGCCAGCCGAATCGCGGCGAATTCGCAAAACGGGATCCGTTAATCGCACGGCATTTCACGTCAATTCGTCGATGGGAATCGCGCGGCGACTGCGCAAAAACAAAACGGTGCGACGGCCGCATGGCCGTTCGCACCGTCAGTCGACGCGCGAAAGGTGAGACTTTTCGGGAGTCAGTCCTTGATCAGGAAACGTGCGCGGTTCTTGCCGAGCCACGTCGGCGCCCGCCCGCGGCCACTCCAGGTTTCGCCCGTCTTCGGGTTCAGGTATTTCGGCGGCAACGTACGCTTCGGCTTCGCGGTCGCGGCGGCGGATCCCGCCGGACGAAAACCGAGCTCTTCCGGCGTAATGTCGCATTCGTCGATTTTCGCGCGGATATCGGCAATCGCGTCGGCAATCGCCTTTTCGCGTTCCTTGTCGATCTTTTGCTGAAGCCGTTCGAGCTGCGCGGTCAGTTGCCTGTAGGTCGCCATATGGATGGGACTCCGTGAGTGTTATTCGTGAAAAATAGGTGACTCTAAGCAAACAGAAAAGCGCTTCACCCGATCGTGGTCTCTTCAGCCGGTCATTTCGGGATCAATAACCGCTTTTCTTCTTGCATGCGAAGAGAAGGTTTCGTGTGGCGTCATCAGTCGATTGCTTGATCACTTCGAAATCCCCGTTGCAGATGGCCCGGGCATTGTCCGTGCAGTTGCTCCAGTCGCTGCCGGTGCATTGCACTTGCGTAGTCGGACGCCCGTCCGACGTGAACAGCGGCGCGCTGCCACCGCACCCGCCGAGCGCTACAACCAGAGCCAACAATCCGGCCGCCCGAGGCCATCGACTGACCGACGCAAGCATGTGTTTCATTGTTCTTCCCGTCAACCATTTTTTGAATGTCGCGAGTATGCCATGCGCGGCCCTTCCGTCGTCAGTTCGGGGTGCGGTCAGGTTGCCCGCGCGCCTTGTACGGCAAGCTCCGGCGCGGATCGTCGGTGATGCGAACGAACACCTGCTCGACGTCCGGAAGCGCCTCGAGTTCGCGTTGCAACGCGTGGCGATCGAATGCCGTATCCGCGCATCCTTCGACATAGATAAAACGCCGCTGCACGGTGATCCACAGGCTCGTACCGTGCAGGTGATCGGAGCCTGCGAAGTGCGCCTTCGCGGCATCGGCGATCTGCGCGTCATACATATACGAGTTGGGTTTCGTGCAGCGGTGGGCGAGCCAGCAGGTCGTACCGCGTTCGGCGCGGTAGTGCGCGTCGTCGGTCATCTCGGCGCGGGTCATCCACGGGCCGAGCGGCAACGGGCATTCGGCTACGTCCCGCGACAACGCAATGAACGGATCGTTGTACCAGTTGCGCCGCGCCTCGGGCGCATTCGCGTCGCCGGACTGCGCGAGCGCGGTAGTCGCCAGCAACATGGTCACGCACCCTGCGATACCGATCCGCTTCATCGTGATCTCCTGTTCGATGCTTCACGTCCGACCGCATCGGCATCGCCGATCGGCCTACCGGTCGATGCCCAGCGCCGCCAGCTTCTTGTACAGCGTCGCGCGGCCGATCCCGATACGCGCGGCCGCTTCCACGACCTTGCCGTCACAGGCCGCCAGCGCGTCGACCAGGAACTGACGCTCCCACGCCGCCAATGCATCGGCATACGAAGCGACCGGCGCGCCGGATGCACCGGCCGCGTCGCCCGCGCTCCGCTCGACCGGCGCCGCGGCAATCCTCGGCGCCGGCGATCCGGCGTCCGCCGACACGCGCACCGGCCCGAGGAACGGCGCGAGCGCGCGCGCATCGATCACCGAACGGTCCGACAGCATCAGCGCGCGTTCGAGCGTATTGCGCAACTCGCGCACGTTGCCCGGCCACGGATACGCGCACAGCATCCGCAGCGCATCGTCGGTCAGCTCGCAATGCGCGGCACGCCCGTGCTGGGCGGCCAGTTCCTCGAGCGTCGCATAGACGAGCGCCGCGATGTCGGATGCCCGCTCGCGCAGCGGCGGTGCGTGGATCGTCAGCACGTTGAGACGGTAATAGAGATCCGCGCGAAAACGTCCGGCTTCGACGAGCGCCGGCAGGTCGGCCGACGTCGCGGCGATGATCCGGACGTCCGCGCGCACGATCCGGTTCGAGCCGACCGGCTCGAACTCCTTGTCCTGCAGCACGCGCAGCAGCTTGCCCTGCAACGGCAGCGGCATGTCGCCGATCTCGTCGAGAAACAGCGTGCCGCGATCGGCCAGCTCGAACTTGCCGACACGCCCCTTGCGGTCGGCGCCCGTGTACGCGCCGGGCGCCGCGCCGAAGAATTCGGTTTCGAGCAGCGTGTCGGGAATCGCGGCGACGTTGACGGTCACGAGCGGCTGGAGCGCACGCGCCGACGCCGCGTGGATCGCGTGCGCGAGCAGTTCCTTGCCGGTGCCCGTCTCGCCGAGCAGCAGCACCGGCGAATCGACTTGCGCGGCCCGCCGCGCCTGGCGCTTGGTTTCGAGGCTCGCGGCACTCGTGCCGACGAAGCTCGCGAACGTGTATTTCGCGCGGCGCGCCTGTGCGAGCGAACGCTGCGTCGCGATCAGTTGCTGTTGAAGCTGCGCGTAGCGGGAAAAGATCGGCGTGAGCGTCTTCAACTGGTCGAACAGCGCGAAGCCGATCGCGCCGACCGTCTCGCCGGCCTCGTTCTTCAGCGGCAGGCGCGTGACGACGAGCGGCTCGCGGCCCGTCTCCATGATGTCGAGCAGGATCGGCTGCCCGGTCGACACGACCTCGCGCATCAGGCTGTTCGGGATCACGGTCTCGCAGTCGAGACCGACGGCCTGCTGCGGATCGGCGAAACCGAAGCGCGCCGCGTAACGCTCGTTCATCCACACGACGCGCGCATCGCGATCGACGACCACCGTGCCCGCGCTCGAATCCTCGAAGGTCCGGAACAGCGACTCGGCGGCGCGCCGCAGCACGTCGCCGTAGTTGACGGGCAGGCGGGCCCAGTCATTCATCATCGTGTCTTCGTCTCCGTGTATTTTCGGCCGGTTGTCTCCGGAACGAGACGGATTATCTCACTCCGGAGACACGCCACAATGCGTTGTCCGGGAAAGCCCTGCCCGATTTTGCGGGCTGGCCGGACGGCCATATCGTCTCCGGATGGAGACGTTTTCTGTAGAATCGTCAGACATGGACGGGCGCGGCCCCGCCCGTCTCCGGCGGACCCACGTCCGGCGGCGCAATCCGGCCGATGGCACGAAACCTGCACGAACCTGAGCCGGTCCGCGACACGTCGCGCGATCGAACAACTATCAAAGCCATTAGGAGACTCCCTTGTCATTCGTGATCGTCCTCGCCGCGCTGGCGTTCCTGATGTACGCCGCGTATCGCGGCTACAGCGTGATCCTGTTCGCGCCGATCGCCGCACTCGGCGCGGTGCTCCTGACCGAACCCGCCGCCGTCGCACCGGTCTTCTCCGGCATCTTCATGGAGAAGATGGTCGGCTTCGTCAAACTGTATTTCCCGGTATTCATGCTCGGCGCAGTGTTCGGCAAGGTGATCGAACTGTCCGGGTTCTCCGAGTCGATCGTCCATGCGGCGATCCGCTACATCGGCCGCTCGCGCGCGAATGCGGTGATCGTCGCGGTGTGCGCGCTGCTCACCTATGGCGGCGTGTCGCTGTTCGTCGTGGTGTTCGCGGTCTATCCGTTCGCGGCCGAACTCTATCGCCAGAGCAACATTCCGAAGCGGCTGATGCCCGGCGCGATCGCGCTCGGCGCGTTCTCGTTCACGATGGATTCGCTGCCCGGCACGCCGCAGATCCAGAACATCATCCCGACCACATTCTTCAAGACCACCGCGTGGGCCGCACCGGCACTCGGCACGATCGGCTCGCTGTTCATCGTCGTCGTCGGCCTCTCTTATCTGGAATGGCGCCGCCGTTCGGCGATGGCGAAGGGCGAAGGCTACGGCACGTCGCTCGTCAACGAGCCGGAACGCGTCGAGGCGACGTCGCTGCCGCACCCGGCGCTCGCGATCCTGCCGCTGATCCTCGTCGGCGTGTCGAACTTCCTGTTCACGAAGCTGATCCCGCAGTGGTACGGCGCCGCGTCGTACACGGTCGCGCCGGACGTGCTGCCGGGCGTGCACACGCCGGTGACGACGTCGATCAAGACCGTCGTTGCGATCTGGTCGGTCGAGGCCGCGCTGCTGCTCGGCATCGTCCTGGTCGTGCTGACCGCGTTCGGGCGCGTCAGCGACCGCTTCGCGGCCGGCTCGAAAGCCGCTGTCGGCGGCGCACTGCTCGCCGCGATGAACACCGCGTCGGAATACGGCTTCGGCGGCGTGATCGCCGCGCTGCCGGGCTTCCTGGTCGTCGGCGATGCGCTGAAAAGCATCCCGAATCCGCTCGTCAACGCGGCCGTGTCGGTCAGCTCGCTCGCCGGTATTACCGGCTCGGCGTCAGGCGGCATGAGCATCGCGCTCGCCGCGATGTCGGACCTGTTCGTCAAGGGCGCACAGGCAGCCAACATTCCGATGGACGTGCTGCACCGGGTCGTAGCAATGGCGAGCGGCGGCATGGACACGCTGCCGCACAACGGCGCGGTCATCACGCTGCTTGCGGTCACCGGCCTCACGCACCGCGAGTCGTATCGCGACATTTTCGCGGTCACCGTCATCAAGACGCTCGCGGTGTTCTTCGTGATCGCCGTGTATTACACGACGGGGCTCGTGTAAGTGCCTGCATGAGGCGGCGTTCCGTACGCCGCCTCCCGGCCGGCCGCATCGCCGCGGCCGGCGTCTTCCAGCCGGACCTGCCTGTCACGATCGGACCGCATGCGAACCGGAATGGATTCCGGAATTCGCATGCGGTCCGATTCCATTTCCCCGCTCGCCGGACCCGGTCGGCTCCGCACCGCCGCGCGGCGCGCATGGCGTCTCGCCCGACACTCTAGTCAAGCCGCCATCCGCCACCGCCCGCCCATTGTTGCCCGCAACAAAACACTGCGTTGGGCGCGATCGCATTTTTCGCGCGCCCGCCCGGGCCTACACTGGTTCCAACGTCGCCCGGCGCCTCGACGAACGAAGCGCGGCGAATCACCGGAATCCTGGAGGTCCCGATCATGAAGCGCCTGATCCAAGCCGTTGCCATTGCCCTGGCCGTATCGGCCCCGCTCGCCGCGCATGCGCAGTCGAACCAGCCGCTGACACGCGCGCAGGTCCGCGCCGAAGTGAAGGCGCTGAAGCAAGCCGGCTTCCAGTCGAGCGACTGGTTCTATCCGGCCAGCATCGTTTCCGCCGAAGCGAAGATTGCCCGCGAGCACGACGCCGGATATGGCAGCGATCGCGGCGCGTCGTCGGAGTCGGGCCGGTAATCGACCGTCCGGCCCGCTCGACGATGCGTGCGTGCGTCGTTACGCCTTCACGGGCTGGATCAGCTTCGCGCACGCCGCTGCCTGCGGATCGCCCGCGGGCAGCTTCCCGCATACGCCGTCGAACTGCTTCACGACCGACCGGACCGACGCATCGTGCGCGCCGCCGCTGCGCCAGCGGTTCAATTGCGTGACGACCTTCGTCAACGCGCGCAGGTTCGCGCCGTAGAACGCGTCCCGGGTCTTGCCGGCCTGCGCGAGCACGCTTGCGGCAATCCCTTCGATGCGCACCGAATCGTCCGGCGCCAGTTCGACCGTATTCGCAAAATAGGTCGCGCCCCAGCGCAGCTTCGTCGCCGGCCCGCTCGCCGAGTCGTATGCCTTGCGATACCAGTCGAGCGCCGCGGCCTTGTCGCCACGCGCCTTCGCATTTGCGGCCAGCCCTGACATGAAGTAGTACGGCGTCGACGAACGCGGCAGCTCGGCCTTCAGCAATGCATCGGATTCGTCGTACAGCCCCGCGTCGGTCAGCGTGTCCGCGCCTTCGCTGACGAGCGCCTGCCGTTCATACGCATTCGCGGCGCCCTGCACCGATGCGGCAATCTGCTTGCGCGCGGCGTCGGCCAGCGCCGGCGCAGCGAGCGGCGCGCCCTTGCGCGCGTCGCCGCGCGCGAGCAGCACGCGGCCGTGCAGCGCCATCAGCCGGTCGATCGACGACAGCGTGGTGTCGGTCGACAGGCGCGCGAGTGCCGTGTCGTACGCGCCGCGCAATTTCGCGCGCTGCGTGTCGTCGCCGCCGAGATACGCGACCACGCGTGCGGGCGCCGCGACCAGCACGTCCGAATCGGCCCGCGACAGCGCGGGATCGTGCAGCACCGTGCGCAGCGAATCGGCGAGCGCCGCCTTGTCGAGCGCGCCGGCCTGCGCCGGATCGTCCGACGCGGCGACCACCGCCGACTTCAGCGCGAAGCGCGCCGATTCGGCCTTCGCGCCGGCTGCCCGCGCGCGTTGCGCGAGCGACTGCAGCGTCTCGGCGACACGATCGGCCGGCACCGGCAACGCGCCGTCGGTATCCCACGAATAATCGGCCAGCAGGCGCCATTCGTCCGGCGTCAGCGACGCCCCGTTCTTCAGCGCCGTCGCGAGCGTCTGCCGCACCGGATGCGCGGCCGTCATCCCGAGCGACAGCGCCTGCATGTAGCGGTCGAGATCGGCCTCGCCCGGCAACCGCGTCACTTCGGTGCCGTCGGGGCGGAACAGGATCATCGTCGGATAGCCGTGCACCTTGAAACGCTCGCCGAGCTTCTGTGCGCTTTCGGTATCGCCGTCGAGATACACGGGCACGAAGAACGACGAGCGGGTCTTGAATGCCTGCTGGCTGAAGATCGTCGACTTCACCTGGTTGCACGACGGGCACCACACCGCGCCCCAGTAGAGCAGCAGCGGCTTGCCGGTGCGCTTCGCCAGCGCGAAGGCGGCATCGACATCGCCGTGCTGCCACGCGATGCCGGGCGGCAGATGCGCGCCTTCGGGCGACGCGCTCGATACGGTGGCGCCCGAAGGCGCGGCAGCGGCAAACGCCGCACCCGCGGCGGCGAACAGGCAGGCGGCAGTCAGATTCCGGAGAGCGGTTTTCATCGAAGCGGGTTCCGTTGAAAGAGACGGTTGCGGGAAGGTGTGTCACGCGAAACGACGGTCATGAAGCGATGTTCATGAAGCGATGAAGCGCACCGACGTGTGGCAACGCGCACGCCGGAATGCGGCGGCGCATGGCGCGCGCGCATCGAAGCAAAAGACGCGGACGCCGGCCGAAGCGACCGGCAAATCGATCAACGATACGACCGGCGCAGCCTGCGGGAAACGAACGAATTCTCGAATGAATATGACGCGCGGCACCGCGGCCGCGCCGGCCGCCTGTTCACTCCCGGCCCTTGATCCGCGCCATGTGATACACGGCCTCGTGCACGCCGTCGCGCAATGCATAGCCCGGCGATTCGCCTTCGATCCGGAAACCGTGCTTCTCGTAGAGCGCGATTGCCGCGCGGTTGTCGGTGAACACGGTCAACTCGAGACGCGTGATGTTCAGCCAGTTTTCCGCGAGATCGATCGCGGCCGCGAGCAGCCGGCGGCCGATGCCATGCCCATGGCGGGCCGCATCGACCATCATGCCGATCCCTGCCGCATGGCGCCGGCGCGGATTCGGCCCGACGTCCAGGCCGAGATGGCCGACCACCGCGCCGTCGATTTCGGCGACGAGGCTCACGCCGCGCTCGCGCGCGTTTTCGAGCCGCTTCTGCCATTTCTCGAGCGACGGAAACGGATGCTGCAACGTATTCATGTACACCGCGGGATGGGCGGCGATCTGCCGGATCGCGTCGACGTCGTGCGTCTCGCTGTGCCGGATCTTGATGTCGGTCATGGGTGGGCCGGTCCGAAAAGTCGCGCCTGCGGCGCGGACTGCGCACATGCGCAGCAACGTTTCGAGCTTATCCGATTTCACGCATTTGAAACATGGGCGTCGCGTGGTCGCGCGATGCCGTTGCATCCGCAACGACACGCAATCACGCCGCCGGCCGCGCCGGCGCTGCCCACGCAGGCCACCGGCGTGCGCCCGTCGCGCGCGTTGCCGTACGAGCTGCATGCGAGCGTGCGCACCGATGCCGGCACCGGCACGGTCACGCTGACGTTCGCGAACACGGGCCGCGCCGCCGCCGTGTTTCACGTCTATGACAAGCTGCATCTCGACCGCCTGCCGCAGCGCCATGTCGTCGAACCGGGCAAGACGCTGCACGGCGACTGGGCCGCGCGCGCCGACAACGGCGGTAAATATGACCTGCGGGTGCTCGGCCCGAACGGCTATCACCGCCTCTTCACCGGCGACCTGAGCCGCCTGGCCGGTGCGCGCGCACCTCATCCGGAAGTTCGCGTCGGCTATGCGGGCGCGAGCGGCAACCTCCACCTGCGACTGCGCAACGACCGCGGCGGCACGGTGCGTTTCACGGTGAAGTCGAATCAGGTCTACGGCCCGCAGTCCGGCCGCGGCGCGAACGACGATCGCGGTCAAGGCCACGGCAACGAGGACGGCAACAGCCAGGGTCACTATTACGGCAATGGCAACGGCACGGGCACCACGTGGACCGCCACGGTGCGGGCCGGCGACCAGTCCGAGCTGCACTGGAAGCTCGACTCGACCGGCCACTGGTACGACTTCATCGTCACCGCGGACAGCGACGCGAGCTTCTCGCGCCGCGTGGCCGGCCGTGTCGAAACGGGCCGCCACTCGGTCAGCGACCCGGCGATGGGGCTGGCCGACCGCTTCTGACGCCGCGGCGGCGACGCGCGTTGCACCGCGTGTCGCCGCCCGCGCCGGCACGACCGCGAACGCCGCCCAGGCGCCCACCGCCGCCGCGCCCGATCCGGCTGAAACGCCCGCCCGGCGCGGGTCAAACGCGACTCAAACATCGGAGGGATCGATGGTTCAGCCCTCAATTCACCCCACGAAAATGCTCCGTGTTGTGGCCCGTTCGCGTTAAACTCCCACAAGCTGTATTCAACAAAGATATCTTTGCCGCTACGGCATCCACGACACGAGGATAGGTTCGATGCGCACTACCGGCTCATCCGGGGCAATGACCCTGCTCACCGAACACGACCCGGCCGACGGCCGCGAACTGCGGTCGCTCCGGCTCGAAGCCACCGGCGACGGCAAGAGCGTGCTGCTGATCGAGATCGACGAACGCAAGCCCGGCATCCACCGCGAGGTCCGCTACGAGATCACGCCGGCCGAACTGATCGCGGCGATCCGCTCGCACGGCGCCGAGCTGCCCGGCGAAAACCACGGCGCCGCGTCGCTCGCCCGCACGTCCTCCTGATTTCGAACGGTGAGCCGCGCGCAGCGCGCCGGCTCACCGCGATCTCCCTGCCGCCGTCAGGCGCTTTCCGTCATTCCCGCCGCTGTCTTGAAAATGGCCGATAATCGGCCCATCTGCGTTTCCTGCCCACGCACTTCCTTTTCGGCCAGCCGTCATGCTCCGTGACCTCGTCGCCCAATACGGGCCGCTTCTCGTCTTCGCCAACGTGCTCGCGGCGGCCATCGGCCTGCCGGTGCCCGCGATGCCGACGCTCGTGCTGTTCGGCGCGATGTCCGCGATGCATCCGGAGATGATCGGCTCGCAACTGGTGACGGTGGTGGCGCTGTCGGTGTTCGGTGCGCTGATCGGCGACACCGTCTGGTACGTCGCCGGGCGGCGTTACGGCGGCACGACGCTGAAGACGATCTGCCGGCTGTCGCTGTCGCGCGATACCTGCGTGAGAAAGACCGAGCGCTTCTTCGGCCGCTACGGCGTGCGCGTGCTCGCCGTCGCACGCTTCATCCCCGGGCTGTCGCTCGTGTCGGTGCCGATGGCCGGCGCGCTCGGCACGCGCTATCGCACGTTCGCCGGTTACGACGCGCTCGGCGCCGCGCTGTGGACGATCGTCGGGCTGGTGGCCGGGATCGTGTTCTACCGGCAGATCGACTGGCTGTTCGCCGGCGCGAGCCACCTCGGCCGCGCGGTGCTGCTGGTCATCGTCGCGCTGCTGGCGATCTATGCGGCCGTGCGCTGGATGCGCCGCCGCGCGCTGATCCGCCAGCTCGCGAACGCGCGGATCGGCGTCGACGAACTCGACCGGCTGCTGCGCGACGCCACCGCGCCGGTGGTGCTCGACGTGCGCTCGCCCGAACACCGCAAGCTCGACCCGTTCACGATTCCCGGTGCGCAGTTCGCCGACGATCGGCAGATCGGCGACATCGTCGCGCGCTATCCGCTCACGCAGAAGTTCGTCGTGTACTGCTCGTGCCCGAACGAAGTGACGGCCGCGCTGATGGCGAAGCGCCTGCTCGACGCAGGCTTCACCGATGCGCTCGCGCTGCGCGGCGGCCTCGACGCATGGCGCGATACGGGCCGCCAGCTCACGTCGCTCGCGGAAGAGATGCCCGCCGCGAACGATCCGGTCGCGGGGTTGCACAAGCCGGCCTGATCGCACTGCTCGCAGGCCGGCCGCGCGATGCGGGGGCCGTGCCCCCTTCGATCAGAACGCGTGCAGCGGCAGGTTCACGACCAGACGGTACTCGCGGTTCGTCGCGTCCGACGAGTGTGCCGAACCGTTGTGCCACATCGCGATGAACGTGACCTTCGTGTCCTTCAGCTTGCCGCTCTGGAACGTGTACGACGGGATGAAGCCGAACTCGTGGTGACGGCCCTGCACCGGCGCGCCGTTGCTCCAGTAGATGCTCGACTTGCTCGGGTCGTTCGCCGCGCCCGCGCTGCCGTCCGCACCCCAGCCCGTCACGCCCCAGACCATTGCCTTGAAGCCCGGCAGGCCCGCTTCCTTGCCGTAGAACGTGTAACGCAGTTGCAGCGACTTTTCGTGCGGCGCGTTGTAGTCGACGTCCATCGAGTTGGTCAGGAAGATGCCGTTCGTTTCGTTCAGGTAGTCGAAGAACTGGTCGCCGAGCACCTGCTGGAAGCCGAGCAGCAGCTCGTGCGGGCCGTGCTGCGCGGCCACCGACAGGCTGTAGGCGTTGTTGTCGATCTTGCCCTGCCGCGCGTCGCCCGTGTCGTGCGTCGAGTAGACGTTGCCGAAGCCGGTCCACTTGATCGTCTGCGGGCTGCCGATGCTGTGCTTCACCGACGCGTAGTACTGGTGCCACACGTCGTCGGCCTGGTTCGCGTACAGCGCGACTTCGCCGTTCGGCGAGTAGTCCCACGTGCCGCCGACATACGTCAGGCGATCGATGCGCGTGCCGCCGTATTGCGTCGTCAGGTTGGTGAGCGTCGTGTGACCGCGCGCGTTGGTCTTCGTGAAGCTGCCGGCCTCGAGCATCACGTTCTTGAATTCATTGCTGACGATCGTCGCGCCGAGGAACGTCGGCGGCAGCGCACGGTTGTCGTGCTGCTCCATGAACGGGTTGTCGACGGCCTGCAGGCCGTACTTGACCACCGTGTTCGAGATGCGCGCCTTGATGTCGTAGATGCCCGGGTAGGCCCATGCGAGCTGGTTGCTGCCGCCGCCGCCCTTCGCGATGTGCACCATGCTGCCGGCGCCCTTGCCGCCGTCGAGCTTCAGTGCCGCATACAGCGACGCGTCGAAGCCGATACCGATCAGGCCCGTCGTATAGCCCGACTCGAAGTTCGCCATCGCGCCCTGGACCCACGCGTGGCGATGCGGGCCGCCCTTGCTGTCGAGCACGTCCGCATAGTTGCGGAACAGGAAGTCGAGATGGCTGTCGGCAATGAAGCCCTTCGACTTCGACTGCGCCGACGGCTCGTCGGGCGGCGTGACGGCCTGGGTCGCCTCGGCATTGATAATGGCGTTCTGTGTCGGTGCGCCGGTGGCCGGTGCGGCCTGCGCGACCGTCAGCGGCGCGGGGGCCGCGTCGTCAGCGTGCGCCACGCCCGTCAGCGAGACACCGGCGAGTGCCGGCAGTCCCCATGCAAGCAGCATCTTCGATGCCGTCCCGATCGTCTTCTGTTTCTTCATCGTCATTCTCGTCTTGTGTTGATATCGTCCACGCCGGTTGCGATCCGCTCCCGGCCCCCCGGCGCGCCCGGTTAAGGACGCGCCTGTACCCCGCGACGCGAAGATCGTTCGCGCCGCCCCTTGCCCCTGTTGACCAGCCTTGGTTTTGTTTGCCGAGTTACTTCAGATCACGCCGCGCCCGCACGAATGCACGCGACACGCGCCGCCGACCCCTGCCGCACTTCCGGCAGCGGCACGTCCTGCGCGCACGCGTCGATCGCGACCGGGCAGCGCGTGCGGAACGCGCAGCCGGACGGCGGGTTGAGCGGCGAGGGCATCTCGCCCGCCAGCAGCATCGGACGGCGAGCACGCTCGCGCGCCGGCTCCGGCGTCGGCGCCGCATCGAGCAGCGCCTTCGTGTACGGGTGCTGCGGCACGCCGTACACGTCATGCCGCGTGCCGAACTCCATCACGCGGCCGAGATACATCACGAGCACGCGCTGGCTGATGGCCTTGACCACCGCCAGATCGTGCGCGACGAACAGATAGGACAACGATAGTTCTCGTTGAAGGTCGCGCAGCAGGTTCACGATCTGCGCCTGGATCGACACGTCGAGCGCCGACACGGGTTCGTCGCAGATCACGAGCTTCGGCTCGCCGATCAGCGCGCGGGCAATGCCGACGCGCTGGCACTGTCCGCCCGAGAATTCGTGGGGATAACGCAGCAGGTGATGTGCGTTCAGGCCGACGCGTTCGAGCATCGACACCACGCGACGGCGCACTTCGGTGCGGCCGAGGCCGGCCTGGTGCGTGACGAGCGGCTCGGCGACGACCTGCTCGATCGTCATGCGCGGATCGAGCGACGCGAGCGGATCCTGGAAGATCATCTGCACTTCGCGCCGCATCGCGTTGCCGCGCAAGTGATCGGGCGTGACGGCTTCGCCGCGCCATTTCACGGTGCCGGCCGTCATCGGCACGAGGCCGATCAGCGCACGCGCGAGCGTCGACTTCCCGCAGCCCGATTCGCCGACGAGCCCGACCGTCTCGCCGCGCTTCACGTCGAACGACACACCGTCGACCGCGCGCAGCGTGCCTTTCGGCGACCACGGATAGCCGCCGAGCGGCACGCGGAAATGCACCTTCAGATCCTCGACGGACAGCAGCGTGTCGTCCGTCGCGCCGGCATTGCGGCGTTCATTGACGCTCATCGCAGACCTCCCGCCAGATCGGCGACGGGGCGGTGGCATGCGCGCACCGCGCCCACGGCGCCATAGGTTTCGAGCGCCGGGCGCGCGGCGCCGCAGCGTTCTTCCGCATACGTGCAGCGCTTCGCGAACGCGCAGCCGGCCGGCGCGGTGCCGGGCATCGGCGGATTGCCGGGAATCGCGACGAGCGGCGCATCGTGCGCGTCGGTCAGGCGCGGCAGCGCGTTGAGCAGGCCGATCGTGTACGGATGCGACGGCGCCGCGAAGATCGAATCGGCCGGCGCGTATTCGACGGTGCGGCCCGCATACATGACCATCACGTCGTCCGCGAGGCCCGCGACCACGCCCATGTCGTGCGTGATCAGCACGATCGCGGTGCCGCGCTCGCGGTTCAGCTCGCGCAGCAGGTCGATGATCTGTGCCTGCACGGTCACGTCGAGCGCGGTGGTCGGCTCGTCGGCGATCAGGATTTCCGGCTCGGACAGCAGCGCCATCGCGATCATCACGCGCTGGCGCATGCCGCCCGAGAACTCGTGCGGATACATGCGGATGCGCCGCGCCGCGTCGGGAATGCGCACCGATTCGAGCGCCTCGATCGCGCGCTTGGTCGCTTCCCGGCGCGACAGCTTGCGATGCAGCTGCAGCGTCTCCGTCATCTGCCGCTCGATCGTCAGGAACGGATTGAGCGACGTCATCGGATCCTGGAAGATCATCGCGATCCGGTCGCCGCGCACCTTGTTCAGCGCGCGCGTATCCATGTCGAGCAGGTTGTCGCCGCGATAGCGCGCGGCGCCGGTCGTCGTGCCGTTGCCGGCCAGCAGGCCGAGCAGCGCCATCACGGTCTGGCTCTTGCCCGAGCCCGATTCGCCGACGATGCCGAGCGTCTTGCCGGCTTCGAGCGAGAACGACACGCCGCTCACGGCGTCGATCGGCGGCGCATCCTTGCGCGTGAAGCGCACGCCGAGGTTGTCGACTTCTAGTAGTGCGGCCATCTCAGCGATCCTTCGGGTCGAGCGCGTCACGCAGGCCATCGCCGACGAAGTTCACGCAGTAGAGCGTCACGCACAGCATGACGGCCGGGGCCAGCAGCAGCCACGGCATCGATTCCAGTTTCTGCGCGCCGTCCTGGATCAGCACGCCCCAGCTCGTCATCGGCTCCTGCACGCCGAGGCCGAGGAACGACAGCACCGATTCGGTCAGCACGATGCCCGGCACCGAGACCGTCGCGTACACGACGACCACGCCGAGCAGGTTCGGCACGACGTGGCGCAGCACGATCGACGTCGGCGTCACGCCGATCGCGCGGGCCGCGTCGACGAACTCGCGGCTGCGCAGCGACAGCGTCTGGCCGCGCACGACACGCGCCATGTCGATCCACGAGAACGCGCTGATGGTCAGCACGACCAGCATGAACGAGCGGCCGAACAGGGTCATCATCAGGATCGCGATCAGCAGGTACGGGATCGCGTACATCATGTCGACGATGCGCATCATCACGGAGTCGACGCGGCCACCCGCGAAGCCCGCGGTCGCGCCCCACGCGACGCCGAACAGGCCCGACACGAGCGTGCCGAGCACACCGACCTCGATCGACACGCGGCCGCCGATCAGCGTGCGCACGAGCAGGTCGCGGCCGAGCTCGTCGGTGCCGAACCAGTGCTGGTTCGTCCAGGTCGGCGGGAGACTGATCGAGCCCCAGTCGCTTGCGGCGGGGTCGGCCGCAAGCAACCACGGGCCGACGAAACACGCGAGCGTGATCAGCGCGAGCAGCACGAGGCTGAACACGGCCGCGCGGTTGTGAAGGAAACGCGCCATCGCAAGCGCGAGCGGCGAGCGCGAACGCGGCGGCGAGTCGGTCTGCACGGGCAGGCCGACGACGGGTGTAGTCGGAGTCATCGCGGTGCCTCGCTCAATAACGGATGCGCGGGTCGAGCCACGCGTACGCGAGGTCGACCAGCAGGTTGAACAGCACGGCGCAGACGGTGGTCAGCACGACGAGACCGAGCACGAGCGTGTAGTCGCGGTTGATCGCGCCGTTCACGACGAGCTGGCCGAGCCCCGGCAGCGCGAACACCGATTCGGTGACGACGGCCGCGGTGATCGACGAGATGCAGACCGTGCCGAACAGCGACACGACCGGCATCAGCGCGGGCTTCAGCGCGTGGCGCAGCACGATCGTCGAGCCCGGCAGGCCCTTCGCGCGCGCGGTGCGGATGTAGTTGCTCGACAGCGTCTCGATCATCGAGCCGCGCATCACGCGCGCGAGCAGCGACATGTTGATGAAGGTCAGCAGCACGATCGGCAGCAGCCGGTACTCCCAGCCGCCGTCGCCCCAGCCGCCCGCCGGCAGCCAGCCGTTGCCGGCCGAGGTTTTCAGCAGGATCGCGAAGATCCACACGAGCACCGGGCCGAGCACGAACGGCGGCACGACGTTGCCGACGTTGCCGATCAGCATCACGATGCGGTCGATGAAGCTGTCGCGGCGCACGGCCGCGACGGTGCCGAGCAGCACGCCGAGCCCGATCGAGATCGGGATCGACACGCCGCCTACGCCGAGACTCACCGGCAGCGCCTTGCGCACGAGATCGTTCACGGACCAGTCGACATAGCGAAACGACGGACCGAGGTCGCCGTGCAGCAGCGCGTCGAGATACAGCAGGTACTGCTTCCACAGCGGCTGGTCGAGGTGGTACTTCGCGTTCAGGTTCGCGAGCGTCGCCGCGGAAAGCTGCTTCTCCGTATCGAACGGACCGCCGGGTGTGAAGTGCAGCAGCAGGTAGCAGACGGTGACGACCGCGAGGATCGTCGGCACCGCCCACAACGTGCGCCTCAGTGCGTAGGCCAGCATGATCGCTCCGCTCAGTGCTTGATCAGGTACATGTCCTGCGAAGCACGCATGTCGATCACGTTCTTCAGCGAGTAGCCGCCCACGTAGGGCTTCACGAGACGGTCGGCCGAGTACTGGAACAGCGGGACCATCGGCGTGTCGTTCAGCGCGAGGTCGTGTGCCTGCGTGAGCAGCGCGGCACGCGCCTTGTCGTCGAGCTTCTGGTTGCCTTCGTCGACGAGCGCGTCGGCCTGCTTGTTGCAGTAGCCGACGGTGTTCTGCGCGCTGCCGCAGCGCAGCAGGTCGAAGAACGTCATTGCGTCGTTGTAGTCGGCGAACCAGCCGTCGCGCGCGATCTGCACCTTGCCGTCATGCCGCTCCTTCATCAGCACCTTGAACTCGACGTTCTCGAGCTTGGTGTTGACGCCGAGCTTGGTGCGCCATTCCGACGCGGCGAACAGCGCGACCTTCTTGTGCAGGTCGTTGGTGTTGTAGGTCAGCGTGAACGACAGCGGCTTCGCATCCGAGTAGCCGGCCTGCTTCAGCAGGTTCTTCGCCGTCTCGACGCGCTTGGCCATCGGCCACGACGCCCAGTCCGGCGTGAACGGCTGCACGCCCTTCGTGCCGTTCGGCATCAGCCCGTACATCGGCTTCTCGCCGGCCTGCGTGAGCTTCGAGGTCAGCACCTCGCGATCGAGCACCATCGACAGCGCCTGGCGCACGCGCTTGTCCTTCAGCGCCGGATCGCTGTTGTTCAGGTAGTAGTAGTACGTCGCGAGCTGCAGGCCCTGGCGCAGTTCGCCGCCGAACTGCTTGCTGACCTGCTGGAAGATCCCCGACGGAATCGAGTAGCTGTAGTCGATCTGGCCGGCCTGGTACATGCGCATCGCGGTCTCGTCGCTCTCGATCGGCAGGTACGTGACCTTGTTGATCACGACCTTCGGCGCGTTCCAGTACTTCGCGTCCTTCGAGATCACGATGCGGTTGTTCGGCTGCCAGTCGACCAGCTGGAACGGGCCGTTGCTGACGATGTTCCCCGGGCGCGTCCACGCGTCGCCGAGCTTCGTCACCGTGTCCTTGTTCACCGGCGCGAGCGGCACCATTGCGGTCAGCTCCGGGAAGAACGCGACCGGCACGTCGGTCGTCACCTCGAGCGTGTACGGGTCGACGGCGCGCACGCCGAGCGTCGACGGCGCGGCCTTGCCGGCGATGATGTCCTTCGAGTTCTTCACGAACTCGACGAGGATCGTGTACTTCGAGCCCGTCTTCGGATCGACGAGGCGCTGCCACGCATAGACGAAATCGGCGGCCGTCACCGGCTGGCCGTTGCTCCACTTCGCGTCGTGGCGAAGCTTGAAGATCCACGTCTGCGGCGTCTTGCGTTCCCACGACAGCGCGACGCCCGGCACGACCTGGCCGGCCGCATCGATGCGGGCAAGCCCTTCGAACAGGTCGAGGCCGATCGTATTGCCGGTCCACGATTCGATGTGCGCGGGGTCGAGCGACTCGACCTCGGCGGGCACCTGTCGCGTCAGGTCCTGTTGAGGAGCGAGCGCGACGTTCGACGGAACGGTAACGGCGTGGGCAACGGGCGTCGTCAGGGCGAGCGCGGCCAGCACGGCCGACATGGCATGCAAGGATTTCATCGTGGCAGTCTTGAGAAAGTGTGTTCGGTGAGCGTCGCGCGGCGAATGCCGCGGCTTACGCGTGAGACGCTGACGGGTGCAGCGATTGAGGAGGCCCGTGATTCTCGTATTGCATTTTAGTATTCCTTACGTTTCTTTCGACAGGCATCCCGTCTTGGAAACGAAGGAATACCTGTGCGTTAGAACAGCCTCGGCGTACCGACCCAGACCACCACCGACTCGATCTTCGCGGTGTTGACCCAACTGTGCGGGACCGTCGACTGATAGTGCGAACTGTCGCCGGCCTGCAGGACGAACGTCTTGCCTTCCAGCGTCAGCGACACTTCCCCTTCAATCACATACAGGAACTCCTCTCCCGCATGTGTCGTCACTTCCGACCGCTTCTGCCCCGGCGGCAACCTCACGAGGATCGCCTCGAGCTGTCGCCCTTCGGATACGTTCGTCAGCCTCGCGAACAGGTTCGCCGAATCGGCAAACCCGAAGAAGCGCAACTGCTCGCCTCGGCAGACCGAGCGTTCCTCGCTCGGCGTATCCACGAAGTACTGCACCGTCACACCGAGCGCGTGCGCGATACCGGCCAGCGACGTCAGTGACGGCGACGCGAGCCCGCGCTCGACTTGAGACAGAAACGGCTTCGAAATCCCCGCGGCGGTAGCGGTGTCGTCGAGCGTGCGCTTGAGTCGTTGGCGCAACGCGCGAATCTTGCTGCCCAGTGCGGCGGCAGCGTCTGCGGACCGCGGGTTTTCAGTGGGGGGAACCATAGCAGGCCGAAAAGTAGTCGTCAAAAAATGTTTGATGGAAAATAACTAAGTTAGATCGATATAGCTTAGTCTTCGGGTTAACACACGCCTTCGGCGTTGAGCCCGGTGCACTAAACGGGGCACGAAGCGAGCGAAACGACGCGCTATCTTGCCAGACTCGCCGGCTTCACAGGCAAGCTGCAAGCGGCTCTCCGGGAATCTTCGGAGAGCCGGTCGACATGTTTACAAATAGATGACGAGACGAATGTTCCTGAAAGCTGCTGCCACATCGGGAGTTTCCCTGAGTGGCGCATACCTGACGCACCGGACCGGCGAACGTTACCATTCGCGCGCCGGTCGGGGCCACTCGCCGCCTCACCGGGCGGTGTCCGCCCCCGGCCCGGGCTAACCGCCCGACTGTTCCATCGCCAGCGCAAGACCTACCCGGCCCATTGTGCATCGGCGCCAGTTCGACCCCAAGACGACGCGTGATCCGTGCCGTCCGTTTCAACCGAGATTGATGATGCATTCACCTGTTTCACAAACCCGATCGTTTACGACGGTCTTCCTCATCGAAATGTGGGAGCGCTTCGGCTACTACGGCATGGCCGCGCTCCTGGTCCTCTTCATGGTCGACCGGCTCGGTTTCACCGACAGCCATGCGAACCTGACCTGGGGTGCGTTCACCGCGCTCGTCTATGCGGCCCCGTCGATCGGCGGCTGGATCGGCGACAAGGTGCTCGGCGCCCGCCGCACGATGATCATCGGCGCGGCCGTGCTGTGCACCGGCTACCTGATGCTCGCGGTACCGAACGACCAGCTCACGTACATGTACGCGTCGCTCGGCGTGATCGTCGTCGGCAACGGCCTGTTCAAGGCCAACGCGGCGAACCTCGTGCGCCGCATCTATGAAGGCGACGATGCGCGCATCGACAGCGCGTTCACGATCTACTACATGGCGGTCAACATCGGCTCGACGGTGTCGATGCTCGCGACGCCGTGGATCAAGGATCACTGGGGCTGGCACACCGCGTTCGCGGTCTGCTGCGGCGGCATGCTGCTCGCGATCCTCAACTTCATGCTGATGCACCGCACGCTCGCGCACGTCGGCTCGCAGCCCGACGAACAGCCGATCCGCTGGAAGCGCCTCGGCGCGGTCGCGGCAGGCGGCGTCGCGCTCGCGCTGATCACGCTGTACGTGCTGCAGCACAAGCAGCTCGCGGTCGCCAGCGTGTGGACGGCGGCGTTCGCGATCCTCGCGATCTTCGCGTACATGATCGCGAAGTCGGAGCGCTCGGAACGCGCGGGCCTGATCGCGGCGCTCGTGCTGATCGGCCAGGTGATCCTGTTCTTCATCTTCTACGTGCAGATGTCGACGTCGCTGACGCTGTTCGCGCTGCGCAACGTCGATCCCCGCTTCATCCTGTTCGGCACGACGCTGTTCACGTGGAGCGCCGCGCAGTTCCAGGCGCTGAACCCGATCTGGATCATGCTGCTGAGCCCGGTGCTCGTGTGGGTCTACAACTCGGTCGCGAAGGGCGGCCGTGACCTCCCGGTCGCCGCGAAGTACGCGCTCGGCTTCGGCGCGGTCGCCGCGGGCTACCTGGTGTTCACGATCAGCGGCCGCTACGCGGTCGACGGCCGCGTGTCGTCGTGGTTCATGGTGTGGGGCTACGGCCTCTACTCGCTCGGCGAACTGCTGGTGAGCGGCCTCGGCCTCGCGATGATCGCCCGCTACGTGCCGGCGCGCATGAGCGGCTTCATGATGGGTGCGTATTTCGTCGCGACGGGCGTGTCGCAGTATCTCGGCAGCGTCGTCGCGAACTTCGCGCAGATGCCGTCGCACGAGCTGCCGGCCACCGAATCGCTGCCGCTCTACCTGTCGCTGTTCGAGAAGCTCGGCTGGCTCGCCGCGATCGGCATGCTGCTCGCACTGCTGCTGCTGCCGCTGATGAACCGCCTGTCGCGCCAGCATCAGCGCTGCGCGGAAGAGCGCCGCGAAGAAGCGCTGCAGGCGCAGGGCGCCGTCGCGACCCAGTAAGTACTATCCCTTGGCGTGCGGCATGCACGCCACATTCTCCTGCCGGTTGCGCGATCGCGTCCTACACTGGTTGCAAGAAGCGCTTCAACCAGGACGCGCGACAGGCAGGGGAATACGATGAAAAGCAAGACCACGCGGATCCTGAGGATGCTGTCGGACATCCGGCACGCGCAGCGCTGCACCGCGATACGCGCCGCCCGGGCCGCGGCCGAAGTCGACGCGGTACTCGCGGAGCACGACGACGCTGCGCCGGACGAACGCGACGACGCCGAATCCGACGAAGCAACCGCCGTTCCCCGCTCCCGTATCGGCTCACCTCACTGACGCCGCGCGGCACGTTGCGTGCCGCATGCGCCTCTTCCCGCGCCGCTCACGCGGCCGCACTGCGCCACCGCGCGATCCACGTTCCCGAACCGGCCACGGCCATCATCAGCCCGAGCGCGCATGCGTCGGCCACGAGGCCCACGCCGACATGCCGCAGGTCGGCGCCGTGCGCGACCGGGTGCAGCAGCGAATCGATGACGAGCGAGATCGCCGCGCCGGCGACGAAGCAGATCAACCCGCGCTGGCCGACCGCAACGACGGGCCGCACGCCCTGCGCGATTCGCGCGATCCAGCCGTAGCGCACGCAATCGGCCATCAGCCATGCGACGGCCGCGAAGCTCACGACGCGCGGCAGCGCGAGATCGCGCTTGAGCACGCCTTCGGGCAGCGGCAGCCCGGAGAACAGCTTGTAGCTCGCACAGCCGAGCACGACCGCGCACGCGACGCCGGTCGCCGCGGCGCCCCACCGCCCGAGCGCGATGCGCCGATAGAACGGCTGGCAGCGCGCGAGCACGCCGGCGGCGAACATCAGTTGCCATGCGAACGGGTTGAAGCTCCAGCGGAAGCCGTCGGTGTCCAGCAGTTCGGGACCGAGCCAGCTCGCTGCCAGCCACGATGCGACGCTGAGCGCAACCAGCAGCCACGGATGGCGGCGCGCGAACGGCACGAGCACGGGCGACGCGAGCGCGAACAGCACGTACATCGGCAGCACCGACGCGAGATACGGCTGGCGCTGGAACGTCAGCAATTCGGCAAGGCCCGTGAGCGGCGACGCGAGCATCACGCTGACGTCGTCGAGCGCGAGGTTCGGTGCATCGATCCCGTAGTGATCGAGCACGGCCGACACGACGAGCATCAGCGTCGACGTCGCGAGAAACGCGCGGTAGATCTGCATCGCGCGGCGCACGAACCGGCGCTGCGCGGCACGCGCGCCCTGCCGTTCGGCGATCGCGCCGTACGCGCTCGCGGTCGCGAAGCCGCCGAGGAAGACGAACACCTCGGCCGCATCGCACAGCGCGAACGCGTGCAGCGTGACGCGCGACAGCACGCTCGCGCCGATGTGATCGACGACGATCATCAACAGCACGAGCCCGCGGAAGAAATCGACTTCGATCAGGCGGCCGCTGCGCGACGGCTGAATCGTGGCGGAAGACGGCATGCTCAACGACATGAGCACACCTGTGCAACGGCGGCGCGACCGGCGCCGGGGAATGGATCGGGAAGGAGCAGGCGAGCGCGATCAGCGGCGATACGCGTATGCCCGCATCGCGCCAACCCGGCCGGCCAGGCACGGGGATGACCGTTCATTGGAAAGCTGCATACGAAGGGAAGTCGGTCAGGCCAGTCTAGTGGCCGATCGGGGGAGACCCTAAGTAACAAAGTGCAACCGAATCTTCTGTTCGATTACAAGCGCGGGACCGGCGAGATGAAGCCGGCAGTGTCGCCAGATTCACGCCAGCGCGTCGCCAGTTTGCGGTCAGCATCGATGCGTTCGACCGCTGTTCGATCGCCGAGAGAAATGCGATGCGCGATGTGCGGCGCGTTCCGTGCGCGCCGCCGCACCGCAGTCGGGATCGAAGCTTATCTGCGTGCGGGCAATCGCCGCATCAGCATCGCGCTGTGCCACGCGGTCAGCGCGACGGCGACCCAGATCGGCCCGTACGTCGCGAGCTTCGCGACGCTCAGCGTCTCGCCGAGCAGCAGCAGCGACACCGCGACGAGCAGCACGGGCTCGACGTAGCCGAGAATCCCGAACAGCGCCATCGGCAGCATCCGGCTCGCCTTCAGGTAGCTCGCGAGCGCGAGCGTGCTGAGCACGCCGAGCCCCGGCAGCAGCGCGGCCCACAGCACCGGATGGCTGCCGACGCGCGTCGCGCTGGTCGCGACCATCGCGAACGCGATCGGGCACAGAAGCACGATCTCGACCGCGAACGCGGCGAGCGAATCGGCGTTGATCCGCCGACGCAGCACGAAATACGGCGGATAGCCGAGCGCGACGACGAGCGTCGGCCACGCGAACGCGCGCGTCGCCCATACTTCGTGCGCGACGCCGAGCGCGGCGCACGCGACCGCCGCCCACTGCAGCGGGTCGAGGCGTTCGTGATAGTAGAAGCGGCCGACGAGCACCATCGTCAGCGGCAGCAGGAAATAGCCGAGCGACACCTCGAGCATGCGGCCGTGCAGCGGCGCCCACAGGAACAGCCACAACTGCAGGCCGAGCAGCGCCGCGCTCACGGGCAGCGCAATCAGCAAACGCCAGTCGCGCACGCTGCGCCGCGCGAGCTCGACGAGCGCGGGCCAGCGGCCGCGCAACGCGATCAGCGCGAGCGCACCCGGCGCGGTCCACAATACGCGCCACGCGAAGATGTCGAGCCCCGTGAGCGGCGCGAGCAATTTCGCATAAGCCGACATCAGCGCGAACAGCATCGATGCCATCACCGACAGCAAGAGGCCGCGCCCGGCTTCCGGATACCCCGTCATGGTTGTGGTGCGCCGCTTACTGCTGCTGGAAACGCTCGAAGCGCCTTTCGGTCCGGCGTTCCTCGAACGTCACCTCTGTCACGCGCGCGGCCGGCGGCCCGTGACGCAACCATGCGAGCATCCGGTCGATCTGCGCGCCGGGGCCCTGGATCATCGCCTCGACGCTGCCGTCCTCGAGATTCGCGACCCAGCCGCGCAGCTTCAGCGCATGCGCTTCGCGCACCGTCGCATGACGGAAGCCGACGCCCTGCACGACGCCGCGCACCCGCACGTAGTAGGTCTCGATCCGTTCGTCCAGTTCATTGCGGCTCATCGCGTCGCCCTCCCGTTGCATTCAAGCCCGGCATTGTAGTCGCGTCGGCCGCTTCGCACACGCGTCCGGCGGACCGGCCGCGCGCCGCCGGAGACGCACGGCCCGCCGAGGCGCCGGCCTTGCGTCGCCGCGCGCGCCGACCACGTACAATCTCGCCGGTGCTCAACCGCCGCGCCGCTCGCGCGCGGCCCTGAAGGAAACGCATGACTGATACCTCCCGCGATCTCGTTCTCGTCACCGGCGCGTCCGGTTTCGTCGGCTCGGCCGTCGCGCGCATCGCGCAGCAGAAAGGCTTTGCGGTGCGCGTGCTCGTGCGCCCGACCAGCCCGCGCACGAACGTCGCGGATCTCGACGCCGAGATCGTCACCGGCGACATGCGCGACGAGGCGTCGATGCGCGCCGCGCTGCGCGGCGTGCGCTACCTGCTGCACGTGGCGGCGGACTACCGGCTGTGGGCGCCCGATCCCGACGAGATCGAGCGCGCGAACCTCGAAGGCGCGGTCGCGACGATGCGCGCGGCACGCGCCGAAGGCGTCGAGCGGATCGTCTACACGAGCAGCGTCGCGACGCTGAAGGTCACGAGCGCGGGCGACCCGTCCGACGAAAACCGGCCGCTCACGCCCGAGCAGGCGATCGGCGTCTACAAGCGCAGCAAGGTGCTCGCGGAACGCGCGGTCGAGCGGATGATCGCCGACGAAGGGCTGCCGGCCGTGATCGTCAATCCGTCGACGCCGATCGGCCCGCGCGATGTGAAGCCGACACCGACCGGCCGCATCATCGTCGAGGCCGCGCTCGGCAAGATTCCCGCGTTCGTCGACACGGGGCTGAACCTGGTGCACGTCGACGACGTCGCGCACGGCCACTTCCTCGCGCTCGAGCATGGCCGGATCGGCGAGCGCTACATCCTCGGCGGCGAGAACCTGCCGCTGCAGCAGATGCTGGCCGACATCGCGCAGATGACGGGCCGCAAGGCGCCAACGATCGCGCTGCCGCGCTGGCCGCTGTACCCGCTCGCGGTCGGCGCCGAAGCGGTCGCGAAGTTCACGAAGAAGGAGCCGTTCGTCACCGTGGACGGGCTGCGGATGTCGAAGAACAAGATGTATTTCACGTCCGCGAAGGCCGAGCGCGAACTCGGCTACCGTGCGCGCCCGTACCGCGAAGGGCTGCGCGATGCGCTCGACTGGTTCGGCTCGGCGGGGTACCTGAAATAACACAAAGCGGCGCGCTTCGCGCCGCCTTGCGCACTTTGTTACACGTCGTGCGCGGACCGGCACCGGCGCAGCGGGTAAAATCGCGGGTCTTACGCAGAGAAGACACGCATGAACCTGAACGATCAGATCGATTCGCTCAACACGGGCGTCGATCAGCTCCTCCACGATCACCACGCCGCGCAGCAAGCGGCCCGCAGCGCGGAAGCCTTCGCGCGCGCCGCAGCAGCGGAAGCCCAGGCCGCCGCGCAACGTCACGCTGCCGCGGAAACCGAAGCGCAGGCCGCCGCGCAGCGCCACACGGCGGCAACCGCCGAGGCCGAAGCCGCGCAGCAGCGCCACGCGGAAGCCACCGCCGCCGCCGAAGCCGCCGCCCACCGTCATACGGATGCCGCCGCGCAAGCCGAAGCCGCCGTGCAGCGCCATACGGAAGCCACCGCACTGACCGAAGCGCTCGCGCAACGTCATGCGGACGCCGAAGCCGCATCGCAACGGCACGCTGCGGCGATCGCAGAAGCAGAGGCCGCAGCGCAACGCCATCACGCCGCCGCGACCGAAGCCGATGCGGCCGCGCAGCGCCATGCGGCAGCGACCGCCGAAGCCGAGGCCGCCGCGAAGCGTCACGCGACAGCGACCGCCGAAGCCGAAGCGGCCACGCAGCGTCACACGGCCGCGATCGCCGAAGCCGAAGCGCTCGCGCAGCGTCATACGGAAGCGATCGCCGAAACGCAGGCCGCCGCGCAGCGTCATGCCGACGCGGCCGCCGACGCGGAAGCCGTCGCGCAGCGCCACGCCGAAGCGATCGCGCAGGCCGAAGCCGCCGCGCAACGCCACGCCGACGCCACCGCGCAGGCCGAAGCCGTCACGCAGCGCCATGCCGAAGCGATCGCGCAGGCCGAAGCCGCCGCGCAGCACCACGCGAAGGCCATCGCCGACGCCGAGGCGCTGGTCGAGGCCGTCGTCAAGGAAGCCGCGACGAACGCAGTTGCCGCGACGGCCGTTGCCGCCGAAGTCGTCGAACCGGCGCCGGCAGGCACGCCGGCGGCGGAACCGGCCGTGATCGCAACTGCGCCGGCTGCAGTCGATGTGGCGGCCGATGCAGGCACCGCTGTCGTCGCGACGGCGCAAGCCGAAGCCGCAACCGCGACGGAAACCGAAGCCGCTGCCAACCCGGCCGACAAATCGACGCTGCACGTGGCGCGTCCGTCACAGAACGAACTCACGCTGACCATCAACGGCGAATCGATCACGCTGAATCCGGAGCAACTGGGCCAGTTGATCGAGGAACTTGCGCATGCGCGCGCGTCGATGCAGCCGGAGCCGCCGCCCGGCATCCCGGCCGGCTGGCGTTTCGTGACGACGAAGAACCCGATGATGGCCGTGCAGAAGCAGTCGAACGGCGACCGCCTGCTGGTCGCCCGCCACACCGGCTACGGCTGGGTGCCGTTCACGTTCTCACCGGACGTCGTGGTCCAGATGTACATGATGCTGACCCAGCGGTAAGCGCGGACGCATCGGTCCGCGACGGGTCGAAAACGAAACAGCCCGACCGGTTTCCACCGATCGGGCTGTTTGCTTTCCGGCTGCCGGGAAGGCAGCGTCCCGGGACGCGCGCCGGCGGCGCGCGAAACGCTCAGCGATCCACCGGCGCCTGCACGCGCGCCTTCCACTGGCCGCCCTTGCCGCGCCAGTAGCGCCACGCGGACGCGAACGTCGCGCCCACATAGAACAGCGCGACGAGCGGCAGCGCGGGCGCCCACAGCGGCGAGCGCCGGTAGTAGCGCAGCATCGGCGCATACGCGGCGCACATCGACGCCCACGCGAGCCACGCCGGCCACGCGCGCGCGCCGTACGCGAGCGCCGCGACGGGCGGCACGAGGTAGATGATCGCCATCCCGAGCAGCGTGCCGGCCAGCAGCAGCGGCGAATAGTGCAACTGCGTGAACGCGGTGCGCGCGATCATGTTCCAGATGTCGCGCCAGCTGTCGTACGGGCGCAGCGACACGCTGCGGTCGGCCAGGTCGAGGCGGATCGGATGGCGGCCGCTGCCGCGATGCTTGATCTGCGCGGCGAGGCTGCAGTCGTCGATCAGCGCGCCGCGGATCGACTCGATGCCGCCCGCTTCCTCGAGCGCCGTGCGCTTCACGAGCATGCAGCCGCCCGCGGCGCCGGCCGTCTTGTTGCGCGGGTTGTTGATCCACGCGAACGGGTAGAGCTTCGCGAAGAAGAACACGAACGCCGGAATCAGCGCCTTTTCCCAGAACGAATCGCAGCGCAGCCGCACCATCAGCGACACGAGATCGCGGTTCTCGGCCTGCGCGCGCGTGACGAGCTGCGCGACGGCGTCGGGCGGGTGGCCGATGTCGGCATCCGTCAGCAGCAGGTAGTCGGCCGGCAGGCCGAGCGTCTGCACCGCGGCGATCCCCTGCGACTGCGCCCACACCTTGCCCGACCAGCCGGCCGGCAGCGGCTTCGCGGCCAGCACCGTCAGCCGGTCGGCGCGGTTGATCGCGAGCGCCGCCGCGCGGGCCGCGTCGGCGGTGCCGTCGTCGCTGTGGTCGTCGACAATGATCAGATGAAAGTCGCCCGGATAATCCTGCTCGAGCAGCGAAGTCGCCGCGCGGGCGATCACGTCGGCCTCGTTGCGCGCCGGCACGACCGCGACGACGGCCGGCCAGCCGGCCTCGGCCGCCGCGCCGCGCGCGTCGGGCGGCAACGGCCGCGCGGGCACCGCGCGCCAGAAGCCGCCGCGCGCGACGAGCAGCACGATCCAGATCATCAGCGACAGGCCGGATACGAGGAATGCGAGCACCAGCATCATCGGCACGCCTCCGGCCGGACGCCGGCATGTTTAATAGGGGTCAGGAACAAAGCGCCTGCAGCCGCACGGGCGGCCGGGCAATACGCATAAGAATCGACGGTCATCGAATGGCCTTGAAATGAGCGCGACGCCGGGCAGCCGGAGCGGCCGCCCGCGAAACCGCGTAGTTTACTGGGTTCCGCGCACGCCAGCGCCGACGCGGCTCTCCCGCAATTGCAACACAGCCGACACGGCACCAGAGCAAGGACTTCCCGATAGGGTTAAAATGCGCGATTAATTCGGGGTTCCGGGGCCTGGCCTGGCCGGTTCGTTCCTGCCTTCATAACTTAAAGCCGGGGCGAGCGAGCGGTGCCAGCTCCTCGAACCCCGGCGTCTGTCGTCGGAGTTCGCTCATATATGCGAGTCATCCTTGCCCAGCCCCGCGGCTTTTGTGCGGGAGTTGTCCGTGCGATCGAGATCGTCGATCGCGCGCTGCAACAGCACGGCGCGCCGGTCTATGTGCGTCATGAGATCGTTCATAACCGGCATGTCGTCGAAAATCTGCGTAATAAAGGGGCGCGATTCGTTGAGGAACTCGACGAGGTGCCGCACGGCGCTGTCGCGATCTTCAGCGCGCACGGTGTCGCCCAGACGGTCGAGCGCGATGCGGAAACGCGCGGGCTCGACGTGCTCGACGCGACCTGTCCGCTGGTCACGAAGGTGCACGTGCAGGGCCGCCAGTATGCCGCGGCGGGCCGCCGGCTGATCCTGATCGGCCACGCGGGCCACCCGGAAGTCGAGGGTACGATCGGCCAGATTCCGGCCGAGGTGATCCTCGTGCAGAGCGAAGCCGAAGTCGCTACGCTGACGCTGCCCGTCGATACGCCGGTCGCGTACATCACGCAGACGACGCTGTCGGTCGACGACACGCGCGGCATCATCGAAGCGCTGCAGCGCCGGTTCACCGACCTGGTCGGCCCGGACACGCGTGACATCTGCTACGCGACGCAGAATCGCCAGGCCGCCGTGCGCGAGCTGAGCGAACAGGTTGACGTGCTGCTCGTCGTCGGCGCGACGAACAGCTCGAACTCGAACCGCCTGCGCGAGATCGGCACCGAAAGCGGTGTGCCGAGCTATCTCGTCGCCGACGGCTCGGAAGTGAAAGCCGAATGGTTCACGGGTGTGCAGACGGTCGGCCTGACCGCCGGTGCGTCAGCGCCCGAAGAGATGGTCGAGGATGTAATCGGCGCGCTGCGCGCGCTGGGGCCCGTCGATGTCGCGACGATGGCGGGCCGTGAGGAAAAAGTCGAATTCAAGCTGCCGGCGAAGCTCACGCAAGCTGTCGCCCGCGAAGTTTAAGGAGGACATCCCTTGTCTATTCCGCTGCTCCAGCAAGTCCGTGTCGGCGCATACATCGTGCGCCAGCACCTGTCCGGCAACAAACGCTATCCGCTCGCGCTGATGCTCGAGCCGCTGTTCCGCTGCAACCTCGCGTGCAACGGCTGCGGCAAGATCGATTATCCGGATCCGATCCTGAACCAGCGCCTGTCCGTCGAGGAATGCCTGCAGGCCGTCGACGAGTGCGGCGCGCCCGTCGTGTCGATCGCCGGCGGCGAACCGCTGCTCCACAAGGAGATGCCGGAAATCGTCAAGGGCATCATGAAGCGCAAGAAATTCGTGTACCTGTGCACGAACGCGCTGCTGATGGAAAAGAAGATGGACGACTACGAGCCGAGCCCGTATTTCGTCTGGTCGGTCCACCTCGACGGCGACCAGCAGGCGCACGATCACTCGGTGTCGCAGGAAGGCGTGTACGACAAGGCCGTCGCGGCGATCAAGGAAGCGAAGCGCCGCGGCTTCCGCGTGAACATCAACTGCACGCTGTTCAACGACGCGGTGCCCGAGCGCGTGGCGAAGTTCTTCGACACGCTGGGGCCGATCGGCGTCGACGGCATCACGGTGTCGCCGGGCTACGCGTACGAGCGCGCACCGGATCAGCAGCACTTCCTGAACCGCGACAAGACGAAGAACCTGTTCCGCGAGATCCTGAAGCGCGGCGAAGGCGGCAAGCGCTGGTCGTTCAGCCAGTCGTCGCTGTTCCTCGACTTCCTGGCCGGCAACCAGACGTACAAGTGCACGCCGTGGGGCAACCCGGCGCGTACGGTGTTCGGCTGGCAGAAGCCGTGCTACCTGGTCGGCGAAGGTTACGTGAAGACCTTCAAGGAACTGATGGAAACGACCGAGTGGGACAACTACGGCGTCGGCAACTACGAGAAGTGCGCGGACTGCATGGTCCACTGCGGCTTCGAGGCCACCGCCGTGATGGACACGATCGCGCACCCGCTGAAGGCGCTGAAAGTGAGCCGCAAGGGCATCAGGACCGACGGCGCGTTCGCACCGGACATCTCGATCGCGAAGCAGCGTCCGGCCGAGTACGTGTTCTCGCGCCACGTCGAGATCAAGCTCGAGGAAATCCAGCGCGCCGGCAAGGGCAAGCTGCAGAAGCCGGCGAAGCCGGCAACGGCGGCCTAAGCGCGTTTCGCCACGCGGGGGGGCCAAGCCTCCGCACAGGCGGGCAGGAATGAAGCGCCACGGAGTTCGCTCCGTGGCGCTTTTGTTTTGGGCCGCTTGATTGCCCGCACCACGTTGCCGCGGCGGCCGTGCCATCGCCCGCGTCGCGCGATTGCATCGGCCGCGCCGGTGCGGCCGGCCCTGTCTCCTCCATCCTCCCCGCGAAACCGGTGCGGCGCTACGCGGCCAGCGATTCGGCGGCCTCGTGCATGCGCATCTTCTCCGCCGCGTTCGCCACGAGCGCCGGCTGGCCGCTCGACGCGAACGTGCAGACGTGACGCCACAGCTCGGCGAGCCGATGCCGCGCGAGCGTCGCGACGCAGGTGTCGTGCGCGGCGAGCACGCGCTCGAGCACCGCGCACTCGTCGTCGCGCAGCTTCCATGCGCCGCTTTGTGCCGCACGCGCCACGCTCGCGTCGAGCGCGCGCTCCGCGTCGGCGCACAAGTCGATACCTGCCTCCGGGCACACCGCGTCGTCGATCGCCAGGAACACCAGATAGACGCTCGTGCGCAGCCGCATCAGCAGCGCCTCGTTGCCATGCTCGCCGCGCAGCGCGACGAGCGCCATGTGGCATTTCAGCGAGATGTCGCGCGCATGCACGGGTGGTAGCGGCAGCAGCCACTCGCGGGTCAGCGGTACGTGGCGACGGTTTTTGCGGGTGGCCTTCATGATTCGTGCTCGCTTGCGGGAGCGTCGCTCGCCGCGAAAACCGGCGACGCGATGCGGCACGCGACAGCGCCACGGCCTGCATGACGGTTGTGCTTCGCACGACATCGCGCGCCGTGCATGTCGTTGCGTCGCCGCGTCGCTCGCGCCTCCGGCAGCCAGCGCGGCGCCGACGCGCGCACGACGTCGGCGAACCGGATCGGGCAAACCACGTTCGTCTCCGACATCAGAACGTGTTCTCGCCCTTCAGGTAGTACGCGGTCTTCACGAAGAACGCGTTGACCGGATGGCCGCCCTGCACGTCGCGCGCGGCGCGCGCTTCCATCGCGGCCCGCTCTTCGCGCGACCGGTCGGGCACCGGATTGCGGACACGTTCGAGCGCACGCTGCATCGCGAGCGGATAGTTCTGGTTGCCGGCCGTCGTCGCGCGATAGCCGGCACGCGTCATCTGCATCAATTGCGCGTCGGTTTCGGCGCGCGCCGCCGACCAGCTCAACCGCGCGGCGTTCGGCGACCAGTCGGAGCCGGCCGACTGCGCGAAGCTGACGGCGGGCAGCGCAACGAGTGCGCAGGAGAGAACAGCAACGGGAACGAGGGATCGCATGGTGGCCTCCAGATGGTTGTCCCCGCATCGATCGCGATCGTCGATGCGTTGAAACCATCGTATGTCGCGCTGCATTCCGCTTGAATAGCCTATTTCGCAATTGATATTTTCGGCTTTGCATTCGACGTGCGATCTGCGCCATTCGTGAATCCCGCCGAAATGGAATTTCTTTATTTCATTCAACTGCCTGATCGCACTTTTCCGGACGACCCGAGACGGCACGCGCACCGCTTTTTCAATTTCCGAAATGACGTGTTGTCGGTGCGATTGCGGCCAGCGCAAGTGCCGACAAGGCTTCCGGCGTGATATCGCGCACGCGGATAACACGGGAGCGGTTTCATCGGAGCAAACCGTTTCTGATACAGGACAAATCATCCGCTTCGGATTGCCGGACCGTGACACGACGCAACCGGCGAGGACGCGCGATAATCACCCATCGGCCGTTTCGCACGGCGCCTCATGCATTCCCCTTTTTATCGAGTCCTTCCATGGCTGCCCTCGACACCACCGCCATCGACAGTTGGCACGCGCACGTCTATTTCGATGCGGCCAGCCGCGACGCGGCCTGGGCGTTTCGCCAGGTCGTCGACGAACGGTTCGGCGCGGTCATCGAACTCGGCCGCTTTCACGAACGCCTCGTCGGCCCGCATCCGGCCTGGTCGTACCAGATCGCGTTCGACGCCGCGCAATTCGACGGCATCGTGCCGTGGCTCGTGCTGAACCACGGCGCGCTCGACATCTTCCTGCACCCGAATACCGGCGACGACCTGCGCGACCATCGCGATTGCGCGGTGTGGATCGGGAAGTCGTATGTGCTGAATCTCGACGCGCTGACCGGATAAGGGCTGACGCGCGGCCGCCTTCAACCAGGGCCGCATCCACGTTTCGGGCTGACGTGAAACGTCTCGCCGCGTCGCGCCAATACAGTGGGTTCCGTTATCGACACATACGGAAACCCGCCATGACGCACGACGACGCCGATGCCCGGCGCATTCATGAAAACTGGCATGCCGCCGTCGTCGCTCGCGACCTCGACGCGCTGATGTCGCTGTACGCGGACGACGCGATACTCGAAACGCCGCTCGTCGTCGTCACGCTGCCCGACCACGGCTCGGGCGTGCTGCACGGCAAGGCCGCGATCGGCGAATTCTTCGCGGCCGGCCTGCGCACTCCGGGCAACCGGCTCGGGCGCTGGTACCGGACCAGGCTGTTCTTCTCGAACGGCCGCCAGCTCACGTGGGAATATCCGCGCGCCACGCCGGAAGGCGACCAGGTCGATCTCGTCGAGGTGATGGATCTGCGCGACGGGCTGATCGCCCATCATCGCGTGTACTGGGGCTGGGTCGGCTTTCTCGCGCTGCAGGCCGCCACGCCGGCGCCCGACCGCGCATGACAGCCGCCGCGCCGAACCGGGCCGCGGCCCGCCGCGTGCTCGCCGCGACCTGCGTGAGCTACACGCTCGTGCTGCTCGACGCTTCCATCGTCAATGTCGCGCTGACCGACATCGCGCACACGTTCGGCAGTCGCGTGGCCGGCCTGCAGTGGATCGTGAACGCGTACACGCTCGTATTCGCGAGCCTGCTGATGACGGGTGGCACGCTCGGCGACCGGCTCGGCGACCGCACCGTCTATGTCGCGGGGCTGGCCGTGTTCGTCGCCGCGTCGACGCTGTGCGGCGTCGCGCCGAATCTACCGGCGCTCGCCATCGCGCGCGCGTTGCAAGGCGTCGGCAGCGCGCTGCTGGTGCCCTGCTCGCTCGCGCTGATCAACCGCGCGTTCCCCGAACCGGCCGCACGCGCGTCGGCGATCAGCGTGTGGATGGGCTGCGGCGGCATCGCGATGGCGTCGGGCCCGCTGATCGGCGGCCTGCTGATCGACCTGTTCGGGTGGCGCAGCATCTTCTTCGTGAACCTGCCGCTCGGGCTCGCCGGCATCTGGCTCGGCCGCTCGGTCGCGCGCGCCGCCGTCGACGCATCGCGGCATTTCGACTGGGGCGGCCAGGCGGCAGCCATCGTCGCGATCGCGGCGCTGATCGGCACGCTGATCGAAGGCCCGTCGCTCGGCTGGCGCTCGGCGCCGGTCGTCGGCGGCGCGGTGACGAGCGTCGTCGCGTGGATCGCATTCATCGCGATCGAAGCACGGCGCCGCGAGCCGATGCTGCCGCTCGCGTTCTTCCGCAACCGGCTGTTCGCGGGATCGACGTTCGTGTCGATGGCGTCGGCGTTCGTGTTCTACGGCTTGCTGTTCGTGCTCAGCCTGTTCTACCGGCAGGTTCGCGGCGCAAGCCCGCTCGACACAGGGCTGGCGTTCCTGCCGATGACCGCGATGGTCGCGCTCGGCGGGCTGGGTTCGGGACGGCTGGTGGCACGCTTCGGCGCGCGCGGCACGATGTGCGCGGCGTTCGGGCTCTATGCGGCCGGTGCGCTCGGCATGACGGCCATGAGCGCGACGACGCCCGCGTGGCTCGCCGTCGCGCCGATGCTCGCAATCGGCTTCGCATCGGGATTCATCTCGCCGGCCGCGACATCGCCGGCGCTCGGGACCGTCGACCGGCGCCGCGCCGGCATTGCGGCGGCCGCGCTGAACGCGGCGCGGCAGAGCGGATCGGCGCTTGGTGTGGCGATCTTCGGCGCGTGCATCGCGACGCTGCAGCCGTTTCCGGCCGCGATGCGGGTGGTGCTGGCGACGGCGATCGGCTTGTCGGCTCTCGCCGCGACAATATGGTGGATTACGGCGCGGGCGGTGCCTGCAACCGGCGAACCGGCCGTGCGCCTGCGGACCGCCGCGCGCCGTTAGCGCATGCGGCGGCAGACGCGCCGCTTGCGTGCCGTCACGCGATCAACGCCGCATTCCGCTCACGCAACATACATCGCGACACTGACGAACTGGCACAGGCTGCCGGCCAGCACGAAAAGGTGCCAGATACCGTGCCCGTGGCGGATGCGCTCGTCGTTGATGAAGAAGTAGATGCCCGCGCTGTAGATCACGCCGCCGGCCACGAGCCACGCGGTGCCCACCGGCGGCAGCGCATGGATCAGCGGACGCACCGCGACGAGCGCCAGCCAGCCCATCAGCACGTACAGGATCATCGACAGCATGCGCGTGCGCCGCCCGAGCGTCAGTTCCTGCACGATGCCCAGCGCGGCGAGCCCCCAGCTCACGCCGAACAGCGACCAGCCCCACGGGCCGCGCAACGTGACCAGCGTGAACGGCGTGTAGCTGCCGGCGATCAGCAGGTAGATCGCCGAATGGTCGCATTTCTGCAGGATCGCTTTCAGGCGCGGGTTGCGCACGCTGTGGTACAGCGTCGAGATCGCGTAGAGCAGGATCAGCATCGCGCCGTACACGCTGAAGCTCACCACCTTGTACGGGTCGCCTTCGAGCGCGCCCATCGTCACGAGCGCCACGAGGCCGGCCACCGACAGCACCGCGCCGACGAGATGGGAAATGCTGTTGAAACGCTCACCGACATGCACGACGTGTTCTCCTGCGGGTCCATCGGGAAAATGAACCCTATGATACCGGCGGCCGGAGTTTGCCGTGCTGCGCTCCGGCAAACGGCAAAGCGACCGCAGTGCGATACGCGCCGCCGTACCCGCCAATGAAAAAGCGCCGCGAAATCCATCGCGGCGCTTCCTTGTCGATCGCCGAGCCGTTTCACCGGCCCGGCTGGTTCAGCAACACTTCCCTGCTCCCGACCCGTACCGCGCATTCTGACGCTCGCGGAAAAATTCCTCGTACGTCATCGGCTCGCGGTCCGGATGGGTCTCGCGCATGTGCGCGACGTAGGTGTCGTAGTCGGGCAGGCCGACCATCAGCCGCAACGCCTGCCCGAGGTAACGCCCCGCGCTGCGCAGGTCGCCGCCAAGATCGCTGAACATCGCGGCCTCCCCTTAACGTCCGCTGCCGAGCGCCTGCGCGGCCGGCATCGCTTCGTACGGCGTCTCGCGCACGGTCGGCTTCGACTCGCGGCGCGCGCGCAGCACGGCGATCACGCCGTACACCGCGATACTGATGACGACGAAGATGAACAGCCCGGCCAGCGCCGCATCGATGTAGTCGTTGAAGATGATCCGCTTCATCTGCGCGATCGACTTCGCCGGCGCGAGCACCTTGCCTTCGTCCACCGCGGCCTGCAGCTTCGCGGCGTGCGCGAGGAAGCTGACCTTCGGGTTCGCGTCGAAAATCTTCTGCCAGCCGGCCGTCAGCGTGCAGATCAGCAGCCACGCGGTCGGCACCATCGTCACCCATGCATAACGCTCGCGCTTCATCTTGAACAGCACGACGGTGCCGAGCACCAGCGCGATCGCGGCGAGCATCTGGTTCGAGATGCCGAACAACGGCCACAGCGTGTTGATGCCGCCGAGCGGATCGACCACGCCCTGGTACAGGAAGTAGCCCCACGCGGCCACGCACAGCCCGGTGGCGACCAGGTTCGCGGGCAGCGACTCGGTGCGCTTGAGCGCCGGGTGGAACGTGCCGAGCAGATCCTGCAGCATGAAGCGGCCCGCGCGCGTGCCGGCGTCGACGGCCGTCAGGATGAACAGCGCCTCGAACAGGATCGCGAAGTGATACCAGAACGCCATCATCGCTTCGCCGCCGATCACCTGGTGCAGGATGTGCGCCATGCCGACGGCCAGCGTCGGCGCGCCGCCCGCGCGCGCGATGATCGTCGTTTCGCCGACGGCCTTCGCGGTCTGCGTGAGCATGTCGGGCGTCAGCACGAAGCCCCACTGCGTGACGGTGTTCGCGACGGCTTCCGGCGTCGAGCCGAGCACGGCGGCCGGCGCGTTCATCGCGAAGTAGATGCCCGGCTCGATCACGCACGCGGCGACCAGCGCCATGATCGCGACGAACGATTCCATCAGCATCGCGCCGTAACCGATGAAGCGCGCGTTGGTTTCGTTGTCGATCAGCTTCGGCGTCGTGCCCGACGAGATCAGCGCGTGGAAGCCCGATACCGCGCCGCACGCGATCGTGATGAACAGGAACGGGAACAGGTTGCCCGCCCACACCGGGCCCGTGCCGTCGACGAACTTCGTCAGCGCGGGCATCTTCAGTTCCGGCGCGACGACCAGGATGCCGATCGCGAGACCGAGGATCGTGCCGATCTTCAGGAACGTCGACAGGTAGTCGCGCGGCGCGAGCAGCAGCCACACCGGCAGCACCGAGGCGACGAAGCCGTAGCCGATCAGGATCCACGTGAGTTGCGTGCCGCTGAACGTAAACCACGCGGCGAGCGTCGGCGACGCGGCCACGTTCTGGCCGAACGCGATCGCCGCCATCAGCCCGAAGAAGCCGATGACCGACACTTCGCCGATGCGGCCCGGACGGATGTAGCGCGTATAGACGCCCATGAACAGCGCGATCGGAATCGTCGCGGCGACGGTGAACGTGCCCCACGGCGAATTGGTCAGTGCCTTCACGACGATCAGCGCGAGCACCGCGAGGATGATCACCATGATCAGGAACGCGCCGAACAGCGCGATCACGCCGGGCACCGTGCCGAGCTCCATCTTGACGAGATCGCCGAGCGAGCGGCCGTCGCGGCGCGTCGAGATGAACAGCACGATGAAGTCCTGCACCGCGCCGGCGAACACGACGCCGGCCAGGATCCACAGCATGCCGGGCGTGTAGCCCATCTGCGCGGCGAGCACGGGCCCGACGAGCGGCCCCGCGCCAGCAATCGCGGCGAAGTGATGGCCGAACAGCACGTACTTGTTGGTCGGCACGTAGTCGAGGCCGTCGTTGTACTTGACCGCCGGCGTCATCCGCAGCCCGTCGAGCTGCATGACCTTGCTGGCGATGAAACGGCTGTAGAAGCGATACGCGATCAGATACACGCAGACTGCGGCGATCACGATCCAGAGGGCACTGACGCGCTCGCCGTGCGCGAGTGCGATCGTTCCGAACGAGAACGCGCCGAGCAGCGCGACCGCGATCCAGAGCAGGGTACTGGAAGCCCGATTCATGGCGTCTCCTGGTCTCCAATGTGGTTTTGATGGCATGCGGCGAGGTGGCCGCATACGCGTGACGTCGATGCGTCGCGCCGCGGTCTCGCAAAGGCCGCGGCGATGGGCCGTAGTATTCCGTGCGACGGGGGCGACTTACAAGCGGATAACTACGTATGCGGGGCTACGTAGAATTACGTAGGTTCGCGGCGCATGGTCGTTGCATGCGCATCGTTCGGCCGCGATTGATCGCGCCAGGCAAGCCACGTACAGTGTTCGCGTGCGTCGATTCCGGAACCGCCATGCCGATCCGATTTCAGAAGATGAACGCGAATGGCGATGACTTCGCCATCGTCGACCTGCGCGGCCAGGATCAGGGGCAAGCGCTCACGATCGACCGCGACCCCGTCCGGCGCATGGGCGACCGGCATAACGGCATCGGCTTCAACCAGCTCGCGGTGCTGTCCGACTGCGACGACGCGGCCGCCCGTGTCGCGTTCTGGAACCCCGACGGTTCGGCGCTCGATACGTGCGGCAGCGCGACGCGCGGCGTCGCGTGGAAGCTGATGCGGGAAACCGGCGCGGCGTCGGTCGTGCTGCGCACCAACCGCGGCCGCCTGCTCTGTTCGCACGATGCGCACGGGCTGATCACGGTCGAGATGGGCGCGCCGCGCACCGGCTGGCAGGACGTGCCCGTCGCGGAAGCCGTCGACACGCTCGCCCTCCCGCTGCGCGGCGCACCGGCCGCGTGCAACATGGGCAATCCGCACTGCACGTTCTTCGTCGACGATCTCGATATGGTCGATATCGAAACGCTCGGCCCGGCGATCGAAACGCATCCGCTGTTTCCGTTGAAAACCAACGTGCATTTCGTGCAGGTCATCGGCCGCGCGCATATCCGCCTGCGCATCTGGGAGCGCGGCGGCGGCGTGCCGCTCGGTTCGGGCTCGTGTTCGTGCGGCGCGGTGGTCAACGGCATCCGGCGCGGGCTGCTCGACGATACGGTGCGCGTGACCTGCGACGGCGGCGACGTCACCGTTCGATGGGACGGCACCGGCAGCGTGTTCCTGAGCGGGCCGGTCACGTTCGGGTTCAGCGCGGTGTGGGTGGACAGGGAGCGGCCGGCGACCTGATCGCCGGCATGTGCGGCATTCGCGGCGTCGAGCGAATCACCGCACCGGCAGGCGCGCGGTGTGCAGCCCAGTCGTCATCGATCATCGATCGTCGAGGCAATCCGTTCGGCGCCATGATGCGGCGTCGGGCCTCCGACGTTCACGCAAACTCGCGGGGCCATCGACGGCCCGCGGTTCGTCAGACCCGGCGCTGCGCGCGCCGGGCTGCCAATCATCGACGATCAGTGCTTGTCGTCGATCTTCTTCGGCTTCGGCGGCGACGGCACCTTCGCGTACTGGAATGCCGGCGTCGCCTTCAGCGCATCCTTCGTCGCGCCCGGCAGGTAGATGTTGCCGTTGCGCACGTCGAGCGACGCGATCGGCACCGCGACGTCGTGCGCGGCCACGCCGAGGAACCCGCCGGCCGACACGATCGCCGCCGACACCGAACCGTCCGGTGCGACGATCAGGTCGCGCACGGTGCCGACCTTCTGATTCGCGTCGTTATAAACGGTCTTGCCGAGCACGCTCTTCTTCACGCTCCAGCCTTCGAGCAGCGCCTGCGATTGCTCGACGGTGACGCTGAGCGGCTGTGCGCCGGCGATCTGCGCGTGTGCGCTGACGCTCGATGCGAGGACGGTTGCTGCGATGAGGGTTTTGTAGAACGACATGCTGTTGTGGACTCCGGTGAATTGTTGTCGGTATCGGCGGCCGGCCGCGCCGCCTCCGTGCGCGAACCATCGCACCGGCCCATGTTAGCGCTACTCGCACAACGCTGCATCGGACGCGATGACGCAGCACTCATGTCGGCGCCGCCCCTGTCACGCGTTGCGCGAATACACCCTGCGATGCCGCACCGCCTCGGCCAGCACGTCGAGCACCGGCTCCGTCTGCGTCCAGCTCAGGCACGCATCGGTGATCGACACGCCGTACTTCAGCGGCACGCCCGGCTTCAAATCCTGCCGCCCGGCCTCGAGATGACTCTCGACCATCACGCCGACGATCCGGTGCTCGCCCTGCGACAGTTGCCGAGCGAGGTCCTGCCCGACGTCGATCTGCCGTTCGTGCGACTTGTTCGAATTCGCGTGCGAGCAGTCGACCATCACCTGCTCGCGCAGCCCGGCCTTGCGCAGCACCGCACAGCATTCCTCGACATGCGCGGCATCGTAGTTCGGGCCGTTCTTGCCGCCGCGCAGGATCACGTGCGCGTCGTCGTTGCCGCGCGTCTCGAAGATCGCGGCCATCCCCATCTTCGTCATCCCCATGAACGCATGGCTCGCGGCTGCGGCGACGATCGCGTCCGACGCAACCTGCACGCCGCCATCGGTGCCGTTCTTGAAGCCGATCGGGCAACTCAGGCCCGACGCGAGCTGGCGATGGCTCTGGCTTTCGGTCGTGCGCGCGCCGATCGCGCCCCACGCGATCAGGTCGGCGATGTACTGGGGGCTCAGCAGGTCGAGGAATTCCGTCGACGCCGGCAGGCCGAGCGCGTTGATATCGAGCAGCAGCTGCCGCGCGGCACGCAGCCCTTCGTTGATGCGGAAGCTGCCGTCGAGGCGCGGATCGTTGATGTAGCCCTTCCAGCCGACCGTCGTGCGCGGTTTCTCGAAGTAGACGCGCATCGTGATCAGCAGGTCGTCCTTCAACGCATCGGCGGCGATCTTCAGGCGGCGCGCGTAGTCGAGCGCCTGGTCATGATCGTGGATCGAGCACGGGCCGACGACGAGCAGCAGCCGGTCGTCGCGGCCGTGCAGGATGTCGCCGATCGCACGGCGCGTATCCTCGACGAGCGTCTGCGTGGCGGCCGGCACCGGCAGTTCGTCGAGCAGCAGCGCCGGCGAAATCAGCGGACGCACGGCGCCGATGCGGACGTCGTCGATGCGCGTGGTGTCCTGCGTCGCGTCGGCGCTGCCTACCTCGCGATCGTGGGAAGGATTGTCGAGGTTCTGCATGGTGATTCTCCGGGGGACGTCTGGAATGATGTGCAGGCTCGATTATGGCACCCGGGAGCGACGGCAGCCGCTCAGGGCGGGGGAATGGATGCGACGGTGGTCGGGAGAACGCGACAGACGGTCAATCACGCAATGAAAAAAGGGGCGATCCGCAGTGGATCGCCCCGCCGTTCGCCGTGACGCCCGGCGCGTCTAGTGCAGCGTCTCGGGCGCCAGCGAATTGCTCGGCAGCAGCGCCGTCAACCAGCAATTGCTCGGCGCGGCTTTCCCGTTGAAGCGGTCGTAGAGCCACGGCAGCATGCCGGCCACCCACGGCACGATCGCGCCCGCATGTTCAAGCGGATACTCGGTGTACGTGACCGGCACGCCGCTCGAGCAGAACTTCTGCGCCAGCGCCCGCACGTCGTAGGCCATCATCACGCCGTCGCCCACCTGGCTGCTGAACGTGCCATCCAGCGCGCCGGCCGTGCCCTGGCCGATATACATCGGGATCGTCGGCGACGCGGCCAGCCCGGCATTCACCTTGTTCGCATACGTCACATACACCGGAATGCTGTTGATGTCGTTCGCGTACTGCGGCTTGAACAGCGTCGCCCAGTGCAGGCCCGTGTACTTCGGCAGGATGTACGCGAGCGACTGATTCTGGATGTCCTTGAACACGGCGACGCCGGTGTCGCTGAGATAGGGCGTCAGGTCGAAGTTGTAGCCGCGCGCCAGCCCGGCGAGCGCGGCCGCGGCGACGCCGCCCCAGACGATGCTGCCGTCGACATAGCGCAGGTTGTGCGCGGGGTCGACCAGCACGCCGCCTTCCGCCGCGCCGACGAGCTGCTTGTTGATGTCCGGCGCGTAGCTCGGCGCGAGTTGCGCGGCCCAGTTCGTCGCAATCGCACCGCCGGAATAGCCGATCATCGCGACCTTGCTCGACGGATTCAGGCCGGTCGACGGCGTATTGAGCGCCGCGCGGATCGAATCGAGCGTCGTCATCCCGTATTCGGGGCCGGCGGCGAAGTCCGCCGTCTGGCCTTCCGTATCCGGCACGATGATGTTGTAGCCCAGCAGCAGCAGCGTCGACAGCGGAATCGATTCCACGCTGTACAGCAACGTACCGACGTTGATGACCTTGGTGACGTCGCGGTCGCCGGCGATCACCTGCGACGGCTCGTCGTACGGGTTCAGCGAATCGTAGGCCGACTGGTACGAGATGGCCTGGCCGTTGCTGACCGCGCTCCGGATCACCGACGTCACGTTGACGACCGGCTGGTTCTGCGCGTTGTTGGTGCGATACAGCAACTGCTGCGCGGTCAGCGCGGTCGGAACGCCGGCCACGTGATAGGCGACGTTGCGCGTCTTCAGCACCGTGCCCGGTGGAATCGATGCCAATGGCGTCGAGCCGGTGTACGTATAGAACGGATCGGACACGGTCGGCGCGGCGGCGCTGGCCGGCGGTGCGGCAAGGGTCAGCGCGGCGGACACGGCGGCCGCGGCGATCATGAAACGTCGGGTGGACATGGATGGGGGCCCCTGGGATAACCTGCTTTCATCGAAGGAAGTTCGGCGGTGTTGCAGACCATCGTGATTGCCGCTTCAATACCGTTTCCAAGCCATGGACTGTCTCCTGTGAATGAATGATCCGGCCTGTACTGAATCTGCAGTTTTAGTAGGAGTGCAAACCGGATGAATTGAAGCACAACGGGAACGTGATCGATGGGCGTTTTCTGTTGTTTGAAGGTAAACGCCTAAATCGCGATACGAGTGTCGTGTCGATCGGGCCGGCGTCTTGTGTCCCGCATTTCGCGGCAGACGCATATCGCAGCGCGTGTCCCGGCCGTTCGGCCGAGTGCCGGCACGCGGCCGGAGTGCCGTACGATTGCGTCTGTCCGAGTCGATCGGTGCGAGCCTCACGGGCGCTGCCCTGATGACTACCCGCCTGAGATTCGATCGTTACCTGACCCGTCCGAGTTGCCACGATGACCGTCTCCGAACTGCTCCGCGCCATCCGCCAACCCTATGCCGACCTGCTCGCGAAAGCGGCTGCGCAACCGGCCGTGATCGTCGAACCGGCCTACCGGCAGGCCGATGGCACGCTGGCCACCGAAGGGCCGCTCGCACTGCCGTGCCGGGCCGACACGATCCCGGCCGACGGCGACGCGGCCGGCCAGCCGTCGATGGTCGATTCGACGTCGCAACTGGAATTCGAGCCGTTCGCGTTCGACCTCGAAACGGCTGCCGTGTCGATCCGCCCGTTCGTGTGGGACTGGGCCGCGATCGAGGCCGACGGTCTCGACGAAAGCGCGGCAGCCGACGCATTCAAGACGTGGTTCCTCGCGTGGTTCGATGTCGACGACGAGAACGCGCCGGCCGAAGACGGGCTGCATGGCATCGTTCACTACCTGTCGGAACCGGTTCACACCGAACAGGGGTGGCGCGTCAACGCGGATCTCGGCTCCGCGCCCGAGACGGCCGTCGAGGATCTGCTGTTCCGGCTTGTCGATGCCGGAGCGACGCGGATCAGTATCGGTTGAAATGCCGCTTTATCTCTTGCACACCACGATCATGAAAAAAACCCTCGCCGCACTGCTGCTCTGCATCGCGCTGCCCGCTTCGGCCGAAGTCAGCACGGAAGTGCTGTGCTTCCGGACGGATGGAGACAAACCTGTTCGCTTCGAATTGCGAACGTACTACGACGACGTGGCGAAATGGTCCGGCGGCGTCGTCCGCTATGCGAAATCGAAGACGGCGATTCCGCTGCTGTTCAAGCACCGGGAAGAGGAAATACTGGCGGAAGACCGGCCGTATCAATACACGACGACGTGGTGGGAAATGGTCGACGGCAAGATCAACGGAGAGTACGAAATGATGAGCCAGGGCGCCATCGTCTATTCGATGACCTACACCAACGCGCGCACCGGCAAGAAGACCGATTTCGCGTGGGCGTCGGATGTCGGCGCTTCGGCGAAATCGGGGTGCCGCTGGTAATCAGGGTGTCGCGGCGATTGACGCCTGCTCCACGGCGCACGCGTGTCCGTGCAGGCACCGCGTCGCATCGAATGCGTGGATCAGCCCGCGTCGCCTTGCGCGCCGACGTCGACGTCGATTCCAAGTTCGCCGGCCATCCGATGAACCAGCGCAGTCAGTCGCGCCACTTCGTCCGCGAGGCGCTTCTGTTCGGCCTTCAGCGCCTCGAATTCGGAAGGCGGCACGGAATCCGCACCGCCGGCATCCGCGCCCGCGAAGTCGGCGACGTTCACCTCGCCGCACATCAGGTGCATCCAGCGGTTCTCCCGTGCGCCCGGCGCACGCGGCAGCCGGACGACGAGCGCCTGTGCACGCACCGCGAGTTCGTCGAGAAACGCCTCGACCGACGAGATATCCGCGAAGCCGTGCAGGCGCGCGCTGTTCAGACGCAGCTCGGCGGCCGTCTGCGGGCCGCGCAGCAGCAGGATCGTCAGCAGCGCGATCGCCTGGCTCGGGATGCCGAGCACGCGGTTCATGTTGTGCTCGAAGCGCGGCACACGGCTGCTGCTGCCTTCCATCACGAGGCTCAGGTGCTTCAGCCCGTCGAGCGCGGTCGTGACTTCATCCTCGCTGACGTTCATCACCGGCGCGCGCGCGGTTTTCTGGTTGCAGCCCGCGGTCAGCGCATTCAGCGACAGCGGGTACGTGTCCGGCACCGTGTGCTGTTTCTCGACCAGCACACCGAGAATGCGGGCCTCGAGAGGCGTGAGTTCGCGAAGAGGGCGTGGCGTGGGCGTATCCGGCGTGGTGTTCATGGTTGGCTTCGCAGCGTGCAGCAGGTGAAGGGAAACGGTCGCGGCCGTCCGGCATCGCAAACGGGCGAGCCATATGATAGCTCGCGACGCGTGGCCCGGCGCCGCTCGCCGTGCCGGCGCGCGCACTTGCCGCAGCCGCTTTCGTCCAATGTATCGACCTCAAGATGCCGCGCGGGGACGCATGCGCACGGCATTTGCGAATACGCGCTCCACACGCCGCAGCATGCGGCGCATGCACGGCGAGATCATGCCCGCGTTTGCGCGACACGCATGCCGGCGCTACGATATGCGTTCACGCGGTCATCCGCGGCGCCACGCACAATCGCCTCTGCACACCTCCGCACGCCGATACCACGCATCGCCCGCCCAGCACGCACTACCGCCGCGCGTGCGCGCCGCTCGTCAACACCGTTCACCCTTTCATCCCTTCACCCGTTCGCCACCATGACTGCATCCTCAACCACGCCGCACGTGCGCGCCATCGTCACCGGACACACGCGCGGTCTCGGCGCATCGCTCGCCGAACAACTGCTGCAGGAAGGCATCGCCGTGCTCGGCGTGTCGCGCAGCCGCCATCCGTCGCTCGCGTCGCAAGCCGGCGACCGCTTCGCCGAAGTCGAACTCGACCTGTCGGACGCGTCGGCCGTCGCGGCCTGGCTGGCCGGCGACACGCTGCGCAGCTTCGTCGACGGCGCGTCGATCGTGCTGCTGTTCAACAACGCGGGGATCGTCGATCCGATCGGCACGCTCGCCGCGCAGGATCCGGCGATCGTCGCGCGCGCGGTCGGCCTGAACGTCGCGGCGCCGCTGATGCTGTCGGCCGCGCTCGCGCAGGCGGCATCCGCCACGACCGAGTGCCGGATCCTGCACCTGTCGAGCGGTGCGGCGCGCAACGCATACGCGGGCTGGAGCATCTACTGCGCGACCAAGGCCGCGCTCGATCACCATGCGCGCGCAGTCGCGCTCGACGCAAACCGCGCGCTGCGGATCTGCAGCGTCGCGCCGGGTGTCGTCGATACGGGCATGCAGGCGACGATCCGCTCGACCAGCGAAGACAACTTCCCGATGCGCGAAAAGTTCGAACAGTTGAAGTCGAGCGGCGCGCTCGCGACGCCGGAGGCGGCCGCACGCCAATTGATCGGCTATGCGCTGAGCGATGCGTTCGGATCCACGCCGACGGCCGACGTACGGGAATTGCCGGCCAGCTAAGCGACCGGCCGCGAAACGCGGCCGGTCATCCGTCGAGCCGTTTCGTCCAGTCTTCGACCTGCCGCTCGGCCCGGCGCTTTTCAAGCATCTTGCGCCAGCCGGGCGGCAGCACCGGGACATCACACAGCGCATCGAGCGCGGCCATGTCGAGCGTGCGCCGGTACAGCACATCGAGCACCGCCGACAGCGGCCATTGCGGATAGTGGCGCTCATGCAGCGCCAGTACGTCGCCCGGCGCGACCCAGCCTTCGTGCAGCACGCGGTAGTACCAGCCGGTCCGGCCGCTTTGCTGCACGAGCGCGGCCATCCGCGGATGATCGAAGCGCGCGTTGAGCTTCCAGCATGGCTGCCGCGACTGCGTCACCTGAAGCACGGCGCCGCCCAGCGTGAACACGTCGCCAACGCACACGTCATGCTCGGTGACGCCACGCGTCGACAGGTTCTCGCCGAACGCGCCCGGTTGCCCGAGCACGTCGCGTGCGCCAATCTGCGCGGACCACCACGCATAGTGATCGTGCGCATAGTGGTGAACCGCCTTGTCGGGGCCGCCGTGATGCCGCGGGTCGGCCTGCTCGTCGCCGGCGAAGCCGAGCGCGCCCAGCCACAGACGCGAGTCGACCGCACGCTTGTCGATCGCGCTCGCGTGCGGCGTGCCGGCCAGCGGCCGGCTCGTGCCGACCCGCACCGCGCCGACGATGGCCGCGATCGCCGGTCGTGCTTCATCGCTCATGCCGGCACGCCGTCCGGCAGCGCCGCGAGCAGGCGCTCGAGTTCGCGCGTGCGCGCTTCGCCAAGCGGTTGCAGCGGCTTCCTCGGTTCGCCGGCGTCGAAACCGCGCAGACGCAAGCCGGCCTTCACGGTCACCGGCAGCCCGCCGTTGACGATGAACTGCAGCAACGGCAACTGCGCATGAAAAACCGACCTGGCGCGCGTCAGGTCGCCCGCGCGCATCGCTTCGACCAGCGCGAGCGGCAACGCCGCATTCAGGTTCGGCGCGGCCGTGCACCATCCGGCCGCGCCCGCCGCCAGCGCGGCGAGCGCCATCGGATTGCTGCCGTTGTAGAACGGGATCGTCCCGTCGCTCAGTTGCGCGAGCCGGTGCATGCGGCCGATGTCGCCGGTGCTCTCCTTGACCATCGTGACGTTGTCGACGGTCCGGCAGATCGTCGCGATCAGGTCGGGCGACATGTCGACGCCGCTCGTCGCCGGGTTGTTGTACAGCATGATCGGGATGCCGATCGCGTCGCCGATTGCGCGGTAGTGCGCGGCGATCTCGTCGTTGCCGAGCTTCCAGTACGACACCGGCAGCACCATCACCGCATCGGCGCCGGCCTGTTCGGCGAAGCGCGCGCGGCGCACCGCGCCCGCCGTGGTGAGATCGGAGATGCCGACGACGGTCGGCACGCGCCGGCGCACCGCGCGGATCGACGCGGTGGCAACCGCCTCCCATTCGGCGTCGGACAGGTACGCGCTCTCGCCGGTACTGCCCAGCGGGGCAATCGCATGAACGCCGTCGGCAATCAGGCGGTCGATCAGCGCATCGAGCGTTTTCAGGTCGACGCCGCCGTCGGCGGAGAACGGCGTGACCGGGTAGGCAATGATGCCTTGCAGCAGGATAGACACGATGTGTATTCCTCAATGATGAGTAAACGCGACGGAAGCGATGCGCTCGTTCACGCGACGCAGTCGCGATGCGTGCGCAATGCACGGCGCGCGTAATAGTCGAATGTCACGGCATCGCGCTTCGGATTCGAGATCCAGTCGTGCGCTTCCCGCGCCAGCGCCGGCGGCACCGGCTTGATCTCGCCGGCCGACATCGCGAGCAGTTGCAGCTTCGCGGCCCGCTCGATCAGCAGCGCGAGCATGCACGCTTCCTCGATCGTCTTGCCGACCACGAGCTGGCCGTGATGCGACAGCAGGATCGCGCGCTTGCTGCCGAGCGCCTTCGAGATGATCTCGCCTTCCTCGTTGCCGACCGGCACGCCGGGCCAGTCCTTCAGGAATGCGCAATCGTCGTACAGCGGGCAGGTATCCATGTGCGACACGACGAGCGGCTGCTCGAGCATCGACAGCGCCGCGACGTGCGCCGGATGCGTATGGATGATGCAGTTCACGTCCGGGCGCTCGCGATAGATCCACGTGTGGAACCGGTTGGCCGGGTTCGGAATGCCCTCGCCGTCGACGACGTCGAGATCCTCGTTGACGCGCAGCAGGTTCGCGGCCGAGATCTCGTCGAAACCGAGCCCGAGCCGCTGCGTGTAGTACGTGCCGGCGTCGCCCGCGCGGCAGGTGATCTGCCCGGCCAGGCCGGAATCGTGGCCGGCGTCGAACAGGATCCGGCACGTGAGCGCGAGCTTCTGTCGCGCGGACCAGCCGCTGTCGCCCACCTCGTTTTCAAGACGCCGCTCCGCCAGCGCGACCAGCGCCTCCTTCGTCAAATTCAGCGTTTCCGCCATGTTCACCTCCTGAATGGGTCGGATGTGTCGCGTCGTCCGCAGCCGCTTCTCCGGGATCCGTGACACCCGATCCATTATATGACACATTGTGTCATGCGTTACAATCGGTTTTTCGAAGGACACCCGGCGCCCCATGACGATTCGCCTGAAGCTGCTCAGAAAACAGAAGGGCTGGACGCTCGACGTGCTGGCCGACGAGACCGGCCTCACCAAGAGCTACCTGTCGAAAGTCGAGCGCGGCCTGAGCGTGCCGTCGATCGCGGTCGCGCTGAAGCTGTCGAAGGCGCTGAATGTCGACGTCGAGCAACTGTTCTCGGAGAGCAGCAATCGCGAGCTGATCACGGTCACGCGCGCCGGCGAGCGCACGGCGATGGGTGCGGCGGCCGACAGCCACGCGCACCGCTTCGAAAGCATCGCGGCCGGCGTCGCGCCGAAGAAGATGCTGCCGTTCGTCGTGCATCCGCCGCACGAATTCGTCGCGTCGACGTTCCGAGAGCACGAAGGCGAGGAATTCCTGTTCGTACACAAGGGGCGCGTCGAAATCGAATTTCCGAACGAGACGGTGCAACTCAGGACCGGCGATTCAGTCTATTTCAACGCACTCATCCCGCACCGCGCGCGCAGCCTCGGCACCGCGCAGGCGGAGATCCTGGTCATCGTCAGTCACGACGACTAGACCCGTCACTTCTTCGCGCAAGGATCCTCCGATGGTCACAAAGGCCACCGCACCGTTCCAGCAGATCAAGACGCTGGTTCGCCAGAACGTCGAATCGGGCGACTGGCGCCCCGGTGACCGCATTCCGTCCGAGCTCGATCTCGCCGCGCAGTTCGGCGTCGCACGCATGACGGTCAACCGCGCGCTGCGCGAGCTGACCGAGGAAGGCGTGCTGAAACGCATCGCAGGCGTCGGCACCTTCGTCGCCGAAGTGAAGCCGCAGTCGAACCTGCTGATGATTGCGCATATCCGCGACGAAATCCGCGCGCGCGGGCACGAATATCGCTGCCGCGTGCTGAGCCGGTCGAGCGAGCCCGCGTCGTTCGACGTCGCGGCCGCGTTCGGCCTGCCGGTCAACACGCCGGTCTTTCATGTGGTCTGCGTGCACGAGGAAAACGGCCGCCCGATCCAGCTCGAGGACCGCTACGTGAACCCGGCCGCCGCACCCGCTTTCATCGACCAGGATTTCCAGACCGAACCGCCGTCCGAATACCTGTACAACAACGTGTCGCACTACGAACTGGAGATCGAGCACGTCGTCGACGCGACGCTGCCGACCGGCGAACAGGCGCGGCTGCTCGACATGCGCGCCGACGAGCCGTGCCTCACGCTCACGCGCCGCACCTGGACGGACGGGCTGCCCGTCACGTTCGTGCATTTCCTGCATCCGGGCAACCGCTACCGGCTCGGCTCGCGCTTCAAGCCGGGTGCCGGGCGCCACCCGACCTGATCCTTCGCCGCACTCCGGCACGCACAAAAACGCGCGGCGGCCGTTTCGTCAGGAAACGGCCGCCGCGCTCGTTACATGCGCCGGTCAGATCGCGCCGACCTGCCCCGCACCGCGCGACCACACGACCGGAAACAGCGGGTGTTCGAGCGGCACGCCGTCGGGCAGTTGCTCCGCGAGCCCGGGGAAATCGGGCGACGTTTTCCAGCGGCGCGGCGCGTGGCGGATATCGTCGCCGACGAAGCGGATCGAGAACGCGCGCCGGCGGTTCTGCGTGCCGCCCGATGCATGCAGCGTGAGCATCCGGAAGCACACCATGTCGCCGGGCTCGAGCGCCCAGTGGCGGATCGGGAACGCCGCGCGATCGGCTTCGATGTCGGGCAGGTCCGCGAGGCTGCCCTCCGGAAACCACTTCGCCTCCTTGTCCATGAACGTGCGCGGCATCAGCCACGGCCCGCGATGCGAACCCGCGACGAATTCCAGCGTCGACTCGAGCGGCACCGGATCGACCGGAATCCACATGCTGACGTTGTCGTCGCCTTCGATGTTGTAGTACGGCTGGTCCTGGTGCCACGGCGTGCGCTGCCGCGTGCCGGGCTCCTTCACGAGCAGGTGGTCGTGATGCAGTCGCACGTGCTCCGTGCCCATCAGCGCGGCGGCCACCGACGGCGCCGGCGAGCGCACGATGAAGTCGCGGTACGCGTCGTTGTGCTGCCAGTTGCAGAAATCCTCGAAGAACCAGCCCGGATCGTCGGGCCGGCTCGCGACTTTCGCGCGCTCGCTCGGCTGCGCGAGATTCGTGTCGATGCCGGCGCGGAGCGCGGCCACTTCGTCGGGCGAAAAGATGCCCTTGATGCAGACCGCGCCTTCCTCGCGGAATGCGGTGATCAGTTCGGGCGTCACGGCTTGCGCGACACGGTCCTGGATGCTCGTCATGGTTTGCCTGTCGAATGAATGAATCACGGGTTCACGGTGCGGCGGTCAACTGCTTCGCGCCGTAGATGTCGAAGTCGAAGTATTTCGCGGCGATCTTCTGGTACGTGCCGTTCGCGCGGATCGCGACGATCGCGTCGTTCAGCCGCTTCTTCATGTCGGCGTCGCCCTTGCGCAGCCCCATCGCGACGCCGTAGCCGGTGATCCGTGCGTCGGTCACGTCGGGGCCCGCGAACGCGTAGCCCTTGCCGCGCGGCGTCTTCAGGAACGAGTAGCCGGCCTGCGTCTTGTCCTGGAAGGTCGCGTCGAGGCGGCCGTTGACGAGATCCTGGTACACCTGGTCCTGGTTCTGGTACGAGACGATCGTCACGCCCCTGGTCGCCCATTCGGCTTTTGCGTACGCCTCCTGCGTCGTGCCCTGGTCGATCCCGATGCGCTTGCCCGCGAGCGACGCCGCGGTCGGCAGCAGCTTCGAGCCGACCGGCGCGACGAGCGCGCCCGGCGACGCATACAGCTTGTTCGAGAAGTCGATCTGCTTGAGCCGCTCGTCGGTGGCCGTCATCGCGGACATGATCACGTCGAACTTGCGCGCACGCAGCGCCGGAATCATCCCGTCGAAGCCCTGCTCGACCCACACGCACTTCGCATGCAGTTCCTCGCAGATCGCATTGCGCAGGTCGATGTCGAACCCGGCAAGCGACCCGTCGGGCTGCTTCGCCTCGAACGGCGGATACGTGGGATCGATGCCCCAGCGGATCGTCGACGTGTCCTGCGCGAACGACACGAGCGGCGCGAACGCCAGCGCGGTAACGAGGAGCTTTGCAGTGCGGTTCATGGCGTGTCCTTGAAAGTCTCGACGCGGCGGGCGACCGCCGGCGTCCGGTGGATGGCACCGCGCCGGGATGCCGGCGTGGGGCAGTGCGCGAAAGACGGGGACTTCGATGAAACTGCGATGCAGTCTAGACCGCTCAATTTTTGAGCGCAAGCGGCGGGAACGGGGGTGAGGTGGATCGAGGCCGGGCGGGGGCGAGAAGGAAGGGACGGGGCTTGAATTCTGGCTGTATAGTCGGGATTTCGGGTGTTTACCCGGTGCGACGCATGTCTGCCACAGAGCGTGTTTTTACCGATATCGGCGGGATGGCGACGTCTGTACAGGCGGGCAGCGCGAAATCTTGTCCGATACGGTTTCGGCTGTATTGATGATGCGACCTATACCGCAGCGGAAATCCTCCGAGACGCAAATTTACCCAACCGTGCGCACTTCACCCGCAACGCCGCGCCGGGTCCGGCGAAACCGCGATTGCCCACGGCGTCCGGTCATGTTAAAAATCGTCGCACGCATTTGGAAATGAAATGCTCGAATCCAAAAAAGTGCATAAATGAATAGACCCCTGTTCGACCTCGACCTGCTGCGCGCGCTCGTGATGGTCGCCGACTGCGGCAGCTTCACGACGGCGTCCGCGCGCCTGCACTCGACGCAGTCGACGGTCAGCCAGAAGGTGCGCCGGCTCGAGGAAATTGCCGGGCACCGCCTGCTCGACCGCGGCACGCGCGACGTACGGCCGACCGACGCGGGCGTGACGGTGCTCAGCTATGCGCGGCGCATGCTCGCGCTGAATGACGAGATGCTGGAAGCGCTGTCGGGCGCGACGGTCGCGCTGACGATCCGGCTCGGCGTGCCCGACGATTTCGCGGCGGGCCGCACGACCCATGCGCTCGCCGCGTTCAGTCGCGCGCATCCGCAGGTCAAGCTCGAAGTGATGTGCGGGCTGAGCCGCGACATCAGCGCCGCATACGACCGCGGCGAACTCGACCTCGTGCTGATCAAGCAGCGGCGCGACAGCCGCGAGGCCGTCGTACGCTGGCCCGAGAAGCTGCGCTGGATCGACAGCGCGAAGCATCCGTCGATCGATCTCGATCCGGTGCCGATCGTCGTGTTTCCGCCGCGCGGGCTCTATCGCGACGACATGATCAAGGCGATCGAGGAGCGCGGCCGCCGCTGGCGGATCAGCTTCACGACGTCGAGCCTGAGCGGCATCCAGGCCGCCGTCGCGGACGGGCTCGGCATCAGCGTGCTGCCGGCGCGCGTGGTGACGGACGAGCACACCGTGCTGACCGCGAAGCAGGGTTTCGCGCCGATCGAGCACATGGACATCGCGATCCTGCATCGGCCGACGGCCGACCCGATGGTCAGCGAGCTGACGAAGACGCTCGCGGCGATGCTGGAGCACGAGGAGTAGTCGAGCGGCGGGGTTCGTTCAGGAAGGAAGAAGGGGGCTGCACACCCCGGACAACTCGGACTCAGAACATCGTGTTCCCGTTCGCGGCCTGCTCGGGCACCGGCTGGTTGACGTCCCAGTGCTCGACGATCTTGCCGTTCTCGAGCCGGAAGATGTCCATGATCGCGCTGCCGCGCGTGCCGGGTTCGCGCACCGCGTGCACGTGCAGGATCACGTAGTCGCCGTCGACGAACGAGCGTTTGATCTCGCTGTGCGACTGCGGATACTTGTCGCGCAGGAACGCGACGAACTTGCGGAAGCCGTCGCGTCCGTCGGCCGCGTTCGGGTTGTGCTGCACGTAGCGCTCGCCGACATACGCGAGCGCGGCGTCCGCGTCTTTCTCGTTCAGGCCTTTTTCGTAGAACGCGAGCACGGTCCGCCGATTGGCTTCCTGCTGCGCGTCGTTCGGGCCGGCCGCCACCGCCTGCGCGGCGGTCACGGCGAACAGGGCCGCCGCCATCCATCGTGCGGCCCGTGCCGCTGTCGTGCGTCGCATCGTCGTCTCCCGGGACATCCGGCTGAAAACCCGATCATACCGATGCAACGCTACGCTCAGACCAGCGCGCCGTCGCGCGCGACGATCTTCCCCGACGACACGACGAGACGCCGCACCGGCCGCGCGACGACCGCCTCGGCGAACGTCAGCGCGTCGACGAGCACGACATCCGCGCGGCTGCCCGGCTGCAGCCCGTAGCCGGCGAAACCGCAACCGCGCGCCGCGCTGTGCGTCACGCAGTCGAGCGCGATTTCGAGCGCGTCGTCGCGACGGAAATCGTTGCGCATGCCGATCAGCATCGCGCGTTCGAGCATGTCGGGCGAACCGTACGGCGTCCACGTGTCGCGCACGCCGTCGTTGCCGCCGATGACGGTCACGCCCGCCGCGCGGCATGCGGCCACCGGCGGCACGGGCACCGCCGCGGGCGCGGTCGTGACGATCGCGACGCCGAGTTCGGCCATCCGCGCGAGCAGCGCATCGCGCTCGCGTTCGGCGATATCGCCGAGACAGAACCCGTGGCTGATCGTGACCTTCCCCTGCATGCCGTGCGCGGCCGTGCGCTGCAGGATCAGGTCGAGCGAGTACGCGCCCATCGACGCGCGCTCGTGCAGGTGGATGTCGAGCCCGCGGCCGTGGCGCTCGGCGATCGCGAACAGCACGTCCACCGCTTCGACCGGATCGCCTTCGATCGCGCACGGATCGAGCCCGCCGAGCAGATCGGCGCCGGCGCCGAGCGCGTCGGACAGCAGCGCGTCGGTGCCCGGCCGCTTGAGCACGCCCGATTGCGGAAACGCGACGATCTGGATTTCAACCTGCCCGCGCAGCGTGTCGCGCGTCGCGAGCACGCCGTGCAGGTGCCGCAGCCCGGCTTCGGTATCGACGTCGACGTGCGTGCGGATGCGCGTCGTGCCGGCCGCGAGGAATGCGCGCGCCAGGGCGAGCGAAGCAGCGCCGGCGTCATGGCCGCTCGTCGCGCGATAGTGCCGTTCGTTCTCGATGCGATCGACGAGGCGCGGCCCGACCTGGTTGCGATACCACGGCATCCCCCAGTGCGTCTTGTCGAGGTGCGTATGGCCTTCGACGAGGCCGGGCAGCGCGAGCGCGCCCGCGCCGTCCTCGATCGCGCAGCCGGCGGGCGCGTCGAGCGACGAGCCGACGCGTGCGATGCGATCGTCTTCGATCAGGATGTCGAGCGCAGCGTCGGCGCTCGTGCGGACATTGCGGATCAGCAGGTTCGTCATGTCGGTTCCGGTGTGGTCGGTCAGTGCGAAGCGGGCGCGGTGCCCGCGGTCAGGTCGGTCAGCGCAGCGACGGGGCGAACGGCGCGCCCGTATCGCTTTCGCCGCGGCGGAACACCCAGCGTTCGGCCGGCACGCCCGCGACGGCCGCTGCGGCGTTCGGCGCGCGCACTGCGACGAACGTCGCATCGCAGCCGACCGCGATTCCATAGTTCTCCTTGCCGATCACGCGCGCGCCGGCATGCGTCGCCATGTCGAGCGCGATGCCGAGCGCTTCGTCGGTGTAGAAGCCCGACCGGTAGCCGACCATCATCGCGCGCTGCAGCATGTCGCCGTTGCCGTACGGCCACCACGCATCGCGGATGTTGTCGTTGCCCGCGAACACATGCACGCCCGCGTCGCGCAACTGCTGCACCGGCGGAAACGCGCAGTCGCCCGGCGCGTTCGTCAGGATCGACACGCCGGCTTCGGCGAGGGCCGCGGCGGTGCGCTGAACGTCGTCGTAGCCGACTTCGCCGAGCGCATACGCATGGCTCACGTTCACGCGCCCGCCGAGCCCCGCCGCGCGCGTGCGCGCCGCGATCCGCAGCAGTTGCGCGATGCCCGTTTCGCCCGGTTCGTGCAGATGGATGTCGATCTTCGCGCCGCGCTTCTCGGCGATGCCGAACACGATGTCGAGCTGGCCGTCCGCATCGCCGTCGAGCGTCGTCGGGTCGATTCCGCCGACCACGCCCGCGCCTTCGCGCACGGCCGCATCGAGCACGTCGGCGGTGCCCGGGCACGACACGACGCCGGCCTGCGGAAACGCGACCAGTTCGATATCGACGATCCCGCGCCATTGCTCGCGCGCGGCCATCACGGCCTGCAGGTTCGACAGGCCGGTCGTCGCATCGACGTCGACGTGGCTGCGCATCGCGACCGTGCCGAATGCGGCGGCCTGCGCGATCAGTGCGTTCGCGCGCTCGACGATCGGCGGCGCGGCCGCGAGCTGGCGTTTCTCGACCGCGAGCCGCTCGCGCAGCGAGCCGACCGATTCGTGCGGCACCCAGCGATCGCCGACGAAACTCTTGTCGAGGTGAATGTGGCCATCGACGAAGCCGGGCAGCACGACGCGGCCGTCGAGGTCGATCGTCTCCGTGCCGGGCGCGGCCGCGCAATCGGCGCCGATCGCGGTGAAACGGCCGTCCCGGACGACGAGGTTGATGGGCTGGCCGCCGGCGTCGACGGCGTTGATGAAGATACGATCGGTCATGGCTCGGAATGTGGGGCGGTCGCCGCGCGACACCGGCGCGGACAGCGGAAGGAACCGCAGCCGGCGCGGCGCAACCGTTGGCAGGGAATCCGGCCACGATATCGAACGGCGCCGCCCGAGGCCAATTAAATGTCGCGATGCCGCGCATTCGATTTCGCGATGGGCGCAAACGCCGCGCCAGCAACGTGCGGCGGCGGGGTCCGATCTCGTCGGAGACGGCCTGCATGCGAATGGCCCGTCGGGCAAGGTCGCGGAAGCCGAGGTTTCGGGCGCCGGAATCGACGCGCCGACCGCCTCGGAAGACACGCCGCCGGACTGCTATCGATGCACGTCATCGAAGCTGCCGAACGGGCGCCGGCGCCCTTGCCGGCCCTCGCTTCAGCGCCCCGCCCGACCGGCGATTTACGCGGCAACAGACTTTACACGTTGTTACCCGGCCGCACCGGACGCGCATCCGGCCATTACTTATACTCACGCCGAGTTCGCCACCCTTCCGGGTTCCGCCGGCGAACACGTTGCCGATGCAGGAAACATCTTGATGCGCATGCCTACCACGAAGACCGTTCTGTTCGCCTCGCTCGTTGCCGTGGCGGCGCTTCCGCTGACCGCCTGCGTCGCGCCGGGTTATTACGGCGCGCAGCCGGGTTATCCGCAGCAGCAATACGCAACGCCCGCCTATGCGCAGCCCGCGTATTCGCAACCCGGCTACGTGCAGCAGCAACCGTACGATCAATACGGCAACCAGCCGCAATACGGGTCGCAGCCGTATGACCAGTACGGCAATCAGCAACAGCAATACGGCAACCAGTACGGCAACGGCTACGGCACGCAGTACGGCACGGTGGCGAACATCCAGCCGGTCAACGGCTCGGTCGGCCCGTCGGGCGTCGCCGGCACCGTCGTCGGCGCACTGATCGGCGGCGTGCTCGGCAACCAGGTCGGCCGCGGTCACGGCCGCGAAGCGGCCACCGTGATCGGCGCGCTCGGCGGCGCGGTCGCGGGCAACCAGATCGGCCAGCAGATGGGCGCCGCGCAAGCGCCGAGCAGCTACCGGATCGACGTGCAGGTCAGCGACGGCTCGACGCGTTCGTTCGACGTGCAGTCGCCGGGCAACCTGCGGCCGGGCGACCGCGTGCAGATCAACGGCAATCAGCTGTCGCGGTATTGATGCCGATTCGGTGTGCCTGCTGACCTGAGCGGGCGCACGTTGCGCGTTTGATGTCGCGTGCGGGTACGGCACGACGGCGCGCCTGTTTTACGTCACCCTCATCCTTCGTGCCGACGCGGCGCGCATCACGCGTCGCCGGTACTCCGCCGTTCCTCCGCCTTCGCGCCCGCTTCCAGCGCGACGCATCGCTCGTCCGTTGCACCGCTCGCCCGCTCGGACCTGGCGCGTTGCCGTCACACGCGCACCGCACCGCGCGCGATATGCGCCGACCGCGCGACGCGATCCGGCTCGGACGAGCAACGCGCACCCGGGATGCAACACGCATCGAACGCCGCCGCGCGACATCCGGATTCCGATTAGCATAGGCACGATGCATCCCGCGGCCGCAGCAGCCCGCGCCGGCATGCACGTCCCCCAACCGGAATGCCCTCGATGACGATCACGACCCGCCTGCTCGACGCGGCCGACGCCGCCCGTTTCCAGACCCTTCGCCTGCGTGCGGTCGACACCGCGCCCACGTCTTTCCTGCCGACGCTCGACGAAGAATCGCAGGTACCGATCGACGAATTCGCGACGCGCATCACGCCGACCCACGAACGCGCCGTGTTCGGCGCGTTCGATGGCGACACGCTCATCGGCATCACCGGCGTGCGCCGCGATGCGCGCGTGAAGATCGCGCACAAGGCGACGATCTGGGGCGTGTTCGTCGATCCCGCTTATCGCGGGCAAGGCATCGCACAAACGCTGCTCGAAAGCGCGACCGCGCACGCGGCACTGGCGTGGCAGTGCAAGCAGTTGATGCTGTGCGTGAACGAGGTCAACGCCAACGCCGAGCGGCTGTATGCGTCGCAGGGGTTCGTCCGGTTCGGCACGGAGCCGCGCTCGCTGTTCGTCGACGGACGGTTCTACGACGAACACTACATGGTCAAGACTCTGGCGTAACGCGGTGAAGCGGCGGGGACAGGCAGCGCAGCGCGAACGCCGATACGCCGCACCGCTCGCAATCTGCGCTCGCTTTCGAGCGCGGGCAACTTTGCGTCACGCGCGCGCATCGACCGGCGCACGCACGCGCCCCCCCTTGCTCGCACCATCACCGCTTGTCGGTGATCGTCGTGTTGACGATCTGCCCGGCGATCGTCACGTTCGTCAGCGTCAGCGTGCTCACGTTGAACGCATAGATCGGCCCCGGCGACGTGACCGTCGCCGTACCCGACGCAACCGGCGTGCCGAAGTCGCAGTTGCTGATCGTCACGCCGGAGATCGGCTGCACGGCCGGCACCGGCGGCGTGCCGTTGTAGTCGAACGCGACCGGCCCCTGCGCGACGATCGCCTGGAAGCACGACGCGGTCACGCCGTTCAGCGTCACGTTGCTCGCGTTCACGTCCGAGATCGTCACGTTCTGCACGACCGGCGCGCGCGTGCGCACCGCATCGTTCGCGGGCTGGTAATCGCAGTCGAACGTGACGATGCCGCCCTGCGCGGCCGACGGGTTGCCGGCCGACGGCGTGACGACGCCGAGCGGCACGCTCGCATTGACCGGGCTGCCCGCGAGCAGCGCGCTGCCGTAGCCGCCGCCCTTCAGCGTCACGCCATTTGGCAGCATGACGCCCTTCACGTGGAAGTCCTTCACGTAGCCGCCGCGATTCATGTTGGTCTTCACGCGGATCGCGATGTTCAGCGGGTTGGTCTGCCAGTTCGCGTTCAGCATCGACAGGTTGGTCGCATAGATCTGCTCGACGCCGCCGCCCATCTCGCTGCCGAGCGTGATGCCGCCGTGCCCGCTGTTCATCGTGCAGTTGCGGATCAGGTGCCGCTTCGCGGGGCCGTATTCGGTGTCGCGATCCTTGCCCGACTTGATCGCGATGCAGTCGTCGCCGGTGTTGAACGTGCAGTCCTCGCACAGCACGTCGGTGCACGCGTCCGGATCGAAGCCGTCGTTGTTCGGGCCGATGCTGTTGGTCGTCACGCCGCGAATCACGACATTGCGCGAGGCGGTCGGATGGTGCTGCCAGAACGGCGTGTTCTGCGTCTGGTAGTTCGCCATCAGCACGTTCGTGCAGCCGATGAATTCGACCATGCATGGCCGCAGGTAGTGGCCGAGCCCGAAGATGCGCTTCTCGACCGGCACGCCGGCCTCGGACAGCGCGGGCAGGTAGTTCTGGTCCTGCTGCCACGGCGTGACCGGCGACGTGAGCAGCGCATAGAGCGCGTCGGGAATCGCGGGCGCGACGATCCGCAGGTCGACGTTGTTCGGGTTCGCATACGCCTGGCTCGGCACCCCCGCGGCTGCGCCGTACGCGCCCGACGAACCCTTGAACGTCCACCAGCAGACGCTGCCGGCCCCGCTGCCGGAGAACGGCGTCATCGCCTGCCCGTTGAGCACCGACGTCGGGCCTTCGCCTGTGAGCGCGATGTTCGTCGCGTTGCGCGCGTAGACGGGCGCGCCGTAGTTCACGCAATCGTTCGCCTGCCAGCGGCTGTAGTACAGCCGGCCGTTCGCGCCGCAATCGACCGGGCCGTCCTTCGCGTAGTCGGCCGGGTTCGGGCTGAAGTAGATCGTGCAGTTCGCGCTCAGGTGGAACGTGACGTTGCTCTGCAGCACGATCGGCCCCGCGCAGTACCAGTTGCCGGACGGCACGACCACGCGCCCCCCGCCTTCACGGCGGCACGCATCGATCGCCGCGAGAAACGCGGGGCGCGAATCGAACGCGCCGGGCGCGGTCGTCAGTTCGGAACCCGGGCTCACCGGCGATTTCGCGACGTTCGTGTAAGGCGACGTCTGCGCGACCGTCGCGCACGGGCGCGCGCCGTAGTGCGTCACGTCGAAATCGCGCCCGCGCAGCGCGAGCCGCGACACGTGCGCGAGCGACGCGGCGATGCGCGCCGCCGCGCCATGCTCGCCCCAGACGAGGTCGACCGCCGACGCATTGGGCATGTGGCCTCCCGCAAACGCCCGGGTCGCCGCGAGCGGTCCGCCGAGCACGGCGCCGCCGGCGAGCGCGCCGGTCCAGCCGATGAATGCGCGGCGCGACACGCGCTTCGACGAGGGCGAGCGGACAGGCGAAGACGAACGGCGGCGGTTTGCGGCCATGGGCACTCCTTCAGTGTATGGGGTATCGACGCGCCGGGTGGCGGATCGTTATTTATACGTCGTCGTACTACATAGAGCAGTCTAAATGCGATCGAAGCCGGACACGTATTTGTCGTTTACCCTGTTTTTACTGAATCAACTCGTCGAATGTGTGCGCACACTCACATCTGCAAATGCATCTTTAGAGATATGTTGTCGTATGTTTATGCGCAAAAACTTCAACTGAAATCACCGATCGACGATGTTTGCCGGGGCGACGTCCCCGCTCGCCATCCGCCGCGATTGCCGCCGCCGCCGGCTCGCGTCCTGCCGACGCGCCGGTCCGAACATCGGCACCTGCCCGCCGCCAACCCGCCTCCGTAATTCCGCCCCCTGTTCAGCCCCCCGCCGCCCGCGCTATCGTTTCCCCCATCTTCACAGCCCCGGAGCCCCACTTGCCTTCCCGTCACGGAGTCGACCTCATCCGCGCCCGCGCACTGTTCGATCGCGAGCGCCGTGCGTTCACCGAAGCCATGCCGGCGTCCCGCGCGCTGTCCGCGGAAGCGTCCGAGCACCTGCTGTTCGGCGTGCCGTTGCACTGGATGCAGGACTGGTCGACGCCGTTCTCGCTGTACGTGAAGGAAGCGCGCGGCGCGACCTTCACCGACGTCGACGGCCATCGCTACGTCGACTTCTGCCTCGGCGATACGGGCGCGATGTTCGGCCATGCGCCCGAACCGGTCGCACGCGCGCTCGTCGAGCAGGCGACGCGCGGCTACACGACGATGCTGCCGAGCGAGGACGCCGCGTGGGTGTCGCGCGAGCTCGCGCGCCGCTTCCGGCTGCCGGTCTGGCAGTTCGCGCTGAGCGCGAGCGACGCGAACCGCTTCGTGCTGCGCTGGGCGCGCGCGGCCACCGGCCGCAACACGATCGTCGTATTCAACGGCTGCTATCACGGCACGGTCGACGACGTGTTCGTCGATCTCGTCGACGGCCGCCCCGTGCAGCGCGACAGCCTGCTCGGGCAGTCGTACGACCTGCTCGCGAACACGCGCGTCGTCGAATTCAACGACCTGGACGCGCTCGAAGCAGTGCTGAAGGGCGGCGATGTCGCATGCGTGCTCGCCGAGCCCGCGATGACGAACATCGGGATGGTGTTGCCCGACCCGGGCTTCTGGGATACGGCGCGCGAACTGACGCGCCGCTACGGCACGCTGCTCGTGATCGACGAGACGCACACGATCAGCAGCGGCCCGGGCGGCTACGCGGTCGCGCACGATCTCGAACCGGACATGCTGGTGGTCGGCAAGCCGATCGCAGGCGGCGTGCCGTGCGCGGTGTACGGCTTCAGCGCGGAATTCGCGGAACGTGCGAAGCAGGCGAAGCTGAACGCGCCGCCTGGCCATTCGGGGATCGGCACGACGCTCACCGCGAACATGCTCGCGATGCATGCGATGCGCGCGACGCTGGCCGAAGTCGCGACCGACGCCGCGTATGCGCACATGTTCGAACTGGCCGCGCGGCTGGCCGCCGGGCTCGAACAGGCGATCGCGAAACACGGGCTGCCATGGTGCGTGACGCGCATCGGCGCGCGCACCGAATTCCAGTTCGCGCCCGAGCCGCCCCGCAACGGCACGCTCGCCGGCGCGCAGCTCGACAGCGAACTCGAACACATCGTGCACCTGTACCTGCTGAATCGCGGCGTGCTGATCACGCCGTTCCACAACATGATGCTCGTGTGCCCGCAGACGACGAGCGACGATGTCGACAAACTCGTCGCGCAGTTCGACGCTTGCCTGGGCGAGCTGGTTTGACGTGATGCGACCGCGTCCGACTCGCCGATGCGTGCGAGTCGGACGCATCGCCGCATCGCCGCATCGCCGCATCGCCGCATCGCCGCATCGCCGCATCGCCGCATCGCCGCTGCGTCATGCGTCATGCGTCATGCGTCATGCGTCATGCGTCATGCGTCGTGCGTCACGGCGAGCGATAAGCGACATCGCGCATCCGGCGCCCTTGCCGGCTTCTCGCGCTACTTCGGCAGGTCCGTCGGATCGACCTGCGTGCCGGGCACGCTTTCGGCACGCGCGCTCAACTCGAGCTCGCGCACGAGCGCCGCATGCGCTTCGCCGCCGGAAGCCTGCACGGAGGCCCCGCCATCGAGCGCCGGCAGGATGTAGCCGCTCACCATCCGGCGGAACAGCTTCACGTTCCCCGCGTCGCGCAAGCCGTCTTCCACCGGCAGCACGCCCGTCATCACGACCACCGCATTGCGCTTCGGCAGCACCGTGATGAATTGCCCCTTGAAGCCCATCGCATCGAACTCGGGTTCGGTCTCGACGATGTTGTTGATCCACCAGTAGTAGCCGAAATGCGGCGACACGCGCGGCGTCGTCATCTGCGCGACCCACGCTTGCGGGACGACCTGCCGCCGCTGCCAGCGGCCGCCGTCGAGCACGAGCATGCCGAGCTTCGCCATGTCGATCGCGCGCAGCCGCAAGCCCCAGCCGGCCGACACGAGCCCCGTGCGGTCGGCGCGCTCCCATGCGGCGCGCTTCATGTCCAGCGGGCCGAACAGATGCGTCTGCGCATAGCGCTCGACCGGCTCGCCGGCCGCCGCGCTCAACATCGCCGATGCGCGGATCGGGTTGACGTCGGTGTACTCGAACGCGGTGCCGGGCGCGACCTTCGGCGCCGCCGACGCGGCAAGCTTCAGCCGGTCCGGCGCGGTGTAGTAGATCGGATCGTCCTTCGGGCTGAAGTCGTAGTGCAGGCCGCTCGACATCGACAGCACGTGTTTCAGCGCGATATCGCGCTTGTCGGCAAGCGCGCCGGCCAGGTCGGGCCGCCATGCGGCGAGCCGCGCGGCCACCGGGTCGTCGGGATGCACGGCGCCGCGGTCGACCAGGATGCCCGCGACGAGCGACGTCACGGCCTTCGTGACCGAATACAGCTCGTAGGTCGCATCGCGCGACGCGTTCGCGCCGTAGCGCTCGAAGATCAGCTTGCCGTCCTTCACGACGAGCAGGCTGTACACGTCGAGCTTCTGCTCGCGGATCCAGCGCGACAGGTCGACGAGCTTGCGCGAATCGACGCCGACGTCCTCCGGCGCGGCGGCCTCGATGCCCGTTTCGTGCAGCGGCGGCAGCGCGTCGGCTGCCTGCGCCGCCGATAGCGCGGGCGCAAGCGCGCCGCCACCGATCAGCAACGTCGCGAGCCGCGCGAGCAGCCGGCGAACAAAAGGCGCGACGCGGGCCCGCACGCATCAGGTCGCGCGGCCCGGTCGGCAATCATGTTTGCAATCCTCATCAAATTTCCGGCGCGTCGTTGAACGCGGCGGCGGTACCGGGCACCCCCTTCGTCTGCCGGCTGCGCGCCAGCTCGTCGCGCAGCGCCTGCGTCGTGTCCGCGCGCTCGACCGGCGGCTGTGCCGGCGTGAGCGCGGGCAGGATGTAGTCGTTGACCATCCTGCGATACAGGTTCAGGTAGGTCGCATCGCGCAGGCCGCCGTCGGTCGGCAGCAGGCTCGTCATCACCACCACCGCGCGCTGCGCGGGCAGCACCGTGATGAACTGCCCCTTGAAGCCCATCGCGCCGAATTCGGGCGTGCCGTGCTCGACCACGTGGCTGATCCAGCAGTAGTAGCCATAGTCGGCCGCGGCCGGTGACGGCGTAGTCATCTGCCGGACCCAGGCGGCCGGCACGACCTGCTTGCCGTTCCACCTACCGTTGTCGAGCAGCAGCATCCCGAGCTTCGCCATGTCGACCGCACGCAACCTCAGCCCCCAGCCGCCGGCCACCGCGCCCGTGCCGTCGGCGCCGCTCCAGCGGTAATGCGCGAAGCCGAGCGGGTCGAACAGCCGCTTGCGCGCGAATTCGTCCTCCCGCTCGCGCGCGGCGATCGACACGGCCGTGCCGACCAGCACCGGGTTCACGTCGATGTAGTCGAATTGCGCGCCGGGCGGTTGCGCCGCGCGGCTCGTCACCGCGACGCGCAGCCGGTCGGGCGCATCGTAGTAGAGCGGATCGGTGCCTTCGCGCGTCGTGTAGCGCAGCCCGCTCGACATCGACATCAGGTGCCGCAGCTCGAGGTCCTGCTTGTCCGCGAGTTCGCTCGCGAGATCGGGCCGCGCGGCCGCGATCAGCGGCGCGACCTTCGTCGACGGGCCGAGCTTGCCTTCGCCGTCGAGGATGCCGGCGAGCAGCGCGGTGACCGTCTTCGTCACCGAATACAGCTCGTAGTTGTTGTCGCGCGTGAGGCCGTCGCCGTAGCGCTCGAACACGATCCTGCCGTCCTTCACGACGACGAGGCTGCGCACGTCCATCCGGTCGTGGCGCAACCAGGCCGACATCCGCACGAGCGGCGCCGAATCGACGCCGACCGATTCGGGCACGGCGCTCGGCATGTCCTGCGGCGCACCGGCGGCCGCCAGTGCCGGGCCGCCGCACGAACCGGCAACGATCGCGGCGGCCGCGATGCCGCGCATTGCATGGGAAACGCTCATTCTTGCTCCTGTCGGAACCTGCGCCCGCGGCGTCGCGCGGGCCATCGCATCAATCGAGGCACGGCTTGCCGGCCGGCACGAACTGCCCGCGCCCCGGCTCGGCCGCGAGCAGCCGGCCGTCCTCGACCAGCAGTTCGCCGCGCGACAGGCAATGGCGCGGCCAGCCCGTCACCTCGATCCCTTCGTACGGCGTGTAGTCGACCGCATGATGCAGCGACGCATTCGCGATCCGCACGCGCTTGTCCGGATCCCACACGACGATGTCCGCATCGGCGCCGACCGCGATCGTCCCCTTCCTCGGATACAGCCCGTACAGCTTCGCGGGCCGCAGCGACGTGAGCTCGACGAACTGGTGCAGCGACAGCCGCCCGTGCCGCACGCCGTCGAACAGCAGCGGCAGCCGCGTCTCGAGCCCCGGAATCCCGTTCGGAATGTGGTCGAACGATACGGCCTGCCCGCCCGGATGCTTGCCGCACGGATCGTCGTAGTTGAACGGCGCATGGTCGGACGAGAACACCGAGAACACGCCCTGCTTCAGCGCCTTCCACACGGCCTGCTGGTTCGCCGGATCGCGCGGCGGCGGGCTGCACACGCATTTCGCGCCTTCGTAGCCGCCGTGATCGTCGTGGCCGAGATCGGCGGCCGTCAGATACAGGTATTGCGGGCAGGTCTCCGCGAGGATCGGCAAGCCGCGCGACTGCCCCCAGCGGATCTGCTCGATCGCCTCGGCGCCCGACACGTGCACGATCAGGATCGGCACGTCGACGAGTTCCGCGAACGCGATCGCGCGATGCGTCGCCTCGCGCTCGACCACGGCCGGCCGCGCATGCGCATGGAAATGCGGCGCGACGTGGCCGTCGCCGAGCAGCCGCTCGGTGAGCCAGCCGATACAGTCCGAGTTCTCCGCGTGCACCATCACGAGCGCGCCGTGCTCGCGCGCCACCGACAGCACGTCGAGCATCTGGCGATCGTTCAGCTTCAGGTCGTCGTAGGTCATGTACACCTTGAACGACGTGTAGCCGTTCGCGATCAGCCGCGGCAGCTCCTCGGCCAGCACGTGCGGCGTCGGATCGGCGACGATCAGGTGAAAACCGTAGTCGACCAGCGCGCGCCCTTCGGCGCGCCGGTGATAGTCGTCGACGGCCGCCTGCAGCGACTGCCCCTTCGCCTGCGCGGCGAACGGGATCACGGTGGTCGTGCCGCCGCACAGCGCCGAGCGCGTGCCGGACAGGAAATCGTCGGCCATCTTCAGCCCGTCGGGCATCGGCTGGTCGAGATGGCAGTGCGCATCGACGCCGCCCGGCATCACGAGCATCCCGGCCGCATCGAGCTCGCGCGGCGCGCGCGGCAGCCCGTGGCCGAGCATCGCCACGCGCCCCGCGCGGATGCCGATGTCGCACGAGAACCGGTCCGATGCCGTCACGACGTCCGCGTGACGGATCACGAAATCGAGATCGTTCGACATGGCGCGCGCCTCAGATCACTTCGCTGAAGAGACGTCCCCAGCCCTTGACCTGCCGCGTGTCGTAGTCGGCGAGCTGCAGCGACTTCCACACGACGGTCGAGATCGTGTCGTAGATCGGGATGCCCGTCTCTTCCTCGAGCGCCGGCACCAGATGCGCGGCGTTCAGGTTCGTGCAGAAGATCGAGATCGCGCGCGGGCCGGCCTTCGCGACTTCGCGCACCATCCCGCCGATCTGGTCGCCCGTTACTTCGGAGAACGAGAAATTGACCTTCAGGTTCAGGTGGCGCTCGGCGATGCAGTCCAGCCCCGAGCGGCGATAGTTGTCGACGATCTTCGTCTGCACGTCGTCGAGGTACGGCGTGACGAGGCCGAACTCGTGCGCGTTCGTCTTGTTCAGGATCTCGTTGAGCGCGAGCACGGAGGTCGTGGCCGGAATGCCGGTCGCCGCGGTGATGCGCTCGCACAGCCGCTCGTCGGCCTCGAAGCCGAGCCAGCCCGACGACGTACCGTTCCATGCGATCACGTCGACCTTCGCATCGGCCAGCAGCATCGCGGCCTGGATGATCTTGTCGTCGTCGAACTGGCCGAGCGCCTGGCCCGTCAGCGAGATCTCGGTGACGGGGAAGCGCGCGAAGTGCGCGGACACGCCCGGCAGGCCGGCGACCATCGCGCTCGTCAGCGGTTCGAGCGAGGTGTTGGAGGACGGCGTCAGCATGCCGAGCAGGGTGCGTTTTTTCATGATGAGTCTCTCTACCAGTGAAAGCGGTGAATGCGGTAAATGCGGTGAAAGGGGCCGGTCAGACGGGGAGCTTGTTTTCGTAGTCGATTGCGCTGGAGCACACGAGCAGGCCAACGCCGGCCGCCGCGAACACCATCAGCGCGAGGAAATAGGAGCCGGTGAACTGCACGATCGCGCCGACGAGGATCGGCACGGTGATGCCGCCGATGTTGCCGCCGAGGTTCATGAGCCCGCCGAGGAAGCCGATCTTGTTGCGCGTGCCGAGCGACGACGGGATGCACCAGTACAGTCCGCACCAGCGCAGGAAGAACAGCGTCGACGACAGCAGCGCGACGACGACGAGCGGATCCTTCACATAGGCGACGGAGAAGATCGACACGGTGGCGATCACCGCGGCGATGCCGAACAGCGTGCGCATCACGACGTTCGGGCGGCCGCCCGCGGCCTTCCACTTGTCGGCGATCCAGCCGCCGAGCAGTTCGCCGACGAAGCCGCTGAAAAAGATGATGAAGGTCGAGCCGCCCATCTGCTTGATATCGAAGCCGTGCACCTTGTGCAGGTAGTTCGGCATCCACGTGAGCAGCCCGTAGAACACGCTGTTGAAGCACATCCAGCCGAAGAACATGCACCACACCGAGCGGTACTTGAAGAAGTCGCGCGAACGGCCCGACGCGCCGGCCGGCTCGGCCGCGAGGTCGCTCGCATGCGACGCCTCGATGTATTCGGCTTCCAGGTCGTTGACGCCCGGATGCTCGCGCGGCGAATTGCGGATGTAGCGCCATGCGAGCAGGCCGGCCAGCACCGTGCCGACGCCGGCCACCGCGAACGCGAGCCGCCACGAGCCGAGCACCGCGATCAGCCCGGCGATCAGCACCGCGCCCAGGGCCGCGCCGAGCGGCGCGCCGCCGTCGAGCAGCGTGGCGCCGCGGCCGCGCTCGGTCTGCGTCATCCAGATCGCGTTGAGCTTGCCGCCGGCCGGATAGATCGGCGCTTCGGACGCGCCGAGGCCGAGGCGCGTGAGCAGCAGCGCCGGCGCGCTCGTGCACAGCGCGGCGATCGCCTGGAAGAAGCCCCAGAACACCGTCGCCAGCGCGATCACGATGCGCGGCTTGAACCGGTCGGCCAGCATCCCGCCCGGGATCTGCATCACCGCGTAGGTCCAGAAGAACGAACTGAGGATCAGACCCTCCATCGCGGGTCCGATATTGAACTCCTGCGAGATGTAAGGCATGGCGACGGACAGCGACGCGCGATCGACGTAGTTGATCGCGATGAGGCTCAGCATGACGACGAATATCTTCCAGCGGACGGCGGATTTGCCGACCGTCATGGCGGCGACACCGGAGGTTGAAGACATGGACGGACTCCAGGAGTGAACGAGGATGGTCGGGACGTCGCGCAACGTTGAGCCGAGTATAGGATTAGAAATTTATAATTACACATGGTGTAAACGCTTGGTTTTATTGAAATTGTGTTTACGCTACCAACGGCACGGCTGGCCCCGATATCGTGATAAGCTTGCACCCATCATGAGCCAGACACCCCGCAATCCCCTGCTTCTGCGCACGCGCGGCATGGCCGCGGAGATCGCCGCGCGCCTGCGCGTGATGATCGACGAGGGCGAACTGCCGCCCGGCGCGCGGATCGACGAAAAGGAACTCAGCCTCGCGTTCGACGTGTCGAAAACGCCGCTGCGCGAAGCGCTGAAGGTGCTCGTCGCGGAAGGAGCCGTCACGCATCGCCAGTACATCGGCTATCGCGTCGCGTCGATCGACATCGACGACCTGGTCGCGACGTTCGAGCTGCTGCACGGGCTCGAGGCGATGGCGGGCGAATTGCTGCGCAAGCGTATCGGCGCGTCGACGCTCGCCGCGCTGCAGGCGAAGCACCGGCGGATGGTCGAGTGCCACGAGGCCGGCAAGCGCGTCGAATATTTCCGGCTGAACCAGCAGATCCACCAGATGATCGTCGACGCGGCGGGCAACCCCGTGCTGTCGGGCATCTATGCGTCGCTGATGTCGAAGGTGCACCGCGCGCGCGGCGCCGCGAACACGGACTCGCTGCGCTGGGCCGAATCGCTGCACGAGCACGAAGACATCATGGCCGCGCTCGCCGATCCCGACCACGCGGTGCTGCCGCAGGTGCTGCGCAGCCATTCCGAGAACACCGCGCGCGAGGTGCTCGCGATCCTCGATCGCACGGGTACGGCCGACGCGCCGGACAGGCGGGCGGCCGAAGCGTGATGGGTTGAGGGCTTGAGGGCCTGACGGCCCGAAGGCCCGAAGAACGCCCGCTACGCGGCCCGCAATGCGCGCCGCGCCACTTCCGCGAAATAACGCGCGCCGACCGGCAGGATCTCGTCGTTGAAATCGTACGTCGCGTTATGCAGCGGCACGCCGCCGCGACCGGCCGCTTCGCCGTTGCCGATGAACACGAAATTGCCGGGCACGGCCTGCAGGAACGCGCCGAAATCCTCGGAGATCATCATCGGCTGCACGTCGGCGCTCACCGCATCGGCGCCTGCGATGTGCGCCGCGGCCTGCACGGCCGTGTCGACCCACTCCGGAGAATTCACCGTCGGCGCGAACTCGTGCGTGTAGTCGAACGTGCAGGTCGCGCCATGCGCACGGCAGATCCCTTCGCTGATCTCGCGCATCCGCGTTTCCAGCAGCGCCTGCACGTCGCGCGAATAGCTGCGCGTGTCGCCCTTGATCGTCACGGTCGACGGCAGCACGTTGCGCAGCCCGTCGGTGATGAATTCCGTGCACGAGATCACGGCCTGCTGGCCCGGATCGAGATTGCGCGACACGATCGTCTGCAGCGCCAGCACGATCTGCGAGCCGATCACGATCGGATCGATGCCCATGTGCGGACGCGCCGCATGCGTGCCGCGCCCGCCGATCCGGATCACGAAATTGTCTTCGCTCGCCATGATGCCGCCCGCGCGCGTCGAGAACGTGCCGGCGCGCATGCCCGGCATGTTGTGCGCGCCGAAGATCGCGTCGACCGGAAAGCGCTCGAACAGCCCGTCGGCCATCATCGCCTTCGCGCCGCGGCCATGTTCCTCGGCCGGCTGGAAGATGAAGCGCACCGTGCCGTCGAAATCCTTGCGTTCGGCCAGCAGCTGCGCGGCGCCGAGCACCATCGACATGTGGCCGTCGTGCCCGCACGCATGCATCTTGCCGGGCGTGCGCGACGCGTGTTCGCGGCCCGGCGCGTGCTCGGCGATGTTCAGCGCGTCCATGTCCGCGCGGATGCCGATCGCGCGTTGGCCCGTACCGGCCGTCAGGTTCGCGACGAGCCCCGTGCCGCCGATGCCGCGATGCACGTCGAGCCCGAGCGTCGTCAGGATGCGCGCGACGTAGTCCGACGTGTTCATCTCTTCGAAACCCGTCTCCGGAAACTGGTGCAGATGGCGGCGCCAGGTCTGCAGTCGCCCCTGCAGCGTGCTTGCTTCGATTGCGTCGATCGTGTTCATTGCGCTTGCCTCGTCGGTCGTGGTGTCGTTCAGGCCGCGACTGCCGCGCGGTTCAGCCAGTCGCGCTGCCGCGCGAGCACCGCGTCGGCCGTGTCGCCGACGCAGTTCCGGTACACGGACGGCGCCGTCGCGCCTTCCGTATTGATCGCCAGCACGCGCGAACTCGCGTCGAGCCCCGCCTGTCGCGCGAGCGCCGGGTCGCGCATCAGCACTTCCAGCCCCGCGATGCCGGCCGCGCCCGATTCGCCGGCGACGAGCGGCACGTCGCGTGCGCTGCCGGCCGCGAGGCCGCGCATCGCGTGCACTGCGTCTTCATCGTCGATCAGCATGAAATGGTCGATGCACAGCTCGAGGAAATCCCATGCGAGCGGCGACGCCTCGCCGCACGCGAGCCCGGCCATCACCGAATCGACGCTGCCGGTCGCCTTCGCCGCGCGCCCCGCGAGCGCGCTCTGGTACAGGCAGTCGGCCTGGCGCGGCTCGACGACGATGAAATGCGGCCGCTGCGCGCCGTCTCGCTCCCACAGGTAGCTCGCGACGCCCGCGGCAAGGCCGCCCACGCCGCCCTGCAGCAACACGTGCGTGAACGGCCGCCCATCGTGTTGCGCCGCCTGCGCGGCGGCCTCGGCGGCGATCACGCCATAACCCTGCATCACGTCGCGCGGAATCGCTTCGTAGCCGTCGTACGACGTATCCGACACGACGTACCAGCCGTTCGCCTGCGCCAGCTGCGCCGCGCAGACGACCGACTCGTCGTAGTTCCCCGCGATGCGCACGATCCGCGCGCCGTACGCCGAGATCGCGCGTTCGCGCTCGGCGTCGACGTTCGCGTGCAGCACGATCACGCACCCGCAGCCGATCGCGCGCGCGGCGGCGGCCAGCGCGCGGCCATGATTGCCGTCGGTCGCGCTGATCACCGTCAGGTCGGCCAGCTGCGCTGCGTAGCGGCCGGTAACCAGCCCCTGCGGATCGAGATCGTGGGTGCGCCGCAGGCGCTTCACGAGCCGCACCAGCGCGATCGGCGCGCCGAGCGCCTTGAAGCTGCCGAGCGGCGAGCGGCACGACTCGTCCTTCACGCTGACGCTCGCGACGCCGAGCCGCGCGGCGAGGTCCGGCAGCGCGCGCAGCGGCGTACGCGCGTTGCCGACGAGCGGCCAGTGCGACAGCCACGCGCCGCTTTCGTCGGCGGACGCGATGTTCATCACGCGGCGCAGCGCGTTCGGATAGGCGGCGCGCGACGCGCGGGGATTGGCGATCAGCATGGCGAAAGGCTCCGGAGCAGGACCGCGCCCGCGGTCCGTCGGGTGGGTCGGATCGGGCAAGCGCGGGTTGCGTTCGCCGTCGGTCCGAAAATAATATTGCGCATGCCGGTCAACAAAATCGCCAATTCGGCTGCCCGGACGCAAAAATTTCTCATTCTTTCGAGGTTTCGCGCACCATCATGACGACCCCACTCGATGCGTTCGATCGCAAGCTGTTGATGGAAGTGCAGCGCGACGCGCAGACGCCGCAAAGCGAACTCGGCGCACGCGTGAACCTGTCGACGGCGGCCGTGAACCGGCGTTTGAAGCGTCTCGCGGAACACGGCGTGATCGAGCGCTATACGGCCGTCGTCGCGCCGGACAAGGTCGATCATCCGCTGACGATCGTCGTGAACGTCGAGGTCGAGAGCGAGCAGATCGACCAGCTCGACGCGATGAAGCGAACCTTCGAGCGGTGCCCGCAGATCCAGCAGTGCTACTACGTGACGGGGGAATGGGATTTCGTGCTGATCCTCGCCGTGCGCAACATGGATCAGTACAACGCGCTCACGCGCGAGCTGTTCTTCGCGAACAACAACGTGAAGCGGTTCAAGACGCTGGTAAGCATGAGCCGCGTGAAGGTCGGGCTCGAGGTGCCGGTCGAACCCGGCGAATGAGTGCCCCAATGAAACGGCCGGCGCGCGACTGCACGCGCCGGCCGCATCCCATCGACGGCTACGTCAGCGGCAACTGAAGCTCGCCGCCGAATTCACGTCGCCGGAGCCGTTGTAGCGTGCCACCTGCGGATACGGGCACAGCGGGCGCGTACGCCCCGCGCCCCACGACGCGGGCACGTCCGCATTCGGCACCGCGCTCGTCGCGTCGCGCGCGGCAGCCACGATCGCGGCGGGCGCCTGCCCCTGCTCGACCCACGCGACGAGCGGCGTCAGCATGTCGAACTGGTCGGCCGCCGGCCCGCCCGCACAGTGGTTCATCCCCGGCACCGGATAGAAGCGCGCGAAATCCGACGCATCGCCGCCGTTCGCCTGCGCGACCCGCTGGTACCAGTCGGTCGTGTCGTTGGACGAGAACACCGGGTCGCCCGTGCCGTGATAGACGAGCAGCTTCGCGCCGCGCGACTTCAGCGCGGACAGGTTGGTCTCGTCGGGCGGCGTCATGAACGACCACGCGGATTGCGTGTAGGTGCCGTTGGTCGCGAAGATCGCCGGCGCATCGTTGTCCATGTCGAAGCCGAGCGCAAAACCGGGCAGGTTCGCGAGCGTCGCGGTGCTTTTCGGCGGCGACATGAACGTGAACGCCATCGCGGCCGGATCGAGCGTGATGGAATTCGATTGCTTCCACGCGGCCCAGCCGCCGCCGGCCACGCCCGGATCGTACGGAAAGCTCGCGTAGAGCGCCGTGCCCGCGCTGTTGCGCGCACCCGCGAACACGTTTTCGAGCGCGGTTTTCTGCGCGGTTGTCAGGCATGCGCCGGTGCGCGTGCCGTTCGCGCAGGTCGGGATGTCCGTCTCGACGCTGAAGTGCGCCTGGCAGGCGGCGACGTCCTGCACCATCCCGTCGGCCGCGCCGTCGAGCGCATCGCATTTGTCGAGGATCTTCGCGCCGACGAACTGACGCTCCGCGTCGGTGAAGCCGCTGCGGATATCCGGCAGCCCGTTCGATCCGGTCGCCGACGCGATCTTCGCGAACTGCTGTGCGCCGTACATCTCGCCGATCGCCGCCTTCGGCAGATGGAAACCCGGATCGCCCGCGATGATGCCGTCGTAGTCGGCCGGGTTGCGCACCGCCGTGACCATCGCGTGACGGCCGCCGTTCGAGCAGCCGCCGAAGTAGCTGCGGTCGGGCGCCTTCCCGTACGCGAGACGGATCACCTGCTTCGCCATCGGCGTCAGCGCATCGACGGCGCCGTAGCCGTAGTCGAGCCGCGCCTGCGGATCGAGGCCGAACAGCGGGTTCTGCGCGGCGCTGTGCCCGGAATCCGAACTGATCACCGCGAAGCCCTGGTTCAGCGCATCGGTCAGCGGGCCGCCGCCGCCGATCTCGCCGGTCGCGGTCACGACGTTGCCGTCGAGCCCGCCGTTCGCCTGGTAAAAGAATCGGCCGTTCCACGCCTTCGGCAGCCGCATCTCGAAGCCGATCGCATAGGTTTTGCCGTCCACCGCGCTCACGCGCTCGTTCATCTTCCCTTCGATCACGCAGTGCTCGGCGATCGGCTTGCCGGCCACCGTCAGCGCACCGGCGGCCGCGGTCGTCACCGACGTGAACGACGTGTTCGCAAACGCGAGCTTCGCGGCGAGCGCGTCGCAGGTCTGGGCCATCGCGGCCGGCGTCGCGGCGCTCAGGTGCGTGGGCGCGGAGCTGACCGAATCGTCGCCGCCGCAGCCGGCGAGCATCGCCGCGGACAGCGGTGCAATGCAGAGGAATACAGATTTTCTGTTCAAGATATCTCCCGTCCGTCAAGTTGCCGGATCAGAACAAGTGCTTGACGCCGACCATCGCGCCGAGCTGCCCCATCCCCGCACCGGGCGTCGTGCCGGGGCCGCCGCCGCTGACCGCGTAGCGCGCATGCGCGCTGTTCCACAGATACGAGCTTTGCGCGTAGACCGACGTGCGCTTCGTCAGCAGGTAGGTCGCGCGCAGCGTCGCCATCGTCGCGCGCGTGTCGTGCGCGCTGTTGACGATCCGGTAGCCTTCGCCGTCGACGATGAAGTCCGGCTTCACCGCATACGACGCGCCGACGAAGAACAGGTCGGAATGTGCGCCGGGCGCGGCCGGCGAACCGGTCGACACGCGCCGCCCGATCCAGCCCGCGCCGATCCGTGCGCCCGCCGCCTGCGCATACGCGCTCACGTGCACGCGCGCGTCCTTGCCCGCGCTGCTCGTGAAGGCGACCGGCGCGACGCCGTCGAAGAAGTTCGCGGCCGCGCCGGTGCCGCCGCGCTGCTCCTCGTACGACGCCGCCGCGCCGAAATACGCGCTGTCGTACTTGAGCATCGCCGACCAGTTGCGGCATTCGACCGCGTGGCCCGGCACCTGCCCCGCGCACGTGCCCTGCCCCGGCGAGTTGCCGGTGCCGGCGCCGTCGCGGCCGAACGAATAGGCGGCGCCGAGCGTCACGCCGCGATACGTGCCGAGGTAGGTCACCGCGTTGTCGGCGCGGCCGTTCGGCACGTACGCGTCGAACGAGCCGAGCCCGTAGATGTCGGGGCCGATGATGTCCGCGCCCTGCAGCGCGAGGTAGGTCATCGTGTACTGGCGACCGAACGCGAGCGTGCCGAAGCCGCCCTTCAACCCGACGAACGCCTGTCGCCCGAACAGCCGCCCGCCCTGCCCGAGATCGCCGCCGCGCACGTTGAAGCCACTTTCGAGCACGAACACGGCCTGGTAGCCGCCGCCGAGATCCTCGCTGCCGCGCAGGCCCCAGCGCGACGGCATCTCGCCGGTCACGCCCGGCATCCGCACCACGTGATCGCCGGCCGCGTTCGCGTGCGACACGAATTCGACGCCGGTGTCGATGATCCCGTACAGCGTCACGCTCGATTGCGCGTGCGCGCTCGTCGCGGCCAGCGCGCAGCACGCGCCGGCGGCCAGCAGGCCGTTCCTTGTCTTCGTCTTCATATCGTTGCGTCTCCAGACCTTGTTGAATCGCGCGCTCTGACGGCGCGCATTGAAAAAACGAAACGTCAGTCACCGGCTTGCGGGCGGCGAATCAGCACCAGCGCGGCGACGGCCGCGACGAGCGTGACCGGAATGCTCGCGCCGATCACGACGGGCGCGCTGCGACCGGCGGCCAGCAGCGTCGCGGCCGCGAGCGGCCCGACGACGGAACCGAGCCGGCCGACGGCCACCGCCGCGCCGACGCCCGTGCCGCGCATCGCGGTCGGGTAATAGATCGCCGCGAGCGCATACAGCACCGACTGCCCGCCGACCACGAACATCCCGGCCGCGAATGCGGCGGCCGCGAGCGACGCGAAGCCGGGCGCCGCCGCGAGCGCGGCGAGCGACAGCACGATCCCGACATACATGCCGCCGACCACGCGCGACGCGCGCATCCGGTCGAGTGCCGCGCCGATGCCGAGCGCGCCGAGCCCCGCGCCGACGTTGAACGCGATCTGCACGAGGCCGACGTGCTCGCGATCGAGCCCGCGCGAGGCCATCAGCGACGGCAGCCAGTTCAGCAGGAAGTAGAGGACGATCAGCGTGCAGAAGTAGCTGATCCACAGCGCGACCGTCGACGTCGTGCGGCCGTCGCCGAACAGCGTGCGCGCGACGCTGGTGCGCGCGGCCGGCGTGCCGGCGACGTCGAGATACGCGCGCGATTCCGGCAGGAACAACGCCAGCAGCGGCACCAGCAGCAGCGGCCCCACGCCGCCGACGTAGAAGATGTGCCGCCATTCGGTGTCGCCGGCGAGCAGCACGCCGATCAGCGACGCGATCACGCCGCCGAACGGGATGCCGCAGTACATCGTGGCCACCGCGCTGCTGCGCGAGCGCGGCTCGACCGCTTCGGACGACAGCGCGATCAGGTTCGGCATCGCGCCGCCGAGGCCGATGCCGGTCAGCACGCGCACGACGACCAGCATCGCGAAAGTCGACACCTGCGCGGTGGCGATCGACAGCAGACCGAACAGCACGGCCGACGCGATCAGCACGCGCTTGCGTCCGATCCGGTCGGCAAGCCGCCCGCCGAGCATCGCGCCCGGCAGCAGCCCGAAGGTGCCCGCGCTGAACGCGATGCCCATCTGCGACACGCTCAGCCCGAATTCGCGCGCCATGCGCGGCGCGGCGACGCCGACCGACTGCAGGTCGAGCCCTTCGAGGAGGGCGATCGCGAAACACAGCGCGAGCGTGGTCGCGACCGCGGGTTTTTCGGCAACGTAAGTGTTCATCCTGTCTCCTGTCTTGTAGTCGGTCGGCCCTGCAACGGCCGCCGCGCGCCGTCGCCGGCCAGTGGCGAAGCGGCGCGCGACGTGTCGTCCGAACGGCCGCCTTTATCAGGCAGCCTGATTAACGGGCCGCAAGAATGCCTGCCGGTATCGTGGCCGGCCGGTCGTGATGCCTGCTTGCGTCTGCGTACTTCGGTTTGCTTCTGCTTACGCGTAAAGCACGTCGGGATCGCGCCGCGCCGGGTCGTACAGCGCGTCGATCGTCGCCGCGCGATGCTGCTGCACGGCCGCCTGGTTCAGCGATCCCTTGTCGGTCACTTCGCCGAGATCGAGCGACGGCGGCGAGTCGATCAGCCGGATGCGCGCGACGAACGTCGACCCGCCGCTCGCATGCCGGTTCAGCGCGGCAAGCCACGCTGCGAACGCCGCGCGCACGGCCGGCGCGCGCAGCACGTCGGAGACCGATGCATCGGCTGCAAGCCCCGCCAGCGCGCGGCACGCGTCGACGCGCGGAAACACCAGCAGCCCGATGTCGTCGCGATTGATCCCGGTGACGACCACGTCCTGCACATACGGCGCACCGCTCGACACCGCGTTCGCGCGCAACGGCCCGACGCTGACGAAGGTGCCGCTGCTCAGCTTGAAATCCTCGGTCAGCCGGCCGTCGAACAGCAGCCCGAGTTCCGGCCGCTGCGGATCGGCGAAGACCCCCGCGTCGCCGCTGCGGTAATAGCCTTCGTCGTCGAACACGTCGCGCGGATCGACGTCCGCGTGCCAGTAGCCGCGCATCACGTTCGGCCCCTTGAAGCGCAGTTCGAGCTTGCCGCCGCACGGCACGAGCTTCGCGTCGCAGCCGGGCGCGGGCAGCCCGATATAGCCGGCGCGCATCAGCGGCCCGGTCGTGAACAGGCACGACGGCGACGCCTCCGTCATCCCGAGGCCGGCCATGATCCGGATGCGCTCGCCGCAATGCGCGTCGGTCACGCGATCGAGCCGGTCCCACGCGGCCTGCGACAGGCCCGCGCCGCCGAAGAAATACAGCTTCACGCGCGAGAAGAACGTGTCGCGCAGCACGGCATCGCGTTCGAGCGCGGCGGTCAGCTCTTCCCAGCCCTTCGGCACGTTGAAGTAGATCGTCGGCGCGATCTCGCGCAGGTTGCGCACGGTTTCGTCGAAGCGACCCGGCACCGGACGGCCGTCGTCGATGTACAGCGTGCCGCCGTTGTACAGCGCGATGCCGAGGTTGTGGCTGCCGCCGAACGTGTGATTCCACGGCAGCCAGTCGACCAGCACCGGCGGCTCGCGCGTCAGTTCGGGCATCGTCTGGCGCAGCATCTGCTGGTTGCTGCACAGCATCCGGTGCGTGGTCGGCACGGCCTTCGGCTGCTTCGTCGAACCGGACGTGAACAGGATCTTCGCGAGATGATCGGGGCCGATCGCCGCATGGATCGCGTCGATCGTGCGCGGTACGGTGGCGAGCAGGCGTGACAGCGGCACCACGCGACCCTCCGCGCCGCCATCGGCGTCGGCGTCGGCGTCGTGCGCGACGATCAGCGCCGCATCGGCCGGCAACGTCGCGTCGAGCGCACGCGCGAACGGCGCGCGTTCGGCGACGAACACCGCGCCCGGCCGCAGCACGCCGAGCGTGTGACGCAGCTTGCCGTAGTCGGTCGACACCAGCGAATACGCGGGCGAGATCGGCGCATACGGCACGCCGGCCAGCATCGCCGCGAACATCAGCTGCAGATGCTCGAGATCGTTGCCGGACAGCACCGCGAGCGGACGCTCGACCGACAGTCCGAGATCGACGAGGCCCTGGCCGAGCGCGCGAGCGCGTTCGAGCATCTGCGCATAGGTGATCTCGATCCAGCGGCCGTCGGCGCCGCGCCGCGCGGCCAGCACGCGGTCGGGATGCGCTTGCGCGCCGCGCACGAGGCAGTCGGTCAGGCGCGTCGGGTAGTCGTCGAGCGGTTCGCGCGAGCGCAGGTACCACGCGCCGTTTTCCGCGCGACGGATCTCGGCCGCGCCTACCGCGACGGCCGCCGCGCGATAGCGCACGCCGCCCGTGTCGTTCACCGGCCCGCTGGCGGGCGTCGCACCATTCATCGTCGGCTCGCTCATATCGGGTAGTGACGCGGCGTGGTCTGCACGGTGATCCAGCGCAGCTCGGTGAATTCGGCGATCGACGCGCGGCTGCCGAAGCGGCCGTAGCCGCTCGCCTTCGTTCCGCCGAACGGCATCTGCGCCTCGTCGTGCACGGTCGGCCCGTTGATGTGGCAGATTCCCGATTCGATCCGCCGCGCGACCGCCATCGCGCGCGCAACGTCGCGGCTGAACACGCTCGCCGACAGCCCGAACTCGCTGTCGTTCGCGAGCGCGACCGCTTCGTCGTCGCTGTCCGCACGCAGGATCGCGACGACCGGCGCGAACGACTCCTCGCGATAGAGCCGCATGTCGCGCGTGACGCCGTCGACGATCGCCGGCTGCATTGTCGCGCCGTCGATCCGGCAGCCGAGCGGCAAACGCGCGCCGTGCGCACGCGCATCCTCGACGAGCGACGCGGCACGCGCGGCGGCCGCCGCATCGACCATCGTGCCGAGCGGATGGCCGGCCAGCGGATCGCCGGCGACCAGCGTGCGCGCCTTCGCGGCGAGACGCTCGACGAGTGCATCGGCGATCGGCCGCGCAGCGATCACGCGCTCGGTCGACATGCAGATCTGCCCCTGGTTGAAGAACGCGCCGAACGCGATCGCGTCGACGGCTGCATCGAGATCGGCATCGTCGAGCACGAGCACCGGTGCCTTGCCGCCGAGTTCGAGCAGCACGGGTTTCAGGTGTGCGGCCGCATGGCGCGCGATGATGCGCCCGACATGCGTCGACCCGGTGAAGTTGATCCGCTTCACGTGCGGATGCGCGATCAGCCGCTCGACGAGTTCGGGCGCATCGGCCGCCGCGTGCGTGATCACGTTGACGACGCCCGCGCCGAGCCCCGCTTCGTCCAGCACCGCGCCGATCAGCGCGTGCACGCCGGGGCACGCTTCCGAGGCCTTCAGCACGACCGTGTTGCCGCACGCGAGCGGCATCGCCAGCGCGCGCGTGCCGAGGATCACCGGCGCGTTCCACGGCGCGATGCCGAGCACGACGCCGCACGGCACGCGCATCGCGAGCGCGAGATTGCCCGGCACGTCGGACGGGATCACGTCGCCGGCGATCTGCGTCGTCATCGACGCGGCCTCGCGCAGCATGTTCGCCGCGAGCGTCACGTTGAAGCCGATCCAGCCGGGCGTCGCACCGGTTTCGGCGACACCGGTTGCAACGAACGCGTCGATGCGCGCATCCATCAGGTCGGCCGCCTTCAGCAGCAGCCGGCGGCGCTCGGTCGGCGCGAGCGCGGCCCACGCGGGAAATGCGCGGTGCGCGGCGTCGATCGCCGCGTCGGCGTCGGCGACGCCGGCCGCCGGCGCACGCGACGCAAGTGCGCCCGTCGCGGGGTTGAATCGGTCGAAGCTTCGCCCGTCACGGGCGGTGCACCACTCGCCGGCGATCAGCATCCGTCTGTCGGTCATGTCGTCTCCTGCCTTGCCTGTCTCTTTCGGTTGCGTCGGCGCTTGTATCAGCGCTTGTATGCCTGGAGGCCCGGCTTGATCGACTTGTCGTCGAGGAACTGCTTCAGCCCCTGCTCGCGACCGCGCTCCGGATCGCGCAACTGCGCCTGGTCGAGCTTCGCATACAGGTAATCCTCGCACTGTTCCCACGTGAGCTCGCGCGAACGCTTGAAGCCGTGTTTCGCCGCGCGCAGCACGACCGGGTTCTTGTCCGTCAGCCGCGCGGCCAGCGCGATCGTCGCGTCGCGCAGCCCGGCCAGCGGCACGCTGCTGTTCACGAGGCCCATTTCCGCCGCTTCGACGCCGGTGAACGTGTCGCCGGTCATGATGTAGTGCAGCGCGCGGCGATGCCCGACCGTATCCGCCATCGCCTTGCTGACGAGATTGCCCGGCGGGATGCCCCAGTTGATCTCCGACAGCCCGAACACGGCTTCGTCCGCCGCGATCGCGAGGTCGCACGCGACGAGCGGCGAGAACCCGCCGCCGAAGCACCAGCCGTTCACCATCGCGATCGTCGGCTTGTTGTACATCCGCAGGCGGCGCCACTGCCATTCCGATGCGTCGCGCCGCACCTTTTCCTGCAGCGCGTCGGAACCGCCGTCGATCTCGCGGAAATATTCCTTCAGATCCATGCCGGCCGTCCACGCGGCGCCCGCGCCGGTCAGCACCAGCACCTTCGCTTCATCGTCGAACTCGACCGCGTCGAGGACCTGCAGCATCTCCCGGTTCAGCGTCGGGCTCATTGCATTGCGCTTGTCCGGACGGTTCAGCGTCACCCACGCGATGCCGGCCTCCACGTTCACTTCAACGGTCTGCCAGCGGTTGTCGTACTTGCTCATGTCTGTTCCTGTCGTTCGTTCCTGTGCGATTCGGTGCGCAGCATTCCTGCTGCGGACGGCTTCATTTAATATCAGGCTACCTGATATTGCAAGCAGCACGAGCGCCGGTGTAAACCCGGATCGGAAGGCGGGGAAAACGACAGAATCAGGGAACGGTCAGGCGACCGGCGACAGGGACGTGAAGCGGACGCGGGCCGGACGGGCCCGCGTCGGGAAGGGTCGGGAACGGGTCAGCCGCGCAGGTTGCGTGCGAACAGTTCGAGCGCGCGCTGCACGTGCGCGGCGTCGTCGGCAGAGAAATCGCCGAGCATGCGCGTTTCGAGCGGACGCAGCACGGCTTCGCATTCGCGCAGCATCGCCGCGCCTTCGTCGGTCAGCGTCAGCAGGATGATGCGCCCGTGCGACGGGTCGGCTTCGCGCGTGACGAAGCCGCGCGCTGCCATCGCGCTCATCACCTCGTTCGCCGATTGCGGCGTGATGAACGAGCGTTCGGCCAGTTGCGCGTTCGACGACGCGCCGCGCGCCTCGAGCACCGACAGCGCCGTGTATTGCGCGAGCGTGATGCCGAGCGGCGCGAGCGCGTCGGTCATATGGCGGCGCAGCAGCCGGTCGAGGCCGCCGATCACGTAGGTCAGGCGCTGCGGGATGCGCGCCTTCGGCTTGTCGCCCGTGGCGCGGGTGGTGGCCTTCGCGGCGTTCTTCGGGTTCGCGGGCTTGGTCGGTGCGGAGCTCATGGCGCGGGCGGGATGGAATTGCGGGCCATCTTACCAGCACGCGAAACGCAGCCCGGCGATGCCGGGCGCGCGGCCGCGATACCCGACCGCCGCGATCGCGCCCGCCGCCTCACGTGTCGAGTTCCACGAACAGCCAGTCCTGAAAGCTCTTCAGCTTCGGCAGGTCGGCACGCGATTTCAGCAGGTTGAGCGTGTAGCCGTTGATCCGCAGCCCGTCCATCCCGAGCGGCGCGACGAGCCGCCCCGTCTCCAGCTCGCGCTGCACGAGCAGCAGGCTTTCGAGGCACACGCCCATCCCGTCCGCCGCCGCGCTGATCGCCATGAACGACCGGTCGAAGCGCGGGCCGCGCGTGATGTCGAGCCGCACCTTGCGATGCTGGCGCATCCAGTCGCGCCAGCCGACGAGACAACCTTCGCTGTGAATCAGCACGTGATGCTGCAGATCGGCCGTCGTACGGATCGGATGCTCGCCTTCCATCAGCGCCGGCGAGCACAGCGGCACGATCGTCTCGGCCGGCAGCTCGAGCACCATCGTGCCCGCCGGCTGCAGCTTGCGCGCGCCGTAGCGGATATCGATGTCGACCGCTTCGGTCGTCAGGTCGCAATGGTCGGCCGACGCGTTCAGCCGCACGTCGATATCCGGGTTCAGCGCGCTGAAGCGCGCGAGCCGCGACATCAGCCATTGCGTCGCGAAGCTCGGCGTCGAATGCACGGTCAGGATGTCGCTTTTCGTCGTGCGGCCGATGTTGCGCGTCGCCGTGTCGATGCGCGCGAACGCCGCGGCGATTTCCTCTGCGTATTGACGGCCCGCATCGGTCAGGATCACCGCGCGATGCACGCGATGGAACAGCCGCACGTCCAGCTGCTCCTCGAGCAGCTTGATCTGATGGCTGATCGCGGACGGCGTCACGAACAGTTCTTCTGCTGCAAGCGCGAACGACGACAGCCGCGCGGCCGCCTCGAACGCTTGTATGGACTTGAGCGTGACTCGATTGTGCATTGCAAGATCCGGATGAATTCAATTCAACTGTCGGCCTATTTAATTCGTTTGAGCGCGCCCATTCAAGCCGATACGCTGTTTCATACCTGCCGCACACCCGAAACGAGGGTTTATCCCGACCCGCGGCAGACGACGGCCGCAGCCCCGACGCAGCGGCCGACCGGATCGAACCCATGACGGCCGCGCCGTTCGACGGTGCGCCGCAGCAAGGAGACTCGCTTGAATACGCGCGAAGCCGGGCACGCCGCCCATCTCGCAGAACGCGCCTACCGCATCCGCCGCAACGCGTTGCGGATGGGCGAGGTGCAGGGGCAGGGCTATATCGGCCAGGCCCTCGACATCGCCGACGTGCTCGCCGTCGCCTACTTCCACGCAATGCGCTACCGGCCCGACGACCCCGAATGGGAAGGACGCGACCGCTTCCTGCTGTCGAACGGCCACTATGCGATCGCGCTGTACGCGGCGCTGTTCGAAGCCGGCGTGCTGCCGCCGGAGGAGCTCGAGACCTACGGCAGCGACGACAGCCGCCTGCCGATGTCCGGAATGGCGAGCTACACGCCCGGCATGGAAATGTCCGGCGGCTCGCTCGGCCAGGGCCTGACCATCGCGGTCGGCCGCTGCCTCGGCCTGAAGCGCAAGGGCTCGGACGCGTTCGTCTACACGCTGTTCTCCGACGGCGAGCTCGACGAAGGCGCGGTGTGGGAAGCGATGCTCTCCGCAAGCCACTGGAAGCTCGACAACCTGATCGCGATCGTCGACGTCAACAACCAGCAGGCGGACGGCCCGTCGACGCAGGTGATGGCGTTCGAGCCGCTCGTCGAGAAGCTCGAAGCGTTCGGCTGGTACACGCAGCGCGTCGACGGCAACGACATCGACGCGGTCGCCGCCGCGTTCGACGCCGCGCGCAGTCATCCGCGCGCGCAGCCGCGGATCATCGTCTGCGACACGAAGATGGGCTGTGGCGTCCCGTTCCTCGAAGCCCGCGAGAAAAACCACTTCATCCGCGTCGACGCGCACGAATGGCAGCTTGCCCTCGACGCGCTGGATGCAGGGAGACACGCATGAGCACCACGACCGCATCCAAACCGCGCCTGAAGACCTCGGCGATGATCGCGTCGATCGCGGCCGAAGGGCAGGCGACCCGCGCAGCGCCGTTCGGCCACGCGCTCGTCGAACTCGCGCGCGAGCGCCCCGACGTCGTCGGCATGACGGCCGACCTCGGCAAGTACACGGACCTGCACATCTTCGCGAAGGCGTTCCCCGAACGCTATTACCAGATGGGCATGGCCGAGCAGCTGCTGATGGGCGCGGCGGCCGGCATCGCGCACGAAGGCGCGCAGCCGTTCGTGACGACCTACGCGGTATTCGCGACGCGGCGTGCGTACGACTTCATGCACCAGGCGATCGCCGAGGACAACCTCGACGTGAAGATCGTCGCCGCGCTGCCCGGCCTCACGACCGGCTACGGGCCGAGCCATCAGGCCACCGAGGATCTCGCGCTGATGCGTGCGATGCCGAACATGACGGTGATCGACCCGTGCGACGCGCTCGACATCGAGCAGATGGTGCCCGCGATCGCCGCGCATCGCGGCCCCGTGTACGCACGCCTGTTGCGCGGCAACGTGCCGGTCGTGCTCGACGAATACGACTACCGCTTCGAACTCGGCAAGGCGAAGCTGCTGCGCGACGGCGCGGACGTGCTGATCATCTCGTCCGGCATCCTGACGATGCGCGCGCTCGAAACGGCGAAGGCGCTCGCGGCGGACCGCGTCGACGTCGGCGTGCTGCACGTGCCGACCATCAAGCCGCTCGACACCGCGACGATCCTGCGCGAAGCGAAGCGCAGCGGACGCCTCGTCGTCGTCGCGCAAAACCATTCGGCGATCGGCGGGCTCGGCGAGGCGGTCGCCACCGCGCTGCTCACGGCCGGCGTCACGCCGCAGTTCCGGCAGATCGCGCTGCCCGACGCGTTCCTCGACGCCGGCGCGCTGCCGACGCTGCACGACCGCTACGGCATTTCCACGCAGGCGATGTGCGACACGATCAGGGGCTGGCTCGGCTGAGCACCGGCCGCCCGACCCCGACACCAACATGAATCAACCATCATCAGGAGAACCCATCATGTCAGAATCCCGTCTTCTCCACGGCAAGGTCGCCGTCATTTCCGGCGCCGCATCCCCGCGCGGCATCGGCATGGCCACCGCCCGGATGTTCGCGAAGCACGGCGCGCGTGTCGCGATCCTCGATCTCGATGCGTCCGCCGCGCGCGATGCGGCCGCGTCGATCGGGCCCGAGCATCGCGGTTATGCATGCGACGTGACGAATCGCGAAGCGTGCACACAGGCGGCCGGGCAGATCGTCGCCGATTTCAGTCAGATCGACGTGCTGATCAACAACGCGGGCATCACGCAGCCCGCGCAGCTGCTCGACATCGACCCGCAAAGCTGGGACCGGATCCTCGACGTGAACCTGCGCGGCGTGCTGTATCTGTCGCAGGCGATCGTGCCGCAGATGAAGAAGCAGCGCTCGGGCGCGATCGCGTGCATGTCGTCGGTGTCCGCGCAGCGCGGCGGCGGCATCCTCGGCGGGCCGCACTACTCGGCCGCGAAGGCCGGCGTGCTCGGCCTCGCGAAGGCGATGGCGCGCGAGCTCGGCCCGGCCGGCATCCGCGTGAACTGCGTGACGCCGGGCCTGATCCAGACCGACATCAACGCCGGCAAGATCCCCGACGACAAGCGCGGCGACATCCTCGCGGGCATTCCGATCGGCCGCCTCGGCGTGCCGGACGATGTCGCGGGCGCGTTCCTGTTCCTGTCGTCCGACATCTCGTCGTACCTGACGGGCGCGGTGATCGACGTCAACGGCGGGATGCTGATCCACGGCTGACGAGCCGAGCCGCGGGGCCCCGCGCGGGCAGCGCGGGCGCCGCCGCCAGCGCGCGCCGACACGGTGCGCCGCCCGGCAAACACGCCGCAGAGCGCGTTGCCTCGGACGACACGATAACGAAACCACATTGGAGGAAGACATCATGACGATCGATTCGAAAGCAGCCAAAGGCATCGACCGGCGCACGTTCCTGAAGGCGGGCGCAGCGGCAGCCGCGGCGGTGCCGCTCTGGGGCGTGTCGACGCGGCGCGCGTTCGCGGCCGAATTCAACTACAAGCTCGCGACCGGCCAGGACCCGACGCATCCGGTGAACGTGCGCGCGCAGGAAGCGCTGAACCGCATCCGCGAAGCGACCGGCGGGCGGCTCGACATCAAGCTGTTTCCGCAGAACCAGCTCGGCTCCGACACCGACCTGCTGTCGCAGGTGCGAAGCGGCGGCGTCGAGTTCTTCAACCAGGCGTCGTCGATCCTCGCGACGCTGACGCCCGCCGCCGGCATCGTCAACACGGGTTTCGCGTTCCAGAACTACGACACGGTGTGGCGCGCGATGGACGGCGATCTCGGCGCGTACGTGCGCGCGCAGATCGAGAAGTCGGGCATCGTGTCCGTGTCGCGGCCGTGGGACAACGGCTTCCGCCAGGTCAGTTCGTCGACGCGCGTGATCCGCAAGCCGGAAGACCTGAAGGGCTTCAAGATCCGCGTGCCGCAGGCGCCGATGCTGACGTCGATGTTCAAGGCGCTCGACGCGGGCCCCGCGCCGATCAACTTCAACGAGCTGTATTCCGCACTGCAGACGGGCGTCGTCGAAGGTCAGGAGAACCCGCTGCCGATCATCGCGACCGCGAAGCTGTACGAGGTGCAGAAGTCGATCAGCCTGACGTCGCACGTGTGGGACGCGTACTGGATTCTCGGCAACCGCCGCGCGTGGGAGCGCCTGCCCGCCGACATGCGCGCGATCGTCACCCGCGAGTTCGAGCGCGCGGCGCTGCTGCAGCGCGCGGACATCGCGCGCCTGAACACGTCGCTGCGCGCCGACCTGACGGCCAAGGGCGTCACGGTCGTCGACGTCGATCACGACGCGTTCCGCAACGCGCTGCGCAAGACGAGCTTCTACAGCGACTGGAAGGCCAGGTATGGCGCCGAAGCATGGGCGCTGCTCGAAAAGAACGTAGGCAAGCTGGTATGACGCGATGACGACGATCCTGCTCCCGCACCCGGCGCCGCGCCGCATCGCCGGTGCCCTCGACACGCTGCTCGGCCACCTGGTCGAGATTCCCGCCGCGATCCTCGTCGTTGCCGAGATCGTCGTGCTGCTCGCCGGCGTCACGAGCCGCTACCTGCTGCACGCGCCGCTCGTCTGGTCCGACGAGCTCGCGTCGATGCTGTTCCTGTGGCTCGCGATGCTCGGCGCGGTCGTCGCGCTGCGGCGCGGCGAGCACATGCGGATGACCGCGCTCGTCGGCAAGGCGTCGCCCGGCGTGCGCGCGTTCCTCGACGTCGTCGCGATCGCCGCGCCGCTCGCGTTCCTCGTGCTGGTGATCGGGCCGGCCGTCGATTTCGCGCAGGACGAGGCGTTCATCACGTCGCCCGCGCTCGAGATCCCGAACAGCTGGCGCGCGGCCGCGCTGCCGGTCGGCACGACGCTGATGGCGCTCGTCGCGTGCCTGCGGCTGATCCGCACCGCGAACTGGCACCTGACGCTCGGCGCGATCGCGGCGGTCGCGGCGATCGCCGGCGGCTTCGTCATCGCCGCGCCGCTGCTGCAGAACCTCGGCAACGTGAACCTGCTGATCTTCTTCGTCGGCCTCGTCGCGGTCGCGGTGCTGTCCGGCGTGCCGATCGCGTTCTCGTTCGGGCTCGCGACGTTCGGCTATCTCGCGCTCACGACCAGCACGCCGCTCGTCGTGGTGGTCGGCCGCATGGACGAAGGGATGTCGCACCTGATCCTGCTGTCGGTGCCGCTGTTCGTATTCCTCGGCCAGCTGATCGAGATGACCGGCATGGCCGCGGCGATGATCGCGTTCCTCGCGAGCCTGCTCGGCCACGTGCGCGGCGGCCTGTCCTACGTGCTGGTCGGTGCGATGTATCTCGTGTCGGGCATCTCCGGCTCGAAGGCGGCCGACATGGCGGCCGTCGCGCCGGTGCTGTTCCCCGAGATGAAGGCGCGCGGCGCGAAGCCCGGCGACCTCGTCGCGCTGCTCGCGGCCACCGGCGCGCAGACCGAGACGATCCCGCCGAGCCTCGTGCTGATCACGCTCGGCTCGGTGACCGGCGTGTCGATCTCCGCGCTGTTCACGGGCGGCATGCTGCCCGGCATCGTGCTCGCGATCACGCTGTGCGCGGTCGTCTGGTGGCGCTACCGCGGCGACGACCTGTCGAACGTGAAGCGCGCGAGCCGCGCCGAGGTGCTGCGCAAGCTGCTCGTCGCGATTCCCGCGCTCGCGCTGCCGTTCGTGATCCGCGCGGCCGTCGTCGAAGGCGTCGCGACCGCGACCGAAGTGTCGACGATCGGCATCGCGTACGCGGTCATCGCCGGCCTGCTGATCTACCGCCGCTTCGAATGGCGGCGGCTCAAGCCGATGCTGATCGACACCGCCGCGCTGTCCGGCGCGATCCTGCTGATCATCGGCGCGGCCACCGGCATGGCGTGGGCGCTCACGCAGTCGGGCTTCTCGGGCCAGCTCGCGAGCGCGATGGCCGGCCTGCCGGGCGGCGCCGCGATGTTCATGGCCGCGTCGATCGTCGCGTTCATCGTGCTCGGCAGCGTGCTCGAAGGCATCCCGGCGATCGTGCTGTTCGGCCCGCTGATGTTCCCGATCGCCCGGCAGATGGGCATCCACGACGTCCACTACGCGATGGTCGTGATCCTGTCGATGGGCGTCGGCCTGTTCGCGCCGCCATTCGGTGTCGGCTACTACTCGGCCTGCGCGGTCAGCCGCATCAATCCCGACGAAGGAATGAAGCCGATCGTCGGCTACATCGCCGCACTGATCGTCGGCCTGATCGTGGTCGCCGCGGTGCCGTGGATCTCGATCGGCCTGCTGCATTGATCCCGCGTCCTCGCGATTTTTCCGACGCTCGCGAGGACGTCCGCTTCCCTTTCCCCGCAACGCCTATCGTGTGCGCCGTCCGTGACCGGACGGCGCCGAGGAGTCCTGCATCATGTCCGTTCCCGCCACCCCGCCGCTCGCCGATGCGATCCGCTTTCTCGCGATCGACGCGATCGTGCGCGCCGGCGAAGGCCACCAGGGCGTGCCGCTCGGCATGGCCGAAATCGCGACCGCGCTGTTCACGCGCCACCTGAAGTTCAATCCGGCCGATCCCGCGTGGCCCGACCGCGACCGCTTCGTGCTGTCGAATGGCCATGGCTCGATGCTGCTGTATGCGCTGCTCCACCTGACCGGCTACCGACGCATCGATCTCGACGCGATCAGGACGTTCCGCGAGTTCGGCTCGCACTGCGCGGGCCACCCCGAATTCGATCCCGCGGCCGGCATCGAGATCACCACCGGGCCGCTCGGCCAGGGGATCGCGAACGCGTTCGGGATGGCGGTGGCCGAGGCCTACCTGAACGCGCGCTTCGGCGACGGCGTCGTCGACCACTACACGTACGCATTCGTCGGCGACGGCTGCCTGCAGGAAGGCGTCGGTCAGGAAATGATCTCGCTCGCCGGCCATCTGCGGCTCGGCAAGCTGATCCTGTGCTGGGACGACAACCGCATCACCGACGACGGCAGCACCATGCTGTCGATTTCCGAGGACGTTGCCGAGCGGTTCCGCGTCGCGGGCTGGCATGTGGTCGACGTCGACGGTCACGACATCGACGCGGTGTCGGCCGCGCTGACACTGGCCCGCAACGACCCGCGGCCATCGATGATCGCGTGCCGCACCGACATCGCGCGTGGCATTGCGCGCCTGCAGGGCCAGCGCGGTGGGCATAGCGGACGCCTCTACGATGCCGACGCCGATACCGCGCGCCGCGACCGCGACTGGCCGCATGCGCCGTTCGAGATTCCGGACGACGTGCTGTCCGCGTGGCGTGCGGCCGGGCGGCGCAGCGAAGGCGAGTATCTCGCGTGGCGCGCGCGCGTGGCCGCGCTGCCGGCCGCCGAGCGCGCCGAATTCGAGCGCGTGATCGCGGGCGAGCTGCCCGACGGCTGGCAGGATGTGCTCGAACGCTACCAGCGCACCGCGCTCGACTCCGGCGAAGCGCAGGCCGGCATCATGATTTCCGCGGAGATCAACGACCTGCTTGCGCCGGTACTGCCGGAGCGCATGGTCGGCTGTGCCGACCTCGAAGCGCCGACGAGCCACAAGCGCAGCCTGCACGCGTTCACCGCTGCGGATCGGGCCGGCGCGTACGTGCATTGCGGGATCCGCGAGCACCTGATGGGCGCGATGGCGAACGGAATGGCCGCGCACGGCGGCGTGATTCCGCTCAGCGTCACGTACCTTGCGTTCTCCGACTACGAACGGCCGGCGATGAGGATGGCCGCGCTGATGGGCCTGCCGGTCAAGTTCGTGTTCAGCCACGACTCGATCGGCGTCGGCCGCAACGGCCCCACGCACCAGCCGGTCGAGATCCTCGCGTCGCTGCGCGCGATGCCGAACATGCGCGTGTTCCGCCCCGCCGATGCGGTCGAGGCCGCCGAATGCTGGGCGCTCGCGTACCGGCACCGCAGCGGGCCCAGCACGCTCGTGTTCGCGCGCCAGACGCTGCCGCTCGTGCGTCGCTCGGCCGGCCCCGGCAACGCGTGCGAGCGCGGCGCGTACGTGCTCGCCGAAGCGGTGGCGGGCCCGCGCCGCGTCACGCTGATCGCGACCGGCTCCGAAGTCGCACTCGCGCTGGCCGCGCGCGAACGGCTGCAGCAGGACGGCATCGGCACCGCCGTCGTGTCGATGCCGTGCTGCGAGCTGTTCGACGAACAGGACGCCGCGTACCGGCAAAGCGTGCTCGGCACCGGCACGGTGCGCGTCGCGGTGGAGGCCGCCGTGCGCTTCGGCTGGGACCGCTACCTCGGCGACACCGGCGAATTCGTCGGCATGTCCGGCTTCGGCGCATCGGGCCCCGCCGATACGCTGTACGCGCACTTCGGCATCACGCCCGAGCACATCGTCGCCGCCGCAGCGCGGCATCTGTGAACCGTCGAGCCATTCATCGAACCACTGCCATGCATACGATCGTTTTCCTCGACCGCGCGACGCTCGCGCCGCAAATCACCCTGCCCGCGCCGGCGTTCGCGCATCGCCTCGTCGAATATCCGGGCACGTTCGCCGGACAGGTGGTCGAACGCCTCGCCGGCGCGACCATCGCGATCACCAACAAGGTCGCGATCACCGCCGACATGCTCGCCGAACTGCCTGACCTGAAGCTGATCGCCGTCGCGGCGACCGGCACCGACTGCGTCGACAAGACCGCGTGCGCGCAACGCGGCATCGCGGTCGCGAACATCCGCGGCTACGCAATCGACACCGTGCCGGAGCACACGTTCGCACTGATTCTCGCGCTGCGCCGCAACCTCGTCGCATATCGCGACGACGTGCTGCGCGGCGTCTGGCAGGAATCGGGGCAGTTCTGCTTCTTCGACCATCCGATCCGCGACCTGTCGGGCGCGACGCTCGGCATCGTCGGCGAAGGCGTGCTCGGGCAGCGCGTCGCCGAACTCGCGAAGGCGTTCGGGATGCGGCCGCTGTTCGCCGTGCACAAGGGCGGCGGCACGGCCGGCATGCTCTACACGCCGTGGGAAACCGTGCTCGAAACCAGCGACATCATCACGCTGCACTGTCCGCTCACGCGCGACACGCGCAACCTGATCGCCGCGCCGGAATTCCGTGCGATGAAGCGCAAGCCGCTGATCATCAACACCGCGCGCGGCGGGCTCGTCAACGAGCACGATCTGGTCGAGGCGCTCGACGAAGGGCTGATCGGCGGCGCCGGCTTCGATGTCGCATCGGCGGAGCCGCCGGCCGCCGACGATCCGATGATGCGCATCGCCGGCCGCCCCAACGTGATCCTGACGCCGCATGTCGCGTGGGCGTCGGACGACGCGCAGCAGGCGCTCGCGGATCAGCTGATCGGCAACATCGAACGGTTTGTCGCGGGATCGCCGAGGAATCTGGTGCAGGCGTGATGCCGGCGGTACGCGATCAGCCGCGCAGCGCGCGCGTGGGCGCAAACCGCGCAGTCGGCAGCCCCGCATGCCGCGTCTGCGCGACGAACACGCCGCCCGCATGCGCATCGCTCGCCAACACGTCGTCGCTCAGCCCGACGCGCGCGCTCGTCACGTACAGGCGGCCTTCGCCATCGAGCGCCGCGCAGCTCGGCTGCGCGGTCGGCACGTCGACGCGCTCGGTCTCGACGCCGTCCGGCCCGTAGCGCACCACCCGCCGTCCGCCCCACTGTGCGTTCCACAGGCCGCCGTCGCGATCGGTTGTCGAGCCGTCGGGGTCGCCGGTCGCGTCGGTCAGGCGCGCGAACGGCCGCACGTTCGCGACGTCGCCGCCCGCGCGGTAATCGCAAACGAAAATCTCGCGCACCAGCGAATCGCAGAAATACATCTTCGAACCGTCCGGCGAGAACGCGATGCTGTTCGCGATCGCCGCCGTCGGCAACGCGAGCCGTTCGAGCGTGAGGTCGGCATTGAGCCGGTAGAACCCGCCGATCGCGCGCGGCGGCTCGCCGCCTTCGTCCTTCATCCCGAACACGAACGCGCCGAACGGATCGCAGCGCCCGTCGTTCAGCCGGGTCGGCAGCTCGGGTTCGACGTCGACGATCCGCGTGAACGCGCCGCTGCGCAGGTCGAACAACGCGAGATGCGTCGCGAGCCCGACGAGCAGCACGCCCGGATCGTCGGTCAGCGCGAAACACGCGAGCCGCTCGGGCATCGCCCACGACGTCAGGTCGGAACCGTCCGCGCGGCATCGCCACAACTGCGCGCCTTCGATGTCCGTCCAGTACAGTGCGTGCGTCGTATCGCACCACGTCGCGCCTTCGCCGAGCGTGCTGCGGCTGTCGGCCAGCAGCGTCGCCGACGCGGCCGGATGATTCTGTTGCATGCCGTCTCCCGATATCTGTCGCGAATATCCGTCGCGTTCGCGGGCGGCGCGCTGCCGGTCAGATCTTCATCGCGCGCCGCTGGTTGCGACGATACTGGTCGAACAGCACCGCGAGCAACAGAATTCCGCCTCGTATCAGATATTGGTAAAAGGTCGGTACGTTCAGCAGGCTCATCGCGTCCTGCACCGCGCCCATGATCAGCACGCCGACCAGCACGCCGGAAATCGTCGCGACGCCGCCCGTCAGCGACACGCCGCCGAGCACGCACGCGGAGATCACGCCGAGCTCGAGGCCGACCGACGTCTTCGGATCGCCGAGGCTCATCCGCGACGCGAGCATCACGCCGGCAAAGCCGGTCACGAGCCCCTGCAGCACGAACACGGTGATCTTGATGCGCATCACCGGCAGCCCCGCGAGCAGCGCGGCCTCGCCGTTGCCGCCGACGGCGAGCACGTTCTTGCCGAACACCGTCTTGCGCAGCAGGAAGCCGAACACGACGAAGCCGATGACGTTGCTCCAGATCGGATACGAGATGCCGAGGAACGAGCCGGCCCCGAGTTCGAAGAAGCGTTCCTCGGAGATCATCACCGCGTCGCCGTTCGACGTGATGAACGCGAGCCCGCGCACGACTTCCATCATCGCGAGCGTGACGATCAGCGAGTTGATCCGGTAGCGCGCGATCAGCACGCCGTTGACGAGCCCGACCGCGCCGCCCGCGAGCACGCCGGCCGCGGTGCCGAACAGCACGCTGTGCGTCGCGGTGATCAGCGTCGACGCGACGACGCCCGAGAACGCGACGATCGACGCGACCGACAGGTCGACCTCGCCGAGCGCGAGCACGAACATCATCGTCACCGCGATCGACCCGATCAGCGTGACCGACAGCAGCAGGCCCTGGATGTTGCGCGGCGTGAGGAAGTCCGGCACGGTCAGCGACAGCGTCGCGAACAGCACCAGAAACACCATCACGATGCCGGAACGGTTGATCAGTTGCCACACGCCGCCGCGCGCCTTCATGGGCGCAGCGGCATCGGGGGATGGAGAAGTGCGTTGGGGTTGCATTGCCTGGCTCATATCATTTGCATTCCGGTTGAACAGCAAGCCGCTAGCGCGGCAGCGCGAGCTTGATCAGCGCGTCGGGCGTGGCCTGCGCCTTCGCCACCTCGCCCGCGATCCGGCCTTCCTTCATCACGATGATCCGGTCCGACACGCCGATCACCTCGGCCAGATCGCTCGACACGAGGATCACCGTGCGGCCCGCTTCCGCGAGTTCGTAGAACAGGTTGTAGATTTCCGCGCGCGCGCCGACGTCGATGCCGCGCGTCGGCTCGTCCATCAGGAACACGTCGATGCGCTCGGCCAGCCAGCGCGCCAGCACGACCTTCTGCTGGTTGCCGCCGGACAGCGCGCCGATCGGCGTGTCGCCGTCGCGGGTCTTGATCGCGAGCCGCTCGATATAGCGTTGCGCGAGCTCGCGTTCGCGCCGCGTGTCGAGCAGCATGCGCGCCGGGCTGAAATGGCGGCGCGCGCTGATGTTCAGGTTGTCGGCCACCGACGCGATCGCGACGATGCCTTCCTGCTTGCGGTCTTCCGGGCACAGCGCGATGCCGGCGCGCACCGCGTCGCGCGGGCTGGCAAACGCGACGCGACGCCCGCCCAGCTCGACGTGCCCGGCGCTCGGGCGCACCGCGCCGTACAGCAGCTTCATCAGTTCCGAACGGCCCGCGCCGACGAGCCCGAAGAAGCCGACGATCTCGCCGCGCCGCGCGGTGAACGACACGGGCTCCGCCAGCCCGGGCCCCGCCAGCCCTTTCGCCTCGATCAGCACATCGCCGGCCGCGCGCGGCCGGTAGCCGTACACGTCCTCGATCGAGCGGCCGACCATGCAGCCGATCAGCCGGTCGCGGTCGAGATCGGCGACCGAATCGAACGTGTCGATCCGGCGGCCGTCGCGAAACACGGTCACGCGGTCGCACAGTTCGTAGACTTCCTCCATCCGGTGCGTGACGTAGACGATCGCACGGCCTTCCGCACGCAGCGCGCGGATGATCCGGAACAGCTGCGTGGTCTCGCGCGCGGACAGCGAGCTCGTCGGTTCGTCGAACGCGATCACGCGCGCATCGCGCATCAGCGCCTTGCCGATCTCGATCATCTGGCGCTGGCCGATCGACAGGTACTTCACCGGAATACCCGGATCGATGTGCTCGCCGAGCCGCTCCAGCGCATCGAGCGCACGCGCGGCGAGCGTGCGCTCGTCGACCACGCCGAGCCGGCTCGGCAGTTGCCCCAGCATCAGGTTCTCGGCAACCGTCAGCTCGGGCACCAGATGCAGCTCCTGGTAGATGATCGCGATGCCGGCCTCGAGCGCGGCGCGCGTCGACGCGAAGCGCTGCACCGTGCCGTTCAGCGTCAGCGTGCCGGACTGCGGCTGGTTCACGCCGGACAGCACCTTCAGCAGCGTCGATTTCCCCGCGCCGTTCTCGCCCATCAGCCCGTGCACTTCGCCCGCGCGCACCGACAGCGACACGGCGTCGAGCGCGCGCACGCCCGGGAACGTCACCGTGATACCGTCGAGCGCGAGCAGCGGGGCGTCCTGCGGCGGTGCGCCTGCCGCAGCGTCGTTGCTGCGGGACACGGCCGTCATCGTCTGCATCGTCATCGCGTGTTCGCCTCGCACCGCTCAGATGCCGAGCTCGGTGCGCACGGCCTGCCAGTTCGTGCGCGTCATCAGCTTGCCGCTCGTCTGCGTGTCGGCCGCCGGCGTCTTGCCGTTGCGGATCCAGTCGACGAGGTTCTGCGTGCTGTCCTTGCCGTGGTTCGTCGAGCTGACCGCGATCGTCCCGTAGAAGCCGGTCGGCTCCTTCTTCTGGAACTCGGCGAACGCTTCACCGGCGCCGTTGATGCCGACGCCGATCACGTCGGCCGCCGGGATGTGCAGCTGTTCGGTCGCGCGCACCGCGCCGAGCACGGTTTCCTCGTTCAGCGCGTAGACCACCCATTTCTTCACGTTCGGATGCCGCGCGAGCACCGGCGCGGCCGCGCTGAAGCCGCCTTCGTCGTCGGTCGTCTTCTGCGGCGCGTCGAAGATGTTCTCCTTGCGGAAGCCGTTCGCGAGCAGCGCCTGCGTCGCGCCGTCGGTGCGCAGCTTCGCGGTCGGCAGCTCGTTGTTGGTGATCCGCAGCGCGCCGACTTCCTCGGGCTTCCAGCCGCGCCGCTTCATCTCGTCGGAGATCGCCTGGCCGACCTGGTTGCCGATCTTGGTCGCCGACATCCCGAGGTGCGGCACGTTCGCGAGCGGCTTGCCGGTCGAATCGACGAGCTGGTCGTCGACGGTCACGAACTTCATGTTGTAGCGCTTCGCGCGCGCGGAGATCGCCGGGCCGAGGCGCACGTCGGGCGCGCAGATCACGAAGCCCTGTGCGCCCTGCGAACCGAGGTTGTCGATCGCGGCGAGCACCTTCTCGCCGTCGGGCGTGCCGATCTTCACGACCGAGAAATTCTCCTTCTGGCCGAGCGCGGACGCCGCGTTCTGCTCGTTGATGAACCACGCCTGCTCGGGCATCTTCACCAGGAAGCCGATCTTCAGCGGCGCGTCGGCGCGCGCGGCGCCCTGCATGCCGAGCGGCGCGATGCAAAGCGCGGCCAGCAGCGCGCGCAGGGTGTGTCGGCGAATCGTGTGAGTGGTGCGGGTCATGCCGTGTCTCCTGGTATCGTCTTGGGTCTTCATCATTCATCGTGCACGGTCGCGGCGAAGCGCGCCGGCACATTCAGCGGCCGAACGCGTCGGTCTGCACGCGCCGGCCGAACAGAAACGCATCGGCGACGAGCCGCAGCGGCCGCACGTCGACGTCGCTTTCGCCGCGCGCGATCAGCGCGCGGAAGTGAGCATACAGTGCCGGATACTCGCGTTCGGGGCCGATCTCGACCGGCTCGCCGGCGATCGACAATTGCGCGCCGCCGCGGCTGATCGCGAGCACGCCGTCGGCCGTGTCGACCGCGATCTCCCATTGCTCGACCGGGCCGTGCCGCCAGTCGAATTCCGCGCGTACTGGCACGCCGTCGGTATCCGCGCAATCGAGTTCGGCCGCGATCGGCGTCTGCACGTCGCTCGGCACGAACAGCGTCGCCTCGCGCAACACGAGCTCGCGCGGCAGGATCCGCGTGACGATCGACAGCGCATTGATGCCCGGATCGAACACGCCGAGGCCGCCCGGCTCCCAGATCCATTGCTGCCCCGGATGCCAGCGCCGCACGTCCTCCTTCCAGCGCACCTGCACCGCGCGGATCGTGCGCGTCGCGAGCCATGCGCGGGCGGGCTCCACCGCGCTCGCGCAGCGCGAATGCCAGGTCGCGAACAGCGTGAGGCCGCGCGCGTGCGCGAGCGCCTCCAGCGCGGCCACTTCGCCGAGCGTCGCGCCCGGCGGCTTCTCGAGCATCACGTGCTTGCCCGCTTCGAGCGCGGCGCGCGCCTGCGCGTAGCGCACCTGTGGTGGCGCGCACAGCGACACCGCGTCGAGCTCGCGCTCGGCGGCCAGCAGCGCGCGAAGATCCTGATAGTTGCGCACGCCGGCCACTTCCGCGTGGCGGCTCGCGCAGGCCGTCAACGCGAAGCCCGGTTCGGCGGCGATCGCCGGAAGATGCTGGTCGCGCGCGATCTTGCCGATCCCGACGACGCCCAGCGTAACCTGCTTGCTCATTGTGCGTTCCTCCTTCGCGTATCGCTCAGTGCGCCCAGCGCAGCACGAGCGGATCGAGCCGGCGCGCGATCGCGAGCAGTTCCGCGCGCGTGTCCGGATGCAGTTCCGGCATCGGATGCCGCGGCCGCTCGCACGCGATCACGCCGCCTTCGCGCATCAGCGCCTTCGCGGTGAGGATCCCGGACTGGCGGTTCTCGTGATTGATCAGCGGCAGCCATGCCTGGTAGCGCGCGTACGCATCGTCGTGGCGACCCTCGCGCCATGCTTCGAGGATCGGCCGGATGCCGTCCGGAAACGCGCCGCCCGTCATCGCGCCGGTCGCGCCCGCATGGAGGTCGGCGAGCAGCGTGATCGCCTCCTCGCCGTCCCACGGCCCTTCGATCGCATCGCCGCCGAGCCGGATCAGCTCGCGCAGCTTGTTCGCCGCACCGGGCGTCTCGATCTTGAAGTACGCAACCTGCTCGATCTCGCGCGCCATCCGCGCGAGGAACGGCGCCGCGAGCGCGGTGCCGCTCGCGGGCGCGTCCTGGATCATGATCGGGATGTCGATCGCGTCGGACACGCGCGCAAAGAAATCGAAGATCTGCGCTTCGGGCACACGGAACGTCGCGCCGTGATACGGCGGCATCGCCATCACCATCGCCGCGCCGAGCTGCTGCGCGCGCATGCTGCGCGCCGCGCACACCTGCGTGCTGTAGTGCGACGTCGTGACGATCACCGGCACGCGGCCCGCCACGTGTTCGAGGATCGTGCGCGTGAGCACGTCGCGTTCGTCGTCGGTGATCGCGAATTGCTCGGAGAAGTTCGCGAGGATGCACAGCCCGTCCGAGCCCGCGTCGATCATGAAATCGACCGCGCGTTTCTGGCTCGCGAGGTCGAGCTCGCCGGTGTCGGAAAACGTCGTCGGGACGACGGGGAAGATGCCGCGATAGCGCGGCGTGCTGCTCGATGTCATGTTCGGGTCCTGCGTCGGTCGAATCGGCGTTCAGCCGGAAAGCAAAGCGTTCAGGATTCGCGGGCGAGCGCGCCCGCGGCCGGCTGCGGCGCGCGCAGCGTCGCGCGGACCACGAACGTGATCAGCACCGCGAACAGCAGCGTCGCCGCGAGGAAATACAGGCCGGCCGCGAGGCTGCCGGTCGCCTGCTTGATCAGGCCGATGCCGTACGGCCCGACATAACCGCCGAGATTCGCGAGCGAATTGATCGCGGCGATGCCGACCGCCGCGCTGGTCCCGGTCAGGAATTCGCCGGGCAGCGCCCATACGACGGCCTGGATCGAGTAAAGCGAGAACGCGGTGAGGCAGATGAACAGGAACTGCAGCGCGGGCTGCCGCGCCCATGCGCTCGCGGCCATCGTCAGCGCCGCGGCGGCCGACACGACGACGATGTGCCAGTAGCGTTCACGCGTGCGATCCGAATGACGCGGCACGACCAGCAGCCCGACCACCGCGAACAGGTACGGCACGGCGGACAGCAGGCCGGTGGCCGCGTCGCCCACGCCGAACGCGTGAATGATCGTCGGCAGCCACAGCGACAGCCCGTAGATGCACAGCGGGAATGGCAGGAACAGCGCCGCGAGCAGCAGCACGCGCCGGTCGGCCAGCGTCGCGAGCGGATTGCGGTGCGCATCGGGGCGGTAGGTGTCGCGATCGGCGGCGAGCTGGCGCGCGATCCAGCGCCTTTCGTCATCGTTCAGCCAGCGCGCGCGGTCCGGCGATTCGGGCAGCAGCCGCAGCGTCGGCCACACGAGCAGCACGGCCGGCAGGCCGCTGACGACGAACAGCGTCTGCCAGTTCGACAGCCCGAACAGCCCGTGCGTCGACAGCAGCCAACCCGCGAGCGGCCCCGTCACGATGCCGGCGATCGGCTGCGCAAGCACGAGCAGCCCGATCACGCGCGCGCGGCCGCGCATCGGAAACCACTGCGTGAGGAAATACAGGATGCCCGGATACAGGCCGGCTTCGGCCGCGCCGAGCAGGAAGCGCAACGCATAGAAGCTGGCCGGCCCCTGCACGAGCGCCATCGCCATCGTGATCACGCCCCACGTCGCGAGAATGCGCGCGAACCACACGCGCGCGCCGAAGCGGCCGAGCGCGAGATTGCTCGGCACTTCGCACAGGAAATAGCCGATGAAGAACAGGCCCGCGCCGAGCCCGTACGCCGCGTCGCTCAGGCCGACGGCCGCGTTCATGTGCAGCTTCGCGAAGCCGACGACCGTGCGGTCGACATAGGCCACCACGTAGATCAACGCGAGAAACGGCACCAGCCTGCGCGTGAGCGTGCGCATCAACTGCCGTTCGTCGACGGCAGCCGACGGGCCGGATTGAGCCGCGGCCGGTGTCGCGGACGGGTGCTGCGTCGTCGTCATCGTGTCTCCATGGGTGGGCTGCGCCGGCGTCGTCGCCGGTCTGTCCTGCTTCACCGGTGCCGCGTTTCGCGCCTGCCGCTCAATGCGAGTGGCTCGGCACGTCCGCGCCGCGCGTGCCGACCAGGAAGTCGAGGTCGCACCCCTCGTCGGCCTGCAGCACGTGATCGATGTACAGCCGTGCGTAGCCGCCCTTGCCGAGCTGGCCGGCCACGCCCGGCGCCGCGGTCGGATCGACATCCGACAGGCGGCGCTGCAGTTCGTCATCCGTGATGTCGAGATGCAGCGTGCCGGCCTCGCAGTCGAGCTCGATCCAGTCGCCGTTGCGCACCGCCGCGAGCGGCCCGCCGGCGGCGGCTTCCGGCGCGACGTGCAGCACGACCGTGCCGTACGCGGTGCCGCTCATCCGCGCGTCGGAAATCCGCACCATGTCCTTCACGCCCTGGCGCAGCAGCTTCGGCGGCAGCCCCATGTTGCCGACCTCGGCCATCCCCGGATAACCGCGCGGCCCGCAGTTCTTCAGCACCAGCACGGAGCTCGCGTCGACGTCGAGCGCTTCGTCGTTGATCGTGGCCTTGTAGTGATCGAAGTTCTCGAACACCACCGCACGGCCGCGATGCTTCAGCAACTCGGGGCTCGCCGCCGACGGCTTGAGCACCGCGCCGCGCGGCGCGAGATTGCCGCGCAGGATGCGGATGCTGCCGTCCGCGATCAGCGGCCGGTCGAGCGGGCGGATCACTTCGTCGTCGTAGTTCGGCGCTTCGCGCACGTTGTCCCACAGCGATTTGCCATTGACCGTCAATGCGTCCGGGTTCGGCAGCAGCCCGCCTTCGCCGAGCCGGCGCAGCACGGCCGGCAAGCCGCCCGCGTAATAGAACTCCTCCATCAGGAAGCGGCCCGACGGCAGCAGGTCGACGATCGTCGGCGTGTCGCGGCCGACGCGCATCCAGTCCTCGAGTTCGAGCGGCACGCCGATGCGGCCCGCGATCGCCTTCAGGTGAATCACTGCGTTCGTCGAGCCGCCGATCGCCGCGTTCGCGCGGATCGCGTTCTCGAACGCGGCGCGCGTCAGCACCTTCGACAGCACAAGCCCTTCGAGCGCCATCTCGACGATGCGGATGCCCGACATGTGCGCGAGCACGTAGCGACGCGAGTCGACGGCCGGAATCGCCGCGTTGTGCGGCAGCGTGACGCCGAGCGCCTCGGCCATGCACGCCATCGTCGACGCGGTGCCCATCGTGTTGCAGGTGCCGGCCGAGCGCGACATGCCGGCTTCCGCCGACAGGAAGTGATGCAGGTCGATCTCGCCGGCCTTCAGCGCTTCGTGCAGTTGCCACACGGCCGTGCCCGAACCGATGTTCTTGCCTTCGAGCTTGCCGTTCAGCATCGGCCCGCCCGACACGACGATCGCCGGCACATCGCAGCTCGCCGCGCCCATCAGCAGCGCGGGCGTCGTCTTGTCGCAGCCGGCGAGCAGCACGACTGCGTCGATCGGGTTGCCGCGGATCGCTTCCTCGACGTCCATCGACGCGAGGTTGCGCGTGAGCATCGCCGACGGCCGCAGGTTCGATTCGCCGTTCGAGAACACCGGGAACTCGACCGGGAAACCGCCCGCTTCGGAGATCCCGCGCTTCACGTGCTCGGCGAGCTTGCGGAAGTGCGCGTTGCACGGCGTCAGTTCGGACCACGTGTTGCAGATACCGACGATCGGCCGGCCGTCGAACTCGTGATCAGGGATGCCCTGGTTCTTCATCCAGCTCCGGTACATGAAGCCGTTCTTGTCGTTCGTGCCGAACCATTGGGTGGAGCGCAGCCTGGGTTTTGTTGCCGACATCGTCAGTCCTGTGGTGACGGGATACCGGCGCAGTCTAGGCAGAATTTTGATAACTCGCTAATGACGTTTTAGGCGATTACGATATCGATTCCGATATCGATATAAACCCGTACGATGACTGATGCCAGCCCGTGGGGCAACCGCAGCCGCCTGAAGACCCGCCAGCTCCTGCTGGTCGTCGCACTTGCCGACGAAGGCAGCATTCATCGCGCGGCGGCCGCGCTGAACATGACGCAGCCGGCCGCGTCGAAGCTGCTGCGCGAACTCGAGGAATCGATCGGCGCGGTGCTGTTCGAGCGCCTGCCGCGCGGGATGCGGCCGACGCTGTACGGCGACGCGCTGATCCGCCACGCGCGCGCGGCGCTCGGCAGCCTCGACCAGGCGAACGAGGAACTGGCCGCGCTGAAGGCCGGCCATCTCGGGCATGTGGCGGTGGGCGCGATCACGTCGCCGGGCCTGCGGCTCGTGCCGCCGGCCGTCGCCGCCGTGAAGGGCACGCATGCGGGCCTGCATGTATCGGTCGAGATCGACACCAGCAACGTGCTGCTCGAACATCTCGCGCAGGACAAGATCGATATCGTGCTCGGCCGGCTCTCCGCCGAACACGACAAGCTGCGGCTGCGCTACGAGCCGCTGACCGGCGAAACGGTGGCCGCGGTGGTGCGGCCCGGCCATCCGCTGCTCGCGCAGGCGCCGCTGTCGCTTGCCGACGTGCAGCGCGCCGCGTGGGTCGTGCCGCCGGCCGGCAGCGTGCTGCGCCATCGTTTCGAACTCGTGTTCCAGCGCGCGAGCCTCGCGCCGCCCGCGAACGTCGTCGAAACGTCCGCGCTGCTGTTCATCACGCAACTGCTCGAACAAAGCGACATGATCGCGGTGCTCGCCGAGGACGTCGCGCGCTACTACGCGCGACACGGGATCGTCACGGTGCTGCCGCTGGAGATGGATTGCCGGATGGACGATTTCGGGATCATCACGCGCACCGACCGGCTGCATTCGCCGGCCGTCACGGTGATGGCCGATGCGATCCGGGCGGCTGCGCGGGAGGTTTACGGCGTTGCGCTGTGACGTGACGGCGGTCGGGGCGTTGGCGAATCGCCCGGCACGCATGCCCGTCGAATGACGGGCATGCAGCGTCTGTCGCGCGTTACACCCAGGGCTGCGCGAGTCCTTCGGTCTGCAGCGCACGCTGGATCGCCGGGCGCGCGAGCACCTGCTGCAGATAGCCGCCGAGGATCGGCCGTTGCCGCGCCGGCTCGGCAAAGCCGCGGGTCCAGCGGCACAGCATCAGCGCATACGGATCGAGCACCGTGTAGTGCGCGCCGAGCAGCCAGGGTCCGCCGCTCTCTTCCAATTGATGGTCGAGCTGATCCAGCAGCGTGCCGACTTTCGCCTCCGCGTGCGCCTTCACCTGCGCGGCGCCCGCCGCATTGCCCGCATCGACCCAGCGCTCCGGATAGAAATACGCGATCAGCGTGGCCTGCAGTGTGTTGGTGAGCCACATCAGCCATTTGTAGAACTGCGCGCGCGCCGGCGTGCCGAGTTCGGGGGCGAGCCGCAGTTCCGGGTGCGTATCGGCGAGATGCAGGCAGATGGCAGCGGTTTCGTACAACACGAGATCGCCATCGATCAGCACCGGAATCAGTCCGTTCGGATTGAGCGCAAGGTAGTCGGGCGACTTGTGCTGATCGTGCGCGCGGTCGACGAGTTCGAGTTCGAACGGCTTGCCGATTTCTTCGAGCACGAAGTGCGGCGCCATGCTTGCGTTGCCGGGGTAGTAGAAAAGCTTCATCGTCGTTTCCATCGCCGACGCGTCACGCCGCGGCAAACCCGATCACCGGTTCGCAGCGGATCGGGAAGTTGACCGAGTTCGCGATATAGCACTTCGCGTGCGCATCGTGATGCAGACGTTCCGCGAGCGCGCGATTGTCGCCGGCCTGGATGGTCACGTGCGGGTGCAGCACGATTTCGGTGAAGCGTCCCTGCTCGGGACTGTCGAGCATCGTTCCTTCCGCGTTGTCCACATACGCGAGCACGCGGATGCCCGCTTCGGAACACAGATGCAGATACCAGAGCTTGTGACACGCCGAGGCCGACGCCAGCAGCAGGTCTTCGGGGTTCCAGCGCGATGCGTCGCCGCGGAACGCCGCGTCCGACGAACCGGGAATGTCCGGCTTCGAGCCGGCGCGAATCACATGATCGCGGCCGTACTCGCGATACCCCGACGTGCCGGTGCCGCGGTTGCCCGTCCACTGCACTGCGACGCGATACTTGTGTTCGCCAGATGCCATCTCGCTCTCCATTGATATCGGTTGCTTCGACCGGGCCGGACGTCGTTCTCCGGAGCCCGCCTGTGATCGCCATTGTGGCACCGGATTGCCGTTTGGTATACCATTATACCAAAATGAAGCAAGGAACACGCTGCCATGGAAGCCAAACTCGACTCCACCGCCGACGCGGTGGCCGCGTCGCTGCGGGACATGATCATCAACGGCGAGCTGGAGGCCGGCGAGCGGCTCGTCGAGCGCGATCTGGCCGACCGCTTCGGCATCAGCCGGATTCCGATGCGCGAAGCGATCCAGCGCCTGGAACGCGAAGGACTGCTGGATATCTTCAGGAATCGCGGCGCCGTCGTGCGCATGCTGAGCGCGTCGGACGTGCAGGAAATCTACGATCTGCGCGCGCTGCTCGAAGGCGACGCGATCTACCGCAGCGTGAAACGCCTCGACGACGAGACGCTCGCGCGCGCCGAACTCGTTCATCGCCTGCTCGGCGACGCGACCGTGCCGCGCCGGCAGGGCGAATTGAACCGCGAATTCCACGCGTTGCTGTATTCGTGCTGCGGCAACGCGCGGCAGTTGAAGGCGATCGGGGAACTGCGCAGCCAGGTCGAACGCTACGAGCGCCTGCAGGCCACGCTGCTCGCGGATACGCCGTCGTTCCAGGTCGAGCACGAGGACATCCTGCAAGCGTGCCGCGAACGCAACGCGCGCGCCGCGCGGTCGATGACGGTCGCGCATCTCGAATCGGCCAGAAGCATCGTGATGCGGCTCGTCGAAGGCGGGTGAGGCCGGCACTGCGTTTGCCGGTTTCTACACCGCACGCCGTACCCCGTACCGTACCGTACCGTACCGTGCCGTGCCGTGCCGTGCCGTGCCGTGCCGTGCCGTGCCGTGCCGTGCCGTGCCGTGCCGTGCCGTGCCGTGCCGTGCCGTGCCGTGCCGCGCCGCGCCGCGCCAATTATGTCGGCAAACTCGAAGTACCCGGCGCCGCCACCCGCGGTGTCTTCTTCTTGCTACCGCGTCGCGCTCCCATGCGGTACGCGGCCTGTCGTACCGCGCACCACCAGCCGCGGCAGCGACGCAGTCCGCACGCGCGATGCATCGTCGCTCCGCCCACCCGCCTCGCGCAGCGCGTTGAGCAGTTCGACCGCGAGCCCCGCGGCTTCGGCGGTCGGGATCGCGACGGTCGTCAGCGTCGGGCGCGTGTCGCTTGCCAGATGGATGTCGGTAATGCCGACGATCGACAGGTCGTCGGGCACGCGCCTGCCGCGATCGGCCGCCGCGTGCATCGCACCGATCGCGGGCAGGTCGTTGGTGGCAACCAGCGCGGTCAGCTGCGGGTGAGTGTCGAGCAGCCGGCCCGCCGCGCGCACGCCGCCTTCGATCGAATCGTGCTCGGCCGCGACGAGCGACGCGTCGAGCCCCGCTTCGCGCATCACGTCGACGAAGCCGTCGTAACGCGGCGCCTGCACGCCGCTCGCCGACCCGCCAACGATCAAGCCGATGCGCTCGTGCCCGAGTTCAATCAGATGCCGCGTCGCGATCCGCCCCGCCTCGCGGAAATCGATGGCCACGCACGGCAAGCCGTCGGGCGGCGCCTCGGGCCGCTCCCACAGGCACAGCACGACCGGCACGCCGCGCCGCGCGACGTCGAGCAGATCCGGCAGGTGCAGGTTCGCGTTGGTCACGAGGATGCCCTCGGAAACCGTGCCGGCGATCTGGTCGAGATAAGCGCGCCCCTGCAGCGGATCTTCGTTCGTATTGCAGACGATCAGGAACTGCCCGTTGCGGCGCACCGCGCGCTCGACCGCCAGCGCGAACTCCGGATAGAACGGGTTCGCGATGCTCGACACCATCAGCGCAACCGTCGGCGCGCGCCCTTCCGCCAGCGCCCGAGCGGCAAGATGCGGCCGGTACCCGAGCGCCTGCACGGCTTCCAGCACCCGCGCGCGCGTGGCTTCGCCGACCCGGCCGCGGTCGCGCAGCACGTTCGATACGGTCGCGGCCGTCACGCCGGCGCGGCGTGCAACTTCATCCAGTGTCGCCATGGTTTGCTCACTATATGAGACGTCGATCCAGTATTTGCTTCGTTCATCGAAGCGGCGCACTATCGCCGCACACCCTGCCGCCCGACCAACGGGCGCGACTCGGCCGCGATCGCATCGCCTCTTTTTTTTGATCGCGATGATTAAGCGCTTAATCAGACATGATGGCGCATTAAAACATGGAGCGGAGACAATGGCGAGCATCTCGATGCGACGCGTGCAGAAAGCCTATGGCGATCACGCGCCGGTCATTCGCGACGTCGATCTGGAGATCGGCGCGCACGAGTTCTGCGTGTTTCTCGGGCCGTCCGGATGCGGCAAGTCGACGCTGCTGCGCATGATTGCCGGGCTCGAGGACCTGAGCGCGGGCGAGCTGTCGATCGACGGCCGCCGCGTCGACGACGTGCCCGCCGCCGAGCGCGGCGTCGCGATGGTGTTCCAGAGCTACGCGCTGTTTCCGCACATGACCGTCTACGAGAACATGGCGTTCGGGCTGAAGCTCGCACGCGTGCCGAAAGCCGAGATCGACCGGAAGGTGCGCGATGCGGCGCGCATCCTGCAGCTCGACACGCTGCTCGACCGCAAGCCGAAGGCGCTGTCGGGCGGCCAGCGGCAGCGCGTCGCGATCGGCCGCGCGATCGTGCGCGAGCCCGGCGTGTTCCTGTTCGACGAACCGCTGTCGAATCTCGACGCGGCGCTGCGCGGCCAGACCCGCATCGAGATCGCGCGGCTGCACCGGCAGTTCGAACGCGCGAGCGTCGTCTACGTGACGCACGATCAGACCGAAGCGATGACGCTCGCCGACAGGATCGTGCTGCTGCACGCCGGCGCGGATACCGCGCAGCACGGCAGCATCGCGCAGGTCGGCGCACCGCTCGACCTCTACCACCATCCGGCCAGCCGCTTCGTCGCCGGCTTCATCGGCTCGCCGCGCATGAACTTCCTGCCGGCCGTCGTCACCGCATCCGATGCCCGCCGCACGACCGTCACCGTCGCGCCTTCCGGCGAAACCTTCACGCTGCCGCGCGACGGTTCCGCGCTCGCTGCCGGCGCCACCGTGACGCTCGGCATTCGCCCCGAGCACCTGACGCTCGGCGCCGCGCACGACGCGACGACGCTCGTGCGCGACGTCGCGCTCGTCGAACGCCTGGGCGAACAGACCTACGTGCACCTCGACCAGCCCGGCGGCGCGCCGCTGATCGCGAAGGTGCCCGGCGACGCGCAGGTGCGCAGCGGCGAACGCGTGCACGTGCACGCGCCGGCCGCGGCCTGCCATCTGTTCACCGAAGACGGCCGCGCGGTGCCCGCGTGCGCCGACGTCCACGTTCATCACTACGCTTAAGGATCGCGTATGCGCCTCGGAGTCTGCTATTACCCGGAACACTGGCCGGAATCGATGTGGGCGAACGACGCCCGCCGGATGAAAGCGCTCGGCATCGAGCAGGTGCGGATCGCCGAATTTGCATGGAGCCGCATCGAGCCGTCGCCGGGCGAATACGACTGGGGCTGGCTCGACCGCGCGGTCGACGTGCTCGGCGCGGCCGGCCTCGAGATCGTGATGTGCACGCCGACCGCCACGCCGCCGAAATGGCTGGTCGACCGTCATCCCGACATCCTCGCGATCGGCGCCGACGGCCGGCCGCGCGCGTTCGGTTCGCGCCGCCACTACGATTTCTCGTCGCCGACCTATCTCGAAGCGTCGCGCCAGATCTGCACGGCGGTCGCCGAACGCTACGGCCGCCACCCGGCCGTGCGCTACTGGCAGACCGACAACGAGCTGGGTTGCCACCAGACCGTCGTCAGCTACTCGCCGGCCGCGCTCGTGCGTTTTCGTGGATGGCTGAAGGCACGCTACGGCACGATCGACGCGCTGAACCGCGCGTGGGGCACCGTGTTCTGGAGCATGGAGTATCGCCATTTCGACGAGGTCGACGCGCCCGTCGGCACCGTGACCGAAGCCCATCCGTCGCATCGCCTCGACTACCGGCGCTTCGCGTCCGACGAGGTCGCGCGCTATCACCGGATGCAGGTCGACGTGATCCGCGCGCACTCGCCGGGCCGGCCCGTGGCGCACAACTTCATGCAGCTGTTCACCGAGTTCGACCACTACGAGGTCGCGCGCGACCTCGACATCGCGACGTGGGACAGCTATCCGCTCGGCGCGCTCGAGGAGCAATGGTTCGCGCCCGACGTGAAGGCGCGCTGGCTGCGCACCGGCCATCCCGATTTCGCGTCGTTCAATCACGACGTGTATCGCGGCATGTCGAAGCTGCCGTTCTGGGTGATGGAGCAGCAGCCGGGGCCCGTGAACTGGGCGCACTGGAACCCCGCGCCGCTGCCGGGCATGGTGCGCCTGTGGAGCTGGGAGGCGTTCGCGCATGGCGCCGGCTGCGTGTCGTACTTCCGCTGGCGGCAGGCGCCGTTCGCGCAGGAGCAGATGCATGCGGGCCTGCACACGCCGGACGACCAGCTCGACGAAGGCGGCCGCGAGGCGCAACGCGTCGCGCGCGAGATCGCGGCCGTGCACGACGCCGGCGCGGATGCGGACGATCCGGTGCGCGCGCCGGTCGCGCTGATCTACGACTACGAGGCGAAGTGGCTGTTCGAAGTCCAGCCGCAAGGCGTCGATTTCCACTATCCGCGTTTCGCATTCGAGTACTACTCGGCGCTGCGTTCGCTCGGTCTCGACGTCGACGTGGTCTCCGTGCACGCGCCGCTCGACGGCTACCGGCTCGTGGTCGTGCCGCCGCTGCCGATCGTGCCGGACGATTTCGCGGCACGGCTCGCCGCATCGGGCGCGCATGCCGTGTTCGGGCCGCGCACCGGCTCGAAGACCGTCGACCTGCAGATTCCGCCGGCGCTGCCGCCCGGCCCGCTCGCGTCGATCCTGCCGATCCGCGTGTGGCGCGTCGAATCGCTGCGGCCGAACGTGACCGAACGGATCGACGGCACGCTGCGCGACGGCTCGCCGCTCGCGGGCGATGCGCGCCACTGGCGCGACTTCGTCGAGCTGCACGACGACACGCGCAGCGTCGTGCGTGCGCGCTTCGCCGACGGTCATCCGGCCTGCGTATCGCATGGCGTGCTGCACTACTGGGCCGCGCTGTTCGACGACGCGACCACCGCACAACTGTTCGCCGATGTCGCGGCCGAAGCAGGCCTCGCGCCGACGCCGCTCGGCGATGGCGTGCGCATGAGCCGGCGCGGCGGCCTGACCTACGTATTCAACTATGGCGACACGCCGCACACGATCGACGCGGTGCCGCCGTCGGCGTTCGTGCTCGGCGCCGCGCAGGTCGAGCCGCAAGGCGTCGCCGTGTACCGAAGCCGTTCGTAGCACCCGCCACCGGCGCGGCGACGCGCCGGTCACGCACAACGACACACAGGAATGGAGACAACCATGACACATCGCCCCCTTCGCGCCGCCGCCCGGCTCGCAACGGCCGCCGCCATCGCGTTCGCCTCGTTCGGCGCCGCCGCGCCGTCGAGCGCCGGCACGCTGACGATCAACATCGCGTTCAAAGGCGCCAGCCAGCGCGCGGTCTGGCAGTCGACGCTCGACGCGTTCCACAAGGCGCACCCCGACATCGACGTGAAGGCGACCTTCGTCGACGAGGAAGCGTACAAGGTGCAGCTCCCCGCGTGGCTCACGACCGTCGCGCCCGACGTCGTGAACTGGCACGCGGGCGAGCGGATGGCGTACTACGCGAGGCGCGGGCTGTTCGAGGACCTGAGCGGCGACTGGACGAAGAACGGCTGGGGCGCGATGTATGCGTCGACGCGCGACGCATCGTCGTATAACGGCAAGCAGTACGCGGCGCCGACCGTCTATTACTCGTGGGGGCTGTTCTACCGCAAGGACCTGTTCCGCAAGGTCGGCATCGCCGACGAGCCGAAGACCTGGGACCAGTTTCTCGATGCGTGCAAGAAGCTGAAGGCGGCCGGCATCACGCCGGTCGCGGTCGGCGGCCGCGACGCGTGGACGCTCGCCGGCTGGTTCGACTATCTCGACCTGCGCGTGAACGGCAACGCGTTCCACCAGCAGCTGATGGCCGGCGACGTGCCGTACACCGACCCGCGCGTGAAGAAGGTCTACACGACGTGGAAATCGCTGATCGATGCCGGCTACTTCATCGACAACGCGCTGTCCTACGATCTCGACGGCGCGCAGCCGTTCCTGTTCCAGGGCAAGGCCGCGATGATGCTGATGGGCACCTTCATCGCCGCCGGCTTCCCGCCGAACGTGAAACAGGAAATGGGCTACTACCGCTTCCCGATCATCGACCCGAAGGTGCCGACCGCCGAGGACGGCCCGGTCGAATCGCTGCATATTCCGACGAAGGCGAAGAACAAGACCGACGCGCACACGTTCCTCGCGTTCGTGCAGACCCCCGAGATGAGTGCGAAGCTCGCGGAAGGCCTCGGCTCGCTGTCGGCCAACAGCAAGTCGCCCGAGCCGGCCGATCCGATCTCGCGCATCGGCTTCCGGATCCTCGCCGACACGAGGGGCGGCGTCGCGCAGTTCTACGACCGCGACATGACGAAGGAAATGGCCGACGAAGGGATGAAGGGCATGCAGCAGTTCCTGGCCGATCCGGCGCAGCTCGATACGGTGCTCGCGCAGCTCGAACAGACCCGCAAGCGGATCTACAAGAAGTGACCGCGTAGCGACCGCGTGACCCAGCCGGCGGCCCTGTGCCGCCGCGTCAGTACAGGAGGCTTGCCGTGTCCAGTCCGATCACGTCCACCCCGCGCGCCGGCGCCGCGCCGCCGCCGCGCGGAGCATCCGCCGCCGCGTTGCCCGCGCGCCGCCCGTCGCCCGCCGTGCGGCGGCAACGGCGTGCCGCGTGGCTCTTTCTCGCGCCCGCCTGCGCAATGGTTGCCGTCTATGTGGTCTGGCCGATCCTGTCGACGCTGTGGCTGAGCCTGTACAACTGGGACGGGATGACCGAGCGCAGCTTCGTCGGGCTCGCGAACTACGTCGAACTGCTGCACGCGCCGACGTTCTACACCGCGTTGCGCAACAACGTGATCTGGCTCGCGCTGTTCATGCTCGCGCCGCCGCTCGGCCTCGCGCTCGCGCTGTATTTGAACCAGGCGGTCGCCGGCATCCGGCTCGTGAAATCGCTGTTCTTCGCGCCGTTCGTGCTGTCCGGCGTGGTCGTCGGCCTGATCTTCTCGTGGTTCTACGATCCGACGTTCGGGCTGCTCGCGCTGCTCGCCGGGCACGGCATCCCGGTGCTCGGCGATGCGCGCTACGCGACGCTCGGCATCGTATTCGCCGCGCTGTGGCCGCAAACGGCGTACTGCATGATCCTGTACCTGACCGGCCTCACGTCGGTCAACCCGGAACAGATCGAAGCGGCGCGGATGGAAGGCGCGCGCGGCTTCGCGCTGCTGTGGCACGTCGTGCTGCCGCAACTGCGGCCGACCACCTTCATGGCGATCGTCGTCACGGTGATCGGCGCGCTGCGCAGCTTCGACCTGATCTCGGTGATGACGAGCGGCGGCCCGTTCGAGAGTTCGACCGTGCTCGCGTATTACATGTACGACCAGGCGATCAAGTACTACCGGCTCGGCTATTCCGCGTCGATCGCGGTCGTGCTGTTCGCGATCATGCTCGTCTACATCGTGTTCCAGTTGCGCCGCATGCTGCGCAACGAGCAATAACCCGACCGGTGGCCATCATGTTTCCGACTCCCGTTGCCCAATGGAAGCCCGTCTCGCGCCGGCTGTACAAGCTGTCGCTGCCCGTCGCGCTGCTGATCTGGCTGCTGCCGATGATCGCGGTGTTCGTCACGTCGGTGCGCTCGACCGAGGAACTGGTCGAAGGGCACTACTGGGGCTGGCCGCGTCACTTCGCGATGGTCGAGAACTATCGCGACGCGCTGACGACGTCGCCGATGCTGCATTACTTCTGGAACAGCGTGCAGATCACGGTGCCGTCCGTGCTCGGCTCGATCGCGCTCGCGGCGATGGCCGGCTTCGCGCTCGCGACCTACCGGTTTCGCGGCAATGCCGCGCTGTTCGGCACGTTCGTCGCCGGCAACTTCGTGCCGGTGCAGGTGCTGATGATCCCGGTGCGCGACCTGTCGCTCCGGCTCGGCGTGTTCAATACCGTCGAAGCGCTGATCCTGTTCCATGTCGCGTTCCAGACCGGCTTCTGCACGCTGTTCCTGCGCAACTTCATCAAGCAGTTGCCGTTCGAGCTGATCGAGGCCGCGCGCATCGAGGGCGCGGGCGAATGGACGGTGTTCTGGCGGATCGTGCTGCCGCTGATCCGGCCCGCGCTCGCGGCGCTCGCGATCCTCGTGTTCACGTTCGTGTGGAACGACTACTTCTGGGCGCTGTGTCTCACGCAAGGCGACGAAGCCGCGCCGATCACGGCGGGCGTCGCGGCGCTGAAGGGGCAATGGACGACGTCGTGGAATCTCGTATCAGCCGGGTCGATTCTTGCCGCGCTGCCGTCGGTCGCGATGTTCTTCGCGATGCAGAAACATTTCGTCGCGGGGCTCACGTTCGGCGCGACGAAAGGCTGAACGCGCGCCGCCCGCACACTCGCATCTCCCCCTCCGCATCGTGAGGTTGCCCGCTTCGGCGGGCTTTTTTCATGCGGCGCGGATTTCCGTGGGTGACGCTGATCGACGCTGAAGAGGCGCTCGGGTCTCTCAAAAGCGGCCGTTCGACATGCCGGCTGGTCAGCTGCCGCCGGCTCCGACGATGCGAGCAACGTGTGCGGCGAAACCATCGATCCGCCCGTAGACGACACGGGCGGACTCAGCCCTGTTCGTCGCCGGACGGCTCCCATGCGATCACCAGTTGCAGCAGCCCCGGAAATCGCGAATCCAGATCCTCGGTTCGCACGCGGCTGCGTCGCTCGAGCCCGTATTGACGCTGGCGAATCACGCCCGCTTCACGCAGCGCCTTGAAGTGATGGGTCAATGACGATTTCGCGCGATTGAAACCGAACCAGCTGCACGGGTGGTCGTATGCCTCGGATTCCAGCAACAGCCGGCGGACGATCGTCAGGCGCAACGGGTCGGCCAGTGCCCCGAATATCGCGTCCAGGCGCAAATCGGACACTGCCGGTTCCGGCAGCGGATCGGGAAGGTTGGCAGGGACTGCGGCGGCCAGGTCGGGGTGGGTCGTGCGTTTCATGTTCACGACTATATCACTGTACGAGTTTTTTCGAACTAAGCTATAGTACGAAAAAACTCGTACAAGGAAGATCGTCGTGTCCGATACTGCCGCAGTGCAATCCAGCCGCGCGTCCGCGCACATTTCCCCCGACATGTGGCGCGCCGCATGGACGGTCACATCCGTGTTCATGCTGTCCAATTCCCCGACACCGCTGTACGTGGTCTGGCAGCGCACGCTCGGTTTTTCATCCGGTACCCTGACGGTCATCTTTGCGCTGTACATCCTGGGGCTGCTGGGCACGCTGTCGGTGGCCGGGCAGCTATCGGACCGTTATGGCCGCAAGCCGGTGCTTCTGCCGGGCATCGTTGTCGCGCTGGTCGCATGTGCGTTGTTCGCAAGCGCAACGTCCACCGCAACACTTGCCGTTGCCCGGTTGCTGACGGGCGTCTCGGTCGGCGTCATCGTGTCGGCAGGAATGGCGTCGGTGGCGGACCTCGGTGGTGGCGAGCGTCGACGCCAGGCAGCCCTGCTCGCATCGGTAGCGATGGTCGTCGGCGCGGGCCTCGGGCCGTTGCTGGCCGGCGGCACGGCACAAACGGTCGCGCATCCGGTCGCGCCGGTGTTCGGTATCGAATTCCTGGTGCTGCTGAGTGCTCTCGTCATTGCGTGGCGCTTGCCCCTCGGCCGGCCGGCGAGGGCAACCGGCCATGTCGCGCGCCTGCATCTGCCGTCGGTCCCGGCGATGAATCGGCGGCACGTCGCGGCCGGTATCGGCGTTTTCGGGCCCGGCATCACGGCAACATCGTTCGTGCTTGCGTTGGGGCCTTCGTTACTCGCCCGTCTGCTCGAAGTTCGCAGTCCGTTGCTCGCCGGCGGCATGGCGTGCGCGATGTTTCTCGCTGCAACGGGCGTTCAGTTCGCCGTGCGGCGTTGGTCGGTACGTGCGTTGTTCGTCGCAGGTACGGCGGCGACCGTACTGTCGATGGCTGCACTGTGTGCCGCGGTGCATGTGCTGTCGGCGCCCGTTCTGGTGGCCGCTGCGCTGTTCGCGGGGGTAGCGCAAGGCCTTGGGCAGTTGGGCGGCCTGACGCTCATCGGCCTGCATGTGCCGGACACGCGCAGGGCCGAAGCCATTGCCGTCATGAACATCGGCGGTTATCTGCCGGCAGGGCTGCTGCCCGTCATCACCGGCTACGCGATCGACTTCCTTGGCCTGGCGGCCGGTGCCACGGCATTTGCCATCGCACTCGCGCTGATCGCGCTGGGGGCCGGTTGGATGGTCTTTCGATCGCTGAAACCCGGCGGCGACTGATGGTGGGCGCGCGTCATTCCGTGGGTGACGCCGACCGCCCCGTTCCCGCCATCGGAGACGCCGGACCGCAAGCGACAACTTTCGAGTGTTCAACGGTCAAATGGCTGGCCGGTAGCGGCCCGCGCACCGGTTCTGCGTCTTTCGAGCCCCCGCTCTCGGCGCGCTACGCAGCAATCACGCGGTTTCGCCCCTGATGCTTGGCCTGATACAAGCGCTCGTCTGCCTTGCGCAGAATCGCGTCGATCGTCTCCCCGTCACGGCCAAACTCCGATATGCCGACGCTCACCGTGACCTCGATCGGTTTGCCATCGCCATTCTCGAATGGCGCGCCGGCAATCGCTGCGCGAATGCGCTCGCCGACCGTGCGGGCAGTATCCAGAGCGGCCTGCGGCAACAAGACCATGAATTCTTCGCCGCCCACCCGCGCCACGCCGTCGTACGGGCGGATCGCGTCGAGGCATTTCTTGACGAAGCGTTGCAGGACCTGGTCGCCCGTCTGATGCCCATAGCTATCGTTGATTGCCTTGAAGTGGTCGAGGTCGAGTGAAAGCAGCGAGAACGGTGCGCCGTTTCGCCTCGCACGGGCAATTTCCGCCTCGACGCGTTCGATGAACCGCCGCCGGTTGGCCGCGCCGGTCAAAGGATCGGTCGCGGCCATGTATTCGAGTTTCTCGTTGGTTCGCTGCAGTTCCTGCAACGCGCGTTCCGTGCGGGCCATCGCTTCGCGCAAGCGGGCGAACAGCTCTTCCTGGCTATAGATGGTCGAGAACGAGCGCGTTGTGTGAAATGCCTGCACGACACCGTAACTCAGCAGGAAAAATCCCCCGGCGAAGATCACATGTGCGAGCCACCACATATGGTTCCACGGGCGGCCCAGGATGAACGCAAGCGACGAGAGCGCGAACGACGAAACCGAGATGCCGTAGATCAGCATGAGCGGGGTGTGGATGCGCCGCACCACCAGCGCGATGACGTTGATGGTCGAAAAGGCGAGTGCACCGCCTTCCATCGACAGGCGAACCCACGGACTGCCGGCAAATGGCGAGTACGCGACCCAGGCCACCAGCACATCGATCAGCACGAACGCGACGACCCATGTCGCCCACGCCCGACGATCGACGCGGAAAGCCTCGCCGTCCGCCGACCGACTGTACGAGAGCTGTCCTACAAAGATCAAGATGGACATGACGAGGCGCGAGGCCGGCCCATACAACAGGAAGAGCCAGATATTGTGATGCGCCATGCCGGTGAAGGCGCCGTGCAATGCGTAGATCAGCGAAAAGCCCAGAAAGCCGAGCGTAAGCCAACGCAGCAGCGGCTCTCCCGACAAGCGATAACAACGCCAGCATACGTAGGTGACGAACACACCTTCGAGCGTCGCGGCTGCGATCGCCAGCTCGTGGAATGCGTGATTCTCGAATTTCAGCGAGGGGTTCTGAAAGAAATAGAAGTACGCGATCAGAAATGCCGGCACCAACGCGAAGCCGGCGAGCAGCAGCCTGGTGTATACCTTGGTGATGAGCTGGATGGCGGCGGCCGGCTCGTTTGCGGATGCGGCGATGCTCATCGTCTCCCCCCGGATTCCGTCGGATCAATCCAGTATATGCATAGCGATTTGCATTTGATACCGGCCGGACATCATAGAATCGCGTGCAGTAAATAGATCGTTGAATTGAATCGAAACCGGTTCTTACGAACGTAATCCGAGCGTTGCGGATGACGGGAACGGTCAGTGACGCAATTTTCGTATTCGTCAATCGAACGTCTGTTTACACGACGGGCCGGATGTCGATGCGGCCGGGCGGCCCGATTGGCGAGTGGCGCTTCGTGGCCGGCCGCCCCTTTGCCTGCGTTCCCCGCCATTCCGCGAAGCACTTGTTTGTGCGGCCGCCGTTACCCGCGGCCCGATTCTCCATCGCGCAACCGCACGTCCACTGCGCCGATGTTCTTCTCGTGCGCAACCAGCATCAGCGACAGCGCGTGGTGCATGTCCGGATCCGCGAGCGTCGGCAGCAGCGTCTGCAGCTTGCGGACGACCCAGCGCTGGCCACGGTTCAGGAACGCCAGGCGCTCCGCCAGATCGTCGATCGCCATCGCCTTTTCGTAGAACGTACCGGTGGCACGCGTCGGCGTCGCGTCGAGCGACCGGATCGCGTCGACGAGCACGCTGCACCAGTGCGCTTCGTCCTGGCGGATATGTGCGATCAGCCGATGCAGTTCGGGATCATCCGTCACCTCGGCCGCCGTCTCGGAAGCGACCCGCGCGCCCGCGCGCTCGGCCTCCAGCAGTTCGTCGAGCGCCGCCAGCAGCGCGGTGCGGCGTTCATGCGGAATCGGGTCGGCGCGGGCGTCGGGCCCGTCGCCACGCGTCGGAATCGACATGCGGCATCCTCCTGTCAGGATCGGCGGCGCGTCACGCTCGACGGCTCGAAACGCGTGCTGCGCGGATGTGCGCAGGTCATGACGACGGGCACATCGAATGGATCACATTGTGACATATTCCATTGTGGCGCCGCATCGGCAACGCACTTTGCTTGATTCACATCATCGCGCGAACGATCCGGCGCCCGCTCACGTCCACCCTTCGAGCCGCAACGTCGAGCGCACGAGCCGCTCGACGCGCTGACCGATGCGACGCCACGCTGCGTCGCGTGGCGGTCCACTGCCCGTGCACGCTGCAGCACGCGCAGCGCCTCGGCAGCGCGGTCGAAAGCATCCTGACGCGGCTCGGCTTCGATCTGACGAATGTCGCCGACGGCCATCCGTGCCGCGGCTCGGCCGGCACGTATTCGCTGACGCAGCCCGAACTCGCGACGAAACTGCGCGACAACCGGCTCGACGCGCTCGAAGCCGCGCGGCCGGACCTGATTGTCACGGCCGGCGTCGGCTGCCAGACTCACCTTAACGGCGCGGGACGCACGCCCGTGCGCCACTGGATCGAGCTCGTCGACAACCGGCTCGTCAATTGACCTGGTTCCGGAGGACATCCATGCAGACGAAACCCGAACTCGAACTCGCCGATGCCGACCGCATGCTCGCCGCCGCCCGCGCGGAAGCGGAGCGTCACGGCTGGGCCGTGTCGATCGCCGTCGTCGACGACGGCGGCCACCTGCTCGCGTTCGCACGGCTGAACGGCGCATCGCCGGCCAGTTCTTACATCGCTCAGGACAAGGCGCGCGCGGCGGCGCTCGGCCGTCGCGAGACGAAGGCGTATGAGGATATGATCAACGGTGGCCGCACCGCGTTTCTCAGCGTGCCGCTGACGGGGTTGCTCGAAGGCGGCGTGCCGGTCACGGTCGGCGGCCGGATTGCGGGTGCGATCGGCGTGTCTGGCGTAAAGTCCGAACAGGACGCGCAGATCGCCCGCGCCGGCACACAAAGCGTCGCGGAATAAAGGAGGGCCTGCTCACGCTAATAACGGGCTTGCGCTGGCCACCAGAAGGGCCGAGCGCAAGGACTGCGACGAAGCGAATACTCGACGTATTCGCAAGGAGCATGACGCAGCGATCGGCCCTTCTGGTGGCCAGCCCCATAAATGGTTTTTTTAAATCACGGGAACGAGCCTTGCCGGCCGCATTGCGGCGTCGCGCGTCGCTTGTTTGGCTCGGCCAAACGGCGCTCCTTGCTCCTTGCACTACGACCGGCAAGGCTCGTTCGCAAGCCCGTTATTAGCGTGAGCAGGCCCTCTAGCCGCGCGCGCGCATTTTTCCCCGGGAGGATTAACGATGATCGACCAAGCAGGACTGCAAGTCGCGCCAGCGCTGAGCCAGTTCATTGAAAACGAAGCGCTGCCGGGCACCGGCATCGACCAGGCCGCGTTCTGGAGCGGGTTCTCGGCCCTGGTGCACGACCTGGCGCCGCGCAACCGCGAACTGCTCGCGGAACGCGACCGCCTGCAGCAGGAACTCGATGCCTGGCACCGCGCGCACCCCGGCCCCGTGCGCGACCACGCCGCGTATCGCGCGTTCCTCGAACAGATCGGCTACCTCGTGCCGGTCCCGTCGAACGTCGCGGCAGCCACCGCGAACGTCGACAGCGAGATCGCCACGCAGGCCGGCCCGCAGCTCGTCGTGCCGCTGTCGAACGCGCGTTATGCGCTGAACGCCGCGAACGCCCGCTGGGGCAGCCTGTACGACGCACTGTACGGCACCGACGCGCTGCCTGAAGACGGCGGCGCCGAACGCACCGCGACCTACAACCCGACGCGCGGCCAGCGCGTGATCGACTACGCGCGCAACGTGCTCGACAACGCGGCGCCGCTCGCGAGCGGCTCGCACAGCGACGCGCTGCGCTACCGCGTGCAGGACGGCCAGCTCGCCGTCGAAACCGGCAAGGGTGTCGTGCATCTCGCGCAACCCGCGCAGTTCGTCGGCTACCAGGGTGCGGCCGACGCACCGTCCGCAATCCTGCTGAAGCACCACGGCCTGCACCTCGAGATCCAGATCGATGCGTCGACGCCGATCGGCCGCGCCGATCTCGCGAACGTGAAGGACGTCGTGCTCGAAGCCGCGGTCAGCACGATCATCGACTGCGAGGATTCGGTCGCGGCGGTCGACGCCGACGACAAGGTCCAGCTCTACCGCAACTGGCTCGGCCTGATGCAGGGCACGCTGGTCGAGGAAGTCGCGAAGGGCGGCAAGTCCTTCACACGCCGCCTGAACGCCGACCGCGAGTACGCGACGCCCGACGGCGGCACGCTGTCGCTGCACGGCCGCTCGCTGCTGTTCGTGCGCAACGTCGGCCACCTGATGACCAACGGCGCAGTGCTCGACCGCGACGGCAACGAGATTCCGGAAGGGATCCTCGACGGCGTCGTCACGACGCTGTGCGCGCTGCACGACCTGAAGGCGAAGCGCAATTCGCGCACGGGCTCGATCTACATCGTGAAGCCGAAGATGCACGGCCCGGTCGAAGTCGCGTTCGCCGATACGCTGTTCGCACGCATCGAGGATCTGTACGGCCTGCCGCGCAACACGCTGAAGATGGGCATCATGGACGAGGAGCGCCGCACCAGCGTGAACCTCGCCGCGTGCATCGCGGCGGCCGCCGCGCGGGTCGCGTTCATCAACACCGGCTTCCTCGACCGCACCGGCGACGAGATGCACACCGCGATGGAAGCGGGCCCGATGATCCGCAAGGGCGACATGAAGTCGTCGGCGTGGATCACGTCGTACGAGCGCAACAACGTGCTCGCGGGCCTGTCGGCCGGCCTGCGCGGCCGCGCGCAGATCGGCAAGGGCATGTGGGCGATGCCGGACCTGATGCACGCAATGCTCGAGCAGAAGATCGCGCATCCGCGCGCGGGTGCGAACACCGCGTGGGTGCCGTCGCCGACCGCCGCGACGCTGCACGCACTGCACTACCACCTCGTCGACGTGCAGGCCGTCCAGCAGGAACTCGAAAAGACGCCGTACGCGAGCGAGCGCGACACGCTGCTCGAGGGCCTGCTGACCGTGCCGGTCGTCGAGCGCGCCGAATGGAGCGAAGACGAGATCCTGAGCGAGGTCGAGAACAACGCGCAGGGCATCCTCGGCTACGTCGTGCGCTGGGTCGAACAGGGCGTCGGCTGCTCGAAGGTGCCGGACATCCACGACGTCGGCCTGATGGAAGACCGCGCGACGCTGCGCATTTCGAGCCAGCACATCGCGAACTGGCTGCGCCACGGCGTGATCACCGAGGCCTTCGTGCTCGACGTGTTCAAGCGGATGGCGCGCGTCGTCGACCAGCAGAACGCCGGCGACCCGAACTATCGCCCGATGGCGCCCGGCTACGACCAGTCGACCGCGTTCAAGGCCGCGTGCGCGCTCGCGCTGCAGGGCACGTCGCAGCCGAGCGGCTATACCGAGCCGCTGCTGCACCGGTTCCGGCTCGCGTACAAGGCGCAACAGCACGGCGCCTGAGCATGCGCATGCGGGCCCGTCCCGCATGCCGGCGCCACGAAACGGGCGGCCTCCATGGCCGCCCGTTTTCATTCTTACGTTCGCGCGGCCGTTGAAACCGATAATCGGCACATATTGCGTGCTTTCAAGTTTTGCATGCGCCGGCCGTTAATTCACCTGAATCGGCGGCCGTACGCGGCGCGCTTGCACCCGTCACGCGGCAAAGCCTTGCGCAGTAACGCTTTCCCCGATATTTGCAAGCCCGGGATTTCACTGTAATTTGATCCGGATCAACGGGCCGCAACATTTTCCGCGCACGCGAATGCGCGCGTTATACTCCGTTGAATCCGCGCCGCCCGATTCGTCGGATCATCGAATCGCGGCAGATGTCGCCGATGAATGCACAATTTACCGGTATATCTGGCCGCGAATATCGATAATCGGTGTCCACTTTCTCCGCCGGGCGGGAAGAAGGCGCCGGAAGGGCCGCGCACCGGATCGCCGTCGACACGTCATACGAACAATCGCATCGGCCCGCCGCCCGGCGACGATGCCCATCGATCCACGGACCATGGCAGAAACCGACTACGCAATGCCCAGCGAATCCGGCCTGACGCGCCGTGTCGCCGCTCATCTGCGCCGGTTCCTGCTGCCGCACCTGATCTTCTATACGGGGCTGCTGATCGCGCTGATCCTGCTGATCCTGTGCGGGGTCCTGCTGTACGAAGGCCGCATCGACGCGCGCGACCGCTCGCGCGCGATGCAGCAGAACCTCGCGCTGATGGCGTCGTGGGACATCGAGCGCAACATCGAGATCTATTCGCTGTCGCTGCAGGCCGTCGTCGAAGGCGAGAACGACCCCGCGGTCGTCGCGCTGCCGATGTCGCTGCGCCGCCAAGTGCTGTTCGACCGCGCGACGACGGCCAAGTACCTCGGCGGCATCTACGTGCTCGACGCCAAAGGCGACATCGCGGTCGACGGCATGAGCGACGTGCCCCGCAAGGCCAACTTCGGCAACGAACCGTACTTCACCGTCCACCGCGACCACCCCGACGTCGGCCTGTACGTCAGCAACCCGTACCATTCGCGGCTGCGTGGCGGCTCGCCGAGCATCGCGCTCAGCCGGCGGATCACGAAGCCCGACGGGTCGTTCGGCGGCGTCGCGGTGATGTCGATCCGGCTCGAATATTTCCAGAACCTGTTCTCGCGCCTGTCTCTCGGCGACCGCGGCTCGGTCGCGCTGATGAACACGAGCGGCCTGATGCTTGCGCGCGAACCGTACGACCCTAAGATCGTCGGCCGCGACATCAGCCGCGCCAGCACGTTCCGGCATTTCATGACCGCCAGCGAAGGCAGCTTCGCCGATACCGCGTCGATCGACGGCGTGCGGCGCCTGTACGTGTTCCGGCACCTCGATCACCTGCCGCTCATCATCATGGTTGCGCGGTCGGAAGCGGACACCTACGCCGCGTGGTACGACCGCGCGATTCCGGTCGGCTCCGCGATGGGCGCGCTCGCGATCGGCTTCGTCGGCCTGTCGCTGCTGCTCGACGTGCAGCTGCGCAAGCGCCATCGCGCGGAAACCGAACTGCAGGCGCTCGCGCGCACCGACGGCCTTACGGGCCTCGACAACCGCCGGATGCTCGACGTCACGCTCGCGCGCGAATGGCGCCGCGCCGCGCGCTCGCAGCTTGCGCTGTCGCTGCTGTTCATCGATGTCGACTACTTCAAGCGCTACAACGACACGCAGGGCCATCAGGCCGGCGACGACGCGCTCGCCGCGGTCGGCCATTGCATCGCCGGCTGCCTGCGCCGCCCGGCCGACTATGCGGCGCGCTACGGCGGCGAGGAGTTCGTCGTCGTGCTGCCCGACGTCGACACGGACGGCGCGGTGACGATCGCAGAGACGATCCGCACCGGCATCCTCGATCTCGGCATCCGGCACGACGCCGGCACGGCCGGCCGCCTGACGGTCAGCATCGGCGTGACGACGAGCTATCCCGAACTCGACAACGACATGCAGGCCGCGCTGAAGCTCGCCGACGATGCGCTGTATCGCGCGAAGGAAAGCGGGCGCAACCGCATCGTCGTACTGACGCCCGCGCCCTCCGACGATCTCGAGTCGCGGCGGGCCTGAGCGCCCGGGCCCCGCGCTGCGGCGGGGCGGCCGCCCGGTCGCAGCCGCCCGCGTGCAAAATCGCCGACAATGTCGGCTCGATACGCCGCCGCGCCGCCGCGCGGCTGACGCGCCCGGCCGGCCGCACCTGGCCGGCCGCACCGGTTCGCGGCCGCTTCGCACCACCATGAGACTCAAGGCAAAGATCTTCCTTCTGGCCATCGTGCCGTTCCTGCTCGCGATCGCCGGCATCGGCTTCGGCGTGCGCCAGCAGGCGACGTCGCTCGCGCGCACGCAGCACGCGACGATCCAGGCCGCGTACCTGTCGAGCAAGGAAGTCGAGCTGAAGCACTACGTCGAGCTCGCGACGAGCGCGATCATGCCGCTCTACGACGCGAGCGGCCGCAATGCGCGCGACGACGCGCTGCTGCGCACGCAGGCGCTCGCGATGCTGCAGAAGATGGATTTCGGGCCCGACGGCTATTTCTTCGTGTACGACCTGCACGGCAATGCGCTGATGCACCCGCGCGAGCCCGAGCGCGTCGGCCACAACTTCTGGTCGATGCGCGATCCGCAGGGCGCGCTGACGATCCAGAAGCTGATCGGCGCGGCGTCGCACGGCGGCGGCTACGTGCGCTATGCATGGCAGCGGCCGTCGACGGGCCGCGTCGCGCCGAAGCTCGGCTACGTCGTCGCGCTCGAACGCTGGGGCTGGATGGTCGGCACGGGCATCTATCTCGACGACGTCGACACCGCGCTGCAGCGCATCGACGCGCGCGCGTCCGCGAACATCGAGCGCACGATGAGCTGGCTCACCGCGATCGCGCTCACGGGCGCGGCGGCGATCGCCGTGTGCGCGCTGGTGCTGAACGTCAGCGAGTCGCGCAGCGCCGACGCGAAGCTCAAGCTGCTCGCGCAGCGCGTCGTCGAATCGCAGGAGCAGGAGCGCGCTCGGCTGTCGCGCGAACTGCACGACGGGATCAGCCAGATGATGGTGTCGGCGAAGCTGATGCTCGAATCCGCGCTCGCGCGCTTCGAACGCGGCACGTCGCGCGTGCCCGAGGCCGAACAGGCGCTCGTGTCCGGCGTCGGGCGGCTCGGCGACACGCTGCGCGAAGTGCGGCGCATCTCGCATGCGCTGCGTCCGTCGATGCTCGACGATCTCGGTCTCGCGGCCGCGCTCGAGCAGCTCGTCCGCGAGCTCGGCGCCGAAAGCGGCATCGACATCGGCTATACGCAGGTCGCGCACAGCGGCACGCGGCCGCTGCCCGAGGCGGTCAACACCGCGCTGTTCCGGATCGCGCAGGAAGCGCTCAGCAACATCGTGCATCATGCGCAGGCGACGCGCGCGGCCGTCACGCTCGACGTCGGCGCGCACTCCGTCACGCTGACCATCGCCGACAACGGCTGCGGCTTCGACGCCGAACGCTCGCAGGCCGACGCGCGCCGCGGCATCGGCCTGCGCAACATGCGCGAGCGCCTCGACGCGCTCGGCGGCATGCTGACGATCTCGTCGCAGGTCGGCCACACGATCGTCGCCGCACGTGTGCCGCTGCGCGGCGACGCGTGACGACGCACCCCATAACAGGAGACTTTTCGCATGAGCGCCCCCGACACCGCCCGGCCCGCTGCCCGATTGCTGCTCGTCGACGATCACCCGCTCGTGCGCGACGGCTTGCGGATGCGCCTCGAAGCAGCCGACCTGTCCGTGGTCGGCGAGGCCGGCAACGCCGACGAGGCGCTCGCGCTCGCCGCGTCGCTCGAACCCGATCTCGCACTGATGGACGTCGGCATGAACGGGATGAACGGCATCGCGCTGTCGGGCGTGTTCCACGAGCGTTTTCCCGGCATCCGCGTGCTGATGCTGTCGATGCACGACAACGTCGAATACGTGACGCAGGCCGTGCGTGCCGGCGCGAGCGGCTACCTGCTGAAGGATTCGCCCGCGAGCGAGATCGTCCGCGCGATCGGCGCGGTGCTGGCCGGACAGACGTTCTTCAGCGAAGGGCTTGCCGCGCGGATGATTCACGCGAGCGCGACCGCATCGCCGCTCGATCGCCTGACGCCGCGCGAACGCGACATCCTCGACGCGCTGGCCGAGGGGTTGTCGAGCAAGCAGATCGCGCAGCAGACGGGGCTGTCGGTGCGCACGGTCGAAACGCACCGGCTCAATTTGAAGCGCAAGCTCGAGATCGAAGGGCAGGCCGAGCTGATCAAGTTCGCGGTCGAGCATCGGCGGCGGTAGGCACGCCCGACGCGGCGATCCGCTGCGCAAGACGCGACCAACCGGCCTGCACGCCGCATCGTTCCGCCTGCGAAGACGTCACGCACGACGCCGTCGTCCGCGATTGCCTGCGGATGCTCGGCGCCGGCGAATAACGCGCGACGGGCGGGTGCCGCACGCGCGGCCCGCAACGAAAAAGGGCGCACCAGGGCGCCCGTCATGCATCCGGACTGCGGACCGCGCGGCCGTCAGTTCGTCCGCGAATTGTGCTTCTGCAGATAAGCGATCAGCCCGGCGATCCCGCCCGACGCGAGCTGGCTCTTGAACTGGCCCTGGTAGACCTGGATCAGCCACGCGCCCGACATGTCGATGTCGTAGATCTTCCAGTCGTTGCCGACCTTGCCGAGACGATAGCCGACCGACTGGCTGTCGCCCGGCGTCGTCACCGTCGACTGCACGAGCGCGTCGGCGCCCGACGCGCCGCCGGCCTTGAACGAGAACTTCGCGTCCTGGCCGCCGAGCTGCGCGAGCGACGCGGCATAGGTGCGCGTCATCAGCAGCTTGAACTGCTTGTACAGCTCCTGTTGCTGATCCGGCGTCGCCTGCTTCCACGCGTCGCCGACGGCGATGCGGGTCGTGCGCTCGAAGTTGGTCGCGGGCAGGAAACGCTGCTCGACGACCTGCGTGACCTTCGCCATGTCGCCGCCGCGTGCGGCCGGATCGGCCTTCATCGCGGTGACGGTGCCCTCGACCGCATTGCGGACGATATCGACCGGCGCGCTCTGCGCGAAAGCGGAAACCGACACGGCGGCGGCCGCGACGAAAGCAAACAGATGACGTTTCATACGGATATCGATATCGCACTCAATGGGAAAAAACGACCGGCTCTTGGCGTCGGCCGGTGGAGCAAAGTATACCGGGCCCGACGCCCGGTTGCCGCGCCGTGACCGACTGTTACCTTTCAGCTTCGTTTGTCACAGGTGCGGGCGGAGGGGCGGCGCGGCAGGGTAGCGTCGATTATGTGAATATCCCCTTACAAAACAGCCGACCACCGCCATCGATTCCGCCGCCGCGAACAAATCTCCTTCCCGCCCCGAAACCCGCAACGTCACGTCTTTCGCCACGCCGCGCCGGTATACTTGGCTACTTTGCCCTTGCCAGCCGCTCCCCACCGCCACATGGTGACATCTCTCATCGTCCGACTCGTTGCGTGGTCGGTGCGCCGTCCCGTCTGGGTCGTCGTCCTGTCGCTCGTCATCGCTGCCCTCAGCGGTGTCTACGTCGCGCAGCATTTCAAGATCAACACCGACATCAGCAAGCTCGTCGATGCGGAACCGCAATGGGCCGCGCTCGGCCAGGCCGTCGACAAAGCGTTCCCGCAACGCAACGGCACGATCCTCGCGGTCGTCGAAGCGCCCGCGCCCGAATTCGCGAATGCCGCCGCGCATGTGCTGACCGAAGCGCTGCAGAAGCAGGCCGAAGCCGGCCGCATCGGCCAGGTCGCCGAGCCCGGCGGCGGGCCGTTCTTCGAGCACAACGGGCTGCTGTTCCTGTCGCCGCAGGAAGTCTCCGATACGACGTCGCAGCTCGCGAGCGCGCGCCCGCTCGTCAACGAACTCGCGAAGAACCCGAGCCTGACCGGGCTCGCGACGACGCTGGCCACCACGCTCGGCCAGCCGCTCCTGACCGGCCAGGTGAAGCTGCCCGCGATGGCCAAGCTGCTCGCGCGCAGCGCCGCGACGGTCGACGACGTGCTGGCCGGCAAGCCGGCCGCGTTCTCGTGGCGCGCGCTGGTCGACAGCGACGCCGCGCGGCAGCCCGCGCGCGCATTCGTCACCGTGCAGCCCGTGGTCAACTACGGCGCGCTGAAGGCCGGTGCGGAAACCAGCCAGGTGATCCGCGACGCTGCCCGTTCGCTCGACCTCGAGAAGCGTTACGGCGCGGCCGTGCGCCTGACCGGCGAACAGCCGCTCGCCGACGACGAATTCGCATCGGTCGAGGACGGCGCGGCGCTCAACGGCGCGCTCACGCTGCTCGCCGTGCTCGTCATCCTGTGGCTTGCGCTGCGCTCGAAGCGGATGATCGGCTCGGTGCTCGTCACGCTGTTCGTCGGGCTCGTCGTGACCGCCGCGCTCGGCCTCGCGATGGTCGGCTCGCTGAACATGATCTCGGTCGCGTTCATGGTGCTGTTCGTGGGCCTCGGCGTCGACTTCTCGATCCAGTACGGCGTGAAGTACCGCGAGGAGCGCTTCCGCGATCCGCGCATCGATCACGCGCTGATCGGCGCCGCGCACTCGATGGGCATGCCGCTCGCGCTGGCCACCGCGGCCGTCGCGGCAAGCTTCTTCTCGTTCATCCCCACCGCCTATCGCGGCGTGTCCGAGCTCGGCCTGATCGCGGGCGTCGGGATGTTCGTCGCCCTGCTGACCACGCTCACGCTGCTGCCCGCGCTGCTGCGCCTGTTCGCACCGCCGGGCGAATCGAAGACGCCGGGCTTCCCGTGGCTCGCGCCGGTCGACGATTTTCTCGATCGCCATCGCAAGCCGATCCTGATCGGCACGCTCGTGGTCGTGATCGGCGCGCTGCCGCTGCTCGCGTTCCTGCGCTTCGACTTCAATCCGCTGAACCTGAAGGATCCGAACAGTGAATCGATGGCGACGCTGCTCGCGCTGAAGGATTCGCCCGAAGCGGCCGTCAACGACGTCACGCTGCTCGCGCCGTCGCTCGCCGAAGCCGACGCGGCCGCGAAACGTCTCGACGCGCTGCCCGAAGTCGGCCGCACGACCACGCTGTCGACCTTCATCCCCGCCGACCAGCCGGCCAAGCGTGCGGCGATCGCCGCGGCCGCGAGCGACCTGCTGCCCGCGCTGACGCAGCCGGCCGCGCCGCCCGCGACCGACGCGCAGCGCGTCGCCGCGCTCAAGCGCGTGTCGGACCTGCTCGGCTACGCGGCGGAAGATCACCCGGGCCCGGGCGCGGCCGCCGCGCAACACCTGTCCGCATCGCTCGCGAAGCTCGCCGCCGCCGACAGCGCGACGCGCGACCGCGCCGAGCGCGCGTTCTCCGATACGCTGCGCATGGCGCTCGGCCAGCTCGCGGCGCTGCTGCAGCCGCAGGACATCACGCGCGAATCGCTGCCGCCGCAACTCGTGCGCGACTGGGTCGCGCCGGACGGCCAGGCACTCGTGCAGATCTCGCCGAAGGTGCCGAAGGGCGTCGACCCGAACGACGACACGATGCTGCGCCGCTTCGCGAAAACCGTGAAGGCCGCGGAACCGGGCACGACCGGCGGGCCGATCTCGATCCTGCATTCGGCCGACACGATCATCAACGCGTTCCTGCATGCGGCGCTGTGGTCGATCATGTCGATCACGATCCTGCTGTGGGTCACGCTGCGCCGCTTCGGCGACGTGCTGCGCACGCTGGTGCCGCTGCTCGTGTCGGGCGTCGTGACGCTCGAGATGTGCGTCGTGCTCGGCATGCCGCTGAACTTCGCGAACATCATCGCGCTGCCGCTGATGCTCGGCGTCGGCGTCGCGTTCAAGGTGTATTTCGTGATGGCGTGGCGCGCGGGGCAGACGGGGTTGCTGCATTCGAGCCTCACGCACGCGGTGCTGTTCAGCGCCGCGACGACGGCGACCGCATTCGGCAGCCTGTGGCTGTCGCACCACCCGGGCACGTCGAGCATGGGCAAGCTGCTCGCGCTGGCACTGACCTGCACGCTGATCGGCGCCGTGGTGTTCCAGCCCGTCCTGATGGGCAAACCGCGCGTCAAACGCGCCAAGAACCAATTGCAAGGAATCAATGAATAAGGTGCGAATCATTGCGGCGACCGTCGCCGCCAGCGCAATGCTGACCGGCTGCGCGACGGGACCGAACCGCAATCCGAACGACCCGCTCGAGCCGATGAACCGGACGATGTACAAGATCAACGACGCCGTCGATTCGAACATCGCGGTGCCGATCGCGAAGGGTTACCAGAAGATCACGCCGACGCCCGTGCGCACCGCGATCAGCAACTTCTTCTCGAACCTCGGCGATCTCGGCAACATGGCGAACAACCTGCTGCAGCTGCGCATCACCGATGCGACGCAGGATCTGATGCGCGTGGCAATGAACTCGCTGTTCGGCGTCGCCGGCCTGATCGATATCGCGACGCCGGCCGGGCTGCCGAAGCATCACCAGGATTTCGGCCTGACGCTCGCGCGCTGGGGCGTGCCGTCCGGCCCGTACCTCGTGCTGCCCGTGTTCGGGCCGAGCACGGTCCGCGACGGCGTCGGCCGCGCGGTGGACGTGCGCTTCAACCTGCTCAACTACATCGAGCCGGCCGCACGCAATCCGATGTACATCGCGCAATTCATCAGCGCGCGTTCGGACCTGCTCGGCGCGACCGACCTGCTGAAGCAGGCCGCGCTCGATCCGTATTCGTTCGTGCGCGACGCGTACCTGCAGCAGCGCAAGTCGCTGACGTATCGCAGCCAGTCGTCGTCGACCACGCTGCCGAACTACAGCGAGCCGGGCGAATCGGGCGCCGCACCGGCCGCGACGCCGGCCGTGCCGGGGCTGCCGAGCTACGAGGATCCGGGCGAGTCGGGCGGCGCATCGGGCACCACGCCGAACAGCGCGCCGGCCGCGCCGGGATTGCCGCAGTACGACGATCCGGGTGCGGACCATGCGATGCCCGCGAGTGCGCCTGCCGCGGCACCGGCAGCGGCACCAGCACCGGCATCGTCGGGCCCGGCGACCACGCCGGCCGCCGACGGTGCACCGGCTGCGCCGGCAATGCCCGCGAGCAGTCCGGCCGCGCAGTAACGCTGCAACGGCAACCGCCGCAATCGGCATAGGGGACGGCCATAAGGCCGTGCCCCTGCCACACCACCCGGCATGCGGGTCCGCACCGGGCGGTTCAGGAAGTTGAGGTTATGAGAGTCGGGGTACACCCAGCCGGTCGAAGTATGCGATGGTCAGCACGCTGTTGAGCAGCCGGTCGCTATTGCGCCACCAGCAGCGACTGTTGGCCGCCACCTGTCGCGCAACGTCATCCGATGCCCCCAGCGCACACAGCTCCCGGTAAATGGTCGTGCCACGACGCCAGTGTTTTAGCTGGATCGCTCGCAACCGGTGCCGCAGCCACTTGTCCAGTTCCAACCAGACACGGGGCGTTTGCGCGAGCCGGAAGTACGCTTTCCACCCTTGCACATAGGTCCGTAGTCGTTCCACCACCTCTGGCAGACTCCGCCCGCCAGATCGACGGGTCAGTTCACGAACGCGGTGTTTGAACGCCAGTAGCGGTTTGGCCGCCACCTTGCGCTTCACGACACCGCCCGGGGCCACCCACAGGCTGTAGCCCAGAAACTTGCGTCCAAACACACTCGCCACTGCGCTCTTGGTCTCGTTGACCTTCAGGCGCAGCCGACCATACAGGCGTCGCAGCAGAGCCATCACCCGCTCGCCCGCCCGACGGCTGCGAACATAAACATTCGCATCGTCGGCGTAGCGCACGAAGCAGTGACCCCGCCGCTCCAGTTCCTTGTCCACCTCATCGAGCAGCACGTTGGCCAGCAGTGGGGATAGCGGCCCGCCCTGCGGCGTGCCCTGACCCCGCTGCTGGACCACTCCGTCATCCATGATGCCGCTGTTCAGATACGCCCGGATCAGCCGGATCACTCCGGCGTCGCCAATGCGTTTCTGTACACGATCGATCAGAATGTCGTGGTTGACCCGGTCGAAGAACTTCTCCAGATCAACGTCCACCACGGTTCGCCGGCCTGACTGCACGTACGATTGCGCGGCTAACACCGCGTCATGCGCACGCCGTCCCGGACGGAAGCCGTAGCTGTACTCGCTGAAGGTAGGGTCCAGAACTGGCTGTAGCACCTGTAGCAGCGCCTGCTGGATCAGCCGGTCCGTTACCGTCGGGATGCCCAGCTCGCGCTCGCCCCCATCCGGTTTCGGAATCGTTACCCGTCGTACCGGACTGGGCCGGTACGTCCCCTTCAGCAACTGTTCACGAATCACAGGCCACGCCGTCACCAGATGACGCGCAGTCTGGTTAATGTCCAGGCCGTCTACGCCAGCGGCGCCCCTGTTAGCCCGCACCCGTTTGAACGCCTGCTTCAGGTTCCCTCTCGTCAGCGCCGCTTCCAGCAGCGCTGACCCCGTGTCCCCGGATTCATGCCGCGGGCCGCAAGCTTCGTCGCTAGCAGATGCACGCGCAGCTTCACCGCGCGCTTTTCCCGCTCGCCCCGTTTGCACGGACATCTGACGCAATGCCTGCCGCATCGACATGACGCTGAACACTCCTTCCCGTTTGGCCCTTCGTCACCAGCTTCAGCCTCACCGGCCTGTCCTGTGACTACTACGGCCTCTGCTGACTTCTCGCTCCGGCTCGACGCCGCTGCCCTTTCAGGCATGAGGCGAGATCTCCCCAGGTAAGAACGCACTCCTTCACTGCACAGCCGCCGGATTTACGCCACCGCTCCTTGATCACAAGAGCTTTGCGGTTTCCTGCCCGCTCGCCCTGGTCGGTGCCGCCTTCTATCCGGTTCTTGTTCATCGGCTCGCAGTTTCGCTCCACGCTTCCTCCCCACGATCGGTCACCCTCTCGCAGTTGCGCTTCGCTTCGCTCGCTGTGATCAACTTACGGTGGGACTTGCACCCACAAGAGTGCGCCCATGCTGGGCGCACAAGACAAAGAGCGCTGCATCGGCAGCGCTCTTTTTTTGTCCGCGAGAAACGAAGAGAGGTGGGAAAGCGAAACGCGGCGCGTGCCGCTCAGACGATCCGCATCGCGCCCGTACGCTCGAATGCGTGCCGTGCCTGGATCAGCGTCGTGCGCGCCGCGCGCGCATCGCTCGCGACCTGCAGCAGCGGGCCGAGCTGCGACGGCTGCTTCAGCAATTCGCGCAGGATCGGCAGGATCGCCGTGCTGCCGTCGTCGCGCAGGCCGGCCGTCGCCGCACGCGGCAACGTGCGCCACGCCGGATCGACGATCGCGCGACACACCGCGAACGGCACGCCGCGCGCAGCCGCGAAGGCCGCCGCGATGTGCGACTCCATGTCGACGGCGAGCGCGCCCTTCGCGTGGTGCAGCGACGCCTTTTCCTGTTCGCTGACGACCGGCGCGCCGACCGCTGCGATCGTGCCGCGCGTGACGCGCGCCCATACCGGCGTGTCGTGCAGCGCCGCGACGAGCCGCGTACTCCAGCCCGCATCGGTCTCGACGCGGCCGAACGGCCCGTCGATGGCGTTCGCAATCACGAGCGCGCCGGGCGCCAGATCGGGCGCGAGCCCGCCCGCCGTGCCGAAGCTCACGATGCCCGCGCAACCGCGCGCGGTCGCGTCGGCCAGCGCGCGCTCGAGCCGGTCGGCCCGCGCGGCGAATACGGCCTCGACGCCGTGGCCGCGTGCGATGCGCGCCTCGAACGCCATCCCCGTCACCGCGATGACGGGCAGTGCGCCGTTGTGCCGTGATGCGCCCACGCGTTACATCCCGACCGCGACGCGCGTCGCGTTGTCGCGCTTCAGGTTGCGGTAGCGCGCGAGCGCCCACAGCGGGAAGAACTTGCGATAGCCGTGGTAGCGCAGGTAGAACACGCGCGGGAAGCCCGTCGCCGTGAAGCGCGTCTCGTCCCACAGACCCTCTTCATTCTGCTCGGCGATCAGGTAGTCGACGCCGCGCGCAACGGCCGGGTTGTTCACCTCGCCGGCCGCCATCAGGCCGAGCAGCGCCCAGGCCGTCTGCGACGCCGTGCTCGGCGCCTGCTCGAAGCCGCGGTAGTTCAGCTTGTAGCTGTCGCCGTCCTCGCCCCAGCCGCCGTCCTTGTTCTGGATCGACAGCAGCCACTGCGCGCCGCGCTTCACGCGCGGATCTTCCGGCCCGAGGCCGGCCGCGTTCAGCGAGCACAGCGCGGTCCACGTGCCGTACACGTAGTTCATCCCCCAGCGGCCGTACCAGCTGCCGTCCGGCTCCTGCTCCTTCAGCATGTAGTCGAGCGCGCGACGGGCCGGCTCGCTGTTCGCGGCCGTCTCGCCGAGCTGCGACAGCATCGACAGGCAGCGGCCCGACACGTCGGACGTCGGCGGATCGAGCAGCGCGCCGTGATCGGAGAACGGGATGTTGTTCAGGTAGTACTGCGTGTTTTCCGGCTCGAACGCGCCCCAGCCGCCGTCGCTGCTCTGCATGCCGACGACCCATTCGCGTGCGCGCGCCATCGAATCGCGGTACGCGTCCGACTGCCTGAGCTTCTGCGCGCGGTCCATCGCCATCACGACCACGGCCGTATCGTCGACGTCCGGGTAGTGCGCGTTCGCGTACTGGAATGCCCAGCCGCCGGGCCGCACGTTCGGGCGGCGCGAGATCCAGTCGCCGCGCACGTCGAGGATCTGCAGCGGGCGCAGCCAGTCGAGGCCGCGCAGCACGGCTTCCTCGGCACGCGCATCGCCGGTTTCGAGCAGCGCGTGCGCCGCGAGCGACGTGTCCCACACCGGCGACAGGCACGGCTGGCAATACGCTTCGTCCTCCTGCACGACGAGCAGCTTCTCAAGCGCCTTGCGCGCGATCGCGCGGTTCGGATGATCTTCCGCGTAGCCGAGCACGTCGTACATCATCACCGCGTTGGCCATCGCCGGATAGATCGCGCCGAGGCCGTCCTCGCCGTTCAGGCGCTCGTCGACGAACGACACGGCCTGGCGGATCGCGCGTTCGCGCGTATAGCTCGGGAACAGGCCGTCGACCGCGCGCAGCGCATGGTCGACCACGCGGAAGAACGCGAACCAGCCGGCGCTCTGGTGGCCCTGGCGCGGCAGCAGCCCGGCGTTGACGGGCGGATCGATGAACAGCTCGTCGATGCGCACGCCGCGCGGGTTCTTCGCGAGCGGGCGCTTCGCGTTCAGCACGAGCAGCGGCACGATCACGGTACGCGCCCAGTACGACACCTTCGACAGGTGGAACGGGAACCACTGCGGCAGCAGCATGATCTCGACCGGCATCATCGGCACCGCGCGCCACGGAATCGCGCCGTACAGCGCGAGCTGGATGCGCGTGAACACGTTCGACATCTCGGCGCCGCCCATCGCGTGGATCGCACGGCGCGCGCGCTGCATGTGCTCGGCGTTCTCGTCGTCGCCGATCACCTTGAGCGCGAAATACGCCTTCACGCTCGCGCTGATGTTCGGCGCGCCGTCGGTGAACAGCGGCCAGCCGCCGTCCGCCTGCTGGATGCGGCGCAGATACCGGCCGATCTTCTGTTCGAGCTCGAGGTTCGGCGTCTCGCCGAGATAGTGGACGAGCAGCACGTATTCGGCGGGAATCGTCGAATCGGCTTCGAGTTCGTAGACCCAGTGTCCGTCCGCTTTCTGCGCGGCCAGCAGCGCGTCGGTCGCACGCGCGACAGCCGCGTCGACGCCGGCCGGCGCGGTGCCGGCGGACAGGGTAGCCATTTCGGTGAGATCGTTCATCGGTCCCTCTTTATTGTGTCTGGAGCACGTCCGCGGCCAGCTGGCCGGAACGGATCGCGCCCTCGATCGTGGCGGGCAAGCCGGTGGCAATCCAGTCGCCCGCCAGCACAAGATTGGTCCAGCGCGTACGCACGGCCGGACGTTTCATTTCCTGCGACGGCACTGCCGCAAAGCCCGCGCGCGGCTCGACGACGAGCTGCCACGCGGGGATGGTTTCCGGGTTCGCGCCGGTCACGCGCGCGACGTCTTCCCAGATCCGCCGCGCGAGCGTGTCGCGCGGCATGTCGAGCCAGCGGCCCGCGTCGCGGATCGTCGCCGCGAGCTGGCCGCCGCCGGCGCGCACCGCATCGACGACGCCGTTGACGACGGTCGTCTGCAGCGGGCTGCCGGCCGGCGGCTCGACCGCGAAATACGCGGTCACGACCGCGCTGAATGTATCCGGCGCGGTGAGTTCGGGTACGAGCGGCAACGCGACCTCGGGCGGCACGGCCAGCACGACCGCGTCGCCCGGCGCGAGATCGATGCGCTCGCCGCCGATCGCGACCGCGTCGACCGCATTGCCGTGCGCGCCGAACTCGAACGCGTCGAGCCGCGAGTTCAGCCGGATCTGCGCGCCGCCGTGCTGCAGCATGCGCAGCGCCGGTTCGACGAATGCGCTGCCGAGCCCGTGGCGCGCGACGAGCGGACGGCAACCGGGGCCGCCCGCGGCAAACATGCTGCACATCACTGCGCGCGCGAGTTCGGCACTCGCATGGCGCGGCTCGACGTTCAGCACCCCGAGCCAATACGGCCGCAGCCAACGATCCCACAGCACGCCGTCGCATCGCATCGTCTGTGCGAGTGAACGGCCCGTGAGCGCAAATGCGAGCGGGGCGAGCGCGAGGTAGTCGAGCGGCGTCGTGCCCGGCGCACGCGACGCGGCATCGAACAGCCACGACGGCCAGTGCCCGTTGCCGAAACGCAGCGTCCAGCGCTGCTGCGACGCAACGTCGACGACCGGAAATTCGGGCAGCGCCGGCCCGACCAGTTGATCGGCCGCGCCGATCGCGCGCAGATAGCGCTGCGTGGCCGCTTGCCCTGCGAAGACCGCGTGCAGCCCGCTGTCGAGCGTCGTGTTCAGCGTCCCGTCGAACCATGACCGGCAGCGGCCGCCCGCATGCGCGTGCGCGTCGTGCAGCACGATGTGCCGCCCGCGGCGCTGCAGCTCGACCGCGGCCGACAGGCCCGCGAGTCCGGCACCGATCACATGGACGGTTCTGGGCATCGACTCGGTCGGCTCAGAACAGCGCGTAGCGCGCGGCGATCATCAGCATGCGCGCTTTCGGCTTGCGCAGCGGGGCGCGCGGGGCGGCAAAGCCGCGTGCGACCGCGGCTTCGAGAATGCAGCGATACGCGCCCGACATGATGCGCGGCGCCTTCACCTGCGCACGCGGGCAGGTATCCATCACCGCGTCGGCCTGGCGGAAGTGCTCGAGCGCGCGCTCGACGAGCGTCGCGCACACGCGCGGCAGCGCCGGATCGCGCACGATCGTCGCCGGATCGGTGATCGCGATGCCTTCGCGCGCCAGCAGCTCGCGCGGCAGGTAGCAGCGGTTGATCGCCGCGTCGTCGTCGATGTCGCGCAGGATGTTCGTCAGTTGCAGCGCGCGGCCGAGGTGGTGCGACAGCTTGATCCCTTCGGCTTCCGGCATCCCGAATATCCTCACCGACAGCCGGCCGGCCGCGCTCGCCACGCGATCGCAAAAGAGGTCGAGCGTCGGCTCGTCGGGCGCGCAGATGTCTTCCACCGCGTCCATCGCCATCCCGTCGATCATCGCGTGGAAGTCGTCGCGCTGCAGGTTGAACGCGCGGATCTCGCGATCGAGCGCGGCCAGATGGCGCGGCGGGCGACCCGCGAAGCACGCGTCGATGTCCGCGCGCCAGCGATCGAGGCCCGCGTTGCGCTCGGCACGCGGCAGGTCGCTGTCGGCGATGTCGTCGACCGCGCGGCAGAACGCATAGACCTGGAACATCGCGTCGCGCTGCACCGCCGGCAGGATGCGCATCGCAAGATAGAAAGAGCTGCCCGATGTGACGGCAGCGGCGTCGGTTTCTTGTTCGTCCACGACGGAATTGGAAACGGCCAAGACAAGCTCCACGGAGACACCCACGCGGGGCGATTGAAGAAGCCATGCCCGGCTGGGATGGTCAGGGTGTCAAATGCGTGCGAGATATGCGAACGATCGACGCAGACAGGCACAAATTACCGGCCGGAAGCCGGAATTGGGCGAAAGTATAGCAATCTTTGAAGTTCGATGGCGGACACGCGCCACGCCCGGCGGGGCGCCGGGAACCGTTGGCGGGCCCGCGCGGCCGGCCTCGGCGGGAACAGCCGCCGCACGGCGCCGGCGGCTCGTCAGCCGTAAACGATGTCGCGCTGCAGGTCGAGCGCGATGAGCCCCATTTCGCGGGTGAGCTGCAGCATCGAGCGGCGTTCGAGGCGCGAGCCCATGAAGCTCGTCACGCGGCCATCGGGCTCCGCGGTGAACTGAAATACCGCGCCACCCGTGCCGAACCACGCGCCCGGCACGTCGGGCGATTCCTGCCAGTCGATCTGCTCGAACACGCGCGCGATGCCCGCGCGCACCAGGTCGCCCGGGCCGATCGGCGGCGCGATCTCGCCCAGGTCGTCGAGCGAATAGGGGCCAGGTTTATCCGGCCTCCGATAGAAGAGATAGTCGACGTTCATGGGGCGCAATCGCGGGTAAAGCAACAAATTAGCGCGCTTCGGCTCATATGCATATCGGATCCAGACGAATGTGGCCTGCGCGAGACAAGAGGGACGGATCGCAGCCCGCCGCACAGTTGCGCAGTGCGTTCGCGCTTGGATGCGCACGGGTTCGTCTAAGATGACACCTTTCCGGAAAAAACACGAACGCCATGGAGACGACCGTAACCGCCCCCCCGCAGTCCGACCATCCCGTCTTCGTCCTCGTGCACGGCGCCTGGCATGGCGCGTGGTGCTACGCGCACGTCGCGGCCGCGCTGGCCGCGCGCGGCTACCTGTCGATCGCGCGCGACCTGCCCGCGCACGGCATCAACGCCCGCTTTCCCGCGCCTTATCTCGAACGGCCGCTCGACAAGGACGCGTTCGGCGCCGAGCCGTCGCCGGTCGCGAACACGACGCTCGACGATTACGCGACACAGGTGATGCAGGCCGTCGACGACGCGTATGCGCTCGGCCGCGGCAAGGTCGTGCTGGTCGGGCACAGCATGGGCGGTCTCGCGATCACGGCGGCCGCCGAACGCGCGCCGGAAAAGATCGCGAAGATCGTCTATCTCGCGGCGTTCATGCCGGCGTCGGGCGTGCCGGGCCTCGACTACGTGCGCGCGCCAGAGAACAACGGCGAGATGCTCGGCCCGCTGATGCTCGCGAGCCCGCGCGTGGCCGGTGCGCTGCGCATCGATCCGCGCAGCGGCGACGCCGCGTATCGCGAGACGATGAAGCGTGCGCTGTACGACGACGTGCCGCAGGCCGACTTCGAGGCCGTCGCGAACCTGATGACCTGCGACGTGCCGGCCGCGCCGTTCGCAACCGCGATCCCGACGACCGCCACGCGCTGGGGCGCGATCGACCGTCACTACATCAAGTGCCTGCAGGACCGCGTGATCCTGCCCGCGCTGCAGCAGCGCTTCATCGACGAAGCCGACGTGTTCGCGCCCGGCAATCCGACCCACGTGCACCAGCTCGACAGCAGCCATTCGCCGTTCATGTCGCAGCCGGCCGTGCTGGCGGGCGTGCTGGCCGGCATCGCGAAAAGCTGAGCGCGGCACGCGCGGCGTGAAGCCGCTTCGCGCGCTGCGGGGCGGGCGCGCCTACGCGTAGGCAACCGAGCGGTCGCGCCCGAGCCGCTTCGCGCGATAGAGCGCGGCGTCGGCCTCGTTGACGAGCACGTCGCTGGTCGGCGCGCCCGTCTTCGCGCACGCGCCGCCGACGCTCGCCGTCACCGGCACGCTGACGCCTTCCGCATCGACCGGCAAGCTGCCGATCGCGTCGCGCACCTTGTCGGCCACCAGCATCGCCTCGTCGAGATTCGTGCACGGCAGCAGCAGCGCGAATTCCTCGCCGCCGAAACGGCCGAACGTATCCTGCGCACGCACGATCGACGCGACGCGGCGCGCCGTCTCGCGCAGCACGGCGTCGCCGGCGGCATGCCCGAAGCGGTCGTTGATCGTCTTGAAGTGGTCGAGGTCGAACAGCAGCACCGACATGTCGCCGCCGTAGCGCTGCCAGCGCGCGAATTCGTCGCCGAGCCGCGCTTCGAAGAAACGCCGGTTCGCGATGCCGGTCAGGCCGTCGCGATTCGCGTGTTCGCGCAGCTTCGCGACCGCTTCCTCGCGCTCGCGCTGCATCACGCTCACATGCGTGACGTCCGAGATCGTCACGCACACGGCCTCGACATCGCGGCTGCGCGTGAGCGGCATGAACGTACAGTCCTGCTGCATGTAGTCGATGCCGCCGGTAATCGGCCGGTCGTGCTCGAAGCGGAACAGGTAGGGCCGCTGTTCCCACGAGCTGAACGCGAAGCTGCCGAGCTGGAACACGCTCTCGACCTTGCGCGACAGCCACGCGCGCGGCAGTTCCGGAAAGCAGTCGAACAGGTTGCGGCCGATCACGTCGGCGGCCGGGATGCCGCTGTGGTCCTGCATGAAGCGATTCCACATCAGCACGGTCATCGAACGGTCGAGCACGAACAGGCCGAAGCCCACCCGCTCGATCACGAGGTCGCTCAGCGACGGCGCGGCGGCCGTCATAGCGCGGACAGCAACGCGTCGAGCGCGTCGCCCATCAGCCGGATCGAATCCTCGGCCATCAGCATCACGAAGTGAGCACGGAATGTGTGGTCCTCGAGCCCGAAGTTCACCTCGAGCAGCAGCGCGACGCTCCACGCGAGCACGTTCGGCTGGAATACGTCGTCGAACGACACGTTCGCGCCGAGCAGCCCCGGCGGAAAGAACACGGGCTTGCGGCCGAGCTCGTCGAGGATCGACGCGACGCATGCGCCCATCAGCACGTTCGCGACATCGAACACGAGTTCGTCCGGCGTCGCCATCCCGCCGGACACGCCTTCGCCGAACGTGCGGTCGACGATCGACATGAGCCGCGCGACGCCGGCGCTGCGGCACAGCACGATCGCCTCGCCCTTGATGTCGGAACGAAAGCCCTGGCGCACGGCGGTCACGTTGTCGTGAATGCCCGTCATCTCGCGCAGCGCGTCGCCCGCGTCGGCCGCTTTCACGACGCGCACGCGCGGCACCGACAGTTCGATGAAGCGCCCGAGCAACAACGCAAGCCGCGCGGCGGCGCGGCCCATTGCAAGGTTGGCGATCTCCTGCAACGCGTCGCGTTGCTCCGCCGTGAACACCGATTCAGGCATACAACCCATACTCCTTGAGAATGGGCAGCAATGCCTCCGACGTCACGGGCTTGGCAACGAATGCGATCGCGCCCAATTCACGCACGCGTGCTTGCGCCTGCGGCTGGATATCGGCGGATACCACGATCACGAACGTGTTCAGATCTTCGTGGCGCAGTGTTTCCAGTACCTGATATCCGCTCATGTCGGGCATCGTCAGGTCCAGAAACATCACGGAAGCTTTGCCGTCACGATAGAGCGCCAAGGCCTCGCGACCATTCGCTGCATACGCGACGTCAACGTCCCAGTCTCCCGGCAACGCCTTTGTCAGAAGTTTGCGAGCGAGCAGCGAATCGTCGGCAATTACAATCGGCAAAGGCATGGGGCGATGCGGTATACGGAATGGTCTCTCTCGCGTTAACGGCCGCGCGGCGCGCTTCTTGAGGCGCCATGCGTTCGGGCGCGGGCAACCGCCTTGCAGCCGCGCGCGGGCGCCGCGACGCAGGTGCGCGCGACGCACCGCGCGGTGAATGCCGGCGGGCGCATATATCTGTCATAGGGAAAGCAAGGCGCGATTCTCTGAGTAAACCGGAGGCGATGCAACTCGCCATATTCACCATTTCGAACAGAATCGGTCCGATCGCGCGGCATTCGGAAAACAGCCGCGACCATTTTCGAGATAAGTACGCAAAATTTTTCCTTGTGTACGTTTGCGCTGCCGGATTCGTCGCGTTTTCAATCTGACAATCTCCCCCTGTCGGAATCGACAGGATCGTGTGCGTACGGGGTCGCGCGGCGGGCCGTCGCAACTCGTTTATGATGGCAGGCACCTCTGCCTCGCCCGCTGCTTCGATGACGTCCGACCGGCCTGCCGACTCCCGCGATCCCGCCTCCACTCCCGCCGACGACTGGCAGGACGACGGCAACTATGCGTCCGGCGCGCCCGAGCATGATTTCGCGGTCCGCCGCGTCACGCTGATCGTGCTGCTCGTCGCGGCGATCGTGCTGCCGTGCATCTACGTGGTGGTGATGGCGTACAACGACCTGACGGCGCGCGAGGCCGCCGCGAGCGACGTGACGATGCGCACGGTGCGGGTCGCCGAAGAGCACGCGCTGAAGGTGTTCGACCTGAGTGAAACGCTCGATGCGCGCATCGTCGATCTCGTCCAGGACATGGACGACGCGACCGTGCGCAACAGGGAATCCGACATCCACGAAGCGCTGAACACGATCGGCGGCGGCTATCCGCAGGTGGCCGCCGTGTCGATCTTCGGCGCGAGCGGGATGCTGCTCGCCAACAGCCTCTACTATCCGGCGCCCTATGCGTCGATCGCGAACCGCGACGACTTCGCCGGCATCCGCGACGGCAAGGTCATCGAACACATCTCGCGGCTGATGATGGGGCCGCTCAAGCTCGAGAACATTCCGGTGTTCAACACGGGCGTCGCGCGGCGCCACAGCGACGGTTCGTTCGCCGGGATGGTGTCGATCGCGCTGAAGTCGTCGTATTTCAACGCGTTCTACCGCGACCTGCTCGGCGGCGCGGCCACCCCGATGACGATGGCGCTCGCGCGCTCGGACGGCGCGGTGATCGCGTCGTATCCGCCGCCGCCGTCGCTCGCGCACACCGATCGCGCAACCACGTTCGGCGACGCGCGCAACGATCCGCGCGCGGGTGTCGTACGCGTGCGCCACGACGGCGCGAGCAGCGAGATCGTCGCGTACCGCCAGGTCGGCAGCTATCCCGTCTACGTGACGTGTGCGTATCGCACGTCGGCGATCTGGCATGAATGGTACGAACACCTGAGCGTGCTGTTCATCTCGATGTTCGCGCCGTCGATCGCGCTGTGGTCCGTGATCTGGCTGTCGCTCAAGCGGCTGAAAGCGGAAGAGGAGGCGTGGGACCGCTGGCAGGCCGAAGCGTCGATGCGCCGCTCGATCGAATCGGCGTACCGGCAGTCGCGCAAGATGCAGGCGCTCGGCAACCTCGTCGGCAGCGTCGCGCACGACTTCAACAACCTGCTGATGATCATCTCGAGCAACGTGCAGATCGCGCGGCGGCGCGGGGTTCAGCATCTCGACAAGGAACTCGGCGCGATCGAACGCGCGCTGAAGAACGGGCAATCGCTCACGCGCCAGCTCCTCGGCGTCGCGCGCAAGCAGCCGCTGCACAGCGAGACGATCGACGTCGGGCAATGGGTCGGCACGTGCCGCGAACTGCTGAAGACGTCGCTCGGTTCGAAATCGTCGCTGGTCGTCGCGATCGAGCCCGGCGTCTGGCCGATCCGCGTCGACGTCGCAGAGCTCGAGCTCGCGGTGATCAATCTCGCGGTCAACGCGCGCGACGCGATGGCAACCGGCGGCCGCTTCACGGTCGGCGCGCGCAACGTGACGCTGCGCCGCGAGGACGGCTTTCCGCTGACCGGCGATTTCGTGCAGATCTCGCTCGACGACACAGGCTCCGGCATGGCGCCCGACGTGCTCGCGCGCGCGTTCGAACCGCTGTTCACGACGAAGGCGCAGGGAATGGGGACGGGGCTCGGGCTGCCGCAGGTGTTCGCGTTCTGCGAGCGCTCTGGCGGCCTCGCGACGATCGACAGCGCGGTCGGCGCCGGCACGTCGGTGCGCCTCTACCTGCCGCGCGCGCGTGCCGAGGACGTCGTTGCGCGGCCGCAGGCCGTCGTGCACGACACGAGCGCGCTCGCCGGGCTGCACGTGCTGCTCGTCGAGGACAACGGCGAAGTCGCGGCCGGCACGGAAGCGCTGCTTTCGCTGCTCGGGCACCGCGTGACCTATGCGCCCACCGCCGACGACGCGTTGCGCCTGATCGAAGGCGCGGCCGCGAACGACGCGTTCGATCTCGTGATTTCGGATATCCACATGCCGGGCCGCCTGAACGGCATCGACCTTGCCGAAGCGGTCGAGAAGCGGCCGGGGAAGCTGCCCGTGATTCTCGTCACGGGTTACGCGGAGGAGCTCGACCGCACGCGCACCGTCAACGTCCGCGTGCTGTCGAAGCCGTTCGACATCGCACTGCTCGACGAGATCCTGCTGGGCATCCGCGAAGCGCGCGACGCGCGGCACGCCGGCGCGTGACCCGCGGTGTGCGGGCCGGCGCCGGCGGAATGAACGGCCGTGGCATGCACGGCCACGGCGATCAGGCCGACGTCGTCACGCCGACTTGAGCACGCGTACCCAGCCAGCGTAGCGATCGACGAAGCCTTGCAGGAACTTGCGGGTGTCCTCGCTGACGATCTGGCCCTGCGCGTCGATGCGCGCCGGATCGTGCTTGATGAACATCTCGGGCTGCCCGAGCGTCTTTACGTCGAGGTACGCCAGCACGTTGCGCAGGTGCTGCTGGGCGAGCGCGGTGCCCGTCGCGCCCGGCGACGTGCCGAGCACCGCGCCCGGCTTGCCCGACCACGAGTTGGAACCCCACGGGCGCGAACCCCAGTCGAGCGCATTCTTCAGCACGCCCGGCATCGACCGGTTGTACTCGGGCGTGACGAACAGCAGCGCGTCGGCGGCTTCGATCGACTGCTTGAAGCGCTTCGCGACTTCCGGGAAATCCGCGTCGTAGTCCTGGCTGTACAGCGGCAGTTCGCCGATCTCGACGAACTCGAACGAAAAATCGGCGGGGGCGAGCGAGATCACCGCGTGCGCGAGCGCGCGGTTGGACGAAGCGCGGCGCAAGCTGCCGACAACGACCGCGATACGATAGGACATGGCATTCTCCTTCCGGTGAGTGAAGAATCGGATCGATTGTTTCCGAACAGGCGACAAAGGTCTGTTTATAGGCAAGCCAGCCCGTGAACCGCCCCACGGGGCCGTCCGGCCGACTTTCCACAAGGTTTTCCACAGAAATTGTGGATAACTCGGCCGTTATGTTCTGATGTTACAAACCGCCCGCCGCGCGACGCCTTCGACGCGCGATACGGGTTTCGGCAAGCATAGCGCAGCGCGCCGGCCGGTTTCGTGAATTCGTGACGGAACATACGTTGCAGGCCGGCACGGCGCCCAGTAAGCTGCTCGCACCGCGATGCGCCCGCCCTGTGGCGCAAGCGCGATCGCCTCGAGACCCTGCTACCCAGACATGCCGTCCGCGTACGACGACCCCGTTTATCTCGCGCAACTGCGGCGCGACCTGCTGCGCTTCGCGCGGCTCCAGCTCCGCGATGCCGACGCGGCCGAAGACGCCGTGCAGGAGGCGCTGACCGCCGCGTGGTCGCACGCGGGCGATTTCGCAGGGCTGTCGGCCCACAAGACCTGGGTGTTCGGCATCCTGCGCAACAAGCTGATCGACGTGCTGCGTGCGCGGCAACGGACGGTGAGCCTGTCCGCGCTCGACGCCGAGCTCGACGGCGAATCCGTGCTGGATCGCGAGCTGTTCAAGGAAAACGGCCACTGGGCCCCGCATGCGAAGCCGCGGCCGTGGCCGCGCCCCGAAACGCTGTTGCAGCAACAGCAGTTCTGGACGCTGTTCCAGGTCTGCCTCGATCACCTTCCGGAACAGATCGGACGCGTGTTCATGATGCGCGAATTCCTCGATGTCGAGATCACGGACATCTGCAGCGAATTGACGCTGACGACGAATCATTGCAGCGTGTTGCTGTATCGGGCGCGCACGCGCCTGCGAACCTGCCTGAGCGAAAAAGGACTGACGACCGAAGATGCTGCCGGGGAAATGTACTGACGTGACGCGACTGCTGTCGGATGCGCTCGACCGGCATCTGACCTTGCATGAACGCGTGCAGGTGCGCGTGCACCTGCCGACCTGCAGTGGCTGCAGAGCCTATCGCGGGCAGATCGCGCTGCTGCGAACGGCCGCGAAAGCGGCGGCGGGGCGGGAAACGGGCGCTGACGACACGTCGTCCGGAGAAGGCTAGAAGCCCGTGTTGCCGCTATCGTCCGGGCAGTGGGTGGTGCGCTACCCGGCGATCGCACCGGCTTCGATGGCTGGTGTGGTCTCCGGGCTGATGCAATAAGAAAAATACGCCGGAAAATAATTATTCGAACAGCGCTTGCACCGCTTCGGGCGGCCGACCGATGGCCGCCTTCCCGCGATAGACGACGATCGGACGCTGCAGCAAAACCGGATGAGCGGCAATCGCCTCGTAGGCTTGCGCATCGGTCAGATCCGCGCGGGCCAGATCCAGCGTCTTGTACGGCTCCTCGCCGTCGCGCAGCATGTCGCGAACCGGGCGGCCAAGCTGCCGATGCAGCGCTTCCAGTTCGTCGACCGTCGGCGGCGTCTTCAGGTACTCGACGACGTTCACCGGTGAGCCGGTAGTGTTCAGCGTCTCGACCAATGCAAGCGTCTCGCGCGACTTCGAGCATCGGGGGTTGTGGTAGATCGTGATCATCATTCAGGCCTGGATGGGAGAGGGCTGTATTGTAGCCAGTCTGCATCAGGGGTTTTGGCGCGGGCGGCAGTGGGGTAGCGGTGCGCGGATTCGATGCTTTGACGACGCTGGTTGACGGGAAGATGCCGCCAGCGCCACGGGTCTCGGGAGAGGCGATGCATCGGGGATGTGCTTCAAAGGGCCGATGTGTTTATGCGCATAAAGTCGTGCGCCCGCTATCTCGCGGCAAGGATAAGGATTCGCAAGACTGCGTCTCGTGACGGGTGTTTCGGGTGGCAAAGAGCGCAGGCGATAGCGTGGTACGTCGATTGGTTTATGCGCATAAAGCCCGCGATCGCTCGACAGGGTACCGGCCGATTCATCGCGCCGACGAGCGTCGACAGCCGCGACACCGCAGCGATCGTCGCATCGATGTGCTGCCGAGTCAGGGCAACCCGGCTTGCCGAAATTGATGCAGGGTCGGCACGAGATCGCTCGGCACTCGCCCCCATCGACCGCGGTTTATGCGCATAAACGTAGCGGCTCGTTATGGCGTGACGCGGTTGCCCATAGGCTCAATCACACACCACCCACGCTGCATATCTGACCAAGGTGGACAAGATCACCCCCGCGCTCGGGAACGCGTCGCAGTCCTGCCGCCCGGTTTGCCTCCCCGGTCGCCGCAGAGTTTATGCGCACAAACTCACTCGCGCGCAGGCACGACCACCCACCACCGTCGCGCGAAAGGGCAGCGCACTTTGATCTCGCCAGCCCCCACTGCGCGTACCAACGATGCGCGTCGTGATGACGCATCCGTCGTGTGGCTCGTCAACGTCCGCAGGCATCGCCCACGCCACCGATCATCGCCGGTTCGTTTATGCGCATAAACCGATAGCCCGAATGGCCAACGCGTAGTTGTCGAACGACAATTTCATTGAAATATAAATATCGTCCTGTAGAATTCCAACGACCAAAATAGGAGTGAAAATTGGCCGCGGAAATCATTGCAGTCACTCAACAAAAAGGTGGCGTCGGCAAAAGCACGATTGCCATGCACCTCGGCGCCGCGTTCCATGAAAAAGGGAAGCGCATCCTCGTCATCGACGCAGACCGTCAGAACACCCTGGTTCACTGGTCGAGCGCATCCGGCGACAGCGACACCGGCATCCCGTTTCCGGTCGTCAATCTTGCTGAAGCCGACGGCCAGATCCATCGCGAGATCAAGAAGTTCATCAACGACTACGACATCATCGTCGTGGACTGCCCGCCGTCGATCACCGAGAAGGTATCCGGCGTTGTCCTGCTGGCCGCGTCGATTGCCGTGATCCCGACTTCGTCGTCGCCGGCCGATTACTGGTCGAGCGTCGGGCTGGTCAAGCTGATCCAGCAGGCGCAGGTCATGAACGAAGACCTCCGCGCGGTATTCCTGCTGAACAAGACCGAAGAGAAGCGCATGCTGACCCGCGAGCTCAAGCGCGCGCTCGAGGAGCTCGGCTTCCCGCTGCTGAAGACGCAGATCCCGACCCGGGAAGCGTACAAGCAGGCGATGGCGCTCGGTCAGACCGTGCTGCAGATGAACGATCGTGGCGGCAAGCTGGCCGCCGCCGAAATTCGCGCATGTGCCGACGAAATCGTCGCCATGCTGCCCTGACTTTATGCGCACAAAGGAGTCACATGAAACCTTCCCAATTTGCAAAAGGATTCCAAGCGCGCCCGGATATCACGACGAGCGAGAAGCGCACGGCACTCGACCGGCTCAATGCGATTGACGGCATCGTCAAGTCCGAGACGCCCGCCGCGGTACCGACCAAATCCGCGAAGAAAGACATCGCGCCGCCGCCCGCGCCGGAGTTCACGCTCGATCCGTCGATCGACGAATCGACGCAATATCGCGCGTGGCGTCTCGAGAACCGCTATGCCCCGGGGCAGGTGATCGAGCTGGCGCTGAAGGCGATCAAGCATAGCCCGTTCAACCCGCGGCACTTCTATCTGAAGTCGTCGATTGCCGAACTCGCGGTCAACCTCGCGAAGCAGGGGCAGCAGCAGGCGATCCACGTGATTCCGGATTACGACAATCCGGGCACGTATTTCGTCAGCGACGGCGGCCGTCGCGTGCGGGCGCTGAAGGAAGCGAACAAGGAATCGGTCAAGGCGATCGTGATCGACGTGCCGATCGGCATCCAGAGCTACAAGCTCGGCTACGACCTGAACGTCCAGCGCGATTCGCAGACGGTGTTCGACAACGCCGTCGTGTGGCGCCGCTTCCTCGACGACAAACATTTCCAGAGCCAGAAGGAACTCTCCGAGCATCTCGGCCTAGACGAGTCGACAGTGGCCGTCGCGTTGTCGATCGGCAAGTTGCCGGAAGCGATCATGCAGGAAATGGTCGCGCGTCCCGATCGCTTCGGCTCGAACATGGCGTACCAGGTCGGCCGCTATCACAATGCGCGCGGCACCGAGGCCACGCTGCGGCTGATCAACAAGATCGTGTCGGACGATCTCAGCACGCGCCAGGTATCGGACATCGTCAAGGGGCGTGTCGCTGCGCAGGAGACGCCGAAGGTCGCGGGCCGTCAGCGCTACGCGCAGCGTCTCGAGATCAAGCTCGGCGGCAAGTCGGTCGGCGACTTGAAGTCGTATGGCGAAGACCGCATCGAATTGCGCCTGCGCGGCCTCCCGAAGGACAAGCGCGACGCGATCCTCGAGCAACTCGAGCGGATGCTGTTGTCGGAATGATGGAAACGGCCGGCAGGGCCTGATGAGGACGCCGGGCCCGCCCGGCTGAGCGGGCGGCCGGCGGCGGCCCGTCAGCGGGCCTGAGCGGGCCTCAGGCGGCCCGCGACTGATTCAGCGTGAACGACAGCAGGTCGCCGTCCGTCGGCTCGCCCCAGGTCTTCTGGGCCAGCCAGTCGAAAAAGGCCGTCTCGGCCAGCTTGGAATCGAGGCCGCGCTTGCGCCAGTCGTCGCGCAGATGCGTGCCCATCGTCGGCAGCGCCTCCGACTCGAACGACTCGCGCGCCACTTCGCGCTCGGCGTCGCCCTGCTCCTCGTACAGCACCTTCGCTTCCTTGCGGCGGAACGCCGCGAACTCGCTCAGCAGCCGTGCCTTCAGATCTTCCGGCTGCGCCGCTGCAATCTTCGCGGACGGCGTGCCGGCGGGCAGCGCGTCGACCGACTCGACCGGCGGCGCATAACCCTTCTTCAGCGCATCCTTGAACAGCGCCGGCGCGCTGCGCACCGGCGGCAGCGTCGTGCTGCGCATCCGCTGCTCGGTCATCTGCAGTGCGGCGCGAATCCGGTTCTCCTCGCTGTCCGCATAGAGCGTCTGCGCTTCCTTCAGCGGGATCCCGAGTTTCACCATCCGGTCGACCAAGGTGCTGTCGAACACGTTCGGGTGTTCGTCGAGCGCCAGCATCGGCTGCTTGCGCTCGGTCACGCGGAACTGGATCTCCGCGACCCGGCGCCCTTCACGGTGCTCGATCAGCTCGACGAAGATATTGGTGACCGCGTTGACTTCCGCGATTGCGGGACGCAGGTAGTCGCGCTTGAAGTACTTGTACTCGCGCTTCGCCTCGTCGCCGGCTTCCGTGTCGGGCGTGCCCGACAGGATCGGCCGCCACCACTCCCACGGCTCGCGCATCGTCAGGTGGCTCGGGTTCGTCAGATAGCGCACACAGATCTCGTACAGCGCGAGGCCGGCGCTGCTGCGCAACTGGCTCTGGAACTGCAGGCTCAGACGCGCATACTGGACCGGGTCGAGCAGCTTCTTCTTGATCTTCGGCGCGAACGAGAATTCGACCCACACGCGGCGGGTCGTCGGATCCTCGAGAATTTCCGCATCGGCGATCAGCGTCGAGATCCCCCACTTGCGGCCCGGCTTCTGGCTCGACGTCCCCGTGCTCCATTCGACCTGCACCGACACCATGCGGCGCAGGTGTTCCTTCACCAGTGCGGTGTCGTTCGAATCGAAAGCGGAGTTTGCGACGATGTCCGACAGCAGCGCGCGATACGTATCGCCCGAGTCGTCGGCCTGCTGCGCAACGGCCAGCAGGACATTGAACAGCTTGCGGGTCAGGAGCGTGATCTTGCCGCTCTTCGGCTGAATTGCGATCGCCTCGACGGCCTTGCGCAATTCGGCTGAACTGGCACTCACCACATCCACATCGGTTTTCTTGGCGCGCTTCGTCGTGGCCATACGTCGGGTCGGAGGAGAAGTTTTCCGGAAGGATAGCGCCTGCGGTGATGTGCGTCCAGAACGACATGCTCACCATAGCCGGTGAAGTGCGCGTGCAAAACGGCACTCACCCCAACCGCTCCCGAAAACGCTCACCGGTCCGGAATTGCAGCGTTCCGGACTCGTCCAGACGTGCCGCGGGATGCGCCGATTCACAGAATTTCACCTGTGCATGACACGTGCGAAACTCGCTCCCGTATCGGCTCACCTTTCAATTTGTCGTAATTTTGCGACTGCATCGCTGTGAGTTCGCCACAGGGTCGCGATCGCACCTCACTGTGCGTCCCCGATCGGGCCACATCGGGCTGTATGCATGTACAGGCGCGGCTCACCGGGAAATCGGGATCGCATCCGGCACCCGGAAACGCGCCTTCGAAACCGGCCCGCGCGGCCCGATCGGACCTGCTTTGCCGGCCCGGGCGCGCATTGTACAGCGCACAAACCGTGTCGGGTCCCGAAAATACTCACCTCGAGCACAGCGTGTGCTTTCGTCTCGATGCCACCAAATGTCCGGCACACGCGGGATTGGCTACCAGAGTCTCCCGAAAACACTCACCTCATTGAAAAAATGCGGCACAGCAACGGGCTCGGGAATGGCTCCCGAAAAATCTCACCGTAACTGCCGCGGTATCAAAAAACCCAATGCCTTCCGATACTTATAGGCAGAAGGCATTTGGCTGTGCCCGGTAGACATCCCCCGAAAAACCTCACCTTTCGACGGAAATCCTTCATACGACAACCGTATGTAGGCTCCTGAAAAACCTCACCTGTACCAAAAAGGGGCACAGCAAAAACGAGATTTCTTCCAGTCCTGGCGGGCTTTTCGGCGAATCAGGCCGCTCACAGGTCCCGAAAAGCCTCACCTGTGACCATTTTTAGAGCAAATACCGTTCCCGAAAATGCTCACCTGTGACCACGATCACAGCCTGTGATCCATGCCCCGAAAAAGCTCACCTTAGCGAGATCGGGGCAGGAAAACCCGGATTTCCCTCCCGAAAAGCCTCACCTTTAGTGCATCACAGGCCCCGGAAAGCACTTTTGCTGTGCAAAATGGCGTTCGCTTCCCGGAAAGCCTCACACCAAATTCCCGTGGAGTCCCGTGAAACCTCACCTTTCGCCAAAACTGCCTAAAAGATGGGCAGAATCGGGGCGCGAAGAAGGTCCCGCAAATTCTCACCTATGTCTGCACAGGCAGAAAACTGTGCAGTCAGGCACAGCGCGGGTTCTGTGGCTGTGAGGCCCCGAATAACCTCACCTTTGGGAAATCTCGTGTTTCACTGTGATCCCGAATCCGCTCACGACCTTTCCTGCAACGGCTCACGCAGCTCCCTGAACCCAATCACGTCAGCTCCCGCAGAAGATCACCTTGGCTCCCGTAAAACTTCACCTTGCCGGCCGGAAAGCCTTGCTACATAAGGCTGTGCCGTGGCGTTAACGTTTTTAACTAAGGGTTCAAGGGTGTTTACTTCTAATACTCTCAAGCCATCGGCCGACGAGTTTTCCACAGATACCCCAAACCCTGAACACCCACAGGGAATCGGATCGTCCGTCATGTGAAACAAGTGTCGATTTTCGGGGTCTGCTGGAAAACGCTTGCATTACAAAGACTTGGCTGTCTTTCTTCGCTTTGTTTCACGGAATTCTGGACCACGTTCATCCGGAAAGGCTCACAGACCCGATTTCTGTGCAAAGCGACGTAAATTCGCAACGTCGAACCGAAACAGGTATCAATAGATACGTATTTCGTTATGATTACCACATTTCAATGTCTGTGAGCTCTGCCATGACCCTGGACGAAATGCGCCAAGTCATTCGGGACGAACTGGAATCGCTGCGTGCAAGCGGGGCGCGGCGCCAGGAATTGTCACTGCATGCGTGCAAGCGCCTGTTCTTCGATCTTGGCATCCGGCCATCGGCCGCCAACGTCCGCGATCTCACCCAAACCGGCAGCGCCAGCGACATCCCGAAAGACATCGACCATTTCTGGGAACGCATCCGTTCTGCGTCCAAGATCAGGCTCGACGGTGCGGCAATTCCGAAGGCCGTCGAGGAAAAGGCCGGTGCGCTGCTCGGCTCACTCTATGAAGAAGCGTTGAAAGCGGCGCGCGACAGTCTCGATGGCGACCGCGAGCAGGTTCGCGCCGGCATTGCCGACGCCGAACAGCGATTGCGCGACGCAACTGTCCGCCATGAGACGCTCGAAAGCGCGCTCGCGCGCGGCGAAGCCCGAAACGAGCAACTGCAGGCACGCGTGACCGAACTCGAGGTTCAGCTCGCGTCGCAGACCACGCACGGTTCGGCAAGTGAAGCGACGTTGCTCACCACAGTTGCCCGACTGGAGAAGGAACTGGCCGCCGCGGCCGGCCGTGTCGACGCCGAACAGGCGCAAAACGCCACGCTGCGCGACCGGATCGATGCGCTTCAAGCCGAATTGCAGCAGCGCACCGAGCACTACGCTCAGCAAATCAAGGATGCGGTGGCCGAAGCCGAACGCCGCGTCAAGCCGATGCTGGTCGAGCTGGACTCGCTGCGCAGCATGGCGTCGACCTACCAGAGCGGTTTGCGCGACGTCCAGCGCAAGGAATTCGATTTCCTTCAGCAACTGAGTTCGGCCAAGACACGCGCCGACCGGCTCGAAGAACAGTTGCGCAGCCAGAGCGATGACCTGGAACGTGCGACGCGCGACGTGAGTTCATTGCGCGCGAGCCGCGGGATGAATCCGGAAATTGCCGCGCTGATCCGGCGCCTGGCCGATGCCGGGCAACTGGACGCGGATGCATTTGCAGCGATCGGAACCTCGCTGGATGAGGAGATTCCGGTGCCAGCTCACTGCCCGCGCTGCGACGCAGAACCGGAGCTGTCGCACGGTGAAGAGGGTTTTGAGGTGGCGTGCCCGGAATGTGAGCACGCGTCGGGCGCGTGGCCGTCGCGGTTCGAAGCCATCGCGCGCTTTGCGCACACCTGACCCGAAGAACGGCCGCACCTGCACAGGTGAGACGATCCGGGACGCTTGAGGTGAGGTTTTTCGGGAGCTGCGAAACGGTGAGGCTGCGCCACGCAAGGCTGCTCACGGATCGTGTCGCGTGAGCAGCCGTTTCGCGATCAGTGAGTCTCGTCGCTGTCGGATGCGTCACCGTTGCTGTCGGCCAGGCCATCGCGCCAGTTTTTCCAGGCGCGATGCAGGCGGCTCGACGAGATCGGCCGCATGAAGCCCAGCCATTTGCCGACCCGCTCGGGCGGCACGTCGTGTTCGAACAGTTCGGCCGCGTAGGTATTGCGCAGCGTCTGCGGGCTTGCGCGCGCGGTGCGCGACGACGTGAGCCCGGCCGATTCGACGATCGCGTCGATCGCGCGCAGCATCGTCGCCTTGTGCATCGGCCGCCCGGCATGGGATGCCGGGAATACGAGCTCGCCAGGAATTTCCTGGCGCTTGCGTTCCGTGAGCCATGCGTCGAGCAGCGCGATCGCGAACGAGGCCAGGTGGGTTTCGCGCGCGTGATTCGGGTGCGCCGACTCGATCTGCAGCGACGTTCCGCTGGTATTGATGCAACTAATCGTAAGCGCACGCGCTTCGCCGGTTTTAATGCCGGCACCGAGAAACGCGGCCACGAGCGCACGGTCGCGCCGCTCTTTCCAGTATGCGGAACCGGATACGCCGATCGGCGAAAACAGATACGCGAGCAATGTCGCGCGTTCGGCCGGCGTCAGGAAACCGGTCGGCTCGTTGTCGCGCGCCTTGCGCCAGTTCGCTTCGCCATCCTGAGCAATGAAACGGGCCGGGTTGGTCGATGCGTACTCGGTGCGCCGGATATGGTCGAGCACGCGCTCGATCAGCCGCAGATAGCGCATTCGCTGGGTTTTCCGGATCGGCAGCTCGCCGACGAAGTTCGCAATCGTGGCCGTATCGACCGTTGCCAGATTCTTCTGATGCGCGCGCATCCACGTGAGAAACGCGCCCCATTGCGCGCGATAGACATCGGCCGACGAGCGGCGATAGTCCTGCATGGCCAGCCACGCGTCGAATGCGGCTTCGGGCGACACGATCCAGTCGGATGCGCCGCGGTCGAACAGATCCTTTTCTTCCGGGCGTGCAGGCGTGTCGGGAGATGCGGGAAGGGACATGTTATTTATTCCGTTAGTTGCGTATATGGTAGCCCTTTCCGCAACGTCTCGGGCAGCAAGAGGCTGGACAAGCCGCCATGCGCGGCGGCCCGGGTTCGCAGTCAGTCGCCCCACGCCTTGGACGGACGATGAGCGCGCTCGTGAGGCAACGTGTCGTGCGACGTCGCCGCCGCTTCGTATGCGAGCACCGCGAACGAAAAGACGGCGGGCAGCGCATTCGAGCGCCCGAAGTCGATCGGATCGTCCGTTTCGGGAAACGTCATGTCCGACGGCCGTTCGAACAATTGACGCATGCCGGCCTCGTGCCGGCTGGCAAAGCCGAGATCGGCGAGCGCCTCGGCTTCGATCGCGTGCAGCAGGCGCCACGTCAGCGGGACGCGCTGACGGATGTAGCGCCCGGCAATATGGCGAACGATCAGCTCGAGGTCATGCGCGGCAGCCTTGAAGCTGAGCGCGGCCAAATCTTGTTCTTCTGTCATCGCAGGCTCCTGTCGACCGGAGCGGGCGCCTCGGTGCGCCAGCTCCGGCCCATGCATGGCGGAATGTCCGTATACTGTACAAACATACAGTATTTTCCGCAACTGGCCCTTTGGCCAGCCATACGCGCCGTCAGCGATGTATCACGATCAGCAGTGCTCGCGCTTCGGCCTTGCCGGGATTGCGGATCGCATGCGGCTCGTCGGCCGGGTAGCGTGCGGTGTCGCCGGCCTTCAGGCGCCGGCTGGCCGCCGCGGCTTCGATTTCCATTGCGCCCTGCAGCACGGTGAGGTGCTCGCGCGTGCCGGGTTCGTGCGCGTTCGATACGAGTGCGCCGCCGCCCGGCAGCGTCAGCTCGTACCACTCGAACTTGCCGGCGAGGTCGATCGGGCCCCATACACGCAGCTGGTACCGGCCGTCGTGGCCGGCAAGCGTCGGAATGTCGTGCGGGCCGTCTACACGGATCGTCTCCGGTGCCTTCGGCTGCGAGAACAGCTCGTCGAGCGTGATGCCGAGCGCGTTCGTCAGCCGCCAGGCCACGGCGATCGTCGGGTTGGCCTTGTCGCGTTCGATCTCGGAGAGCATCGATTTCGATACGCCGGCCGCGCGCGACAGGTCGTCGAGCGTCAGCTTGCGCTCGTTGCGCAGCCGCTGGATCTGCTCGCCGACACGCGGCGGCGTGACGGCCGGCGGTTGCGATGCGGCGCCGGCAGGCGTGCGCCGCGATCCGGAGGAACTTGCCATTTGGATTCCGTTCGCTTAGAGTTGTTCGGTATTTCGAATTCTAGTTCGGAATATCGGATAAATGCGGTCAACCGAACGACCGACTATAACAGTAGCAGGCCGCTGCGCCGCCGCCACGAGCGGCGCGCCGCGGAATGCGAATCCCTGTCAGGAGCTTTGCGATGCGTGATGCCTTTCTCGCCCAGGTGCGCGGGACGCTCGACCAGATCCGCGCGGACGGTTTTTACAAGACCGAGCGCGAGATCGCGAGTCCCCAGGCGGCGGCCGTGCGGCTCGCCGGCGGTGCCGGCGTGCTCAATTTCTGCGCGAACAACTATCTGGGTCTGGCGAACGATCCGCGCCTGATCGACGCGGCGAAGGCCGGCCTCGACCAGGACGGCTTCGGCATGGCATCGGTGCGCTTCATCTGCGGCACGCAAACCGTGCACAAGCAACTGGAAAGCGCGCTGGCCGCGTTTCTCGGCACCGAGGACAGCATCCTCTACTCGAGCTGCTTCGATGCGAACGGCGGGCTGTTCGAGACGCTGCTCGACGAGAACGACGCGGTGATCAGCGACGAGCTGAACCACGCGAGCATCATCGACGGCATCCGCCTGTGCAAGGCGAAGCGCTTTCGCTACCGGAACAACGACCTGGCCGACCTCGAGGCGAAGCTCAAGGAAGCCGATGCGGCGGGTGCGCGCCACAAGCTGATCGCGACCGACGGCGTGTTCTCGATGGACGGCATCATTGCCGACCTGAAAGGCATCTGCGATCTCGCCGATCGCTACGGCGCGCTCGTGATGGTCGACGATTCGCACGCGGTCGGCTTCATCGGCGCGAACGGTCGCGGCACGCCCGAGCATTGCGGCGTCGAAGGCCGCGTCGACATCATCACGGGCACGCTCGGCAAGGCGCTCGGCGGTGCATCGGGCGGCTATGTCGCCGCGCGCCGCGAGGTCGTCGAACTGCTGCGCCAGCGCTCGCGCCCGTATCTGTTCTCGAACACGCTCACGCCGAGCATTGCCGCGGCATCGCTGAAGGTGCTGGAACTGCTCGGCAGCGACGAAGGCGCGAAGCTGCGCGAGCGCGTGCGCGAGAACGGCGTGCGTTTCCGCGAGCAGATGACGGAAGCGGGCTTCACGCTCGTGCCCGGCGCGCATCCGATCATCCCGGTGATGCTCGGCGACGCGCAGCTCGCGACGAACATGGCCGACAAGCTGCTCGGCGAAGGCGTCTACGTGATCGGCTTCTCGTTCCCCGTCGTGCCGCGCGGTCGCGCGCGCATTCGCACGCAGATGAGCGCCGCGCATACGCCCGAACAGATCGACCAGACGGTCGCCGCGTTCGTGCGCGTCGGCAAGTCGCTCGGCATCGTCTGACGGAGGCACGACCATGAAAGCACTGGCAAAGCTCGAACGCGGCCCCGGCCTCACGCTCACGCGCGTGAAGCGTCCCGAAGTCGGCCACAACGACGTGCTGATCAAGATCCGCCGCACGGCGATCTGCGGCACCGACATCCATATCTGGAAGTGGGACGACTGGGCGCAGAAGACGATTCCCGTGCCGATGCACGTCGGTCACGAATATGTCGGCGAGATCGTCGAGATGGGGCAGGAAGTGCGCGGTTTCGCGATCGGCGATCGCGTGTCCGGCGAAGGCCACATCACGTGCGGTTTCTGCCGCAACTGTCGCGCGGGGCGCCGGCACCTGTGCCGCAACACGGTTGGCGTCGGCGTGAACCGCGAAGGCGCGTTTGCCGAGTATCTGGCGATTCCGGCGTTCAACGCGTTCAAGATCCCGCCCGAGATCTCCGACGATCTCGCATCGATCTTCGATCCGTTCGGCAACGCGACGCACACGGCGCTGTCGTTCAACCTCGTCGGCGAGGACGTGCTGATCACCGGTGCGGGCCCGATCGGCATCATGGCCGTCGCGATTGCGAAGCACGTCGGCGCGCGCAACGTCGTCATCACCGACATCAACGACTACCGGCTGGAACTCGCGCGCAAGATGGGCGCGACGCGTGCGGTCAACGTCGCACGCGAGTCGCTGCGCGACGTGATGGCCGACCTGCACATGACCGAAGGCTTCGACGTCGGTCTCGAGATGTCGGGCGTGCCGAGCGCGTTCACGAGCATGCTCGAGGCGATGAACCACGGCGGCAAGGTCGCGCTGCTCGGCATCCCGCCCGCGCAGACGGCGATCGACTGGAACCAGGTGATCTTCAAGGGGCTCGAGATCAAGGGCATCTACGGCCGCGAGATGTTCGAGACCTGGTACAAGATGGTCGCGATGCTGCAGAGCGGCCTCGACCTGTCGCCGATCATCACGCATCGCTTTGCGGCCGATGATTACGAGAAAGGCTTCGCTGCGATGCTGTCCGGCGAAAGCGGCAAGGTGATTCTCGACTGGACGGCCTGAGTGCCGAAGGGGCAGCGCGGCTTGTTGGTCGCCTGCCCCGCTTTCGTTTGCGCGTGCGTCGTCGCGATCGGAACGCGCGAATCCGGGCTTGAGGTGAGATTATTCGGGAGCTGTGTTTGCATGCCGAATCGCGACGCGATCGCACATCGGTGACTTGCAATCGCACCTTCGCATCACCTGTCAGCCCTCGCCTCGCTTCCCCCCATCACGCCATTCGGCGCCTGTTCTTCCTCTTCCGCACGCTTGCCTGCTTCGCTTGTCGAGCAATCGCTCGCTACGCACCGCATGCGATGCCGTGCCGAACCGGGACGTCATCCGTGAGCCGGTGAACCTCGTCACGACTCACTCATACGCCACGCAATCCGCATCGACCGGTGCGCAGACCGCTACTTGATCTGTTCACCGTTCACCCATCGCGGTTCCAACTGAAGATTCAACACGACCAGCCAGCGCTTCGGGCACTGCGGTGCCACGTCGATCAGATCGCCGTGCGTGCCGGAAACCGTGACGAACCCGTGCTGCGCCGCGTACCGGTACGCGCGTAACGCATCGGCCTGCAGCCAGAAGCTGACGAGCGCGCAGGTCACGAAGCGGAACAGCAGCAACGTCGCGGCTTCCGGCGCGAACCCGGCCGCGACGAGGAGGCCGTCGAATACGAACGTCAGCGCATGCGCGACCGCGATCGTGACGATCGTCAGCTTCAGCACGCCACGCAGCCGCAGCGCCGCACGCACGCGTGCCTGCCTGACGGCGAGCTGCGCGCGATCGTCATCGCCATCGTGTTTCATGGCGCCGCACCGGCTTGCCGTGCAACGTCGATCTGCGCCGTGTCGCAGGCACGCATGCGGTCGTCCGCGACGCCGACGGATTTGCACAGGATCGCGCTGTCGTAGTTGTGTCCCGGGAAGCGCATCACGTCGACCGGTTGAAATCCTTCACGACGATAAAAATCGATGAGCCGGACTGCCGCGTACGGCGCGTCGAGGGCGAGGTGCGTCGCGCCGCGCGCGGCCGCCCGCCGTTGCGCGAACGCGAGCAGCGAGCGGCCGATGCCGCGTCCCTGCCAGACCGGATCGACGGCCAGTTGGCCGAGTGTCGCGACACGCCGGCTGCGATACGGATCGCAGCGCGAATCGGGATCGTGCGATTGCATCGTCATCGTCGCGACCAGGTGCGCGTTGCCGAGTGCGACGAAGCACTCGCCGGTGAGCACGCGTGCGCGTGTCGCCGATGCCGGCTGGTCGACGCACGGGCAATTGAAGCCCAGCGCGCCGAGCGGCGCGAAGGCGCGATGCAGCAGCGCGGTCAGCATGTCGTACGAATCGCTGCGCGGATCGAAGCGCCGCACGACGACGCGGCCGTCGAGCCGCTTGGCATAAGCCGCATAGGCGCGCGCGGGGCGCGCGGATTCCGGTCGCTGCATGATGTCCTTTCGCCCAGACAGGGTGACCGAAGTGTAGTGAGCGTCGCGTATCCACTTCAAGAAAAAATGTCGTAAACGCGGCGGGCTGCATTGCACGGCGGCCGTGCAGTCAGACCGCGAATCAGCCCTCCCGCCGACATGGCTTTTTCACACGGGAGTTGACGAGGGAGAACGATCGTTCTACCGTAAACGCATGAACACACCACACGACACTTCCGGCGAACCGGGCGTTCGCGACCGGCTGCTCGACGCGGCCGAAGCGCTGATCTATTCGGGCGGCATCCACGCAACGGGTGTCGATGCGATCGTGAAGCGGTCCGGCGCGGCACGGAAGAGCTTTTATTCGCAGTTCGAATCGAAGGAGGCACTGGTGGTCGCCGCGCTTGAACGGCGTGACGAGCGCTGGATGCGCTGGTTCGTCGACGCCACGCTGGCACGCGGCAAGGCGCCGCGCGCGCAGCTGCTCGGCATGTTCGACGTGCTGCGCGACTGGTTCGGGCAGCCCGACTTCCATGGCTGCGCGTTCCTGAATACGTCGGGCGAGATTCCCGACGCCGACGATCCCGTGCGTGTCGTCGCGCGTATGCACAAGGCGCGTCTACTGGCATTCGTGCGCGAGCGGTTCGATGCGTATGCCGACGAAACGGGAATCGAGCGCCGCGGGCTCGCGCGCATTGCGCGCCAGTGGCTCGTGCTGATCGACGGCGCGATCGGCGTGGCGCTCGTCAGTGGCGATGCAAACGCCGCGCGAGATGCGCGCGCGACAGCCGAACTGCTGCTCGACACCGTTTCGCGGTAGTCGGTGCAGCGAATCCGAACCGGCCGCGGGCGTCCGCGGCCAGAACCCTGAACAGGAGCAACCCATGTCAGCTTCCCCCGAAGTCCGTCCGCCCGTTCCGCCCTTTACGCTCGAATCGGCGCGCCAGAAGGTGCGCGCCGCCGAGGATGGGTGGAATACGCGCGACCCGCAGCGCGTGTCGCTCGCCTATACGCCGCAAAGCCAATGGCGCAATCGCGCGGAATTCGTGACCGGCCGCGACGAGATCGTCGGGCTGCTGCAGCGGAAATGGACGCGCGAACTCGACTACCGGCTGATCAAGGAGCTGTGGGCGTTCGGCGGCAATCGCATCGCGGTGCGCTTTGCGTACGAATGGCATGACGATGCAGGCAACTGGTTCCGTTCGTATGGCAACGAAAACTGGGAGTTCGACGAAAACGGCCTGATGGCGCATCGTCACGCGTGCATCAACGACCTGCCGATTCGCGAGGAAGATCGTCTTTATCACTGGCCGCTCGGCCGCCGTCCCGACGATCATCCGGGGCTGTCCGATCTCGGCCTGTGACGTTCTCGCCGCGCCTGTCCAGCGGATCGGCGAACGTATCACCTGAGTCCGAAGGTGAGGAAATTCGGGAGGCGATGCGCTGAAGGTGAGGTTTTTCGGGACCAGGTGAAATGTCGCGTCGGACTGTGTGCTTCGCGCAGAACGACGTGGCATCGCCCCGGGTAAAGCGGACATGTCGCTCGCGTCGATATCACGTGATGTACGTGTCGACACGCAACGGTGTGCTTCACCACGCGATGCATCTCACCGATCGAACCGGTTCGACAATCTGTTGGCGACCGGTGTGCGCGAACGTGATGTGCAACTCACCGATCGGATCGATTTCAACGAGAGACAGCGCAAGCAGTGCGCATGGCGGTGTGTCGTTACTCACCGCTCGACTTCATCGTGAACGCATCGGAATCCGCACGGGTGCGCAACCGCATCGCGTGTTGCTCACCGCCGCCTGATTCGTGAAGTGGTTTCCCGGCGCGATCGCTCGCGCCGGGCCTGATCGTCAGCCTGCAATCCGTGCGGCGATCGCCTCGCCTACTTCCTGCGTCCCCGCATTGCCGCCGAGATCGCGCGTATGCGGCCCGGCGCGCAGCACGTCCTCGATCGCGGCAACGATCGCATCGTGCGCTTCGCGTTCGCGGCCGGCGCCGTTGCCGAGGAAGTCGAGCATCATTGCCGCCGACCAGATCATCGCGACCGGATTCGCGATGTACTGCCCCGCGATGTCGGGTGCGGAGCCGTGCACGGGTTCGAACAGCGACGGAAACGTGCGGTCCGGGTTCAGGTTCGCCGACGGCGCGATGCCGATCGTGCCCGTACAGGCCGGCCCGAGATCCGACAGGATGTCGCCGAACAGGTTCGATGCGACGACGACGTCGAAGCGGTCCGGCTGCAGCACGAAGCGCGCGCACAGGATGTCGATGTGCTGCTTGTCGACGGCGATCTCGGGATAGCGTTCGGCCATCTCGGCCGCGCGCGCGTCCCACCACGGCATGCTGATCGCGATGCCGTTGCTCTTCGTCGCGACGGTGAGACGCTTCGCGCGCCGCTGCGCGAGCTCGAATGCGAATTTCAGCACGCGCTCGGTGCCGTGACGCGTGAAGATCGACTGCTGCATCACGACTTCGCGATCGGTGCCTTCGAACATCGTGCCGCCGACCGACGAATATTCGCCCTCGGTGTTCTCGCGCACGATCATGAAATCGATGTCGCCCGGCTTGCGGCCGGCGAGCGGCGACGGCACGCCGTCGAACAGGCGCGCGGGCCGCAGGTTGATGTACTGGTCGAACTCGCGGCGGAATTTCAGCAGCGAACCCCACAGCGAAATGTGATCGGGCACCGTCGCGGGCCAGCCGACCGCGCCGAACAGGATCGCGTCCATGCCCGACAGTTGCGCCTTCCAGTCGTCCGGCATCATCGTGCCGTGCTGCGCGTAGTAGTCGCAGCTCGCCCAGTCGATCTGTACGAAGTCGAAACGGATGCCGAAGCGCGCGGTCACGGCGTCGAGCGCGCGCAGGCCCTCGGGCATCACTTCGCGGCCGATGCCGTCGCCGGGGATCACGGCAATTCTGTAGGTCCTGTCGGTCATGCAAAGCTCCTTGGCTGGTCGGCCTGCTGCCGGGGATGCAGTGGCCCGTCACGTCATTCTATTTATTTCCATTCGGATTAAAATCCCGTGAAAGGTTAATCGACTTTCCACGAATCGTGAACAAATCACCGAACCTCGACGACCTGCGCGTGTTCAGCCTGGTCGTCCGCCTGACGAGCTTCAGCGCGGCCGCCGAGCAGCTCGCGGTGTCGCCCGCCTATGTCAGCAAGCGCATTGCGCTGCTCGAGGCGCAGCTCGGCACGCGCCTGCTGCACCGGTCGACGCGCCGCGTGACGGTCACGGAAGCCGGCGAACGCGTGTTCGCGCGCGCCGAGAAGATTCTCGACGACGTCGATCATCTCGTCGAGGACGTGTCGACGACGCGCACGGTGCCGCGCGGCACGCTGCGCATTTCGAGCAGCTTCGGCTTCGGCCGGCACGTCGTCGCGCCGGCGCTGCTCGACTTCTCGGCACGCTATCCGCAACTGAACGTGCGGCTCGATCTGTTCGACCGGCTCGTCGACGTCGCGGGCGAAGGCTACGACCTCGACGTGCGCATCGGCGACGAGATCGCCGATCACCTGATCGCGCGCCGCCTCGCCGCGAACTACCGCGTGCTGTGCGCGTCGCCCGACTATCTCGCACGACGCGGCACGCCGCGTTCGCTCGCGGATCTCGCGTCGCACGACTGTCTCGCGATCAAGGAGCGCGATCACCCGTTCGGTGTCTGGCGGCTGAACGTGCGCGGCGAAACGGCCACGGTGAAGGTCGGCGGCGCACTGTCGACGAACCACGGCGAGGTGGCCGTGCAATGGGCGCTGGCCGGGCGCGGGGTCGTGTTGCGCTCGATCTGGGAAGCCGGGCCGCTGATCGAACGCGGCGCGTTGTGCCGCGTGCTGCCGGATGCGATCCAGCCCGCGAACATCTGGGCCGTTTATCCGGAACGCGTCGCGGCGTCGGCGAAAGTGCGCGTGTGCGTGGATTTTCTGGTGGAGACGCTGGCCGGCCTGAATGCCGCAGCGGGTGACGATACGGCCTGAGAACGGCCAAAGGTGAGCTTTTACGGGAAGATGAAGCGCGCGCGACCGGCGGCGCGTTCAACGTCGAAACGTGAGCGGCGCGACGCCGTGCAAATCACCGTTGAACCTGCGTGACGACCGCGCCGATCCGTTCGCCTGTTACAGCCGGTTGTCCTTCGCCAGCGTCAGCACGCGCGCCCAGCGCTGCGCATCGCGCTTGTCCGTCATCGGCAGCTTCCATTCGCTGCGCGCCGCGTCGCGCACGCGCACGACGAGATGCCAGCGGCCGCCGATCGGCGCGGCCTGGCAGCCGTCGAGCTGCGACAGCGTATAACGACCGTCCGCGCCGTCGTGCGACAGCCACAGCAGCCCTTGCGTCGCGGACACACGCAACTCGCCCCACGCGCGATGCACGACGTGGGTCCAGCCTTCTTCCCGGGTATTCGGAGCGATGTCGCGGCGGCGCTTGATCCACCACGCGACCAGCGCGATCAGGATCGCGGCGGCGAATACGGCGGCCGCGATGGCGACCGGCTGCCCGAACTGCGCGGCGATGACGTGAAACAGGTGAACCGCGCCCCATCCCAATGCGATGAGCGCGAACAGTGCAATGAAAATCGGCATGTCGAATCGGAGAAGAGGACGGACCGGCGCATGCATCGCGCCGATCCGTCGCGCAGCGCATTACCGGCGGCGGTGAATGTCGTGCGTCACGAAACCCGCGTCGTTGTTGGGCAGCGCGAGGCCGTCCTTCACTGCGAGCGTCTTGCGGATGTCGTCGAGACCCGCGGACCAGTGGTCGCGCATCGTCGACAGACCGAACTGATAGTCCTTGTAGTGATGCTCGTACGCCTTCTGCTGATAGATCAGGTGCTGGATGTTGTACTTCTTGCTGCACGACATCGCATCGGCCTCGACGCACCACGGATCCGCCTTGCGCTGCGCTTCAGGCACCTGGTCGAGCACGTGGCGCAGCACGTTGCGGTAACGCTGTTCGCGTTGCAGCGTGTCGGTGACGAAACGCGTGCGGCTCGAATACTGCACGTCCTTCGTGCGTTCGGCGACGTCGGCCATCGTGCGCGGCAGCGGCCCGCGCGCGCTCCACAGATCGACCTGGAACGCGAGCGTGTCGCGGCGCGGCCGGGCGCGGAGCACTTCCATCAGCGGGGTGTTCGACACGACACCGCCGTCCCAGTAATACTCGCCGTCGATCTCGACTGGCGGGAACGCGGGCGGCAGCGCACCGGACGCCATGAAATGCTCGGGCGCGAGACGGATGCGCGAGTTGTCGAAGTACACGAAGTTGCCGGTGCCGACGTTGACCGCGCCGACCGACACGCGCGTCTCGCCCGAATTGATCCGGTCGAAGTCGCACAGCTTCAGCAGCGTCGTGCGCAGCGCCGACGTGTCGTACCAGCTGATCTTTTCCGGATGGTCGGACACGCCCGGCAGCGGCGGCGGGAAGCGCGGCGAGAAGAAGCCCTGCTGACCCTGCATCATCGCGCTGGCAGCCTGCGACGCGGTGAAGAACGTGCGGATCTGGTCGATGCTGTTGAACAGCGCGAATTCGAACGCGGCCGGAATCGCCGGAAAGAACGCCGGCTGGCAGATCGTTTCCCAGAACTCGCGCAGCCGCTCGACGCGATGCTCGGGTGCATTGCCGGCGATCAGCGCGGTGTTGAGCGCGCCGATCGAGATGCCCGCGATCCAGTCGAGCGGAATGCCCGCCTCGTGCAGCCCTTCGAACACGCCGGCCTGATACGCGCCGAGCGCGCCGCCGCCCTGCAGGACGAGCGCGATCGTTTCGTACGGCAATGACCGCGCAGCGGTCGGCGCGCCGGCTTCGTGCAGGTCCGTCTCATCGACGGCCTGCTTTTCGGTGCGGGCGTGCGGCTTCATTGCATGAACCAGCCGTGGCTGACCACGAACGACTGGCCCGTCAGCGCGGCGCTCGGGAACGCCGACAGGAACAGCACCGTCTGCGCGACGTCCTGCACCGTCGTGAACACGCCGTCGACCGTGTTGCCGAGCATCACCTTCTTCACCACTTCCTCTTCGCTGATTCCGAGTTCCTTCGCCTGCTCGGGAATCTGCTTGTCCACCAGCGGCGTGCGCACGAAGCCCGGACACACGACGTGCGAACGCACGTTGTGCTTCGCGCCTTCCTTCGCGAGCACGCGTGCGAGGCCGAGCAGGCCGTGCTTGGCCGTCACGTACGCCGACTTCAGCGGCGACGCTTCGTGCGAATGCACCGAACCCATGTAGATCACGACGCCGCCGCGATCGTCCTTGTACATGTGCTTGAGCGCGGCCTTCGTCGTCAGGAATGCGCCGTCGACGTGGATCGCCTGCATCTTCTTCCAGTCGGAGAACGCGTAGTTCTCGATCGGGTTGACGATCTGGATGCCCGCGTTCGACACGAGGATGTCGACCGAGCCGAACGCTTCGGCAACCTTGTCGATGCCGCTGTTCACGGCTTCCTCGTTCGTCACGTCCATCGCGACGCCGATCGCCTTGCCGCCTGCCTTGTTGATCTCGTCGGCGACCGCATTTGCGCCGTCCTGGTTCAGGTCGGCGATCGCGACGGCCGCGCCCGCTTTCGCGAGCTCCAGCGCGATTTCCTTGCCGATGCCGCTCGCGGCGCCCGTGACGACTGCGGTCTTGCCATTCAGGTTGCTCATTTCGAATTCCCGTGGTGAAAGGATTGACAGGGAGAAAGGACTGCGGACGTGTTACTGAGCCAGGTAATCGTAGACGACTTCGCCGAGGCCCAGTGTCAAATCTGCGACGAGGTGCCGGGCTTCGACGATCTCGAGCACCGGCAGGTCGGCCACCGGCGCGAGCGCGTGCGGCGCCAGCTCGAGCGATGCGGGGCCCGTCCACGCGCCCTTCATCTTGATGTCCTGCAGGTAGTAGCGCACCAGTTCGCAGACGCGCGCGGTGCCGTCGACGTGCGGAATGATCTTCAGCAGGAAATTGGGCCCGGCGAGACGCCTGGTCTGCTCGTCGATGTCGAGCTCCTTGTGCTTGTAGCCCATCGTGCCGGTCGCGACACGCACCTTGCCGTAGTCGAGCGTGCCGAGGATGTGATCGGTGTTCACGTGCAGCGTGGGCGATGCGAGCTTCTTCGGGAAGCCCCACAGCTCGCGGCCGCCGGCGATCGGCGGGTGATCGTCGAGATACATCGCGAGCGTGTAGCCGCCCGGCTGGCCGTTGTATTCGACGGGAATCACCTGGCCGCTTTCGGTGTAGTCGCCGAAGCCGGTCGAATCGGCCATGCGAATGAATTCGTAATGCACGAGCGGCTCGGTGACCTGCAGCGGCTCGGGGACAATTTCACGGAGACGGTCCGGATCGGTGCGATACGTGATGATCAGAAACTCACGGTCGACGAAACGGTACGGGCCCATCGGGAAGGCAGGGCTGGTCAACGGCATCGCAAACGCTTTCGATCGGACATCGCTGGGTTTCATGCGGACTCCTTGTTGTTGATCGCTTCGTGGATGAGTGCTCGTAATCGTATGCCTGTGCGCCGTCGTTGTGCGATGCCGCAATTGGAATTAATTGTTGCCGATTTCGATGGAGTTACGGCGTAAATATTGAGACGAACAACGCAAACGGCCTGGATGGCGCCCGGCGGCCCGATGTTCGCACGTGCCGATGACGCCACGATGTGAAAAAGGTGAGCCTTTGCGGGATGCCAGGTGAGCCTTTACGGGAACGGTCGCGCGAGAATGTGACAATTGCGTGAACTTGTGTTGCAGTGCGAACTCTAAGTGCGTTCGCCGCGGCTGGCGCGCCCTAGCATCGTTCCTGTCCGACCGGGCAACCGGTCGAATCTTTACGTCCCACGCAACCGGATTCATGCAGAACCTCAATCTCGCCCTTTTTTCCGCCATCAACGCCGGGCATGCGCCGCAGCCGGGCGTGGCCCGCCTTGCCATCTTCGCCGCCGACTGGCTCGTCTATGCGCTGCCCGCGATGCTGCTGCTGACCTGGATCTTCGGCGCGCGCCCGACGCGGCGCCAGGCGATCGAAGCCGGCGTCGGCGTATGCGTGGCGCTCGCGCTCGCGCAGGTGCTCGGACATTTCTGGTTCTCGCCGCGGCCATTCATGGCCGGCGTCGGCACGCAACTGATTCCGCACGCGCCGGACAGCTCGTTTCCGAGCGATCACATGACGTTCGCGTGGAGCATGGCGGCCGGCCTGATGCTCGGCAGCACGACCCGGCTCACCGGGTTCGTGATGGCCGCGATGGCCGTGGCGATTGCGTGGGGGCGTATCTATGCGGGCGTGCACTGGCCGTTCGACATGGCGGGCGGCGTGCTGGTCGGCACGGCCGGCGCGCTGGCCGCGCATCTGTACGGGCAACGCGTGACCGCGCTGCTCGAACGGATCGGCGATTCGGTGCACGCGGTCGTGATGGGGCGCCGGCACGCGCCGTAAGCGGAAGGAAACCGGGCGGGGCGCCGTCAGCCGGGCGCGCCGGGCGTGCGGGCCGGTTCGGCCGACGCGGACGGGCCGCCGCCCGCATCGTGCAGTTCGGGCGTATCGGCCGGGTGCTGCGCGGCGTCGCGGTCGAGGGCGCTTTCCTTCAGGATCGCGCACATCGCGACGAACAGCGCGAGTACGACTGCGGCGAGGCCGCAATAGCCGGCGATCTTCAGGTTGCGAAGGAAAGGCGAAGCGTGGCTTTCTTTTGTCATGACCGGGCGCTCCTGGGCGGGCTGCGGCGGCTGTCGCGTGATAGCGGCGTCGCAGACATACATATATACCAGCCGCGAGGCCGATGCCAAGCTCGTCGGTGCGCCGGCGCCACGGACGCATCACCCGTCCGCCGCCGGCCGGGTGCTCATAAGCCGGGTATCCGTGAGCCGGATGCCAGTCGCCGGGAGCGCGTATGCAGGGGCCCGTCGTCGGGAGCCCGTATGCCGGATGCCCGTCGCCGGAAGCCCGTATGCGTCAATCTTCCAGCGTTTCGTGCACGGCCGCCGCGCCGCGCTTCCAGTAGGCCGCCGCGCGGATGCGCGACTTGTCGACGCCGCGCTCGCCGGTCAGGTGCTGACGCACCGCGCGCATCGACAGCGCTTCGCCGGCCGCCCACACGTAGCCGTCGCCGGATGACGGCAGCGGCAGGTCGCGAACCGCATTCAGCAGCGCGTCGCCGTCCGCCGCGTCCGCTTCCGCGCGGAAGCGCCAGATTTCATGCACGTCTGCGCGCGTATCGAACGAGATCTGCGCGGTACGATCCGCGACTTCCAGCACGACCGCCGCGCGCGCACCGGCCGGCAGTTCCTCGAGACGCCGTGCGATTGCCGGCAGCGCCGTATCGTCGCCGATCAGCAGATGCCAGTCGAAACCGGTCGGGACGACGAACGAACCGCGCGGCCCGCCGATACCCAGCCATTGTCCGACGCGTGCCTGCGCAGCCCACTGCGATGCGGGGCCCGGATGGTTCAGCACGAATTCCAGATCCAGTTCGCATGCGGCGCGGTCGAAGCGGCGCGGCGTGAAGTCGCGCGCGACCGGCTTCGATTCGCCTTCCGGAAACTCGGGGCCGTTCGCGCCAAGCGTTGGCATCGCGGGCCGTTCGGCGCCGGGCGGCGGGAAAAACACCTTCACGTGATCGTCGAACGACGCGGATTCGAAATCCGCGAGATCGGGGCCGCCGAGCGTGACGCGCAGCAGATGCGGCGTCACGGCATGCACGCGCAGCACCTGCAGCAGGCGGAACTTGAGGGTGTGGCGCACGCGGGTGACGGTGCGCTCGGATGTGTTCTGCATCGATCCGTACTCCTTGGGTTTGACGGGGCGGCGCGGATTACGCGCCGGTGCCGCCTTCGATTTCGGCCGTCGCGCGGCGCATGATTGCCGCGATGCGGCGCTGTTCGTCGGGGCCGGCTGCGCTCTTGTGCAGCAGCGCCCGCTTGAGCGCGACGCGTGCTTCGACGAACTCCGGCAGCCAGCCCGCCTGCGATTCGTCCTGTGCGTCGTTGCCCGCCGATTCCCCGGCGAACGCACGGCGCATGAATTCCATCTTGCGCGCGAGGTGCGTGAGGCGCGCGAACAGCGTGTCGACGCGTTCGCGCTGCGCGTCGAGATGCGCGCGGCCTGCGTCGGTCAGCGCATAGCGCTTGCGATTGCCTTCCGCCTGCGACGCGACGAAGCCGACTTCCTCGAGATACGTGAGCGCCGGATACACCATGCCCGGGCTCGGGCTGTAGAAGCCGTTCGAACGCGTGTCGAGCGCCTTGATCAGCTCGTAGCCGTGGCTCGGCTGCTCGGCGACCAGCGCGAGCAGCAGCAGCTGCAGATCGTCGGAGCTGAACTGGCGGCCGCGCGGCATGCCGTCGTCGCCGAAATCGCCAAAGCCGCCGCGCCCGCCGCGGCCGCCGAACGGGCCGCCACCGAACGGATCGTGGCCGCGGCGGTGGCGGCCGATCGCGTACCAGAGACCGGCGAACCAGTCAGGGCCGGCATGCGCACCATGACCGTCGCATCGGGCATGGCCGCGGGAAGGGTTGTGTCGCATGATCGTGTCCTATATATCGTAAAACATATCTAAAGATATATATCGAAAGATAGGTCGTCAAGGGGATTTATTGGGGGTTGGATGGAGGGGCGTGTCCTTGCAGGCCGGTGACTATGCTTCCCACCGTCGTGCCGCGGCCGACCTGGGCGCTGGGGCAGCGCGGGCACTGTCTGCTTTCACATCCCCGGCCCAATGTGCCAACGCATGGCCGGCGTGGTTTGCGTGGCAACCATGAGCAAGCTTCTCGCGATGGACACCAGCGACGATGGCGAACAGGAAATGCGCGCTTTCTGCGCTGGCTGGCAAGATCCACGCGTGATTGCAGTAACGGATCGAGCACGTCCGGAACGATTCATCGCTGTTGTTGACAGTTTTGTAATCGGTGGCAATAATGAGAATTATTATCATTTTGGGCGTGATGCTCGCTCATCCCGTAACAATGTGACAGGCTTGCACCGCGACTCCGCCCACTCCCCGTTGATCGCTGCATTCGTCAAACACTACGAGGAGCTCGTCAACCACGTCCGGCATCGCTTCGGTGATCGCGCATTTGCCTGCGACGTCGTCCAGGATGTCGGGGTTCAGCTTCTTCAGCGGCCACCCGGCGAGCCGATCCATACACCGCTCGCCTTTTTGCGTCATTTGTCGATACATCGGGCCATTGACCGTTGGAGAGGGGACGAGGTGCACGCGAGTCATACGGAGTCGGCCGGCATCGTCGTTCCCGACATGCGGTCGGACGATATCGATGGGGAGCAGGCACTGAGCTACCAGCAGACCGTGCAGGAACTCGAGCGGATCATCAATGCGTTGCCCGAGCGTTGCCGCGAGGTGTTCATCCTCCACAAGCTGCACGATTTGTCGCAGGAAGAAGTGGCGGTGCAATTGCGAATATCACGTAATATGGTCGCCAAACATATGGCCCGCGCGATGATGGCCCTCACACCGATCCTGCAGAATACTCTGCATACCTAGACGGCAAATGCCGATGTTGCCTGAGCCTTCCCGTAGCCACGATTCGAAACCTTTCCAAGACAGCTCGCTCGACACCTTCAAGGACGCGCTGCGTGCGCGTTATCCGCTTGATGTGGTCGTGCGCCGAGCGGCGCGCCGGCGGACCATCCGGCGAGTCATCGGCGGCACGATGCTGACGGTGGTGTCGGCCGTTTCAATCTGGCTTGTCGATCCGGCTTACCGCATCGATACGCTGCAGACTGCAGTGGGCGAGCACCGTGACTGGTCGCTTGCCGATGGCAGTCGGCTTGCGCTGAACACGGGGTCGTCGGCCCGCATTGAATGGCATGTTCGGTCCCGGCGTCTGTCGATCGAGCGCGGCGAGGCATCGATCGAGGTCGCGCATTCTCCGTATCGGCCCCTCGTCACCCATGCGGGCGATGTCACGATTCACGACATCGGCACGACGTTCGCAGTCCGTCGCGGTACTGGAGACGTGCGGATCGGCGTTGAGTCCGGCTCGGTAGCCGTCGCTGTGGGTGCGCATGCGCCGGTGACTCTTCAACCCAATCAATCCGTGATTGTCGAAGCGGGCCGCATCGGCATGCCCGAGCGGTTCGACCCGGCCGATGCGCTGGGTTGGCGCGATGGGCGACTGGTTTTCGACGGTACGCCCTTGAGTGTGGCGATCGTCGAAATTCGCCGTTATCGGACGGCGCCCGTCGACCTCGATCCCCGTGTCGCGAACCTGCGGCTTTCCGGCCAATTCAATACAGACAACGTCGACGCGTTGCTGGACATGCTGCCCGGCATACTGCCGCTCAAGGTAAAGCGCTCCGCGAACGGCGCGGTAACCGTCGCTCACCGCTAGTTATCCCAAAAAATATTTTTGTCCGGACGTCAACAAAGCAGTCAGCCCGTCCGGCAACCCTCGTGAGCATCATCGATTCATTACGATTCAAACGAGGAGCGGTGGCATGGGGGTTACTGGGCGCGAAGTCGGTGTGGGGCGTATTGTGTGCGTCGCGGTTGCAAGCAGCTGTCTGTCGGCAACTGCCTGGGGGCAGGGCGGTGAAGTGTCGTCGTTCGACATTCCCTCGCAGCGTCTGGACCGCGCACTGAATGCATTTGCACGTCAATCCAATGCGCAACTGTTGTTTTCGACGTCCAGCGCCGAGCAGCGAACAAGTCCGACCGTAAAAGGCAAGATGACTGCGTCGGCAGCACTGGATCAGTTGTTGGCTGGTTCGGGGCTGCATGCCCGTGCAACGGGAAAGAACACGTTCACGGTAGAGAGTGCGTCGCCGAAAATCGATTCCGGTGCGAATCGTGCCGCAGAGCCAGTGGAGCACGCGGCCATTGAAGTATCGGGTGATCGAACCCACAGCGATCTCGTGCGACCGACCCGGCAGATCACCGTGATCGGTCGTAACGCATTGCGCGATCTCGAGGCCGGATCGAACAACCTGGCGACAGTGTTGAGCAAGGCCGTGCCCGGGATGGCCGACTCGAGCCATACGATCACCGACTACGGCCAGACCCTGCGCGGCCGGAACATCCTGGTGCTGGTTGACGGCGTACCGCTGAATACGAATCGGGATTCGGCGCGCAATCTGGCGAACGTCGATCCGAACAACATCGAGAAAGTCGAAGTGCTGCGCGGCAGCAGCGCCGTTTATGGTGCGGGCGCGACGGGCGGCATCGTGTCGATCACGACCCGCCAGCCGGGCGGCGAGCCGCGTGCCGAGACGACGTTCTCCATGACGTCGCCGCTGTCGCATCTGGGTAGCGGCGGCCTCGGCGGCACGGTGCAACAGTTTTTCGCGGGCAGCAACGGCCCCGTCGAATACGAATTCAATGTCGATGCGCAGCATATCGGCAGCTCATATGATGCGCGCGGCCATCGTATTGCGCCGGAGCCCAGCCAAGGTGACCTGTTCGACTCGAACGTCTACAACGTCGAAGGCAAGCTCGGATTCCGGATCGATGCGAATCAACGCATCGTGTTCTCGGCGAGCCACTACGACGCCAAGCAAGACACGCACTACGGAAGCGATCCGTCGGTTGCGAAACTGCCGCCGGGCACGGCCGTTGCGCGCGCAAAAGACGGGCTCCAGCTCGACGACCAGAATCGGATTCGCAACACGCAGCTCAACCTGCAGTACAGCAACAAGGACGTGCTCGGCAGCGAGGTGGCAGCCCAGCTCTACTACCGGAACTACTACACGCGCTTCGCGCCGTTCGACGCGCGCGCGGTTGCTACGCGCGGCAACAACATCGACCAGGTCATGCAGGATTCGAAGGTGTTCGGCAGTCGCCTGACGATCACGACGCCGCTCGATCATGCCGGCCGCACGAAGATTCAGTGGGGCGCAGACTTCAACCAGGAACGCAGCGACATGCCGGACGACATTTTTTCGCCGGCCGCTTACGACGCCAGCGGTGGTCTTGTCTACCGCAAGACCGGAACGCTGACATACCTGCCGACGCTCACAACGACCAGCGTCGGCGGCTTCGCGCAACTGCAGCACAAGTTCAACGACAAATGGTCGGCGGAAGCCGGTGTGCGCTATGAGCATGCGAGCGCGAGCTTCGACAGCTTTGTGCCGCTCTCGCAGTTGCGGCTTGCGAAGAAGTACACGGTGCCCGGCGGGTCGACCGGTTACGGCGCATGGCTGTTCAATGCGGGCATCGCCTACGCACCGGTGCCGAGCCAGGAGGTCTACGCGTCGTTCAGTCAAGGGTTCCAGTTGCCGGACGTCGGCCTGCAACTGCGTAACGCCACCGCCGGCTTCGACATCCATTCGTCGAGCCTCGAACCCGTGAAGACCAACAACTACGAGATCGGCTGGCGCGGCAGTCTCGGCAACCACGCCGATGGCACGCTCGCGCTCTTCTACACGACGTCCGAGCTTGGCGACGTACAGAGTTTCAACAATGGCCTGATCCTTACGCGCACGGCCGAGCGCATCGCCGGCATCGAGGCGACTGTCGACTACACGTCCGACGACGACAAGTGGGGCGCGGGCGGCACGATCACCTACATGCAGGGTCGTGAGCGTCCGCAGAACAGCGCGAATTTCCAGAACATGACCGGGTACCGCATTCCGCCGCTCAAGCTGACCGGCTATCTCGAATATCGCCCGAACCCGCGCTGGAGCAATCGACTGCAGGCGACGTTCTATGCGGCGCGCGATTACCGGCTCAACGACAAGATCAGCTTCGGGCGCATGGACGTTGGCAGCTACACGACCGTGGACCTGATCTCGCGCTATCAGATCACGAAGAAAGATCGCGTGACCGTCGGCGTCGAAAACTTGCTGAATCGGTACTACCTGCCGCTCTACAGCCAGCTCATGCGTAACAGCAACAACACGAGCCGCCTGCCCGCCGCAGGTGCCGTGCTGACCGCTAGCTATACCCACCGCTGGTAAGCGCGTGCGGCGTTCCAACGGGCGCCGTACGCATTTGAAGTGAAATGAGACGCAATCTCATTCATTGTTAGAAATGTTCTCGATAAGGAGGGAGTGATGATCGGCAAAAGCATCGTCGACTGCATCGGCAGCACACCGCTCGTACGGCTCGACCGCCTGTACGCCGGACGCGGGGCAGAAGTCTTTGCCAAGCTGGAAATGCTGAATCCGGCGGGCAGCATCAAGGACCGTCCGGCCCGGTACATCGTCGAGCGCGGTCTTGCGGACGGCACGATCGCGTCTGGCGCACACGTGATCGAAAGTTCGTCCGGGAATCTGGCGATTGCGCTGGCGATGGTGTGTCGGTTGAAGGGCTTGCGCTTCACTGCGATTGTCGATCCGAAAATCTCGCAGACCAACCTGAAGATCCTGCGCTGCTACGGCGCGGGCATCGAGCAAGTCACGCGCAAGGACAGCCAGGGCGGCTATCTCGAAACCCGCATTGCACGCGTGCAGGAAATGCTTGCCGAGGATGCAAGCGCCGTATGGATCAATCAATACGGTAATCCGCGCAACTGGGAGAGTCATTTCCACGGCGAAGGCGACGAAATCGCCCGCACGCTCGAGCAGCCTGCCGATGCGCTCGTGCTCGGTGTCAGCACGTCGGGCACCGTGCTCGGCATCGCGCGCCGTCTGAGGCAGGCGTGGCCCGATCTGAAGGTCGTCGCCGTCGATGCCGTCGGTTCCGTGTTGTTCGGCGCGAAGCCGGGCCCGCGCGAACTGCCGGGCATCGGCGCAAGTCGTGTTCCCGAATTGCTGTGCCTGGACGACATCGACGAGGTCGAGCACGTGGACGACTACGACGCGGCGATGGGATGCCGTCGGCTGCTCGACCGCGAAGGCATCTTCGCCGGCGGATCGTCCGGCGCCGTCGTCGTCGCGATCGACCGTTTGCTCGCGCGCTCGGCGCGGCCCCTGCGCATTGTCACGCTGTTGCCCGATCGCGGGGAACGCTATCTCGACAGTGTTTACGACGACGAGTGGCTTGCCCGTGTGGCCGCTTCTCGCGTCATCGACGTCCATCCGGACACATCGACGCTTTCATCGACCATTCTCGAAGAGGTTAACTGACATGACCCAATCTGCTGATTCCGGCCTGCTTTATCTTGGCCGTCAGGACCTGATCGCCCTCGGCGGCGACCGTTCGCAACCTTACGTCGATGCGATTGCCGACGGACTCGCACTGCATGCGCGGCGTGCCTTCGTTCAGCCGCTGAAGCCGTATCTCCGCTGGCCGGGCGCCGACCACATCGCTGATCGCATCATCGCGATGCCGTGCTACGTGGGCGGCACGGACCCGATCGCCGGGCTGAAGTGGATCGGCAGCCGGCAGCACAATCCGTCCCGATTCGGTCTCGAGCGGGCCAGCGCGGTGATCGTGCTGAACGACGCCGACACGAACTATCCGGTCGCGATCATGGAGGGGGGGCTGATCAGCGGAATGCGGACTGCGGCGATCAGCGCGGTGGCGACGCGGCATCTCGCGCGCGAGGGTTTCACCGACGTCGCCTGCATCGGTTGCGGGCCGATCGCGAAGATGCAGATGCAGACGCTGCTCGAGCAATTCCCCGGGATCCGTCGCGTGCATCTGTTCGATCTGTCGAGCGATGCGATGCGCAACTTCAGCCGTGAACTGACGACACGCTTTCCGCAGGTCGCGTGCGAAGAGATGGCGAGCGCCGAGCTCGCGGTGCGCGCGGCCGACGTGATCGTGACCTGCACGGTCACCGACACGCCGTATCTCGAATACGCGTGGCTCAAGCGTGGCGCGTTCGTCTGCAATGTATCCATCATGGACGTGCACAAGGAGGTGTACGAGAAGGCGGACAAGGTGATTGTCGACGACTGGGATCAGTCGAATCGCGAGAAAAAGATCATCAATCAGCTGGTTCTCGAAGGACGTTTCAGCCGCGAGCGCTTGCATGCGGAACTCGGTGAAATCGTCATCGGCGAGCGCCCGGGACGGGAGCGCGACGACGAAATCATCCTGCTCAATCCGATGGGCATGGCGCTCGACGACATGGTCTGCGCGCGCCACTTCTATCGCCGCGCGACCGAGCAAGGCGTGGGCACCCGGCTGCCGCTGCTATGACCGACGCCGACATCGTAGCCGACCGTCCGTCGGCGCCGGGCGCTGCGGGCGCATACGACGGCAGCGTCGACCGGTTGCTTGCACAGGACCTGCTCGATGCGCTGTGGCTGGAGGATCTGTACGGCTTCCGCGCGCGCTCTTTCTGGCTGGGCGGCACCACTGCCGACCGGCTGGCCGTGCCGCTCGGCGGTGGCGCGACGTTGCAATGGCATGGCGTGCGGCTGCACGGCATGCGACCGCTGAGGGTCGCGCGAGCGGGGGCGTTCGTGCAGAGGGTGAGCGAATCCGGCCGGCAGTCGCTGAGCGTAGGTCAGACGCTCGACGCGTTGCAGCGTGCCGATTGGTGGCCCGCCTACAGCGATCGGCTTGCCGAGCTGCTGGCCCTTGCCGAACGGCAAATCGCGAAAACGTTTGCTGCACAGGCGCGCTGGTTGGCCGACGTCGACCGCAATCCGTACAGCCTGATGACATGGGAATCGATCTGCTGCCTGCGGGATCGACCGTTCCATCCGGTTGCACGCGCGAAGCTATGGCCTGGAGGCCCGGGTGACGCGTACGAGGTTGAGGCCGGTCAGGTTGCGCTGCGCTGGGTTGCTGTTTTGCCTGACGCATTGCGATACGGCGACGATGCCGCGCTTGCATCGGCCGGCGCTCAACCGATCGCCCGCACCGTCCTGGAAAAGGAGGCGTTCGTGGTGCTGGCGCATCGCGCCGCTTCGCTCGGAATCGATCCAGAGGCACTCTGGCTGCCGGTTCATCCCTGGCAATGGGACCACCTTCAGCGAGCGCATCCCCAACTGGCCACTCGGTGTATCGATCTCGGAACCGGGGTCGGCACGGCTCGGCCAACCGCGTCGCTGCGCACGCTCGGCATTGGAGCGGATGCGCGAACGCACCTGAAGTTGTCGCTGAGCGTTCAGGCGCTCGGTGCGTCACGCGTCATGCCGCCACGTTATCTGCACAACGCGGTGCTGGCCGAACGCTGCCTGCGTGCGCTTTGCGCGCGGGACACCTGGCTCGGTGAACATCTCGAATTGTGCGACGAGCGCGCGTGGTGGGCACTCGGCAACGACCGAACGCTGATCGAAGAGCTGGGTGAACTGGCCTGCATGTTGCGGCGATATCCCGACGGCGCTGGCTGGCTGTTGCCGATGGCCGCATGCGCGGCATCGGCGACCGACGGGAGCCTGCCGGCGTTCGCCGTCTTGTGCGGGGCGAACGGTGCCGATGTCTCCGTGGGTGCGATGAGAGACGATGCATGGCGGATGTTCGAGCGTATCGCTCACCTTCTGATCGAACTGGGGCTAAGGTGCTTCGCTCACGGTGTCATGCCGGAGCTGCACGGTCAGAACGTGCTGCTGCGCGTCGGTCCGGACGGCCCCTGCGGTATCGTGCTGCGCGATCACGATACGTTGCGGATTTGCCCTTCCACCATGGTCGAGGCCGGTGTCGAGACGCCTGACTATGCGATCGATCGAAGCACGCCGAATACGCTGATCCTGGACACGCCGGACGCGTTGCTCGCGTACTTCCAGACGCTCGCGGTCGAGGTCAACCTGTACGCGATCATCGCCGCACTTGCCGACCGTCTCGGCGATGACGAAGGTACGGGTTGGGGGATCGTCGATCGGGTGCTGCGCGAGACGCTCGACCGTGTGTTTGGCGCGACATCGACACGTGATCGCATCGCGCGTGCGTTGTTCGATACCCCGGAATGGCCGTTCAAGCAGTTGCTTGCCCCGCTTGCGGCGCGCGCGACGCTCGGCACCGGCATGCCCAGTGGGCTCGGTACCGTACGCAATCCGTTGCATGCCGTTCGACTGCCGCAAACGGTGACGAGCCGATGATGCGCGGCTCGAACGTCGCCGTCGCCACGCTGGTCGTCTGTCAGGGCGTGATTACGCTCGGACTGATGGTGCTGGTGCCGATCATGCCGTTCTACCTGCACGATCTGAGCGGCGGCTCCGGCATCGATGCAGCACGCTGGACCAGCATTGCGCTGGCGGCTCCCGGCGTTGGCGCGCTACTTTGCGCGCCTTATGCCGGGCGATGGTGCGAGCGGTTCGGGTATCGGCGTGCGCTGCTGCTCGCCCTTGCACTGTTCGTCGCGAGCATGACGACGATGGCAGTTTCGCGGGACGTCTTCATGTTCGTGGCGGGCCGCGTGCTGCAAGGCGCGAGCACCGTTGGCGTGATCATCACGGCGTTCATCGCGCGCGTGAGCGACCCCGAATCCCAGGGGCGCTCGCTTGGCTGGCAAGAGTCCGCGGTCGCAGCCGGTGCGCTGGCAGGCCCGGTGCTCGGCGGCGTGTTGCAGGACCACTGGTCGGTACGGCCGTTGCTGCTCGGGGTCGCAATCTGCACAGGCGTTGCGCTGCTTCTGCTGATGTTTGGACTGCGCGAACCTGGCGAGCGCGGGACGGAGAACGATGCAGGCACGGTACACGCCCGACGTGCATGGTTTGTCGATCCTGTCCTGCTGCGTTGGCTGCTTGCGGGTGCGCTGACGCAGGCCGGCGCATTCTCGCTCGTCAACGTGTTTGCCCTGTTCGTTGATGCGCGCCTGGGAGGCACCTCATCCCTTGCAAGCAAGATCGGCGTGGTGCATGCACTCGGCTGGGCCGCGACGCTGGTTGCCGGGCCGTGGTGGGGTGCTCGCAACGACCGTGGCGACCCGGCCCGTCATTTCATCGCAGCGGCGCTGGCGTGCGCGATCGTCCTCGCACTGATGCCGTTTGCTTCGCGTTTGTGGGAACTCGGGGCGTTGCGTATTGCTCAGGGCGCCTGCTACGCGGCGCTCGCCCAGTCGGCATTGCTGCTCTGCTGCCGAACGGTGCCGCCCGTGATGCGAAGCCGCGTAACCGTCGTCTCAAAGAGTGCAATGGTCCTTGGGCAGTTGCTCGGGCCGCTTGCCGTTCTTCTTTTTCTTCCGTTTGTCGGCCCGGCCGCAACGCTTTGGCTGACCGCCTCGATGTTCGTCGCGGCGGCGGCGGTCGCGTGCACGGCGCCGACAGTCAGTCCCTTCTCCGTTTCCGATTCGAGGTAAGAGCCATGCTGTTTTCCTCTCCACGATCAACGCCGCTGGCGCGAAGTGCCTCGCTGCAAGCCACCCAGGCATCGCACGCATTGTGCCGTGTCGATCAAGCGAATGCTGCCGCCGGTGGTTTGTCCTCGCTCGATCGACGTCTGCTCGAACAATACTTCAACACTTATTGTCGGGAGACCGGGCATTTCGATCCGCGTGTTTCGCCTGATGCGGATTGCGATCTCGCAGACGGCCTGCGTGCTGTCGTGCAGGCTTGGCGCGATGCAGGATCAGGGGTTGCGTCCGTCACGTTTCCAGACGACGGAACCAGTCTGTACGTCGCGCTCGACTACTTCTCCCCGATCGGGTTTCATCGGGTGGGGCGGCATGCGGTCATGCATCTTTCCGACGGCAGTCATGTTCCGTTCGACGGTATCGATGCACTGACGTCGCGCATCGCACGATCGCTGGAACAGCGCCTGCCTTCGGGAAGCCCCGAATGGCTCGGACGTTTCACTTCGCTCATGCACAACAGTGTCGAGCGCGTGCGCTATTACCACGCGCAGGATTCGAACCGTGAAGCGTCGTCATTCGTACGTGCCGAACAATCGCTCCGCTTCGGACACGTATTTCACGTCACTTCGAAGGCATCGGAAGGTTTCGCCGAGGTCGATTTGCAGGCCTTCGCGCCGGAACTGGGCGCTTCGTTTCGATTGCATTACTTTGCAGTCGCAACCAAATGGCTCGACACGCGTTCAATCAACGAATCTCATCCGCCAATCGATCCAGAGGCGATGCACGCGGCAGCCGCATTGCTGGGCGACAGCGAATATCGTCTGTTGCCGTGTCATCCGTGGCAAGCGGAATACCTGTTGCAACAGGATGCGATCCGCGAACTGCTCGCGCGTCGCGAGCTGATCTCGCTCGGCCCTCTTGGTGAAATCGTCTGGCCCACGTCGTCGGTCCGGACGGTATGGCTGCCGGTGCAGCGGCGATTCCTGAAATTGCCGCTCGATGTCCGGATAACCAATTTCGTCCGAAACAATCCGCCCGAGCAGGTAGCTCGTGCGCTGGACGCGAGTCGCTACATCGCGACGCTGCCTGTCGAGAGTCGCGCGTCGGAGGCGTTCGAGATTCTGCTCGACGGCGCGTGCACAGCGCTGGAGACGAGGGACGCCGCGTTGCGGGCAAGCACGGCGGTTCTTTATCGCGACGGAATGCGGGACGGCGTCGGCGATGACGCTCAGGTGCTGGCGACCGTGCTCGAGGAGCCGGCCGAAGGTGAATCGGCACTCGCGTTACTGCTTCGCGACGCACTCGGGAACGCGCCCGGCGACGAGCGGATCGCCGCATGGTGGACGCGCTATCTGGAGGTCACGTTGATGCCGCTGCTTCGCTTGTTCGCACGCTATGGCGTCAGCCTCGAGGCCCACCTTCAGAACGCGATGGTTGCATTTCGCGACGGCTGGCCGGTGCGGGGCTACGTACGAGACATGGAAGGGGCGAGCATCAGCCGGGTCCGTTGTGTCCATCCGTTGCCGCTTTCTGACGACAGTCCGGCGCTCTACCGCGATGAAGAAGCATGGAATCGCTTCCTGTACTACGTGCTCGTCAATCATGTCGGCCATGTGATCGCAAGCGTGGCGCGCGCCGGCTACGGCGACGAAGCGATGCTCTGGCGCGTGACGGCAGGCGTTTGGTCGCGCGATGCGGAACCGGCCGTTGTCGCGTTGCTGGACGATGTCCGCGGTCGAGCGACGCTGCCTGCCAAGGCGAACATGATGAGCTGCTTCGGACGGCATGGCGAGGCGCCGGCATGGGTCGACATTCCCAATCCGCTGATGACCGAGGAGGCACGCGCATGAAATTCTCGACATTCGAAGCGCTGTTCGAGAGCGCTGCCTATCGTGACGCGGGGCAACGCGTCGTGCGCCAACTGCTGGAGGCGCTTCTGTTCGAAGATGCGCTGCCCGATGTTGCATGGTCGGGCGACATGCTTTCGATCCCGGCAACGGACGCGGCCGGCGAAGCAGTGTTCTATCGGTGCAACGCACGTCGCACTGTGTCGTTCGGCCGAATCCGGATCGTCTCTCCCGTTCGCAGGATCCAATGTGGGGTGGAGACGGCAGCGGACGACGTTGCGCGTGTCGTTGCGGAACTCGGGCCGCGACTGGGAGCCGACCCGGTTCGCCTCGCGCAGTTCGGCGCCGAACTGTCCTCCACGCACATCAAGGACGCGCAGACGCGTGCCGCACAGGCGGGGAAGTCGCTGCGCACGGCGAGTTACGACGAGATCGAATCGGCCTTGATCGGTGCGCACCCGTATCATCCTGGATACAAGTCGAGAATGGGCTTCACGCTCGACGACAACGAACGTTACGCGCCGGAATGTTCGCCGGGTGTGGTCCCGATGCTCGTCGCCGTACGTCGGGACCATTGTCGATCGAGCGCCGGCCGCGACGTCGTCGCACGCGATCCCCGTCATCTCCTGTCGCCGGAAGAGCAGGCGGCATTCGAGGTGCAACTCGCGCAACGGGGCCTGGAGCCAGACGACTACGTACCGCTCCCGGTGCATCCGTGGCAATGGAGCGCGGTTGCCGAAACGGCCTGCCACTGCGCGTTCGCGCGGCGAGAGCTGGTACCGATCGGGCCGCTCGCCGGCCGCTATCGACCGCAGCAGTCGATCCGCACGCTTGCCAACGTGAACCGGCTCGACGCACCGTCGCTCAAGCTCGCGATGAATCTCGTCAACACGTCGACGTCGCGGGTGCTTGCGCCGCACACCGTCTGCAATGCCGCGCCGATGAGCGACTGGCTCGACGATCTCGCGGTGCGAACGGACTGGCCCGAACCGCTCGTGCGGCCGGTGATTCTCAAGGAAATCGCCGGCGTCGCCTATGTGCCGCCGGTTCCGGTGGCGGGGCAGTACGGCGCACTGGGCTGTATCTGGCGGGAGAGCGTTCACCGGTACTTGCGTGCGGACGAAGCGGCATTGCCCGTAACCGCGCTCACGCACATCGATGCCGACGGCCGGCCGTTGATCGCGGACTGGGTCGCACGGCATGGTGTGCGGACATGGGTTCGCCGGCTCGTGGAGCGGGCCTGGCTGCCGGTGCTGCACCTGTTGTGGCGTAACGGCACCGCGCTGGAGTCGCATGCCCAGAACATGGTGCTGCTGCACGCCGACGGGATGCCGACACGTGTCGCACTGAAGGACTTCCACGACGGCGTGCGGTACTCGAAGCAATGGCTGTCGGTGGCTCCGCCGACACTCAACGCTCCGCCTGCCGAGCACGCGCGAGTCAATCCCAATTCGTTCATCGAGACCGACGACGCCGACGAGTTGCGCGATTTCACCTGCGATGCGCTGTTCTTCGTCAATCTCGCGGAAATCGCCTGGTTCTTCTCCTGCCATTTCAATCTGGAGGAGACCGAATTCTGGGCGATCGTCTCTCGCGCGATCCATGCGTATCAGGTTCAGTGTCCGGATCTCGCGGAACGCTTCGCATTGTTCGACTGCTTTGCGCCGGAGATGGAGATCGAGCTGCTCGCCAGCCGCCGCTTCTTGCCGGAGATTCGTCTGCGGACACGCGCGACGGCGAATCCGCTCGCACAGCCGGAGTACGCATGACGTCGAACACGCTACCGCCGCGTTCGCTGAAGTCGCGGATCGGCGATTCCGATGGACCGCCGCTGGTCGGGCTGTTCTGTTCGACGCCAGCGCCGCTGAGCGTCGAGCTCATCGCTGCCGCAGGATTCGATTTCGTCGTGATCGACCTTGAACACACGCTGATCGACGGCTCGACGCTCAACGCAATGCTGCTGGCTGCGCGTGCGAGTGGTGTCGCTCCGCTCGTGCGTGTTGCCGCGTCGCATCAAATCGTGCAGGTTCTCGATGCGGGCGCGCAAGGTGTGGTCATTCCGCGCGTGCAGTCGGCGCACGATGCGCGCGTCGCGGTACGTGCCGCCCGTCATGCGCCGCTCGGACATCGCGGCCTGAACTCGACTGCCGCCAGCGGTTTCGGTCGGGACGATCTCGCGCAAGCGGTCCTGCGCGCAGCGGCCGACACGCTGGTGGTCGCAATGATCGAGGACCGTTCAGGGCTCGATTCACTCGACGCCATTGCGTCGGTCGACGGTGTCGATGCCGTGCTGGGCGGCGCGGCGGACTTGTCGCAGGATTTCGGTCTGCCGTGGCAGACCGGACATGCGGAAGTTCGTGCCGCGCTTGCACGAATCGAAACCGTTGCCCGCAAGCACGGAAAGACATTCTGCGCGCTCCCGCGCAACGCCGACGAAATTGCCGAGATGCATCGCTCGGGCGTTCGCCTCTTGATCGCAGGGGACGATCGCGGCATCGCACGACGAGCGATGGCAGCACAACGGAATGCCTGTTTGCAGGACTTTCACGGAAATCCACGATGAACCGAACATTGATCGAACATTATCTCGCCGGCGCAACGTCGCCCGTCTGTGCCTATCTGTACGATCTCGAACATCTGCGTGCCCGTACGGCGGGACTCGTCGAGCAACTTCCGTCCGGCTGCGAACTGTTCTACGCGATCAAGGCGAACAGTGACGCGGAAGTGCTGCGCGCGCTCGACGGGGTGGTCGCAGGCTACGAAGTGGCCTCGCTCGGCGAGGTGGTTCGTGCGAGGGAGGTCGGCCCTCATGCCCGGATCGTATTTGGCGGTCCCGGCAAGACCGACGCCGAGCTCGAAGGTGCACTCGCACGTGACGTCGAGCTGTTTCATGTCGAGAGCCAACTGCAATTGCGGCGGCTTGACGCGGTAGCGGCACGCATGGGGCGACGTGCACGTGTGCTGCTGCGCGTGAATCCGAATTCGCTCACGGTCGATCCGGACGACGCGCGGCCGCAGGGTACGCTGACAATGGGTGGCCAGCCGACTCAGTTCGGCATTGAAGAGGACGAACTGCCGGACGTGATCGCGATCGCGCGCTCGCTCGCTGCCGTGGAACTGGTCGGTCTTCACGTACACGCTCTGTCGAACAACCTGGATGCGGAATCGCATCTTGCGCTGATGCGCCATTACCTGTCGCTTGCGAGCCGGTTGCATCGCGAATGCGGACTTCCGCTGGAGACGCTTAACGTTGGCGGCGGGATCGGCGTGAACTATGCCGATCCACCGAACGGGTTCGACTGGAGGCGCTTCTGCAGCGGGCTCGGCGCCTTGCTGGCCGACGTCGATGCGCGGTGCCGAATCGTGTTCGAGTGCGGGCGCTTCATTGCCGCCGACTGTGGCTACTACGTGACCGAAGTCGTCGACCTCAAGCGCAACCACGGGAAGTATTTCGCGATCTTGCGCGGCGGTACGCACCATTTCCGGCTACCCGTGTCATGGCAGCACAATCATCCGTTCTCGATCGTGCCTGACGAAACGTGGCCGTACGAATTCGAACGCCCGTCGCTCGAATGTGTGGCCGTCACGTTGTGCGGCGAGTTGTGTACTCCGAAGGACGTGCTTGCGCGTGACGTCGAGATAGCGCATTTGCGTGTGGGTGACCGTATCGTGTTCAGACTGGCGGGTGCCTATGGGTGGCACATATCGCACCACGATTTCCTGAGCCATCCGCATCCCGAGCGCAGGTTTGTCGGGGTGCCGCAGAATGCGGACCTTCGTCCGGAGGTGCTGGCATGAAGCTGGCAACTTTTCCGATCGAGTTCATCTCGACCGAGACGATTCTGCCCAACGAAGAACACAGCGCGACACATGCAGCGGAGCTCGCAAGCGCGATGAAAAGCAGCGGGCTGTGGCGCGTGCCGATCGTTCTCGAGCGTGAGAGCCTTGCAGTAATGGATGGTCATCATCGTCTGGCAGCGGCACGATCGCTCGGATTGGCCAAGGTACCGGTGTTGCGGCTCGAGTACCGGCACGTCACGGTAGTCGCATCGCGTGACGGGTTTATCGTGACCCCCGAGGAGATCCTGGCGCGCGCTCGCCATGGGAGGCTCTATCCGGAGAAAACCACGCGGCACGTGTTTCCGTCGCCGATACCGAACTGCAATATCTCGCTGGTTTTGTGTCAGGGCGATATGCGGAAAGGGGCTTGATTCGGGAGCAGCGGTCCCATAGGGTTCGCTGCAAACAGGGTTTCGAACGGATACGGGCGGGGCAGTCGCGCGGCTCGCCCTCTTTCGACGCCATCGATCGTGAGGCGCAGCCATGCCGCCCCGTATTCGCCTGCCGATGACACTGCGAGAAACTCGCCGTGGCACAGCAGCCTGTCGGAATAAATGAAGCAATGTTGATTTTAAGAACGCTGGCGGTAATTATTTAAATTACCGAAATGATTTAATTTCTTCGCGGTTTATCAAACAAAATGTCCGCGGCGGCAAAGGTGCTTGAATCCGCCCCGTCATTCAATGTGATCTCAACCAGGTAACGCACGTCGGTAATGGCCTGAGCGCCGATCAAGATTTTCGACCCTATATTTGCACCCTGGAAATCCGTCGAAAATGTAAAGCATTGCAATATAAAATCCCGGGCTGCGTATTCCGGTTGCGACGCATGATTTTCTTTGGCAGGATTTTCAACAGGTTGCTCGATTTTAAAACAACAAAGCGGTCGATGATTCAATTAACCGAAATAACACGTGCCGAATGAGCAACGATTCGAAAGGAAGCTGACGAGAAAACAGGTAGCGAGGCGGCGAACAGTCGACATTGTTCGCGATCATTGAACCAATCGCTCGCTCGGTAGCGCCGATGCGTCACTCGAGCGATCCGGGCGAATCCGACGCGGGGCAGCCATGGCGATACTCAAGAACGATTCCTCCGGCGAAGCGTGCCTGCTCCGCGCGTATCACGTGTTCGGCCGCGATGCCGCGCGCTGCGACACGGTCATCCGGGATGCGTCGGTGTCCCGCGTCCATGCCCATATCCGCTGGATCGGCGGGCAGTGGGAGCTCCACGATCACAGCAGCAACGGCACGTCGGTATCGGGCGTGCCGTTGCGCGACGGCGAGCACGCGGTGCTGCAACTGGGCGACGTGATCCGGTTCGGCAGGGCGGGCAGCGCGCCGTGGCGCGTCGATGCGCTCGACGATCCGGCCGATACGCTGTGGCCGATACGAGGCGCCGCGCATCCGGTCGTGCTCGCGCCGCGCCAGATCCTGGCCGCACGCGCCGCGCAGCCGGTCACGATCGTCCGGTCGCCGGCCGGCGAATGGCTGTGCGACGACACGTTGCCGCCGCGCGCGCTCCATGACGGCGATGAAGTATCGACCGGCGACGTCACGTGGCGCCTTGCGCTCGTGCGCAACGGCTCGACGATGATGCTCGCCGCGCCCGCCGATCCGGCCGCGCCGGCGCGACTGCTCGAATTCTTCGTCAGCCGGGACGAAGAGCACGTGCGCATGCTGCTGCATGTTCGCGGCGGCGTGGTCGACCTCGGCGAGCGCGCCCATCACTACAGCCTCGTCACGCTCGCCCGGGCGCGCGCGGCCGACATGCAGGCCGGCCACGACGCCGCCACGCAAGGCTGGATCGAACTCGACCGGCTGGCGCGCATGCTCGGCATCGATACGTCCCATGTCAACGTGCAGATTCACCGCGCCCGGAGCCAGTTCGCGGCTGTGCCGGGGCTGGACGCGAGCCAGCTCGTCGAGCGCCGGCGCGGCAGCGTCAGGTTCGGCGATTTTCCGTTCCGCGTCATGCGCGGCGCGCATCTCGAATGCCAGTCGGTACCGGGCGTCCAGCCGCGCATCGGCGTGCATCGTCCGGCGCCGGACCCGGTCGTCCATTACTCGTGAACACGGGCGAACCGGCCGTGTTGCCGATCGCGTCCCGCGCGCCCGTCGTGCCGGAATCACCTGAACCCCGGCAGCCCGCCGCGCCGTTCGCCGAACTTGCCGGCAAGCGGCATTACCGGCTCGGCTCGCTGCTCGGCGAAGGCGGCAATGGCGTGGTGTTTCGCGCGACCTGCGGCGAAACGGGACAAGACGTCGCGATCAAGCTGATGCGGGACGACGCCGCGCGGACCGCGACGGAGCGCGCGCGCTTTCGGCGCGAGACCAGCCTGTGCGAGGCGCTGCGGCACCCGAACATCGTGGCGTTGCTCGACAAGGGGGAAGCACCCGACGGCCGGCTGTTCGCCGTATTCGAGCTGGTGCAGGGCCGGACCTTGCGCGACAGGCTCGCGGCGGAGGGGCCGCTGTCGGCCGTCGACACGGGCCGGTTGATGACGGAGGTGCTCGACGGGCTCGCGGCCGCGCATCGGCGGGGCATCGTGCATCGGGACCTGAAGCCGCAGAACATCGTGATCACGATGGCCGATGACGGGCCGCACGCGAAGCTCCTCGATTTCGGCATCGGCGCGTTGTTGCCCGGCACGGAAGACATCGCGCGCCAGACCTCGACGCTGGCGACCGAGGTGCTCGGCTCGCCGCCCTATTGCGCGCCCGAGCAATTGCGCAACGAGCCGCCGACGCCCAGGAGCGATCTGTATGCGTGGGGACTGGTCGTGATCGAATGCCTGACGGGCGATGTCGTCATGCGCGGTGCGAGCGTGGCCGACATTCTCTATCAGCAGCTCAGCCCGGTGGATGTCGCGCTCCCTCCGTCGATCGCGTCGCATCCGCTCGGCTCGGTATTGCGGCGCGCACTGAGCAAGAATCCGGAACAGCGCGCCGCGTCGGCCGACGAACTCGCGGAGCCGTTTCGCGCGCTCAACTTCGCCGCGCTCGTCGGCCAGTTCGATGCCAGCCGCGCAAGCGGGCAGACGCGTCCGCGCCCGTTCGCCCCAGGCAGCGAGACGATCGCAACGGCTGGCGAGTACCGGCAGATCACCACGCTGTGCTGTTGCGTGACGATTACCGGAGCAGGCCGGCGACGCCACGCCGGAACCGATCACGGCGACTTGCTCGAAGGCTACGAGGAGCAATGGCTGACGAAGTGCGCCGACATCGCCGTCGGTTATGGCGCGCAGGTCGACGGACGGCTCGGCGACACGCTGCTGTTCCATTTCGGCCTGCGAGGCGACATCGACCGGCCGGCGCGGCGCGCGGCGCGCGCCGCGCTCGACATGGTGCGGCTGGCCGAGCGCGCACGGCTGCCGGCGACGGCCGGCGGTCACGCCGGTGACGAAAGCTGGCGCGTCGAAGTGGCCGCCGCGATTCACGTCGGGCAAGGTCTCACCCGTGCGTCGCGCATGTCGGGCGTATCGACGCCCGCCACGGCGGCGCGGCTGCTGCGGCTTGCCGGGCCCGGGCAGATCCTGATCAGTGACGATGCGCGGCTCGCGCTCGAACGGCATGCCGACTATCGGCCGACCTCGTTGCGGCTGGCGCGTGCGGGCCTCGTGCCGCAGCCGGTCCATGAATTGCTCGGCGAGCGTCGCGCCGATACGCCGTTCGATTCGCTCGACGCCGGCATGCGGGCGCCGCTGGTCGGCCGCGCGCGCGAACTCGACGCGCTGTTGCGCGCATGGCAGGAGACGCGCGCACGACATCGTCGCGTGATGCGCGGCGAGCCTGCGCCGCGCGGCGTGCCAAGGCTCGTCGTCGGCGACGCGGGAATCGGCAAGTCGCGCCTCGTGCACGAGTTGTGCGAGGCCGTCCGGATCCAGGGCCACGCGTTCGCGCATTGCGGGTGCCTGCCCGAGCGGGAGAATCATGCGCTGTTTCCGATCCTGCGATTCATCGGCGCGCATTGGCATATCGACGCCGACAGCCCGGCCGGTTTCGCGCTCGCGGCGATCGACGCCATGATCGCGCCGCTCGAATGCGATCACGCGGCGGCCCGTGTCGCACTCGCGACCTGGCTGGGGCTACCCTGCGATGCGAAGGGGTTTCTGTGGTCGAGCGAGCGCGAACTGCACGCGCTGTTCGACGTCCTCGAGCAACTGATCGTGTCGCTCGGCAACGGCGCTCCGGTACTGCTCGTGGTCGAGGACGTCCAGTGGATCGACCGCTCGACCGAGGACTTCCTTGCGTACCTGCAGCGCTCGCCGCGCGCAGCGGCCGTCGGCGTCGTGCTTACGTCGCGCCCCGACAAGCTCGGGCGCTGGCGCGGCGCGACCGAACGCATGGTGCTGCGCCGCTTGCCGCGCGACGACGCGCAGCGCCTGATGTCGGCGTGTCTGGGCCAGGGCATGCTCGATCCGGCCTGGCTCGACCGGTTCGCCCAACGCACGGCGGGCATCCCGCTGTTCATCGAGGCCGTCGCGCGCGAGCTGACGATGAGCGGCGCGGACGGCGCGCTCGCGGGGCTGCGGGACACGGACCCTTACCCGCTACCGCTCAGCCTGGGCGGCATGCTCGGACTCGCGTTCGACCGGATCGACGACGCGCGCGACACCGCGCAGCTCGCCGCGACCATCGGGCTCGAGGTGGATGCGCGACTGCTCGCCGCCGCATCGCCGCATGATCGGACCACGCTCGACGCACATCTGCAGTTGTTGCTCGAAGAGCGGATCGTGTACGCGCAACATCGGCGCGATCGCGTGTTTTATTTGTTCCGCCACGCGTTGATTCGCGATGCGGCCTATGAATCGATGCCGGCCGCCGTGCGGCGCGGCAACCACGCGCGCGTCGGCCGCGCGCTGCTTGCGGAAGTCGACCGAGGCGCCGGTGCGCATGCGTTCGGCGTCGCCGGGCACTTCGCGCGCGCGGGTGCCTTTGCCGACGCGATCGCCCACGGCATCGACGCGGCGCGCCGCGCACTCGAACGGTCCCGGTACGACGATGCGATCCGCTACGGGCAGTCCGTGTTCGACTGGCTCGGCAATGCCGACTACGCGCAACGCGAGCACGACAGCGCGCGCCTCCGCGCCACGCTGACGCACGCGACGATGGCACGGTTCGGCTGGGCGGATCCGCAGGTGCGCGAGCATGCGGAGCAACTGTTGCGGCAGATGCAGACGCTCGACGACCCGGAACTCGAGATCAGCGCGCTTTGGACGCTGTCGACCTACTACCACGTCGCCGGCGATCGCCCCACCGTACGCGGGATCGGCATGCGGCTCGACGCGCTCGCGACCGAGCGCGGCGATGCCGGCGTCCAGGTCGCGGCGGACGCGATGCGCGGCATGAGCCTGTGGGTCGACGGCGATTATGCGCGCGCCCGCGCCGCGTTCGACGCGGTGCTGGCCGGCTACGACGTGCGGCGCGACGCGGACCATCGGCGCCTCCTGGGGCTCGATACGCGCGCGTGGACGATGGCGTCGCTCGCGAGCGTGCGCTGGTGCATGGACGACGATCCGCAGGCCGCGCTCGCGTTGGCGCGCGACGCGGTGTATTGCGCGACCTGCCTCGACCATTTGCCGACGCTCGGCGTCACGATGATGTACCTCGCACGCACACACCAGCTGGCGGGCGATCGCGACGCGGCCCGCACGCTGTCGGAGGCGATTCTCCGTCTGTCGGAAGTGCATCGGCTGCGCGCGGTCGGGCACTACGCCGCGATCATTCATGCGTGGGCGCACGGGGATCGCGCGGGCGTCGTCGCGCATCTCGATGCGCAGCGGCAGTCGGGCGGCCTGCTCGGGCTGACTTACTACGCGTCGCTGCTTGCCGAGCTGGATGCCGAGCGCGGCGACTACCCCGCCGCGCTCGCGCAGATCGAGCAGTGCCTCGCGTGGTGCGAGTCGACCGGAGAACGGTATTACGAAGCACAGCTGCTGCTGAAGAAGTGCGAGTACCTGCGCCAGGCCGACCCGCGATGCGGCGGCGTGGCCGCGCTGGCCGCGTGCCGGCGCGCATGCGAAGTTGCAACAACGGCGGGCATGGGCCGCATTGCCAGGCTCGCCGGAGCGATGTTGCAGTCGTTGCCGTAAGTCGTTCCATTCGTCAATCAGGAGAACATACAGATGAGCAAGGATCTTCGATTACCGACGTACGAACAGTTTCTCGAATACCGGGCAACCGTCATCCGGGCGATAGCGCTCGCGTGGCATTCCAAAGCGTTTCTCGACGAACTCGAGGCCGATCCGGTCCAAGCGTTGCGCAAGCATTTCGACTATCACTTTCCGTTCGATCTCGACCTGAAGGTCCACACCAAGTCGTCGGCCTGGACGCCGGGCGTCAACGGCGACTGGACGGCCGGCCAGAAAAACAAGCTCACGTTGTTTCTGCCGCCCGCGCCGGCGAACGAGAAGCACTTCGCGCAGGCGCTGGCCGCCTACAACGCGAACCACATCACCATCATGGAATGACTTCAGGGAAACCGACATGGCAAAGGAAAACGCTAATCCGACGCTCGAATCGATGCTGGAGTTTCAGAAGGTCTATCTGCGTGCGATCGCGCTTTCATGGCGAAACCCGGACTTCAAGGACGAGCTGCTGAAGAAGCCGCTGGACACGCTCGCGAAATACTTCGGTTACCAGTGTCCGTGGATCATCGATATCGAGGTCGTCGAACCACCGGACGGCGATCATGGCTGGAGGGACAACGGGAAGGACGGCGGGAGCTGGAACCTGCCGCGCAACGTGATGACGGTCGGCATACCGGAAAAGCCGTTGAGCCGGGACGAAGAAGCCGTTGCACTCGCGGCGTACTGCGACGCCGGGTCGACTTACCTGTTTACCTGCTGCTGACCCGGCGCGGTCGAGCCGCGCACAGTCGCGCGGCGCGACCGCGATGTTTGCTTACCCGCTGCACGGAACCAGACGATGCTTGATGACTTTTCGCGCGTGTTGCGCTTCAAACCGCATTTGCTCGTGCTCGATGCAGGGCCCGAAACGCTGTTCGTCGTCGATGAATTCAAGCGCGCGATGCTGTCCGGCGCGCTCTTCGTGCAGATCGCCGCCTGCTTGCGGGCGCGGATGACGATCGCCGAGATCGTGGCATCGCTCGCCGGTACGTTCGGAGAATGGGACGTGCTCGCGCGGCTCGATCACCTGGTGCAGCGCGGGTACCTGCGTGCCGACTCGCCGCACGACGACGATGCGGCGCGCGGCTTCTTCGAGCGCGCCGGACTCGACGGCGACGCGGCTTGTGCGCACGTCGTTCAACTGCGTGTTGCGGTCGAGGCGTTCGGCGCCGACGATGCCGCGCTCAGGCGCGCGTTCGACACGGCCGGCATCGAAGTCGTGCCGGATGCCGAATTGACCGTCGCGATCACCGATACGCACGACCGCGACGATCTCGCCGCATGCGCGGCCCGCACGGCGGCGCGCGGCGGGGCATTGCTCGTCGTGGCGGCCAGTGGCGTGCAGACGCTGATCGGACCGTTGCTGGCTGGCGGCGGCGCGTTGGCCGACGCGCCGTGCATCGAATGCGTGCGCTACTGGATTCGCATCAACCGGCCGGTCGAGGCGCTGCTTGCACGCCATCACGGCAGCGACGCGACGCGTCTGCCGCCGGCCGCCTCGCGCGCCGGGGCCGCCGCCGCGGCGGCGCTGGTGGCGGCGACGGTCGAGCAGATCGCGGTCAACCGCACGGCGTCGGAACGGCTGCAAACGCATATCGTGGTGCAGCGCATCGACACGTCGACCGCCGAGCGGCACCGCGTGACGAGGCGTCCGCAATGCCCGTGCTGCGGCAATCCCGCGTGGATGCGCGAGCAGGCGGCGCGGGCGCCGCGTCTCGCCGATCATGCGCCGTTGGCGCGCGCCGACGGCGGCTACCGTACCGCCGAGCCGCAACAGGTGTTCGAGCGTTATGCGCATCTGATATCGCCGGTCAGCGGCGCGATCGCGTATCTGCACCCGATGCCGAAGCGACATGCGGGCCTGCGCAAGGTCTATGCGTCGGGTTTTCTCGTGTGCCCGGCTGCCGTCCCGGCCAGCAACCGGTTCGACAGGATCTGTTCCGGCAAGGGCCGCACCGACGATCAAGCCCGTGCGAGCGCGCTATGCGAGGCGCTCGAACGATACAGCAGCGTGTATCAAGGCGACGAGGCGACGCTGACCGGAAGCATCGAAAGCCTGCTCGCCGATCCGGCATGCGACGCCGTACCGATTCACGTGAACGATCTTCAGCAGTTCAGCGAACGGCAATTCGACGCGCGCGATGCGATCAACGCGTTGACCCACGATGTTCGAAAGCAGGTGCCGCCGCGTTTCACGGCGCACGACGTCATCGACTGGACGCCAGCCTGGTCGCTCGTGACCGGCAGGCGCCATCTGGTACCGCTGAGCTACTGCTATGCGGAAACGCCCGACAGCGCGCAGGCTCATGCCGCATGCGTGCACAATCCCAACGGCTGCGCGGCGGGATCGAGCGTCGACGAGGCGATTTTGCAGGGCATGCTCGAATTGATCGAACGCGATGCGGTTGCGATCTGGTGGTACAACCGGATCCCGCGTCCCGGCATCGATCTCGCGAGTTTCGACGATCCGTATTTCGATGCGCTCGTGCGCGAATACGCGACCTTCGGATGGCGTTTGTGGGCGCTCGACATCACCACCGATCTCGGCGTGCCGACCGTGGCCGCGCTGGCGGAAAATCCGCAAGACGGGCGGTTCTCGATCGGCTTCGGCTGCCATCCGGACGGTCGAATCGCAGTGCAGCGGGCGCTGACCGAAGTCAACCAGTTGCTCGATATCGCAGCGGATGCTCCGCACCCGTGGGATCGCGACAAACTTTTGGCAACCGGTTTCCTGTATCCGGCGAACGGCGTGCGCTGCACGACGCGCGCGACCTGGCAGCCGATCGACGCTGCATCGTTGCCCACGGCGCTTGCGCATTGCGTCGGGCGCATCGCGGCGGCCGGCATGGACGTGCTCGTCGTCGACAAGACGCGGCCCGACATCGGCTTGTCCGTGGTGCAGGTCATCGCGCCGGGGCTGTGCCATTTCTGGCCGCGTTTTGGCGCGCGACGGCTTTATTCGGTTCCGGTGGAACTGGGATGGCGCGCGCAGCCGTGCGGCGAACCGGAACTGAATCCGGCGCTGCTGTTTCTGTGACTTGACTGATTGTCCTTGCATGGCGGCGGGATGGATTCGCCAGCGGCAAGCGGCGGGCGGGCCGATTCCGCCCGCCAGGTGCTGCGAGGCGCCTCGCGCCGATCAGGTCGCGGTCTTGTCGAGGCGCCGGTTCGAGATCACCCGTTGTTGATGGTGAGGTAAGCATCCCAGGTGACGTAGCCCTTCAGTTGCGCGCGCCGGTCGTAAACGGCGACGACGAACGCATAGGTCTCTTGGCCGGGACGGAGTACGGTGGCTTGCACCCAGTAGTCCGCGCGCTGCTCCGTTTTCACACCGGCGTTGTCGGGCCAGCCCTGTTCCGGGTAAGGCTCGTTGACGTTCTCGGTGTGGTACGAAATATCGCCCAGATGGTTGTCGCTGACTGCTCTCAAGCCATACAGGAAGCACTTGTAGATTTCCGTGTCCGTCAGCGACACGGTGCGCCAGTAAATCTGGTCGCCGATGTTGGCCTTGATCAGCAAGCCGCTGCCGGCCTCGCCCTGGTTCACACCCTGCAGCGAGCCCTGGCCATAGCCATACGCCGCATTCGCCAGCGGCGTGATCATGTAGACGGAATCGGGGGCGTTCCCGAGCGAGGTCGCCTGATTCGGCTCCGTGCCGAGCGTGTTGTTGTTCTTTTTCAGGATCTCCTCGACATCGAACGCAATCAGGACTTCGATCAATTTGACGCTATACAAGCTATGAGACATGGCAGTTCCTTTCACGTTTTGTCGTCGAAGAATGCGCTGCTGAGCGATGACGCCCGTGGCGTCAGCATCTCTCCCATCCTGCGAAGCGGCGCCTGCGGAGAAATCGGCCGGGCGGAAGAGTATGGACAGCGTACGAGGGATTGATCCGCGAGTCGATTACACGTCGTTACAGTGCGCGCGCTTGTTTGGTCGGCGCTTCGGTGTCGCGCCGTCGCAGTGTCATGACACTGCCATGCATGACCTGGACACAATGGATTCGTTGCGTTAGCTGCGGTTGCCCGAGCGCGTTCCGATCCGATACGCGGGCGGGCGACCGGTACGCGTGCGACGACGAAGGCGGCAGGCCGTGCCGGCGCCGCGCCTTCGTCGTCAGGCGATCCGGTCGCGGATCGCCGACAGGATTCACCGGGGGCTGGAACCTAGAACCGCGTACTGAACCCGATCCGCGCGATCGACTGCAGCGCGCCGCTCGCCGCGCCGTTTGCATCCATCACGCCGTTGATCTGCGCGTTGCTGCCGTGGCCCGCGCGCTGATGCACGCCCGCCACGTACACCATCGTGCGCTTCGACAGCCAGTACTGGACGGCCGCCAGGACCTGATGCGCATGTGCGTTGTCGAGCGCGTCGTTGCCCTTCATGTACGTGTACGACGCGCCGACCACCCACGCAGGCGACGGATGCCACGCCGCGCCCGCTTCCGCCGACCACGCGCCCGCACCGTTCTGCGCGTTGCGCACGGTGGTGAAGAGTGCCTTCCCCGTGACCGTGCCAAGTGTGTAGTGCACACCCGCGCCCCAGTTACGCACGCTGGTCGGCGGCAGCCCCGCCGACGCGCCGTATTTCTGGTTCGTATAGGCAGCGCCCGCGCCGAACGGGCCGTTGTCGTAGCTCGCGCCGACGCTGACCGTGTTGTTCGCGCCGACCGAACCCGCAACGTTGCCGAAGCCGTACAGCGCGCCGAAGGTCAGGCCCGCCAGCGACGGGCTCGTGTACTTGACGGCGTTCGCGACGCGATTGCTGCCCGCGACGCGATCCCAGTCGAACGCGCCGGTCGGGTTGTTCGGCAGCGCGAGCTTGTCGAACGGCCCGTTGCGGAAACCGTACAGGCCGACGAGATCCTGCGCGATCTCGTTGCCGCTGGCGGCGAGCGCATCGACCATGAACTCGTACTGGTTGCCGAGCGTGAGCTTGCCGTAGCGGTCGTGTTCCAGCCCGACGTAGGCCTGCCGCGCGAACAACCCGCCGCCGATGATCGAACCGTTGCCGAGCGAATACTGGTTCACGAGCCGGAAGATCGCGCGCGTGCCCGCGCCGAGATCCTCCTTGCCTTCGAAGCCGAGCAGGTTCGGAAAGAAGATGTTGTCGTCGAATTTCGCGTTCCCGTGGCCGCCTTCGTTGCTGACGTAACTGAGGCCGGCGTCCATCAGCCCGAACATCGTCACGCTGCTTTGCGCGAACGCCGCAGCAGGGATCGCGCAGGCCGCGAGTGCCAGAAGGGTCTTTTTCATCATCTCCGATGTGCTCCTCACATGTTTCCGATCGGGTCGGATATTTTTGATTGGACTACTGATTGATATGAACAAACGTGAACCGGAACGATCCCGAATCCGGTGCAACCGAACGGGACCGGGTCGCGCACGGCGCATCGGGAGCGACTGCCTGCCCGCCGACACACCGTGCGCCGGGCGCTAGACCGTCGAATACCCGCCGTCCACCGGCACGACCGCACCGGTCACGAACGACGCGCCGGGCGAGCACAGGAACAGGATCACGTTCGCGACCTCGTCGGCGGTGCCCCAGCGCCCGAGCGGGGTGCGATCGAGGATCTGCCGCGACGCGTGCGCGTCGGCCATCAGCCCGCTGCTGAGCGGCGTGTCGATCCAGCCGGGCGCGACCGCGTTCACGCGGATGCCGCGATCGGCCCACGCCTGCGCGAGCGAGCGCGTGAGCTGTGCGATGCCGCCCTTGCTCGCGCTGTACGCGGGGCGGTCCTTGCTGCCGAAGTACGTGTACATCGATGCAACGTTGACGATGCTGCCGCCGTGCGCCGACAGCGCCGGCAACGCGGCGTCGGACGCGCGCATCACCGACGTCAGGTTCACGTTCAGCACGAGCTCGAACTGGTCCATCCGGTATTCGTCCGCGTGCCGGCTGATGCCGACGCCGTTGACGAGCACGTCGAGCCGCGGCAACGCGGCGATCGTGCGCGTCAGTGCATCGCTGTCGGTCACGTTCAGCTCCATGCACCGGATGCGCGGATGCACCGGTGCATGCGGGCCGGCGACGTCGAGCCCGAGCGCGACGACCGACGCGCCCGCTTCCGCGAAGCGCCAGGCCGTGCTCGCACCGATGCCCGACGTGCCGCCCGTCACGACGACGGTCTTGCCTTCAAACGCCCACCGGTGACTCATGTTCGACGCTCCCGACGGTGTGTGCGCGGCGGGCGGACCGCTGCGCGGGGGCAACCAGGATCTTGATCTGCGTGCGATCGGTGAGCAGCGCGTCGAAGCCGTCGGCGACGGCGTCCTCGAGCGACACGGTGCGCGTGACGATCGACGTGAGGTCGAGCGCGCCCGACGCGACGATGCGCAGCAGGTCTTCGTATGCATGCCGGTAGCCGACACTTGCCGTGAAGGTCAGTTCGTCGTTGACCGCGCGGAACGCATCGAAGCCCGCATGTGGCATCAGGCCGACCATCACGAGGCGGCCACCCTTGCGCAGCGCCTGCATCGCCGCTTCGAACGTGGCGGGCAAACCGGCCGCCTCGAAGCTCGCGTCGACGCCGAGCCCGCCCGACGCCTCGCGGATCGCGTCGCGCAGTACGGGCGCATCGAGCGTGCGCGCGTTGAACGTGTGCGTCGCGCCGAAGCGCGCGGCGGCCGCGAGGCGCTCGGGCGACACGTCGACCGCCACGATGGTCGTCGCGCCCTGCAGCTTCGCGAGCTGGATCAGCAACAGGCCGATCGGCCCGAGCCCGAATACCGCGCAGGTGTCGCCGAGCCGGAGTTCGGCGCGGCGCAGCGCATGCAGCGCGACGGCGGCGGGTTCCATCACGGCGGCCTGTTCGAGACTCACGCCGTCGGGCAGCCGATACAGCATGTAGGCCGGCACGACCGCGAAGTCGGCCATCCCGCCGTCGCCCATCAGGCCCGCAAAGCCCATCGACACGCACAGGTTGTACGAACCCGAGCGGCAGTACGCGCATTGGTGGCAGCGATATTCGGGCTCGACGGCGACGCAGTCGCCCGGGTTCAGCGTCGTCACGCCTTCGCCGACTTCGACGACGGTGCCGCAGAACTCGTGGCCGAGCGTCAGCGGCGCGGTGCGCCCGGACAGCGCATGCGGCGTGTCGACCGGGATCGCGTGCGGGCCGTCCGCGTATTCGTGCAGGTCGCTGCCGCAGATGCCGCAATAGGCGACCGCGATGCGCACCTCGCCCGGCCCGACGCGCGGCGTGTCGATTTCCACGAGACGGACGTCGCGCGGGCCATGCCATTGAAGTGCACGCATGTCAGCGTCCTCCGAGGTTCTGCGTATCGAGACGGTTCGCGGCGGCTCCGGCGAGCGCGCGCTTGCGCAGCACGGCGGGCGCGGTTTCGACGAGGCCGAACGACAGCACGCACGCGAGGATCGCGCCGGTTGCCGACGTCCACATCGCGAACTGCAGGCCGTACTTGTCGGCCGCGAAGCCGGCGACGGTCGGCGCGACGAAGCCGCCGATCAGCTCGCCGGCGCCCATGATCAGCCCGAGCGCGCTGGCGATCGAGCGGGGCGGCACCGTTTCGGCCGGGATCGTCGCCATGAACAGCGTGAAGCAGCCGAGGCCCGTGTAGGTCGCGAGCACGAGCGCGCAGAGCGCCCCCAGCGAATTCGCGTGAATCATCGCAACGGGGCACGCGGCGGCGATCAGCGCGAACACGATCATCGTCGGCTTGCGGCCGATCCGGTCGGAGATCGCGGGCACCGCGAAGCCCCAGAACACCCACGCGGCGCCGAGGCAGGTCATCACGACGCCCATGTCGGCGGGCGACAGGTGGCGGCTGTCGACGAGGAACACCGGCGCGAACGAGATGATCACGATGAACCACGTGAGGAAGAAGCAACTGATCAGCACGCAGAGCAGGATGTTGCGTTCCTTCAGCAGCGCCCAGCGGCTGATCGCCGCGCCGCCCGACACTGGTGCGCCGACGGTGTCGGCCTGCGCATGCCGCGCGCCGCCGGGCGGCATTTCGCGCACCCAGCGCCAGATGCAGAACGCGATCATGAAGCCGGGAATGCACGATACGAAGAACGCGTGGCGCCAGCCGTACGCGGTCGCGATCCCGATCACGACCGGCGGGCCGATCATCGCGCCGAGCAGGCCGGCAGCCGAGCCCTGCAGCAGGCCCATGTTCAGCCCGCGGCGGCTCGGCGTCGAACTCTCGACCATCAGCGACTGCGACAGCGGCAGCACGGGGCCTTCGGCGATACCCATCAGCGCGCGGAACGCGATCAGGCTCGCGAAGCCGCCGACCAGCCCCGACAGCGCCGAGCATACGGAAAAGCCGACCACGGCCGCGATCAGCAGCGGCTTGCGCGTGCCGCGCGCGTCGGACCACGCGCCGGTCGCGGCGCCGGACAGCGCCCACGTGAGCGCGAGCGCGGACGACACCATGCCGAGCTGCGCATTCGTCAGGTGCAGTTCGGCGGACATGAACGGGAACAGGAACGACAGCGCGAGGCGGTCGAAGAACACGAAGCCGAACGTCATGAACAGGATCAGCAGCAGCCTGTTCTCGTACGTCCATGCAAGCTTGGGGGAAGGGCGGGATGTCATGGCGGGCCTCGTCGCGCTTTAGCGGAACAGCTTCTCGATCGCCTGCGCGCCGAGGCCGACCTTCTCGTAATGCGCCTTGCACATCGCGATGTACGAATGCACGTCGAAATAGCCGTCGGGGTTGCCTTCTTCGTCGAGCCAGATCAGCGGCCCCTTGACGATGAAGAACGCGCGCATCGGCTCGGGGTGATCGAACGCGACGAGCGTGTGGCCTTCGCCTGGCGTCTCGTACACGAAATCGCCCTTCGTCGCGGTCCATTCGTGTTCCAGGTAGCCCCATTTGCCGGACAGCGTGTACGCGAACACCTCGTGCGGGTGATAGTGCCGGTTCACGAGCCCCGCTTCCTTCGCCATCAGGATGTCGCACCATTTGTTCTGCGACGGCGAGATCCACAGCGGCCGCGACGAAACCGTTTCGGTGAACGGAACGTAATGGCGCTCGTCGTCGGTGGCCGCGTTCGCGATGTAGGCTTCGGGCAGCGCATCGGGCTTGAACGGATTGGCAATCGGCGGGATGTTTTGCCAGAATTCGGCTACGGCTTGGTCGACCACGGCTTGTCTCCTTGTGTGTGGGTGTCGTGGGCTCGACTTTAGCCAGCCGGTGCGCGCCGCTCTTGACTGGGCTGGACGAATTGCTTGATCGGGCCGGACATCGCACCGCACGACGTTTAAACGATCCATCCCCCAATTCCGCGATGCATGCCGCCCCGTACGACGGGCGCCAGCAGGAGGCGACGTGACGAATTCGACCGTTTTTTCACGCACGCGAGGCTCGACGGCCGACGTGCCGGTGCGCGACCGGATGGCGTACTGGGATGCGTTCAATGCCGCGACGCTGGTTGGCCTGCGCTGCTCGTCGCTGTCGCCGGCCGGGCTCGAAGTCGAGAAGACCGACATCGCGCTGCCGGGCCTCGGCCTCGCCGACATCAGCGGCCAGGATCACGTGATCGAGCGCAGCCCCGCTTTGGTGCGCCAGTTGCCGAAGGAATCGCTGTTCGCGTGCCAGATCCTGAGCGGGCGCGCGTATTTCATCCAGCGCGACCGGTGCCTGCTCGCGGAAGCCGGCGATGTCGTCGTCTACGACACGCGCGTGCCTTATCTGTTCGGATTCCTGACGCCGATGCGGCAGTTGCTGATCGATATCCCGATCACGACGTTCGACGACCGGCTCGATGCGGAACTGGCGGCGCTGCCGCTGCGGATCGCGCCGAAGCCGGGCGCGGGCGCGATGCTCGGCGCGACGCTGCGCGCCAGCGTCGAACGGTTCATGAAGGATCCGGTCGAGCGCGATGCCGCGCGATTCGCCGAGCACACGCGCACGCTGATCGCGGAACTCATCGACGCGGAAGTGAACGGCGTGGGCGCATCGCGCGCGTCGCTGTCGTACCTGCTGACCGCGAAGCAGTACATCGCGACGCATCTCGGCGAGCCGGAGCTCGGGCCGCAGGCCGTGGCCGACGCGGTCGGGCTGTCGCTGCGCCATCTCGGCCGGCTGTTTGCGGCCGAAGGCGAGTCGATCACGCAGCACATCTGGTCGGAACGGCTGTCGCACGCGCATCGCGAGCTGACCGATGCGCGGCTGCGCAAGACGAGCGTCGGCGAGATCGCGTTTCGCTGGGGGTTCTCGAGCCAGGCGCACTTCAGCCGCGCGATTCGCGAGCGCTACGGCGCGTCGCCGATGGCGCTGCGCGATGCGGCACGCGCGGCGGAGTCCTGATCCGGGCAGCGGGCGTAGCGGCGGCGCGTGTGTTACGCGCCGTTTTTGTTTTCAGTGCAGTGCAGTGCAGTGCGGTACAGCGCACGCGCGCCGCGTCAGTCCGCCAGCATGAATTCGGCGCAACGCTCCGCGATCATGATCGTCGGCGCGTTCGTGTTGCCGGACACGATGCGCGGCATCACCGACGCATCGCAGATCCGCAATCCGTCGATGCCTTGCACCGCGAGACGCGGCGTGACGACCGCGTTCTCGTCGTGGCCCATGCGGCAGGTGCCGGCCGGGTGATAGACGGTTTTCGCGCGGCGCTGCACGTAGTCGGCGAGTGCCGCCTCGGTCAGCGTCTCGGCTTCGCGAACGATGCGCGCGAGCGACGGCGCGCGGATGATCTGCCGGGCGAGCGCGACACCGCGCACGAGGCAGTCGACGTCGGCCGGGTCGGACAGCGCGCCGCTGTCGAACCGGATCGGCGCGGCCGGATCGTTGCCGCGCAGTTGCACGGAGCCGCGCGAGCGCGGCCTGAGCAGGCACGGGTTGATCGACAGGCCGTGGCCGGGCAGCGGCGCGCGATCGACGTCGCCGACGAGCGTCGGCAGCACGTGGAACTGGATATCCGGCCGGCCGCTGCCCGTCGTATCGACGAACGCGCCGGATTCGACGACGTTCGACGTCAGCAGGCCCGTGCGGCACAGCATCCACTGCAGCCCGTGCCGCAGCGCCTTCAGCCCGCGATCCTCGCCGAGCAGGCTGACCGGCGCGTGGCTATGGCCGTAGATCGATACTTCGAGGTGATCCTGGTAGTTCGCGCCGACGTCGGGGCTGTCGTGCAGCACGTCGATGCCGTGCGCGTGCAGGTGCGCGCCGGGCCCGATGCCCGACAGCATCAGCAGTTTCGGCGTGCTCAGCGCGCCGGCCGCGAGCACGACGTCGGCGCGCGCGGCGGCCGAACCCGTCGTGCCGCTTTCGGTTTGCCATTCGACGCCGGTCGCGCGGCGGCCGTCGAACCGGATGCGCGTCACGCGGCAGCCGGTCAGCACGCGCAGGTTCGGATCTCGGATCGCGTCGGCGAGATAGGTGGCGGCGGTGCTGCCGCGCTGCCCGTCGAAGATCGTCGTGTGATAGAAGCCGACGCCGTGCTGCGCGGCGCCGTTGAAATCGTCGTTGTACGCGATCCCGGCTTCCTGCGCGGCCTTCACGAACGCGAGGCTCAGCGGATGCCGGAAGCGCGTGTCGCCGACCTTCAACGGCCCGTCGGTGCCGTGGAACGGCTCGGAGAGCCGCAGGTGCGATTCGGCGCGCTTGAACACGGGCAGCACGTCGTCCCAGCCCCAACCGGTGCAGCCGAGCGCGGCCCAGTCGTCGTAGTCGTCGCGCGTACCGCGCACGTACAGCATCGCGTTGACCGAGCTGCCGCCGCCGAGCGTGCGGCCTTGCGGCACGTAGGTCTTGCGTCCCGCCGCACCGGGCTGCGGTTCGCTCTCGAACGTGACCGTGCGCTGCGTGCCGAGCACACGGATGAACGTCGCCGGAATCCGGATGAACAGGCTGTCGTCCTTCGGGCCGTCCTCGAGCAGCAGCACGCGCCTGCCGGCCTTCACCAGCCGATGCGCGACCGTGCAGCCGGCCGAACCGCCGCCGACGACGATATGGTCGTACGTCTCCATCCCGCTTCTTCTCCTTGCTGTCGGGCGGCGGAACGTGTGCCGCCGCGGAAGAAGCCAGCTTAGCGACCGCTATGCGGCCCCATTTGACCGGGATGGCCGCCGTGCTTGCCTCGCAGGGACACGGCGGCGGGTGGCGGGTGTTGCGGTGTCCGCTTATCGCGCGTCGGGCGGCGCGCGCGTGTCGCTCGGCGTCTCGCCGAAGCGTGCGCGATAGCTGCGGCTGAAGTGCGCGCTGTTGTTGAAGCCCCAGCGGAACGCGATTTCGCTGACCGTCAGATGCTTCAGCGACCGGTCGCGCAGATCGGCGCGGCAGCGTTCGAGCCGCCGCGCGAGGATGTAACGCGTGAGAGGCATCCCTTCGATTTCGAACACGCGTGCGAGCTGGCGCGGCGACAGGTTGATCGCGCGGCTCACCGACTGGCTGTCGAGATCGTCGTCGGCGAGATGGCTGTCGATGAACGTCTTCGCGCGCGACAGCGTGTGGACGGTCGACTTCGTCGGCGACGCATCGCCGTCGCGCAGCCGCAGCATCGACTGCACGAGTTCGAGTATCGCGGCGGCGCGCCGTTCGCGCGCGTCGGGCGCCGGCTCCTGCGGCGCGGCGAGCAGCGCGTACACCTGTCGCACGGCCCACGACGTCACGCCGTCGTCGCGATCGATCTTGACGAGGCTGCGGTAGCGCCACGGCCCGACACGCGCTTCGAACACGTCGCGCGGCACGTCGAGCACGGTCATCGCCATGTCGGCGGGAAAGCCGTGGCCGTACGGCACCGACGTGTCGTAGAGGACGATATCGCCCGGCGCGTGCTGCATGCAGTCGACGTCCTGGAACGTATAGCCTTGCCCTTCGTGCATCAGGCAGATGAACACGGCGTCGCGCTGGTCCGCGTGGATGTTGTGCGGCGTGCGCACCACCGCATGCCGGTTCGCGACGATGTCGCATGCGCCGAACAGTCCGAGATCGCGCTTGCGCAGCGACGCGTCGATGCCTTCGGACGATTTGCCGCTGCATTCGATCCGCACGAGCGTGCGGGCGACATGGTCGACCCAGAAATCGACGCGCTCGGCGCCGCGTACGGCGCGCGTCGAGACCGTGACGATCTCCGTGCTGGTGTCCGGCATGACGTTCTCCCAATGACCGCCCGAGCGGCGCAGTCTCGGGCACGTCGAATGCCGCGGTCAATCCGTGAAAGACCCGGGGCCGGCGCGCGACGCGCTTGCAGCGGGGCGCTGCGGCCGGACGTGCGAACGATGTCCGGTTGAGTCAACGGAAGCGGCCGTGTGGGTCAAGACGCGAGCGCGATTCTCGGCTAGGTGACGCGCGTATCGCTACGCGCTGCCGACAGGTGCCGCAGGCTTGCTGCGCCGAAGACGACGGCAGCCCGAGCGAAACGTCCTTGTCGTATCCCATCTTGTGGTCGCGGAATTCGACGCTCGCGTGGCCGGCCCGCTGCAAGTCGGTGACGTTCGCGCAGATTCCCGATTTTTCCCGCATCCGCATCCGCATCCGCGACTGCGGCGATAGCAGGACGCACATGACGCAGGCCAATCGCGGAACCGCGAGACTGCGCGATTCCGCCCACCGGCCTGCCGCCGTCGACTTCAGGTCGCGCTGGCCTCGTCGATCTGGCGGATGTCGTCCTGATCGAGCCGGACGCGGATCGCTTCGCCGAGCAATTCGAGTTGCGCGAGCGACGTCGCGCTCGCGATCGGCGCGGTGATCGACGGCCGAGCGATCTGCCATGCGAGCGCGATCGCGGCCGGCTGCGTGCCGTGCCTGGCCGACACGGCGTCGAGCGCGGCGAGAATGCGCAGGCCGCGTTCGTCGAGATAGCCGGCGACGCGGTCGCCGCGCACGCTCTTCTTCAGGTCGGCCTCGCTGCGGTACTTGCCCGACAGGAAGCCGCTCGCGAGCGCGTAGTAGTTGACGACGCCGAGCTTCAGGTCGCGCACGACCGGCTCGAGATCGCGTTCGTAGTCGGCGCGGTCGATCAGGTTGTATTCGGGCTGGATGACCTGGTACGCGGGCAGGCCGTCGCGCTTGCTGATGTCGGCGGCTTCGCGCAGGCGTGCGCCGCTGTAGTTCGATGCGCCGATGATGCGCACCTTGCCCGCGTCGATCAGCGTCTGGTACGCGCCGAGCGTTTCCTCGAGCGGGGCCGTGTCGGCGAGGTCGCGGTGCGAGAAATACAGGTCGATGTAATCGGTCTGCAGGCGGCGCAGCGAATCGTCGGCGGCCTTCAGGATGTTGTCCTTCGTCAGGCCGGCGCGTGCCGAGAGCAGGCCGACCTTGGTCGCGATCACGACCTGCTCGCGCTTGCCGGAACGCTTGAGCCACTTGCCGATGATCGTTTCCGATTCGCCGCCGCTGTTGCCGGGCGCCCAGGCCGAATAGACGTCGGCCGTGTCGATAAAGTTGATGCCGGTGTCGGCGAGCGCGTCGAGCAGCGCAAACGATGCGTTCTCGTCGACGGTCCAGCCGAAGACGTTGCCGCCGAAGGCGAGCGGCGAAACCTGGATGCTGGACGTGCCGAGGGTGCGTAGTGCCATGTTCTGCTCCGATATCGGTGGGACGGGATTGAACTGCGCGATGGGTCAGGTCGAGCGCGACGAGACGACGGGGTGCGCGGTGCGGTTCCGCCGTTGTCGCAGGACACCGGACATTCTCGCCGATCGATCGGATTCGTGCAGTCGGCGCGCCGACGCGATGATGGACGGCTTGCGACAGATGACGGACGCATCGTCTGTCAAACAGCCCGATCGTACCGCTGCGTTCGATCCGGAGCTGATTTATTGCGGCGGCGATGCGCGACGGGAAGCGGGACGGCGTGTCGCCGGAATCGGGCGGGACGGAAAGATGCACCGACGTTGCGCCGGAGCGGATCGGCAGACGGGCGGCACGCAGCCGCCCGTGCGATGGCGAGTCGGTCAGCGCAACTGCACCGCCGCGAGAAACAGCACCATGCTGCCGATCGCGCCGTCCAGCACGCGCCACGCGACGGCCTTGCGGAACCACGGCGCGAGCAATCGCGCACCGTAGCCGAGCCCGAGGAACCACACGACGCTGACCGTCATCGCGCCGATCGCGAACGCGAGCCGCGCGCCTTCCGGCTCGCGCGCGCCGGCCGTGCCGATCAGCAGGAACGTGTCGAGATACACGTGCGGGTTGAGCCACGTGAACGCGAGCGTCATCAGCACGATCGCGAGCCCGCTCTGCGGCGGCGGCGCGACCGCGTCGCCGCGCACGTCGAGCGTTGCGTGGCCCGGCTTGAGCGCGCGGCGCAGCGCGTTGATGCCGAACCAAGCGAGATACGCGAGGCCGACGTACAGCACCGCATGGACGAAAGTCGGATAACGCTCGACGAGCACCGATGCGCCGCCGACGCCCGCGCCGATCAGGATCATGTCGGACAGCGCGCACAGCAGCACGATCTTGCCGACATGCGCGCGCATGATGCCTTGCCGGAGCACGAACGCGTTCTGCGCGCCGATGGTGACGATGAGCGACGCGCACAGTGCGGCGCCGTGGGAAAAAGCGAGCCAGTTCATGATGGGTGACAGCAGAGGAAGCAGTAGACGGATGAATCGGGTAGCGCTAGTCTGCGGTCGGCATGAGAATAAGAGAAGCTAATTCACCTAATGCGGATTAAGGAAATCTAATGCTCGACTACGCCCTGCTCGATGCGCTCGCGGCGGTGATCCGGTACGGCTCGTTCGAGCGCGCGGCCAAGGAGCTGAACGTCACGCCGTCGGCCGTGTCGCAGCGCGTGAAACTGCTGGAGGAGCGCGTCGGCAGCGTGCTCGTCAAGCGCGGGCAGCCGTGCGTCGCGACGACGTCGGGCGCGCTGCTGTGCCGGCATACCGAGCGCGTGCAACTGCTCGAGGCCGAGCTGGGCGGCCGGATGCCGGCGTTGCCGGGCCAGATCGCGAGCGCATGGCCGATGTTGCGCGTGGCCGTCAACGACGACAGCGTCGCGACGTGGTTCATCGACGCGGTCGGGCCGTTCTGCACGGAGCGCGAAACGTTGCTCGACCTCGTGATCGACGACCAGGACTACACGGCCGCGCGCATCCGCGACGGCAGCGTGCAGGGCGCCGTGACCGCGCAGGCCGAGCCGATCCAGGGATGCCGGTCGGAGCGGCTCGGGCGTATTCGCTATCGCGCGGTGTGCTCGCCGGCATTTTACGAACGTTACTTCGGCGCGGGCATTACGCGCGATGCGCTGCGTCGCGCGCCGTGCGTGATGTTCAATCCAAAGGACGGGCTGCAGGCGCGTTTCATCCGGCGCGTGACGCGCGCGGATCTCGATCCGCCGCAGCACTGGATACCGCACGTCGCGGGTTACCTGCGCGCCTGCGAAACGGGATTGGGATGGGGGATGTGCCCGGACCGGATGGTCGACCGCCAGCTGGCAGCGGGCGAACTGGTCGACATGTCGCGCGGGCGTACCGTCGACATCGATCTTTACTGGCAGAGCTGGCGCCTGTCGATCGGCTGGCTCGACGATTTCAGCGCGGCGCTGAAGGCGCGCGCCGCGCTGTTTCTCGATTGATCGGTAACGTCATGCGGGCGGCGCGCGAGATGCGTGCGCCGCGCGGGATCAGACGTGATGCAGGCCGTCGAAATCGACGATCTGCACGTGGCGGCCCTGCATTTCGATCAGGCCGCGCTTCTGGAATTTGGACAGCGTGCGGCTGACCGTTTCGAGCGTCATGCCGAGGTAGCTGCCGATGTCCTCGCGCGTCATTCGCAGGTTGAATTCCGACGGCGAGTAACCGCGCTTCAGGTAGCGCGACGACACGTCGAGCAGGAACGCGGCGACACGTTCTTCGGCATTCAGCGAACCGAGCAGCATCGTTTGCGACGTTTCGCGCACGATCTGCTCGCTCATCAGCTTGTGCATGCGCAACTGCATCGAGCCGGCTTCCGAGCACAGCGTCTTGAGCGCGCTGTACGGAATCACACAGACGGAGCTGTCTTCGAGCGCGACCGCGGTGCGCGGATGCGTGTCGTCGCAGATGCCGTCGAGGCCGAGCGCTTCGCCCGCGAGATGCAGGCCCGTGACCTGTTCGCGGCCGTCGTGGCGCGTGGCGACGGTTTTCAGCGAACCCGAGCGCACCGCGTACAGGTTGTCGAATGCGTCCCCTTCGCGGAACAGCGCTTCGCCGCGCTTGACGGGGCGCGCCGCGCAGATGACCGACTCGAGGCGGCTGAGCGCTTCGGGCGCCAGGCCCTGCGGCATGCACAGGTGCCGCATTGCGCATGACGAGCAGTGCGCGGCCTGGCGAGGAGCCCAGCTGCCGGCATGAGGCGTGGCGGCGGGACGTGTGGCGACGGGCGTCAGCATGATCGTTTACTCCGGCGTTGAATCGACGGAATCATTGTCCCACCGCAAGTTGCCGCTGTCGGGCGACAAAACGTCGCGACCGGCCGCGCATGCCGATTGCCGTTCACGCGGCTTGTTCGTCCACGTTGGCGGCGGCCGGAATCAGCAGCACGGGCAGCGTCGCGTGCCGCACGCATTGTTCGGCGATGCTGCCGAGCACGAGACGGCGGAACCCGCGGCGGCCGTGCGTGCCGAGCACGAGCAGATCCGCGCCGAACGCCTTCGCGCCTTCGAGGATCAACGACGACACATCGACGAGCGACGTCGCTTCGGTCAGCCGCGTCTCGCCTGTCACGCCCGCTGCCTGCATCAGCTTCGTGAATTCCTTCGCGAGTTCGTTGCCTTGCGCGACGAGCTGATCGCGCAGCACGGACGGATCATAGCCGGGCACGTTGTAGTAGATCGCGGCGTTCTCGACGACGTAGAACGGTTGCAGCTCGGCGCCGTGCGCTTTCGCGAGCGCCAGTGCCGCATCGAACGCGTGGCGGGACGTGTCGCTGCCGTCGACGGCTACCAGAATACGCTTGTACATAGTGTCTCCGAGGGGCGGGTTGAAACGAAGTCGGCCGGATGGCCGATCAGTCTGAGCAATGCTGCGAGGCAGAGTAAACCAATGGCGGGGACTTTGCAGTGCGGTGCCCGTCACACCGCGCGGCCGCGACGCGTTCGGCGCTGCGGCGCACGGTCATGCACGCGATGCATGCCGCACTGCGCGATGCGTGTCGCGTGCCGCATGGCTGCGTCGCATCCGTCGTTCGCGTGGTCGTGGGGCGGTTCGAGACTGCCGGCTCCGGAGTGATGATGGTGAAAACCGCATCGCCGCCGGGAACGGATGCGCGGGCATCGGAATCGCGCGTTGCACCGGCGCACGTATCGCGGCGCGAGCATCCTGCACCGACACGGTGCGACATGCCGCGCCGGTGAACTGCACGCATCGTCATTCAATCGCAACCGCGCCGTTTCGATATGACTTCGATCAACGCATGTGCGTTCGAGCGATGCGCGACATGCATGACATTGCCGATGCCGGTGCGCGGAATCGTTTGCTCGAGCACCCGTCGCGTGCGCGAATCCGCCGGCATCGGTCTTCGACCGACGTCGGTCCGCAAACGAACGATCGATTCAAACGTCGTGCCGGTTACCTCGGCACGGCCGTCAGTTCGATCACGCGTTCCGGTCGCCGTCCGTGGCCGGGCCAGTACGCGCTGCCGTACATCCGGTGGACGGGACCGAACTGCGCATCGCTCGCGGGCGACGGCGCGGCGAAGCCTTTCTCGATCACCGCGTAGCCCGCGCGCAGCGCGAACGCCGGATGGTTGCCGCCGTGGCGGCTGTCGAAACCGGCGATGCCGTCGCCGGCTTCGGGCATCGAATTGACGAGCGACGCGTTGCTGCCCGTGATCTGGTCGGGCGAGATCGGCCCGCCGCCGGCGAGAAGCCACGCCTCGCGGTTCTTGCCGTCGGTGTCGACGGTGCTGTCGTGGGTTTCGTCGTTGTCGAGCTCGACGCTGTGCGGATGCAAATGACCTGTTCGACCGGATGATTCCATCGCGGCTCTCCTGACGGCGAAGCGGTCCGGATCGAAGCAAATCCCGTTCCGGGCATGACGGGAAAAGGCGCGCGGGCGATCGCCGCGGTCGTGTGACGCGCACTGATTTGTCATGATTTATTTCAGCTAGAAGACGCGTTTTCTACAGAGTATGATTCTTTTCCTGCGGAGCGGCGACAGGGGGATGCAATTTCGCCGCCTCTGCCCGCGACGGGCGCCGCAGCACCCTTAAAGACGGGTAGTGAACAACAAACAAGGGACTAGAGGTGGCGGATTCATGCAAGCGACTACTGCCTTCACGCACCGCGGTTATCTGTTGAATTGCGCGCCCGCGCGCGCCAGTGACGGTTCGTTCAAACCCTACGTCGTGATCTCCCGATCGAGCGACGGGGAACTCGTTGCGAACCGTTTTTTCCCGATCGAGCTCCAGTTCAACGACGAAGGCGACGCGATCGCGCACGCGCGCGACTGGGCCGTGCGCTGGATCGACGCGAGCAGCATCACGATGTGATGCCGTGGCGCTTCGGCACGTCGGCCGTCCGGCCGATCCCCGGTGCGCCGCTTCCGGACAAAAAACGCGGTAATCTTGCGGAACCCGTCACTTTATTAGCGGCCGTGCGATCGAGCGCGGCCGCCTGCATTGGCATATGTCGACATCACCCGTCCGTCAGTGGGGCCTCGAAGAAATCGTTGCCGGCTTGCGCGAGTCGCGCGAGGAACTCCATCGCACGCGCCATCCGCGCGGCATCCGCGAACTGCCGTCCCGCGACGCGATCTGCAAGATCGTGACCGGCCTGCGCGCGTCGATGTTTCCGACGCATTACGGCGCGCCGGATCTCACCGACGAAAGCGTCGACTACTACGTCGGCCACACGCTCGAGAGCACGCTGCGCATCCTGTCCGAACAGATTCGCCGCGCGCTGCCGTTCCTGCCCGAATATGCGGACACGCCGTTCGCCGAGCTCGACGAGCGCGCGTTCGAGATCGCGCGCGAATTCGGCCGGCAGTTGCCGGCAGTCCGCGCGCTGCTCGTCAGCGACATCCAGGCCGCATACGCGGGCGATCCGGCCGCGCAGCACATCACCGAGATCCTGCTGTGCTATCCCGGCGTGCTGGCGATGATGCACCATCGGCTCGCACACGCGCTGCACCAACTCGGCGTGCCGCTGCTCGCACGTTTCATCAATGAAATCGCGCACTCGGCCACCGGTATCGACATCCACCCCGGTGCGCGGATCGGCCCGAGCTTCTTCATCGACCACGGCACCGGTGTCGTGATCGGCGAGACGGCGATCATCGGTGAGCGTGTGCGCCTGTACCAGGCCGTCACGCTCGGCGCGAAGAGTTTCCCTGCCGATGGCGACGGCGCGCTGGTCAAGGGCAACGCACGGCACCCGATCGTCGAGGACGACGTGGTGATCTACGCGGGTGCGACGATTCTCGGCCGCGTGACGATCGGGCGCGGCTCGGTGATCGGCGGCAACGTGTGGCTCACGCACAGCGTGCCGCCCGGCACGAGCGTCGCGCAGAGCAAGGCCCGCGAAGGCGGTAGCGGCGAGAAGCCGTAACGCGGCGCGCGGCCGCAGGTGCGTCAGTGCTTGCCGGCGGGCGAGCGGTGCTTGTACAGCACGTCCTGGTCGACGCGGATCAGGTTCTGCCCCGCATCGACGACGAAATCCACGCCGTTGTATGCGTTGCCCGTCAGCAGCAGGATCGCGCTCGCGACGTCGTCGGGGCCCGCGATGCGCGCGAGCGGCGTCGATGCGCGGCTTGCGTGTTCGAAGTCGGCCTGCGTCTGGTCGTCGCTCGGCAGCATCAGCCCCGGGAACACCGCATTCACGCGCAGCACCGGTGCGGACGACAGCGCGAGCATCTGCGTGAGGTTGCCGAGCGCGGCCTTCGCGACCGTGTAGCTGAAATGGTCGCGGTGAAAGTTTTCCTTGATCTTCTGGTCGACCACGTTCACGACGACCCCCTGCGTGCCGGCCGCGCGCGCCCGTTCGTAGAACGCACGCGTGAGCAGGATCGGCGCGCGGCAGTTGACGGCCCACGCCTGGTCGAACGCCGCGAGATCGAAGCTCGGGAAATGGTCCTGCCAGAACACCGACGCGTTGTTGACGAGCACGTCGAGGCGCCCGAAGCGCGCATACACCTGGTCGATCAACGCGTTGATCTGCGCGGCATCCGACAGGTCGGCCTGCAGCGCGACCGAATCGTGCCCGCGTTCGGCGATCGCGCGGGCCGCTGCCTGTGCGGCATCTGCCGAACGGTCGTAGTGCACCGCGGTGCGATAGCCGTGCGCGGCGAAATACTCGGCGAACGCGCGCCCGGCCCGGCGCGCGGCGCCGGTCACGAGCACGACGGGCGCGTGCGCCGTTTGCTTCGTCGACTCCATTACGTATTCGTCAGGTTGACTGAAGAAGGATTGGCGACGATCGACAGGAATTCGCGCCGCGTCGACGGATCGGTGCGGAACGTGCCGAGCATGCGCGACGTGACCATCTCGACGCCCGGCTTGTGCACGCCGCGCGTCGAGATGCACTGGTGCGCGGCTTCGAGGATCACGCCGACGCCTTTCGGCTGCAGCACGTCGAACAGCGTATCGGCGATCTGTACGGTCATCTTTTCCTGGATCTGCAGGCGCTTCGCGAACGCGTCGACGAGGCGCGCGAGCTTCGAGATGCCGACCACGCGATGGTTCGGCAGATACGCGACGTGCGCGCGGCCGATGATCGGCACCATGTGGTGCTCGCAGTAGCTCTCGAAGCGGATGTCCTTCAGCACGATCATCTCGTCGTAGCCGTCGACTTCGCTGAACGTGCGCGCGAGGATGTCGCGCGGCTCCACCGCATAACCGGCGAAGAACTGTTCGTACGCGCGCACGACCCGTGCGGGCGTATCGAGCAGGCCTTCGCGTGCGGGATCGTCGCCTGCCCAGCGCAACAGCACGCGCACGGCGTCTTCTGCTTCTTTACGGCTCGGCCGGGATGCGGCCGGCTCGGGCCGCGCGGATTTTTTACCCATGTACAGGCTCCATCGAATGCGGCCGCCTGAGGCGGCCGGAATCCGGCCATTGTTTCATGCTTTCGCGGGTCGTGTGCGTGGCCCGGCGCTCACTTCGGCCATTCGTCCTGCTCGTCGTTGAACAGCGACGCAACCACGCCGCGCAGCCACGCGGTGCGCGGATCGTTGTGATACTTGCGATGCCAGTGCTGCTTCAGGTCGAAGCGCGGCAGCGCGAGCGGCGGCTCGACGGGCACGATGAACGCGTGCTCGGCCGCATACGCATAGCCGATCGCATGCGGCACTGTCGCGATCAGGTCGGTGCGGCTCAGGATGAACGGCAGGCTCATGAAGTGCGGCGTCTCGAGCACCGCGCGGCGCTGCATGCGCTGCTTCGCGAGATATTTCTCGAGCACTTCCTGGCTGCGCCCTTCGGCGCGCACCACCGCGTGCCCGCATGCAAGGAACTGCTCGACCGTAAAGGGCGGCGCCTGTTCGAGCGGATGGCCGCGCCGCATCAGGCAGACGAACCGGTGCGTGAACAACCGCTGCTGGAAGAAGTTGTTGCCGTCGAGATCGGGGAAGTAGCCGACCGCGAGATCGATCGACCCGGCTTCGAGGCCGCGGCCGACTTCATCGTGCGCGAGCGACACCGAGCGCAGGTTCGCGTGCGGCGCGCGCGTCGCGAACGCCTGCAGCAGCTTCGGCAGGAACACGATCTCGCCGACGTCCGACAGCGCGATCGAGAACGTATGCGTGCTCGCGGCCGGATCGAAGTCGTGCGGCGCGACCAGGCCGCGCTCGATCTGCGCGAGCGCGTCGCGTGCGGCCGGCAGCAGCGCGAGTGCGCGCGGCGTCGGCTCCATCCCGCGCGACGTGCGCACGAACAGCGGATCGCCGAAATACTCGCGCAGCCGGCCGAGCGCCGTGCTCACGCGCGGCTGGCTCACGCCGAGCAGGTCGCCGGCGCGGCTGACGTTGCGCGTGTCGTCGAGCGCGACGAGGTAGGGAATGAGGTTCAGATCGAGCGAATCCATCACCGGGCCAATATCTTGAAAACGTATACAACATATCTCCTGAATCGCGTTGCCGCATAGTCGGGAAAGCGCTCAAATGTGTTCCACGATTCGAATTAATGTTCTGGAGACGAACAATGCGCACCCAAGTCGCGATCATCGGCGCCGGTCCGTCCGGCCTTCTGCTTTCCCATCTGCTGCGCCTGCAAGGCGTCGATTCCATCCTCGTCGAAGCGCGTTCGCGCGAATACTGCGAGAACCGCATCCGCGCCGGCGTGCTGGAGCAGGGCACGGTCGATACGCTGAACGACGCCGGCCTTGGCGACCGGATGCGCCGCGAAGGGCTCGAGCATCACGGCATCGAGCTGCTGTTCTCCGGGCAGCGGCATCGCATCGACCTGTCCGAGTTGACAGGCGGGCGCGCGATCACCGTCTACAGCCAGCATGAAGTCGTACGCGACCTGATCGCGGCGGGCGTCGAGCATGGCCACCAGATGCATTTCGAAGTCAGCGACGTCGCGTTGCACGACGTCGAAGGCGAACACCCGTTCGTCACGTTCAAGCACGCGGACGGCCGCGCGGGCCGCATCGACTGCGACTACATCGCCGGCTGCGACGGCTTCCACGGCATCGCGCGCCAGACGATCCCGGCCGAGCGGCTGAACACGTTCGAGCGTGTCTACCCATTCGCGTGGCTCGGCATCCTCGCCGATGCGGCGCCGTCGCTCGACGAACTCGTCTATGCGCATCACGACAACGGCTTCGCGCTGTTCTCGATGCGCTCGCCGACCGTCACGCGCCTGTACCTGCAGTGCAAACCCGATGAAAACCTCGCCGAATGGTCCGATGCGCGAATCTGGGACGAACTGCACACGCGCTTCTCGAACGACACGGGCTGGACGCCGACCGAGGGCCCGATCACGCAGAAGAGCGTGACGCCGATGCGCAGCTTCGTGTCGGAGACGATGCAGCACGGCCGGCTGTTCCTCGCCGGCGACGCCGCGCACATCGTGCCGCCGACCGGCGCGAAGGGGATGAACCTCGCGGTCGCCGACGTCCGCGCGTTGTCCCGTGCGCTCGGCGCGCGCTACCGGACGGGCGACACGACGCCGCTCGACACGTATTCCGCGACCTGCCTCGAACGCGTGTGGCGCGCCGAGCACTTCTCGTACTTCATGACGAACATGCTGCACTCGTCGCCGGAGGATTCGCCGTTCGTCAATCGCCTGAAGTTTGCCGAGCTGAAATACGTGACGCGCTCGCGAGCCGCCGCGCAGTCGCTCGCCGAAAACTACGTCGGGCTGCCGTTCGACGACGCAGCGACCCCCGAGGCAACCCGCCTTGACAACGCGCTGTGCGCGACTCTATGATCGGCCATCGTTCGCTAATCGAATCTAGGTTCTAATAGCGAACAAATACCGGGATCGAGATCGGCCCCGGCGCGGCACGCGGCACGCGCGTGTCCCCTCGACAGGCCGCGCATCGTGCCGCGGGTTCGTATCAGGAAGAGACATGGTCAACAAGATTTTCGAATCGCTTCAGTCGGCGGTTGCCGACGTCCACGATGGCGCGACAATCATGATCGGCGGCTTCGGCACGGCCGGCATGCCGTCCGAGCTGATCGACGCGCTGATCGAACAGGGCGCGCGCGACCTGACGATCGTCAACAACAACGCGGGCAACGGCGAGACGGGCCTGGCGGCGCTGCTCAAGGCGAAACAGGTGCGCAAGATCATCTGCTCGTTCCCGCGCCAGAGCGACTCGCAGGTGTTCGACGGGCTGTACCGCGCGGGCGAGATCGAGCTGGAGCTCGTGCCGCAGGGCAACCTCGCGGAGCGCATCCGCGCGGCGGGCGCCGGCATCGGCGGCTTCTTCACGCCGACGGGCTTCGGCACCAAGCTCGCGGAAGGCAAGGAAACGCGCGTGATCGACGGCAAGCAGTATGTGTTCGAGACGCCGATCCACGCCGATTTCGCGTTCGTGAAGGCGTACAAGGGTGATCGCTGGGGCAATCTCGTGTATCGCAAGACCGCGCGCAACTTCGGGCCGATCATGGCCAGCGCCGCGAAGGTCGCGATCGTGCAGGTGTCGGAAGTCGTGCCGCTCGGCGCGCTGAACCCGGAACACATCGTGACGCCGGGCATTTTCGTTCAGCGCATCGTCGAGGTGCCGCAGGCCGCTCATGCGGCCGAGCTGGCCGCCGAACACGCTGCATCGCAAGCCGCCGCCTAAGGAGATATCCAGATGAAACGACTGACCCGCGATGAAATGGCCAAGCGCGTCGCCCAGGACATCCCCGAAGGCGCGTACGTGAACCTCGGCATCGGCGTGCCGACGCTGGTGGCGAACCACCTCGACCCGAGCAAGGAAATCTTCCTGCACAGCGAGAACGGCCTGCTCGGCATGGGCCCCGCGCCCGCGCCCGGCGAGGAAGACGACGAACTGATCAACGCCGGCAAGCAGCACGTGACGCTGCTCACCGGCGGCGCGTATTTCCACCATTCCGATTCGTTCGCGATGATGCGCGGCGGCCACCTCGACTACTGCGTGCTCGGCGCGTTCCAGGTGTCCGCGAACGGCGATCTCGCGAACTGGCATACGGGCGCGCCCGATGCGATTCCGGCCGTCGGCGGTGCGATGGATCTCGCGATCGGCGCGAAGCAGGTGTTCGTGATGATGGAGCACCTGACGAAGCAGGGCGAGAGCAAGATCGTCGCGCAGTGCTCGTATCCGGTCACCGGCGTGCAATGCGTGAGCCGCATCTATACGGATCTCGCCGTGCTCGACGTGACGGCCGACGGCCTCGCGGTGAGCGAGATCTTCACCGACCTGTCGTTCGACGAGCTGCAGAAGCTGACCGGCGTGCCGCTGATCGACGCGACGCAAAAGGCCGCCGCCTGAACCGGAAGCGTGCCGGCGTGTGCGTTCGTGCGCATGCCGGCACGCTTGGGTGGACAATAGGCGCACGCCGTTTCCCCAATCTGATGCCATGCTCGAAGACAGCGCCCGCCTGACCTCCCTCATCTGCGGCACCGAGCCGCTCAACCGGATCTGGTCGCCGCGCGCGACGATCCAGCGGATGCTCGACGTCGAGGCCGCGCTCGCGCGCGCGCTCGCCGCGCAGCAGGTGATTCCCGCCGCCGCGGTCGCGCCGATCGAACGCGCGTGCGACGCAAGCCGGCTCGATGCCGACGCGCTCGCGCACGGCGCGGCGCTCGGCGGCAATCTCGCGATTCCGCTCGTCAAGCAGCTCACCGCGCAAGTGAAGGCCGACGACCCCGAGGCCGCGAAGTTCGTGCATTGGGGCGCCACGAGCCAGGACATCATCGATACCGCGACCGTTCTTCAGCTGCGCGACACGCTCGACGTGCTCGAGCCGCTGCTCGACGAAGCGTGCGCATCGCTTGCGGCGCTCGCGCGCACGCATCGCGCGACGCCGATGATCGGCCGCACGTGGCTGCAGCAGGCGCTGCCGATCACGCTCGGCCTGAAATTCGCCCAATGGCTCGATGCGCTGCTGCGCCATCGCGCGCGCTTCGCCGAATTGCGCGAGCGCGCGCTGGTGCTGCAGTTCGGCGGCGCCGCAGGCACGCTCGCGAGCCTGCGCGAGCACGCGCGTGGCGTCACGGCCGCGCTCGCGGCCGACCTGAAGCTCGCCGTGCCGGCCGTGCCGTGGCATACGCAGCGCGATCGCATCGCGGAAGCCGCATCATGCTTCGGGATGCTGACGGGTACGCTCGGCAAGATCGCGCGTGACGTGTCGCTGCAGATGCAGACCGAAGTCGGCGAACTCGGCGAACCGGCCGCCGCCGGCAAGGGCGGCTCGTCGACGATGCCGCACAAGCGCAACCCGGTCGGCTGCGCGGCCGTGCTGACCGCCGCCGTCCGCGCGCCGAACCTCGTCGCGACCGTGTTCGCGGGGATGGTCCAGGAGCACGAGCGCGCACTTGGCGGCTGGCAGGCCGAATGGGATGCGTTGCCCGACCTCGCGCGGCTGACGGGCGGCGCGCTCGCGCAGATCGCGCAGATCGTCGCGGGTCTCGACGTCAACACCGAACGCCTTGCCGCGAACCTCGACCTGACGCACGGTCTGATCCTCGGCGAAGCGGTCATGCTCGCACTCGGCGACCGGATCGGCCGGCTCGATGCGCACCACGTCGTCGAGCATGCATCGAAGGAAGCCGTGCGCACCGGCGCGCCGCTGTTCGACGTGCTCGCCGCCGATGCGACCGTGGCGGCCCACCTGTCGCGCGACGCGCTCGCGCGGCTGCTCGATCCCGCACATTACGTCGGCGAGGCGCAGGCCTACGTCGACGCCGTGCTCGCGCTGCATGCGGGCACGACCCAACCAGGAGAACATTGATGCCTTTCGCCACTGTCAACGGCGTGAAACTGCATTACCGGATCGACCGTGCCGCGCGCGACGACGCGCCGTGGCTCGTCTTCTCGAACTCGCTCGGCGCCGACCTGCAGATGTGGGCGCCGCAGATCCGTCCGCTCACGCAGCACTTCAATATCCTGCGCTACGACACGCGCGGCCACGGCCATTCCGATGCGCCGGCCGGTTCGTACACGATCGACCAGCTTGCCGGCGACGTGATCGGCCTGCTCGACCACGTTGGCATCGCGCGCGCGCATTTCTGCGGGATCTCGATGGGCGGGCTGACGGGCGCCGCGCTGGCCGCGCGCTACCCGTCGCGCATCGTTCGCGCGGTGCTGTCGAACACCGCCGCGAAGATCGGCTCGCCGGAAGTGTGGGCCCCGCGTGCGCAAAAGGCGCGCGCCGAAGGGATGGCCGCGCTTGCCGACGCCGTGCTGCCGCGCTGGTTCACCGACGCGTTCGTCGAACGCGAGCCGCGCCTGTTCGACGCGATCCGCGACACCTTCGTGCATACCGACAAGGACGGCTATGCGGCGAACTGCGACGCGCTGAACGCGGCCGACCTGCGCGAAGAGGTGAAGGGCATCGCGCTGCCGGTGCTCGTCGTGACCGGCGCGAAGGACATGTCGACGCCGCCCGACCAGGGCCGCGCGCTGGCTGCCGCGATTCCCGGTGCGCTTCACGTCGAATTCGACGCCGCGCACATTTCGAACATCGAGTGCACCGGCGGTTTCAACCGCGCGCTGCTCGATTTCCTGACCGCGTGAGGCACCGGCGATGGATGACCAGGAACGTTACGAAGCAGGGATGAAGGTGCGTCGCGCGGTGCTCGGCGATGCGCACGTCGACCGTTCGCTCGAGAACCGCACCGAGGTGACCGACGAATTCCAGAACCTGATCACGCGCTATGCATGGGGCGAGATCTGGACGCGCGACGGCCTGCCGCGCCATACGCGCAGCCTGCTGACCATCGCGATGATGGTGGCGCTGAACCGTGGCGAGGAACTGGCGCTGCATCTGCGCGCCGCGCGCAACAACGGCGTGACGCGCGACGAGATCAAGGAAGTGCTGCTGCAGACCGCGATCTATTGCGGCGTGCCGGCCGCGAATTCCGCGTTCCATCTCGCGGACAAGATCTTCAAGGAACAGGACGAGGCCGCGTAAGACGGTCGGTCACGCGCGGCCGGCTGAGGGCGGCCGCAACCGATCGCGTGGCCCGCTGTCGCAAGCGGGCCGTCGACGACGGAATCGATGAACGCGCCGGCAGAGCATCGGCGCGCGGCACACCGGATGGCCGGTGGGCGAACAAAGGAAGGGCGCGGCAACCATGCCGTATTGCTCGTATATATAGCGTTGCATGGGACCGGAGTAAGCGCTGAAGCGCCAACTCCGGTCGACCGCGCAGCATGGGATCCAAGTAAGCGCTAAAGCGCTAACTTGGATCGACACAGGAGACACGCGATGAATCGCACACCCGTGGTCGATGTCCAGACCTTCATAAACGAGCAGCCGTTCGGCGGCTTTCAATGGCTCGTGTTCCTCATGTGTTTCGTCATCGTGCTGCTCGACGGCTTCGATACGGCCGCGATCGGCTTCATCGCGCCGTCGCTGCTCGGCGAATGGAACCTGACCAAGCCCGATCTCGCGCCCGTGCTGAGCGCCGCGCTGTTCGGCCTCGCGTGCGGCGCGCTCGTGTCGGGCCCGCTGTCCGACCGGCTCGGGCGCCGCTTGCTGCTGATCGGCTCGGTGTTCCTGTTCGGCGTCGCGTGCCTCTTTTCAGCGTTCTCGACGACCATCGGGCACCTGACGGTCCTGCGCTTCATCACCGGCGTCGGGCTCGGCGCGGCGATGCCGAACGCGGTCACGATGATGGGCGAATTCTGCCCGGACAAGCGCCGCGCGACCGTGATCAACCTGATGTTCTGCGGCTTCCCGCTCGGTGCCGCGTTCGGCGGTTTCCTGGCCGCGTGGATGATTCCGCATTTCGGCTGGCGCAGCGTGCTGATGCTCGGCGGCGTGACGCCGCTGCTGCTCGGCGTGCTGTTGCTGCTGAAGATGCCGGAATCGGTGCGCTTCATGGTCGCGAGCGGCCAGGCGGTCGACAAGATCCGCGCAACGCTCGCACGCATCTCGCGCGACGCGCTGAATGCCGGCGCGTTCGCGATGACCGAATCCGCGCCGCAGACGGGCAGCAAGGGGCTCGGCGTCGTGCTGTCGCGTTCGTACATCGTCGGCTCCGTGATGCTGTGGATCGCGTACTTCATGGGCCTCGTGATCTTCTACGCGTCGATCAACTGGATGCCGATCCTGCTTAAGGATGCCGGCCTGACGCCGAAGAGCGCGACGCTGATCTCGGCGCTGTTCCCGCTCGGCGGCGTGGGCGCCGTGCTGTGCGGCGTGCTGATGGACCGCTTCAACGCGAACCGCGTGATCGCCGTGTGCTATGCGCTGACGGCGGTGAGCGTGTATGCGATCGGGCAGGCGGCCGGCAACGTCGGGCTGCTCGTGCTGGTCGTGTTCGTGGCCGGCGTGCTGATGAACACCGCGCAATCGTCGATGCCGGCGCTTGCCGCCGCGTTCTATCCGACCGAGGGGCGCGGCACGGGTGTCGCGTGGATGCTCGGCGTCGGCCGCTTCGGCGGGATCGCGGGGTCGTTCCTCGTCGCCGAACTGACGCGCCGGCACTTCACGTTCGCGGGCGTGTTCGCGACGATCGCCGTCGCGGGCGTGCTCGCGTGCGTCGCATTGCTGATCAAGCAGATGGCGCGACCGCATGGCGTCGCGCAGCCGGCAGGCAAGATCGAGTCGCTCGGGCATTGAGCGAAGCGTAGGCCGGTGCGATGCGCCGGCCTACTGTGAGCGGCACTCTTCGTGCCGCTATTCCTCCGCGTCGTGTTCCTTGACGAAGTTGCGCAGATACGCGCGCAGCGCGGCCTCCCGGCTGCGATGATCGGCAAGGTTCGCCGCACCCATCTCTTCCTCGTCGCCGAACAGCGTGGGCGGCGCGCAGTAAGTGCCGACTTCGACGTTGTCACGCAGCACGAGGATGTCGTGCGTGAGCGGGTGATACTCGGCGATCCAGTGCATCCCCTCGATGTGCTCGCCCGTCCTCAGGAATGGCTTCATCGGCTTGTCTCCCGGCAGCAGCGGCGCGACCGCGAAGCGGCTGCGCGCGCCCGTACTGAAAGGGTACGCCTGCATCACATGAATCTCAACGGGCGCGCTGTGAGCGCTCACTGCGGCAGCAGGTGCGCGATCAGCGGATACAGCGACAGGATCAGCAGCACGGCCATCGTCACGTTGAAGATGCGCAATGCGCGGCGGTTCGACAGGAAGCGGCGCAGGCCGAGGCCGAACGCGGCCCACAGGCAGATGCACGGGAAGCCGATCAGGATGAACACGACGGCCATCCACGCGGCGTTCATTCCGTAGTCGGCGGACAGGCGCACCGTCGTCGCGGCGGTCAGCACCATCATCCAGGCTTTCGGGTTGACCCACTGGAACGCGGCGGCTTCGATGAACGTCATCGGCCGCGGCTTGCCGCCGTTCGCCTTCACTTCGCCCGACGTGCCGATGCGCCACGCGAGGTACAGCAGGTACGCGACGCTTGCGGCTTCGAGGAGCGTGTACAGCAGCGGCAGGCGCTTGAACGCTTCGCCGAGGCCGAAGCCGACGCAGAGCATCAGGATCGCGACGCCGATGCTGATGCCGAACAGGTGCGGCATCGTGCGGCGGAAGCCGAAATTGACGCCGGACGCGAGCAGCATCGTGTTGTTCGGGCCGGGCGTGATCGACGTGACGAGCGCGAACAGCATGCCGGCGGGCAGCGCGCTCAGGGTGAGGAATTCCATCGCGGATTCTCCATTCGGTTCGAGACTGGGATGGAGATCAGTTTAGCGACGGTTGTCGGTACAGTACCGGTACAGTTTTTTTGACGATTGCCGGTACGGGGAGGGGCTGGCGACGGTAGGAGGCGGTTGTTGTTGGCTGACCTGCCCTCGGTTTTAGTCCGGGCTGCAGTTGGAGTCCGAGGTTAAAAACCGCTGCTTTGCATCGTGCGCCCGGAGCGAACTGCCCAAGACCGACACCAAGGTATATTGACTGCCCGTTCGCAAAAGCCGATCGTAGTATCAGGAGGAGCGCTGCAGGAAGGGACAGCGATGGAAAGCGAACTTGGTCGTACTGTGGATGCGCTCCCCGGGTTGGTTTGGACGGCCTTTTCTGACGGTCGTATCGAGTTCGTCAATCAACGCTGGTGTGAATATACGGGGCTTTCCGTGGAGCAAGCTGTGGGCGAAGGCTGGCAGACGGCGTTCCACCCCGACGACCTGCGCGCGCTGCTCGACACCTGGCAGACTGTCATCGCCTACGGTGAACAAGGCGAGGCGGAAGCACGAATGCGTCGCTTCGATGGCACGTATCGCTGGTTCATATGCCGAGCCGGTCCCATTGCCGATGTTGCCGGGAACATCGTGAAATGGTGCGGGATCAACTCGGAAATCGAGGACCGAAAGCAGGCCGAAGCTGCCCTACACGTGCAAGAGCAGCGCTTCGAGCTGATCGTCGATAGCCTTCCCACCCGCGTCATCCTGTTTGCTCCCGACGGTGATGTTTTGCACGCCAACCGCCATACGCTCGACTACTCCGGCGTGACCCTCGAAGAGTTGAAGGCATGGAAGACCAACGGCCTGACTCATCCGGACGACCGGGAAGCGGTGATTGCGCGGTTCAATGCGTCGATCAGCACCGGCGAGGCTTATGACGCGGAGTCGCGCCATCGCCTTGCCGACGGTGTCTACCGATGGTTCCGCGTACAGGGCTTTCCGTTGCGCGACAACGAGGGCCGAATCGCGCTCTGGTATTTCCTTCAGACGGATATCGATGACCGCAAGCGTGCCGAGGCGCTGCTCGAGGCTGAAAACCGTCTGCTCGAGATGGTCGCCATGGGACTGCCCTTGCGAACCGTGCTTGATGACTTATGTCGGCTGGTCGAAGAGATCTCGAGCGACTGCCTTTGCAGGATCTCTTTTCGGGAAGCCCACGGCGCGGCATGCCGGCACCTGGGATCGCCCGGCCTCCCGAAGAGCTTTCTACCACCTCCCGGTGTACGTGCTGCCACCCGTGACTCCGGCCCCCTCGGAATGGCGGTGTCCCTCAAAGCTCAGGTGATCGTGCCGGATGTCGCGTCAGACGCACGCTGGACAAAGGCGTGGCGGGATCGCAGCCTTGCACACGGACTGCGTTCCTGCTGGGCGACGCCGATCCTGTCGCGCACCAACGAGCTGCTGGGAACATTCACCATATTCCGCTCTGATCCCGGCACCCCCACTTCTTTCCAGCGCGATCTGATCGGACATTTCACGCACATCGCGAGCATCGCCATCGAACGGGCACACAGCATCGCCGCGCGCCAGGAGGTGGACGAGCGTTTACGTCAAAGCGCGGCGCTGATGGCCAAAGTCGAGCAGCTCAGCTCGAGCGGAAGTTTTTGTTGGCGTCCGGCAACAGGCTCGATCACGTGGTCGGAGCAGCTCTATCGCATCTTCGAGATCGAGCCAGGACTGAAGGTCACAATGGAGATGATCGCAGCTCGATTCTACCCAGGCGACCTCCATTTACTCCGTGAAATGATCGAGCGGGCGCAAGAAGGGAAGGATCTGGAGCTCGCCCCTCGTCTGCTGCTGCCCGGCGGCTCGGTCAAATACCTGCAAATACGGGCTCATGCCACGCGTGACCCGCAGGGCTCGCTGGATTACATCGGCGCCGCGCAGGACCTGACGGAGCGCCGGCAGTCCGAAGATGCGCTCCTTGCGTTGCGTACCGAGTTGGCTCACCTGAGCCGAGTCAACAGTCTGGGCGCGCTCACCGCCTCGATCGCGCACGAGATCAACCAACCATTGGCCGGCATCGTGACCAACGCCAGCACGGGTCTGCGAATGCTGAGCGCGGACCCGCCAAATCTCGAAGGCGCGCTCGGGACCATACGACGCACGATTCGTGACGGGCACCGCGCGTCGGAGGTGATGACGCGCCTGCGTGCGCTGTTCAGCAAGAAGGCAATGACGACAGATGTGGTCGACCTGGCTGAAGCCACGTATGAGGTCATCGAACTGCTTCGCGGCGAGATTCGCAACAAACGGATCGTGCTGCATCTCGAGACAGCCGACGAACTGCCGCCGGTCACCGGAGACAGGGTTCAGCTCCAGCAGGTAGTGCTGAATTTGCTTCTCAACGCAGTGGAGGCGATGACTGACGTCGATGACCGTCCACGGCGGATGCTGGTCAAGCTCGAATACGACGAGGACGACTGCGTGCGTTTCGCGGTGACCGATTCCGGCATCGGCTTCGATCCGCAGCAAATGGACAAACTCTTCGACGCCTTTTTTACGACCAAGCGCGAAGGGATGGGCATCGGCTTGTCTGTGAGTCGCCGTATCATCGAGAGCCACGGCGGCCACCTTTGGGCATCCTCCAACGCAGACCAAGGTGCCACATTTTCATTCTCCGTTCCGCGATGTGCGGACAGCATACCGGCCGCCAGGCAATCCGCGTGCGAGAACGCGGAGCACGCCGAAAGGAACCTATGATGGCCAAGCGCTCACTCATCGCGATAGTCGACGATGACGAGTCGGTACGCGAATCGCTGCCCGACCTGCTGCGCGAGTTCGGCTTTACGACACGGGTGTTTGCGTCGGCAGAGGCATTCCTGGCGTCCGGCTGTGTCGGCGAAACCCGATGCATGATCCTCGACGTCGCCATGCCCGGTATGTCCGGCCCGGATCTGCAGCACGAACTCAAGCGGTGCCGGCAAACTGTTCCGATTGTCTTCATCACGGCGCATGCGGACGAAACCCTCCGTCCTCGCATGCTCGCAGAAGGTGCCGTTGCATGCCTCATCAAGCCGTTCAGCGACACCGCGCTGCTTGGGGCGATCCAGGCCGCACTTCAGGTCGAATGATCCATCCAGATGCCTACGAAGGGAGTTCGCAATGTCATCTGACCGTGCAATCCAACTCGACTCCGAACTGTCGTCGGCGCGAGCCACGCCGGTCGTCTTCATCGTTGACGACGATGTCTCGGTGCGTGAGTCGCTCGAAGCAATGATTCGCTTTGCCGGTCTCAGGGCGAAGACGTTCGCTTCCGCGCAGGACTTTCTTGGATGCCAGCGCGCAACGGTTCCGAATTGCCTGGTGCTGGACGTCAGTCTGCCCGATCTCAGCGGCCTCGATCTTCAGAATCTCGTTGCATCCGAGCGCACCGACATGCCGATTATCTTCATCACCGGCTACGGCGACGTGCCGATGACCGTGCGAGCCATGAAAGCGGGAGCCGTTGAATTTCTCACCAAGCCTTTCGACGACCAGGTTCTGCTCGATGCCATACAGCACGCCATCGAGCGCAGCCGCGCGGCATTGAACGTCGAAGCCGGGATGCAGTCGATCCGTGATCGATATGCTTCACTCAGCAAACGCGAGCGGGAGGTCATGGCGCTAGTGGTGCGCGGCCTTCTGAACAAGCAAGTGGGCGCCGAATTGGGCATCAGCGAGATAACGGTGAAGGTGCATCGCAGGCATGTCATGCAGAAGATGAACGCAAGCTCGCTCGCCGAACTTGTCAATATCGCGGGAAGACTTCATCTCGGCCGCACGACTGAGTGATACATGGCACAGGCTCCTGCACGCCGGTGACTACGCCAGTCCGGAACTTGCGTCACCGAACCCGCAGCTCGACACGTGTCTCCTCGCGATATCCGCGTCCGAGTGCCTTCGACATCGCGATGTCTTGACTCAGGCGCTGCCCGTCGATGTCCGGCATCGAGATGCGTTCGAGCATAGCGGCCTGGCGGGCGTCCATCGCCATCAGCAGGCTCGCGACGCCCCGTCCATAGCGCGCTTGCGCACTCGCCTCGGTGACCGATACCGCATCGATCTTGTGCGCCTGCAACGCGGCTTCCTCGTCGGGATCCTGACGCATTCTGCCCGCCACCGCTACATCGGGCACGGCATTCAGCACCGCCTGGTTGTACTGCGCGATCAGCGCATTGCTCGCCGTGCGCGCACCGCTCAGGTTGGCGTCGAGCCGGCCGCCATCGCCTCGCAATCCGCGTGTTCCGCCCACAGAGCCGTCGGCGTTGCATGGGTGTCGCCCTGTTGTCTCAACCGTGCCGCGAGAGTTCGCGAGCAGTGCCCTCGGTCGACGATGCGATTGCCAACGATACAACGCATGTTGCCTTGGCCAGGCACTCGACTGTCGAGAAGAGTCCAAGCGCAACGCAGCGCGTGTACTCGAGAGGCAAGGCCGGCGCGATGGCGAGCACGCTCGCTCCGCATATGACCGTAAAGACCCGACGGGCAAAGCGCCGGTCGGCGACGGCGGCGGCGCCGATGAGGCACAGCAGCACCTTCGACGTCACCAAGGCGAGCAGCGCGGTGGAATTGATCGACGCGCCCAGTTCCAGCGGCGCTTCAACCAATGCCCAGCCGCAAGTCACGACGACGGATGCTTTGAACAGGCGCTCCGATCTGGGTGCCAATTCGACCGGATCCTTTGGAACGGGCTTCCAAAGAACTTCATTGCAGTCCAGCGGGTTGATGAAGTCGGCCGTTTTCCGGGGATTCACGAGAATGTCTCCTCTGGGCGGGACGGGAGCCTTTGTCAGGCTCGGCGTTGAATCCTTCCAGCGCGTCGTGCATGCCGAGAGCGCGCCTCGCCGGCTTGCCGAAGCCTTGACGTTGCACGTGCCGGAGCGGCGCTTCTGCCAGCCTGGCGGATAGCTTGGGCGCCGCACAACGCAAGCCGCACGATACGCGGGCCGCGGGCGCCATATGGCTCGTTTCCGTCTTTCATCAGACAGTCCTCCACGCAGACATTGCCGGCCGCGATTGCGCGGGCGGATACACATTCCACGATCCGTCGTCGTGACGAAAAAAGAAGATCGACAGCAGACCGCCGGGACGCATCGCCTCGACGCACACATACCGACGATGCATCTGCGTGTGGCAGACGCGTGCAACGTGCGCGGGCATCGCAGGCGTGGGCGCGAGCCATTTTTCGACGGCCTGGCGCAGTGTCTTTTCAGTCGCGCTCATGATGGTCACCTTCAGGTCTTCGTGTACTTCAAGCGCCAGATGCAGCGTTCATGCTGCCCGCGCCAATAACGGCGTGGACGGCTTTCACGCGCTCAACGATGAAAGTGCTCACGAGGCACAGCAGCGCGTGGACGCCGGTGCGTGGATCCGCAAGGCAGGCACGAATCTGTTCGCTGCGGCTATCGCCGAGCAGGCACCACGCGCAGAAGTGCTCGCAGTTGTTCGTCAGCAGGCGATAGCGGTTCTCCCCGAGGCGCGAGCGGGCACGCAGCACAGCTTCTTCACCGCAATACGTCGGGAACGGATGCCGACGCAGGGCCACGGCATGGCCGTCGGCGAACGCTTCGAGCGGGACTTCCTCGACGGGGCCGCGGCGCTCGGACGTGGCGAAGCCAGCGTAGTGGATGACCTTGCCGTTACCGACATAAATACCGTGATGCTGGTATCCACGACGTTGCGTAATCAGGTGGGCACCGAGATCGGGCTCGTCGTTGAAACCGCGGAGCGCGACGTCCGCCAATGGACAAGCGGCTGCGCGGTTTGCGACCTGCTCGCTGCTTGATCGCCGGAGGTTACGGTTCATGGCGTGGCTCCAAGTCCGGGAGTGAACGGTCGATGCGACGAACGGACGGCGACGCACCTGGCGGAGTGAACGCGTCTGGCGCGTCGTCTTGCGATCAAATTTAGGTTGTGCCTCGCACCGTCGCAATTGAACTTTGGTTTAGGTATGACACGGCATGCGTTCGCACCGATACGAAGGTATAGCGACACCTTTGTGCAATGGCGTCCCACACGGTCCACGGCCTAAATTCCAATCCAGTAACAACGCGTTCGCCACGCGCGCCGTGGTGCTTCCTCTATAGGACGATCATCATGCTGACCAACGTACTCGACCTCTCGCGCGCCCAGTTCGCGATGACCATCGTCTTCCACATTCTGTGGCCGATCCTGACGATCAGTCTCTCGTTATTCCTGCTTCTGATCGAGGTACTGTGGATCCGAACGAATGACGTGATGTACTACCGCCACGCTCGCTACTGGGGCAAGTTGCTCGTGCTCAACTTTACGGTCGGCGTGGTTACCGGCATTCCAATGGAGTTTCAGTTCGGCACCAACTGGTCCGGCTTCTCTCGGTTTGCCGGCGAGTTCGTCGGCAATATTCTGGGTTTCGAGGGCGCCATGGCGTTCATGCTCGAAGCCGGATTCATCGGTGTGATGACGCTCGGCTGGGGGCGCGTGCCACGTGGCGTCCATCTGTTCGCCACGGCGATGGTAGCGCTCGGTTCCAGCATTTCCGCGTTCTGGATCATGGTCGCCAACTCATGGATGCAGACGCCCGCCGGCGTTGCCGTCGTCAACGGCAAGCTTGTGGTGACGGACTATCTGGCGGCCATCTTCAACCCCGACATGGTATGGGGCGTCTCGCACATGTGGATGGCCGCGATCGAAACGGGCATGTTCGTGATCGCGGGCATTTCCGCGTACCACCTGTTCCGCCGGCGGAATCCCGAGTTCTTTGCGCGCTCGTTCAAGATCGCATTAGGCGTGCTCGTCTTCGCAGCACCGATTCAGGTCTGGCTCGGTGATTCGAGCGGCACCAGCGTGTTCGCGACACAGCCCGCAAAGGGCGCCGCGATAGAGGGGCACTGGAAGACCAACAAGGCCGGCACGGGTGCCGCATGGTCGCTCGTTGCCTTGCCCAATCAGGAAAAGCAGCGCAACGACTGGTCGATCGAAGTTCCTGGACTCCTCAGCATCCTCGGAACGCATTCGCTGCACGGACAGGTCAAGGGGCTGACGGACTTCCCGCGCGCCGACCAGCCACCGATGGTGCCGCTCCTCTACTACGCATTTCGCCTGATGGCCGGCATCGGCTTCGCGTTCATGCTGCTCGCGTTCTGGACGGCGTATGCACTGCGTAAGGCACGCGGCAGTCTCGAGCACCTGCTCGCACAGCGCAAGCTCTTGCTCGCATGGGTGCTGTGCATTCCGCTGCCCTATCTGGCTGTCGAGGCTGGGTGGATCGTGCGTGAGGTGGGACGTCAGCCCTGGGTTGTCTACGGATTGATGCGAACGAGTCAAGCCGTGTCCACGGTTCCCGCGGCCGCCGTAACGGCCAGCATGGCGATGTTCTTCGCGTTCGACGTCGTGTTGCTCGTCACCTTCTTCCTTCTCGCACGGAATTGGCTGAAGAAAGGTCCCGATCTCACGATCATGCCGCCCCCGGCCACGATCGTCGTGCCCCGGACGGTGACGAGCGACTACTGAAACCTCTTTCTCGAACTGAAGGGAGACTCTTCCATGGACAGCACCACACATTCACTGCTTGCCGTCACGTGGTTCGGCCTGATCGGCCTGATGCTGGTCTTCTACGTCGTCACGGACGGATTCGACCTCGGAGTGGGCATGCTCACGCTGCTCAGAAGAAAGCGCGAAGACCGCGATGCCATGGTTCAGACCATCGGACACGTGTGGGATGCGAACGAGACATGGCTTGTCGTGGTCGGGGGTGGCCTGTTCGGGGCCTTTCCCGCGGCCTACGCGATCCTGATGCAGGAACTCTATCTGCCTGTCATGGCACTGCTGGGCGGACTGGTCATGCGTGGTGCGGCCATCGAGTTCCGCCATAGCGCCCGGCATGGACGGCTGTGGGACACCGTATTCGGTGCAGGTAGCCTCGTCGCCGCAATATCGCAGGGCGTCATACTCGGCAAGGTGATCACCGGCTTCCTGCCTGGCGGACTCAATACGGTGTTCATCGCAGTGACAGCCATTGGCGTGGTAGCCGGCTATACGCTGCTCGGCGCAACCTGGCTCGTAAAAAAATCGACAGGCGTGCTCCAACTTTGGGCCCGGCGGCTGGCCTTGCTCAGCGTACAGTTCACGGTGGCCGCCGCGCTCGTGCTCACCTCGGCTATCTGGCTCGATGGTCTCGCTGTCGATGCACGCTGGTCCCAGGCGGGCATGTTCACTCCGCTCGCGCTACTCGGCACACTCGCCGCGCTGTCGTACCTCTGGCTCAACGCGTCACTCTATCGGAGAAGCGAAAACGCGCCGTTTCGGGCAGCGGTCGCACTTTTCATCGTGTCGTTCGTGGGTCTGGTGATCAGTCTCTATCCCGACTTCGTTCCGGGCAGGCTCTCGATCCTGCAAGCCGCGTCGGATACCCTGACCCTCGCGTTCATGTTGATCGGGATCGGGCTCGTGTTCCCGGTGATGATCGGCTACAACCTGTACCAGTACGCGGTTTTTCGCGGCAAGGTGATCGACAACAAACGTGCAGAAGGTTAGCGCCGTCGCGGTCTAACCGTTATGCCGCACTCTTGCCCTGAAGTCAGTGAAAATGGGACCGCCTTCGCGGTCCCTTAAGCTTTGGAAGCGATTCGACTCAGGCGAGAAACCCGTCAAGCGAGCCGAATGTCCGGTTGAGCCAATCCGTTGATCTGTTCCGCTGTCCAGAGCAGCGTTGCTCTGCGCAGGCCGTGCAGCGCCTGCTGATGGCGTCGGTACAGCATCGCGTGGCTGAACTGCGCGAGTCTCCCTCGAATGAGTCCCCCTGGAAAGAGACCGAAGCGTCCAAGTGTGCCGAACGCATCGTATTTGCTCAACGATACAAGCGATCCAAAATCGCGAAATTCGAAATCAGGAATCGGCTTGTTGTGACGGACCCATTCCGGCAGGTGACGTGCCAGGTGCTCGGCCTGTTGAGTGGCCACCTGTGCGGTCGGAGGAAGCGGTCGCTGCGCACCTTCCAGCGTCAGGGAAGCGCAATCGCCGAGAGCAAAGATGCTTTCGTCGTGCAGAGCCTGCAGGGTGCGCGACACCACGATCTGGTTTGCGCGGTTGGTCTCCAGGCCAGCAAGCCGATTCATGAAATCGGGCGCCTTGACGCCAGCTGCCCAAACCATCAGATCCGCATCGGCAAGCTTTCCGTCTCCGTACCGAAAGCCTTCCGGCCCGGCCGACGAGACTGCCGTCGAGGTCAGCACGCGAAAGCCGATTTTCTCGAGTCGTTGCTGGCTGGATAACGAGATCTCCGGCGGGAAGGCCGGAAGCACGCGAGGTCCTGCCTCGAGAAGTGTCAGACTCAGCCTTTTCCTGAACGCCGGATCGCCATAGCTTGCGGCGAGCTCGAACAGATGGCTCAGCTCGGCTGACAGTTCGACCCCGGTGGCACCGGCGCCCACGATCGCCACGCGGAGCGCCTCATCCTTGACGACGCTGCGAAGCGCACGTTCGCGCAACGCGATGTTGAACGCCTCGGCCTGCTGTTGGCTGTCAATGAGGTGGCAATGCTCCACGACGCCAGGCACGCCAAAATCGTTCGCGCGGCTGCCCAGGCACAGCAACAGCACATCGTATGGAACCGTTCGCGGCTCGAGCATCAAACCGCCCTCGTGTGCTGTCATCGCAGCAAGCTGCACTTCGCGCACTTGCCGGTCCAGTCCGCACATCTCGCCCGGTTGATACGTGAAGCCGTGCTGACGCGCATGTGCGAGATAAATGACGCGCTGCTGATTCACGTCGCGCGTGCCCGCGGCAATCGTGTGCAGCATTGGTTTCCAGATATGCGTCGGGCTTCGGTCGATCAAGGTGACGGTCGCCTCACCCGGTCGACCCAATCGGTCGCCGAGTCTGGTTGCAAGCAAAATCCCGGCGATTCCGCCACCTACGATCACGATACGCGTTGGCTTTTTCATGGCAAGTTCCCAATGAACGATTTCGAATGGCCCGCCATTAACCTGCAAACTCGATGACGCGGATCGTCTTCATGCGTCGCTCATGCTGCCTTGCCAAACCACTCAACCGACGAGAAGCGTGCAAAGGAAGGCACGGACAGGTGCATATGCGCGATTAAAGCCGGAGCACGGGAGCGTTCCGGAAACATGGCGGGAAAGGCATGCCGAAGGCATGGAAGAGGCCGCAGCAAAGCGTCGGCCTGCGAACCAATTTAGGCGGCACCGGACGCAGTCGCAATTGCACTTTGGGTTAGGTATGACGCGACATGCCTCCCCACTGATACGAAGGTGTCGCCGACACCATCGTGTAATTGAGTCGCACGCTGCTGACCGCCTAAAGTGGGCTTCGTGAGCTACGCATTCCCATCCTGGCGTAGTTCAAACGTAACCGGCCACACAACGTCACGAGAGCATCGTGTGCCGCGGGAACGACGACACCGTCACCAGACGGCACTTGTCCTCTCACTGATGTTCGGTCTCCTGTCAATTAACGCGACACGCAAGGACTCACGATGACTCAGTCTCAGACCAACGGAAGCAACGGTTCTCAGGGCGCGACCCGCTCAGGACGTCTGTTTCTCCTCGAATTGAGCGGTGGCCGCATTCACTCGATGAATCCCGATGGATCCGACCGCAGAACGATCGTCACGGACTGCCGCATGCCCGACGGCATCGCCGTGGATACGGATGCCGGTCATATCTATTGGACCAACATGGGTTCGGTCGGCCCCCATGACGGTTCGATCGAGCGCGCCGACCTTGACGGCAAGAACCGCGTGCTCATCGTCCCGCAAGGCATCACGCATACGCCGAAGCAGATCCACCTCGACAAGGATGGCGGCAAGCTCTATTGGTGCGACCGCGAGGGCATGCGCGTGATGCGCGCCAACTGCGACGGCTCGCAAGTCGAAACGCTGGTCGAGGCCGGTCGAGGCGACACCGACCGGAGCGACCAGATGCGGTGGTGCGTCGGGATCACTGTCGATCCGAAGTTCAAGAAAATCTACTGGACGCAAAAGGGCCCGGACGACGGCGGTCAGGGCCGCATCTTCCGCGCGAACCTGGAGATCCCGCAAGGCGAATGTCCGGCGACGCGCTCCGACATCGAGGTGCTGTTCGATCATCTGCCGGAACCGATCGACCTCGAGCTCGACCTCGTGAACCGCGTCCTCTACTGGACTGACCGTGGCGATCCCCCGCGCGGCAACACCGTCAATCGCGCCCCGATCGACGAAACGGCGGCGCCGGAGATCGAGATCACGCACCTGCTGGAGGGAATCGGTATCGCGCTCGACGTTCCCGGTAACCGGATGTTCTTCACGGACCTGGGCGGCTCGGTCTATTCAGCGGATCTCGATGGAAGCGGCGAGCGCAACTTCCTCTACGCCCAGGGCAATCTCGCCGGCATCGCCTACGCCGAAGTCTGACGCACACATTGGAGAAATCACATGAGCGACACCAAACCTATTCGCCGCATCGCCATCATCGGAACGGGCGTGATCGGCGCGAGCTGGGCCGCGCTGTTTCTCGCCAAGGGATTGCACGTCGTGGCGACTGACATCGCACTGGACGCGGAGTTCTCATTGAGGAAATTCGTGGACGCCGCCTGGCCGGCGCTCACGAGATTGGGCCTCTCGCCCGGCGCGTCACCGGCGAACCTGACGTTCACGCCCGTGCTCGAGGAAGCGCTCGCGGGCGCGGACCTGGTCCAGGAAAACGGTCCCGAGCGGATTGATTTCAAGCAGAAGCTCTATGGACAACTCGACGAACTGCTGGCTGCCGACGTGATCATTGCGTCGAGCTCGTCGGGACTCACCATGAGCGAAATCCAGAAGGGCGCCGCGACGCATCCGGAGCGTTGCGTCATCGCTCATCCGTTCAATCCGCCGCACCTGATCCCGCTGGTCGAAATTGTCGGCGGAGCCAGGACTTCCGAGGACACGATCCGGCGTGCAGCGGAGTTCTATACGTCGATCGGGCAGCGCACGGTGCGGGTCAACCAGGAGATGCCCGGCCACGTCGCAAACCGGCTGCAGGCCGTATTGGCGCGCGAGGTGTATTACCTCGTCGCCGAGGGTGTGGTGAGTGCCGCCGACGCCGACACCGCACTGTCCTGGGGCCCGGGCCTGCGGTGGGGGCTGATGGGCAACATGATGCTCAACCATCTTGGCGGCGGTTCAGGCGGCATCGAGCACTTCTTCCAACAGTTCAGCGGCCCGATGACGGCCTGGTGGAAAACCCTCGGCACACCGGTGCTGACCCCGGAAGTGCAAGAGAAGCTCATCGGCAGCGTCCATGCTGAAGTCGGATCGCATTCCATCGAGGAGCTGGAGGCCGAACGCGACGAGTTGCTGCTCGGTCTGCTTGAGCTGCGCAAGAAAATAAGCATGACGAATTAGACGATATCGATCGCGCCGGTCGCGTAAGCGCTACCGCAACCGCCGCGATCGGTCACTCGACCGAGGTGCCCATTTTTTCGGCCTCAAGCCACAGCAACAGGAGTCGCAAGGTGCCTACTACTGCCACTGCAAGCAACATCACCACGAAGCAGCTTCCGCCGCCGAACAGTGATTTCTACCGCTATGCAGACACCTTGGCGAGGGGCTCGGCGGCAACGGCATGCTCGCCGACTACAACGTCGCGCGGTTCTTTGCTGACGCCGAGGCGCTCTATTCCTACGAGGGCACGTACCAGATGCAGAACCTGATCGTCGGGAAGGCGATCACGGGGTTCAGCGCATTCATCTGTGACCACAAGCGAGCCGGCGCGCCTTTCGCCGACTCACGACCTGTAAGGAGAGACAAACATGTCATCGACAACGACGACGCTCGAATCATCGAAATCAGTAGTGCATAGCGATTCATCGGCGGTAGGACTGACACTCGAAAACGTCCTGTACGAGAAGCGCGACGCGATCGCGTACGTGACCGTGAACCGTCCCAAGGTGCTCAACGCGCTAAGCGCGTCGACATGGAAGGATCTGCGAACGGCTTTCGAGGATGCGCGGGAGGACGCTGCCGTGCGCGGCGTCATTCTTACCGGCGCGGGCGACAAGGCATTCGTAGCCGGCGCCGACATCAGCGAGCTTGCGCACGCGACCGCGATCGACGCGGAGCAGTCGAGCCGCTTCGGGCAGGCGACGCTCGACCTGATCGAAAACCTTGGCAAACCGGTGGTCGCGGCGATAAACGGCTTCGCACTCGGCGGCGGCTGCGAGACAGCAATGGCTTGCACTATCCGCATCGCCGTGGAGCACGCAAGGTTCGGTCAGCCCGAGGTCAAGCTGGGCTTGCTCCCGGGTGGTGGCGGCACGCAGCGGTTGCCGCGTCTGGTCGGAAAGGGCCGCGCGCTCCAGCTCATTCTTTCCGGAGAGGTCATCAGCGCGCAGGAGGCTTATCGCATCGGGCTCGTCAATGAGATCGTTGCGGCAGCCGATCTTATCCCGCGTGCGGAAGCCATCCTGAAGACGATCGCTGCGAACGCGCCTGTGGCTGTGAAGCTGTCGCTCGACGCGGTGAACAAGGGATTGAATGCGAGCCAGAGCGAGGGCCTTGCCCTCGAAGCCTCCTACTTCGGACTGTGCGCCGGGACGGAGGACAAGAAGGAGGGCACGTCCGCCTTCCTCGAAAAGCGCGCCCCGCAGTTCCAGGGGTGGTGAAGCCAGTACGACGAATCAGGAGCAACGCAATGGCAAACGACAACATTTTTTCCGAACTGAAGGTGGTCGACTTTTCGAGTTTCGTCGCGGCGCCCGGCGCTGCCGTGATCCTGTCGGATTTCGGCGCCGATGTCATCAAAGTCGAGCCGCCGGGAGGTGACCCCTGGAGACATGGGCACAAGATTGCACCTCAGCCGGAGTCGGATGATCCCTATCAGTGGCATCTCGCCAACCGCAACAAGCGCAGCATCACGCTCGACCTGAAGTCGCCCGATGCCCATCGGGTCCTCCAGCAGCTTGTCGCGTGGGCCGACGTATTCATCGTCAATACGCCGCATCCCGCACGCAAGAAACTGAAGCTCGAATACGACGATGTGGTCCGCTGGAACCCGCGCCTGATCTATGCGGATCTCACCGGTTTTGGTGAAAGCGGGCCGGATGCCGCCATGCCCGGCTTCGATATCACGGCATTCTGGGCGCGTAGCGGCCTGCTGTCGATGACGCGCGACGCCGGCGCGCCGCCGACCTGGCCGGTGGCCGGAAGCGGTGATAACGCGACGGCACTCGGAATCTATGCGGCGATCGCCACGGCGCTCTATCGCCGCGAGCGCACCGGCAAGGGATCTTATGTCACGACTTCGCTCCTGGCTTCAGGCATCTGGTCGGCAAGCGTTACGATCCAGGCCGCTTTGGTCGGCGCGAAGTTTGCCGCGCCGCACGATCGCACGCATCCGGCGAATGCGGCGCTCAACGTGTACCGCGCCTCCGACGGCACCTGGTTCGTTCTCGTCGTCACGCCCGACAAGCTGGCCGCCGTCGCGACCGCCATCGGACGCCCGGATCTGCTGACGGATGCGCGGTTTTCCGATCCGGCGAAGCTGACGGCGAATATGCCGCAGCTCACGGCAATCCTCGACGATCTCTTCGCGGAGCAGCCGATGGAGCACTGGCACGAGGTTTTCGGCAGTGCACACGTCACGTACGGCGCCGTGCGCGGACCGCAAGAAGTGATTCAGGATCCGCAGTTGCGCGCAAACGATGTCATCGTCCCGCTCGAAGGCGCCGGCGGCAAGCTGACCGAAACGATCAGCAATCCGCTTCAGGTGCATGGGATCGACAAGGTTCCGGCGCGGCGCGCGCCCGATCTCGGTGAGCACTCCGAAGACATCCTTCGGGAACTGGGATTCGACGCGCAGGACATCGATGGCCTGCGTGCGAGCGGCGCGGTGCCGAAAGTCAATGAACACGCAGCGTGACACTGCGACCTGACACTGGGAAAGGAGCAGCAATGAGTGACATCATCACCGAACGTACCGGCGGCATCCTGCGGGTCGCATTCAACCGTCCCGAGAAGAAGAACGCCATGACCGGAGGCATGTACACGCGCCTGGCGGATATCTTCAACGAGGCCGCCGACGACGACGAAATCCGCGTTGTGCTCTGGCATGGCGCCGGCAAGGCGTTCTGCGCTGGCAACGACATCGAGGATTTCCTCAAGCAACCGCCGCGGCCGGGTGATTTTCCGCAGGGCCGCCTGATGGAGGCGCTGATCAGGTTCGAAAAGCCGATCGTTGTGGCCGTGCAGGGCGCGGCGATTGGCGGTGGAACCACGATGCTGACCCACTGCGATTTCGTCTACGCAGGCGAGAGTGCAAAGTTTCAGATGCCGTTCATCAACTTGGGACTGGTGCCGGAGTTCGGATCGAGCTTTTCGGTGCCGGCGCGCGTGGGCTATCTCCGGGCGGCGGAATTGTTCCTGCTCGGAGAGCCGTTCACCGCCGCGCGTGCGGTGGAGCTGGGGCTCGCGACTCGCGTCGTGCCCGACGCCGATCTGCTCGCGACCGCCACCGAAACGGCACTGAAGCTGGCGGCAAAGCCGGGCAGCGCGCTGCTGGCGAGCAAGCGGCTCATCAAGCAGGCTTCAATTGGCCAGCTCAAAGAGGCGGTGGAGAGTGAAAACCAGGCGTTCATGGTGCACGTAAGCTCGGCAGACGCCAAGGAAGCGCTCTCGGCCTTCCTCGAGAAGCGGCCGCCCGACTTTACGAAGAGCTCGACGCGCGAGGCGGCCGAATAGTCCTTGCTCGAGCTGCACGCTCCCGAAACCAGCAAGGAACCCGACGGCGTCATTGTTGATGCTGGACATGACGCCTGTCGAATCGTCCACGCCTCCGAGCGAGATTCATATGTTGACCGACATTCAACGCGACATCATCAAGGCCACTGTTCCGCTGCTGGAAACGGGCGGCGAAGCGCTGACAGGACACTTCTACAAGCTGATGCTCGACGGGTATCCGCAGGTGCGCCCGCTATTCAACCAGACTCACCAGGCCAGTGGCTCCCAACAACGCGCGCTTGCCAATGCCGTGCTCACGTACGCGCGCAACATCGATCACCTCGGGGGCTCGGTCCATCGATCAATCCCGGCACGAAGGTCTGGTATTTGAGTCGAGCAGCCGCTTGAATGACCCTCCAAGCGCAACGATGAATGGCCGTAGACGGCCGCGGATTCAACCGTTCGTGCGCCGCAGCATCAGCTACCAATTTCCGTATTCGACCCGAAGCGGCCGCTGGGCCCGGCTTCTCGACTATGGCCGCTTTTCAGTGCAAAACTGACACCTGCTCGCAAGGACTCTCTGCAATTTCTCGCGAACCTCAACAGTCACCGGTCGGGGTCCTCTGGCAGCGGGACGCGAATCGTGTCACTCAAGCGCTCCGCGCGGGCCGGACCTTTTTCGCCTCAAAGAGGGGCTCCGTCTTCATAAGTCGTCGGGTGTATTCTGACGACACAGTGGAGAGCGGAAAATGGCTACCCATGGTTACAGCGAGATGTGCAACGGCCTCCAAACCTTGTGGGAGGATGGCGAGCGAGTCTTCAGCCGGGCACGACGTACGGCCGATGGCGGCGACGAAACGCGACTCATTGCACGGGCCGCCGCCGAGCAGCCCTCACCTGCCAGTCTTGAACGGCTCGCTCACGAATTCCAACTGAAGGACGAGCTCGACGGTGCGTGGGCCGTTCGGCCGCTGGAGCTGGTGCGCGAAGGCGGCGGGACGCTGCTGGTGCTCGAGGATCCGGGCGGTGAGCCGCTCGAGCGGCTGATCGGCGCGCCCATGGCGGTACGCAGTGCTCTGCGCCTCGCCGTCGGCATCGCCGCAGCGCTAGGCAAGCTTCACCAGCGCGGCATTGTTCATAAGGACCTCAAGCCTGGCCATATCCTCGTGAACTGCACGGACGGACAGCCGCGGCTGACCGGCTTCGGCATCGCCTCGCAGCTGCGACGCGAGCGACAGGCGCCCGAGCCGCCCGAGACCCTCACCGGCACGCTTGCCTACATGGCCCCCGAACAAACCGGGCGCATGAATCGCTCGATCGACGCCCGTAGCGATCTGTATGCGCTCGGCGTCACGCTCTACCAGATGCTCACCGGTTCGCTGCCGTTCGCCGCGACCGATCCGATGGAGTGGGTGCACTGCCATATCGCACGAAAGCCGGTGCCGCCCAGCGAGCGGCTCGAGGGCGTCCCCGTCCCGCTGTCGGCCATCATCATGAAACTGATGACCAAGACGGCCGAGGAGCGCTACCAGACCGCCGGCGGCGTCGAACGCGATCTGCGGCGCTGCCTCGCCGGGTGGGAAACCCAGGGTTACATCGACGACTTTGCACCCGGTCAGCAGGACACGCCCGATCGGCTGCTCATCCCGGAAAGGCTCTACGGGCGCGAGGACGAGGTCGAGACCCTGCTTGCCTCCTTCGATCGCATCGTCAAAAACGGCGCGCCGGAGCTGGTGCTGGTCTCCGGTTATCCGGGCATTGGCAAGTCCGCGGTCGTCAACGAATTGCACCGGGTGCTGGTGCCACCGCGCGGACTCTTCGCCGCAGGCAAGTTCGACCAGTACAAGCGCGACATCCCTTATGCGACGCTCGCCCAGGCTTTTCAGAACCTCGTGCGACCGCTTCTCGGCAAGCGCGAGACAGAGCTTTCCTGCTGGCGTGACGCCTTTAGCGAGGCGCTCGGGCCGAACGCGCGGCTGATGGTCGACCTCGTTCCTGAGCTCAGGCTCATCATCGGAGAGCCTCCCCCTGTCCCTGAGCTTGAGCCGCAGCAGGCACAACGTCGTTTTCAATTGGTATTCCAGCGCTTTATCGGCGTTTTTGCCCGGGCGGAACATCCACTGGCACTTTTTCTCGACGACCTGCAATGGCTCGACGCGGCCACATTGGATCTGCTCGAGGACCTGTTGACCCGCTCCGATCTGCAGCACCTCATGCTGATCGGTGCCTATCGCGATAACGAGGTCACAGCTGCCCATCCGCTGAGGCGCAAGCTCGAAGCCATCATGGCCGCTGGCGGAGTGGTTGCCGAAATCGCGCTTGCACCGCTTAAGCAAACGCATCTGCGGCAGTGGCTTGCAGATGCGCTTCGCTGCGAGCACGCACACGTCGCACCGCTTGCACAAATGGTTCATCAGAAAACCGGCGGCAATCCGTTTTTCGCCATTCAGTTCCTGTCGTCGCTCGCTGACGAGGGCATGCTCACCTTTGACCACGATGCTGCCCGCTGGTGCTGGGATCTCGACCACATTCACGCCAAGGGATATACCGATAACGTCGTCGACCTCATGGTCGCGAAACTCACGCGCCTGCCGCGCGAAACACTGAATGCATTGCAGCAACTGGCGTGTCTTGGCAACAGCGCCGGGACGACAACGCTCTCACTCGTCCTCGGGACGTCGGAGGAGGAGGTTCACGCGGCGCTCTGGGCCGCCGTCCGGCTGGAATTGGTCGAGCGGGGCGCGGCTGGCTACCGGTTCGCCCACGATCGCGTTCAGGAAGCCGCGTATTCGCTCATTGCCGAAGCACAGCGAGGCGCTGTCCACCTTCGAATCGGCCGACTGCTGGCGGAACACCCGCCAGGCGGGAAGCGCGACGAGGCGATCTTCGAGATCGTCAATCATCTCAACCGCGCGATCCCGCTGATCACGTCACGAGCCGAGCGGGATCAGCTCGCCGGGTTCAACCTGATCGCCGGGAGGCGCGCCAAGGCTTCCACCGCCTACGCGTCAGCGCTCAAGTACCTGGTCGCCGGCGTGGCGCTCGTGGGCGGCGATGGCTGGGGTCGCCTGCGGGAGCTCATCTTCGCGCTGGAATTGAACCGGGCCGAATGCGAATTTCTGACCGGTGCGCTGGCGGCTGCGGACGAGCGTCTGGCGGCACTGGCAGAGCGCACGAAAGATTCGGTGGAAGCCGCGCGCGTCGCGTGTCTGCGCGTGGATCTGCATGTGACCCTCGATCAGAGCAGCCGCGCGGCCGCCATCGGTCTCGATTACCTCCGCAGTCTGGGCATCGAGTGGTCGTTGCATCCGACGGAAGAGGAAGCGCGCCGGGAGTATCAGCGGATCTGGTCCACCCTCGGAAAGCGCCCGCCCGAGGCACTCGTCGATCTGCCGTTGATGGCTGACCCGGCATCCCTCGCAACTGTCGATGTTCTGGCCAAGCTGGCGGTCGCTGCCCTTTATACGGATCGGAACCTGCTTTGCCTGGTCACCTGTCGCATGGTCAATCTGATTCTCGAGCGCGGTAACGCCGACGCGTCCTGTTTCGCCTTCGTGTGGCTCGGCGTGATCGCCGGGCTGCACCTCGGCGATTACGAGACTGGATATCGATTCGGCCGGCTCAGCTACGAGCTGGTCGAGCAGCGCGGGCTGAAGCGCGACGATGTAAGGGCCTATATGATCTTTGGCGGCATGATCCTGCCATGGAAACAACCTGTCCGGGCTGGCCGTGAACTGGTGCGTCGCGCGTTCGAAGCGGCCAACCAAAGCGGGGACCTCACTTGCGCGGCGTACAGTTGCAGCCACCTGAATACAAACCTGCTTGCCGCCGGCGATCCGCTGGAGCAGGTGCAATGCGAAGCCGAACGGGGTCTCGCGTTTGCACAGAAGATGCGATTCGGCGCCTTCATTGACCGCATCGGCGCCCAGCTCGGTCTGGTACGGACGCTGAGGGGGCTCACGCCGACGTTTGGCCGCTTCGACGATGCGAATTTTGATGAGCTTCGGATTGAGCGCCGCTTCATGGAGAACCCGAATCTGGCAATGGCCGAGTGCTGGTACTGGATCCGAAAGCTGCAGGCGCGGTTCTTCGCAGGCGACTATGGCGCGGCACTCGATGCCTCATTGCGGGCGCGACGGCTGCTTTGGACGTCGCTAACCTTCGAAATCGCCGAGTATCACTTTTACAGCGCGTTGTGTCGCGCGGCCTGTTTCGATACGGCGACGGCGGATGTGCGACAGATTCACATTGAGGCGCTTGCTGACCATCAAGGACAACTCGAGATTTGGGCAGATATTTGCCCAGAGAATTTCGAGAACCGCGCAGCACTCGTGGGGGCTGAGATCGCCCGGATCGAAGGCCGCGCGCTTGATGCCGAAGCGCTTTACGAACAGGCTATCCGCTCGGCCAACGCAAACGGTTTTGTGCACAACGAGGCGCTTGCCAACGAACTGGCTGCACGTTTCTTTGCGACGCGAGGTTTTGAGAAAATCGCGCGCGTCTACCTGCAGGATGCCTATGACGCTTATCTGCGTTGGGGAGCCAATGGCAAGGCGCGACAGCTTGAAGAGCACTATCCCCACCTCAAGGCCTATGCGGACAGTCTGCACCAGACGGCCATGATCGGAACGCCAATCGAGCAGCTGGATCTCGCTACGGTTCTGAGCGTTTCTCAGATCGCGTCGGGCGAAATTGTGCTCGAGAACCTGATCGAAGCACTGATGCGCACGGCAGTGGAACACGCAGGTGCGCAACGCGGCCTGCTCGTGCTCTCGCAGGGTGCCGGGCTAAGGATCGGGGCGCAAGCCCATACGAACGGCACCTCGGTCACGGTCGCGCTCCGCGAGGCGCTGATCTCTGCCGCAGAGTTGCCCGAGTCGATTCTCCAGTATTGCGCGCGTACCCAGGAGAGCGTGATCCTCGACGATGCCGCAGCGCGCGGCGCGTTTTCCAACGACGACTACGTTGCTCGCGTGCAGGCGCGATCGATCCTCTGCCTGCCTCTCGTCAAGCAGGGAAGGCTGATTGCATTGCTTTATCTGGAAAACAACCTCGCCGCCGGCGCGTTTACCCCGGCGAGGATTGCGGTCCTGAAGGTACTGGCTTCGCAGGCCGCGATGACGCTGGAAAATGCCCGTCTTTATCGTGATCTCGAAGAACGAGAAGCAAAAATCCGGCGCCTCGTCGACGCCAATATCGTCGGGATCTTCATTGGGGATCTCGAAGGTGAGATCCTCGAAGCCAATGACGCGTTTCTTCGTATCGTGGGATACGATCGTGACGATCTCCTGGCGGGGCATCTGCGCTGGACCGACCTGACGCCACCAGAATGGCTTGAACGCAACAGAAGAGAGTGGATGCCGGAGCTGAGGATCACTGGGACATTGCAGCCATACGAGAAAGAGTACTTCAGGAAGGACGGCAGCCGCGTGCCCGTGCTGATTGGTGTTGCGATGCTGGATGAGAGCGGGACTCAGGGCATCGTGTTTGTGCTCGACCTGAGCGAGCGCAAACGGGCGGAAGCGAATGAACGCAAGATGCAGCTCGAGCTCGCACATGCCAACCGCGTCACGGCGATAGGGCAGCTCGCAGCCTCGATCGGCCACGAAATCAAGCAGCCGATCGCGGGGATCACACTCAATGCGTCAACGGGTCTGCGCTGGCTGGCTCGCGAACCACCCGATGTGCGTGAGGCCGGTCAGGCATTCGATCGTATCGTCCGCGACGCCAGGCGTGCAGGCGAGGTGATCAAGCGCATTCATGGCCTTGTCACAAAGGCCCCCACGTGCAGCGAGAGCCTGCAGCTCAACGAGGCGATTCGCGAGGTCATGGCGCTCACGTCCGGTGAAGCCAACCGGAACGGCGTTTCGGTTCGGATGCAGCTCGCGGAGGACCTGCCGTTCATCAAAGGCGACCGCGTGCAACTGCAACAGGTAATGCTGAACCTTGTTATCAATGCCATTGATGCGATGAGCGCCGTTGACGATGGGCCGCGGGAATTGACGATCAGTTCCGCCATGAACGACCCGGGTGCCGTCCTGGTGGCGGTGCGCGATTCCGGTCCGGGTATCGCTCCCGAGCACATCGAGCGCCTCTTTGAGCCGTTTTATACGACGAAGGCTGGCGGGATGGGCATGGGGCTCTCGATCTGCCACTCGATCGTCGACGCGCACGGCGGCCGATTATGGGCGAGCGCAAACGTACCCCGTGGCGCTCTCTTTCAGTTCACGGTGCCCGTCGACCTGGCTGTTTCAGTGTAGTCAGGCCTCGTACCGCGCACTGTTGGTTATCGCATCGCCGGCCGCCGCCCTCCGTCAACCACTACGAATTGCATGATAGTCGGCCGGCGAGCGTCCGATGTCTGGCTCTGAGCCGACATCCGAATGGACGCTACGGCGCGCGGTCGTAGGGCTGGAGATGGACAAATTGCACGTGATTTGCGCCCCATCAGGTTCTTGTGCGCACCTCTGCGGTGGCGTTCGTCGTCGGATATCTCGACGTAGATGGGCAACCTTCCCAAGGACGACTCTTCTGAGAATTCCCGTGCCCAAGGTCGCTTTTTCTGAGACGGGCGGCCCCGAGTCGTCTCAAAAAAGATGTCCAAGTCATTGATTTATATAGACTGCCAAAGATACCTTTCTGAGAGCCAACATGACGCTCGGGACGGCGCAAGCCTTGCTTCCATGAGACGGCAGGTCACCATCCGGGCCGGTACGTTAGCGGACGGACTGCGCGCGATTCACCGCCCATCATGAATCGACGTCCCGAATTTCATCGGGATGTCAGCGCACGGGCTTCCGTGCGTCGTGCCGGATCGGACGGCGCCGCGGCAACCCGAGGAGATGATCATGAGAAAGCTACATTCCGTGGCAGTCGAGATGGCGATAGTCACCATGACGATTGTCGTGCTGGCGGGTTGCGGCGGTATGTCTCGCCGCGGAACGGATACCGTGATCGGGGCGGGTGTCGGCGGTGTTGCCGGTGCAGTCCTGACGGGCGGTAGTGCGTTGGGCACGGTGGGCGGCGCGGCCGTCGGCGGCGTTGTCGGCAATCAGGTCGGGAAATAGGCCGGCCGAAGGGTAGGGAGTCGGCACGCGCACTCGCCGTCACGGCGAAGCGCGCGAGGATACCTGCGTGGCCCGGAGTGTGACCGGTATGTCGGCATTTCTCCTGAACGGCGAGCTGAGGCTGTCCTGGTGGCAGCTTGCGTGGGTCGTGTTCGCGCTCACGCATGTCACCATCGTCGGCGTGACGGTGTATCTGCACCGCTGTCAGGCGCACCGGGCGCTGGATCTGCACCCGTGCGTCAGTCACTTCTTCCGGTTCTGGCTGTGGTTGACGACCGGCATGCTGACCCTGCAGTGGGTCGCGGTGCATCGCAAGCATCACGCGAGAAGCGAGACCCCGGAAGATCCGCATAGCCCGCGAACCCGAGGCCTCGCGACCGTGCTGCTCCGCGGCGCGGAACTGTACCGGGAGGAAGTGCGGAACGAGGAAACGCTGCGCCGATATGGATCGGGTACGCCGGACGACTGGCTCGAACGCCACGTCTACGCACGCTATCCGAATCTCGGCGTCGGGCTGCTGGCCGTGATCGACGTCGGGCTGTTCGGGCTGCCCGGCGTGGCGGCGTGGGCGATCCAGATGATGTGGATTCCGTTCTGGGCCGGCGGCGTGATCAATGGTTGCGGCCACTTCAGCGGTTACCGGAATTTCGCGACGTCCGATGCGAGTACCAACCTTTTCCCGTTGGGCATCCTGATCGGTGGGGAAGAACTGCACAACAATCACCACGCATACGTGACGTCCGCCAGGCTGTCGAACCGCTGGTTCGAATTCGACATCGGCTGGCTGTACATCCGCCTGTTGGCGGCATTGAGATTGGCAACCATTCGGCGAGTCGCAACGAAGCCGCGCCTGCTCCCGAACAAGGCCGTGGTCGACGACGCAACGCTGCAAGCGGTCATCCGAAACCGGCATGCGGTGATGGCCGCCTATGCACGCATGCTCGAACCCGCCTGCCGGCGGGAACTGCGCCGCATCAAGGACATGAGCCGCGACGACAAGCGCGCGTTCGCGCTCGGCATGAAACGCTGGCTGCGCCAGGCCTGGGGCCACCGGGACAAGCCCGATCTGCGGGCGCTGACGAGCCCCAATGCCGACCGGCGAATACGCGTGTACGTGGACATGTACGAGGCGTTGCTCGAGCTATGGACGTGGTCACACACATCGCACGAGCAACTGCTGGTTCAGTTGCAGGATTGGTGCCGTTGCGCGGAGCAGAGCGGCATCAAGGCGATCGCCGATTTCTCGATGCGTCTGCGCCGGTATGCATGATCCGGGCACGCCCGCGACCCGCCATGCGGGACCGGCGTGCCACAGCGCGCGGTGCAAGCACCGCTCATCTTGCCCGATTGTCGGGGCGCGAATAACGCCACTTGCTCGCATGGGAATCGATGCCGGCATCCTGGCGGATGCGCTTTTCGGCGCGTTCGACGTCCGCACGGGCCAGATCATCCCGTTGCTTTTGTCGGGTCGCGTCATCGCGCCGATCAATCGAGGTGCCTGAGTAATATTTCATGGATCGCTCCTGAGTGAGGTGTGCTCGCGTCGCGAGACGCCGCGTCGAGTCGGATGCGGCGGACGGATCAGATCGCTACGGCGGCGATCTTGCCGTCCACGATGTCCTTGCCGAATTGCATCGCCAGGTCGAGTACGAGCGCCGCCGTTTGCGGAGCACCATGCTCGAAAATGGTCGAGTAACGCGGCGCCGTTGCCGAGGTCGCCGGAATCGTGTCGATGCGCACGATCGAACCGAAGCGCTTCGGGCCGGGGGCGTGGGGATTGCCGAACGGCGGGAAAAGCGCTTGCGAATAGAAACGGAGTTCACGTCCGCGATATTCGAGCGCGGGGATCGTCATGATTTGCTCCTGACAGAGCAATCGTTGGCACCGAAGGATTCAAGGGCAACGATGCCTTGACGACAAACCGGCAGGTATCTTCAGTGTGCGCGCTCGATACCGGTTGTGCAATAAAAACATCGGATGCCGAATTATATTTCGATGCGGATAAATCACAGGGTTGCGGTGCGGTGTCCGCTACGGTGCCGGATAAACCCGCTTCCAAATAGTCGATACCGTACAGACCAACGCGTGCCGTCCGGTTCACGATGAACTCAACACCGAGGAGGCCGCCATGTGCATCCCACTTTCACCCGAGGTCGTCGAGACCCTCAAATCGCTTGATCGAATTCCGGATTCCCAGGCCGAAATTCCACGCGCCATAGCCAATGAACTATTGACTCACGGGCTTGCATACGAGTCGCGCACCGGCGGCTCGATCAACATGACGGCCGCAGGCCGGCTGTGGCTGAATCGGTGCGCGGCGGATTAGCGCGCACGCGTTGAACGGACGGGACGGGAGTTTTGTCACGCACAGCGACGGCACCTGACGCATTGCGGCATCGTGACGGTCAGCCGGAAAACGGGTATCGCACGATGCGTGCACACGCGCGCCGTCAACACCCGGTGAATCCGCTGCACGTTGCCCGATCGCGCGGCGCTTCAGAACCGTTCGTGCGAACACCCTACGGCCGCCGCTTGAATTGCTCTTTCGCGTCACCGAATGACGCTTGTGTCTTTCCGACGACCTGCTCGACCTTGCCCTGCATTCTGGTCGAACGATTTCCCATGACCCTGCCGACCATTTCCTTCATTTTGCCTTTCGCTTCCGCGATGCGGCCTCTCACCTGATCCCTGTTCATCACACTGCTCCTTGACATTGGTCGCCTGTTTTACCGGTACGAAACCTGGAACCATCGAGGCCTCGTATCGGGCGCTTTAACGTGGAACAATCAGGATGCCAGAGGACACACTGCGCGCAATCGCGGCGGAAGTCGGTACGATGCCGTACGCGATTTGGCGCCGGCGCGCCATCGTATGCACGTGGGCGGCGATCGGGGCGATCGCCGCGACGGGTGGTTGTGCAGGTTGTCTGTTTTTGCATGCTTGGTACGCTTTCGTACCGCATTCGCATTCGTCTGTGTGTAGCGTCAGGGATATCGACGAACAACCCGGGGCGAATCATGCAGCGACGAACATCAAAGATCACCCGGCTCGAGTCGCTGTAACGAGCGGCGGGGGCAGGGCGGCTTCGCATCCATCTGTTGTTTTCAATCTTGCGGAGGGCGTATGCACATCCTCACGAGCGCGGGCCCACTGGTTTCGCTGATCGCAGGCATTCTGATTCTTGTAGTGCCCCGTCTGTTGAACTACATCGTTGCAATCTACCTGATCGTCATCGGGTTGCTCGGGCTATTCGGCGGACATATCCACTGAACCGGCCCTCAACGAAAAAGCAGGTGACGACCCTCGCAGGCAGCACCTGCGATCATCGATTCGCCACCGTCACAAGGTCAGCACGGCGGGACCGCGGAACGATGTCCCGGACCATTGCCCGGTTGCGTCATCGCGCGCCGGTTGCAATCGAGGTCGCGCGGCCGACGTGATGCGCCGCGACGTTCGCGATCTCACGCAAAGCGGCGCATGAGCGGCGCTGCTGAAATGCCGTGCAGCACGATCGACGCGGCGACGATGGCCAGTACCCACGGAACCAGCGGCAACAGCTCCGCGCGCGGCCCTTGCTCGAGGGCCAGCATCAAGTAGTACAGGGAACCCACGCCGCGAATGCCGAACCAGCTGATCAGCCGGCGCTGGTGGCGCGACGCGCGGGAGCCGATCAGCGCGAGCTGGGTGGCGGCCGGCCGGATGACGAACAGCAGTGTCGCGACCATGGCCGCGCCCGTCCAGGTCAGCATGTCTGCCCAATAGCGGGAGACGAGCGCGCCGATCAGCAGGATCAGCACGGCTTCGGCGATGTGTTCAAGCTCGATCGTGAATCCCATGACCGATTCCGCGACGAACGCATGGGCTTTGTCGGGATCGGTGGCGGTGGCCTCGACATCCTCGCTGTCTACGACGCCGATCGTCTCCTTCGACGTCTTCCGGCCGCTCGTTCGATGCTCGACGCGCCGCATCGCGACGCCCGCGGCGAACACGGCCAGGAACCCGTAGCCATGAATGGCGAGCGTCACGCCGTACGACAGCATGATCAGGCCAAGCGAGAAGAACCCTTCGAGGCCGAGTGCCTGTCCGTGACGGCTGCGCAGGAATGCGACGAGCCGGGCAGTGGCAAGGCCGAGCAACCAGCCGGCGCCCACACCGGACGCGATGCCCCATGCAATGGTGCCGACCATGCTCCAGTGAAGCCCCGGCGTCGTGCCGGACCCGCACAAAAGCAGGCCGAGCACCGCGCACGGGTAGGCCGTGCCGTCGTTGATCCCGCCTTCGCCGGACAACGAAAAGCGCACCCGTTCGACGTCGCCCGCGTCGCGCACGCCGACGTCGTGAGCGAGCACGGGGTCCGTCGGCGCGATCATCGCACCCAGCAGGACCGCGACGCCGAGACTCAAATGCAACACCAGCACGCCGAGCGCGGCGATCGACGCGACGGTGAAGATCATCGCGACGACGCCAAGTCGCAGCGGCAGCATCCAGCGGCGATCGGCGGGCGGGACACGCAGCCTCAGGCCGATCGCGAACAGCGAGATCAGCAGGCCGATTTCGGCCGCGATGCGCAACCGCGTGACGTCATCCGGCAATGTCATCGACAGGAGGCCGGTGCCGGCCGGTCCGATCAGAAAACCGATCCCGAGATACACCATGGCCGCGCTCAGCGGCAGGCGCTCGAGCGACGATCCGACGAGTCCCATGAAAATCAGCAGGGCTCCGAAGATGAGGCATCCGATCGTTTCGGTCACGTTGATTCCTCCGCATGGATAACGTCGCGCCCGCCGCACTACGCGCGCAGGTCGCCATGTGGCGTCGTGGAGGATGCGCGCGGCACGCCCGGTGAATTCGGCCGGAATCGATTCTGGAATACGGCGGTCTGATGCACTCGGAACGCACGCATCTCGTCAGCATCGTCGCTCTTATTCTCATGCTCGAGCGTCGCGCGGGCAAGCCGGCACGCATTACGCTCGGCCAGCGCGTCGGCTGGCAGCGGAACGCGACGCGCTTCGCGTCATGGCGCGTTCGGGTGTTGTCGGAAGGCGGCGGCGCTCCCAATCCGTCCAGCGCGCGCCGGCAGTCATTGCTCCGTTACCGGTCTCCAGACCAATAGCCGTGCTTGCCGTAGAACTCGTGCAACTCGATCTCGTAGCTGCGATGAACGAGCTGCGAGTCGTCGTATGGAGGGCTCCGGCGGATTGCGTCGCGCGTGAGCTTGGCCGATACCGTTTTCGTGGGCCAGTCCACCTGGTCGAGCCAGTGAGTCGCGATCAGCACTTCCTTGCCGGTCGACCACCAACTCGACGTGTCGATCGCCAGATAGCGGATCACCCAGGCTTCTTCGTCGTAAATGAAGTCGGACACGTGACCGATATGTCCGTCCGTGGCTTCGAGCCGATATCCGTCGACCTCGCCGGTGCTGCGCAGATGCGTATCTGCCGCTGCGCTGGCCGGCGCGGTGCGCGAGACAAGCGGATCGCCCGCTTCGGGGTCCTGCGACGGCCCGGCGGGATCGAAAGCCGGGTACGCGCCCATTCCCCAAAGGTTCGGGCCGCCCCAGTAAGTCGGGTAGTTGTAGTAGCGCAGGTACTCGATCTCGTGCTGGCGCGATACCGGCTTGTGCGTGTCCACGTTCGGGCTGTCCCTCACCTGCTGTTGCGTGAGGCTGACGTATAGCGTGCGGGTTTCCGGATCGGCATGCGTGACGGAATACGGCGAGACCAGCACCTGCCTGTCGTGCAGCCAGTCGCCCGTCTCGACGACGAGGTAACGGATGCACCAGTTGTCATCGTCGAAGTAGGCCTGGTGAATGCGCCCGATATCGCCGTCCTTCGCTCGAACCGTGTCTCCGTGCAACCTTCGAATGCTTCGCAACATGATGTCCTCGCCAGAGCGATGCCCGGCACGTCGGGGAACCGGCTGACCTGCCTGCCGCGCGGTGGCATCCAGTCGTTCGTCCGTCGATGCGGAGCGATTCCTGCCGATTGCGTCCCCTCGGATGGCCGGCATGGTTGAGACGCTACACGCGACGAATGGCCGATGCGGTACGAAACCGTACAAAGCGCGCACGGGGGTGGTCCGTCCGGCGGCGAACCGTCCGTCCCGACATGTCGCTTAACATGCTCTCGATCTGTATCGTCAGGATCACGAAGCAGTGAGGGTCGCCACGTCGATGGGCTGCCGGGCGAACGGGGCAGCCGGAATCGGCCCGGTAGCGTAGCTATACGCGCGATGCGCGGGCTCAGTCTGTCCGATGCCGGACGGTTTGCCTGCGCGCTTGTCGGCGCTGCGACCGTGCCCGATTCCCGATGTCCGGCGTTACGCGTTGGATCCCGATCGTGCCCAGCGGAATTTTCAAATCGGGCCTATGCTGGCGTCATGACCGGCGGCATTCCACGCTGGCGGGTCGTCCGCACGCGGCGAGTCGAATCCGGGTCCGCCTGGTCCGACAATCAGCTCCATGGAGGCGGCTATGCGCAACAGGTATCGAGAGCAGCATACGAACGGCGGCAAGAGCGAACGCAATGTCGACGAGGCGGTCGAGGGGACGTTCCCCGCCAGCGATCCTCCGTCGATAGGCGGTGTCACCAGGATGATTTCCCGCCCGGCCCATCGAAAGCATCACCGGAAGTCGTCGCACATCAAGCACCGTTAGCACGAGTTGCGCGGCGCGGGTCGGCGCCTTGCGCAGACGACGGCGATGAAGACGAACGGAATGGCCCGATACACGACGGCCTTGCCGCCCGCCAGTAGGGAATGCGCTTCCATCGATTCGATCACCGGGTTCACGATGATGCCCCCGCACGAGGCATCGTATGGCGTGAAGTCCGGTTCGCAATCGCGAATGCGCTGTCGATGGTCGACAGCATTCGGACATGACGGACGACAGCGCTCCATGCAGTCTTCATCAGGCGGATCCTGCCGTACCTGAGCGTCGGCTTCCGATGTGACCGGGAACCATCGAGTCGTCGCCGGTATTCGGCGATATCGATGAACGCGGCGGTATCGGACAGCGCGACGGCGGGCCGATATTCCCGGTATGTCCGGGTACGGAACCGTACCGACTTCCGATGCCTTTGCGCGCAGCGTTTTCTCGTGCGTTGAGTGCCATCGTCAATGTCGAGACTGTGCACGAAATGGATATTCGCGGATCTTGTCCAAGGAGGACATCATGAGGATGTTCCATACCCCCAATCGATCTGGGGATGATGGCAACGGGGGCAGGCTTGCCGGACGCGACGCAGGCGATGAACCCGGTCGTATGGTCACGACCGCGGATGTCCTGAAGGGCAGCAAGATCATCGCGTCGGACGGTGAGGATATTGGAAACGTCTTCGACATCGTGCTCGATTTGCACCACGGCAGAATTGCGTACGCGGTTGCTTCCAGCGGAGGACCGGGCGAGATGCTTTGCGCCATTCCGTGGAGTGCGATGAAATACGATACCGGCGATAAATGCTTCCATCTGGATGTGACCGGCGCGCATGTCAAAGGCACCCCGGGCTTCGACGACGAGCATTGGCCGGTGATGACGCAATCACAGTGGGGAATGTCGCTTCACCAGTACTACAACCGGACGCCGTACTGGGTAGCCTGACGGTATCTGGTCCGTCGCGTCGCTGGCGGCAAGGTGTCGCTCGTCCGCTTCCACGCGTTCGCAGGCATCAAGGGCATCTGCAGTGAAGGCCGGTACGATGCGGTGCAGTGGCGGCTAGAGCCGCTTCAGATCGGGAAGCAGGCGGTCGAATTCGCGTTTGACCACGCTGTAGCATTCGCACACGCGCTTTTCGAGCCCCGGCCGGTCGAGCACCTCGATATGGCCGTAGTTGTAGCGGATGAGACCCGCGTCCTGCAGCTTCAATGCCGCTTCCGTCACGCCCGACCTGCGCACGCCCAGCATGTTGGCGATCAGTTCCTGCGTCATGCGCAGCTGGTTCGAAGGCAGGCGGTCGAGGCTGAGCAACAGCCAGCGACACAGTTGCTGATCGATCGAGTGATGCCGGTTGCACACCGCGGTCTGCGCCATCTGCGTGATGAGCGCCTGGGTATAGCGCAGCAACAGGCGCTGCATCGCGTTGCCGCGCCGGAATTCTTCTTTCAGGATGCTCGCGTCGAGCCGGTAGGCCTGCCCCGCGCTTTGCACGACGGCGCGACTCGGCGTCGTTTCACCGCCCATGAACAGCGACACGCCGATCATGCCTTCATGGCCGACGATCGCGATTTCAGCGGACGAACCGTCCTCCATCACATACAGCAGCGACACGATCGACGTGGTCGGAAAATAGACGTGATGAAGCTGGCCGCCCGACTCGGAGAGCACTGTTCCCAACGGCATGTCGACGAGCGCCAGGTGTGCGGCGAGGTGGGCGCGCTCGTTTTCCGGCAGCGCGGCAAGCAGGTGATTTTCGATAATGGGCGGGTTGTCCTGCATGCGTGGCTCCTGCGCTTGCGCCAGGCTGACGACGGATAATCCGGCCGATGTGGGCGCAGCGGGAATCGGCGGGAGGGGCCAACCGTCATATCTTACCGATCCGACGGCCGGACGGGAGGGGCGCAGTGCGTCCCTTTTCTCGATGAGTTCGGGATAGCCGTTCGAATGCGAATCTACGTTCAAAAATTATAGTGTCGGCACATGTCCCATCAAGGTGCGCGCAATCGCGCGCGCTCGATATGGAACCGATATTTCACGGAACACGTTACGGGAAATCGCGGTCGCCAGGCCCCATGGCGTCGATCGCGCAGTGGGGCGCCGATCCTATATTTTGCAGACCCGCAACGTACGGTTGGGACAACCCGTCACACGTGTTGCGTATGGGCGTCCGCATGTTTCGCATGCTCGGTGTCGCCACGCATTTCCTGTTCCAGAAGCGATTTCGCAGCGTGCCACGCTCGCCCCGCGGACGCCGAATCGTTGAACGCTCTTGCGTCGACGGTCGCACCGTCCAGCAGCATCATGTAAACGGCTGCCAGCCGTTTTGCCGTTTCAGGAGATACGAGATCCGCGAGCAGTTCGGCGATCCATTCGACCATCTTGCGGCGATAGCGGATCGCGACATCCGAGATGGGCGCATACGCCGTTCCGAATTCGGCCAGTGCGCGCTCGAACAGGCAGCCGGCGAACGCCGGCGTATTGAACCACGCTTCGTACCAGTCGAAGATCGTCTTGACCCGCTCGACCGGATCGGCGACGTGCTGCAGTTGCGCGTCGATACTGCCTACGATCAGGTCGTATCGCTGAACCAGCACTTCCCGGATCAGTTCGTCCTTGCTCGGAAAATGCCGATATAGCGTCATTCGGGCAACGCGGGAATCGTCGATGATCCAGTCGACACCGACCGGATGAAAACCGTGCTTCGAGAACAGTTCGGTAGCTTTGTCTACCACCAACTGGCGTTTGCTGGCTCTCACGAACAATTCCCTCCTTGACTTCCGACTGCGTAGATCGACTATTTTAGCATCGTACCGATCGGTCACATCCGGCCTCCCGGACCTGGCGGGCCCACATGATGCGCGTTCGCAAGTTGTCTTGACTATGATATAGACCGATATGTATCATTTGAAAACAGAAAATGACAGTCGATGATGCGTGCTTTAAAAAACCAGGAGCGCCGGCCATCGATTCACCGCGCGACGGTGCCGCAGCGGGCACGGTGGCGGAGTTGAACGGATGCCGGGGCGGCGCGCTGTGCGTCTCGCCGGCTTCTGACGGTGCGGTGGTCATGCAGGACGAAAAGAGAACCTGAGAGAGCTTTGGGCTGCGTGTCGGCGCTGGCGGATGGTGTTCGCCGCGCCGCGCGCAAACCGGTGCATGCTCGCAGGGCGGGGTCGCGCGAAGCAGTCGGCGCGAATAAAACTTGAGGGAAGTACCAAAATGTACCGCCGTTTACTCGCACCGGGGCTGCTGTTGCTGTTGGCCGCGTGCGCGCAGGACCCGTCCGTGACCAGCAACACGGTGCGGATCTGCGACGACACCGGCTGTTCCTATCGACCTAAAGATCAGGTCTCCTACCAAAAGAAGGACGATGCGGAAGATCGCGAAGACCCGCGCATCGTCGCGCTGAAGCAGGCCGCGAAGGCCCAGCCGAAGGCGGCCTACGATCTCGGCCTGCGTTATTTCCGCGGCGACGGCGTGCGCCAGGACAGCTACCAGGCACTCAAGTGGATGCGCGACGCCGCCGAGCGCGGCAACTTGCAGGCGCAGAAGGCGCTCGGCGGTTTCTACCTGTTCGGCCTCGAGGAGATGGGCTCCGATCCGCGCGAAGCGGACAAGTGGCTGTCGATCGCGGCCAGCCGCGGCGACAAGGAATCGAAGAAGCTGCTCGAGCTCGCGCGCAAGGCGAAGAAAGAAGACGAAGAAGACTGGAAATGGCGCACGCAATGGCGTGACGTCTATTACGGCTACTGGTACTCGGGCTATCCGTACTACGGCGTCTGGAATCAGACGTACTGGTACTACTGACCCGGGCGGAAGCAACGGGGCGGCAGCGGGGAGACCACCATCGCGCTACGCCGGGGGGCTTACGCAGTTCGCACGAACACATAAGCCGAACAACGACTCTATCGATCGATAACGACATGAAGACCAATCTTTCCCATCGTCTTACTCAAGGTGCGCTGGTCGCAGCGCTTGGCGCGTCCGTCGCGGGGTGCGGCGGCGTGGTGACACCCGGCGGCCAGAACGCCGGCGTGACGGGCGCCGCGGCAGGCGGCACGAGCGCGGGCGCCGATTCGGGGCTGCAGCGCTGCGCGTCGCCGCTCGGCACGATCGCCGTGGACGACGGCCGCAACGCCGACTGGTGGGGCCCGTTCGGCAGCGCGACCAAGATGACGACGATCGACCCGCTGCTGCGCCTGGCGGTCCAGCAGTCGAACTGCTTCGTGATCACGTCGATCGGCAACCAGAAGAGCGACGCGCGCCTGTCGCGCATCACGCAGCTGCAGCGCGGCTCGGGCGAATACCGCGCGGGCTCGAAGCAGCAGAAGGGCCAGCGTGTCGCGGCCGACTACTACATGGAGCCGCAGATCGTCATCAACGATTCGCCGATCGGCGGCATCGGCAGCATGATCGGCGGGCTGATCGGCAACGGCGCGGTGGCGGCGGTGGCCGGCCATCTGCAGACGAAGGCGTCGGTCGTGACGCTGACGCTGTTCGACGTGCGCTCGGCGGTGCAGATCGCGGCGTCGGAGGGCAGCTCGACGGCGACCAACTACGGCGCGGCGCTGGGCGGCTTCGGCGGCGGCGTGGGCGGCGCGCTTGCCGGCTTCTCGTCGACGCCGGAAGGCAAGGCGACGGTCGTTGCGTTCATCGACGCATTCAACAAGATGGTCGTCGCACTGCGCAGCTACAAGGCGCAGGACGTCAAGGGCGGCCTCGGTCGCGGTGGCCAGTTGCAGGTCAACTGATCGCGGCCCGCGCGGCGGGCCCTATCCCCGTCAGTCCGGGAATCGCATCGCTCGCGATGGCGTGTGCGACGGCCGCGTCGTCGCAGCGTGCGATGACCGGCGCAACGACAAGCGCTTTCCGAGGGCATTTTCGTCAACCAGCTCGAGAGGAATAAATGAACAAGAAACAAATCGTCGGGTTCCCGATGGCGGCTCTGATGAGTGTGGTGCTGGCCGCCTGCGGCGGCGGAGACGATTCGCCGGCTCCGGGCGCCCAGAGCGCTGCGAACGGCAATGCCGGCGCGACGCCGACCCCGGGTGCGCCGAGCGGTAGCTCAGGCGCGACCGGGACCTCGAACCTCGAGTGCGATCCGGTTTACCAGCCCGGCGATACCGTGAATCTGCGCCTGTATTCGCAAACGACGCCGCAAAGCCCGGCCGTCGACAACGGCGTATACGCCCGGACCTATGCGCCGGCGACGTTCCAGGGCGTCGCGCTGACCCAGCAGGCCGAAACGACGGCCGGCTCACCCATCCAGACCAATCACTACTATCTCGTCGGCAACGGCGTGCGCACGAATTACGGCAGCGAAGTCTACAGCTCGGGCACCCTCGTGCTGCGCGACGTGAACTCGCCGCCGTATGTCGAAACGATCGGGCTATCGGGAAGCGAAACGGTCAATTACGTGGATACGCCGGTCGTTCCGTCGAGCGGGGCAACCACATCGATCTCGATACAGCGTGCCTATGTCGCACGCGAAACGGTCAGCCTCAAGAACGGCAAGGTCTTCGCGAATGCGTGCCACTATCACACCACGGAGACGCTCTCCAATTCGAAGTCAGCGAGCACGACGATCGCGGATGATTGGCTGGCGCCGGGCGTCGGCATGGTCAAGTCGGTCGCCTCCGTAGGTGGCGCCCAGATCCTGACGCGCGAACTGGAGTCGGCCACCGTTGCCGGCAAGTCGTACTGAACGCACCGACGGACGTGCCGGCGGGCGACGATGGCGGGACAGGTCCGGCGATCCGCTCCGCGGCGCCGCTTGCGCCTCAGTGTGTCGGGCAAGTCGTAGCCGCTGACGGCCGGTGTCCATTCCGGGCTTCCACGTGGAGTGACGTCGGTAGCGCGACGCGTATCAGAGCTGCGCGCGCGGCAGATGCCAGCCATAGCGTACCGCGGTGAGCCGCAGGGCAAGGCAGGCGGCGCCCGCACCCACTGCGGCAACGACAGGCGGCAATCCTGCTCGACGGCCGGCGACGACCAGCGCTCCGCCGACGAACGCCGCGCTCGCGTATATGTCCGTCACCAGCACCGTCGGCACACCCGCGAGCAGAAGGTCGCGCACCACGCCGCCGCCGACGCCTGTCACGACGCCCATCAGCGCCGCGATGAATGGGCCGATCCCGTATTCGACCGCTTTCTGCGCGCCGGCGACTGCAAACAACGCGAGCCCTGCCGCGTCGAGCGCGACGAGGACCAGGTCGGGGATGCCGAGGATTTGCGCGTGAAACGCGAAGGTGACGAGCCCCATCGTGAACGCCAGCGCGGGATAGCGCCAGTCGCGGATTGCATTCGGTGGCGCTGCACCGATCAACAGGTCCCGGATGACGCCGCCACCGAGCGCGACGGTGAACGCGATGACCATCACGCCGAGCAGATCGAGGCCGCCGCGCATGGCGGCGACCGCGCCTTCGACGGCGAACACGGCCGTGCCGGCCAGATCGGCTGCCAGAACGAGTTTTGTTGTCGTTTTCATCGAGCGCGGAAGAGGAGAACCCGCGCATGCGCGCGGATGTTGAATGAAAATGGCGAAACAAACGGCACCGGTTTCCGGGTTCAGGCCATTGGCGACGCGATCTGGTGGGTACGACGCGTTTCCCGACACCGAATGGGGCCTCGGAATATCGGCAGCGGTGAAACGAATCCTACGCGAATCGAATCCGGAACTCGACGCGCGTTGGCCTCCTGAGCTGCAGGTTGATTCGATCGTGATTGTATGTACGGTCTTGCGCAGGCTTCGCAACGCGAGATGTAGTGGACTCCGTAATAATCCGCTATGGGTTGGTGACGACGCGCGTGCCGGCTGGTGACGCGATCGCACCGCGTTCTGAATTGCCACGCAAATCCTGAGCGTCAGCCGCGAGACTGCTGGCGAGCAGTCGGCAGAAACCGACCAGACGCCGGCCCTCTTTGGTCTGGCGTACCGGAAAATTGGCCGGAACCGAGGTGAAGCTGGCGGCATCCATCGACCGCCGTGCCAGGGAAGTGCCGATTCGTTTTCCTGAGGGACAGAAGCCTTGCCGGACGCTGGTTTCCGTGCATGCATCGCCTACAATGTAAGGATGGTCGCAACCTTGCAAGGAGGCTGCCATGACTCAGTCGATGATTAGCTTTGTGGTTGGCCTGGCGGTCATTCTGGCCATCGTGGTCATGCTGGCGCTACGTTATGTGCGCGACCACAAGGGCGAAGGGATGGTCCAGTGGCTTGATGCACATCACATGAGCTGGATGCATCACAAGCACTGACGGCGTGATCGACGACGGGTTCCGATTTCGCTCTAAAGCGCAGTGACGGCAGTTGTGCGCCACGCTGAACAAGCGCGTCGCGCACGCTGCGTTTCGCTTGGGTCGTGGGGCCGAGAAAATCGCTGGCCGGCTGTTGCCATGTCCGGGTTGATGACAGCAGTGTGGCTTGTGCGGAGATCGTGCCGTTCATGGCCACGATGCGAGATAGCGCTTGCATGGCCGGGATATAGGGCGCATTCTCGTGAGGTTCGATGTGCGCGACCGGTGGTTTTGCTTCGACTCCTTGCGTTTCCCCCTGTCCGCACGGCTCCGCAGAACGCTCACCACCACGATCCCGCGCGCAAACGTCGAAGCTGCGAACCTCGCGCGTCAACCTGGCCTTCCCGTGAGGCTCGATCCGGCAGTTCAGTGCGCAACAGAGGCCGTCGGCGGCAAGCCCGCGGGTAGTCGTCCGTGCGTCCTGCAGGGCGCACGACGACGATATTTGGTCACCGCGACGGTTCTGACATTTGAAATTCATTTTTCGGGAACCGGCATGCCCAAGCAGACCGAACGGAAGTCAGCCACGCCCGTCAGGCAAAACGATTACGTCGACGCGCAAAAGTCTCGCGCCCAGGCACTGAAGCGCGCGGACATCGAGCGTGCCGAGAAGCGGCGCGAAAACGACGCCCGCATTAACGTCAACGCGAGCAAGTGGCGTTATATCTGTCAGGAGGATTAGATGGGGAACAGTGACGCGACAATCAACTTTCCTAATCCCAGCCGCACCTACGACATGTCCAGGCACTGCGTGTGCTTCTGGGGCTACGACAATTCTTCTCGCGAGATTACCTTTCTGGTCGACGATGCGATGTTGGCGAAGCTGAACGCCGACATGGATTCCAGCGAGCCCGCGTTGCTTGCTGCCTTCGACCGCAACCGCGACCGGATTCTGGGACTCGCCAGGGACCTTTACAAGGGCGGTCCCCAGAACAGGTACACGATTTCGTGAGACGGGGCGCAGTGTGCGCACGCACCCGACGTGCGTCTTCCTGCTGACCTCCACGGGCCGTGAGTAGCCGTCCGCGGGCGTCGGGGCCGCCGATCGTTCGGGCGGCTCGATCAGGCGGGCAGGTGGCCATTTTCTGGCGATCGCATACCGACGACCGTCGCGGAAAACAAGGACTCGCACCTCGGCGAATTCGACATTGAAGGTGCACACCGGATTCCGCGACGTGATGACGGTCGCGCTCCGACATCGAGCGATCCGGTTTTGTACAGTCGCGTGTGCAGGTATTCCGGGTCTGAGGTGGACATGGATCGGTCAACGCATGCGCTGCTTGATTATCACGAACGCAGCAAGCACCGTCTCGACTCCTACGCGCCTGGCCCCGGGAGGCTCGACTGGGCAACCCAGCCGGACCCGTTCCGGGTGTTTCACGGCGCACCGCGCGTCGATCTGCCGTTGGCCGCGGACACGCTGGCCACGCGCTACAACGCGTTGCGTTGCGGCGTCCTGCCGCCCGCGCACCGATTCGATCTGTCCACTCTGGCAATCCTGTTCGAACTCTCGCTCGGCTTGTCGGCGTGGAAATCCTATGGCGCCGAGCGGTGGGCACTGCGCTGCAACCCGTCGAGCGGAAATCTGCATCCGACCGAGGGTTATCTTCTGTGTCCGGCGCTGCCGGGCTTGTCCGCAGGCGTCTACCACTACCTGAGCCGGGATCATGCACTTGAACATCGTGCGGCGGTGGACGAGCCGCAATGGACGGACGCGTTTTCGGAAAGCGGTGTCCTGGTCGGCATAAGCTCGATCCACTGGCGCGAAGCGTGGAAATACGGCATGCGCGCGTGGCGCTACTGCCAGCAGGATTGCGGCCATGTCATCGCTGCGATGAGTTACGCAGCAGCTGCGCTCGGCTGGCAGACGCGGTTGCTGGAAGCGGCCGCGGACGATGTCGTGGCCGACTTGCTTGGAGTGAACCGCCGTGAAGATTTCGGGGAAGCGGAAACGGAGGCGCCGGATCTTTTGCTGTGGATTGGCGACCCCGACGCGCGACCCGATCTCGACAGGATGCGGATCGCGTTGGACGACGCACAGTGGCACGGGCGCGCCAATCTGCTGAGTTCGGGACATGTGGCGTGGCCCGACATCGATTCGATTCATCGCGCCACACACAAGCCCCGTACGCGCGAACCACCGTCGCCGAACCCGGAGCCGTGCCCGGCGCCGGCGCCGCCAGCCCTAGATCTCGGCTTCGCCCGGATCGCCAGACAGCGTCGCAGCGCCGTGAATTTCGATGGCACGACGCGCATCGGCGACGCGGCCTTCTTCAGCATGCTGACCTGCCTGCTGGCACGTCCCGGCACGCCGCCGTGGAATGCGCTGACGTCTCCTGCCGCAGTGCATGCGGCGCTGTTGGTGCATCGCGTCGACGGCCTGGAGCCGGGCCTCTATATGCTCGCAAGAACCCCGGGCGCACTGCCGGATCTCAAGCGATCCCTGCGTCCGGAATGGCTGTGGGAAAAGACCGGGCCGGACGACCTGCCGCTTTATCTCCTACTGCCTTACGATCTGCGCGCGGCGGCAAGGTTGATCTGCTGCCACCAGGATATCGGCGCCGATTCCTGCTTCGCGCTCGGGATAATCGCGAGATTCGAAATCGCGTTGAAGCAACCATGGCGTTATCGCCATCTGTTCTGGGAATGCGGGATGCTTGGCCACGCGCTCTATCTCGAAGCAGAAGCCGCCGGCGTGCGCGCGACCGGGATTGGCTGCTTTTTCGACGATGAAATGCACGCATTGCTCGGCGCGAAGGATCATGTGTGGCAATCGCTGTATCACTTCACCGTCGGTGGTGCGGTGGACGATCCGCGACTGTCGGCATTTCCGCCGTACGAGATTCAGCGTTGACGCACAACTCGCGCTTCGATCCCGGCGAGGGGACATCCGCAAGGCTCTCCCGCGTCGGTGAAGCGACACAATCCGGGCGGATGAATCCGATGAATCGCGTTCGCAAGCCATGCCAGGACAAGTCGGCTGTCGGTACATCCGTCCGCTGGTGGCATCGAGATTGGCGACCGTTGTGCGAGCAGCATTGAAACCACGCCTGCTTCCGAGCAAGGGCTGTGGTCGACGACGCAACGCTGCAAGCGCACGCCCGCATCGAACGAACCATGGCCGGCCCGGATGCACGAGCGGTGTCGTCGTGCGGAGCCGTGCGGGATCAAGGCCTGCGCCGAGTGCTCGATCCGTCTGCGCCAGGATGCCTGATGCCGGAACGTCTGCGGTGCAGCCTGCGCGACGCGCGCACGACGACGCGAGGCGCGAACGTCATCCGCCGCCTGCGGCGGGAGCAGTGCCGTGTCATTTACTTCACCTGCTGGTCGGGACGGACGTAGCGCCACTTGCCCGCATTGGAGTCGATGCGGGCGTCGTTTTGCGTACGCTTGTCGGCCCGTTCGATGTCGGCGCGGGCGAGGTCGTCGCGCTGCTGTTGTCGGGTTGCCTGATCGCGTCGATCGATTGCCGTGCTTTCCGGGTATTTCATGGTTCCCTCGGAGCGAGGTGAGCGGGTTGCTGGCCAGTCGCGGCGAATCCGCTGCGGTTGGTGGGTCAGATCTCTGGTCGAGCGATCTTGCCGTCGACGACGCCGAAGGAGCCGGTAGCGTTGTCCCGCTCGTATTTGCGGTGTTGCCGGCTGGCGTCGTCGTTCCTGTGCTCGAGGTCGTTCATGTGTCTGCTCCGGTGAATTCGGCGATCGCGTGCGCGGTGGCGACGGCGATACACGCATGTCGCCTCGGCATGGCCCTGCTGGAAGCGGAAGTCGGTACGATGCCGCGCAGTGGGGCGCGTGTCGATTCAGGCCGACGTCCGGCTGTATACGGGCGACCTCGCGCGCACGGACGACGAGGACTTTATCCACCTGGGCGACCGCAAGAACGACTTGATCATGCGTGCTTCCCTCCGCCCGAATCTCGCTCGGCGATGTGCCGATCCCGCAGCTACCGAGCGGTGATGAACCTGCGTGGAGGCGCTGCGAGACGACACCGAAGACGGAAGTTCATTCCGGATGCCCGATGTGCTGCAACGCACGTATGCGGACGCATTGCCGCCCGTGCGAGTGCTGCCGCGATCAGACATTCTCCCTGAGGTAGCGGATGCACTTCATCCGCAGACTCGACCGACCCGCGAGCGCGCCTCGCGGAGGGTACGCCGCGTCTTTCGCCGCACCAGGGAGCGGTCCTGAATATGCAGCGTTGTCGACCGGGCGGACCGACTTCGCTATCTGAAGCGACGCATGGCCAATCCAGACCCGATCGCGCCATTCGCATTTCGCACGATGGACGATCAACCATCCTTGCAGCGATTCGACGAGCTGAAAAGGCGACAGCCACTCGCGACTCTGCCGTTGAGTGACGAGTTGCAGGACAACGAGGAAATAGAGCAAATCAACGTACTTGGTCGGGACGCGCATAGTCCATCTTCTGGTTGTCGATGCTCGCGAGCGTGCCGGCGTCGGCTCATCCCTGGATGCTGAGCGCCTTCTCGATCGCGGCAATCAGTTTGAACGCATCGTCCCGCCCGATCAGGAAACCGCGGCTGGTGTACTCGCAACCGAACGCATAGAAGCTCGGCAGCAGCGTCACCATGTCTTTCTGCTGATCGAAATCGACTTCGCATTTCGTCAGCGGGAAAAACGGCGGCTCGTCGCCCGGCATCTTGTACACGGTGTGCTCCCTAGTACATCTTGCGCGGCGGCAACATGCGCTTGGCCCGCAGGCGCTGTCTGGAAACGGCGCTGGCCTTTTTCCGCTTGCGTTCCGTCGTGGGCTTTTCGTAGCTGGTGCGACTGCGCAGCTCGCGAATCAGCCCGGTTTTCTCGATGGTGCGCCGGAATCGTCGCAGCGCGACGTCGATCGGTTCGTTGACCTTGAGTGTGACTGTTGTCATGTAGATCCTGTTTGGGAGCGTTTGAACGGAAAACTAGCCGAGTCGTGTCATGACGGCGCTCGCGATCTCGTCGGACTCGAATTCCGAATATCCGGCGCCGATCGATAGTGCGCGTACTGCCACGAACATTTGCAGCTCTTGCTGGTGGCTCTGTGCCGAGTCGGCGATTCCGGCGGGCAGGACGGCGTCGGTCCGGGTGACCTCGCACCGCCTGATCAAGCCAAGTAGTTCGTCGATGATCATTTTGTCCTCCAAAATGCCGACACGTTGCGCTGCCGTGACGTGCCGCGTCAGAGCGCGCTGGAAAAGAAACCCTGCGTTTCGCGATTGTCGTCGATCATGTTCTCGGCATAGCGCACGGAAGCACGGCGTGCGTCGCCGGCGCTGTCAAACGGCGCGTTGTCGCGCAATCTGAACGTCTGGCTCTGCGTCAGCGTGTCGGTGGTGCCGCGCAGGCAAATCTTGACTGCCGCGTCGAAACCGGCGTCGTAGTTGTGCGGGCAGCCATTCGGCGCCGGCACGTGAGGGTAAATCAGTGGATAAATCTCGAATCCACGGTAGACATGCATGCTCATGGCAAACTCCTGGCGTTCGGCCACGGCGAATCGCATGGGCGAACACATCCGGCCAGTATCGCCGTTGCAGGGCGTGCCGGTGGGGTGAAAGGGACAACGTTGCAGCGCAGCGGAGGGGCGATGCAGCAAGAGGGTAGATGGAGGGGGGAGCAGTCAGACGGCAAGTGATCGCCCGAATAAACCCATCATACGCGCATCGTTTGTCGGGCGTTCAACTTATTCCGGATTGCGCGCTTCGACGCATCGCGCCGGGATCACGTTGCGCGGCAGCGGTGGCCGCCTCTTCGCCACGCCGCGGTCGGTTCGTCCGCTGCTACGGAGCAGGCGGGCGCTTCTTCGGGCGCGACTTCGCGATAGCCGGAGCCTTGGGCGGCACCCAGTTCAATGCGGTGCCGAGCCTGGGCAGGGTCAGGGCAAGTTTGGCACGCGCAGGCGCCTTGTTACTGCGAGCTTGACTTCTGGTCATGCGGGTTCTCCTGCTGCGCCGCTTGCGCGATCCGGTGAACGGGACTCGTCCGATCACGCACGCGCGGCTGGACACGCGCGCTGCGAGGGCGCTGGGCATCTGCATACGCGCACGTCGGACGTCCGGATGCGAAACGGATGATCCGGTCGAGCTTGCATCGGGACGCGTGGCGTCCGCGATGGAGGCGCGTATGCGCAGGAAGCGGCAGCGACGTGCCGCTTCGCAAACGGGGCTGACGGCTTGCGGGGGACTACAGGGGGGTAATGTTCGACGCCTGCAGGCCTTTGGGGCCGCTCTTCGTCTCGTAGCTGACTTTCTGGCCTTCGGCGAGCGTCTTGAAGCCGTCGCCGCGAATTTCGGAGAAGTGCGCGAACAGATCGTCACCACCCGCGTCGGGCGTGATGAAGCCGAAGCCCTTGCTGTCGTTGAACCACTTGACGGTACCGGTATCCATGTTAGATCTCCTGAAAATGGACGAGCGTATGCGCCCTGAATGGACGCGGGAAAAAATAATCAAGGAGGGAGAGGACAACGAATACCGCAGGCCGCGGTCAATGATGGGCAGCAATCGCGCTTCTTGAATACTTCAGCGACTGACAGTACGCCTCGGCAACGAGGGTGTCAAGCGCTTTCGGCCGAGGGGCAGAACAAGCGACCGCCCATAAAAATCAGCATTCCGTAAAAATGACCGAAGAATCCCCGTGCGCGGCCCTTCGTCGACCGTGACCGTACGCGGTCGCTGCGACAACGTCAGAGGGTTGCCAGCAAATGCAGCTGATGCTCGGTCTCGGTTCCGGTGATCAACGTAAAGAACCCGGTTTCCCGACGCTCGATCACTGAAAGGCCTTCTGCATCGGAGAAGATGTTCCACGCGACGTCGTCGACATGCGCGAACGTTCCGCGCGTTCGCGCGAACGCGCGCAATAGCGGGCTCGCTTCGCGGCGGAGCACCAGGCGGTCGGCATTCAACACATAGGGTGGCCAGCCGGCACGAAGGACGAGGTAGTGGGGAATGGAACTGCGGTCGATTTTCATGGGGGGCGCGGTTTCTTCAGAGGGGCTTACGTCAGGCGGTCCAGCTCGTGTCAACGCGATCCCCCGGGGAGCTGCCTGCTTCGAAGTCGACAACGCTGCATGATGCCAACCATGAGAATCGGCTCCGATGCGCGGCCGGGCGCCCGGACGATGCCGCCCCCCGAATGCCGAACTGTCTTCCGGAACCGGCGGTAAAGCTAGCCCCACTATACGCGCTGTCGCTGCGACGCACACCTCGCTACGGTACGAGGCCATGCCGTGACGACAGGAATGTGCTGGAAATTTCGCTATACAAATTTATGGAACGGCGTAGCATCGAATCGTCGGATGTCCCATTGCCGATTCCAGCGCCTTGCTCAGCATGCCCCTCCGAATGCGATCGGGCCTCTCGCCATAACCGATCGTCAGGGCACCATCGATAGTGCTGACGCTCCCCTCTTGTCCCATCGCTCGAGAGTGGCTCCGAAGGTATTCCGGAGCAACGTGCTTCCATCTCCGCTTGTGGGCTGCACGCCATTCGCCGGTCTATCCGTGACCGTCGCCGCGAGGCTGATGCGAATGCTTTCCCGATGTTCGTAACGAGTCGCGTGCCGCACGCAACAAGCAGGATGGCGAGTCGTGAATCCAGTCAGGAGGCGGGCCGGACCATGGCACTTCCTGATGTCCGACGCTTTCTCGTGCTGCTCCCGCGACAGCCTGGCTCGCGGTAACCCAACAGGGAGGAGCCATGCTCTTCAATTCGACACGATTCCGGATCGATCCGACACCCCGCAGGGCGGATGGAGAGTTCATCGCGCATGTGAGGATCACCACGGTTCTGCTGGACGGCGGTGAGCGGGAAGTACACGCCAGCGGTGATCTGGCGGGCTTCGATGTGCGCGACGACGCGGTTGCATACGCGACAAAATGGGCCGAAGGATGGTTGACGGCCCAGTTTGGTTGAGGGCGACGGGTCACTCGTCCGAAGTGTTCGCCGCGGGATCGAACCGCAGTGAGCAAGAGGCTGGTTTTGTCAGGGAGCGAGGTCGAGGCGATCGCGCTGCGATCCCTTTGTGCCCGGCGCTACCCGCGCTTGCGCACACGCGAACGCGCACACTTGAACAGCAACCGAACCGCACCGACACCGCCTGCCACCGGAATTCGCGGCAGCAGAAACGGATCGTCGGACGCATCGGCGCAACCGCGCCGGGTCGTCGTCGCATTGCCGTACCCGGCGGCGGCAACCTGGTCGCGGACACGCGCGTCGAGATCGCCGTACGGATAGCAGAACGATTCGACACGCTGGCCGCCCAACGCTTCGAGCCGCCGCTTCGATTCGGCTACCTGAACGCCTGACACATGCGCCGGCACGCGCGACAGCGCGACGTGATCGAGCGTATGCGAGCCGATTTCATGACCGTGATCGCGCCACGCGAGCATGTCGTCGCACGTCATCAGCGGCGAGTGCGCGGTATCGGCGCCCGCATCCCAGTCGTTCACGCCGCCGAACCGGCCGGCGACGAAATAGCAGGTCGCGGTGAACCCGAGCTCGTCCAGCACCGGCATCGCGTGCGTGAGCACGTTGAGAAAGCCGTCGTCGAACGAAATGCCGAACACCTTCCCGCTGCGCTCCCCGCGCAGATACGGCTGCAGTTCGCGCGCGCTCAGGCCGCGGTAGCCGAGCCGCCTGAACAGCGTCATCTGGCGGCGGAACGCGTCGGGCGCAACGCTCAGGCCGCGCAGCCGGTCGGACGGAGGCGGAAGCGGGCGTATCTGGTGATACATCAGGATCGGATAGCGGGTGGCGGACAGCAGCATCGGCGGATCGCGAGAGCGGAGGATTACGCGTCCTTGCGGAAAATCCGCAGGGTCTTGAAGTCGCCGACCTCGACGAAATCGGCATGTGCGGCCCATCGCGCGATGATCGGCTCGGCCTTCCGGTAGGCGGACGAGCCCTTGTAGAACAGCAGGTGCCCTTCGCGAGCGGTATGGGCCGCGAACAGGTCGAGCACCTCTTCGTCGGTCATCGCGCCGTAACGGCTGTTCGCGTCGTCGCGGAACTCGCACAGATGGAACAGCGTGACGACGTCGAACGACGGCAGCAGGTACGAGTTGCTCGTATAGATGTCGCCGAAATACGCGAGATAGGTCTTGCTGATCTCCGGTTGCCGCGTGACGAGATCGACATACGACTTGTATTCCTTCGGCGATGCCGTCACGCCGAAGACGGTGTTGTTCAGGTGCGGGCGCGCGCATTCGACGCCGACATGGTGATGGCCGCCGGTGCCGAAGTGATAGATGCGGATGCCCTTGAGGCGAACGGATTCCAGCCATTCGACGAAATGCACGTCGCACGGACACTCCTGTGTCCGCAGGTCCCAATACTTCTTCCAGATATTCATCGGCATTACAGGGATCTCAAGGGTGTCCCCCAACGATAGGGGTTGTGTCGAATCGATTTCTGATAGACGGACAAGGTCGCATCGACGAATTTGTCGAACGAGAATTCGCGCTTGCCTTTCAGCTGCGCGCTGCGCCCCATCGCGCGGACGCAGCCGGGCTCGCGCACGATCGCGCGCAGGATCTCTTCGATCGCTTCGGGCTCGCGCGGCGGGACGACCCATCCGTCCACGCCCGGTTCGACGTTCTCAGGCAGCCCGCCCACACGTGTCACGATCGCAGGGCAGCCCAGCGACATCGCTTCGCGGCACGCGTACGACAGGCTCTCGTGGTACGACAGGACGAACGACACGTCGATGATCGAGAACGGCGCCCTGACGTCGTCGAGCCGTCCGGTGAACGCGGTGCGCGACGCCATGCCGTGCCGCGCGATCTGCTCGCGCTGTTCGCCGGACGGCTCCGCACCGACCAGCAGCACGCGAAACCGCTCGCGCTCGCGTTCGGGCAGGCGGCCGAGCGCCGCGATCAGGTCCATCCAGCCTTTTTCCGGCGCGGTGCCGGCGCTGCTGCCCAGTACGATCGCGTCCGCGCCGGACGATCCGAACAGCGCGATCTTGCGGCGGCGGATCTCGTCGCCCGCCAGTCGCTCCGCGGCCGTTCGGCGCACGCCGTGCTTGACGACAGTGACTTCGCCGTACGGCGACCTGAGCGCGAGCATGCTCGCCACATAGTCGCTGACCGCGATGGTGTGGTCGGTCGCAAGCCGTGCGCGCAGCAGGTTGCCGAAGCTGTCGGCGCGATACGTGTTGTGCTTGGTCAGCACGACCGCGGGCCGATACCGGCACCCGAGCAGGGCCAGCATCACCTGGCGGTGATCGGCGGACCCGTTGACGTGAATGACGTCGAAGCGCTCGGAGACGATCAACTGGCGCAGCCGGACAAGCTCCTGGCACAGCCGGTTCCAGCGCGGCTTGAATTCCATGTCGAAGATGGTCGCGTCGGGGCTGTCCTTCAACAGACGCGACAGGCGGCTTCCCTGCGGCGACGCGACGGTCACGCGGTGATGCCGGCTCATCGCGGCGGCGAGATCGCGGACGTAAGTATCCTGACCGCCGCCGTAGTCGCCATGGAAGTTGGTGTACAGAATGTTCATCACGATGCCGATCCTTCCCGTTCATTCATTGCGAGGACTGCTGATGAAGCGAACGACTCGCGTTGTCCGGAGCAATGACTCGACCGCGGTTCCGCGTTTCCGACGCGCGATTGCGCAATGACGTCGGGCATTGCGGCAATCGAAATATTTCGAAATATTACATACCGGTTACGCGCGGTAGTGTCGAGGTGTGAGCATCTTTGTGAGGTTGTGTCGCAATCGTCTTTCTATGTCGTCGCCGGTCGCCGTCGGCCGGCACGGGCGGCCTGTCGGTCGAGATCGCGGCGCCGGATGGCCGCTCGCGCAGCTCGGCTGGATCGCGACAAAACCCGCCGTTCCGGCGCCGAATGGACGCAGATCAACCGGCGCGGCTTTCAGATTTGAAAGCCCGCACGCCATTTGCGTTAGAATGCCCCCCCTGCCCGCCCTGGCGACCGCCGGAAGCGGGCCTGTCGCATGCATTGCGACGTGAGTTCCGATTCGCAGCCGGACGCGAATGATGTTCCCGCCGTTAGAAGCACACGCTTTGTAATTTGGATTACTAATGAAGAAGAGACACAACATCACGAAGTACATCGTCATCGCGATGATTCTTGGTATCGCCGTGGGTTACGCGTGCCACAGCGCGTTTCCCGACCCGAAGATGGCCAAGGAAGTCGCCGGCTACGTGTCGTTGCTGTCCGACGTGTTCCTGCGATTGATCAAGATGATCATCGCGCCGCTGGTATTCGCGACGCTGACCGTCGGCATCGCGCAGATGGGCGACGGCAGCGCGGTGGGCCGCGTGGGCGTCAAGGCGTTCGGCTGGTTCTTCATCGCATCGTTCACGTCGTTGCTGCTCGGCCTGCTGACCGCGACTATCCTGCAGCCGGGCAGCCACCTGAGCCTGCCGTTGCCGGCGACCGATGCGGCCCTCAACCTGAAGACGGGCGCATTCACGCTGAAGGATTTCGTGGTCCATCTGGTGCCGAAGTCGATCGCGGAGGCGATGGCGAACAACGAAATCCTGCAGATCGTCGTTTTCTCGATCTTCTTCGGCACCGCGCTGTCCGCGCTCGGCGAGTCGGGCAAGCGCCTGACCGGCGTGATCGACGATCTCGCGCAGGTGATGCTGAAGGTGACGGGCGCGGTGATGTGGTTTGCGCCGGTCGCGGTGTTCGCGGCGCTGGCGTCGACGATCACGACCGAAGGGCTCGGCATCCTGCTCACGTTCGCGAAGTTCATGGCGAGCTTCTATCTGGCGCTGGCGCTGCTGTGGGGCGTGCTGACGCTCGCCGGCGTGACGTTCCTCGGCAAGCGCGCATTCACGTTGATCCGGCTGATCCGCGAGCCGTTCCTGCTGTCGTTCGCGACGGCGAGCTCCGAGGCCGCGTATCCGAAGCTGCTGGACGCGCTCGACCGGTTCGGCGTGAACCGCAAGATCTCGAGTTTCGTGCTGCCGATCGGGTATTCGTTCAACCTCGACGGCTCGATGATGTACTGCACGTTCGCGGTGCTGTTCATCGCGCAGGTGTACGGTATCCATCTGCCGCTGGGCACGCAGATCACGATGCTGCTGATGCTGATGGTGACGTCGAAGGGGATGGCGGGCGTGCCGCGCGCGTCGCTGGTCGTGATCGCGGCGACGCTCAACCAGTTCAACCTGCCCGAGGCGGGGCTGCTGCTGATCATGGGCGTCGACATGTTCCTCGACATGGGGCGCTCGGCCACCAACGCCGTCGGCAACTCGATCGCGGCTGCCGTGGTCGCGAAATGGGAAGGGCAGCTCGATGCGCCGCGCAACGACGACGATTCGGACGGAGGGCGCGTCACGCAGGTGAAGGTGCCGGAGACGTCGGCATCGGCATGATGCGCGGCAACGCGGCGGCGACGGCACGTTGCCTGCTGCGCGATCAATGACTGTCGCCGGCCTGGATTCGAAACGGATTCAGGCCGGCGATTTGTTTTGGGGTAACGATTCTGCATTGCATGCGGTAGTTATTTCCCGATTCTCCGGAAACCGCATTCGCGGTTTCAATCTGTCGTCGCCGAACAAGTGGCGATATTCCCGCAGGCGAAACGCCTGATTTCTCCGATTTCCCCCATTCCCGATCGAGCGCGCAAGTGAACATTCACTGTCGCGCAGCCGCGCACGCCGTCGGGGCGCATGGTTGCGCGGGCAACGCGATAGAAGCCGATCCGGTGAAAAGTGCGACTGCACGAGCGGCTCGCAATTTTTTTCGATTTATATAACGCTATTCTCGCGCTGCTCATTATCGAACGCATGCCGCACGTAATACCGACTGCGCCGGATGATTCAGCGGAAGAATTTACGCATCGCGGATTTCAAGCCGTCTGGCCGGCCGACCCCTCATGTGAATGTTTGCATCATTCAGGAGAGCATCAGTCATGGTCGCTGGAAAACGTATTCAGGCTGCGCTTCTTGCCGCGGCGCTCGCCGCGATCGCGCCGGCCGCTCACGCAGGCAACACCACCGACTGGCTGGCGAACACGTACGGCACGCTCGCGGCCCACGTCGGCAACGTCGCGCGTTCGATGTGGGTCGCGCCCGAAGGCGTCATCTACACGGCGTCGATGTGGGACGAAGACGAAGGCGGTGTCGCGATCTACCAGAACGGCAAGAGCGTCGGCTCGATGGGCACGCATTCGGAATTCCAGGGCAGCGCGATCACGGGCAACGCGACATCGCTGTTCGTCGCGCTGCAACCCGGCAAGACTTACGGCAGCGGCGCGGTCGGGCGGTACAGCCGCGCCACGAAGTATCGCGACCGCGTGATCCAGATCAGCGCGGCGACCAACCAGCCGCGCATCGACGTCGTCACCGGGCTCGCGACGGCCGGCTCGCTGCTCTATGCGAGCGACTTCTACGGCAATCGCGTGCGCGTGTTCACGACCGATGGCGTGTGGCAGCGGGACATCAGCGTGTCGGCGCCGGGCGCGCTCGCGGTGGACGGCGCGGGCAACGTGTGGGTCGCGCAGAAAAGCGCCGGCTCGATCGTTGGCTTCAGCCCGGCCGGCGCGCTGCTGAACACGATCCGGATGCCGGCCGGTTCGCACCCGTCGGCGTTGTATGTCGATGCGGCGGCCGGGCAACTGCTGGTGGGCGACGAAGGCCCCGACCAGAACATCAAGCGTTACTCGATCTCGGGCCAGCCGGCGCTGGCCGGCACGTTCGGCGTGCGCGGCGGCTATCTCGACACGACGACGGGCATCAAGGGACAGGTCGGCCCGCAACGCTTCACGCGCATCGCCGGGATCGGCAAGGACACCGGCGGCAACCTCTATGTGCTCAACAACCCGTGGGGCGGCAGCTGGGATCTCGGCCGCAACGGCGCGACCGACATTCATGCGTACGGCAGCAACGGCAACCTGCGCTGGACGCTGCAGTCGCTGAACTTCGAAGGCATCGCCGCGCCGGACCCGGTCACGGACGGCGCGCTGTTCTACGGCGGCACGCACATCTACAGCGGCGGCGCGGGCGGCAAGTTCGTCGCGAACACCGTCGATCCGTTCACGTACCCGTCGGACCCGCGCATCAACATGAGCGATACGCAGCGCGACGAACACTTCGGGCTGCTCACGTCGGTCGGCGCGAACCGGATCCTCGTCGCGGCCGGCCAGAATCCGCCGGTCTTCTACTTCTATCACTTCAACGCGGCGAACGGCTACATCGCGATTCCGGACGGCTCGATTCCGGGCCCCGCGTTCAACACGACGCAGCGCGTGACGGGCGGCTTCAGCATCGACAGCCAGGGCGGCGTATGGGCCGGGCTCGACAAGACCGGCGCGATCACGCATTACCCGCTGACCGGCTTCGACGCGAACGGCAAGCCGTCGTGGGGGCCCGGCGTCGCGACCCGCATTCCGGCCAGCATCCAGCCGCTCACGCGCATCGTCTATCTCGCGGACAGCGACACGATGGTGCTCGCGCAGGGCGCGCTCGGCAGCAACGACTGGACGTCGATCGGCACGCGCATCGAGGTGTATCACGGCTGGCGCGCGGGCAACACGACGAAGCCGGACCCGGTGATCACGCTGCCGCACAGCGGCGCGAAATCGATCGACGCGGCGGGCAACCACCTGTTCGTCGGCTACTGGTTCAGCAGCAGCGGGCCGCTGTGGCCGAACGTCGACGCGTTCAACCTCAGCACCGGCAATCTCGACACGACGCTGGTCAATGCGAGCCCCGCGACCGTCGATACCAGCAGCGCGATCGATGCGATGTACAGCATCCGCGCGTACCGCCGGTCGAACGGCGAGTACGTGGTGATGAAGAACAACGTGAAGGGGAACAGCATCACCGTGTACCGGTGGACGCCCTGACGGGTTGAACGTGCGGCCGCTTCGGGGCAGCGGGCGCATTCGCGAAGTCGTGAAAGCAATCGTAAGCGCAATCGATGCGTTTTCGTGGGATTGTTGCTCAACGCGGGTGCAATGAACCGCGGGCACAATGCGCGCCGCGCCGCGTCGAACCCGCTTCCCGAACCTCCCGACGCGGAAATGCGGTTCCGTGCACAATGGCTGCGGCTCCCGCGGACGGTGTGCGGGCGTGCACGATGAACGGGCGCGGCTGCCTCTGCTGCGTTTCTTATGCTCGAAGCGACCCAACGATGAAGATGAAAACGACCCCGAACCGCCTGTTGACGATCGTCGCGCTGGCCGGCGCACTGAGCGGCCTTGCCCACGCGCAGACGGCCGCGACCGTCGCGACCGTCAACGGCACGCCGATCACGCAGGCCGACGTCGATACGCTGCTGCGCGCGTCCGGACAGCCCGATTCGCCGCAGATCCGCCAGGCGATCAAGAATCAGCTGATCACGCGCGTGCTGGTTCAGCAGGCGGCCGAGAAGGCGAACTACGCGGACAAGCCCGAGGTCAAGGCGGCGATGCAGCAGGCGAAGGTGACGGCCGAGGTGCAGCTGTACCTGCGCGACAACGTGAAGCCGGAGCCGGTGACCGACGAGCAGGTCAAGGCGCGCTACGACGAACTCGTGGCGGCGCTCGGCAAGAACGAGTACAAGCCGCGCGTGATCGTCGTCAAGGATGCGGTCGCGGCGGCGACCGTGCTGAGCGAGCTGAAGGCCGGCAAGTCGTTCGACGGGCTGGCGCGCCAGTACAGCCTGGCACCGAGCCGCGATACCGGCGGCGAGCTGCCGTGGGTGAGCTTCAACACGCCGGCGGCGGAAGGCAAGACGGCCGGGTTGCCGCTGCCGGTCGCGCAGGCGCTCGAGAAGCTGACGGTCGGCGCGGCGACGAAGGACTCGATCCCGGTCGATGGCGTGCGCGCGATCGTGAAGCTGGATGCGAAGCGGCCGACGCAGGTGCCGGGTTTCGAAACCGTGAAGCCGACGCTTCAGCAGCAGTTGCAGGCGATCGCGGCCGAGAAGGCGAGTGCGCAGATGATCGGCAATCTGCTGAAGGACGCGAAGATCACGCAGTGATGGCAATGCGCCGGGGGCGAATCGCCGCGCGTCATGCGCGCCAGATCAGGTTCGCGCTCGTGTCGGTTTCCGATGCGACGCGGAAGCCGAGGCGTTCGTAGAGCCGTCGCGCCGGGTTGCCGTGCAGCACGCTGAGCGACACGGGCACCCGCGCGCGTGCCGCGTCGATCAGCAAGGCGTGCAGCACCGCCTCGCCGATTCCGTGGCCCTGGCGCGCGGGAAGGATCTGGATCTGATGGACGTGCCATTCGCCGGCGGCGCGCGTCGCCTTCAGCAGGCCGATGGCGTCGGCGCCTTCGCAGACGATCATCGCGTCGTCGAAGTTCGCGCGGATGCGCCGGTCGTGCGCTTCATCGTCGGTCGGCGCGCCGACGCGCTCCAGGTGCTCGGTCATCGTGAGTCGACGGAGCGTCAGCAGGAACGGAAGATCTTCCTGAGACGCAGCACGCAGATGGATCGCGGGTTTCATGAGGGGTGAGCGGCTGTGTCGATACGATGGAAATGGCGCTGAATGTGACGGAAAAGGCTAGTCCGGAAGGAACGGATGCGCGATCTTGCGGCTCGCGGCGAGTTCGATCAATCGTACTCGACACGGGATGCGAAGGCCGGATATTGCCGGGTCATGTCCTGCAGGCAGTCGCGCATCAGCTTCGCGTCGCGGGGAAAACGGCGATCGAATTCCGACCAGCCTTTCAGCCGGAGAATGAGCGGCATATCGACCAGTGCGGTAATGGCGTCCCGGAACGCATCCCAGTTTCTTCCATACCAATCCGGGAAACGCAACTGCTTCATCAGCCGTACGTGCAACTGTTCGGTCGATTCGATATCGTCGAGTTCGATTTCTACCCGCGTGTCGCGTGCCATCATGTTCTCCGACGGACAGGTCGCGAAACATTCAATTCATTTCGCGCTCCGTACCGAGCATCATAGCGCGCGCTTCCGGCCGCCGCGCAATCCGCTCCCGGACCTCCGGCGCCGCCAGGCACGTGGCCACGGCTTCATACCCCGGCGCGCCGGGGTAAGGCGCCACGCGCGCTGGGGGGCTGTGATTGGCCGGGCACAACAGGATCGTTTCGTCGGGGCCGACCGCCGCGAGATCGAGGATCGCCGACGAGCGCGTCAGCAGGAACAGCGGCCGCATGCCGGCGGCCGCGCCTGCGCGCAGATGCGCGATCAACGCCCGTTGCGTGGCGTGGTCGAGATCCTGTTCGATCATGTCGACGATTCGCACGCAGGGGCCTTGCGCTTCGAGGCTGACGAGCAGCGCGGTCAGCGCTGGCGATGGCGTCGCGCCGTTGCCGACGAGTAGCGCCGACGCGTGATCGACGCGCGACTTCAGTTCCGGATCGGCGCGCCATGCATCGAATGCCGCGGCACAATCGTCGTCCAGCCGATCGAGGCCGACGAACACGGCGCCGGGCAGCGCATCCGCCAGCCGAAGCGCGAGCCGCGTCTTGCCGCTCCCCAGCGAACCGATGATGTAGTTCAACGGCCGGATGTCGCGACACTCGAACCATTCGCCGCCCCACGGCCACGGCAGGTTGAACGCGACGCCGGCCGCGCCAGAGTCGACCAGCCGCGTGAGTTCGCCGTCGGCCGGCATCCTCCCGCGTGCCAGGCCGGCACGCATCGCGCGCACGCTGTCGAGCTTGCCGACGAGATCCTGAATCCCGCGATCGAGCGCCGCTTCGTGAGTGGCCAGCGCGGCATCGAGACTGCGCGCGTCGCCGTCGAGCACGTTCGCCACCTGCGCGAGACCGAGGCCGAGCTTGCGCAGCGCCGCGATGTCGGCGGCGCGCGCGAGGTCGGCCGGGCCGTACGCGCGGTATCCGGCCGGCGTGCGTTCGGGCGTCACGAGGCCGTGCCGCTCGTACAGCCGCAGCGCCTTGATCGAGACGCCGAGCCGCGCGGCGGCGGCCGATGCGTTCAAACGGGGCGTGTCGGTACCCATTCGTCACCTCTTTGCTGTCGATTCGTTGCGGTCAGCATAAAGGCGATCCCAAGGGCCGGGTCAAGCGCGATCGCGCTAACGCTCAGTCGCCGGCCGCGAACTCGTCCCGCAGCGCACGATACAACCGTCGATAGCGTGCGAGCCGCCCCGCCAGCAGATCGACCGACGCGGGATCGGGTGCGACCGTCTCCGTGACGGGCGGCGCGACACAGACTTCCTCCAGGCTGTCGTTCGTTGCCGCCAGCCGTGCGAGCCGCGCGGCGCCGAGTGCCGCGCCGACCGCGCCATCCGCATGGCGCCGCATCGCGAGCCCGGTCGCATTCGCGCACAGCCGCGCCCAGAACGCGCTCTTCGAGCCGCCGCCGATGAACGACACCGCGTCGAGCGTCGTGCCGGCCGCACGCAGCGCGTCGTAGCCGTCGGCCATCGCGAACGCGACGCCTTCCATCACCGCATACGCGAAATCGTCGGCATCGTGTTCGTTCGACAGCCCGAAGAACACGCCGCGCGCATGCGCGTCGTTGTGCGGCGTGCGCTCGCCGCCGAGATACGGCAGGAACAGCGGCGCGCGGGCCGGATCGGCGCGTTCGGCGTGCGCCGCCAGCACGCCGGGCGTCGTGCCGTGCGCGCGCGCGAGCCAGTCGAGGCTGGCGGCCGCCGACAGGATCACGCTCATCTGGTGCCAGCGCCCTTCGACGCAGTGACAGAACGCATGCACGGCCGCGTCCGGGTTCGGCGCGAAGCGGTCGTTGCCGGCGAACAGCACGCCCGACGTGCCGAGCGACAGGAAGCCGCTGCCGGCGCCCGTGACGCCCATGCCGATCGCGGACGCCGCGTTGTCGCCGGCGCCGCCGGCGATCGTCACGGGCCCGGCGATGCCCCATTCGCGCCGCAGCGCGTCGCGCAGTTGCGCGGCGGCCGCGTTGCCTTCGACGAGGCGCGGCATCTGCGCGCGCGACAGCTCGGTCGCGGCGAGCATCCGGTCGGACCAGTCGCGGCGCGCGCAGTCGAGCCACAGCGTGCCCGACGCGTCGGACATATCGGACACGCATTCGCCGGACAGGCGCCAGATCAGGTAGTCCTTCGGCAGCAGCACCTTGTGCACCGCGCGAAACACGGCCGGCTCGTATTTCGCGAGCCACAGCAGCTTCGGCGCGGTGAAGCCGGGCATCGCCATGTTGCCGGTGATCGCGCGCGATTCCGGCACCAGCGCCTCGAGCTCCACGCATTCGGTGCCGGCGCGCGTGTCGTTCCACAGGATCGCGGGGCGCAGCACCTGGTCCGCGCGGTCGATCAGCGTCGCGCCGTGCATCTGGCCGGACAGCGCGATGCCGCGCAGCGCGGCGAAGCCGGCCGGATGCGCGGCGCGCACCGACGCGATCGCGTCGAGCATCGCGTGCCACCACGCCTGCGGGCTTTGTTCGGACCAGTGCGGATGCGGCCGGCTGATCGACAGCGTGGCCGAGCCGGTTGCGAGGGGGACCGATCGGGAATCGGTGAGCAGAACCTTGACCTCGGACGTGCCGAGATCGATGCCGAGAAATGTCACGGATGAAGCGTCCTGTCTGGGGTGCGCGGCGGCGGCGGCGCGCGTCGCGCGGGCGGCGCGTCGCCGCGGTCGTGCGGTTCGTTGAGCCGGTGCAGCGCGCGGAATTTCGACGGCGGCACCTGCTTCATCGCGAGAAACTGACGGTTGAAGTTCGACAGGTTGTTGAAGCCAACCCGGTAGCAGATGTCGGTCACCGTCAGGTCGGAAAACATCAGCAGCTCGCACGCTTCGTTGATGCGCAGCCGGTTCAGGTAGCGCACGAACGACGAGCCGGTGTGACGCCGGAAGAACCGCGTGAAGGTGCTGACGCTCATGCCGGCGAACGCGGCGACGTCGGTTTCGCGCAGCATGCCGGGCAGGTTCTGCTGCAGGTACGACAGCACCTGGTTGATGGTCGACGACATGTAGTGCTGCGCGTCGCTGCGGTAGCCGGGCCCGGCGAGCACGCGCCGCTCGCGGCACGACGACAGCCGGTCGAACAGCGACATCAGGATTTCGACGCGCCGGCAGCCGTGCGCGTTCGCGAGTTCGAGCATCAGCGGCGCGACCTCGATGCCCACGCGGTCGGGAAACTGCACGCCGCGCGCCGCATCGTCGATCAGCTCGATCACCGGCTGCAGCTCGCTGAACGCGCCGACCATCTTCTCGATCGCATCGCGCGAGAACTGCAGCACGACGTCGCGCGACGGCACGCGTTCGCCGTCGGCGAGCTCGCTGACCCAGTTGTGCGGCAGGTTCGGCCCGGTGACGATCAGGTTGCCGGGGCCGAAATCGCCGATGTGGTCGCCGACGAACACCTTGCCGCGGGACGCCTGGATCAGGTGAATCTCGTATTCGGGATGGAAGTGCCACTTCGCGACCGAGTGCGGATAGTCGTGGACCCACGCGCGGAACGATTCGTCGCGGTGGGTGGGAACGATCTCGAGATCCGGGTTCATCGTGTGCTCCGTCGGGGCGTGCCGGCGTGCTACGGACGGGACGTCGACCAGCCCGTCGCGGCAGGCGGCGTCACGCGCGTCGCGGCCGTCGGCGGCGCCGCGTGCGCGATCGGGTGCGCGTCCGGCAGCGTGACGTTGCGCTCGGTGCCGGCGTCGAACAGATGCAGCGCTTCTTCGTCGAAGCGAAACGCTACCACGGCCCCCGGCGCAGGGGCCATCGGGGCCGGCACGAGGGCCGCGCACGGCTGGCCGCGCCAGTCGAGCGTGACGAGCGCCTCCGCGCCGAGCAGCTCGACGAGCTCGACCGTGCCGGTCAGCGGGAGCGTGCCGGGGGTCGGATCGCCTTCGGCGACGAGCCGCAGGTGGTTCGGGCGGATCGCCGCCTTGACCTGCTGGCCGTCCCGCAGCCGTGCGAAGCGTGAAGACGCGAGCGGCCAGCGTGCGCCGTTGCAGTCGACCAGGACGCTCGCGCCGACCCGCTCGATCGTGCCGTCCGCGAAGTTCATCGCGGGCGTGCCGACGAAGCCGGCCGCGAATACCGTGTGCGGTTGGCCGTACAGCTCGGCCGGCGTGCCGATCTGCTCGATGTGGCCGCCGCGCATCAGCACGACGCGGTCGGCGAGCGTCATCGCTTCGAGCTGGTCGTGCGTGACGTACAGCGTGGTCGTCTTCAGTTGCCGGTGCAGCCGCTTGATGTCGCCGCGCAACTGCGTGCGCAGCTTCGCGTCGAGGTTCGACAGCGGCTCGTCGAACAGGAACACGGCGGGCGTCTTGATCATCGCGCGCGCGATCGCCGCGCGCTGCTGCTGGCCGCCCGACATCGCGCGCGGGCGGCGGTCGAGCAGCGCGTCGAGGCTCAGGATGCGCGCGACGTCGCGCACGCGGCGATCGATCTCGTCGGCCGGCACCTTCAGCCGCCGCAGGCCGAACGCGATGTTGTCGTACACCGTCATGTGCGGATACAGCGCATAGTTCTGGAACACCATCGCGACATTGCGCTCGCGCGACGGCAGGTCGTTGACGATCGCGTCGCCGATCACGAGCTCGCCGCCGGTGATCGCCTCGAGGCCCGCGATCATCCGCAGCATCGTCGACTTGCCGCAGCCGGACGGGCCGAGCAGCACGATGAATTCGCCGTCGGCGATCTCGAGGTCGAGCGGATGCAGCACGGCGGGGCCGCCGTCGTAGTGCTTCGACAAAGCGTGGCAGACGATTCGGGCCATGGCTCAATCCATTTCGATCTGAATCTTGACGTCGCGCGGGTGCCCGCTCGCCGCTTCCTCGAACGCGCGCACGCCTTCGGAAAACGGGAACGTGCGAGAGATGAACGGCTTCACGTCGATCGCGCCGGACGCGATCAGCGCGAGCGCGCGCGGAAAGATGTTCGCGTAGCGGAACACCGATTCGATGCGGCCTTCCTTCGCCTGCAGCGCAACCACGTCGAGCGGCACCGGCGCGACCGGCATCCCGATCAGCACCGCGCAGCCGCCCGGGCACATCAGGTCGACGAGCCCCGCATATGCGTTCGCGCTGCCGCTCGCCTCGAACACGACGTCCGCGCCCCAGCCGCCGGACGCTTCGGCCACCGCGTCGGCCAGCGGCCGCGTACGCACGTCGACGGTCGTGACGGCCGGGTTGCCGGCGAACAGCGCGAGCTTGTCCGGCACGACGTCGGCGAGGATCACGCGCGCGGCGCCGCCGGCGAGCGCGGCGAGCGCCGTCATCGCGCCGATCGTGCCGGCGCCGATCACGACCGCGAGGTCGCCCGGCTTCATCGCCGCCTTCTTCGCGGCCTGCAAGCCGATCGACAGCGGCTCGACGATCGCGCCTTCGGCGAACGACACGTTGTCCGGCAGCCGGTACGTGAACGCGGCCGGATGCACGACGAACGGCGTCAGGCAGCCGTGGATGGGCGGCGTCGCCCAGAAGCGCACGTCGGGATCGAGGTTGTAGAGCCCGCGCAGCGTCGCGGGCGAATCGAGGCGCGGCACGCCGGGCTCCATGCACACGCGGTCGCCGACGCGCAGGTGCGTGACGTCGGCGCCCGTCTCGACGACGGTGCCCGACGCCTCGTGGCCGAGCACCATCGGCGCGTCGACGCGGAACGGGCCGATCCCGCCGTGCACGTAGTAATGCACGTCGCTGCCGCAGACGCCGACCGTATGCACCTTGATCCGGACGTCGCCGGGGCCGACCTGTTGCGGCAGGTCGATATCGCGCAGCGCGAGTTCGCGCGTGCGTTCGAGGACGAGTGCTTTCAACGTGTTCTCCTTATTTTCCCTTGACCATCGAATTGAGCAGCCGGCTCAGCATGCCGACGAAGACGAGCGGCGGCAGCGCGAGTAGCACCGTGGACGCGTTGATCACGCCCCACGGCACTTCCTGGCCGAGCGACGTGAACGCGGACGCGACCACCGGCAGCGTGGCGCTGCGCGACGACGTCAGCGCGAGCGCGATCATCAATTCGTTCCACACCAGCACGAAGCTGAACACGATGCCGCCGAGCAGCGTGCTCGCGCACACCGGCAGCGCGATATGCCAGAACACCGCGTACGGGCCGTAGCCGTCGAGCGCGGCGGCTTCCTCGATCTCGCGCGGCAGCCGGCGAAACACGGGGATCGACAGCCACGTGATGGTCGACAGCGTGACGAGCAGGTACGTGACGATCATCGACAGCTTCGTGTCGTACAGCCCGAGATCGACCCAGATCGCGATCAGCGGCAGCGCGACCGCGACGGGCGGCAGGAAGCGCAGCGACAGCAGGAAGAACTGGATGTCGCGCTTGCCGCGCACGGGGTAGCGTGCGATCGCGTACGCGGCCGGCACGCCGAGCACCGCGCCGATCAGCACGGCCACGCCGACGATCGCGATGCTGTTGCCGAGTCCGATCAGCACCTCGGGGCTCGACAGCACCTGCTCGTAGTTCGCGAGCGTCGGCGTGAAGAAGAAGCGCGGCGTCGGCGTGACGATGTCGAGCAGGTGCTTGAGCGAATTGAGCACGGCCCAGAACAGCGGGAACGCGGCGACGAGCAGGATCGCGCCGGCGATCGCGACGGTGGAAACGGTGGCGGCGGCAGCGGGTCCGCGGCGGGCCATTCGGCGAGCCATCAGTCGTCCCATTTGTTGACCCTCTTCCAGATGAGCGTGAACACGAGCGTGGTCGCGACCATCATCAGCACGGCCATGCCCGACGCATACGACACCTTGCCGGCGAGGCCGATGCCTTGCTGGTACGCGTAGAGATCGAGCGTCTCGGTCGCGATGCCGGGGCCGCCCTTCGTCATCACGTAGATCAGGTCGAACGAGCGCAGCGACTCGACCATCTTGATGAATACGAGGCTCACGAGCGGCGCCTTCAGCATCGGCAGCGCGATGTACGCATGCACCTGCCACGTCGTCGCGTAGTCGAGCCGCGCGGCTTCGAGCGGCTCGGGCGGCAGCGTCTCCAGCAGCTTCAGGATCACGACCGCGAAGAACAGCCCCCACTGCCACACGTCGACGAGCGCGACCGCGTACAGCGCGAGATGCGGATCGGCGAGGAACGCGGTGTGTTCGACGCCGAGCGCGCCGAGCAGCCAGCTCAGGATCCCGGTGAGCGGCGCATACATGAACTTCCAGATGAACGCGGCCGACACGCGCGGCAGCAGCACCGGCATGATCAGCACCAGCGACGCGAAGCGGCGCCAGCGGCCGTGCACGCGCTCGAACAGGAACACCGCGAGCGCGATGCCGACGAGCACCGCGCCCGCGACCGTGACGACTTCCCACAGCACCGACACTTCGATCGCGTTCAGGAAGCGCCGATCGGACGCGAGTCGCACGAAATTGCGCAGGCCGACGAATTCGCTGTCCGGGTAGCGCAGCACGCGGTTGCGCAGCGCGAGGTTGATCGCGGCGATCGTCGGGACGAGGCTCAGGACCGCGAGCAGCGCGAGCGTCGGCGCGAGGAACACCCACGGCAGGCTCGTGCGGTCGCGGCGCGCGCGGCCGCGCCGGGCCGACGGTGGGGAAGAGGCCGGGCGGACGCCGAGCGCGCGTCCGCCGGCGCCGTCATTTGCGAGCGCCATGTTCGAGCGCGTCCTTCGCGTACTGGTCCGCGTCGTCGAGCGTGCCGCGGATATCCGTCTGCGTGCCGGTGAACACCTGTTCGAGCGCGATGCCGAGGTTGTCGCCGATATCCGGCCATTGCGGCGTGCGCCAGATCGTCACCTGCGTGACGGGGTTGGTGTCGTTCAGCCCGGCCTGGATCTGCGGCGCGACGTGCTGCTTGAAGTACGGGCTGCCGATCGTGCTCGAGCGGTTGTAGTCGCTGAACACGCCGTTGCGCAGCCGCGCCTGCTCCTGGTCCTTGCTGGTTGCCCATGCGATGAAGCGGCCGGCGGCCATCCGCGTGCAGTCGTCCTTCGCGCCGACCGCCGAGATCGCGAAGCCGTGGCCGTACGCGGCCGACGGCAGCGGCGCGGGCGGGCGCGTGTAGCCGACCTTGCCGGCCACGCTCGACTTGCTTGTGTCTTCCATCCAGTCGGCGAACGGCGTCGATTCGATCATGAACGCGACCTTGCCCGAGCGGAACGCTTCGAGCGCGTTGCTCCAGTCGTAGGTCGCCGAGCCCGGCGGCGCGTACTTGAACAGGTCGCTGTAGAGCCGCGTGGCCTTCACCGCGCCCGGCGAATTGAACGCGGGCTGGCCGCCCTTGTCGGTCCATGCGCCGCCCATGCCGAGCATGAACGGCGACCAGCGCCACACGTTCATCCCCGAGCCGCGCTGGCCGCGCGCGACCCAGCCGTACAGCTTCGGCGGCGCGTTGAGCTGCTTGATCGCGGCGACGAGCTGGTCGAGCGTCTTCGGCACGGGGATGTGCGCGGCGTCGAGCAGGTCGCGGCGATAGAACAGGAAGTCGCCGCCGCCGATCAGCGGCGCGAAGTACGCGACGCCGTTGTAGCTCGCGACCGCGCGGCGGCCGGGCAGGAAGTCGTCGTAGTCGTAGTCCTTCGGGTAGTACTTCAGAAGCGGCACGATCCAGTTGGCCGACGCGAATTCGGCGACGTTCGCCTCGTCGACGTAGTAGATCTGGTAGGAACCCGCGCCGGTCGACGCGTCGAGCCGCGACTTCGCGCGGCGGTCGTTCTCGCCGAAATAGCTGATCTCGACCTTCGTGCCGTTCTTCTTCTCGTAGTCGGCCAGCGACTTTTCCATCACCGACAGGCCGAGGCTCTTCTGCGCGAGCACCCGAAGGGTCGGCACCTTGCAGGTTTGCGCGGCCGCGACGCCCGGCAGACAGGCGCCGAGCAGCACGCCGGCTGCGACGATTCGCATCTTGTTCACCCGTGTCTCCTTGATTCTGCTTGTTCGAATGCCGCCGATGACGGCAGGAACAATGGTGTGACGCGGGCGATGCGATCACCACATCAAAAGAGTTCGGGAACCGATACTTTTTGCTCAGGGTTGGTCGTGCGATGCACAAAATGTGGTGGTCGGGCGGTGGCGGGCTCTTTCTCGCCGCGCCGGGCATCGGGGAGAATGCGCCGGTTCAGCCCGCCGCTCGAACAGGTCGGGGCGCGAACCGCGCGCGTGAGCGGCGAGGCCCGCGCGTTACGCCGGGAAGCGCTCGCTTTCGGGCACCGGCACGAGATCGTCGGGCCATCGCACCTCGAACCGCGTGCCGCCCGCGCCGGTCGGCTCGCACAGCGCTTCGCCGCGATGCGCATGCGCGATCGCCGCGACGACGGCGAGCCCGAGGCCGCTGCCGCCAGGTTGCGACTCGTCGACGCGCCGGAACGCGTGGAACACGTGCGGCGCGAATTCGGCCGGGATGCCCGGGCCGTCATCCTCGACGCGCAGCCGGCACATCCCGTTCTCGATGCGCGTCTGGATCCGGATCGTGCCCGGCACCGCGTGGCGGCGCGCGTTCTCCAGCAGCGCGAGCAATGCCTGGCGGATGCGGACCGGGTCGCAGCACATGCGCCGCGGGTCGAGATCGAGTTGCGGATGCTGGCCGGCGGCCTGCAGCGTGTGCGCGAACACGTCGACCACCGCGCGTACCTCGGCGGCGAGATCGGTGTCGCGGATCTCGATGCTCAGGTGGCCGCTGTCGGCGAGGCTGACCACGCGCAGATCCTCGATCAGCCGCGTCAGCCCTTCGACCTGCGCGAGCAGGCTGCGGTACAGCGCGTCGCTCGGCGTGAACACGCCCTCGGCGAGCCCCTGCAGCCGGCCGCGCAGCACGGTCACCGGCGTGCGCAGCTCGTGCGCGATCGCCGCGTTCCAGAACGTCTGCTCGTCGGTCACGCGCTGCAGTTCGCTCGCGAGCGCGTTGAAGTTGTCGGCGAGCAGCGCCGCTTCCTTCAGCGAACGGTCGCCGGCGACCGCGCGTGCGCCGAGATCGCCGCGGGCAACGCGGCGGATGCTGTCCGTCACCGAATTGAGCGGCACGAGGATGCGCCGCGACAGGTTGATCGCGACGACGATCGCGATCAGCAGGCCGACCAGCGTGGTCGACGTGATCCACACCCACTCCGGCCCGCTCGGGAGCCAGCTCTCCGGCTTGAACGACTCCGGCGAGTACTGGTACAGCAGGTAGTAGAACGCATAGGCCGTCACGACGATCAACACCGTGATGCCGAACGCGATCGCGCCCATCGTCAGCGCAATCTGGCGGCTCAGGCCATCGAGTCTCACTCGCCGCTCCACAGCTTGTAGCCGACGCCGCGCACGCTGGCCGGCACGCCCGCGACGCCGAGATCGTCGAGTTTCTTGCGCAGCTTGCTGACGTGGCTGTCGACCGTGCGCTCCAGCGCGTCGCCTTCCGGCAGGCAGGTGGCCATCAGCTCGGCGCGGCTGAACACGCGGCGCGGCGCGCGCGCGAGCTGCGCGAGCAGCTTGAATTCGGTGAGCGTCAGCACGAGCGTGTGGCGCGCGCCGTCGACTTCGACCGTCGCTTCGTGGTGCTCGAGATCGATCTCGAACGGCGCGGCGCGCAGCACGCGCTGCTCGTCCTGGCGCGAGCCGGCCATCGACCGGCGCAGCACCGCCTGGGCGCGCGCGACGACTTCGGCGGGGTTGAACGGCTTGACCACGTAGTCGTCGGCGCCGATGCGCAGCCCGGTCAGCTTGTCGATGTCCTGGTCGAGCGCGGTCAGCATGATGACCGGCGTGTCGCCGCGATGTCGGATCTCGGCGAGCACCTTCCAGCCGTCGACGTGCGGCATCTGCACGTCGAGCAGCACGAGGTCGGGCTTCAGTGACAGGTGGAGTTCGAGTGCGCGGCGGCCGTCGGCGGCGTGCACGGTGCGCAGGCCGTTGCGCGCGAAATAGGCGGTCAGGATCTCGGCGATCTCGGGTTCGTCCTCGGCGATGAGGACGAGCGCTTGCGCGCCTTGGCCGGCGCCGGGAGAAGAAGAAAATTCGGGCATGGCCACTCGTTCAGATCCATCGGGGTTCCATCGAATCGCCATACTACCGTACGGCCCGCGCAACCGAACGGAGACGGGCGCGGCCGCGCCGATCGCCGTCGCGTGCGCCGTCTTTCCGCGACCTTTCGGAAGCGCTGCAATGCGCCGCACGACAGGGGAATACCCTGTCTTTTTTTTTCGATCCTGTTTTATGTATCATGACCTAACTTTTGCAATATGTACTAATTCAGGGCGCCGGAAAATCCTTACCGGTACGGAGCAGTACGGCGCGTGTACAGGCAGGAATGCGAACCGGATTCGCGCCCCGTCAGGGGCAGGCGGGCGGTGGCAGGTGAAGCGGATCGGGATCGCATCCCGTCGTCGGATTCCGCGCGAACGATGGCCGCCTGCCGCCAGGGCGGCCGGCGTTCGCGCCCATTGCAGGCGTCATTCACAGATCATGTCCAGGAAGTCATCCATCAGCGGGGCGGCCGACCTGCAGCGCAGGCAGTGGCTCAAGGTCGCGGGCGCGTCGGTCGCGGCGGGCGGTCTCGCGCTCGGCGCCGCACGGGCGAAGGCCGATGCAGCGCCTGCCGCCGGCCACGACGGCGACGTACTCGATGTCGCGATCGTCGGCGCCGGGCTGGCCGGCCTGACGGCCGCGCGCGACCTGCGCTACGCGGGTTGCGAATCCTTCGTCGTGCTCGAGGCGCGCGACCGCGTGGGCGGCCGCACGCTGAACTACGACGTGGGCGGCGGCTTCGTGACCGAAGTCGGCGGCCAGTGGATCGGCCCGGGCCAGACGGCGGTCGCCGATCTCGCCCGCGAGCTGGAAGTCGGCACGTTCCCGAGCTACTACGCGGGCAAGACAGTGATCCTCGGCGGCGACGGGCGCGCCGAGCTCGACCTGGAGGGCACGTTCGGCACCGACGAGGCCGTCGCGGCGAAGCTGAGCAAGTTGTCGCGCGACGTGCCGTCCGGTGCGCCGTGGACGTCGCCGAAAGCCGGCGAACTCGACCGGCTGTCGGTCGGCGACTGGCTCGCGACGCAGGGCATCAAGGCGGAAGACCGGATGGGCTGGAACGCGTCGATCTCGCTGTCGGGCGGCGTCGCGCCGGCGAAGATGGGGCTGCTGCACTTCCTGTCGATGATCAACTCCGCCGATTGCGATTACGCGCAACTCGACTCGATCAAGCACAGCGCGCAGGAAACCCGTTTCGTCGGCGGCTCGCAGATCCTCAGCATCCGGATGGCGCAGCAACTGGGCGACAAGGTGCGGCTGTCGTCGCCGGTGCGGCGGATCGTCGGCTGGGATCGCGACGTCGTGACGCTGGAAACCGATCGCGGCACGGTGCGCGCGAAAAAGGTCGTGATGGCGCTTCACCCGGCGCTGTGCCACCAGGTGCAGTTCGACCCGCCGCTGCCCGACAAGCGCGTCGCGCTGCAGCGTGCCTGGCCGGCCCATTCGCCGGCGCGCAAGACGGCGATGGTCTACCGCCGGCCGTTCTGGCGCGACAAGGGCCTGAACGGCCACATCTTCCAGACCGACGGGCCGGTGTTCTGGGCTTACGACAATTCGCCGCCGGGCGGCGAGATCGGCGTGATCAACGCGTTCGTCCGGAATGCGCTGGTGCCGTCGGATCCGCAGGCCGCGAAGCAGATGCACATGGATCTCTATGCGCAGGCATGGGGCGACGAAGCGCGTGCGCCGGTGTCGTACCACGATCGCGACTGGGGGCTCGCCGACCCGTGGACGCTCACGTGCGTGTCGGCGATCCCGCCTGGTTTCTGGAGTGCGCACGGCGACGCGCTGCGCGCGCCGTGCGGCAACCTGATCTGGTCGGGCACCGAGACCGCGAACATCTGGGCCGGCTACATGGACGGCGCCGTGCGATCCGGTCACCAAAGCGCGCTTCAGGCGCTCAATGCGCTACGTCGTGCTTAGGAGAGCGAAGATGAAGAAACGCATGCTGCTCGTCGCGGCGCTCGTGGTGCTTGTGGTGATCGGCACGTTGCTGGCGCTCTACGGCCCGACGCTGCTTGGCTTCTATCGCCTGCAACACCATATCGATACGGCCGCGCAAGCCGATGACGACGACGGCGGCCCGTGGCCGCGCGTGACCGACGCGTGCATGGGCTGTCACGGCGTGAAAGGCACGTCGCTCAGTCAGACGTATCCGAGCCTTGCCGGCCAGCCGGCGCAATACGTGGCCGCGCAGCTTCGCGCATTTGCGGGCGGGCAACGTACGAACCCGACGATGGTCCCGCTCGCGATGACGATGAGCGAAGCCGAGATCACGCGTCTGGCCGGCTATTACGCGAAGCAGGCGCCACTGGACAACCACTATTTCAAGCCGGATGCCCGACTGCGCACGAAAGGCGAGCAACTGGTGACGGGCGGCGCGTGCGCGGCCTGCCACGGTGCGCGGCTGACGGGGCAGGCGCAATTCCCGCGTCTGGCCGGGCAGGGCTACGACTATCTGCTCGCGCAGCTCGACACATTCGCGAAGGGTTCGCGCAGCGAGGCGACCGGCACGATGCAGCGCGTCGCGCAGGCGATGTCGGCGGACGATCGGGCGGCGGTCGCGACCTATCTCGCGAGCCTCAACCCCACCCGGCAGTGAATCAACGGCAGCAATCGACCTCGGGAGTTCGAACCATGGATCACAGATCACTTGTTCTTTGCCTTTCCAGCGCGACGCTCGCGACGACCACTGGCGTCTACGGCTTCAAGTTCGTGCGCAAGCGCAACTTCCTGATCGGCCTCGAGTGGTGGATCGTGACGATCTCCGCGTCCAACGCGGTGATCTTCTTCGCGACCGAATCGCCGGTGTCGTACTTCATCTCGCACTTTCTCGACGCGTTCTCGCGCGGGTTCGGGATGCCGGTGATCGCGGTCGCCGGCCTGATGGCCGTCACGCACGGCTACCGTCCGTCGATGCGGCAGGACGTGACGTTGTTCGTGCTCGCGACGCTCGGGACGATCGCGCTCGTGGCCGGCGTGTTGCAGCACGCGCTGCCGTACTTCTACGTGGCGATGTGGACGCTGATGTCGATCTATCTCGCCGGTTTCGTGTGGCGGCTCGTGCGTGCCGGCCACGCGTTCCATGCGCTGACGACGACGATCGCGCTCGTCGCTGCGCAGGCGATCGCGTGCATCTACGACTTCTACAAGATCCCGGGCGAGGAAACCAACGTCGTGTTCAATTTCTACGTCATGGCGCTGCTGACCTGGTCGTATCTGACCGTCGCGCTCTATTACGCGTATTGCGCACTGGAGCGGGAGAAGGGGCGCAGTCGGGCCGATGCCGGTGTGTTGTCGTATCCGAAATGAGTAGCTGTACTGAGGAAACGGAGACCGATCGCACCGATTGCCGGTTCGGCCGCCGCGATAGCGGAGCGCGGATGGACCGAGTTCGCCCGACCCGCGCCGAGCGGCGCGATGCAACGCGCGAACGCGTGATCGACGCCGCGCGAGTGATCTTCGCGGAAAAAGGCTATGCGGCCGCGAGCGTGGAAGACATTGCCGCGGCAGCAGGGTATACGCGTGGTGCGTTCTACTCGAACTTCCGCGGCAAGGCCGACGTGCTGTTCGAGTTGCTGCGACGCGATCAGGACGAGGCTGCCGCGGCATTGCAGCGGATCGTCGGCGCGCACGACCCGGACGACGATACGCAGCGCGCGATGCTCGCGTACTGGCGAAGGGGCACGACGCAGCCCGCCTGGCACCTGATGTGGCTCGATGCGCAGCTCCAGGCGGCGCGCGATCCGCAGTTCCGTGCGCGGTTCGGCGCGTTGCTGCGCGACCGGCACGCGCTCGCGGCCGCGTGCATCGACGCGTATGCGGCGCGGGCCGGCGTGTCGCTGCCGTTGCCCACGCCGGTGCTGGCGCTCGGCCTGACCGCGCTGTGCGACGGCATGCAGTCGCACGGCGCGGCCGATGCGCTGGCCGACGCGGTGCTGGTCGGCTTCATCACGCACACGGTGTTCGACCGCGTGAGTGAATGACGGCACGAAGACGCGGTGGCCGCGCGTTGTCGTGCGCCTGTATGAAGGCCGAAAGCCGATTGTCATGACGGGCCGACGGTGGGCGGCCACAGACGTTCGATCATGCAGACGAAACAGGGAATACCCCGTCTTTTTCTTTTAATTATTTTTGTCATGATGACCTAACATAGTCATCATGTTCTACTGATGTGCCGGCAGTGAAGACGAACCGCCGGTTGAGGCTGAACGAATCGGGAGATAGACGATGGATGCAATGAAGCGAAAGGCGTTCTTCGAGGACGGAGCCGTGCTCATCGAAGGGGTGCTCAACGACGAACAACTCGCGCAATGCCGCGCGGTGTTCGACTGGGGAATGGAGAATCCGGGCCCGATGGCGACGACGCTGCTCGACGGCACCGAATACAAGTCGCACAACGACAACGCGAACCCGTATGCGAAGGAGCGGCTCGACGCGCTGGTCGGCACGCTGCCGTTCGGGCAGCTGTTCGCCGACCTGTGGGGTTCGAAGCACGTGTGGTACTTCGCCGAGGAGCTGTTCATGAAGGGCGGCGGCAAGAGCGCACGCTCGCCGTGGCACCAGGACACGTCGTACCTGCCGTGGCAGGGCATGCACTTCGGCAACGCGTGGATCAGCTTCGAGCACGTGCCCAAGCGCAATGCGCTGGAGATCGTGCGCGGCTCGCATCACGGCGTGCGGCATGACGGCACGACGTTCCAGAACGCCGAGGATCCGACCGACCCGCTGCACGGCGGCGACGTGTGGCCGCGCCTGCCGAACATCGAGGCCGAGCGCCGCGCGGCGCCGGATGCGTACGACATCCTGTCGTGGGAAACGAAGCCGGGCGACGTGCTGCTGCTCCATCCGGGCGTGCTGCACGGCGGCGGCGCGGTCGATGCCGATTTCCCCGATCGTCATACGCTCGTGCTGCGCTTTTTCGGCGACGACGCGGTGTTCAGCCCGCTGCCCGACGAAAGCCGCTCGGGATTCACGCCGGCCGGCGTGCTGTTCGTCGAGGAACTCGCCGGGCTGAAGGCTGGCGATCCGTTCCGCGCGCCGTGTTTCCGTCAACTCGTCTGAACCGGGAGAACCCATCATGACAGCAACACCGAAGCGGCAATTGATCGTGCCGGCCGCGTTCCAGCCGTGGTACGACGCGTACCACTTCTCGCCGGCGACGCGCGTCGGCGACACGATCTGGGTGTCGGGCCAGGTCGGCCTCGACGCGCAGATGCAGCCGGCCGACGGCGTGCAGGCCCAGGCGCGGATCGCGTTCGAGTGCCTGAAGGCGATCCTCGAGGAAGCCGGCGCGAGCCTCGCCGATGTCGTGGAGCTCACGACTTTCCACACGGATCTGCAATGCGAGACCGAAGGCTTCGCGGCGGTCAAGGACGTGTATTTCCCCGACCGTTACCCGTCGTGGACAGCGGTCGGCGTCACGCAACTGGCGCTGCCGGGGCTGTGCGTCGAGATTCGCGCGGTGGCGGTGGCCGGCTCCGGCAAGGGCTGACGGAAGGCACGAGGGTTTTTCGCGGGATTTGCGTTCCATATGAATCGCAGTCCTGACAAAAAAGTAACGGGATAGCAGTCGATTGGCACGAGGCCGGCCGGGGACCCCGGCCGGCCTCGATCAGGGCGCGACGTCATCGTCGATTGACGACGACGATCGAAACAAATGCGTTTCGTCCGGGATGGGCGAGCGAAGGCGGAGCAGGAAGGAGAACTATGATGAAGAAGCATCGTTTCTGGACCACGTCCGCGATCGCGGCCGCTGCATGTGTCGCGATCGGCACCGCCGTCGCGGCGGACGACCTGACACCGGCCGGCGCCGACCGTTCGGCGAGCAAGGACGGCGCGGTGCCGGCTTATGCGGGCAAGCAGTCGCCCGACGCCGGCTGGGAGTGGGGCAAGGTACGCGGCGATTTCTGGAAGCATCGCAACGAGAAGCCGCTCTATTCGATCGACGCGGCGAACGTCGACAAGTATGCGGACAAGCTGTCGCCCGGCCAGGTCGCGCTGATCAAGCAGAAGAAGGGCTACCGGATGGACGTCTACCCGTCCCACCGCGAATGCCAGTTGCCGGATGCCGCCGAGCAGAACTCGAAGGCGAACCTCACGGCCGCGAAGCTGGATGCGAGCGGCGAGAACCTCGCCGCGGCCGCGTTGCCGGGCGTGCCGTTCCCGCAACCGAAGAACGGCATCGAAGCGATCCTGAACTACGAGATGCGTTATCGCGGCGAAGGCGTCGAATGGGCGCAGGTCGCCACGAGCATTTCGCCGCGCCCCGGCAGCAGCGAATGGATCGACGCGGTCGGCCCGCAGACGTTCTATTTCCCGTCGGCCAAGCTCGGCAAGACCTCGCCGCAGGAGGTCGACCAGTTGAGCGCCGCCGTTTATTTCCAGATGAACTCGCCGGCCGCGCTGGCCGGGCAGGCCTTCGTTCAGCGGCAGTACTTCAACAAGGATTCGGAAACCTACTACTACTTCCCGGGACAGCGCCGCGTGCGACGCATGCCGGCCTATACGCATGACGCGCCGTTGATCGGCTTCGAGAACCAGTACCTGATCGACGAGGCCAACATGATCAACGGCTCGCTCGACCGGTTCAACTGGAAGCTGGTCGGCAAGAAGGAAATGCTCGTCCCGTACAACGCGTTCGGCATGTACCGGTTCAAGAGCAAGCTGCACGACGTCGCGACGCCCGACGGCCTCGCCGCGGCGAACCGTCGCTACGAGACGCATCGCGTGTGGGTCGTCGAAGCGACGCTGAAGCCGAGCGCGCGGCACGTCGCGTCGAAGAAGGTGTTCTATCTCGACGAAGACAGCTGGCTCGCGCTCGTCGACGAGGACTACGACGCGCAGGGCAAGTTGTGGAAGGTGCGGGAAAGCTACCCGATTCCGGTATGGGAGCTTGGTGGCACCTGCGACAACGAACCGCTCGCGCAGTACGACATGATCAATGGCCGCTATGTGTTCGATGCGTCGTCGATCGGTCAGGGCAAGGACATTCGCTGGTTCGGTCAGGCCGACGATCCGCGCTTCAAGCAGGATTTCTACACGGCGGAATCGCTGCGCTCGGTCAGCGAACGTTGACGGTGACCGGCTGACGGATACAAGGACCGGCGCGCGCAACGATCGTGCGCCGGCATCGAACAGGGGCGGAGGTGGATCATGGAACCGGCAAGATTGTTAAGGAATGCTACGGTATCGGTCGCGATGGCGGGCGCCGCGACGTCGAGCGCGTACGCGTATGACTTCACGTTGAACGGCGGGGCCCTGCAGGGCTCGTGGGTGTCGAACCTCACGGCCGGCGCCGGTATTCGCACCAAAAACCCGAGCTGCTCGCTCACCGGCGACCCGAACGCCTTTGGCTGCGGCGCGGGCGCGAACACCAACCAGTGGGGCTATGCGGACAACGGCGACCTGAACTATCGCAGGGGCCAACCGTTCAGCACCTACATCAGCGCGACCAGCGAGCTGCTGCTGAAGATGCCGAGCGAGGGGTTGAAGTTCATGGTGCGCGGTACCGGCATGTACGACTTCATGGCCAAGAACACGAACCGCACGCCGTTGTCGAGCACGGCCGCCGCGCAGGTTGTCTACAACGCGCAGCTGCTCGACCTGTGGGCGCAGAAGGATTTCACGATCGGCGGGCGCAACGCGCACGTGCGGCTCGGCAACCAGGTGATCAACTGGGGCGAGAGCATGTTCGCGCAGAGCGGCATCAACGCGACGAACTCCATCGACACACAAAAGCTGCTGATTCCCGGCTCGCAGCTCAAGCAGGCGCTGCTGCCCGCGCCGATGGTGAGCCTGGCAGCCGACCTGTCGCACGGGTTCAGCACCGAGGCGTACTACCAGTTCCAGTGGAACGGCAACCGCTATCCGCCGGTCGGCTCGTACTGGTCGGTGACGAACGGTTTCGGCCGCGGCGCGGAGCCGTTCACGATCAACACGAACAACCTGAACGTGACCGGCCCGAGCGCCGGCACGATCGCGAACGCGATCGGCGGATCGGGTGCGGCGGGCAACCAGGACACGCTCAATGCGATCAAGAACGGGCTCGTGAACGGCGCCTACGCCGGGCCGCCGTTCAACGACATCGGCCTGCCGAGCACGACGAACCTGCCGGCGAAATACCGGCCGCAGTTCGGCGTGAAGTTCAACTATTCGCCGCGCTCGTTCGACGCGAACTTCGCGTTCTACTACCTGAACTACACCGACAAGTCGCCGGTGCTCGCGTCGCTCGCGAACGGCACCGAGCAATGGTCGTATCTCGGCCGGCGCCAGTTGTTCGGCGTCAGCGCGAACTTCGGCGTCGGCCCGTGGGCGATCGGCACCGAACTGTCGTACCGGCCGCGCGATGCGGTCGCGCTGTCGAGCTGCTACGGCGCGGGCGGCCCGCTCGACCTGAACACGAACGGCGTGGCCGGCGTGGACTGCCCGCAATGGGTCGACAAGAAGAAGTTCCAGTACGACATCAACGGGCTGCTCGCGCTCACGCGCAGCGAGTATCCGTTCCTGAAACTGCTCGGCGCCGATTCGGCCGCGCTGACGTGGGAACTGACGTGGATCTACTACCCGGGGCTGAGCCCGAGCGGCGTCACGCGCACGGTCGGCGGCCAGACCGTCACGCAGGTGCCGCAGACCGGCTACCTGCCGTGGCTGAACAACGGGTCGGCTGCCGGCTATCCGATCGGGATGGGCCAGGGTACGTCGAGCTCGGTGGGCGCGACGATCGACTTCAACTGGACCTATGACGGCACGCTGATTCCCGGCTGGCAGGTCACGCCGGGCCTGACGTTCAGCACCGGCCTGTACGGCTACACACCGACCTTCACCGCGAATTACATGCAGGGTGCGAAGTCGCTGAACGTCTACGTGCTGTTCAACCAGAACCCGCCGAACTGGCAGGCCGGCATCAACTTCACTTCGTTCTGGGGCGGTCACAACACGGTGGGCCAGCCTTATGCGGACCGCAATTTCGTCGGCTTGTTCGTCACGCGGAATTTCTGACGGCGGCGGGTGGCGGGTGGCAGGTGGGCCACCGCAATACATGAAGGGGTAACGTCGTGCTCAATCGTCTGGTCAGTCGCCTGGAAAGGCTTTTCTTCGGTCACCGCGCGATCGTACTCGCGGCGATCGCGTTGTTCACCGTCGCGATGGCCGTGTTCGCCGTGCAACTGCGCATGGATGCCGGCTTCGAAAAGCAGATGCCGATCGGGCACGAGTACATCCGCACGTTCCAGCAATACCGGAACGACCTGCTCGGCGCGAACCGGATCACGGTGGTCGTGCGTGCGAGGCACGGGTCGATCTGGTCGAAGCAGGGGCTGACGCGGCTGTACGACGTCACGCAGGCCGTCACGTACCTGCCGAACGTCGACCGGATCGGCGTGCGCTCGTTGTGGACGCCGAACGCGTTCGTCAACGAAGTGACCGACGAAGGGTTTCGCGCCGAGCCGATCATTCCCGGCACGGTCACGCCCGACCAGTTGACGCCCGACATCGTCGCGCGCGTGCGCCGCGCGACGACGCTCGGCGGCTACGTCGGCACGCTCGTGTCTCACGGCGAGGACAGCGCGATGATCACGGCCGAGCTGAACGAGCGCGACAGCGCCGGCAAGGTGCTCGACTACGTGGCATTCAATCACCTGCTCGAGGAGAAGATCCGCAAGCCGTTCGAGGATGCCGGCTACGACGTCCAGATCATCGGCTTCGCGAAACAGATCGGCGATATCGCCGACGGCGCGACGGCCGTGCTCGGCTTCTGCGCGGTCGCGCTGCTGCTGACGACGCTCGCGGTGTACTGGTATTGCCATTCGGTGCGCTTCACGGTGCTGCTGGTCGCGTGCTCGCTGACGTCGCTCGTATGGCAGTTCGGCACCCTGAAGCTGCTCGGCTTCGGCCTCGATCCGCTCGCGGTGCTCGTGCCGTTCCTCGTGTTCGCGATCGGCGTGTCGCATGGCGTGCAGCAGGTGAACTTCATCGTCCGCGAGATCGCGCACGGGCAGAGTTCGTTCGATGCGGCGCGCCACAGCTTCAGCGGCCTGCTGATCCCCGGCGTGCTCGCGCTGATCACCGCGTTCGTGTCGTTCATCACGCTGTTGCTGATTCCGATTCCGATGGTGCGCGAGCTGGCGATCACCGCGTCGCTCGGCGTGGCCTACAAGATCGTCACGAACCTGATCCTGCTGCCCGTCGCGGCATCGTGCTTCAACTTCACGAAAACCTATGCGGACAACTCGCTGAAGCGCGCGCAGCAGCGTGCGAAGCCGCTGCGCGTGCTCGCACGCGTGGCGGAGCCGAAGTACGCGGGCGTCACCGTCGCGCTGACGGTGGCGATCTTCGCGCTCGCCGCGTGGCAAAGCCGCGATCGCGTGATCGGCACGCTGCAGCCGGGTGCGCCGGAGCTGCGCGCGGACGCGCGCTTCAACCGCGACGCGACGTCGATCGCCGGCAACTACGACATGGGCCTCGACTGGCTGACGGTGGCGATCGAATCGACCGGCAAGGCGTGCGACAACCCGGCGGTCGGCCTGTATGAGGACGACTTCTCGGCCGCGATGAAGACCGAGCCTGGCGTCGTATCGGTGCAGTCGTACTCGGCGATGCTGCGCGCGTACAACCAGGGCTACAACGAGGACTTCCCGAAGATGAACGTCGTGCCGATCGCCGCCGAGAACTACGGCGCGGTGTCGGTCGACGTGTCGCGCTTGAAGGGCTTCATGAGCCGCGACTGCGGGATGACGGCCGTGCACCTGTTCCTGACCGATCACAAGGCGACGACGATCAACCGCATCCTCGACGACGTGAAGCAGTACCGCGCGTCGCATCCGTTCCCGGGCATCACGGTGCGGCTCGCCGCAGGCAACGCGGGCGTGCTCGCCGCGACGAACGACGAAGTCGAGAAGAGCGAGCTGCCGATGATGCTCTACGTGTATGCGGCGATCCTGGTCCTCGTGTTCCTGGCCTATCGCGACTGGCGCGCGATGCTCGCCTGTTGCGTGCCGCTGTCGGTCGCGACGTTCATCGGCTACTGGTTCATGAAGGAGCTGCAGATCGGGCTGACCGTCGCGACGTTGCCGGTGATGGTGCTGGCAGTCGGCATCGGCGTCGATTACGCGTTCTACATCTACAACCGGCTGCAGGTGCATCTCGCGGGCGGGCAGGACATCGTGAAGGCCGTGCAGCACGCGATGCTCGAAGTGGGCGTGGCCACGATCTTCACCGCGATCACGCTGGCGATCGGCGTCGCGACGTGGAGCTTCTCGGCGCTCAAGTTCCAGGCCGACATGGGCAAGCTGCTCGCGTTCATGTTCATCGTGAACCTGGTGATGGCGATGACCGCGCTGCCCGCGCTCGCGTCGCTGCTCGAACGCTGGTTCCCGCGCCGCAAGCCGGCCCGCGCGCCGGGCCTGTTCAGCCACTGAAGTTGACGCACATCCCGACGGAGATCTAGTCATGGTCAAGACCTTTGCTGTGTGCGGCGCACTTTGCCTCGTGGCGACAGGCTTCGCACGCTTCCATGAAACGGTTGCGCAACAGCCCGCGCCGGCCCGCGCGTTCGCAACCAACGCGCAACGCGTCAGCGTGCGCCACGCCACGGGCGGCGAACCGGCCGTGGCCCCGTCGTCGAACGACGGCGACGCCGGACGTCAGGCGGCGGCCGCGCAGGTTGCCGACAAGCCGCCCGTCATCGCGCTCGGCGTCGCGCATGCCGGCTGGTCGGTGCTGTTCAGCCACTGATGCCCGCGCACATCCCTACGGAGGTTCATCCATGATCAAGACGCTCATTGCCTGTACCGCGCTGTGCGCCGCCGCGGCGGCCTTCGCGCAACCGCAGGACGGAACGGTGGCGGCCTGGGCCGCGAAGCCCGCGCATGCGTGGGCTGCGCCGGCGCACCGGATGCTGATGGATGCGGCGCGCGCCGGATCGCGGATCGTCGCGGTCGGCGAGCACGGCATCGTGCTGCTGTCCGACGACGACGGCAAGACCTGGCGGCAGGCGCGGCGCGTGCCGATATCGGCGACGCTGTCGGCCGTGTCGTTCGCGGATGCGAAGCACGGCTGGGCCGTCGGCCAATGGGGCGCGATTCTCGCGACCGACGACGGCGGCGACACGTGGGTCACGCAGCGGCTCGATACGTCGGTCGACCAGCCGCTGTTCTCGGTGCTGTTCACGAATGCGCAGGACGGGATTGCCGTCGGCCTGTGGTCGCTGATGCTGCAGACGCACGACGGCGGCAAGACGTGGGCGCGCACGACGCTGCCGAAGCCGCCGGGTGGCGGCAAGGCCGACCGCAATCTCTATCACGTGTTCGCCGACGCCGCGCAGGCGCGCTACATCGTCTCGGAACAGGGGATGGTGCTCAAGTCGACCGACGGCGGTGCGAACTGGACCTATCTGCCGACGGGCGGCAAGGGCACGTTGTGGTCGGGCGTCGCGATGCCGGATGGCCGGATCGTCGTCGGCGGGCTGCTCGGCAGCCTGTTCGAGAGCCGCGACGGCGGCACGACGTGGACCGCGCTGAATACCGGCGCGCACAGCTCGATCACCGATCTCGTCGCGACCGGCGGCGGGCTGACGGGCGTCGGGCTGGACGGCCTCGTGCTGACGCAGCGCGTGGCCGGCGGCCCGTTCGACGTCGCGCAGCGCGCGGATCGCGCGACGCTCACTGCCGCGCTGATCGACGCGCGCGGCAAGCCGGTGCTGTTTTCGCAGGACGGCGTGCTGGCCGCGCCGTGAATTGAATTCGTCGAGAAAAACGAGGAAGCATGGAGCACACCAAATGAAGCCCAAGGACAAGCCGGACATGCAGGCCCGGCGGCGGATATTGCGCGCCGCGGCCGCCGGCGCCGCGTCGCTCGCCGCCGGCGAGGTGTCGTTCGCCGAAGGCGCGGCGTCGGCGTCGGCATCCGCCGATCGCGGCGTGTTCGATGTCGTCATCATCGGCGCCGGGCTCGCGGGGCTGACCGCCGCGCGCGACCTGAAGCGCGCCGGCTGCGAATCGTTCGTCGTGGTCGAGGCGCGCGATCGCGTCGGCGGGCGGACCTACAACCACGATCTCGGGCACGGCGTGGTGTCCGAAGCCGGCGGCCAGTGGATCGGCCCGGGGCAGACGGCGATTGCCGATCTCGCACGCGAGCTCGGCGTCGATACGTTCCCGACGTATTACGCGGGCAAGACCGTCGTGCTGGCCGGCGACGCGCGTGTCGCCCAGGATTTCCACGGCGGCTCGGGGGGCGACGACGCGCTCGGCGCGAAGCTCGCCGCACTCGCCCGCGGCGTGCCGTCGCGCGAGCCGTGGACCGCGCAGCACGCGGCGGAGCTCGACAAGCTGACCTACGGCGACTGGCTGCTCAAGCAGGGCGTGACTTATGAAGACGGCTACTTCCTCGGCCTCGCGGCGAAGCTGTCGCTCGGGGGCGCTCCGGCCCAGCTCGGGCTGCTGCACTACCTGTCGATGATCAACAGCGCCGATTGCGACTACGCGAAGCTCGAATCGACCAAGGGCGGCGCACAGGAAACGCGCTTCGTCGGCGGCTCGCAGGTGCTGAGCCTCCGGATGGCGAGCGAACTCGGCGCGTCGAAGGTGCAACTGTCCTGCCCGGTGCGCAAGATCTCGGGCTGGGATCGCGACGTGGTCGACGTGCAGACCGATCGCGGCGTGCTGCGCGCGCGGCGCGTGATCGTCGCGCTCAATCCGGCGCTGTGCCAGCAGATCGTGTTCGATCCGCCGCTGCCGGACGGCCGCGCGCAGTTGCAGCGGAACTGGCCGGCGAATGCGCCGATGCGCAAGACGGTGCACGTGTACGACCGGCCGTTCTGGCGCGACGACGGCTACAACGGACAGATCTTCGAGGTCGGCGGCCCGGTGTTCATGGCGTACGACAACTCGCCGCCGGACGGCTCTATCGGCGTGCTCGCCGCGTTCGTCGCGCCGGGCGCGCTGCCGGCCGAGCCGAAGGCCGCCGAACGGACGCTGTCGGCCATCTTCGCGCGTGCGCTCGGCGACAAGGCGCTGCACCCGACGCAGTTCCACGACTATGACTGGGGCCGCGTCGATCCGTGGACGCTGCAGTGCATCCATCCGCTGCCGCCAGGCTTCTGGACGAAATGGGGCAAGTTCCTGCGCCCGGAGGCCGGCCGGCTGATCTGGTCGGGCACCGAGACGGCCGACCTGTGGCCTGGCGCGATGGACGGCGCGGTGCGCTCCGGGCACCGTGCGGCGCTGCAGGCGCTCGGCAAACTGGCCGGCCGCGGCAAGGAGGCCTGAGTGAAACGAACCTGGATGATCGGCGCGGCGCTCGTGATCGCGGGCGTGGCGGCAGCCGGCACGCTGTACGGTCCCGACGTGGTCGACGGCATGCGCTACGAGAAAGCGATGGCCGCGATCGGCGAAGCCGACAAGGTCAACGGCGGCGCGTGGCCGCAGCCGCAGGAGACGTGCTTCTTCTGCCACGGCGCGCACGGGCAGTCGCAGAACGCGTGGTATCCGTCGCTGTCGGGCCAGCCGGCCCCGTATATCGCCGCGCAACTGCGCGCGTTCGCCACGGACCAGCGTCGCAACGCATACATGGGGCCGCTTTCGCGCGAACTCGACGACGCGAAGATCGCCGCGCTGGCGACCTATTTCGCGCGCCAGGCGCCGGCGCGCAACGAGGCCGTGCCGACCGACGCGGCGCTCGACAAGCGGGGATTGGCGCTCGTGGAGGCGCGAAGCTGCCGCGCGTGTCACGGCGCGGCGCTGACGGGTAAGGATCCGGCGCCGCGCCTGGCCGGCCAGGGGCAGCTCTACCTGGAGACGCAACTGGCGGCGTTCCGCTCGGGCGAGCGGCACGATCCGACCGGCGCGATGAACGCGTTGGCCGCGACGTTGTCGGGCGACGACACGCGTGCGGTTGCGCACTATCTGGCCGGCCTGTCGCCGGACGGAGCGGCGAAGTGATGTGCGAAACGCGCCAGGCCCGGGAATACCCTGCCTTTTTCTTTACGCTTTACTTTGTCATAGTGACCTAAGATTGGTAATGTGTTCTACAAAAGAACGCGCTGGATACGAAGCAGCAGTACCCGACCTCGAACCGAACCGGTTCTCGACAATTCACGTTTCAGGAGACAAGCATGGCTAAGCACCCCGTCGTCGTTTATGGCGCAAGCGGTTACACCGGCATGTTGATCATGGACTGGCTGATCGACCAGAACATCCCGTTCACGGCGGTCGCGCGCAATGCGGGCCGCGCGAAGGAAATGATGGCGCAGCGCGTCGTGCGGCTCGAATCCGCGCAATACGAAATCATCGAGGCGGAGCACGACGTCGATGCGCTCGTGAAGGCTTTCCGCGGGGCGAAGGTGGTGTGCAACACGGTCGGGCCGTTCTCGAGCTTCGGGCTCGTCGGCGTCGAGGCCGCGCTGAAGGCCGGCTGTCACCACCTCGATACGACCGGCGAACAGTCGTATATCCGTGCGGTGCGAGACGAATTCGGTGAGCAGTATCGCCAGGCCGGCCTGCTGGTGTCGTCGTCGAACGCGTACATGTACACGTTCGCCGAGATCGCCGCCGAGCTCGCGCTCGAAACGCCGGGCATCGATGCGCTGGAGACGGCCACGCTGACGCGCGGCCCGCGCGGCGCGGCCGGCGTGAGCATCGGCTCGACCGCGACGATCTTCGACGGCGCGCGCCACGAGTCCTGCTACCTGTGGGAGAAGGCGCTCGTGCCGCACGCCGCGGACGCGTCGTTCACCGTCGCGACGCCGGAGCTGATGCAGCCGGTGTTCTGCCTGCCGTGGGGCGGCACGTCGCTGCCCGTCTATTTCGAGCACGATGCGCGCGTGCGCAGCTGCATCTCGTGCGTGGGCTTCTACGACAACAACGTGATGAAGCTGGTGCACCAGTTCGGACAGAAGTGGGAAGCCGAATACAAGCACCTGCCGCGCGAGCAACAGGACGAAGTGCTGAAGCAGGTCGTCGCGTCGACCACGCCGACGATGCCGCCGCGCGAGCGCACGACGATCCAGCGCAGCGTCGATGTCGCGATCGGCCGCGGCCAGCTCGCGGCGGTGCGCGCGACCGTGCACGGCGTCACGCCGTACATCTCGACGGGCGCGATTCACGCGGCCGGCGTGCTCAAGCTGCTCGACGGCGATACCGCGCGCACCGGCTTCGCGTCCGGCTCGAAGGCATTCGGCCATCGCTACCTGCTCGGCTTCCTCGAACAGCGCGGGCTCGCGCGCGCGACGGTCACGCAACTGTGACGGCCGCCGCCGCACCGGACCAGACCCAACGGAACTTGTGACATGGCCATTATCGATTTCTACGACCGCGGCTGGCGGCTCAATCCCGACGGCATCGCGTACATCCAGGACGATCGCAACTACACGTTCCAGGAGATCGGCGAGTTGTCGTGCCGCATCGCCAACGGCTTGCTCGCCGCCGGCTTCGCGAAGGAGGCGAAGGCGGCGGTGTGGGCCGACAACGACGTGATCGGCTGGAGCTGCGCGCTCGGGATGTGGCGCGCCGGGCTCGCGTACATCCCGGTGAACGGCCGCAACGCGGTGGCCGAGAACCAGTACGTGCTCGATGCGTTCGACTGCGAAGTGCTGTTCTTCCATCAGGCATTCGCGGCCGCGATCGATGCGCTGCGGCCGAGCCTGCCGAAGATCCGGCTGTGGGTGTGCCTCGACGCCGACCTGCCGTGGGCACCGTCGCTGGCTTCGTGGAGCGAGCACCAGCCGGCGACGCCGCCGGCCGTCGATTACGCGATGGACGACGTCGTCGCGCTGTCGGCCACGGGCGGCACGACGGGCGCGCCGAAGGGCGTGATGAACACGCATCGTTCGCTGCAAACGTACTTCGCGCAATTCATGATCGCGATGACGTACGACGATGCGCGCCCCGTGAATCTCGCCGCGGCACCGATGACGCACACGGCCGGCATGATGTCGCTGCCGTGCACCGCGCGCGGCGGCACGGTGGTCGTGCTGCCGAAGCCGGACCCGGCGCTGCTGCTCGGTGCGATCGTCAAGCACCGCGTGACCGAGTTCTTCCTGCCGCCGACCGTGATCTACCGGCTGCTCGACATCCCCGGCATCGAGCAGGTCGACTTCTCGTCGCTGCGCTATTTCCTGTACGGCGCCGCGCCGATGTCGGTCGAGAAACTCAAGCGCGCGATCGACGTGTTCGGCCCGGTGATGACGGGCGGCTATGGGCAGACCGAGGCGCCCGCGTCGATCTCGTACCTGACGCCGGCCGAGCACTTTGTCGACGGCAAGCTCGCGTCCGACACACGGCTCGCGTCGGTCGGCCGCCCGAACCCGCTGGTGCGCGTCGAGATCGTCGGCGAGTGCGGCGAGCTGCTGAAGCAGGGCGAGACCGGCGAGATCTGCGTACGCGGCGACCTCGTGATGAAGGGCTACTACCGCGCGCCGGACAAGACGGCCGAGACGATCGTCGACGGCTGGCTGCACACCGGCGACATCGGCCATCTCGATCGCGACGGCTATCTGCACATCACCGACCGCAAGAAGGACATGATCATCAGCGGCGGCTTCAACGTCTATCCGAGCGAGATCGAGCAGGTGATCTGGGCGCATCCGGCCGTGCAGGATTGCGCGGTGATCGGCGTGCCCGACGACAAATGGGGCGAGGCCGTGAAGGCCGTGGTCGAACTCAATGCCGGGCAGCAGGTGAGCGCGGAGGAGCTCGTCGCGCTGTGCAAGGAGAAGCTCGGCTCGGTGAAGGCGCCCAAGAGCGTGGACTTCGTCGCGGCGCTGCCGCGCAGCACGGCCGGCAAGGTGCTGAAGAAGGACCTGCGCGAACAGTACTGGCAGGGTCAGCAACGCAGGATCTGAACCTGCTTCATATGGATTCCATACGATGAGCAACATCTACATCGCCGGTATCGCGATGACCGTGTTCGGCCGGCATCTCGACCGCAGCCTCGACGATCTGGCGAGAGAGGCGCTGCAACGCGCATTGCGGGACGCAGGTTGCCACGCCGATGCAATTCGCGCCGCGTTCTATGCGGGCATCACGAACGGCCCGCTGCAGGGGCAGTTGTCGATTCCCGGCCAGGTCGTGTTCAGCAAGATCGGCCTCGAAGGCATTCCGGTGTTCAACGTCGAGAACGCGTGCGCATCCGGCAGTACGGCCGTGCACCTCGCCGTGCGCGAACTGCAGTCGGGCGCGTGCGACGTCGCGCTCGCGCTCGGCGCGGAAAAGATGAACGTCGCGGACAAGGCGAAATCGTTCGCGCTGTTCGAGGCCGGCTGGGACGTATCGCGCGTCGACGAGAATTTCGCGACGCTCGCGCGGCTCGGCGAAGGGATCGAGCCGCCGCCCGGCTCGGAGTCCGAGCGCCCGTACAGCCGCTTCATGAAGATCTACGCGGCGATGTGCCGGCACCACATGCACACGTACGGCACGACGCAGCGGCAGATCGCGGCCGTGTCCGCGAAGAACCACGGGCACTCGGTGCACAACCCGTATTCGCAGTTCCGCCAGCCGTTCACGATCGACGAGGTGCTGGCGGCCGCGCCGATCACGTACCCGATCACGCTGCCGATGTGCGCGCCGCTGTCGGACGGCGCGGCGGCCGCGATTCTATGCACGGAGGAAGGGCTGGAGCGCATCGGCGCCGATCGCAGCCGCTGCATCCGGATCGCCGCGAGCGTGATCCGCAGCTTCACGCGGCGTCGCATCGACGAGCCGCACAAGCACATCGGCCGGCTCGCCGCGTTGCAGGCATACGAGCAGGCCGGCGTGGGGCCGGAGGACATGGACGTGGCCGAAGTGCACGACGCGTCGGCGATGGGCGAAATCATCCAGGCCGAGAACCTCGGCTTCGTGCCGCTCGGCGAAGGCGGTCCGGCCGCCGAGCGCGGCGAGTTCACGCTCGGCGGGCGCATCCCGATCAACACGTCGGGCGGCCTCGAATCGAAGGGCCATCCGCTCGGCGCGACCGGCATCGGGCAGTTGTACGAGCTGGTCACGCAGTTGCGCGGCGAAGCGGGTGCGCGGCAGGTGGACGGCGCGCGTCATGCGATCCAGGAAAACGGCGGCGGCTTGCAGGGCGTCGAAGAGGCCGCGTTGGCGATTCACATTCTCAGCAAGGACTGACGGAGGCGGACATGGGCGACGCACACGGCGCAATCGCGCTCGGGCAGGGAGCGCAGGCAGGGCAGACGACGCGACAGGCGTCGGGCGGGGTCGGCGCGGCGGCGTCGATGCAGGCGGCGGGCGCCGACGCGGCCGGGCCGCTCGCGCGCTGGGGCGAGGAAATGCGCGCCGACGCCGCGTTGCGGAAGTATCGTCCCGTCGGCGGCTGGATCGACGCGCCCGAGCGCGCGCAACCTGAGCTTGAAGGCGACATGCAGGCGGACGTGATCGTCGTCGGCGCAGGCTTCGCCGGTCTGTCCACCGCGCTGGAACTCGCGGCGCGCGGCGCGAGCGTCGTCGTGCTCGAACGCGAATTCGCGGGCTTCGGCGCGAGCGGGCGCAACGCCGGCTATCTCGCCGGCGGCCAGGGACTCGAATACGAGCTGTTTCTCAAGCGGGTCGGCCACGAACAGGCCAAGCGGATCGTCGGTTTCTACGAAGAGGGCGTCACATACGTCGAACGCAAGCTCGTCGAATACGCGATCGACTGCGACTACCGTGCGTCGGGCATCATTCGCGCGGGCGTGCATCCGTCGCAGGAGAAGCGCCTGCGCGAAAGCATGGCCACCGGCATCGAACTCGGCTCGCCCGCGCAGTTTCTCGATGGCGCGGCGATGCGCGAACGCGGCATTCCGCCGGCCTTCCTGTTCGGCGCATACGTGCCGGGCGGCGGCACGCTCGATCCCGGCAAGTACGTGACGGGCTTGCGGCGCGCGGCGCTCGCGGCCGGCGTGAAGCTGTACGAGAACACCGCGCTGCTCGATTTCGACGCGGGCGAGACGGTGCGCGTGCGCACCGCACGCGGCAGCGCGAGTGCACCGATGCTGGTGCTCGCGACCAATGCGTACACGCCGCAGCTCGGCCTGCTCGGCGACAAGGTGATGCCGCTGCGCGTGTCGGCGCTCGAAACCGAGCCGCTGTCCGACGCGCAGCTCGCGGCGCTCGGCTGGCCGAATCGCGAGGGCATCGTCACGCCGCACCTGACGATGGAGAGCCATCGCCTGACCGCGTGCAACACGTTGTTGCTGACGACCAAGCGGCTGCATTACGTGTATGGCTCGCAGACGCCGAACGTGCCGGACGACGACGCGTATCGCGCGCTGCTGAAGGCGCTGCACACGCGCTTTCCGCAACTCGGCAACGTGCCGGTGCGCGCATGCTGGAGCGGCTACATCTCGTTCGCGGGCGATGCGTTGCCGGTGGTCGGTGTGGCCGGCGCGCACGGCAACGTGTTCTACACGGCCGGGTGTTCGGGGCATGGCGTCGGCACGCAATCGCTGATCGGGCGCGTGCTGGCCGAGCGCATTCACGATGGGCGATCGCCGCTGCTCGACACGTTGACGCACAAGACGCCGTCGGTGCCGCCCGAGCCGCTGCGGTGGTGTGCGATGACCGCGATGCTCGGCGTCGCGAACCTGCTCGACGAACGCGTGAACCGCAAGGTGCGGCCGGTGTAGCGGCATGCGATCTTCGCGACACGCACACGTGGATCCGGCCGGGCCGCCTGACGCAGGGCGGCTCGATGGAAAATGCAGCGCGCATCGGGTATAGTCGTTGGCGCTCCGTAAGGCACGGAGCATCCATTCGACGAAGCCGAAACGCCCTCTTCACGACGAACACGATGACAGTGTCCAACGAGCCGCGCAGTACGAGAAAGCGGCGCACTTCGACTCCCACCGCCGCAGCCGGCAACACCGACGGCTTGCGGGCGCAGGGCCTGCGCACGCGCAACACGATCATTCGCGTCGCACGCAAGCTGTTGCTGGAAGGCGGGCCGCTGGAGTTCTCGCAGCGCGCGGTTGCGGCGGCGGCAGGGATCAGCGTCAGCAATCTGCAGTACTACTTCCCGACGCGCATCGCCGTGTTGCGGGCCGTCATCGAGCCGGTCATCCAGGCGTATCTCGACGACATGAAGCGCGCGATCAGCAGCGAAGCGTCGCCGCGCGACGTGTTCGAGGAGATCATGCAGCGCTCGGTCTCCGATGCGAAGGATGCCAAGTACAACGCACTATTCCGGCATTTGCTGTCGTTTGCGGCCACCGATCCCGAGTGTTTCAAACTCTATGACGAGTGGTACGCGACGCTGACGCGCGACCTCGCGCAACTGCTGCGCGCGGTCACTCCGGCGTTCAGCGCGGCCGACAGCCGGCATGCGGCGACGATGCTGATCGCACTGGCCGATGGCCTCGCGATGCAGTACGGCACCGGCCGGCAGACGCAGGCGCTCGATGCGTATTTCATCGCGACGTCGCGCGCGATCGCCTACGGCACACTGACGGCGCCCGCGGGCAAATAACGGCGCGATCCGCCGCCGCGGCCATGCGAACGGAGACAGGGGAATACCCTGTCTTTTTTTTGCTTCCCGTGTTTGTCATGATGACCTATGTTTGGTATGTATTACTAGATGTGGGATGGCCGGGCGCGTCCGCTGCCGGGCCGACATGATTCGAGTCCAGGAGGAGAACGGAGATGATTCGTCTGAACAAGTCCGCGGCGCTGCCCGTGGTCGGCTTGACCGGCTTCGAGACGCCGCTGAGCGAAGAGGAAAGCGCAATCCAGCACACGGTTCATCGTTTTGCGCGCGACGTGCTGCGGCCGATCGGCCGCGAGCTCGACCGGATGACGGCGGAGGACGTGATCGCGCCGGGCTCGCCGTACTGGGCCGCGATCGTCGAGAGCGCGAAGCTCGGGCTCGATCCGCAACTGATCGCGCAGTTTCCGCCGGAGACTGCCGTGCGCATCGAGTCGCTGATCGGCGAGGAGCTCGGCTGGGGCGATTCGGGCCTCGCCGTGTCGATCGGCGCGGCCACGATGCCGCTGATGATGGCGCACACGGTTGGCAACGTCGAGCTGGTCGAGATGTGCGCGGGCAAGGTCGGCTGCTGGATGAACACGCAGCCCGATCGCGGCTCGGACGCGGCGATCCTGTATCGGCAGGAACTCGCCGGGAACGGCCGCCAGCCGGTCGGCAACGTGACCGCGAAGGTCGGCGTCGACGAGATCGTGATCAACGGGCAAAGCTCGGCGTGGATCTCGAACGGCTCGGTCGCGCAGGTCGCGCTCGCGTACATGGCGGCCGACTACGGCGACGGCTTCTACGGCGAAGGCGAGCGCAGCGCGTTCACGAACGGCATCGCGATGATCCTGCCGCTCGATCTGCCCGGCGTGTCGCGCGGCAAGCCGCTCGACAAGATCGGCCAGCGCTCGCTGCCGCAGGGCGAGATCTATTTCGACAACGTGAAGGTACCGAAGCGCTTCGCAGTCGCGCTGAAGGACGACTATCTCGGCAACCTTGCGTCGACGTGGTCGTATGCGGGCACGCACATGTGCCAGGTGTTCGTCGGCGCGGCGCGGGCCGCGTTCGAACTGGCGCTCGCGTATTGCCACGAGCGCAAGCAGGGCGGCGCGCTGCTGATTGATCACCAGATGACGCACCTGCGCATCGGCGAGATGCTGCGTCGGCTCGAGATGGCGCGCGCGATCGCGCGCCGCAGCCTCGCGTTCTCGCGGATGTCGCCGCAGAGTCATCCCTATGCGACCGCGCAGGCGAAGGTCAGCGTGACCGAGGAAGCGATGAAGATCACGCACGAGGCGTTCCAGCTGTTCGGCGGCAACGGCACCACGCGCGAATTCCCGATCGAGAAGCTGTTCCGCGACGTGCGTTCGGCGCTGATCGAGGACGGCGAGAACTACGTGCTCGCGTCGCGCCTCGGCGTGCTGGCTGGGAAGCTTTACGAGAACGGCTGGACGCGGGAGTAAGCGCGGGCCATACGGACCACGCAGGCGCGTTTCCCTTTACGGCTTACTTTCGCGTGTAAAGAAGTCACGATGGCAGATCGGAACGCCAGACCGGAACGCGCGTGCCCATGCAGCGGCACGCGCGTCCGTGCTCAGATACGACCGAGCAGCACCAGTATCACGACAATGACGACGATCAGCCCGACGGTCCCCGACGGCCAGTAACCCCAGCTTCGGCTGTGCGGCCATGCAGGAAATGCTCCAATGAGCAGCAGAATCAGAATGATGATGAGGATCGTACCGAGCATCGCATCCCTCCTTGGATTTATTCGACACGGTGTGCGCTGTCGCAATTCGCGTGCCGCGACGCGGGGGGGGGGGGGGGGGGGGCCGATGAAAGCCGGCGCAAGCGCACTGTCTGGATGCGCGGAATTCATGCGATGTATACCGGTTGATTCAGAAAATAAATTTCAAAAATGCATCCCTGGTCGCTATGCTGGGCCTTCGGTTTTCCCTCAGGGCGAGCGCAATGGCTGAACTCTTTCTGGTACGGCACGGGCAGGCGTCGTTCGGCACGGACGACTACGACCGGCTGTCCGCGGCGGGCCACCAGCAGGGCGTGTGGCTCGGCGAATACTTCGCGCGGCAGGGGCTGACGTTCGACCGCGTGATCTGCGGCACGATGAACCGCCATGCGCAGACGGTTGCCGCGATCCTGCGCGGGATGGGCCGCGAAGGCGTCGAGGTCGACCGCCATTCGGGCCTGAACGAATACGATTTCCACGGGCTGTTCGCGGCCGCCGCGAGCGACTACCCGGAGATCGCGCGGCTCGCGGCCGGCGCGATGAAGGATCACTTCCGCGCGCTCCGGCAGGTGCTGCAGCTGTGGACCGAGGACAAGCTTGGCGACGCGGCCCCCGAAACCTGGGCGCATTTCCAGCAGCGCGTGGCCGACGCGCGCGCGGCGATCCGCGCAGGCGGCGGCCAGCGCGTGCTGGCGGTGAGCTCCGGCGGCCCGATCGCGGTTACCGTACAGCAGGTGCTCGCGGCGCCGCCGTCGAGCGCGATCGCGCTGAACCTGCAGATCCGCAACAGCAGTCTTTCGCAGTTTTTCTTCAACGCCGACGCGTTCCACCTCGCGTCGTTCAACGGTATCCCGCATCTGGAGGATCCCGAACGACACGCGCTGCGAACCTACGGCTGACCCACGAACGATCGCGACGATGACGAACCCTTCCCAGCAATTCGACGTAGCCCGCCTCACGCGCTATCTGGAAACGCACGTGCCGGGCTTCGAAGGCCCGGTCGACACGGAGAAGTTTGCCGGCGGCCAGTCGAATCCGACTTTCCTGCTGAATGCGAAGAGCGGCCGCTACGTGCTGCGCCGCCAGCCGCCGGGCGAGCTGCTGAAATCCGCGCACGCGGTCGACCGCGAATTCCGTGTGCTGACCGCGCTGTCGGGCACCGCGGTGCCGGTCGCGCATCCGTATCACCTGTGCGAAGACCGCGACGTGATCGGCAGCCTGTTCTACGTGATGAGCTTCGAGGATGGCCGGATCTTCTGGGATCCCGCGCTGCCGGAACTGCCGAAGGCCGACCGCGCGACCTGCTACGACGCGCTGCTGCAAACGATGGCCGCGCTGCACGACGTCGATGTCGACGCGGTGGGCCTCGCCGACTACGGCCGGCCGGGCAACTACTTCGAGCGGCAGATCGGCGTGTGGACGAAGCAGTATCGCGCAGCCGAAACCGGGCGCCTCGACGCAATGGAGACGCTGATCGACTGGCTGCCGAAGGCGTGCCCCGAGGACACGGGCCGGCCGGCACTCGTGCACGGCGACTTCCGGATCGACAACCTGATGTTCGCGCGCGACGGCTATCGCGTGCAGGCCGTGCTCGACTGGGAATTGTCGACGCTCGGCAACCCGCTCGCCGATCTCGCGTACTTCTGCATGTGCCTGCGGCTGCCGACGGGCGGGCAGGTGCGCGGGCTCGCGGGCCAGGATCGTGCCGAACTCGGTATTCCCGACGAAGCGGCGATCGTCGCGCGCTACTGCGAACTGCGCGGCATCGCGCCGATCCGCGACTGGCACTTCTACCTCGCATTCAGTTTCTTCCGGCTCGCGGCGATCGCGCAGGGCGTGAAGGCGCGCGCGCTGCAGGGCAACGCATCGAGCGAGCAGGCGCTGCGCGTCGGCGAAATGGCCGGCCGGCTCGCCGAGCTGGCCGTCGCCGTGATCGACGCGCATCGCTGAACGCGACGCTGGCGCAGGCGGCGCCGCGGCACGAACAAACACATCAATGGAGGAGCACAGCAACATGGCAACGAACCTGTTCGACCTGACGGGCAAGATCGCACTGGTGACGGGCGCGAGCCGCGGCATCGGCGAGGAAATCGCGAAGCTGCTCGCCGAGCAAGGCGCGCACGTGATCGTGTCGAGCCGCAAGATCGACGACTGCCAGGCGGTTGCGGACGCAATCATCGCGGCGGGCGGTCGCGCCGAAGCGCTGGCGTGCCACGTCGGGCGGCTGGAGGACATCGCCGCGACGTTCGAGCATATCCGCGGCAAGCACGGCCGCCTCGACATCCTCGTCAACAACGCAGCGGCGAACCCGTATTTCGGGCACATCCTCGATACCGATCTCGCCGCGTACGACAAGACCGTCGACGTGAACATCCGCGGCTACTTCTTCATGTCGGTCGAGGCCGGCAAGCTGATGAAGACGCACGGCGGCGGCGCGATCGTCAACACCGCGTCGGTGAATGCGTTGCAGCCGGGCGACCGGCAAGGCATCTACTCGATCACGAAGGCGGCCGTCGTCAACATGACGAAGGCGTTCGCGAAGGAGTGCGGGCCGCTCGGCATCCGCGTGAATGCGCTGCTGCCGGGCCTCACGAAGACGAAGTTCGCGGGCGCGCTGTTCGCCGACAAGGACATCTACGAGACGTGGAAGGCGAAGATCCCGCTGCGCCGCCACGCGGAGCCGCGCGAAATGGCCGGCACCGTGCTGTATCTCGTGTCGGACGCGGCGAGCTACACGAACGGCGAATGCATCGTCGTCGACGGCGGCCTGACGATCTGAGCGCGCGATGAAACTCGACAGCTACGCCGGCCAGGCCGTGATGATCACCGGCGCCGCGAGCGGCTTCGGCGCGCTGCTCGCGAGCGAACTCGCCGCGATGGGCGCGCGGCTCGCCCTCGGCGACCTGAACGACGACGCGCTCGAACGCGTGGCCGCGCCGCTGCGCGCGGCCGGCGCCGACGTCGTCGCGCAGTGCTGCGACGTGCGCGTCGAAACGGACGTCGCGTCGCTGGTGCATGAAGCCGTCGCGCGCTTCGGGCGGCTCGACGTCGGCATCAACAACGCGGGGATCGCACCGCCGATGAAGGCGCTGATCGACACCGACGAAGCCGATCTCGACCTGAGCTTCGCGGTGAACGCGAAGGGCGTGTTCTTCGGGATGAAGCACCAGATCCGCCAGATGCTCGCGCAGCGCGAAGGCGTGATCCTGAACGTCGCGTCGATTGCCGGGCTCGGCGGCGCGCCGAAGCTGGCCGCGTACGCGGCGTCGAAGCATGCGGTGGTCGGGCTCACGAAGACGGCCGCGCTCGAATACGCGCGCCACGGCATTCGCGTGAACGCGGTGTGCCCGTTCTACAGCGCGACGCCGATGGTCACCGACAGCGATATCGGCGACCGCCAGGACTTTCTCGCGCAGGGCTCGCCGATGAAGCGGCTCGGCCGGCCCGACGAAATCGTCGCGACGATGCTGACGCTGTGCGCGAAGGAAAACACTTACCTGACCGGGCAGGCCGTCGCCGTCGACGGCGGTGTCTCGGCCTTCTGACCGAACCGAACACGGAATCTCGAGGAGTCGATCATGGACTTTGGCTACACCCCGAAAGTGGAAGAACTGCGCGAGCGCGTAAGCGCGTTCATGGACGCGCACATCGTGCCGCGCATTCGTCAGTGGAACGATGAAGTGCATGCGGGCCAGTATCCCGTGTCGTTCATGGAGGAATTGAAGGAACGCGCGAAGGCGGAAGGGCTGTGGAACCTGTTCCTGCCGCACCTGAAGGACGACGAGCCCGGCACGGGCCTGACGAACCTCGAATACGCGCCGCTCGCCGAGATCATGGGGCGCGTGAGCTGGGCGTCGGAGGTGTTCAACTGCAATGCGCCGGACACGGGCAACATGGAGCTGCTGCACATGTTCGCGACGCCCGAGCAGCGCGAACAGTGGCTGCTGCCGCTGCTGCGCGGCGAGATCCGCTCGGCGTTCGCGATGACGGAGCCCGACGTGGCGTCGTCGGATGCGACGAACATCACGACGCGCATCGAGCGTGCGGGCGACGAGTACGTGATCAACGGCCGCAAGTGGTTCATCACGAACGCCGCGCATCCGAACTGCAAGATCTTCATCGTGATGGGCAAGACCGATCCCGACGCCGAGTCGCACCAGCAGCAGAGCATGATCCTCGTGCCGCGCGACACGCCGGGCGTGACGGTCGTGCGCAACATCACGGTGGTCAATCACCATGCGCCGGAAGGGCACTGCGAGATCACGTTCGACAACGTGCGCGTGCCGGCGCGCAACCTGCTCGGCGCGGAAGGCAGCGGCTTCGCGCTCGCGCAGGCACGCCTCGGGCCGGGCCGCATCCACCACTGCATGCGTTCGATCGGCGCGGCCGAGCTCGCGCTGGAACTGATGGTCGACCGCGCGCAGTCGCGCGTCGCGTTCGGCAAGCCGCTGAACCGGCACGGCACGGTCGGCGAATGGATCGCGCGCTCGCGCATCGAGATCGATCAGGCGCGCCTGCTGGTGCTGAAGGCCGCGTGGATGATCGACAAGGTCGGCGCAAAGGCCGCGCGCAAGGAGATCTCGATGATCAAGGCGCTGGTGCCGACGGTGTATACCGACGTCTGCGACCGCGCGATGCAGGTGTTCGGCGCGGCGGGGTTGAGCCCCGATACGCCGCTCGCCGATCTGTGGACCTGGGGCCGCGCGCTGCGCTTCGCCGACGGCCCGGACGAGGTGCACCTGCAGGCGATCGCGCGGATGGAGATCAAGGACGGCGAGCCGGGCTCGACCGCGCCTTACCTGACGCCGCCGCTGCGCGGTTGAGCGGCGCGCCGGGATGGGCGACGCGTCCGGCGCTGCTCGCCGGGCCGGCATGGACGAACGAATGGCGCCCGCCGTAAGATGCCGGCAAGGAGATCCGGCGATGCGCCTTTCGAAGATTGATCTGAACCTGTTCGTCGTATTCGAGGCGATCTACAACAAGCGCAACCTGACGCGGGCGGCCGAGGTGCTGAACCTCACGCAGCCGGCCGTCAGCAACGCGCTGGCGCGGCTGCGCAAGACGCTGAACGATCCGCTGTTCGTCAGCACACCGGCCGGGATGATGCCGACGCCGATGGCCGAGAACATCGTCGGCCGCGTGCGCGAGGCGCTGCAGCTGCTCGATTCGAGCGCGCACGAAGGCGACGTGTTCGATCCGGCTTCTTCCGAGCGCGTATTCCGGCTCAGCATGAGCGACCTGACCGAAGCGCTGCTGCTGCCGGCGCTCGGCGAACTGCTGCAGCGGCAAGCGCCCGGCATGCACGTGCGCAGCTATACGATGGACCGCCGCGAAGTGGCGACCGCGCTTGCGAACGGCTCCGTCGACATCGCGATCGACGCGCCGCTGATCGGCGATCCGCATCTGCACCAGGCGCTGCTCGTGCGCGATCGTTATGCATGCATGATCCGCGACGATCACCCGTTCAGGGGCGACACGCTGACCATGGACGACTACCTGTCGATGGGGCACATCCACGTGTCGAGCCGCCGCAAGGGCAGCGGGCACGTCGACGCGGAACTGACGCGCCTCGGGCTGCGCCGCAACATCCAGATGCGCGTGCAGCACTACATGGTCGCGCCGCTGATCGCGATGCGCGGCGATCTTGCGCTGACGGCACCGCTGCGGCTGCTGCAGCGCTATCCGGCGCGCATCCTCGAACTGCCGTTCGAGATGCCGGGCCTCGAATACTTCTGCTACTGGCATCGCAGCGCCGATCAGGATCAGGGTAGCCAGTGGCTGCGCGAGCAGTTGATGGCGCTGATGGGTGGGATGGGCGAGCCGCGGTGATGCAGGCGGGCTGCGCGTTTGCGGCACGTGCGCTTTGAGATCGCGATCAATCGCGCAACGCCTGAGCCAGTACGCGTGCCACATGCGCGGCCTGCGTCTGCGCACCGTGGTTGCGCCGCCCCGGCGCGCGCAGGCTCAGAACGCGGTGCGCAGGCCGAGCCCGGCCGAATCGCCATTCCCGTATCCGCTCGCGCGATCGCGCATGAACGCGACGTAGACGTCGGTCCGTTTCGACAGCCGGTGGTCGTAACCGAGCGCCCAGGTCGTTCTCGACGGGCGGTCGCGGCCGTGGCTTTTCGCGGCCATGACCGACGCGAGCAGTGTGCCGAAGCCGACCGGCACGGCCGCGCCCACCTGCCCGCTGTGCGTGCCGAGCCCGCCGCCGTCGATCGCGTCGTGCACGTACTGGTAGAACGCGGTGAACTTCACGAACTTCAGGTCGTAGCCGACGCCGGCCAGCACGGCGTCCTGCTGCGTGAAGCCGGTTATGGATGCGTTCAGGTCGCCCGGTATGCGGTCGTATTTCGCCTGCTGGAACGCGAGCGTCGCGCTGAACGCGCGTTGCCGGTCGTAGGTGACGGTGCCGCCCCACTGGTTCGCGCCGGTGTGACCGGGCTCGTTGCCCGTCGCATAGATCAGGCTCGCCTGTAGCGCGTGCTCGCCGGGCGTCGAAACCAGCACCGAATTGCTCCAGTCGTTGTCGCCGACAAGGCCCTGCCCCGATACGCCCTTGTACATCTGGTTCAGCGCCGGCGAAAAACCGAACGAAGTCGAGAACGGGTTGAAGCGCACGACGGAGATGTAATACGGCGTCGTGTTGCGTCCCGCGCGCAGCACACCGTACGGCGTCGCGACGCCGACATACGCGTTGCGCCCGAAAAACGTATCGCCGCCGAAGCGGCCGGCGCCGCCGTTCGACGGGCGCATGAACGCTTCGAGCGCGAACTGCAGCGCGTAGCCGCCGCCGAGATCCTCGCGGCCGCCGATCCCCCAGAAGCTCGTCGTGAAGCCGCCCGAATTCATCGCGTATGCGCGCTGCTTGCCGAGGCTTTTCTGTGCGCCGACATAGACGTCGGCCAGCCCGTACAGTGAGACGGACGACTGGGCCGCGACGTCGTCGGCGATCGTGCAGGCGATCAGCGTTGCGCCGACGGCAGACAGCAGGCGACGACGCCGGCCGGCATTCCGGGTTGAATGGATAGGCATACTGATCGAATCGTGTGGAAAAAGCGAAGGCGGGCGGACCGGCCGCCGGCACGCGCGATGCGCGGCCGTCAGCCGTCAGGAACGTCAGAACACGTGCCGGATACCCGCGCGCCCGACCGCCTGCTTCTGGTTGCTCGACGGATTGAAGCCCGCGATCTGCGCGACCGGCGCATCGCCCGCCGCCTTCTGGAACGCACCCATCACATAGACGCTCGTGCGCTTGGACAGCGCGTATTCGATGCTCAGGTTGAACTGGTGATACTTCGGCTCCGCGTTCGTCGCATGGTCGCGGCCCGTCGTGTACGTGTAGCCGGTGCCGACCGTCACCGCCGGTGTCGGCGTGACGAGCGCCGACAGCTCGTAGTTCTGGAACGTCGCATCGTGCCCCGCGCTGCCCTGCTGGAAGTTCGTGTTCGTGAAGTCCGCCAGCACCTTCAGCCATTGCACGACCTGGTACGACGCGCCGACGCCGAACACCTTTTGCGCGCGCGCCGCGTCGAGGTAGTTGCCGTAGATCGCGTTCGTGAAGCCCGGATAGTTCTGGTAGCCCTGCGTCGACACGCCAGGGTTGTTGATCCGCAGATAGCCGATGCCGAAGCCGACCGGCCCCGCCGCGTAACTCGCGCCGACGCTGAACGTCGCGTTGTCCGAGAAGCGGCCGGGTTGCCCGCCGAACGCGTAGAGGCCGCCGAACGTGATGCCTGCGATCGTCGGGCTGCGGTACTTGACCGCGTTCGAGATCGGGAAGCCGTTGTCGGTGTTGTCCATGTCGTTCGGGTGCGCGAAGTAGTAGCCGCCGATGTTGCCGTTCAGCGTGAACGGCTCGACGTAGTCGACGATCGAATCCCACTGGCGGCCGAGCGTGAGCGTGCCGAGCTTCGTATCGTTCAGGCCGACGTACGCGTTGCGCGAAAACGCGAGCCCGCTGCCGAGACGGCCGGAGTTGATGTCGAAGCCGCTTTCGAGCCGGAAGATCGCGCTCAGGCCGCCGCCGAGATCCTCGGTGCCGCGCACGCCCCAGCGGCTGCCGGCCGTCACGCCCGACGCGAGCTGCACGAGATGCTTGCCCTGCACGTTCGATACGAAGTCGACGCCGTCCTCGACGATGCCGTACAGCGTGACGCTGCTTTGCGCGTGGGCGGTGGCGGCCGCGGCGAGCGGCAGCGCGAACAGGAGTTTTTTCATGGTGGTGTTCCGGTGCGGTGTGGGTGAAAGAGGGCGAACGGCGGTTCAATCAGGTTGCGTGTAGAGGTACGGACGTGCAGGCCCGCACCGCGATCGGGCGACGATCGCGGCGGCGGGTAAAGCGATGAAACGATGGAAGGGCGGTGCGCCGCTCAGTCGCGATACGCGCGCAGCAGCGTATCGGCGGCCCGGAAGTCGGGCGTGAGCGGGCGGTCGCGCTCGAGGAACGCGACCTTCGCGCGCAGTGCGCGGTACAGCGGCTGCGTGGCCGGCGCGAGCGTGAACGACGGCTGCTTGCGCTGGCGCAGGTCGATCGCCTGCGCGGCTTCGACGAGTTCGAGGCCGAGCAGCGTGTAGCTCGCGTCGATCTGCTTCTGCACGCGCCGCACGACGTCGGGCGCGTTCGTCGCGATGTCCTCGATGCCACCGGCAACCGGCAGGTAGTCGAGCGACACGGGCATCGCGAGCGACTTCACCGTCATCGCGAGCGCGGTCGGCGGCTTTTCCATTGCGCCGAACGCGTGCACGGTGTTCTCGGTGCCGAGGAAGCGCGAGAGGCCGGTGAGGTGCGGGTCGTTCAGCTTGACGATGCGCTGTGCGGACGCGAGCGCGTTGTGGCCGAGCGCGAGACCGAGCTGTTCGAACGCGAGGACCCACGGTAGCGGCTCGAAGTTCGCGCTCGGCAGCACCGCGCCGCCGCCGTCGACATAACCGGCCTCATCCTGCGCGCGGTTCGACTTCGGCGTGACGCCGACCGCGACGCCCGGGTTGTCGTCGCTCGAATTGAGCTGGACCTGCAGCAGCGCGCGCGCCTCGTCGTAGGTGCGATCCTCTTCGCCGAGCAGGTAGACGCCGGAACGGAAGCTGAGCGGATCCTGCAGCGGCCGGTCCGGATCCTTGTTCCACAGGCTGCTGCCCGCGAGCAGCGTGCGCAGCGCCGCGCCGGCGCGCTGCGTGGCCGGGAACGGCCGCAACGCCAGCGTGTCCTCGCGGAACGGCGACACGTTGCCGTTCAGCCCCTGCAGGCTCAGCGCGAACACGAGCTTCGACACGTGCGCGAGACGCGCCATGTCGGTGAGCGCCAGCGCCGCCATGCCGGCCGAATACGCGTTGGAACTGAGGATCGCGAGCGCATCCTTGCCGTACGGACGGATCGTCGCGATGTCGGCCGACTTCAGCGCGTCGGCGGCGGCGAGCTTGCGGCCCTGGTAGTACACGTCGCCTTCGCCGAGCATCGCGAGGCCGACGTGGCTCAGGATCGTGATGTCGGCCTCGCCGATCGAGCCGTCCGCCGGCATCGCCGGCGTGACGCCGCGATTGAGGAGCTGCGCGTACGCGTCGACGATCGCCGGCTGCACGCCGGCGCCGCCGTCGAGCATCGCGTTCAGGCGCGCGGCCATCGCGGCGCGGGCCACGCGCACGCTCATGTCGGGGCCGACGCTGCCCGAGTGCGCGCGGATCAACCCGATGTTGAAGCGCGTGGACGCGTCGATGACCTCCTGCGACAGCTTGCCGTGCGCATCGACCATCTCGCGGTCCTTGTTGAGGCCGACGCCGACCGTCAGCCCGTAGATCTGCTGGCCGGCCGCGGCGGCCTTCAGCAGCACGTCGTGCGCGGCGACGACCCGCTGGCGGGCGGCCGGTGCGATCGACACGGCCTCGCCGTCGGCGATGCGCGCGATCGATTCGGGCGTGACGGAACGGCCGTCGAGCGTGACGTCCGCGAAGGCCGGGACGGCGGCGAAAAGCGCGAGCGCGACCGCGCTCCGCATGAGGAAGCGTTGCATGAGGCAGTTCTCCGATTTCAGGCGTGACGTGACGTGGAAGACAGCGCGGCGATCGACAGGAGCGCGACGACGCTCGCGGCCATCACATACCAGGCAGGCGCGAACGGGTTGCCGGACCGTTGCGTGAGCCATGCGAGGATCGCGGGCGCGAAGCCGCCGAAGATCGTCGCGGCGATGTTGTAGGACAGCGACATGCCGGTCGCGCGCACGCGGGTCGGGAACAGCTCCGACAGCGCGGCCGGCGCGACGCCGGTGAAGATCGCGACCATCACGCAGAACGCGCTCTGCACCGCGATCAGCGCGGCGAGCGTGTGCACGTCGGCGAGCCAGCGCAGCAACGGATACACCGACACGAGCATCAGCACCGCGCCGGCCGTGAGCACCTTGCGCCGGCCGAAGCGATCGGACCAGCCGCCCGCGCACACGCAGGTGACGGCCATCAGGCAGTTGCCGACCAGCGACGCGATGAACGCGTCGCGCCCGTCGAAGTGCAGCGCGCGCTGCACATGCGTCGGCATGTAGATCACCAGCGCATACACGCAGACGGCCCACAACACCGAGAACCCGGTGCCGACGACGAGCGCGCGCGGATAGTCGCGCACGACCTGCAGCAGCGGCGTCTTGCGCTCGGCCGGCGCGTGCGCGGCACGGGCCATCTCCGCGCGGAAATGCGGCGTTTCGTGGAGCGTCTTGCGCAGCCACAGGCCGACCGGCACGATCGCGAGACCGAGGATGAATGGAATCCGCCAGCCCCAGTCGCCGATCTGTTCGTGCGACAGCGTGAGCGTCACGCCGGTGGCGACCAGCGCGGCGAGGACGTTCGACGCGGCCATGCTCGCCTGCAGCCACGATGCGTAGCGGCCCTTGCGGTCCGCCGGCGCGTGCTCGATCAGGAATGCCGCCGCGCCGCCCACTTCGCCGCCGGCCGAGAAGCCTTGCAGCAGGCGGCCGCACAGGATCAGCAGCGGCGCGCCGATGCCGATCGCGGTGAACGGCGGCGCGAACGCGATGATGGCGGTGCCGGCCGCCATCACGAGGATGGTAAGCGTCAGCGCGGCCTTGCGGCCTGCGCGATCGCCGTACACGCCGATCACGAGCGCGCCGAGCGGCCGCGCGATGAAGCCGATCCCGAACGCCATGAACGCCTCGATCAGCCCGGTGCCCGTGTCGCCGCGATGGAAGAAGTTCTGCGCGATATACACGGCAAAGAACGCGTAGACGGAAAAGTCATACCATTCCAGCGCGTTGCCGATCGAGGCCGCGGCGATCGCGCGCCGGGCGCTCGAAGCGGGGGGCGACACGGCCGTGGCCGTGTCGAGGGGAACGGCAGATTGCTTCACTTCGATCTCCTGTTGTCGTGCGGGACGGAATTACAGCCGGATATGCGGAATCTGCTTGCGTTCCGCTTCGTCGAGCGCTTCTTCGTAGCCGGCGTCCGCATAGCGGATCACGCCGAGCGCGGTGTCGTTGGTCATCGACAGCGTCAGCCGCTCGTTCGCCGCCGCGCTGCCGTCGGCGACGACGGTGATGCCTGCGCTCGTCATGTAGCCGCTGTAGCCGCCGCCGCCGGAATGGATCGCGACGAGATCGGCCATCGACGAACAGCTCATCATCGCGTTCAGCAGCGGCCAGTCGGCCACCGCGTCGGAGCCGTCGCGCAGGTTCTCGGTCATGATGTTCGGGTGCGCCATCGCGCCGGCGTCGAGGTGGTCGCGCGTGAACGCGACCGGCCCGGCCAGCACGCCGTCGCGCACCATCGCGTTGACCGCGAGCGCGAGCCGCGTGCGCTCGCCGTGGCCGAGCCACGCGATGCGCGCCGGCAGGCCTTCGAACGGCACGCATTCGCGCGCACGCCGGATCCAGTTCGTGACGATCCGGTTGTCCGGGAAGTGTTCGAGCAGGTAGTCGTCGATGATGCGGATGTCGTTCGGGTCGTTCGACAGCGCGATCCAGCGGAACGGGCCGATCGCGCGGCAGAACAGCGGGCGCAGGAACGCCTCGGTGAACACCGGGATCTCGAACGCGCGCGCCACGCCGCCGTCCTTCGCATGCGTGCGGATCAGGTTGCCGTTGTCGAACACGATCGCGCCGCGATCCTTGAAGCCGAGCATCGCGTCGACGTGACGCACGATCGACGCGCGGCTCGCGTCCATCAGTTGCGTGCGGTCGCTGTCGCGCAGCGCGCGCACTTCGTCGAGCGTGTAGCCCGACGGTACATAGCCGTACACGAGATCGTGCGCGGCCGTCTGGTCGGTGACGATGTCGGGCACGACGCCGCGCGCGAGGATTGCCGGGAACACGTCGGCCGCGTTGCCGAGCAGGCCGACCGAGATCGGCTCGCGCCGCGCCTGCGCGTCGCGGATCAGCGCGAGCGCCTCGTCCAGGTCGTGCGCCTGCCGTTCGAGAAAGCCGATCTGCAGCCGCTTGTCGATGCGCGTCTGGTCGATCTCGACGACGAGCGTCGCCGCATTCGCCATCCGGCCTGCGAGCGGTTGCGCGCCGCCCATTCCGCCGAGGCCGGCCGTCAGGATGAAGCGCCCGCGCAGGTCGTTGTCGAAATGGCGCTCGGCGATGCGCGAGAAGATTTCATAGGTGCCCTGGATCACGCCCTGCGAGCCGATGTACTGCCAGTCGCCGGCCGTGAGCCCGCCCCAGCAGATCAGGTTGCGCCGTTCCAGTTCGTAGAAGTGCTCGGCTTTCGCCCACTGGCCGATCAGGTTGCAGTTCGCCATCACGACGAGCGGCGCGCTCGCATGCGTGCGCAGCAGCGCGACGGGCTTGCCGGACTGGACGACGAGCGTGTGGTCCTCGTCCATCGTCTTCAGCGTGCGTACGATCGCATCGTGCGACGGCCAGTCGCGCGCCGCGCGGCCGAGCGCCGCGTAGACGATCAGTTGTTCGGGATCCTCGCCGACGGCGAGCACGTTCTCGAGCAGGCGCAGCAGCGCTTCCTGGCGCCAGCCCTTGCAGCGCAGCGTCGTGCCGGACGTGACTTCGAAGGTGCGGGTCATGGTTGTTGCCCTCCGTTCAGCGCGCGAGCGCATAGTCGGCGATCGAGATGCCGAGCGCGGCTTCGACCGGCGGGTAGACCGCGGGATCGAACACCGACGACGAAAGCGGAATGTGCGCCTTCGCGACCCGCAGCACGTGGATCTCCATCCCTTCCTTCAACTGTCCGGCGCTGACGGGGCGGCCTTCGGCATCGAGCGTCGTGATCACGTCCGGGTAGGTCGCGATGCGCTCGCCGTGCGCGTCGTCCACCGCCATGTGCTCGTTCATCACATGAATGACCGCGCGCTGCGCGCCGCTGCCGACATAGACGAGGCCGACGTCGAATGCCTCGCGCGTGTATTCGAGCGTATTGCGTTCGACCTTGCCGCTCGCAATGATCTCGCCGTGCGTGGCCGCGCAGATCGCATCGATCACCGCGCTGCCGCCGCGCCGTTCGGCGTCGATGATCGCATCGCCGAGCGCGAGCGCGCGGCTGATGCCGCCGAGCGCCGCATGCTGGCGCACGTAGGACGCGCGAATCGGGTTGCGGCAGCTCGCGATGAAGCCGCCGGCCATGTCGGCCGCCTTGCGCAGCACCGGCGACACTTTCGCGGTCGCGCCGCGCACGACCACTTCCATATACGCGTGCTGTGCGCGGTTGCCGCCGGCCGCGGCCTGGATCATCGGTGTCGTGCTCGATGCGAGACCGAGCGAGCCCATGTCGCCGGTCGGATGCGCGCGGATGTCGCCCACCGCGTCGACCACCTTGGTGCCGAGCAGCGCGGACGGCAGCCATGCGTTCAGCGTGCTCGACATGCCGTTCTGCCCGATGATGAGCCCGGCGAGCGGCGCACCGAGTGCTTCCTGCACGAGTTGCGCGGCCTTCACGTAGTCGGCGCCGAGCATTTGCCAGTCGGTGAGGCCGCCCGGCGCGCCGATCGCGGCGGCCGTGGCGATCCACGCGTCGTCCGGCAATTCGTCGATGGCCACCAGTTCGGGGCGGCCGATCGTGACTGCGAGCGTGCCGAGTTCACGGCCGTGGTCGGCCCAGCCGCCGCCGCCGCATGCGAAAACCGAGCCGCCCTTGACGGCGGCTTCGACGTCCTTCGAAGACAGAATGCGTCCCATTTGTCGTTTGTCCTGAGTGAGGAAAAGGGCTGTACGCGCCGGGCTGAAAGCCTTGTGTGGCGGTACTGTCCAAACGATTCTAGGGACGCCGAATATTGAGCGTTATTGCTATTTTATGGAGACTTCATAACGCGATGTTAAGGCTAGGGTAATCCCGCGATGGCGCGTTGACGGCGCAATTCATGCGTCTGCGGAAAGCGCGTGCAGCGTGTCGATGAACTCGTGCGCGAGGCGCGACAGCGGCGCGAGCACGGGGTGCAGCACGCTGACCGGCGCGGCGATGGTCGGCACGATCGGCTTCACGACGATCTGCGGCCAAATGGGCCCCGCGACCGTCAGTTCGTCGATCAGCGCGATGCCGGTGCCGGCCTGCGCGAGCGCGCACGCGACGTGCGCCTGCTGCACTTCGATCCTGACCTGCGGCACGAGGCCTTCGTCGCTGAACAGCCGCCGCACCAGTTGCCCGAGCGGAATGTCGCTGCCATAACCGATCAGCGGCTGGTTCGCGAGATCGCGCACGGCCAGCGTCTTGCGCCGCGCGAACGGATGCGATGCGGGCACGGCCGCGACCATCCGGTTTTCATACAGGAGCTGACTCTCGACGTTCGGGTGCGTGTCCTGCAGGAACGCGATGCCGAGCTCGACCTGCTGCGTGAGCACGGCCTGCAGCAATACGCTCGGGATCATCGTGTGCAGGATGATGCGCACGTCGGGAAAGCGCTCGTAGAACGCGGCGATCGCGCGCGGCAGCAGCGATTGCCCGAGATTGGGGCTGCACGCGATGCGCAGGTGGCCCATCCGGTTCTCGATCAGGTCTTCCGCGATTTCATTGACGCGCTGCACGCCCTGGTACACCGCATTCACTTCGACGAACAGCCGCTGCGCTTCCGGCGTCGGGTAGAGCCGCCCCTTGATGCGCTCGAACAGCGCGAGGCCGAGCCGCTGCTCCGCATACGAAATGAGCCGCGACACGGCCGGCTGCGACACATGCAGCAGCTTTGCGGCGCCGCTGATCGAGCCGGTCAGCATGATGGCGCGAAACACCTCGATCTGGCGCAGGTTCAGACGCACAGCCTTAACTCCATGTTATGTGGGGGCGATAAATCGGCATGAGACATTCTGGCAGAGCGCTGCCTAAACTGCTCGTGATCAAAAATGCAGGAGGTGGAGATGAGCGAATTCGAGCAGGTGGTGCGCGGCCGGTTGGTCGATGCGCGCGAGGTGGTCGACGACGGCTGGCTCGCGATCCGCGGCGGGCGGATCGCCGCGCGCGGCACGGGCGTGCCGCCGGCGGCACGCGACACGATCGATGCGCGCAGGCAGTGGGTGCTGCCGGGCGTCGTCGACGGGCAGGTGCATGCGGCCAGCCAGGCGAACCAGGAAGGGCTCGGCCATGCGTCGCGCGCGGCGGCCGCGGGCGGCGTGACGGTGATGGTCGACATGCCGTACGACGATCCGGAACCGGTCGCGTCGCGCGCGCAGCTCGACCGCAAGATCGCGGAAGCCGAGCGCGATTGCCACGTCGACGTCGCACTGTACGGCACGCTCAACGCGAAGCACGGCCTCGAAGCGGCGGTCGGGCTGATCGACGGCGGCGTGTGCGCGTTCAAGTTCTCGACGTTCGAGGCGACGCCCGGCCGGTTCCCGCGCGTCGAGGAGGACGTGCTGTACGACGCGTTCCGGCTGATCGCGCCGTCGGGCCTCGCGTGCGGCGTGCACAACCAGATGCAGGACCTGACGCGCAAGAACATCGCGCGGATGATCGAGGCCGGCGACACGGGCTGGGACGCGTTCCTGCGCGCGCATCCGCCGCTGATCGAGAACCTCGCGACCGCGCTGATCTACGAGATCGGTGCGGAGACGGGTGCCCGCGCGCACGCGGTGCACGTGTCGACGTCGCGCGGCTTCGAACTGTGCAGCATGTACCGGCAGGCCGGCCATCGCGCGAGCATCGAAACCTGCGTGCAGTACCTGATGCTCGACCACGAAACGCATACGAAGCGCTTCGGCGCGAAGACGAAACACTACCCGCCGATCCGGCCGCGCGCGGAGCAGGACCTGCTGTGGACGCATATTGCGCGCGGCGAATGCACGTTCGTGTCGTCGGATCACGTGAGCTGGGGGCTCGAACGCAAGGGCGATCCGAACGTGTTCCGCAACGCGTCGGGCGGTCCGGGGCTCGAAACGCTGCTGCCGGCGTTCTGGACCGGCTGCGAGCAGCATGGCGTCGCGCCGACGCGCGTGGCCGAACTGCTCGCAACGAACCCGGCACGGCATTTTCTGCTCGACGATCGCAAGGGCTCGCTCGACGTCGGCACCGACGCGGATTTCGTGATCCTGACGCCGGAGCGCTATGCGTTCGATCCGTCGCACAGCCTGTCGGCCGTGCAGTGGAGCGCGTTCGAAGGCATGGAATTCACGGTGCGCATCGCCGCCACCTACTGCCGCGGCGCGCTCGTGTACGACGGCGCCCGCATCGTCAATCCGGCAGGCTCGGGCCGCTTCCTGAAGCCGCACGGCAGCCGGTCGATCGCCACGCAACAGGAGCAAGCATGAATCCGACGACTTTTCCGCCCCTGAACGCCGCGCGCCTGAACGCGCGCGTCGAGCAACTCGCGCGCTTCACGCGGCCCGACGTCCCGTGGACGCGCCGCGCATTCTCGCCGTTGTTTACGGAAGCGCGCGCATGGCTCGCCGAACAATTCGCCGCAGCCGGGCTCGCGGTGTCGATGGACGCGGGCGGCAACCTGATCGGCCGTCGCGAAGGCAGCGGCCGCCGCACGAAGCCGCTGGTGACGGGGTCGCATTGCGACACGGTCGTCGGCGGCGGCCGCTTCGACGGGATCATCGGCGTGCTGGCCGGCATCGAGGTTGCGCATACGCTGAACGAGCAGGGGATCGTGCTCGACCATCCGTTCGAGGTGATCGACTTCTTGTCGGAAGAACCGAGCGACTACGGCATTTCGTGCGTCGGCAGCCGTGCATTGTCGGGCGTGCTCGATGCGGGCATGCTGCGCGCGACGAACGCCGAAGGCGAAACGCTCGCAGAAGCATTGCGGCGCATCGGCGGCAACCCGGACGCGCTGCGCGAACCGCTGCGCGCGCTGGGCAGCACGGCCGCGTTCGTCGAACTGCATATCGAGCAGGGCCCGGTGCTGGAAACGCGCGGCTTGCCGATCGGAGTCGTGACCAACATCGTCGGCATCCGGCGCGTGCTGATCACGGTGACCGGGCAGCCCGACCATGCGGGTACGACACCGATGGATATCCGCCGCGACGCGCTGGTCGGCGCGGCGCACCTGATCGAGGCCGCGCACGCGCGCGCGTCGGCGCTGTCGGGCAACCCGCACTACGTGGTCGCGACGATCGGGCGGATCGCGATGACGCCAAACGTGCCGAATGCGGTGCCGGGGCATGTCGAGCTGATGCTGGAAGTGCGCAGCGACAGCGACGCGGTGCTCGACGACTTCCCCGAGGCGCTGCTGGCCGGTGCGGCCGCGCGGCTCGACGGGTTGCGGTTGAGCGCACGCGCGGAGCACGTGAGCCGCGCGCGGCCGACCGACTGCCAGCCGCTCGTGATGGACGCGGTCGAGCAGGCGGCCACGCAGCTTGGTTATCCGAACATGCGGTTGCCGAGCGGCGCGGGGCACGATGCCGTGTATGTCGCGCCGACCGGGCCGATCGGGATGATCTTCATTCCGTGCCTGGGTGGCCGCAGCCATTGCCCGGAGGAGTGGATCGAGCCGCAGCAGCTGCTCGACGGCACGCGCGTGCTGTACCAGACGCTCGTCGCGCTCGATCTCTCGCTGGCGGGCGCCGCGTAACGGCGGCGGGCGGTGCCCTTACAACGCCGCTCGCTGCCCCTCTCTCGGCCCGTGCCCCGTCCAGCGCTTGAACGCGCGCCGGAAGTTGTGCGCATCGCTGAACCCGACTTCGTGCGCGACGTCCTCGATCGACAGCCGCGGGTTGCTCAGCAGCGTGAACGCGCGCTTCCGGCGGATCGTGTCGATCACCGTCTGGTACGACACGCCCTGGTCGGCCAGCCGCCGCCGCAGCGTGCGCTCGCTCATGCACAGTTGCGCGGCGATCGCGGCGAGCGTCGGCGTGTGCCGCAGGTCGCGCCGCATGATCCGTTCGATCGATTCGAGAAAGTCGGTGCCTTCGGGTTCGGGCGGCAGCGCGCCCTGCAGGAATTCGAGCACCTGGCGATGCGCGAGCGGATCGTGCGTCGCGATCGCGCGGTTGCCGAGCGACGCGTCGCACGACAGCAGGTTCTGCTCCTGCTCGAAGCGCACCGGGCACGGGAACACGCGTGCGTACTGCTCCGCATACGCGGGCGGCGGGTAGCTGAGATCGATGACCTTCGGCTGGAACGTGGGGCCGACCAGCGAGCGCCCGATCTTCATGAAGCTGCCGAACGCTTCCTCGACGAGGAACGCCTCGATGTCCGGTTCGAGGAACACGTTGGTCGCGCGGATCGACAGCGTGCGCGCGTCCGACACCAGATCGAAGCGCATCAGCGGCCCCGTGTGGCGCTGCAGCTCGAGGCCGACCGTGATCGCGTCCTTCAGCGTGGGACTCGTCAGCATCGCGTAGCCGACCAGTCCGATCGACGCGATCGTCTCGCTCGTCCCGAGTTCGAGGCCGAGCGCACGCCCCGGCGCCATGTCGAGCGCACGCCGGATCATCGTGCTCGCCTGGCGCAGCGAAATCCGGCACGACGGATTCGACAGGTCCGCGACGTCGAAGCCGAGCCCGAGGCACAGCCGCACGGGATCGATGCCCAGCTCCTTGCTTGTCTCCGCGAGGCACCGCAGTAAATGCACCGGCAGATTCGCCGTCGTATAACGGGCGGTATCGTCCATGGATGCTCCCTGTTTTTTTCCACGGATTGTACTCGTCCCGCCCGGCCGGGGTGCCGCCCCGGCCGTTATCGGCCACATGCCATGCGACCCCGCCGGAGATTCAGAAGTAGTGGCGCAGGCCGACCGTCGCGCCGAGCTGCGTGGTGCTCGTGCTCGGCGCCTGCCCGTTGATGCCGACGAGCTGCGCGCCGATCAGCCCGCCGCGGTAGATCGCGTAATCGATTTCCGCGTAGAGCATGCTGCGCTTCGACAGGTTGTAGCCGGCGATCACCTGGAACTGGCGCGCGCGGCCGTCGAAGTCCGATGTATAGCCGGATTGTGTGGTCCACCACGCGTTGACGGCTGCCGTAAACGTCTGCGTGAAGCGGTAGGTCAGCCCCGCGAGCGCCATCTTGCGGCGGCGGAACCCGCCGGGCACCGTCGGATCGACCACCTGCGCGGGCGAGATGATGCCGAGCGCCGCGAGGTCGGTCGGGCTGAACGGGCCGTTCTCGAACGACGTGAAGTCGTTGTCGCGCGCGTTCTCGATATAGCCGGCGTTGACGGTCGCGTTGCCGAGCGTCACCGAGCCGCCGCCGCCGTAGACGTCGAACTTGCCGTGCGTGACGTCGTCCCAGCTGCGCATGAACGACGCGCCGACCGTGAACGGCCCCTTGTCCGGCGCGTACGCGACGGCCGCGCCGAGCTGGCTGCCGAGCACGCCGCCGCCCGCATGCCCGCCCGGCGCGTATTGCGCGAGCAGGTACAGGCTGCCGAGCTGCGCGCCGTACTGGATCATGTTGCTGGTGCGCGCGGCCGCGAGCATCGTCTGCTCCGGCTTGAACAGGTTGAAGTACGGGTCCTGCGGGCCGGCCCACAGGTTCGATCCGTAGGTCAGCGACACCATCTCGAACGGCACGTTGTACTGACGGCCGAGCGAGAGCTGGCCGAGCGACGTCGACGTCAGCCCCACGTACGCGACCTGGAAGAAGTTCGACGAGCCGGCCGGCACGATGCTGCCGCTGTTCGGGCCGAAGTGGCTCTCGATATTGAATTGTGCGGACAGCCCGCCGCCCAGGTCTTCATTGCCCTTGAGGCCCCAGTAGCTTTCGGTCAACCCGCCGCCGTCGGCCATCGAGATCTTGCGGCCCGTCGATACCGGCGTGCCGTCGGCGCCGTAGGACACGCCGTGCGTTTCGTAGCGGATGCCCGCGTCGATCACGCCGTAGAGCGTCACGTTGCCTTGCGCGTGCGCGCCGGCACCGGCCAGGACCATCATCGCGCAGCACGCCGCGCGAATGCCATCGGGACGATTCATTCTGCACTCCGCATTTCTGCATGGAACAGGGGACCGGCGGCATTGCACCGCCGGAAACGACTGTAGAAAGCCAAATTTGCACGGGCCAAGGCCGCGGCGGCCAATCTCGTGGTGCGTCGCGGCCACCGCATGACGCAGTGCGGTCAGGGTGACGCGCGGGCCACTGCGCCGGGCGCCGCACGGCGCAGCGCGATGCGCACGAATGGCGCCGCGGCCAGCACGGCCACGCACAGCACATGCGCGACATGCGTGCCGCCGAAGCGGTCGAGCAGCGCGCCGGACAGCGCGGTGCCGATGCCGGCCGCGAAGAACGTGACGACCAGCGTGCGCGCGACCAGCGAGCCGTCCGGGTCGACGTCGGACAGCATGCCGGTGAGGAACGGCACGATCACGAAGAACGCGCTGTTCAGCACGAACTGGCTCAGGAAATACGCGCTGCCGCCATGCGCGCCGAAGAACCATTCGATCGACCCGACCATCGCGAGCTGCGCGGCCCAGATCAGCCCGAGGCGGTGCTTGTGGCTGGCCGGATGCGACGGTATCGCCGCGCCGACGAAACCCAGCAGCGACGACACCGACAGCAGCACGCCGATCGTCGTCGGCGACAGCCCGGCGCGTTCGCCGACGAAACCCGCGATCGCCCACTGCGACGCCTGCACGCCGTAGACCAGCGCGGTCACGACCCAGATCGCGATGACCGGCCGCCACGGCAGCGCGTGGCCGTGCGCGCGTGCTGGCGACTGCGCGCTCGCGAACGCGCCGATGCCGCGGATCGCGGGCGCCAGCACCGCGACGACGGCCGCCAGCAGCGCGAACACCCAGCGCCCGAGCCACGCGGCCGGCAGCGCGGAGATCAGCACGAGGATGCCGCCGTTGATGCCGCCCGCGAGCAGGTTGATTTGCCCCCACAGGCGGTCGGTCGACGCGCGCTGCGATACGCCGGACGCGACGACGACGAACAGCATTCCTTCGAACAGCCCCGTCATCCCGCGCGCGGCGGCCGCCGTCGCGATGCCGGGCGCGACCGCGCCGAGCGCCTGGCCGGCGATCGTGCCGGCCACGCCGGCCAGCGTGAACGGCCGCGCGGCGCGCGCGATCCGGTGCGACAGCAGCGCGCAACTGATCGCGATGCCGAGGATCTCCGCGCTGACGAGCGCGGTCGCGGTGCCTTCGTCGAGCCGGAAACGCGTCATCACGGCCGCGACGAGGAACGGCGACAGGATGAGGCCGTTGGTGGCGGCCGCGAACGCGAGTGCGAGGCGGACGACCGCGCCGGTCGACGGATCGGGGCGCGACTGCGCGGTCGTGCGCAGCGTGGCGGTGGTCATGAGGCCTCCTGGTTGGATCGCGGCCGATCTTGCTCGACGCGCGCCGTTTCGTGCATCAGGTGTGTCCCGCGGCGAACCGGCGTAGCAGGCGCGGATGCGGTTGCGTGTTGCGGCAGGCCGAACAACGTTCGCAGGTACGGCGTCAGGAAGCGGCCGTGCGGGTCCATCCGTTCGCGCAGTGCGAGGAAATCGTCCCAGTGCGGATAGCATGCCGCGAGTTCGGCCGCGCGCAGCGCATGCACCTTGCCCCAGTGCGGCCGCCCGCCGTGATTGCGGCAGATCGCCTGCACGCCCGAGAAATACGCGTCGAACGGCATCCCGCGATACTGGTGCACGGAGATGCGCACGCTGTCGCGACCGTAGTCGGGGCTCAGCCAGATGTCGTCACCGCGCACCCAGCGGTATTCGATCGGAAACATCAACGGGAAACTGCGGCGCGCGATGAACGCGCGGATTTCGCGTAGCGCGTCGGCGCCGCGCTCGGCCGGCACCGACCATTCCATTTCGTTGAAGCGTACTCGGCGCACCGTCGACAGCATTGCATAGCTCGAGTCCACATGACGGCCGGCCGACACGGTCGACGCGCACAGGCGGCTCAGCGACGGGCACAGCGACGGCACGCGCTTGCCGATCCCGCAGAGTGCGCCGAACACGGTGTTCTCGAGGAACGACTCGGACGCGCGGCTCGCCCAGTGCACGGCGTCGGCCGGTTCGTCGGTCATGTCCCACGCCTTGGTCAGCACGGTGTCCGTGTGCGGGAACCAGTAGAACTCGAACGAGCGGTGTCGCGCGATCAGTGCGTCCGCTTGTGCGAGGCAGTCGTCGAGCTGCATGCCGCCGCGTTCGAGGCGCAGCCGGAACGCGGGTACGAGGCGCAGGCCGATCTCGGTCAGCACGCCGAGTGCGCCGAGCCCGATCCGGCCGCCCGCGAACAGGTCGGGATGCGTATCGGCCGTCGCGCGGATCTCGCTGCCGTCCGCGCACGTGAACGTGAGGCTGTCGATCTGCGTCGACAGGTTGCCGAGCGTGATGCCGGTGCCGTGCGTGCCGGTGCTGGTCGCGCCGGCGATCGACTGCACGTTGATGTCGCCGAGGTTCTCCATCGCGAGGCCGTGCGCGGCGAGCGCGGGGCCGAGTGCCCACAGCCGCGTGCCGGCATGCACGCGCGCGACGCGCCGGTCGCGATCGACGTCGATCACACCCTGCATCGCGTCGAGCGACAGGATCACGTCGTCGGTCTGCACGAGCGGCGAGAACGAATGACCGGCGCCGGCCGCGCGCACGGTTGCGCCGGCCGCGGCCGCATCGCGCAGCACGGCCGCAAGCGCGGCACGCGACGCGGGCGTCGACACGGTTGCATCAGGACTGCAGACATATCCCGACCAGTTGCGCCACATGTCGTTGTCTCCGTGGTTGTCGTTTGAATGGTTTGGATGATTGGATCGACGGGCCGCGCGACCCGCTAGAAGAAACTCTTGCCTTCGCCGCGATAGGTGGGCGCGTCGCCGACCACGCGGCCGCCGCGGATCAGCAGCAGCGTGTTGAAGCGCTCGCACAGCTCGCCAGCCTTCGCGTGGCGGAACAGGATCGGCTCACCGATCGCCGGCGCGACACCGCGCGGCACGCGCACGGGCGTCTGCACCTCGCCCGCGCCTTCGTTGCCGATCAGCGTGCAGCCGGCTGGCAGCCAAGGCCGCGGCAGGCGGCTCTTGCCGGCCGGGCCGGACGCGATATAACCGCCGCCCGAGCAGGTCACGATGCCCGGCTGCGGAATCCGCACGACCGGCAGCGCGAAGCCGGCGGCTGGTTGTGCATGAAACGCCGCGTAGTGATCGAACAGCGCAGGAGCGTACAGGCCGGAGCCGGCCGCGAGTTCGGTGACCGACGCGTCGCCGAGCGTGGTTTCGAAGCTGCCGGTGCCGCCGCCGTTCACGAAGCGCAGCGAGTGGCCGGCCGCGACGAGCGCCTGTACGGCCGCGTGGCGGCGCGCGTTGATCTCGCGCGCCGAGCGCCGTTTCAGATAGCGCACCAGCGCGTTGCGTGCGCCCCCGCCCGGTTCGGTGTCCGCGACGCCGGCGATCTGTCCTTCGTAACCCATCAACCCGTCGAGCCGGACGTGCTGCCGCTCGCCGATGCGGTTCGCGAGCGCGAGCGCGCTGGCCGCATCGCGCACCGGCGAACGGTACATGCCGAAGTACAGGCCCGGATACGCGGACGACATGTCGAGATCGATCGCGACCGGGATCGTCACGCGTTCCTCGTGTGCGATGCGGTCGATCGCATCGACCTGCGCGCCGTCGTCGACCATCAGCGTGATCGAGCGGCCTTGCCGGAGTTGCGCGGCCACCGCGCGCAGGTCGTCGGGCTCGACGGTCGGATACGCGACGACGATGTCGTCGAAGCCGCCTTCCGCGAGCCACGCGGCTTCCGCTGCCGAATAACACAGCAGCCCCTGCATGAACGGGCCGGCGGCCAGCACCGCGCCGATCAGTTCGCGCGAGCGTACCGATTTCGTCGCGAGCCGGATCGGCAGGCCGCGCGCGCGGCGCTTCAGGTCGGCGAGATTGGCGTCGAGGCAATCGAGATCGACGAACGCGGCGGGAAGCCGGCGGCCCGCGAGTGCGTCGCGGTAATACGGATAGTCGTGGACGGCGGCGGGTGCGCGATGCGGGAGGTCTGCACGGCTCATGGAACGGGCTCGGCTGGTCGGGTGTGCGTCGCGCCGACCGTTCGGCGCGTGTCGGAAACCAGCATAGGGCCGGCCAAAATGCCGACCAAGCGCTGAGCGGGTCGTTCGACGGGTCCGATCCGGCCATCCGTAAGGGCCACGCGGATAACGTGCCGCCGTGAGCCATGCGGCTGGACCGAGGTTTGCTTGGTGTCGCAACGCGCGTGGCGCGTGTCGGCCCGAAGCGCCGCCGGACGGGCGTCGCGCGCGAGATCGCGCGTTCCCGCACGCGGTACTGAAACGCGTTTCAAACGTTTTGCCGGGCAGCGCCGATACGCGCGGGTTTAGTGCGTGCGTTCTAGAGCCGCTTTTGACGGCGTGCCGGATTCGACCTAGAACCTACTCGCGGATGCACCGGCGAAGAACGGCATGACGAAACGAGGAGGCGACGTGAAGAACAACAGCGCACTCTGGCGGCGGACGGGCGCGATCGCGGCGATCGGCGTGGCCGTCGCGATCTGGCGATACGAAGCGGCGACACCGGCCGAGGCCGCGTCATCCGGCACGCCGGGCGCGACGGCGAGCATGCAGGCCGTCGCGGCCGATGCGTTCGGTACCGGTGCCGCGACGCCCGGCCCCGAAGAGCGGCGGCTCGACGTCGACGCGTTGCGCCGCAGCCTCGCGGGGCGTCCCGATGCGGACGCCGAAGTGCAGCGCATCGTTGCGTTCGCGCGCTTCCGCGACGAAGTCGCCGCGTATGGCGATCGCCGCAACAGCCTGCCGCAAGCCGAGCGCAGCGCGCTCGCGCGCCGGATTCTCGACGAACTGCCCGACCACGTCGCGCGCAACGAGATCGTGCCCGTGCAGGCCGAAGCGCTCAGCGCAGCGCTGCTGACCGATACCGAAGCCGATCCCGCGACGCGCGGTGCGGCGATCCGGTCGATGCGCGCGCAATGGGATGCATACGCGCAGCAGACGGTCGGCCCGTCGCCGGCGCAGGACCCGCGCTATCTCGCGTACGAGCAGCAGAGCCGCGACGTGATCCGGCAGGTTCAGGCGAGCATTGCCGATCCCGACCAGCAACAGACCGTCATCGCGCAGCGCCTGCAGGCGCTGCGCGTCCAGTTGTTCGACGGCGCTTCACCGTCCGGCGCGCACTGAGCGCCGAATCCGCGACGCCAGGACGATGCCCGGCGGCCGCGTCATGTCCATCGACAAGGAGGGGAGATGTCACCAGCACGAAGCCTGCTGCGCGTCGCCGTCGCGACGCTGCTCGGTTGCGCCGCACTGAACGGCCAAGCGGCCGATACGACGATGCCGGACCCGTCGATTCCCTATTATTCGTGGTACGAAGTGACGTTGCCGGAGAGTACCGGCGCGTCGTGCGGCAACGGCACGCCGATGCGCTTCTACGTCAATCGCGCGCAGTCGGACAACCTGCTGTACATGATGGAGCCGGGCGGCGCGTGCTGGAACTACGGCACCTGCACGCAGACCTCCACCGGCGCCGAGGCCGGCCTCGGCGGCTTCAATCCGGACGGCATCCCGCACAACTACATGAACGGCACCGCGAACGAGAGCCTGCTCTCGTCGTTCCTGTCGCCGCTGCTGACGCGCATGGATCTCGCGCACATCCTGGTCGGCGAACCGAAGGTCGAGACGCAGCAGTGGACACAGGTTTTCGTTCCCTATTGCACCGGAGATATCCACATGGGCAGCGCGGTGCGCAGCTACACGTCGCCGACGGGCGACTGGCGCATCCAGCACTACAGCGGGCTGAAGAATATCCAGGCCGTCGCGCAATGGTTGACGTCCCACGGCTTCGGCAAGCCGAACCGGCTGCTCGTGTACGGGATGAGCGCCGGCGGCTACGGTACGCTCGCGAACTACGCGACGCTGCGCAACACGCTGCAGCCGCAGGCGCACAGCTCGCTGCTCGACGATGCCGGCACGGTGTTCGATACGCCGTTCGATGCGGATGCGGCCACGCATCCGTCGGTCGGCCTGTACGACAAGGTGCGCACCGAGTGGGGGATGACGGGCCCCGACGGGATGATTACCGTGAACAGCCGGCTGACCAGCCGCTTCGATCCCGGCAACATGGGGAGTGCGTACGCGGCGCTGTCGGCGACCTTTCCGCACGACCGCTTCGGCTTCTCGAGCTACCAGCGCGACAAGATCATCGCCGCGTATCACTATCGCGCGTTCGTGCCGGCCGTGATGGCGGCGCCGGATGACGCGACGAAGGATACGCTGTCGCTCGCGATGTTCGCGAAGGAGCTGGACGGGTTGAAACAGACGCTGAATCCGCTGCCGAACTTCGGCTACTTCATGCCGTGGGCGCGCAACGACTTCATCGACAACCACCAGGTGACGGCGGTCAGCTTCACCGGGTCGGGGATCCACGAGAACGGCACCGACGCCGATATCGGCACGTTCGTCGACAACCTGCTGAACCAGCAGGACCCGGCCGATACGCCGGTGATGAAGGCGTTCCGCACGCAGCAGTGGTCGGATTTCACGTTCTCGACGTTTCTCGCGTGGATCGACAGCGTGTTCAACCTGACCGGCGAAGCGGGGCCGATCTCGGGGCACAGGGCGTAACGCGGTTCGCTTGAACGGGTGACGGCGGCGCAGCGTGCCGCCGTTCCGTCGGGCCGGATACGCGCTCGGCGTTCTGCGGGCAGAGCGCGTGCGCGCTTAAAACGGATCGTCGTCGAAGCGGGAGGACGCCGGCCGGCGCTTCATGCCTTTCAGCCAGTCCCTGACCTGTTCCGGATCGTCGAACTCGCGCAGCGCCATGGTCAGGTCGTGGTTGCTGCGCTGCATGCCGGCAATGTCGCGCGTGAGCATGCGGATGACGGTATCGGGCGCCAGCTTGACGGTCGGCGCGATGCCGTAAGTCCGCCGGAAACCGGTCTCGACGTGCAGGATCTCCTGATCCAGCTCGCGGATCTGTTCCTCCAGGATGCCGTTGTAGCGCGCCAGCCGATCTTCGCCGAGGCCGGCGATCGCGCGCCGGTCGATCTGCTCGATCTCCAGTTGCAGTTCCAGCAGTTGCAGGAGATTGCCCTTCGCATAAGCGTGGTTGACCCGCTGCATCAGCACGGTCTTGCGTTCCTGCTCCTGCGGATCGGTTTCGCGATCGGGATGCAGCACGCTCGCGAGCTTGCGATAGACCTCGCGGATCGACTTGCTCGATTCGGCCTGCTCGGCTTCACGTTTGGCCGCCGCGGCCGATTGCCGGGGTGCTTTCTTGCGCTTCGCGCGCTGTGCTTCGCGGGCCTCGTGGTTGGCCATGTCGCGCCTGAACTGCTCGTCCAGTTCGGCTTGCACACGCTCCATGAGTTCGTCGGGCGATAGCGTGTCGAGATCGTCTGCCGGTTCAACACCGGGCATCGGCTCCGGTTCCGGCTTCATCTGGTCGAGATCGGCCGCTGCGTTGTTGGCGTAGCCGGATGCGCTGTGCCGGTTGTAGATGACTTTCAACTGCGCGTCGTCGGTGACGTCGAGCAAGTCGCGAGCCATGTCGGCGATCAGCCCGGAAAGGGTGCGTTGCTCGGCCTTGCTCAATCCCTTCTGCAGGAAGGCGTCGTCGAGCCGATGGAGCAGTTTGATCCGCAACGCCGTCGACGCCTGTTCGAGCGGCAATAGTCCATCGACGAATTTCTTCTGGAAGACCGGCATGACGGCTTCCCACGCACCGAGACGTTCGCGCCGCTTTTCGATTTGCTCGACGAGCGTATTGAACGTCTTCTGGGCTTTCGACAGGCTGGCTGTCCCGTGGCTGGGCGCGATGACGACCGCGGCTCCGCGACGTGCGGTCATGATTGATGTCCTCCGGCCGCGGCAGGAGGCGCAGCAGGCCGGTATTTTAGCCGGATGGGCGCTGCGCCGAAACGACCGGCAGCGCGTTATTGCTTCACCGCCGCAACCGCCGGTGCGCCCGAATCCGTGCCCGGTGCGCCGTTCGACCCGTAGGCCGCTTCGGCGCTCTTGCGTTCGGTGAGGCGCTTGGCGGCCAGGCGCTCCTGCGCGGCGACGATGTCGCCCGGATAGTTGTCGCCGTCGCCGGCGATCGGCTCGTAGCCGACCGATTCGAGGTCGAGCAGTTCCTGGCGTACTTGTGCGCGCGTGAGCGTCGAGTGCGACGACTGCGCGTACGACGCGGCCGGTGCGGCGAGAAGTGCGGTGGCGGTAGCGGCGACAGCGGCGATGGTGACGATGATGGATTTCACGGTTTCCTCAGACGGTTTCGTTACGGTCCGGCACGAATTCGCTTGGCTGAACCGACGAGACAAGTTTAGGAACCCGGACCGGCCGGATAAATGGCGATTCCTGACGAGCTGTGTTCCGGAATGAGTCAGAGTGCGGGATGCGTGAGGAACGCGACGGAGATCGACGTCAGGGGGAGGAGAGGTTGCGGTGACTGCGCTGCGGCGTGCGCGGCGCGCCATCGTTCCGTCAGTCGCCGAACAACTGCCCCTGCCCGGAGATCACGCGTTCGAAATCGTCGCGCAGGAACGGCAGGATCGCATCGGCGACGGGCTGCAACTGGCGGCTCAGGTAGAACGCGTAGTCGATCGGCGAGCGCATCGTTTCGAGCGGCTCGGGGCCGGCCGTCGTCATTACGTAGCTGATCCAGCCGCCGCGCTGGTACTGCATCGGCCGGCCCTGAGCCTGGTTGAACTCGTCGGCGATCCGCGCCGCGCGCACATGCGGCGGCACGTTGCGCTCGTACTCGCGCAGCGGCCGGCGCACGCGCTTGCGGTAGACGAGCTGGTCGTCGAATTCGCCGGCGAGCGTGCGCTGCACGGTGTCGCGAATGAAATCCTGGTACGGCTCGCGCCTGAACACGCGCCGGTACAGCTCGCGCTGGAACTGCTGCGCGAGCGGCGTCCAGTCGGTGCGCACCGTTTCGAGCCCCTTGAAGACGAGGTCCTCGCCGCCGTCGGCCGTCGCCGCGAGGCCTGCGTAGCGCTTCTTGCTGCCTTCCTCCGCGCCGCGCACGGTCGGCATCAGGAACCGGCGGTAATGCCGCTCGTACTGCAGCTCCAGCGCGCTTTCGAGCCCGAAGTGGTCGCGCAGGTGCGCCTGCCACCAGCGGTTCACGTGCTCGACGAGCGCGCGGCCCTTGCGTCCGGCTTCGTCGTCATCATGCGCGCGGCCAAGCCACACGAACGTCGAATCGGTATCGCCGTAGATCACTTCGTAACCCTGAGCTTCGATCAGCTCGCGCGTGCGGTGCATGATCTCGTGGCCGCGCATCGTGATCGACGACGCGAGGCGCGGATCGAAGAAGCGGCAGCCCGTCGAGCCGAGCACGCCGTAGAATGAGTTCATGATGATCTTCAGCGCCTGCGACAACGGCGCATTGCGCTGCCGCTTCGCGTCGTCGCGACCTTCCCATACGCGGCGCACGACATCGGGCAGGCAGTGCGCGGTGCGCGAGAAGCGCGCACCGAGAAAACCGGGTACCGATGCGTCGTCACCGGGGTTCGCGAGCCCTTCGATCAGCCCGACGGGATCGATCAGGAACGTGCGGATGATCGACGGATAGAGGCTCTTGTAGTCGAACACGAGCACCGAGTCGTACAGGCCGGGGCGCGAATCCATCACGAAGCCGCCGGGGCTGTTCTGTCCCGTCACGTCGCCGAGGTTCGGCGCGACATAGCCGAGCCGGTGCATGCGCGGCAGGTACAGGTGCGTGAACGCCGCGACCGAGCCGCCGGTGCGATCGGCCGCGAGCCCCGTGACGCTTGCGCGTTCGAGCGCGAAGGACAGCAGGTCGGCCTTGTCGAAGATGCGCGTGACGAGCTCGCAGTCCTTCAGGTTGTAGCGCGCGAGCGCCGGCTTGTCGTGATCGAAGCGGCGCTGGATCTCGTCCATCCGCTGGTACGGGTTGTCGATCGACTTGCCTTCGCCGAGCAGCGCTTGCGATACATATTCGAGGCTGAACGACGGGAACGTCCACGTTGCCGATTTCAACATGTCGATGCCGTCGAGGATCAGCCGGCCGGCCGCGCCCGCGAAGAAGTGGTCGGGCTGCTGGCCGTGCGCGCGCCAGTCGAGCACGCTGCCGCCGCGCCCGAGCTTCAGCGGTACGCCGTATTGCTCCGCGTGCGCATGCAGGATGCGCAGGTCGAACTGCACGAGATTCCAGCCGATCACCGCGTCGGGATCGTGTTCGTCGAACCAGTCGTTGAGCCGCGCGAGCATCGCGGGCCGGCTGTCGCAGTAGTCGAGGCGGAAGTCGATGGCGCCCGCGTCGGCGTCGCCGTTCGGCGGCCCGAGCATGTAGACCTGCCGTTGTCCGCAGCCTTCGAGCGCGATCGAATACAGTTCGCCGTGGACGCTGGTTTCGATGTCGAGCGACACGCAGCGCAACGCCGGGCGATAGCCGGTCGCGGGTTTCAGCTCGCCGCCGGTCAGCGTGTTGTCGTTGCCGGGCTGGCCGCGAAATTGCACGCAGGCCGTGATGAAGCGCTCCATCGCGTAGCGGTCGGGCGGCTGCACGTCGGCTTCGTAGACGTCGACGCCGGCCGTCGCGAGGCGCTTCTGGAGCCCGGACAGATGGCGATAGCGCCGGCAATAGAGGCCGACGACCGGGCGCTGGCGGAAGTCGCGCAGCGCGAGCGGGCGCAACTCGGCATCGCGCTCGCCGGCCAGCGCGCGTTCCGCGAGCGCCTGCTGTTCGGCCGGAATGAATGCGACGGCTTCCTGCGGGCGCAACCGCACGCGGCGCGGACCGTGCTCGGTTGCCAGCCAGAACTCGATCTCGATACCGGTCGCGGTGTCCCGCCAGTGGCGGGTGAGGATGAAACCCTGCTCGAACTCCGTCAAAACGCTTGCTCGTCGTGGATGCCCAGGCGGCGGATTTTAGCGCTTGGGCGGGGGATGTGCCGATGATGGCCGCAGTGGCATCAGGTGGCAGGAAGATGCCGTGCGACGCGCTATACCGTGCATGCCGCATCGGTCGGTCGTAGCAGCCAGCGGCGTGCAATGACCGCATGCCGATTCTGCATGACGTATTCGTCCACGGCGAGCTCGAGTGCGTCGTCGTCGCGTCGTGCAAGCGTTGCGGCAGCGCCTGATCCGTCGACGAATTCGATCGCGACGGGATGCGATTGGCCGGTGCCGGGCACGTCGTCGTTGAGCGTCACGATGCTGCCGGAGTACAGGTGCGAGTGGTTTGTGCGCAGCAGCAGGGCGGTTGGCATGGAAAGGGCTCCGGAAGAAGCGGGCTCGGGTGATGCGAGCGGCACTCCGGAGCATGCGCGATGGCGGGCGTTATTACCGCTCGGATGCTGCAGTACGCGAATCGCTTCAGATCAGGGGGTACATAATACTGAATATTACTAAATAAATTCATTTATATGAATATTTATTTACAGTTATCAATTCTTTGACTTCCGCCTGATTGACGTCACAGATTTGTCATCCGTAGAATCGCCGATCAAGAACAACATAATTCTGAGAGAGGCGCATATGGATGCGCAGCGCATGATTGGGGCAATCACGGGAGGGCTGGCGCAACAGGAGCGGCTTCTCAAGCTCGATACGCCGCTTGGCAGTAACGTTCTGATCCCTCATCGGGTGTTTGGGCAGTCTCGCATCGGTCGCGATTATTTGTTCATGATCGATTGCGTGTCGACGTCGAACGATGTCCAACTCAAGACGCTGATTTCGCAGCCCATCACACTGTGGATTCAGCAGACCGACAAGACTTATCTCCCCCACCACGGCTACGTCCACACCGCAAGAAAACTTGGCGTCGACGGTGGCCTCGCTTGTTACCAGCTCAGTTTCTCGTCGTGGCTGCATTTCCTGAAATTCCGCCGGGATCAGCGCCACTGGCAAGACAAAAGTGCGGACGCCATCATTACCGACGTATTCAACGATCATCCCCAGGCACGAGGGATGTATCGCTTTGAATTGTCGCAGCCGCTGCCTTCGCGCTCCTATTGCCGCCAGGACGAAACCGACTGGAACTTCGTACATCGGCTACTCGAATCCGAGGGGCTGTACGGAATCTGGAAACAAGCGCAGGACGGAAAGTCGCCCACGCTGGTGATCACCGATCGCCTTCAGACGCTCGAACCGCTTGCTCCGCAAACGGTCGATTTCTCCCGCGCGGGCGTTCGTGGCGAAGTAGACGCCTTCACGCAGTGGGCGGGGACCCGGACGTTGCAGTCCGTCCTGCTGTCGACTCGAACGTTCGACTATAAGAATCCGTCGACGCCTGCCAATCCGAAAGCGACGTCCGTTCCGACGATGGCCAATCAGGGCGATCTCCCGTCGCAGGCCGAGGTGTATGAATACACGGGCGGCTATACGTACCCCGAGCAGGATCGAGGCGATCATCTCAGCAAGATCCGCATGGAGGAATGGGAATCGCAAGCCAAACGCTACGATGGCGTCGGCGGGGTGCGCAGAATCGATGCGGGGCGGCGTTTCACGCTGACGGGCCATCCCGAGCATGATCAGGATGCGGCCGACCACCGGGAATTCGCAGTGATCGAGGTCGAGTGGATCATCGTCAACAACGTTCCGCTCTCGGGGCACGAAGCGAATTATCCGCATAGTCTCTATCAGGCAGTGAAGCAAGCCGATGCGGACGACACGGACAATCTGTTTGCCGTGTCGCATGCCGACGGTTCGACAGGCTTCTATCGAATTGCGATCGAAGCTCAGCGCACGTCGGTCCCGTATCACAGCCCGCTCGAACACAAGAAACCCGAAGCGAAGCTCGAATCGGCTATCGTGGCCGGCCCGAAGGGACAGCAGGCATATACCGACGACCTGAACCGCATCAAGGTGCTGTTCATTTGGGACCGGCACAACGAAGGTGACGAGCGGGCTTCGTGCTGGGTGCGTGTCGCGCAGTCCGATACCGGCGACGGGTATGGTGGCGTTCATATGCCGCGCGCGGGAGAGGAACTGCTGATCGGCCATATCGGGAACGACATCGATCGTCCGATTGCGCTGCTCCGCGTCTACAACGGGGCATCCAAACCGCGATGGCATTCGAATGCCCTTCTGTCGGGCTTCCGGTCCCGGGAATTCTCGGGGAGCGGGTACAACCAGATGGTGATGGACGATTCGACGGGCCAGAACCGCGTGCACTTGTACAGCAGCAGTTCGAACGCAGCATTGCACCTGGGCTACCTGATCGACCAGACCGACAACACGCGCGGCAGTTATCTGGGCAAGGGCTTCGATCTGAGCTCGGAGGCTTACGGTGCGCTGCGGGCCGGGCGAGGACTGTTCGTGACGACGCATCCGGTCGCCAGTCAGCCGCTCGATGCGAGTTTGGCGACGCGTCAATTGACGGGCTCGGCGAACGTACTCGACGGCCTGTCGCAGGCGAGCGAAACGTCGAAGGCGGAAAGCCTGAAGGATGGCCGCGACACGTTCAAAGCCTTTGCCGATGCGACGCAGCACAACGAATCAGGTACGACGGGCGGTGGTGGGGTGACAGCAGGCGGAGGGACGGGCGATGCCGGTGCGTTCAAGCAGCCGGTGATTCTGGTTGCCGCGCCTGCGGGCATTGGCCTTTCGACGCAGAAGTCGACGCACGTTGCAGCCGATCAGCACGTCAATATCGTCAGCGGGCAAAGCACGCATGTTGCGACCGGCAAGTCGCTCATCGCCAGCATTACCGAAAAACTGAGCCTGTTCGTGCAGAACGCCGGGATGAAGCTGTTTGCCGCGAAGGGCAAGGTCGAAGTACAGGCACATGCGGACAACGTTGAAGTCACTGCGCAGAAGTCGCTGTTGCTGGCATCCGTGACCGAGAAGGTTCAGGCGTCGGCGCAGCAGGAGATTCTTTTGACGTCAGGCGGTGCGTACATCCGGATCAAGGGCGGTGACATCGAGATTCATGCGCCGGGCAAGATCGACGTCAAGGGCGCGCAGCATGCATTCAGCGGTCCTACGAGCATGGATGTGACCAATCCGGCGTTCAAGGATTTGCCGACGCAACGGCTGATGTTGAATACCATGGCTTCGCCATCGGCAACGAGCGTCGTTCCGGTCGGCATGCCGTACAAGCTTTATGCGGACGGGGCGCTGGTCAAGCAGGGCGTGTTCGACAAGACGGGACAGTTGCCGATCGATCATCAGGTCACCACGCAGAAGTACACGCTGGAGATGGCGAACGGCGTTAGGCATGAGATTCCGGTGCCGGGTGAGTATCGGGATGCGGCGAACGGCAAGCTTGCCAATCAGGGGATTCAGTTCCACGAAAGCTCGCCTGACGACGTGGCCGCCCCGGATCGGGCCGTCCATCGGCAGTTGTACAACGATTTGCTCAATCCTTCATCGGACGCATAGATCATGGCAACGCCGATCAAGCCGACTACCACGCCGTTGGCGCTGAACCATACGAATACGGCGAACGTTACGCTGCAATGGTTCGTTCACCAGAGCGAATACGATCCCAGGCAGGCCACCTTCCGGCCACTGGTGAACGGTGAGGAGGCATTTGGTGCGGTTTACGATGCGATCCTTGCTGCGAAGCACTCAGTCGACATCATCTGCTGGGGCTTTCAGCCATCCATGTTTTTCAGGCGTGGCGGTGGCGCGAAGACAATAGGCCATCTTCTTGTGCAAAAGGGAAAGGAAGATGTGAAGGTCCGGTTGCTATGCTGGCATGACGACTGGTATCTGGCGCAGTTGAGCGAGAACAACATGCCTGGCTACGACTTGGAGACGTGGTTCAAGCAAGGTATTCCTGACTGGGCGTACGACAAGTGGTCTACACTCCTTGCACGCGACTATCAGACTACTCACGAGAGGCTTTACGATACGTGGTGGTATTACTGCGCCAACCTCAATAACGTCACCATGGTGGGGCCACTGGATTCAGCCATCCAGAAGTTCAGGTGGCTAACGCAGTATCCATTCACGTTTTCGAATGTCGAATTCGCTACGCGAGACTTCTCTATGGATGAGCGTGCAGAGAACGTGTGGCGACTATATATGCGCGGCAAGGATACTGAACGCGACAGACGGACCAAGCTCCAGAATGCTTACATAACAGGATACCTAGCTCCGTGCCATCACCAGAAGACAGTGTTGATCGACTACGAAGACCCGAATCTTGCGACGGGCTTCGTGATGGGGCACAACATGCTTGATCAGTACTGGGACAAGAACGATCACAGTGCGAAACGCAATGCGCCGAATCAGGGGCGCAACGGACCCTATCCGTGGCAGGACGTTTCGAGTCTCGTGACCGGTCCGATTTTGCAGGACCTGAACGACAACTTCTGTCTGGCATGGGATGCGGCGACTGGTCAGAGTCTCGGGAAGGCCCGAGCGGGCATGGAAAAAAAGCTCAAGATGCGTCCGGGAGCGGGTACCACCGTGATGGCGCAGGTCGTGCGAACACGGTCCCAGAAGGAAACGAAGAATCCGAAAATAAAGAACGTTTCAGATATCGCAGCAACATATCTTCAGGCGGCAAACAACGCGACGCAATGCGTTTTCATCCAGAACCAGTATTTCCGATGGGTACCGCTAGCGCAACAGCTCAGGCAAACGGCACTCAATCAAACGAAAGGGGGGCGTGATCCCGGCCAACATGGACCGATTCATTTGTTCGTGATTACCAACTCCAGCGACGATGCCGTAGCAAATGGGACATTCAACACCTATCGCATGCTGCATGCGCTTGGACAAACGAACTCGATGCCGGGTGTCACAAGGGCGGTTCAGAATCCTGCACAGGATGCAGCTGTGGAGGCGAATCAGAAATCACTCGAGGACGCGCTAGCTCAAGACGAAGTTCGCCAAAAGGCGCTCGAGTCCGGTCAGGTCGTAGCCTTCAATCCTGCCGATTCCGGATCGTTCACCGCAGCGATGTCGGCGTTCGCACAAAACCAGGACAGTATGCAGAAGCATCAACAGGCTCTCGCCGATCTGGATAGTAAAGACCTGGAGAATGTCGATATCCCGTCCATGGAGACGACCAATCTGAAGGTTCACGTGTGCACATTGGTTGCCCCGGACTCACCGCCCGGCGGCTGGGTACCGGTCTATGTGCATGCGAAGTTGATGACCGTTGACGACGCAATGACGACGCTCGGCTCCGCGAATATCAATTCTCGAAGCATGGAGGGCGACAGCGAACTGAATATCTGTACCGAGCATGCGGAGGTGGCGAAGTCGTTGCGCAGGCAACTATGGGGTCTGCATACAAACGGGCAGGGCGCACAAGATGATCCTGCAGAGGCATTCAAGCAGTGGGGAAAAATCATCACGCAAAACAAGGTCAATAAAAATAGAGGCCTGGCTCCTGCGGCATCGCTTGTCGGGTTTTTGCGATCATCCAACGACATCAGCCGTAGCGATTGAGCCATGAACCGACACATTCTGATCGTTGCGATTCCCCTTCTATTGTGCGCTTGCACAAAACAGGAGCCTCCGGTGACCTCATCGCCTGACATGAGCGCCGTGCGCGCCAATCTTGCGTTTACCTGTACGCATCAAGCGGACCATTTGCCGCCACTCGATCCGCACGCTGACAGCCTGTTCCGTTACGCACGGTATCTGGAGAAAAAAGACGGCCCGAAGGACTTCAATGATGTTGCCCGTTATTACAGGATCGCAGCGGCGCACGATCATTACAAGGCGAACCAGAACCTGCAATCGCTTATTTCGCAAGGGTTGGCTGACTCACCGAATGCGCCGACGGAGGTCGTCGACCTGGGTATGAAATTGGTCAAGCAAGGCATTCCAAGTGGTTACTACGATATTGGGCATTATCTTGAAACAGGCTATGGCTTGAAGCAGGATGCGGAAAGTGCACTGCATTATTTTCGCAAAGCAGCCGATCTCGGCAATCCTGAAGCGCAGTTCCATGTTGGTGACCTACTGCTGCCCAATGACAAAGCCCCTGATATCGCAAGACAAATGCTGGCGTGTGCAGCCGATCAAGGATCAGGCCAGGCTGCAAACCTGTTAGGTGTCGACCAAAAGACGGGGGGACTGTACCCCGATGCCGCCAGGACTTTTCAGAAAGGGGTGAGTGCAGGCGATGCCATGTCTGCCTCGTTTTTGAGAGACGGATTCAAGGGGCCACCACAGTCGAATCAACTCGACTACCTTGACCTGCCGAACGATCCCGAGCGTTCACGACGATACGATTTAATTGGCAAGTTTCTCGATGCCAACGATGGTCGCAGCCCCAAGGTTCCAGACATAGACAAGATCGTGCCGCTGCCACCCGCCAAGCTCCCGCCATGGGACGGCACGTTCCAATGGCAAAAGGAACAGGACGCAGCTGCGCCGCCGCAGAAGCCTTCGGACGAACTCATCAACGAGATGGCGAAGGCCAAGCATCTCGATCCGGCGACGGGGCTCCCGCTTCCGGGATCGGCAGACAAGACGTCACAGACCGAGCAACCTGAAAACATCGCATCCCGTCTGCCGTTAGGTACGGTTGCACACACCGGTGAACCCTGCCCGGAAGACGGAGTCTGGTGCGCGAAACTCGGCACGGGTCAGTCTGGTGATACGCACCGCCGGTTTCTCAAGGGCGATGCGTTGCCGTCCGTGGTCGTGCATGAACCAAGAAAGCTGGCGGTGCTCGACAGCGTGATGGGTACGCGCCAACACGTCGCGCAGGTTGCGTGGGAACTCGTCGCATACCTTGATCAGGCTTGATCGACTATGCGGATTGCTACTTGCGCAGCTACTCTATGAACGGCAGGAATATCGCTCGACGTGAACGATGCTGAAGAGTCGCAAAAGCATACGCACCCGCTGATCCTGATTGGTGTCGGCTGGTTGCTGTTCGTCCTTGGGTTGCCGTGTTGGGCCCTTCTGAGCGACGCGCTGCAGGTACTTGATCGGTTTGCGGAGTGGCCGAGAACGGCGGCGATTGTGGGTGTACCGGTGCCCCTGCTGTTTGTTGCCGCGTGGAAGTACGACACAAGGCGCACGGGAGAAATCGGTTGGCTGATGTTCGGCTGGTCGATTGCTGCCGGGATGGCACGGTTTGCCTATTGGCTCGGAAGTCTGGCGCCGCGCGGTTGATTGCCTCATCTACCACTGAAATCGACATGAATTCACAAACCCGGTCCCTCTCGTTACCCGGCATCGCCGCTCTCATCGCAGCGCTCGTCATTGCTGCGCCATTTCTGTACGGCCTCCACGTGCAGTCGACGATGGCCCCGCTATCCGCGGATATGTTGTCCGTGCAACTGACCAGTTTCATCGCGAGCCTGGTATATCGAACCGGTGTGGTCTTTCTGATCGTTCGATGGCACGGGGAGCATCGAGATCAGCTTGCGTTCCGTCGCCCTGCGTTGTTGCTGACGGTCTATGCGTTATGCCTGCTGGCCTGGCAGGTCGCGCAGATATTCATCATCCAGTCGGTGGTGCGAAGCCTGGCCAACGACGGCGCCCGTCTGACGGTCATCGTGACGCTCATCGCGCCGCTGAGTGCCGCCCTTTACGCGTTCGTGGCCTGGTTTGCGTGGTGGTTCGTCACGCGCATGTTTCGCAACGATGCGATACCCGTTGCGCCGCGCGGTCACGCAGCGCGGCGCATTGCGGGCCTCGCGGCCTGGCTTTTTGCCAGCGTATTGCTGCTCTTCATGACGCAAGCGGTGACGATGTTGCTCGACTACTATGACGACGATCTCAAGCTCGTGATGCTGAATTACCTTGGTGCGGTCGCGATTCCGGCAGCGTTGGCCTTTGCGGGAGCGATGCTCGGCCTGCCTCGTGATCTCGCTCGACTGCACGGCTGGCGTCTGCTGGGGGCGTCGCTCGTGGCAATGGCATCCATTGCGCTTCTGGCCTATGGTGCGTTGCACCTGCTGGGCAACGTATTCGGCTCGGTTAGTTTGCTATCCGGAATGTTGACGATCGTTGTTCTCGCCGGAATCTGTGTGGCTTACTGGGTGTGGTTCCGCGTGTTCTACGCGCCTGTGGACCGCGACACGGCGGAAACGTCTCAGGGAATGCAGTCGTCGTGAAAGCCGAGGGCTGATGGGGGATGATCCGCCAGTGCGGCAAGACGACCCGCAACGACCCGACCGAGTGCGGCGCGCGATTGATTGAGTCGCTCGAACGGGAGGGGCATCGTGCGTGAGCGCGGTAGTGGATCACTTGGTGATTGCCGGGATGCCGCCCTCACACAAGCCCCTCATGCACGATCGCCCACCACGCCCTGCCTGTGCCGCAACCATCACCGGCGCCCCTGATACCCGCGCCGCCCGCCGCGCCCACATCGCCGCCAGAATCGGCACAAGAATCGCCGTAACCGGTTAGGCAGTCGCGACGATCGCTGTCGCGGTGGGCACCATTGGTTTCAACTTCAGAATCGTTTCGCCGATGATCGCGGGATTCGCGACCGCGGCGCCGGCCGTTGACGATGCGGCCGGTCTTAAACAAGGAATATGAAGGACGACGGATGAGACAGTTCCTTATAACTTGCGCAGTTGTTTTGCTGTCGTGTGCCTGTACTCATAAGGAAGATTCCGTGGAATCGAAGCTCCCTGACATGGCGGCCGTGCGAATCAATCTGGCATTTACCTGCGCTCATGAGGTTGATCATCTTCCCCCGATTGACTCGAAAGCGGACGAGCTGTTCCAGTACGGCAGGCATTTGCAAAAGCTCGGCGGGTCGAAAGATTTCAATGATATCGCTCGCTACTATCGTATCGCAGCAGCGTACGGCCACTACAAAGCAAATACGAACGCGCAGAAGCTCGTCTCTCAAGGATTGGCGAGTTCGCCGGACGCATCAAAGGAGACGATCGCGCTGGCAGCGAAGCTGATTGATGAAGGGGTGCCGGGCGGGTATTACGATATCGGACACTATCTCGAAGTAGGCTATGGTTTGAAGCAGGATAACGAGATGGCCTTGCGATATTTCAGGAAAGCAGCCGACTTGGGAAGCCCTGAAGCGCAAACCTATGTAGCCGAGCAGCTTGCACCACATGATCAGGCGCCCGACATTGCTGGGCAGATGCTGAGATGCGCGACTGACCAAGGATTTGGGAAGGCTGCGAGTACCTTAGGAATAGATCAGAAAAACAATGCAAAGCAAAACGAAGCAGTTAAGGCGTTTCAATCGGGCACTCGCTCGGGCGACGCTCAATCTGCCTCATTTTTGGAGGATGGATTCAAGGGGCCGCCTCCAACTGATCGATTGAATTATCTCGGGCTCGAGAGCGATCCGGAGCGCTCCCGGCGCTACGAAGTAATCTGGAAATTCCTGACCGACAACGAGACGAGAAACCCCAAGGTCCCGGACATCGACAAGATCGTTCCGCTGCCACCCGCCAAGCTTCCGCCATGGGACGGCACGTTCCAGTGGCAAAAGGAACAGGACGCAGCTACGCCGCCCCGGAAGCCCTCGGACGAACTCGTCAACGAGATGGCAAAGGCCAAGCATCTCGATCCGGCGACGGGGCTCGCGCTTCCTGGATCGTCGGATAAGCCATAGCAGACTGAACAACCTGAAAGCGTCGCGTCCCGCCTACCGTTGGGTACGGTTGCGCACATCGGTCAACCCTGCCCGGAAGACGGCGTCTGGTTCGCGAAGACTGCCGGTAGCCCGGTCCCTTTACACGGACATCACGTCACTTGTGGCTGTACGTTGGTAAGCCGAAATGCGACGCTGTCGATGCCTTGAGCAGGTCGACCGCATTTGGCTAACCTGAAGCAGGTTCCGGGGACCGGACTCGATCCACCACCCTCACACATGCCCCTCATGCTCGATCGGGCTTCCGTGCGCGGGCCGTGCGGCCGTCAACGGCAGCGCTGCACCGCTTGCCCGCCCCACCCGCCGGGCCCACATCGCCGTCAGAATCGGCACGAGAATCGCGGTAACGAGGCAAGCAGTTGCGACGATCGCGGTCGCGGCCGGCACCATCGGTTTGAACTTCGGAATCATCTCGCCGATGATCGCGGGATTCGCGACCGCGGCACCGGCCGTCGACGACGCGGCGAGCCCGGCCGTGCCGTTGCCGCCGCCGACGAATTTATCGGCAAGAATCAACGGCACCCCCGTCACGACGATCACCGCAAGCCCGAGCGCAACACCCGGCAACCCGCTTTTCGCGATCACGTTGAGATCGATGCCATTCCCGAGCGCGAAGCCGAAGAACGGGATCAGCGGATGCACGCAGCGCCCGAACAGCTCGCGCAGGTCCGCATCGAGGTTGCCGAGCGTGAAGCCGATCAGGAATGGCAGCACCGCGCCGACGAACAGCCGCGTCTCGAACACCGCGACGCCGGCCGCGCCGAGGATCAGCATGCTGACGAGCGGCCCCGATTCGATCGACATCAGCACGAACGCGCCGGCCTCCTCCTTGCTGCCGTACTGCTGCATCACGGCTGCATAGAGGCCGCCGTTGGTCATGTCCATCGACGTCGTGATCGCGAGCAGCGACAGGCCCGCGAACAGGCCGGTGCGGATGCCGTCGTCGGGGATGAACCGCGCGGCGATCAACGTCGCGAGCCACGCGACCAGGAGCTTCGTCGCGAGCAGCGTGCCCGATTTGCGCAACACGACGCCCGTCGCGCGCAGGTTGATCGTCGCGCCCATGCAGAAGAACCACACGGCGAGGATCGGCACCGTGCCCGCGATCAGGCCGTTGGTGAACGAGCCGAAATACTTCCCGGCGTTCGGCGCGAGCGTATGCACGCACGCGCCGAGCAGCATCGGGACCAGCATGAGCCCGCCGGGAATGCGGTCGATCGCCTGTTTCAGCTTCACGTCTCCTCCGTGGACGTCGATGCGTCCCGTTGTCGAATGATGTCTGCTGACTGACTATAGGACATGATTCGGAACGTCGGTCCGTTTTTGTGATTCTGTCGGGTAGTCGTATACCCATACCGCCATAAAGTACTGATAAAAAAGCGATTAATGGAATCGCGATGCGACGCGAAAAATTTGGTCCGTCGTTCCGAATCTGAAAAATATGTGCTTCAATTCATCGTATGACCACCGGCCGCCCAGGCGTCGGCGGACTGTCGATCCCCCACGGAGAACCGGCATGGAAGTGCGGCAAGGCATCCACAGCGAACACGCGAAGACGCTCGACACAGCGGGCCTGCGCCGGCATTTCCTGGTGGAAAACCTGTTCGCGCCGGACGCGCTGTCGCTCACCTACAGCCATATCGACCGCATCATCGTCGGCGGCGCGTGGCCGGCCACGCGGCCGGTCGAGGTGCCCGCGTCGCTCGGCGCCGCGATGGGCGTGAGCCATCTGCTGGAGCGGCGCGAACTCGGCGCGATCAACATCGGCGGGCCCGGCTGGGTCGAGGTCGACGGGCAGCGTCACGCGGTCGGCACCGAGGAGGCGATCTACATCGGGCAGGGTGCGCAGGGCGTCGTGTTCGGCAGCGACGATCGCGTGCATCCCGCGAAGTTCTACGTGAACTGCGCGCCCGCGCACACGGCGTATCCGACGCGCACCATCACGCTCGCGCAGGCGTCGCCCGAAACGCTCGGCGACGCGTCGACGAGCAACCGCCGCACGATCTACAAGTTCATCGTGCCCGACGTGCTACCCACGTGCCAGCTGTCGATGGGGATGACGAAGCTCGAACCGGGCAGCCTGTGGAACACGATGCCGTGCCATACGCACGAGCGCCGGATGGAGGTGTATTTCTACTTCAACCTCGCCGACGACGCGGCTGTGTTCCACCTGCTCGGCGAGCGGCAGGAAACGCGTCACGTGGTCGTGCACAACGAGCAGGCCGTGATCTCGCCGAGCTGGTCGATCCACTCGGGCGTCGGTACGAAGGCGTACACGTTCATCTGGGGGATGGTCGGCGAGAACCAGGTGTTCAAGGACATGGATCACGTCGCCGTCGCCGACCTGCGCTGACATCATGAAACGCGACAATCCCGATCTCCCATCCGCCGACGCGCGTTCCGCGCTCGCTGGCCTGTTCGACCTGACCGGCAAGGTCGCGATCGTCACCGGTTGCAACACGGGGCTCGGCGCGGCGATGGCCGTCGCGCTCGCGTCGGCCGGCTGCGACATCGTCGGCGCGAACCGTTCGGCGCCGGAGGCGACGTCGGCGCGTGTCGAAGCGGCAGGGCGGCGTTTCGTCGACGTGCGCGCGGACCTGTCGACGCTCGAGCCGGTCGAGCGGATCGTCGGCGGCGCGGTCGATGCGTTCGGCCAGGTCGACATCCTCGTCAACAACGCAGGCATGATCCGTCGCTGCGACGCGCTCGATTTCACCGAAGCGGATTGGGACGCCGTCGTCGACGTGAACCTGAAGAGCGTGTTCTTCCTGTCGCAGGCCGTCGCGCGGCAGATGGTGCGGCAGATGGTGCGGCAGGGGCGCGGCGGCAAGATCGTGAACATCGCGTCGATGCTGTCGTTTCAGGGTGGCATTCGCGTGCCGTCGTACACGGCGTCGAAGAGCGGCGTGCTCGGCCTTACGCGCTTGCTCGCGAACGAATGGGCCGCGCGCGGCATCAACGTGAACGCAATCGCGCCCGGCTACATGGAGACCGGCAACACGGCGCAATTGCGCGAGGACAGTCGGCGCAGCGACGAAATCCTCGGCCGCATCCCGGCCGGCCGCTGGGGCGTGCCCGACGATCTCGCGGGTGCGGCCGTGTTCCTCGCGTCGCGCGCGTCGGACTACGTGCACGGCCACACGCTCGCCGTCGACGGTGGGTGGCTCGCGCGCTGACCGTGTCGCGCGGCGGACACGTTATGCTCTCCCGATTCGCATCTCATGGATTCATGGACATGACAGCAACACCCAGGCAGCACAAGCCCGATCAGGCGCCGGGGTCCGGCCATCCGGGGTCCGGCCATCCGGGGGCCGACCCGTCGGCGGGCGGCGCCGCGGAGAAGGCCGATTCGGTCGCGGCCGTCGGGAAGGTCTTCACGATCCTCGCGGCACTCGGCGATCGTCGCGAGATCGGCATCAGCGAGCTGTCGCAGCAGCTCGGGATGTCGAAGACGACGGTCCATCGCTTCCTGCAGACGCTCAAGACGCTCGGCTATGTCGCGCAGGAAGGCGAGACCGACCGCTACCGGCTGACGATCCGGCTGTTCGAGCTCGGCAGCAAGGCGCTGGAAAGCGTGGACCTCGTGCGCGAGGCCGATCTCGAGATGCGCCGCATCGGGCAACTGACGCGCGAAGCCGTGCATCTCGGCGCGTTCGACGAGGACGCGATCATCTACATCCACAAGATCGACGCCGATTACGGGCTGCGCATGCAGTCGCGGATCGGCCGGCGCAATCCGCTCTACAGCACGGCGATCGGCAAGGTGCTGCTTGCGTGGATGTCGCCCGACGAGGCGCGCGCGGTGCTGGCCGGCATCGAGTTCAGGAAATCGACCGCGAAGACGCTGTCGTCGGCGGACGCGGTGATGAGCATCCTGCCGCACGTGCGGCAGCAGGGCTACGGCGAGGACAACGAAGAGCAGGAAGACGGCCTGATGTGTCTCGCCGTGCCCGTGTTCGACCGTTTCGGCCGCGTGATCGCGGGGCTGTCGATTTCGTTTCCGACGATGCGCTGCGGCGCGGATACGAAGGCGCATTACATCGCACTGCTGATGGAGTCCGGGCGGGCCCTTTCGGAACGGCTCGGGCATCGCCCGGAAGCGGCCGGCATCCGGCCGGCGGCGGTCGCGCAGGACTGAGCGTTCGGCGTGCGCGCGATATGGCTGCGCACCTCGGCGGCGACGCCGCTATGCCCATGCGCAATCGCGCCTCAGGTTCTCCGCCCGCTGCGGCCACTGATACAGGTAGCCTTGCGCATACTGAATCCCGATCGTCTCCAGTGCGCGATGCTCTGCTTCGGTTTCCACGCCTTCGGCGATGATCTTCAAGCCGTAGTAATGCGCGACGGCGGCGATACCCTCGATCAGCCCTGCGCCGCCATCGCCCAGTCGGGCGATGAACTGGCGATCGATCTTCACGTAGTCGAACGGAAAGCGCGACAGCATGTCGAGATTGCTGTGATTGGTGCCGAAATCGTCGATCGCGAACTTCGCGCCTTTCGACCTGAGCGCATGGAATATCGCGGTGGTCCGCGCGTTCTTTTCGAGCAGGATGCGCTCGGTGACTTCGAGCACCAGCGTGAAGCCGGGCGGCAGCGAACGGATTGCGTCGTCGACGACGGACACGAATCGCGCGCGTTCGAGATCCTTTGGCGAGATGTTCACGGCGATGCGCAGCGGTACGGACGGCGTCAGCGCTGCCAGTTCGGACACGGCGGTCCGCAGCACGAATTCGGTCACCTTCGGCAGAACCGTGCTCGATTCCACCTGCGGGATGAACAAGGCCGGGCTGATGGCTCCCCACTTCGGATGGTTCCAGCGCAGCAGCGCCTCGACACCGACCGTCTTGCACGTCTGCACATCGACGATCGGCTGGTACACGACATGGAACTCGTTGTGCCTGAGCGCGTGACGAACGGCCTTCAGCAATAGCCGCTGCGGCGCCATCGCCAGCAGGTAGGCGGCGATCACGAGGCCATCCGCGAGCAGCACGATCGTCATGCAGATCAGCCGATAGTGGTGCCGGACCTCCGACGCGTAGTGCGTCGATGCGGCGACCGACACCATGAACGGCCAGCGTTGCGATGCGATCGCGCTCCCGCCTGCGGGGCCCGGCTCCGATTCCGGCGTGAACGTCCCGTGCTCGTCGAGACGGCCCGAACCTTTAACCGACAGCGTGGCGGTTTCCACGCCGGATCGGGCGCTGTACGCGAGCGCGTCGGCCACGTAGTCGCCCTCGATCAGGTAGAGGACGCCCGCGCCGCGCGCGGTGGCGCGAAACACGGCCAGCACCGGAATGCCATGCTGAAACGGTGTCTGGCGCAGCAGCGTGACGATCGTCGATCCCGGCTCCGGCTCCGGCCCGCGCGTGTACGCGTCGAGCGGCACGTCGATTGCGCCGAGCGCCGACGAGCAGGTGACGCGGCCGCCGTTCACCAGCCCGACGGCACGCAGGTAGCGCAGGCGAGTGCCCACTTCGGCCAGCGTCCGGAATATCGTCGTGCAGCGCCGCCCGACGAGCGCGGTCAGCTCGTCCGCGTGTCGCAGACGAACGCCGTCGAGGATGCGGTCCATCGATCCCACGATGTCGTTCGCGACGACGCGTTCATGCGTGGTGACGGCATCGCGCGCGTAGCGATCGGCGAGCATCGTCGCGCAGGCGGGCACGAGCACGCAAACGATGACCGCGACGAAAAAGACAACCCGCGACCACGCGCCGCTGCGCTGGAAAACTGGCTTCGAACCTGGCGTGAGCACCGACATTCCCGCGGTTGCCTTTGGTGTTGTTCGCATGGAGGCGCAAGTCGAACCGGTCGATGCGCAAACGGCGCGCATGCGTCGTGCCTGGTCCGGCAATACGGCGCGCGCGCCATATCGCGATGCTAATCGATTCGACGGTCGCGCGGGTCATGGGCGGCAGCCCCGTCACGAGCGGTCATTCATCCGGGGGCTACCTGCATAACGTGTGCCTGATGTGCATGTATATTGATATAGCACACCGAAAAAAACCCCGGCCGCAGGGTCGTGCGGCCGGGATGAAAGACACCTTCTCTTGGCACGAGGATGGTGCGCGGCAAGTATAAGATGCGACGCGCGATTGCGAAATATTGTTATTTAACAATTGGTGCAGTTTTGTGATTGCATCTCGACAGGAAATATTTTCGCGAGGTACCGTTTTCGGTGGTTTGCTGCTTCGCTACGACGCAATCACGGGACGGCACGGGCCGCTGTCGAAAGGTGAACGACAGGAATGGCTCGCGCTGCAGGTGCTGAAGCGGTCTGCCGTTGAATGATGGATGCGGTGCCGGCGCGTCGCGCCGGCGCGATTCAGAAATCGTTGCGCATCTTGTGAAGCAGGTCGCGGGGCGACTGGTGCGCGTCGACCGCGGTGAGCACGTCGGTCAGGAACCACGGCAGGTTCAGCTGCGTGTCGGAATCGCCGACGCACACGCGGATCGGCGGCGCCTTTGACGGGGAGCGGGCGTCATACGAGCCGTCCCGGGACGGAACGCAATTTTTTGCGTGCGCTTGAACCGGAACCGGCGCGGTAGCGCCGGATGATGGTGCGCCGGCGGTTGCCGGCAGGCTGGCGGCGGCAAGCAGGGTCAGTACAGCGAAAGCGGCAACGCGTTTCATGGGATTCTCCGGCGATGCTCGTTCGACCGCGCGGGCGGTTGCGAGTTCGTCGGCGAGGTGGTGCGACGTGCTCGCGCCGGGGCCCGTCCTGCAGCGCCTGAAACACCTGTGGATGCCGCGCGAGCGGGAACGGCCGGGGTATCGGCCGATCCCTACGTGGAGTGTCGCGCGCAAGGGGGAGGAGGAAGGGGGCGAGGTTCGGGCTGGAGTGGTGATCCAAACGTCAAGAATCGTTTGGATCACCGGTCGGACGCTTGCGATGCTGAATGCGCTCATTTATTGTGCCGCCACGACAACCCCGACACAGGGCGTTGAGCCAGATCGCAAGGAGCACACGTCATTACCGCATCGAATCGCCGCACGCATGTTCGTGCATTTCTCGTGGCGTCGCTCGCCTGTCTCAATCTTGCGCATCCTGCGTCAGCGGCATACACGGAGGCGTGGATGAGCGACCGCGACGTGAAGGAGTACGCGCGGCAGGTCAAGCATCCGACCGTGGCGGCGAGCAGCTCGACGACCACGAAGCAGGTTCGGCAACCCGTTCGCTCGCGCCCGACCGGCCCCGTCGCCGCGCATGCCGACGCGAAGCCTGCTGCAAAGGCGCATCCGGCTTCCGCCAAGGCACGGAAGCTTCAAGATGCGGGGAGCGCCGATCCGAAGCCGAAAGCCGTCGCGAACCCGCAGGGAGCGCGGGCGCTGCGCACGGGCACGGCGGTGCGGCCTTAAGGCATTGCAGCCACGACGAGCGTCGAACCGTCGACGCGCTCGGCGATCATCGCAGCATTCGACGGTTGCGGAGAATATCGTGTCGCTGATGGACCGCCTGTTGTCACGCGGAGTGCAGAACACCTCGTCGCGAAGGCGAGTGATCGTGCGGGTCTGGCTCGACGAGCTAGGGCGTGTCCGCGATCTCAAGGTCCGGCGCAGTTGTGGCGATCCCGCGCTCGACGAGAAAGCGCTCCACGCGATTGCCGTGATGCGCTTCCCCGGCGGTCACCTCGGCTCCGGCGGGAAATCCGCCAAGCGCTGGCACGATCTCAACTATCCGGTGGACTGACGGCGCGCCGTGCGACGGCTTTCTGCCGAAGACGCCGGTGCGCCGCTGCGCGTCACCGATCGCCGTAACACTACCGGTTGTGACACGGCAACCGTCGATTCAATGCAGGCCGGCCGATGCGATCGAGCGCACCGTATCGGTGATGTTCACGCAGCGCGACAGGCCGAAATGCTCGGCTTCGCGGCGCTCCGGTTCGCTGCTCGCAATCGCCAGCGCACGTTCGGGCGGCACGCCGAGTGCTTGCAGCGCAACGTCGAAAGGATGCTGATTTGATCGGGAATCCTGCTGATTGGCGTCCGTGACGACGACCGAGAAGCGGTCGAGGTTCGCGCGGCCGAACTGGCCTTCGAACATGTCGCTGAGCCGGGCGGCCGGCAGCGTCGTGACGAGACCGAGCCGATATCCTTCTTCCGACGCACGGTCGAGCCACTGGATGATCGCGTCGCGCTGATGGCGCGATTCGTGCGAATCCGGTGTTGCTTCGATCTGCGCGAATGCAGCGTCGAGACGGGTGACGATGGCTTCGATAACCACGGTGATTCCTCTTCAGAAACGTGATGATCCGTTCGCCGACGGGAATGCCACACACCTTAGCGTCGATCAGGAAAACGCGACCAATTAATATTTATATCCGACTCATACGATTCAGCTAATGAATCGGGTTGTGAGCCAGCGTGGGCGCGGGATGCGTGTCGCGCAGTGTTTTCTGCACGACACGCATCGTATCGACGGCCTTCAATGTGATGCACCAAACTCGCGCACGTTGCACATGCAACGGTCATATGCATATGAAAAAAACGGCGTATCGGGCGATGTGCGCCCGATACGCCGTCTTGCGATGCCGCGTGTCGGCTGTCGATCAGTGCAGCTTGATCGACGGCTGGTTGCGGCTTTGCAGCCAGTGGCTCAGCGATTGGAACAGTGCGCGCTTCACGCCGTACACGCTGAACAGGTGCTTGCGGTACAGGAACTTGTACAGGCCGATCGCGGCGAGCCCGTCGACGATCAGCGAACGCGAACGCACGCCGAGGTCGGCCTGGTACACGGCGCCGGCGTGCCCGAGCGACACGACGGTGCCCGCATCACGGAACGTGAAGCCGGCCACCGGCTTGCCGGCGACGCGGCGCGCGAACGCGTGAACCAGATACACGGCCTGCTGGTGCGCGACCTGCGCACGCGGAGGCAGGAAGCCGCTCGCACCGGCCGACGGGCACGCGGCGCAATCGCCGAACGCATACACGTGCGGATCGTCGGGCGTCTGCAGCGTATCGGTCACGATCACCTGGTTCGACCGGTTGAGCGCGATGTCGCCGATCTCCCGCAGGATCGCGGGCCCCGCGACGCCGGCCGCCCAGATCGTGATGTCGCTCGCGAGCCGTTCGCCCGTCGCGGTCGTCACGGCATCGGCGCTCACTTCCGCCACGCGTGTATCGGTCAGCACGTCGACGTTCAGCGTGCGAAGCTGCGCATGCATCTTCGCGGACAGCCGCGCGTCGAGTGCCGGCAGGATGCGCGGGCCGCCTTCGATCAGCCGGATGTGCACGTCGCGCGCCGACACCAGCGCCTTGAAGCGATACGTCGTCAGCTGCTGGATCGCGTGCCGCAGCGCGGCGGCCAGCTCGACGCCCGTCGCGCCCGCACCGATCACGTTGATGCAGATCGGCGCGGCGCGCCGCGCGGGCTGCTGCTCGGCCAGGTGATTCGCCTTCGTGCAGGCTGCGAGAAACTTGCGGCGGAAATCCTCGGCCTGGTCGAGGTTTTCGAGCGGCAGCGCATGGCGTGCCGCGCCCGGCACGTTGAAGAAGTTCGTCACGCTGCCGACCGCCAGCACGAGATCGTCATAACCGAGCTCGCGCTGCGGCAGGATTTCCGTGCCGTCCGCGTCCTGCACGGCGGCGATCGTCGCCGTGCGTGCGGCGCGGTCGACCTGCTGCAGCGCGCCCTGCACGAAGCGGAAGCCGTGGCGCTTGGCCTGCGCCGCGTATTCGATCGTGTGGGAAGCCGGATCGCGATGGCCCGATGCGGCTTCGTGCAGCAGCGGCTTCCAGAAGTGCGTCGGATAGCGGTCGACGAGCACGACCTCGGCTTGCCCGCGGCGTCCGACCGTATCGCCGAGACGCGTGGCGAGCTGCAGGCCGCCGGCGCCGCCGCCGACGATCACGATGCGCGGCATGCGCGGTGCGCGGTCCGTTGCAAGGTTGGGCGTGATGTTGTCCATGTTGGGCTCCCGCTGATGACGATTCGGATGACATTGCTCAAGAACCGACGATATAGTTTGGAACCCACTCGAACAATTTAATGTTTATAAGCGACTCATATGTATTCACTTATAGGAAAGACCGCGACGTTCCGGCAACTGAAGGCGCTGGACATGATTGCGCGGCTCGGCAGCGTGTCGCGCGCGGCCGAGGAGCTGAACCTGACGCAGCCGGCCGTGTCGCTGCAGGTTCGCCTGCTCGAGGAGGCGGTGGGCGCCGCGTTGCTGCAGCGGGTGGGGCGCGGCGTGCAGCTGACCGCGGCCGGCGAGATCGTGTCGCGCTATGCGCGCGAGATCCTGCATCTGTGGAGCGAGGCCGGCGACGAAGTGGCCGCGCTGACGGGCGATCTCGGCGGCACGTTGCGGATCGGTGCGATCACGACCGCCGAGTACCTGATCCCGCCGCTGCTCGTCAAGTTCACTGCGACGCGCCCGCACGTGAAGACGTATTTCAAGGTCGGTAACCGCGACGACATCATCCGCATGCTCGCGACGCATGAAATCGATCTCGCGGTGATGGGCAGCGCGCCGAAGGAGCTGCGCACGCACGCAGTCGAGTTCGCGAAGCATCCGATGGTGTTCGTCGCGGCGCCCGGTCATCCGCTGATGCAGCGCAAGCGCGTCGCGCTGAAGGATCTCGAATCCGCACACCTGCTCGTGCGCGAACGCGGCGCGGGCACGCGCTCGACTGTCGAGAGCCTGTTCAAGACGGCCGGCTACCGTTTCCATGTGGGGTCCGAATTGTCGAGCAACGAGGCCATCAAGCAGATGGCCGAAGCGGGGCTCGGCATCGCGTTCCTGTCGTTGCACGCGTGTGCACTGGAACTGCGCACGGGGCTGCTCGGGCAACTGCCGTTCCCCGGCAACCCGATCGAGCGCGAATGGTATGTGGTCACGCTCGCCGACCGGCGCATCTCGCAGGTGACGGGGCTGTTCCGCGATTTCCTGATCAAGCAGGGCGGGCCGGTGATCGACGGCGCGACGGTGGCGCTGCACGAGCGGCGGCGCAAGTAGGCGCGAACTGGCGGATGCCGCTCGCGCCGGCTGCTCAGACGAGCCCGAAGTCGTCGTTGCTGTCGGGAATCGACGCGAGCAGCCGTTCGAGCCGATACCAGCCGACGATGCGCAGGCACCACGTGGCGACGGCGGTCCGGTCGTTGGGGGCGTCGGGGCGGGACGGAAGGCGGGCGGCGCGGGACGGCGAGCGGGCGATGAACGCCGCGCATTGCGGGCAGTAATGGGGCATGGCGGGCTCCGTAGGTGTCGGATGGGGCGATCGTAAGCGGCACGGTGCCCGCCGGCGCTCACGTAAGGATCGGCTTGAGCAGAAACGGATGATCTTTTTCCGTCGGTCCGGATGCGGCCTCCGCAGGCCCGGCACGCCGGCGGAAAACGCGTCACAATGCGCGTTCGACACACGATCTGGTGGAGCCAAGCCATGAGCGATCCGATTCTCGCCGCGCCGCCGGACAACGGCGTGCCGGTCAGCCTGCGTTCCAGCCGCGGGCTCGGCTGGCGGGGCTTCGGCGCGGCGCTGCTCGACATTCGCGCCGGCACGTACCGGATTCCGGCGGCCGACCATCACCGCATCGGCGTGCATATCGGCGGGCCGGTTCGAGCGGACTGCGTGTGCGACGGCGAGCGCGTGTCGCGCATTCAGGCGCATGGCGACGTCGACGTGATTCCGGCCGGCCTGCCGGGCCAGTGGACCGACAGCGCCGACTGCCGGATCCTGCACATCATGCTCAGCGACACATTCGTGCGGCGCACCTTCGAGCACCTCGAACTGAAGCCGTCGCAGGCGCAGATCCGCCGCCGGCTGCAGGTGCGCGATCCGCGCCTGCAGCACATCGCGTGGGCGATGGCCGCCGAACTCGAAGCGGACGACGCGTCGGATCCGCTCTATGCGGAAAGCCTGTGCACGGCGCTCGTCGCGCGGCTGGTCGACAGCCAGCCGGCGTTCCGCGAGCGCCAGCGTACGCTCGCGCCGAAGGCGGCGGCGCGCGTGATCGACTATGTCGAAGCGAACCTCGACCAGCGCCTGACGCTTGCCGAACTCGCGGCGCTCGTATCGATCAGCGTGCCGCATTTCAAGGTGCTGTTTCGCGAAACGCTCGGGATGCCCGTGCACCAGTACGTCGTGCGGCGCCGGGTCGAGCGTGCGAAGGCGCTGCTGCTCGAAGGCCGGCTCAGCATCAGCCAGATCGCGCTCGAAGCCGGTTTCGCGCACCAGAGCCACATGGCGAACTGGATGAATCGCGTGCTCGGCGCGACGCCGATGGAGATCGCGCGGTCGGGGGCGCGGGGCGCGCTGCGGCTCGCGTATGACGGCGAAGAAGGCGCGAAACCTTCACGTCGATAGCCTCCCGGCAGCCATGCGGGCCGCGCGATCGATGCGCGACCCTGCATCCGGTCATCCATTCCTGTCCGATTCATCCCTCCCTGCGCGCCGTCCCGGCCGCACATGCCGACAATCACCACACCGTCATCCCCCCAGGAGCAGATCGTGTTCGTGATCTTCGGAGCATCAGGCAACGTCGGCCTGTCGACCGTAACAACCTTGCGCAATGCCGGTCATCCCGTGCGCGCGGTGCTGCGCGACGCACGCCATCGTGAACGTTTCGCGCAGCTCGGCTGCGACGTGGCCATCGCGGCGCTGACGGACGAGCGCGCGATCGCGTCGGCGATCGACGGCGCGCAGGCCGTGCAGATGCTGTGCCCGGTGCCCGTCGCCGACCCCGATCCGGCCGCGACGATGGAGCGGACGATCGACGTCGCGACCGCCGTGCTCGCCGCGAATCCGCCGCCGGTGCTGCTCGCGCTGTCGGACTACGGCGCGGAGCGCGACGGCAATACGGGCATCACGCGTCTCTTTCATCACTTCGAGGAACGGCTCAGGACGATCCCGACGCAGTTGACGCTGCTGCGGTCGGCCGAGCATCTGCAGAACTGGACGCGGGTCCTGCCGGTCGCGCTCGGGAACGGCGTGCTGCCGAGCTTTCATCATCCGGTCGGCAAGGTATTTCCGACGGTCTGGGCGCCCGATGTGGGCGTCGTCGCGGCGCGGCTGCTGCTCGATGCGCCCGAAGGCGGCAACGGGCCGCGCGTCGTCAGCATCGAAGGGCCGCGGCGGGTGAGCGTGACGGCGATCGCGGATACGCTCGGCGCGGCAGCCGGCCGCGCGATCGTCGCGCACGAGCTGCCGCGCGACACGTGGAATGCGACGCTGCTGCGCGCGGGCCTCAGCGAACGCCATGCGCAACTGATCGTCGATCTGTACGACGTGCACAACGCCGGGCAGATCGACGTCGAGGCCGGCGTGTCGGAGCGGCATTACGGCACGACGACGCTGGTCGATGCGCTCGCGCAACTGGTGCGCCAGCACGCGCGATGATCGACGCGGCGGCGAGCGGTGTGCACGATAGGCGCAACGTGCATTACGCGGGCTGCCGCACCTTGTTCAGCACCGCATACGAAAGCGACCCGATCACGATCCCCCAGAACGCGGAGCCGAGCCCGAGCCACGTCATCCCCGATGCGGTCGCGAGGAACGTGATCAGCGACGCTTCGCGGTGGTTCTCGTCCTCGAAGATCCCGTGCACGTTTGCGCCGATCGCGCCGATCAGCGCGAGACCCGCGAGGATCGCGACGAACGCCTTCGGCAACGCGAAGAACACCGTGACGATCGTGCCCGCGAAGAGCCCGCCGATCAGGTAGAACGTGCCGTTCGCGAGCCCGGCGATGTACCGCCGGTCCGGATCCTCGTGCGCGTCCTTGCCCGTGCAGAGCGCCGCGGTGATCGCCGCGACGACGATCGTGATCCCGCCGAAGCATGCGACGACGAGCGACGTCATGCTGGTCGCCGTGATGATCGGGCGCGCGCTCGTGTGATAGCCGGACACGCGCAGGATCGTCATCCCCGGCAGGAACTGGCCGGTGAGGCTGACGACGACGAGCGGCAGCGCGAGGCTGAGCGTCGTGCAGAGCGTCCATTCTGGCGCGATGAAGATCGGCTGCGCGATGCTCGGCGACACGTTGCCGAGATGCGTCATCCCGAGCAGCGTCGCGAGCGCGGCGCCCGTGAGCAGCACGAGCACGATGCTGTAGCGCGGCAGCAGGCGCTTGAAGATCACGTAAGCCGCGATCATCCCGAATGCGAGCGCCGGCTGCTCCGACGCGGCGGCGAACGCATGGGTGCCGAACGGCAGCAGGATGCCGGCCATCATTCCGCACGCGATGCCGCGCGGAATGTGGCGCACGAGTTTGTCGAAGTAGCCGGTCACGCCGATCAGCAGGATGATCAGCGCGGCCGTGATGTACGCGCCGACGGCCTGGTTGAGCGTCAATTGCGGAAACAGGCCGACGAGCAGCGCGGTGCCGGGCGCCGACCACGCGGTGATCACCGGCACTTTCAGTTTCCAGCTCGCGAACAGGCCCGACACGCCCGCGCCGATCGAGATCGCCCAGACCCACGACGACACCATCGCGTTCGACGCGTGGGCGGCCTGCGCGGCCTGGAAGAAGATCGCGAGCGGGCCCGCATACGAAATCAGCACCGCGAGAAAGCCCGCGGTGATCGCGGAAACGGACCAGTCGTTGCCGATCGCGCGGATCGCGCCGGGCGGGGTGTTCGGTTGCATCGTCGTCGGAGAATGGGCGCCCGGCCAGCAGCAGAGCCGGGGCGATGGGCTTGTTTTGGGAGCCCCGGATGACCCGCCATTCTGGGCATTGCCGACGCGATTGGCAATTCGCAGGCGAGCCTCCGCGCTGTCGGCATTTCGTAAGGCATGCGCGCCGGGGCGGGCGGATCGGTACGGCCGAGCGGCGCCGCGCGCGTCTCGTCGAATCGGGCGATCGACGGCGACGGGCCGCCGCGGCCAACGTCACGTACTGATCTGCAGCACCCCAGCGACCACCGCCACCTTCGCCCCGCCACCCGTCGACAGCGATGCCGTGCCCTGATCGAACGGATGCACGGGCGTATCGGTTGGCGTCCACGCATGGCGCGCCAGCAGCTCGCGATACCCGCCGCGGATCACGAAGCCGCCGCATTTCTCCGCATACGCGTCGCGACGCATCCGGTACGCGCGCGGCAGGTCGTACCACGGCAGCTTCGGCAGGTCGTGATGGACGAGGTGGTAGTTGTTGTTCAGGTACAGCAGCCGCATCGCGAAGCCGGCTTCGTTGATCGCGATGCGCGCCTTCGGGTGTCGCGCGGCGCGGTGCTCGTACAGCGAGCGGATCGTCGCGAGCGACAGCGCGGGCCACGTGACGGCGAGCAGGTAATGCCACCACGGCATGCCGATCGCCCATTGCAGCCACGCGAGCAGCGCAACCACGCATGCAACGTGCGTCGCCCACATCGGCAGGTAGCGGAAGTCGCCGCGCCGGAACGCGGCGAACGCATCGGCGAACATCGCTGCGACGCTCAACGGCGGCCCGACGACGATCCGGCCGGCGAAGGTCTTGCGCGCGACCGCCAGTGCGCGACGCCAGCGCGGCAGCGCCGCCCAATGCGCACGCGACACGTAGTTCGTTTCGGGATCGACGCCGGGCACGGTCAGGTCTTCGTCGCGGTGATGGTCGAGGTGCGTGTCGCGATACAGCGTGTACGGATACCAGACCGTCAGCGGCGGATAGCCGAGCAGCCGGTTCACGAGCGCGGAACGCGTCGGATGGCCGTGCAGCAGTTCATGCTGCAGCGACAGGTGCCACGCACCGAGCAGGATCAGCGGCGGCGTCGCGGCCGCGAGCGACAGGTGCTGCGCGCGCACGAGCAGCAGTACCGCGAGCCAGCCGCCGTAGATCGCGACGATCAGCAGCCAGGTCGGCCATTCGGTGCGAGCGGTGAAACGGGCGTCAAGCGCGGCAATCGCGCGCGCGTGGTCGACGTCGAAGTATTCGGCCATGGTGCTGAAGCGGGATGGAACAGGCGGTGCGGAGCCGGCCCGGATGCCAGGGTGTCTCGCGGATCACGGTCGGCTTGCCCGGCATGTGCGCGGCGGCGATGTGGGGGCAGGCATCGGGACGTTACCGGGATGGTGCGGCGCGGCCAACCAATCGATGCGCATTTGCTTATCGTCGCGCGGCCGATAAGCTTTCAGGCCGCCGCGGCGCGTTCGGTGCCCGCTTCAGTGCAATCGAACCAGGTTCCGCTGTGCCGACGTCGATGCGTAGAATGCGCGCATGAGCCAATGGATCGCAGCACTCCCGATGTACAACGTGACGCCGCGCCACGCCGCGCTGTGGCGCGCGCTGCTGCGCGACGCGCTCGATGCGTTCGCGAAGGCTGGCGGGCCGGCGGATGTCGCGCTGCCCGACGAGCCGTTCGACGACCTGCACGCGCTGTGGCGACGCGACGATCTGCTGCTGTCGCAGACCTGCGGTTACCCGTACCGGATGCTCGGATTGCGCGATACGGTGCATCTGGTCGCGACACCCGTGTTCGATGCCGAAGGCTGCAATGACGCGCGCTACCGCAGCGTATTGGTCGTGTCGGCTCGCGTGCATGCGGGTGGCGCGACGACGCTCGCCGCCTGTCGCGGGCTGCGGGCCGCATTCAACGGCGGTGATTCGCACAGCGGAATGAACGCGTTCCGGCACGCGGTTGCGCCGCACGCGCACGACGGAAGATTCTTCGGATCGGTCACGCCGTTCGGTTCGCACCTGAACGTGCTGCGTGCGCTGGCGTCAGGCGAAGCCGATTGCGCGGCGATCGACTGCGTGACGTTCGCGTATGTGCGCGATGCGCTGCCCGACTTGCTGAAGGAGATCCGGATCATCGGCACGACGGCATCCGCGCCGGGGTTGCCGTTCATCGCATCGCGGGCGCTGGAGGAAACGCAGGTTGCCGTTTTGCGGGATGCGCTCGATCGCGCGGCCGCGGCCGATGCGGAACGCTCGAGCGTGCTGAGACTGAAGGGATTCGAACGGCTGTCGCCGGACGACTATGAAACGATTGCCCGGTTTGCGCGGGAAGCCGCCGCGCACGGGTATCCGGAACTGGCTTGAGACACGGATAGTGCCGGGCGGCGCACAACGGTGCGACCGTCCGCGCCGCGCCCCGTCACTCCTCGTCCATCAACCGGACCTTGACCCGCTTGCCCTTGATCTTCCCTGCATTGAGCTTGCGCAGCGCATCGTGCGCGACGCCGCGCTCGATCGCGACATAGGTCGAGAACTCGGTCACGTTGATCTTGCCGATCTGCTTGCCGTCGAACCCGGCATCGCCGGTCAGCGCGCCGAGCACGTCGCCCGGGCGGATCTTGTCCTTGCGTCCGCCGAGGATCTGCAGCGTTTCCATCGGCGGCAGCAGCGTGTCGTCGCCGGCCGGCTTCAGCTCGGCGAGCGGATGCCATTCGACGTCGCGCTTCTGCGCCTGTTCGATCGCGCCGACGCGGCCCATCTCGTCCATGCTCGCGAGGCTCAGCGCCCAGCCGTCCTGATCGGCGCGGCCCGTGCGGCCGATGCGGTGCACGTGAACTTCCGGGTCGGGCGTCACGTCGACGTTGATCACCGCTTCGAGCTGCGCGATGTCGAGCCCGCGCGCGGCGACGTCGGTCGCCACCAGCACCGAGCAGCTGCGGTTCGCGAACTGGATCAGCACCTGGTCGCGTTCGCGCTGGTCGAGCTCGCCGTGCAGCGCGAGCGCGTGGAAGCCCTGCGCATGCAGCACGTCGAGCAGGTCGCGGCACTGCTGCTTCGTATTGCAGAACGCGATCGTGCTGACGGGCCGGTAGTGGTTCAGCAACTGGCCGACCGCGTGCAGCCGCTCGTTCTCGGTCACTTCATAGAAGCGCTGGCGGATCTTGCTGTTGTCGTGGCGCTCTTCGAGCTTCACTTCCTTCGGATTGCGCAGGAACTGCTGGCTCAGCTTCACGATGCCGTCCGGGTAGGTCGCGGAGAACAGCAGCGTCTGGCGCGACGTCGGGCACATCCGCGCGACCTTCGCGATGTCGTCGAAGAAACCCATGTCGAGCATCCGGTCGGCTTCGTCGAGCACCAGCGTGTTCAGCGCATCGAGCTTGAGGTTGCCGCGATCGAGGTGATCCATGATGCGGCCCGGCGTGCCGACGACGATGTGCGCGCCGTGCTCGAGGCTCTGCGCCTGCGGGCGCATCGGCGTGCCGCCGCACAGCGTCAGCACCTTCACGTTCTCCTCGGCGCGCGCGAGGCGGCGCACTTCCTGCGCGACCTGGTCGGCGAGTTCGCGCGTCGGGCACAGGATCATCGCCTGCACGTCGAAACGGCGCGCATCGAGGCGCGACAGCAGCGCGAGCGAGAACGCGGCGGTCTTGCCGCTGCCCGTCTTCGCCTGCGCGATCAGGTCCTGGCCGGCCAGCGCGATCGGCAGGCTCGCGGCCTGGATCGGCGTCATGTCGACATAGCCGAGCTGCGCGAGGTTGGCGAGCGTGGCGGGCGTCAACGGCAGCGCGCTGAAGGGCGCGGCGGTCGGTTGGGTCATTCGAGGTCTCCGAGGTAAGGCTTGCCTTCCATCTGTTCGTAGACGATGGTGCCGTCGTCGGCTTCGAAGCGCTCGAGATAGTTGCGCGCGCCGCACAGCGGGCAGCGGAACAGCAGCCCCTGGCCCTCGTCCTTGATGACGACGTCGGACGTCTCCCACTGCGTGCCGCAGCTCTGGTTTCTGCAGGTAAACACGGTCTTTCTCCAGCTGAATTCGGTTGGTGGCGCGCCCGGGCGGGCGCGGCAACGGTGTGCGGCGCTCGCGCGGCTCGGGCGCGGGCCGCACCGGCGGTCGCTTGGACTGCGTCGATGCGGATGATGGATCGGGCGGCGACGGGGTCGCGCGTGCCGCAATTCTAGCGGAAGCGGGCGACCGGCAGTGGGCGACGGCTGCGGGCGACCGGCGCGGGCGACCGGCGTGGGCGACCGGCGTGGGCGACCGGCGTGGGCGTCACCTCCAGCGCGCACCATGAAAAATGGCCGCCCCGGAGGGCGGCCATGTCGTGCGGCGAATCGGCACCGCGCGGCGGTCGTACGCGTTACAGCGCCATGTCGGCCGACGCCTTCGCCGGGCGGGCCGGCGCGGTGCCGGTCGCCTGCGACGGCACGTTGACGTCGATCTTCGGCGGCGGCGAGAGCTGCAGCACGTCGCTGGTGGTGGTCCATTCCTCGACGACCTTCGCCGGGCTGTCGTTCAGCTTCGTGCCGTAGCTCGGCACGATCTGGCGGATCTTCTGCTGCCACTCGGGCGTCGCGACCTTGTCCTTGAACACCTTCTTCATCAGGTTCAGCATGATCGGCGCGGCCGTCGACGCGCCCGGCGATGCGCCGAGCAGGCCCGCGATGCTGCCGTCCTGCGAGCTGACGATCTCGGTGCCGAGCTTCAGCACGCCGCCCTTCACCGGGTCGCGCTTGATGATCTGCACGCGCTGGCCGGCCTGCCACAGGCGCCAGTCTTCCTTCTTCGCGTTCGGGAAGTATTCCTTCAGCGCGTTGAAACGGTCGTCGTCGGTCAGCATCAGCTGGCCGGCGAGGTACTGCACGAGCGGGAATTCGTCGACGCCCACGCGCATCATCGGCGCGACGTTGTGCGTGTTGGTGCTCGTGAGCAGGTCGAAATACGAGCCGTTCTTCAGGAACTTGGTCGAGAACGTCGCGAACGGCCCGAACAGGATGATCTTCTTGCCGTCGATGATCCGCGTGTCGAGGTGCGGCACCGACATCGGCGGCGAGCCGACCGACGCCTTGCCGTACGCCTTCGCGAGGTGCTGCTTCACGACGTCGGGATTGTCGGTCACGAGGAACGAGCCGCCGACCGGGAACGCGCCGTAATCCTTCGCCTCGGGGATGCCCGACGCCTGCAGCAGGTGCAGCGCGCCGCCGCCCGCGCCGATGAACACGAACTTCGCGTCGACGGACTGCGGCGGTTCATCCGAATGCAGCTTGACCCACGACACGTGCCACGTGCCGTCGGCGTTGCGCGAGATCTCGCGCACTTCGCTCGACAGCGACAGCGTGAAGTTCGGCTGCGTCTTCAGGTAGCCGACGAACTGGCGCGTGATCTCGCCGAAGTTCACGTCGGTGCCGATCGGCGTCCACGTCGCGGCAACCTTCTGCTTGCGGTCGCGGCCTTCCATCATCAGCGGCACCCACTGCTTGATCTGGTCGTAGTCTTCCGAATACTGCATGCCGCGGAACAGCGGGCTCGCTTGCAGCGCTTCGTAGCGCTTCTTCAGGAAGCGGACGTTGTCGTCGCCCCACACGAAGCTCATATGCGGCGTCGAGTTGATGAACGAATGCGGGTTCTTCAGCACGCCCTGCTTGACCTGCCACGCCCAGAACTGGCGCGAGATCTGGAACGACTCGTTGATCTCGATGGCCTTCGAGATGTCGATCTTGCCGTCCGCCTTCTCCGGCGTGTAGTTCAGTTCGGCGAGCGCCGAGTGGCCGGTGCCGGCGTTGTTCCAGCCGTTCGAACTTTCCAGCGCGACGCCGTCGAGGCGCTCGACCATCGTCATCGACCAGTCAGGCTGAAGCTCGTGCAGCCACACGCCGAGCGTCGAACTCATGATGCCGCCGCCCACCAGCAGGACGTCGACCTTCTTCGTATCGGCGGCGTGCGCGGACGACGCGGCGACGCACAGCGCGAGCGCCGACAGTATTACCCGTAACGTTTTGATCACAGCAGATCCCTTTTTCAACTTGGATGCATCGGTTTGCCATGCCGCCCAGCGAGCGTGTCGATAGCGGCCGATACGCGCATCCGGAGATCCGGATCGCGAATCCGGAATTCCGGATCGACGCTGCTCGCCGTTGCATTTGCGCACGCGAAACCGTTGAGGAGGACACCTTCGGATCGGCTTCTTGCGGGCGGGCAATCACCTGCTTCGCGGTGGCGCGCAACGCGCCATGGCCCCTGCGGCAAGCCTGCGCGGACGACGCTTCAGGCTGCGTGGAAAGAGGCCGCGCGCGACGCCTGTGGCGGGGGCGGGGTGGCAAGGGGCGCGTAATATAACCGATGTCGATTGCCGTGTCGCACGCGGAAAATGTCCTTGTTTTTGTGGGGTTTTTCGCGTGTCCGGGTTTCCGGAATCGTGGTGCGCCGCGCCGGAAAACCGGCGGGAATCTGACGGCGCGGCGCGCGCGATTGGCGCGCCGTGTGCCGATGTGAAACGTCGAAGGCCGACGTGTCGAAGTGTCGGACTGTCGATGCGCCGATGCAATGCGCGAGCGTTCGCGCAACGCTTCGCATCGGCACGTCATTGCATCGCGGCATTGCGCCGCGATCCGCTCACTTCGCCGAATTGTTCCTGCAGAACTGTTCGTACGCCTGCGCCGAATTCTCGAAGCCCTTTTGCTTCGCGAGTTCCCACGGGCGCTCGCATTGCTGCGTCTGTTCGCACCATGCGTAGCCTGCCGAGCCGATGCAGCCGTGCGCATCGCGATCGCCGCCGACCATCGGCGGCGCGGCCGGCGCCGACGAAGCGGCAGGCGCGGACGATTGCGCCGCGCAGGCGCTCAATGCGAACGCACATGCAAGCGCGGCGGCAAGCGAGGCGGAGGAAGTGAATCGTTTCATCGGGTAGCGCTCCATGGGATGAGTTTGGGGAACGGAATGATGGCCCGCGCGTTCATCGCGCCGTTCACGCGTCCGGCACCGGCACGCGCGACGAGAACTTCACCTCGCGCAACGCGAGGCTCGACTGGATCGACGACACGCCGGCCTGCTTTCTCAGCACGCGTTCGACGAATTCCGCATACGCGTCCAGATCGGCCGCGACGACCTGCAGGATGTAGTCGGCCGCGCCGGTGATCTTGTGGCACGACGTCACTTCGTCGTGCCGCCGCATCACATCCTCGAAGTGATCCGAATCCTGGCCCGAGTGCATGTTGAACGTCACCTGCACGAACGCGAACACGTTCATCCCGAGCGCGCGCCGGTCGAGGTTCGCCTGGTAGCCGGTGATCACGCGTTCGTCCTCGAGCCGCTTGCGGCGGCGCCAGCACGGCGTGACGCTCAGCGACAGCTTTTCGCCGAGCGTCGCGTTCGACAGCGCGCCGTCTTCCTGCAGCAGGCGGAGCATCGCGCGGTCGACGCAGTCCAGTTCAACCGAAGCGCGATTTTTGCTCATATCCATGGCTCCGTAGACAGTTTTCTCAAAATTGTACGAAACGGCAATGTGAAAAGCAAAGTTATTGCCGGCCGGTGTCAATAGACTGTTTCCACCCTCTCACTGCCATCACTGCAACGGTCAACCATGCTCACGGTCTACAGCAGCGATCACCACCTGCATCGCGGCGTCGAACTGAAGGACGGCGCGATCACCGAGTCGTTCGAAAACCCCCTTCGCGCCGAAACGGTGCTCGCACAGGTCCGCGCGGCCGGCCTCGGCGACGTGGTCGCGCCGCGCGCGTTCGACCGCGCCAGCTATGCCGGCGCGCACAGCGCGCGCTATGTCGATTTCCTGGCCGGCGCATGGGACGAATGGACCGCGACCGGCCGCACCTGCCAGGCGCTGCCGCTCGTATGGCCGGTGCGCGCGATGCCGGCGGCCGCGACGCTACCCGAGTTCATCGACGGCAAGCTCGGCTTCTTCGCGATGGACGCCGGCGCGCCGATCAACGCAGGCACGTGGGACGCGGTGAGCGCGAGCGCGAACTCGGCGCTTACCGGCGCCGACCTGCTGTCGAACGGCGGCGCGCGCGCGGCGTTCGCGCTGTGCCGCCCGCCCGGCCATCATGCGGGCCGCGAGTACATGGGCGGCTACTGCTACCTGAACAACGCGGCGATCGCGGCGCAGCACGGCATCGCGAGCGGTGCCGCGCGCGTCGCGGTGCTCGACGTCGATTTCCATCACGGCAACGGCACGCAGGACATCTTCTACGAACGCGCGGACGTGCTGTTCGCGTCGATCCACGGCGAGCCGCCGCTGTCGTACCCGTACTTCTCCGGCTACGCGGGCGAGCGCGGCGCGGGTGCGGGCGAAGGCTTCAACCTGAACCTGCCGCTGCCGAAGGGCACGCAGTGGGACACCTACGCAACGGCGCTTGGCCATGCGGCGGCCGCGATCGTTGCGCATGCACCCGATCTGCTCGTCGTGTCGCTCGGCGTCGACACGTTCGAGCACGACCCGATCAGCCACTTCCGCCTTCGCTCGCCCGACTACCTGCGCATCGGCGAGGCGCTCGCGCGCCTGAACCTGCCGACGCTGTTCGTGATGGAAGGCGGCTACATGGTCGAGGAGATCGGCATCAACGCGGTGAACGTGCTGCTGGGTTTCGAAGGGCGCGCGTGAGCGCATCGCATCACCTTCAACGAACGACGTATCCGAACACGAACGAAGCGCGACAACGAAGGAGACAAGCATGAATCGACATCACAAGACGGCATTTGCCACCGCGGCTGCGCTGACGTGCGCGCTGTCCGCGTTCCCGGCGCACGCGGATGAAGTTGTGCGCATCGGCCACGTCGCGCCGCTGACCGGCGCGATCGCGCACCTCGGCAAGGACAGCGAGAACGGCGCGCGGCTCGCGGTCGAGGAAATCAACGCGAAGGGGCTCGCGATCGGCGGCAGGAAGGTCACGCTGCAGCTCGACGCGCAGGACGACGCGGGCGATCCGCGCACCGCGACGCAGGTCGCGCAGCGGCTCGTCGACGACAAGGTCGTCGGCGTCGTCGGCCATCACAACTCGGGCACGTCGATCCCGGCATCGCGCGTCTATCGCGACGGCGGCGTCGTGCAGATTTCGCAGGCCGCGACCAACCCGACGTACACGCAGCAGGGCTTCAAGACGACGTATCGCGTCGTCGCGACCGATGCGCAGCAGGGGCCGGCGCTCGCGATGTACGCGGCCAGGAACATGGGCATCAGGACGGTGGCCGTGGTCGACGATTCGACCGCATACGGGCAGGGCCTCGCGACCGAGTTCGAGAAGGCCGCGAAGGCGGCCGGCATGACGGTCGTGTCGCGCGACGCGACGAACGACAAGGCGATCGACTTCCGCGCGATCCTCACGAAGATCAAGGGCGCGAATCCGGACGCGATCATGTACGGCGGGATGGATGCGACGGGCGGCCCGCTCGCGAAGCAGGCGCGCCAGCTCGGCATGCGCGCGAAGATCCTCGCGGGCGACGGCGTGTGTTCGACCGACCTGCCGAAGCTCGCGGGCCCGGCGTCCGACAACGTCGTGTGTTCCGAGGCCGGCATCGCGCTCGAGAAGATGCCGGGCGGCGCGGCGTTCGCGAAGCGCTACGAAGCGCGCTACCACCAGCCGATGCAGGTGTATGCGCCGTTCTCGTACGACGCGGTGTACATCATCGTCGACGCGATGAAGCGCGCGAATTCGACGGACCCGGCGAAGGTGCTGGCCGCAATGCCGGCCACCGACTATCGCGGCGTGATCGGCGAAACCAGCTTCACGCCGCAGGGCGACCTGAAGCACGGCGCGATCTCGGTGTTCACGTACAAGAGCGGCAAGAAGGCGCTGCTCGATATCGTGAAGATGTGACGACGAAGCCGGGGCGCGCCGCGCGTGATGCGCGGTTCCGCGCCCCGATGTCGTGACGCGTTACGACGCCCGTACGTGTACGCTGTCTTCACGACGTTCCGCGTCGTGCACGATGTGCAGCTCGCGCGTGCGGATCGGCAGCGCGCAGTCGGCATCGGCGAGCGTCTTGCGCACCTGGCGCGCGAGGCGCCAGCGCATCGCCCAGAACTTGTCGGTATGCGTCCACACGCGCATGTTCGCGACGGCCGTGCTGTCGTCGAAGCGCATCACCATCACGTCCGGCGCCGGATCCTGCAGCACGTCGGGGTCGGCGATGGCCAACGCACGCAGCGCATCGAGCGCGCGATCGATATCGTCGTGCACGGACACTTCCACTTCGAGATCGAGGCGACGCGTCGGATTGCGCGTGTAGTTGCGGATCGAGCTGCCCCACAGCGCGCTGTTCGGCACGTATTCGCAGATGCCGTCGGGCTTCGTCAGCCGCGTCATGAAGAGCCCGACCTCGTCGACGGTGCCCGCGACGCCGGTGCCGCCGTCGATATAGTCGCCGACCTTGAACGGTCGCAGCAGCAGGAGCATGATGCCGGCTGCGATGTTCTGCATCGTGCCCTGCAGCGCGAGCCCGATCGCTAGGCCGGCCGCGCCGAGCACCGCGACGATGCTCGCGGTTTCGATGCCGAGCTGCGACAGCGCGCCGACGATCGCGACGATGCGGATACCCCACACGGCGACGTCGCAGAGAATCGGCCGCAGCGTGTCGTCGACGCGCTCCTTGTTCGAGAGCAGCCGGTTCAACCAGTTGCCGATGCGTTTCGACAGCCACCAGCCCGCGACGAGCAGCGCAAGGCCCGCGCACAGCTTGATGGAAAGGGTGGACAAGGCGTTCCACAGGAACGTCCAGCGTTCCGGATGTAGTTGATCGAGAAACATGACGGGATTCCGGTTGGGTGACACGATGCGCAACACGCGGTGGTCCCGCCGCATTCGGGCAGGCACGGGCTCGCGCGCAAGCAGCGTTCGACTGTACACGGCACACGATGGTTCGCGCGAATGCGTGGGGTCGGAGTGCCATGCCGTCGGACGGTGAAATCCGGATTTCGTTCGAGTACTAAGCGGCGTTTCAAAAAATTAAGACTCGTCCTATTTTGTCTTTTCAAGCACGCCGATACACTCGGTTTCAAGTTGCCGGATCGCGACGATAGTCCCTCCGCGATACCCGGTTCTTTCCCGATTTCCCATTGATAGCGAGTGACGACGTCATGCGGTTGGACCTGCGTTTCCGTCTCGCACGCGAACAAGGTCAATCCGCCCGACGCGGCGTTCGCTGTTTCCCGATTCGCGGCGCGCTGTTACGCGGTGTCATCGCGGCGGCCTGTGCGGCCGGTACACAGGGTGCGACAGCGCAGGCGTTTCACGACGCCGTGCCGTTCACGCCCGCGACGGCGGAAACGACCGACCTTGTCGACGTGCCTTTTTTCAGTTCTGCGCGCACGACGTGGGGCGGCTTGCGCGCATCGGCCGCAGCGCCGCTCGACGTCGCGTACGCATCGCATGCGTCGAACGTGCCGACAGGCGCGGATCGCGCCGATCCCGTTGCCGGCTTCGGCGCATGCGTGGCTTACCGCGTGCTCTGCGACGCGGCGCGCGGTGCGATCGAACGTGGATATGCAACGCGGTTTGCCTACGGCATTGCATCGCCGTTGCCGTCGATCGGTGCGCAGCCGGCATTCGAGCGAGGCTCCGTCGATCTGGCGTCCGCCGAGCCGTTCATGCTCGCGCAGCCGGATCGCGGCACGCGCGCCGGTGCGATCAACGGCAGCCTGCGGGCATCGCTGGCGCGCGCCGAACTGCCGGCCGGCGTCGCGGCGCAGGTCATCCGATTGCTGGCCGGGCGCATCGATCCGAAGCAGCGCGGCGCGATCGGCGATACCTTCCGCGTCGCATTCGAACCGGACAACAGCGCGACGCTGCCGTGCGACGTGCGCGTGACCGCGCTCGACGTGCGCTTTCGCGGTCAGCAGGTGGCGGGCGTATGGTTCGCGCCCGACGCAGGCTCACCGGGCGCGTACTACGACCTCGACGGCGTGCCGCTCGCCGGCACCCGGTTCGCGATGCCGGTCGCCGCGACGCGAATCAGTTCGCAGTTCGGCGCGCGCGTGCATCCGGTGACCGGTGCGCGCCACGTGCATTCGGGCGTCGATCTGGCTGCGCCGGCGGGCCGCGCCGTCCGTGCGTCGGAGCGCGGCGTCGTGACGTTCATCGGCACCGAGCCGCGCGGCTACGGCAAGTATGTGGTGATTCGTCACGACGGCGGCTATGCGTCGTACTACGCGCACCTGTCGGCGTTCGAGCCGACGCTGCGAACCGGCGCGCGGGTCGCTCGCGGTCAACGAGTCGGTGCGGTCGGCAGCACCGGGACGGCGACCGGCCCGCATTTGCACTTCGAGGTCCGGAGACATGCACGTCTCGTCGATCCGGTCGAACTGGTGCAGGCAGCCAAAGCGGCGGCGCTGAAGGGCGAACGGCGTGTCGCGTTCAACCGCGTGGCGCATGCCGCGCGTACGCAGCTGGCCTCGGCCACGTGGACACAGCCGGTCGCAATGTCGACGGCTGCCGCATCGCGTGCGGGCTGATCGCTGACCGCATGCCGGCCACGCCGGCCGGCATCGGTGCAGACAGCCAACTTACGCGGATTTTTCGACAGGCAACCAGATCTCGAGCACGCCAGTGCTCGTCACCGGATCGTAGTCCTCGCTGTAGCGCTCGAACTCGGGCGCGTCCACCGCGTTGAATCCCGAAGTCGGCAGCCAGCCGTTCCAGATGCTGTAGAAGGTCTGGTGAATCGTCGAGATATGCCCGCCGTGTTCGAAGACCGCATAACGTTGCGGTTCGAGTTCGACGCAACGAAACGGAGCGGGCAAGCGGTCGCGGCTCGTCACCTCGACGCCTGCGATGTATTCGAAGCTGCCATCCGCATCCGGGTTGCAGCACACGCCATAAGTCACGCCGCCGACCTGGCCGGGTATGTTGCCGATGTACGGGATGAAGGCTTGCCAAAGCGCCGGAATCCCTTCATTGGTTTCGAAGGTATACCGGCTGCTCATGCCCGCGATCAGCTGCCTTTCGGCGACTTCGAAGCGTGATGGCGTAACGTCGATGATTTTCAGCTCTTTCATGCGCAGCGGCTCCACAAGAGACAACCCGTCGAGAGTGCGCCGTGCCCGCACTTCCTCCGGCGTGACGCCGAAGAGATCGCGGAAGGCGCGCGTAAACGCCTCATGGGAGCCATATCCGGCATCGAGTGCCACGTGGAGGATGTCCGGCGCGCCTTGCGCCAATGCCCGCGCCGCACGTGTCAGCCGCCTCGACCGGACATAGCGCATCACCGGCCAGCCGGTATTCATCGAGAACAGGCGCGAAAAACCGAAGCGCGTCATGTCGCAATCGACGGAAATCCTGTCGAGTGTCAGTTCCCTGTCCAGTTCGGTTTCGATAAACCAGAGTGCTTTTCCAACCGGGTTCATGGTGTGCCAATGAGGGTGTCGGGCGGACTATATGGTATCGGCGGCGGGAGCATTTGATCGTTCTTGCGACACGCGGCCTGGCCTGGCGGGCGCGCCAAAGCAAATCGCCACGCCGGGTGGCGTGGCGATGGTCGGCAGGATTGCGCTGCTTAACCGAGCGGCCAGTTCAGGATGGCGATGCCGTCGTTATAGTCGCCGTCCGTACCGTCCTCCGACCCGACCAGCCCGAAGTACGTCTTCTTGAAGATGTCGACCTGACGCGAGCCGATCTTCGACGGCTTGCCGTTCGCCGTCACGACCACGCGCACCTTCCCCTTGCCCGAATTCAGCACTTGCGTGTTCAGGTTCGCGTCCTGCGTGCCGGCGCCCTGGAACGTCGCGGCCGGTTTCGGGTTGTCGTCGACGAACACCTCGATCGTCTGCTGTGCGGACGAGTTCACGAGCGCCGTTACGCCGAACGCGATGTTCGGCGGCAGGTTGAAGATACCGTCGCGTTCGCCGCCGGCATTCGTCACGGGGTCCGGCTGCGCGGGTTGCGGTTGCGCCGTCGCTTTCGCGAAGTACGTGACCACCGCGCCGATCCCGAACTTGGCGGCGGCGCCCGGCAGCACGCCGGGCGCGCCGGCCCACGTCACCGTGCAGGCGACCACCTGCCCCGTTGCATCGGTCTTGACCTTGTTCTGCCAGTTGCTGATGTCGAAGCTGTACGGCACGGTGGAGAGGTCGACGAACACGTCGTATTGCGGCAGCTTCTCCACGAGTTGCGCGGTCATGAACTGACGCATCCGGTCGAGCACCGCCTGGTCGCCGCCGGCCTGCACGGCGAGCGCGTCGTTGCCGGCGAGTTGCAGAAGGGCATACAGGTCGTCATGGGTAAAGGGTTGTGACATGTCGTCCTCGTCGTAATGGAAGGTCTCGCGTCGCGCGGCCGACGAATCGGTTACGCCGTGCCGCGCGCGGAGCAAAGGGTGGACAGCCGTGACTGCCCGAATGAGTCGCAATGGGTGGTTGGCTCCGTCGCCATTGCGATATCGACTTCGTCGCGCAAGACATGCCGCGCCGTGACGCTGCGTCGGCGTCTGCCGTTGCTTAGCCGAGCGGCCAGTTCAGGAACACGATGCCGTCGTTGTAGTCGTCGTCCGTGCCGTCTTCCGACCCGACGATCCCGAAGTACGACTTCTTGAAGATGTCGACCTGTCGCGAGCCGAGCCGCGACGGTTTGCCGTTCACCGTGACGATCACGCGCACGCGGCCCTTGCCGGAATCGAGCACCTTCGTGCCGAGGTTCTGGTCCTGCACGCCCGCGCCCTTGAACGTGGCGGCCGGTTTCGGGTTGTCGTCGATATAGATGTCGATCGTCTGGTCGTTCGCCGCGTTGGTGAGCGCGGTGACGCCGAACTTGATGTTGGCCGGGAGATTGAACGTGCCGTCGCGTTCGCCGCCGCCGCCGATGTTGCCGGCGCCGCCGGTGCCGGTGCCGGTGCTGCCGCCAGCTTCGGTACCTTGATTACCACCGCCCTGCGACGACGATTGCGCGGCCGTCTCGCCGATCGCGGAAAGGCTCGCAAACGAATCGATATGCATCGTGCTGCCGCGCACGCTTTTCCACTGCTCCTTCACGAACGTGACGTCGCTGCCGACGTCGATCGCCACGACGAGCGTGAACGGCATGCGCCCGCTGGTTTCCGGCGCCTTGGTCGAATGCGTGAAGCAGCCATCCGCGACGATGCCCTTGTCGGTCGTGATCGCGAAATAGATGCCGGGATAGTTGTCGCCGGTGGCATACGGCGTCGGCACGTTGAGCGTGACGAGCAGCTTGCCGTCGCGAATGTTCTCTTTCGCGATGTCGAGATGCAGGCCCGGGATGTCGACGTAAGTCTCGGATTTGAGGACCGGCGCACTGGTGATCGAAGCTGAAAGGATGGGCATCGTGGTCTCCTGAAGGCGAAACGGGTTTCCGTTGCGTTGCTTCTCGATGCGATGCAGAACCGCCGGGCGGCGCAACAAGGGGGCTGCCCGGCGGTCGCGAGTGGATCAGCGGAGCGATCCGCTAACCGATCAGCCGATCGGCCACTGCAGCACGACGATGCCGTCGTTGTAGTCGCTGTCGTGGCCGTCTTCCGACACGACGATCCCGAAGTTGACCGTGTACGGCGAGCCGTCCGACTTCTTGCCGTTGATCGGCGCGAGGCGCGCGTCCGTGGCCGACGGCTTGCCGTTCACCGACACTTCGAAGCGGATCTTGCCGTTGCCGGAATTCAGCGTGACTTCACGGGTGCCGTCGCGCGTCGTCAGCTTGTGATACGCGGCGGGTTCCTTGCTGTCGCCGATAAACAGCTTGATGTGCTGTTGTTCAGCGGCATTCGCGAAGAAAATCGCGCGGAAATCGGTATTCGGCGGAATCGAAAATTCGCCGGCGCGATTGGATGACGTTTGAGAATCGGCCATGCTTTCCTCCTGAAGAACAGTGGTAAGGCGTCTCGCCGCGTCGAACAAACGTTTTCCGTTTGAAACGCGGTTTGGAAAGCATGTCGAAAAATAAATAGAAAAATATTCGTAATGCGGTGTAATTATTCAGTAAGAAGAAAATGAATGCGATTTGATTTAATGGAATGGTTTTAATTGAAGGTGCTTCGATATATTCGAGAAATTATATCGGCGCGTGTATCGATTTTCTGAACGATGCGCGGTCGCGCGGGCGGATCGAGAAGGGGGGCAATCAGGCTTCGGAGCGGACGCTCGGTGTTCGCATATGGCAGCGTTCGTTTCAACATCGGTATCTCTGTCATGGCCGCGCCCACCGGCCACCACCGAACGCCCACGCCGAAACCGGATTGCAAAGGGAAGACGTGCGGCGACCGGCGAAGAGGATGGACCGACTCACTCCGAACATGAATAGGGCCTCACCGGCGCCGCACCGGTGAAGCATATCGACGGTGGAGGCCGCCGCCTATCAGACGAGACTGATTCTGCACGCAGCAAAGCCGCATGATTCACGAGCATCCCGTTGACAGCCCCCTCCGCCCTGTGATCTGATGCCGGTCATGCACGCCGCCCAGTTCCTCTTCTCGCTACGACTACTAGCCCGCTTCCCCGGGCTGGGTCTGCGGCTGCGCGCTTTCCATCTGCTTCGTTCCTGAAGCGCCAGATTTCCCCCGCATCACCGACCTGGCCCCGGTTGTCGACCGGCGCCTGAGTTCGTCTTTTTTCCGTATCGCTCCGCTCCGTCCCGGTCGCTCAACCGCCAAGGCTGTCGTTTGCCGTACCGCTTTGCCGCTGTGCCGTTTCATCGCTGCGCGCGCAGCCGGCCTCCACTGCTGATGGCCGCCGCGCCGCGGTTTCCCGAAAAACAGACCGAGGACCGAACATCATGATGCTGAAGAACCCCGCGACGAAGTACCGACCGTTCACGCCCGTCAACCTGCCGAACCGCACGTGGCCGTCGCGCACGATCACGCACGCGCCGATCTGGATGAGCACCGACCTGCGCGACGGCAACCAGGCGCTGTTCGAACCGATGGACGCCGCGCGCAAGATGCGGATGTTCAAGACGCTCGTCGCGATCGGCTTCAAGGAGATCGAGGTTGCGTTCCCGTCGGCGTCCGAAACCGATTTCAACTTCGTCCGTGAACTGATCGAAGGCGGCCACATTCCCGACGACGTGACGATCGAGGTGCTCACGCAGGCGCGCGACGACCTGATCGAGCGCACGTTCGAATCGCTGCGCGGCGCGAAGCGCGCGATCGTGCACCTGTACAACGCGACCGCGCCGGAATTCCGCAAGATCGTGTTCGGCCTCGATCGCGACGGCGTGAAGCAGCTCGCGGTGAACGCGGCGCGCACGATCAAGCGCTGCGCCGACGCGGCGACCGACACGCAGTTCACGCTGCAGTACAGTCCGGAAACGTTTACGGCGACCGAACTCGACTTCGCGAAGGAAGTCTGCGACGCGGTATTCGACGTATGGCAGCCGACGCCCGAGCGCAAGTCGATCGTGAACCTGCCGGCGACCGTCGAAATCGGCACGCCGAACTTCTACGCGGACCAGATCGAATGGATGCACCGGAACCTCGCGCGACGCGATTCGCTGATCCTGTCCGTGCATCCGCACAACGATCGCGGCACCGCGGTCGCGGCGGCCGAGCTCGCGGTGATGGCCGGTGCCGACCGGATCGAGGGCTGCCTGTTCGGCAACGGCGAACGCACGGGCAACGTCGATCTCGTGACGCTCGCGCTGAACCTGTACACGCAGGGCGTCGATCCGGGCCTCGATTTCTCGCAGATCAACGAAGTCGCGCGCACGTCCGAGGAATGCACGCAGTTGCCGATCCACCCGCGTCACCCGTACGTCGGCGATCTCGTGTTCACCGCGTTCTCCGGCTCGCACCAGGACGCGATCAAGAAGGGCTTCGCGGTGCAGCGCGCCGACGCCGTGTGGGAAATGCCGTATCTGCCGATCGATCCGAGCGATCTCGGCCGCACGTACGATTCGATCATTCGCGTGAACAGCCAGTCGGGCAAGGGCGGCATCGCGTACCTGCTCGAACAGGGGTATGGCGTCGCGCTGCCGCGTCGCCTGCAGGTCGATTTCAGCGCGGCCGTGCAGCGCCTGACCGACGAAAGCGGGCACGAGGTGACGAGTGCGCAGATCTGGTCGCTGTTCCAGCAGGAGTACGTCGAAAGCGATGCGCCGCTGCGCTACGTCGGCCATGAGCTGACCGAACGCGACGGTCGCGAGACGATCGTGCTGACCGCCGACGTGCACGGCGAGCGCCGCGTGCTGCGCGGCGAAGGCAACGGCCCGCTCGACGCGCTGATGCACGCGCTGCGCACGCCGCTGCGGATCCAGCACTACGAGGAACGCGCGTTGTCGCAGGGCGCCGATGCGAAGGCGATCGCGATCGCGGAACTGGCCGGCTCGGGCGTGCGCGGCAGCGCGTTCGGCGTGGGCGTCGACGCGAACCTGACGACCGCGTCGATCCGCGCGGTGATCAGCGGCGTCAACCGCGCGTATGCCCGCGCGGACGAAGCGGCGCAGCCGACGTTCTTTGGCGCGCAGCCGGCGGTGAAGGCCGTCGCGTAAGCGGGGGCGAGGCCCGGGCGGCATGACCCGCCCGGGCTTCTGTCAGGTTGCGGCGCACGCGCGCGCCGTCAGGGCAGCAGCCCGAGCATCGCGGCCTTGGTGGCCGCATGCGTCTTGTTCATCGCGTCGAGCTTCACGACGGCGTTTTGCAGATGGAACTTCACCGTCCGTTCCGCGATCCCGAATATCATGCCGATCTCGTAAGCCGTCTTGCCATCGGCCGTCCACGCCAGCACCTCGCGTTCGCGCAGCGTCAGTCCGCCGCCGGCCGGCGCGATCGGATCGGCGAGGCGCGGCATCAGGTACGCGTGCGCGGCATGCGCGAGGCTCGCGCACGGCGCGCGCAGCCGCGCGATCTCGTCCGCGTCGAGCGGCGTCGTATCGCGCACGAGCGTCAGCACGCCGAGGTTGCCGGCCCGGTCGTAGCCGCCGTGCGACCAGCCGAATCGCATGCCGAAGCACGCCGCGTCGTGCCAGAACGTGGCGTCGCCCGGTTCGTCGAACGCATTCCAGACGACCGGCCGCGGCTGGCTCGCCACCCGCTGCAGGATCGGGTCGATGGAAACGTATCCGAATTTCACATAGCGGTGTTCCCATTCGCGCGGATGATTGCCGACGACCTGCATGTCGGGCCGGGCGAGCGGCAGCGTGCGCCGCAAGCCGTACACGCAATACCGGAACCCGAGCGCGGCCGCGGCCGCGGCGATGGGCGGGAACGCGGCTTCCGCCGTGGGCGCGCGTTGCAGCGCGTCGAAACATTCGTGCAGTGTCGTCAGGTCCATCGGGTGTTCCTCGTCGGTGTGGGCGGACCGTGCATTGCGGTCCGCGCGTATCCTGTTCAAAAGGACAGTTTTGACGCGAAGCCGACGCCGGTTTAATGGCGGCTGTTCGCATCACGAGTCCGCTCGCGCGGGCGCCTGTCCCTGTCATTTCACGTGTTGCGGTACCCCTCCGGTTTCGTATCAGGACGATCGATCATGACCAGCGTTCAAGACGTGCCTCTTCTCGCGCGCGCCGGTGCGCGCGCGTTCGCCTTCGGCGGGATCCGCGCGATCGAACCTCCGTGCGCGTCGGCCCCCGTCCGCGCGTTTGCGCAAGAGTATGCACCGCACGCGCATCAGGTTGGCCAACTGTTGTTTACGACGCGCGGCGTGCTGGTGCTCGATGTCGAAGGCCAGCGCTGGATCACGCCGCCGCTGCGCGCGATCTGGATTCCGGCGCGCACCGTCCATGCGATGCGCGTGGCCGACGACGTGCAGCTCTGCTCGCTCTATCTCGGCGACGCGCTCGGCGCCCGGCTGCCGGCCACGCTGTGCGCGATGACGGTGTCGCCGCTGTTGCGCGAGCTCGCCACGCGCGTCTCCTATCCGTTCGACTGCAGCCTCGACCACGACCCGGTCGCGCGCCTGTTCGCCGACGAACTGCACGAGCTCGCGCAGACGCCGCTCACGTTGCCGCTGCCGCGCGACCGGCGCCTGCTGAAGCTGTGCGAGCGGCTGCAGCGCGAGCCGCACTGCGAGCTGCCGCTCGACACGCTCGCGCGCGACGCCGCGCTGAGTTCGCGCCACCTCGCGCGCCTGTTCCGCAACGAGACCGGCATGAGCGTCGCCGCGTGGCGCCAGCAACTGCGGCTGTCGATGTCGCTCGCGTTGCTGGCGAGCGGCATGCCCGTCACGCAGGCCGCGCACCAGGTCGGCTATCGCAGCCCGACCACGTATGCGGCCACCTTCAAGCGCGCGTTCGGCGTCACGCCGAGCCAGTACCTCGCGGCGGCGGAAGCGGCGGCGCGCTGAGCGCCACCGCTGCCGTCACCGCGTTCAGCGTGCGCTCGGGCGCGGCACCACCTCGAACGCATGCTGGACCGCGTGCACGATCCGGTCGACATCCTCGCGCCCGATCACGAGCGGCGGCGCGATCGCGAGCCGGTTGCCGAGCGAGCGGATCAGCACGCCCGCGTCGCGCGTCGCGTCGGCGAGCGCGGCCGCATAGCCGTCCGACGGATCGATCGACTCGCGCGTCGCCTTGTCCTTCACGAGGTCGATGCCGACGAGCAGGCCCTTGCCGCGCACGTCGCCGACGGCCGGATAGCGGTCGACGAGCGGCTGCAGCCGCTCGAGCAGGTACGCGCCTTCGCGCGCCGCGTTGCCGGCCAGATCCTCGTCGACGATGATCTGCAGGTTCGCGAGCGCGGCCGCGCAGACGATCGGGTGGCCCGAGTAGGTGTAGCCGTGCATCAGCGTGCCGATGCCGCCCGGGTTGGACGCGAACGCGTTCTCGATCCGGCGGTTGACGACGGTCGCGCCGAGCGGCAGGTATCCCGACGACACGCCCTTCGCCAGGCACATGATGTCCGGCGCGACACCCCAGCCGCGGCTGCCGAACGCCGCGCCGATCCGGCCGAAGCCCGTCACGACCTCGTCGGCGATCAGCAGCACGCCGTGGCGGTCGCACACCTCGCGCACGAGCGGCCAGTAGTTCGCGGGCGGCACGATGATGCCGCCGGTCGCCTGCACCGGCTCGGCGATGAAGGCGGCCACGGTATCGGGCCCCTGGAACAGGATCTCGCGCTCGACGAGCGACGCGCACAGCCGGCCGAGTTCCTCGGGATCGTGCGTGAACGGGTTCCGGTAGATCCACGGCGTTTCGACGTGGAAGCAGCCGGCGAGCGTCGGCTCGTAGTTGCGCCGGTAGACGGTGTTGCCGGTGACGGAGCTGCCGCCGAAGTGCGAGCCGTGATAGGCCTGGCGCAGTGCGATGAACTTGGTGCGCTCGGGCTGCCCGGACACCTTCCAGTACTGGCGCGCGATCATCAGCGCGGCCTCGACGGCGTCCGAGCCGCCGGAGCCGAAGATCACGCGGCTCATGTCCTCGGGCTGCAGCATGCCGACCAGGCGCGCCGACAGCTCTTCCGCGCGCGGATGGCTGAACCCGGCGAACACCGGGTGATATTCGAGCTCGTCGAGCTGGCGGACGATGGCTTCCTTGATCTCCGGCCGGCCGTGGCCGACGTACACGTTGAACAGCGACGCGACCGCGTCGAGGTACGGCCGGCCGGTGTCGTCATACAGGTAGCAGCCTTCGCCGCGCGTGATGCGCACCGGCGAGCGCGAAGCGGCGAGCGGATGTTGCCGGGGATGCCAGAAGCGCGATTCCGAATAGGACATGAAAGGACTCCGTAGTGATTCGGGTTGGACAGGGCAACACGGGGATGCAGGTGAGGCTCAGCCGGCGAGCGCAGCCGGTTGAAAGTCGAGCCGGCTTTCGAGCGCACCGAGCGTGGCGAACGGTTCGTCGAGCGCGACGCGCATGAAAGTCAGGAACTGTCCGACGTGGGCGTTCAGCGCGTCGCGGCTGTAGTACTGCGGGCTCGCGTCGAAGTCGAAGCGCAGCGGCTCGCCGTTGCGGCGGTCGGTCAGGTTCACCATCAGGTCGTCGGTGGTGCCGACGGACAGGTTGTGCGACGTCGTGCGGCAGTCGCCGAAGCGCAGGTCGTAGTCGAACGCCATGATGTTGATCTCGGGGCCGAACACGCCCTGGCCGTTGTCGAGCGACGTCAGCTCGCGGTGCAGGTCGCCCATCCGGTAGCGCTGGTGCTGGCGCAGCGCGGTCATCTCGCGGTTCGCCTGGCGGCACAGATCGTCGAGCGTGTGGCCCGGCTCGACGTGCAGGCGCAGCGGCAGCATGTTCGCGCACTGGCTCGGCGTGCGGCGTTCGCGCGCCGAGGTGCGCGCCATCGCGGCGACCGACAGCACGACGTCGTGCGCGCCGGTGTTCAGGTACAGGTACGCGGCGGTCAGCGCGGTGACGAGCCGCGGCACCGTCGACGCGAACAGCCGCTTGGCGGCGTCCTCGATGCGTGCGCTCTCGTGTGCGGTCGCGATGCGCGTCTCGCGCAGGTCGGGCCCGTCGTCGCGCTCGGCGAAGTGCGCGGGGCCGGCGAGCGTGACCGTGCGCGGCTGGTCCGCGAAGCGTTCGAGCCAGTAGCGGCGGTCGTGCGCGAACTGTTCGGACGCGCGATAGGCGTCCTCGTCCAGCTGCAGCTCGGCCAGCGACGCGAAGCGCGCGGGCGGCGCCGTGGCGCCCGCCGCGAACGCGCTGTACAGCTCGGCGGTGCGCACGGCGATCAGGCTGCCCGAGTAGCCGTCAACCAGGATGTGCGCGTAGCCCTGGTACCAGTAGTAGTGCTCGGGCGCGATGCGGTACAGCGTGTGGCGGAAGAACGGCCCGCGCGCCAGCTCGATCGCGCCCGTGCAGTGCGCGCGCATGCCCGCGAGCGCGATGGCGTGCGCGTCGGCCGTGCCGGCGAGGTCCACGCATTCGAGCGTCCAGTCGTCGGCGATCGCGGCGTCGAGCACGCGCACGGGCGTGTCGCCGTGCAGGACGATACGCGTCGTGTGCAGCGTCTGCGCCTCGCGGATCACCTGCCGCAGCGCGCGCTCGAATGCAGCGGTGTCGAGCGCGCCGCGAATCTCCAGATACTCGGCCGCATAGATATGCGTCGACGGGACGGGATACGCGAGCGCGGCCTCCCAGAAATCGCGCTGCGGCGCGGACAGCGGCAATTGATGCGTCGAATCGGTCACGTCGTTCTCCTGGAAGCCTTATTCCGGTGGATGAATTAAATGCGTGTATTTGTTTAATGAAAAATACATATTCGCATCGTGCATTTCATTTTTGATGAATCGCAATTCCTATCCTAGACAGCCCGATTTGCGGCTGTCAATTCCGGCCGGTTTCGTTGGTAATCCGGCAAAGCCTTGCCAGTAAAGGAGATCGGGTGGGTTGGCGTGGTCTAGTCCGGAAAGAATATGAGAATGTCCGTTTTGAATAGGCGGCAAATTATGAACTTATTTAGCATCGACGCCTGAAATTGCTGCGCAGGCCGAAAACGGCATGCGGGCAATTCGCCGGAAACGGTTTCCGGCGACGGAAGCCGGCGCGGTCGGCTGGCGCGAGCGGACATCACAAGGAGAGTGCCGTGAATCAACTGGAAGGGCTGGAGCGAAAAATCGGCGAGCAGCACGAGCGGCTCGCGCATCATCCGGTGTTCGGATCGATCCGCACCATCGACGAGCTGCGTGTGTTCATGGAATGGCACGTGTTCGCCGTGTGGGATTTCATGTCGCTCGTGAAGCGGCTGCAGCTGGACCTGACGACCGTCGCGGTGCCGTGGGTCGCACCGCGCAACGCGAACGCATCGCGCCTGATCAACGAGATCGTGCTCGGCGAGGAATCGGACGAAACGCCGAACGGCCACATGAGCCATTACGACCTGTACCTGCACGCGATGCGCGATGTCGGCGCGTCGACGTCGCGCATCGAGGAAATGGTGTCGCTGGTGCGCTCGGGCTTCTCGGTGTCCGCCGCGCTGAAAGCCGTCGACGCGCCGGAGCCGGTGATCCGCTTCGTCGAGGCGACGATGGCCGCATGCACGTCGGGCGCGACGCACCAGGTGCTGGGCAATTTCTTCTACGGCCGCGAGAACGTGATTCCCGACATGTTCCGCACGCTGCTCGACGAATGGAAGATCGAGCGCTCGTCGATCCCGCTGCTCGTGTATTACCTCGACCGTCACATCGAAGTCGATTCGGGCGAGCACGGGCCGGCGGCGCGCGCGATGATTCGCGAGGCGGCCGACGGCGACGCGGCGAAGCTCGAGGAAGCGCTGCAGGCCGGGCTCGACGCGATCGACGAGCGGATGCGGCTGTGGGACGGGCTGCTCGCGCATCTCGGTCAGACCCGCAACGTGGTGCCGGCATGAACGCGCGCGGGCTGTCCGAGCGCATCGTCGATTTCGCGGCGCTCGACTGGGAGCATCCGCCGGCCTTCGACGACGGCATCGACCAGGTCGTGCTCGTCGATACGCTGGACGAGCACGCGAAGCGCGGCATCCGGACGCGGATCGTGCGGTTCGATCCCGGCGCGGCCACGCGCGTGCCGTTCCTGCACGACTACCACGAGGAAGTGCACCTGATCGACGGCGACCAGAGCCTGATCGACGCCGCGACGCGCGAGTATCGCGCGACCTATCGGGAAGGCAGCTACTTCGTGCGTCCGGCCGGCACGCCGCACGGACCGTTCCGCAGCGACGCGGGCTGCCTGCTGCTCGAAATCCATTACTACGGTTCCCCGGAGGGCACGCGATGACCACCGCCGTGACATACGTGAGCCACGTCGACCGCTGGGAGGCGCGCGCGACCGTGCGATCGCGCCCGCGGCGGATCGTCGAGGACGACGATCTGCGCTACTACCCGCTCGAACGCCAGCCGCTGTGCGCGCACCCGGCGATCGTCGACGCGGGCGACGCGGTGCGCGACTTCGTGCTGCTGCAGAGCTTCTACAAGTACATCCAGGACGTGATCATCTTCGAGACGGAGATCGTCAACGCGACCGCGTTGCGGATCGCGCGCGGCCGCTTCGCGCACCCGTTCCCGTTCGCGTGCCGGCAGGACGCGATGACCGTCGTGATCGACGAGGACTACCACGCGTACGTCGCGATGGACTACCTGCGGCAGGTCGAGGAGGCCACCGGCATCGCGCCGCTGCCGCCGAACAGCGAGATCGAGCTGTCGCGCGCGATTCCGCGCGCGGTCGAGCGGGTCGGCGCGCAGTATCGCGACGGCATGGAGCTGCTGTGCGTCGCGATCTCGGAGAACACGGTCACGGCGGAAGTGGCGGCGTTTTCGCGCGACGCGACGCTGAAGCGCTCGGTGAAGGGCGTGATGGCCGATCACCTCGCGGACGAAGGCCGTCACTCGGCGTTCTGGATCAATCTCGTGAAGCTGTACTGGTCGGAGATCGACGAACCCGCGCGGCTGGCGCTCGGCGAAGGGCTGCCGTGCTTCCTGCGCGAATACCTGAGCGCGGATCTGCAGCTGCAGTTCGATCGCCGCCTGATCGACGCGCTCGATCTTCCGGCCGCCGAGCGCGCGCGGATCGCGGACGACATGGTCGGCGCGTATCCGATCACGAGCCAGCATCCGATGATCGTCAACATCCGGCAGTTCTTCCGGATGAGCGGCCTGCTCGACCACGCGCCGACCCGCGCGGCCTTGTCCGACTACCTGTGAGTCACGTCGATGAAAGCGATCATCATTGCGATCGGCGGCCAGACCCGTCTCGCTGCACGGCTGGCGGCCGAACTCGAGGCGACCGGCCATACCGTCTGTATCGCCGACGGACGCGACGGCCCGTTGCGCGACGCGGCCGATGCGCTGCTGTTGCCGGTGCCGGCGCCTGACACGTTGCGCAACGCGGCCGAGTGGTCGATCGTCTGCGGTACGCCGGACCCCGCCGTGCGCTGCGCACAGGCGCGACCGCTGCATTGCGAGATCGTCGCCGATGCGTTTCCGCCGCGCGAGGTCCGCGTGGCGTGGCTGGCGGACGCGGCGCCGGGCGACACGCGCGTGCTGGCCGACGCGACGCTCGCGTTCGGCGCGGCGCTGAACGGCGCCGATCTCGCGGACGAGATCGCCGCGTGCGCGGTCGACCTGATGCACGAAGTCGCGAACGGGATCGCGCGCGAGCTGGGCGATCCGCTCGGCGCGCCGCGCGCGACGCCGCCCGGGCCGGCCGACGTCGTGCTCGATCTCGAGCGACTGGCCGGCTGGCACGCGTCGAACGACACGGCTGCGTCCTGGCCGTGCGAACCGTCACTGCCGGAACTCGTGTCGCGCGCGGCCGCCGCTTCGCCCGACGCCGGTGCGCTCGTCGCGGCCGACGGCGCGCTGACCTATCGCGAACTCGTCGCCCGCGCCCGCGGCGTCGCCGCGCGCATCGCCGCGCGGCCTGCCGCGCCGCGCGTGGTCGCCGTGCGGCTCGACAAGGGCGTCGCGCTGTATCCGGCGCTCGTCGGCGTACTGGGCGCCGGCGCGACCTGCGTGCCGCTCGATCCCGCGTTTCCGCCCGAGCGCGCCCGCACGATCCTGCGCGAATCCGGTGCGCAGGCGCTCGTCGTCGGCGGCGCGGTCGATCCGGCGCTGCTCGACGGGCTCGACCTCGACGTGATCGACTGCGGCACGGATCCGCAGACGGACGCCGCGGCCGAGTCGCAAGCCGCGTGGCCGCTCGAACGCGATCCCGGCCGCGCTGCCCGCTGCGCGATCGCGATCTACACGTCGGGTTCGACCGGCGTGCCGAAGGGCGTGATGCTGTCGCACCGGAACATCGTGCAGTTCTGCCACTGGTATCGCGCACACGTGTCGCTCGATGCGTCGTCGCGCGTGCTGCAGTTCTCGACGGTCGCGTTCGATGCGTCGCTGCTCGACATGTTTCCGACCTGGCTCGCCGGCGCGACGCTGGTCGCGCCGAGCGAAGCGCAGCGCCGCGAACTCGATGCGCTCGCGGTGCTCGTCGCCGACGCGCGCATCACGCACGCGTTCCTGCCGCCCGCGCTGCTCGCGGCGCTGCCGGACTGCGACTGGCCGGCGCTCGCACATCTCGTCACGGGCGGCGACGTGTGCGATCCCGACACGATCGCGCGCTGGAGCGCGAACCGGCAGTTGCACAACATTTACGGGCCGACCGAATGCACGGTGCTCGCGACGACGGGCGAGCTGCGCGCCGGCGACAGCAACCGGCGCATCGGCAGGCCGATTGCGAACGCGCGCTGCCACGTGCTCGCGGCAGACGGCCGACCGGCGCTCACCGGCGAGGAAGGCGAGCTGTGCATCGCCGGCGCGGGCGTCGGGCTCGGCTATCTCGGCCGGCCCGACCTGAGCGCCGAGCGCTTCGTCGCCGATCCGGACGGCACGCCGGGCGCGACGATGTACCGGACCGGCGACATCGCCAGCTGGGAGCCTGACGGCACGCTGCGCTACGTGGGCCGCCGCGACGCGCAACTGAAGATCCGCGGCTTTCGCGTCGAACCGGGCGAGATCGAGACGGCCGCGCTGGCGGCGGGGCTGTACCGCCAGTGCGCAGTGGTGCCCGACGAGCGCAAGCGCCTCCGGCTGTTTGCCGCGAAGCCGGTCGACGCGGCGGCGACGCCCGACGCGCTGCGTGCCGTGCTGGCGGCCACGCTGCCCGACTACATGGTGCCGTACGACGTGACCGCGCTCGACGTGCTGCCCGCGACGCCGAACGGCAAGATCGATCGCGCCGCGCTGGCACGCCTGCCGGTGTCGCGCGCGGGGGGCGATACGCGTGACGCGCCGCGCGGCGCGCTCGAAACGCGTCTCGCCGCTTTGTGGGCGACGCTGCTCGAGCTCGCGCCGGACGAGATCGGACGCGACGCGTCGTTCTTCGAACTCGGCGGCCATTCGCTGCTCGTGTCGCGGCTGATGCTGGCGGTGAAGCGCGAACTGGGCGGCAACGCGGCGCTCGCGCGTTTCATGGAGCGGCCGACGGTCGCCGCGCTCGCCGCACTGCTGACCGACGAGACGGTCGAGCGCGGCGCCAACGTGCCGCCGCGCGTGCATGACGACCGCCGGCTGCCCGACGACGTGCGTCCGCCGGCCGGCCAGCCGGCGGGCGATGGCCCGGGCGCGGTGCTGCTGACCGGCGCGAACGGCTTCCTGGGCAGCTTCATCCTCAGCGAGCTGATCAGCCGCACGAACCAGATCGTCTACTGCGTCGTGCGCGGCGACGACGACGCGAGCGCCCGGCGGCGGCTCGACGAGGCGGCGTTCGTCAACGGGCTCGGCCACCTGTGCGGGCATCCGCGCGTGCGGGTGCTGCGCGGCGATCTCGGCGCACCGCGCCTCGGGTTATCGCAGGCGGTGTGGCAAACGCTCGCGACCGAGGTCGGCACGATCCATCACAACGGCGCACACGTGAATCACGTGTACGACTATCCGTACATGCACGCGGAGAACGTCGGCTCGACGCTCGAGCTGCTCCGCCTGTGCTGCAGCGGCCGCCGCAAGGCGCTGCATTTCGTATCGACGCTATCCGCGGCGAGCGCGACGGGCCCGACGGGCCGCCTGATCGAGGCGGCCCCGTCGGAGGCCGGCCCCGCCTTCGTCAACAACGGCTACAACCTGACGAAGTGGGTGTCCGAGCATCTCGTTGCCGAAGCGGCGGCGCGCGGGATCGATACGACGATCCTGAGGCCCGGCAACATCACGGGCCATTCGCGCACGGGGCTGTGCCAGCCGGGTCGCAACCGGATCCTGCTGCTGCTCAAGGGCGCGGTGCAGCTCGGCAGCGCACCGCTCGCGGGCGAGGGCGGGCTGTTCGACCTGAGCCCCGTCGACTACCTGGCGCGCGCGATCGTCGCGTGCACGCTCGACGGCGAGCGCAGCGAGCGCGTGTTCCATCTGCACAACCCGCGCCCGCTCGACTGGGCCGGCTACCTGCGCGCGCTCGCGCGCCGCGGTTACCCGCTGCGTTTCGAGGCACCCGACACGTGGCGCGAGCGGCTGTTGTCGATCGACGAATCGAACGCGCTGTTCGACGTCGTCGCGTTCTACCTCGACGACCGGCAGGACGATATCGGCGACATGGCCGTGATCGATCACGCGCGCACCGAGGCGACGCTGCGCCGGCTCGGCATCGCGTATCCGGACAAGGACGAACGGCTGCTCGATGCGCATTTCGGCTATCTCGCCGAATGCGGATTCATGCCGCCGCCTGCCGAGCCGGCACCGCGCGCGAACGACGCGCGGCGCGACGCCGAGCCCGAACCCGCGTGGTGAAGACGTATTCCCGTTTGGTCAATCGCTGTCATCGCATCATTCATCAAGGAGGCATCATGCTGCAACGTACTGAAACGCAACCCCGCCCGTCCACGCTCGTCTACGCGCCGCAAACGCCGATCCTGTCCGGCTCGGCCGATCTCGACGTGCCGGCCCGCGACGCGTGGCGCGTGGTCGGCGATTTCGCCGGCTTCTCGCGCTTCATCACGGGGCTCGACCATACCGACATGATCGGCGAAGGCGTGCGCTCGCTGCGCATCAAGCATTTCGCGGACGGCAACGTCGTCGTCGAGCAGCTCAACAGCCACGACGACGAAGCGATGGTGATGACGTGGAGCCTGATCCACACGTCGTTCGACATCGGCAATCTGTGGGCGCTGATGCGCGTCGAGCCGCGCGGCGAGCGCGCGTGCACGGTGACCTGGGACATCGCCGGCGAACCGTCCCACGGCGGCGCCGCACGCCAGCCGGAATTCGACGCGTTCGTCACCGGCTTCCTCGACATGGCGATGACGAACCTGCGCGCGTTGTTCAAGCCGCAGTAACCGTGCGTTGCAGGCCGGCGCGTCGCCGCTACGCGGCCGCGCCGGCCCACGCGCCGGCCTTGCCCGGCGCGTTTTTTGTTGTTCCCGCCGGTTGCGCACAGGCGTCGTCGTGCGCCTGCGCGAACGCGTCGCGCAGCGCGGCCTTCATGAAGTCGACCCACGCGCGCGTCTTCGCATCGAGATGCTGGCGTGACGCATACACCAGGAACACGCCGATTTCCTCTGCCTGGTAGTCGGGCAGCACGCGCACGAGCGCGCCCGAGCGCAGGTCCGCCGCGGCGACGAAGTCCGGCAGCAACCCGATCCCCGCACCTTCGCGCACCGCGATCGCCAGCGACGCGGCGACGTCGGCCGTCATCGACGGATCGACGTCGATCGTTTCCGCTTCCGTGCCGTTCCACAGCGTCCAGATGCGCTCGTGATACGCGGGCGCGACCAGTTGCACGCAGCGATGGTGGACGAGCGCGCCCGGCGAATCGGGCATGCCGTGGGCGTCGAGATACGCGGGCGCGGCGCACAGCACGCTGCGGATCCGGCCGACGTCGATCGCAACCTGCTCGGAACTCGGCAGGCTCGGCATCGCGATCACCGCGACGTCGTAGCTGTCGCGCACCAGTTTCGGCAGGTGCGGCGCGAGCGTCAGGTCGACGCTGACGTCCGGGTAGCGTGCCTGGAACTGCCCGATCAGCGGAATCACGAAATGATTCGCGATGCTGGCGCTGCAGTGCGCGCGCAGCCGGCCGTGCGGATGCACGCGCGCGTCGCGCGCCTCGCGCTCGCTCGCGTCGACGGCGAGCGTGATGTCGCGTGCGCGTGCGAGGTAGCGCTCGCCCGCTTCGGTCAGGCACATCGAGCGGGTCGTGCGGTTCAGCAGCCGGATGCCGAGACGGTGCTCGAGCGCGGCGACGAGCCGGCTGACGTGCGCGGTCGTGATGCCGAGCCGTTTGCCGGTCTCGGTGAAGGTGCCGGCGTCGGCGAGCGTGACGAACGCGTGCATGCTTTGAATCAGATCCATCGGGGTAGCGGAACCTCCGTCCGGCGGTGGCAATGCCGCTACTGTAGCGACGCCCGCCGCACGCCGCGCGCGCGCATCAGCGATCGATCGTCGCAAAACGGACAATCGATGCGCGGTTCAGCGCCGCCGGAAGTATTCGCTCGGCGCGACGCCGAGCGCCTTGCGGAACATCGCCGCGAACGCGCTGGGGCTGTCGTAGCCGTGTTCGAGCGCGAGTTCGAGGATCGGCGTGCCGGCGGCGAGGCGCGGCAGGCTCAGCAGCAGCCGCGCGTGGCGGCACCACGCGCCGTGCGTCATGCCGGTCTCGCGCTTGAACGCGCGCGCGAGCGTGCGCTCGTTCATGTGCGCGTCGCGCGCCCACGACTGCAGCGTGACGACCGACGACGGTTCGTTGATGAGCCGCGTGCACAGCGCGACGAGCGCGGGATGGCGCGGCATCGGCACGTGCAGCGACAGCGACGGCGCGATCTCGATCTCGTCGAGGATCAGCGCGAGCACGCGGCCCGCGCGGTGCGACAGATCGTAGTCGGCGGGCAGGTCGCAGGCCGTCACGATCAGTTCGCGCAGCAGCGTGCCGACCTCGATCACCCGGCATTCGTCCGGCAGGCTCGGGCGCACCTCGGGGCCCACGAACACGGTTCGCATCTGGACGTCGCCGGCCGAGCGGATCTCGTGCTGCGTGCCGCCCGGCACCCACACCGCGCGGCCCGTCGGCACGACCCAGCTGCCCGCGTCCGCGTGCACGATCATCACGCCGGAAATCGCGTGGATGAGCTGGCCCTGGCGGTGCGAATGCGGCGGATACGACATGCCGGCCGGCGAGTCGGACGCGACGACGGCGATCTGCTTGTCGCGCGCCTGGCGCTCGAGCGCGATGAAGAAATTTTCCAATTGGTCTGAATTGTCCTTTTCTCGACGACGAATGCGCTTTACGCGCGAGATCGACCGCAGAGGTCGAAATTACCATAAGCCCATCGTTTGTTCGACCTTCTTGCCACCCGATGCGCGTTCCGTCCATTCCGTCCGCTTCGCCCGTTTCTCCTGCCCCTGGCGCACGCCTGCCGCGCGTGCGGCGCGCCACCTGCGCAGCCGTGCTGCTGGCGTCGGCCGCGCTGGCCGCGTGTTCGGTCGGCGAGCCGTATCGGCCGCCCGCACCCGACGCGGCGCGTACCGGGCCGTTCGACGCCGCGTCGGCCGTGCCGGTCGCGGCCGGCGGCGAGCCGCCGCAGCGCTGGTGGCGGCTCTACGACGATCCCGTGCTCGATGGCCTCGTGCGCGATGCGCTCGTGCAGAACCGCGATCTCGCGGCGGCCGTCGCGCGGGTCGAGCGGGCGCGCGCCGTGTTCGACGAGGCCGGCGCCGCACGGCTGCCCGACACGACGGCCGGGTTCGGCATCGACTATGGCAAGCACGCGCCCGACCAGCTCGTCGCGGCGGCCAAGGGCGTCGACGCGCGTACACGCTGGGGCTTCGCGCCGTCGTTCTCGCTGTCGTGGGAAGTCGATCTGTGGGGCCGCGTGCGCCATCTCGTCGACGCCGCACGCGCGGACGCCGACGCGGTGCAGGCCGCGTCCGATGCGATGCGCGTCGTGGTGGCTGCCGAGACGACGGCTGCGTATGCGCAGGTGTGCGCATACGGCGAGCGGATCGACGTGGCCGAGCAGTCGGTCGCGATCGCGGACCGGCTTGCCGCGCTGACCGCGAAGCAGCGCGCGCACGGGCTCGTGTCCGATCTCGAAGTGGCGCGCTCGCGCGCGTTCGCCGACGACACGCGTGCCGACCTGCCGGCGCTCGTCGGGTCGCGTCGTGCGGCGCTGTACGAACTCGCGGTGCTGACCGGGCGCGCGCCGGGCGCGCTGCCCGATGCCGCCGCGCACTGCCGCACGGCGCCGGTGCTCGCGCGGCCGTTCCCGGTCGGCGACGGCGCGTCGCTGCTGCGGCGGCGCCCCGACCTGCGCGAGAGCGAGCGCCAGCTGGCCGCCGCGAATGCGCGGATCGGCGTGGCGACGGCCGAGCTGTATCCGTCGATCTCGCTCGGCGGCTCGGTGAACTGGCTGTCGACCGGCAGCGATCCGTCGACGCTCGGCGACAAGTACGCGATCGCATGGGGCGTCGGCCCGCTGATCACGTGGCGTTTCCCGAACCTGGCGGCGAGCCGGGCGCGGCTCGCGCAGGCGCGCGCCGACGACACGCTCGCCCGCGCGCAATTCGATGCGCAGGTGCTGCGCGCGCTGAAGGAAACCGAGCAGGCGCTCGCGCTGTACGGCGCCGCGTGGCGCCGCCGCGCCGCGCTCGAAACCGCGCGCGCCGAGCATGCGCGCGCCTATCGCCTCGCCGAGCTGAACTACGAGGCCGGTGCACTCGATTTCCTCGGCGTGCTCGACGCGCAGCGCAGCCTCGTCGCGGTCGATTCGGCGCTGGCCGAATCGACGCAGCAGGTCGCGCTCGACCAGGTCGCCGTGTTCAAGGCGCTCGGGGGCGGCTGGCAACCGTAGCCGGCCGCTTTCGCCGCGCCCCTGTCCGTTCTCCTGCACGCCAACTCATCATTCCGATCATGAGCACGACTGCCGTACCCGAAAAAACCAAATCCGCCCGGTTCTCCCGGCGTCAACTGATCGCTGCGGGCGTCGTGCTCGCCGTCATCGCGCTCGCCGTGTTCGGCTGGCACTGGTGGACCGTCGGCCGCTTCATCGAGGGCACCGACGACGCGTATGTCCGCGCCGACGTCGTCACGGTCAGTTCGCGCGTGTCGGGTTATGTCGCGCAGGTCGCTGTCGACGACAACCAGCCGGTGAAGCGCGGCGACGTGCTGGTGCGGCTCGACGATCGTGACTATCGCGCGAAAGTCGACGATGCGCAGGCCGCCGTCGCGGCGGCCGACGCGACGCTGCAGGCCGAGCAGGCAGCGGCCGCGACGCTCGACGCGCAGGTCGGCCAGCAGCGCAGCCAGATCGCGCAGGCCGACGCCGACGCGGCCGCCGCGCGTGCCGAGGCCACCCGGCGCGACGCCGATGCGACGCGCTACAAGCAACTGCTCGCCGAATCCGCCGCGAGCGGACAGCGCTGGGAACAGGCACACGCGGACGCGCTGAAGGCGCGCGCCGAGCTGGCCCGCGCGGGCGCGGCCGTGCGGGTGCAGACCGACCAGCAGACCGTGCTGCAGCGCCGCCGCGAGCAGAGCACCGCAGCGATCGCGCAGGCGCGCGCCCGGCTTGCGGCCGCGCAGGCCCGGCTGGCGCTCGTGCAGCTCGATCTCGACCACACGGTGATCCGCGCGACGCGCGACGGCAGCGTCGGCCAGCGCGCGGTGCGTGCGGGCCAGTATGTCGAGGTCGGGATGCCGCTGCTCGCGGTGGTGCCGCTGAACGACGTGTACGTCGTCGCGAATTTCAAGGAAACGCAGCTCGGCGCGATGCATGACGGCCAGCCCGTCGAGATCGACGTCGACACTTATGCGGGCCACACGCTGCACGGCCGCGTGATCGGCCTCGCGCCGGGCTCCGGCGCCCAGTTCGCGCTGCTGCCGCCCGACAACGCGACCGGCAACTTCACGAAGATCGTGCAGCGCATCCCCGTGAAGATCCGCGTCGATACGCCGCCGGCCGGCGTCGTGCTGCGACCCGGGATGTCGGTGATCGCGCGCGTGGACACGCGCGGCAAGCAGGGGATCGGCTCGTGACCGCCGCGACCGCGCAGGCCGCGCACGACGATACCGTTTCGCTGCGCGCGTGGGTCGCGGTGCTCGGCGGCGTGTTCGGCTGCTTCATGGCCGGCATGAACGTGCACGTGACCAACGCATCGCTGCCCGACATCCGCGGCTCGCTCGGCGCGAGCTTCGAGGAAGGCTCGTGGATCACCACCGCGTACCTGGTCGCGGAGATCGTCGTGATTCCGCTCACCGGCTGGCTCGTGCAGGTGTTTTCCGCGCGACGCGTGCTGCTGGTCGGCGCGACCGGGTTTCTCGCGTTTTCGCTCGCGTGCTCGGTCGCGCCGAGCATCTCGACGATGATCGTCGCGCGTGCGCTGCAGGGCGCGTTCGGCGGCGTGCTGATCCCGCTGTCGTTCCAGCTGATCGTCACCGAATTGCCGCCGTCGAAACACCCGCTCGGGATGGCGCTGTTCGCGATTGCGAACAACGTTGCCCAGGCGGCGGGGCCGTCGGTCGGCGGCTGGCTGACCGACATGTATTCGTGGCGCTGGATCTTCTACCTGCAGATTCCGCCCGCGATTGCGCTGGTCGCGGCGATCGGCTGGGCGATCCGGCCCGTGCCCGTGCAGCTCGGGATGCTCAGGCGTGCCGACTGGTTCGGGATCGCGACGATGGCGATCGGATTGAGCGCGCTGCAGATCGTGCTGGAGGAGGGCGGGCGCAAGGACTGGTTCGCGTCGAACCTGATCGTCGAACTGTCGATCGTCGCGGCGGCCGGTCTCGCCGCCTTCGTCGCGATCGAGCTGCGGCGCAAGGAGCCGTTCATCAACCTGCGCCTGCTCGGCCGCTACAACTTCGGGATCGCGAGCCTGATGCAGTTCCTGTTCGGCGCGGTCGTGTTCGGCGTGGTGTTCCTCGTGCCGAACTACTTCGCGGAATTGCACGGCTACAGCGCGCGCGACATCGGCCTCGCGATGATTCCGTACGGGCTCGTGCAGTTCGCGATGTCGTTCCTCACGCCGCCGCTGATGCGCCGCACGAGCCCGCGCACGACGATCGTGCTCGGCTTCGTGCTGGTCACGGCCGGGTGTCTGATGAACATTCACCTCGACGCCGACGCGGCATCGAACGTGATCGTGCCGTCGCTGATCGTGCGCGGGATCGGCCAGTCGTTCGTCGTGATCGCGCTGGCCGTGATGGCCGTCGACGGCATCGAGAAGGCGCAGCTCGGCTCCGCGTCGGGCGTGTTCAACATGGTCCGCAACGTCGGCGGCGCGATCGGCATCGCGGTGATGAGCCAGATCGTCGTCGAGCGGCAGAAGCTGCATGCGATGCGGATCGGCGAGGCGGTCACGCCGTTCTCCGAAGCGTTCCAGGAGCGCATGGCGATGCTCGCGCGGCTGCTCGCGCGCGTGCATGCGCCGCGCGCGGACGCACTGCCGGGCGGGTCGGTCTCCGGCGTGCACGAGCTCGCGCTCGGGCTCATCAACCAGCGTGTGATGCGCGAGGCGTTGCTGATGGCGTACAGCGATACGTTCCTGATCGCCGGGATCGCGATGATCGGGTGTACGGCGGCGGCGTTCGTGCTGAAAGGGAAGAAGGCGTGACGGAGCACGGGCCTGACAAACCTGACAGGCGATGACTTCGCGCAACGGGCGTATCGTGCTAGCGGCGCGCGCGGGGCCCTTTTCCCGCGCCCATCACCATGAGGAATGCGTCATGTCGAAGCTCGATGCCCTGCGGGGCGATATCAAAGGGCAGGCCCAGGAAGCGGATCGCCACAACCTGGCTCGGCCGGATGCGAACGGTGCGCTGTGGGCGCGCGGCCTGACGACGAAGCGGGTCGCCGACCTGTTCCGGACCCTGCCGGGTTTGCCGGGCCACTGGATGCAGCTGCAGAACGAGGTCAATGCCGGGAATCGCTACTTCTACGGCGGCATCCAGAACGGCAGCGTGACGACCGACGAAGGGAAGGCACTGATCCGCTGGATCGCCGATGCGGTCGTGAGCGCCGCCGGGAAGGCCACGTTCGATTTTCCGCTGCAGCAACTGCGCTTCACCGCCGACATGGGCTGGCTCAAGCTGCAGCGCGTGTCGGGGCGCGTGATGGTTTTTTCGCGGCCGTGAGGCGTGAACCGTGCGTCGGGACCGATGCTGACGGCCGGATAGTGCATCGGGAAGAGCGCGCGCGTAGTTGAAGGCGGGGCTGTCGTCGGGCGCAGGGTTCGTCGGCAGTCGCAGTCGTTTTGTTTGCCCCCGTTCGTTGGCCACCGCTTCAACTCGAGGTGGCTTCTCGAATTTCGATATTTCGACTATTATCGAATAATGGAAACGAACCAGACCATCGCCGCCCTTTCGGCACTCGCGCACGAATCCCGGCTCGCCGTTTTCCGCGCGCTGGTGCAGGCGGGGCCGCAGGGCCTGCCGGCCGGGCAGATCGCCACGCTGCTGGATGTGCCTCCTTCATCGCTGTCCTTTCATCTGAAGGAACTGGCCCATGCTGCGCTCGTCACGAGCCGGCAGGAGGGCCGCTTCGTCATCTACAGCGCGAACTTCGCGACGATGAACGGGCTGCTGGCCTATCTCACGGAGAACTGCTGTGGCGGCAATCCGTGTTTGCCGATGTCCGCATGTTCGAAATCCAGCTCGCAATCTTCCTGAAGGGCATCCACGTGCCCCGCCCATGACCACGAACGTCCTGATCCTCTGCACCCACAACTCCGCGCGCAGCGTGCTCGCGGAAGGCATGCTCAATCATTGGGCCGCGAAGCTCGGCAAGGATGTGCGCGCGTACAGCGCCGGCAGCGCACCGAGCGGCCGGCTCAATCCGTTCGCGCTGGAAGCGTTGACGAACGCCGGTGTCGACGTCGGCGGCTACCGCAGCAAGAGCTGGGACGAGTTCGTCGGCGATGGCGCGCCCGAAATGCGCGTCGTCATCACGGTGTGCGACAGCGCGGCTGCGGAGACGTGTCCGTACTGGCCCGGCAGCCCCGTCAAAGTGCATTGGGGTTATGCCGATCCGTCGAACGCGGTGGGCGGCGACGAAGGCAAGCAGCTCGCGTTCGAACTCACGCGCCAGGCGATCGGTTATCGGATGTTGCAGTTGCTGGCGCTGCCGCTCGATCGGGTGAGCAATTCCGAACTACAGGCGGCCCTGACCGATATCTCGCGGAACTGAGCATTCACGCGGCGGCCGGGTGAATCCACCGGCCGCCAGCGACTTCGAAACCGATACCCGTCCAATGAACACGTCCAACGTCGCCCCGCCGGAGCAGGCCGTTGCAAAGCCCTCCATCAACTTCTTCGAACGTTATCTGACCGTCTGGGTGGCGCTGTGCATCGTCGCCGGCATCGCGCTTGGTCAGGTGCTGCCCGGCCTGTTCCAGCAGATCGGCCGGATGGAATATGCGCAGGTCAATCTGCCCGTCGGGTTGCTGATCTGGGTGATGATCATCCCGATGCTCGTCAAGGTCGACTTCGGCGCATTGCACGAAGTGCGTCAGCACGTGAAAGGCATCGGCGTCACGCTCGTCGTGAACTGGCTCGTCAAGCCGTTCTCGATGGCGTTCCTTGGCTGGCTGTTCATCCGGCATCTGTTCGCGCCGATGCTGCTGGCCGAGCAACTCGACAGCTACATCGCCGGCTTGATCCTGCTGGCCGCCGCGCCGTGCACGGCGATGGTGTTCGTGTGGAGCCGGCTGACGGGCGGCGATCCGCTGTTCACGCTGTCGCAGGTCGCGCTGAACGACAGCATCATGGTGATCGCATTCGCGCCGCTGGTGGGCCTGCTGCTGGGGATGTCGGCGATCACGGTGCCGTGGGCGACGCTGCTCACGTCGGTGGTCCTTTATATCGTCATCCCGGTGATCCTCGCGCAACTCTGGCGCAAGCGGCTGCTCGCGAACGGTCAGGCTGCATTCGACGCCGCGATGGCGAAGATCGGCCCGTGGTCGATCGCCGCATTGCTGGCCACGCTCGTGCTGCTGTTCGCGTTCCAGGGCGAAGCGATCGTGAAGCAGCCGCTGGTGATCGCGCTGCTCGCGGTACCGATCCTGATCCAGGTGTTTTTCAATTCGGCACTCGCGTACTGGCTCAATCGCGCCGTGGGCGAGAAGCACAACATCGCATGCCCGTCGGCGCTGATCGGTGCGTCCAATTTCTTCGAGCTGGCCGTTGCGGCTGCGATCAGTTTGTTCGGTTTTCATTCCGGCGCGGCGCTGGCCACCGTCGTCGGCGTGCTGATCGAAGTACCCGTCATGTTGCTGGTGGTGCGTATCGTGAATCGGTCGAAGGGCTGGTACGAACGGGCTTGAGCAAACGGGAGAATCCATCCGCATGACCATGACCGACACCACGATTCATCGCAATCACACGGAACGCAAGCATGTCTGATTATCTGAGCGATCTACCGCAACTCGATATCGAATCGTTCCGCGTGCCGGACGCCGGCCAGTTGCGGCCGGCGGTGCCGTCGACGCATTCGCCCCGGTTCCTGCTTTTGTACGGCTCGCTGCGCGAGCGCTCGTTCAGCCGGCTGCTGATCGAGGAAGCCGCGCGCCTGCTCACTGCGATGGGTGCCGACGTGCGCGTGTTCAATCCGAGCGGCCTGCCGCTGCCGGACGATGCGCCCGAGAGTCATCCGAAGGTCGTCGAGTTGCGCGAACTGGTGCAGTGGTCGGAAGGCATGGTGTGGTGCTCGCCGGAACGACATGGCGCGATGACCGGGATCATGAAGGCACAGATCGACTGGATTCCGCTGTCGATGGGCGCTGTTCGCCCGACCCAGGGCAAGACGCTGGCAGTCATGCAGGTCAGCGGCGGCTCGCAATCGTTCAATGCGGTGAACCAGATGCGCGTGCTCGGGCGCTGGATGCGCATGCTGACCATTCCGAACCAGTCGTCGGTGGCCAAGGCGTTCGCGGAATTCGACGAAGCGGGGCGGATGAAGCCGTCGGCTTATTTCGACCGTGTGGTGGACGTGCTGGAGGAACTGGTCAAGTTCACGTTGCTGACGCGGGATATCGGCCCGTATCTGGTCGACCGGTATAGCGAGCGGAAGGAAAGCGCTGAGGAACTGTCGAAGCGCGTCAATCAGCGGAGCATCTGACCACGCGCACGAAGGGCGCGGTACCATGCGGCGTCGATGCTGAGTGGTTCGCCGCCACACACGATCAGTATCGGTGTGATGGTCACTACGATTCATCGTTGATCTCTTGCTCACCGATATTTGTTTCTGCTGCGTCGATTATGTCCGTTCACGACTGGTTCTCAAGTGCCGGCATGGTCGCGATCGCGTTGCGATCATGCCGGCAGATCGGGCGGTATGAGCTTCGTCGGCGCACCGCGCCGCGTTTCGCGCGGCACGTCGACGATACGATTCAGCGCCCGCGATCAGCGCGAACGGACGTCAGCTTCTTCCATTCCAGCCGGATGCCGGCGGCGCCTCAAACCCGTCTCCGTATCCACGATGGGGAATTCGGGACGCCCCTTGAGATCGCGATAGGTCTCTTCCATCGGTGTGATCACCAGCCGCCGATCGGTTACCTCGATTCGCACGCGCTGTGCGGGTTCGAAACCCGCCGTTTCGATCCAGCGGCCCGACAACTTGATCCACGGATACAGTGGCGGCGGCTTTTTCGGGCGATGCTTGTTGCGGAGAATCGACTTGATAGTCCGGTATCGGTAAGACTCCTGAATCGTCACGAAACGATCGGGGAAAAGGGCGGGTGCGCTATCATTCGCGTCAGCCATGACTAACTCCTGTGTAGTTGGTTGTGGTCAGCGGGTCGTGGGTGTTGCTGCACTCACGGCCCGCGCTCGTTTACGCGGCGAAATCGGACCAACATCCTTCGCATGACGAATAACCCTTCGCGAAGATTCCTTCATCCGTACGCGCAAACGCATCTCCACTGTAGGGGAATTCGCGACCGCACAGGGACTCGTTATGTGCGTTTCAACCAACGTTAGCCATTTGGCCTAGGTTGGCACACGTTCGATATGGCTTGAATGCGCGCATGCGCTGGACGCGATGACGCGCGATCGATTCGAAGCGGCAAGCAGCGACCGATACAGACAGGATGGAGGAAAGGATGCGGAGTGTTGCAGGTGGCGTGTTGGTCGAACCAGCCAAGCCGAACTGATGTGACGAAGCGGCGTTGCGCCGCTTCCCGTTGGCCGACGCGTGTTACTGCCCGAAGCGTTGCGTCACGGTGTCCTTCAGCCGCGCGGCGGTCAGCTCGCCCATGTGCGATTCGACGAGTTCGCCTTTCGCGTTGAAGAACAGCGTGGTCGGCAGCCCGCGCGACCCGTACGCATGCATCGCGTGCAGCGACGGATCGAGCAGCACGTGATCGAAGTGCAGGCCCTGCTGTTCGAGGAACGCGCGCACGGCTTGTGCGTTTTCACCCTGATTGAGCATCAGCACGGTGATGTCCGGATGGTCGCGCTGCGCCTGTTCGAGGATCGGCATCTCGCGGCGGCACGGCGGGCACCATGTCGCCCACAGGTTCACGACGACCGGGCTGCCGGCAAAGCTTTGCGGCAACACGGGCGTCGAATCGAGCGCTTCGAGCTGCATCGCGGCGAGCGGGGGCGCGGCATGCTGCAACGTCATCAGCGTGCCCTGCGCGATGCCCCATGCACCGAGGCCCGCGACGATGCCGGCCAGCACCGGGCGACGCAGCGCGGGCAGCCGGCGCAGCCGCCAGCCGGCAAATACCAGCGCGGCCGCGATGCCGATGCGCCAGTCGAAGCCGCCGTCGCCGAGCGCGACGATCGAGCGCGGCGCGGCCGTGTAGTCGCGCCACCATTGCGCGACATACCCGATGCGCGCGGCGACCAGCCCGAGCAGCAGCACGTCGAGGATCAGGCTCGATGCGGTCTTGTGATGTCCGTCAGGCGGGCGGCGCTGGATGGAACGTGCGACGAGCCACGCCAGCAACGCGGCGACGGCTACCGCGACGACGCGGATAGAGAAGGGACCGATGCTGAGCATGAAAGGAAAAGGATGGGTGTGATCGAGCGGGGCAGGAAACGGGATTGTCCGCCGCGGCGATGAAGCTGTCGACGGGCGTGCGGCGTTTCGACCGGCTGTCATGTACGCGGGTTCCCTTCGCGAACGTAACGGCGTGTTGCGAATTCGATGCGCGCGGTTGCGCAGGACTGCGTGATTTTCATGCGGATGGGCAGCGAATCAGACGGGTCTGGTGATCGTGATCGGCTTGCTGACCTACGCGGTGCGCGGCCTGTACTGGAGCGTGCTCGAACGCTGCGACGTGCCGCCGCGCGTCACCGGGCTCGCGATCGGCATCGTGTCGCTGCTCGGTTATTCGCCCGACGTGTTCCTGCCGCTCTTGAACGGCTGGCTGACGACCGCGTATCCCGGCATGCACGGTTATCAGCTCTATTTCGGCTATGTCGCGTGCGTCAGTGCGGTGGGCGGCGGTGCGTGCCTGTTGCTGAAGGGCATGCTCAAAAGAGAACCTGCCCGATGAAAATCGTTGCGCTCGAAACCCGCATCGCCGCCGATGGGTGAGCGCGGCCGCTGCCGCCCCACGGGCCGCGAATCCGCGATCCGTCGGGCGTCGGACATTACTGCTTCTTCGTGTGCGCCGGGTCAGCTTGTTGTGCATCGGCCGACGGGTCGAGCGTCGAGAGCGTCTTCTCGGTGAATTTCTCGTACAGCCAGTCCATGCGTGTCCCGTCCATGCCACCGGCGATGCCGCCGAGTGCGTACGATGCCGACACCTTGAAGCGGTCGACCTGAAGATTGTCGGCGCCGACGAGCGTCACTGTGCCGTCGACATAATCGCTGCCCGCCATGAAACCGAACATGACCGCGGAGAAACTCGAGCGCACCCGAATGCCGGTGACTTCAACGTTCAGATGCATCGCATCGGTTGAATCGGCCTTTGCCAAAAGATTGCGTGCGTCCAGCGCGCTTTCGATTTTCTCTTGCAGTTTCTTTGCGCTGAACTTCAGATTGTCTTTCAACTCTTCCTGGGCAGTCGCGTCCAGCGTGACTTTCACGTTAACCGGCTTGGTGCCGAACTTTGACGTCGACGCAGTCGCGGTGGCCTCCGCCTGATTACCTGTGTCGCGTGTCACGCTGCTTGCGCAGCCCGACAGGAAGCCGATCGTCGCCAGTGCCAGAGCGGCATGACGGATAGCAGATTTCATGATTTGGTCTATTGATTAAGGTTATTTGAGATGGCTCTGTGGCCGGGTGGACATTTATCACGGGACGATCGGATTCAAATGGTCGAATCGATAAATAGAGGCAACTCGGCATTCAGTCGCCACGGCCTGTTTTCGCAGACCAAGGGCATGAGCCGCTGCGCGACGATCCGGCCTCGTTCTCCGCGGATCCGAACGAGGGGAAGCTGCCGTACAGGCATTGGATATCGACGTCCGCTGCCGCGGTGCCGACTATTCGCGTGCGATCACCGGCGGTTACCGGATGCCGCGCCGCCGAGTCGGTATGCCGTGAAGAATTCGTACCACGGCGACCCTTCCGCTACCGGCACTCCGAGCGCCGACGTACGTCGCTTCAGCGCACCGAATACGTCGTTGATGCGGGCCGTCTGCGCGGCGTCGGTGAACGGATAAGGGCGGGACTTTCCCGCCGCGAACGCGCCATATGCGATGGCGAGCAGGCGGGCGCTGTCGTCGGTGCCCGCGATCGCCGCGTCGATCGCTTCGACAAAACGCGGCCGGTCTTCGGCGCGCGACCCGGACAGACACAGGAACACGATGGCCGACAGTTGATGCAGGTCATTCACCTGCAGCAGGCCGGGCAGCCGCGCGACGATCCGTTCGACCGGCTCTTCGCGAAGCGCATCGCCGAAGTCGAGCACGGCGGTCATCGGATTCCTGTCGCCTTTCAGGCGATCGAGCGCAGGTGGTGTGGCCGATGCGCCGTCCTGTAACGATGGCGGTGCGGATCGCAGCGCGTCGGCGACCTGCTGCGTCCACTCCGGAAAGATCATCCGCACGTTGCCGAACTGCTCGCCGCCTTCCGCCGCCGGGTTCCATCGATAGACGATCGTGCCGCCGCGCAGGAACGGCGAATACAGATGCTCGGGCGTTTGCGGCAGCGGCCGCCGGTTGATCGGCAGCCACGCGAGCGTCAGCCAGTCGTAGCGGCCGGTCGCGGGCACGGCAGGGCTCGAACTCGCGACGACCTGCCACGTGCCGCGATTCGCGTAACGCCGGCGCGCATCGGGCACCGGGACGGTCCGGCCTTTCGCGGTGTCGAAATACGTCGCGCCGGTCACGTTCGCGCCGCTGTCCGCGGCCGGCGTGATAGTGGAGATCACCCACGACGATCCGTCCGCCGAACGGTAGTCGGACGGCTTCAGCGTGGCGACGTCGTGAACCATGCGCGTTTCCGCTGCGACGGGGCTCGGGGGAAGGTTGGCGGGCGCGGCGACGATACTCGGCATGGGCTTTCCTCGGAATCGGGTGCGACGCGTCGGACGCGGACGACGCACGGCGGCGCGGGTTGTTTTCTGTCACTGTAGAACTTCGCCGCCGGAAAAGGAAACCGCCGGATGCGGTGCAGCATGCCCTCGCTTTTTGCCGCTTCACGCGTACATGGACGCGCTGGAAGCGGCCGGGTTCGCGATCGTGTCGTTGCGGGAACCGCCGCCGGACCATGCGGACACGGACCAGTTGAAGCAGTGGGCGCGCGTGGCGCTGTTTCTTTGGATCAAGGCGCGGCCGGCGGGTTGAGACACGCGCAAGGGGCCGGACTTGTTCGTGTTGGCTGAACCTGTGCGGGCATCAGTTTTCCTTGCCATGATTTGCCAGCAATTCCGAGCGGCCTATCACCTCTCTCGCGTTATCAACCGGATCTGCGTCGGAGAAACCGGCGGCTTCGATGACGGGTGTGAGCGACTTGAGTGCCACCTGTGGCTTGGCGCTGCGGAGCGACCCCATGCCCTCGTTCCATGCGTGCAGCATCTGCTTTGCGATCCAGTGCCAGCGCGTCTCGTTTTTTGCCGCTTCGACGATGTCCTTTCCTGTCGATACGGCGGAGTCGCACAATGCGTCGACCATTTCGCGATATTGCTTCGGCGGGATGCCGAGACGCGTGTTGAAGAAGCGTTCCAGCGTTTTGCCCGGTGCCCACGTCTTGCGGCCTTCGACGCTCAGCCCGGGAGGATTGTTCGCAAAGCGCGGATAGGCTTCAGTGGTGACGATGTCGTAGGCTGGCGTGTAGACGACGTCGTCGATGTTCGAGTAGAGAAGCGCGATGTTTTTGGCGTGGCAGTCAGCGTTGCGCACGACATAGTTGGTGATGAGCTGCCAGCCCAGCTGCTCGGCTTCCCGTCTCCAGTTGGCGGCGCTGATGTAGGGCTTCGTTGCGTTGACGACCTGCTCGGTCGACGCGCGGTATTTCTCGTGCGGAGGCAGGCCAAGCAGGCTGCAAGCGTCTTCCAGGCCAAATGCCGGGTTGCCTTGCTCGTCGATGTCGAACCGGTCGACGACGAGCACGCGGCCGTCGTCCGACATCGTGGTCTTCGCCACTCGGGCGACGCCGAGCCTTGCCAGCACCTGCATCGAATAATGCTCGTTGAAGCCAAGGTAGGGCGTTTGCTCGTCGGACCCCTTGATGATGTGCCGGCTCGTGCGCAGGGTTGGCTTGCCTACCGGTGCGTGGGCCGGCGAGCGTTCAGGAGCGAGGAACTTGGGCACGGCACCTGAAATTGCCGCGCGAGCGTAGTACCGGACAAGTTCCGCAAAGCGGGCGGTTGTGATGTCCTCATGCAGCAGGCGTTTCAGGTCGAGCGGATCGAGTTCGCCGCCGGGCGTGCCACCTTCGGGGGTGACGGTGACCCGGCCGATGCCGGCGCCGCCAATGATGGCCAGAAGCGAAAGATCCGTCCCGTCGAGATAGGGGCCGAACTCTTCGCGAATCACCTGAAAGAGAAAACCTTCCGGCAAGTTCTGCCGGAAGAAGGGGTGTAAGTCGCGCGGCCAGACCCAGGCATCTTCGCGAACGGGCATGGTCAGGCTCGCAAAATCTTCGGTGGCCGTGTCGGTGGTGTAACGCAGCGCATAGTCGTCCGCCTGGCGATAGAGATCGGCAACGAGTTTGCCTTTGACGTAGACGTGAAGGCGCATGTCACGTGTCTCCCATCGTGCGCTGTTCGGTCAGGATGTCGTCCAGCGTGCGTCCATGTCCGCGCTTGACCGTTCGCAGGTCATAGCCGGCTGCCTCGAGGAGGCGAACGAGCGCAGATGCGCTCATGTCGCCTCGCGCAAGTGTTTCCATGCGGGCGAGCGTCGTACGCGCGACACCGGCGCGCTCGGCCAGCTCTTGCTGTGACAGACCTGCCGTACGGCGAGCCTCTCTCAGCATCTCTCCAACATCGGCCAGTGTTGTCATTTGTAGCCCCAGGGCATCAAAAATTGCCGGATCGATTCTGATTGTAGCCCTTCTGCTACAAAATGCTATGTCTAAATTGTAGCCCTGGGGATACAAAAACCGATGGGACAGAAGATTTTGTGTCCCTTGGGCTACCAAAATTGCCAGGACGATCGTTACCGGGATTGAGCATCGCATTCAACTGCGCGGGTCAATTCAGGAGCGGGCGTAGGCCTGCGTTTTGTCATGTAGTGCATTGAAGCAGTGGGCGCGCGTACCGCTGTTTCTTTGGATCAAGGCGCGGCCCGTGGGTTGAGCGGATCGATGGCCGTCCGGGGTTTCACGCGGGCGCCACGTCACTCGTTTTATTGTAGTAACGTACCTACATTGATGTGCTCAAGGAGTCTGCGATGACCATCACCACGCTCTCGAGTCGCGAACTCAACCAGGACGTGACCAAGGCGAAGAAAGCGACCAAGGATGGCCCGGTGTTTATTACGGACCGCGGCAGGCCTGCTCATGTGCTGTTGAGTTTCGAGGAATACCAGCGTCTCACGCAGCAGCGGCGCAACATTGCCGACGCACTGGCGATGCCCGGTGTCGAGGACATCGAGTTTGACCCACCGCGTGCGGACGTCAGGATCAAGCAGGTCGATTTCTGATGATGTTCGTTCTCGATACCAATGTCGTTTCGGAGCTTCGGAAGGTACGAACGGGCAAGGCGGACAGGAATCTGGCGGCTTGGAGTTCCACCGTCGACGCCCCGACGCTCTTTGTTTCTGCCATCACGATCATGGAGCTTGAGACCGGTGTCTTGCAGATCGAACGCAAAGACACAGTGCAGGGCGCGCTCCTCAGAGCGTGGCTCGACGGACATGTCCTGCCCGAGTTCGCGAACCGCGTGCTGCCGGTTGATACGGCAGTTGCTCAGCGACGTGCGCGGCTCCACGTGCCGGATCGACAGTCCGAGCGGGATGCGCTCATTGCCGCAACGGCGCTTGTGCATGGCATGACTGTCGTGACGCGCAATGTGGCCGACTTTGTCGCAACTGGCGTCGCCATCGTGAATCCGTGGGATTGAACGATCAACTCATGCGTCACGTACAGGGAAAATCGGATTGCGGTCGGCGCAACACGCTCCTGTCGAGCATGTCGCGTGCTGATTGCAGCCACTCGGTTGATCACTCGCCCCGCCATGCTCACCGCGACAGCTCCTTCCTGTAAACCACGCCCCCCGTTTTCCCCGCGACGGTGTCGTACAACCGCATCGCCGTGTGATTCGTTTCGTGCGTCTGCCAGTACACGCGTTCGGCGCGATGCCGGCGCGCGGCGTCGTACACGGCCTCGATCAGCGCGCGGCCGACGCCCTTGCCGCGCTCGCTGTCGAGCGTGAACAGATCCTGCAGATAGCAGGTCGGCCCGGCATGCGTCGTGCTGCGGTGATACAGGAAATGCACGAGCCCGACGAGTCTGCCTTCACGTTCCGCGACGAAAGCATGCACGGGTTCGTAGCCGTCGAAGAAGCGCGACCACGTGAGCTTCGTCACTTGTAGCGGCAGCGCGGTATCGTCGAAGCGGCCGTAGAAGCGGTTATAACCGTCCCACAGCGGCAGCCAGTTGTCGTAGTCGTCTTCCCGGACCGCGCGTACGGTCAGGCCGGCGTCGGTAGCGTTCATGTGCGCGAACCTTTCGTTGAGGGTTGGACGTGTTGCCGGCCCAGCCGGCAACGACGCAGGCATCAACGATAGGAAGTTCGGGTCGCGCTGGGTAGGCCCATGACGGTCGCGGTTTCTGGTGCCACGATGGACGAGTGCGACGAGGCTTACCCGCGCATCGGCGGATTGAGCCGCGCGAACGCCTGTTGCCGGCGATACGGGAAGTACGGATACGGCGCTTCCACCGCGCTCGCCGCGTCGAGCGTCGCGACCTGCGCATCGGTCAGCGACCAGCCGACCGCGCCGAGGTTCTGGCGCAACTGTTCCTCGTTGCGCGCGCCGACGATCACCGACGACACGGTCGGCCGCTGCAGCAGCCAGTTCAGCGCGATCTGCGGCACGGTCTTGCCGGTTTCCTCCGCGATCGCGTCGAGCGCATCGACCACGTCGTACAGGCGTGCGTCGTCGACCGGCGGCCCGTAGCTGGCCGTTTCATGCAGGCGGCTGCCTTCGGGCAGCGGTGCGTCGCGGCGGATCTTGCCGGTGAGCCGGCCCCAGCCGAGCGGGCTCCACACGAGCGCGCCGAGCCCCTGGTCGGCGCCGAGCGGCATCAGGTCCCACTCGTAGTCGCGGCCGACGAGCGAGTAGTAGACCTGGTTCGCGACATAGCGAGACCAGCCGTGCCGGTCGGCCGCCGCGAGCGACTTCATGATCTGCCAGCCCGCGAAGTTCGACACGCCGATATAACGCAGCTTGCCGGCACGTACGAGATCGTCCAGCGTCGACATCACTTCCTCGACCGGCGTGCCCGCGTCGAACGCGTGCAACTGAAGCAGGTCGATATAGTCGGTGTCGAGGCGGCGCAGCGCGTCGTCGACGGCGCGCACGAGTCGCGCGCGCGACGTACCCGCATCGTTCGGACCGTCGCCGGTCGGCAAGCCCGTCTTCGTCGAGATCAGCACCTGGTCGCGGCGCCCGCGGATCGCCGCGCCGAGCACGCGTTCGGATTCACCGTCCGAATACACGTCGGCCGTGTCGAACAGGTTGACGCCGGCGTCGAGGCAGATGTCGACCAGGCGACGCGCTTCGTCGACGCCGGTGTTGCCCCATGCGCTGAACAGCGGGCCGCTGCCGCCGAACGTGCCTGCGCCGAAGCTCAGCGCGGGAACCTTGAGGCCGGAGCGGCCGAGCGTACGGTATTCCATGTGCGTTTCCTCTTGGATGATGGTCGAAGCCCGGCGCGTGCCGGACGGGCGCTCGTCGGCGGAATCACACTGTATCGCTTGCGGATATTTCAGATAATTGGGCAAACTTCAAAAATATCATTCGGAGAAAGCGAATAATGCTGCTCGATAACCTCGCGCTGTTCCTGCGCATCGTGGAGAAGGGCGGGCTGGCCGCGGCGGGCCGGGAGGCCGGCCTGTCGCCGGCCACGGTGTCCGAGCGGCTGGCCGCGCTCGAGCGCCACTACGGCGCAGCGCTGCTCACGCGCACGACGCGCGCGATCAGCCTGACCGACGAGGGCCGTACGCTCGTGGCGGGCGCTCGGCGCCTGCTGGCCGAGGCCGACGAACTCGAAAGCCGCGTGCGCGTGGGCGCGCAGACGCTGTCCGGGCCCGTGCGTTTGAGCGCGCCGGCCGATCTCGGGCGCGAGCGCGTCGTGCCCGTCGTCGACGCGTTCCTGGCCGAGCATCCGGGCGTCACGGTCGACCTGCATCTCGGCGACGGCTACGTCGATCTCGTCGGGCAGGGGCTCGATTTCGCGATCCGCCGCGGCACGCTGGCGGACAGTTCGCTGCGCAGCCGTTCGCTCGGCCGTGCCCGGCGCGTGGTATGCGCGTCGCCCGCGTATCTCGCCGCGCACGGCACGCCACGGCATCCGGACGATCTCGCCGCGCACGACTGCATCGTGATGCGTTTCGGGCCGGACCTGTATGCCGAATGGCCGTTCAGCATCGATGGCGAACTGACGCGCGTGATGGTGCGTGGCCGGCGCGTCGCCAATGACGGCGCGCTGGTGCGTGCGTGGTGTGTCGCGGGGCACGGCGTCGCGCTGAAGTCGCTGGTCGACGTCGAGCAGGATCTGGCGTCCGGTGCGCTCGTCGAGGTGCTGCGCGCGTTCTCGCCGGGCGACGTCGATCTGCAGATCGTCTATCCGGGTAGCGCCGTGCAGCCGCGGCGCGTGCGCGCGCTGATCGAGCGGCTGGCGCAGGCGCTGGCGGCGGCGTAAACGCGCGTTGATCACGCTGCCTGCGGGATGTCGTGGCAGCGGTCTTGCCACGATCGCATCGAATGCCGATGTCGCGATCGCGAACGTGACACGGCAGCCTGAAATCGGACCTCGAGCAGATTGCCCACGTTTCGTCATTTAGCTAATATACGAAACGTCAAACGCAGCCCTCCCACCCCATGGACAACGTCACCCGCATCAGCGCACTGGCCAACGAAAGCCGCCTGGCCGTGATGCGCTGGCTCAAGCAGCCGCGCAAGCATTTCCCGCCGCAGCCGCACGGCGATTTCGACGAACTCGGCGTGTGCTGCACGTACATTACCGAGAAGCTCGGCATCGCGCCGGCCACGACCACGCGCCACATGCGCATCCTCGCGGATGCCGGGCTCGTGCAGGCGACCCGCGTCGGCAAGTTCATGTACTACAAGCGGATCGACGGCGCGCTGCAGCAGCTCGGCCGCGATCTCTCGCAACTCTGATTTGATTCGATCGATCTCCACCGAGGCAACCGACATGGACGAACTTGCATTGCTGGCCGACGCCGACAGGCGCGCACACGCATATCTAGCAGCGACGAACGAACGGCGCGCGTTTCCCGACGCGGCCGCGCTGGCTGGCCTCGCCGTGTTCGACGAGCCGCTGCCCGATGCGGGCCGCCCGGCCGACGACGTGCTGCGCCTGCTCGACGAAAAAGGCTCGCCTGCCACCGTCGCGTCGAACGGCCCGAACTACTTCGGCTTCGTGATCGGCGCCGCGCTGCCGGCCGCGGCGGCGGCCGAACGGCTGATGCTCGCGTGGGATCAGTGCGCGTCGTCGTACGCGAATTCGCCGGTGGCCGCGACGCTCGAGCGCCAGGCCGCGCGCTGGGTCGTCGACGCGCTTGCGTTGCCCGAAGGCAGCGCGGTCGGCTTCGGCACGAGCGCGACGGCCTGCACGCTCGTCGCGCTGGTGGCCGCGCGGCGCGCGCTGCTTGCACGCAAGGGCTGGGACATCGACGAGGATGGCCTGATCGGCGCGCCCGAGGTAAAGGTCGTGATCTCCGAACTCGCACACATCACGGTGAAGAAGGCGCTGCGCGTGCTCGGCTTCGGGCTGAAGCGTCTTGTCGTCGCGCCGGTCGATGCACACGGCCGCATCGACCCGGCGCAGTTGCCGCCGCTCGACGACATGACGATCCTCTGCCTGCAGGCCGGCGAAGTGAACACCGGCGAATTCGATCCGTTCGCGGCGCTGATTCCGCGCGCGAAGGCGGCCGGCGCATGGGTGCACGTGGACGGCGCGTTCGGCCTGTGGGCACGCGCGTCGTCGAAACGCGCACTGACGGACGGCATCGACGGCGCGGACAGCTGGACCACCGACGGCCACAAGTGGCTCAACACGCCGTACGACGGCGCGATGGTGATCTGCCGCGACGCGGACGCACTCGCGACCGCGATGAACAGCGATGCCGTCTACCTGAGCGGCGCGAAGGATGCGCAGAAGAACCTGAACCTCGAGTTCTCGCGGCGCGCGCGCGGCATTCCCGTGTGGGCCGCGCTGCGCTCGCTCGGCCGCGCCGGCGTGGCCACGATGGTCGAGCGGCATTGCGCGCAGGCGGCGCGCGTCGCGGACGGCCTGCGTGCGGCCGGCTACGACGTGCTGAACCGCGTCGTGCTGAACCAGGTGCTCGTGCGCGCCGGCACGGATGACGAAACCGTCGCGATCCGCGAGGCCGCGCAGGATTCGGGCGACGTGTGGTTCGGCGCGACCGTATGGCAGGGGCGTCCGGCGTTTCGCATCAGCGTGTCGTCATGGCGCACGGAAGACGCGCACATCGATCGGCTCGTGGCGCTGCTGACCGAACTGCGCGGCACGCCCGTGCGCTGAAGGGTGGCGGCGGCGAACCGGCGTTGCCATGCGATGCCGTGTCTCCGCGCGGCCGGAAATATCGGACAATGCCGGAGCGCGCACATGCGCCGCATCGCCCGTCGGCCGATTGCCCGTTCGCCGGCCCGGGCGGCGCGTCCAATCGATGCAGTCACGCTAACGAGAGCCCCCCATGTCGACCACCCGTCCCCGGGAATTGCTGAAGGCCGCCGATATCGCGAAGATGGAACCGACGCGCGCCGTGCATTCGCTGAATCCCAATGCCGTCCGCCTCAAAAGACAGCTGAGTGACCTGACTGGCCTGACGCAGTTCGGCGTCCACCTGCTGACGCTGATGCCTGGTCACGAATCGGCCGAGTATCACCGTCACCTGTACGAAGAAGAATGTGTGTATGTGCTGTCCGGCACGGGCACGGTGACGATTGGCGAACGCCGGTACGACGTCGGGCCCGGCGATTTCCTCGGCTTCGCGCGCGGCGGCGAAGCGCATACGCTGCAGAACACCGGCGACGCGTCGCTTGAATTGCTCGTCATGGGCCAGCGCCTGGAACACGACGTGTGCGAATACCCGAGAATCGGCAAGCGGCTTTACGTGGCCGGCGATCTCGAGGATTACGTCGATCTGCCGAAGCAGCGCTGATACGATCCGCGATGCCCTAATGCAGGCTGTAGGTCACCGCGCCCGGCGATCGCCGGGCTAAGCGGGTGTGATGCTTCGCTACCCCGCCCGTTTTCGCTGGCGTCACGGCTCGTGCGGCTGGCCTGCATTGAAGCGAGAGCGGTCGTGTCAGACCAGCTTCCGGTAACCCGACGACCAGCTTTGGACCCGCTATGTCGCGGGTTTGTCCGAAATTTGCATACATTTTTCGGACGCTCTCCGCTTGACCTTTGTCCGAAAAATGTATACAAATTTCGGACAAGGAGATTTTGCATGTCAGACATTAGTACCCGCATCGTCATGCTCGTTCGCGAAGCGGAACCTGGCGCTGTCTGGGTGCCAGCCGATTTTGCGCATCTCGGATCGCGCGACGTGATAGACAAGACATTGCAACGTCTTGTCGCCAGCGGAACCCTGCGCCGCATCGATCGGGGACTATACGACCTCCCGGTCGTCAATCGGCTGACCAAACGGCCGACGACCCCTGATTATCGCGCCGTGCTCGACGCAATCGCCCGCCGCGATCAACTGCGTCTGTTGGTCGACGGCATGACGGCCGCCAACGATCTTGGGCTGACGGATGGGGTTCCTGCGCGAGTGACTATCCATACTGACGCGCGCCGGCGCGCTGTTCAACTGGACGAACTGCGAATCGATTTTAAGCAGACAGCCCCCAGTCGCCTTTTCTGGGCCGGGCGACCCGCCATGCGCGTCGTGCAGGCGCTTCACTGGCTCAAGGACACGTTGCCGGGCGACGGAGACAGGGTCCGTGCCCGACTCAGGTCCGTCCTCGCAGATCCAAAACATGGGCGAGTCATTGCCCATGACCTCGCTCAGGGCTTTGCGCATTTGCCGACATGGATGCAGGAATTTTTGCGCTCGGTTCCGCCTTTTGACCAGGGGTTCGCCGACTCGCCCTTGCACAGTGTTTCTGACGAACCGAGTAAAAAGACGGTGCTGCCGGATGCGGGTGGAGGTCCTCGATGAACGAAGCCTATCGGGAAATCATCGCGGCCAGTGACGCCGATCGTCGCGATTTGTTCATCGGCACAGCAACGCGTCTGGGCACGGGTGTGCAGAACGTCGAGAAAGACTTCTGGGTATGTTGGGTCCTGGATGCATTGTTCAACGGGCTGCCTTCAGGCGGCCCGCGTCTCCTGTTCAAGGGCGGTACATCCTTGTCCAAGGGATTCGGTCTGATCTCCCGCTTTTCGGAAGACATTGACATCACGGTATTTCGGGGCGATCTCGGGCAGCATGTCGAGCCGGCGGATATTGAAGCCCTGAGCGGAAAGCAGCGCCGCATCCGACTCGACGCGATACGTGAAGCTTGCCAGGCCTTTATCCAAGGAGATTTCAACGCAGGGTTGCACGCCTGCGCGACACGGCTTATATCCCAGGGCTTCACGCTGGAGTCCGATCCGGACGATGCGGACGGGCAGAGCCTGCTTTTCTGGTATCCCACGGCGACAGCTCGACAAGACGAGTACATCCGGTCTGCCGTCAAGATCGAGTCCGGCGCAAAGTCGGCGTTGGACCCGCACGCAATGGCAATCATCAAACCCTACGTTGCAGACGATTTGCCGCATATCGATTTGCGCGTGACGAACGTTATAACTGTTCAGCCTGAACGCACCTTTTGGGACAAAATCGTGATCCTTCATGGTCTGCGGCAATGGTTCGAGCAACGCGGAGAATTGCGCCACGGCGGTCAGCGGGTTTCTCGGCACTACTACGATATTCACCAGCTGCTCCGCAGTCCGGATTCGTCGCAATGGATGGCAAATATCGAGCTTGCCGAAGACGGTGCTCGTCATGCCCGTCTTTTCTTCGGCAGCCCCGATCTGCGGCTCGACATTGCCCGTCACGGCACGTTCACTCTGATGCCGTCTGCCGGGATGCTCGATGCTTTGCGGCGTGACTACGTCGCCATGACGGGAATGATCTTCCATGAGGTCCCTGCTTTGGCCGATGTGTTGGCGAGCGTGGAGCGTGCGGAGGCAACGATCAATGTCTGATCCGCGGGACGTGAGTCGACTTCGGAGGCAGTGCAGATGGCGACGTGGTTCGCTGGCATTTGCTTCATCGCTCGGTTGCCAAACTGTAGTGTCAGCCGCAATCACTTTGGCATCCTGCGTGAAAGCATAAACATCAGGTAAAAACAGGTATAACGATATTTTGTTTAGATAAACAAAATAAAAATTCGTAAAAACACGGGGTAGAGAAATCGCGTTTATTTGGGCACGCTTGTGCCCATTGTTCGTTCCTGGGCGCCGGTATTTCGACATGCCGGCGCGTATTTCTCCAGGCAACCGAATGCGGAAACAAGTACCTGCGTCCGGGATTTTCGACCGATTGACCGGGCACGCGACAAGTCACGAAAAGATTCCTGATTGAAAGCTCAGTAGTTCGAAACAATAGCTTGATTCAAGAACGATACGGAGACAGGGCATGTCGAGGAACTGGGGGTTGGGAACGGCGCTGCTGGCGCTGTGCGTTGCCGTGACGTCGTGCGGCGGCGATGGCGATTCACCGTCGGCGACGGCTGCAAACCTGTCGGTCGCTGCGCACGCGCAGGGCAATGAAAACGGCAACGGCGGCAACGACAACAGCAACGGTAACGAGAACGGCAACGAGAACGGCAACGCAGTGTCGAGGCAGAACGCCGACATCCGCGTCGTCCAGTACGTCGATCCGTTGATCGGCACCGATTACGCCACCGACCAGCCGGCCGATCCGGTCGGTTCGGGTCTGGGCGGCGGCACGTTCCCGGGGCCGACGGTGCCGTTCGGGATGATGCAATGGAGCCCGATGACGCCGACCGCGCAATACGACTCGCGCAAAGGCGACGGTTCCGGCTTCTCCGGCGGCTACTGGTACGGCGACACGTCGATCAATGCATTCAGCGTGCTGCACCTGAGCGGCACCGGCTGCTGGGCGAATGGCGGTTACCTGAACGTGATGCCGCAGCTTGCGCCCGGCGACGCCGGCGCGCCGGCCAGCTTCAGCCACGCGAACGAAACTGTGCAGGCCGGCTATTACGGTGTCACGCTCGGCAACGGCATCAAGGCCGAACTGACGACCACGCTACGCACCGGTTTCGCACGCTTCACGTACCCGGCGCTCGCGCAGGGCCAGCAGGCGACCATCGCAATCGATCCGACCGTGCAGAACAACCGCTCGCAGGGTACGACCGCGGACACGGTGAAGCAGGTCGGCGATCGCGCGCTGTCGGGCACGATCGCGGGCAGCGGCTTCTGCTGGGCCGGGCATGCGGTGCCGCTGTACTACTACGCGGAGTTCAGCCAGCCGTTCGCGGCGAAGCCGTCGCTGGCCGCCAACAGTCCGATCGCCGTCACGTTCGCGGTCGACAAGCAGCACCCGGCCGTGATGATGAAGCTCGGCATCTCGTTCGTCAGCGAAGCGAACGCGAAGGCGAACCTCGACGCGGAAAACCCGGGCAGTGATGCACATGGCCGCGCTGGCTGGCAATTCGACAAGGTGCGGAACGCGGCGAGCGCTGCGTGGAACGCGCGCCTGAACGCGATCCAGGTGAAGGGCGGCAGCGACGCCGACAAGACGAAGTTCTACACCGCGCTGTATCACGCGTCGCTGCATCCGAACGTGTTCAACGACGTGAACGGCCAGTATCCGGACTTCTACGCGTCGAACGGCGCATCGACCGCGCCGACGCGTCAGGTCGAAACAGGCCGCACGATGTACGCGAACTTCTCCGGTTGGGACATCGACCGTTCGTTCATTCAGTTGCAGGCGCTGCTCGATCCGGTGCGCACCAGCGACATCGTGCAGTCGCTCGTGCTGGATGGGACCGCATGCGGCGCGTTCCCGCGCTGGGCGTACTTCAATACGGAGACGGCCGTGATGCCCGGCGATGCGGGCTCGATCATCGCTGCGAACGCGTATGCGTTCGGCGCGACGAACTTCGATACGCAGCGCGCGCTGTCGATCATGAAGAGCAGCACCGCGCCGGGCGCTGCGTGCGCCGGCACGCCGGTGATGGGCAGCCGCGCGGATTACGACCGGCTCGGCTACGTGCCGTCGTCGGGATCGGGCGACAACCAGACCGCATCGAACACGCTCGAATACGCGCTGCGCGATTTCGCGGTGTCGCGCTTCGCGACGGCGCTCGGCGATACGGCGACGGCAGGCACGCTGCTCAAATCGAGCGGCAACTGGCAGAACCTGTTCGACAGGAACGCGATCCAGCCGAAGACGTCGGCGGGCGCGTGGGTCACCGACGGCTCGGGTTTCATGGAAGGCAACTCGGAGCAGTACACGTGGTACGTGCCGCACGATCTCGCCGGCGTGGTTGCGCAGGCGGGCGGCGCCGCGTCGGTCGTCAACCGGCTCGACACGTTCTTCACGCACCTGAACATCGGCACCGTGCAGCCGTATTTCTACGTCGGCAACGAAGTGACGATGGCCGTGCCGTGGGTCTATGCGTGGGCCGGCGCACCGTCGCATACGCAACGCGTGCTGCACGCGTCGCTCGCGAACGAGTTCGGCACCGGCGCGGCGGGGCTGCCCGGCAACGACGATCTCGGCGCGATCTCGGGCTGGTACGTGTGGGCCGCGCTGGGTCTCTACCCGGTCGTGCCCGGCGTGAGCGGCGTCGCAGTGTCGAGCCCGCAGTTCGAGAAGATCGACGTGCGTGTCGGGCAGATGGACGGCAGCTACCGCCTGCTGCGGATCGCAGCGCCGGGCGCGGGCTCCGCCGACAACGCGTCGTTCTACGTGAAGTCGCTGCGACTGAACGGCGAGTCGTGGCCGGCCGCATGGCTGCCGCTCGACAAGATCGCGAAGGGCGGCACGCTGTCGTATTCGATGACGGCGGACGCGAGCGCCGCGACGTGGGGCACCGATGCTTCGGCGATGCCGTCGTTCCCGCAGGCGGCCGGCGCGCCGTAAGTCGCGAGCGGCGAAACACAACCGTACATGTTGCAGACGGAGGAAGTTCAACGAGCGGTTCTGGCGAACAGGGGGAGGGACGAACGAATGAAGCTACGTCACGTGGTGGGTATCGGGTGCCTTGCCGTGCTGTCGGGTTGCGGGGGCGATCAGGCTTCGACGGATGCGAGCGTGCTCGCGCAGATGTCGAACGCGGTCGGATCGGGATCGTCGCAGGGCGATCAGAACGATCAAGGCGACCGGAACGATCAGGGCGAGCAGGCGGATGCGCGCGGAAGGTCGATCCTGCGCAGCGTCGATCCGATGATCGGCACTGCGAATCTCGACATCAACGCGGACTGGAGCAGCGGCGCGCGCGGCCACGGCCACGTGTACCCGGGCGCGACCGTGCCGTTCGGGATGGTGCAGCTCGGGCCGGACACGACCGGCGGCGCGCACACGCTGCCGTGGAACTGGGATCGCACGTCGGGCTATCAGTACGACGATCCGTTGATCACCGGCTTCACGCATACGCACCTGTCGGGTACCGGTATCGGCTCGGGCGGCGAAGTGCGGTTCCTGCCGACGCTCGCGCCGGTCGACAACGCGACGCTGGCGAAGGTCGCCGCCGATTCGTCGATCACCTACAACGCATCGTTCAGCCACGACGACGAGAGTGCGAGCCCCGGCTACTACCGCGTGCGGATGTCGCCGCAAGGCACCGGCAACACGCCGTGGAACGTGCAGGGCGCGAAGATCCTCGCGGAGATGACGGCGACCACGCATGCGGGCGTGCACCGCTATACGTATTTCCCGAGCGCGGCGACGCAGAAGCGCAGCATGATCGTGAGCATCGACAACCCGATCGGCGGCACGACCGCCAGCGGCAAGATCCAGGTCGTCGACGCGCAGACCATCGCCGGCTGGGAGTTCACCAACAACTGGGCGAACAACAAGCCGACGTATTTCGTCGCGCGTTTCTCGAAACCGTTCGATACGAAGAACGTCGCGTTCAGCGCGGACGGGTTCAACGCGTACCTGACGTTCACGGCCAACGGGAACGATGGCGGCGGCCCGGTCACGGTGAAGGTCGGCATCTCGCCGTCGAGCATCGCGGATGCGCAGGCCAATCTCGCGTCGGAAGTCGGCGCGAGGTCGTTCGACCAGGTGCGCGGTTCGGCCGAGCGCGTGTGGAGCGCCGCGCTCGACCGGATCCGGATCAAGGGCGGCAGCGCCGACCAGCGGACGATGTTCTACACGTCGCTGTACCGCACGATGCTTGCGCCGACGGTCTACAACAATGCGGACGGCAGCTACGTCGGCACCGATTCGACCAACGACGCCACGACGTCGCCGCCGACGACGAGCAAGCACGCGAATCCGGGTTTCGACTATTCGTCGACGTTCTCGCTGTGGGACACCTTCCGCGCCGAATCGCCGTTGATGACGCTGGTGCAGCCCGAGCGCGTCGACGGCTGGGTCAAGTCGCTGCTCACGCAGTTCAGGCAGAACGGCAAGGGCGAACTGCCGGTGTGGCCGCTCGCGCAAACGGAAACCTTCACGATGGCCGGCCATCCGTCGATCCCGTTGATCGCGGATGCGTATCTGAAGCATCTGACGAGCGCGGGCATCGACGACATCTGGACCGCGTTGACGACCACGCAAGGCGCGAGTGCGCACGGCTTCGACCAGTATCGTCAGAGCGGCTACGTGTTCGCCGGCGACAACGCGTCCGTGTCGACGACGCAGGACTACTCGTTCGACGACTGGGCGACGGCCGCGGTCGGCAAGGCGGCCGGCAAGAGCGCGGCCGACTACCGGCCTTACCTGCAACGCAGCCGGAACTACCGGAACGTGTTCAACCCGGTTCCGAGCAACGGCTGGAAGTTTGCGCAGCCGAAGGACTCGCAGGGCAACTGGGTGCCGGGCTTCGATCCGACGGCCGCCGAGAAGACGGACTTCTCCGAATCGAATTCGTGGGTCGATACGTGGAACATCTTCCACGACTTCCCGGGGCTCGTTGCGCTGCTCGGCGGGAACAGCCAGTTCATCGCGCAGCTCGACCGGACGTTCGATCCGGCCAATCCGCTGACCTTCCTCAATAACCAGGGCTTTCCGGACCTGACCGGGCGCAGCGGCCAGTTCTTCGCCGGGAACGAACCGGCGAACCACCTGCCGTACCTGTACGACGTCGCGGGGATGCCGTCGAAGACGCAGGATCGCGTCCGCTCGGTGATGGACGACATGTACTCGTTGACGCTGACGGCGGGCGACCGTGCATTGCTGAGCGGCGACAGCCTGAAGGCCGCGCTGGCCGATCCGCGACGGGTGCGGAACTCGGCGATTCCCGGCAACGACGATTGCGGCCAGTTGTCGGCGTGGTACGTGCTGTCGGCGCTCGGCATCTATTCGCTGAACCCGGTGGGCGGCGTGTTTTACCTCGGTACGCCGCTGTTCGAGGAAGCGACGATCGACATCCCGGTTGCGTCGGGAGGCGGGGCAAGCGGCGCGTTGAAGTTCGGCGCGATGCGGCGCTTCAAGGTGACCGCGCATACGGCCGGGGGCGGCGCGCCGTCGGCGGTCAATCGCTACGTTCAATCGGTGAGCCTGAACGGCACGCCGCTGCACCGGCCGTACATCACATACGACGAGATGAAGGCCGGCGGCACGCTCGACTTCTTGATGGGCTCGACACCGAACGATGCGTGGGTCAGCCAGTGGAACGGGCAGGATCCGAACAGCGCGCTCGCGCCGTCGGTCGCGCTGGCCGGCAAGTAGCGGCTGGCAACCGCAGGAGCAGCAAGCGGCCCGCTTCGACGCGGGCCGCACCCGTTTATGCCGTAGCGTCGGTCTCGACCGCGAGGCCGGCCGCCTTCCACTCCGGAAACCCGTCTTCCAGCCGCGCGGCCTTGAAACCGCGCGCGCGCAATGCGGCGACGGCCTCGAACGCGAACACGCAGTAAGGGCCACGGCAATACGCGACGATCTCCGTGTCGGCAGGCAACTCGCCGATGCGCGCTTCGAGCTCGCTCAACGGCATGTTCACCGCGCCGGGCAGGTGCCCGAGCGCGAATTCGTCGTGCGGACGCACGTCCAGCAGCGTGACGAGCCCGTCGGCCAGCCGCGTCGCCAGTTCGTCGCGCGACACCGGCTCCAGCGCATCGCGCGCGTGGAAGTAATCGCCGAGCACCTGGTTGACCTCGGCGACGTTGCGCTCGCCGACGCGGCCGAGCGCCTTCATCAGCACGACGACCTCGCTGTCGCCGGCGAGGCGATACACGATGTGCTTGCCGCGCCGCTCGGTATCGACGACGCGTGCGCGCCGCAGGATCTGCAGGTGCCGCGACGTGTTCGCGAACGTCATCCCCGACAGCGCCGTCAGTTCCTCGACCGACCGCTCGCGCTGCCCGAGGTGCTCCAGCAATTCGAGCCGGTTCGGGTGGCCGATCGCCTGCGCGACCTCGGCGAGGCTCGCATAGATCGCTTGCTTGGGTCCCGTGCTTGACACGTGGCCTCTCCTTGGTCAATCATTCGTCAAATTAATTGAATGTTACCGCATCCGCGGGACCGGGGCAATCCGATGATCCTCAGACCATTCCTGCCTCCCGATACGGGACGCATTTCATACCGGTTCGGCTGCGGCGGCAAGGCGGCCGGCGCGGTCGTCGATCCGGCCGACTTGCCCGACGACTCCCTGCGCGCGGCCAACGCGGGGCGCCGTGTGGCGGGAGGCTGACGCGATGGCGAATCTGGCGGCGGCGCGCGGCGGGCGCGCGATCAGGCTCGGCCTGCGCGAGAACTGGCGGCAGTTCGCGCTGCTCGTGCTGGTCAACGCATTCGTCGGCGGGATGGTCGGCATCGAGCGCACGGTCGTGCCGCTGATCGGCTCGGAGCAGTTCCATCTCGAATCGACCGCGCTGATCACGTCGTTCATCGTCAGCTTCGGGCTGGTCAAGGCGTTCGCGAATCTCGTGTCGGGCCAGCTCGCCGACACGTGGGGGCGCAAGCGCGTGCTGGTCGCCGGCTGGCTGCTCGGCCTGCCCGTACCGTTCATGATCATCGCGGCGCCGGACTGGGAGTGGGTGGTCGCCGCGAACGTGCTGCTCGGGCTGAGCCAGGGGTTCGCGTGGTCGATGACGGTGATCATGAAGGTCGACCTCGTCGGGCCGAAGAGCCGCGGGCTCGCGGTCGGCCTGAACGAATTCGCCGGCTATTTCGCGGTGGGCGTGACCGCGTTCCTGACCGGTTATCTGGCGAGCCGCTACGGGCTGCGGCCGATGCCGATCTATCTCGGCGTGTTCTACGCAATCGCGGGCCTGCTGCTGTCGATCCTCGTCGTGCGCGATACGCGCGCGCATGTGCGGCTCGAAAGCGGCGGGCCGGCCGGCGCGTCCGCGCTGTCGTTCCGCGACGTGTTCATGCTGACGTCGTTTCGCGACCGCAACCTGTTCGCGGCGTCGCAGGCCGGCATGATCAACAACCTCAACGACGGGATGAGCTGGGGCATCTTCCCGCTGTTCTTCACGACGCTCGGGCTCGGCATCGAGCGGATCGGCATCCTGAAGGCCGTGTATCCGGTCGTGTGGGGAAGCTGCCAGATCGTCACCGGCCCGCTGAGCGACCGGTGGGGGCGCAAGGGGCTGATCGTCGCCGGGATGTGGGTGCAGGCGGCCGGGCTCGCGCTGACCGCGCTGACGGGGCAGTTCCGCTGGTGGCTCGTCGCGAGCGTGTTGCTCGGCCTCGGCACGGCGATGGTCTACCCGAGCCTGATCGCGGCCGTGTCCGATGCGTCCGAGCCCGGCTGGCGCGCGCGTTCGCTGAGCGTGTACCGGTTCTGGCGCGATCTCGGTTATGCGATCGGCGCGCTGTCGGCCGGCTTGATGGCCGACCGCTTCGGCTTCGCCGCGGCGATCCTCGCGGTGGCCGCCGTCACGTTTGCGTCCGGCTGCGTCGTCGCGCTTATGATGCGGGAACGCCACTGACTGGGTTCCCCGATATGGACGCGCCGCTCCCGCCGCTGCATGCCCCGATTGCCGAAACCTCATCTGAAACCGAAGCCGCCGCCGAGCCGCGCGCGTCGCGTCTGCATCGGCCCGTCGCGCTCGTCACCGGCTCGACGTCGGGGATCGGCGCGGCCATCGCGCGACGCCTGGCGGCGGACGGCTACGCGGTGATCCTGCATTCGCGCAATTCGGCCGAGACCGGCCGTGCGATGGCGCGCGAACTCGGCGCGGCTTACGTGCAGGCCGATCTCGCCGACGACGCCGAGCGCGTGCGGCTGATCCGCGACGCCCTCGCCGTGCACGGGCGGCTCGACGTGCTCGTCAACAATGCGGGGATCAGCCGCGTGATTCCGCACGACGATCTCGCCGCGGCGACGCCCGACGTGTGGCGCGAGATGCACGAGATCAACGTGATCGCGCCGTTCCGGCTCGTCGCCGAAGCGCAGGCCGCGCTGCTCGAAGCGGCGTCGCACGGGCGGGCCGGGTGCGTCGTGAACGTCAGCTCGCATGCGGGGGTGCGGCCGAAGGGCGCGTCGATTCCGTATGCGGCCGCGAAGGCCGCGCTCAATCACACGACGCGATTGCTGGCGCGTACGCTCGCGCCGGCGATTCGCGTCAATGCGGTGGCGCCGGGGTTGGTCGATACGCCGCTGACCGCCGACTGGACCGAAGCGCAGCAACTCTGGCGCGAACGCGCGCCGATGCGCCGTGCGGCGACGCCGGACGACATCGCGCAGACGGTCGCGATGCTCGTCGCGTCCGATTACGTGACGGGTGAGATCGTGATGCTCGACGGGGGCTTGAACCTGACGTGACGCAGCGGGGCGACCACGCGGGCGACGTTGCGCGCCGACGCGACCGGGCAACCGGGCAACCGGGCAACCGGCCGCCTCGCGCAGGCATCTCTCGCAAGCGCCGAAGCCGCTGCCCGGCCAACGCGGCCGATGCGGCCGGCCCGGCCAACCCGGCCAACCCGGCCAACCCGATCAGCCGAGGCTCGTCCGCAGCCGTGCGAGCGCGCCGTCGTGCGTGCGTTCGAACTTCAGCGGCGTGATGGCGACATAGCCTTCGCCGAGCGCGACCGTTTCCGAATCCGGGTCGTCCTCACGCGGCGCACGGGCCAGCTTCAGCCAGTGATAGTCGATCTCGCGCGGGTCGCGGCCCGACACGATCTCGATGCCCTGCAGCGTGCCCGCGCCCTGGTTCGTCACCTTCAGCCCGCGCACGTCCTGCGCGGGGCGGGCGGGGAAGTTCACGTTGAGGCACGCGTCGCTGGCCCAGCCGGCGGCGACCAGCCGGCGAATGACCTCGGGCGCATGCGCAAGCGCCGTATTCCACGGCACCGCGTTGCGATCGGTGAACGCCTGGCTCAGCGCGACGGCCGGCACGCCGACCAGCATGCTCGTCATCGCGGCGCCGACCGTGCCGGAAAACACCGTTTCGGTGCCGAGGTTCGCGCCGCGATTCACGCCGGACAGCACGACGTCGGGCCGCGTTTCCTTCATCAGGTGGCTGACCGCGATCGCGACGCAATCGCCGGGCGTGCCGCGCACCGCGAAGCGTCGTTCGCCTTTGCGATGCACGCGCAGCGGTTCGTGCAGGCTCAGCGAATGCGACGTGCCGCTCTGGTCTTCCGCCGGCGCGACGATCCACACTTCGCGTGCCAGTTGCATGGCGACCTGTTCGAGCACTTCAAGGCCGGGGGCGTCGAATCCGTCGTCGTTGGTCAGCAGGACACGGTCGAACAGCGGGCGGGTTTCTGGCATCGGGACGATCCTCGCGGAGATGGCGATGGGAGGGGAGTGCAGCGCAAGCCACAAGGCTAGCACCGCGGTGCGGAAATCGTCGTGTCGCGCCATCGATGCAGACGTGAAAACGGGCGCATTGCGCGCCCGTTCGTCGATGGCTGTGCCGCTCGTGAGGCGGAGCGGATTCGCTTATCCAAGCAGGTGCCGCAGCAGGCCGGCCGACGCGACGCCGACGATGACGGTCGGCAGGATCGACAGGCGTGTCGCCGCGATCAGCGTGACGGCGAGCGCGAGCAGGTCGGCGGGGCGCGTCGACACGAAGGCCGGCGCGATCACCGAAATCAGCACGCAGCCGGGTACGTTCTCCATCACCGATGCCATCCGCGGGCTGAGCGTGCGGTTGCGCAGCAGCACGTAGCCGAGGATGCGCGACAGGTAGGTCGTCGACGCCATCAGCACGATCGTCGCGACGGTGCTGAAATCCGGAAGCTCAGGCATCGCGCGGCTCCCACAGCAGCGCGGCGATCAGCCCGGCGCATGCGCCGGCCGCGACGTACCATGCGCCGGGCACGGCCAGGTGCGTGGCCGCCGCGACGACGAGGCTCACGAACCACGGGCGGCTCGCGCGCATGCCCTTCCACATCCCGCGCAGCAGCACCAGGAATACGGCTGTGAACGCCATGTCGAAGCCGTACTGCTCGACGTTGCCGATCGTCGGGCCGACCGCCGCGCCGAGCGTGGTCATCGAGATCCACGTCAGGTAGAGCCCGACGCAGATGCCCGCGTAATAGGGGATGCTGATGTGCGTGGCCGAGCGCGAGCGCGCGTCGGCGAGCGACATCGCCCAGCTCTCGTCGCACATGAAGAACAGCGCGATGAACGCGCGGCGGCGCGGCAGGCGCCGGATATACGGCTCGAACGCCGCGCCCATCAGGATGTGGCGCGAATTCACGAGGAACGACATCGCGACGATCAGCGCGATGTGCGGCGGCGAGGTCCACAGGTGGATCGCCGCGAATTCGGAGCCGCCGCCGAAGTTCAGGCCCGTCATCATCGGCACCTCGAACAGGCTCAGCCCTTTTTGCGCGGCCTGCGCGCCCAGCACGAGCGCGAACGGCACGAAACCCAGCATGACGGGCAGCGCCGCGCGCAACCCGCGGCCCATCTCGGCGACATAGGCGGGCTTGTCGCGAAGCCCGGACGACGTTGAAACGCTACTGCTCATTACTCCTCCTTCGGGGGAGGGATTGTCTGCTTTTTTGACTCGAATCGGGTTGCGTTGTGGCCAGATTTTTATGAGAATTTGGCATTGAACGCGTGATTCGCGAATTTATTGGAATCGGATGCCAAATGAAACTTGACGCCATCGATCGCCGGATCCTGAGCGCGCTCCAGCGCGACGGCCGCATGCAGAACGTGGAGCTTGCGCACGAGGTCGGGCTGTCGCCGTCGCCGTGCCTGCGACGCGTGCGGCTTCTCGAGGAAGCCGGCGTGATCGAGAAATACGTGGCGGTGCTGAATCCTGCGAAGGTCGGCAAGGGGCTGACGATCTTCACGCGCGTGTGGCTGAAGGGGCAGGACGCGGAATCGGTGAACCGTTTCGCCGATGCCGTCCAGCAGATGCCGGAAGTCGTCGAATGCCACCTGATGGCGGGCGACTGCGATTTCCTGCTGCGCGTCGTCGCCGCTGACATCGACGACTACCGTCGCTTCCAGATGGAAACCCTCACGCGCATTCCCGGCGTGCTGAGCGTGAAGACCGACATTCCGATGCAGAAGGTCAAGCTCACGTCGGCATTGCCGACCTAGCGTTTGCGGGCGCGTGGCGGCGAGTCGGCGAACGGTCACGGCGCGGCGACAATCACCCGATAAACTGGCGGGACATGCCGCTTCGTCCGTATCGCCCGTGCCGTCGTGCGACGGTCGATGCGCAAGCAACTAACGGTCAATGTCGACGCGATCGGGCAGGCGGCGCTGCGCGCCGGGTCATGCGCCGGCGCGAATGCATTCCTTCTTGTCGGGCCACTCATGCAGCCATTCAACACGCCGTGGAATTCGCTGGAAATCGTCAAGCTCGTGCTCGGCGTGCTGACGCCGTTGTCGGTCGCGTGTCTCGGCTGGCTCGTCGCGCGCCGGCTGAAGCGGCTCGAACTCGTGCAGTGGACCAACCAGCGGCTGATCGAAAAGCGCCTCGCGCTGTACGACGCGGTTGCGCCGCAGCTCAATGGGCTGCTGTGCTTCTACACGTGGATCGGCTACTGGAAGGACATCTCGCCGGACGACGTGATCCGCGCGAAGCGCGACCTCGACCGCACGTTTCACATCTACCGCTACCTGTTCGACGACGACGTGTACGACGCGTATCACACATACATCCACGCGCTGTTCGACATGCACACGGGCCCGGGCCGCGACGCGCGGATCCGCTCGCTCATCCAGGCGCCCGATGGCGACCGCAGCGTACATGGCTCGTATGCGTGGAAGCCGGCGTGGTCCGACCGTTTCTCGACCGCGAATGTCGTGCCCAAGGACGACGTGCTGCGGCATTACACGCACCTGATGGAACGGCTGCGCGTGGCGCTGGGCGCGACGCGCTGACCGCTCGGCATCGCGCCGCGCGCCTCACGCCTCACGCCTCACGCCGGTATCGAAATCCGCCACCCGGCGGCGCGGATTCTCACCCTCACGTTTGCGGCGGATGCGCGGCGCGGCTGCGGCTGACATGCTGTCCCGCATGTTCACTCGCGCGAGGTCCCGATGTCCGTCAATACCGGTTGCCAGCCGCTGATGAGCCGCCCGCTCGGTGTTGGCCGGCGGCGCCTCTTTACCGTCGATTCCGCCGATTCTGTCGATACGCATGAAGTGTCGTTACCCGCCGAAGCGGAGATCGGCGACATCGTGTTCATCCGCGTGACCGTGAGGCCGTTTCTCGAAGTGGCGAGCGCGACGCGCTCGTGGACGAATCACGTCGGGATCGTCGTCGGCGAGCGCGGCGGCGAGGTGCTCGTGGCGGAGAGCACGTTTCCGCTGTCGCGCGTCACGACAATGTCGCGGTTTCTCGCACGCTCGGATCGCGGCGCATGCGTGATCGCGCGCCTGAAGCAGCCGCTCGATGCCGCGCAGCGGCACCGGCTCGTCGACGCGGCGATGCGCCGGATCGGCGTGGTGTACGACACGGGTTTCAATCTCGCGTCGCGCCGGCAGTTCTGCTCGCGTTTCGTGCGCGAAGTCGTACGCGATGCGACGCGGATCGCACTCGGCGACGTCGAGACCTTCGACACGCTGCTGCGCCGGAATCCCGATCATCCGCTCGGCTTCTGGAAGATCTGGTATTTCGGCCGGATTCCGTGGCGGCGGCGCACGGTGACGCCGGCGAGTCTGATGGACAGCCGGGATTTGCGCGTGGTGGTGGATACGCGCGATCGCGCCGACGATGCGTGCGCGGGCGGGGATCAGGCGGGAGGCGGGGCAGGCGGGCCGTCAGTCGCTGGAGGCACTGGCGGCTTCACGCAGGTTCGGACCCTGGTGTGACTCAGGCGAACGAGATCACGAGTTTCTTGCCGCACGCGGCGGCGTACTTGCGCAGCGTATCGATCGACGGCGAGTGCTGGCCCGTCGCGAGCGCGCGTTCGAGCCGCGTGACGGCGGGTGCCTTCGTGCCCATGCGCTCCGCCACATCGGCTTGCGACAGACCGGCGGCGTGCCGGGCGGCCAGCATCGCGTCGAGCAACGCGAATTCCTCGCGGTTCAGCCGGTCGTATTCGGCGCGTACTACCGGGTCGGCCAGTGCGCGTTCGCGCAGTGCCATATAGGTTGCCATATCGAATCTCCTTCAACCGGCGGCGCGCGGTGTCCAGTTCTTTCTGCGGCGTTTTCTGCGTCTTCTTCACGAAGCAGTGAAGCATGACGATCCGCCGGTTGACGACCGCGCAGTAAAACACTCGGGCGATACCTTCGAGGCCATTCAAGCGCATTTCATACAAACCGTCGCCCATCGGCCTGGTGTGAGGTTCGCCCAGGTTCGGGCCGTACTGCTCCATGCGATCGGCGAGTGCGAAGAACCTGGCGGTCAGTGTTTTCGGCAACGCAAATATGCCGGCTTCGACTTGCTCGCTGAAGAAATGGATTTCATACGCGACGGTTCGCATAGTAACAAATATGTTATTTCCTTGCAAGAAGGAGCGCCGTCGCGTACGTCGTGAGGGCGGCTCGCCGGATGCACGGAAGCAGCGGAGAAACGCTCGTGCGCTTCTCTGCTGCTTCGTTGCTGATGTGCGAGCCGGATTGTTTGTCGGCGGCCTGAATTCGACCAGTCAGCCGAATGGATAACGGTCGTGCCCGTGTGATTCGGTAGGACGCGGGATCAGTTCCGTCCCGCCACCGCGAGCCGCGCGGCGAGTCCGACGAACACCGTGCCGAGCAGATATTGCGGCAGCTTCGACGGGCGGCGGCGCGCGCTGATCCGCTGGCTCAGCCGGCTCGCGGAAAGAATGACCGCGCCATTCACGACGATCCCGATCAGGTTCAGCACCGTCGCGAGCACGAGGATTTGCACGGCGATCGAACCGTGCTCGGGCCGCACGAACTGCGGGAACAGCGCGAGCACGAACAGCGCCATTTTCGGATTCAGCAGGTTCGTCGTCAGGCCCTGACGGAAGATCGTCGCGGTCGTGTGGCGATGCTGCGATGCGACGGGCGACAGCGCGGTCGCATCCGAACGGAACGTCTTCCATGCGAAATACAGCAGATACGCAGCGCCCGCGAAGCGCACGGCGTCGTAGGCGATCGGCACGGCCAGAAAGAGCTGCGACAGCCCGAGCGCGGCGGCCAGCGCATGACAGTACGTGCCGGCCTGAATGCCCGCGAGCGTCGCGAAGCCCGCGCGCCGGCCCTGGCTCACGCTGCGGGACGCGATCAACAGCATGTCGGGGCCCGGCGTGGCGGTCAGCGCGAGACACGCGCCGGAAAACAGCGCGAGCGTGGAGAGGTCGATCATGGAAGTCCCTTTCGTCGGAGCGACGCGAAAGGGACGTCAGTTTAAGAGGCGGGTCGAAGCCGGTCAATCGAGCGCATGGACGATGATCTGGCGCTGTGGCGACACCAGGCGCCGATACATGCGTCCCGCCTTCGACACGATGACGCGGCCCGCCGCGGACTCGACGGCGCACGCAGGTGCGGCGTCATGCGCGCGCGGCAGGCGCACCGGTCAGGGCTTGCGACACGCGACCTGATAGTCGATCACGGTGTTCTCCGACGGCTTGTCCGGCTCGCCGCCGGCGGTCGTCACGCCGAGCACGCCGGCCGTGTTCCGGTAGCGCAGCGCGCAATACCCCATGCCGGTGCCCGAACATGCTTCGGCTTCGATGATGCCGTGCTTCGCGAGCGTGGCCGCACCGTCCATCGCGTCCGGTTTTTCACGCGGACGCAGCGGTTGCCAGCCATGCGCGATCAGGATCTTGCGCGCCGCGTCGAGCGGCTTGCCGTAGACGTTGGGCACGACCGCGCGGCCGTGGCAGTCGGTGCGTTCGGCGGCGACGCGGGTCAGGCGCAGGCCGCCGTTCTCTTCGCGCAACTCACCGACGGGCGGCGCCGGGCCGTCGCCGCCCCAGATCAGCAGCGCGCCGCTTTCCAGCGGGTCGGCCGAGCCGAGCTGCCAGCCTGCCGTGCGCGACGTATAGCCGAGCGCGACGAGTGTCGTGCCGTCGAACACGCCGATGTTGCCGTTGCGTGCGAAACAGATCGCACTCGTGCCGGGCTTGAATCCGCTCGCGAACGTGACGACCGTGTAGCGGCCGAGCGGCGCTTCGGACGTCACGATCCAGTCGCGCTTCGCGACGTCGCGGCCGGCTGCCGTAGTCGTTTTCTTCACGCGGTATTGCGCGCAGAAATCGTCGAGCGAACCGTTCTCCGGCGAGCGCGGCAGCACACCGAGCGGCACCAGCGACGCGCCCGCGATATCGGACGCGGTGTGTAGCGGTTCGGCCGATGCCGTGCCGCCGAGGGCGGCGCAGGCGAGTGCGGCGATCGATGCGATGCGGCGGATGAGAGGCAGGTGAGCAGGAAGGTGGAACAAGCGGAAGGACCTTGAAGGAGCGAGTGTGATGAGGGTTACGCGCCCCTGAACAAGCATGTGCCGCTCCCGAGAGAGGCCGAGGCCACGATCTCCGATCCTGACGGCTTCAACGTTGTCACGGCGGCGCTGAAGTCTTCGACTTTTCAGCGTTCCTGCGTGCGATACTTTGTCGAACGGCATCGAATAGTCGCCACGCACCTTGTAGTCCGTCAAAACTGCTGACTACGCGAATTCGCTACTGTAACATTCAAGTATGAGCACACTGTTGAACGAGAGCCAGATTCGGAAGCTTCTTGGCAAGCACCTGCGCGTTGCAGGCCTTGCCAAGGGGGCTGCATTGATTTCCGAATTGTGCGTGGCCGACTTTGGTCGCAGGGCCGATCTGGTTCTCGCTAACGGCAGGCTTTCTGCCTTCGAAATCAAGAGCGATAGCGATGACCTGTCCCGGTTGGACGGTCAAATTGACACGTTCACGAAATACTTTGAATCGGTGACGATTGTTTGCACTCCGAAGCACACTGCCAAGGTGCTGGCGCGAGTGCCAACCGAGGTCGGCGTTTGGGAGGTGGCCGATGGTAAATTCGTCGAAGTCAGGAGTGCAGTTCACGCCGAGATCTTCAACAAAATAATATGGTTGAGCTATCTCCCGGTGACTGAGCTGAGAAATGTTCTCAAGCGACACGGGATTCGCCCCGATGGCTTGCGAGCCGATTTGGTTGAGCAGGCTCGACAGCTCGCGTTGTCCGATTTGCGGGCAGATGTCTTGAATTACATCAAACGACGCAAGCGTGTTATTTCCAAGCGCCTGGAGCAGCGGGGGGCGGGGCTGTCGAACGAAAACCCGCTCGATGCGCATCGTCGCCAAGTCGAATCGTTCATTGCTCGTTGCGGTATTGTTCCAGGCACGCCAGCCCTTCCTCGGCGTGCCTGATTCGCGCCTGATTATTCGGGCTGATCGTCGTAGTCGTCGTCCGTATCGTTGGCGATACGCTCCGAGAAGTCGATCTGTCTGGTGAGATGAAGGTTGACACGCACCGCAATCCACGATTGTGGCGCCGCGCCGTGAGGCCTTCCGGCTGCTGCCTCAATGATCATTCGGTCGCCCCAAACTTCGGATGCTCCGATCTCGGGCATCGTGCTCAAAATCGCATCGGCGCTTTCGACATAGCCTCGAGTTGCGTCCTGCGTTCCCGGACGCCGTTCGAAATACCATTCGAGTTCCAGCGGGTAATCGATTCGCGGTGACCATCGCATGATCGGCTGATCATCGTAGACGACCGCATGAATCGAGCCATAGTCTCCATACGTGCTGACTGGGGAACCGCCAAGCGATTGATGGAATGTTCTCTCCAGGACGTCGATGCGTCCGCGCTGTTGGCTGGAGTCGGCGAACGTAGTGGGGGACGCGGGAAAGCTACTTGCCAGCACCGAGATGTAAGACGCAGGATGCTGTTCGCGAATGGTATTGATCGTTGCTGTTGCCGCAGCTTCATAAGCACTGACGGCCGGGCGAATGTATTGCGTGTCGACAAACACGATGGCGTTGTTGATGTCGTCCAGGCTGCTCAATGCTGCGACAACGAGTTGAGTCTCCGCATTGAAATCCCGGATGCGGAAAGCGACTTTGCCTCGCGTGCGTTCGAAGTGGCGAGCCTGCTGGATGATGTCCCGTTGCGGCGCATGGTCACCAAACTGAATCGTCGGCACCGCCAGAGGTTGCGTATCGATAAACGCGCGCCACGCCCCGAATGCATTGTCGGAGCGCGTCAACGTTCTACTCGATTCGGTATGGTGGCGCGCATCGATGGGCAAATCGAGGATGTAATTTCTGTCTCCCATGGCCTCGGCTGCTTTCTCGGCGGAGCGGGAAAATTCCTCCGATCGCGGCCATTTCCCCAGCGTAATCAACGGGAGGATTTTTTCCTTTCGATCATTGTCCAGCTTCGCCAACCCTTTCAGCTCCGCGACTCGAGTTCGTAGTGTCGGATAATAATTGAATCTGCCAAAATCAATCTGGATCATCTTTATTGGCACTCGTGTATGCCACTGTCGTGATTTCGATGTGAATCTGATGGAATCGTGACGCTTGTCTCGCTGTATCGCGCACCAACCAGCAATCCGAACAAGCCATCGAACATGCCGTGATGCCCGTTGATCTTTTCTGGATTCTCTCTGATGCGCTTTCGCGGCCCACTTTTTCGATGTCGAATGTCGTGTGTGAAGTGGTGCCGCACCACGTTATCACGAGGGAGTGGTTTGACGCCGCGATTGATGCGTCATCATGTGATCGGCGTTAATTTCGAGATTTTTTTATTCGACTGGGGGGCGCGCAAATGCTGCGACTGACGGTGTTGCTCGGTGTAATGGTGAGCAAGTGCCGTGCTGATGCGGATGTTTAGAGAGCGTTACAAAGTGCCCAATAAATGTCGGCAGGGCTTCTTTAGGCCTTGCCTGTCTCGGCATCTTCTCGAAGTGGTGGCGGATCGCATATTTCGTGCCGGACAATCAATCCTGAAGTGCTGTCAATTGCGTGTCGAGTGCATCGAGGGGCGCGTCGAAACCCGGCTCAGGTTCGGTTGTCCGATGTGGGCGATACGTAGCGGATTTGCCGTTTCTTATTGTGCAGAACACGTCGATCGATGTATGGCGTTCTTGTGCCATGGTCGATGTGCGTGTGAACGATGAGCGGTGGCTCGGTTCGAAGACGGTTGGGCAAACCAATCGTGGCAAGCGATGCGGGCACGAGTGTCGAGGCGTACCTGACGGATCGCGCCCGTTCTCGCTCAGCCCTTCGCGACGACGTCGATCCGCAGCGCGTCGCCGCCGGCGACGATCGCCAGCAGCCGGTCGACGTTCGGATGCGCGCCCGGACGGTTGCGCGCGTCGGCCGTGTGCTCGGCGAACACCGCGAGGCCGTGCTCGGCAGCCTTCGCGTCGAGCGTGCCGAACGCCTGCTTCAGGTAGTGGTACACCGCGAGCGAGCCCTGCTTGCCCGGCTGGTTCTCGATCGTCGCGACCACGTCGCCGTTCGCGCCGACGAGATCGATGCGCGCGATGCCGTCGATGGCCGGCAGTTGCGCGAGGTTGTCCTTGAATACTTGGGTCGGTTGAATCACTGAAAACACTCCGTCGGTTCGGTCATGGGCCAAAGAGCGTGGCCGGCCGTATCTTATCCGATCGGCTTCGGCGCCCCGGCCGGCGCGCCGCATCACTGCCGCATCACCGCCCGGCGGAGGCCGGCACGCCAGCATCCCTCGAGCGCTCGATGTCCGGGCTGCGATACGCGCGCTCGGGAATCTCGGCGAGCCGCGATGCGTGCACCTGCCGCGGCGCGAGTCCGTAGAACCTCTGGAAACTCTTGACGTCCTCCCCAGCCTGAAGGCGGGGAATTCCCACGACTGGCGATGCACGTCCGCATCGGAGAATGTTCAACGCGGCGTTGATATCACGATCATGCAAGACACCACAGCCACTGCAGGCCCACTCTCTTATTCGAAGTCCCGCGATACCTTTCGGCCGCGTCGTGCTGTCTTTCGACCCGCACGCCGAACAGGACTGGGTAGAACCGCTTTCGTCCACTTCCTCGAACGTGGCTCCGTGCGCCATCGCCTTGTAACGGAGCTTGTTTCGGAAGGACGACCAGGATGCGTCGTAGACGCTTTTCGCCATCCTGGTTCTGGCGAGTTTCGCGGCCGACACATTGCCGACCACGATGTAATCGAAACGTCGCACCAGATCGAGTGCGAGCTTGTGCTGGAAATCTGCCCGGGCATTCGCTACCTTGGCGTGCAGCTTCGCGATATGCCGCTTGTGTTTCCGCGCCCGTTGGGCTTTCGCAAGCTTGTCCGCCGCCAGCCGACCGAACCGGTCGTTGGGTAGCTTCTGACCGGTCGAAAGTGTGGCGAAGTCTTTCAGGCCAAGATCGATACCGACACCGGAACGGATCGGGCGCGCCGGCACATCGGGCATCTCGATCACGACGTTGAGGAACCAGTTGCCGCGCGCATCCTGCGCGAAGCAGGTTCCGTCCTTGATTTTCCCTTCGGGAAGTGGCCGACTGTTGAACACGCGGAACGTATTGCCGGCAAAGCGAAACGCATCACGTTCACGCTTCAGGTCCCGACCTTTCAGAGGCACCCAGCCAAGAGACTTCCTGCCGCGATAGCGCAGGTAAGGGCGTCGGCATTGGCCGCGCGACTTCGCGTATTGCTCGCAGGTTGCGTTAACCGTCCCGGAATGGATGCCGAGTTCCTTGCTGCTGCCAGTTGTCAGCACGTTCAGGTCGAAACCCGTCGGCCACTTCTTGCTCCACTTGAGCGCGTGCTTCTGCGTGTCATTGCAGAAGTTCCAGACGTAATTCACCGCACGGCTCTGCTTGTTAAGCAGGCCATTGAGCGACTTCACGCGGTATCGGTAGACAAGGATCATGCTGATCACTCTAACGCCGGAATGCTGTCTGTCAACGGCATTCCTTTCCCTCTCGCAATGAATGGAAGGGAGTAAGGGCGCAACTGATGAGTCTGGTGCTCGAATGCACAGCGGCGAAACTGACCGCTGTGCCGCACTTGTCTATGTCGTGTCCATTTGCTCGACGATCGTTTCCGTGCCGGCACGACCCCGCCGGCAGCGCGCGCGCTTTTCCGCTACAGTAGGCAATCACCGGCCGCGCCTGCCGCGCCACGCGCGCACGCGCGGCCCTGTTTCGCAAATGCACACGAGGGCCCGATGGACACCGAGCAACGCTACACCGCCAACGCGCCGACGCGCGCGGAAGTCGACGCACTGGGCGGCGCCACCGTCATCGAATTCGGCACGAACTGGTGCGGCATCTGCGCGAGCGCGCAGCCCGCGATCGTCGCGTCGTTCGCCGCGCATCCCGCCGTGCGCCACCTGAAGATCGAGGACGGCCCGGGCCGCCCGCTCGGCCGCTCGTTCCGCGTGAAGCTGTGGCCGACGCTCGTGTTCCTGCGCGACGGCGTCGAAGTCGCACGCGTCGTGCGCCCCGCCGACGCGAAGCAGATCGAAGCCGACGGTTTCGCGGCGCTGGCCTGAGGTCATGGCGATGCAACAGGCCATCACGCACATCGGCGTCGACACGCGCGGCAGCGGCCTCATCGAATTCACGCCGCAGGTGCGTGCGTTCGTCGACCAGCAGGCGATCCGCACCGGGCTGCTCACGGTGTTCTGCCGTCATACGTCGGCGTCGCTGCTGATCCAGGAGAACGCCGATCCGTCCGTGCGGCGCGATCTCGAACGCTACTTCGCGACGCTCGCGCCCGAGGACGCCACGCGCTACGAGCACGACACCGAAGGCGCGGACGACATGCCCGCACACCTGCGCACCGCACTCACGCAGGTGCAGCTGTCGATTCCGGTCGAGCACGGGCGCATGGTGCTCGGCACCTGGCAGGGGATCTACCTGTTCGAGCATCGTCGCGCGGCGCACCGGCGCGACATCGTGTTGCATCTGATCGGCGAATGAACGGGAACATGGGCGGCAACGCGTGACCCGGCGGTAACGCGTGACGTAGCGCCGGCATGCGACGCCGGGTGCGCCGTCTCAGGCGAGCAGCTTCTCGACGAGCGCGCCGAGCTCACGCAGGTGGACGGGCTTCGGCAGGAATTCGTCGAATACCTGCTTGTTCTCGCGCAGCGCGGTCGATTCATACGCGCTGACGCCGAGGATTGCCGGATGCCGGCCGTCGTCGTCGGGCTGCGCGACCGCGCGAATGCGCCGTGCGACTTCGAAGCCGCTCAGGTCCGGCAGTTCGAGATCGAGCACCACGATGTCGTAGCGGCTCGCGCTGAAGCGCGCGACGCCTTCCTGCCCGGTGCCGCACAGATCGGCATCGATGCCGAGCGCCGACAGCATCGCGCCGAGCGTTTCGCGCGCGTTGTCGTTGTCGTCGACCACCAGCGCGCGCCGGTCGCGGTGCGCGATCGCGTGCGGCAGGGCGGGCGTGTCGCCGGCCGCATTGCCGGCCAGCGCGGTATCGGGCACCTCGGCCGGCAGCGTCACGACGAATTCGCTGCCTTCGCCGACCACACTGCGCACGTCCACATGCCCGCGCAGCGTCGTGACGATTTCGCGCACGACGGCGAGCCCCATGCCGATCCCGTCCACGTGCAGCCCGACCGCGTCGTTCGCACGATAGAACGGCTCGAAGATTTTCGACAGATGCTGTTTCGCGATGCCGGCGCCGGTGTCGCGCACGGCGATCTTCAATTGCTGGCCGGCTGGCGCGTCGACGAGCGTGATCGACACGCCGATCGACCCGCCGAGCGTGTACTTGACGGAATTCTCGATCAGGTTCGACAGCACCTGCCGCAGCAGCTTGCGGTCCGAGCGGATCGCGAGGTCGTGCGGCTCGACCTGCTGCGTGACCGCGATCCGCTTGGCCGCGATCTTCTCGCGCAGCGGTTCGATCACCTCGGCGAGCAGCGGCGCGATGCCGACGGTGTCCAGTTCGGCGAGGCGTTTCGTCGAGCGCAGCTTGATGTAGTCGGTCAGGTCCTTGACGAGCGCTTCGAGCGACAGCGCGGAATTCTGCAGCCGCCGGATCGTCTTCAGGTTCGCGTCGGATTGCGGGCGCGCGAGCAGGATCTCGATCGACCCGCAGATCGCCTGCAGCGGCGTGCGCAGCTCGTGGCTGACCATCCCGAGGAACGCGTTCTTCGCCTCGATCATCTCGAACGCGCGATCGGACGCCTTGCGCTCCGCATCGAGCGCCGCGTCCTGCCGTTCGAGCAGGTCGTCGCGCGTGCGCATCGTATAGAACAGCAGCAGGAACAGTGCACACAGGATCACGCCGAGCACGATGCCGAGGATCAGGATCGCGCGCTGCTTTTCCTTCAGCTGATGGAACGTGAAATCGCGCTGCGCCATCTCGATCGCGCGGAAGTAGTTCGCGAGGCCGTTGACCTTCGGCCAGTACGCATTGACGTCGTCGATCACCTGCTGCGCGTGCTTCGGCGAGTTGCGCAGCAGCGGCACGTCGCGCTTCAGGCGCGCCATGAATTCACCGAGCGCGTCGATCTCGTTGCGCGCGCGCGGGATCCGCAGCCAGTATTGGGACACTTCGGACGGCCGCTGCAGGAACCCGAACGACACCGACAGGCTGTCGAGCTGCATCTGCACGTGATCGAAGTCGTCGTCCTCGTGCGTCGCATAGAGGATCAGTTGCCGGTCGAACCGCGTATAGACGTTCCGGTATTGCGCGGCCGTCCAGAACACGCCTTCGCGCGGCCCTTCGAGCACGCCCTCGTTGACCGATGTCGCCAGCAGGTCCCACAGCAGGAACGCCCACGCGGCGAATCCCGCGATCCACAGCGACCCGAGGACCAGGATGATCTTTCTGTTTTTCCGCCGCCGCCGCGTCATTTCACTTCACGGTCAGGCCGATGATCTGCCATGCGAACTTCGCTTCGCCGAGCGGCGTCTTCAGCTCGTCGGGATACTGGTCGCGCGGATACATGATCCACAGCGGGCCGTAGTTGTCGTTGCCGAGCACCCTGCCGTTCATCGTTCGCGCGAGGATCACGCCGTACCGGTTGGCGTCGGACACGGGGATCGTGAACGTGTATTCGTCGATGCAGCGGAACTCGATCTGCGTGCCGTGCGCGCCGACGATCTTCAGCACGTCGGACAGGCGCGGGCCGGTGAAGGTCGCCTTCGGCGTCCAGCTCGTCGACGTGACGATCGTGTGCTGCGGCAGCGCCATCAGCGCTTGCTCGGAAAACACATACGCCGTCTTGCCCTGCTGGTTGCTCTTGTCGATCTTGCCGTCGACGGTGAACGTAAACGACGAAGCGGCCCATGCCGCGGCGGCCATGCCGAGCAGGCAGGCGGTCAGCAGGCTCTTGGTCCAGATGGTCGAAACTCGCATGTGTTTCCCTCGGTCGTGTAGTTGTGATGTGTCGTTGTGGTCTCAGTTCGCGGCGGCCACGGCCGGCAGCGTGATCTTCAGTTCGCGCGCCACTTCGGCGAACAGGATCGGCAGGCGCACCGGCTTCTCTTCGCAGCGCGCGTTGTAGTGCGACACGATGTGCGCGATTTCGTCCTCGCTGGCTTCGCCGGTCGAGATCTTGCCGGTCAGCAGGAAGATCGGCGCGCCGCTATTCTCGCTCGAACGGATGCCGCGCACGAGCTCGGCGGCCGTCTGGTCGCCCAGCATCCAGTCGAGGATGTAGCCGTCGAAATCCTCGACCTCCAGCGCCTTGCGGAACGTCGCGCCGTCGAAGTACGGGATCGCGTTCACGCCTTTTTCGATGAAATATTCACATACCGTTTCGGCGACGTCCTGCGAATCGTCGACCACGGCGATCCGCGCCGCATACACGTTCGGCTGGGTCGAGCGCAACTCGACGACGTCGACCGGATACGTGCGCCCTTCACGGGCATGTTGACGTTCCGTAACAATCCATTCGCCTTGCCACTGCAGCGCGACGAAATCCGTTTCGATCTGGCTGCTCGCTTTCGCCGAGATCGCAGCGCGGCAGCGAAAGCGCCGCGATTCGATCACGAGCGTCGCGTCGACCATCTCGGCGGCGGCCGGCTGCGCGCCCTTGTCGTCGAGCAGGATCGCGGGCGGCACGCCGAAGTGCGTCGCGATGTCCTGCAACTGCGACAGGTTCCACGGGATCAGGCCTTTCATCTTGCGCGTGACGACCGAGAAACTGAGGCCAAGCACATTCGCGATCGTCGTGTTGTGACTGCGCGGCGGGATGCCGTTCCGGTTCAGGAGGTCGCGCACCTTGTTGGCGGTGATCAGATCGACGTTGGCCTGCTCGCTGTTGGACATCTCGATGGGGTCTCCAGGGGGTTTTGGGCGAGGACGAGCATATCAAAGGTGACGCGTCACGCAAACTTCGAAAAAGCGAAGGACCTTGACATGCCATTTTTCTCCATTATTATTGCTCACCACGTCACCTTTGTTTGTCGCGTCATGTTTGGGGATCGATACCGGCGATAACCGGTAGGGCGAAAAGCGACGGCAAGGAAGCGGTGACGGAACGATTCGAAGAGAGAACCTGAGAGAACCTGAGAGAGCCTTGGATAGCGTGTCGGCGTCGGCGGATTGTATCCGCTGCGCCGCGCGCAGCCGGGTGCGAGCTCACGGGGGTGAAAAGCTCGAAGAATTGCGGCGCAAATAAAACTTGAGGAAAGTACCAATGTACCGCCGTTTACTCGCACCGGGGCTGCTGTTGCTGTTGGCCGCGTGCGCGCAGGACCCGTCCGTGACCAGCAACACGGTGCGGATCTGCGACGACACCGGCTGTTCCTATCGTCCTAAAGATCAGGTCTCCTACCAAAAGAAGGACGATGCGGAAGATCGCGAAGACCCGCGCATCGTCGCGCTGAAGCAGGCCGCGAAGGCCCAGCCGAAGGCGGCCTACGATCTCGGCCTGCGTTATTTCCGCGGCGACGGCGTGCGCCAGGACAGCTACCAGGCACTCAAGTGGATGCGCGACGCCGCCGAGCGCGGCAACTTGCAGGCGCAGAAGGCGCTCGGCGGTTTCTACCTGTTCGGCCTCGAGGAGATGGGCTCCGATCCGCGCGAAGCGGACAAGTGGCTGTCGATCGCGGCCAGCCGCGGCGACAAGGAATCGAAGAAGCTGCTCGAGCTCGCGCGCAAGGCGAAGAAAGAAGACGAAGAAGACTGGAAATGGCGCACGCAATGGCGTGACGTCTATTACGGCTACTGGTACTCGGGCTATCCGTACTACGGCGTCTGGAATCAGACGTACTGGTACTACTGACCCGGGCGGAAGCAACGGGGCGGCAGCGGGGAGACCACCATCGCGCTACGCCGGGGGGCTTACGCAGTTCGCACGAACACATAAGCCGAACAACGACTCTATCGATCGATAACGACATGAAGACCAATCTTTCCCATCGTCTTACTCAAGGTGCGCTGGTCGCAGCGCTTGGCGCGTCCGTCGCGGGGTGCGGCGGCGTGGTGACACCCGGCGGCCAGAACGCCGGCGTGACGGGCGCCGCGGCAGGCGGCACGAGCGCGGGCGCCGATTCGGGGCTGCAGCGCTGCGCGTCGCCGCTCGGCACGATCGCCGTGGACGACGGCCGCAACGCCGACTGGTGGGGCCCGTTCGGCAGCGCGACCAAGATGACGACGATCGACCCGCTGCTGCGCCTGGCGGTCCAGCAGTCGAACTGCTTCGTGATCACGTCGATCGGCAACCAGAAGAGCGACGCGCGCCTGTCGCGCATCACGCAGCTGCAGCGCGGCTCGGGCGAATACCGCGCGGGCTCGAAGCAGCAGAAGGGCCAGCGTGTCGCGGCCGACTACTACATGGAGCCGCAGATCGTCATCAACGATTCGCCGATCGGCGGCATCGGCAGCATGATCGGCGGGCTGATCGGCAACGGCGCAGTGGCGGCGGTGGCCGGCCATCTGCAGACGAAGGCGTCGGTCGTGACGCTGACGCTGTTCGACGTGCGCTCGGCGGTGCAGATCGCGGCGTCGGAGGGCAGCTCGACGGCGACCAACTACGGCGCGGCGCTGGGCGGCTTCGGCGGCGGCGTGGGCGGCGCGCTTGCCGGCTTCTCGTCGACGCCGGAAGGCAAGGCGACGGTCGTTGCGTTCATCGACGCATTCAACAAGATGGTCGTCGCACTGCGTAGCTACAAGGCGCAAGACGTCAAGGGCGGCCTCGGTCGCGGTGGCCAGCTGCAGGTCAACTGACGTTCAAGGGGCGGCGGCGTGCCGCCGGCCGATTCCTGATTCCCGACGGTCCGTGCGCGCGGCGTGATCCGCGTGTACCGGCTTCGTTCATCCTTTTCGTGCCGAGGTGATCCCGATGAAAGCCGCTGCATTGATCGTTTTGACTTGTCTGGCGCTGACGGCTTGCGGCGGCGATGACGCTTCCTCGCCCGCAGCGTCCGGCGGCGGATCGGGCACGAGCAATAACGGCGGAACCGGCGGCACTGGCGGCACGGGGTCGGGCGGTACCGGCGGCACTGGAACCGGCGGCACCGGCGGCTCGGGCGGCAGCACGCTGACGCTGCGCTACGACGCACAGCCGACCGCGGCGGATCAGGCGAGCTTCCTGACGCTGCTCAACAGCGAAGGCGCGAAGGGCTACCGCTATCTCGGCGACTATTTCTACAACGCATCCAGCGGCGGGTCGCGCTCGATTTTCGTGAGCGACGGCACCGTGCAGACGTACACGTACCAGCTGCAGGCGACGCCGGCCGACATGCCGGGTTTCGTCAGTCAGGCCAACACGCAAGGCGCAAGCGGCTACCGATACGAAGGGCCGCTCACGTACGGTTATCTCTATCGCAAGGATGGCGGCTCGTCGGCCACCTACACGTACACGACGACGGGCTTGCCGGCCGACCCGAATGCATTCCTCACGCAGGCGAATGGCCAGGGCCAGTCGGGCTACTGGTTCCTGGGCCCGATGGTGATCGGATCGGTGCAGGCGAACGTGTACATGAAGAACAACGCGTCGAGCGCGACCTATACGTACGATGCGCTGGTGCCGACGACGACCGTCAGCGATTTCATCGCGCAGGCCAACAGCGAAGGCGCAAAGGGCTATCGCGCGAAGGGCGGAATGCTGTTCGGCAGCACGATCTCGTGGGTCTACGTGAAGGACCAGACGCAGTCGCCGACCTTCACGTACCAGTCGGCCGCGATCCAGGGGACCGGCGCCGCCTTCGTCCAGCAGTCGAACACGTACGGCGCGCAGGGCTCCGCGTATCTGAGCGATCTCGCGCTCGGTACGACCAGCCCGGTGATGGCGTCGTTCTACTTCAAGCCGACGAACTGCACGGGCTTCCTGTGCACGACGCTCAACCCGCTTACGCAGAACTGAACCGGCCGTTGCTCGCCGGTTGTCCATGTGCCTCGCCGCTCGCGCGGCGTCTCCGCGGGGGCCCGCCGCTTTCGGGCTCGCCCCCGCTTTTTTCCTCATTCCTTCCCCTCCCGGCCGCGCGTCGCATGTTTCGACACGCAGCCGGGACGCGTCCTGTTGCGACCCTTCACGGCATCGAATCTAGGTCAAGTTCTAAATCTCGATTCAATGACACTTGACGTGTACGAAATGGTTCATTCGGGGTGGACGCTCGAATACGCGTTTGGCATCGTCGGAATTCATTCCATCTTTTCCATGGTGAGTTCCGGCGAGGTCCTGCGATCCGAATCGGCATTGTTCGAGGTCGCGGCCCCCGCCGCGCGTCATGCCGCAGAGTTCGCTTCAATCCCTGCGCCGCTACCTGAGCATTTCGGTGTTCGGTGGCGGCATCGTCGTTACAGTCCTGGTCCTGATCGCATGCGGTCTCGGGATGGTGGCGATCGTCTCGGGCCATGTCGAGGGCGAACGGCGCAACTACCTGAACGGGCTGGAGCAGACGCTCAACGAGATCCAGGTGAGCGAGACGTCGTTCCGCAACGGCGTCGCGAATGCGCAGCTGATCTGGCGCGAGGCCAATAGCGCACCCGCATCGGCTGTCGATGCCTTCTTCCGCGACGACGAGCGCGTCGCGATCCGGCCGCATCCGTCGCTCGTGCTCGGCGTGCCCGGGCAGACCGGCGACCGCGCCGAGGTGGCGCGCTACCTGTCGCTGTCGGTGCTGCTGTCGCGCATCTGCGCGGCGAGCTCGATCAATCGCGGGCGCACGCTGGAGGGCTACCACTACAGCACGCGCACGGGCATGTTCGGGCTGGTGCCGAACCGGAACCGCGACGATCCCGCGCTGGTGTCGCCCGACGCTCGCGCACGCGTGCTGGACGCGCTGCGCATCGATTTCGAGCGCGCGTATCCGGATGTCGTCGATGCCCGCCCGCACGTGCGCTGGCTCGCGCCGTTCACCGATCCCGTATCGGGGCAGCCACGTATCCGGATCGCGGCCGAGGCGCACGACAACGGTAAAACGTTTGCGGTGCTCGTGACTGAATACCCGCCCGAGTACCTGCTGTCGTGGCTGGCCGACTATCGTCCCGAGGGCGCGTTCACCATCACAACCGCCGACGGCCGGCTCGTCGCGATGGATTCCGCCGTCGGCGACGCCGGCCGCGCGGCGCGCCTGCTGGAGCTGGCTCGGTGGCGGGGCGGCGCGTCGTCGGGCTCGCCGGTGTTCCGCGACGGCTTCCTGCTGTTTCACGGCAAGCTCGAATCGACGGGCTGGACGCTCACGTACGCGTTGTCGTGGGCCGACATCGCGACCGGTGTCGCGCGTTCGGCCGGCACGCTGGTGGCGGCGACGCTGCTGACGCTCGCGGTCATGTGGGGGTTGCTGCTGCGCTTTTACCGGAGCGAGTTCGCGCCGCTCTACGCGCGCTCGCAGCGCGTGTTCGACAGCGAGGCGCTGTGCCGCAGCGTGATCGAGATGGCGCCGATCGGGCTCGGGCTGATCGCGCGCGACGACGGGCATTTCCTGCTCGCGAGCCCCGCGTTGACGGACATGGTCGCGCGGCTCGGCGGCGATTATCACGCGCTGTCGAACCAGGTGGCTGCCGCTTGGCAGGCGCATGTCGCGAGCGGCGATGCGAGCGGCGTGCTGCACGACGATCTGCTGCTCGGCGGCGACGAGGCCGCACACCTGCACTTCGAATTCATTGCGTGCGGCGCGCGTTACCAGGGCGCGGACGTGCTGATCGCCGCGGTCGCCGACACGACCGCGAAGCGGCAGCTCACGCAGCGGCTCGAAGAGGCCGTGCGCGCGGCCGATTCGGCCAACGCGGCGAAATCGTCGTTCCTCGCGGCGACGAGCCACGAGATCCGCACGCCGCTGAACGTGATCCTCGGCAACCTCGAGCTGCTCGAGCGCTCGGCGCTCGATGCGGTACAGCATGGCCGGGTCGGCACGCTGCGCACGTCGGCAGCGAGCCTGCTCGCGCTCGTCAACGACATTCTAGATTTCTCGAAGATCGAGGCCGGCGCGATGCGGGTCGAGTCGATCGAGTTCGACGTGATCGCGACGGTCGCGCGCGAGTTGAGCGCATATGCGCCGATCGCGAAAGCGAAGGGCGTGCAACTGTTCTGCGAGGTCGACGCCTGCAGCACGCAGCGGATGCGCGGCGATCCGACGCGGCTCGCGCAAGTACTCGGCAACCTGCTGAACAACGCGATCAAGTTTACGGATGCGGGCCACGTGACCGTGCGTGTCACCGTTGCCGCCGGCGGTCACGATGCGCCGGCGTTGTCGATCGCGGTCGAGGACACCGGAATCGGCATTGCCGTCGAGGATCGGCGCAAGCTGTTCAAGGCGTTCTCGCAGGTGGATACGTCGATCATGCGGCGTTATGGCGGCACGGGGCTCGGGCTCGCGCTGTGCGACCGGCTCGTCGCGGCGATGGGCGGCAGCATCGAGGTCACGAGCGAGCCGGGCATCGGCAGTTGCTTCACGATGCGTGTGCCGCTCGGCACCGATATCGCCGCGCCTGACCGGCCGCGCGGTGCGCACGCATGCGCGCTGACGCTCGTTGCCGCGGATCCCGAGTGGCACGAATTCGCGTTGCCGCATCTGCATGCGTGGGGATTCAACGTCGACGTGTACGACAGTCCGTCGAGCCTGTCGGGCGAACTGGCGGGCCCGGTCGTGTTGCTCGGCGATCCCGACACCTGGTCGCATGGGGAACTGGGCAGCCTGCGCGGCTGTGCGCCGCTGATTCTCGCGACGCGCGACGGCCCGCTCGAACCGCACCGCGCGGGCGGTACGGTGCGCGTATCGAGTTATTCGCTCGGCGGCCTGCGCGCCGCGCTGACGTGCATCGAATCGTGTCCCCGCGAAACGGCGATTGTCCCTTCATTCGCTGGCGAGCCGTTGCGTGTCGCGATGCGCAGCCAGCGACGCACCGGGCCCTTACGCCCGCAGCCGTTCGTCGCCCGTGCATTGCGCGTGCTGGTCGCCCGCGACGAAGCCGTCGACGGATCCATATTCCGCGAGCAACTGCATGCGCTCGGCTGCACGGTGGCCGAGGTTGGGTCCGGGCGCGCGGCGCTTGAATTGCTGGCCGGAGGAGGCTGGGACGTGCTGCTGATCGGTGGCGACTTGCCCGACCTGCCCGCGCACGAACTGGCTGAAGCTGCGTGCGGCCGCGCCGCCGCGTGTGACGTGCTGGTCGTCACGTCGTATATGACACCCGAAGGCATGCGCCGTTGCATCGCGGCGGGCGTGCGGCGCGTGCTGACGAAACCCGTGACGCTCGCGCACCTGCACGGCGCGCTCGCGCCCGCGTGGCAACGGTGCGGCACGGCAAGCAGGACAGCCGATCGCGAGACGGCATTGCATGGCAGGTAACCGGCAACAGTGAATTCAGCAACGCATGTCCGAGATAACAAAGGCAGGGGACCGGCGCCTGTTGCGCGGCGGATTTCAAATCACACCGGAGGGGAAGGCCGTGCGTCACTTGGGGAAGATATTCGCACTGTTGATCGAATTCGCGACACTGTCCGAAAAATCACGGAGGGAGTTTCTGACGATGATGAACGAGTATCTGCTGATGTCGCCGGCCCAGCGGCGGCGCGCGATCAACGAATGGAAAATGCAACAGGAAGGCAGCCAGCATGACGAACCTCGCGAGTCGACGCACCGGTAGCGCGTGATGTAGGGCAGACGTGCATCGGGATCACGCCGCGCTTGCCCGTCACGCTGCCCGGCGTACGATACGCGGGTAAGATCGATTCGGGCCGGATCGCCAGCGCCGCCGTCGCCGTGTACGTTGCAGGTCGCACGGCGGATGTCCACGGCGCCCGGATTCGATTCGGCCGCTGCGCGAGCCGCGAGAGCGCGGCGCCGAAGCGCGCCTGCCCATTGGCGTGCAAGATGCGCGGCGCGCGGACGGTTGCGCCCGACCGCTAAACGAAGCCGGATTTATCTTAAAATTAAGTCATTGTCGTCCGGCGAGCCGAACGCGGCTGACTATCGGCCGACAACGCGAGCGCGCGCCTGCCGCGGCGCGAGCCGGATGCGTGAACGAAAGCCTCGGGGAGAAACAGGTACATGGACGAATTCTCAGTGCGCGTGATGGTGGCGGACGATCATCCGGCATCGGCGCTCGGGATGTCGCAGGCGCTGCAAGGCAACAGCACGATCAAGCTCGCGGGCGCCGTTTCGAACTCGACGGATCTGGTTGCGGCGCTCGACGCGCAACCGAGCGACGTGCTCGTGCTCGATTACGTGATGCCCGGCGGCAAATACGGCGACGGTCTCGTGCTGCTGTCGTTCCTGCAGCGTCGTTACCCCGCGCTGCGTATCGTGACGATCACGATGATCGACAACCCGAGCGTGCTGCGTGCGATTCACAAGCAGGGCGTGCAGTGCATCCTGAGCAAGTCGGATGCGCTGTCGCACCTGATCGGCGCCGTGCATGCGGCCTACGTCGGCGCGAACTACATGTCGCCGTTCGTCAAGCAGCTGCTGCAGGACGGCGATTCCCTGCCCGTCGCCCGCGCGCTGACCACGCGCGAGATCGAGGTGGTCCGGCTCTTCGGCGCGGGCTATACGGTGGGCGAGATCGCCACGCAGCTGCATCGCAGCAAGCAGACCATCAGTTCCCAGAAGTCGAGCGCGATGAAGAAGCTGGGAATCGTTCGCGACGCGGACCTGATCCGGTATGCGGACGAAGGCGACATTCAGGATCCGTCCGCTCCGGACGCACCCGCCGCGCGTGACTGACCTGCACACACGGCTCGGTACGGGCCACTGGCGGGCGCGCCGGGCGGGCGGCGCGTTGCCGATGCGGGTCTTGCGCGCATGTTCGATGCGTGACGGTTGCGCCCGCGGCATGCCGCCGTCGGCACGGGCGAATACCGGCTCACGTTCGACGACAGTGAAACCACAGCGAATCGTATGCCCGACAAACTGAAAAGGCTGGCCGCGCAGGCTGCCGCCGTCGGCGGCAAGCCGTTCGACCCGGTCCGGGTCCGGCGCCAGCAGCACGCGCTGCTGTACGGCGGCGGCGTGGCAACCACCGTGTTCATCCTGTTGTGCGCGCTGTTCGTCGTGCGGCTGGCCGTCGGCGACTACGTCGAGCAGATGCGCTCGTCGTTCCTGCGGGAAGCAGCGCAAATGTACGGCGAACTGCAGGTAACGAAGGTGTTGTCGGTACGTCTTGCCGACAACGTCACCGAGGCCAACCGCTCCCCCGATGTCGTGCCGCCGGCCGTCGCGGAGCGGCTCGTCGACAACGGCGGAAGGCTGCTCATGCCCGATCGGTACGGCAAGCCAGGGGTTGCCGTGTTCGCCGACATCACGCCGGGGCAGCCGCCCGGCGCGTACCTGCGCTATATCGGCGCGCTCTACCGGCTGGGCAAATACGCATCCGCACCGTCGCCGCTTACGATTGCGCCGAATTTCACGGCCTACCTGATCGGCATCGACGGCGACTATCTGATGCTGTTCGGCGCCGAACTCGCCGGGCGGGCGCCGGCGCGGCTGGCCGGGGCGGATCTGAAGGCGCTGATGCGCCGGCTCGAACCGGTGAATACCGGCAGCGGCGTCATGATCGAGACGCGCGACGATCCACTGCTCGGCAGGCCCGTGACCCGTATTGTGCAACAGTTGCGCGACGTGGACGGAAAGCCGTTCGCGTGGCTCGTCTTCAACGGCCGTCCCGAGCTCGACCGCGTCATGACCCCGCAGACGCCTGACGAGGAGAACGTGCTCGTCGATACGAGCGGCCATATCGTGTTCGGGCGGCCACACGACAGCACGCTCGTCCCGCGAACGCTGCAACGCGTGCTGAATCGAAGCCCCATCCCGACCGTCCCGCACCGCATCGGCGGCCGCTTCGTGCTGGGCGACCGTCTGGGCGGGTCCGACCTCGTGTTGATCAAGAGCTACACGTGGCAAAGCGTGGCGCTTGCCAATGCCGCACGGATCGGCATCACGTGCGCGCTGGCGCTGTTTGGTATCGCGGTGCTGTGGACCGCGATCGTGATGTTCGATCGACGCGCGCTGCGCCCCGCCAATCGGCGCGCGGTGCGCCTGATCGAAAGCGAGGCGCTGAACCGCACGCTGATTCGCACCGCGCCGGCCGGGCTTGCGCTGCTGTCGCTCGCCGATGGCGACGCGATCGTGCGCAACGACGCGATGACAGCGTACGACAAGGCCGTATCGGGGCCGCCGCTCGGCAAAAGACTGTGGCAGGTCTATCGCGACGAGGTGCGCGACGACGGTGCGTGCGAGCTCGTCACGCACGAATTCGCGGTCGAGCGCGCGGAGCACGGCACCGTGTATCTCGATGCGCACATGGTGCGTGCCAAATACCGCGGCATCGACGTGCTGCTGTGTACGCTGATCGACATCACCGCGCGCAAGGAAGTAGAAGAGACGCTCCGTGAAGCGCGCGTGGCCGCCGAGGACGCGAACAAGGCCAAGTCGACGTTCCTCGCGACGATGAGCCACGAGATCCGCACGCCGCTCAATGCGATCATCGGCAATCTCGAACTGATGGCGCGCGCGTCGCTGCCGTCGGCGGAGCGGCGGCGGTTGAATACGGTCGCGTCGTCGTCGGATGCGTTGCTGCGCGTGATCAACGACGTGCTAGATCTGTCGAAGGCCGAGTCGAACCAGATGGTGCTCGAAAGCATCCCGTTCGATCTGCGCGGTGTCTTGAACGACGTGGCGACGATTTTCCAACCGCTCGCGGATGCGAAAAACCTCGAGCTCGCGTGCCGTGTCGCGCCGGATCTGGCCGACGGTTACGTGGGCGACCCGACCCGGCTGCGGCAACTGGTGTCGAACCTCGTCAGCAATGCGATCAAGTTCACGAAGCACGGCGGCGTGACCGTCGAAGCACGGCTGGCGCCGGCTGGGCGGCGTGTCGAGATCGTCGTTCGCGATACGGGCATCGGCATTCCCGACGACAGCATGCCGACGCTGTTCGATGTTTATATCCAGACCGATGCATCGGTCTATCGTCGTTTTGGCGGCACGGGGCTCGGGTTGCCGCTGTGCAAGCGCATCGTCACGCTGATGGGCGGCGAGTTGAGCGTTGACAGCCGTCCCGGCGAGGGCACGACGTTCGTGGCCGCGTTGCCGTTGGCCGATGCGCCGCCTGGGTGGCGGATTGACACGCCGGAACTGCCGGCGTTCGCGGATGCGGTGCGCGGCTATGGATCGGCATCGGAAGCGGATGACGTGCTCCGAGCGACGGCGGCTGCCGAAGCCGGCCCGCCGGCCCGGGACGACGACGAGGAGCCGCTGCGTGTGCTGGTCGCCGAGGATCATCCCGCCAGCCGCGCGTTGCTGCGCGACCAGCTCGATGCGCTGCGTTACGACGCGACGATCGTCTCCAACGGTGTGGAGGCAATGCGCGCGTTCTTCGAGCATCCGTTCGACGTCGTGCTGACGGATCTCGGCATGCCGGAACTGGACGGGTTCGCGCTGACGAATTTTCTGCGGGAGCAGGGCGCGACCGTGCCGGTGATCGCGATGACTGCACACGCGACGGATGAGGATCGCCGGCGCTGTGAGCGGGCGGGCGCGGTGGAGGTCGTGTTGAAGCCGTTGTCGATCGCGACGCTCGAAGCGGTATTGCGGCGGCATGGCGGGCGACGAGTGCTGGCGGGCGATATGCATGCACTTGCGTCTGCGGCGCATGACGGGCCGCCGGTCGTGACCGACGAGATGCGGCAGACGTTGCGCAAGGCGACGCTGCGCTCACTGGCGGTGATCGATGCGGCGCTGCCGGAAAGCAAGATCGATTCGATCAAGGTCGAATTGCATTCGATGCGGGGCGGGTTCGCGATGGCGGGTGATGGAGACGCGCGCGATGCGTGTGCGGAGATGGAGGCTGTCTTGGGCGAGGGCGGGTTAGATGCCCTCAGCGCGCGTTGGCCAGGTTTCCGGGATGAGATCGGATTGGCATTGCAGCGACTGGTTCAGCCGGGGCTGTGATGCGGGCGTGCGCAGGTAGCGTTGTCCGTTGCGGACTGCCTGGCATGCCGCGGAACGGTTTGACGTCGGCCATGCGACTGACGGCAAGCAGGCAGGGGAAGGCGGCCTATCAACAGGTTGCGTGTGCTCGCATGCGAGACACCGCGGAGGCGGGGGAATTGAGCGGTGGCGTGAATGCGTCTACCGCGTGATGCGCGAACGGTGGCCGTGCGTGGCGTGAGACCTCGCACGGCACCGGATTACTGATAGCTCATCGTGAAGGTGGCAATGGCGTCGGCGGAGCCACTCTTGAGTTTGGCGCCTGTCCTGACGTAACGCGCAGTGAGCGGAATCTCGACCTCTGCGTTGCCGGTTTCCTTGACGAACCATTGATTCGGGTTGCCCGTCGCGCTCGAATCGGGACCATACGAGACAAGCGTCGAACCATTTTTTATCTGGATACCCACGCCTTCCGCGGTCGAATTACTCGTCAGATTCAGGATATTGCTCCGATTGGCGGATTTGGTTGCATCCGTCAACGTGATGTACATCCGAGTCTTCGCCGTGCCCGTGCCGCCGGAGCACTTCAGGCCGATCTTGAATGACTTTTCGGGTCCGCCAGCTGTGTCGGTCATGCTCACTTCGCCGAACGGGACGTTGACCGTTTTCGTCGTGACCGCGCAGGTGGGCACGGTTGGCTTGATCTGGATCGAGCCGCCGATTTTGTATATTGCATACTGAAAAATCTCGTTTGAACTTCCTAGCTTTGTTACCCAGGATCTTGCAAGTTCTCCGGTAATCGAGCCACCAGCGGTGACCCGTCCAGTTTTGACAAGTTCGATCACGAGTTTCGTCGTGTCGCTGAGGACGAAATACGCGGTATTACTCGTGAGCGCAAATGACATTGGCCACCAGCTGGTGATGCCTGATGAAAACTTCATCCGGACGCCGATACCTTGCACGGACGTTGGCATTGTATGGTAGATCGGGTCGGTTGTTACTCCGACTTGGCCATGCGAGACACGTTCGAAATAACCCGAGCACCGGATTTCGCCGTTCGAGTCGCCAATAAATCCTACTTCCTGAGATGCGACGACGGTGCCGTTCGGTGATTCGGGATCGAACATAGGCGCATTGTAGGCGGAAAGTGTGAATACACGGGGTTCCGTCGTGCCGGTTGAACTGCCTTTGTCGTAGATTTTGCAGCCCGTCCATTCTGCCGCCAGTGCCGTACCGTGGTAGAGCATCGGCAAGAGCGCTACCACCAAACTGATCGAGAGTTTTTTCAAGTTCATGTTGCGTATCCATTTTCGATTGATTGGGTGCCGCTGGCACGGAGGGCGAACGACTAAGGTGTTTCGTGCGGCAGGCTGACTCGGTCATTGCTCGACCCGTGATCGCGGTGTGCCCGGTTACGGCACACACGTCGTCTTGGATGCGATTCGTCTCGGTGCCACTTAGCCTCCCGCCATGCGGCAGCTCATTGAGACCCGCTCATAGGCGAGTGCCTTGCCCTTCGGCGGCAACACATAGTTGCCTTCACACGTCCCTTCGCTCCAGCGAATGGACAAGCGTCCCTGATCCTGTACGCCAAACACGAGCACGCGCGAATCGCTGTCGACCATGCCGAGCATCTTCCCGTCTGCGCTGTACGCGGTTGCGCCGAACGGCACCTTGCCGCCGTTTGCCGTCTTCACGTCGAACTGGATCCGGCGGCCGGTTTCCGCAGCGAAACGCGCGGTCACGATCGCACCTCGCGTCGGCACGACCGACTTCGAGTTGTCGACCAGTTCGGTATCGAAGCCGAGGCTTTCCGTATCGACGTTGACCCAGTTGTAGCGATACGGCTGCACGTACGGCAAAACCGCATAACCGCGCCGATCGGTGCTGATGCTCGTCGACGTCGAGAAACGCGCGCCGCTCACGCCCGGAACCTCGGCGATCGCAAAGGTTTCGCCTACGGTCTGGCCGAGCGTAATGCCGCCGCGGTGCGCGACGATCGAACCCGATGCGCCGAGGTCCACGTGCTTGCCGTGTCCGGACTGGTTGTAGTTCGAGCTCAGCTTGACCAGCGGCGTGTCCCAGCCGAGGCTTGCGCCGCCGGACCCGCCGGCGTCCTTCGCGTAGTTGCCCTGAACCGAATAATTGACCGTGTTCTGGTCGTTCAGGAAGCCGCTGACGCCTGCCTGGACGTTCACGTCGCCGCCCGTCGAAGCGACCGTATTTGCGAACGCGCGATGCGAGCGCGAACCGCCGCCGAACGGAATGCTGACCGATGCAGTGAACTGCGTATCGGAGCGCCCGAACACCCCGGTATCCTGTGTGCGCGCGACCGCAACGCTGTAACTGAGATTCTTCACCGAGCCGCTATAGCCGAGCTGGATGTTGCGGCTCGAGCCGCCACGATTCCAGTAGCTCGTTTCGCCGATGCTCGCGTACACCGATCCGTTGCTGCCGAGGGACTGGTTGATGTTCAGGTCGATGCGGCTCTTCTGGCGTTGCAGGCCGGTGCCCTGGATGCGATCGAGATCGTCGACGTGCTGGCTGAGCGTGCGATATCCGTCGGTCGAATAGCGATAGCCGACCATCGTGAGCGTCGTGTCGGTTGCCGTCAGCGTTTTCGAGTACAGGAAGCGGAAGCTCTGACCACTCGCCTTGCGCCCCGGCGCATTCGACTGACTGTGCGTGACGTCGAACGATACGCCGCCGAGCGGCGAGTTGTAGCCGACGCCAAGCGCGATCGCGGCATAACGCTCGGCGCCGATGAGGCCGCCGTAGCCGGTCAGGTTGTCCGACACGCCGTAGACCACCGAGCCTTGCGCGAATTTGGGACGCGATTGACCGTAGCCGCGGTACTGGCCCGCGGAGAACGCGTAGCGCATCGTGCCGCGGCGGATCATCACCGGCAGGTACGAATACGACTGCCGGTAGGTGCGCACGCTGCCATCGGACTCGATGATCCGGACCTCGAGGTCGCCGTTCGAGCCGCTCGGGTAGATGTCGCGCAGTTCGAACGCGCCCGGCGTGACGGACGTCGAGTAAATCACATAGCCGTTCTGGCGAATCTCCACGACGGCGTTGCTCTGCGCGATGCCGCGCACGACCGGTGCATAGCCGACCTCGTTGTCCGGCAGCATCCCCGTGTCGGAACTCACCTGAACGCCAAGAAAGCGCACGCTGTCGAAGATCTCGCTGGACGAATACACTTCGCCCAGCGCCAGCCGGCCCTTGATGCGCTGCAGATCGCGCTCGACATAGGTGCGGTTGGCCGTGAAGCTCGATGCCGTGCCGCGGCGCCCCGTCAGCGACGATTCGTTGCGAAGCCGCCATGCGCCGACGTTGAGGCCGTTGCGCAAGCCGAGGTAGTAGTAGTCGCTGCGATATCCGGAGTTGGTGTCGTGGCTGAAGGTCGCCTGATAGTTCGTGTAGGCCGCGGCGACGCCCTCGTTCCAGTGCGACGGGTCGACGTAGCCGCGCGACTGGCCCGGCACGTAGGCTTGCGGAATGCTCACGTTGAGCGTCAGCATGCCGACGTCGAAATCCGACGACGCGCCTTCGACGAGATCGGCGAGGTTCACCTGCGAGTCGTCCGCAAGGCCGGATTCCAGCTTGTGTTCGCGTTCGAGGCGATTCGTGTCCACGCCGAGCGACTTGAGCAGCCCGTACGTGATGACCGGCTTGACTTCGCCCGAAGCGTCAGCCGTAAAGGCGACGGATGCGCGCTTCGCGCTCCGCTGGTTCAGCGACACGTCGACATCGTACGTTCCAGGTGGAACCGCGCTGCCCTGCTCGAAGTACTTGAGCTCGACAGGCGCTTCGCCCTTCTTCAGGAACATGTCGTTGAACTCCGCCGCCTCGACGGCGGCAGGCATGACGATCGCACCGAGCGCCATCAGGCAGTACGTTCCCTGGCAAGCCGCTGCAATTTTCTTTACGGTTGTATTCATGCCTTGTTCGCGAGCGTTTCCCACCTGCCGATGTGTCAGGAATGCGCGCCCTCTTATAAGTTAGTAGAACGGAATGTGCGTGCTGCTCGATCGAGACGGCGACGTGCTTCAGCCCGGTTACTTCGAGATGACCGCTTCGGTGCTGACGGTCGCGCCGAAATCGTTGATCGAATCGAATTCGACTTTCGCGTCCGCCGCGACCGACCGACCGGAGAAATCCTTGACGGTGACGCGTTGCGTCGATTTCGGTGCAATCATTTCCGGGGCTACCGTGTAGGCATTCGAGCCGATATGGAGGCTCGCCCGCACGATGGACACGAAGTACGGCGTGTCGTTGACGACTTCCATTCCCGGTTTGCCGTCGTTGCCTGCCCAGTGCCACTTCAACTGGCCGGGCGCATCTTCCGGTTTGCCGGGAAGATCGGCGGGCCGATAGAAGAGCTTGATGCGCTGACGAACCGCGATCTGCAGCGAGTTGTCATCCTTCGGTTTCTGCGGAATTTCCTGCACGTTGAGCCAGAAGATCGATTCGCGATCGGTCGCCAAGCCCTCGCCCGAGTAGAAGATGCGCAGCAATTGCTGCTTGTTGCCGCCGAGGCGGCTGAGGGACGGCGTGATGGCGAATGGAAGATCACTGCGCGCGTTGTTCGGCGCTTCCAGCCACGACTGGATCATCACGTCATCTTTCGCCTGGTTCTTGACGAGGATCGACGCTTCCTTGCTTTTCGCGGTGTAGACCACCCGGGTGCCGGACAGCGAAATACCGGCATGGGAAGGAGCGGAAAAGGACAGCAGGGAGCTGGCCGCGACCAGCCCGGCAATGAGCTTTTTTTTCATGTCGGAATCTGAATCCGGGCGTGGCAGCGAGATGGCATGAATCGCCATCCTGCTGCCTGGTTGGGACGACTTACTCGTACGTGAGCGTGAACGGCAGCGTGCCGTTCGCGGTACCTGCATCGATCGTCTCGCCGTTCGCGACGTAGCCGGCGCGCATGTTCAGCGATGCGGTGTAGACCGGGGCCTCGGCGGTGCCGCCCTTGACCAGCGGTGCGTCGAACGTTTCGTTGGCCGCCAGGTCAAGCAGCTTGTTGTCGGTGTTGTAGATGCCGATGCCGACGCCCTTGGCGGTGCCCGTCGTCTTGAGCAGCTTGTTGTTCTTCGCATCGGTGCCCGAACCGGCCAGCGGATCGAACTTCACCTTGACCGTGGTCAGATCCGTTGCGGTGTTGCCGCAATCCAGGCTCAGGTTGATCGCCGTGCCGGCCGCGATGCCGTTACCTGCGGTGCCGCCGAGTGCGTCGGCGCTGACGGTGCCGAGGTTGACCGCGATGTTCTGGTCGCCCTTTTCGCCCGTCACCGTGGAGCCTGCGCCGCCCGAGATCGAGCACGAGGCCGCCGTGATCTTGCCGGTGAAGTTGAGCGTGCCGTCAGCCGCCATGGCCGAGCCGGCTGCGAACATGCTTGCGAATGCTGCCAGTGCGAGAATTTTCTTGTTGAAAGCCACGATTTTCTCCATTCGAGATTTAGGTGAATTAACTCTTTGAAGAGTCAGGAAAATTTTATCGGGGCCATCAAAACTCTCTTATAGGACGAGTACGAATAAAATTTCCCGTGTCAGTTGATTCGTACGATTTCCAATTTTTTCGCGACGGATGCAGCGACTAATTGCGAATGATTAAATGGATTTGACGTTGTTGGCCTGTCCGGATCGCAAGCATCCGGTGATTGGGACGCGAGAGCGGTCATGTCCGCGGCGTTCCGACGCATGAGTGGCGATGATGCGGCGTGCGCTTTGCCCGCGGGGATGGCCTCCGGGGCCATCAGCGATTGTGCGATCGCGAGGGCGGCAGAAGCCATCGGTTCAATACCGACACCATCGGTCGTTCTATCCGGATATGGCACGCATATCCGGATACGCGGACCACGCCGAGCGTCGCGCATGCAGTCGCGATGCCAGTCCACGTCTGAAAGTTCGCACGCGCGCCGGTGATCTTCTCGGCGACCCCTATCACATACGGGTGGATCAGGTAGATCGAATAGCTGGCGCCGCCGAGCGAAGCGACGATCCGGCTCGAGAGCGACCGGTTCCGCATGTCGAGCGCGACCAGAGAAACGATCGGCACGCGCGACGGCATGCCCCATATCGCGATGCGCATGAACGCTTGAGGCACGCCGAACACCGCATGTAACAGCGGAATGGCCGCGACGGCGGCCGCTGCGATGAGCGCCCACACCGGTGCCGCGATTCGCCGGGCGATGCCGGTTTGCAATACCTGATACGCCAGAACGCCGAGTCCGAACTCCAGCACGAACGGTTGCCCGAGGTGATGGACGACGGCGCCGGGCGTGCCGTCGATTGCGACCCACACGCTTAGCGACGCGAGCATCAGCGCGGCGAACGCCGTCGCGCGGCAGGCGCGAACAAGCACGAGGCTTGCAGCAACGGCGAGATAGAACAGCATCTCGTACTCGAGGGTCCAGCCGTTCAGGTTCAGCGGCCCCCAATGACCGTTCTCCTTGACGTAAGGCACGAACAGCAGCGACTTGACGAGATATTCGGGTGCAGCCGTCGTGGTGTTCAACCAATGCGGGCGCAGCACGCCGAATGCGATCGTGGGAATCAGCGCGAAATAGCTGCGCACTTAGGTTGCGTACGCGCTATACAGTACGACGGCGGCCGAGCGTGTCCTTGCTCGCGACGAACAGGTTGAAGAACACGCACGGCGCCAGCAGCACCATGCAGGCCGCCATCGAACCAGCGCGCCTGCCCTGGCCGAGCATGTACCCGATGCAGAGCGCGCCGACTTAGTCGCGACGACCTGACTTTACTTGGCCGGTTCGATCGGCTCACTGCGAATTCACTGGTACGAAAACGTGATCGTACTGAGCGCACTTACGCTACCAGTCCGTATCTCCGGCGCAGTCTTGACATATCTCGCTTCGAAAGGCACCGAGATCGCGCTGTTGGCGCCGCTCGATTTGCTGACCAACCACTGGTTCTTATTGCCTTTTGCCGATGAATCCGGCCCGAACTTCAGTGGATCGGCGGTACCTTTCTTCATGATCTGGATACCCACGCCTGCCGCCGTCGAACTCTTGCCGAGCTTAAGCGCATTGCCGATGTTCGTAGGGTCCGTCGCATCGGTCAGCGTCGCATAGACGCTCAGGTTCGCATCGCATCGCAGATCGATCGAGAACGGCGCCGACCTTGCGGAAGCAACATCGCCGACCGCTTTCAGACTCGACGCAAGCAGAACGGGCAAGGTGACCGTATTGTTTGCCCCGGAAGTGACCTTGCATGCCCTTGCCGTTACTGTTATCGAAGCCGGGTAAAAATCCAATGCACCGACACTCTCGGTTACGTATTGCCCCTTATGTTTCAGCCTGACATTGAAAAGTTTTTTTGCTGTAGAGCGATGAGAGCCAGTAATTAAGCCGCCGGCTGTAACGAAAATCTCTGTAACGTAAAAATTCAGATTTTCTACGGTGCTGCTGAGTTTCATGGATGTCTCGCCGGATTCTACTGGAGTAGATTCCAGGATGCCGCCTCGTGTACTTGAAATAAACAACGAATATCCGATCCCTGGTATTCCTGTCTCGAAAACGGCCGCCGTTTTATTGTTGCCCGAATCGTACGTTACATTCGGAATTGGATTTCCGAGCGGGGTAATAACCAATTCATCGAACGCACACGAGTCCGTGGTACCCGTAACTACAATTCCGGTGGTGTTTGCAGAGGTTGACGATGGAAATTGCTTTCCCAAGGCGAGTTCGTCTTGAGTCACGCTGATGGATTTGGGGAGGCTGGCGTACGGGCCCCAGCCCGAGCTTGACGCGCCGCATACGGCAAATGCTTGTCCCGACCAGATCAGTGCGAACAGCATCAAGCAATGCACGAATTGCATTACTGTCGAGGAGCGAGGCGATACATGTCCTGTGTCATGACATGTGTTTATATCTTGAGCGCCGATCATCTGTTTCATACGTATCCTTTTTAAGCACATGCAGGTGAGATTGAAGCCAGCGCCCGCACTCCCTCGAGTCGAATCGCTAACTGACTGCGTCGTCACCGCTTCAACTGAACCTGTGCGACGGACCCCGTGCCTTTCGACACGACGGGCGCATAATCCGGTGCGTCTCCCGGCATGCACGGTAGATCAAGACTCTGTAGCGGTTGATACGTTGCGGTGCGTTTGCGCACCGGCAGCGAATACGAAAGCCCGCACACCGACTTGCTGCGGTTCGCTTCCCACTGCACCGTCAGTTCGCCCTGATCCTCGAGCCCGCGTGCGAAGAGCTTGCCGCCCTGGCCGACCGTGCCGACGTCCTTGCCGCTTGCATCGGTTACGGCCGCGCCGAACGGCACCGGCGAACCGTCTGCCTGCCGCACGCGGATCAACGCCGAGCGACCGTATTCGGTCTTGAATGTCAGCTTCGGTACCGCGCCTGCGAGTGGCGCGATGCGCTGGCTCGTTTCCTTCAGCTCGACATCGGTCGACAACCCCTTCGGATCGATGCTGACGTCGTTCATCGAATACGGCGTCAGGTACGGCACGACCGCGTAACCACGCCGATCGATTCGCACGCCGGACGCGTTGGTCACGCGTGCGCCTTCCGCATTCGGCGCCTCGACGATCGCGAACGTCTCCGACAGCGACTGCGACAGCGTGACGCCGCCGCCATGCGCGACGACCGCGCCGCGCACGCCGGCCGAGAACTGCTGGTAGTCGGCACTAGCGCTGGCGCTGCCGGACAACTCGGCGAACGGGCCGCGAACCATCACGTTTGCGCCGCCGTTCGTCTGCGAACTGCCCGACGAATTGGCGTGATTGACGTTCAGGCCGTACGACACGTTGTTGTCGTCGCCAAGCGCGCCCGACAGGCTCGTTTGCGCCTGCGTCGAGCCGCGCGTATCGCGGCTGAAGCTCGTCGCTACCGTGGCGGGCCGTGTCTTGCCGAGCGGAATCGACAGGCTCGCGTAGTACATCGTGCTCGACGTGCCCCATGCGTCGCGCTGGCGCGTTGCCGATACGTTGTACGCGACGTTGCGGAACGTGTTGCTGTAGCCGATCGTGAAGTTGACGTCCGACCCGCTGCGATTCCAGTACGTGGACGCCGATGCCGTCGCGTTCAGGCTGCCGCCGCGCGCGCCAAGCGACTGGCTCAGCGTTAGCGACGCGCGATTGCGCTGCCGGTACACGTCGGTCGACGCGACGTCGAGTTTCGCCTGATCGCGTGCGCGCATCGCGTCGTTCAGCGCGAAATAGCCGTCCGTCGAATAGCGATAGGCGGCGATCGCAATGTTCGTGCCTGTCGTGGGTAAGGATTTCGAATAGCTGATCCGGAAGCTCTGCCCGGAATAACGCCGCTCGCGCGGGATCGACGTGCTCGCGTGCGTGACGTCCACGCCGACCGCACCCAACGACGTGTTCAGCACGGCGCCGGCCATCGCCGACAGATAGCCCTGTGCGAACGTCACGCCGCCATAGCCGGTCAGCAGGTTCGTGAGGCCACGTTGCCACGTCGCCTGGACGAAATACGGTGTCGTGTTTTGCAGATTGCGTACGACGCCGGTCGTGAAGCTGTAGCGGTTTTGCCCCGGGCGCAGCGACAGCGGCACCGCCGCGTACGGCACGGAAAACGAGTGCACCGAGCCGTCTGCCTCGGTCACGTTGACCTTGAGATCGCCGCCATAGCCGGTCGGATACAGGTCGTCGATGACGAATGCGCCCGGCGCGACGGTCGTTTCGTACAGCTTCATGCCGTTCTGCTCGATCGTGACTTTCGCGTGGGTGTTCGCGACGCCGCGCACGACCGGCGCGTAGCCGCGCTGCGATTCGGGCAGCATGCGGTCGTCGGTGTACACGCGCACGCCGCGGAACGACGTCGAGTCGAACAAGTCGCCGGACGTGTATGCGTCGCCGGCGATCAGCTGCGACGACCACGCGGGCAGATCGCGCTGTACGTAAGTCGTGAGGTTCTCGTACCTTCTGCTGCCGCGATCGTCCCAGTTGAACGAGCCGTTGTGCCGGAAGTGCCAGCGCCCGAGATTGACGCCGCCGTTGACACCGACATAGCCCTGCGTGCTTGCCGACTCGCCGCTGATGCGCGCATGGTAGACGCTTGCGTCATAGCCGAGCATCGCGACCGGCACGCCTTCGCTCCACTGATCGGGGCTCACGTAGCCGCGCGCCTGCCGCCGCATCGAGATCTGCGGGATGCTCAGGTCGAGCCGCTGTTCGTTGAAGTCGTAGCTGACCGACGCTTCCGGAATGGCCTGGCCGACGCGCATGCATGCGCCGCCTTCGTCGAGCGTCGCGCGCACGTCCTGCGGCAGCTTCGACAGATCGACGCCGATGCGCTCGAACAGCACCTTGTCGAAACACGGTTGCGCGTCGACCGTACCCGGCGCTTTCTTGAACTGTATTTCGGTGCGTCCGACCCAGTTGCCGTCGACATAAATGTCGGGCTTGTACATGCCGACCGGCACCACGTTGCGGCGCTCGTAGCGCGACACGTCGAATGCGCCGTGTCCGTTGTTCAGGAACCCGCCTTCGAATTCGACCTGCGCGAACTCCGTCTGCGCGACCAGCATCGATCCCGATTGACCAGGCGCGCCATGCGTTGCCCCGGTGTCCGCCTGCGCGAGTTGCAGCGGTGCGGGTTCGGCTTCGGTCGCGTGCGCCTGTGCCTGCCAACCCGCGATGATCGTGAGAAGCAGCGCGCAGACCGGCTTCAGCCTCGGTTCGATCTGCATCGGTACGTTCGATTGCCGCTTCTCCATCGCTCAATCCTTCTTTGTGAATGTTTGCTTGTGTTCTCGAATCACGAGGGACGGAATCGATCGCACGGGGATGGCATTACTCGACGTCGGCGCTCTTGCTCGCGCGACGCTTTTTGTCCGACCGCGTCATTTCATTGCGAAACGGCGGCCTCATTGGCCTGATTGCCGCCCCAGTCGTCGAAGCTGCTGTACACGACCGTGCCGCCGGCGAGGTTCGCTTCGGATGCGCCCTTGACAGGGAACGAAGCCGTTTCGCCGGGGCGTACATAGCCGACGCCGGCGTCCAGCGTCTTGCCATTTGCGTGCAGCGCGATGCCGCCGAGATTGACGACGTACGGCGTGGGGTTCGTTGCCTTCAGAACCCACCCGTGGCCCGATTCGGCCGCAATCTTCCATTTGAGTTGGCGCGGTGCGTCGGCTGGATTGCCCGGCAGGCCGGCCGGCCGGTACATCAGCTTCACGCGCGTGCGAAAGGCGATCTGCAGGCGATTGCGGTCGTCGCCGGCCGTTACCTTCGGCGGAACGTCGAGCACGTTCAGCCAGAACAGCGACTCCTTGTCGGCAGGCAGCGCCTCGCCGGTGTGGATGATTCGCAACGTCTGGCCCTTGTTGGCCTCGAGCCGGAAGACCGTCGGCGTGATCACGAACGGCACGTCGATCTGGTCCGGCGAAGCGCGCTCGTCGCCCTTGTCGAGCCATGTCTGGACGAGGGCCGGCGACTTGCCGTCGTTGGTCAGCTGGATGGTGACTTCCTAGTCGGTGCCCGGGAATACGACACGGGTGCCGGATAGCGTCACGCTCGCCTGCGCGGTCATGCAGAACAGACCGGTCATCAGCAGTGCCAGCATTCGATACGAATTTTTGCGTTTCATAGTCGATTCCTTTTTATTCTGCAGTGCGAATCAGTAGCGGGATGATCTGCTCCGGCCCGTTCGCGAACCTGCCCCCATCAGGGGGCGGTTCGCTCACTCAATACATCGAGTGCTTAGGGATAGATCAGCGAGTAGGTGACGAACGAGTTCGCCGAGCCGCCGGTCGCTTCGCCCGTCGCGACGTACTGCGCCGAGTACTGCAGCGTCGCGGTGCCGGCCGTGGTGTCGATGTCGACGATCTGCGAGTTCTGCGCCGAGCTTTCGGCACCGACCTTGATCGGCTCGTACTTGTCGTTCAGGATGCCGATTTCGACGTTCTTTGCTGCATCGGCGCCCGTCAGCGTCAGGCGGCCGGTTGAGAGGTTCACGTTCGGGCCCGGTTCGAACGCCACCGACACCTTGTTCACCGGCGCCGGGATCGGCGTGCCACCTTCTTCCTTGTCCGTCGTGCAGCCGGTCAGCGTCAGCTTGAACGGCGTACGGCCGGCCGTCGCGCCTGCTGCCGCGAGCTGGTTGGTCGCTGCCTTCGGCAGCGTAACGGCCAGGTCGTTGACGCCTTCATTGATCTTGCAGGTCGACGCGACCACGGAGCCCGTGAAATTGATCGTGCCGTCCGATGCGTGCGCGGCGTTCATTGCCGCGATCGACAGACCCGCGACCGACATCATCATTGCGATTTTTTTCATTGCGAAATTACCAGTGTTTAGCGAGGGATTTTCGGCGGGGTTTGTTCGTGGTGGCGAACGCGCCATGCCGGGATTTACTGGGAGCGGTCATGCGTTGTTTTTTTAATCACCTCCTGCTTGAAAGAGAGCGGTTAATGGGTGGGGGTGGTGTCGCGCTATATCAATACGTTATCCGAAATAGTTGTGACATTATTCGTGATGCGAATTCGACCAGGGCGGCGGAAAAATTCCCGATGCCATGAATTAATTTGATCGATGCAATATGAAAGTGGATTTCCGCTGTTAATGCCTGAAATTACTAGTGCTCAGCAGCTGTAACGTGCTGATACGGGAAATTCACCTTCTAACCTGTTCTGCCGAGTTGCGAATAATCGGTGACATTGGATTTGTGTCGTCCGACCGTTGGCGTTGGATTGATATTCGGACGAATCCGATTTATTCCTGCCTTGGTTGTTATTATCCCAAGCGAGTGGCGGGCAGAAAATTGGACAACGTTCAATTCCTGCGTCAAAAACATGGGACAAGTACTAAATTTTTTGCTTTTGTCCCCTTTTTTAACAATTGAAATGCAACAGAACCGCAGCGGCGGTGCGGCAGGCGTCATGAGCGTCCGCCGTGCGTCGCCGATTCCTGGCAGCGGTTTTCGGGGCCATATCCGCCGGGAACAGGGCAGGCAAAGAGCGCGCAAAATTGCAGGATTTCATGTGCGGTCAAGGGGAGCGCATCCGGGTACGCGACAGCCGGAGCCATCGATTCGATGCCGTCACCATGGGGCGCTCAATCCAGATATGGCAGACATAGCCGGACAAGCAGACCACGCCAAGGATCGCGCACGTATTCGCGACACCTGCCTCCGTCTGAAGATTCGCGCGCAACCCGACGATTTTGTCGGCGACGCCGATGACATACGGGTGAATCAGATAAATCGAATAACTGGCGCCGCCGAGCGAAGCGACGATGCGGTTCGAGAGCGACCGGTTCCGCATGTCGAGCGCGACCAACGAGACGATCAGCACGCACGCCGGTATCCCCCACAGCGCGATACGCGTGAACGCTTGGGGCGTGCCGAACATCGCATGGGACAACGGAATGGCCGCGACGGCTGCTGCTGCGGCTAACGCCCATACCGGTACGGCGATTCGCTGGGCGATGCCGGTTTGCAACGCCCGATACGCGAGGACGCCAAGTCCGAACTCCAGCACGAACGGTTGCCCGAGATGGTGGACGACGGTGCCGGGCGTGCCGTCGATTGCTGCCCACAGGCAAAGCAACGCGAGCATCAGCGCTGCGAATGCAGTCGCGTGGCGCGAGCGGACAAACCCGAGGCTTGCAGCAACGACGAGATAGAACAGCATCTCGTACTCGAGGGTCCAGCCGTTCAGGTTCAGCGGCCCCCAATGACCGTTCTCCTTGACGTAAGGCACGAACAGCAGCGATTTGACGAGGTATTCGGGCGCGGCCGTCGTGGTGTTCAGCCAGTGCGGACGCAGCACGGCGATCGTGTAGATGCCGAGCGTCGTGACCCAGTAGAGCGGCACGATCCGGACCAGGCGCTTGCGGAAGAACGCACGGCCTTCGTCCGGCGCGACCCACGACATGATGAACCCGCTGATCACGAAGAAGACGTCGACGCCGGCCTGGCCGAACGGCAGCACGTGCATGTGATACGCGACTACCGCGAGTGCCGCGAATGCGCGGGCAGCCTGGATATTGGGGAAGAACGCGCGTTGGCGCACATCGTCACGCATGGCGATCTCCCGACGGGACTGCTCGCGACACTGCCGGACGGTCGTGATGGCCGGCGGCGACGTCGGATGCGCCGGACGTACCGGATCTCCGCCCCGGCCGATGCGCCGCACGCGACGCCCCCACGAACTGCATCGCACACAGCAGCGACACGCTCGACAAATGGCGCGTATAGCTGCCCAGATCGGGCTCGAACAGCATCGACACGGCGACATGCCCGATGACGAGGGCGGCGAGCACTTCACGGGCGGGACTGCCATCGCCCCGCGCGCGGCGCCACACGGCGGCCAGCGCGATCCACACGAACACCTGCATCGCGATTTCCTTCGGCCCCGGTGAAAACAGCACCGGCAGATTCAGGCGTAGCACCGCATACAGGTAGTTGACGCAGAACGCGACGAACGACACTGGCTCGGCAGGGTTGCGGAAACTGGTGCGCGCGCCGAACGGGGAGCCATGGGCGAGATAGTCCGCCGCCATGTCGCGCGGATGCTGCAGCAGGTAATACACATCGTTAGGCAGCAGGAAGAGCGCCAGCAGCACGGCAAGTATCAACACGATCCTGCGCGGCCATGCACCCTGCCGGAACAGCAGCACGCCGAGCGCGATCGCGGGAATCAGCGCGAAATAGCTGCGTACAAAGGCTGAATAGGCGCTGTACAGCACGACGGCGGCCGCGATCGCAACGAGCACGGCGTGGCGCTGCGCGATCCGCGCGAGCACGATGGCCATCAGCACGACGAGCGTGTCCTTGCTCGCGACGAACAGGTTGAAGAACACGCACGGCGCCAGCAGCACCATGCAGGCCGCCATCGAGCCGACGCGCCTGCCCTGGCCGAGCATGTACCCGATGCAGAGCGCGCCGACCGAAGCGACGAACAGATGCGTGCCGGTTGCGCCGAGCGCGGCGTAGAGCCGCGCGACCGCGTCGAACGACGTACCTTCGTAGGTGCTGGCGCCCCCGATCTGGCTCTGGATCTTCTCCGCATCGCGAAAGACGAACTCGGGCAGGAACGCGCCGGCTTTCGCATAGATGCCCCAGTAAGCCAGCACGGTCAGCGCGGCGACGGCGCGTATCAGGCCGCGGCTGAGCCGCGGGCCCGTACAAAGCAGCCTATCCAGCATGATGCGGCTCCGTGGCGGGCAGGATGTGTCGATGCCGGCGCGCAAGTCGTGCGACGCTCAGCGCGAGCATCGCGGCGACCACGACGCTTGTCGCCAGATGGGCGAGCGCGGCGCCCATGATGCCGTCGCGTGCAATCAGTTGCGATGCAACCGGCAGATACAGCAGCGCGATCGCCGTCAACGCGGCCAGTACGAAGCCGCCACCACGCAGTGCGATCGCGGCGGCCCACAGTACGTCTGCCACCGCGCGCAAGACGAACGACCCGAGCAGGACCGCGAGCAGCGCGGCGTGGCCGGCGTCCGCCAGCTCGTGCGCGAAGGCGAACAGGTCGCGGTACACGACAGCGATGGCGGTCGATGCGAGCAGCGTCACGGCCGTGCTGGCCGCCGCCGCATGGCGGACCTGGCGCAAGAACTCGCCGGGCGTGGCGGCCAGCGTACGCACGAAGCGCGGGCCGGCCGTCGCGACGACCGTCGCGAACGCGACCGTCTGCACGGCGTTGGCGATCGACCATGCGAACACGTACTGGCCGAGTGCGTCGGCGCTCACCTGGCCGCCGGCGATGAAGCGTTCCGCGTATTGCAGCACCACGAGGAGCACGCCGGCCGCGTAGAAGGGCAGCCCGTGAAACCAGACCGGGAATATGCCACCCGAATCGGCCGCGCTTCCGGGGAAACGGATGCCACGGACGCGGTGTGCGAACGCATCGATCCGGCGCAGGCACGCAATCACGACGAGTACGTTGGTCATGACCCAGATCGCGAACACCGTTTCGATCGATTGCACGATGCCCGCGAGCAACCCCGCGCACGCGATACCGGCCCACGCGCCGGTGCGGACGAACAGCAGCAGCGACGCGGCACGCGGCCGGTGCAGCGAGAACAGCCATCCGTTCGCCTCGAATGCCGCGTGCTCGGACAGCGCGACGAGCAGCACGCTCCACGCAAGCGACACCGGCAGCCCGAAGCGCGCGAGCAGCGCGGCAGCGGTTTCGTTCAGCGTCGCGATGGCAAGCGCGGCGGCGAGCAGCAGGTAGAGCGCGCCATAGGCGACGCACAGCCGGCGCGCATGGTCGATCGCCGGTAGCGGGTTGGCCTTGCTCAGGCGCCGGTTGAGTTCGGGGCCGAAGCCGAGGCCCAGCACTTTCGATGCGATCACCGACGCGGCGACCGCCAGCCCGTACGCGGCGATCGCGTCGAAGCCGAGCGCGCGCGCGACGACGATCGCGAGCGCGAATTTGAGGCCGAGCGCCGAGAACCGCAGGAGCAGGCGTGTCAGCATCGTTCGCCCTTGTCGGTATCGAGCGCGGCGCGCAGTGCATCGATCACGCGCACGCGTGCCGCGCGAATGTGGGCGAAGCCGGTTTGCGCGGCGCCCCAGAATGCGGCCGTCGCGCCGGGCGCGAAGATCGTGGCGGCGACGGACGCGGGATCGAAGTTCGCGCCGTTGACGACCCAGTCGCCGAGCTGCATGTCTGCATAGGCGCCGAAGCCTTTGCGCTCGTAGCTGACGTGGAATGCCGGCACGCCATGCAGGATCGATTCGAGCGCGCCGTGCAGCCGCACCGATACCGTGACGTCGGGCCGGTCATGCTCGAGTAGCGCCCGGAGCGGCACCAGTGCGTCGCGGATGCCGAGGCGGTGGTAGTACGCAAGATCGTCGTTGCCGCGCCCGGTGCTCTGTACCGCGAAGCTCACCCGGCACGATGCGCTCGCCAGTTTGACGAGCTGCCGGATCGATGCGTCGTAGCGCGCGCGTTGCGCGGCGGACCATGCGGGTGCGCGACGCAGTACGAACGCGACGTGCCGCACGCCTTGATTCGCGCCTGCTGCGCGCGGCAGGATCGCGTCATGGCGATGCTCGAAATCGAGCACGGCGAGATCGGGGGCGCGCCGAGTATTCGGATTCGCGGCGAGGAAGGCTGCGGAGCGATCGTCGCGAACGAACACCGTATCGAACGCGGCAAGCAGCGAGCGCAGGTGCGCGCCGACCGGGCCTGCCGACAGCGTGGGCCCGATACTTTGCGGCAGATACACGACCGGCTTGCCCGACGCGTGCGCGGCGCGCATCTGCAGCAGGTGCCCGGCTTCGAGCTTGAGCGCCTCGAGCGGATTGCGCGCGCGCAGGTAGCCGCCGCCGACGCCGACGATCAGGTCGGCCTGCTCGAGCAGGTCGCCGAGCGGGCGCAGCCCGCCGTTCGTGCGTACGGGCAGCGCGGCGCCGGCAGCGGCGGCCAGCCGGCGCCAGCCGCCATCGGCGAGCACGGGGGCCGGGCGCACGTCGTCGTGGCCGGGAAACGACGCGGGATCGGCGGCGACGATCGACACGCGCGTGGCGTCGCCGAAGGCTTCCCGCAGCAGCGAGACGGACAGGTCGACCAGCAGGCCGTCGCCGGCGTTGCTGGCGCTGTACGCGTGCAACAGCGCGACGTGGGGGGAGGAAGTCATGCGAGGTGTCCTTGAACGAGTGCGCGGTACAGGTCGTGCGTGCGCCGGACCATCGTCGCGGCGGAGAAATGCTCGAGCGTCGCCGCGCAGTGCCTGCGCATGGCGAGGCGCCGTTCCGCGTCGCGGGCGAGCGCGACGACGGTGCGGGCGAATTGCGTCGTGTCGTCGTCGTTCGGCACGACGGCGCCGATGCCGTGCGTGTCGACCAGTTCGGTCACGCCCGCGACGCGTGACGCGACGATGGGCACACGCGCGGCCATCGCCTCGAGGCAGACGTACGGAAACCCTTCATAGCGGCTCGGCAGCACGAACAGATCGAAGGCGGAGAAATAGCGGCTGGCGCGCTCGACCGGGCCGGCGATGTGAAGATTGGGCGGCACGTCGTCGGCCTCGGGGCCGGCCGTGGCCGGGAAGTCGCCCGGGCCGATCGCAATGAAGCGCACGTCGAGGCCGCACTGGCGATAGACGCCGCGCGCGATCCGCACGAGCCGATCGACGCCTTTCTGGTGGCTGAGTCGCCCGACGAAACCGACGACGATCGCGTCGTTCGGCAGGCCGAGCGCCAGCCGTGCGTCGCGGCGCGGCAGCGTCGCGGTTGCCGGGACGCCGTTGACGATCGTCGCGACGCGATGCGCGGGGATGCCGAGCGCGTCGTGCAGATGCCACGCTTCGTCGCGCGAGACGGCGACGATCCGATGCGAGCGGAAGTGGCCGAGCAGCGCCTCGATCGTGCCGTACACGCGACGTTGCAGGCCGCTCAGGGTCGGGTTGAGCGTGTAGATCGCGTGCGGCGTGTACACGTGTCGCCACGGCCCGACGCACAGGCGCGCGATCGCGCCGGCTTTCGAACTGTGGCTGTGCACGATGTCGGGCCGAATGCGCAGCAGGCAGCGATACACGTGCGCGACGGCCAGCGCGTCGCGCCAGCCGACCGCGCGCCGCATCGGCACGTGGTGCACGCTCGCGCACAGCGACAGCACGCGTGCGTCGAGGATCGTACCGTCGAAGCGCGGCCCGCGCGGCACGATCAGGTGCAGTTCGACGCCGCCGGCCCTGCTCAGCCCGTCGATCAGGTCGGCGAGATGGACGGCCACGCCGCCGCCCGCCGCTTCGACGACGAGCGCGACACGCAGCGGCGGCGTGCGGCTCGCACGGAGCGTCACGGGCGTACCTGCGGCGGGGCGTGCCGCGATGCGCGCGGCTTCGCGGGCGGCCGGACGTTCGAGATGACGGGTATCGTTCATCGCTGCGCGCCTCGCCGGAAGCGTGCGGCGAACGCGCGCAGCGACTGTCCGATCGACACCGCGACACCGCAGCGCGATGGCGCATAGCGATACTCCGTGTAGCGATACGCACCGTAACGCGAGCCATAGCGACCCGAGCGCGGATCGACGCCGTTGAGCAGCACGCCGCTGGCTTCGACGCCGTTGTGCGCGAGGCGCCGGATCGCTTCGTCGAGTTCGGCGACGCGGGTCGATGCCGCGCGGGCCGCGAGCAGCACGGTGCCCGCATGGCGGCCGAGCATGACGGCGTCGGTGACGGCGAGGATCGGCGCGGCGTCGATCACGACGAGGTCGTAGCGGGCCGACAGCGTATCGAGCAGCGCGCCGACGCGATCGTCGACGAGCAGTTCCGCCGGATGCGCGGGGATCGCGCCGGTCGGAATGAAGTCGAGGTTGGGGATCACGTCGCGGCGGATCGCCGCATCCGGCTCGGCCGCACCCGACAGCAGCTCGGCAAAACCCGGCTCACGGCCGACGCCGAGCGGGTCGTGCAGGTAGCCGCGGCGCAGGTCGCCGTCGACGAGCAGCACACGCTCGCCGTTGGCGGCCAGCAGCGCCGCGAAATTCGACGCGACGAACGACTTGCCGGCACCGGGCACCGGGCCGGTCAGCAGCAGCACGTTGTTGCGCGCACGCTGCATCGCGAAGCGGAGCGCGGTGCGCAGGCTCCGCAGGCTTTCGACCGCCGGATCGTGCGGATGGTGCACGCTCAGCAGGTGCGGCCCCGGCAGGTTCTGCGCGATGCGTCGTGCGACCTGCCGCTGGCTGGCCGATTCCGGAACGGTCGCATAGACGTCGATACCGAGCGGCCGCTCGATCTCGTCGGCGCTGCGGACACCGCCGAACAAGGTGTCGCGCACGAACGCGAGCGCGACGCCGAGCGCGAGACCGAGCAGCGCGGCGGCCACGATCACGACGGGCCGGTTCGGGCGTACCGGCTCCTCGGGCGCGACCGGCGTGTCGACGAGCCGCACGCTGCCGGTCTTGCCTGCCTTGACGAGCTCGAGCTGCTGCGCGTTGGCGAGCAGCGCCGTGTAGAGATCGGTATCGACCTTCACGTCGAGCATCAGGCGCAAGGCAGTCTGCTGCAGGTTGGGCAAACGTCTGACCTGCTGTTCGAACGACTGCTGCTCGCGCGCGAGCGTCGCGATCTGCGCGTCGAGCGCAATCATGTCCGGATGGCCCGGCGCGAAGCGCGCGCCCATCGCGTCGCGCTTCTGCTGCAGTTCGAGCCGGCGCGTCTTCGCGTCGGCCGATTGCTGCAGGATCAGCTTCGCCTCTTCGTCGAGGTCGATGGCGCCGTTCGCGTTGCGCATGTTCGTGTAGCGCTGTTCCGCATCCTGCAGCTGCTTCTTGAGCACCGGCAGCTGCGCATTGAGGAACGCGAGCGATTGCGCGGCATCGGCGGACTTGCGCTCGATGTGCTGGCGCACGTAGTGGTTTGCGACGGCTTGCAGCTGCGCTTGCACGCGCTGCGGGTCGGCGCCGCGCAGCGTCGCGACGATCACGCCCGATTGCTTGATCTTTTCCTGGACGTCGAGCCCGCGACGCAGCGCATCGATCGTGCCGGCGCGCGATTCGCGCACGAGCGTGAAGCGGGTGTCGGGATATGCGTCGATGCGGGTGACTTCGATGGCGATCGGGCCGTAGGCGGTCGCGAACGTCTCCGGGTGACCGAACGTACCCGTGACCGGCTCGCGCAGCGCGGCACCCGTCAGCCGGTAGCGCCACGCGTCGAGCAGCGAGAGTTCGAAGCGCTCGCCCTCGAGCGGCTTCGGTACGTCGAAGCGCGCGAGTTCGGCGCTTTCCTCGCCCCATGCGTAACCGCCGAGACCCAGCAGGCCAGGGCTTGAGACTCCGGTGTTGAAGCGCGACACGAATTCGCCGACGACCGGGAAGCGCTTCGGCTGTGCGACGATATAGCTGCGCAACTCGTCGACCGCGCGCGTGACGACGAGCCGCGACGCGAGAATCTGCGCTTCGGCCGCGGCGCTCGACTTGATGTCGAACAGTGACGACACGTCGCCGAGCACACTCTTCGCGGCCGACGAATCGCCGCTGTCCTCGACCTGCACCATGATGTCGGCCTGGTACTGCCGTGGGGCGAGGAACGCATACAGCGTGCCGGCGACCACGCAGGCGGCGGTGACGACGGCGATCAGCCGGCGCCGGGAAAGGAGCAGGTCGATCGCGCCTGCAAGATCGAGCTCGGCGTCGCGGTCGTGCGGACGCTCGTGGGAAGATGGGGTTGTCATCGGGTCGAATCGGAAAGGACAAGCGTGGAAGGGGCGGCCGGCGCGATGCGTGCGCACCATGCGGCGACACCGCGCTCGATGTGCCGCAGGCTGTGTTCGAAAGACGCGCGCGGGCCGAGGTACGGGTCCGATACGTCGAAGCCGCGTGTGCGGCCGTCACGCGGATCGGGCATGCCAAGCAGGAACACGCGGCCACGCAGCGCCGGCAGGCGGCGCTCGAGCGAGCGTTGCTGGTCGAGGTTCATCGTCAGGATCAGGTCGGTGCGCGTGGCGAGCCCGGGCGGCAGGCGGCGCGCGCGGTGCGCGGCGATGTCGAGGCCGCGCTCGCGCATCAGGTCGACCGCATGCGGATCGGCCGGCTGGCCGTCACGTGCGCCGAGGCCGGCCGATTGCACGTCGACGCCCGGCAGTCGCGCGCGGAACAGCGCTTCGGCCATTGGGCTGCGGCACACGTTGCCGATGCACACGACGAGCAGCGTGGCGACCGCGCTCATTTGACGGCGAGCGCCGCGGTGGCGCTGGTGTTGACGCCCGGCAGCAGCAGGCTGAGCACGCGGCTGAAGCGCACGAGGCCGCTGCCGTCGACGTAGACGATGTCCTTCGGCCGCAGTTCGAATTCGTTCGCGAGCACCATCGACACCGGCGAGCGCGCATCGAGATGGAACACCTGCGGGCTGTCCGTGCCCGACCCGCGGATCACGAACATCTGCGCCGCGTCGGCCGTGCCGGCGTTTACGCTGCCGGCCTGCGACAGCGCGTCGGACAGCGTCAGGCGCCCGTCGCGTTGCGGCACCGCGAGCGACGGCTTGTTGACTTCGCCCATCACGTACGCGCCGTAGTCGCTGCGGGCCGGCACGTGCAGGAGATCGCCGGCGGCGAGCACGATGTCGGCCGGATTGCGGCCGTGCCTGAGCATCCGGCTCAGGTCGAGGGGATAGGTCACGCCGCCGCGCACCAGCGTCATGCGGCTCTGGTCGGCGGCCGGGCTGAGGCCGCCCGAGCGACCCAGCGCCTCATAGAGCGTCATCGGCACGTCGTTGACGGGCTGCGCGCCCGGCGTACGGACCTCGCCGTCGATGTAGACCTGTTGCGAGCGGAACGACGCGACGCGCAGCGTCACCTGCGGGTTGCGATACGCGCGCGACAGCGCTGCGACGATCCGGGCTTGCGCGGCGTCGGCGGTCAACCCCGCGACGTGCAGGGTGCCCGCGAACGGAAACGACAGGTTGCCGTCCGGATCGACGACGAACCCGGACGCCGGGTCCGCCGCGCGCGGCGCGTTCTGCGGCGCGGCGCCTTGCGAAGCGGCGAGTTCGGGGTGATCCCACACGGTGACCTGCAATACGTCGCCGGGGCCGATCCGGTACGGGCCGGGCGGTGCGACGAGGCGGTCGGATTGCCCGGACTGTTGCTGGGCCGATTGCGCATCGAGCGCGCGAATCAGGCCGGCATCGATCGGCGTGATGCGGAACGAGGGGGCGCCGCTGCCAGCCTGCGTGTCGGCCGCAGCGGAGGGCGGGCCCATCCGCATGCCGGGCGCGAGTGCACAGGCCGACAGCGCGACGCTCGTGGCCATGGCCAGCAGCATGCGCGCGCAGCGCGGGCGGGCATGCTCCGCGCGGACGTCTTTTGGATTTATCATAAGTAATCCTTATCAGGTGGCGGCGCGAAATGAATCCGGTGCCGCGTGCGTGTCAGTACGCGTTGCCGTGCATCCAGCCGCGTACGACCGTGGCCGCGACGATGCGCATGTCGAGCGAGAACGACCAGTTGCGCAGGTAATGGAGATCGGCCTCGACACGGAGCTGCATCTTTTCGATGGAGTCGGTTTCACCACGCAGCCCGTTGACCTGCGCCCAGCCCGTGATGCCCGGCTTGACGCGATAACGATGGATGTAGCCGTCGACGATCGGCTGATACAGGTTGTCGTGCTGGAGCGCATGCGGGCGCGGCCCGACGACGGACATCTCGCCGCGCAGCACGTTGATGAATTGCGGCAGTTCGTCGAGGCTCGTGCGGCGCAGGAACGCGCCGATGCGGGTCACGCGGGGATCGTCGCGTGTGGCCTGCCGGACTTCGCGGCTGTCGTCGTGAAGCCGCATTGTGCGGAACTTGAGGATCGTGAAGGTGTTGCCGTTCGCGCCCTGGCGCTGCTGCCGGAACAGCACGGGGCCTTTCGACGACAGCCGGACCGCCGCCGCGATCGCGACTAGCAGCGGCGCCGTACCGACCAGAACGGCCGCCGAGAACAAACGATCGAACACGGCTTTCTGAAGCAGCGCTTGCGACGACAACGGCGACGCGACGAGGTTGATCGCCGGCGCGCCGACCAGGTCGACCATGCCGGTGTCGAACATCGACACGGTGCTGACGTCGGGCATGAGCCGGATGTTGACGAGATCGTTGCGGAACGCATCGATCACGGCCATCACGGTGCGCGCGTCGCCGATCGGCAGCGCGAGCCAGACTTCCGGAATCGCATGCGTTCGCACATGACGCGCGAAAGCGTCCAGCGCATCGAAGTGCGGCACGTCGGTGTGGCCTTCGCGGCATGCGACGCCGGGGTCGAACGTGGCGACAGCGCGGAAGCCTGCCGACGGCATCCCGGCGATCCGGTCGCGCACGGCGTCGCAATGCGCACCGGTGCCGACGATCGCGACCGGGTAGCCGCCTTCGGGCGGACGACCGATCCGGTCGAGCGTCCGGCTGGCGACGAGCCGCGCTACGCAGAGCGCGACGCCGCTCGTCACCGTCCAGAGCAGATACCAGTTCGACGGCGTGCTCGACGCGGGCGACAGCGCGCGCATCACGAGCGCCGCGCAGGCTTGCGCGAGCAGCCACGCGAGCGCGGTCAGGACGGTGGCGCGTCGTTTCGAACGGCCGCGCGGCATCCGGTAGATGCCGAATGCGGGGAACAGCACCAGGGCGAACGTTGCCGCGCATGCGACGGCGGTCAATTCGGGCGAACGGTCGATTCGCGTGTCGGGCAGGACCAACGCCGCGGCGAGCGCACCGATCGAGATCAGCGCGACATCGGACGCGCGTGCGATCGATCCCCCCGTGATTGACGACACCTGCGTGTGCCGGACTTCGAATGACGTATCCATATGCCCCGTTGCTGTCGTTCTGTCGGATGGGTAGCGTCGGCCGTTGTCCCGACGCGGCGCAGCACGGCGCACCCGGACCGGGCCGGGTGTCGCTGCTGCTTCCAATGCGTGGGATGGGCAATCGCTGGACGATGACGCTGCTTGATTGGCCGGACGGTCGCGCGTCTCGCATCGGCGGTTTCAACCGTGCCGTTGCGGGCGAATGTTTGCGAAACGTTGCAATCGACTCGACCCGGTCAATTTTCGGCAAGCAGAGGGGCGATTTAAATAGAACGCCTACTAAATGAGGCGCTCATAGACTCGTACGCGTACGAATGATTCAAGACTGCGTCGTAGCGTCAATGTGTCGACGCGGACGAGTCCCGTTCGGCACGGACGTGCGTCAAGACGCGCGAAGCCGCTTGAACCCGGTGGCGGCGGTAGTTGGATGCGCAGGGGGAAAGGGGGGGCGTGACGCGACCGAGCGGCGCGCGGCGAACGGTGGGCAGGTGGATGGCAGGGTGCGGGGTATGGGACAAAGCGGCGCCGGCCCGACGTCAACGGTCGTCGACTGGGCCGGTGCCGCGACGGCGTGCGCAGGCGCGCGCGCCGGGCTGCGAGCGGGTGCGCGTCACCCGTTGCGGAAAATCTCCGCGTAAGCGCTCAACGCCGGCACCCCGCCCAGATGCGCATACAGCACCTTCGACCCCGGCTCGAATTCGCCGCGCCGCACCTTGTCGATCATCCCGTGCATCGATTTCCCTTCATAGACGGGATCGGTCAGCATGCCTTCGAGCCGTGCGCACAGCCGGATCGCTTCGAGCGTGCCGTCGTTCGGCAGCCCGTATTCCGGGCCCGCATAACGCGTGTCGAGCACGACGTCCTGTTCGTCGATGCGGCGTCCGAGTTCGACGATTTCAGCCGTGTGCCGCGCGATGCGCGTGATTTGCGCATGCGTCTTCTCCGGCGTCGCCGACGCGTCGATGCCGATCACCCGATCCGCGCGCCCGTCGGCCGCGAAGCCGACGACCATGCCGGCCTGCGTGCTGCCCGTCACCGAGCACACGACGATGTAGTCGAATTTGAAACCGAGCTGGGCTTCCTGTGCGCGCACTTCTTCAGCGAAGCCGACGAAGCCGAGCCCGCCGAGCGGATGCTCGGAGCAGCCGGCCGGAATCGGATACGGCTTGCCGCCCGCCTGCCGCACGCTTTCCATCGCCTCTTCCCAGCTGCGGCGAATGCCGATGTCGAAGCCGTCCGCGACGAGCCGCACGTCGGCGCCCATCATCCGCGACAGCTGGATGTTGCCGACGCGGTCGTACACGGGATCGTCGTAGTTGACCCAGTGCTCCTGCACGAGCACGCATTTCATCCCGAGGTGCGCGGCGACGGCCGCGACCTGGCGCGTCTGGTTCGACTGGACGCCGCCGATCGACACGAGCGTGTCCGCGCCCTGCGCGAGCGCGTCGGGGATCAGGTATTCGAGCTTGCGGGTCTTGTTGCCGCCGAACGCGAGGCCGCTGTTGCAGTCCTCGCGTTTCGCATACAGCTCGACCTTGCCGCCGAGATGCGCACTCAGGCGCTTGAGCGGCTGGATCGGCGTCGGGCCGAACGTCAGCGGATAGCGGGGGAAGCGTTGCAGGTTCATCGGGTCGGTCTCCGGAAAGTCTTGGGTCGCACGGGAATCGGTTCGCTCGGGGCCGTCACGCATGCCGGCATCCGATGGAAAAATGATAGGCAAGCAGACGAGAAATGAGCTTGCGAAATAAATATCGTTGGCCTACGTTGATGAAGTTGAAATCGCCAATGGCGCAATACAAGTTCTCTTGAATGGAGGAAGACGCAATGAAATTAGGCAGCCGATCGACGGCGGCACCCGATGCCGCGCCCACGCTCGATCGCATCGACCGCGCGATCCTCAGGCAGCTTCAGCAGGACGCATCGATCTCGAACGTGAGCCTCGCCGCGAAGGTGAAGCTGAGTGCGCCGGCGTGCCTGCGGCGCGTCGAGCGGCTCAAGGAGATGGGGATGATTCGCGGGATCGTCGCGCTGCTCGACCCGAAGCCGCTCGGCGCCGGCATGCTCGTCGTGATCGGCTTCGTGCTCGATCGCTCGACGCCGGAGGCGTTCGCCGCGTTCGAGAAGGCCGCGCAGAAGGTGTCGGGATGTGTCGAATGCCACGTCGTGACCGGCGAGTTCGACTATTTCATGCTGGTGCGCACGCGCGACAACGAGAGTTTCAACCGGCTGCACGCGGAGCAATTGATCTACCTGCCGGGCGTGCGGCAGGTGCGCTCGTTCATGGTGCTCAAGGAGATCCTGTCGACGCACGCGCTGCCGGTGTAGTGGAGCGCGCGCGACGAGCGGCGCGTGACGCGTGGCCGGGCCGGGCACGCCGCATCAGCGGCGCACCGGCGAAAACGACGGGAGCGGGGAGGGCGGGTGGCGCTGCCTGACCGTGCAGCGCATCGTGGCGGAAATGACTTGCGTGCCTAGCGTTGCCAAGGCGCCGTGCCGGGCTGCTGCACAGTCTTGCCGAGACGTTCGCGCGCGGTGCGTACGATCGCTGCGTCGAGCTCGCCATCATCGGCAAGCGCCTTCAGCGCGGCGAGCACGATGCTCGCGCGGTCGACCTCGAAGAACGCGCGCAGCGCGTCGCGCGTATCGCTGCGCCCGAACCCGTCGGTGCCGAGCGTCACGTAGCGGCGCGGCACGTACGCGCGGATCAGTTCGGGCACCGCGCGCACATAGTCGGTCGCGGCGATCACGGGCCCGCGCGTTGCGGCGAGCGCGGCGGTGACGTAAGGAATTGTGTCGGTATCCTCACCAAGACGTGTGCGGCGCTCGGCCTCCATCCCGTCGCGCTGCAGTTCGGAGAAGCTCGTGACGCTCCACACGGCCGCGTCGATTCCCCAGTCGTCCTTCAGCATCCGTTGCGCGGCGAGTACCTCTCCGAGGATCGCGCCCGCACCGAGCAACTGCACGCGCGCATCCGCATTCGATTCGGCCGGCAGCCGATGGATGCCCTTCAGGATGCCGTCGCGCAGCGCGTGCGGATCGCCGTCCGGCGCGGACGGCTGCGCGTAGTTCTCGTTCGTGACGGTCACGTAATAGAACACGTCGCGCTGCTGCTCGACCATCTCGCGCATGCCGGCATCGACGATCGTCGCGACTTCGTACGCGAACGCCGGATCGTACGCACGGCAGTTCGGAATCGTCGACGCGGCGAGGTGGCTGCTGCCGTCCTGGTGCTGCAGGCCCTCGCCGCCGAGCGTCGTGCGCCCGGACGTCGCGCCGACGAGGAAACCGCGCGAGCGCTGGTCGGCGGCGGCCCAGATCAGGTCGCCGATGCGCTGGAAGCCGAACATCGAGTAGTAGATGTAGAACGGCAGCATCGGCAGGTCGTGCACGCTGTACGCTGTCGCGGCGGCGATCCACGACGAGATCGCGCCCGCTTCCGAAATACCTTCCTCGAGGATCTGGCCGCGCGTGTCCTCGCGGTAATAGAGCATCGAGCCGAGATCTTCCGGCTCGTAGCGCTGGCCGAGCGGCGAGTAGATGCCGACCTGCCGGAACAGGCTGGCCATGCCGAACGTGCGCGCTTCGTCGGCCACGATCGGCACGACGCGCGAGCCGAGGTCGCGATCCTTGATCAATGCGGCGAGCATGCGCACGAGCGCCATCGTCGTCGACATCTCGCGGCCGGCCGCGTCCAGCGCGAACGCTCCCCAGGCCGGCATCGAAGGGACGGTCAGCCCCTTCGATGCCGCTATCCGCCTTCTGGGCAGATAGCCTCCCAGGGCAGCCCGGTGGGCATGCAGGTAACGCATTTCCGGGCTGTCTTCCGCTGGCTTGTAAAACTTCAGTTGCTCGACGTCGCTGTCCGACAGCGGCAACCGGAAGCGGTCGCGGAACGCCTTCAGATCGTCGACGTCGAGCTTCTTCTGCTGATGGGTCGTCATCCGGCCCTGGCCGGCCGTGCCCATCCCGTAACCTTTCATCGTCTTCGCGAGGATCACCGTCGGCTGGCCGCGGTGCGCGAGCGCACGCGCATACGCGGCATGCAGCTTGCGCGCGTCGTGGCCGCCGCGGCGCAGGCGGTCGATCTCCGCGTCGGTGAGCTGCGCGGCGAGCGCTTCGAGGGCGGGATCCTGGCTGAAGAAGCGCGCGCGGTTGTATGCGCCGTCGTTCGCGGAGAAAGTCTGGAACTGCCCGTCGACCGTATTGGCGAACGCGCGAGCGAGTGCGCCGGCGTGGTCGCGCGCGAACAGCGGATCCCAGTCGGAGCCCCACAGCACCTTGATCGTGTTCCAGCCGGCGCCCGCGAACTGCGCTTCGAGTTCGTCGATCACGCGGCCGTTGCCGCGCACCGGGCCGTCGAGCCGCTGCAGGTTGCAGTTGATCACGAACACGAGGTTGTCGAGCCCCTCGCGCGCGGCGAGCGACAGCGCACCGAGCGATTCGGGTTCGTCCATCTCGCCGTCGCCGAAGAAGCCCCACACGGTGCGGCCCGCGGTGTTCGCGAGGCCGCGATGCTGCAGGTAGCGCATGAAGCGCGCCTGGTAGATCGCGTTGATCGGGCCGATCCCCATCGAGCCGGTCGGGAATTGCCAGAAATCGGGCATCAGCCACGGGTGCGGATACGAGCACAGGCCCGGGCCGGCGATTTCGCGGCGGTAATGCTTCAGGTGATCCTCGGTGAGGAAGCCTTCGAGATATGCGCGCGCATAGACGCCCGGCGACGAATGCGGCTGGAAGTACACGAGGTCGCCGCCGGCATCGCCGTTCGCCGGCGACGCCGCACGGAAGAAGTGGTTGAAGCCGGTTTCGAACAGGTCGGACGCCGACGCATAACTCGCGATGTGGCCGCCGAGTTCGCCGTACGCGCGGTTCGCGCGCACGACCATCGCGAGCGCGTTCCAGCGCAACGCGGCCGACAGCCGTTCCTCCAGGTCGAGGTCGCCCGGATACGGCGGCTGCTCGGCGAGCGGAATCGTGTTCAGGTAACGCGTGACGGGCGTGCGCGGCGACGCGAGGCCGGTCGCGCGCGCATGCTCGGCAAGCCGGTCGAACAGGTATTGCGCGCGGTCGCGGCCGACGTGCGCGACCACCGCGTCGAGCGCGTCGAGCCATTCGGCGGTTTCTTCCGGGTCCGCATCGACGCGCGCGAGGGCCGCGCGCTGCGCGTGTTCGATACCGTTCGACAGATCCGTCATGCCAGTCTCCCCGCGCGCCGGCGGCACGCATCAACGGGACTCATGCTACGCGCCGATCGGCAGAATATGCGTCTGATTTCATTGGGAATTTGCTGCCGGATAGTGTAAATATTCCGGAATCGTCGCGAGAAAAGGAATAGTCAGACCATGAGCACTTCCCCGAAACGGCTCGACCGCATCGACATCGGCATCCTGAACCAGCTTCAGCAGAACGCGCGGATCACGAACGCGGAACTGGCGCGCGCGGTGAACCTGTCGACGACGCCGTGCTTCAACCGCGTGCGCGCGCTCGAAAAGCTCGGGCTGTTCAGGCAGCAGGTCACGCTGCTCGATCCCGAGCCGCTCGGCCTGCGGATCAACGTGTTCATCCAGGTCAGCCTCGAGAAGCAGGTCGAGGACGCGCTGCAGCGCTTCGAGGAGGCGATCTCGCAGCGGCCCGAGGTGATGGAGTGCTACCTGATGTCGGGCGACGCCGACTATCTGCTGCGCGTCGTGATGCCCGACATGCGTACGCTCGAACGCTTCATCATCGAGCGGCTGACGACGATTCCCGGCGTGTCGAACATCCGCTCGAGCTTCGCGCTGAAACAGGTGCGCTACAAGACCGCGCTGCCGCTGCCGGCGGCGGGGCTCACGCTCGTCGATCCGGACGAGTCGGCGTCCGACTGGAGCTGAGCGCACGGTCGCGGGCGAAACAATCCGCTTTCCGACGGAACGGCGACAACAGGCGCGAACCAACCTGCGCTGATGGGATGCCGTGCGCAATGCGGCGTGTAGCGCGCGCGGCTTGCCGTACATTCCCGATCGGTCAATCCAGCGCCGCTTCGCGCGCGGCGGCCGCCCATTCGCGTACAGCCTCGACGAACAGCCGCAACGCGGCCGGCGGATGCCGGTTCGCCGGATAGTAGAGGCACAGGCCGTCGAAAGTCTGGCCCCACTCGGGCAGCACGCGCACCAGTCGACCGGACGCCAGATGGTCGGCGGCGCGCGCTTCCGCGACCCACGCGATCCCGATACCGGTCAGTGCCGCGTCGACCATCAGGGTCTGGTTGCCGAGCGTCAACGGCCCGTCGACGTCGACGCTCGCGCGCTTGCCGTCGCGCATCAGGTCCCAGCGATAGAGCGCGCCGCTTTCGAAGCGGAAGCGGATGCACGCGTGACGCAAGAGGTCCTGCGGGCTTTCCGGCGGCGCGTGCCGCGTCAGGTAGCTGGGCGAGGCCACCGCGACGAAGCGCATCGGGCCGCCGAAGCGCACGGCGATCATGTCGCGCGGCACGTCTTCGTGAACGCGGACGCCGGCGTCGAAACCGTGCTCGACGATGTCGATCAGCCGCGAATCGACGACGAATTCGACGTGGATGTCCGGGTAGCGGGCGACGAAGGCCGGCAGCACATGCCGGATCAACGGACGCGCCCCGGCCTCCGACGCGCTGATCCGGATCTGGCCGGACGGCCGGTTGCGGGCGGTCGCGGCGTCGTTCAGCGCGTCCTCGAGATCGGCCACCGCGGGCCGCACGCGCAGCAGCAACTGTTCGCCGGCCTCCGTCAGCGCGACCGAGCGCGTCGTGCGGTTGAACAGCCGCACGCCGAGCCGCGCTTCGAGGTGGCGGATCGTATGGCTCAGCGCCGACGGCGACACGCCGAGAATCCGGGCCGCGCCGCTGAAGCTGTGCTGTTCCGCGATCGTGATGAAGGTCGTCAGTTCGCCGATGTCGGTGCGTCGCATTGATGAGATTTCCTCAATCACGCATGAAATGGTACGCCGATTGTTGAGAAGTATCCATCAACCTACACTGGTTTCCTCGGCATTCGGTCGATCGTCTTCACCTTTCTGCAGGAGAAATTCATGCAAACGCGCGTGCTTGGAAAGAGCGGCCTCGAAGTCTCGGCAATCGGGCTCGGCTGCATGGGATTGAGTTTCGGCCTCGGCCCCGCCGTCGACAAGGCGAGTGGCGTCGCGCTGATTCGCGCGGCGTTCGAACGCGGCGTCACGTTCTTCGATACCGCGGAAGCGTATGGCCCGTTCGTCAACGAGGAACTGTTGGGCGAGGCGGTGGCGCCGTTTCGCGATCAGGTCGTGATTGCCACCAAGTTCGGTTTCGAGAACGCCGAGCCGATGAAGGGCGTCGACAGCCGGCCGTCGCATATCCGCGAAGTGGCCGACGCGGCGCTGAAACGGCTCAAGATCGATCGCATCGATCTGTTCTACCAGCATCGCGTCGATCCGGACGTGCCGATCGAGGACGTGGCGGGCACGGTCAAGGACCTGATCCGCGAGGGCAAGGTCGCGCATTTCGGGCTGTCGGAAGCCGGTGAGCAGACGATTCGCCGCGCGCACGCGGTGCAGCCGGTCGCCGCGCTGCAGAGCGAGTATTCGCTGTGGTGGCGCGAGCCGGAACAACGGATCCTGCCGACGCTGGAGGAGCTCGGCATCGGCTTCGTGCCGTTCAGCCCGCTCGGGAAGGGCTTCCTGACCGGCGCGATCGATGCGGGCACGACGTTCGCCGCGAACGATTTCCGCAATATCGTGCCGCGCTTCTCGGAAGAAAACCGCAACGCGAACGCGGGCCTCGTCGATCTGCTGGGCCGGATCGCGACCGACAAGGGCGCGACGCGCGCGCAGATCGCGCTCGCGTGGCTGCTCGCGCGCAAGCCGTGGATCGTGCCGATTCCGGGCACGACGAAACTGCATCGGCTCGACGAGAACCTGGGCGCGGCCGCCGTCGTGCTGACGGCCGACGATCTCGCCGCGATCGAGGCGGCGCTGCAGCAGATCAGGATCGTCGGCGAGCGCTATCCGGCGGCCTTCCAGCAGCGCGTCGATCGCTGATCCGGCACGGGGCGGGCATGGGGCGCGCAGCACAGGTGCGCGCCGCCGCGTACTAGGGACAATCTTCACGTCGCCTTAAGTTTGCGTTTCCTAGAATCGATTTGATCGTCGCTCTTCCTGCGGCGGACCGATTCGTCCAGGAGGATGCACGTGAAAAGGCCCCGTGTCGCCGTAGCCCTGTTCCACGAAGTCATCGGCACGTCGAAGCCGACGGCGCAACCGCTCAAGGCCGGCCAATGATCTGGCCGAACGCGTGGCGTGTCTCGGCACTGTTCGTGCGCGAGTGGGTCGGCCGCCCGGCCGCGGTGGGCGCGTTGTGTCCGAGTTCGCGGCATCTGGCGCGCGAGATGGCCGACGCGGTGCCGGACGGCGACGGGCTGGTCGTCGAACTCGGCGGCGGCACCGGCGCGATCACCGCGGCGTTGCTCGAACGCGGCGTCGCGCCGCGGCGCCTCGTCGTGGTCGAGCGTTCGCCGGCGTTCGTGCAGCACCTGCGGCGACGCTTTCCGGATGTGTCGATCGTGTGGGGCGATGCGCGGCAGCTCGAACGGCTGCTGCCGCCCGCCGCGCGGATCGATGCGATCGTGTCGTGCCTGCCGTTGCGCACGCTGCCGCGCGAGGACGTGACGGCCATCGTCGATCAATGCCGTCGCGTGCTGTCGGCCGACGGCGTGATGATTCAATTCACGTACGACTTGCGCTCGCCCCGCCGTCATCCGTTGGGCGATTCGGCATTTGTTGCCAGCGGCAGCCGTATCGTCTGGGCAAATATTCCGCCTGCGCGCATCGTGACCGTGCACAGCGCCGCTAACGAACCCGCCGATTGACGCGGCCGCGCGCTGGGCGCCAGGGCACGGCGCCGCGCCGTTTGCTTTCATAAGCCATACCGATCCTTCCAATTTCCATTCATATTGCCGTCACATCGGGTTCCTACCATCGCCTTTCATTTCGAAAGCAGTAACACCGGGGGGAACCCGCAACATGAATCGAATCAAAATGGCGGCGCTGCTGTGTGCCGGCGCCTTTGCGCTTGCCGGATGCAACAGCGACGACGGGCCGACCAGCTCGACGCCCGCGCCGGTGCAGGCGGCGGCGCGCAACGTGATCTTTTTCCTCGGCGACGGCATGGGGATGACGACGCTGACGGCCGCGCGCATCTATGCGGTCGGTGAAGACGGCGCGCTCACGATCGACACGCTGCCCGAATCCGCGTTCGTGAAGACCTATTCCAACGACGCGCAGGTGACGGACAGCGCGCCGTCGATGTCGGCGTACATGACTGGCGTCAAGACCAACAACGAAGTGATTTCGATGTCGCCCGACACGAAGGCGCTCGAGCCGACCGCCGGCCTCACCGGCAACTGCGGCGCGAACAACGGCAGGTCGGTATCGACGCTGCTCGAGATCGCGAAGGCGAAAGGGATGGCCACCGGTGTCGTGACGACCACGCGCGTCACGCACGCGACGCCTGCCGCGACCTACGCGCACGTGTGCCATCGCGATGCCGAGAACGACATCGCGGCCCAGCTCGTGCCGGGCGGCGCGGGCTACAACGGCGCGCTCGGCGACGGCGTCGACGTCGTGCTCGGCGGCGGCACGCAATTCTTCGTACCGAAGGACGGCGGCGGCAAGCGCACCGACGGCCGCAACCTGGTCAACGAGCTGAAGGCGAAGGGCTACGCGGTCGCGCAGAACCGCGACGATCTGCTCGCTGCGGATGCGACGAAGAGCGGGAAGCTGGTCGGTCTGTTTTCGTCGAGCCACATGAGCTACGACCTCGATCGCGGCGCGACGAAGGAACCGAGCCTGTCCGACATGGCGACGCGCGCGCTCGACGTGCTGCAGAACAACCCGAACGGTTATTTCCTGATGGTCGAAGGCGGCCGGATCGATCACGCGCTGCACGACACCAATGCGAAGCGCGCGCTGCAGGACACGGTCGCATTCGACAACGCGATCAAGGCGACGCTCGACAAGGTGCGCAAGACCGATCCTGATCTGAAGAACACGCTGATCGTCGTCACGGCCGATCACGATCACACGCTGGTGCTGAACGGCTATGCGGCGCGCACCGGCAAGACCGAGTCGGGCAAGCCCGGCGTGCTGGGCGTGCTGCGCAGCTACCAGACCGGCGCGGTCGCGAAGGACGCGGACGGCGCGCCGTACACGATCATCGGCTTCGGCAACGGCGAGAACCGCGTGCAGGGCAGCCGCGCGGGCACCGCGCTCACCGACGCGGTGACGGGCGCGGACGATTATCGCCAGGAGGCGGTCGTGCGGATGGACAAGGGCAGCGAGACGCACGGCGGCACGGATGTGTTCCTCGGTGCGATCGGCCGCGGCGCGGATGCGTTCCACGGCGTGATCGAGAACAACAAGGTCTTCGAGCTGGTGCGCAACGCGGTGCAGCTTTGAGCGCCGACAACACGGGTACAGGGGAATACAGGATGTCGACCATCAAGTGCATCGCGGCGGCGTTGGCCGTCGTGGGTTTCGCATGCGGCCCGGCGCACGCCGCCGGCCAGGCGAAGAACGTGATTTTCTTTCTCGGCGACGGCATGGGGCCGACGACCGTGACGGCGAGCCGGATCTACAAGGTCGGCGAGTCGGGACAACTGACGATGGAGAAGCTGGCACGCACCGCGCGCGTCAAGACCTTCTCGAACGACGCACAGACCACCGACAGCGCGCCGTCGATGGCCGCGTACATGACCGGCGTGAAGATGAACAACGAGGTGCTGTCGATGTCGTCCGACACGCGCGCGGTCGCGCCGGGCAGCGACGTCAACGGCAACAAGACCGTCAACAACTGCGCGCCGGGCAACGGCCAGCCGGTCGCGACGCTGCTGGAACTGGCAAAGGCGCGCGGCAAGGCGGTCGGCGCGGTCACGACGACCGAGCTCACGCACGCGACGCCCGCCGCGACCTATTCGCACATCTGCCATCGCGATGCGCAGTACGACATCGCCGCGCAGGCGGCGCCGGGCGGAGCCGGCTACAACGCGGCGCTCGGCGACGGCGTCGACGTGCTGATGGGCGGCGGCCGCAATCACTGGACGCCGTTCGATCCGGTCGCGAACAAGCGCGGGCGCGCGGACGGGCGCAACCTGCTCGACGAGATGAAGACGAAGGGCTACACGGTCGTGGCCACGAAGGACCAGCTCGCGCAGGCCGGCAACGGCAAGCTGGTCGGCCTGTTCAGTTCGACGAGCCATCTCGAGTACGAGCTGGACCGCGTCGCGGGCAAGGGCGAAGGGCCGTCGCAGCCGAGCCTCGCGGACATGACGTCGAAGGCGATCGACGTGCTGTCGAAGAACTCGAACGGCTATTTCCTGATGGTCGAAGGCGGCCGGATCGATCACGCGCTGCACGGCACCAACGCGAAGCGCGCGCTCGAGGATACGGCGGCATTCGACGACGCGATCCGCGTCGCGCTGTCGAAGGTCGACCTGTCGAACACGCTGATCGTCGTGACGGCCGACCACGACCACACGATGACGATCAACGGCTATTCGAAGCGCGGCAATCCGATTCTCGACATCAGCCGCAACTATCGCGACGGCCAGCCGAGCAAGGATGCCGACGGCAATACCTATACGACGCTGGTGTTCGGCAACGGCGCGAACCGGCCGAACGTGCGCGCATCGGTCGATTCGGCCACCGCGATGAACGAAGCGTATCTGCAGGAAGTCGGCGTGCGGATGGGTAGCGCGGGTTCGGAGACGCACGGCGGCGGCGACGTGATGCTGTTTGCCGACGGCGCGGACGCGAAGGCGTTCAAGGGGACGATCGACAACACGAAGGTGTTCGGTCTCGTGCGCTCGGCGTTCGGTTTCTGATGCCGGCGGCTTCCTTCATGACGAACGGGAATCCTCGATGAAACGCCAGCTTCTCGGTGCGCTCGCTTGCGGGTTGATCGCGCTCCCCGCTTTTGCGGCGGCGGATCTCGACGCCGTGCTGCTGCACGAAAGCCGCACGGTGACGGCCGACGGCGTGACGCGCACGACGATGTATCGCGAACGGATGGTTCGGCGCGACGGGCATGTGTGGGTCGAGCGTGTGCTGCCCGTCGCGGCGGCGGGCGGCGGGCATGACGACGATCACGACCATGACCACGACGCGGGCCGTGTGCGCCGGGACCCGCCGCGCGCCGGTGTGCAGCCGGCCGCCGCCCATGCCGGACACAAGCACTTCAACTTCCAGGCGGCTGCACGGCACGTCACGTACGACGGCAAGACGGTGCGTATCGAGTATGTGGACGCGGCGAACCGGACGATCGTCAGCGTGCCGCCGGCCGAGTACGAAACCACGGGCTTCGACGGCTCGTGGGACAACGCGTACTACGTGACGCCGCCGTCGCAACTGAAGCGGCTCGGCGCGGCGAAGCCCGGCGACGCGCCCGGCACCCGCTGGTACGAGCAGGCGGTCGAGTCGCCCGGTGCGCGCGGCGTGAACCGGATCCTGTGGAGCGAACGGCTGCAGGCGCCGCTGTCGGTCGAATACCGGAGCGCCGACGGCCGCGTCGTGCGCAAGCTGACGCTGACGCAGGCACCGGCCGGGCGGCGCGAGCCGTTGCCGTGGCAGGCGCTTGCCGGCTATGCGCACAAGGAATACGCGGACTATCTGGATTGACCGACGCGCGACCGACGACGCGGTCGCGCGGTCGATCGACATTGGGTAAGCGGGGCTTGCGGTCAGGCCGGCCGGTACCGTCGTGCGATACGGCGGGGCCCTGGCCGGTTTTTTGTGTCCCGCCGCCGCCCGGCAGCGATTGCCGATGAAGCGCTAGAAGCGCGCGCCGTCCGGCACGCGCGCGGCGGGCCGCGACGCGATCCGTTTGACGAAGCGGTCGAGCGGTGTCGCATAGCCGCGAGCGATCAGCGCGCTCAAGCCGGCCGACAGCACCAGATACGCGACGAGCAACGCCAGCTTGCCGTCGCCGTGCGTGGCAGACGGCGGCCAGAACGTGCGCAGCGCGCCGAGCACGATCAGGTGGAACAGATACAGCTCGTAGCTGAGCCGCCCGCTCCAGCGCAGCGGCGCGAGCACGCGGCCGTGTGCGCGTTCGCGTTCCGCATGCGCGCCGATCAGCAGCACGCCGGTGCCGAGCGCCATCGCGGATACCCCGATCACATGGCTTTCCGCGATCGGCCACGCGAGGTACAGCGCCGTCATCGCCGCTGCCGTGAGCCATTGCACGGGCGCGGCCGCGAGCACCTGCCAGCGCGCGCGTTCGGCGAGCAACGCGGTGCAGCAGCCGATCGCGATGCCGTCGAAACACGCGAAGTACGCATAGAGGAATCCGCCTTCGTCGCCCGGATGCGTGAAGCGGTACACAGGGCCGATCGCGGCAATCAGCAGCCAGAACGCGAACAGCCGCGTGTCGCGGCGCAGCGCGATGCACAACAGCGGAAACGACAGGTAGAACACCTCCTCGACCGACAGCGACCACAGCACGCCGAGCGCGTAGTTGACCCATCCGTACGTACCGATCAGCACGTTCATCCAGAACGTGAGCGACGCGAGATTCACGAGCCAGAACGACACGGCGATGCCCTGCGGCGCGTGGTTCGTGAAGATCGGCACGCCGGCCGCCGCGAGGCCGTTGACGAGCGCGAGCAGCAGGAGCAGGCACGGGACGATGCGCGCGACGCGCGACACGTAGAACGCGCGCACGTCGAGCGCGCCGAGGCTGCCCCAGCGGCGGCGCGCATTCGACGTGATCAGGTAGCCCGAGATCGCGAAGAACATCGTCACGCCATAGTTGCCGTTGCGCACGATCGCATGGACCGTGTCCCAGCCGAGTACGCGCGCGAGCGCCGTGTCGCGCAGCGGATACGCGATGTTGAAGTGATGCAGCAGGACGAGCAGGATCGACACGCCGCGCAGCAGGTCGATCCGCGCGTTGCGCGGAATGGTGCTCACCGTGGCTGCTCCGGTTCGGCGAGCGCCGGCAGCGCGTCGAGGAGCGTGTCGCGTGCGCGCAGCCCGGCGTTCGGCGCCTGCCGCTTGTCGTCCTGGATCAGGTACGCGAACGCGAGCTTGCGCGGCCCCTTCGCCGCCCAGCCGACGAACCAGCCGTATGCGTGCGACGCTTCGTACTTGAGCCCCGGCGATCCCGTGCCGGTCTTGCCGTGCACGATCCAGCCGTCCGGCTGCCTGTCGATCAGCGTGATCCGCTCGGTCATGTCATACGCGTGCGCGCTGACCGGCAGCGTCCGGTTCGCGATCCCGCGCATGAAGCCGATTTGTTCGAGCGGCGAGATCCGCAATGACGAATTGACCCAGGCGCCCATCACACCGCTCGATTCGCCCAGTTGACGGGTGACGTCCGCGTTGCCGTAGCCGAATGTGCTCGTGTACTGCTGGAAGCGCGCTTGCCCGAGCGCCTGTGTGATCTGCTGCGAATACCAGAAGACCGACAGCTTCATCCAGCGCGCCGGGTCGGTCGGTTCGCGCCAGGGCGCACCGCCCCAGTCGGGGTAGCCGGCGTGGAAGTCGAGCGTCGGCGTGTGTTCGTCTTTCAGGATGCCCGCATCGAAACCCATCAGACTGATCGCGACTTTAAACGTCGACGCAGGCGTGACGCGGGTCGCACAATCGCCTTGCTGCACGAGTATCTGGCCGGTGGTTGCATCGGCGACCACGATACAGACGGGGCGGGCATGCGCGGATGCAGCGGCCAGGAGGGCGGTGGTGAATGCAACCAGAGTGCGCGGCCAGTGTTTCAAGCGGGACTCCATTGGATCAGGATGCGCCAGGCCGACCGGCCACGGGTTCATGAGGACAGGGCGCAGGCAATGGGACAGGGTGATAGACGGTGATTGCCTGAGCGGATCGTTGAGGCGGCACACAGTGTATCCGCTGCGAGGCGACTGGCCGTGGTTGCCGGAAGCTGTGATCTTGTCGACGCCATGACGTCGCTGCTGCCCGGGGTAAGGCGCACGCCGAAGCGCGCCTGCGGACAGTTGTGGCAACAGAAGGCTGATCGTGCCGTGTCCACCTCCTCCTCAAATCGACGCTCCTACCGGTATCAGTTCGAGTTAAATAGGGGGCAGATAAGTCGTCGGAGATCCGCTCAAGCCTGGTACCGACGCCCAGTCTGGCTGAACTCGGTTGTTGATCTGGGCGTGAGCTAGGGCGCTCCCTCACTCAAGAATTTCAGTAAATAAGTAACTTTCAGCATTTGCTGAAATTATTATTTTCAGTGAAATATGTGCTTCCTATTTCAGGGAGTGTGATATTTTCAAGAAATGCTGAAAGGGCCGCATTCAATGAAAGACGAAACTCTTGCTGGTGATGTGCTACGCGGGTTGCTCGAGAAGATTCCGATCCTTCGGGTCGAAGGCATCGATGCCGAAGCCGTGTCCGGCGATTGGCAGCCGGACTTGATCGCCCGGCTACGCGTGGACGGTCGGCAGCACTTACTCATCTGCGAGTACAAGTCCAACGGGCAACCGCGGTACGCCCGCTCGGCGCTGCTGGAGTTGCGGAATTACATTGCGCACCGAGCCCCCGAGGCGACGCCTGTCTTCATCGCCCCCTATCTCTCTCCCACAGTGAAGCAGATGTGCGAAGAGAAAGGCGTCGGCTATCTCGACTTGCAGGGAAACGCCCGAATCGCTTTCGATGGCGTGTTCATCGAACGCATGGTCGCGGACAAGCCCGTGTCCGAACAACGCGAACTCAGGTCGCTGTTCAAGCCGAAATCTGCGCAAGTGCTGCGCGTAATGCTGCGCGAGCCCGGCCGTGCATGGCGAGTCACGGAGTTGTCGGACATCTCCGGCGTCAGTCTCGGACACGTCAGCAACGTGCGCACCGGCTTGATTGATCGGGAGTGGGCGTGTGTGTCGGACAGTGGCCTCGTCCTCTCGGCGCCCGACGCACTACTGGACGCATGGCGCGACAGCTACACGGCACCGCCTGGTGAGCGGTTGCGGTTCTACACCCCATTGCATGGCAGCGCGTTCGAACATGCTGCCCGAAGCGCACTGCGCGTCGAAGAGGGGCCGGTACGTGCGGCCTTCGCATCATTCTCGGCAGCGCAGTGGCTTTCTCCGTACGGGCGCACCGGCACGCACTACTTCTTCGCCGACAAGGAAGGCCTGAGCAAGCTCCAGACAGCGTTGAAGCTTGCGGTCGCATCGAAGGGAGAGAACGTGGTTGTGACCGTCCCGAAGGACCTGGGTCTGCTCGCCGACGCAGTCGAACCTGCACCGGGCGCGGTCTGCACGAGTCCGATTCAGACCTACCTCGACCTCTCCATTGCCGGTGAACGCGGCGCCGAGGCCGCCGATCATTTACGCCAGGAAAGGCTCTCATGGTCCACATAACACCATCTCAGGAACCACAGTCGGCCGCCGAATACGACGACCGCACGACCGAGGCCGTGAAGTCCGTGCTGATCGAGATCGGCCAGATCCTCGGCAGTTTCAAGGGCAAGTTCGCCATCATCGGCGGCGCGGTTCCCTGGCTGCTGCTGGCCAACGAGGACATGCCCCACGTCGGCACGCTCGACGTGGACGTCGGGCTGGATGCGGAAGCACTCGGCGACGGTGAGTACGCGACCTTGATCGGAGCGCTTCAAGGCCATGGATACGCCCAGCGCGAGGGGCTTCGGCGCTTCCAATTGGTTCGCAAGGTTCCCGCGCGAGATGGCGGGGACGCGATCGATGTCGTCGTCGATTTCTTGATGCCGCGCGACGCGGAAATCGTCAAGAACCATCCACCCTTGATCAGCGACTTCGCCGTGCAACGGGCGGATGGTGCAGACCTGGCGATGCGGTTCTATCAACTCGTGGCGGTGGCTGGGGCGATGCCGGACGGCGGGACGAACCGCGTGGAGATCGCGGTGTGCTCGATTCCTGCGTTGCTAGCGATGAAAGGCCATGCGCTGGCGGGCCGCTACAAGCAGAAGGACGCTTACGACATCTACTACTGCGTGCGGAACTACCCCGGCGAGATCGAGGCGCTTGCACAAGAATGTCTCCCGCTCCTGGGGCATGCAAGCGGCGAACGCGGATTTCGGCACATCGCCGAGAAATTCGATACCTTCGACGGATACGGTCCCACCTGCGTGAGGCGCTTCGTCGAAGACACGCATGCGCTGGGTGATCGCACGCCCGAGCAGTGGCAGCAGGACGCGTTCGGGCAGATCGATGCGCTGCTGCGCGCGATGGCGCTGCGAAACTGAGTCGTGCTCGATGGACTACGCGCAACTTCGCACACTGCTGGAACCTCTCGGCACGGGATCGAAAGATGCCGGCTACTGCTTGCGGCAGGCTGCAATTCCGGACGATTGCCGCATCCACGAAAAAGCCCGCCGGCAGGCTTGCGCTTGCGGGCGGGCAAAGACACCTCGGCGGAGTCGCGCGGGTGTCGCGTGAAGTCGGGAGAACCGCGTGGCGTCAGAACTTGTGGCGCAGTGCGAGACGCACGGCCACCTGGTTCGACGTCGACGACGGCGCGTCGGTGCCGGGGATGAACGCCTGGTCGAGGATCGAGTTCGTCTTGTCGCCGGCGATGTGCTGGTACGCAGCCTGCACGTACACGTCGGTGCGCTTCGACAGGTTGTAGTCGGCCATCAGCCCGACCGAATGGATCTTCGGCTTCGCGTCGCCGGTCGATGCGTCGTACTTCTCGAGCGACAGCACGTACTGCGCGCCGACCATGAACGACGGCGTGATCTGGTACGCGCCGTTCACTTCGAAGTTCTGGTACTTGATCGCGCTGACCGTCGCTCCCGGCGCGATGATCGCGCCCGGCGTGCCGAGATAGCCGTTGCCGGTCGGGTTCTTGTAGTTCGAGTTCGTGTACGCGAAGCCGACCGTCGCGGGCCCGAACGTGTAGTTGATGCCCGCACCGAACACGCGCATGCGCTCGGCGATGAAGCTCGCGTCGTTCGCGGTGATCGCGCCGGCCGAGCCGTTGCCCGGATGGTTCGCCTGCAGGTATGCGGCGCCGATCAGCAGCCCGTTGTTCTGGTATTGCGCGCCGAAGCTGTACGCGCGGTTGTCCGAGAAACTCGTGCTGTTGCTGAAGCTGTACGCGCCGCCGAACTGGAAGCCGCCGAAGTTCGGGCTCGCGTACTTCACCGTGTTGTCGAGGCGGAACGAGTTGTCGGTGTTGTCGTTGTCGAACGGGTGCGCGAGCAGGTAGCCGCCCCAGTTGCCGTTGGCGGTGGTCGGCGCGAGATAGTCGACGACGGAGTCGTACTGGCGGCCGAACGTCAGCGTGCCGTACTGTGCCTGGCTCAGGCCGACGTACGCCTGGCGGCCGAACATGCGGCCGCCCTGGTTGAGCCGGCCGGTGTTCACGTCGAAGCCGTTCTCGAGCTGGAAGATCGCCTTCATGCCGCCGCCGAGATCTTCGCTGCCCTTCAGGCCCCAGCGGCTGCCTTGCGCGTAGCCGCTCGCCATTTCGTAGACGTGGCCGGTGCCGACGTTGTTCGTGTAGTTCAGGCCTTCGTCGATCACGCCGTACAGCGTGACGCTGCTTTGTGCGAACGCGGGCGACGCGAATGCGGCCGTTATGGCGAGCGCCGTCAGTTTCTTGTTCATTGAGAGATCTCCGGGGTATCCAGCTTGTATCGGTTGTCGTGAGCGCGTCCGGCGAGGCGCGTCCCGTCATCCGGGGCGACCCGGCGCAGCGCGCGCGGCGCCGGAAACGCGCAAGGCGCGGCGGCGCGGCGACCGGCAGTGTCGGGTCGTGTCTCCTCCGATGACTCCGCGCATTCTTCCCAACCCTGAAAGGAATCGAAAGCGAGTAATTTCGATGGATGGGATCGGGATCGCCAATGGGGGCGCGACGGGTGGTTTCGGCAGCCGAAACGGCGTGCGAACAGCCGTGGTTCAAGGCCGGCCGGGCAGCCGCCGAACGGGGGCGCGACGCAGCCCGCGCCGGGTCGTCGACGGTCTCGGCAAATCGGCCGCGAGGACCGTCCGGCGGGCCTGACAGGGCGCCCGGCGATCGATTGGCGCTGCCGATCGCAATGATCGGAATTACTCGTTTCCCTAAACAAATTGGCGGCTGAAACATGCAGGCTGACCGGACGTGGCGGGATTCGCGATTCGCCGGTCGCCGCGCATGCCGCGACGCACAAACAACAGATTCGATTTGGAGACGACCCACCATGCAGATTCGACGACTGAAAACGGTCCTTCTCGCCGCCGCGGCGATCCTGTCCGCGCCCGCGGCCCATGCGGCCGGCGGCGCGTGCGCCGACGGCAAGACGGTCCATTTCGCGGGCATCACGTGGGAAAGCGGGTCGTTCGCGACCGAAGTGCTGCGGCAGATCATGGAGAAGGGCTACGGCTGCAAGACGGACGTCGTGCCGGGCAGCACGGCCGCGACGGAAACGGCGCTCGCGCGCAACGACCTGCAGATCTGGGCCGAGCAGTGGACGGGCCGCAGCGAGATCACCGCGAAGGCCGTCGCGTCGGGCGCCGTGAAGCTGATCGGCGACACGCTGCCGGGCGGCACGACGGAAGGCTGGTTCGTGCCCGAATACGTGGTGAAGGGCGATCCGGCGCGCAACATCAAGCCGGTCGCGCCGGGGCTCGTATCGGTCGACGATCTGCCGAAGTACAAGCAGGTGTTCGTCGACGAGGAGGAACCGGGCAAGGGCCGCTTCCTGAACTGCCCGACCGGCTGGGACTGCGAGCGCGTGAACACGCGCCTGCTGCGCGTGCTGAAGCTCGACCAGTCGTACACGAACTTCCATCCGGGCACGGGCGCGGCGCTCGACGCGGCGATCGCGTCGGCATACCAGCGCGGCGCGCCGATCGTGTTCTATTACTGGGGCCCGGCCGCGCTGATGGCGAAATACAAGTTCGCCGCGTTGAAGATGCCGGCCTATAACGAAGCATGCTGGAAGACGCTGCGCGACGAGAGCAGCACGCAGCAGTGCGCATCGTCGTACATGGTGTCGCGGCTGACGGTCGGCGTGTCGAAGCCGTTCGCCGATGCGAACCCCGATCTCGTCGGCGTGTTCGGCAAGGTGCGCTTCCCGATGGACTTCCTGAACCAGACGATCCTCGAGATGACGACGAAGAAGATCGACGGTGCGGCGATGGCCACGCAGTTCCTGAAGACCCGCCAGGACATGTGGAAGCAGTGGGTGCCGGCCGACGTCGCGCAGAAGATCGCCGGCAGCCTGAAGGGCGCGTAACCTGCGCGCGGCGGCGGGCCCGCGCCTGCCGCCGCCGTCACGCGCCCTCGCGGCGCGACGGAGATTCAACATGAACGGCTTCTTTCTGCACCTGTCGATCGCCGACTGGGTCAACAGCGCGCTCGAGACTTTCGTCGCGCAATACGGCGACAGCTTCCATCACTTCAGCACGATGCTGTTGCGCTACCTGCTGGTGCCGCTCGAAGGCGCGCTGCGCGTGGCGCCGCCGTGGCTCGTGCTGCTGGTCGTCGGCGCGATCGCGTGGAATGCGACGCGCCGCATCGGCCTCGGCGTGCTCTTCATGCTGCTGCTCTACGCGATCGGCTGCTTTGGTCTGTGGGACAAGCTGATGCAGACGCTCGCGCTGATGCTCGTCGCGACGGTGCTGTCGGTTGCGCTCGGCGTGCCGTTGGGCATCCTCGCGTCACGCAGCGCGTGGTTGCGCCGGATGCTGCTGCCGGTGCTCGACGTGATGCAGACGCTGCCGAGCTTCGTGTACCTGATTCCGGTGCTGATGCTGTTCGGTCTCGGCAAGGTGCCCGCGATCCTCGCGACGATCATCTACGCGCTGCCGCCGCTGATTCGCCTGACCGATCTCGGCATTCGCCAGGTCGATCCGGACGTGACGGAAGCCGCGCGCGCGTTCGGCACGACGCGCTGGCAACTGCTCGTCAACGTGCAGTTGCCGCTGGCACGGCCGAGCATCATGGCCGGCATCAACCAGACGACGATGATGGCGCTGTCGATGGTCGTGATCGCGTCGATGATCGGTTCGCGCGGGCTCGGCGAGGACGTGCTCGCGGGCATCCAGACGCTCGACGTCGGCAAGGGTACGCAGGCCGGCCTCGCGATCGTGATCCTCGCGATCGTGATCGACCGGATCAGCCAGGGCTTCGGCCAGGAGCGACGCGCGCGCCGCCGGCTCGCGCAGCAGCGCCGGCAGAAGGGCGCGTCGCGCGTGCCGTACCGGCTGCCGCGCAAGGCGCAGTCGGCGGGCGTCGATTCGAATCAGGCGACGCAATCGTCGCGCGCATAGGAACGGAGGCAGACATGGCGACCATCGACGTCAAACACGTGTACAAGCTGTTCGGGCCGCAGGCCGCGCATGCGCGCGTGCTCGACCTGCTGCGCGCCGGCAAGCGCAAGGCCGACGTGCTGGCCGAAACGGGCTGCAACGTCGGGCTCAACGACGTGAGCCTCGGCATCGAGTCGGGCGAGATCTTCGTGATCATGGGGCTGTCGGGTTCCGGGAAATCGACGCTCGTGCGGCACTTCAATCGGCTGATCGAGCCGACGGCCGGCGAGATCGTGATCGACGGCAGCGACGTGATCAAGCTCGATGCGCACGGGCTGCGCGAACTGCGCCGCTACAAGGTCAGCATGGTGTTCCAGAACTTCGGGCTGCTGCCGCACCAGACCGTGCTCGACAACGCCGCGTATGCGCTGCGCACGCGCGGCGAGAAGCGGCACGATGCGGCCGACGCGGCGCGCAACTGGCTGACGAAGGTCGGGCTCGACGGCTACGGCGATCATTATCCGGACGAATTGTCGGGCGGGATGCGGCAGCGTGTCGGGCTGGCGCGTGCGCTGGCGGCCGACACCGACGTGCTGCTGATGGACGAGGCGTTCTCCGCGCTCGATCCGCTGATCCGCACCGAGATGCAGGATCAGCTGCTCGAACTGCAGGCGACGCTTTCGAAGACGATCGTGTTCATCACGCACGATCTCGACGAGGCGCTGCGCATCGGCGACCGGATCGCGATCCTGCGCGACGGCACGCTGGTGCAGGTCGGAACGCCGGACGACATCCTGTCGCGTCCGGCGGACGATTATGTGCGGCGGTTCGTGGAGAAGCGGTCGAGTGTGAACTGAGCCGGCGCAAGAACGGCCACCGAAGCACGGGGCGCCACGCCTGCGTTTCGAGCGGCCGCCGGCGGGCGCCCGCACACGGTTGAACCTCCGGTGGCCCGTGGATTCGGTGCGGTGCACCGCAGCGGGATGTGCGTCGCCATTCCATCGCGCCTGCCGGCCGGAATCCTCGTTCCGGTCGATCACCCGACCCGCGCGCGCCAGTGCTCGCCGCTAACGGGATCCGAAGAAAAAGCGACCTATCACAGTCGAAACATTTCTGAATGGCGCTTGATGCGGGCTTTTAACGCGTTGACGGAATGAATTCGCGTGGGTCCTTGCCGGGCGTGCGTTTGCGATCGAGATCGAATACCCGGCGCTACAGGCATACCCGGATGCGCCCGGACGGTAGCGTCAAAAGTGAAACATTCCGCGCGTGCCGGGCCAGCCTTGGGTTGATCGGGCAAGCACCTGAATACAAAGGCGAAATCCGTCCGCGCATCACGGATGCCGCGGCGCCGTGCCGATCGGCACGTTTCAGACTTGAAACATAAATCGCGTGCCGGAATCGGGCGGGACGGGCCATGTCGCGTGAAAAATCCAACGGTCTCTTTGTATTCGGGCCGCTTGGAGGATTGGCATCGCCGATGCGTGATGTCGTCCGGATTGGTGCGGTCGGCCAAGCCGTTCCTCGTTACTTCAGGAGGATTTCATGCGTAAAACTTTATTGGCGTCCGCTGCGCTTCTCGCCTTGGGATGCAGTGGCTACGCGATGGCGAATCCATGCAGCAGCGATACCAGTTCGACATGCAGCCAGAAAGCGGATGACGGATCGAACACTCTCACCAACACAGTCGGCTCAACCCAGACCAGCACCACCGGGTCCAATGCAAATGAAGTTTCACCCGGCGCGAGCGTCTATCAGGATTCGTACAACAGCACCAAGATCGTCGCGATCAGCAAACTCGACGGGTACGTGAGCAATGTCCAGGTCTGGGGCATTGGCAACAACGCGACCAACTCGGGCAGCGCGGCCGGCGGAAGCGGCGGCAAGGGCGGCAACGGGTATGGCTACGGTGGCACGGGCGGTAACGGCGGCGGCGGCGGCAAAGGCGGCGCCGGCGGCAGCGGCGGCAGCGCGCATAACGGCAGCGCCACGGCGGGCAACGCCAGCAATGGCAGCGCGACGGCCGGCACCGGCAACGGCGGCGGCGGCGGAGCCGGCGGTTCACCTGTCGCCAGCGGCGGGCGTGGCGGCAATGCCACTGCGAGCGGCGGCTACGGCTCCGGCACGGGCGGCGGCGCAGTCGCGGCTTCGGTCGGCGTAGGCGGCTCCGGCACGGGCAGCGGCACCGGCTGGGGCGGCGGCACCGGCACAGCCGATGCCGGTTCCACGTGGGCCAGGAATCATGGCAGCGGAAGTGCGTCGGCATCGGCCGGCAGCGGCACCGGCACCGGCACGGGTACCGGCAGTGGCTCGGGTAGCGGCACGGGCGGCGCAGGGTCGGCGGGTACGTCGACCGCTTCGGGCGGATCGGGCTCGGGCATTGGCGGTGCGGGTGCGGCGGCGGGCGGCAACGGTGGCGCGGCGACGGCCGCTGCGGGCAACGGCGGTGCCGGCGGCGCGGGCACGGGCGGCAGCGCGGCGAACGGCGGCGCGACGACGACGGCCAGCAACGGCAGCGCAACCGCGGGTAGCGGCGCGGTGGGCGCGATGGGCGGCGCGGGCGGCGCAGGCGGCACCGGCAACGGCGGCGTCGGTAACGGCGCGGTCGGCGGCGCGGGTGGCGCAGGCGGAGCCAATGCGGTCAACGCAGGGACGTTCAACATGTCCAATGCGATGGCGAGCGTCGGCCAGACTGCGGCGGGCATCATGGTCGCCAACCAGAACAGCGGCATGGCGTCGCTCGTTCAGCAGGCTGTGACCGTGCAGGCGAACCTGACCGTAGGACGTTAGAAGGCCGGTTGGTCCTGGCGAGCCGGATGCATCGACGCGGGCGCAGGCGATCCCGCGGCTTGCATGCCATCGCCGATGGACAGGACTGCCGGCGAGGGCGGGATGGCCGAACGGCCGTCTCGCTCTCGTTGACGCAGGCCGGGCCGATTTCCGTCGATCGACGGTCACGCGGATTCCGCTCCCTGTGCGCCGGGTTCGAGCCGACTCGCGCAGGGACCAAGGAGACAGCCATGCGAATCCGAACGGCACTTTCGCTGGTGATATTGCCTGCGGCGCTGCTGCCGGGCCTGACGGCCCATGCCACGGCTGAGGGGTCGCGAACCGTTGCGGTGGAGGCAGCCGCTGGCGTTGCGCCGGCAGCCGCACCTTCCCAACCTGCCGCACGCGCGGATCAGGCCGATCCGGCTGCGGCCGTCGCATCCCCTGCGACAGCTACACCCCCTGAAAACGGCGCCGCGACCGCGCAAGCGGGCAGCTTCGGCGTCGCGATGTCGCCCGACCAGCTCGACGAGCATCGGGGCGGCGATGCGCTGATCGGCCAGAACTATCTGACCGGCGCAGTGACCGACAACGTGGCGAACCGGGTGTCGACCGGCTCGAATGCGATCACCGACGGCTCGTTCGCCAATGCGAGCGGCCTGCCGACGGTCATCCAGAATACCGGCGCGAACGTGCTGATTCAGAACGCGACGGTGCTCAACGTGCGCTTCGGGAACTGAGCGATGAGACAGGTTGCCGCAGCGTGCATCGCGGCACTCGCCTGTGCGCTATCCGGCCCGCTTGCACAGGCGGACGAGATGACGGTCGTCGATCCGACGGGCGCCGGTTATGCGATGCACGTCACGAGTCTCAAGGAAGCGCGCTTCAAGCGCACCGTCAAGCAGCAGTTCGATTTCAGTTGCGGGTCGGCTGCCGTCGCGACGCTGCTGACTTATCAGTATGACTATCCGATGACCGAGCAGACCGCCTTCGCCCAGATGTGGGAGAACGGCAATCAGGAGAAGATCCGCCGGCAGGGCTTCTCGCTGCTCGACATCCGGCGTTTTCTCGCCGCGCACGGCTTCGTCGCGGACGGCTACGAATTGCCGTTGCAGACGCTCGTCAAGACGCACACGCCGGCGATCGTGTTGATCACCGAGCACGGCTATCACCATTTCGTGGTCGTGAAGGGGCTGCGTGACGGGCGTGTGCTCGTCGGCGATCCGGCCACCGGCACGCGACCGATGTCGCTGGCGAGTTTCGAGCAGAAGTGGGAAGACCATGTGATTTTCGTGATCCACAACCGGCCCGAGCTGGCGGTGTTCAACGACCCGCGTGACTGGCGCGTTGCGCCCAGCGCGCCGCTCGACACCGGCATCGCCCGCGACGGCCTGTACTACGTCGTGGTGCCGAAGCACGGCCCGCGCGACTATTGAGGACCGTCATGAGATCCGAGACCAGGAAGATCGCCGGCATCGCCGCGATGGTGTGCGGCGGGGTGACGTCCGTGAGTGCGGCGGCGATGCAGGACGGCGCGCCGGCCGCGACCGTCGAGCCTGTCGTGCAGACGAGCGGCGTTGCGCCGGCGACCGGCGCGAACGCGGGCGCCGATACGGCGCCTGCGGAGTCGCGGGCCGGGGGCGCGCCGATCCTGCGTGCCGCGCCGCTCGCGATGGCGGAGTGCGCGGCCGGGCCGCCGGCCCCGGAACCGGGCGGCGCGCAAGAACGGAACTGGCCGGCAACCGGCGCGATCGCGCTCAGCGACGCGCGCCTCGATGCGATGCGCGGCGGCTTCGATATGCCGAGCGGCCTGAAGGTTTCGTTCGGCGTGTCGCGTGTCGCGTTCGTGAACGGCAATCTGGTCACGACGACCAGCTTCAACATCCCGGACATCAGTCATATCACCGCGCAACAGGCGCAGGCGCTGGCGGCCGCGAACGCGGGCGCGCTGATCCAGGTCGGCGCCGGCAACGCCGCGCAGCCCGCCGCGCTGCCGGCGCTGACCGGCGCAGTGATCCAGAACACGTTGAGCAACCAGCAAATCCAGGCGGTGACGACGATCAACACGACCGTCAACACGCTGTCGACGTTCAAGAACCTGAACGTGATGTCGACGCTGAACAACGCGCTGATCGGCGCGTTGCCGGGACGATGACGCAGCGATGAAGGCTCGCTGAGCGACAGGTGAACGGCAGATCAGCGGCAGATCAGCGGGCCGTGGCACGCCGGGGCCGGCGTGCGTCGCGCGGCCCGCCGTCGGCGCCGTCCGGCGATCAGAATGCAATCGGCACGCGCAGCGTCAGGATCACGTCCGGCGTGTCGCGCGTGAGGCCGGCGCCGACCGAAAGATTCAGCGTGGTCTTCGGCGACAGCCGGTACGAGTAACCGAGGAGCAGCGAGCCGAGGATCACGCGCACCGAGCTGGGCACCGTCTGGCCGTTCTGTTTCGTGGGCAGCACGATGCTCTGGTCGTAGCCGAGGCTCACCGACGCTTTCTCGTTCAGCGCGAGGCCCATGCCGATATTGAAACCCCAGATGTCGCCGGGCTGCACTTTGCCGATGAAGTCCTTCTGCCCATCGCGAATCGTGAGGCTGAGATTGTCGCGGCTGAAGCTGTGCAGATAGCTCAAGTTGCCGAAGAACACCACCGGGTCGGACGGAAAGAGCCACGTGAGGCCCGGCTGGATCGCGTAGAAGCCGGAGCCCGTCGGCTGCTCGAGCGGCAGGCCGGTGCCGGTGGCGTTGCCGACACAGCGCGTGACGCAGTCGGTGACGACGTCGAACGGGCTCTTGCCGGTGGCGGTCTTGAAGCGCAGCCAGCCGATGTAGTAGAACTTGTCGGGGCCGCCGGTATTGAACTGGTAGCGCAGCGTCATTTCGACGTCGCCGAGGCCTTTGCCGTGGCTGTTGAACGCGTTGTCCTGGGCGGAACCGGTGAAGATCTCGCGGCTGATCGTGTCGTTCGTCGTGTACACATAAGGGACGCGGACTTCGACTTCCATCCGGTTGGTGATCCCGTAGCGCACCGCGACCGCGCCCGTCAGCGTGGTCGTCTTGACTTCCCGTACGTCGACCAGGCCGATCAGCAGCGCCGGGATGATCGTGTAGCCGACGAGTGCGACGCGGTTCGACGACGAATAGCTGAACTGGAACGACGGCTCGACGACGAACTTGTGCTTCGGCGTCAGCACGCCGGGCTGATCGAAGATCGGCGCGACGGGTGGCGGTGCGGTGTCCGGCACCGGCGCCTGGCCGACCGGCTGGTTCGGCGGCGCGGCGGACCCGGCCGCGGATTGCGCGTTGCCGGGGGCGGTGCCTGCCGTGCCGGCTGTGCCGCCCGGGGCGCCGGTATCGGCTTGCGTCGCTGCGTCGCCGGGGCCGCCGGCATCACCGGGGCCTGCACCGCGCCGGGCCGCGAGTTCCCGGTTGTCCAGCGCGCGGCTCAGGCGTGTGAGATTGGCTTCTTCGTCGGCCAGTTTGCGCTTGAGCGCGCTCAGTTCCTGCAGATGGTGATCGACTTCCTGGCGCAGTGCGGAAATGTTCTCCTGCGTCGACTGGGCGTCCAGCGACTGCGCCTGCGTTTGGGCCTGAAACAGCAGCACGCTTGCATAGCTGATGGCATGGATGCAGCGAAATGGCATGCGTTTCACGGTGCGTCTCCACGATCGGGCCTGCGATTCCCCCCGGTGCACACCGACGGCAGGGCGGCGCGCGCGTTGCCCCGGATCGCTTCGCTTCGCGCCACGTCACGTCACGCGTCCGCTGAACGCGCATCGCATCGCACGCGAGCCAAAGAATGTCTCTCCGGCGGCATCGATGTGCGTGATCGAACGCCATGAAACTTCGGCAGCGAGGCCGCGCGCCGACACTGGATTGTCCATGTGCACAACGTCACCACAACGTCGCGTCCCGCCGGCCGAACGACGCGGCGGCAGACCTCACGAGGCTAGTGCAGGCCGGCATCGAAAGCCAACCAGACAAACCCTCGTTCGCATGCGGTGGACAACGGACGACACGGCGACACCTGTTTCGCGGGGACTTCCGTCAAAACCGGATGCATGTTTCGAGCCTGTGCGAGCGGGTCGCGCGGCGTGTTCATGGCGGTGTTTTCCCGTGTGCCGGCGGGCATTGTTCAGACCAGACGATGCATGGGGCCGGCCGCCGTCGCCGGGGACGCGATCACGCGGAAATCGCACGCACCCTCTCATCCGCGGGGTGCGTCGATTCCGCCGGGAACGGTTCGCGCCAGGGGGGCGCGAGCGTCGGGCCGTCGCATCAGTGCGGGACGGTTTCGCGGGTGCGCATCCGCGCGCCGGCGGTTTCTGCGCGTTGCGCGTCCGCCAGGATCAGATCCGCGCCTTTCTCCGCGACCATCATCGTCGGTGCGTTGATGTTGCCCGACGTGATGTTCGGGAACACCGACGCGTCGACGATCCGCAGCGCCTGCAGCCCGTGCACGCGCAACGACGCATCGACGACCGACGTCGCCGAATCCGGCCCCATCGCGCACGAGCCGCACAGGTGGTAGATCGACCCCGACTGTTCGCGGAAGTACTGCAGCATCGCTTCGTCGGAGTCGACCTGCGGCCCCGGCGAGATTTCCTCGACGGTCATCGATTTCAGCGCCGGCGCGCGCATCAGCGCACGGATCACCTTGCTGCCCTGCACGGCTTCGTCGAGATCCTTCTGCGTGGTCAGCGCGTTGATGCGGATCTTCGCGGCATCTTCCGCGCGGTTCGACGCGATCTCGATCGTGCCGCGGCTCGTGGGCCGGCACGGGTTGAACGCGATCAGGAAACCCGAATACGGCTCGGGCTTGATGCTCGCGCGGTCGCTCTTCGGAATCCGGTACGACAGCGGGTTGAAGTAGAGCTGCAGGTTCGGCTCGCGCGCATCGTCCGTGCCCCGGAAGAAGCCGCCGGCCTGGTTCACGCTCATCGCGAGCGGGCCGCGTTTCGTCAGCAGATAGCGCAGCCCGATCTTCAGCTTGCCGAGCAGCGTGCCCATCTCGTCGTTCAGCGTCGGCCGGTTCGCCTTGAAGTAGAAGCTCACGCACAGGTGGTCCTGCAGGTTGCGGCCGACCGCCGGCAGCGCATGCACGAGCGGTACGCGCTGACGCGCGAGCAGCGCCGGATCGCCGACGCCCGACAGTTGCAGCAGCTTCGGCGTATCGACGGCGCCGGCCGCGAGAATCACCTCGCGCGCGGCGACGAGCGTCTCGTCGCCGTTTGCGCCGGCCACGACCACGCCGGTCGCACGCGTGCCGTCGAACGTCACGCGCCGCACCAGCACGCCCGAGCGCAGCGTGAGGTTCGCGCGGCCCAGCGCGGGCCGCAGGTACGCGAAGCTGCTCGAACAGCGTTCGCCGTTCTTCGTGTTCAGGTCGTAGATGCCCGCGCCTTCGAACTGTGCGCCGTTGAAATCGTCGGTGCGCGGCAGGTTCAGTTGCGCGCAACCCGTCAGGAACTCGTGGACGATCGGATGCACGTCGGCCTTCATCGACGTGATGTGGATCGGCCCCGTCGAACCGTGATGTTGCGGGTCGGTCGCGCCGGCCGCGTGGGTTTCGAGCTTGCGGAAGTACGGCAGCACGTCGTCGTACGCCCAGCCCGGATTGCCGGCCGCCGCCCAGTCGTCGTAGTCGCTGCGCTGGCCGCGCACGTAGACCATCGCGTTGATCGAGCCCGATCCGCCGACTACCTTGCCGCGCGGGCAGTACAGCTTGCGGTCGGCGAGCTGCGTTTCCGGCTCGCTGTAGTACATCCAGTTGTAGCGGCGGTTGTAGTAGGTCTTCGTGAAGCCCACCGGCACCTTGAACCAGAACGACGCGTCGCGTTCGCCCGCTTCGAGCAGCAGCACCGAGTGCCCGCCCGATTCGCTCAGGCGGTTCGCGAGGATGCAGCCGGCCGAGCCCGCGCCGACGATGATGTAGTCGTAAGTCATGGTCGCGTTGTTCCCGGTCAGCCCTTCGCGGGGGCGAGATCCTTCACGTCGACGGGCTTCTCGCCCATCTGCAGGTGCAGCCGCTCGCCGGTGTACGGCGTGTGACGGCGCACGACATCCATGTCGAGCTCGATGCCGAGGCCCGGCTCGTTCGACGGGACGATGTAGCCGTCTTCCCAGCGGATCGGCGTCTTCACGACTTCGGCATGGAAACCGCCCCACGTCATGATGCTTTCCTGGATCAGGAAGTTCGGCGTGCAGGTCGCGAGCTGGATGCTCGCGGCCGCGCCGACCGGCCCGTTGTACAGGTGCGGCGCGATCTGCGCGTAGTGCACTTCCGCGAGCGTCGCGATCTTCTTCGCTTCGAGCAGGCCGCCCACGCGCGCGACGTTCAGCTGCAGGATCGACGCGCCGCCGGCCTGCAGCAGCTTGTGGAATTCGTACTTGGTCGTCAGGCGCTCGCCGGTCGCGATCGGAATCGACGTGTGCTTCGCGACTTCGGCGATCGCTTCTTCCTGGCCCGGCGGAACGGGTTCCTCGAACCACAGCGGATCGTATTTTTCGAGCCGCTTCGCGAGCCGGATCGCCGATGACGGCACCATCTGCCCGTGCGTGCCGAACAGCAGGTCGGCCTTGCTGCCGACGGCCTCGCGCACGCGACGGCAGAACAGCTCGCAACGGTCGAGCACTTCGAGCGACAACTGGTGGCCCGAATACGCCGTGTACGGGCCGGCCGGGTCGAACTTGACGGCCGTGAAGCCGAGCTTCACGTTCTCGGCCGCGCATTCGGCCGCGAGGTCGGGATCGTCGTAGTCGTATTCGCCGTTGGCGTTCTTCGGATACAGGTAGGTGTACGAGCGCAGCCGCTCGTGGATCCTGCCGCCGAGCAGTTCGTACACGGGCTTGCCGGCGGCCTTGCCGATGATGTCCCAGCACGCCATCTCGAGGCCGCTGACGACGCCCATCATCGTGAGGTCGGGCCGCTGCGTGAAGCCGCTCGAATACGTCTGCCGGAACAGCCGCTCGACGTGATGCGGGTCGTGGTTCAGCAGGTAGCGGTCGAACACGTCGTCGATGATCGGGCCCATCGCCTTCGGGTGGAACGTCGCCGAGTAGATCTCGCCGACGCCTTCGATGCCGTCGTCGGTCTTCAGCTTCACGAAGATCCAGTACATCCCGCCGACATGCGGCGGCGGCACGGCAACGATGTGGGTTTCGAGCGAAACGATCTTCATACGGACTCCTTGATGCGGTTGAGGCGGTATTTGAGGAACGCGGCGGCGCCCGCGCCGCAGAGCGCGATCGCCGCGATATAGCCGAAATAGAGTTGGTAGCCGTGCGCGCCCGGGTAGGTCTGCGTCACGTAGCCGTTGATCAGCGGCACGAACACGTCGGGCGAATAGCCGAGCACCGAGATCAGGCCGATCGCGAGGCCCGCGCAATGCGTCGGTACCTTGCAGTCGTCGAGCAGCGACCAGTACAGCCCGCGAACCGCGTAGGTGAGGATGCCGATGAACAGCACGAGCACGACGAGCATCGCCTGCGGGCTGTGCGGCGGCGCGGCGATCAGCCCGACGAGCGACAGCGCGGCAAGCACGAGCGCCCAGAACAGCACGGACACCTTCGACACGCGGTCGCCGAGGAAGCCGCCGCCGATCCCGCCGACGGGGCGCATCCACAGCTTGAGCGTCGTGATGAAGCCGGCCGCCGTCGCGCTGAGCCCGAAGTTGCCTTCGTGCAGGTATGCCGAGAAGCTGTAGGTCGCCCAGAACACCTGGTAGCCGCAGAACACGATCGCCGCGACGAGCCACAGCTCGGGGATTGCCGCGAGCGTCTTCAGGTCGGTCAGTACATTGCCTTCGCGGCGTTTGGTGGCCGCCGCGCGATCGTTCGCGCGGGACGGATCCTTCACCAGCGCAAGCAGCACGCCGAGCGCGATGCAGAAGAACGCATACAGGTGCACGACGAGCTTGAAGCCGGCCGCATCGGTGCCGCCGCGCGCCTGCGTCACGTACGCGAACAGCGTGATCGCGATCGTCGCGAGCAGCGCCTCGACGAGCCCGCGGCCGCCGTCGAGCAGCCCGAAGAAGCGGCCCTGCTCGTCGGGGCCCGCGATCATGTTCACGCGCTTGATCACGGCGGCCCAGAACGTGAGGCCGGTGGTCAGCCCCCAGCCGCCGAAGATCAGCACGAGCGTGTTGAACGACGGCCCGGTTGCATAGACGAGCCCGAGCGCGCCGGTCGCGAGCAGCGAGAAGCAGATCAGCCAGCGCGGCGACAGGCGGTCGGCGAGCCAGCCGCTCGGCAGGTAGCTGACGAGGAAAATCGTGCCGAGCGACGAATACAGGTAGCCGAGCTGCACGTCGTCGATACGGAAGAACTGCAGCATCGTCGGCTGGTACACCTGCCGCAGGTACAGCATCGGGTAGATCGCGCCTGCGGCGATCACGAGCAGCAGCAGTTGCAGGTAGCGCTGTGCGCGCGAGTCTTGCGACGCGTGTGCGTCTTGCGTGTTGTCCTGCAACGCGAGCGACGCGCCGGGCGTCGACGGCTGGGTCGGCATGATGTCTTCCTCCATCAGACTTCCGTCATGCGGAGGTCTGCAGATTTGTTTTGTGTTCGATCGGATCGGGGGCGGCGCGCGCGGCGTGGTGCCGGGATGCGCGCGCCGGAAACGGTGCGTCGGCGTTGCCGCGTCAGTACTTCATGACGACGAGGCGCGTCTGCGTGAATTCGAGCATCCCGTGCTTGCCGTCGTCGCCGCCGAGACCCGAGCGCTTCCAGCCGGCGTGGAAGCCCTGGTACGGATCGGCCGGCGTGCGGTTCACGTACAGCTCGCCCGCCTCGATCGCGTTCGCGACGGTCATCGCGGTGCGGTAGTGCTCGGTGTACAGCACCGACGACAGCCCGAACTGGTGGTCGTTCGCGAAGCCGATGGCTTCGTCGATCGTCGAGTAGCGCAGCACGGGCATGATCGGGCCGAAGGTTTCCTCCTGCACGATCTCCATGTCCTGCCGGCAGTTCGTCAGCAGCGTGGCCGGGTAGAAGAAGCCGGGGCCGTCGGGGATCGCGCCGCCGGTTTCGAGCGTCGCGCCTGCCGCGACCGCGCGTTCGACCATCCCGTGGATGTGCGCGCGCGCCGACGCGCTGACGAGCGGACCCATGTTCGACGGATCGGCCGCGCGGTTGCCGCTGCGTACGGCGCCCATCTTTTCCTTGAGCAGCGCGACGAAGCGGTCGTGCACGCTGTCGTGCACGTACACGCGTTCGATGGCCGTGCACAGCTGGCCGCAATGGGTCGTCTTCGATGCGACGAGCGCGGCGGCCGCGCGTTCGAGGTCGGCGTCGGGCTCGATGATCGCGGGCGTCTTGCCGCCGAGTTCGAGCGACGGCTTCGCGATGTTCGCCTTGCAGTAGTCGAGCACCTTGCGGCCCGCGTTCACGCTGCCCGTCAGCGTGATCATCCCGACCGCCGGATGCGTGCACAGCGCCTCTGCCGTTGCGTGGTCCATCGTCAGGATGTTGACGACGCCCGGCGGGAAACCCGCGTCGTCGGCGGCCTTCGCGATCTCGAACGCCGACACCGGCGTGTGGTTGCTCGGCCGCACGACCACGGTGTTGCCGGCGATCAGCGCGGGCGCGACCTTGCGCAGCAGCGTGTAGACGGGATAGTTGAACGGGATCAGGCACGCGACGACGCCGATCGGCTCGCGCTGCAGGAACAGGTTCTCGTCGGGCGTGTCGCTCGGGATGATCTCGCCCTCGATCCGGCGCGCCCACTCGGCGTGGTAGCGCGTGATCTGGCCGGCGTAGACGGCTTCGTTCGATGCGTCCTCGACGCTCTTGCCGGATTCCTGCGCGAGCGCCGCGCCGATGTCGGGCGCGCGTGCGGTCAGCGCATCGGCGAAGCGGTGCAGGTACGCGGCGCGCTCGGCGCTCGGCAGCTTGCGCCAGGCTTTTTGCGCGGCGGCCGCGGCGTCGACGGCGGCGAGCGCGTCGGCCGGCGTCGCGGCCGGCACGCGCGCGAACGGCGCTTCGGTGGCGGGATTGTGGACGACGATGGTCGCGTCGCTTTCCGGGACGACGAAACGGCCGTTGACGTAGTTGCGTTCGATGCGCATGAAGTGGCTCCTCCGATGGATGCGGGCGGATCGCTTCGGGCGGCGAAACGCGCGGCACGGGACAGAGGCCATTCTGGTCATGCGTTTAGCGCACGACAAACGACTTATTTTCGCGTCGAGCATGAGAAAAACGCACGTTACTCGACGAATCGGCTGGAATCGCTCGTCCGGCAAGGCCGGTGCGGCAGTGGCGGGATGGAGCGCGCGCGGTGGCCGGACCGCATTTTCCGACTGGTCCGAATGCGAGCGGGCGCGGGAGCCGGTAAGGTGTCGCCCGCGGCCGGCGATCGAGGTCAGTCGGGGCCGGATCGAGCGTCAGGCCAGCGGCACCTGCGGCAGCGGCGACGACGGTTCGAGGTGGCGCTTCGCGAGCCACACTTCCTGCTGCAGCCAGTCGCGGAACTGCACGATGTGCGGCAGGTTCGTCTGCTCGGGCCGCGTGACGAACCAGTACGACTGGTGGCCGTCGACATGCACGTTGAGCACCTGCATCAGTTGCCCGGTCGCAAGCTCGCGCGCGACCATGTGGCGGTCGGCGATCGTGATCCCGAGGCCGTCGATCGCCGCGCGGATCGCGTGGTCGAGCAGGTCGAATTCGTAGCCGCCGCGCGTGTCGACGTCGGTGATGCCGGCTGCCTTCAGCCAGTGTTGCCAGGTCAGGTAGCGCTGGTCGTCGGTCGCGAGCACGTGCAGCAGCGTGAAGCGGTTCAGGTCGATCGGCGCGCCCTCCTGTCGCAGCCGTGCATACAGCGCGGGCGCGCAGACGGCGATATGCTGCTCCTGCATCAGCAGCGCATTGTCGAAGCCGTCCCATTCGCCGTCGCCAAACCGGATCGCGCAGTCGAGCACGCGCGATTCGCCGAGGCTGTCGTGAATGCGCGTCGTGAGGCTCAGTTCGAATTCGGGATGCGCGTCGCGCAGCCGGCCGAGGCGCGGCATCAGCCAGCGTGCGGCAAAGGTCGGCGGCACGTTCGCGCGCAGGCGGTTCAGGTGGGTTTTTTCCTGCAGGCTGCGCACGGTCAGTTCGATCTTGTCGAACGACTGCTGCAGTGCGCGCAGCAGCACGCGGCCGGCCGCCGTCAGTTCGAGCTGGTGATGGCGGCGCTCGAGCAGCGTTTCGCCGAGCTGGCCTTCGAGCTGGCGAACCTGGCGGCTCACCGCGCTCTGCGTCACGTTGAGCAGCTCGGCCGCGCGCGTGAAGCTGCCGGTGCGGCCGGCCATCTCGAAGGCTTTCAGCGCGTTAAGCGCCGGCATCTTGCGTCTCACGGGGCGGTGTCGTGTGTGGTGCGGGATGCTTATTGTAGGCGGGCGGCCGGCGAGGCGGGGACGATCAACGGTGAGGCGGGCGCCCCGAGCCGCGCGCACCGGACATCGGGGTTTTCACGGCCTGACGGTCGGTGCATTTTTTTGCGATAAAGCTGCCCGCAGGATGGCCGGCTGGGCCGGCCGGCAACAACACGAACGAGAGGGACACACATCATGCGACGCCTGCCATCGCTGATCGCACTGCGATTTTTCGAGGAGACCGCGCGTCATCTGAGCTTCAATCGCGCGGCGGTGTCGCTGTGCGTGACGCAAGGCGCGGTAAGCCGGCAGATCCGGCTGCTCGAGGAAGCGCTCGGCGCGCGCCTGTTCGAGCGCGATCACAAGGGCGTGCGTCTGACCGATGCGGGCCAGCGGTTGCTGCCGTTCGTCGGACAGGCGTTCGACACGATCGAGCGCGGTGTCGGCGAGGTCGCCGCCGCGCGGCCGGGTGCGAAGCGGCGCCTCACGGTGTCGCTGCCGCCGACGTTCGCGACGCAGTGGTTTTCGCCGCGGCTCGGCACGCTCGCGGAGGCGTTGCCGGACGTCGAGCTGTCGATCCGCACGGAGCCGGCCGACGATTGCCATTGCCACATCCGCTTCGGGCGCGCGGCGCGGCCGGGGATGCAGTCGGAACTGCTGATGATGGAGCGGCATGCGCTCGTCGGTGCGCCGCGCTATCGCGGCGATGCGCTCGATGCGCTGTTCGGCCGCTTGCCGTCGCTGCATGTGCTGCACGAAGGCAAGCGCCTGACGCTGTGGGCCGACTGGTGCGAGCAGGCGGGCTTCGACGTCGAGCGGATCGGCGACGGCATCGAGTTCTCGACGCTCGAACAGGCGATCCGCGCGGCGCGCAAGGGCGCGGGGCTCGCGGTGGTCGACCTGAACATGATCGAGGAGGAGATCGGCGAGGGCAGTCTCGTGCGGTTGTCGCCGGTGCAGCCGATCGGGCCGTTCGGCTATTGGCTCGATGTCGAGCCGGAGAGCGTCGCGGTCGAGCATGTGACGGCGTTCGCCGCGTGGTTGCGGGGGCAGGCGGCGAGGAGGGGGTAGGGGCGGGGGCGGAGGCATTTGGATCGCGATGCGGCGTCGATCATGACGACGATGTGCGTCGATCGTTCACACGGCGATCCTCCCATCCCGATCTGTCAGAGAGTGTCACACGTTGCGGTGTACAGATCGGGATCCAGGCCGAAATGCATGAACGTTTCCCGGCCCCCGATCGCTTTGGCTTCGGCTTCCGAGATGATGGGCAACGTGCACTTCGACGGATCGATGCGTCCCACGTTGAAGACTTTTCTCGGCAGCGGGGGCGTCGGCTCGCGGGGCGGCTGTGCGACCGACTCGGCGGCGGACGTGCGCGCGAGACTGCGACGGAGTTCGTTCGCGACGAATGCTTCGAGGAGTCGCCTCATTTCCGCGCGCCAGATGAGACGATTCCCGCTCGTACGACTGCGCGCCACCGACGGTCGCGCGATCCGGAATCCGGCGATTCGGCTGTGCTTTTCCGTCATTCGTAAATCCCCTTCTCGATCAAGTAATCCCGCAGTGTCAACACGGATGCGCCATGCGGCGCAACGTCGAATGTCACCCACCGATGTGATCCGGCGACTCGCCAGAAGTCTCGCCCGACCCGGGTCGCATAGAGCGTGCGCAGGGATCGAAGCGACCCGTCGGCCAACCCGACCGGATACCCCTGGAAATACTGGAACAGGGCGGCTTCGTCCGCATGCGCACCTGGAATGGGCGCATCGAATCCGAACCTCGGCCACGCGTAGTATCCATGGAGCCGAGGCCCGCCGGGTTCCGGCGGCGCTTTGCGGCCGCCCATCGCCAAAGCGCTGATCCGGGTGATGTCCAACGTATCACACGCCCGAACGATCCTCCAGAGCATTGCCGCGCCGAGTCCGGCGACCGCGCCGTCGGCCAGATCGATTGCACGGAGTTCGAGCACCCGCGTATCAACGGTTCGGAATACCGATATCCGGTTTTCCGATCGGATCAGCGTCGGGTGGGTGATGGCGAACGTCAATTTGCCGGCACTGTCGAGATAGGCCTGGACGTCCGACCGGGCCGGCGCGCCGCATAACGAGACGAGCAACTCGTCGGAAACGTGACGGTCCACGCCCAGCAACGCGGAGATATCCAGATCGTTTCGTTCGATCGCCAGCCGATCGTCGAAGTACGTCGTCTCGTACGGCAGGACATGGCTGAGATCGACAAGGCGGGCGGGCATGGTGGCGGGCGAAAAGCGGAAAACCCCAGCATATCGCCGCGAATCCGGCGGGCCGAGTCCGCCGAACGGCCAGGTCGAACGAGCGGATGCAGGTGACGCGCGAGCCCGGCAGCGGGCTCGGCGAAGACGAATGCATCGGACGGATAGACCTTCAGGCCGGGTTGTGGCGTGACGACGTCTTCAATCATGATCGTCGTTCGCACCGGGCGGGCCCGGCAAGGCTACCTGAAAGCAGGCGAGAACCGGATGAACGCCGGGCGCCGCTGCAGCGGCCCGGCGCGGTCCCGTTCCGTCCATCGGCCCGATGGCGGCGCCCGCATTCGTGCCGATCCGACTGGAGTTCATTCTCTTGATAACTGTTGATAACCGGGTTACCCTGCATGCATCGAATTCAATGCCGTCGGGAGGTCGACATGATCAGTGCCGAACTGGGCCAGCAACTGGAGGCTTACGTCGCGAAGCTGGTCGAATCGGGGCGTTACGGTTCCAAGAGCGAAGTGCTGCGGGAAGGCGTGCGCCTGATTCAGGATCGCGAGGCGCAACTGAATGCGCTGGACGCAGTCATCGCGCGCAGCCTCGCCGATGCGGAAGCAGGACGCGGCGCGGATGCGGAGGAAGTATTCGATCGCCTCGAAGCGAAGTATCGGGCGCAGGCGAATCGTCAGGCATGACCGTCCGCCTGTCGGACTTCGCGATTGCCGAACTCGAAGCGATTGCCGATTACATCGCGCGTGACAATCCGCAACGAGCCATGACCTTCGTGCGGGAAATTCGCGACAAGTGTCTGGGCCTGGCCGGGATGCCGTTGGCGTTTCCGCTCGTGCCGCGTTTCGAGCGCCACGGCGTGCGGCACCGCGTGTACGGCAACTACCAGATCTTCTATCGGGTAGTTGGCGATCCGCCGACGCGGATCGATATCCTCCACATCCTGCACGGCGCGCGGGACTACGCATCGATTCTGTTCTGAGCGATATCGCCAACCCCGTCGGCCGGCCGGGAACTCGAAAAACCACCAGCCAGAATGCATGAACCCGGCCTCGGCCGGGTTCGTTCAAATCGCATTCCGCATCGCCGCGGCTCATGAGCCGTGTGACGATGCGAAAGCCCCGAGCGCGACGACGCAGGCAAGCATGAAGCCTGCCTCCGTCATCAATGCCCCGACGCCTCCTCCAGCGTCAGGTGCTTCGTCTCCGGCGCCCACGCGATCGACACGATCATCCCCACCAGCAGCACGCCGGCCAGCGCGAACATCGTCGCGTGAAAGCCGAGCGTCGCGATGCCGACCGGCAGCAGGAACGTGCCGATCGCCGAACCGAGCCGGCTGCACGCGATCGCCAGCCCGACGCCGCTCGCGCGCACTTCGGTCGGGAAGCACTCGGGCGGGAACACGCCGACGAGGTTGCTGAATGCCGACATCGTCAGCGTGAAGATCGCGAACGCGACGATCATCGCGAGCGCGGCCGACGACGGCAGCACTGCCAGCGCGACGAGCGACGCGCACGTCACCGCGAACGAGCCGATCAGGAAGCCGCGCCGCGACAGCCGGATCGTCAGCCAGATGCCGATCAGCGCACCCAGCACGAGGAACGCGTTCAGCAGCAGGTCCGCGCCGAAGCCTTCGGCAAGGCCGATCGTCTTCAGGATCGTCGGCAGGAACGTGTAGATCGCGAAATACGGAATCACGAGACACACGAAAAACGCGCAGTTGAAGACCGTCCGGCGGATCAGGTCGCGCTGGAACAGTCGCGAGAAGCCCGCATTCGCATGCGGTTCGGTCGAGCCGTCGAGCATCACGTGCGGCCCGAAATGCTTCGCGACGATCGCGCGCGCTTCCTGCACGCGGCCCTTGCCGAGCAGCCAGCGCGGCGATTCGGGCGTGCCGACCCGCAGCACCAGCACGATCAGCGCGGGCAGCGCGGCCGACGCGAGCAGCCAGCGCCATGCATCGGGCGCGGCGTCGCTGTACGCGAGGCCGAGCACGTTCGCGGCGACATAGCCGATCGTCCAGATCACGCTGAACGAACCGAGCAGCGCGCCGCGATGCTTGCGCGGCGAGAATTCGGCGAGGATCGCGTGGCCGACCGTGAAGTCGCCGCCCATCCCGAAACCGATCAGCACGCGCAGCACGCACAGTTCGAGCGGCGAGCTCACGAAGAACTGCGCGAACGCGGCCGCGGTGATGATCACGAAACTCGTCAGGAAGATCTTCTGCCGGCCCATCCGGTCGGACAGCCAGCCGAACACGAGACTGCCGAAGAAGATGCCGATCAGCGCCGAGCTGCCGATCATCCCCATCCAGAACGCGTCGATCGGCATCTGCCGGCCGAGTGCGGCGAGCGCATAGCCGACCGTGCCGAGCGTATAGCCCTCGGTGAAATGCGCGCCGAACGTCAAGCCCGCGATCTTCACGTGGAAACGGTTGAGCGGCACGTCGTCGAGCGCGACGGGGCGGTGCGGCGCATCGGCGCCGCGCGACAGCGGCAACGCGCGCGCGGTGCCGGATTGAACGTTGGCTTGGGTCAAGCTGCCTCCGGATTTGTTATGCATGCGGTGCGCGGGCGTCGGACGACGTCGCGAGAGCCGTGCGGGGCGCCGCGCGGCCGGGCGGCGCGCGGCGCGGATCGACCGCGGAGAGCGGTCGGCGGTCAGCGGCCGAGGCCGGCCATCAGCGTGTACTTGAGTTCCACGTATTCGTCGAGGCCGTACTTCGAGCCTTCGCGGCCGAGCCCCGATTGCTTGACGCCGCCGAACGGCGCGACTTCGGTCGAGATGATCCCGTCGTTGACGCCGACCATCCCGCTTTCCAGCGCACCCGACACGCGCCACGCGCGGCCGAGGTCGCGCGTGTAGAAGTACGCGGACAGCCCGAACGGCGTGTCGTTGGCCGCGGCGATGGCTTGTTCCTCGGTCGTGAAGCGGAAGCAGCCGGCGACGGGGCCGAAGGTTTCCTCTTCGGCGATCAGCATGTCGGGCGTCATGCCGGTCAGCACGGTCGGCTCGTAGAACGTGCCGCCGAGCGCGTGACGCTTGCCGCCGGTGAGCACGCTTGCGCCCTTCGCGGCCGCATCGGCGACGTGCCGTTCGACTTTGCCGAGCGCCGCTTCGTTGATCAGCGGCCCCTGGTCGACGTCGCCCGCGAGCGCGTTGCCGACGCGCAGCTTGCGCACGGCATCCGCGAGCTTGCGCGTGAACGCGTCGTACACGCCGTCCTGCACGAGGAAGCGGTTCACGCACACGCAGGTCTGGCCGGTGTTGCGGAACTTCGACGCGATCGCACCTTCGACTGCCGCATCCAGATCGGCATCGTCGAACACGATGAACGGCGCGTTGCCGCCGAGTTCGAGCGACAGCTTTTTCAGCGTGTCGGCCGACTGCTTCGCGAGCAGCTTGCCGACCCGCGTCGAACCCGTGAACGACAGCTTGCGCACGACGGTCGAGCTCGTCAGCGTCTCGCCGATCGCGACCGCATCGCCCGACACGACGTTGAACACGCCGGCCGGCACGCCCGCGCGCTCGGCGAGCACCGCGAGCGCGAATGCCGACAGCGGCGTTTCTTCGGAAGGCTTCAGCACCATCGTGCAGCCGGCCGCGAGCGCGGGGCCGGCCTTGCGCGTGATCATCGCGAGCGGGAAATTCCACGGCGTGATCGCCGCGACGACGCCGACCGGCTCGCGCGTGACGACGATCTGCGCGTTCGGCTTCGGGCTCGGGATCACGTCGCCGTACATGCGCTTCGCTTCTTCCGCGAACCATTCGAGAAAGCTCGCCGCATACGCGACTTCGCCGCGCGCTTCCGCGAGCGGCTTGCCCTGTTCGCGTGTCAGCAGTTCGGCGAGCGCGTCGCGGTGTTCGAGCATCAGCTCGCCCCAGCGCTTCACGCGGGCGCCGCGCTCTTTCGCGGTCAGCGCGCGCCACGCGGGAAACGCGTGCGCGGCCGCATCGATCGCGCGCTGCGTGTCGTCGGCGCCGCCCTTCGCGACCTTCGCGATCGTCTCGCCGGTCGCCGGGTTCAGCACCGGATAGGTCGCGTCGCTCGCGTCGTGCGATTCGTGCCATTCACCGCCGATGTAATGGCCGGTCCTCAGAAATTCGTTCATTGTGTGTCGTTCCTTCATTGCCTCGGTCCTTCAATCCGCCGCGAAACTGCCCTGCGCCGGGCGCGACTCGCGCGCGATGCGCTTGCCGGCCGTGTAGTCGTTGATCAGGTCGCACGGCGTGTAGTTGCGTTCCAGCTCGTGCAGTTCATCTTCGGTGAGCTGCGTTTCGAGCGCACCGAGCGCGCTGTCGAATTGCGCGACGGAATCCGCACCGACCAGCATGCTTGCGATGCCCGGGCGGCCCAGCACCCATGCCTGTGCGATCTGCGCGGGCGGCACGCCGCGCCGCTTCGCGACCTTCGCGACCGATTCGGCGATCGCGAGCGACGACGCGTCGCCGTACATCTGCGCGGTGAAGAAGTCGGTCTGGTTGCGCGTCGATTGCGGCTCGCAGGTCAGCAGGCCGCGCGCGAGCGGGCTGAATACCGACACGCCGACGCCCTGGTCGATGCAGTACGGCACCATCTCGCGCTCTTCCTCGCGATACGCGAGGTTGAGCTGCAGCTGCATGTTGATCGGCTTGTCCCAGCCGTTTCGTTCGCATGCCTGCATGATCTTCGCGAACTGCCACGTGTACATCGTCGAGACGCCGATGTAGCGCGCCTTGCCCGCGCGCACGATGTCGTGCAGCGCGCTCATCGTTTCCTCGACGGGCGTGTTCACGTCGAAGAAGTGCAGCATGAAGATGTCGACGTAATCCATCCCGAGCCGCTTCAGCGAACCGTCGATGCCGTCGAGCACGTGCTTGCGCGAATGGCCGCCCGCGTTCGGGTAGCTGCCCATGTCGTAGCCGACCTTGGTCGTCACGACGAGCTCCTCGCGGCGCGCGTTGCGCTTCAGGATCCGGCCGACCACTTCCTCGCCGACGCCCGTCGAATAGAAATCCGCGAGATCGATGAAGTTGACGCCGGCGTCGAGCGCGCGGCGCACGATCGGCTCGCTCTGCGCTTCGTCGAAGATCCACGGCTTCCACTCGGGCGTGCCCATGTTCATCGTGCCGAGGCACAGGCGGGACACCTTCAGGCCGGACTGGCCAAGGCGGACGTATTCCATGCTTCCTCCTGGTGCGGCCTGGCCGGCCGCGCGTTGTCTGTCAGTTCTTTTTCGGCGTGTAGAACGGGTTCGACACGTCGCGCGCGGCGGCGAACACCGCGTCGCGATGCGGTAGCCCTTCCATCGCGGCGACGATCGCGTTGCGGCACGCGCGGTAGTTGTTCTCGAACACGGCGTCGAGGTCGTCGGTCTGCGGGTTGACCCAGTTCGCCGACACGACGACCCAGTCGTTTTCCGCTTCGGGCGGCAGCGTGCCGTTCTCGAGCGCTTCGGCCACGGCCTTCGCGATGCCGGCCTGCGATGCGCCCCACGTGGCATTGCCGTGGAAGTCGCCGGCGATCTGCGCCTTGTTCACGTACAGCGTGAGCGGCTTGGTCGGCACGCCCGGCTGCGCGATCACGACGAACGGCGCATGGCCGGCCGACGGCGTCGCGAGCGCGGTCGCGAATGCCTGCCCGGCCGGGCCGTTGCGCGGGCCGACCAGCACGTTGATGTGCGCGAGGTTGACGCCGGGGCCTTCGAAGCCTTCGCCGATGTAGAGCTGCCTGGGTTGGGATGCGGTCATTGCGGTGTCTCGTCGATGAGGTTGGGTGTGAGGCGATTGTGGTGGGCCGCGCAGCGGCCGGTGAATCGATGTTTTCTGATCGGGCTATGAGTTTTCGTCGTCTCCGGGAAAGCCCTGAGCCCGGCGCGCAAACGCCCGCCGGGCGGGCCGCGGCCGCCGTCGAGACGGCATGCGGGGCGGAATCGGCGGGCGGTTTCTCGCGTGCAGGCTCCGGGTTTGTCATACCCGGGCAGGGGTTGGAGGGCCGAGCGCATCCGGACAACAATCGGCGTACTCCGAGCCCTATCTTTCGTCTTCCCTTTTCTTTTCGAAAGCGAGTAATTCCGATGGCTGCCATTGAGAAACCTGTCGCTTCGCGTCAGCCCCCCCAAGGGGGGCACGCCCCCAAGGGGACTTCCGTCGTCGCGGAAAACTTGGGGCGGCCCGGCGTTTTCTCGAAGCCCGACTGGTCGAAGCTGACGTCGCTCGATCCGGAGCTGATCCGCGCATTCGTCGCCGTCGTCGAAAGCGGCGGCTTCACCGCGGCGGCCCGGCAACTGCATCGCACGCAGTCGACGATCAGCCTGCGCATCCGCACGCTCGAGGAGCGGCTCGACACGCACCTGTTCATGCGCAACAGCCGGCGGCTCGAACTGTCGTGCGACGGCGAGAATTTCCTGATCCACGCGCGGCGGATCATCCAGGTGCAGAACGACGCGATCATCGCGCTGAAGCAGACGAGCAGCGACCGCGGCGTCGTGCGCTTCGGGCTGCCCGAGGACTACGCGGAGCTGTGGCTGCCCGACCTGCTGAAGTCGTTCTATGCGATGCGGCCGGGCGCGCGTCTGCACGTGCAATGCCGGACGTCGCTCGAACTGCTCGAACGGCTGCAGGCCGGCGAGCTCGACGTCGCGCTCGTCGTGCGGCACGGGCCGAATGCGGGCGGACGGTTGCTCGGCCGTCACGACGTCGTGTGGGCCGCGCATCGGGATTTCGCGCTCGGCCCGCAGGTGTCGGTGCCGCTCGCGCTGTTTCCCGAGACGTGCTGCTACCGGCAACGCGGGCTGCAGGCGCTCGCGACGGCCGAGCGGCCGTATCACGTCGTCTATACGAGCCAGAGCCCGACCGGCATCAAGATCGCGGTGAACCACGGCGCAGCCGTGACGATGATCGATCGCTGCACGCTGCCCGAGAACTGGCGCGTGCTCGACGAGACGGACGGGCTGCCGCCGCTGCCAGCGGCCGATCTCGAACTGCATCGCTCGCCCGGCATCTGCGACCCGCTGACCGACGATCTGGTGTCGCTGATCGAATCGATGGTCGACGAGCGGCGGCGTGCGTCGCTCGAGGCGTTCGCGTAGCGGGGCGACTGGGGCGACAGGGGGGCGGGCGAGCCTGACGCGAGGCGACCGGCTCGATCCTGGCGCACGTCGCACGTCGCTCGCCGCCCACCGCCCACCGTCCACCGCCCACCGCCCACCGCCCACCGCCCACCGCCCACCGCCCACCGCCCACCGCCCACCGCCCACCGCCCACCGCCCACCGCCCGTCGCCCGCCGCCCGTCGCCCGCCACCCGCCACCCGCCACCCGCCACCCGCCACCCGCCATCAGCCATCAGCCATCAGCCATCAGCCATCAGCCATCAGCCATCAGCCATCAGCCACCCGCCACCCGCCACCCGCCATCAGCCATCAGCCATCAGCCATCAGCCATCAGCCGGTAGCCGGTAGCCCGCCGGCCGCGCGGCCCGCTGACGGCGGGCAGCGTTCCACATGCCGTTTTTTGCGCCGCCGCGCCGTTTTTTTGCACGGCGTTTATGCGTCGTCTTCTAAGCTGGGCATGTGTCGAACAGCCGAGACGGCTTCCGTCCGCTCCATGACCTTCATTCATCCCGTTCCCGCCTTCGATGTCGCCGGCCGCCAGTTGCCCGCCGGCGCACGCAACAACGTCATTCCGTTCCCACCGCCACGCGCGCGCCTGCAGTTGCCCGTCACGCTGACTGCCGACTCCGGCGAACTTGCGCGCGCCCGTCTCGCAGCGCTGCTGCATTCGCCGCTCGGCGTGTATGTCGTCAGCGCGCGCGCCGTGCGCGACGTGATCCATGTGCACTTCGAGATCGCGCCGGAGGATCTGGATTTCACGCTGCACATGCTGATCGCGCAGCAGGCCGATGCGGTGATCGGGCCCGTCGCACGCCGGTTGCGCGTCGGCCCGCAGGCCCGGTGAGCCGGGGCACGGTCATTGCGCGTTCGTTGCTTGTTGCTCGTTTGAATCGCTGCCGGATCGCCGGTCGCGGTGCTGTCCGGCCGCCGGCGGCGGATGTTCGTGCGCCGCGTCGCGCGCGGCGCCGATCCTGAATACGGAGTGTCCATGTACTTCACGGAAGAAGTGCGTACCGCGCGGCCGGCAAGCCGACGCGTGCGGACGGTGTCGCTGCCGTCGGGTCGGCAGCTCGCGCGGCAGCTCTTGACGACGGTCCGCGTGGCCGAAGTGCTGCTGCATCAGGCGATCGTCGTGCCCGACGGGCATCAGTGGTCGGTCGACACCGAGCGCGTCGACGCGGCCGGCGGGCCGCTCGCGGCCTGGGAGAGTCACGTGACGTTGCGGGTCGGCAAGGTGTTCGCGCAGGCGGTCAGTCCGACCGCGCGGGTCAACGATCCCGATCAGGTCGCGGTCGAGATCCGTCTCTGTCTGCCCGAGCAGGAATATCTGGACGAGCGGCGCGTGAGCATCTTCGGCCGGCGTCACGGCAACCGGTTCGGCGCGACGCTGTCGGTCGCGTCGGGCGCGCAGTGGGGCTGGCAACGTGCGGAGCATGTCGCGCCGGAACACGCGCACGTGCGCGGCGATACGCTCGAAGCACTCGTCGACGCGGTCGCGGCGAACGTCAATGCGGCGCTGGCCGCGGCGGGGTTTGGCGCGACGCGCTGATCACGCGTCGGCGGTTTGCCCGGTTTGGCGCTGAAGGTCTTCCATCAACTGTTCCGCGAGAAAGTCGCACGGCGGCCGCTTCGATTTCGTGCTGCGCGCGAGAATCAGTTCGAGCGGCGGCAGGTCGGGCAGTCCGTGCGAGCGGCCGAGCATCGACAGTTGCGCGGGAATCGCGCAGCGCGCGAGCGGCGCGACCGCGAGGCCGGCCTCGACCATGCTGAGCAGCCCGAGCAGGCTCGGGCTTTCATACGAGGTGCGGTACGGCACCTTCGCGCGTTCGAGGCTGCGGATCGCGTTCTCGCGCGCGACGCTGCCCGGCATGAACACCGCGATCGGCAGCGGTCGTTCTTCCCACACGCGCGGCCCGTTCGTCATCGCGGCCCACGCCATCGGCTCGTGGCGGATGAAGTCGCCGGTCAGCCCCTTGATGCGCGTGCCGCACACGAGATCGACGGTGCCTTCCTTGATCAGCGGCGCGAGCGCGCTGCTCGGCAGCCCCATCACCTGGATCTCGACCTTCGGGTAGGTCGCCGAGAATTTCTTCAGGACCGACGGCAGCAGCGACGACGCATAGTCGTCCGGCACGCCGATCACGACCTTCCCGGTCACTTCCGGCCGCACCACGGCCGCCCACGCCTCGTCGCGCAGCGCCAGCATTCGTCTGGCGAATCCCAGCAGCACCTCGCCTTCGCGCGTCAGCACGATGCTGCGCGGCTTGCGCACGAACAGCGGCCGCCCGATCGCGTCTTCCAGGCTCTTGATCTGCATGCTCACGGCCGACTGCGAGCGGTTCACGGCCTCGGCGGCGCGGGTCATGTTGCCCGTCTCCGCGACGGCGACGACGGTGGCCAGCACGTCGTGATCGAGCATCTTCATGGGTATCAGGAAAACTGAACGTAACGATCAGCATTATGCGTTTTTATTGTCGATGTGTGTCTGCCATAGTGCGATCACGCTGGCGTTTTGCCCGGCACGCAGGCTTGAACAGGGAAGAGTGGTGTATCGATGATGGACCATCCGTTGCGCGCCGCACTGGCCGCGGAATTGCATGCGCGGCCGTTCCTGCGGCTGGCCGAAGCCGTGTCGCTCACGCATTACGCGATCTACGCGGACGGCCAGCCCGACATCCACGAAACGCTGCTGCACGCGCTGTGCCGCGACACCGGCATTGCCGTGCCGCATGAAGGCGCGACGCACTACGCGGTGCAGTCGCCGTGCGGCTGGCACCTGAAGTGGGAACGCCACACCGAATTCTCGACCTTTACGTTCGTCGCGCCGCGTCGCGACACCGGCTATTTCGACGATCTCGCGATCGAAGGCATTCCGGCCGCATGGTTCGCGCGGCTCGCCGGCATCCGCTTCGTCGCGGTGCGGATGGAACTGCTGTCGGGCGATGCCGCGCGGCTCGTCTGCGGCGACCTGCGCCGCTGGATCGACGGGCCCGCGCTCGTCGGCAGCGACGTGCTCGGCGGCGGCAAGGTGTTCTGCGACTGGCATGTGCGCGACGACGGCTTCATGCGCTTTCTCGTCGTCGACGAGGATTTCCGCGAGGAGCAGGGCGGCCGCCTGCTGCAGCGTCTCTATGAAATCGAAACGTACCGGATGATGGCGCTGCTCGCGCTGCCCGTCGCGCGCCGGATGAGCCGCGAGCTCGACGAGATCCACGCGGCACTGCATGCGCTGATGCAGCGGATGGACGCGAGCGGCGCCGACGGCGACGACGCGGCGCTGCTCGTCAAGCTCACGCATCTCGCGGTGCGGGTCGAATCGCTGTCGGGTTCGGGCGCGCGTTTCAGCGCGTCGCGTGCATACGAAAAGCTCGTGCTGGCGCGCATCCAGGAATTGCGCGAGGAGCGTATCGAAGGGATGCCGACGATCGCCGAATTCATGGAGCGGCGCTTCGCGCCGGCGATGGAGACGTGCCGCAGCGTGTGGGCGCGCCATGAGCAGATCGCCGCGCGGATCGCACGCGCGGTCGACCTGTTGCGCACGCGCGTGAACCTCGCGCAGGAAAAGGACGTGACGCGCCTGCTGGCGGGCATGGAGCGCACCGCGCGCAACCAGCTCCATCTGCAGCACGCGGTCGAAGGGCTGTCGGTGGCGGCTATTTCGTACTACGTGCTGTCACTTGCGACGGCAGCGTTCAAGGCGTTGCACGTGATGAACCTGCCGGTCGATCCGGAGCTGGCGGAAGGCCTGCTGATCGCGCCGGTGGTATTCGCGGTGATTCACATCACGCGGCGCACGCGCGCGCAGCTTGCGCGATCGGAGGCCGTGCATGACGGCACGCCCGTGCAAGCGGCGGCGTTGAAGCAAGCTGGTTAAGACATAGACAACACAATCGAAGAAAGGAGTGGAGATGACTTTTTCGCAGAAACAACCGGGGTTTTATAGCGGTTTCGATGCGTTCGACGAACCGGCATCGGATGAAGCCGGCGTGCCGGAGGAGGCGCGCGTGAGCTCGTATCAGGCCGTGCTGCAGGAGCCGATGACGTCGCTCGTCGGGAATACGCTCGATCGGCCGGACGTCGCGGCGGTGGCGATTCTCGGCTACAACTGACGCGTTTCTTCGCGTCGATCCGACAAGACGCAGGCGTTCATTTGCCGGCCGCCTTTCGGCGTGCCGGACGTGATTCGCCTTCCCCCTTCGCTTTCCCCGCCCCCTGAGCGAGCGCCAGTTCGACGAACGCGCGCGCGGCCGCGCTCCGGTATGCCCCCTTGCGCTGCAGCAGCACGGCCGTGCGCCGCAGCACGGCCGGATCGAGCGCAACGGCGACGAGATCGTCGTGCCCGGTCGCGATCGTCGCGGGCAGCAGCGTCGCGAGATTCGTGCGGCTCACGATCTCGATCACCGCACCAAGCGAATTCGCCTCCATCAGCACGCGCGGCCGCACGTCGTGCTCGCGGCAATAGCGGTCGATCTGCACGCGCGTCGCGAACTCGGCCGTGAGCAGCACAAGCGGCGCGTCGTGCAGCGCGCGCAGGCCGGCCTTGCGTTTTCCGGCGAGCGCGTGCCGACGGTTCACGACGAGCGCAAGCGTCTCGACCAGCAGCGTTTCCACTTCGATATCCGCCGTCTGCACTTCATCGAACGCGATGCCGACATCGAGCTCGTCGTCGACGAGCAGCGCCTCGATGCGCTCCTGCGACATTTCGCGCACCGACAACGACACCTCCGGATAACGACCGTGAAACGCCTCGACCAGCGGCCCGACGAGATAGCTCGTGAAAGTCGGCGTGACCGCGATCCGCAGCGAGCCGCGGCTGAGATCCTGCACGTCGTGAATGGCACGCCGGCCTTCCGCGAGATCGTGCAATGCCTGCCGCGCATAGCGGAAATACACGTCGCCAGCGTCCGTCAAGCGCGTGACGCGCCCGGTGCGGTCGAACAGTTGCGCGCCGAGCGTCTCCTCGAGCTGGCGGATCTGCTGCGACAGCGCGGGCTGCGACACGTGCAGCGCGGCGGCTGCGCGCGTGAAGCTGCGGTGTTCGGCGACGGCCAGGAAGTAGTTGATATGGCGCAGCAGCATGGCGATTCCTATAAGTCGTGCTTATCCGGTTGATCATAAATCAGTCTTTTACGTTATTGGAAGTCCGGCGTAACCTGCCCTTCATCGATTTCACTCACACCGGAGAACACGCGATGAAGGACATCATCGAAGGCTTTCTGAAGTTCCAGCGCGACGCCTATCCGGAGCGCGTCGCGCTGTTCCGCGATCTCGCGCGCAGCCAGAACCCGCGTGCGCTGTTCATCTCGTGCTCGGACAGCAGGCTCGTACCCGAACTCGTCACGCAGCGCGAACCGGGCGATCTGTTCGTGATCCGAAATGCCGGCAACATCGTGCCGTCATACGGCCCCGAGCCGGGCGGCGTATCGGCATCGGTCGAATACGCGGTGGCCGCACTGCGCGTGACCGACGTCGTGATCTGCGGGCATTCCGATTGCGGCGCGATGACCGCGATCGCGACCTGCCAGTGCATGGATCACATGCCGGCCGTCGGCCACTGGCTGCGCTACGCCGATTCGGCGCGCGTCGTGAACGAGGCGCGCACGCATCGCAGCGAACGCGAGCGAATCGACTCGATGGTGCGCGAGAACGTCGTCGCGCAACTCGCGAACCTGAAGACGCACCCCGCCGTGCGGCTCGCGCTCGAAGAAGGGCGTCTCGCGCTGCACGGCTGGGTCTACGACATCGAATCGGGCTGCATCGATGCCCACGACGGCGCGACCGGCCGGTTCGTCTCCCTGGCGGACCATCCCGATGTCCGCGCCACGCCCGCGACGCTCCCCGTCGCGGCCTGAACTGCTCCCACCCAACCACGAGGTATAACCATGATCCAGTCCCAGCACAGTCAGACCGCCCGCCACGCGCTTGCCGAGACCGTCGTCCTCGCGAAGGCGCGCAAGAACCTGTCGTTCGCGCAGCTCACCGAAGGCACGGGCCTGAGCGAAGCGTTCGTCACGGCCGCGCTGCTCGGCCAGCATGCGCTGCCGGCCGACGCCGCGCGCGTCGTCGCCGACAAGCTCGGCCTCGACGACGATGCGGTGCTGCTGCTGCAGACGATTCCGCTGCGCGGCAGCATCGACGATCGCGTGCCGACCGACCCGACCATTTACCGTTTCTACGAAATGCTGCAGGTGTACGGCACGACGCTGAAGGCGCTCGTCCACGAGAAGTTCGGCGACGGCATCATCAGCGCGATCAATTTCCGGCTGGACGTGAAGAAGGTCGACGATCCGGAGGGCGGTTCGCGCGCGGTGATCACGCTCGACGGCAAGTACCTGCCGACCAAGCCGTTCTGACTGTTCCGACGCAGGCACGGCGCGCGGCGCAGCCGCCCCGGCTGCTCGTTTTCCCCACCCTCCGTTCCACCCGGCGGCTGCCGTGCCGCCGGGTGTCCGTGCTGCCGCGCGGGGCCGTGTCGTGCCCCCGTTCTCCCCGCCTGCCCAAACATCGATCCCGTTCAATGTCCGGAACGGAAATCCGCGATCCATAAAGTTTTTGACGGGTTTAAAAATTCGCACTGGAGACGATAGAAACGTGCGGAAAGCCCGATGAAAACCGATGAAATCAACATGACAGCCAGCGCATCGGCCGATGCCGGTGCCACGCCCGAACAGCCGACGCGGCTCGTCGTGCGCATGCGGCACGGCCGCTACGCGACGATGCCGCTCGTCGCGACGACCACGGCCGGTCGCGGCTGATCGCCGCGCCGCCCCGACACCTGCTTCCTTGCGCCATTCGTTCCGGATGAGGAATCGCTCGATCCCTCTCCGCCGGCACTGCGCGACCGCACGACCGGTCGCGCCGGTGACCGCCGCACGGCGGCGTGCCGCGCCGGCAGGCTGTCGCGCCTGACCGCTGACATTCGCTTACTTGTTCAATACGGACCATCATGAAACGGGATTCATTCAGTACACCTGATGCAGTTCATCGCGCGCCGACGGAAATGCTCAAGCCGAACGACGCCTTCGTGCGCATCGAAAACGTCGTGAAGAAATTCGGCGACAGCACGGCCGTCGACAACGTGAACCTGACGATCGCGAAAAACGAACTGTTCGCACTGCTCGGCAGCTCGGGCTGCGGCAAGTCGACGCTGCTGCGCATGCTCGCCGGGCTTGAAATGGCGACCTCCGGCAAGATCTTCGTCGACGGCGAAGACCTCGCTTCGCTGCCGCCGTACCGCCGCCCGGTGAACATGATGTTCCAGTCGTATGCGCTGTTCCCGCACATGACGGTCGAATCGAACGTCGCGTTCGGCCTGAAGCAGGAAGGCACGCCGAAGCACGAGATCAAGGAGCGCGTGGCCGACGCGCTCGCGCTCGTGCAGATGAGCAAGTACGCGAAGCGCAAGCCGCATCAGCTTTCCGGTGGCCAGCAGCAACGCGTTGCGCTGGCACGCTCGCTGGTCAAGCGCCCGAAGCTGCTGCTGCTCGACGAGCCGATGTCGGCGCTCGACAAGAAGATCCGCCAGAAGACCCAGCTCGAACTCGTGAACATCATCGAGAAGGTCGACGTGACCTGCGTGATGGTCACGCACGACCAGGAAGAAGCGATGACGATGGCGAGCCGCCTCGCGGTGATGAGCGAAGGCAAGATCGTGCAGATCGGCTCGCCCGGCGAAGTCTACGAATTCCCGAACAGCCGCTTCTCGGCCGAATTCATCGGCTCGACGAACCTGTTCGAAGGCCGCGTCGTCGAGGACGAGCCCGATCACATCTTCGTCGAGAGCGACGACCTCGAAGCACGGATGTACGTGAGCCACGGCGTGACCGGCCCGCTCGGGATGCCGGTCGGCATCTCGGTGCGCCCGGAACGCGTGCACGTATCGCGCGACAAGCCGGGCTCGAAGCACAACTGGGCGCGCGGCGTCGTGACCGACATCGCGTACATGGGCAGCTACTCGCTGTATCACGTGCGCTTGCCGAGCGGCAAGACGGTCGTGTCGAACCTGTCGAGCTCGCACCTGATGACCGACAGTGCGCCTTCGTGGAACGACGACGTGTTCGTGTCGTGGTCGCCGGCCAGCGGCGTCGTGCTGACGCAATGAGGACGACACGATGAGAACCTCCGCTTCCACTCCGTCCGCGCCGGTGTCGACCGGCGCCGCGAGCACCGGCGCCGGTCGCGCCCGGGCCGCTTCGCCGCGCTGTCGCGCTTCCTGCCGTCCGGCCGCAACGTCGCGATCGGCGTGCCGTTCCTGTGGCTCGCGGTCTTCTTCGCGCTGCCGTTCGTGCTGGTGCTGAAGATCAGCTTCGCCGACCAGGTGATGGGCATCCGCCGTACACGTCGCTCGTCGAGATGAAGGACGGCGTCGTGCACTTCGCGCTGCAACTGTCGCACTACGCGTTCCTGCTGCAGGACGACCTGTACATCGCGACCTACCTCAGCTCGCTGAAGATGGCCGCCGTGTCGACGGTGCTGTGCCTGCTGATCGGTTACCCGATGGCGTACTACATCGCGCGCGCCGAGCCGAACCGGCGCAACGTGCTGATGATGGCCGTGATGCTGCCGTTCTGGACGTCGTTCCTGATCCGCGTGTACGCATGGATCGGCATCCTGAAGGACGACGGCCTCTGAACCACACGCTGATCGCGCTGGGCATCATCCACACGCCGCTGCGGCTGTACCACAGCGATGCGGGCGTCTACATCGGGATGGTCTATTCGTACCTGCCGTTCATGGTGATGCCGCTGTACGCGCACCTCGTGAAGATGGACCTGACGCTGCTCGAGGCCGCGTACGACCTGGGTGCGAAGCCGTGGGTCGCGTTCACGCGGATCACGCTGCCGCTGTCGAAGAACGGGATCATCGCCGGCAGCCTGCTGGTGTTCATCCCGGCGGTGGGCGAGTACGTGATTCCGGAACTGCTCGGCGGGCCGACACGCTGATGATCGGCCGCGTGATGTGGGATGAATTCTTCAACAACATGGACTGGCCGATGGCGTCCGCGGTGACGGTCGCGATGGTGATGCTGCTGCTGGTGCCGATGGCGCTGTTCCAGTACTACCAGGTCAAGGAACTGGAGGAAGCGAAATGATCAAGCCGAGCAAACCGCTGTCGACGGGCGTTCTCGCCTTCGGCTTCCTGTTCCTGTACATCCCGATCATCAGCCTGGTCGTGTACTCGTTCAACGAGTCGAAGCTGGTGACGGTGTGGTCGGGCTTCTCGCTGAAGTGGTACGCGGCGCTGTGGCAGGACGACGAGCTGCTGACCGCCGCGTGGCTGTCGCTGAAGATCGGCCTGCTGACGGCCACCGCGTCGGTCGTGATCGGCACGTGGGCGGGTTTCGTGCTCGCGCGCTTCGGCCGCTTCAAGGGCTTCACGCTGTACACGGGGATGATCAACGCGCCGCTGGTGATTCCGGAAGTGATCCAGGGCATCTCGCTGCTGCTGCTGTTCGTGGCGCTGGAGCAGATGTTCGGCTGGCCGAAGGGCCGCGGGATGGTGACGATCTGGATCGGCCACGTGATGCTGTGCGTGTCGTACGTGGCGATCATCGTGCAGTCGCGCGTGAAGGAGATGAACAAGTCGCTGGAGGAGGCCGCACTCGATCTGGGCGCGACGCCGCTGAAGGTGTTCTTCGTGGTGACGCTGCCGCTGATTTCGCAGGCGCTGCTGTCGGGGTGGCTGCTGTCGTTCACGCTCTCGATCGACGACCTGGTGCTGTCGGCGTTCCTGTCGGGGCCGGGGTCGACGACGCTGCCGCTGGTGGTGTTCTCGCGCGTGCGGCTCGGGCTGAACCCGGAGATGAATGCGCTGGCGACGCTGTTCATCACGGCCGTGACGATCGGCGTGATCGTCGTGAACCGGATGATGATCGCGCGCGAACGGCGCCGCGTGGCCGACATGAAGGCGGCGTTCGCGGTGGCGTGAGCCGACGCAACGTGACGACGTGAAACGGAGCGGCGGGCGCGCGATGCGCCCGCCGTTCGTCCTTTTGCCACGGCCGCGTCGGTCGCACTCGATTCGGCAGCATGCCGGCGCACGGGCGACGCGCTATAGTCGTGCGACGCCCGCTGCGGGTGCTGCACGCCCGGCGGCCTTTTCACGCATGCGTTCGCCCGATCCGATGACAACCCATCCCGACGTGACCCTTCAACTGACCGACACGGAGCAGCCGGCCGCACGCGACTTCATCAGCCGCAAGCTCGGCGAATTCAACCATGCGATGACGGGGCGCGCCGACGCGGCCGCGCTCGACATCTACGTGACCGATCCCGCGACCGGCGAGGTATTGGGCGGCCTCACCGGCCGGACGTCGCTCGGCCTGTTCTTCATCGATCTGTTCTACCTGCCGGAATCGCTGCGCGGCGGCGGATTCGGCAGCCGGCTGCTGCGCGAGGCCGAAGCGGAAGCGAAACGGCGCGGGTGCGCCCGCGCGGTGCTGTACACGATCTCGTTCCAGGCGCCGGACTTCTACCGGAAACAGGGTTACGAAACCTTCGGCGAAGTGCCGTGCGAGCCGGAAGGCACCGCCCGCGTGTTCATGGTCAAGGTGCTTTAAGCGTGTGTTCCCGGCCGCAGGCTTGTTCCTGACATCTGCCGACATCGTGAGCGAGCGACGGCAAGCACAACGCAGGATGACCCGCCACGCGTATCCGGCGCTGCGTCGCAAGCGCCGGCATCGCTCACGGATCACCGAGCAGGCGTCGCGCGCGCGACGATCATGTCGTAGAGTGCCCGCGCGGCGGGCGACAATTGCGCGCTCTTGCGCGTGACGAGCACCAGCGTGCGCGACACCGACGGTTCGACGAGCTCGATCGTGCGGATCATCGGGTACGCGTTCTTCTGGAGCGCGAGCTTCGGCACCACGGCCGCGCCGAGCCCTTCGGCGACGAGCCCGAGCGCGGTCGAGCTGCGCTGCACTTCGTAGAAAGAATGCAGCGACACGCCGCTGGTCTTCAGCGCGCCTTCGAGCAGCCCGCGGTTGCCGCTCACTTCGCCGGCGAAGATCAACGCGTGCGGCTGCAGCGCCGCCCAGCGGATGCGCCGCCGCTTCGCGAGCGGATGATCGTCGCGGCAGACGAGCACATACGGGTCGTGCGTGAGCGGCACGCTGACGAGTTCGGGGTGCTGGTCGCCGGCGATGCTGATGCCGAATTCGGCTTCGCGCCGCAGCACGGCCTGCAGCACCGAGGCCGATGCGTGGTCGAGGATCTTCACGCGATCGTGCGGCCGGTGCCCGGAGAACGCGCGCAGGATGCGCGGCAGGTATTGCACGCCGACTGTCGGCACGCATGCGATCGTGACGTCGCCGCGCTGGCTCAGGCCCGTCTCGCGGATTTCGGTCAGCGCGTCGGACAACTCGTTCAGCAGCCGCCGCGCTTGCGGCAGGAAACGCCGGCCGATCTCGGTCAGCGTGGTGCGGCGCGTCGTGCGCTCGACCAGCGCGACGCCGAGAAACGATTCGAGCTTGCGCAGCCGCTGCGTGATCGCCGTCTGCGTCACGTGCAGCGTGTCGGCCGCCTGCCGGAAGCTGCCGCCGTCGGCGATCGCGACGAAAGCCTGGACACCGAGCGTATCGATCTTCATCAGAAATTTGAATCAATAACGATATTAAATTCATTTTACTGAAGTGCGGCGTCAGTCGCAGAATGCGCTGCATCGGCGGCCGCATGCATCCCGCGCCCGGATGCGGCGACGCCGCCCATGCCGACCAGGAGGACCATCGTGACGACCCCACTCGATCAATACGCAAACCAGTATGTGCAATTCGAGGACGAACGCACGCGGCCGGTGCGCGACCTGCTGGCCGCGGTGCCGAATACGCGGATCCGCACGGCGGTCGATATCGGCTGCGGGCCCGGCAATTCGACGGAAGCGCTGATCGCACGCGCGCCCGACGCGACGATCCACGGGATTGATGCGTCGGCGGACATGATCGCGGCCGCGCGCAAGCGCCTGCCGGCACTGCGTTTCGATCTCGCGGACGTGGCCACGTGGGACGATCCGGGCGGCTATGACCTGATCCTGTCGAACGCGGTGCTGCAATGGGTGCCCGCGCACGACACGCTGTTTCCGATGCTCGTCGGTCGGCTCGCGCAGGGCGGCCATCTCGCGGTGCAGATGCCCGACAACCTCGACGAACCGGCGCACCGGCTGATGCGAGAAGTCGCAGCAGCCGGGCCCTGGGCGAACAAGCTGAAAGGCGCGGCGCGCACCGAACGGTTCGACGCGCGTGACTACTACGCGCTGCTGGCGCCGCTGTGTTCGCGCGTGGACGTGTGGCGCACGACCTACTACCACCCGCTGCGCGGCGGTGCGGATGCGGTCGTCGAATGGTTCAAGGGCAGCGCGTTGCGGCCATTCCTCGCGGCGCTCGACGACGGCGAACAGCGTGCGTTCCTCGCGCGCTATCGCGAGGCGCTCGCCGGCCCGAACGGCTATCCGGCACTTGCCGACGGCACCGTGCTGCTGCCGTTCCCGCGCCTGTTCATCGTGGCGACGCGGACGTGATGCGGCAATGGCGCGCCGGGCGACGCTGCGTCAGCGCACCGCCCGCACCGATTCCGGGTCGACCGTGCGGCTCCGTGCGGTCTGCCCGTCGCGCAGATCCTTGTACCAGAACAGCGCGACTTCCCCGTCGTGGTCGCCATCCGTGTACAGGAAGCGGTCGTGGCCGCCGAGCACGAAGCCCGTGCGTGCATACGTGCTGCAGGCCGCGACATTGTTCGCCTGCGTTTCCAGCCGCATGAAGCCGAACCCGTGGTTGCGTGCCCATGCTTCAGCCGCCGCGAGCAGGAACTGCCCGATCCCCTGGCGCCGGCAATTTCGGTCGACGGCCAGCTCCGAGATTTCGGCCATCCCGTTCCAGCTCTCCGCGATCGCCACGAACCCGGCGAGCCGCCCGCCGGCCGTCGCGCGAAAGAGCGCCGTTTTGCCTGACGCTTCGCTTGCCCAGCCGGCCGGATCGAAGCCGTAGTCCTTGCGCCGGACCGGCAGCGCGCGAAGATCGAGCAAGTCCTGGTACGGCGCATTCAGTTCCCATGCGATGTCGAACGAGAAGTCGCATCGTTCCAGTTCGTCGGCGGAAAGCCCGCTCGCCGGTTCGATGCTGATGTGCTCGGTTCGGTCCATGTGTCGGTGTCCTGTCTTCGGCGGGTGGTGTGGTCTTGTCTATGACGCGATCGCCGGTGCCGTGATACGCGCCGCGTTCGCTCCTTGGTCGTCTTTTCTGCACCTGCACATTTTGCCGCGTGCGAAATCGGCCCGGACTGGCTGTATCCACGGTTGTCGAACGCGGGCAAGCCGTGAACCGGATGGCGCCGCAGGCATCTGCGACTTCGCGCGCTGGCTGCGGCACTGCTTGACCCGCCCGATTATGCTGGATTTCGATGTCGGCCCGGCGCCGGTATCGGTGCGATGCCGGCCGCCGTGCATCGTGTTTGCACTGTCGAAACGCACGGGCGCGTACGGGAGCGCGGCCTGCCAGCAATACGATCAACGGCCGCGCGGTGCCGATACCGGCCGGGATCGGCTCGTCGCCGTCGTTCGCCGGCCGTGCGGGCGCGAACACGCCGCTCGTCATGCGGATCGGCCTGCGTCACACGTTCTGGTCGACCGGGCGGGCGTTGCCGACGCGCGCAGCGCCCGTCGCGACGTCCGGAACCGGTGCCGGCACGACAGCGGGCGCGCCATCGGAGCGCCCGTTTCGCTGTGGATGACGGCGCGCACGGGCAACGCGCCGGTGCGGAAAGCGATATATTTTCCGGTGCATATCGAGGCACCGTTCGACTCCATCACCCCACATTCACCCGCACGGGAGCACCATTTTGAATTCGACGCACCGCGAAGCCGTCGGCGAGGCCTTTTCGCTCGACGCGATGCAGCACGCAAGAACCATGACGTGGCAGGCCGTCGACGCGATCGCCGCGGGCATCCGTCCCGGCATGCGGGAATCGGAAGCGAACGCGCTGGGGCTGAGCGTGCTCAAGGATCTCGGGATGGACCGGATCTGGCATCCGATCCTCGTCCGCTTCGGGGAAAACACGCTGCGCACGTTCAAGGAGCGGTCGGTGGCGGACCCCGTCCTCGCCGACGACGACATCTACTTCATCGACCTCGGCGCCGTCTGGGCGAAGCACGAGGGCGATGCCGGCGCGACGTTCGTGTGCGGCGACGATCCGGACATGCATGCCTGCGCGCGCGCGGCGGGCATCATCTACGGCGAAGTCGAGCATCACTGGCGGACCACCGGATGCGCGGGCATCGCGCTGTACGAATTCGCGGCGCAACGCGCCGACGCGCACGGCTTCCGGCTGAACGTCGACATCAAGGGGCATCGCGTCAGCGATTTCCCGCACGCGATCTACAAGGCCGGCAATCTCGGCGATTTCGACGGCGCGCCGGCCGCCGGCCTGTGGATCCTCGAGATCCAGATCGCGCATCCGACGCGGCCGTTCGGCGCGTTCCACGAAGACCTGCTCGTGTAAGCGAGGCGCCCGGTGGCGCGCGACATGCATGCGCGCCGGCCGGGGCCCTTGGGCAACGGCGGGACCGCCGCGATCTCAGATGCTGATCGGGATGGGGCCCGCGAGCGGCGTATAGCCGTCGTCGAACAGATACCACGCGTCGTACTGGCCCGACGCAAGCGTGCTGTTCGCGGTGGACGAGAACAGCAGCGAGCCGGTGCTCTTGGGCAGGTACGCCCACGACTTGTAGCCGCCCTTGGTCGGCTGCGCGCCGCGCGCATAGATGCCTACCCAGTTCTTCGGGCTGTGGCGCCACGGCGGCACGACGTAGTCGAACCGCAGCGTGCCGTACGACGACCCCTGCGACGCCAGCGCCGCGACGAATTTCCCGTTCGTATTGCCGATCGCCGAATCCGTCAGCAACGTGCCGGATTGCATCTGCACGCAGCCGGCGATACGGCGCAGGAAGTTCGGATCGTTCGCGTCGCGGATGCTTGCGTCGTACCAGCCGCCGTCGCCGTACCACGTGACGGCTTGCGTCGCGCCGGCGGCGACGGTGACCGACTGCCTCGTGTTCATGCCGTATGCGTTGTCGGTGAGCTGGAACGTCGTCGCACTGGAGCCGGCGGAGTTGTCGAGCGTGATCTGCACGTTGCCGTTCGCCACGTCGTAGCACAGGCTGATTTCGGCCGTCGATCCCGTGTTGCCGGACGACCCGACGCTGCCGCGGAACGTCTGCAGGAAGCCGTTCGGGCCGTACACGGAATAGTCGTAGCCGCCGCCGGCATTCAGCGCGAGCGAATCCGACAGGTTCGCGCACTGGCTCGCGCCGGCCGCGATCGTGTAATGCCGGGGAATCGTGCTCGTGCCGTCGACCCACGCCTGCAGGTGTACGCCGGCGGTGCCGGTGTTGGTTATCGTCAGCGACAGCGCGTTGCCGGCGCGGTCGACCTTGCCTTGCACGAAGAACTCGTAGGGCAGGCGGCAGGCGGTGCTGCGGCCGGCCGTCTGCGCCGGCACCGCGGTGGTGGTCGGGTAGGGGATCAGGACGGCCGGGCCGTTCGGGTTCATGTTGCTCGCCGGCGGCTGGATCGCGGGAACGGTCTGGTCGGCGTTCGAGAAATCGAAGGCCGACGTCAGGTCGCCGCACACCGCGCGTCGCCACGGCGAGATATTGGTTTCCTGAAACCCGAAGCGCGCCTCCAGGAAGCGGACCACCGACGTGTGATCGAAGACCTGCGAATTCACCTTGCCGCCCTTCGACCACGGCGAGATCACGAACATCGGCACGCGCGGCCCGAGCCCGATCGGCACGTCGCCGCTGGCCGAGCCATCCGATGCGCTGCCGCTGCTGGCGACGAATTCCGCGGCCGTCGAGACGGTCGACTGCCCGGTGCCGGCCGCGGAGCTGGCCGGGACGGCGGGCGGGACGTGATCGAACAGGCCGTCGTTCTCGTCGTACATCACGAGCAGGACCGTGCTGGCCCAGACCTTCGGATTCGAGGTCAGCGCATTCAGGACGTTGCTCACGTACCATTCGCCGCCGCTCGCGGCCCACGACGGATGCTCGCAGTACGCGTAAGGCGCGGCAATCCACGACACTTGCGGCAAGGTGTCGTTCGCGACGTCGGCCTGCAGCTGGCTGAACAGGTTCGTGTCGTATTCCTTGCCGCCGCCGCTCGGGTCGATCTGCGTGCCGTTGATCGCGGGCGCCAGCGGATCGTTGGCGCCGAGGTTCTGGTACTGCTTGAAGTTGAGAACGATGTTGTCGCCGTAGTTCCCGTTCCACCAGAGCGTGCTGCCGGCGCTGTTGGAATTGCCGTACGCGTGGCCGGCATCCAGGCCGTTGCCCTTGTCCTGGTAGAACTTCCACGTGACGCCGGCCGCGTTCAGCCGTTCCGGCAAGGTCGTCCAGCCGGTGCCGGTCATCGTGTTGTCCGTGTACGGCGAATAGCCCGGCACGTTGCCGCAGCATCCGGTCCACAGATACAGCCGGTTCGGGTCGGTCGGACCGAGCATCGAGCAGTGGTAGTCGTCGCACACCGTGAACGCGCTCGCCAGTGCGTAGTAGAACGGGATGTCTTGCTGCGTGAAGTAGTACATCGTGCCGCTGGTCTTCGCGTCGGCCCAGTTGTCGTAGCGGCCGTTGTTCCAGGCACTGTGCGTGCCGGTCCAGCTGTGGTCCAGGTCGCCGTAGTAGGTGTCGCCGTTCGCCGTGCCGAAGGGCGGGGACGGGTTGAACGGAAACACGTAGGACATCAGCCAGGGCTGGCGCCACACGGGATACCCGCTCGAAATCACGACCGGCCGCGGATCGCCGAAGCCGCGTGCGCCGCCCAGCGTGCCGAGATAGTGGTCGAACGAACGGTTTTCCTGCATCAGGATCACGACGTGCTTCACGTCCTGGATCGTGCCGGTAACGGTAGCCGCGGGAATGGCCTGGGCGCGCGCGATGCTTTCGGGCAGCATGCCCGTGATCGCGGTCGCACCGGCGAGCTTCAACGCATCGGCAAGGAACTGACGTCGTGTTGTGGGTTTGTTTTGCATGATCGCTCTCTGTCGTGGATGGCCGGCCGAGGGGCCTGCGTCGGTCAGTGGCACGCGCTCGCGCAGTGCAGGACCGGCGCGGAGGCCGAACCCGGTGCCGATGCGCGGGCAGCGGCGACCTTGCCCGCCGCACCCGAGTCGCCGTCGCCGCAAGCGGCCAGCGTGCAAAGAAGCGCGATCATGCAAACGCCGCGCCAGTGCGGAAAACGGCTTTCCGAACGGGGCGGCGGGACGACATCCTGTCGATCCGATTCGAATCGGATTCCTGATTGACTGGACTGGGTGCTGCCTACTCCTGATTTCATTTCCCCTCCGAACATGAAATGGACAGCAGAGAATATCGCCCGAATCAGAACAACTTCATGACAGGCCAACCGCGCGTGCCTGCCACCTGCGAAAGCCGTGTGTCGGGATTGGTCGCGACCGGATGCGTGACGTAGTCGAGCAGCGGCACGTCGTTGATCGAATCGCTGTAGAAGTAGGTCCGCTCGAAATCCGCCGGTGCGTAGCCGAGCGAATCCAGCCACGCGGCCGTGCGCACGATCTTCCCTTCGCGGAAACTCGGCACGCCGGTGCTGCGCCCGGTGAATTGCCCGCCGGGCGTGCCGTCGTCGGTGTCGAGCTCGATACCGAGCAAGTGCTCTATTCCGAACTCGGCCGCGATCGGCCGCGTGACGAACACGTTGGTGGCCGTGACGATGCAGCAGAGATCGCCGTTCTCGCGATGCCGGTCGACCAGCGCACGCGCCTGCGGCGTGATGGCCGGCCGGATCACCTCGTCCATGAACTGCGCATGCCAGCGTTCGAGCTGCTCCCGCGAGTAGCGGGTGAGCGGCGCGAGCGTCACGGCGAGATACGCGTCCATGTCGAGCGTGCCGGCCGCGTAGTGGCCGTAGTGCTCGTCGATCAGCGCCGCGTGCGCGTCGTCCTCCTGCCACCCCACCCGCGTGAGGAAGCGGCTCCAGGCCTGGTCGCTGTCGAGCGGCAGCAGCGTGTGGTCGAGGTCGAACAGCGCGAGATTCTTGTGCATGGGTGGTTCCTTCGATTGCGTGCTTACGCGCCGATCAGCTTCTCGATCGCGTCCTTGGCGTTCTTCCCGTCGATGGTCGTGACACCGTCGAGCCACTTCGACAGCACGCCGGGATTCTTCTTCGCCCATTCCTTCGCGACGGCCACCGGATCCGCGTGATTCATGATCGGCACCATCAACTGGTTCTCTTCGTCGGTCGTGAATTTCAGGTTGGTCAGCAGCCGGCCGACGTTCGGGCAGCGTTCGAGATAGCCGGGCGTGACGAGCGTATAGACCTTCGCCGACCCGTAGTTCGGGCCGAACACGCCGTCGCCGCCGTCGAGATAGGCAATCCTGTAGTTGATGTTCATCGGATGCGGCTCCCAGGCCAGGAACACGATCATCCGGTGCTCCTGCACGGCACGTGTCACCTGGACGAGCATCCCGGCCTCGCTCGATTCGACCAGCTTGAAGCCGCCGAGGCCGAATTCGTTCTTGTCGATCATTCGCTGGATCAGCGCGTTGCCGTTGTTGCCGGCGCCGATCCCGTAGATTTTTCCGTCGAGCTGGTCGCGGAACCTGGCGATGTCGGCGAAGCTCTTGAGGCCCTTGTCCGACGCGTATTGCGGCACGGCCAGCGTGTAGCGCGCGCCGATCAGGTTGGGCTGCGGCAACTGGTGCACGGCGCCGGCATCCACGAACGGCTTCACCGTCGGCGTCATGCTCGGATCCCAGTAGCCGAGGAACGCATCGATCTGCGCCTTCTTCACGCCGGCCAGCACGATCGGCGGCGACGCGATCGTCTTGGTCGCCTCGTAGCCGAGCCCGTCGAGCAGCATCATCGCGACGCCGGTGGTGGCCGCGATGTCGCTCCAGCCGACATCGCCGAGCGTCACCTTCCTGCAGACGTCGCCCTCGGACGCGTGAACGGGGGCTGTCGCAAGCGCCGCCAGCAGTGTTGCAGCCAGCATCCATGCCTTCCTCATCATGTCGGTCTCCTAAGCAAGTGTTCCGGATCGTGTTGCCTGAATGGTCTGACGATTGATCGTGTCGATCGGATGAAACAAACGAACTTGGGTCTGGCTTTGCAGTTTTTCGTACCGTATATTAGAACGCACAAAATCGCAAGATCGCACAAAAATGCAAATCGCTGACGGCCGGTCGAGCGGGCTGGCGACGGCGGGAAAACTCGGGCGGCGGTCCGGAACGGCCGCGCTGCATCAACCAGATCGGTAAGGCAAAAGAAAGGAGGCCTCGAATGATCAGTCAACTCGAAATCGTTTCCCGCCTGTTGCTGGCGGCATTGCTCGGCAGCATCGTCGGCATCGAGCGCGAGCGCCTGTCGTGGGCGGCCGGGTTGCGCACGCACATGCTGGTGGCGGTGGGCGCCGCGTTGGTGATGGTCGTGTCGGCGTTCGGCTTCGCGGATATCCAGGATGCGAAGAACGTGTCGCTGGACCCGTCGCGGGTCGCCGCGCAGGTCGTGTCCGGCATCGGTTTTCTCGGCGCCGGGTCGATCATGCTGCGCGGCGAGATCATCCGCGGGCTGACGACGGCGGCGAGCCTGTGGGTCGTGGCTGCAGTCGGGCTGGCCGTGGGCGGCGGCATGTACGTGGCCGCGATCGCCGCGACAGCGATCGTGCTGGCGATCCTGGCCGGGCTGAAGCCGATCGAGAAACGCTTCTTCGCCGCGCGGCAGCGCCGGGGCGTGCGCATCCTCGCGAGCCGCGGCACCGTGAAGCTGACGTCGCTGCAGGCGATGCCCGGCATCGACCAGGCGCGCATCGTCCAGTTCATCATCGAACAGGACGACGCCGAGCCGGACGACGACCGCATCCACGTGGTGTTTTCGAAGATGACGAGCGCCGAGTTCCAGGCCGTCCGTCAATCCTTGCAGACCCTCGTCGGCATCAAAAAGATGGAGGAGAGCGCAGCATAGATCGCCGTTCGAATAACATTGACCTTCACTTCCGAGGACACCCATGTGGCAAGAAGAGCGATATCAGAGGATTCGGCTTCTGTTATCGAAGATGCAGCGCGTTTCCACCGACCGGATCATGGCCGACCTGAACGTGTCGCGGGAAACCGTGCGCCGCGATCTCGTCGACCTCGAGGCGCTGGGGGAACTGAAGCGCGTGCATGGCGGCGCGGTGCAGGTGGGCGACGAAGCGCCGATCGCCGAGCGCGCGCAGACGCACGTGAAGGCGAAGCTTGCGATCGCACGCGCAGCGGCCCGGCTGGTCACGGGCTCGCAGACGCTGTTCATCGACGCGGGCACGACCACCACGCTGCTGGCCGAGGAACTTTCCAAGCTGTCGGGCCTCACGATCGTCACGAACTCGATCGATGTCGCGCTGAAGATGCGTTCGAGCGACCCGGCCCAGGCGAAGAACGAAACGATCCTGCTCGGCGGGATGATCGGCAGCCGCGCGGCCGCGACGGTCGGCGACGGCACGGTCGCCGAAATCTTCCGCTACCGCGCCGATCTCGCGCTGCTGTCGCCGGTCGGCGTCGATTCCGTGCGGGGCGCGACGAACTACGACCGGATGGAAACCGAAGTGGCGCGCGCGATGGTCAACAGCGCGGCGGAGGTCGCGATCCTGGCCGATTTCAGCAAGCTCGGCACGAACAGCCGGATCAGCTTCTGCGAACCGGCGCGGATCGGCACACTCGTGACGGACCAGAAGGCGGAATCGGTCGACAGCTTCAAGAGCATCAGGAAGGTCGTCAAGAACATCGTGCTGGCGTAGCGGCGAGACGCGCGGGGCACGATCGGCCGCGGTTATGCCGTGCATGCGGCGCGCATTCTGCCGGCCAGCCGTTTCCCGGCGTAATATATCCGCCGATACAACGAAGGCGCGCCATCCGGCGGCGCCTGCACGGAGGCGGGCGATGGAGATGGCAGGGACGGCGGCGCCTTCGGCGCATCAAACGGCGGCAGGCTCGATCGCGCTGACCGGCGCATTCGTGCGGCCGATGACGGTGTCGCTCGACGATCTGCGCCGGCATGCGAGCGCGACGGCCGAGCCGTTCGACCTGCGCTGCTTCACGACGAACCGCTTCATCCGCTCGGTCGCACCGTATCGCGGCGCGCGGCTGAAGGACCTGCTCGACACGGCCGGGCTGCGCAACGACGCGCCCGGCGACTTCAAGCGCATGGTGTTCATCGCGCATGCGCACGACGGCTACGCGGTCACGTTTTCATGGCACGAGCTGTACAACACGCCGGTTGGCGAACACGTGATCGTCGCGTTCGAATGCGGCGATGCGCCGCTGTCGATCGACGACGGCGCGCCGCTGCTGTTTTCCGGCGCCGACCTCCTGCCTGCGCCGCGTCATGTGAAGCGGCTGGCCGGCATCGTCGCGCGTGTGCTCGAGTTCTGAGCGCGGCCCGTGTACTGCCGGCGTTCGCCGCGCCGGCCATCGTGTATGCTTGCCCGCATCGTTCTAACGGCAGGACAACATGAAGACTTCGGCACACCCCAAGCCAGAGGTGCGGTTCAGGATGCGCATCCAGCAGGCCGATACGATCGCGCTCGGCCCGGGCAAGGTCGCGCTGCTGGAGGCCGTGCGCGAGCACGGTTCGATTTCGGCGGCGGCGCGCAGCTTGAAGATGTCGTACCGGCGCGCGTGGCTGCTGATGGACGAACTGAACCGTTCGCTGAAATCGCCGGCGACGGTGTCCGAGCATGGCGGGCAGAGCGGCGGCGGCAGCGTGCTGACGCCGGTCGGCGAAGAGATCATCCGCCTGTATCGCGGGATCGAGGAACGTGCGTACGCGGCCTGCGCGGACGAGATCGCCGCGCTCACGAAAATGGTGCGCCGCTGAAGGCTTCTTTCCGGTTGACGCTCGCCTAGCCGTGCCGCAGGCAAAAGCGCGGCGTGTCGCCCGCGGCTGCGTCCGGCGCGATGACATCGCGCGCCTGCGCATCGAGCCGCCCGATCAGTTCGACGAAGCTGGCGACGCTCGCGGTCCGTAGCGGGTAGTACGCGATGTGATGGCGTTCGCAGATGCGCTTGAGCAGGTTCATCGAATCGTGGTCGATGCAGTCGACCGGGAACACGACCAGGTGCGCGCCCGGTAACGCCGCGGCCAGCAGGCCCTTGCGATCCTCGATGCCGCCGTCGTGCATCGTCACGTCGCCGCCCGCCGTTTCGACGATCCGCCGGATCGCGCGGTTCGAACCGGGCCGCCCGCCGACATACACGACGCGCGTGTGCCGAAGCATCGACAGCGTGCCCACCGTCTGCTCGGCCGGATCGTCCGTCGAAGCCTGCACCGCCTGTTCGAGCGCGCTCGCTTCGGCGCGCAGCGTCTTCACCATCGCCATCAGGTCGTCGAGCCGCGCGCGCATCGCGCGGGCGCTCGCCTGTTCCGCGGCGATCCGCTGCTCGGCCGCCTCGCGGCGGCTCGTATGCAGCGCGAGCCGTTCGTCGCGTGCGGCCAGCGCTTCGCGCAGTTCGTGTACTTCGTCGCGCAATACGGTTTCGGCAGCCGGCGGCTGCACGTTCTGGCGCGCAGTCATCGCATCCAGTTCCTTCAGCGCCGCGTCGCGCTGCGTGCTCATCTCGTGCAGGCGCGCCTGCTGCCGCTCGATCTTCGCATGCAGCGCGGCATTCTCTTCCTCCAGCGCGACCAGCCGCCGGATATCGGCGCGATTGGCCGCGCCGACCAGGTGCGACAGCATGTGCAGGTCGCCGAACGCGGCCTGGCGCACGCCCATCGTCGTGCGCGGATGCGTCATCAGCGCCCAGTACGCGGGCGGAATGTCGCCGCTCTTGAGCGCGTCCTTCCAGCGTGCGAGGAGTTCGTCCGCATCCTTCGCGCTGTCGAACGCGCGTATCGCACCGGCATAGCGTTCGTCGAGCGCCTTGTGCAACGCCTTGGCGCCGGCCGTGCCGTTGATCGCGAGCTCGACGGCAGCGTGATGGATTTCGAGGTCGGTGGCGCGCTGCCGGTCGAGATCGGTGAATTTCGGCACGAGCCGGCGCAGTTCGTGCGTGGTCAGGCAGGTGCCGATGATCGAGCAGTGCAGGTTCGCGTCGAGTTCGGACAGGCGCGCACGGCGCTTCAGCTCGGCCAGTTGCGCGCGCGACGGCGCGCAGCATGCGTCGACTCGCGCGCCGGTTGCCGCGGCCGGATGGCCGCCGGACGACGGGAGGCCCGCCGTGCGGGCAAGGCGAAAGGGCGGAGCGTGCATGTTGACCTCTGTCCGGCCCTGTCGGACCGGGGACGGATGCGCGAAAGATTCGCGAAATATACCACGGAATATAACGGGCGAAATTGCGGGGAAATCGCCAAGCAGTACGGGGTGCCGCGATCAGCAGAGTGCGGTCGAGCGGTCGGTGCGCGACAGCGCGGCCGCGGCCGGGGCCGCGGTCGAAACCGCGAGCGATGCCGGCGCGTGGCACGCCAACACGTACTCGACGCACAGTCCGACCAGCAGTACGTCGACGCGCTCCAGCGCGGTGACCGCGTCGCGCATCGCGGCCGGGTCGTTGCTGAACGAATCGGAAAACACGTCGTCGCGCGTGCGTTCGAGGTGGCGCGCGTGCCCGATTGCACGTTCGAGTTCGGGCAGGCGCGTGAAGCGCGCGGCGCGCGCGTCGCGCTCGAGCGCCGACAGCAGGTCGCGCAGACTCATCGCGGACAGCGTTTCGTCCGTGGCCGCCGAGAATAGCCGGATGAAACGCGCGACGCTGCCGCGCAGGCGCCGGAACGCATCGACGACGTCCGTGACCTGCTGCGCACGACCGTCGCTCGGCAACGGCCTGAGCGCGCTGATCTTGCAAGTCAGTGCCGGCGTCTGGTCGCGTGCGGCGCGCAGCGGTGCGCGGTCCGTCGGCGTGCGGGGCATGGCGTGTCTCCGGTGGTGCAGATGTCGTTATATTCTATGGGATATATCGTCTGCGCAAAACGGCACATTCGCAAAATCCGGTGAATGTCGCTGATCGACTGTGGATTCAACCCGTCGTCGTCGTTCGTCGCTGCCGCGGAAACGGCGGCTTTCGGCGTAGGTCCGACGCCCGCACCGTTCGTCGGTTTCGAGGCCTATCATGTATCCAGCCGACTTCGCGTCGGCATGCGCGGCCACCTTCGCGGATGGTCGCCGATGGCCGACAATGCCGAGCGTTCGCTGGCGTCGCTCGGCGTGTCCTGCAACGGGTTATCGGGCGTTTGCAAAGGGGGCATCGTGACTGATCGCGACAACGCGTTTGCGGGCTCGATTCCGGCGTTCTACGACACGCTGATGGTTCCGCTGATCTTTGAAGCCTATGCCACCGACCTGGCGGAGCGTGTCGCCGCCTTCTCGCCGCGCTCGGTACTTGAAACGGCCGCGGGCAGCGGCGCGGTCACGCGCGCGCTTGCGCCAAGACTCGACCCCGGCGCGCGCTACGTGGTGACCGACCTCAACCGGCCCATGCTCGACCATGCCGCCGCCAGGCAGGGCGCCGACAGCCGCATCGAATGGCGACAGGCGGACGCGCTCGACCTGCCGTTCGAAGATGCGTCGTTCGACGTCGTTTGCTGTCAGTTCGGCGCGATGTTTTTTCCCGACCGGGTCGCGGGCTACGCCGAGGCGCGCCGCGTCCTGAGGCCGGGCGGGCGCTTTGTCTTCAATGTCTGGGATCGCATCGAAGAGAACGCCTTTGCGGACGAAGTCACCCACGCGGTCGCCATGGTGTTTCCGCATGATCCGCCGCGATTCCTGGCCCGCACGCCGCACGGGTATCACGATATCGCGCTGATCCGGGAGGAGTTGCGCCACGCGGGTTTCGCCGACGTCGACATCGAGACACGCGAGAAGGTGAGTTGCGCGGCCTCGGCACGCGACGTTGCCACCGCCTATTGCCTGGGAACGCCGCTGCGCAACGAAATCGATGCACGCGATGCCGGCCTGCTTCAGCTGGCAACGGACCGGGCGACAGAAGCAATTGCCGCCCACCATGGCGCCGGGCCGGTGGCCGGCAAGATTCAGGCGCATGTCATCGTGGCGGCGGGATAGCGGCATCCCGGATTGCTCATATCAAATCGGCGCTGCTCGATTGCTCGCCAACCCTAAGTGTGTCGCGCTGCGGTTCGACTATGCTGAATTGACTGCAGCCCGCGCTTCGCGCCGCAACGCTGCGAACCGGCGATGACGGGAGGGCACGATGACCGAGCAAAGCAACGTTCAACTGGTGCAGCAGGCGTACGCGGCGTTCGGCCGGGCCGATATCGACGGCATCCTGCAGACGCTCTCCGAAAGCGTCGACTGGTTCATACCGGGGCCGACCGGCTTCATTCCGTTCGCCGGCAGAAGACATGGGCCTCAAGAGGTCGCGGCGTTCTTCGCGGCGCTTGCGTCGGCGCAGACCGCGGAACGGTTCGAGCCGCGCGAGTTCATCGCCAGCGGCAACCGGGTCGTCGTGGTCGGTGCACAACGCTGGTATGTCCACTCGACCGGGCGCACGTACGAGGACGAGTGGGTGCATCTGATCACGATCGAAAACGGAAAGATCACGGCGTTTACCGAGTATCACGATACCGAGGCGGAAGCGGCGGCACATCGACAGTGACGGCGGCGCACGCGCGCCTGCCGCCCGGGACGATCCGCTCGAACAAGCGAGGCCGCTTGTTGCGGCCGTGGAATCCGGTGCGAATATTCCAGGGCTGCAAGAGGCGGCCCAGATGAAACCCGGGTTCCGCAGGAGATAGGGCAACCTGTCGCCGCGTTCGTGCGTCGACATCAGCACCATCGGAAGAGCGAAACGCATGCGTTGGCCGGCGGTCTCTTTCTGGCGGAACGCAGACAGGTTCTTCCGTTGTCCCGAACGCCGCGGAGAAAAAAGACGACACCGCGCCGCGAGACACGGTGTCGCCAACGGCCTGAACGGCCGCACTGGTCAGTCGATCGCGCGCATCGCGTGGCGCAGTTCCTGATAGCTGCGCAGCCCCGCGACGCCGAGCTCGCGGCCGATCCCGCTGAGCCCGAAGCCGCCCCAGCACACGTGCGGATAGATGAGTTGCGGCGCATTGATCCACACGAGCCCCGCGCGTACGCGCTTCTGGAACTGCTTCGCGATGCCCGCATCGCGCGTCACGACGGTCGCGACGAGCCCGTAGCGCGTGTCGTTCGCGAGCGCGATCGCTTCGTCGTCGGTGCGGAACGACTTCACGCATGCGACGGGGCCGAACACTTCGTCGGTCCACAGCGGATTGTCGGCGGCCGGTTCGGCGATCACGACCGGCGCCATGAAGAAGCCGGCGCCGCCCGCATCCGCGACGCGGCCGCTGAAGGCGACGCGTGCGCCCGCATCGATGCCGTTCCGGAGCATCGCTTCGACACGCGCACGATGTGCGGCCGAGATCAGCGGCCCCATCGCGACCTGTTCCGCGGCCGGCGGCGCGACGACGAGCGCGCGCACGGCCGTCTCGAACGCGGCCATGAAGCTGCGGTACACGCTGTCGTGCACGAGGATGCGCGCGGTGGCCGAGCACATCTGGCCCGCGTTCGTGAACGCGCCCGCGACCGCGAGCGACACCGCGACGTCGAGATCGGCGTCGTCGCGCACGATCAGCGACGACTTGCCGCCGAGTTCGAGCGTTACGCGCTTCATGTCCTCGGCCGCGGCCTGCATCACCTTGCGGCCGGCCGCCGTGCTGCCGGTAAACGAGATCTTGTCGATCAGCGGATGCGCGGTCAGCGCCGCGCCCACGTCGGCGCCGCCGTTCACGACGTTGACGACGCCGGCCGGCACGCCGGCTTGCTCGACGATGTCGAGCAGCGCGTGCTCGGTCGGCGACGTGAGTTCGGACGGCTTCAGCACGACCGCGCAGCCGGCCGCGAGCGCGGGTGCGAGCTTCCATGCGGTCGTGACCATCGGGAAGTTCCACGGCATCACCAGCGCGGCGACGCCGACCGCGTCGTGGAAGCGTTCGGCCGTGACGGCGTCGCTCGGCAGCGCGACAGGCTCGGCCGCGAACAGCGTCGGGTCTTCGCACAGCTTCGCGTAGTACGCGAACGTCGCGGCGACATCGCCGACGTCGGCTTCTGCCTCGAACGGCGGCTTGCCGCTCACCTGCATCTGCAGCGCGGCGAGGCGGTCGCGTTCGGCTTCGACGCGCTCGGCGATCGTCGCGAGAATGCGGCCGCGCTCGGCGGGCGGCGTATCGCGCCAGCCGGCCAACGCGTCGCGCGCGGCGCGCACCGCGGCGTCGACGTGCGCGGCCGTCGCGAATTCCTGCCAGCCGATCGTGTCGCCGGTCGACGCGTTGCAGATCGGCGCGCCGGCCGCGTCGGAATGCGGGCGCACGGGCCGGCCGGCGATGTGCGCCGCGGGCAGCACGAACGTGGCGGTGGAACGGGAAAGTTCGGCGGTGGACATGAGGGTCATCCTGTCGATCGGGTTAGCGGTAGGCGACGCCCGGCATCACGCAGAGCATCTCGAACGCAAGGTTCGCGCCGGTGAGCGCGGTGGTGCCGGTCGGGTCGTACGGCGGCGCGACTTCGACGAGATCCGCGCCGACGATGTTCAGGCCTTTCATTCCGCGTACGATTTCGAGGCCCTGCTGCACGGTGAGGCCGCCGATTTCCGGCGTGCCGGTGCCGGGCGCGAACGACGGGTCGAGGCCGTCGATGTCGAAGCTGAGATAGACGGGCGTGTCGCCGACGCGTTCGCGCACCTGCGCCATCAGCGGCGCGAGCGACTTGTTCCAGCATTCCTCCGCCTGCACGACGGCGAAGCCCTGCTCGCGGCACCAGTCGAAATCGTCCGCGTGGTAGCCGGTGCCGCGCAGGCCGATCTGCGTGACCTTGTCGCATTGCAGCAGGCCGTCTTCCACCGCGCGGCGGAACGGCGTGCCGTGCGCGATCTTCTCGCCGAACATCGTGTCGTTCACGTCCGCGTGCGCGTCGACGTGCACGACGGCGACCTTGCCGTACTTCCGGTGCAGCGCGCGCAGGATCGGCCATGCGATCGTGTGGTCGCCGCCGAGCGTGATGGGCCGGCAGCCGTTCGCGACGATCTCGTCATACGCTTCCTCGATGCGGCGCACCGAGTCCTTCAGGTCGTACGGGTTGGTCGCGACGTCGCCGATATCGGCGACCTGCAGCGAGTCGAACGGCGCGGCGCGCGTGGCCATGTTGTACGGGCGCAGCAGCACGGATTCGGTACGGATCTGGCGCGGGCCGAAACGCGAACCCGAACGGTTCGACGTGCCGAGGTCGAGCGGGACGCCGACGAAGCACACGTCGAGGCCGTCGGTCGTCGCGGCTTGCGGCAGCCGCATCATCGTGGCGATGCCGCCAAAGCGCGGCATCTCGTTGCCGCCCATCGGCTGGTTCAGTTCGCGGGGCATGGGACCGTCTCCTCTTTTGGGTGTCAAGCGATCGGCCGATGGTAGAGGAGAACGCCCGCGCGAAGATTTTGAAGTCGCAACGTTTACATCGACGGGTCTCGATGCGAGCGGCGCCCGCGCATCGACGCGGCACAACCGAAGGCGGCCGCGCGGCCGGACCGGGTCAGCCGGAGATCGGGGGGCGTACGGTGCCGTCGTGCGATCCGGCGGAAGGGAGCGCGGCGGTCGCAGAACCCCACGCGGCGAGTTCGCGCTTGGTGCGCACGCCGAGTTTCGCGAACGCGCGCTTCACGTACGACTCGGCCGACGCGACGCGCACGCCGAGGATCCCGGCGGTTTCCGGCACGGTCTTGCCGGAGATCAGGTGCTTGCAGGTTTCGTATTCGCGCTTCGACAGCTTCACGCCGTCGGCCGCGATCCGCGCATCGAACTGCGCGAGCGGATGGACTTCGGGCGTCGGGTGCGCGACGCGCCGCACGGCGGTGGTCGACGCATGCAGTTCGAGCAGCGGGAACAGCACGTCGCTGATGCTGCGAAAGCGGTTCATCTCGGCGAGCGTGAACGGCGGCCGGTCGCGGCCGCGCTCCAGCGCGATCGAATGCTGCGAATAGCGGGTGCCGCGCGCGAGCACGCATTCGTGCCCGATCCGCACGTCGTCGAACAGCCGCTGGCGGAATTCGCCGGGCGGGATCGCCGCGATGTCGCGCACGACGAGCATCGTGCCCGTCTTGCCGCGCAGCCCCGCGAACAGCGGGTCGCTGTCGAGGAAGCGCTCGTAGTAGAGCGTCATCACGTCCGAGATGTCCGACGTCGCGGTGCCGATGCCGCTGCTGCCGATCCATTCGCATCGGTAGCCGGTGGGCATCGTGCCGTCGACGCGCGAGCGTTCGACGTGTGCGACGTCAAGCGGCACCACGTCGTTCAGCAATTGCGTGAGGCGCGGCACGAAATGCGGCGTGCCGACCGTCTCGATCAGCTCGCCCAGCGCCTTGAACGACACATTGAAGCGGTCGTTGTCGCGGTGGAAGGGGTTCACGTTGAGCAGCATGCGGTTCCCCGGTAAAAGGCGGCCGGATTCTAGCGTTTGCAGCGAAAAACGTCATTAAGGGGAAACACCGGCAGGTGTCCTTGCGACTTCGCGCCCTGGCAAAACATCGCTTGTCCCCCCCGGAGGGGGGCATACCGGGGCAGTGTAAATGAGTAACTTTGTCTCTGCTTTTTTCAATCAAGAGACGAAAGACTCAGTTGACGTCTTCCTCCGCCTAAAGGCGGGGGATTCCCACACCTGGCGATGCACGTCCGCATCGGAGAATGTTCAACGCAGCGTTGGTATCACGATCATGCACGACACCACAGCCACTGCAGGTCCACTCTCTTATTCGCAGCCCCGCGATACCTTTCGGCCGCGTCGTGCTGTCTTTCGATCCGCACGCCGAACAGGACTGGGTAGAACCGCTTTCGTCCACTTCCTCGAACGTGACCCCGTGCGCTATCGCTTTGTAACGGAGCTTATGGCGGAAGGACGACCAGGATGCGTCGTTGACGCTTTTCGCCATCCTGGTTTTCGCGAGACCGACGGCCGACACGTTGCCGACCGCGATGTAATCGAAGCGCCGCACCAGAGCGAGCGCGAGCTTGTGTTGGAAGTCGGCACGGGAATTCGCCACCTTCGCATGCAGTTTCGCGATATGGCGCTTGTGCTTTCGTGCCCGTTGGGCTTTCGCCAGCTTTTCGGCCGCGCGCCGGCTGAACCGGTTGTTGGGTACTTTCTCGCCGGTCGAAAGCGTGGCGAAGTCTTTCAGGCCGAGATCGATGCCGACGCCGGAACGGATCGGACGCGCCGGAACATCGGGCATCTCGATCACGATGTTGAGAAACCAGTTGCCGCGCGCATCCTGTGCAAAGTTGGTTCCGTCCTTGATCTTCCCTTCGGGAAGCGGGCGACTGTTGAACACGCGAAATGTGTTGCCGGCGAAGCGAAACGCATCGCCCTCACGCTTCAGGTCGCGCCCTTTCAGCGGCACCCAGCCAAGCGATTTCCTGCCGCGATAGCGCAAGTAAGGCCGTCGATGCTGGCTGCGCGACTTCGCGTATTGCTCGCATGTCGCGTTGACCGTGCCGGAATGGATACCAAGTTCCTTGCTGCTGCCTGTCGTCAGTACGTTCAGGTCGAAGCCCGTCGGCCACTTCTTGTTCCACTTGAGCGCGTGCTTCTGCGTGTCATTGCAAAAGTTCCAGACGTAGTTCACCGCACGGCTCTGCTTGTTAAGCAGTCCATTGAGCGACTTCACCCGGTATCGGTAGACAAGAATCATACCGGTGATCCTAACCCGTGGAAGAAGCTGCCTGTCAACAGCACTCCTTTCCTTCCCGCCATCAATGGCGGGGTTTCTCGGAGCAAATCCAGATGACCAAACTGATCAAGGACATCCTGCCGCTCGGCGCAGGTATCGGCGAATTCACGAAGCTCGACTTCGGGATGGACGAAAGCGACTGGCGCGCGGCCGAAGGCAAGAGCGGCAACTACATCATCGGCTGGTGGGAAGGCAAGGCCGGCTCGGTGGAGTTTCCGGAAACCGCGGCCGACGAGGCGGTGTGGCTCGTCGAGGGCCGGATCGCGCTGACCGACGTCGAAGGCAACCGCAAGGAATTCACGCCGGGCCAGGGCTACCTGCTGCCGGCCGGCTTCGCGGGCCGCTGGGAGACGATCGAGGACGCGAAGAAGTTCTACGTGCTGCTCGAGAAGTCGTGATGCCTGAAACCGCCGCCGTGGTGTCGTCGTCCGTGTGACGCGAACCCGGCGGCGGTTTCGTTTTCGCGTGTGATGGCTGGGATCATGGAAATGGAAGTCAACGAAGCAAAACTGGGCGCGCCGGTTCAGGCGCACGTTATGCGCGGTGCGCCGGTCGTGCCGGTCGCACTGGGCGTCGAGGCGGCGCTCGCGAATACGAAGCTGCTCCCGTACTGGCTCGACAACCCGGCCGCGCCGGCGACCGAGCCGGAACTCGTCGGCGACGTGACGGCCGACCTGCTGATCGTCGGCGGCGGCTTCACGGGGCTGTGGTCGGCCGTGCAGGCGAAGGAACAGATGCCGCACCTGAACGTGGTGCTGATCGAGGCCGGCAAGGTCGCGCACGGCGCGTCGGGCCGCGCGGGCGGGATCATCTCGACGTCGGTGATGCACGGGCTGCCGAACGCGGTGCGCGTGTTCCCGAACGACATCGCGCAGCTCGAGGAATTCGGCCATCACAACCTCGACGGATTCGAGGAAACGCTGAAGCGCTACGACATCGACGCCGACATCGAATGGAACGGCGAGATGACGGTCGCGGTCGATCCCGAGCATATCGCGCACCTGAAGGGCGACTACGACCTGCATCGCGAGTACGGCCACAACGTCGTGCTGCTGAACCGCGACGAAACGCTCGAACAACTGAACTCGCCGCTGTTCGCGGGCGCGCTGTGGTCGCGCAACCGCAGCGGCATCGTGCATCCGGCGAAGCTCGCATGGGGGCTGAAGCGCGCGGCGCTGTCGCTCGGCGTGAAGCTGTACGAGCACACGCCGCTCACGACCGTGACCGACGAAGGCAGCACCGTGTTCGTGAAGACGCCGAAGGGCAGCGTGCGCGCGCCGCGCGTCGTGTTCGGCAGCGGCACCGCGAAGGTCGGGATTCCTGACATCAACCGCCGCGTGATGCAGGTGCGCGATCATGTGCTTGCGACCGAGCCGCTGACCGACGAACAGCTCGCGCGCATCGGCTGGAAGAACCGCCAGGGCGTATACGACACGCGCACGCAGCTCAACTATTTCCGCCTGACGAAGAACAACAACATCATCTTCGGCGGCCTGGTGAGCTATCACTTCGACGGCGACCCGGAACCGCATCAGGACGGCCAGCGCGAAACGTACTACCGGCTCGCGGAAGCGTTCTACCGCACGTTCCCGCAACTGAGCGACGTGCGTTTCTCGCACGCGTGGGGCGGCCCGATCGACTACTGCTCGCGCGGCTCGGTGTTCGCGAAGCGCTATCTCGGCGACAAGGCCGTGTTCGTCGCCGGCTATACGGGCTTCGGCGTCGCGGCGAGCCGGTTCGGCGCGTTCATGGGGCTGAACATCCTGTTCGATCGCGACAGCCCCGAACGCAAGCTCGACATCGCGAACCAGAGCCCGAGCTACATCCCGCCCGAGCCGATGCGCTGGGTGGCCGCGAAGATCACGTTCCATGCGTTCGACGGCGCGGACGCCGAAGGCGGCTGGAAGCGCGCGTGGATCAGCGGCCTCAAGGCGATGGGTTTCCCGATGTAAACGACGCGACGGCTCGCAACCGGGCCGCCGCCATACCAAGCTCCCTCGAGGAGACGATCCGCGCAGCGGACACGGAGAGAGACATCTGATGAACGTAGTGAACCTGCAGGATGAAGCGCGACAGGAAAACGCGCTGTTCGTCGTCGTGATGCTGCTGCTCGGCATCCTCGGGCCGACGGTATTTCTCGGCCTGCCCGCGATCGTCGGGCAGGTCGAACGCCATTGGGGCTTCGGCGAAGCGGCGCTCGGGCTGTCCAGCTTCATCGAGGTGCTCGGCGAATCGACGGGCACGCTGCTCGTCGCGTTCGTGCTCGGCCGCCAGCCGGTCCGGCTCGTGCTCGCGGGCGCGGTGACGCTCGCGGCCGGAGCGAACCTCGGCACGCTCGCGACACACGGGCTCGTCGCGTATTCGGCGCTGCAGTTCATCGCGGGTGTCGGGTCGGGCGGGCTGAACGGGATCGCGCTGCGCTACCTGTCGTATTCGCGCGCGCCGGAACGCAATCTCGGGATGATGCTGATGGGGCAGGTGATGTGGAGCATGGTGCTGCTTGCGTACATCTTCCCGATGCTGAGCGGCGCATGGGGCGCGCATGGCGTGTTCGGCTTCGTCGCATGCGTGCTTGGCATGTTCGTGCTCGCGACGCCGCTGTTTCGCCGCGGCGAGACGCTGGCCGCGCCGACGCCGGCCGGCATCGCCGGCAGCATCGACCGGAAGGGCGCGATGCTCGTGCTGTGCGCGCAGCTCGCGCTGTATGGCGGCGTCGGCGTCGTGTGGACCTTCCTCGAGAAGATCGGCACCGATGCGGGCCTGAACGGCAAGTCGGTATCGCTCGTGCTTGGCATCGCGAACGTCGCGAGCCTCGTGATCTGCGCGGCGATGCCGAAGCTCGGCGCCGGCAAGGGCCTGCGCCGCTGGACGCTCGTGAACCTCGGCGGCTGCGCGGTCGCGGCCGTGCTGCTCGCGATGCCGGCATCGGTCGCGACGTTCACGCTCGGCGCGATCGTCTTCATCGGCTGCTGGACCGGCGGCGCGCTGCTGATCTACGCGACGATTCCGCAGTACGACCTGATCGGCAAGTCGGCCGCGCTGTCGCCGGGCTGCGTCGCGCTCGGTTACGGCGTCGGTTCGGTCGCGGGCGGTTCGCTGATCGAGAGCGCGGGCACGCGGTCGGCGCTCATCGCGGCAATCGCGCTGTGTGCGGTGGCGTTCCTGTGCTACGTGCGGCTGCGGCCTGCGGTGTTCGGCATGGAGCGCTCGCTCGCAGTGGCACCTGAATGACGGATGCGGCACGCGTCGCTGCCGATGGCGGCGCGTGTCCCGTTCGGTTCATCGGCGCAGTCGGCCGGCGTGGCGCGCGATGCGCGTCGCGCGGGCCGGCCGGGCAACGCGCGTACGCGCAGCGGCTTCAGCATGTTTTCGAATACCACCGATCTCGATCTCCGGCTCATCCGGGTCTTTCTGGCCGTCGTCGACGCACGCGGCATCACGGCCGCCGAGGCGTCGCTCGGCGTGCGGCAGTCGACCATCAGCACGCAGTTGTCGGCGCTCGAAGCGCGCGTCGGCTTCAAGCTGTGCGATCGCGGGCGCGGCGGCTTTCGCCTGACGTCGAAGGGAGAACGCTTCGCGGCCACGGCGCGCACGCTCGTCGCGGCGACGTCCGAATTCGTCGCGCGCGTGCGCGACATCGACCGCAAGCTGGTCGGCACGCTGTCGATCGGCCTGATCGGCCAGGCGCCGCTCGTCGAGAACGCGCGCGTGGCCGACGCGATCGGCGCGTTCCGCAAGCGCGACCAGGCCGTCACGTTCTCGATGAAGGTCGCGTCGCCGCAAGAGCTCGAGGAAAGCCTCGTCAACAACCAGCTCGATCTCGCGATCGGCTATTTCTGGCATCGCGTGCCGGGCCTGCTCTACACGCCGCTGTTCACCGAGCAGCAGGTGATCTACTGCGGGCGCGGGCATCCGCTGTTCCATGCATCGCGGCCGGTGTCGGCGGACGACCTGCAGGCGCACGACTGGGTATGGCGCACCTATCCGGTGCCGGAGGAACAGTATCCGCTGCCCGAGCGGCGCGTGACCGCGAGCGCGGACAGCATCGAGGCCGCGACGATCCTGATCCTGTCGGGCGGCCATCTCGGCTACCTGCCCGCGCATTACGCGGAGCCGTTCGAGCAGCGCGGGCTCGTGAAGGCCGTCGGGCGCTCGACGTTCAGCTTCGACGTGCCGCTGCATCTCGCGATGAAGCGCAGCACGAGCGACAAGCCGATCGTCGACGCGTTCTGCGAGGACCTGCTGCGCGCGTTCAACATCAAGGCGGCCGCGCTGGCCGCGTAGGCGCGCATCGCGCGTTCAGCAGTCGACGAGCACCCAGTCGAACAGCTCGCGGCGCGTGCGCACGCCGAGTTTCGCGAACGCACGCTTCACATACGACTCGGCCGTCGACAGCTTCACGTCGAGTTGCTGCGCGGCCTCGGGCACCGAGCGCCCGCACAGCATCAGCCGGCAGATCTCGTGTTCGCGGCGCGACAGCTGCACGTGCTGCCGTTCGAGGCGCGCATCGAAACCGGCCTGCCCGGCCTGCGACAGCGCATTCGGCGACACCGACGCGACCCGCCGTGCGGCGCATGTGCGCGCATGCAGCTCGAACATCGGAAACAGCAGGTCGACCATCTGCCGGAAGTGGAACAGCTCGTCCGTCGTGAACGCGGACTGCGCGCCGGTGCGCGCGAGCCCCAGTGCGTATTGCACGTGCGCGTTGCCGTGCACCAGTACGCATTCCTGCGCGATGCCCGGTTCGTCGAAGATCCGGCGCCGGAAGTCGCCGTTCGCGAGCCCGTCGATATGGCGCTGCACGAGCAGCGTGCCGGTCTTGCCGCGCAGCGGCGCGAACAGCGGATCGACGTGGCAGTAGTCCTGGTAATAGATGTCCATCACGCGCAGCGTGTCCGCCGGCAAGCGCAGGCTGCCGCTGCCGAGCCATTCGACGACGTGGCCCGACGCGCTGCCCGTGTCGGCGCGCCAGCGTTCGAGATGCACGGCATCGGCCGCGATGCTGTCGTTCACGAACGCGGTGATCGCGCCGACGAAGCCCGGCGTGCCGACCGCGCGGATCGCGGCGCCGAGCGTGTCGGGACGCACGCCGACCAGGTAGTGACCTGGCGCGGCGGGATCGGGATGAAGAAGTCGCATGTTCGGACCGTGGCGGGCGGATGACAGCGCGACGTTACGCGAAGCGCGGGCGCGCGTCTGCCGGGAATTCACCGGATAAAAGCACCGATTTTGCGCGTTGTCCTCACAATGACGACAAGGCCTGCGCGCAACGCGCCGGAATTCGCGAAAGCCCCTGCGTCGGGGGGGCAGACCCGTGCGTATCGTCTGTCTATAGTGAAAGCACTTCGAAAACCCGATCACCAGAAAGGACAGGCAATGCAGATTCAACCGACGCATGCCGCCGCGACGCCGGCGGATTTCGTTCTGACCAATGCGAAGGTCTACACCGTCGATCCGCACAAGCCGTGGGCGCAGGCCGTCGCCGTGCGCGACGGCCGGATCGTCCACGTCGGCGATACCGCGGCGGTGCAGGCTTACGTCGGCGCCGCGACCAAAGTGGTCGACGCGGCCGGCCGGCTCGTGCTGCCGGGTTTCGTCGAATCGCACTGGCACTTCGAGACGACCGCGTTCGCGTTCCAGGCGTTCGTGAACTATGAGGATCCGCACAAGGTGCTCGCCGCGCTGCGCGCGTACGTCGAGTCGCATCCGGACGAGCCGGCGATCACGGGGATGGGCTGGGTGCAGGCGACGATTCCGCCGGCGCTGCTGCGCAAGGAGACGCTCGACGCGATCTGCGCGGATCGCCCGGTGTGCCTGCTGTCGACCGATTTCCATTCGATGTGGGTGAACTCGAAGGCGCTGGAGATCGCCGGTATCGATGCGTCGACGCCGCCCGTGCAGGAAGGCGCGAGCTGGTTCGAGAAGGACGCGGCGACGGGCGAGCCGACCGGCCTGATCGTCGACGGCGCCGCGTATTCGTTGCTGATGCAGCGGATCAGCGCGGCCGGCCTGCTGCCGACCGGTATCGACCTCTACCTGAAATCGATTCCGCCGTGGCAGAAGAAGCTGTGCGCGGCCGGCGTGACGACCGTGTTCGACGCGGGCTTCTTCGACCCGAGCGGCGACCAGTCGCTGCTGTACGAGACGCTGCAGACGATGGAGCGCGCGGGCGACCTGAAGCTGCGCGTGGTCGGCAGCGTCGCGGTGATCGGCGAGATCGACGATCCGGTCGGCACGCTCGTCAAATACCGTGAGCAGTACGATTCGCCGCTCGTGAAGGCGCGCGCGCTGAAGCTGTTCCTTGACGGCACCGAGGCGAACCACACCGCGTACCTGCTCGAACCGTACGCGGACCGCCCCGACACCTGCGGCGCGCCGACGATGCCGGCCGACACGTTCAACCGCTATCTGGTCGAAGCCGATCGTGCGAACGCGAACGTGATGGTCCACTGCGTCGGCGACGCGGCCGTACGGATGGCGCTCGACGGCTTCGACGCGGTCAACCGGTCGAACCCGCCGCGCGATCGCCGCCACGTGATCACGCACGCGTTCCTCACGCACCCGGACGACATCCCGCGCTTCCGCCGCGCGGGCGTGATGGCGAACACGCAGCTGCAGTGGGGCGTGGTCGACGCGTACACCGAGCAACTGCGCGACCACTACGGCCACGAACGCTGGAGCAACATGTACAAGTTCCGCACGTTCCTCGACGAAGGCGTGACGGTGTCGATCGGCATGGACGGCCTCGCGTGCCAGTGCCGCTGCCAGCACAAGCCGCTCGAACACATCGAGTCGGGCCATACGCGCCAGCTCGCGGGCGAGCCCGATGCGCCGGTGTTCCCGGACATCGCCGAGCGCCTGAGCATTCCGCAACTGATCGCCGCGTACACGATCCACGGCGCGTACCAGCTCGGGATCGAGCACGAGGTCGGCTCGCTGACGCCCGGCAAGCGCGCGGATCTCGTCGTGCTCGAGAACGACCTGTTCGAGGTCGGCCAGTACGACATCGGCCGCATCGACGTCGCGCTGACGATGATGGACGGCCGCGTCACGCACGTGGGCGACGATTTCGGCGTGCGTACGGGCGTGACCGCATCCTGACCGGACGGCGGTTGACCGAGCGGTGACGGAGGCTTTCAAACCGCTTCCGTTTTGTATCGATCGACGCATCCGGCCGGAACCGGATGCGTCGATTGTGCGGCGTGTCCCCCTATTGGCAGGGCAGACCGGCCAATTTCCTCTGGCTACATTTTTCCGGACCGAAGCACACACCCGTTCATCGCGAACGGATCATGATATCGACGGAGGAAACCATGGCAGGGGACTGGAAACATCATCTGAGGACGGCATGCGCGGCGCTCGCGCTGGGCGGGTTCGCGTGGGCCGGCGCGAGCGTCGCGCACGCGGCGGACGTCGTCAACGTGTACAACTGGGGCAACTCGATCGGCAAGGCGACGATCGCGAACTTCGAGAAGGCGACCGGCATCAAGGTCGTCTACCAGGAGTTCGATTCGAACGAGACGCTGCAGGCGAAGCTGCTGTCGGGCACGTCGGGCTACGACGTCGTCGTGCCGTCCGACATCTTCTGGGCGCGACAGCTGCAGGCCGGCATCTTCCGCAAGATCGACAAGAGCCAGGTGCCGAACTACGGGCTGCTCGATCCGGAAATCATGAAGGTGCTGTCGAAGGACAATCCGGGCAACCAGTTCGGCATTCCGTGGACGTGGGGCACGGATGGCCTCGGGATGAACGTCGAGAAGGTGAAGGCCGCGCTCGGCAACGACGCGCCGCTCGACAGCTGGGCGCTGCTGTTCGATCCGAAGTACGCGCAGAAGCTGAGGAGCTGCGGCGTGTCGGTGCTCGATTCGCCGGTCGATGCGTTCGGGATGGCGCTGGTCTACCTGAAGAAGGATGCGAACACGACGAACCCGGCCGACTACCAGGCCGCGTACGAGCTGCTGAAGTCGGTGCGGCCGTATATCACGCAGTTCAATTCGAGCAGCTACATCAACGATCTCGCGGGCGGCGACATCTGCCTGGCGCTCGGCTGGTCGGGCGACGTGAACTCCGCGCGCATCGCGGCCGCTGCCGCGAAGAAGTCGTATCACATCAAGTACGTGATCCCGACCGAGGGCAGCGCGATGTGGTTCGACATGATGGCGATCCCGAAGGATGCGCCGCATCCGGACGCCGCGCTGAAGTTCGTCAACTTCGTGCTGTCGGAGAAGGAGAGCGCGAACCTGACCAACGACACGTCGTATCCGTCGGCCGTGCCGTCGTCGAAGAAGCTGGTGCGCGCCGAGGTGACGAGCGATCCGGCCGTGTTCCCGCCTGCCGACGTGATCCGCAAGCTGAGCCTCAGCAAGCCGGTTCCGCCTGAGCTGATGCGTCTGCAGAACCGTCTCTGGACGAAGCTGAAGACCGAGTAAGCCGGCCGCAGCCCCCCGCACTCCCGCATCCCTTTCGCGCGCCTCGCCGCCCACCGCGGCGGGCGGGGGCGCGCTCGTCCCGACGACACCCACCCCATGAAAATCAAACACATGACGGCGCTGTGCCTGCTCGCGTTCGAAGCGGCATCGGCATTTGCGCACACGCCGCAGGCGACCGATGCGAGCAGGATGAAGGCGCTGCAGGCGCAGGTCACCGCGCTGCAGCAGCAGGTCAACGAACTGCGTGCGAGCATGACGGCAGCGCAGGCGTCCGGTGCCGCCACCACCGCCGCATCGGGCACCGCGAAGATCGGCACGATCAACACGGCGGCCGCTGCCGCGCCGGCGTCCGACGCGGCGCCCGCATTCACGAACGACGACCTGCAGCAGATGCGCGAACAGATTTCGAACGCATCGCTGAAGGTCGACTCGCTGCAGGAAGCCGCGACGACCGGCCCGCTCGCGGGCCTGAGCATCACCGGCTACGTCGATCCGGTGTACCTGTACAACCGCGCGCAGCGCACGTCCGGCTTCCAGTTCCTGAACCACGATCCGGGCGCGTACGACTACTTCAACAGCACGATCGGCGACGTCTACCTCGACATCAAGAAGACCTTCGGCGTCGGCCCGATGGCGCCGTCGGCGGAGATCGTGATCCAGCCGAACCGCGGCTTCGGCAATGTGTTCAGCAATGCGCACGGCGGCGTCGGCAACAACATCGTCACGCAGGCGCAGGTCAACGTGCCGCTCGGCACGACGCGCACCTTCGAGATCGGGATGATGCCGAGCCTCGCGGGTTACGAGGTGCAGCCGTCGAACCAGATGCTGACGCTCACGCACGGGCTGCTGTACGACTTCAGCGAACCGGGCAACCTGATCGGCGTCGGGCTGAAGGGTTCCAACGCGGCGATGACACACTTCTGGCAGGTGGTGATCGGCAACGAGGTGTTGCGCACGGCCGGCGCGATCGCGAACGCGGCGAACAACACGACGAAGACCAACTGGACGCCGACGATCACCGCGCGCTTCGACAACGCGACGTCGACGGCCTTCGACTTCGGCATCTCCTGGATGCTCGGCCGGCAGTCGCTGTTCTCGCCGTGCGCGGTCGCGGGCGGCTACGGCTACCAGTGCAACGGCTCGTCGCCGACCGGCCTCTACAAGTACGTGGAAGCCGACATGACCTATACGCACGACAAGACCCAGGTCAACGCGCAGGTCGACTACGGCGAGCTGCAGAAGGGCGCATGGAACGGCGGCACCGCGCGCTGGTACGGGATGTCGCTGCTCGGCCATACGAAGTGGACGACGTCGTGGGTCGGCCGCATGGGCGCGACGCTGCGCTTCGACTACCTGAACAACACGTCGAACGGCGGCGGCGGCACCAACATCCAGTACGGGCTCGCGGGCGGCAACCCGTCGGTGAACGGGTCGAGCGGCTTCGGCATCGATCCGGCGTGCTTCCAGGGTTCGTCGACGAACGGCACCGAGTGCAAGGGCGCGCAACGCTATGCGATCACGGCCGACCTGTTGTTCTATCCGACGCAGCAGATTACCGTGAAGGTCGAATACCGCCACGACGCGGCGAACCATCCGGTATTCCTGAAGAGCAACGGCACGTACGCGCGCAGCAACGACCTGGCCGGGATGCAGTTCATCTACTCGTTCTGACGGCCGGCGCGTGCCGATTCTTTCGCACTACACACCGCACTCCGGGCCGCGCAGGCCCGGACCTCATTCACCCCAGGAGAATTGATCTTGAAGCTGCACACCTTCGTGACCGACATCACCGATCCGCGCGCGCGCGGCCGCTTGATCGGCGAACGCTTCGCGCCCGGGATCCGCGAGACGGTCGCGCTGTATCTCGCGTTCTTTCCGAAGCTCGGCATCGATCCGCAGCGCGCGCGGGAGATCGGCGAAGCGAGCCTCGCCGCGCTCGGCGCATGGTGCCCGCGCCTCGCTGCCGAAGTCGAAGCGATCGCCGACGGCGTCGACCTGCCGCGCTGGCAGCTCGCGTGCCTGAACGCGCGCACCGAGATTCTCGCCACCGCGCCCGCATCGGCCGAAGGCGAGTGCTCGACGACCGTCTACGCGCCGGCCGGCCCGCACGCGCCGCGCACGCTGCAGACGTGGGACTGGCACGACAGCCTCGCGCCGCAGGGGCTGCTGATGCAGTTCGACACGCCGCACGGCCGCACCGTCAAGCTGTTCTCCGAGTTCGGGATGCTGGCGAAGCTCGGCGTGAACAGCGCGGGGCTCGGGCTGCATTTCAACATCCTGCACCACGCGAGCGACAACGACAGCGCCGGCGTGCCCGTGCATGCGATCGCGCGGCGCCTGCTCGAAGACGCGACGACGGTGCAGGAGGCGATCGAACTCGCGCGCACCGCGCGGGTGAGCGCATCGACGGTGCTGACCGTGTTCACGCGGCATGACGCGAACCCGCGCGCCGCGAGCATCGAGCTGAGCCCGTCGGGCGTCGGCGTGGTCGTGCCGCGTCCGGACGGCTGGCTGCTGCATACGAACCACTTCCTCGATCATGCGTTGAGCGGCGGCGAATGCATGCCCGACAGCTCGACGACGCGCGAGCGCTACGCGCACCTGAACGATGTCGCGAAAGGCATGACGAGCGCCGACGTGCGCGAGCGCGCGAAAGCGATGTGCGGTGCGGCGGGCGACGAAGCCGTCGTGTGTTTTCATCCCGACCTGTCGATGCCCGACACCGAGCGCTGGGAAACGCTGCTGACCGTCGGCATCGATACCGATGCGTGCGCGCTCGACTACGTGGCCGGCAATCCGCACGATCTCTCGCGCGACGGGTTCCTGCGATTCTGATCGGCAGGCCACGAAACAGCGGGGCGGCACGCGTGTGCCGCCCGTGCGGCGCTCATGCGTCGATGCGCTCGACCTTGCCGACGAGCAGCCCGTACGACAGGCTGCCGGCGAGCGCCATCGCGGCGATGTAGGTGATCGCGCGCGAGAAGTCCGCGCCGTTCACGAGCAGCCCGATCACGATCGGCGTCGCGATCGCGGACAGGTTGCCGATCAGGTTGAACACGCCGCCCGTGAGGCCGAGCAGCCGCGCGGGTGCGAGCCCCGACACGAGCGACCACGTGATCGACGCGAAGCCGTTGCCGAAGAACGCGATCGTCATGAACGCGATCACCCAGCCCGTCGAGCTCACGTAGTTCGCGCCGATGATGCAGGTCGAGATCAGCAGCCCCGAGATGATCGGCAGCTTGCGCGCGAAGCCCTGCGATGCGCCGCGGCGCATCAGCCAGTCCGACAGCACGCCCGAGCACAGCACGCCGACGAACGCGGCGAGGAACGGCAGCGACGCGAGAAAGCCCGACTTGATGAAGTCCATTCCCCGATACTTGACGAGGTAGGTCGGGAACCACGTGAGAAAGAACCACAGCGTCGAGTTCAGCGCGAACTGGCCCAGATAGATGCCCCACAGCTTGCGCTGCCCGAGCACGACGCCGAGGTCGCGCCACGTCGACGGCGCGCGGTCGCTGCGCGCCGCGATGCGGTCTTCGAGATCGACGAGCCCGCCGCCGTCGCGGATCAACGCGATCTCGGCCGCGTTGACGCCGCGCAACGCGCGCGGCTCGCGATACACCGCATACCAGATCGCGGCCCACACGATGCCGGCGAGGCCGGTCGCGACGAACACCATGTGCCAGCCGAGATGCACCTGCAGCCATGCGAGCACCGGCGTGAGGAACGCGAGCCCGACGAACTGGCCCGACGTGTAGCCGCCGATCGCGCTTGCTCGTTCGCGGGTCGGGAACCACGTCGTGACCACGCGGTTGTTGATCGGGTAGGCCGGCGCTTCGAGCGCGCCCACCGCGAGGCGCAGCACGATCAGCCCGACGAACGACCCCGCGAAGCCGAGCAGAAGCGTCGCGGCCGACCACAGTGCGAGCGCGCCTGCATACAGCACGCGCGGCGACACCTTGTCGACGAGCCAGCCGCCCGGAATCTGCATCAGCGCGTAGGTCCAGCCGAACGCGGAAAACACGAGGCCCGCGCGGACGGGATCGATGTTCAGTTCACGAAACAGTTCGGGCGCGGCGATCGACAGGTTGCTGCGGTCGAGATAGTTGATCACGACCGTGACGAACAGCAGCGCGAGGATCAGCAGCCGCTTGCGGCTCGGCTGTGCGATCGCGGTTGCATGGGCGATGGATTCGGGCGAGGTATCGGCGGCGCGCGCATGCGGCCGCTCCGGCGGGTTGGCGTGGGTGCGCGACGCGGATTGGGCCACGGTTGTCTCCTGTGTTCCATGCCCGGCCGGCGCCCGCGAGCGGGGCGGCCGAATCGAATGGCGTTGGGGCGAACGTTAGAGCCGTCGAGCGAAAGGCGTCAACATTTGGACGGGCATCCCTATTGATGGGATGTCGAGCGCTCAATATGTGGGAAAGCGCGGCGGTTGCGCCGCATCGTGCATCAGGCAGAGGTTGCTTCGTTGGCGGCCAGTTCGGAAAGGCTGCCCGATGGGCCGGAAAACGCCTACGAAACGCTGGCCGGTCCACGATGGCGACGCGGTGTCACACGATCGAGCATGGCAGTAACCCATCAGCAGACGTTCCCGGCCACCGATGTCCTCCGCGTGCGAGGCTCGGGCATGACGCGGTCAATCCGGCAACGGCAATCGATGCGAGTCCTTGATCGTATGCATCACGAACGCGCTGCGTACTTCCTTGACGTGCGGCAGGGTCGCCAGTCGTTTCCGACTGAACATCGCGAAGCTGTCGAGGTCAGGTGCGACGACGCGCAATAGATAGTCCTCGATGCCCGACAGGATGAAACAGGACAGCACTTGATCAATCGTCTTGACGGCGCTTTCGAATTCAACCGCGTCCTGCTCCTGATGCGACGAGATCTTCACATAAACAAATGCATCGATTCCGAGGCCAAGCGCCTTGCGATCGAGTTCGAGGCTATAGCCCGAGATCACGCCCGACTCTTCCAGCCGCTTGACCCGCCTCCAGCACGGAGACTGCGAACTGTGGGTCGCCTCGGCCAGCGCTGCCATCGACATTCTGGGATCAGATTGAAGTAGGGAGAGGATCTGGATGTCTGCGGGGCTCAACGGAACGGGCTTCATGTCTGGACCTCGGGTACTCGGCGATGGTAAGGGTTTCCCCTGTTTTGCGTTCGTTATGGCAAGTTGTGTCTGAATACACGATAAAGCCGACTTATTTTGCCGGAATATCTGGGCTTGCGCGGCAAAAGCGAAAAGAAAAGCCGATCGTTGCTGGCTAGAATTTCTCCATCGAGGAGGTAGCCATGCACGAAGACGCCAAGGCCACCCTGGAGCGGGAATATTCCCCGAGCAGCGTGGCGCCCGACTATCGGGAGACAGTTGCGGCCTATGCAAGCGAGAGTGCGATCGTATTGGGCACGCGGGCTCACCGCCGTCTCGCATACGGCGCCGGCGAGGACGAGTATTCGATCGTGTTCGACGCGGCATCGCCAGACCGCCGTTTGATGTTCGTCTTTATCCATGGCGGGTACTGGCAGGCGCTTTCCGCGGAAGACTCGTGCTTTCCCGCCGCGCGGTTTCTTGCCCGACGCATATCGTATGCAGCCGTGAACTACACGCTCGCGCCGAACGCGACGATCGAGGAGATCGTCGGTCAATGCGGATGTGCGATCGAGCGGCTGACGCGCGAGTATCCGGACACGAACCTGGTTGTAGCGGGCAGTTCGGCCGGTGCCCATCTTGCCGCGATGCAGGCGGTTCGGATGCATGAGTCGGCCGAAATGCGGCAACGCGTGGTTTGCTCGATCCTGATTTCAGGCATTTACGATCTGCGCCCGCTCACGCACACCTATATCAACGCACCGCTGAAACTGGATCCGATCCGGGCGCGGATCGTCAGTCCGGCGTTGCTTCCGGTCCGGCACGTCGCACCGACGCTCGTGTGCTGGGGCGAACACGAAACCGCCGAATTCAAACGTCAGAGTGCCGAGCACGCGGAACGGCTGACGCAACATGGCGTGCCGGTGGAGCGTCTCGAGGTCGCGGGCCGGAACCACTTTGACATTCTGTTTGATCTGGCCAACCCCACCAGCCAATTGGGGAAAGCTGTCGATAACCTGCTTGGAGGCTTGTAATGGCTGTATCTCGCAAACGTGTCATTCCCGAGATTCGCGATCCGGCGCTCGAGCTGTCGGTCTTGAGAGAGGTCGGCATTTCGACTGACGCGAGCCGCACGGAAGCGGTGAAGACCACGGCGGGCGAGCCGATGGTGGACTTCGAGGGCAAGAGCAACCCGTTCATCGACTATCACCGCAACGACCTTTTGCTGAGCCTGCAGCATATGCGCAGCGAGGGGCATGACGAGATGGTCTTCATCCTCATGACGCAGTGCAAGGAGCTGACGTTCAAGGCGATTCACTACGAGCTGTACAACATGCAGCAACGCATCAAGGCCGACGACGTCACGGGTGCGCTCGCGCTGGCGCCACGAATCAAGCGGCTGTTCGAATACCTCGTCAAGACGTGGGACGTGCTGTCGACAATCACGACGAGCGGCTTCAATGAGTTCCGCGATTGCCTCGGCATCTCGTCGGGCCAGCAGTCGTATATGTATCGGCACGTCGAGTTCATCCTCGGCAACAAGGCCGTCCGCATGGCCCAGGCGCACGCGAATAATCCGGATGTGTTCCCTCAGCTCAAGCAGTCGCTGAACTCGCCGAGCCTCTACGACGACGTCATCGCGCTGCTGCATCGCCGCGGGGTCGCTATTCCGGCGAATGCGCTGGACCGGAACTGGTCCGAGACCTACGTCCCGAATCCTGACGTGGAGAAGGCATGGCTGACGGTCTACGCCGATCCCACGCCGGACAACGATCTTTATGTGCTCGGCGAGGCATTGATCGAGATGGCGGATCTCTTTTCCCAATACAGATGGCGGCATTTCGTGTCGGTCGAGCGCATCCTGGGGTTCAAACCGGGCACCGGCGGTTCGGCGGGGGTGGGCTGGCTCAAGCAAGTGGTGGAACACCGGTTCTTCCCCGAGCTGTGGGCGATCCGTACGGTGCTGGGGGCGTGATGGCATTCGATGACGAACAGACGACCGCGACGCCCGTTGATACGGACCCGTTCGACCGGACGCGTGCCCGGTTCGAGCTGCCGCCCGGCATTCGCTACTTCGACGGCAATTCGCTGGGCCCGCTGCCCAAGGCGGTGCAGACGCAGGTCTATGCGTCGACCACGCATGAATGGGGGGAAGGGCTGATCCGCTCGTGGCAGGACGCGCGATGGAATACGTTGCCGCAGCGCGTCGGTGAACGCATCGGCCGCCTGATCGGCGCGGCGCCGGGGCAGGTGGTGGCCTGCGACTCGACCTCGGTCAACCTGTTCAAGGCGTTGACTGCCGCCGTGCGTCTGCGGCCGGGGCGGCGGCTGATCGTAACGGACGCCGCATCGTTCCCGACCGATCTCTACATCGCGGGAGAAGTGGCGCGTCTGACGGGGCTGGAGGTTCTCAACGTGCCGGTAAGCGAGATGTGCGAAGTAATCGGCGAGCAGGTGGCGGTGGTCCTGCTGTGCCATGTCGATTACCGGACGTCCGAGATCTACGACCTGGCCGGCATCACTCAGGCAGCGCACGACGCAGGCGCGCTGCTGGTTGCCGACCTGTCTCATTCGGCCGGCGCGTTGCCATGCAACGTCGATGCCGGCGGCGTCGACTTCGCCGTTGGATGCGGCTACAAGTACCTGAACGGCGGGCCGGGCGCGCCGGCGTTCCTGTACGCGGCGGCTCGCCACATTCCGAATTGCGAACAGCCGCTGGCGGGTTGGTTCGGACATGCGACGCCGTTCGACTTCACCGCGGCGTACGCGCCGGCGCCCGGTATCGAGCGCTTTCTTTGCGGGACGAATCAGGTGCTCGCACTGTCCGTTCTGCTTCGTGCACTGGACGTGTTCGACGACGTGTCGATCGAAGCCGTCCGGACTCGCAGTCTGGAGTTGACCACCCGATTCATCGCTGCGGCGGAGGCCCGGCTGGTGCGCCACGGGTTCGCGATCGCGTCGCCGCGGGACGCGGCGCGACGCGGCAGCCACGTATCGCTTCGCCATCCGAAGGGGTACGCGATCATGCAGGAACTGTCCCGGCGAGGCGTCATCGGCGATTTTCGCATGCCAGATTTCATGCGATTCGGCTTCGCGCCGCTCTTCAATACGATGGAGGAGGCGGACCATCTGGTCGACGAGATCGATCGCATCATGGAAGAGCGCGCATGGGATAAGCCTCAGTACGCGCAACGCCGCGACTTCACCTAGTTCGGCGGGCATGACGGGGAGGAAAGATCACCGCACCATTGTTCGCATTACATATTAATTGTCGCGGTAGCCGCTCTTGCCGACGAAGATCTCCTTCAGCGCGGCGCGCAGCGCGACCGGATCGTACTGGCCGGGCGCGAGATGGATCACGTAGCGCGTTTGACCGTCGAGACGCGCGGCGATGCCCGGTTCGATCTCGACGTCGATCGTGTCGTCGGTCAGGCGCACCGACAGATCCTTGACGCGCCAGTTGATCTGGTCGCGCACCATCACTTCGATCAGCGCGTCGTCCGGAAAGCGCGACAGTGCGAAGCAATAGTCCTGCTCCGCGTCGTGGCAGTAGATGTTGGCGAAGCTGTCGTCGTCGTCGAGGTCGGACGTTGCCGCGCCGACGGTAGCGTGAAGTTCCATGAACGTAGTTCCTGCGTAATGGGTTGTCGGGATTATCGGGGCGAGCGGGTTGCCGTTTCGATCGCAGCGGCGGCTTCGGGCGTCACGCCTGTATCGCACGACGTATCGGCATCGCGCCTTCAGCCACAGCCCGAATTCGCGCATCACGCCGACTACCGGCCGCAGCCGGTCGCCGTCCACGGTCAGATCGTACTCGACGCGCACCGGCACTTCCGGATAGACGGTCCGCCGCACGAGCCCCGCGTCTTCGAGCGCGCGCAGGTCGAGCGTCAGCATGCGCTGCGAGATGCCCGGCATGTCGCGGCGCAGGTCGCTGAAGCGCCGCGGTCCGTCGAGCAGGTACGACACCAGCAACAGCCGCCAGCGGCCGCCGAGCAGGCGCATCGCTTCTTCCACGGAACATCCTGTCGCACTCGTTTTCATCCTGCGGAACCCTGGTCGGTAAATTTTTTGTGACTACGGCACAAACGACTGCCGTCTTCCCGGCCACGCGCCGATGCGAGATATTAGCGCCCGCGTCGCGGCGAATCGATACACGGACAACCCACCAAGGAAACGCATGAAGCTTTATCACGCTCCCGGAAGCTGTTCCCAGGCCATCTGCATCGTGCTGCGCGAAGGCGACATCGACGCGGAGATCGTCAAGGTCGACGCGCGCAAGCATGTCGTCGAGGACGGACGCAACTACTACGACGTGACCGAACTCGGCTACGTGCCGCTGCTCGAACTCGACGACGGCACGCTGCTGCGCGAAGGGCCGGTGATCGCGCAGTATCTCGCGGACCAGCGCCCGGAAGCAGCGCTCGCGCCCGTCTACGGCACGCTCGCGCGCTACCGCTTGATGGAGTGGCTCAACTTTCTCGGCACCGAGATCCACAAGGGTTTCATCCCGCTGCTGTATGCGGTGCAGGCGGGGAAGTACGTGGAGCCGGCGCGTCAGAAGCTCGACAGCCGCTTTGCATGGATCGATGGCCAGCTCGACGGCAAGGCGTTCGTTACCGGCGACACGTTCACCGTTGCCGATGCGTACCTGTTCGCGCTGACCGGCTGGGGCCAGGCCGACTGGATGCACTCGGTGTACAACGCGGAGATCGACCTGAGCCGGTATGGGCATCTGCGCGCGTGGTACGAACGGGTCCGCGAGCGGCCGGCCGTGCAGGCCGTGCTCGCTGCGGACGGCCTGTTGCGGTAGGGTGCGGCGACGGTCGCGGATGCGGCGCGTCATCCCGCCGCACCGCGACCGTTTTGCGCGATCGAGGCGCCGCCACACAGCAAAATGCCGCGCTATAATTCCCGCCATGAAACTGCTTCGAACCTTCATCCTGTTGCTGCTTTGCGCGGTGCTGCCCATCAGCGGGCTGGCAGCCAGCGGCCTGACCGGTGAATGTCCGATGCAGCACACGATGTCGATGGGAGCGGATACAGGCATGTCCATGTCCGCCGACATGAGCGATTGCGATTCGATGAAGTCGCCCTCCGCCGACAGCGCGAAAGCGAAGGCCAAAGCCAAGGGCATGGCCTGCAAGGTGACGGCCCAGTGCCAGTTCGGCAGTCTTTATCACCCGGCCGCCCGCGCCGACGTCAGCCGCCCCGCTGCATTTGCCAGCACGATCGTCTTCCACTACACGCAGTCCGTCGCGGTCCGCGACCCGAGCGGGTTGTGGCGCCCCCCACGCATTAGCTGATCCCGATCCGACCGGTTCACCGCCCAGGCGGTGAGGTTCGTCCTGTGCTCAGGACGTGGAATCCCTATGGGTTCCGACGTTGGGGTTAGAACATGTCATTCGATTTCGGCACGCCGCGCACGCGGCGTGCGTGTCGGCGCGCGCCCGTGCTGTGGGCCGCGCTGCTGGTGGCGGGCGCCGTGCACGCGCAGCAGTCGCCATTCACGCTGGACGCCGCGCTGCAGTCCGCCACCGATCATTCCGCTTCGATGCAGGCTGCGCAGGCGTCCGTCCGCGCCAGTTCCGAGGCGGCCGTCAAAGCCGGCCAGTTGCCGGATCCGATGCTCAAGGCGGGCATCGACAACCTGCCGATAAACGGGCCGCAGCGGCTCACGATTGGCCAGGACTTCATGACGATGCGCCGCATCGGCATCGAGCAGGAATGGGTATCCGGCGACAAGCGGCGGCTGCGCTCGGCGCTCGCCGACCAGATGGTCGGTCGCGAACGCGCCGGCTACCTCGTGCAACTCGCGAACGTTCGCCAGCAAACCGCGACGGCCTGGCTGAACGCCGTGTATGCGAAACAGGCGGTCGCGCTGCAGCAGGCGCTGCTCGACCACATGCATCACGAACTGGCCGCGACGAAGGCGTCGTATCGCGGCGCCAGGGCGAGCGCCGCCGATGTGGTGCAGGCGCAGGCGATGCTCGCGCAGACTCAGGACCAGGTGCTCAACGCGCAACAGACTTATCAGACCGCGCTCATCGGGTTGTCACGCTGGACGGCCGCTCCCGTTTCCGAGGTGACCGGCGAACCGCCGGCGCCCGAGTCGTTCGTGTCGTCGCTCCCTCCGGACGAACTGCGCTTGTCTCAGCCAACGCTCGTGGCAGCGGCCGACGACATATCGGTGGCCGAAGCCGATACGGCAGTCGCCAACAGCGAGCGCAGCCCGAACTGGACCTGGGAGGTCGCGTATCAGCAACGCGGCGGTGCGTACTCGAACATGGTGTCGATCGGCGTCACCATTCCGTTGCCGTTGAACCGGAAAAACCGCCAGAACCGCGACGTCGCGGAGAAAGCCGAACTCGCCACGAAGGCGCGGCTGATGTACGAGGACGCGCTGCGGCAGGTTCAGGCCGACATTCGCACGCAATCCGCCACGCTGGCGAGCGGGCGCGAACGCATCGCCAAGCTGAGCCAGTCGTTGTTGCCCGCTGCGGACCAGCGCGTGCAACTCGCCAACGCCGCCTATCGCGCGGGAAGCGGCTCGCTCGCGGACACGTTCGCGGCCCGCCGCGCGCAGCTCGAGGCCGAACTGCAGGTGCTCGACCTCAAGCGCGACGTGTCCCGGACGTGGGCCCAGCTCGAATATCAAGTGGTGCCGTCGACGATGGCCGCTGCGCAGTGAAGGAGAACGAAATGACCAAGAAACCACTGGTGCGCGCGGTGCTGACCCTGTTCGCCGGCGCGGCGTTGCTCGAGGCAGGCTACTTTGCGGGCACACGCCATGCGGCAACGCCCGCGGCCGCAGCCTCGACGGTCGCGGCTTCGTCAGGCGACAGGATCGACCCGAAGACCGGCAGGAAGGTGCTGTACTGGCACGACCCGATGGTGCCGAACCAGCATTTCGACCAACCCGGCAAGTCGCCTTTCATGAACATGCAACTGGAGCCTGTCTACGCGGACGAAGGCGGCGGCGCTTCCGGCATCAGGATCGACCCGGGCCTGCAACAGAACCTCGGCATTCGCTATGCGACCGTGCGTCGGCAGGAAACGACGGGCGGATTCGACGCGGTCGGCACGACGCAATTCGACGAATCGCGATCGGATGTCGTGCAATCGCGCGTCACCGGCTATATCGACCGGCTGTATGCGAGTGCGCCGATGCAACGCATCGCGAAAGGTGCGCCGATCGCGTCGTTGTTCGTGCCGGACTGGCTCGCGCCGCAGGAGGAATATCTCGCGCTCAAGCGCGGCGGCATGGATGGCAGCCTCCTCGACGCATCGCGCGCGAGGATGCGCGCCATGTCGATTCCGGACGGCATCATCGCCAGCCTGGACCGAACCGGCAAGGCTCAGACGCACGTCGTACTGACGTCGCCCGAGGCTGGCGTCGTCAGCGAACTGAACGTCCGTGACGGCGCGATGGTCGCGCCCGGGCAGACGCTCGCGAAGATTGCCGGCCTGTCGAAGCTCTGGCTCATCGTCGAGATTCCCGAGTCCCTCGCGCTGAATGTGCAACCCGGCATGACGGTCGACGCGACGTTTGCCGGTGACGCGGCACAACACTTCGCCGGGCGCATCCGCGAAATCCTGCCCGGCATCAGCACCACCAGCCGCACGCTGCAGGCGCGACTCGAAATCGACAACGCCGCGCTCAAGCTGACGCCGGGCATGCTGATGCGCGTGCGCGTTGCCGGCCAGAAGGCGGTGTCGAGGCTGCTGGTGCCGTCCGAAGCGGTGATCACGACCGGCAAACGCTCGATCGTCATCGTGAAGAACGGCGACGGGCGCCTGCAGCCGGCGACGGTGACCGTCGGCAACGACATCGGCAGCGAAACCGAGGTATTGAGCGGTCTGAACGACGGCGACACGGTTGTCGCATCCGGCCAGTTCCTGATCGATTCCGAAGCGAGCCTGAAGTCCGTGTTGCCGAGGCTCGACGGCGGCACCGGCGCAAGCGCGGCCGCGCCGGTGTCCGCACCTGCTGCCGTGGCGCAGACCTACGAGACCACCGGCAAGGTCGAAAAAGTGACCGCCACGGACATCACGTTCTCCCACCAACCCGTGCCGGCACTAGGCTGGGGCGCGATGACGATGGCGTTCGACAAGCCGGCGCCCAATGCCTTCCCCGACGTCAAGGCCGGACAGTCGGTGCACTTCGTCTTCAGGCAGTCGGACGAAGGCTACCAGTTGACGAAGGTCGAACCGGTCGGAGGCGCGCAATGATTGCCCGGCTCATACGCTGGTCCATCCAGAACCGCTTCCTGGTGCTGCTCGCGACCGTGCTCGTCACGGGCTGGGGCCTGTACTCGGTCGCCGAAACACCGCTCGATGCACTGCCCGACCTGTCCGACACCCAGGTCATCGTCAAGGCATCGTATCCGGGCAAGGCGCCGCAAGTCATCGAGGACCAGGTGACGTACCCGCTCACGACGACGCTGCTCGGTGTGCCGGGCGCGAAGACCATCCGCGCGTACTCGTCGTTCGGCGATGCGTTCGTCTACGTGCTGTTCGACGACAAGACCGATCAGTATTGGGCGCGTTCGCGCGTGCTCGAATACCTGAATCAGGTGCAAAGCCGCCTGCCGCAGGGCGCGACGGTCTCGCTCGGGCCGGACGCGACCGGCGTGGGCTGGGTGTACGAATACGCGCTGGTCGACAGGACGGGACAGCATGACCTCGGACAACTGCGCGCGCTGAACGACTGGTTCCTGAAGTTCGAGCTGAAAGCGGTGCCGGACGTCTCCGAGGTCGCCAGCATCGGCGGCATGGTGCGCCAGTATCAGGTCGTGCTCGACCCCGACAAGCTGCGCGCGTTCGGCATCACTCAGGCCGCGGTAGCCGATGCGCTCGGCAAGGCGAATCAGGAATCGGGCGGCTCGGTCGTCGAACTGGCCGAGTCCGAGTACATGGTGCGCTCGTCCGGCTACCTGCGCTCGCTCGACGATTTCCGGCATGTCGTATTGCGGACCAACGACGCCGGCACGCCGGTGCTGCTGGGCGACGTCGCACGCATCCAGATCGGTCCCGAGATGCGTCGCGGCATCGCGGAGCTGAACGGCCAGGGCGAGGTCGCCGGCGGCGTCATCGTGATGCGCTCGGGCAAGAATGCGCTGAAGACCATCGATGCCGTCAAGGCGAAGCTCGCCGACCTCAAGCGCTCGCTGCCAGCCGGAGTCGAAGTGGTCACGACCTACGACCGCTCGCAACTCATCGAACGCGCGGTGGACAACCTGAAGGACAAGCTCATCGAGGAGTTCATCATCGTCGGGCTCGTCTGTGCCGTGTTCCTGTTTCACCTGCGCAGCGCGTTCGTCGCCATTCTGTCGTTGCCGCTCGGCGTGCTGGCCGCGTTCATCGTGATGCGCTACCAGGGCGTCAACGCGAACCTGATGTCGCTCGGCGGCATCGCGATCGCGATCGGCGCGATGATCGACGCGGCCATCGTGATGATCGAGAACGCGCACAAGCACCTGGAAGCGTTCGAGCATGAGTTCCCCGACACGCGGATGACCGCCGCGCAGCGCTGGGAGCTCATCGCGACGTCGGCCGCTGAGGTAGGGCCGGCATTGTTCTTCTCGCTGCTCATCATCACGCTGTCGTTCATTCCGGTGTTCTCGCTGGAAGGACAGGAGGGCAAGCTGTTCTCTCCGCTGGCGTTCACGAAGACCTACACGATCGCGGCGGCAGCCGGTTTGTCGGTCACGCTCGTGCCTGTCTTGATGGGTTACCTGATCCGCGGGCGGATTCCGCACGAAAACGCGAACCCGATCAACCGCGTGCTGATCCGGATCTATCGTCCGTTGCTCGAGTCGACGTTGCGCCGGCCGTGGGCAGCCATTGGTCTCGCCACGGTTGCGCTGGTGCTCACGATCGTGCCGATTTCGCGTCTTGGCGGCGAGTTCATGCCGCCGCTCGACGAGGGCGATCTGTTGTACATGCCGACCGCGCTGCCGGGCATTTCGGCCCAGAAAGCGAGCGAACTGCTGCAGCAAACCGACCGCCTGATCAAGACCGTGCCCGAGGTCGAGACGGTGTTCGGCAAGTCGGGCCGCGCGGATACGGCCACCGACCCGGCGCCGCTCGAGATGTTCGAGACCACCATTCAGTTCAAGCCGCGCAGCCAGTGGCGGCCGGGCATGACACCCGAGAAGCTGGTCGACGAGCTCGATCGGACGGTCAAGGTGCCCGGTCTTTCGAACGTATGGGTGCCACCGATCCGCAATCGTCTCGACATGCTGTCGACCGGCATCAAGACGCCGGTAGGCGTCAAGATTTCCGGGCCGGACCTGACGCAAATCGACCGTATCGCGACGCAGGTCGAAACGGCCGTCAAAGGCGTTCCCGGCGTAACCTCGGCACTTGCCGAGCGGCTGAACGGCGGACGCTATATCGACGTGGACATCGACCGGCTGGCCGCGGCCCGCTACGGATTGTCGGTGGCCGATATCCAGTCGGTCGTATCGTCGGCGGTGGGCGGGGAGAACGTCGGCGAGGTGATTGCCGGGCGCGAGCGCTTCCCGATCAACATCCGTTATCCGCGCGAAGTTCGCGACTCGCTCGAGAAGTTGCGGCAGTTGCCGGTCGTCACCGATCGCGGTGCGCAAATCCAGCTCGGCGACGTCGCGCACATCACGATCGCCGACGGCCCGCCGATGATACGCAGCGAGAATGCGCGGCTTTCCGGATACGTCTATGTCGACATCCGCAACACCGACCTGCAGTCCGCGGTGAAGGCCATGCAGAAGGTCGTGGTCCAACAGGTCCAATTGCCGCCCGGTTATTCGATTGCGTGGTCGGGCCAGTTCGAGTACCTGGAGCGCGCGGCGGCCAAGCTGCGGACGGTGATCCCCGTGACGCTCGTCGTCATCTTCGTGCTGCTGTTCCTGACCTTCAACTCGGCCGCCGACGCGCTGCTGCTGATGTCGACCGTGCCGTTCGCGCTGGTGGGCGGGTTCTGGCTCATCTGGATGCTCGGCCATGCGGTGTCGGTCGCGACGTCGGTCGGATTCATCGCGCTCGCGGGCGTCGCTGCCGAGTTCGGGGTGGTGATGCTGCTGTACCTGAAAGGCGCGCTCGATCGCCGGCTGGAGGATGGCGAGCCGCTTACCGACGCGCTGCTGTTCGACGCGATTCGCGAAGGCGCCGTGCTGCGCGTGCGACCGAAGGCGATGACGGTGGCCGTCGTGCTTGCCGGCCTCATCCCGATCATGGTCGGACATGGTGCCGGGTCGGAGGTCATGCAGCGCATCGCCGCGCCGATGGTCGGCGGCATGGTCACGGCGCCGCTGCTGTCGATGTTCGTCATTCCCGCCGCGTGGCTTTTGCTGGAGCGCCGTCGTGTGCGACGCGCGAGCGATGCGCGGCATTCCGATGCAGTTCCTCACGGCATGAACGTGCCATCCACCCAAACCGGAGAATCCCGATGAAGAAACTGATTGCTACCACCGCCGCCGTTCTCGCGATCGGCGCTTTCGCCGCCCCCGCATTTGCCGCCGGCGAAATGTCCGGCATGGACATGTCCGGCATGAAAATGTCGTCGGACGGCTCGGCCGCACCGAATGCCGCGCTGACCGATGCCGAAGTGAAGAAGGTCGATGCCGCGAGCGGCAAGGTCACGCTGAAGCACGGCGCGCTGGAAAATGTCGGCATGCCGCCGATGACGATGGCGTTCAAGGCGAAGGATGCCGCGATGCTCAAGCAGGTCAAGGAAGGCGACAAGGTCAAGGTGCGCGTTGAACAAGTCAACGGCACGTTGACCATCGTGAAGCTCGAAAAGCGCTCCTGACGAAGCATGGATGGCCGGCGCGCAGGTTTCCGCCAGCGCGCCGGCACGCCGGGGGAGCAGGCGAAGGGGCCGCCATGCGAACGAATTTCGCCAACGCGTATCAGTCGGACCACGAAACAACGGGCTCGTCGGCTATGCGGCGCACGTCGAGCCCACCGATAGCGAGTTGCGCAATGTCGGCCGGAAGACGCTCGTTTTTCCGGCCAGCATCTTCGTTCTTGTTCAGGCGATCGTGATGACGGGAATGCTGCTGTTCGTGGCGCTGCGGCGCTATGAGCTGTTCGGCACCCAATTTGCGCTCGTCGCGCCGATCGTGCCTTCGAGAATGAAGCGACGAATGACGTACCGCCATATCAATGACTTCAATCAAATTTATCGAAAATATTCGCGTGACGACGGCGAAAATTGCCGTCTGAACTGGAATCAAATCGATCCGTATACCTAGAATTGGTTTCGAGTGCGCGAGTAATCGCGGCTTGCGTCGACGATTCTCGGACGGCAGGTAGCAAACGCAACACCACGCATGAAGCGCCGGAACACGGTGGAGCATCGGGGCTATCGCGGTCCGTTCCGCGGGCGGACTGCTTGAGCGATTGCGCGCCGCAGCAGGTGTGACGGTGCAGAGGGGCCGCGCGTCGCCACGGAGAGAAGCAGCCATGTCTGTCCCTACGCTGGATACCGAGGTTGTGCTGGCGGCGGCCATGGTGTCGTTCGTGTGGCGCTTACATAACTTGCACACGCAACTGCAAGCGCCGGTCGGCTCGAGTATCGGCCCGGCGGGCCGGCATTCATCTCACCACGAGCATGAGCGCAGCGCGCCGTTCGGCGTCGCTGCGCCGCAATGCGCGGCACCGCGGCGGGAGCCCCGCGGCGAAGGAATCATCGCGCATGCGGGCTTGCATATTCCGCCGGCGCTGCGCCGCGCGTCGGACGCGGCAGCACGCATCCCCTGGTTCGGCAAGCGTTCGAAACCCGATCCGGATCATCGTGAAACGGCAACGCCGATGCGTGACGCGTTCGAACGCGTACCGGTCGCGATCGTCGGTTTCAACGAGCGCAATGAAATCGCTTTTGCCAATGAAACGGCGCTGGCGCTGTTCGGGTACCGCGGCGATGCATTGAACGGCGTGTCCGGCCGGATGCTGTTTACCGGCTGTCCCGCGAGTGTCGAGCGGAATGCGCAGGTTGCGCCACACCTGCCGCCGCTGGTGCAGTCGATGCAATCCGTGGTGGCGAGACGCAGCGACGGCGCGGAATTCCCGGCGGAAGTGACGACAAGCGAATGCTGCGTCGACGGCGCGCCGACCCGGCTCGCGGTCATCGTCGATCGCAGCGAGCGGGTCGAATTGCAGCGAAGCCGGCAGGAGCTCGCGCATCTCACACGTATCTCCGCGCTCGGCGAACTGGCGGGGTCGCTCGCGCACGAACTGAACCAGCCGCTGACCGCGATCCTGAGCAACGCGCAGGCCGCACAGCACTTCCTGGAAGGGACTTCCATCAACCTGCCCGAGGTGCGGGAGACCCTGAAGGACATCGTGGCCGACAATTGCCGCGCGAGTGAAATCATCCGAAAAATGCGCGCGCTGGTGCGCAAGGGCGATGTGGATCTGCAACCGCTCGACGTCGGCGGCGTCGTTCGGGACGTCGTGCTGCTCGTGCATAGCGACGCGATCCTGCGCCGCATCCGGACGATGCTCGACATCGAGGACGCACTGCCAGCCGTGCGTGGCGATCGCGTGCAGCTTCAGCAGGTCGTGCTCAATCTCCTGCTCAACGGATTTGACGCGGTGCAGGACGGGCCTGCCGCGGATCGTGTCGTCACCGTGCGGGTGTGGTCCGGGCCCGAAGGCGCGGTGCGCATCTGCGTATGCGATCGCGGGCACGGACTGACGGTCGACCAGCTCGACAGGATCTTCAAGCCGTTCTTCACGTCGAAGCCGCATGGGCTGGGATTGGGCCTGTCGATCAGCCGGACGATCATCGCTGCGCACGGCGGCCGTCTCTGGGCGGAAAACAACGCGGACCGAGGCGCGTCGTTTCATGTCGCGTTGCCGGCAGGAAGCGCCGCCGAACCGAACAGTTCATGTGCGAAACCGTGAACGATCCCGCTTCGATCGTCTTTATCGTGGACGATGACCCTTCGGTACGGCACGCGCTGTCGCGGCTCGTCCGGTCGTCAGGCTACCGGGCCGAGTCGTTCGAGTCGGGGCGCGCGTTTCTCCGCACGGCCGACCTGACGGTCTGCCCTGCGTGCTTGCTGCTGGATCTGCAGTTGCCGGACGTGAACGGACTCGAAATCCAGCGCACATTGAATGCGGCGCTGCCGATCATTTTCATTACCGGGCACGGCGACATCGGCACGACCGTGGACGCGATGAAGGCCGGCGCGGCCGACTTCCTGCCGAAGCCGGTCTGCGACACGGTTCTGCTCGACGCAATCGGGCGCGCGCTCGAGCGTTCGGTGCAGATGGGCGAACGTCGCCGGGAACTCGCGAGCCTCCAGGTGCGCGTCGACCGCCTGACGCCCCGAGAACGGGAAGTCATGGCGCTCGTCGTGACGGGCCGCCTGAACAAGCAGGTCGCCGACGATCTCGGCATCGCCGAAAAAACCATCAAGATTCACCGCGCCCGCGTGATGGAGAAAATGGAGGCGGCGTCGCTGGCGGACCTCGTGCGTCTCGCCGACAAGCTCGGCTTCGATGCTTCGATAGCCGTGCGCCCGGCTCACTGAGCTCCCGGCTCGGCGCGTCGTCCGTCGCGACGCTGGACCAAAGTCTTATACCGGTTTCGCTTTTCGCCTGATAGCCTCAATCTGCGGGATCGCTGTGACGCGGTCAACGGCCGAATCCGGAATTCTCACAATGGGTAACGTCAAGCAATTCGTTGCAGTTGTCGACGACGATGAATCGGTGGGCCGGGCGATCAAGCGACTGTTGCGATCCGTCGGCATCGGTGCGGACACGTTTCAGAGCGGCGACGATTTTCTGGACACGCTCGCGTCGATGCCTTCATACCGCCCGGCTTGCGTGATTCTCGACATACAGATGCCCGGGCTCAACGGACTCGAGGTGCAGCGGCGCCTCGACGGCACGGGCGTGCCCGTCATCGTGATCACCGCCTACGACGACGTCGCCGTGCGCGAACAGGCGCTCGCGGCCGGGGCGATCGCCTATGTGCGCAAGCCGTTCAACGATGCACTGCTGATCAAGACGGTGTGCGCCGCATTGGGTATCGCGTCGCCGTCGTGACGGCGTCTCCGCGCCGGCGCCGCCTGTGCCGCCGGTGCCATATGGGACCAAAGTCCCATTGTTCTTGATGAATGCGGCAACCAAACTTGAATCCGACAACGTGCGGCAGATGCGATGGGCAATGGCGCGGGCTTGCACGATTGCGGGAATTCAACGGGAGTACGCATCATGATCGAATGCATTCGCAAGCTGGCCGCGATCTCGCTGCTTGCCGTGACGGCGGCCTGCTCGACCAGTCAATCCGGTACCGCATCCGAGGACGCCGTCCTCGACCAGGATGCGCAGGCAGCGCTGGCGAATCTGTACGTCGCCACGCCGCAGGCGAAGGACGTGGCGGCCAAGGCCAAGGGCATTCTCGTGTTTCCGAGCGTGGTACGGGCCGGGTTCATTGCCGGCGCTTCGCACGGCACGGGCGAACTGATCGAGGGCGGCAAGGTCACCGGATACTACGCAACGACCTCGGTGACTTACGGTCTTCAGGCGGGTGTCCAGACATACGGGTACGTGATGATGTTCATGTCGGACAAGGCGCTCGACAACCTGAAGACGGGTTCCGGGTTCGAGGTCGGCATGGCGCCGACGGTGGTGATCGGGGATGCGGGTGCCGCGAGGAACCTGACCACGGCGACGCTTCAATCCGACATATACGCGTTCATCTTCGATCAGAAAGGGCTGATGGCCGGGGTCGGCCTCAGGGGATCGAAGATTACCCGTCTCAATCGGTGATGACGGCATTCCGTTCGTTGTGACGTCGTGACGCGCGAGTGCCCCACGGCAGGCATGGCAAACGGAATGATCTGACGAAGCGAGGCCGGACATGGCATCTTCACGACGGCGTTCGAAAGGGACATGGCAGCACATGCATGCGCCCGACGTCCACGCATGGCGGGTCGCACACGTCGCGGCCGGCGTCGTCGCATTGACGATCGCCGGTCTCGCGTCCGCACAGCAGCAGCCGATCTACTATCCCGCCAAAGGCCAGAGCATGCAGAAGCAGCAGACCGATACGGCGGAATGCCAGGTATGGGCGAAGCAGACCACGGGCGTCGACCCGGTGGTGCTCGCGCAGCGCGGCGCGAACGAATCCGCTCCGCCGCCGCAGCAGGGCGGCGCGGTGAGGGGGGCCGCAGGCGGTGCAGCCATGGGGGCCGCGATCGGCGCAATTGCCGGCGATGCCGGCAAGGGCGCGGCGATCGGTGCAGTCACCGGCACTGCCGGAGGCGCCATGCGCCGGCGTCAACGGGAGCAGGCCGCCGCGCAGCAACAGCAGGCCGTGCAGAGCAACGCCGCGAGCCAGTTGTCGACGTTTACGCGCGCCGTGACCGCCTGCATGAACGGGCGGGGCTATACCAGCCAATAGCATCGGGGCCGGGTGGAGGATGCAGCCATGAAGAAGCTTGGTGTTGCGGCGTTGGCGGCGATCTCCTTGCTGGTTTGCGCAGGCGCTTCGGCCGGCGATTTCGATGGAAGCAAGCCGTTGCTATGTGCGACGGTCGAGGCTCACGCCTGCGATCCGGGCCTTGCTTGCGCGCGTGCGTTACCCGCGGACGTCGGTGCGCCGAGGTTCCTGTCCATCGACTTCAACAAGAAGACGATTGCCGGACCCGCGCGCAGCGCACCGATTCAATTCATGGAGCGAGACCAGAACCAGATCGCCATGCAGGGCACCGAACTCGGCTTCGCGTGGACACTCGTGCTCGACACGCGCGACGGGACGATGACTGCGACCCTTGTCAATCGCGAAGACGCCGTGGTGGTGTTCGGAGACTGCACGGCGAAGTAGCGTCGGGAATCGTCCCATGAAGCCCGTAACCCTCATTCTTTCGATGCCGCTGATCGCGGCCCTCGCCGTCTGCACGGGATGCAAGAAGCCGGCAGCGGTCCCGAAGCTCGGCGAGCCTGAAGTGACCATCGTGACGGTCGCGCCGCGCGATACGCCGGTGGACTTCGAATTCACTGCGCAGACGCAGAGTTCGCACGAGGTCGAGATTCGAGCGCGGGTGGACGGATTCCTGGACAAGCGCACCTATGTCGAAGGTCAGATGGTGAAGTCCGGCCAGACGCTCTTCCAGATGGACCACAAGCCGTTCGATGCCGCGCTGCAGACCGCGAAGGGACAGCTCGCGCAGCAGCAGGCGAGGCTCAATGTCGCAAAGGAAAATCTCGCTCGGGTCAGGCCGCTCGCCGCACAGAACGCGCTCAGCAAGAAGGACCTCGACGACGCAGTCGGCAACGTGCAGCAGGCCGAGGCCGCCGTGATCGCCGCGCAGGGGCAGGTGCAGACGGCGCAGCTCAACCTCGGCTACACGACGATCAAGTCGCCGATCACCGGCCTGTCGAGTTTCGCCCGGCAGCAGGACGGCAGCTACGTCACGGCCACCGCGGCGGGACTGCTCACGTACATTTACCAGCTCGACCCGATGTGGGTGAATTTCAGCATTTCCGAGAACGAGATGCTCAAGCGCCGCGATGAAATCGCGAAAGGAAAGCTGCGCTTCCCGCCGAACGACGAATTCGTCGTGACGCTCGTGCTGGCCGACGGTACGGAGTTTCCGCAGCGCGGCCGGATCAATTTCGCGAACCCGGCATTCAGCACCGACACCGGAACGTTTCTGGTGCGCGCCGTGTTCGACAACCCGAACGGCACGTTGCGCCCCGGGCAGTTCGTGCGCGCGCGCGTGTCCGGCGCGACGCGGCCCGGCGCGGTGCTGGTGCCGCAGCGCGCTGTCCTGCAGGGCGCGAAGAGTCACTACGTGTGGGTCGTCGACAATGAATCGAAGGCGCATCAGCGCGTCGTCGAAGTCGGGGAGTGGCACGGCGACGACTGGTTCATCGCCGACGGGCTGAAGGCCGGCGAGCGCGTGGTGGTCGACGGGGCGATCCGCGTGGCGCCGGATACGCCGCTGAAGATCGTTCCCGGGGCGCCGCCGTCGGCCGCGAGCGGATCCGGCGTCGCCGCGGCCCAGTGACGGGGCGGCCTCATGAACATCTCCCACTTCTGCATCGACCGGCCGATCTTCGCGTCCGTCATCTCGATCGTCATCACGCTGGGCGGCGCATTGACGATGCTCGCGCTGCCGGTGGCCCAGTACCCGGACGTCACGCCGCCGCAGATCACGATTGCGGCGTCCTATCCGGGTGCGAGCGCGGACGTCGTCGCGAACAACGTGGCCGCGCCGATCGAGCAGCAGGTCAACGGCGCGGACAACATGATCTACATGAATTCGTCCAGCTCGTCGACCGGCAACCTGACGATCAACGCGTACTTCGAGATCGGCACCAACCCCGAACTCGCGCAGGTGGACGTGCAGAACCGCGTGAACCTGGCGCTGCCGCAACTGCCGCAATCGGTTCAGGCGCAGGGCGTGCAGATCCAGAAGAAATCGTCGGCGTTCATGATGGTCATCGCGATCTATTCGCCGCAGGAACGCTACGACGCGACCTATATCGCGAACTACGCGAACATCTACGTGCTCGATGCGATCAAGCGCATCGGCGGGGCCAATCAGTCGGCCATCTTCGGCACCCCCGACTATGCGATGCGCATCTGGCTGAAGCCGGACCGGATGGCGCAACTGGGCGTCACGGCAGCCGACGTCCAGCGCGCGGTCGCCAACCAGAACCAGCAGTTCGCGGTCGGGCGGCTCGGTCAGGCGCCGACCGGCGGCGCGGTCGAGCAGTCGTTCGCGGTGACGACCCCGGGCCGCCTCGCCGAGCCGGCCGACTTCGACAACATCATCATCCGTGCGGCGAGCCAGGGCACGGCGATCGTCCGCCTCAAGGATGTGGGGCGGGCCGAGCTGGGGCAGAAGGACTATTCGATCCGCAGCCGCTTCCAGGGCAAGCCGGCCACGATCATCGCGGTCTATCAGCAGCCGGGCGCCAACGCGCTCGATGTGTCGAAGCAGGTGCGCGCGACGCTCGCGGACATGAAGAAGTCGTTTCCCGAAGGGCTCGACTACCAGATCGCGATGGACACGACGGAATTCACGCGCGCGTCGATCACCGACGTCGTGCACACCTTCTTCGAGGCGCTCATCCTGGTCGTGATCGTCGTGTTCGTGTTCCTGCAAAGCCTGCGCGCCACCGTCATCCCGGTGCTGGCGGTGCCGGTGTCGATTCTCGGCACCGCGATGGGCATGGCGCTGCTCGGCTTCTCGATCAACATGCTGACGCTGTTCGGGATGGTGCTCGCGATCGGCATCGTGGTCGACGACGCGATCGTCGTGATCGAGAACGTCGAGCGCAACATGACGGTGCACAAGCTCGACCCGAAGGCGGCCGCCAAGCGCGCGATGGACGAGGTGGCCGGGCCGGTGGTGGCGATCGTGCTGGTGCTGTGCGCGGTGTTCGTGCCGGTCGCGTTTCTCGGCGGCATCACGGGGCAGCTCTACAAGCAGTTCGCGATCACGATCGCGATTTCGGTGGTGATCTCGGGTGTCGTCGCGCTGACGTTGTCGCCGGCCCTGGCCGCGCTGCTGCTCACGAGCACGCACCACGAGAAGAAGGGCTTCTTCCGATGGTTCGAAAACGTGTTCGCGCGGCTGACGGCCGGCTACACGCGCGCGGTCAGGTTCGTCATCAAGCGCTTCGTGCTCGCGCTCGTCCTGTTCGGCGGCATGATCGTGCTGACGGTGTTGATGTTCAGGGCGATCCCGGGCGCGTTTCTGCCGCCGGAAGATCAAGGCTACCTGCTCGGCGCGATCGTCATGCCGGACGCGGCAAGCCTCGACCGCACGGGCGACGTGTCGCAGCGGGTCGCCGACTACTTCATGAAGCAGGCGGCGGTGGGCAGCGTGACGACGGTCGACGGCTACAGCCTGCTCGACAGCCAGAACAAGAACAACGCCGGCACGTTCTTCATCGGCCTGAAGGGCTTCGACGAGCGCTACAAGTTCGCGAACATCAGGACGCAGAACGCCCGCGCCGTGCTGGTCGATGCGTATGTGAACCTGTCCAGGATCAGGGAGGGAATCGTCATTCCCGTCAATCCGCCGTCGATTCCGGGGCTCGGTACGACCGGCGGCACCGAGGTATGGGTGCAGAGCAAGGGCGACGCGTCGATTGCGCAGTTGGCGGGCGTCGTGCAGGAATTCGTGAACAAGGCGAAAGCGCGGCCGGAGCTGTCGGGTGTGACGTCGACCTTCAACGCATCGTCGCAACAGCTGCTGGTCGATGTGGATCGCGACAAGTCCGAGACGCTCGGCGTGCCGATCCAGGACGTGTACAGCGCAATGCAGACGATGTTCGGCTCGCTCTACGTGTCGCAATTCAACCGGGCGAGCCGGCTCTGGCAGGTCATCCTGCAGGCGGAGCCGTCCTACCGCCTCAAGCCGCAGGACCTGGACCAGATCTACGTGCGCAGCACGAACGGCAACATGGTGCCGCTCAAGTCCGTGGTGACCTACAAGTACGTGACGGGCCCCGACCTGATCACGCGGTTCAACAATTTCCCCGCGGTCAAGATCACGGCCAATGCGGCCCCCGGCTACAGCTCCGGCCAGGTCATCGCCGTGCTGGAAGAGCTGGCGGCACAGTTGCCGCCCGGTTACGACGTCGCGTGGAGCGGCGAGGCCTACGAGGCGCGCAAGGCGGGCGGAACGTCCGGCCTCGTGTTCGGCTTCGGCCTCGTGATGGTGTTCCTGATCCTCGCCGCGCAATACGAGAAGTGGTCGCTGCCGTTCGGCGTGCTGATGGCGGTGCCGTTCGCGATGTTCGGCGCGCTGGTCGCGATCCTGCTGCGCGGGCTCAATAACGATGTCTACTTCCAGATCGGGCTGACGATGCTGGTGGCGCTGGCCGCCAAGAACGCGATCCTGATCTTCGAGTTCGCGGTGATCAACCGCGAGGCGGGTGCATCGCCCTACGACGCGGCGCTCACCGCTTCGGAAGAGCGCTTGCGGCCGATCGTCATGACCTCGCTGGCGTTCATCCTCGGCGTCGTGCCGCTGGCGATCGCGCTCGGCGCGTCGGCGAACAGCCGCCATTCGATCGGCACGGGCGTCATCGGCGGGATGCTCGGGGCCACGGCGATCGCCGTGTTCTTCATCCCGATGTTCTATTACCTGCTCGAGGCGATGTCGTCGCGCTCGCGCGGCAAGGCCCTGCCGCCTTCGTCGGAGGCCGGGCCCGGGTCGCCGCACACCGCGCCATCCGCACCCTGCAAGGACGACTGACATGCGACGCGCCGCGCTCTGGCGCCTCTGCGCGCCGGTCTTGCTGATGGGCCTGGGCGGATGCCTGCTCGGCCCGGACTACGTGCGGCCCAAGGTCGACGCGCCGGCGTCGTTCCGGTTCGCGTCCGGCGAGGCGGCGGACGTCGCCAACAGCGCGTGGTGGGAGCAGTTCCAGGACCCGACATTGAACGCATTGATCGCGACCGCGCTGGCGGAAAACCGCGACGTCAAGGTTGCGTCGGCGCGCGTCGACGAATTCCTCGGTCAGTTCGTCAGCACGCGCTCGGCATTGTTTCCGCAAGTCGCCGCCGGGTTCGACGCCACGCGCCAGCGCTCGTCGCGAAGCGGCGCGATTCCGCTGCCGCCGACGGTTCCGTCGGTGTCGAACCAGTTTCAGGCGACCCTGTCCGCCACGTGGGACCTCGACCTGTTCGGCAAGGTCAGGCGCGAAACCGAAGCCGCGCGTGCCAACCTGCGCGCGAGCGAGGAGGCGCGCCGCGCGACGATCCTGGCGCTGGTGGCGTCGGTCGCGTCGTCGTACATCACGCTGCGCAGCCTCGACCGCCAGCTGGAGATCGCGAAAGCGACGACAGCGAGTCGCGCGGACTCCGTCAAGGTGTTCACCGCGCGTTTCAACGGGGGCGAAGTGTCGCAGATGGAGCTGGCGCAGAGCCAGTCCGAATACGAGACGACGCTTGCGACCATCCCGCAGCTCGAAACGCAGATCGCACTACAGGAGGACGCGCTGTCCGTGCTGCTCGGCCGCAATCCCGGCCCGATCGTACGCGGCCGCGCGCTCGCCGAGCTGGAGACGCCCGCGGTTCCCGCGGGGCTGCCGGCGGATCTGCTCGAACGCCGGCCCGACCTGCAGCAGGCGGAGCAGAACCTGATCGCGCAGAACGCGCTGATCGGCGCGGCCCGCGCGCTGTACTTCCCGTCGATTTCGCTGACCGGGCTGTTCGGTTCGGTCAGCGCGCAGTTCTCGAATCTCTTTACCGGGCCCGCGCGCGTCTGGTCGTTTGCCGGATCGGCGACGCTGCCGATCTTCACCGGCGGCAACATTTCCGGGCAGGTCCGCCAGGCAGAGGCGCGTCAGCAGGAAGCGCTCTACGCGTACCAGAAGGCGATCGAGGTCGCGTTCCAGCAGGTCGAGGACGCACTGATCGGATCGCAGAAGTCGCGCGAGCAACTCGCCACGCAGGCGCGCCAGATCGACGCGTTGCGCACGTACGAGCGGCTCGCGCGGTTGCGCTACGAGGGCGGTTATACGAGCTATATCGAGGTGCTCGACGCGGAGCGCACGCTGTTCAATGCGGAGCTGTCGTACACGCAGACGCGCAGCGCGACGCTCACGTCGCTCGTCAATCTCTACATGGCGATGGGCGGGGGCTGGGTCGTCACGGCCGAGCGGATGACCGCACCGCCGCGCGCCGCCGCCGATCGGCCCGTGGCCGACGAGGGGCCGAGATGAACCGCGCCGGCCTGATCGTCTGCCACGAATGCGACCTGCTGCAGCGAAACGTGCCGGTGGCGCCTGGCGGCGCGCTGCGTTGCCGGCGCTGCCATGCGGAGCTTTACCGGAACCGCGAGGACAGCCTGTCGCGCGCGCTGGCGTTTGCCACGGCCGCGGGCGTGCTGTTCGTCATTTCCAACCTGTACCCGATCGTCGGCCTGTCGGTCGGCGGGACGGTGGTCGAGACGACGCTGGCCGGCTCCGTGCGCGTGCTGTATGCGGACGGGATCTGGCCGCTCGCGGGCCTCGTGTTCGCGACCACGATGCTGATGCCGTTCGTGCAGATCGCCGGCATGCTCTGGCTGCTGGTGCCGCTGCGGATGAACCGCGTGCCGGCGTGCGCGGCGCTCGTGTTTCGGCTCTGCCACCTCGCGGCGCCGTGGGGGATGACGGAAGTGCTGATCCTCGGCTTGCTGGTGGCGCTGGTCAAGCTGGCCCACATCGCGAGCGTCGTGACGGGCGTCGCGCTCTATTCGTTCGGCGGGCTGATGCTCGTGCTTGCCGCCGCCGGCGCGGCGTTCGATGCGCATGAATTGTGGTCGCGTATCGACGCGGCGCAGGGCCATGGCGACGGGCGCGGCAGCGGCATGCCGATGCCGCGCGGTGCCGTCACGGCCGCCGATTGCGGCCTCGCGCTGTGTCACGACTGCGGGCAACTCGCACGCGCGCCGGCCGACGCGCACGGTCTGGCCTGTCCGCGTTGCGGCGCGGCGCTGCACCTGCGCAAACCCGCGAGCGTGTCGCGCACGTGGGCGCTGCTGATTGCCGCGATCGTCCTCTACATCCCCGCGAACGTGCTGCCGGTGATGTACACGAGTTCGCTGTTCGGTGCGCAGAAGGACACCATCCTGAGCGGCGTCGTCTATCTGTGGGTCTCCGGATCGTGGCCGCTCGCGGTCGTGGTGTTCGTCGCGAGCATCGCGGTGCCGCTGCTCAAGATTCTCGCGCTCGCGTATCTGGCGTTCTCGGTCCAGCGGCATTCGCGATGGCTGCAGGAACAGCGTACGCGCATCTATCGGATGGTCGAATTCGTCGGGCGCTGGTCGATGCTCGACATCTACGTGATCACGATGCTCGTCGCGCTCGTGCAGTTCCAGGCGCTGGCGACGATCAAGGCCGGTCCTGCGGCGATCGCGTTCGGGGCGGTGGTGGTGCTGACGATGTTCGCGGCGACGACGTTCGACCCCCGCCTGATCTGGGACACTGGAGAGCAGCATCATGGGTGGCCCCGAGCAGAAGCCTGACATGCCGGACATACCGGACGCCGTCGCCACGACGCGCTCGCGCTGGCGCATGCAACTCGTGTGGCTCGTGCCGATCGTCGCCGTGCTGATCGGCGGATGGCTGGCGGTGAAGGCCGTCATCGAACAAGGCCCGACGATCACGATCACCTTCAGGACCGGAGAAGGTCTCGAAGCCGGGAAGACCAAGATCAAGTTCAAGAACGTCGATATCGGCGTCGTCAGGACGGTGGTGCTGTCCACCGATCACAAGCGCGTGGTGGCGACCGCCGATATCTCCAAGGACGCGACGACGCTGCTGGTCGACAACACGCGCTTCTGGGTCGTGCGCCCGCGCATTGCCGGCGGCACGGTGTCGGGCCTCGGCACGCTGCTGTCCGGTTCGTTCATCGGCGCCGACGTCGGCGATGCGAAGGGCGCGCGCCGCACGTTCACCGGCCTGGAGACGCCGCCGGTGTTCACGAGTGACGAGCCGGGCCGGACGTTCGTGCTGAAAGGCATGGACATGGGGTCGATCGACGTCGGCACGCCGGTCTATTTCCGGCGGCTCCAGGTCGGGCAGATCGTTTCGTATTCGCTCGACTCGGACGGCAAGGGCGTGACGGTGCACGCGTTCGTCAATGCGCCGTACGACCGGTTCGTGAACACGGATTCGCGGTTCTGGCACGCGAGCGGCATCGACGTCGCGCTCAGCCCCGACGGCTTGCGGGTCGAGACGCAGTCGCTGGTGTCGATCATGATCGGCGGCATTGCGTTCGAGACACCAGGCGAGCCGCTCGAGCAGGCGGCGGCGCCGACCGACATGACGTTCACGCTGTACCACGACCGCGCGGAGGCGATGAAGCGCCACGACGCCATCGTCTCGAAGTTTCTGGTGAACTTCACCGACTCGGTGCGCGGCCTGGTGGTCGGGGCGCCCGTCGATTTCCGCGGCGTGACGGTCGGCGAAGTGACGGGAATCTATACGCGCTTCGATCGCGAAACCCGCAAGTTCAGCATTCCTGTCGAATTCAATCTTTATCCGGAGCGTTTCACGTCGCGCTACCGGACAGGCGCCAAAGGCGGGCGCCTGTCCCAGCATCCCGAGCAACTGGCGAACCTGCTCGTGGAGCGCGGGCTGCGCGCGCAGTTGAGGACCGGCAACCTGCTGACCGGGCAACTCTACGTCGCACTCGATTTCTTTCCGGAAGCAGCGAAGGCTTCGATCGACTGGGCCGCCAACCCGCCTGAACTGCCGGCGATTCCGGGATCGCTGCAATCGCTGCAGGATTCGGTGACACACCTGATGGCGAAACTCAACGGCATGCCGCTCGACAAGATCGGCAACAACGCGCAACAGACGCTGGCGAGCGCCAACCTGCTGCTCAAGCAGCTCGACACCGTGGTGCCGCAGGCGCGCGATACGCTGGCATCGGCGCACTCCGCGCTCGATTCCGCGAACAGTGCGCTGCAGCCGGGCTCGGAGCTGCAGCAGAACACCGGCGATGCGATGCGGGAGATCGCCCGCACGGCTGCGGCGTTCAGGACGCTGGCTGACTACCTCGAGCGGCATCCGGAAGCATTGGTGCGAGGCAAGACGGAGGGTCGGCCATGATGCGCATCCATTCGCTCATCGCCGTCGCGCTGATGGCCGGACTGCTCGGCGGCTGTGGCAGTTCGCCGATGGCCCGCTTCTATACGTTGAGTCCCGACGCGACGCTCACCGGCGACGGCGCCGCTGCGCCGGTTCATGTCGTGGTGAGCCCCGTGACCGTGCCTGAAGTCGTCGACCGGCCGCAGATCGTCACGCGCGCGGCCGGTAGCCGCGTGGACATCGATGAATTCGCACGCTGGGCCGAGCCGCTGAAGACGGATATCGCGCGCGTGATCGCGGCCGATCTCGGCATGCTGCTCGGTTCGGCCCAGGTGAACGTGTTCGATAGCGGCGTGGGTGCCACGCCGGCCTGGCGGGTGCGCGTGGACGTGATGCGCTTCGATTCAATGCCGGGTGATTCGGTCACGATCGACGCGCAGTGGGCGATCCGCGCGCCGGGAAAGCCCGATGTGGTGATGGGCCGCTCCGTCGCGCACGAGCCGGTGCAGGGGCAGGGTTACGACGCGCTGGTCACGGCACATGATCGGGCGCTCGGTTCGGTGAGTCGGGATATTGCTTCATTTATCCGAGGGAATGCTCGCAAGTAATGCCAAATCCGAAACTCGTTGGAATTCGCGAGCTGGAAAGCCGAAAATCGATCACGGGTGCTCGTTAAGGGGCTGGCGGGGCCCGGTGGCCGAATCACCGCCGCGGCGCGGAACACGTTTGACGCCGGCCCGAACGCACGAAATCTGAGCCTGGTCGCATATTGAGGCAGCAAGGTAGCGAACTTGACTCCCGAGGAGTCCGATCATGCAGCTGTTTACAGGGGCACGGTGCCTGCTGGTGCTATGCGCAGCACTGGCTGGTACAAGTACGGCAATTTTTCTTCCCTTTGCGACGCCTTCAACTGCTTTTGCGCAAGCCCCCGCGAAAATGTCGAACCAGCAACTCGATTCGCTGACTGCGCCCATTGCCCTCTATCCCGATGCGCTGCTTGCGCAGGTATTGATGGCCGCGACCTTTCCACAGGAGGTCCAGGCCGCCGCAGCGTGGTCCAGGGCGAATGCCCGAATGCAGGGCGACAATGCCGTCAGGGCCGTCGCGTCGCAACCGTGGGATCCGAGCGTACAGTCGCTCGTCGCGTTTCCTCAGGTGTTGGCGACGATGGACTCGAAGCCTGAGTGGGTTGAGCAGCTCGGTAACGCGTTTCTCGCCAATTCTGGCGATGTGATGGACTCCGTTCAACGACTTCGCAAGCAGGCCCAGCAAGCGGGACACCTGAAGTCGACTGACCAGCAAAGGGTCGTTGTGGAACAGAGCACGATCCAGATCGCTCCGGCGAACCCGCAGGTCGTGTACGTGCCCGCCTACAACCCGACTGTTGTGTATGGCGTCTGGCCTTATCCCGCCTGGCCGCCGGTATACATTCCGCCGCCCCCCGGATATGCCATTGCAGGAGCCTTTGCCACCGGCCTGGCATTCGGGGCGGGCATTGCAGTCGCGAACTCGCTGTGGGGCGGTTTCAACTGGAACAGCCATACCGTCAATGTCAACGTAAACAACTTCAACAACATTAACGTCAATCACCGGCTCAACGTCAACGGCAGCACGACAGCATGGAACCGGAACGCGATGAACGTCAGCAACGCTACGCGAAACATGCAGCTCGATCAGTACCGCGGCCGCGAGGCGTCACGCGAGCAGGCCATGCAGACACTGCAGGCGAGGACGGGCGAGAGCTTCGGCGGCAGCGCAACCCAGAGGCTACAAGGCATCCAGCACGGCGGCAGTGCAGATCGAAGCAACTGGGCAAGCAGTGCGCGAAACATCAATCGTGACAATGCGCTGCGGGATGCAGGCGACGGTAATGCTGCCCGGCAGCAGATGCAACGCGGCCTGGCTAGTCGGAATACATTGGCAAGCAACGCGAACATGGCCAGAAGCGCCCGAGGTGAACGAGTCGAGCCCGGCAGGCTTGGCCGTGGAAGCTTCGAGCAAGGCAGATCCGGCGGTGGAGCCTTCGGTTCTGAACGATTCGGAGGGGGCCGCGCTGCCGGCGGACTGGGTGGTGGCGGCTTCGAACGGCGGCGTTGATATCCTGATGGAGCTTCCCATGGTTCGCTTTCCTGCATACAGTCCGAAGAATGTGCGCGCCCTGGCACTTACGCTAACCGTTTGCGCCATGCTGGCGGGCGCCGGAAGCGCTCAAGGCCAGGCATCCTATGCTACTCCGGACGCCGCCGCCAACGCGTTGGTCGACGCGCTTGCCACCAACGATCCAGTCGCCACGAGTCATGTTCTGGGGAAAAACTATTCGAGTTTTATCCCGACCGAGAACATCGGTCAGGAAGATATCTACGCGTTTCTCGCGGCGTGGTCACAAGGTCACAACATCGTTTATGACGAGCCCTCGGCCCACGGGAAAAGGAGCGCGCATCTGGCTGTCGGAACAAGCGGCTGGACACTTCCGGTTCCCCTCGTGCATGGCGTGGATGGCTGGCACTTCAATCCTCGCGCCGCGATGGATGAAATGCTGACACGGCGCATCGGGCGCAACGAGCGTGCCGCCATGATGACGTCTCTCGCATGGCTTGATGCGCAGAACGAATATCGCAACCTGGTCATGCACTATGCGATGCGCTTCATTAGTACTCCAGGTAAACGAGACGGTCTGTATTGGTCCGTCGAACCGGGCGAGGCACAGAGCCCACTGGGCCCTCTTGCCAATATCATGCCGCCGGGCCCGGATCTCGCAAGAAACGGCTACTACGGCTACCACTACCGGGTCCTGACCGCACAAGGGCCGCACGCTGTGGGGGGCACGAAGGAATACGTCCGGAATGGTCTCCTGACCAACGGATGTGCTCTCGTTGCGTGGCCCGTCGAATACGGCAAGACTGGTGTGATGAGCTTCATCATCAATCAGGACGGGCAACTCTATGAGAAGGACCTTGGTCCACGGACAACGCGGATCGCCGTGGCATTGCGCGCATTTGACCCTGACAGGTCATGGCGGCCTGTCGCACCTTGAACTCGTCGACCGGCCGCAGATCGTTGCGCGCATCGCCGGCAATCAGGCGTCGCTCGATGCGTTCGCGCGCCATCAACAGCGGCAGGCACCACATATGCGAGGGTCTGCTTACATTCGATGAAATGTGCTTGCATCTTGCCTTTTGCGCGAGATGCGGGATGAGACCAAAGTCCGATTGTGCGTGCAATTCTATCGACCTACTTTGGGTTTACCGCCCGTCTATGCGGGTAATGCGCTCAGCTGTCGATTGTCGAGAAGGATTATGGTCCGCGCCCACAAAGCGGAGCCTCCGGGCACGGCAACACCGTGGCGGAGGTTCAGTAATACCGTCCTCGTCCTGCAAGGCGGCGGGGCGCTCGGCGCCTATCAGGCCGGCGTATTCGAAGGCCTCTTCGAAGCAGGTATCGCTCCCAACTGGATTTCAGGGGTGTCGATTGGCGCCATCAACGCGGCACTGATCGCCGGAAATCCCCCAGAGCGCCGAGTCGAACGGCTCCGCGAATTCTGGGAACGCGCGTCGGCATGGTCAGCGTTCACACCGCCGCCGTTGCTGGACACCATGCGGCCGATGTTCAATTTTTATAGCGCGGCCACAGCAGTCGCGTTCGGCATCCCGGGCTTTTTCTCGCCGCGCACGCTGCCGCCGTTCATGGCACCGGGCGGAACCCTCGCCGCGTTGAGCTTCTACGACACCGAGCCGCTAAGGGCGACGCTCGAGGCATTAGCCGACTTCGATCTGATCAATCGCAAGGACGTGCGCCTGTCGCTGGGTACGGTCAATGTCTGCACCGGGCAGTCAGTTTACTTCGACAATACGAAGACCCGGATTTGCCCGGAGCACGTGATGGCCAGCAGCGCGCTGCCGCCTGGCTTCCCTCCCGTGAATGTCGACGGCGAATGGTATTGGGACGGTGGCATCTTGTCGAATACGCCTTTGTGGTATGTGGTCGACGAGGCTTATCGGGAAAGCGCACTCGTACTCCAGATCGATGTATTCAGCAGCACGGGCGCACTACCGCAAAACCTGCAGCAGGTACAGGAACGTATGAAGGACCTGCAGTATGCGAGCAAGACGCGCTTCAGCGCGGCCCGCATCAACGAGCAAGAGGAACTGCGCACTTCATTGCGCCACGTTCTCGATATGCTGACGCCAGACAAGCTGTCCGATCCCGACGTGCAGCGGCTCTCGGCGATCAGCTCGCGCGGGGAGGTCGTACTGGCGCGCTTCACCAATCGCCGCGACACGCAGTCATTCGATTTCAAGGATTACGAATTCTCGCGCGCAACGGTAACCGAGTTGTGGGAAGGTGGTCTCGGCGACGTGCGTCAAGCAATCGCAACGCAAGCGTGGCACAACGCCGTGGAGTTGGCTAAAGGCATTCACGTATGTGATCTCACGCCGCCAGACCCAACTCAAGAGGAGCAAAAGCGATGACTGAATCCGAAGTCAGGGAACGCGCTTTCGCGATGCCGATCACAAGCCCCGCGTTTCCTCCGGGCCCGTATCGTTTTGTCGATCGCGAGTTCTTGATTGTTACGTATCGGACCGATCCCGACTTGCTGGCCGAGGTCATTCCCGCGCCGTTGGAAATGACCGAGCCAGTCGTCAAGTTCGAATTCATCCGGATGCCGAATTCAACGGGCTTCGGTGACTACACGGAAAGCGGACAGGTAATCCCTGTACGGTTCCGGGATGAACTGGGCAGCTACGTGCACGCGATGTTTCTCGACGACATGGCGCCGATCGCCGGGGGACGCGAAATCTGGGGATTTCCGAAGAAACTCGCGTCGCCGGTGCTGCGCGTCGAGAAGGACACGATTGGCGGTGTGCTCAGATACGGCCCCGTTCCGATCGCGGTTGCGACGATGGGCTACAAGCATCGTGCGCTGCCGCTCGACAAGACGCAGGAATCGCTATCGGCGCCAAATTACCTGCTGAAGATCATTCCGCATGTGGACGGCACGGCACGGATCTGCGAACTGGTGCGCTACTTTTGCGAAGACATAACGGTGAAAGGCGCCTGGGAAGGGCCTGCCGCGCTCGAGCTCTTCCATCATGCGCTCGCACCAGTCGCAGCGCTGCCGGTGCTCGAAGTGATCTCGGGAGTGCACATCCTGGCCGACCTGACGCTTGGCCTCGGCACGGTTGTCCACGACTATGCGGTGAAGTAAGAACCGTCGACGTTGAATTCATATTTTGAGTGTGAGGGCATGCCCCGCCAGTGGTGCGGTAGCCAAATTCCTGAAATGGAGCGCGAGATGAAGCAAACTGCGATTGTCGCCCTTGTCCTGGGCCTCGGCCTCATGCAATCCGTCAGGGCTCAGGCCGCCCCGCCGATCAGTCCCGCACAGATGACCTGTGAAGAATTCGTCGCCGTCGACGACGTCTACCGCCCCACACTCGTCTACTGGGTCGCCGGCGTCGACAAGCTCGGCATCCGCGAGACAGACACCATGGTGGTCGACACGGCGACGGCGGTCGGCGTCATCGTCGACGAGTGCAAGAAGACGCCGAAGATGGCGTTCAAGACCAAGGTCCGCGAGCTCTACAAGAGCGGCCGGATTAGCCTCTTCGACCATCATTGACGGCGGCGTCTCGAGGCGAAGGAATTGGCACACCAGGGCAAGCCCCGCACCGCGCTCGCATCGAAGCCCGACAACTTTCACGGGAACCTGAGCCATGCAACGAATCGCCTGCCTTTCAGTCGGCCTCACGCTCGTCTCGCTGGCTTGTGCGGCAGCGGCCCAGCAGCCGATCAGCTATCCGGCGAAAGGGCAGAGTCCGGCGCAGCAGCAAACCGACACCGCCGAATGCCGCTCGTGGGCGCAGCAGACCACCGGCGTCGATCCGGTCGCGCTGGCCGAGCAGATGTCGAGCGCCCCGTCGCAGCCGGAGCGGCGCGGTGGCCTCTTTCGCGGGGCCGGGGGCGGCGCGCTATTCGGCACACTGATCGGCGGCGCGGCCGGCGGCCACTGGGGCGAGGGTGCGGGTATCGGCGCGCTTGTCGGCTCGATGGGCATGGGCATGCGAATGCGACGCGAGCAGCAGCAAATGGAAATGCAGCAAACGGGCGCGCATCAGCAGGCCTCGGGCCAGCTTGCGACCTACAATCGAGCCGTCGCGGCGTGCATGACCGGCCGCGGCTACACCGTCGAGTAGACAGGGCGCCGGCCTCGCCCGCGTACCCGCCACGGCGCACGCGCTCGCGGGACGGTCCTCGACAAACAGGAGGTAACGCCATGCCGAAGCCTTTGCGGGCCACCGCCCTCGCGTTCCTCGTCGGCCTGGCGCCGTCGGTGGGGCACGGGGCGGACTTCGACGGCAGCAAGCCGCTCCTGTGCGCAACGATCGACGCGCACTTCTGCGACATCGGCGAGGTGTGCTTCCGGACGCTGCCCGGGATACTGGGCGCACCGGACTTCGTCCACATCAACTTCGCGAAGAAGACGATCGTTGGGTCGTCCCAGCGCTCGACCGCGATCCGGTACATGGAAGCCGGCAAAGGCCAGTTGCTCATGCAAGGCACGGAACTCGGCTACGGATGGAGCATCGCGCTCGACACGAAGTCGGGCGGTATGTCCGCGACCCTCGTCAACCGCGACGACGTGTTCGTGTTGTTCGGGACCTGCACGCCGTCGTAAATCGACGTGCGCCAATCATGAAGCCCACCACGGCCGAAGAGAACCACGGCGGGCTAATCGCAACGGGCCTTCTGTCACTCATGGTGGGCGCGGTAGCAGGGTTGGTAGGGGTGCTGTTTCGTCGCTCGCTTGAAGAGGCAGACAGATTCCGCACCTTACTTCTCGCGTGGGCACACGCGGAAAATGTTATTGGCTTTTGCATTGTGGTCGTTGCGATAGCGGCCTCGACAGCCTTAGCGGTTTGGCTCGTCGGTCGGTTCGCACCGCAGGCAAGCGGCAGCGGAATTCCTCACGTCGAAGCCGTCCTGCACGGAGAGGAACACGCCGCCCAGTTTGTCCTTATTCCGGTGAAGTTCGTCGGCGGTGTGCTGGCGATCGGTTGCGGTCTAGCCCTTGGCCGTGAGGGGCCAACCGTTCAGATGGGCGCCTCGATCGCTCAGAGTATCGGGACGCTTTTTCGCCGGAACGCAGACGATTGCCGCGTGTTATTGGCCGCTGGCGCCGGGGCTGGATTGGCTGCCGCATTCAACTCACCCATCGCCGGTGTGGTGTTTGTACTGGAAGAATTGGTTCGAAGGTTCGAGACGCGTACGGCAATCTCGGCACTCGGCGCCTCCGCAGGAGCGATTGCGGTGGCACGCCTGATCCATGGCGATTTGCCGGACTTCCAGTTGATGGCGCAGCCTTTCCCCGGCTTCGGGACAGTGCCCGCGCACCTTGCACTCGGGGTAGTCGTCGGTATGATTGGGGTCGCCTACAGCCACGCAATACTGGGCGCTCTTACCGTCGCCGACCGATTGTCGCGTTGGCCCACCGAAGCGCGAGCAGTGCTGGTGGGCGCCGGCGTAGGCGTACTGGCCTGGTTCGCACCAGACCTGGTGGGTGGCGGTGACGCCATTACGCAACGTGCGCTCGAAGGAACAGGCTCGCTGACCGCCATCGCGCTCATTTTTCTAGTCCGTTTCGCGCTGGGCGCTGTGTCATACGCGGCCGGCGCCCCGGGCGGGCTGTTTGCGCCGATGCTTGCTGTCGGCGCGCAAGCCGGCCTCGCTTTCGGAAAAATCTGCGTTCACTGGTTCCCCGGTGTGGCCGCAGATCCCACTGCATTCGCGGTTGTCGCCATGGCTGCCTTTTTTACGGCCGTTGTGCGTGCGCCAATAACGGGCATCATCCTCGCTACAGAGATGACAGGAAATTTCACGCTGCTCCTGCCGATGCTGACATCGTGCTTCGCCGCAATGATTGTTCCCACCATGCTGCACTGTCCGCCGATCTACGATGCGCTGCGCAATCGCGCGCCGCAATAGAAAGGTGACCCTGCGCATTGACACGGTGGTGCCTGACGACGGTATTGCTGCCGCATGGCCAGCTTTGGGATGTGTCGCGGTGAGCGCGAGCGACACTGAGGTCGGACGGAATTCGCGGAGGCCAACGGGTTAAGCAGCGATCTGTTTCAGATCGAAGCGCTGCGTGAACGCGACAGGCGATTGGTGGTTCAGACGCGCCCGTCTGCGTCGTGGTCAACCCGGTGACGGTGCCGGAACTTGTCGACCGCCCGCAGATCGTCACGCGCGTCGCCGGCAACCAGGTATCGCTCGACGAGTTCGCCCGATGGGCCGAACCGCTGAAGACGGACATCGCCCGGGTCATTGCCGCCGATATCGGCCAACTGCTGGGTTCGGCTCGCGTGAATGTGTTTGATTCGGGACCGAACATGGCGCCTGCATGGCGCGTCCGTGTGGACGTCATGCGTTTCGAGTCGGCGCCGGGCGATTCGGTCACGATCGAAGCGCTGTGGGCAGTACGGCCACCGGGAAAGGCGGTGGCGATCGCGGGACGCTCGGTCGCGCGCGAAGTCGTGCACGGGCAGGGATACGACGCGCTCATCGCGGCGCACGATCGCGCGCTTGCCGCGGTAAGCCGCGATATCGCCACGGCCATCCGGGCGAGCTCGCCTTAGCCTGGCGATTCGAAGCGAATCACGCGTACCGCTCGAGCGCCATCGCCTGCTGTCGCGGTACTCGCTCTTGCCGTCGAGGATTTCCTTCAGCGCGGCGCGCAGCGCGACGGGATCGTGCTCGCCGGGCGTGAGGCGAATCACGTAATGTGGATTGCCGTCGAGACGCGCGGCGGTGTGCGGATCGAGTTCGACATCGATCGTGTCGCCCGTCATCGACCTGAGCCGGTATGCGAATCTGCGCGCCTGGTACGAGCGGGTACGGATGCGCCCGGCTGTGCATACGTGCTGCAGGCCGACGCGCACCCGAACGCATCCAGACGCGTTCAGCGCGCCAGCGTCAGGAACAGATACCCCGCATAACCCGCACCGTTCGCGAGCAACGCCCAGATCGCAAGCCCGCGCGTGCGCGCATTGATGCGCAGCCAGGCCGCTGCCGCGAGCGTGACGATCACGCCGGTCAGCACTTCAGGGCGCGGCTCCCACGGCGTCAGCATGATGCCGATCGCCGGCAGCAGCGTGCCCTGGAACACCATCGCGCCGGTGATGTTGCCGAACGCGAGCGTGTCCTTCTTGCGGCGGATCCACAGCACGCTGTTGACCTTCTCCGGCAATTCCGTGGCAATCGGCACGATGATCAGCGACAGCAGCAGCGCCGATACGCCGAGCACGTGCGACACGCCTTCCACGCCGTGAATGAAGCCCTTCGCACCGCCGACCAGCAGCGCGACGCCGAGCAGCAACTGCAGCGCGATGGTCGCCAGGTTGGTCGGCAGGCCCGTGCGCGCCAGGAACATCGTATGCGGCGCCTCGGTGCCGTGCCCGGCATCGACAAGCTGGCTCGACGCGCGGAACGTCATCACGACGTACATCACGTAGATGCCGACCAGCATCGCGGCGAGCAGCGCGCGCACGGCCCAGTTGTGATGCGGGACGAACATCGCCGCGGTGGCCAGCGAAAACGCGGCGAGGAAGTAGTTCATGTCGCGTACGAAACCCGTGCGCTCGGGCGCGATCGTGCCGCGCAGCCCGCGCGAGCGGATCACGGCGAGCGTCATCAGGAAGGTGGTGAGCGTCGCAAGCATCAGCGGCGCGCCGAGAATCGCGCCGACGCCGATTTCCTCGTTGACGGCCTGGTTCGCCGTGCCGCCGGCCAGCGCGAGCAGCGGCACCATCGTTTCGGGCAGCGCGGTGCCGACGGCCGCGAACAGCGACCCCGTCACGCCTTCGGAAATCTTCAGACGTTCGCCGAGATGTTCGAGCGCATTGGTGAAGACCTCGGCGGCCACCAGGATCACGACCAGCATGAACGCCAGTTCGAGGAACATGAAAGTCATGCGGCGCCTCCGCAGGCAGGTGCGTAGCGGGCGACGGGGTGCGGGGAAAAGGCTGGGAGGAACATGGGGACTCCGTGGTCGGACGCTGACGAACCATGGCGCATCCGCCGACGTCCGACCAGGAACGACGCGATGCGCCCATGGTCTCGCCAAACCGACTCGGTCGAACGCGCCACGGCCGAAGGCCGAGTGTGTTGACGCGTTCGCTTTCCGGAGGACGGAAAGCAGGCTACTCCCCAAAGACAGCGAAAGTCTAGCCGGGCGGATTTCTTTCGACAAGCCTTCATCTCGAAAAATATACCCCTCTACCCTATAGGGGAAACGTTTCGGATATATACTCCCCTACCCTATGTAGGAGTCGTCGATGAGCCATACCGTTCGTGAAAAACAGAAGCTGCTGAACCGCGTGCGCCGTATCAAGGGCCAGGTCGAAGCGATCGAGCGCGCGCTCGAAGAGGAGCGCGGCTGCAACGACGTGCTGCAGCAGATCACGAGCTGCCGAGGCGCGATGAACGGCTTGCTGGCCGTCGTGCTGGAAGACCACATCCGGTCGCACCTCGTCGATGCGGACACGCCCGACGCGCATGAGGGCAGCGCGACCGAGCAGTTGATCGAGGTCGTCCACAGCTATTTCAAGTAAGCGGAATGAAAATGAACGGATTCAACGGTATGGCGGCCGGCGGCAGGCACAGCCACGCATTTCTGGGCGCCGCACACGAGCAGAACGAACGCAAGACGTGGATGGTCATCGGCCTGTGCACGGCGATGATGGTGACCGAAATCGTCGGCGGCACGCTGTTCGGGTCGCTGGCGCTCGTCGCCGACGGGCTGCACATGTCGACACATGCGGGCGCGATGCTGATCGCGGCGCTGGCCTACACCTACGCGCGCAAGCATGCCGACGATCAGCGCTTCGTGTTCGGCACGGGCAAGCTCGGCGACCTCGCCGGGTTCACGAGTGCGATCGTGCTGGCGATGATTGCGCTGCTGATCGGCTATGAGGCGGTCGCGCGTCTCCTGTCTCCCGTGCCCATTCACTTCAGCGAAGCGATTCCGATCGCGGTACTGGGGCTCGCGGTGAACCTGGCCAGCGTGTGGCTGCTGAGCGGCGACCACCATCACGGGCACGGTCACGGTCATCATCATGGGCATGACCATGACCATGACCATGACCACGACCACGACCACGATCATGACCACGACGACGCGCATCACGCGCATCACGGTCATGGTTCGCACGCGGCGGCCCACCGCGACCACAACATCCGGTCCGCCTACATTCACGTGATCGCCGACGCGGCCGTGTCGGTGCTGGCCATCGTCGGCCTGCTGCTCGCGCGTGCGTTCGGATGGGTCTGGATGGATCCGCTCGCGGGCATCGTCGGCGCGCTGGTGATCGCGAACTGGGCCTACGGACTGATGCGCGATACGGGCGGCATCCTGCTCGACGTCAACGTCGATCGCAAGCTGGCGGACAACGTTCGGCGCGCGATCGAGACGCTCGGCGACAAGGTCAACGATCTGCACGTCTGGCGCGTCGGCCCCGGGCACATGAGTGCGATCGTGTCGGTCGAAACCGGCGACGCGGCGCGCGATGCGCGTTTCTACCATGCACTGATCGCGCGCTTCGACGGCGTGTCGCACGTGACCGTCGAAGTGATGACGCCCGCGAAGGCGGCCTGATCGTGGCCGTGAAATCGCCGTGCATCGAGCTGTGCGCGTTCGACGGTCGAACGGGCTTTTGCGTCGGCTGCCTGCGCACGCGCGACGAGGCGCGCGACTGGAAGAAGCTGACCGACCATCGCCGGCATCAGATACTGAACGACCGCTCGCGCCGGCAGGCGAAGATCCGGCGCGAGCCGGCGGAATAGGGCGGCGCGCGACGCACACGCGACAGCCCGTGCGTGCCGCGTGTCACGGGCGTGCAGTAGTATCGGTGGCGTCCATGTCAGGATTCCCGAAGCGGGAGCGACCCATGCAGACCGAACCGTCGACCGGCATTCTTCGTCAGATTCCGCGCAGCGTCTGGGTGCTGGGCTGCGTCAGCCTGTTGATGGACGTGTCGTCGGAAATCATCCACAGCCTGTTGCCGATGTTCCTGATGGCGGGACTCGGCGCGAGCGCAACCGCGATCGGCGTCATCGAGGGGATCGCCGAGGCGACGGCGCCGGTCGTCAAGGTGTTCTCCGGCACGTTGAGCGACTATCTGCGCAATCGCAAGTGGCTGGCAGTCGCCGGCTACGGGCTCGGCGCGCTCAGCAAGCCGCTGTTCGCCATCGCGCCGACGATCGGCGTCGTGGTGACGGCGCGGATCGTCGACCGGATCGGCAAGGGAATCCGGGGCGCGCCGCGCGATGCGCTCGTGGCCGACGTCACGCCGGTCCACCTGCGCGGCGCCGCGTACGGGCTGCGGCAATCGCTGGACACGGTGGGGGCGTTTCTCGGGCCGCTGCTGGCCGTCGCCATCATGCTGACGTGGCGCGACGACTTCCGCCTCGCGTTCTGGCTGGCCGTGATCCCGGGCATGCTGGCCGTGGCGCTGCTCGCGTTCGGTATCGAAGAGCCGGCGCGCGCGCCGGGCGACAAGCGCGTCAACCCGATCCGCCGCGACGTCGTGAAGCAACTCGGCGCCCGCTACTGGTGGGTCGTCGCCGTCGGCGCCGTATTCGCGCTGGCCCGTTTCAGCGAGGCGTTCCTGGTGCTGCGCGCGATGGGCAGCGGCGTACCCGTCGCGCTCGTGCCGCTCGTGATGGTGGCGATGAATGTCGTGTATGCGTTGTCGGCCTACCCGTTCGGCAAGCTCGCCGACACGACGAGCCACACGAAGCTGATGGTGGCCGGACTCGTGATGCTGATCGCTGCGGACCTCGTGCTCGCGCACGGCACCCACTGGGGCACCGTCCTCGTCGGCGTGGCGCTGTGGGGGCTCCATATGGGGATGACGCAGGGGTTGCTGGCGACGATGGTCGCGCATGCCGCGCCGTCCGAATTGAGAGGAACGGCGTTCGGCGTGTTCAATCTGCTCAGCGGCGTCGTGACGCTCGCATCGAGCGTCGTCGCCGGCATCCTGTGGGACCGGGTGGGCGCTGCGGCCACGTTCTACGCGGGGGCGGTGTTCAGCGCGGCGACCATCGTGCTGCTCGTCTGCCTGCGCGGATCGTTCGGTGCCGCGCAAGCCCGGTGATCGCAAGCCGGCGGCGCACGGTCTAGCTGTCGGTGCCGCGCGGAAAGTAAAGCGCGAACGTCGTGCGTCCGTCGCGGCTCACGACCTCGACCTTGCCGCGATGCAGCTCCATGATCGACTTGACGATCGCGAGCCCGAGCCCCGCGTTCCGCGCCGCACCGTGCCGCGACGAATCGATGCGGTAGAAGCGCTCGAAGATCCGGTCGACCTGTTCGGGCGGAATCGCCACGCCGCGATTCGTGACCTCGACGATCGCGTAACCGGCTTGCGCGGACACGGCCAGCTCGATCGTCGATGCGGTTTCCGCGTGTTCGAGCGCGTTCGACGCGAGGTTGCTGACCGCGCGCCGGAACAGCGTCGCGTCCGCGACGACCGGCGCGTCGCCATGCACGTCGATGCGCACGCCGGCCTCGTCGGCCAGCGCCTGGAAATACGACGCGAGCCGGCGCAGTTCGCTGCCCGCGTCGAGTTCGGCGGTTTTCAGGTGCTGCCGCGCATTGTCGGTGCGCGCGAGAAACAGCATGTTCTCGATCATCCGCTGCAGCCGTTCGCATTCCTCGATATTCGAATCGATCAGCGCTTCGTATTCCTCAGTCGTGCGTGCGCGCGACAGCGTGATCTGCGACGAGCTGATCACGTTGGCGAGCGGCGTGCGCATGTCGTGCGCGAGATCGGACGAGAACTGCGACAGCCGCACGAACGCGCGTTCGAGGCGGTCGAGCATCCGGTTGACCGAGGTCGCGAGTTCGCGCAGCTCGACGGGGCCGCCGCGCGCGTCGAGACGCGCATTCAGGTTGTGCGCCTCGATGCGCGACGTCTGCCGGCCGAGGCTCTCGACCGGGCGCAGGCCGCGCGACGCGACCGCATGGCCGAGCGCGCCGACCAGCAGCGCGCCGACGGCCGCCGCGAGCCAGATGTCGACGCGATAGCTTTCGAGCAGCGACTGGCGATCGGTCGCCGTGCGCGCGAGCGCGACCTGGATCGTCTCGCCGGAGCGCAGCGTGTCGCGCGCATACACGCAGCGTGACGTGCCGATGCCGGGCGGCGAGCAGGTGAACGGGCCGCCGGGCCCACCGGGCCCGCCGGCCGGATGCGGCGCCGCGACCACCGAGGCCAGCGTGTTGCCGGCTTCGTCGGTGTGCTCGACGAGCGGGCGGTTCTGCCCGTCGTAGATGCCGAGATAGACGCCCGGATGCGACAGCAGCACTTCGTGGAACACGGCCGGATCGGCGCGCAGCGCGGCCGTCGAGCCGCTCGCGCGTGCAAGCTGCAGGAACTGGTTGAGCTTGCCGGAGATCTCGATGTCGTCGCGCCGCTTCAATTCGGCCGACAGCGAGCGATAGAGGTACGCGCCGGTCAGCGCGAACACGAGCGCGGCGACGACGGCGAACGCGAGCGTCAGGCGCCGCAGCAGCGAATACGCAGCCGGGCCGGCGGTCACGAACGATCCTCGAGCACGTACCCCATGCCGCGGATCGTGTGGATCAGCTTCTTGTCGTACGCATTGTCGATCTTTGCGCGCAGCCGCTTGATCGCCGCATCGACGACGTTCGTGTCGCTGTCGAAATTCATGTCCCAGATCTGCGATGTGATGAAGGTGCGTGTCAGCACTTCGCCCTCGCGTTCCGCGAGCAACTGCAGCAGCGCGAATTCCTGTGCGGTCAGGTCGATGCGGTTGTCGGCGCGCCGCACGCGGCGCTTGATCAGGTCGACTTCGAGATCGGCCACGTTCAGGATGTCGCGCACGTTGCGCGGCGCGCGCCGCAGCAGCGAGCGGATGCGCGCGAGGAATTCGGCATACGCGAACGGCTTGAGCAGGTAGTCGTCGGCGCCCAGTTCGAGCCCGGCGACCTTGTCCTCGATCGCCTCGCGGGCCGTGAGCAGCAGCACGGGCGTCTGCTTCTGCGCGCGCAGCCGCCGCAGCACCTCGAAGCCGTCCATCTCCGGCAGCATCACGTCGAGCACGACGAGATCGAAATCCTCGTGCAGCGCGAGGAACAGCCCGTCCTTGCCGTTCTCTGCAATGTCGACCGTGTAGCTCGCCTCCATCAGCCCCTTCCGGAGGTACGACGCCATCTTGGGTTCGTCTTCGACTATCAGTATCCGCATGGTGAGGCAGGCTGTCCGTGATTCCAGCCGGTCAGTGTAACGCCTGAGCTTAAGGCGCCGTGCGTGCGCGAAAGATGACCGCCGGATGACGGAATTTTCATGAAGCGTGCGTGCGCCGCTCCACCCGCGTTTCATGAAAATCCCGTCATGTTTCGACCATGTCGTCGTCACGGCGGCGACGATAAGCTGCAGCCGTCTTGTCTCCGGTGCGCGCCGTCGCGGCGCTGCGCCGGCCCATCCGGTCGTTGCTTGCCTGATTCCGTTTCCATGTCGTACTGGCGCAAATTCATCCTCGTCGTGCTGCTGGCGCTGAGCGTGCCGATCCAGTCGTTCGCGACCGTTTCGATGCAGTGCGCGGCCGCTGCGGTGCCGCATGGGGAAGCGGCGTCGCACGCGATGCCGATCGCGCACGGCGCGCAGGGTAGCCACGCCGATCACGACAGCCACGACAGCTCCGCACCGCATGCGTCGTCGTGCGCCGCCTGTGTGTCCTGCTGCTTCGGCACGGGCATGTCGGGCGTGCCCGCGGTGCAGGCTGCGTCGGACGCCAGCATCGCGATCGCGTCGTACCCGCCTTCGGCCGTCGTCGTGTCGTTCCTGACCGGCGGCGTCGAGCGGCCGCCTCGCCGGATTCCCGTCTAGTCCCTGCCCGCGGCCGGCCGGCCGCGACCCGCAATCCACGCTGGCGGCCGTACGCGGTCCGCCGGACGACTCACGACGAGATTTATTCATGCGATTGATCACTGCGGCGCTGTTGAGCGCGGCGGCCTTCGTGCCGTCGCTCGCGCCTGCGCAAACTCCGTTTCCCGATCCGGCGGACGCCGCCGCGACGGTGCCGGACGTCACCGTGACGTCCGCATTCGACGGCTACCGGCCGTATCGGGACGACGAAGGCCCGGGCTGGAAGCAGTTGAACCGGGACGTGATGGAACGGCCCGCAAAGGGGCGCACGACCGGCGCCGCGAAGCCCGGCATCCCGGCGGGCAACGGCGGCGCCCATTCGATGCACGGAGGGGCCGCGCGATGAAGAACCTGGCGATATCGCCGCGGATCGGCGCGGCTGCGGTCGTGCTGGCGTTCCTCGCGGGCTGCACGACGTTTTCGAAGGACGGCGGCTTCGACGCCGTGTCGTCCACCGCATCGGAGCGGATCGGGAAAGACGCCGTCGTCGTCCGTACCGATGCCGACCGCGAAGCCGTCGACAAGCGGACCCGCGAACTGCTCGCGAAACCGCTGTCGATGGACGACGCAGTGCAGGTCGCGCTGCTGAACAACCGTGGCCTGCAGGCGTCGTACGCGGAACTCGGGTTGTCGGAGGCCGACCTCGTGCAGGCCGGCCGGCTGCCGAACCCGCGCTTCTCGTTCAGCCGCACCCGCGCCGGCGACGGCGAACTGACGCTCGGCCGCACGTTCTCGGCGAACGTGTTCGCGCTGCTGACGATGCCGCTCGCGACCAACATCGAACGCCGCCGTTTCGAGCAGACCAAGCTCGAAACGGCCGACGCGATGCTGAAGGTGGCCGCCGACGCGCGCCGTGCGTATGTCGAGGCCGTCGCGGCCGAGCAGGCCGCGAACTATGCGCAGCAGGTGCGCGAATCGGCGAGCGCGGCGGCCGAACTCGCGCAGCGCATGCGGCAGGCCGGCAACTTCAGCCGGCTCGATTACGCGCGCGAACAGGCGTTCCATGCCGACGCGGTCGCGCAGCACGCGAAGGCGCGCCAGCAGGCCGTGGCCGCGCGCGAGAAGCTCACGCGCGCGATGGGGCTATGGGGCGAACGCACGCAGTACGCGCTGCCCGACCGTTTGCCCGACCTGCCGAAAGCGCGCCCGGATCTGCCCGATCTCGAACGCTTCGCGATGAGCAACCGCCTCGACATCCAGGCCGCGAAGCTGCAGACGCAAGGCGTCGCGTCGTCGCTCGGGCTCAGCAAGGCCACGCGCTTCGTCAATGCGGTCGATCTCGGCTACGTGAACAACTACGAGACCGGCAAGGGTCACGAGCACGGCTACGAGATCAGCGTCGAGATTCCGCTGTTCGACTGGGGCGGCGCGAAGGTTGCGCGAGCCGAGGCCGTCTACATGCAGTCGGCGAACCGGCTCGCGAAGACGGCCATCGATGCACGCTCCGACGTGCGCGAATCGTACGCGGCGTACGTGACGAGCTACGACGTCGCGAAACACTATCGCGACGAGGTCGTGCCGCTGCGCAAGACGATCTCGGACGAACTGCTGCTGCGCTACAACGGGATGCTCGCGAGCGTGTTCGAACTGCTGACCGATGCGCGCGAACAGGTCGGCGCGGTGAACGGCTACATCGATTCGCTGAAGGATTACTGGCTCGCCGAAACCGATCTGCAGATGGCCGTCGGCGGCCGGCTGCCGACCGCGGGCCCCGTGCCGCGCGCGGCGGCTTCCGCCGAACCCGAACCCAAAGCCGACGCTGCGCCGCAGCCGGCTTCCTCACCCGCGGCGCAACCGGCGCCCGCAACGCATCCTGAAGGTCATTGACATGGTGTCCCGTCGACAATTTCTCAGCGGCTCGGGCGCCGCGCTGCTGGGCGCCGCGATGGTCAGCAAGGCCGGCGCCGCGTCGCTGCCCGAAGCGCCCACGATGGCGAAGACCGCCACGCAGCCGCCGCTCGTGCCGCCCAACGGCCGGCCATACACGCCCGTCGCGACGCTGAACGGCTGGACGCTGCCGTGGCGGATGAAGAACGGCTGGAAGGAATTCCACCTGACGGCCGAGCCCGTCGTGCGCGAGATGGCGCCCGGCATGAACGCGAACCTGTGGGGCTACAACGGCCAGTCGCCGGGCCCGACGATCGAGGCCGTCGAAGGCGACAAGGTCCGCATCTTCGTGACCAACCGGCTGCCCGAGCACACGACGATCCACTGGCACGGGCTGCGGCTGCCGAACGGGATGGATGGCGTCGGCGGCCTGACGCAGCCGCATATTCCGCCCGGCAAGACCTTCGTCTACGAGTTCCAGCTCGAGTCGCACGGCACGTTCATGTATCACCCGCACGCCGACGAGATGGTGCAGATGGCGATGGGGATGATGGGCATGTTCATCGTGCACCCGAAGGATCGCGGCACGATGCCGGTCGATCGCGACTTCGTGTTCCTGCTCTCCGCGTACGACATCGATCCGGGCAGCTACACGCCGCGCGTGAACGAGATGACGGATTTCAACATGTGGACCTTCAACTCGCGCGTGTTCCCGGGCATCGATCCGCTGCCGGTGCGCGCGGGCGACCGCGTGCGGATTCGTTTCGGCAACCTGACGATGACGAACCACCCGATCCACCTGCACGGCTACAGCTTCGAAGTCGCGGGCACCGACGGCGGCTGGATTCCGCCGGCGGCGCGCTGGCCGGAAGTGACGGCCGACGTCGCGGTGGGCCAGATGCGCGCGATCGAGTTCACCGCCGATCGCCCGGGCGACTGGGCATTCCATTGCCACAAGTCGCATCACACGATGAATGCGATGGGCCACCAGGTACCGAACCTGATCGGCGTGCCGCAGAAGGATCTCGCGAAAAAGATCGGCAAGCTCGTGCCGGACTACATGGCAATGGGCAGCACGGGCGGCGCGATGGGCGGCATGGAGATGCCGTTGCCCGACAACACGCTGCCGATGATGACGGGCACGGGTCCGTTCGGGCCGCTGGAGATGGGCGGCATGTTCACGGTGCTCAAGGTGCGGCAGGGGCTCGGCCGCAACGACTATCGCGATCCGGGCTGGTTCCGGCATCCGAAGGGCACCGTCGCATACGAGTACACCGGCGAATTGCCGGACGGCTGAGCAGCAGCAGGCGGCAGCAGGCGGCGGCCGTGCCGATGCGGCTGCCGGTTTAGATTCACTCACTCAGGAGTAAGCACGATGAAGAAAGGACTGGTTTCGATTGCAATGGGTTGCGCGCTGGCGTTTTCCGCCGCGTCGTACGCGGCCGGCGACATGGCCGGCATGGACATGAGCGGCGGCGCGAAGCAGGGCGCCGACGCGAAGCAGGGCATGTCGCACGGCGAGATCCGCAAGGTCGACACGGCCGCCGGCAGGCTGACGATCAAGCACGGCCCGCTGGACAACCTCGGGATGGATGCGATGACGATGGTGTTCAAGGTGAAGGACCCCGCGATGCTGTCGCAGGTGAAGGCCGGCGACAAGATCGACTTCGTCGCCGAGGACGTAGGCGGCGCGCTGACCGTCGTCGAAATGAAGAAGCTGTGACGCCGGGCATGCACATGAAGATCACGACTCTCAGGCGGCTGGCCGCCTTCGCCGCAGCGGGCGCGATCGTCGCGGCCGCGCCGGTCGCGGCATCGGCGCACGGCAAGCTGGAAAGCGCCGCGCCCGCGACAGGCAGCACGGTCGAGACGGCGCCCGACACGGTGCGTCTTACGTTCAACGAAGACCTCGAACCGACCTTCAGTTCGGTGAAGGTGTCGGACGCGAACGGCAACGCCGTCACGCAGGAAAAGGCGAAGGTCGATGCGTCGAACCCGCGCGTGATGACCGTCGCGATGCCGAAGCTCGCGCCGGGCGCGTACACGGTGCAATGGGTGGCGATGACGGCCGACGCGCATCGCACCAAGGGCACCTATACGTTCAAGGTGAAAGGGTGAACGAGGGCTTCGTCGGCCTGCTGCGGCTCGTATCGGTGGCGGTCCAGAACGCTGGGTTCGCGGTGATCGTCGGCGCGCTGCTCGGCAGTCACTGGCTCGCGCGCGGCACGTCGGCGTGGCAGCACGGCATCGGGCGGCGTCTCGTCGCGACGCTGCGCATCGCGTCCGTCGTGTCGCTGCTCGCGAGCATCACCGCGTTCTGGGCGCACTGCGCGCTGATGAGCGAGGTGTCGATGCTCGAAGCGGGGCCGTCCGTTCGCGCGATGCTCGTGGGCACGGGCTTCGGTCACGCGTGGCTGGCCGGCGCCGTGTTCATGGTCGTCATCGTGTTGCTGTCATTCATCAGGCATGCGAACGATTCGCGCTTTCCGTTCGCGATGTGGGCCGCGCTCGCATGCGTCGCGCTCGCGCGCAGCAACGGCGGGCATCCGGTCGACGCGGGGCTGTTCAGCGTGCCGGTATGGGTCGACTGGCTGCATCTGCTCGCGATCAGCGCGTGGGTCGGGCTCGTGCTCGTGACGGCGTTCGGCGTGATGCCGCGTCTTGCCGGCATGCCTGCGAGCGAACGCGTGACCGGCGCGTCGTTCGTGCAGTCGCTTTCCGACGCGTCGACATACGCGCTGATCGTGCTGTTCGCGACCGGCGCGTACAACGGATGGCGCGGCGTCGATACGCCCGCCAACCTGCTTGCATCGACGTACGGACAGATCCTGCTGCTGAAGCTCGCGCTCGTGCTGATTGCCGCGGTGCTCGGCGGACACAACCGGTTCTTCGGGATGCCGAAGCTGCTGGCCGCGCTGAAGGACCCGGCCGCCGCGATGCCGGCCGGCCCGTTGCGCCGGTTCGGCGCGGTGTTGCGGATCGAGGCGGTCGTGCTGGCCGGCGTGTTGATGGTGGCGGCCGTGCTCGTGTCGAGCGCGTTGCCGGGGACGGTTTAGCGCGGCGGTGTGATGCCGGAGGTCACGCAGGGGAATCGTCGCGAACACGGCGGATTTTTTGTCAGACGATTCCCCTGCGTTTTCAGGCACAACCGGCGCGGGCGGTTGCGATCGCGGCGCGATACCGATAATTACATTGGCCTGTCTGTCGATTACCAAAAACTGTCATTGAGCGCCGCTAAGCTTTCGCCACCCTCACAACCGGGATTCCCCGTCATGCGCTCGACAATCCACCTGTTTGCCCCGCTATTGCTTCTGCCCACGCTCGCTGCCCCGGCGATCGCCGCCACCGCCGCGCCCGTCAGCCCGAACTGCGGCGGCAGCGCGACGCCCATTGCCGATATCCAGGGGCCGGGCGCGCCGTCGCCGCTGGCCGGCCAGAACGTGTCGATCGAAGCCGTCGTCACCGCCGATTTCGGCGGTACGGACGGCTTCGGCGGCTTCTTCGTCCAGCAGGCCGACGCGCAGCGCCGCAACCAGCCGGGCGTGTCCGAAGGCCTGTTCGTCTATGCGCCGAAAGTGCGCGCGAAGGCCGGCGATCTCGTGCACGTGACGGGCAAGGTCGAGGAGAAATACGGGCAGACGCAGCTCACGCAGTCGGGTGCGATCGCGGTGTGCGCGAACGGCCAGACCGTCACGCCCGCGACGCTCACGCTGCCGGTCGACAGCCCGAACGCATTCGCCGCGTATGAAGGGATGCTCGTGCGCCTGCCGCAGACGCTGAACGTGACCGACAACTACGAGCTCGGCCGCTACGGCAGCGTGTTGCTCAGCAACGGCCGCCTGCGCACGCCGACGAGCGTCGTGCCGCCCGCCCAGGCGCAGACGCAGATCGACGCGAACGCGCGCAACCGCCTGGTCCTCGACGACGGTTCGAACAAGCAGAACCCCGCGACCGTGCCGTATCCGGCGCCGGGCCTGTCGGCCGCGAACACGCTGCGCGCGGGCTACACGGTGCGCGACGTCGAAGGCGTGCTCGAAGTGCGTTACGGCGCATGGCGCGTGCAGCCGCTGCCCGGCGCGGCCGTGCCGGCATTTGAAACGCGCACGAACCCGCGCACCAACGCACCCGCGCGCGATCCGAAATCGAACCTGCGCGTTGCGTCGTTCAACGTCCTCAACTACTTCAACGGCAACGGTCTGGGCGGCGGCTTCGACGATCCGAACAATCGCGGTGCGAAGAACTACCCGGAATTCCAGCGTCAGGAAGCGAAGATCGTCAGCGCGCTGAAGGCGCTCGACGCCGACGTGATCGGCCTGATGGAAGTCCAGAACAACGGCTATGGCGAACTGAGCGCGGTGCGCCAGCTCGCGGCGAAGCTCGGCAACCACTGGCGCGTCGTCGATCCGGGCACATCGCGCCTCGGCGGCGATGCGATCGCGGTTGCGATGATCTACGACAGCCGCAAGGTCGAACCGGTCGGCCGCGCGGCCACGCTCGCGATCGACGACAAGAACCGCCAGCCGCTCGCGCAGTCGTTCCGCCGCATCGGCGGCAAGCAGGCGCTGACGATCGCGGTGAACCACCTGAAGTCGAAGAACTGCCCGGACGCCGCCAACGACGATCTCGACCAGGGCGATGGCCAGGGTTGCTGGAACCCGACGCGCACGCGCGCGGCGGCGAAGGTCGCAGACTGGCTCGCCGGCACGCCGACGGGTGTCGCGGGCCAGGGCGTGCTGCTGATTGGCGACTTCAACAGCTACACGCATGAAGACCCGATCCGCACGCTCGAATCGCGCGGCTATCGCAACCTCGTCGCGCGCTGGATCGGCGCGAACGCGTACAGCTACGTGTACAACGGCGAAGCCGGCTATCTCGATCATGCGCTCGCGACGCTGCCGCTCGCATCGCACGTGAAGGCCGTGCACGAATGGCACATCAACGCGGACGAGCCGCTCGCGCTGCAGTACACGCTCGCGTACAAGTCGGCCGAGCAGCAGAAGACGTTCTACGCGCCGGATGCGTATCGTTCGTCGGATCACGATCCGGTGCTGATCGATATCGCGCTGCCGGGCGGCGGGCATTGATGGCGGGTTGAGTATTGGCGATGGACGACGTGCGGCACTGCCGCGCGTCGTTGCGCGGGCGGCGGCGTGTGTAGTGCGCGCCGCTCGCACTGCGGAAAAGCCGGTCGGAAATCGGGTAAATAATTCCACCGCGGCCGATGAAAATTAACGGAATCGGTATTTTATGGATGGCGAGGCGTACATAAGCCCCAGGATTAAAGAACAGTAGAAGTGAATCGAATCATCGAATCGCATATACATGCCACCACACTTTCTTAATCGATTGCGAATAATAAAAATGAAAGAAAAATCGAGTCGATCTGAAGGCTTTCGTGGCGCCGCATCAATACGGCAAAGGCTTCTGCGCTGTGCGGGAAAAGTAAAATATTCGGTGCAGTATTGCCGATAAAGCGCACCTTGCACGAATAATCCCGTATTTCTTTCAAATGCCAGACACTGGCCGGCCTTCGCATCATTACGGGATTTTTAATATCGGAATGATCTTTGACAACGCGGCGCAGCACCGCCTATTTTGTCGATGTCGTAAATTTCGGTAATCAGAAAAGAAGTCCAAACTGCAGGGGGCGGTTCAAGCACGATTCTCGCCAGCAGTTTGCTGTGTCTGTATCACGTTCAGTCTCTTGAAGCAGTCCGATCCCAACCGCCTTATGCGCGAGTGGCGGGTGTTGCTGCGCGTCTCGCCGGCGAAGGCGGCCTTTGTGAAGCGGTATCCGAACCAAATCAAAGGGCAGAGATGAAATCAGACAGGAGCTGTACCGGCAGCCGCCGTGGTCGTCACGGCCGGTTGGCCGGGCTAGGCGCATTGTCCGTCATGACACTGGCGCTCGCCGCATGCGGCGGCGACGATTCGTCGTCCGTCGGCGCGTCGAGCCTCGCGCAGGCGACAGCCAGCCAGCAGGCCAGCGCACAAGCGGCCAGCAGTCAGGCGCCGGCGGCCAACCAGCCTTACGTCGATCAGGTCGCGTATTCGATGAATGCGACCGACGGCCTCGCCGCCGCGCAGGTGTCCGAGAAAGCGGCGGTCATGCATTACCAGTGGAAGTCCGGCGGCACGACCATCAACTACACGACGACCACCGGCCACCTGACCGCGCAGGACGCGAACGGCAATGCGGAAGCGTCGATGTCGTATGTCGCGTACACCGCGCCGAGCACGAACGGCAAGCCGCGCCCCGTCACGTTCGTGTATAACGGCGGCCCCGGCTCGTCGTCGATCTGGCTGCGCCTCGGCTCGTTCGCACCGACCCGCGTTGCCACGCCCGACCCGCTGTTCGGCAGCAACTGGCCGAACTATCCGCTCGTGGACAACGCCGAAAGCCTGATCGACACCACCGACCTCGTGTTCATCGACCCGCCGGGCACCGGGCTGTCGGAAGCCGTGTTGCCGAACACCAACCAGAAGTACTGGGGTTCCGACGCGGACGTGAACATCATGCGCGACTTCATCCAGCGCTACCTGAACGTCAACAGCCGCAGCACGTCGCCGATCTACCTGTACGGCGAATCGTACGGCACGCCGCGTACCGACATGCTGGCGCTTGCGCTCGAATCGGCCGGCGTGCACCTGACGGGCATCGTGCTGCAGTCGGCGATCCTGAACTACTTCGCGGATGCGGTGGAAGCGGTGGCGATCACGCAGTCCACGGAAGGGCTGCTGCTCGAAACCGATACGGTGGCAGGCTATCTGCCCGGTTATGCGGCGGTCGCGGCGTACTTCAACCAGGTATCGCCGGCGCCGGTGAACCAGGCTTTGTACGCACTGCAGACGGAACTGTTCACGACGCTGATCTACAACCAGCTGCAGAAGTACTCGCAGTCGTGGGTGTTGAGCCAGCTCGGCATTCCGGATGCGCTCGGCACGCCGGTGTTCCCGAGCGATGCGACGCTCCAGCTGTGGTCGATCCCGTCGAGCCTGACGCAACAGGCGCTGCGCGGCTACTTCAACGCGAACCCGTTCGGCACGAGCATGTTGCCCGGAACGACGATCGGCCGGTATGACGGACGCGTGTCGTTGCCGAACTCCGATCCGCGGCTGCAGAACGACGGCGACCCGTCCGACATCCTGATCTCGCAGCCGTTCACGAACGCGCTCGCGACGCAGATGCCGGACTACCTCGGCTACACCGCGCCGAACGCGACCTACCTGCCGCTGAACGACAACATCATCGGCGTATGGGACTTCTCGCACGACGGCCAGCCGATGCCCGACACGATCCCCGATCTGCTCGGCGCACTGCAGCTCAACCCGAAGCTTCGCGTGCTCGCGGAGAATGGCTTCCACGATCTCGCGACGCCGTTCTTCAACACCGAGAAGCAACTCGCGCGGCTGCAGACGGTGAAGGGCCTGAATCCGAAGCTGCAGGTGAACTTCTTCCAGGGCGGTCACATGACTTATCTGGACGATGTCGCCCGTCCGCAGATGAAGCGTGACCTGAAGACGTTCTACAAGGGCGCGCGGATTCCGACGGCGCTGACGCTGCATACGCTTCCGCCGCCGTGGCCGGACGAGAACCCGCCCAGCGTGCCGACCGGCAGCGTCCCGGGCGCGACGGCCGCGACGACGCTGGCGGCGGCCCCTTGAGCGACGGACTCCTTGTCAGAGGAACCCTCTATTCATCCATTGAATGCGAGTGATCATGTCCCTAATCAAATTGATTCGGCGGTTGTCTGCGTTGATCGTCCTCGGTGCTGTCGTGAGCAGCGTCTACGCATTGCCGCCGCAGGCGGTGGCGCCGGTGAAGCTGCCGCATGGCGGGCGCGGTGTCGACGGTCCGTTCTTTCCTGCCACGCGTGCGGCGCCGGTGTTGCCGTCGACCGGTGCGACGCTGCAGCAGCAGGCGCAGCGGCGCGTCGACGCGAGGCTCGGCGCCAATACGGTGCTGAGCAACGGCGCGGCGGTGACGAAGGCGCAGGCGCAGAGCAGCGGGCTCGGTTTCGTGTCGAAGCACTTCGACGAGATCGATGCGAAGCACACGGGCCGCGTGACGATGAGCGACGTACGGCAGTTCATCCAGCAGCGGCAGGTGCAGGCGCAGCAGGAACAGCAGGACGAGTGACGTAGCGGGCAGGGCGGCGGCCGGTGCGAGGTCGGCACCGGCCGCCGAACCGCGCTACGTGTTCAGGTTGCGTGGCGCGCGTAGCGCCTGGCCGTGGCCGACGGCAACTCGCCGAACATCGCGCGATAGTCTTGCGCGAAACTGCTCAGGTGCCAGAAGCCCCATTTGGTCGCGGCGGACGTCACGGATTCGCCGAGCCGAAGCTCGCGACGTGCGTGATTCAGTCGAACGGCCCGCAGATAGGCAATGGGGTTCAGGTTGAGCGCGTCGTGGAATGCATACTGCGCGGTGCGCCGGCTGATGCCGAGTTGCACGCACAGTTCGGCGATCGACAGCGGGCAGGTCGATGCGTCCTGAAGCCGCTCCTGCACGGCGTTGACCAGCGACCAGTACTTCGTCGGGCGCGCGGCTTGCGCGCCGGCCTCCGGCGCGGCCGCCGTCAACACTTCCGAGATCGCATACAGGACGGTGCGCTCCAGCAGTTCGATCCGGTCGTGCGTCGTCGCGTCTTCGACGGAGGTGCTTTTCGCCGCGGCGGCCAGCGTCCGGCGCAGCAGGTCGCGAAGCTGGTCCGCAACGCAGGCGGGCATCGGGATCAGCGGCGCGAGGGTGCGTGCGCGCAGCGATGCGGCGACCGTGCGCATCGCTTGCGTCGACAGCTTGTCGGGCTCGATTTCGACATTCACGAGCACATGCCGGTCGGGCGAGTAGAACTCGAATGCCGGCAGGCTCGAGAACACGTGCAGGCTGTCGCGCCCGCTCTTCTCGCCGCACATGCGCGCGTGGCCTTCCAGCTCCAGCGGCACGGCCACGGCGATCCGGTCCGGCGGTACCGCGCCCCGCTGCAGGATCACCTTGTCGAGGTCCTCGACCAGCAGCTTGATGCCGCCCAGCGACACGATCGACGACGAGCCATGAAACAGGCCGCCCGAGATCTGCGTGTAATTCAGGTTCCAGCCTTCGAACGACCGCGCCTGTTCCTCCACGTCGGTGAACGCGCAGAACGCGACCGTTCGCGCGAACAGCGGGGCGCCAGAGAAATCGCTCGGGTGGGCAGACGGCGTCATCGGGGCGGAAAGGGGCGGGCCGGGTCGATTCATTGTAGCCGCTTGATGAGCCGGTCAAAAAGCGCAGCCTCGTGGAAACCCTCGCTTGCCGAAATCCGATAGTGGAAAGCGTTTCGGCAACCTACCTTTGGCATGAATACGACGCAACGGCCGGGCGCCCGGGGACGTCCCCGGGCACGCGAACGAGGACCAGCCGCCCGCCGGCATGCGTGCGCTGCCGCGCGCCTGTGCGGACCTGAAAGAGGCGTACCCGCGCGCGTCGAGTTTCACCGAGCGGTCCGGCGGGGCGGCGGGGCGGCCAACCGCCATCCGCCAACCCGCCGAGCCATGCCGACAACGCACCGCGGTGCCTATCTGGAGAGACATCGATGGAACTTCCCCGTGGCGGATTCTGGAGAAACTGGGTTGGCAACCAGTCGTGCGTGGCCGCGCACCTGGCGTCGCCGACCAGCGAGGCCGAGATCGCGGAGCTGGTGCGCACCGCGACGCGCCAGGGCAAGCACGTCCGTTGCTCGGGGTCGGGGCACTCGTTCACGCCGATCGTCGCGACGAGCGGCCTGCTGCTGTCGCTTCAGGACTACCAGGGCATCGTCGATGTCGATGAAGCGCGCAAGCGCGTGACGGTGAAGGCCGGCACCAAGCTCAATGCGGTGACGCGTCACCTGAAGGACATCGGCCTGTCGCTCGTCAACCAGGGCGACATCGATTCGCAGGCGATTGCCGGCGCGTTCGCCACCGGCACGCACGGCACGGGGACGACGCTGAGCAACCTGTCGTCGCAGGTCGTCGGGATGCGCATCGTGCGCCCCGACGGCTCGATCATGGAAGTGAGCGACGGGAAGGACCTCGACCTGCTCCATGCGACGCAGGTGAATATCGGCATGTTCGGCGTGGTCTCGGAGATGACGCTGCAGGTGACCGACGCGTTCTGGCTGCACGACCGTGTCTGGCGCGAGGACTTCGAAGCGCTGATGGAGCAATACGACGACCTGGCGGCGCAGCATCGGCATTTCGGCTTCTTCTGGTGTCCGACGTCCGAAAGCCGCCACCTGTACTGCCTGCCCGACACCGCCAAGGTGTCGAATTCGAAGAAAGACTACGACGTGTGCGAGATCAAGGTGATGGATGTCACCGCCGAGCGCACGTTCCATGAAGGCGAGCACGAGAAGATCGCCTACAGCTCCGAGGTGTATGCGATCCACTACGTGCCGAACTTCCACGAGCTCGAGTACGCGGTGCCCGCGCAACACGGCAAGGAAGCGCTGCGCCGCGTCCGCGACCTCATTCTCACGAAACACCGCGACTGCATTTTCCCGGTCGAGTACCGCTTCACGAAGGGCGACCCGGCGTGGATCAGCCCGTTCAACCACCAGGACAGCGTCACCATTTCATGCTCCGGCGGCCCGAACGGCGTCGACTACTGGCCGTTCCTGAAGGACGTCGACGACATCCTGCGCGACTACGACTCGCGTCCGCACTGGGGCAAGCTGCACTTCACGAACCGCGAAGACGTGGACCGCTGGTTCCCCAAGGCAGAAGCATTCCGCGCGCTGCGCCGCAGCGTGGACCCCGAAGGCTACTTCCTCAACGATCATCTTCGGACGCTGTTCAGTTGAGCGTGCCGATCGAACCAGACAGGAGAACGAAGCATGAATGCAAGGATTGACGGCCGCCTGGCCGGCAAGGTCGCCATCGTGAGCGGCGGCGCCGGCGGATGCGGCGGCGCTGCGTCGGAGCTGTTCGCCGCCCAGGGCGCGAAGGTCGCGATCGTCGACCGGGACGGCGACGCCGCCGAAGCGCTCGCGTCGAGGCTGCGCGATGCCGGCCTGCAGGCGATCGGCCTGGGCGCCGACGTGTCGAAACAGGCGGAGGTCCGGCAGGCCGTCGATGCGGCGCGGGAGCAGTACGGCAATGCGGACATCCTGTTCAATCACGCGGGGACGCTGATCGTCAAACCGTTCCTCGACATCGAGGAGTCGGAATGGGACTGGCTGATGGGCGTGAACGTCAAGAGCATGTTCCTGATGACGAAGGCGGTGCTGCCGCAGATGCTCGAGAACGGGCGTGGCAGCATCGTGTGTACGTCGTCGATCTCCGCGGTCTGCGCGACGCCGGGCGAAGTGCTGTACGACGCGACCAAGGGTGCGTGCCACATGTTCGCGCGGGCCATCGCGGTCGAGTATCGCGACCGCGGGATTCGCTGCAACGCGCTGGCGCCGGGGTTCATCCGCACGCCGCACGGGATGCGCGAGCTCAAGGACCTGCAGGCGATGGGCGTCGACGCAACCGAAGCGGCGATCGCGATTCAGCAGGGCCGGCTGTGCGAGCCGTCGGAAGTCGCGGCGGCCGCGCTGTTCCTGGCGTCCGACGAGTCGAGTTTCGTCAACGGCACCCACCTGTTCGTCGACAACTGCTTTTCCGCCGTCTGATTCGACGATGCCGGGCGAAATCGGCGCGAGCGAAGTTGCCGTGCCGTGCGGTGGCGGCTGCGCTTTCGACGCGACACACGTGCGACGCTAGTCGTGCTGGCCAACGCGAAAGACGCTGCGCAATTCGTCGTGGTTGTGCACGTTGAGCTTGCGGTAGATCTTTCGTACATGATCGACGACGGTGCTGTCGCGCAGCGCGAGGCCGCGCGCGATGGCGGTTTGCGAGTGACCGAGGACGAGTAGCGAACAGAGCTGCCGTTGTCGTTCCGTCAGGCCGAACTCGAAGCCGAGTCGCTCGATTTCCAGTTCGTGCGGGCGGAAATGCTCGATGTAGATCACGATCGCCTGTTCGCAGTGCATCGCGCCCGCATGCGCAAAGCGATAGGCCTTGAATTGGAAGCGGCCGGCCGCATTGCGGCGTTCCATCGTGGCGGGTGCCACCGGGAGGCCGCACCAGATGCGATTGACGTTCGTCAGCAGCGGCGCAAGCCAGTTCGGAAAGCAGTCGCGACGATAGAACGCAAGCGGTTCGCCGGAAGCGAGCGCCAGCATTCTGGTGCTGTCCTCGCTCTGCAGCAAGACCTTCCCGGTGTTGTCGATGACCATGATCGCCGACTGGCTGCCTTCCGCTTCGTGCGGCGGCTGGCGTATCGGGCATGAAAGCGCATGCGCGATATGGCGCGCGAAGGGCGCGATGTCGCGATGATTCTTTTCCGAGAACGGGCGTGCGCCGGGCGCGCGGCACAATTTCAGGCTTCCCCAGCCACGGGTGCCGTCTGTCGCCGTCAGCTCGAGACAATGCCGCATGCCGACCGGCCGCCACAGCTCCGCATACATGGCACTCTTCAGCAGCGCGGCGTCGTAACGGGCGCTGTTTTCGAAGCCGCGGCCGCGGCGCATCGCATCCGAGAACGTGACGCCGAGCACTTCCTGTTTTTCGGTGTTGTGGACGTCGGCAAAGTAGATGGGCAGGACTTGATAGACGGCGTCGTTTTCACTGTAGACGTCCGATACGGCATAGTGCTCGTCGGTATAGAAGAACATGCCCCAGTCGGCGCCCACGATGCGCCGCGTCGCTTCAACCACATGAGGAATGACGAGGCGCGGTTCGATGCCGAGCGAACATAGTCGCCGGATGTGGCCCGCTAGCGCGACATACTTGTCGGACATGGTGAGCCCCTTGAGCTACGGTGGGCTTGCACGCGACTGCGTCGCAACGCGGGCCGCTTGCGCCTTGCGCATACGGTGTCCAGTTTAGGCCGTCAATTTGACAAATTCCCAAATTGCCCCCTCGTCAGGGGGCGTTAAACCGGCAGGCCGATCTCTATCATTAATCCATTCCTGCCGGTTGCCGCGCACGGTGCGCGGTAGCTCGAAGCGCGAGATCCGCCCGATCGCGGATGCGCCACAGGAGCGTTCGATCTGCGTTGCGGCACGACGCGCAGGCAAGAGCGTGCGCTAGCTGCTGCGACGCATTGCTGCGCATTCGCATTCGAATGTGCTGGTCCGGGGGATGTTACAGGAGGACCCGAAGGTCGCTCGATGGAACCTCGAACGTGCGAAGCCGGCCGATGACTGGCGTGACGCAGCAGAATGCTCGCGATTCGCGACGAGCGATGCATGCCGTCACGGCCGATGTTGTCGCATCGGCGAGGTGTGACGATTCGCGCGGACGGCCGGACATCGGCTCCGTCCACGCTGGATGAGTCGAATTGTCTTTTCATATGAGGTGCCACGATGAAGACGATGTACAAGGCGGCGCTGGCCGCCGTTTGCATGCTGGGTGCGGCCGGGCTTGCCCGGGCGGACGGCGGAGCCGACGCGAGCCCCGGCACGCCCTCGGATGCAGCGATCAGCGCCACCGCAGTGGGCTCCATGCCCAGTGCCGGGTCGCAGGCGGGCGGCCCCGCAGCGATCACGCGCGCCCAGGTGAAGCAGGAACTGATTCGCGCGCAGAAGTCGGGCGAGCTCGAGCGGATGAATCAGTTCTACGGCGGCGGGGAATAGGGGCGGCGTGACGAACCAGCGCGGCCGCCCGGACCATCGGCGGCCGCGTGGTCGGTGCGCTGGTTGTACGCGAGGTCTGTTGCGACCGGCAACGCGACCCTCGCGACGATCACGGGCGTGACACCTGCGCATCGGCGGTTTCAGCCCGTTTCAAAGACGCTTCAGACGGACGGATCGACGTTCGCCTCGAGTTCGCGGATGCGCTCGAGGTTCCGCGTGTCCTTCAGCACCGGCGGCCCGGCGAAGGTGTTGCGCACCCCGAAGCCGTACCAGATCACCATGAGCGCCGCCACGAAACCGACGAGCACGTAGAGCACCTTTTCATTCGGCGGCTGGATGCCGACATACGCGAGCACACAGGCGCCGACCAGCGCGAGCAACGCACACGGCTTCGACCAGATGCCCAGTTGGAACGGACCTTTTTCGGTCCACGTGCGGCCTTCGGCCAGCATCCCCGAGCCGAGCGGCATCGCATACGAGATGAACAGGAACACCGCGCTTCCGGCACTCAGCACCGAGAACGCGTCGCCGTACAGCGTGACGACGATCGCGAGCACCGCACACGTCCAGATCGCGGGCCCGGGCGTCCGGTGCGTGTGGTTCACGCTGCGCAGCAGCTTCGACGCCGGCAGCCCGCCGTCGCGCGCGAACGCATACACCATCCGCGACGTCGACATGATCGCGGCGAGCCCGCACACGTAGTTGATGAAGAACATCGCGAGTTCGAGACAGACGCGCAAGGTCTTCGGAATCGGCGCGAGTATCGCTTCGAAAAAGCCGGTGCCCTGTTTCATGCTGGCGGTCAGGTCGGGCATCACCAGCACGAACGCGCACACCATCACGTAGCCGAAGATCGCGGACCAGAACACCGACCCGATGATGCCGCGCGGCACGTTCCTGGCCGCATCGTGGGTCTCTTCCGACGTATGCGCGGAAGCGTCGAAGCCGGTGATCGTGTAGGTCACCAGCAGCAGGCCCGACAGGAACGCGAGCGGCGTGGCCTGCTTCGGCCACGCACCGCCGTCGACACCGGTGAAATTGGTGAAGGTGACCAGCCGGTGCGCATCGAACGCGACAGGCGAGTAGTAGAGCAGCGAAACGACCAGCGCGATCGTCACCACGAAAATCAGGTAGCCCGACAGGTCGGTGATCCTGCTTGCGATCCTGATGCCGCGTGCGTTCAGGATCGCCTGCGAGATCGTGATGAACGCGATGAACGCCGTTTGATGCCACCAGGTCAGGCTGTCCGGACTGACGCCGAACATCGGCGCGATCAGCGTCTTGAAGAACGGATCGTAGGTGCCGAAGTTGATCGCGGCGATCACGAAGATGAGGCCGATCAGGTTGAGCCACGCCGTCATCCACCCCCACTTCTTCCCGCCGAGGATCGCGCCCCAGTGATAGAGGCCGCCGGCCGTCGGGAACGCGGACGCGATCTGCGACATCGACACGGCGACGATCAGCGCGAACAGCGAACCCAGCGGCCAGCCCAGGCCGATCGATGCGCCGCCGGTGGCGGAAAACGCGAGCTGAAACGCGGTAATGCCGCCCGACAGGATGCAGATCACCGAAAACGACACGGCGAAGTTCGAGAAACCGCTCATACGTCTCGACAGTTCCTGCGCATAGCCCATCTTGTGCAGGAGGCTTACGTCACTGTCGGTGCCTGAATCAGGCGGGATTCTTGCATCCATGTTCGCTCCGTCACGAATGTCCTGCGTGGCAGGACTGTCATCGCCGCCCGGGCCTTGTGCGACGGCCCGCTCCTGGACTTCGTCGGCGGCACGCGATGCCGCGGTTGAACGGCAATCGCGTTCCGGCCCGACGCGTGAACGGTATGAAGCCAAATTTCCGGTCAATATCGGATTTCGGCAATGTAGTGAAAATCCGGATGCGTGCACTGTTTGAGGGCGTGCCTGCCCGTTCCTTTTCGTCCCGAGTGCCGGATGAAGCACGGATGCACCGCATTTGCCGAAATGCGATCGCCGTGGAACAAGCGGCCTCCCGGCGTGGCGTCAACCTGCACGCCGGCCGGATGTCGGGCGGGGTCGTCGAGCCGTCCGTTTCGGTGTGAAGCGGCAGCTTACGATCTGATTCGGCGCGAACCTGCCGGTGACCGCACTCGTCGTCGGAGCGGCGGGCATCGTGGCTCGATCGCTACGGACGCCGAATCCGGTGACGGCCTATTCCGCCTGCCGCTTGTCGCGTCGCTGCCCGAAGCGCGCACGATAGTCGCGCGGCGATGTGCCGACCCGTTTCGCGAACGCGCGCTGCAACGCGTCCACGCTGCCGAATCCCGAACGTTCCGCGATCCGTTCGAGCGGCCAGTCGGCGCGCTCCAGCAACACCTTTGCGCGCTCGACCCGCGCTGCCAGCACGTATTGCGCGGGCGAGCGTCCGGTCTCCTTGAAGAAATTGCGCGCAAACGTCCGTTCGCTCATGTGCATGCGGGCGGCCAGCGCGGTTACGCCAAGATCGCCGGTCGGATCGTCGGCGATTTCGGTGAGCAGCGAGCGCATGCGCGGCGTCGCGCTCGACTGGATGTCGAGTCCGACGCTGAACTGCGCTTGTCCGCCGGGGCGGTGCATGAACAGCACGAGTTCGCGTGCGACCGCGAGCGCGGTCGGCGCACCGCAGTCCGCCTCGACGAGTGCGAGACACAGGTCGATGCCGGCTGTCACGCCGGCCGAGGTATGGAACGGCGGGTCGCTCACGTAGATCGCGTCCGGCTCGACCCGTGCTTCAGGACACAGTGCCTGTAGCGCCGCACATTGGTTCCAGTGCGTGGTCGCACGTTTGCCGTCCAGCCATCCGCCGGCGCCGAGCACGAACGCGCCCGTGCAGATGCTCGCGATTCGCCGCGTGCTCGCGATCCGCGTGCGCAGCCACGGCAGCACGCCGGCATCCGACGCGGCGTGTCGCAGCGCCGCTTCGTTGCCGCCGGCGACGATGATCGTGTCGATACGCCCGGGCAGTGCCGCAAGTGCGGTCGGACCGGCGAGGCGCAGGCCCGCGTGCGTGACGATGTCGTCGCCGTCTTGCGATGCGAGCGTGAGCCGGTACGGCACGGCATGGCCGGGAAGGTAACGGTTCGCGACCGCGAACACTTCCATCGGACCCGTGATGTCGAGTGACTGGACGCCTTCGAAGCCGACGACAACGATGTCGCGTGCCGAACCGGTTGACTGGGACATGGCAGAAAGTGCGGTGGAGTTGTCCTTGTGACCGCGAGCATGATCCTTGTAATTTCCCGGACATGCAATCGATTGACGCGGGTGGGCGATGCGGGAACGGAAGACAAGCTGGGCGATGCGCCCGACGGCGGTGCTGCTCGTGTGCGGGATGCTTGGCGCGTGGGCGTTGGGGCGGCCGGTGCAGACGATGGCGGAGGACACGCTGCCGGTGGTACGAACGCTGACGACAAGCGCGCCGAAGGAGGGCCGCAGGCGTCCTCTCGTTGCGATCGTCGCGGACAACGCGGGAACGGAGACGACCGATTTCATCGTCCCTTACGCGATTCTGAAAACGTCCGGTGCGGCCGATGTCATTGCCGTGTCGGCCGACGAAGGCGCTGTCGAACTGATGCCCGCGCTGCGCATGCTGGCCGATACCACGTTCGACCGGTTCGACGCCACCGTCCCGTCGGGTGCGGATGTCGTGATCGTGCCCGCACTGCATCGTGCCGACCGGCCCGCGGTGCTGGCGTGGCTGCGCAAGCAGGCCGGCGCCGGCGCAACGATGGTGGCGATCTGCGACGGCGCAGAGGTTCTCGCGAACGCCGGCCTGCTGCGACATCGCACCGCGACGTCTCACTGGTATTCGCGCGACCGCCTGCGTCGTCGGTTTGCCGATACGGTGTGGGTCGACGATCGTCGTTATGTGATGGACGGCGACGTCATGACGACAACCGGCGTGTCGGCGTCGATTCCCGCTTCGCTTGCATTGGTGAGTGCGCTGGGCGGGCCGGCAGCGGCCCGCGAGACTGCGCGGAAGCTCGGCGCGCAAGCATGGAGCGATGTGCACGACGGTAGCCGGTTCGTGTTGACCTCGCGTGCTGTAGCGACCGCGCTGATGAATCGCGTCGCGTTCTGGCGGCATGAGACGTTCGACCTTCCGGTCGGGAACGGGCTTGACGAACTTTCGGTTGCGTTGACAGCCGACGCCTGGGCGCGGACCTGGCGCAGCGACGTTGTCGCGACGGCGGACGCGCACGTGATCGAGTCGAAGCACGGGCTGCGCTTGCTGACGCAGCCGGCAAATATCCGGCACGAGCGCGTGACGATTCCGGACGATCGGCGTGGCGAAGCGGTGCTTCCCGGCGTCCTCGCAGATATCGCGGCACGCTACGGTGACGCGACGTCAGGCTGGGTCGCGCTGCAACTGGAGTATCCGAGGTAGTTGCTGCAGCGCGCGGCGCCGGGCGGCGCTGGGACATCCTCGCGTGGAATGCCGCTGCGGCCGACCTGCTCGGCTTCGATCGGCTGGCGGAAGCCGATCGCAACATCCTGGTCGGGCAGTGTTCTGCGTCAGGCCGTACGCCGGCTCGACAAACGATTCCACAGCATGCCGGAGCGGCTCCCGCTTCGACAATACGCGAGCACCGGCTTCTGCAGCGAGTCGACCAACGCACCGAACGCATCGACTTCCGCGTCGCCGATGCGATCGCGTTCGACCGGCAGGTAGCGCGCTTCGAGGCCCAGTTCGCGGGCTGCCGCTGCGATTTCATCGAAGGCCGGATGGTCGTCGCCCTCGCCGTCCGGGCGGTTGCAGATCACCGAGCGGAAGCCCGCAGTCCGGATCGCCTTCAGGTCGGCCGGCGTGATCTGCCGCGAAGCGGAAAACCCGCTCGACGCCGTCGCGCGGCATTGCTCGATCGCTTTCCGGAAACAGGCAATCGCGAAATCGACGTCCTGCTCGGTCGTAAAGCGACCGAAGCTCACGCGCACGGTGCGGCCGGCAGTCTCGGCATCGAGGCCGATCGCGGTCAGCACGTGGGACGGTGCGCCGCTGGTCGAGTTGCATGCGGACGTCGACGACACGGCGAGCGCTTCGCCGAGCATGAACGGGAAAAAGCCAGGCGCATTCACCGTCAGGCTCAATGTGTGCGGGATGCGGCGCGCAGCGGCAGCGTTCTGCGTGACGTCGCCGAGCGCGAACAGCGCGTCCGTCAGGCGTGCGCCGAGCGCAGCGATCCGCGTGGCCTCGCCGTCGAGTTTTTCGGCGGCCAGTTCGCACGCGACACCCATGCCGACGATCTGATGCGTTGCGAGCGTGCCCGAGCGCAATCCGCGCTCGTGTCCGCCGCCGTGGATCTGAGGGGCGATGCGGTCGATGATGTCGCGGCGGACGAACAGCGCGCCGATGCCCTTGGGGCCGTAAACCTTGTGGGCCGACATCGACATCATGTCGACGCCGAGCGCACGCACGTCGATCGGCGTCTTGCCGAGCGCTTGCGCGGCGTCGACGTGGAGCAGCGCGCCTGCGGCGTGCACGATGCGCGCGATCGCGCCGATGTCGGTCAGCGTGCCGATCTCGTTGTTCACGAGCATCAGCGACACGAGGCCGGTATCGGGGCCGATCGCCGCGGCGACCGCGTCGGCGGTGATTTCGCCGTCGCGCGTGGGTGTCAGAAAGGTGACCGACGTCCCGTGCTTCGACAGGTTCGCCATCGTGTCGAGAATGGCCTTGTGCTCGATGCGGCTCGTGATCAGGTGGCGCTTGCCGGTCGCGGCTTCCGCATAGCCCTTCAGCGCGAGGTTGTTCGATTCGGTGGCGCCCGACGTCCACACGATCTCGTCGGCATCCGCGCCGATCAGCGCGGCGACTTGCGCGCGTGCGCGCTCGACCTGTTCGCGGGCCAGCCGGCCGGCGGCGTGCGAGCTCGATGCGGGATTGCCGAAGATGCCGTCGAAGCCGAGGCAGGCCGTCATCGCTTCGATCACGCGGGGATCCGCGGGCGTCGTTGCCGCGTAGTCGAGGTAGTGCAGGGTGGTGGCGTCGCTCATGTCCGTCTCTTGCTCATTTCTGAATGGGAGAAATGATACGGGGGACAGAGGGGAAAATGGATCCAAAATTGGTCGACGATTAAGCTTGATATGGAATAACGTTTTATTTGGATGTGGATTTGGGGAATTTGTTTCTTGGTGGAGTGGGGCGTGCGACCTGGCCCCGTCGCAGCGTTGCGGCGGACACGCGGCACTGACCCGCAGCGATTGCGATTCGGGGAAGTGGTCGCAACCGTTCTCCGGGGTGCGATCAAGTCGTCATTGTGGATCGGATGGCCCGGCCAGTCGGTGAGCGTCACGCACCCACGCATGCAATGCACTTTCGTATTTCGCCGGGATCGTGATCGTCAGTGTGGTCAGGTGCGTGCCGCTGCCCGGCAGTTCCAGATACCTTTGCCAGGCCTTCCGCACAAGTTGCGACATCGCGGAAGAGGTGATGCCGAGTTCGGCAGCGAGCGTCCGCTGCGACCGGCCCTTGACGAAGATTTCGAACAAGGCCCAATGGTTGACGGGCTTGATCCGGGTATCCTGCAGCCGCAACAGCTGAAACTGTTCGGCAGTCATGCGTCGAATCTGCGTCATTCAGACGCGCCCGGACGTTTGCAGCGAAGAAATCAACTCCGCGCCGCAGGAGGTCTTGTGACCGTCGAATGCGGCGTCGCGGCCTTCGACATCGAACGTCATGTCACCTTCGGCAATCACACCGGGTCCGTGAATCGGACATGAACACGCGTCGCCAATTCGTGCGACCGCGCGGCCCATCACCTTGCTCCTTACGGCTCCGGATTCAACCCGGCCGCCGTGGGTGTGCATGTCGCCTACTCGAACAATTCCTCGCATATAACCCGTCTCCCGAGTGATTCGGTGCGGCGGTCACGTTCGCACGCAACACGCCGCGCGTCGGTTCACATCACCATGAATAACCCTGCATTCCGTAGTTCGTATCGTGACGGCGCCCCCACCACGGCAGGTAAGCATTGTTCCCACCGCGCGCGCGGAACCAGTCCTTGTTCGGATCGATTGGCGTCAGCTTCGATGGCGGCATGACGATAACTGCTACGGGATGCTCCGGGTCGGTCGTGCCGGCGACCAGTGCATTGCCGCCGTAGTGATTGATCCGACCGATTGCCAACGCAACGTCGGTCAATGCACTACCGGTTCCCATGTCGCCGAGCAGCGCTGCCGTGTTGAACGTCTGTTTCTGGTGGTCGTATTCGGGCAGGACTTCAGTGAGTGTCTGCGACAGCCCGACAAGTCGTGCCGATGCGGCGTCACTACCGGCACCGGCATCGTGAACGATGTACTTGATGTCCGGAACCGCGATCCCCGCGTTGTGCGCTGCCTGATCGATGGTTGCTTTCCATGCCTGCACCGTTCGCGTCGTGCCGACCTTCTTCGAAAATTCGTCGGTGTCGCCAGTTACAGCCTTGCCGATCCATGCGAGCGGTTCGCGCTCGGTGTTGAAGGTCGGGCCGGCGAGGAACAGCACGACGAGGTTCTCGTTGATCTGCGCATCCGTGGGCGGGAAGCTAGGCGCATCCCAGTTCATTACCCACACGCTCTTGTCCGGATTCGCCTGAAGGTAGTCCAGCGCCTTGTTCAGTGACGCGAATCCGGTGTTTGCGCCGCCTTGCGTGACTTGTACATCAGGGGGAGTGTTGCGGCTCCATACCTTTGGGAAATTCGGATTTCCGATCGAAAATGTCTTTCGAATCGAGTCTCGCAAGTAATTTTGTGAGTCGACTGCATCCAGTCGATCCGGAATAGCAAGTTCGACACGAATACCCGCCAATTCTCGCCAGTCGTTACGATCGTCAGGACTCACGGTGTAGAAATACTTTGGGTTTGTCGCATATCGCGAGCGAAGCAACAGCGGAAAATCGTACATGTACTTGCGATAGAAGCCCCTAAACGTCTCTTTCCCGCGATTGCCGTACACTAACGCCCCAATTGATTTGAGCGTTGCGAACGACTCCGGGTCCGTGCGTACCATGTCGTCGTTCTTGTTCGGCGCGGTAAGTCCTTGCACCCACAACGTTTGCCATTCCGTCGGGTAGTCCTTGCGTTGTAATGGATTCAGCCAAATCAGACCAACAACCTGCGCAACGAAGGGCTCGGCGAGTTCTTCGGTATGAGTGACGACGCTAGTGGCTGGAGTGGGCGGCGGCACTGCGTGCGCCGTACGCGTTATGGCCGTGGTGAATAGAAACATCGTGAGCGCCAGCAAGCCGGGCACGACTACGAATCGTTTCATCCAATCTCCTATTTCCAAGTGTGCCGGGTCCGGTTGTTCTACGTGTGCCATTAGTGTGGCCATCAGTGGGATCGCGATTACCCATACCATAACGGCGATGGCAATGCGTCGCGGCCATGTCGCGATCAGTGCCTTCATATCACACCTCCGATCTTCAGATAGAACTCGCCTTCACGCTCGTCCGAGATCGAAGCGGGAATGTTGCCTTCGCTGTTCTTGACATGCACCCATTCTTCCATCGGTAGTTCGTCAATCTCACCACGCGCAAAATAGTCGTAGTACTTTCTATTCGGGTGGTCTTCCGAAATACCATTACCCATCCGCCAATCGGCCTCAATTCGCAGATCGTTGAGTTGATCGAGTGTCAGGTAACACGGACCAATCGCCACATCGTACGCAAGCGCCTTTTTCGCATGCTCCGGGTTGGTCATCGTCGTTGAGTGGTTCGTCGGGCTGTTAGTCGTACCGCGATCAAGCCAGTCGACAATTTTCTGGTCTCGCCATTCCTTGTAGCCGTCAGGTAGATCGCTCTTCCCATCCTCACCGATAACGTGGCCTTGGCTGTCGATCCATTCCTTGTTCAACGTGCGGCGTGCCTCCATGCGCATCAGCGCGCGGTCCTCGTAACGCTGTCCGGCTTCACTCTCGGCCGTGCCGTGGGCGTCACCGTCCTGGTTCTTCGCCTTGTACTGGTCGTAAGGATCGTCGGCCCGTTTGTCCGCATCGGTCTTGCTCGCGTCGCGCCATGCAGACGGCGGATCGTTACCTTCGTTGAAGTCACTCACCGCATCACCGTCCTTCGTCTCGATCGGCTTGCCGAACCGCAGCGCCTTCGGCGGAAACGCCTCGTCCAGGGCAGGGGCATCCGCAATGACCGTCCATCCCTTCGGCGGATCTTCGTTCACACGAAACAGCTTCATTGCGGAAGTTGCCGCGGTCGCCGCGTACAGGATTGGCGCAGTGATCAACGTTCCCATCATCCCGAAGATCGATTCGTTTCCTTTGAGCGCACCGATCAGACCGAATCTGGCCGGCGGCGACGGCGGATACCAGAAGCCGGGCGTCGTCCCTTTCTTGTCATGCCGCCAGTCGTCTTCCCAATATCGATAGGCCTTCTGCACACCGACCGGGAAGCCGGACGCGAACACGCGCTGTGTCAGGAAGCCGGATGCGCCAATGTCGTCGAGTTCGTGCTTGCCGATACCGCGCCAACCGATACCCTGCACGGTCACCGCCGAGATCACCTGATCGTGCGGACAACAATATGACGTGACGCGCCCAAACGTCGAACCATTCAGTCCGTGACGCGCACGGTCATCCCGTGCGGCATAGGACTTGTTGCTTGTCGGCGATACGCGGCCATTCGCCATGTCCTCATCGACCTTATCGGGCGATGGTTCGAATTCCGTACGCGCACCGATGATCGACAGAAACCTTCCAAATGTCTGCGTACGCGCCGCGTAGGTTTGCCGCCCGCGATTTCCCATGTGGTCCTTCGTCCCGCGCTGTGACCACGTGTCCATGAACGTGCTGGATTTTTGCTGTCCTTCACCCGTGGCGAAACTGTATGGAGCATTCGCCAGTACATACGCGTCCGCAACGCATCGCCCGTTACGCCCCCACGGGTCTTCAACTTCCTCCAACGCGTCGCCGAAGAATGCCCCTGTCAGACCGACGATGTTGCCTTGGCTGTGGCAAACAACCGTGATCGGTACGTTGGCTTGCATTCTGCGAATCGACTCGATCAGTTTGGCGAGGCGCAAGGCCGCAAGTACCCCATACGCACGCGGCGGTGCGCGATACAGTGGCCGGTTGGTTGGGTTGATGCCCTGCACGGACGTCCAACCGAACGCGCGGTCATCGAGACCGCCGTGCCAAAGATCGGGCAGGCTCGAACAGCCGTTGGTGAACGGACCGCCGCCCCAATAGTCCTTCTCGTTGAGAAAGATCTTGTCGCCGTACTCCTTCAGTTCGTCCAGTGTCGCTTTGTAGCCCCAACGAAAATGGATGACCGGCGAAAACGACGGATCGGGCTTGACGTAATTGTCGGGCAGCAGCTTCGGATTCAGAAACCCATCCTGCGTCACGCTCTCGGTGTACTTCGCGGGCATCAGCTGTCCAGCATCGACACCGAGATATTTCATCTGATCGTCCAGGCGACCGAGCCGACGATTCAGGCCGTCACACAGTCCTTCTTCGGACGCTTCGAACCATTCGCCTTCAGAGTTGACGCCGTGGACGAAGATGACGACACCGGGCAACGGAAGTTGCTTGATGCAGATAAGCCGCTTGTCCTTGTCGAACAACATCGGCCCTTCGGTTCGGCCGACGACGATAGACGGCGGTTCGGAACGCGATGCAGCCGTGTCGGGTGCATCGGTCGTCGTGGAGAGTTCGTCGGCGCGCGTGTCCGCTACTGGCCGAGGATCGAGAAACGATTCGGTCATGGTCTTAAACGTTCTTCTTGATGAACTGCACCGCCAGCTTTTCGAACTGGTCGGCATGGACTGCCGGCAGTTCGCCGGCCGTGTCGGTCGTCAGGTTCGACAGCGCCCCGGATGCCTTTTGCATTTGCCCGTCGAATCCCGCCACCGCATCGCCATCGGTCGCGCGAACGAGCTTCGGCACGCGGCCAAGCGGCGCCTTGTCGAACTTCGGCATATCGGCGTTCATGCTGGCCGGACCATCCCACGCGTGGCCCGCCGACTTCACCGTGAAGATGCCGGGGCAACCAAGTTCGATGTTGCCGCCGTCGAGCTTGAGATACGCACCGCCCGACGTGACAAGCACCACCTGATCATTGGCCATGCCGGCAAGCGTGCCGCCGGCCGCAGTCAACTGGATGTTCTTCGCCGAATCCACCTGCGTGTCGTCGTTCTGCGACTGGATCGTGACTTTTCCCTGATTCGCGATCGCCGATACGCCGTCGCTATGCGCGAACATCGCGATGCCGTGCCCGCCATGCAGATTGATACGCTCGCCGCTGGTGAGCTGCACGTGTTGCTGTGCGATCTGGTCGATGTTCTCGCCCGCATACATGACATGCGTTTTAGGCGTGACGTGCAGCGATCCCGCCTGTGCGCCGAACGCCATCAGTGCGGACGCGTCGGCGGCGGCATCGGATTCCGAGGCGCCAGGCGTCCAGTTGCGGAACGCATCGACGAGCTTGTTCTGCCCGGCGGTATCGGCGGACTGTCCACCATGCTGGCCGGCATAGTCGCCGAGCGACTTGAACAGTTCGGTGCAGTGGTCGAGCAGGTGTATCAGTTCATCGCGATCGAGCTGACCGCCGGTCGCGCATGTGCGCGCATAGGTCGATAACAGCATGCCCTGGGCGGCTCGCAATGCCGCGGCGGCGTCGGTCCGCAGCTCCGCACCTTCGCCCCGGTCGTTCCCGTGCCCGTCCTTCCGGGGCTGCGTCAGATACCCCAGATTCAATTGCGTATGCGCGTGTTCGCTCGCCAACTGTGCCGAGATTTGCGACGGCGTATCGTCCAGGCGAAGCTGGTTGTACCGACGACCCTTGATCTCCCTGGTCTTGATCCCGGACACGTAACGGTTGCCGGGTAGCGCGCCGGTATGCGTGAAAGTCGCGGGCGGGTTTGCGCCGTTGCTCAAAACCCCGATGATGACCAACCGGTCCGGATCGCCCGACAGGCACCCCAGCAAGACTTCCATGCCGACGCGAGGGAGGAAGAGCGCACCGAAGTTGCCGCCCGCGAGACTCGCCGCGACACGTATCGGCGCACTGTCACCGGCCGAGCCGTTCGTTCCGGCACCTTGGGCATGAGCATGGTCCGCCGGATCGAAGCCGTGAATCTGCACGCGCACGCGGCCGGCTTCGTCGCAGAACACTTCGTCTCCCTGCGTGCCTACGATCGTGCCGGTCAGCAGGTGAGCCGGCGGCAGGTCGATCTTCGGGTCATAGGGCGGCTTGAGCGGCACACCGCGGCGCACGCACGTGAAACTGTTCTCGTAGCGCGTGTCCGTCTGCCCCGACGCATCGACCGGCGCGAGCGGTGCGGTTTGCGCGAGGTTCCGGCTCGCCGCGAACAGCGCGATCGCGCGGCTCGTCAGGTCTTTCGGCAGGTTGTTCAAGATATCGTGCCGAACCGACGTCACGACGAACTGCCGCTGTTCGGCCAGTTTCATGTCCAGTTCGGGATCGCCCGTCAGCGTGAACCAGTAACCGACCGGCATATCGCGCACGCTGCTGATACCGTCGTATCGCTCCGCTTCGAACTGGTGGGCGAGTATCCGGTCGTGTGTGATGCGGTGGTGGTCGTTCCACGAATCGCCCACGTGCGGAATGTCGATCGCCACATCGGTCAGCAATCGGGCAAGGTCGTTGCCGGCGTCGCCCTGATCGAGGCTGCTTGCGATGGCATAGACGTCCATGCGGGCCTTCTTGTAGTCCCACGACGGGCGGCTGGCTTGGCCCGGAGACACGCTTTGATAACGCGCGAACAGCGTCACCGTATCGCGTAGCTCGGTTCCCGCGTCGCGCGGGTGAAGGCGCACGGTATTTGCGGGCGATTCCGCCAATCGAAACGGGTCATCGCAGAATACGAGCGTGTGGATCGGCTGCTCGTCGGCCACGCCGCGCGCCCCATCGACCGGCCCGGCCTTTGCAAAAACCGTGATGCCTTCGCGTCGCAGCAGTCGGCGCACAAATCGAGCGTCCGATTCGTTGACTTGCCGCGTCAGTTCGCGTGCCGGATAGCGTTCGCTTCGCAATCCAGACAGGTCGAAATCGAATGCACGCGCGAGTGCGGCGCTGCGTTGTCGCCATTCGTTCATCAGCGTGGCAAGAATATCGATGACGCTCAGCGACCGGAATACGCGGGAGTTGGTGCGGTAGTCCATCAACGAAAGCGCGTCACAAACGCGCAACTGGTACACCGTCAATTCGCCGTCGGATTGACCGACATGCACGTCCCGCACGATCGCATCGATCGTCCGCACGTTGCCCCGGTCGGTCGTCAGCAGCACGGATACAGGCAGGCCGAGAAACAGCGTGGGGGATAGATGATCGCGTGTGGAAACGCAGGTCAGGTGCCCATCGATGCCCGACATCAACCCTTCGCGGATGTCGGCGTGATGGAGCGCCAGCAGATGACCGACTGCGCGTTGCGCTCGCCCGAAATGAAGGGCGACCGGTCGCCTGTTCCGGTCGACAAGACCTGCTGCAAAGTTTCGGAGTGTTGCTGCTATCGACATAACGGCAATCTCATTATTATTTTCCGAATTCGGACTTGTTCGAATCGGACTCTCGGTTTAATAAAGCGATGGCACTCGCAATTTCGATGTGGAGAATATCAAACATATATCGATTGCAATACATATTGATATTTTGAGATGAAGAATGGAGCCTAATGAAACAGTATTTGACGTTCTTTTGGTGGTGGGATTAATTTGAGAAAAACTTATCGCGAATATTCTATGGGATACTCGCAATCAAATTTATTTTGCTGCCAAGCCGGGTTATTCGACTTTTCTCGTTGAAATGATCTTGTGTGAAAAGATAAAAATGGGATTTGTCCTACTTCAAAATGTGCGCCGGCGTGTTGCGGTGACGAAAGGGGCACGAACAGGATCGCGCTTGAGCGCTTGCCGTGCATGTTTGTTTGACCATGGGTGAGGACGGAGCGGTATGCCGATTCGCTGAAGTCCATGAGGGATTTCCCCCGTGACGCGCGAATGAGCGTCACTTCGGCACCACGCCCATTCTCTGCGCGCCTCCCCGCCGACACTTCCCGCCCGCCGCTCCCGATTATTTGCATTTCGCGAATGGCGCGTTCGCCGGTTGTTCCATACCCGATCCGCGGCCTTGCCCCTATCGTTGTGCCGTCGGGTGGCCGGATTCGATGCGTCGAACCGGAGCGGCAGCCGGCAATTCCCTGCGATTCGCGTCGCACACGAAAAACATCGGACCTGGCTGATGCGCAGGCGCTTCGGCGCGCGCTCGCGAACCGGCGTCCACGGAGACGGATATGAAACCAAACGAGTGGGATACCTCCTATGAGTGGAAGGCGGTGACGCTGCTGGCGCTCGGCTTCGGGCTGGTCGGCCTCGACCGCTGGCTGATCGCACCGCTGTTCCCTTCGATCATGAAGGACCTCAACCTGACCGCGCAGGACGTCGGCAACTGCATCGGCGTGCTCGGCCTGTCGTGGGGCATCTTCGCGGCGCTGATGGGCGGCATCTCGGACAAGGTCGGCCGCAGGAAGGTGCTCATTCCGGCCATCATCGCGTTCTCGCTGCTGTCGGGCTTTTCGGGGCTCGCGGGCGGCCTGCTCGGGCTGATGGCGATTCGCGGGCTGATGGGCGTCGCGGAGGGTTCGTTCTGCCCGACCAGTTTCGCGGCGACCGCCGACGCGTCGCATCCGCGGCGGCGTGGCCTGAACCTCGGCCTGCAGCAAAGCGGCTTCGCGCTGTTCGGGCTGGCGCTGTCGCCGATCATCGCGACGCAGTTGCTCGGTTTCGTGTCATGGCGTTGGGTCTTTGCGCTGGTGGCGATTCCCGGCCTGATCCTCGGCGCGATCATGTTCTTCGTGATCCGCGAGCCGAAGGTCGTGAAAGAGGTTGCGTCGGAACACGCGCCGGCTTCGCTCGGCCACGTGCTCAAGAGCCGCAACATCCTCGTCGCGATGGCCGCACTGTGCTGCGCGATGACCGGCGTCTTCGTGCTCGGCGCGCTGCTGCCGCTGTACCTGACGGATTACCTGTCGCTCGGCACGCAGAAGATGGGCCTCGTCGTGTCGGCGATCGGCTTCGGTGGCTTTCTCGGGCAGTTCGGTTTGCCCGGCCTCTCCGACCTGGTCGGCCGCCGCCTCGCGAGTATCGTCGGCTTCGCGGGAACGGCCGTGATGCTCTATATCTTCCGCGGCCTCGGCCCGCAGCCGCTCGCGTTGTTCGGCGTCCTGTTCGTCGCGTCGTTCTTCACGCTCGGACTGGTGTCGCTGCTGTCCGGCCCGGTCGCGACCGAGGCCGCGCCTGTCGGCCTCGTGTCGACGTCCATCGGCGTGGTGGTCGGCGTCGGCGAGATCTTCGGCGGCGGCATCGCACCGGCGCTGGGCGGCTATGTCGCCGCACACTTCGGCATCCAGAACATTCTGTGGTTGCCGATGTGCGCGGTCGTGCTGGGTATCCTGGTCAGCATGTTGCTGAAGGAAACCGCGCCTGCGGTGCTGCAGCGTCGCGTGCCCGTGCAACCGGAGCTGGCGGCCGGCGAGCAACCGAGGTAATACTCGCGCGGGCGTGCCGGCGAACGCCGGTGTCGGTGCGCTCCGCGATTGACATCGATTCGGCGACACAGTGACGCCTTCCGCATGACACAGCTCGTTGCCCGGTGCAGGTAGACTGCCGGTTTCGCTGTTGAGAAAGGGCGCGGCATGGACCGGTTTCTGAGCATCGAGGCATTCGTAAGAGTCGCGGAGGCGAGCAGCTTCGCCGAGGCGGCGCGGCAGCTTGGTGTAACGAGTTCGGTCGTGACGAACCGCATCCAGCAACTGGAGAAGTTCGTCAATGCGCCGCTGTTCCATCGCAGCACGCGCCACGTGCGCCTGTCCGAAGTGGGCGAGGCGTTCTATCGCGAGTGCGCGGAGGTGGTGGGGCGCGTCAACGAGTTGACGGACCAGATGCGCGAGCTTCGCGCCACGCCGACCGGGCGGCTGCGCATCCAGATGCTGCCCGGTTTCGCGCTCGATCACTTCGGCGCGCCGATGGTCGAATTCAATCGACGCTACCCGGGCATCCAGCTCGACGTGATCGTCAATGACCGCGTAGTCGACCCAGTCGAAGAAGGGTTCGACATCGCGTTCCAGATCTTTCCGCCGATTTCCGAATCGCTGATCGAGCGACGGCTGTTCACGGTCAGGCGTCTCTTCTGCGCGTCGCCCGCTTACCTCGAAGCGCATGGTGCACCACAACATCCGCGCGATTTGCTGCAGCACACTACCGCGCTGTATTCGGGTTATCCGTCGCGCAACCGCTGGACGATGACGCACGACGACGAGGTCGTCGAAATGGAGCTGCCGGGCATGATTCGCTCGAACTCCGTTCACCTGCTGCGCGAGTACGCGCTGGCAGGCGGCGGCATCGTCTGCCTGCCCACGCTCGTGGCAAGCGACGCGCTCGTCGCGGGCCGGCTGGTGCCGATCCTGACCGACTACCAGCTCGCGCCGCTGAGCTTTGCCGCCGTTTATCCCGCAACGCAGCGACAGGCGTTGAAGGTGAAGGCATTGGTCGAGTTCCTCGCCGAATACATCGGCGACGAATCGCCGTGGGATCTTCCTCTCCTGGAGCGTGGCTGGGTGCGGTGACCCGCGCGATTATTCGCGAAACGCAAATGCCGTAATCGCCATCCGTTGCCTTGTTGCTGTTGTCCGTTGCCCCTAGAGTTGAAGCCAACAAGCGGTTCAACTCAGGAGACAGTAATGACCGACACGGCATACCACACCGTCTTTGGCTCGCTCGACAACTACAAGAAGGGCGAGATCGAAATCACCAGCGGCAGCGCGCAGCACTACGCGTTCTCGAACGTCTTCGAGGTCGCATCGAAGTCGGCCCCTTACGAGAAGGTCGTCGCCGGCAAGAATCTCGAATACGTGATCGAAGTGCTGAGGACCGAGGGCCAGTCGCCCTGGTTCGCGTGCGCGCATGACGAGTTCACGATCCAGATGGACGGCGAAGTCCGGATCGAATTCATCAAGCTCGACACGCCGCCGGCAACGGGCCGCGGCACGGTCAGCGCCGGCACGCAACCGGCCGGCCGCAAGATGGGGTACGTCGTCCTGCGCAAGGGACACCAGGCGCTGCTGCCGGCCGGCTGCGCGTACCGCTTCGTCGCCGACAAGCCCGGCGTCGCGCTCGTACAGACCATCCTCGGCGAGCTGTCCGTCGAAAAGTGGGCCGAGATCTGCCTGCACTGACCGTTCCGACCGCTCACATTCGACTATCCCAGGAGACACGTTATGGCCACCCTCGAAACCCTCGACCCTTCCGCCGGCTTTGCAGCCGATCTGGTGCGATCCACGGAAGCCGATGCCGTGACCGGCTACCGCCGCTTCCAGCTCGGCGAGTTCGCGTTCCAGCGCGACGAATATTTCGTGAAGATCAGCTGGCCCGCGAAAGGCCAGACCCGCACGCATGCGATGCCGGCCGACGCGTTCCTGCGCGCGATGATGCGCGACGTGGCGTGGGGCTTCTTCTACGGCTGGGTGAATTTCGATCACGTGTTCGGCACGCGCAATCACTACGGCAAGGTTGACATGTATGCGGGCACCTTCAACGGCATCCTGAAAGACGCCGGGGTCGACTACACCGAGACCTTCGAAACGCCGACGATCATGGCGACCTTCAAGGCGATGCTGCACGACTGGACGAACGAAGGCTTCGACCCGTTCGCGGCACCCGAGGAAACGGGCACCGCATTCGGGCGCAAGCACGGCGAAAACGGTTCGGCGATCGAGCGCACGCGGATCGCGACGCGCCGCATGCCGGGCCTCGAAGGCGATTCGCCGCTGCGCGACGAACTGCCCGTCAACCGCGCGTTTCTCGACGTCGCGCAGGACGAGCCGGAAGTGCATGCCGAGCCGGGCTTCGAAGGCGAGCTGCACGCGTTCAACCTGTTCAAGTACCTGTCGCGCTCGGACGTCACGTGGAATCCGTCGGTCACGTCGGTGTGCGGGCGCAGCCTGTTCTGCCCGACCACCGAGGAATTCATCCTGCCGGTCTTCCACGGCAACGACCGCGTCGAATGGTTCCTGCAACTGTCCGACGAAATCGTGTGGGACATCGGCGACAAGAACACCGGCGCACCGCGGGCACGCGTCACGATGCGCGCCGGCGACATCTGCGCGATGCCGGCCGACATCCGGCACCAGGGCTACTCCACGAAGCGTTCGATGCTGCTGGTCTGGGAAAACGCGACGCCGAACCTTCCGCAACGCTACGAGAGCGGCGAACTCGCGCCGTATCCGATCGCGTTCTGAGCAGCGCTTCAGCTTCACCCATACACCGAGGACGATTCATGCAAACCCAACTCTTCATCGACGGGCGCTTCGTTGACGCCGTCGACCGCGGCACGATCGACGTGCTGAATCCTCACGACGGCTCCGTCATCACGAAGATCGCCGCGGCCACCGCGGCGGACGTGGACCTGGCCGTCGACGCGGCGACCCGCGCGTTCCCGAAATGGTCGGCCCTGCCGGCGGCCGAACGCGGCCGGCTGCTGCTGCGCCTCGCCGATGCGATCGAAGCCCATGCGGAGGAGCTGGCGCAGCTCGAATCGCTGGACACCGGCCACCCGATTCGCGACTCGCGCTCCCTCGACGTGCCGCGCACGGCGGCCTGCTTCCGCTATTTCGGCGGCATGGCCGACAAGCTGCAGGGCTCGGTGATTCCGGTCGAAACCGGCTTCCTGAACTATGTGCAGCGCGCGCCGATCGGCGTCGTCGGCCAGATCGTGCCGTGGAATTTCCCGCTGATGTTCACGAGCTGGAAGATGGGCCCGGCACTCGCCGCCGGCAACACGGTGGTGCTCAAGCCGTCGGAAATCACACCGCTGTCGACGTTGCGCATCGTCGAACTGATGGCCGAGGTCGGGTTCCCCGCGGGTGTCGTCAATATCGTTCCCGGCTACGGGCATACGGCTGGCCAGCGGCTCGCCGAACATCCGGGCGTCGGCAAGATCGCGTTCACGGGTTCGACCGCAACCGGCCGCCGGATCGTCGAAGCGTCGCAGGGCAACCTGAAGCGCGTTCAACTGGAGCTGGGCGGCAAGGGCGCCAACATCGTCTTCGACGACGCCAACCTCGACGCGGCCATCAACGGCGCCGCGTGGGCGATCTTTCACAACCAGGGGCAGGCGTGTATCGCGGGTTCGCGTCTCGTGCTGCACGAGCGCATCGCGGACGCGTTCCTCGAGCGCTTCGTTGCGCTCGCCTCGTCGATCCGGATCGGCAACCCGCTCGATGCCGATACCGAGATGGGCCCGCTGACGTCGAAGCAGCACCTCGATCGCGTGCTGTCGTTCGTCGACGTCGCGCGCGAGCAGGGCGGCCGCGTGCTTGCCGGCGGCAGCGTGCCGCAAGATCCGGCGCTGGCCAATGGCTACTATGTGCGTCCGACGGTCATCGAAGCGAAGAGCGCGACCGACCGCATCGCGCAGGAGGAAGTGTTCGGTCCGTTCGTCACCGTGCTGCGCTTCGGCAGCGACGAGGAAGCGCTCGCGATCGCCAATGCGACGGAATACGGGCTGGGCAGCGGCCTCTGGACCCAGAACCTCTCTCGCGCACACAAGATGGCGTCGCAGATCAACGCGGGCATGTGCTGGATCAACTGCTACAAGCGCGTCAATCCGGGCAGCCCGTTCGGCGGCGTGGGCAAGTCGGGCTACGGCCGCGAGATGGGCTTCGAGGCGATGCACGACTACACTGAAGCCCGGTCGGTGTGGGTCAATGTCGACGGCAACGTGCCGCCGCACTTCAAGCGCTGAGGCTTTCATGGAACGCTTCGTCTATCAAGGTACGCCTTCCCGTGTGGTGTTCGAATGGGGTGCGCTCGCCAGGCTGCCGGACGAGCTGTCGACGCTCGGCGCGCACCGTGCGCTCATCCTGTCCACGCCCGAGCAGCGGCCGCTCGCCGACCGCGTGCAGGCGGTGCTGGGCGAGCGTGCCGCCGGCGTGTGCGCGCAGGCAGTCATGCACGTTCCGGTCGAAGTCGCGCGCGCTGCGCGCGAGATGGCCGCCGAGCTGGGCGCGGACTGTTGCATCGCGATCGGCGGCGGCTCGACGATCGGGTTGGGCAAGGCGATTGCGCTCGAATCGTCGCTGCCGATCCTGGCCGTGCCGACGACGTACGCCGGTTCGGAGATGACGCCGATCTACGGGCTCACGGAAGGCCGGCTGAAGCGCACCGGGCGCGACGCACGCGTGCTGCCGCGTACCGTGCTCTACGACCCGTCGTTGACGTTGTCGCTGCCGCCGGGCATTTCGGCGGCGTCCGGCGTCAATGCGATGGCGCACGCGGTCGAGGCGCTCTATGCGGAAGACGCGAACCCGGTGATCAGCCTGATGGCAGAAGAATCGATTCGCGCGCTCGGCGAAGCATTGCCGGTCGTGGTGCGCAACCCGGAAGACCGCACGATGCGCAGCCGCGCGTTGTATGGCGCATGGCTCGCGGGAACCTGCCTGGGCGCGGTCGGCATGGCGTTGCATCACAAGCTTTGTCACACGCTCGGCGGCACCTTCAACCTGCCGCATGCGCAGACGCATGCGGCCATGTTGCCGCATACCGCGCACTACAACCACGCCGCGGCGCCCGACGCGCTGCGCCGCGTCGCGCGGGCGCTGGGCGGGAACGATGCGGCCGACGCCGGCCCGTTGCTGTTCAGGTTGAACGCGCAGCTCGGCATCGCACCTGCGCTCGCGGATATCGGGATGCCGCAGGAAGGCCTCGACGAAGCGGCCGACCTCGCCTGCCGGAACCCGTATGCGAACCCGCGGCCGATCGAACGCGCGGCGATTCGTGCGCTGCTCCAGGACGCATGGGAAGGGCGCGCGCCACATTGAATGGCCGGACACTCAAACGGAGACAGACGTGATGAACGACCACCATGACAGCGACACGAGGCTGACCGAGCAGGTCGTCGCCAGCTTCGACGGCACGCCGAACCCGCGCCTGCGCGTGCTGATGCAGAGCCTCGTGCGGCATCTTCATGCGTTCGTACGCGAAACGGAATTGACGGAGGCCGAGTGGATGGCGGCGATTCGCTTCCTGACCGAGACGGGGAAGATGTGCGACGACGTGGTGCGCCAGGAGTTCATCCTGTTGTCGGACACGCTCGGCGTGTCGATGCTCGTCGATGCGATCAACCATCGCTTCTCCACCGGCGCAACGGAAACGACGGTATTCGGCCCGTTCTACATCAAGGGGATGCCCGAGCGTGCGTACGGCGAGAACATGGCGCTCACGCCGGGCTCGCCGGTCGTCGTGCGCGGTCGCGTGCTGACCACCGACGGTGTTCCCGTGAAGGACGCCGTGCTCGACGTATGGCAGACCGCGGAGAACGGCATGTATTCCGGGCAGGACACCGCGCAACCGCACGGCAACCTGCGCGGCCGCTACCGGACCGATGCCGAAGGCCGTTACGCGATCACGACGATTCTGCCGGTCAGCTATCCCATTCCGACTGACGGCCCGGTCGGAAAGATGCTCGACGCCACCGGCCGCCATCCGTGGCGGCCCGCGCATCTGCACTTCATGATCGACGCGCCGGGTTTCCGCACGTTGGTCACGCATCTTTTCGACGAGGACGACCCGTATCTGCAGTCGGATGCCGTGTTCGGCGTGAAGCCATCGCTGATGGTCGCGTATCGCAAGCGTGCCGCGCATGACGAGCTCGCCAGTCAGATCGGCCTGAATGGCCCGTACCGCGAAGCGACGTACGACTTCGTCCTCGACCGGAGCTGATCGAATGGCTCGATTTTTCGCGGTATTTGCGACGGACCAGCCCGGTATGCGCGACGTGCGCGACCGCGTGCGGCCGAGTCATCGGAGCTACCTGCGCTCGGCTGCGCAGCACGGCGTGTACGTACGGCTTGGCGGCCCGACGCTGGACCCGCAGGGTGACGCGATGAACGGAACGTTGCTCGTCGTGGAGGCGGACGACATCCATGCGGTGATGCAGTTCGTCGGAAACGATCCGTATGTGAAGGAGGGATTGTTCTCGCGCGTGGAAGTGCGTCCGTGGGACTGGAGTCTCGGAAACCCCGAGCAGAGAGTGTGAATCATGGACGCAACGCAACTCTGCCGCTTTTCCGACGTGCCTGATGGCGGCGCGCGGGTCGTCGACGAAGCTTGCATCGGGCGTCCCGTGATCGTGGTGCGGCGAGGCGAGCAGGTGTGGGCGTACGTGAATCGTTGCCCGCATTTCTCGGTGCCGCTCGATTTCGTACCGGGCAATGTTTCCTGCTATCGGTCGCAGGTATTGATGTGTGCCCATCACAGTGCGCTGTTCCGGTTCGATGATGGCGTGTGTATCGACGGACCTTGCTCGGGCTCGGCGTTGGAAGCCGTGGGTGTCGAGGTGGATGCCGCCGCCTGGGTTGTCTGTCGAGGCGCTTGATTCGAGTGTTCTGATCGGGATGGGTACGGCCGGTTGATGCGGCGATTTTCACCTTTATCAATCAGTAAAACTAATCATATTTTCGGTGTCGTCATATCTGCCGGGATGAAGGCGTTGTTTCACGAAGCATTGAGCGAGTACCCGCCACGTAGCGGGTAGCAGGCTCGCATTTCCACAACAAGACGGAGACGGAATGAAACTCAGGTTTGGAGCGGTGGCGATTCTTGCCGTAGCGCAGGGCGCATGGGCGCAGAGCAGCGTGACGATGTTCGGTCTGATCGACAGCGGCATCACGTATGTCAGCAACGAGGGCGGCGGGAAGAACGTCAAATTCGACGACGGCATATTCGCGCCCAATCTCTTCGGTTTCCGCGGTACGGAAGACCTCGGCGGCGGGTATCGCGCCACGTTCGCGCTCGTGAACCAGTTCTCGATGGCGAACGGCGCCATCATCGGGTCAGGAATTTTCGGGCGCAACGCATACGTGGGCCTCGAGAGCGACCGGTTCGGCAGCATCACGCTGGGCAATCAGTACGACTTCATGGTGGATTCCCTCTTCTCCAGGGGGAATGCGATTGCGCGGGACATCAATGGGCTGTACGGTTTCCGGAATGGCCCGTTCCAGCGTCTCGCGCTGCCGGGCAATCCGACCGGTGCATTCGATTGGGACCGCACGGCAGGCAGCAAGCCGATCGCGAATTCCGTCAAATACAGTTCGCCGACGGTCGCGGGTTTGTCCGGCGGCGTGATGTATGCGTTCGGCGGGGTGGCCGGCGCGATCGGCGCGGACAATGCCGTCAGCGCCGGGCTGAACTACGAGGTGGGGGCGTTTGGCGTGGGGGCGGCCTATACGAACGAGAAGTACGGCCCGGCGCCCGGTGTGCCGTCGACCAGCGTGCGCAACTGGGGCGTCGGGATGCATTACGACTTTGGTGTCGTGACGGCGAGTGCGCTGGTGACTACCGTGCGGAATTCGTTCAACGATGCCGGGGTGTGGATGGCCGAAACGGGTGGTGTGTGGCACGTCAGGCCGGATGTCGTCCTCGGCGCGAAATACATGTACATGAAGGGGAATGAAGCGGTGAACAACAACCATGCGCATCAGCTCAGCGTGGCGCTTCAATACCTGTTGTCGAAACGGACGATGGTCTATGTTTCGGCCGACTACCAGCGCGCGAACAGCGGTGCGAATGCGCAGGTCAATGGCGTGCTGGATCCGAATGGGGCTTCAAGTTCGGCTAGTCAGGCGGTGGCGCGGGTGGGGTTGCATACGGTGTTCTGATTGCGGTTGGGGCGGCGGGCGGAACTTGCGTCCAGGTCCGCCCGGCGCCGGACGAGTCGCGCGGCGACATGCCGGCATGCGCGCCGCCGCTCGCTTCCGGTCGGTTGTTGTCGCTCGGGCAACACGGTAGTGTGCCCGTCGACCTTCTGCCGGGCCGACAATGAGCCTACGATGAAGCGCGCCGGCCGTCGGTGAATCTCAAACAGTGGATGCGTTGCCGATCATTCCGCCCTATAGTGCTCGTCGTTGACCGATCTGCGAGAAAATCAGGAGTTCGCCGTGTTTCACCGGAAATCCAAGTTGAGTCGCTCGAACTTCGTGTGCGTCGTCGCCCTGACGATGATGCTGGCGCCCGTCGCGGCGCATGCAGAGGCGGAGGCTGTCGACGGCACGACGCGCATCGCGCCCGCTGTCAATCACGACACGTCACCCGCACGACCGATTGTCGGCGACGACCCGGTTGCAATTCGGGATACCCTGAAGAAGCAGCACATCAGCACCCCCCCACCTTCGTTGAGCGACCGGGTTCGCGGCCTGGTCCCCGGCGCTGCCGACCGGCATGGCCCGAACCCCGACCTGGCGGCCGTCGATCTGGATCGTGACGTGACGTTCTTGGTGCCGGTGCGGTACGGGCTGAGGTACCGGTCGCAGCGGCACCTGTTGACGCTGGACGTCGACCTGTTCGACGCAGAGCGCGACGACCGGACGGGCATCCTGCTCAGAAAGGTCACGACGGGGCCACGAGGGCGAGGGCTCGTGATTGCACCCGAAGCGAAGGCAAAAGGGTACATCCAGCAGGTCGACATCATCGAACTCGAGCCCGGGAAAGGCAAACTGACCACGGTTCGTAGCCGCATGCAGCTTTCGCCCGCCGTGTACGCCCAAGCGCATGGCGACTTCGCACTCGCTTTCTCCGGGCGCCTGGTTCGGCCTTACCTGACCGAACAAACCGAGCATGTCGATCCGAGCATCGAGGAGCCGACGGATATTACGACCAGGATCTCCAGGTTGCACATGGAGATCCATGCCATCCGGCTGGTGAGTCCGTCGAGCGGTGTCGTGCTGTCGAAGAAACTGAGTCTGTCGAAGTAGCGTTTTTCCCGTACGAGGCGATGATCTCGACCGGCTTCCGGCGTGCACGCATGTCCCGTGCTTCGACGCCGATCCTCTGCACGAGTGGGGGCGACCGCGGTGTAGTCCGCGTCCGGTCGAAACAATGCAGCCGTGCGCGACATGCACCCATGTTCCGGTATGTCGCTGTCGAGGGGGGCGTTCACCCCGATCCAGACGCGCCCTGTATTTACCGAAACTTTCTTAATTCTTTCCCGGACGTTTCATAAACTAACTATACCGTACGCGCTTTCTGACTCTTCGTAGGGAATACCAAGTCATGTCAGCGCATCGCCGGATCCTCCCTCACACGCTCGCCGTTGCCGTTTCCGTTTCGTTCCTCGTCGCGGCATGTGGCGGCGACGACGTCAGCAGCAACGAACCGCCGTCCATCGTCGCCCAGATTCCCGCGGCGCCCGCCGATCCGGGCTTCGTCGACAGCGCGCCGGTGCAGGCGTCGGTACCCGCGTTCGTCGACAACGCAGCGACGAACCAGCGCGGCGATGCGCGCTATGCGACGTTGAGCACGAACGCCGGCGTGCGTGTGCTGAGCGGCTTTCGTGCGTTGTGGCAGCCGCTCACCGACCTCGTCGACGCCGGTGTGAATGCACCGGCGGTGGGCGGCTTCCCGGCCATCTCGCCGTCGCTGTGGACCGGCCTGCCGAACGACGGCACGCCGGGCGGCACCGCGCTCAACCCGACGGTGCTGAACGCGAATGTCCAATATGTGGTCAACGCGACGACGCAGCGCACCGCGGCGCAGGCCGATGCCGCGTATTTCGACGATCGCCGCGGCAAGGGGTACAGCGTGTCGGACGGCATGGGCCCGCTGACGAACGTGTGGCGCAGCGCCGCGCAGCAGACGACGAGCATCACGTCGGTGCCCGCCGATGCGACGACGAAGCTCTACAACGACACCGGCAACAACACGGGTGTCGGCGCAAGCGCGAATGCGCAGTTCGGTTCCGTCGTCGATTTCATCAACACGATGGGGAACAACGGCTCGACCGAGCCGGCGAAGCGCTTCTACAAATACGCGCGCCCGTATCGCTGGAGCACGAGCGTGATCGTCGCGCCGACCCTCGTGCCGGCCGAGAGCGCTGCACCGGCCACCGACGGCGGCTTTCCGAGCGGTCACTCGGCCGAGGGGATGCGCGATGCGCTCGCGATGGCGTACGTGCTGCCCGAGCGCTTCCAGGAAATGCTCAGCCGCGGGCTCGAACTGGGCGAGAACCGCATTCTCGCCGGCATGCATTCGCCGCTCGACGTGATCGGCGGCCGCGTGCTTGCCGAGGCGGTGGTCGCGGCGAACCTCGTCGATTCGACGAACGCGGCGCTGAAGCAGACCGCATTCACGCAGGCGCATGCGACGCTGTACGCGCTGACGAACTCGACGGCGACGACGTTTCCGGCCGCCGCGCACGCCGGCACGACGGCGACCGACCGCTTCGCCGACTACGCGACCAACAAGGCCAACTACGCGCGCCGGCTGACGTTCGGCTTCGCACCGATCGGCACGACGACCGCCGGCGCAGTCGTGCCGAAGGGCGCGGAAGTGCTGCTCGAAACGCGGCTGCCGTACCTGAGCGTGGACCAACGGCGCGTCGTACTGAAGACGACCGCGCTCGCGTCCGGTTATCCGGTGCTCGACGACGCCGAAGGCTGGGGGCGGCTGAACCTGTTCGCGGCTGCCGACGGTTACGGGGTCTTCACGGGCAACGTCAGCGTGACGATGGACGCGTCGCAGGGCGGATTCAACGCGGCCGACACGTGGCGCAACGACATCGGCGGCGACGGCAAGCTGACGTTTGCCGGCACGGGCACGCTGACGCTCGCCGGCGCGAACAGCTATCGCGGCGGCACCGAGGTTCGCGGCGGGACGCTCGGCGCGGGGGCGATGCAGGCATTCGGGGCGGGCGACGTGTATGTCAGCGGCGGCACGGTCGCGATCATGGCGGCGGCGCGTACGAACATTAACGGCAAGTACACGCAATTGAAGAGCGGCACGCTCGAACTTGATCGCGGTACGGGCGACGCGGGGCGGCTCGCGGTTGCCGGGATGACGACGCTCGTCGGCGGCACGCTGCATGTGAAGTTCGCGGCCGGTGCTGCGCCGAAGGTCGGCGATGTCGTTTCGCTCGTCGACTGCAGCCAGTTGCAGGGGCGTTTCGACTCGGTCGTCGTGGACGGCTTCAAGGCGACGGCGCTTTATAGCGCGTCGGGCGTCGCGATCCGTATCGACGGCTGATACCTGACGCTGCTGGGTTCGGCCGCACGCGACGCTCGGTTGACCAATTTCAGTGTCGTTCCGAGGTCACTCGCGTACGCGTGGACCAGGGCCAGGAAAACCATGGCGCCGACAATACTGCCCGTTTCCTCGCTTCGGTGGGGTTGTCGGTCGTCCTGTACGGGATCGTCGATGCGAGCATCGTGTACAAGCGCAAGCGATGAATGCGTTCCCGAGAAACCGCGGACGCTCCCGCGCCAGTTCGTGCAGACGCCGCCGAACGGCCTGATCGGCGTCTGCCTGAACTGGTCTGGTGTTCGGGGGAGCCAGCCCTCCTACTTGACGATATCGACCAGCTCCACCTCGAAGTTCAGCGTGCTATTCGCTGGAATCGGGCCGACGGTGCGATTGCCATATGCAGTTTCCGGCGGGCAAGTGAGTTTGGCCTTTCCGCCGACGCTCAGCTTTTGCATGCCTTGGGTCCAGCACGGGATGACTCGGTTGAGCGGGAACGTGGCGACGTCACCGTGCTTGGCGGAGTTGTCGAATTCCGTTCCGTCGGAAAGCGTGCCTCGATAGCGGACCTTGACTACGTCGGTCGCGGTTGGGTGCGGGCCGGTTCCCTGCTGCGTGATTTCCACTTTGACGCCCGACGGCAGAGTTTCGACGGCCCCGGCAGCGTACGTCGCCGACGCGAAAATTGCCAGGATAGCGGCTGCAAGCAACGGCTTTTTCATATGTTCTCCCTCTTTGACAATGGAAATAAACGCCTTGAGCGGTCGTCAGTCGAGGTCGTCTTCCTGCTGGCGACAATGGGCCACCAGATGACACGGAGCTGACAACCTCGTTCGTCGGATGCGCCCCCGCACGGGTTCGCCGGCATCAGTATGCCGTGAAGCCCACGCTATCCCAAGTGGTGTCTTGATACCGAGCGCCGGGTTGCCATCGGTAGCGCGGACGGAGGGACACGGACGCACGGCAGCTAGCCACGGGACACTTTCATTTCTCGCGAACACCCTGGGGCAACAAAAAACTTGCTGAAAAAACACAAAAAATTGTTCCGCAAGTACAGTGCAGACAGCATTGATTTTTAACGCATTTCCTATCCAGGCTCAACTCTCGTTCGGCCAATCCGTTCCTGACCAGTGCTGGGCACCTGTGCTTTCGCGACGGCAACGCACCTCACGCAAAAATATATTGCAATAAATATCATCGTGGACTTATATTATAAGGAACGTAGAAGCATAAGACGAAGTTCAAAAAGTACGGGGCAGAATGATAAGAACGCCAGACCATCTCTCGCCGTTTCAGGCGATGACTTGTCCTGAGTTGCCGGCAACTGACCCACGAGGTTTGGCAAACGGTCGCCATCACAGGAGCTTCCTCAAGCCTACTATTGGCCGAAAAGGGCTTGCAAACGCAGCCTGGAGCCCAAAAACGCAGCGGGACCACTCGTATCTTTCCTTTGGCGAACGGAATGTGCACTATTGGCTACATTTCCAAGCTAACGTCGTTGACATCCGAGAGCAGTACCCCTGTTTCGACCCGGACGAGCTCGCGGCCTACTTGGACAGTGGTCGACGCATACCTCGCAACAAGGTGATGACGCTCGACTTCGTGCTGACGCTCTCCCCGACAACAAACAAACCCCTGCGCTATGTTGGGGTTTCGGTCAAGGAGAACCACGAGCTCGAGAGCGGTGAAGATGTCTGGGAAAGGTTTGCTCGCGAGCGGCGGTTCTGCGGCGAGCACGGATGGGCGCACACCATATACACCGAAAAAGAGGTCCCGCGCGACGTGGCTCGGCGTACACGACGGGTCGCCCTCTGGGCCTCCGATTCGGATATTGCAAGCGATGCGGCGAACGCCCAGCGGCTTGCCGAGCTTATGCCACACGGAACGAGCGAAGTTTCACTCAATGCATTGATGGTGAGAGCCGCACGCAAGCTCGCGTGCACTTGCGACGATGCGTACAGGTTGCTGTCTGTAGCAGGCATGCTCGGCTTCGTAAACATCGATTTCACTCGCGAGGTCAGCGACCGCTTGAGGGTAGCCTTCGAATGACAACAAAGCTTTACAAGGGTGCACTCCTCAGAAAGCGTCTGCCTCGAGGCAAGTTCGAATTTCACCGCGTCGCAGCGGCATTCGAAGAAACGGATGACATTTTTCTCCTTGAAATTTCAGGCGAGACTACCGCGTCCACACGCCTTCCAGTCCGCCGCTCCTACACGCGCATCGCCAGCTCATTGTCCGACTCTTTCGAAATCGTTAAGGAGGATACGTTTCTGCTACCAGAGATGTTGAAGCCAGATTCCGAGCTCAGCGACGACGTCAAGCAGACGCGAGATAGTCGGTACGGAAAGATTGAATCTCTTGTCACCGAGAACGAACGGCAGCTTTTCGATAAACGCGAACGTGCGTCGCTGTTAGCGAAACACGCTGAACGAGTGGGAACAGGCGACGTCACGCTGCGAAGGTTGCTGGTCACTTACTGGACGTTTGGTTGCAATGCCAATGCAATGATTGAGCTACGCAGCCGAGCTGGAGCGCCGGGCGTCCAGCGGTCGGCAGCCAAGACACCTACGGGGCGACCAAATGCATCCGTAATCCTCTACGGCGACGCCGGTAGCCCCAATCGCATCACAACCGAAACCGACAAACGGCGAATCCGACTCGCGATGAAAAAATATTTCATCGCGGACGACGCCAACTACGCCGAGACGTACCGCAACATGGTGGAATACATGTACGCCGGCAAGGATGCGCCAGAAATGGGTACCTTCTACTACTATGCGAAGGGAATCGCATCGGAGATTGCTTTTTTGAAGGCCAAGGCTGGCGAGCAGGAATGGCGAGAAATACATGGCAACGCTCGCGGGCGCGCCCGCGACCTTTCTGACGGCCCGTGCGATATCTATGACGTTGACGGCACGCCGTTCCCTCAAGAGCTCGTTGCATCGTGGGCCCCAGCCCGTGCTATCCGTAAGCCGACGCTGATGCTTTGTGTCGACCGACATAGCCTCGCAATTACGGGCTTTTACGACAGCATGCAGCCTGAGAACTGGGACGCCTATCGGATGTGTTTGTTCAACGCAATGACGTCCAAGCATGACACGTTGGTAGACCTGGGATTTGACCCGAAGGATTGGGACCTCGTTCAGGCACCAGCTGGGGTCTTTTTCGACAGAGGCCCTGCAATTACTGATAAGGCGCAAGTGGCATTGTGCAATGAGCTAAAAATAGAACCGATATGGGCGCCCCCGGGGCATCCTGAGGGTAAGCCTACCGTTGAGGGAATGTTCGCCAAGCTCCAAAACCGTATGGCTGGAAACCCGGGCGGGAGCAAAACGTCAAAGCGGAAACGAGACAAAGAGCGAGCCCAGAAGGCTATCAGCAACGCGCAATGGTCTCCGCAAGAGTTCCGGCGTGAACTCATCAAGGAAATCATCAAACACAACCGGTTCACTCGCGTCCCACACTTGCTGACAAAGGACATGAGAGATGACAACGTCGACCCGACACCGGAAGAAATCTTCAAGTGGGGGCGGAATCAATTACACGGCGACCGGGCACGGGTGCGCGCTGAAGAGGAAATCTATTTTGCCTTGCTGCCGCGTGAGCACGTGACGGTTTGGCCGAACGGCGTACGCTACAAGGGGCATGCTTATAGCTCAAACGGTCTATTGGACTATCGCCTCCAACACATTTCGGTCGTCGGCAAATCGAAATCTTGCAAGACGTACGTCTATGTCGACCCTTTAATGCCATCGCGCCTATATTGGCGGAATCCGTCTGGACGAAAGGAGGTTCTTCTGCCTGACGAGCACTCGCTAGCGCTTCTCGAAAATCAGACCTGGCTAGACATGGAGTTGGAACGCCTCATTGAGTTGACAAAGGCAAAGGTATCGCGGAAAGCTGAACAGGCGTGGTCTCGCAAGCATCATCTGACGCGCAAGCAAGAGGAAGCTATCGCACCGGCATTGCCGAGAAAGGCTGGCAAGACGAAGGTCATCGAGGAAGGCAGCGCTGAAGCTCGCAGCCTAGAGAAGCGCCTGCAACAGAAAGAACAACGTCGGAGATTGAGCTCGGTGGTTGACAAGCTAGCGTCGACCGAAACGCCGCAGTCCCTGCCGCCGACGCCGGAAGTGAAGCCCGTAGCAGCAACTGAGGCCTCCAAGCGCAAGAGTATTCTCGACCGTATGTTCGATGACTAGCCCGCATGTGAGCGTGTTGGGGCCGAGCATGGGAAGCGGTGAGTCAGGAAGAATGACGATGGCTCAGACGCTCAATTGGCTGCCGTCGGGGTTCCACTCGCGCATCGGGGGTCTACGGCCTACGAGTCCCTGCTCATAGGCGTCAAAGCGTTCGTCGACGTGCAGACTTCGAATCAGACGGCGAATATTTGAGAATAAATTCGCCCAAGCACGTCCATCGGCAAGTGCACCACGGTTTGCACTTTAGTAAAGAGCGCCGGGCCACGAAGTCACTCCGCATCCGTCTTCATTAACCAAGCTGCCCGCCTACACATATATTGTTCGCGAGTCTCTGCAAGCTCCTGAATCGTAGCGGAAATCAGCGGATACATATCCGTCTTCCGGACGATAGAGCGTCCGCCTGGAATATCGGCAAGGAAAAACCCTCTCGTGAAGCGAATGGGGCGCTCCGAGGACGCGAGTACTGCCGCATGACGCTGCCGAATTGCAGTGCTAATCTGTCTGTCCGTTTGAAGACGTTTCTTAAGGTGGTACTCGCTTGCCGCATAACTTGCGTTATGGACGGGCGCGCTCACTCGTTCACGGCAGTCGGTTCCGAGCTTACCCGCAACACGATTTCGCGTCAACGCAGTGCGGAAATCGTCTCCAGACGAAAAGAGCACCCCAACGAGAAGGACGTTGACAGCCAAATTGCTGGAAGTTTCGCCATGTCGAAGTGGACGCGTGAGAACATGGATTGCGTTCTCTCGACTCCCCCAGCGTGGGGCTAGAAGATGCAAACCGTCGACGTGCTCGACGAGCTTCATCATTGCGCTCTGTCGAATGCCTACCCCAGTTGTGAGGTCCAGTTCGATGGCCCGCTCCTGAAGCGTGGCTCCTATGTGGTCCAATTCGTCTAGCGGAAGTGGATTGTCGAATAGAGAACGGAGAAACTCGTGGCTCTTTGATAACAACGAGCCGTCGCCTCGCACATATGAGCCTACCGCAATGGTTCGAAGCCCGCGACCACACTGACATCGCGCGGTAGGTAGCGCAGGAGCTGCTCGACGGCTAAGCGGGAATGTGCAAAGGCCACATCCAACTGCGAGCGGGCAACTGTGGCGAACACAGTGCGAACAAATGTCCAACTGATGCTCTCGGCGCCAGTAAGAGAACCCATAGGTAGCCTCATCCTCACCCACGCACTTCGGGCACCAGGCCATTCTTGCGGGCGCATTACCTTCCCAAGCGCTGGGACGTATGACTCCTCGCCGTATCCCGCCTGCGTTACTCTCGATTATCTGCGTTGAGAGACGGGCTCGAATCTCCGCCTTCAGAAACGGCGCGACTGCCGGAAAAACAGTATGGTTCTGGAGTAAGTCATTAGCCGAACCGAGCGCCCCCTTTGCGAAGTCACAAAGGCGCGCAAGATTGCATGGAACTACCCAAGGGGGCTCCAGGCAGCTTTTCAGTCCCAGCACGTGTGACGACACGCTATACAGGTTTGCCTGATTAACGAGCACAACGCGCGCCAAGTACCCCAGCATTGTCTCTCCGGGCAATAATGCTGGAAAATTGTTGATGGCTGAAGATTGCAAAACGACAGATTTAGGCATCGGATGGCTCATCCCCATAAGCAGCGGCACAGATTGCGAGGCGTTGTTTTGTCCGACGTAGCCCCGTCGCTTTCAGTCGATTGGTCGCGCTGCGGCTTGCCATCTCCGGCGAACGCGTTTCCAGCCACTTCAGACGCCGCAGCACAAAGGCATCGTCCTGCTCAGCAGGCAGACGCGAGCCCAAGCGTTCGCGAACCTTCACTGCGTAGTCATTCAGCTTCAAAAGCATCGCGACGCGTTTTCGACTTGCTCGGTAAGGCCGGTGCTCATCGACTTGCGTGGCGGCTCCGTATGCAATGCTGAGCAAGTCCGCCTCCGACGCGACCGCTTTTGCATTCAGTGAGGAACGTCGCCGCCTGCGCGGGGGCGCGACCGACTTCGCCAGCGTCGCGAGGTAAGCGTTCAGCCAGTCCTTGTCATGTTTGGACAGCCATTGATAGTCCGGACGACATCTGTTGCGAAATTCTCCCACTGTAATCACTCGGCCCTGTGCGATGCGAACGGCCTCGGCCCTTGCTCGTCGTAACCTCAGTTCCGCATCCTTCCCAAGCGCACGGCGGCGCTCAAGCAATCCTTGAGTTGACCGCATGAGGCGATACACCCGAAGCGGACTCACGTTGTACCGTTCGGCGATTGTTATGATGGGCTGACCCGTCTCAAGCTCGCGAACAATCGCTTCGGGAATGTCGTCCGTAAAACGGACCTTGAACTTTCCGGCATGCCCGGAGCGCTTGAGCAATTGCGTCGCTGTAATGGCGGCGACACCGAGCTTGCGCGCTACCTCTGTCACCGAGTTACAGCCTTCTATGTGGGAGGCGTCGATGTCTTGATGCCGCCACACAGACACGGGCCTCGTCTCCACGTCCTCCGGTGTCTTGTGGTCGTGCGCGTCAGCAAAAATGCTCAGCAGAGCAAGGAATACCGGATGAACTGACCCGCGAGCGCGCGACATTCGCTGTAGCGCTTGGCGCAACTCATATTCGTCAGCTGTAAGCTGTGAGAGCATTCCGTCTTCGAACCCATCCGCAAAGTAATTACGCAGTGCACCGACCAGCGCATCGGCTCGCACTGAACCCTTTTTTGTCACATACCCGATGGCCTTGATGTCACGGATCGCCGTTATGGAGCCAATCCGTGATCGGCATATAGGCGCCACCTGATGATCGGCGCATAGGCGCCAGTCCAGGATCGGCGTAAAGACGCCAGCAGCGCCGGGGCAAAGGCGCGGTTCGAACTTTCCTAGTCGGTACGCTCTGTTCTTTTTGAACGGAGCGTCCATGGCCAATCGGAGGTTCGAATTGTTTGAGTATCGCCAAGTCCTTGTCCGTATGCGGCAGGGCGACTCCGACCGCGACATCGCGCGCGGCGGACTGATGGGACGCAAGAAGCTCACGAGCGTACGCCGCGAAGCACAGACGCGGGGTTGGCTCGATCCCACGCAACCGTTGCCGGACGATACGGTTATTGCAGGGGTCTTCGGCCGCACGCCGCATCTGCCGAGTACCTGTGTGTCGACTGTGGAGCCGTTTCGCGAGCAGATTCGCAACTGGCTCGCGGCTGGCGTTCAGGGCACCACGATCCACGCCGCACTTCGCCGCAACCACGGCTACACGGTAGCTACTCGGCAGTTCGCCGTATGGTTGGGCATCTTGCCGCCGAGCGCGGCGTGGCTGCCACGACGATCCTCGAGTTCGCGCCGGCCGACGCGGTGCAGGTCGACTTCGGCGCCGGTCCCGTGCTGAGCGTCGAGAGCATTGAGGTTCGGACGTGGATCTTCGTGATGACGTTGTGCTGGTCGCGTCACCAGTACGCCGAGATCGTGCTGGATCAAACCGTCGAGACGTGGCTGGCTTGCCACCGGCGCGCCTTCGAATGGTTCGGCGGCCGGCCTAGCCGGATCATCATCGACAACGCGAAGTGCGCGATCATCCGAGCCTGCCGGTACGATCCGGCCGTACAACGCTCCTACGCGGCGCTTGCCGAGGCCTACGGCTTCAAGATCGACGCCTGTCCGCCACGCGATCCCCAGAAGAAAGGCGTCGTCGAGTCGGGCGTCAAATACGTCAAGAAGTCCTTCGTGCCGCTGCGCGAGTTCCGGGATCTGGCCGATGCGAATCGGCAGCTTCGCGAGTGGGTCCTGCAGGAAGCCGGCACACGCACGCACGGCACGACCCACGAGCAACCGCTCGCGCGCTTCGCGATCGAGAAGCCGCTGCTCGCGGCGTTGCCGGACGTGGCGCCGGTGATCTCCGTCTGGAAGGAAGTCAGCGTCCACCGCGACGGCCACATCGTCTACCGCAACGCGCTGTACTCGGCACCGTATGCACTGGTCGGCAAGCCCCTCTGGCTGAAGGCGACCGACACGGTCATCCAGTTGTACCACCAGCATCAGCTCGTCGCGACCCACCCGCGGCAACGGGCCGGTGGTCGCCATACGGTCCGGGACCATCAGCCGCCCGAAGCTCAGGCCTGGCTCGAACACGATCCGCAGTGGTGTCTGGCCCGGGCGAAGGAGATCGGGCCGTCGTGCCACGGCGTGATCCTCGCGTTGTTCAACGACACGGTGCTCGTGAACCTGCGCGGCGCGCAGGGCCTCATCCGGCTGCGCGAGCAGGTCGGCGACGCCCGGCTGGAAGCGGCCTGCGAGCGCGCGCTCGCCTTCAGCAGCCCGAAGTATCGCACCGTCAAGGGCATCCTCGACAAGGGCCTGGAAGGCCAGGCCACCACGCGCGCTACCGCGATGCCGGGCGGTACCTACCAGGACGGCGGCCGCTTCGGCCGTGACCTTCAATCCCTGCTGATCCACTGAATCCATGAATCCGAGTCCCGAACTGAATTCCATCCTCAAGCAGCTTCGCCTGTCCGGCATCCTCGACTCGCTCGAACAGCGCAACCGCGAGGCCATCGACGGACAACTTGCCTACACCGAGTTCCTCGCGATGCTGCTGCACGACGAGGTTGCCCGCCGCGAGAACCGCAAGCTCGCCATCCGCCTCTCGCGTGCCGGCTTCGCCATCGGCAAGACGCTCGAGTCCTTCGACTTCGACCTGCTGCCCGCCTTGAACCGCGCCTACGTCTACGATCTCGCGGCCGGCCGCTATCTCGACGAGAAGGTCTCGATCCTGATCGCCGGGCAGACAGGCACGGGCAAGAGCCATCTGGCGCAAGCGCTGGGACATTGCGCGGCCCGACAGGGGCGCGACGTGCTGTTCATCTCGCAGACCGAGCTGTTCAAGCGGCTGAACGCCGCGCGCGCGACCGGTACCTACGAACGCCGGTTCCAGCAGTTCGCCAAGGTACCGCTGCTGATCGTTGACGACTTCGCGCTTAAACCTCTGCATACCCCGCAGGATGAGGACTTCCACGATCTCGTGGATGCCCGCTACGAGCGCGCGGCGACGATCCTCACATCGAATCTGCACTTCGATGAATGGGGCGCCGCGTTCCCCGACAACCGCATCCTCGGCACAGCAACTCTGGATCGGTTACGCCACGGCGCCTACCGGCTCGTGCTTGAAGGCGACAGCCGACGCGCACCGAAACCCATGCCTGATCTGCCCCAAAATACAGTTGCCAAAAACGGTAAAAAACCGCAACCTTGAAACCGTTCGAACCCGCGCTTTACCCCAGTTCTACTGGCGCCATTACGCCGATCATCCCCGGCTCCTTTACGCCGATCCGTGACAGCCTTGAGGCGATGACAGCACATCGAACGTGTGACCCCACGCCCTTCGAGTAAGCTCTGAGTCTCACGAGCGAACCGCTGTGCATTCCGACGCACAGCGTCGGACTGCGTCTCCTTCCATCGGAAGGAAGCGAGTTCGCTTTCCACGCCGTCACCCAGAATCGAAAGATAGTCGCCATGAAAAGGGCATCGCGTGACAAACGGCGCGATGTTATAGCGCCGCTCTACATAGAAGCCACGCGACTGAATGTCCTCCATCTCGCAACGCGGACAACGTCGTTTCACATCCGGACGGGCCGTCAGACCAAGAGGCTCACGGGCAGGACAAAGCGGTCCGCGACCACCCTCAAATATGCGCCGCGCCAGTTCGCTTTCGGTCCCTTTCGACAACCCTGCGACGAAGTATGGATAAAACGTGTGCCGATTCAGTAGCTCCGCGTCGGAGTAGAAATGCTGCCCGACACTGTCTGCAAATTCCCGAAGTCGATACGGGAGAAGACCTGAAACATTTCGCCAAGGAGCGCCCAATACAGAGCGTCTGCTCGCTCGCCGGTGGAAGCTGTCCGAGTGTATGAAGATTCGGTCCAGCCAACTTGCGAGGGTCTCCTCCGGCACTGGCGAGGGTAGTGACGAAAGAGTGGCAACCGTGCTCATCACATGTCCTCCAGGTTCGCGCCAACCCATCCAGCGGCCTTGCCTGCGGCGTGCGGGTCACTCGACTTAGCAATGCTGGCCGCAATGGGGTTCACCGGCTTTCGACGCGCTGCAGTTCGAGCCTTTTTTTGCCCCGTGCCGTTGGAGCCCGACTCGTTGAGCGGCTTTTGGGTTTTCGGAGTCTTCACTGGCTTTGCGCGAAACTGCGTTGCCCGTTCTTTATCTTTCCTTTCTTCTTCCTCTCGTTTTTTGTGTTCCGCGACAGCGTCATCCGTTTTCATGACGTGCAGCCGCCGAGGCGGTAGCAGATGCTCGAAGCGCTTATACTCCTCCTCCGAAATCTTCACCTTGGCGGTGTTCCGACGCAGAACGCTAATCGAATCCTGATAGCTGAGAAGAGACTTATCTGCGCACTTGTCGACGAAGACTGAGTCAAACTCGCCATCGAGGTAGGCGCCGGCTTTGGCTTCGCTCCGCGCCATCTGCTCGAAGAGCTCAGGAACAAGTGCGTTGAAGAAATGCAGAAGCCCTTGCGTATGATGATGCAGTGAAAAGGGCAGAAACTCGGGCATAGCCTTGTTTTTGTGGCTAACCCGATATGCCCACATCATCTCGCACAGGTCGATGAAGTCCTCGTCGTAAGGCAACGCGCGCAGTTCGATTTCACCCTGCGCCTTCAACTTGCGACCCTCTTGGAGATGGGAAACAAGCAAGCTGTCGACCTTGTTGGTGCCGACTGCCAGAACCGGGATGCCGGTACATTGCATGAAGGTAGAAAACAGTTGAAGCGTTGCCTCCGTGCGGTCGTCGAGCGCTTTAAGCCGTTGCAGGTCGTCGATAACCAAAAGGCCAAGGAAGTTCGTTGTGGCCGCACGGTACAGTTGCGAAAGGGAGACCCAGAGCGGCGCTGTATCGCGTCGAGAAACGCGCGCGTAGTCGGTACCAAGAGCCATGTCGAAGTGTTCCAGGATTATCCGAACCATAGCTTTCAGGTCACCGGCTGCCTCACATTGCACTGAAATCATCGGTAGCTGCACGGTACGACACTTCTTTCCAGCAATCTGCGTGTGGATAATGGCCTCGGTGCCGAGGAACGATGAAATACGCTTCACGAGCGTAGTCTTCCCGACACCTGTTGGTCCGTAGAGAAGCTCCCCCATTGCGGCGCCACCCGATGGGCTCATCGCGGTTAGGAGGCGTTCGGCTTTGCCTGAGCGCCATTCAGCCTCAGTTGCGGTCGCACATCGGTACATGTGCGCCGCCACTTTCGGATTGCGAGGGTCTCTGTGGAGAAGGCCGCGCCGTACCAAAGCCATCGTGGACTGCAACGCCCGACAGTGCACGGGTAGTGGGACGAAGATATCGTCGATATCGTGTATCGCCTCGATGCGGTGCTCGAGGCTGCGGGAAAAGAACTCGTCTGTGCGCTTGATTGTCGTTGCCCGCAACGCCTTAAAAGCCAGGTCGTCGTCCGGTAGTGGATTCAAGGCCTCGACAAACTCGTTGCCTGCCATCCGGCCGACCTCGGGACGGTATGTTGCAGCTTTCCAGTTCGGTATACCGAGGCCGGGCCACAGGCGTGACTCGGCGCCTGTATGCATGCTGGTATTGGACGTCATAGTGACCTCCGGCGCGGGCGCTCAGTTACCTCGAACGAAGCGAGAAATTTCCGAAAACGCATCTCGCATAAGCGCGACCAGGACGAGTCGGTACTTCTGCTGTGCCTACGCCGGGAACGCTCACGCGTGTCACAACGACGGCCGCGAACGATGCACGGCAAACCGATTAGCCGAATACTAGATTTTCCGAACAAGAGATTCCCCACCGCCTCATCGAGAGAACGGCGCCTATCTTTTTGGGTTGGAGTAGGACGGGCGTTGCAGCGTGCCCGTGAGGTCGGGTATCGGAGAGTTGGCTGGGGTATAAGGCAGATTGCTCTGCAAGTATCTTCGTGTTCTTTCGGGCAGCGGTCCCGCTCGCCGGCATCTCGACCAGCACGTTCACGAAGATGATGACCTCTTGTCTAAACTATCACGAATTGATGGCGCTTATCAAGTTAAACGTTCGCTGGTTCTGGCGATTATTGGTGCGTCTAAAAAGAATCTATTTTATTTAGTCGCCCAACAGGCGACTCGCAAGTCCCGTCAAGAGAGGGGATACGAGCGAAGAAGCTTGTAAGTGAGTTACAAAGTGGTTTGGGTGCGAGAGAATCGCGCCGGCCGCGAATGCGGTACAGATGGCCCTATAGTTCTTTCGTAACGGGGACAGCGTATGGAAAATGGTCATCAAGCGGATTCGAACGATGTACCCGGCATCCGCCTGACGTAACGCTCGCACTATCCAGACCGATGAGGCGTGTCCCTACGGGCTCGGAGTTGCTGACACAGGTTGTCGATGAAGCGTGAGCAGATGATTCGGGTGAGGAGAGCAACACCGGTGCTTACTTGTTTTTACACCGAGCACAGAAGTAAACGCGGCGCCCTTCGCCGTCGTCACGAAACCAAACCTGCTTCCGGCCGGAACTGCGCCAGCCGCGCAACTCAACATTACATCTCGAACAAACAGTTGGACCGAAAGTCGACCCTGGCTTGTTTCGAAAAATGAACGATAGCAGCAATAAAGGCACAAAAATAATGATGACAATACCTGTAATGATGTCCATACCGCTCCCCATCCGCCAATGGTGTACCAGCAACGCTGCTGTCGCAATGCGTCGATGGATGTCGGGCTCATGGCTTCATATGTCCAGGCTACGTTACGGATTCATAGTTCACTCATCCATCTCTGAGGCAAGCACAGATAGCCAACCTGGAAGTGATTTTGCTCTCTCGCGAACATTGTGCATGTGCTCTGGCATCAGCGTCACCCGGCGCATTGCCAACGCGAGCATGAACTCTGGCAAAGCTTGACCAGCTGGCGCGTCGTGGAGGTCCATCAGGCGCAGTATTAGACGCTGCATATCCGCACTGAGGTCCGACCTGGATGCGAAGTTTAGCTCCGATTTGTAAGCCGCGCGGAGTAACGCCGCTTGGATGGCCGGGTCGTTGAAGCGCGTGAAATTTGCCGGCGATATTAGGGTTTGTTGAAAAAGCCCGCTCACCAAGCTTGTGTCTCCGTCCTTTGCGGCACCTGAGCGACATGCTTCCAAGAAAACTGATACAGTCAACAAAACGCCAGCACCGAGGTCGTCTCCAGAAAGTGCTGTCTTCGTTTTCCATAGCAGAAAGCCGGGGGACATTTGAAGCGAAGAGCCGTCAAATGACGGAAGAAAAGTGTGTCTGTCGGTGAGACCGTTTCCCTCTCGAAAGAGATTCAGCCGGTCCTTGAGAGCAGGTGGAGCGATTATGTCGGCGTCGTCACATTCCTCCAACACATGTGCAAGTATCGTCGACTCCTCGGCCCAGTCGAAATCGATATCTCCCTTCCCCACGGGTAGTTGCAGGGAGCACTTAAAGTGATATGCACAATCATCGGCGTTCAGCTGCAAGTCATTCCGAAGTTCTTGTAACCTAGCCTGACTCTCGGGCAACGCGGCAAGAGCGAGAAAAAGTCTGGGCCCCTTCGGTTGCAATGTGCGCAACGCGGCACTTATCTGCTTAAAAGCAAAACCGTTGCCAATGATTGGAGACGCGACTACGACCCCCGCCTTCGACAAAAAGTGCTTCGTTTCATTGCTTGGTCTGTCCAGTTGAAGTCCATCAAAGACTCGAATGTCTGCCTCTGGAGACTTCTCCAACAAGAGCTCTCGGATACGTTTAGTCATCCGTTCCGCCTCGCCCTGACCGGCCCGCCCACCTTCAAGGGTGTCGACGGGATATACAACGGCGATGTCTCCGGCGACTGCGTAGTTAGTCAGCCAGTTTCGAAGTAGGCATCCGTCCGATTGACCATCTAAGCAATACTTATCAACTAAGGCGACAACGTCGAAAGACAGAGACCAATAAAATCCGCCTAGTGGACGCCGTCTACCTGACCGCACAACGTGGTCTTTCGCGAGCGCCGCGAGGGTTAGCTTTCGTCCTTCGTCCAACGCGCCGTGGGCGAGTCTAACCGGTCTTGGTCGGAAATTTTGGTTCAAAAACCGCTCGCCGATAATCTTTACGGATTCACACCCAGGCGGTATCTCCGGAACATCTGGCTCGAAGTTAGGCCGTAGCCCCTCCAAGGCTGGCGCCCCTTTCAGGGCACGCGGAACTTGGAACAGGGAACTGGAGCTCATCGCGCTTTGGTCGGCATGGGAGCCGTTTGGCTCCAATAACAGTAGGGTGCAGCACTCGACATGCCTTGTACCAAGCCTCTCGTATACGAGTCTCTCAAGCCCTCCTGACGTTGACGCTGAGATTATGACGAACGCTGGTCCGGAGTCCACGATGCCGTCCGACAGGCCTTCATAGGACCGAAAGCTCTCGATAACGTAGCGACTTTTGGGGTTATGCTCGCGACGCATCGAAATCAGCGCCTGGGCAAGGGGCCAAATGCTCATGGAGTCAACGAGCACCCGTACCTTTGAATCAACTAGCCTGTCACAATATTCGCGAAATGGCGCGAGTAATCTAAGTGCCAGCAGTTCAATCGCGGCGGTGCAACTGAGTAAGCTTTCGGTTCGAATGAAGTGCGAGGAATGTCGACCGGAGAGTTTGGCGAAGAAGAAGCCGGGCGGCGCTGCGGCGACTACGTTCCCAGCAGTCACTTCAGACGAGATGTGGCTGCGTACTGCGGGCACGAGTATCTCGCTCATCCCGTCGACTTGCAATCGGCGGTCTTCATCTTCGACGTGATAGATATGGCCACTGCCCGTATAGGAGAAGAGCCAGAGCTTGCAGAGAGCCCCGATAACCTCTCGTGCCTCGATGCACTCAGATTCGCCCATCGACTGTCGAAGGCTGGTCGCAGACTTTCTGTCCGCCAACACGACGAGCGCAGGGGCAACGACGTTGTCTGAAGACCAGTCCTTGAAGGCATGCTTGATTTCCACCCAACTTGGTGTATCCGACCCAATGAACAAGAGCAGTGAGCTCTTCGAGATGCTTTCGGGCCCAGAGAATGGAATAAATAGCATCGTTGGTCAGACCGGCAGGAGTATTGAATACGCTGTGCCTTCCACCGCTCCAACTTGTTCGTGCGTCCATGGTCGAAGAAAGAAAACCATCTGACCATCCTGAAGGAACACATGCGTCCCATCGTCGAGGCGGACGTAGTCGTCGTGCGGCTCCGCTCTTCTGAGCTGAAGTTCGATGTCTCCGATAGCTGACTGCGTACCAAACAGATACCCCAGACGGCCGGTGCGCAAGCGTAAGAACCCATTGCGCTTTCGCAAAAGGCTAGCCACGCTGAAGAGCCCGACTCCCCTCAGTGCATTGCCGGAGGACGTTCGCCATTTTTTGAAGCATTCAATGACCGCATCCTCTTCCTCATGCAACGGAATTTCATTCAACTTGTTCACTGAGCGTTTGTTCTGCGGTCGGTTAGCTAGCCATCGGCGGGCCAACCCTGGCCCGGAGTCGACCATACTCAGTTCGATGAAGCTCAGCTTGCGTGCTTGTCCATCGCGCGAGCTCGGTATGACGTCCTTTTGCACCTTCGGATGTGTTGTCAGGCTGTGCAGTAGGTAGGCCTGGATATGCGAATTTCCACCGGCAAACATTTCCAGATTGTCGTCGTCGATGTCACGGAGCCTGACAGTAACCGCCCGAACGCCCTTGTCATATTCCACGCCCTTGTGGTCTACGCGGGCCCACCAATCTGAATTCTCAACGAGTTCGCGCATCAAGTGTGCTAAAGGCTCAGAAACCTCACGCACATAGCCGCCGGGCCAACGCGGCGCCAACTGCATAAGAATGTCTTGAATTACGACGCGGATATCACCTTCTGGCCTTACGCGCCACTGTGTCCGATATTGCTCATAGAAGGGCCTTATGTACTCGCGTTTGCTGCCTTGAACACAAATTAGATTCGCTCGCCCCTCGGTAGTGTCGTGAGTGCGCTGGAAATCGAAATTGTCCATCGCATCGAGGAAGGCAGCGTATCCCCTCGCTTCACGACGTTTTAGCAGGATGTGAGACTCATCGTAGAGCTTACCGCCCAACACCCAAGCGGCTAGAACGTGAGGTATGCCGAGTTGTTTTTGAAGCGTTGCCTCAAAGTTTGTCGACGCCGCATCGAGGGTCGAGAAAAGAACGCTTTCGGCCGTATCTTTGGAACGGGCCCATGTGACAACGAACTGCAGCAGCGCTGCTTCGGCGCAGAAAGAGGTTACGCCGGGGGATGTTCCGGGCGTGGGGACCTCGAGTTCACGTGCACCTTCTCGCTCGAGTTCGGCGATGGCACGTTCGATACTTCGGATATCTGGTTCGGGAATTCTCATCGTAACGGGCAGCTCCAACTCTATCTGGACAGCAACGTTGCGGGTATTGCGGAATTCAGTGTTGCAGTCAGGTCGCCGCTCAAAAATCGGTCGCCGATATGCTGGAGAGCAACTCTGCCGGCAAACAAGAAATCATGAGATGAGTTAATCATAGACCCAAGGACACAGCTATGCACGTCTCATATAGGCGAGGTCTTGGAGATTTTTGTGTCAGAGGGACCGCTGGGCGCCAACGCTTCCCGCGACAAGCTGTGTGTTAGGAAAGAGAGCTCGCATACGATTGTTGCTCTGGTGTAGCGGAGGGTGTGTGTGGCATAGTGCAAACATTCTTTTTGAAAGGTTGAGACTATGGCTACGCTTGAGAGCATACAAACACGAATCGCAAAGCTGCAGGCTCAGGCCGAGGCGCTGGTCGCAAAGAAGTCGACCGAAGTATTGGAAAGAATCCGTGGCCTGATGGAGAAGCATGGAATTACGACGACCGACATCGAAGCGCATGTTGGCGGAAGACAGCGTGGCCGGAGAACCGGTATCAAAGCTGCTGCAAAGTCCACCACTTCAACAGCGAAGTACCGTGACCCCGAGACGGGTGCGACATGGACCGGTCACGGTCGCGCGCCGGGATGGATTGCGAATGCCAAGGACCGGAGTAAGTTTTTGATTGATGGCGTGTCGCCCAAGGTGGCCTCCGGCGCCAAGAAGTCTGCAACGCACGGCAGCCATTCGCAGGGCTCGCTGCCGCCTCTATACCGCGACCCGAAAACCGGAGCAACGTGGAGTGGCCGAGGCCGCGCACCAGCTTGGCTGGCGGGAGCCAAGGACCGGTCCAAATTCCTGATTGCAAAAGCAGATGTAACCGCAGCAAAGCCGAAGGCAAAAGCGGCAAAAAAGACAGCAACAGCTAAAAAGGTTTCCAGCAAGAAGGTAGCTGCCAAGCAAGTCTCGGCAAAGAAAGGCACCCCGGTCGCCAAGAAGGCGACGGCGAAGAAGCCTGTGGCAAAGAAAGCTAGGAAAGCAGCGACCAAGAATGTGGCGGGTGCGGTCGAGCCGGCGCAGGCGGCCGAGGCGTCGACTACGCCCGCTACCGCATAAGCGCTTGCCTCGCAGCGCCCGATAAGGTCGAATCGAGCAACCCCGCAGTCGGCGCTGCTCGAAATTGACTTCGATGCCAGGTTGCGCGCCGGCAACTATTCCGCACAGTAGGCCACGCGGGACTTGGCGCGTTGGTCTCGCTACGATATCTGCTCAATTCTGAGCAGATATCGTGGGGCCGACTGAGCGCCCCAATCAGGTTTGGTGAAGACTGCTGAGCACCAACTGGTAGTCCCGTTAGGTCGTGGTCTGCACTGGTTGAGACACTGGTGGTTCCCCCGCTACGATGTGCGCTGTTACGGTCGAATCATGCATATGGAAACCAATCGTGGAAGTACCTGAACTTCACCCTCGCGTTACGGAGGACGGTCGAAGCGTAGCCTTTATGCTGCCACACCGTGGTCGGGAGGTGGCATGCCATGTGACACGCGATGTGCTTGAGCAGCATTTTTGGGTGCAACCTGGCGCCAGTGAGACACGGATTCTCCAAGCATTTGTCGATGGTCGTCGGCGCCTTGTGGCCATGGCTGAGCGGAAGATGCTCGCGCATCGCGACGAGCCCGTCGTGCTGACGATGGATGATTTCGGCAAGTGAGGACAGCCGTGATTGCTGCGGAAGTGGTGGCCTAGGCCTGCTCTTACGGTATTTGGGACCGTACGAAGGAGCGGATGAGGTCGGCCCCCTCCTGGACAGAGATTGCCGATGTGTCTACTCGCATCGAGTATGGCCGTGAGTACGCCGGATGGCCGAATTGAGACCGGGCCATCCCTTCAGCTCTGTCAGGCCGCAAACGTTCCCGCTCCTCGAGAGTTTCCAGCGGCGCACAAACTCCAATAACGAACGTCGGCCGCGAAGCGAGCACTGCAAGGCATGCGTCAAACTCGTCGTCGTTCCGAAGCACGAGGTCGAGAATGATGTCGAAGTGGCTTTCCGCGACACGGCGAAGCGTCGACTGCAAATTCCAATAGTGAATCTGCAGGGCTTGATTCAGCTCCTTGTCCGACCGCATGTCCCGCCGTCTCGACATTTCGACGAATGCGTCCAGCGTAATGTGGAAAGTGGGCGTTTCTGCACTGTCCTGCAAGGCCCTCGCTAAACTACTCTTTCCGGCGCTTGTCGGCCCGTGTAGCACAATGGCAATCGGCATCATAGGACCCTCGGTGCGCCAGCCAATCTTCGTTTCATCAAAGGTACATCGACGGCAAGTCGTGTTTACATAGAGTACTTGTCGATGCGCGATTACTGCTATCCCGTTGGCTCGTTCGAGATGCTATCGGTCACAAGGCCTTCCTGACTGGCGAGGCACGTCATCAAAAGCCGGGTGTCAATTCTATCCCGATTGCAATCAATCTAGGAAATTTGTGGTTATTATTCGCTTTTTGAATCGAATGGAAGAGCGTTGAAGCCGCGCCGGCGGACGCTGGCCATAAGTCCATCCCGCTTATTGTCTACATAGGGTTTCCCCCGTATGATTTTGCTCGGCCGTGAGAGAGGCCGGCACAAGGAAAATCATATGGGAGCGCAGGACCTTATTGCGTTGATAAATTCGGGGTTAATCCAATCCGACCGGATTGTGAAATTGGACACTCCGGCAGGGCCGAATGTGCTGCTGCCACATATCGTGGTGGGTACTGCTCGCCTGGGTGGCAATTTCGAGATTGCCGTTGATATTGTTTCGCCGCAGGATTCAATCGAGCTGAAGTCCCTCATTGCGCAGCCCGTCACACTTTGGATTCAGCAGTCCGACAAGACGTATCGTTCGCGACACGGGTATGTTCACACGGCACGCCGACTGGGTGCCGACGGGCGGCTGGTCAGCCTGCAGATAATTTTCTCATCGTGGCTTCACTTCCTGAAGTTTCGCAAGGACGCGCGGATATTCCAGGACCAAACGGTCGAAGCCATTCTCGAAACGGTGTTCCAAGGGCATCCTCAGGCGGTCGGGGCATACCGAATCGAGGTCACCAAACCGTCACCGGTTCGCTCGTTCTGCGTGCAGTGTGAGGATGATTGGACTTTCGTCCACCGGCTGATGGAGTCGGAGGGCTGGTTCTATTATTTCGAGCACGCCAAAGACGGCAAATCCCATACCCTCGTCATCACAGACGACCTGTACTCCCTCAAGCCGCTTGAGCCGGAGCAGGTCCGGTTCTATCGTGCCGGCGTCACGCATCAGCCCGACGCGCTCGTGCAATGGTCGGGCACGCGGACCTTGCAGAGCACCTCGTATTCGACGAGTACGTTCGACTATAAGAATCCCGAGGCGCGGAAGGAAAAGTCATTTCCTACTGTCGCGAACCAAGGGGACCTGCCGCAGCAGGCCGAGGTCTACGAGTACACGGGACCATACACGTACCTCGATGATGACCGTGGCGACCGGTTGGCCAAGCTCAAGCTCGAGGAATGGGAATCGCGCGCGAAGCGATTCCACGGTGTAGGTAGCGTACCGAGTATCGACGTCGGTCGCTGGTTCAGTTTGCTGGACCACCCCGAGCACGACGGAGATAGCGCCGAGGACCGCAAATTTGCCGTGGTCGAGGCCACTTGGTACATCCGCAACAATCTCCCAGTAGGGGAAAGTCGCCCGTATCCGCATAGCCTCGATGCTCGTCTCGCCGAAGTCCGCCAAGCCCACGGCGAAACGGCATCTGCATTCGCGGTTAAAGATGCTTTGGGCAGCGAGGGCTTCTTCGCCGTTGAGGTCGAAGCTCAGCGCCAGAAAGTTCCGTTCCGGAGCCCGTTCGAACACAGTAAACCCGTCATGCACCTGCAGACGGCGACAGTCGTCGGCCCCGGCAACGAGGAGGTCTACACCGATTCGCTGAACCGCATCCTGGTGCGCATGCACTGGGACCGACGGCAGGGTCTTGGAGCCACGTGCTGGGTTCGGGTCGCGTATTCCGACACGGGCGGCGGTTACGGCAGTGTGCACGTGCCACGTGTCGGCGAAGAAGTCACTATCGACTGGGTCGGTGGTGATTGCGACCGCCCGATTGCGACGGGTCGCGTCTACAACGGCGCGACGCAGCCTCGCTGGCACTCGAATGGCATTCTGTCGGGGTTTAGCTCGAAGGAGTATGGCGGCGGAGGCTACAACCATCTGGTGATGGACGACGCGACAGGCCAGAACCGGTTGCAGCTCTTCTCGTCACAAGGTAGCTCGATGCTTCACTTGGGTTACTTGATTGCCCAAGACGGTAATGTACGCGGCAACTACCTGGGAAGCGGATTCGACTTACGTACCGACGCCTATGGTGCGATTCGCGCCAACCGGGGGCTATTCCTCACGACGCATCCTGGCTCTGGCGCCGCAGCCCAGCAACTCGACGTCCGGCAGGCTCAGCAGCAACTCGCCGGCGCACACAATCTCGTCGAGTCGCTTTCGGATGTCAGCACCCAGCATCAGGCCGATAGTTTGAAAGCGGGCCAGGAGGCGCTCAAGGCCTTTACGGACGCGACGGCCGACAATGTCGAAGGGCAAGGACAAGCGAATGGTGGTCGCACGGCGGGTGGTGGAACCGGCTCTGCCAACGTATTTAAGAAACCCATTCTCCTGGCAGCGAGCCCGGCCGGCATAGCACTATCGACGCAGCAATCAGTACACCTGGGAGCGGACGCACAGGTCAACCTCGTCAGCGGTCAGAGCACCCACATCGCTGCCGGCAAGTCGCTGCTCGCGAGCGTCGCCGAGCGCATCAGCCTATTCGTCCAAAACGCTGGAATGAAGCTCTTCGCAGCGAAGGGCAAGGTGGAAATCCAAGCGCAGTCGGACAACATCGAATTGACCGCGCAAAAAACGGTGAAGGTGCTGTCGGCGACGGACAAGGTTGAAGTCGCGGCAAGCCAGGGTGTCCTGCTGACATCTGGTGGAGCGTACATCCGAATCCAGGACGGCAATATCGAGATTCACGCTCCGGGCAAGATAGACATCAAGGGAGCGCAGCATGCGTTTGCCGGCCCCACGAGCGCACCCTATGATTTGCCAGTCCTGCCCAAGGGCGACCTGCACAACAAGCTCGAACTGAATCTCACGGACGACAACCTGAAGGCTGTGCCTCAAGCCCCCTACAAAGTCGTGTTTGAGAACGGGACGACTCTGGCCGGCAAGCTCGATGGAAACGGTCACGCGGTCCTGCGTGACGTGCCAGATGGCACCGCAAAGGTATTCTTCGGGGAGGACGCCCGCCCATTCACGCCACCGCCTGCTCCAGCGCCCACAGAGCTCGCACAGCCTGATGTTCTCAAAGAACTGCATGCGGCCGGACACGATGGCATTACGCAGGAAAACCTCTATAGCCTGTTCAAGAAATTTTCTGGCCGGCCGGACGTGAAATGAACGAAAACGACCAACAAGCAATCGAAGAGGCCGTCAAAGAGATTGGCTGGTCAATGGCGACCAACGCCGTGCCGTTGTTCTATGTCGCGCAGAACGTCTACGACACTACGGAAAGCGTCTGGACGGTGTGGAACGCACGCGAAAGTGCGGACGAGATGACGAAAATCGAGGCCGGCATCGACCTGGTGTTCGCCGTCGTGGGCTGGGTCCCTGTCGTCGGCGCTGGCGTCAAGCGTACGTTCCGCCTCGTCAATCACAAGTCTGAAATCTACGGCCCGCTGCTGTTCGACATTCTGCGGCTGGTTCTCCAGCAAGCGCATATTCAAACCAGCCCGGATGCGTTGATTGATAAGCTGTTCGATGCCACAGGCGTCAAGAAGTACCTGACCGAGGCGCGCGAGCATATCCAAAAATCCTGGCTGTATCGGGAGATGCCGTCCGCGATGCAGGCCACGTTTATGCAGGCGCTGACCTTCGTCGAAACGAACCTGCCGTACTGGCTCGCGCAATTCGTCCAACGCAAGCTGCTCCACTGGCGCAAGAAGCAGCCGAATTCGTCGGCGGTCAGTACGCTCGATGAGCATCGCACCACCGAGAAGCCTGGTGCGAAGGGCGAAGAGGCGAAAGCCGGTCATGACCGGCCGGTCGCGACGCCCTCACGAGGCGTGGTGAATGCCAAGCTTGCTGTAACCGATATTACGACGAGTATCACCGGCATCCTCGGCGAACACATCGGCGACTACTACTGCTACGAGAAACTCAAGTGGGGTAACGGCTGGAAGGACCACGACAAAGGCTTGAGCGGCAAGTGGAGCGAGCAACCGGGCCTGCGGGTCATGGGCAAGCTAAACGACAACGGAAAGCTGAACAAATTGTTTGACCTCAAGGCACGCGGCCGTGGTATCGACGGCGTTTGGCGTGCTGCGCCGTTCAGCAACCAGACGAAAGACTTCGCTATCGTGGAAATCAAGGCTTCCACGACGACACGAAAGCTAAAGGACCCAAACGCCAAGCATAGTATCGCTAGCAAACTCGGAACCGTGAAGGAAGCTGTCCGCCCGCCAGCAAACGACCTTCTCGAGCCGCCCGAGGACGCCGGTCCCGCCTTACCCTCCAAAGGAGGTGGCAAGCCTGGTGGCGGAGGCAAACCCGGAAGTGGGGGAGGAAAGCCGTCCAGCGGGGGCAAGCCAACTGCGGGAGGAGGTGCTGGAGATACTCCCTCACATGGTCAGCAGAAGTCCCAGCCCACACCCCCAGAAGTCACATCCAGCTCCACTACTGATGCTGGTGGGAAAGACGCGACCAAGGGCGACAAATCGGTGGATAGAGTCCAGATGAGCACTGCCTGGATTCAGCGGAATCTTCCACAAGCGGTGTCTGAATCATTGGTTTCGGCAATCTTACGGGTGGGCTATTCCCGACACATTCTGTACATTCCTTTTTACCTGCCTGCAGCAGCGCAGCACGTTGAAGCTTTGGCGACAGGGGACGAACACGGCCACACCGACCACGACCTACCCTTCACCCACCATTACAAAGAAGGTGAAGTGGCGGAAGCAGTTAAGCTCAAAGCCAGCAGGTTAAAATCGCGAGCGTAACTTGAGAGGGTGGACATGAACGACGATTTTGATTCGAAGCGGCGACAGCGTTTTCTGGGCGAAGACTACTTCAAGTGGTTGATGGAGTCGTTGAGTGACGACGTTGCATACTGGTCGGAAAATATTGCCCCCACCGGCGAAACCGAAAGTGAGCGTAAAGCGACAACGGCCCTGTACCTCTCGTCTTACAGTTATCGTCGCTTCTTGCTGATGTACACAGGTGGCGTAGATATCGAGCACCTGCGCGTCGAGCTCGAGTCCGTGGTTGACGCATTTGAGCAATACACCAAAGCTAAGCGCCTTTATGAGGCAGACGCAGAGCAGCCCCCGTTGGCCTTTAGCGTCATCGGCGATTATGAGACTGTCATGCAGCTAATTGGCTGCTGCTATCTCATGCATCGACGTGACCTGCTTCCCCGAATCGTCGGCATGTTTGACCCTGCTTATCGAGGGCAAGACACTCTTTACGAAGACCTCTTGTCCTATGAGTTTGCGGGACGCGTCGACGTAGACAGTTGGTTCCACGATGTTCCATATCGTCCGCTCGTTTTTTCCCTGTATCGCGAAACGAAAGATGAGTGCATCAGCGACATCATTGAGTATCTTGAGGCTTGGTATCCGGGTATGACCGCTGCGCCGTGGCACGACGGCCATCTCGAAGCGCAGAAGAATGGCAAAGGGTCGTACGTCGGCTACTGGGCAATCGAGGCTGCTGCGGCAGCGTACCTTTTGAAGGTTGACGACAGCTCGTTCCGCGACCATCTTCTTTACCCGAAAGACCTCGCAGACTTCGCGCGCAACTACGACGCCGCGACGAGCAATGCGCCGGCACTTCAGGGTAATGGGGCGAAGACGGTGCGTACGGGGCAAGTCTGCCCGGAAACCGGCATCTGGAAGGCCCAGGGGCACCACGTTCCGGGCGTGCTGGTGCAGCAGGGTGAACGCATGCCGGAGGTCTTCGCACCGGACAAGAGCGGTGCATATCGTCCGCAATCAGCACTTTGGGAGTTCGAACGCAAGGCTTGAGTAATGGACGAGTTTTCGCACCGACGCCGCCAACGCTTCATCAGCGAACAGTATTTCGACTGGCTATCAGCCTTCCAGGCCCAGTCCATCGAGAAGTGGACGCACACGCTGCCTGCGAATGGTACCGAGGCGGTAAAACACGCAACGGCTGCCTGGCTGCGCGCTACTGCCCGTTTTGAGCTGATGATGCTTCGATACACGGCGGGAGAGCCCATCGCATCAATGCGAGAAGAGATGGAAGATGTGGTGACTGCCTACGAAGAGTATGCGAAGCGTCAGCGGGTCGTCCGCAATGACCCGCAATGGCCGGCACTGCTGCTTACCGAGTTACCCGACTATGAACGAGGGATTCAGCTCATCGGTCTTTGCCATCTATTGCATCGGGGTGACTTGCTACCGCGCATCGCGACCCTCGAGGACGGGTACTATCGTGGACAGGACACCCTGTTTGAGGACCTCCTTGCCTACGGCATGGAGGGGCGGGCAGATGTCGACCAGCGGTATCACGAGTCGTACCGCGATTGCATCAACAGCATTTACATCGACCGAGACGATGAAAGCATCACCTATCTCAATACGTACCTCGAAAACTGGTATGCCTCCATGGAGAAGGCTGGATGGCATGACACGCATCTCGACCTATCTGAACGCGGCGGAGGGTATTTCGGGTATTGGGCAATTGAGGCAGCGGCGATAGCCTACCTTCGCGGGCTGGCCGATGCACCGCTTCGGAAACATATTGTCTATCCGAAGGATTTGGTGGACTTCGCCAGAAACATTTGAAGAACTTCCGAAAGCCACACCAGTGCCTACCGGCCCGCAAGCTGTGCGAACGGGTCAGGTCTGCCCGGAAACCGGCATCTGGAGGGCACAGGGGCACCACGTGCCCGGCGTGCTGGTGCAGCAGGGTGAACGCATGCCCGAGGTCTTCGCACCAGACAAGAGCGGGGCGTATCGTCCGCAGTCAGCAGTCTGGGAGCTTGAACGGAAAGCATGAGCTTCATGCGGCTGGCGTGACTGCAAACGCACGCCTGCCGCTTACTTCGACGAACCTTTCCTCAAGCACCGGAAGGCGAGCTATGCGACGGGCTGCTTCAAAGTGGGCGTAGAAGTTTGCCTTCCCCATTCGATGAGTCTGAAGGCGATGCCTTCGGTCGCTTGTCAAAACACCTCTTCGGTCGATTAGCTACAGCGGCATAGTTTCGGAGGCATTGAACTAATAGTTGGTCACACTTCGCGTCGAAATTGCAAAGAGTCGATGTCAGCAATCACCCCTTCCATCGCTTGCATACCTGCTCATCCTTCGGGTACCGATGCTTTTGTTGGTCATACAGGTCGCTTAATCCATCCGGAGCCTCGTTCGCCTGACCATGCAATAGGATGTCACTTAGTTCCGGAGACGCGTTCGGAAGGGCTCCCGCATACAACCAGCCCAGGTCGCGATACGCTCGGAACAAGTTGATGCTGTTGCTGTACGTCGTGAAGGCGGTGCTTGTCTGAGGGAACACCCACTTATGGTCACCGTTCTGCACCGCGTCGGTTGTATCCTGAAAGTACTCGATGAGTGGGCAGCTGTACGTGCCTGTAGCTGTTGTCACGGTACCATCGCAACGCGCAGGATTACCAGGCTCCCCCTTCGGCAGGAAGGGCTGTTTGTGGGATGGGTCTGGGGGATACCAATCGTCGACGACTTTCATCCACTCCCCTTGGTCTATCGCGGAATTGATGTAGTAAACGGTAATGCCATCGAGATGTTTGGGAGTCACCTCAGGCTCAGCGAGGTTTTCTCCTTGCAGCAGAGGCAATCCGTCCACGCCGGGAGTGTATGGGACCACGTGGCCAACCCAAACGCGGCGTCTCCAGTTCATAGGCGAGATATTGCCTCCGTCCTTTGTCGGATGTACGTAAATCTGTCGGTTACCGTCCCAGGTGCACTTTTGTGCAAGATGATACTTCTCGGGACGACTCCCTGTCGGCAACGACGGGTCGCCGTCGAAATCCATCGTGTAGCCATGCACGTTCAAATAGTAATTGACGGAGCACAGTGAGGCTAACAGCATCGCATTCGACTTGGGGTCGTAGTCGTTCTCGCCAGCGACTGCCACAATGTTACGCACGCCTCTACGCAAGAGGGGAACCAGTCCTAGGTTATCGCCGGTCTGGCCTCCGTCGGAGAGATGAATGGTCGGCCCTTTCTCGGTAGTTACAGGAGAGTCAAGGTAATAAAACGGCCAGATGAGCAGCGAGTGAAGGCGACGTTTGATATCGGGTTCGTTATAGTTTGCGATATCAAATCCCCATCGAAGATTAATGGTTTGAAGCCCGAAATTAACCAATCCTCGCGAAATATGAATACTACGCTGTGCCGTGTCCGCAAAAGCTGCCGATGACAGAACGGCCATGGGCACAGTTAGGCTAACCAACCAAGGAGAGCCTCGCACGTAGCCATAACGACCGGAGCCGAACATATCGAACGATATTTCAAAGACATCCGAACTCAAATCGTAGTGTTTTGGCGAAAGGTCAAGGCCCGTGTTGCCGGAGTTGGCTGTCGCCTGAATAATCCACTTCGGCAAATAGCCGCCGAGCTTCTCTTTTGTAGTATTTGGGTCGCGTGTGTAGATGATAGACAGGTCACTGAAGTCCAGACAGTCTGCCATTTCTTTAAACCGCTCTGCATGAGGTGATACCGGGAGCTTGTCTCCAGGCTGTGGCATGTAGCCGTATGTGCGCATAATGCCGTACAGATAGTCGTATTGCGTGGGTGAGACCCGCCATTTCCAGTCAAAGAGGACATTGGTGAACCAGTTAACGGGGGCCGTTGCCAGCGACTCTGCGAAGAGCATTGCGAATGTGCCGCCAAGCTGATTGGCATAGCGAGTGCGAGCAACCACGCCGTCCTTGTATTTGGACTTCTGCGCTCTGTCTGTGCGCAGCAAATCCTGATAGCACTCAACCCAGCCCTGATATGCTGCCTGTTGGACGTTTTTCCACACAGGGGCACTCAGGTCTGTGGGACGAGGGTCGTCCGTCGGCACCGGCCCGAGGTTCGTGCAGCCGCCGGGCAATTCCGCGAGACTGTCCCAACGATGGTGAACCTCATCAGGTGAAAACAGCCATACGTAAGGAAGTTCCCGCCTTCTACTATCGAGGTTGCGGGTTTCCATGAAATAGCGCGTAAGACCTGGATACGCGCGAATGACAGGGACGTCGTCGAGGATTGCACGATACGCCTTGTAATATAGGTAGAAGGCAGTATACGAACCTCCGGACACTGAAGTGAGATAGTCCGTACGGTAAAGCCAACCCTCGTCGACAAAGCGCTTCACTACGCCCATCGCGAACGGCGAGGCCTTCGAGCCCCCCCTGACAATGCCAGGCCGAGAGTGGGCAACGGTTTTTTGTTCGGTTTAAGCTCCTCGACGACGCCAGAGTTCGTGTTCAGAATGCAATCCAGCTTATCTGACGTTTTTTCGCACGGCGGAAGCGCCTGCGATACGTGAGAAGGGACGCCACCAACCACGCAGCCAAAAAGAATTGGACTAACTGCGAGAAGAAGCAGGATTCCCTTTCTCACGGCACCACCCCCGTCGTTCATCTTCGTTTATATGAGCTGCAGGTCCCTATGCAGCTATACGTTCAATCTTGGTGTGTTTGCAAAGATAATAATGAATTGCAGAAAATCAACCGTATGAGGGGTTTCCCGCATTGTTGGTCTGCGCCGTGGCACGGATTTGCCACTGTCGCCGCTCGCAGCTGTGTTCTCAAGCATCTGCACACCGATGCTGGAGGCCGTGGAGTAGCAGGCCGTACATACCTACTCACCGGGCAACAGGCCGGCGTCTATTTTCTCACTGAGCGCTTGGCCATGCGGCTGCTCGATGGCCCGCAGCCTATTGATTTTCTGCGACGCGTGTGCGCCAAATCTATCGGCCTAGGTTCAATCTCCGAAGAACTGCTTCGCGCACGCAGTGAGACTTTCCACCCCGCCAAATGACGAGAATGCGTGCGCTCCTACGTCGTTTACCTTGCTGGGGTCATAGCTCGTCGCACGCCCCAGACGTGCAGCGAGCGCGAATACGAGGTAGGGGCCTTCTTCACTATTCGAAACCCTGATTCGGCCAGTGGTAGCGCTTCTAGTGTACGGATATGGAGGTGTGCCTTGTCCTCTCAGTTCTGCTTCCGTTACGGGTGTGGGTTTGCTCAGAGAGGGGTCATGGATAAGTTGCGCTGCGGCAACGGATATTTCGGCAGGCGATTGGTTTTCGTCGGCCACGAGAGCGTAGACATTGTTGTTGTCCCTCAAGCGAACAATCGCACCTGCATTCAGATATCCAGTCGGTCCGTTCTTGCCTGTAAGGCTTGACGGCATCACCAAAAAGGGGAGCCTGTCGGCGTCTGCGTATTGAACCCCCTGGCCGTCGGGTGAACTCACTGGATAGGCTGTCACCGAACTGAAAAAACCCGGAGCGGGGTCGCCCTGTTTCTGCACGGGTAGCGGACCGCTACCGAGGTCATCGCCCCAGACAGGCTTGTCCCCAACCTTTCTCGTGCTATTGGCGGCAAAGCCATAGACGCAGAACGCCGGGGACTTCACTGGGTCCCACTGGACAGCCTGCGCCTGGCGAACTGCAGCCCTGCAGGCGGTGTCGTCGCGAACGCATCTGCCGGCCCGGTAGATGTCGAGCCCGTCACAAAGGCTAGAACTGCCTATATTCTCTGGGTGATAGGCAGTGGATGCGCCGTCCGTGTCGGTGCTCAGGCTGCCGGCCCATACGACGAAGCCACCTGGGAAGGTTGCAAACCTGTTTCCCTTCGGCTGTTTCCCGGGAAGATGAATCTCGGTAAAAGTGGGGCAGGCGCTTTCAGCAAGGGTTGCCCCGGAACCCGACATGAAGCCTCCTACGAGGAGCACAACAATCGCAGAACGTACGTGGACAGTCACAATGCCTCCGGCGCAAGTATAGGGAGTAAAGGTAAAGACGCGCTGAGTGACAAGCGACGCATTGGCCGCTCAACTGACATAGTCCACTATAACCCCCATAAAGCCAACTGGCGACTTAGGCAGCGGCGCAAGATGTACCGGAAACGCAAAAACGAACGGCTCGAGCGAGGGTTCGCATCGCGTCGTCGCTCAAAACCTTTGGGATTAGCGTTGCCCAGTCCGGTGTCCCGCCGATATTGAGGTGCGAGCGACGTCCGTATGGCACGCCGGCCACGGGCTCGGATGTGCGATATATTGATGCAGTCATCATCGACGGAAAAAACTATGTCCCGCCTCGGCATCGAACACGACCACGGCCACGTCTATGAGGGCACAGAAAGTCCAAACCACCTCACTGTCCCAGCGCCAATACTTTCTCAGTGCTCACTCATTGAGTCTCCGTCGGCCCTCGACGATTTGCCAGGCGGGATACTGAGTGACCCGTTTCGATGGATTTTTCGCGAGGACTCATTCGACCCAGTGTCGCGAGTTCGGCGAGGTCGCCTTTTCCAATCGTTTGAAGGAGCCAATCGAGTATCGTATTCCGTCGAAGCCCACCCCAACTTGCTATCGGATAGTCGCCGGAGGACCGAAGACGGCCGGGTCCGGAAGGAATTGAATGTGTTCATTCATTGCACTGAACTGTTGGGACGTGCCAATCGTGGGGAAGGGCTCCAATTAGCGATAGGCAACGCGAAGGCGCACTCGCTCTGGCGAATCCTGCAGACTGAGCAGACGGTCAGTCAGGATGTGTTGGTGACGCTTCGAGCAGAGTCTGCATTTGGCGTCCTGCCCGCTCTCAACATTGAACAAGCTCCGGACGAAACGCGCAAGTCCGTGTCGGATGCCTACGAGCGTGTCATGCAAGTGGCGTACAGAGGTTCTCCAACATCGGTCGTCGACCAATGCCGTAACCTGTGCGCCGTCGTCAGCGCGCGGTGGCTGTACAAGTTGACCGGAAACAGAGCAATACTCGAAGAAGACCTTGGCGACTGCATTACAGCGGTCAAGAAGCACTTCGGCGAAAAGGAGCAACGGCTCATTCGCGCGTCCCTCGAAACGGTCAATCTACTCCACCCGAGGGGAAAGGATAACGAACGCGAACGCTACAAGCTTCGAGAGGTATCAAAGGAGGACGCTGAACTTGCCTTGCACGCAACGGGTTTCTTGCTCAGAGAACTCGGATGGGGACGTTGATGCGCACCATTCCGACTGATTAGCGGTATAGCAGCTGCGGACTGTCGTCAATGCATTGTTGCGCGTTGTTCGAGGCGACGTAATTCCGTCTGACTTCGACGAATAGGCGCGCGCATTTCGACATACGTGTGCCGTCCCGATTGGTTGCGTAAGAGTTTCGTTGCAAGCTGGTTAGCAGTGGCTAAAGAATAGGAAAAAAATATGATTCCGGGCGGGATAGCAGACAAACTAGGAAATCGGTACGAAGCCAAATGGTTAGTGCTGAAACTGATAGATGTGGTCCTCGGGCATGCCTCGATGCTGTGCTTCGAGGGTACAGCAGAAGCTTTTTCCGGCTTCGAGTTTTTGTTGATGAAAGGCGCCGAGAAGCAATGGCATCAAGTCAAGATTTCCAATACGTCGGGGAACTGGACGACAAACCGGCTTCAGAAGTTGGGGGTTCTGGATGCTTTTCGAAAGCGCCTGAGCCTGGAAGACCCAGCTGACCAATGCCACTTTGTCTCGCAAGACCCCGCAGTCATCTTGCGCGACCTCAGTGAACGAGCCCGCACGGCCATAGATTATGCGGACTTCCAGCATCTCCTCAGCAAAGAATTGTCCGATGCCTTCCAGGAAATAACAACAGCCTGGGGAACCAGTCAAGAGACTGCATACAGTTGGCTGAAACGTATCCACTGCCGTGTGCAGCCTGAAGGCGGCCTCGATGAGTCCATTGAGGCCTTCGGCGGGCTTTGTATTGACCTCCCGAGTACGCAAATATTCGCAGCGCTGCGGGACTACATGGAACAGCGCTTCAATCGGCAACTTACGACGGACGTCGTCCGAGATGAATTGCCGAGAACCGGAGTAGACCTTGTCCACTGGCAGTTGGACCGGACGTTGACGGAACGTCTGCGTTCGTCCACGGAAGATTATTTGTTTAGCTATCCGTCGATAGAGCCGGAGAGCGTGGTTTCGCGCAGGGAAGTCGGGACGCTAATCGAGGAGCTCACGAATCCGGAAGGAGCAAGCGTAGTCTTACTGACAGGCGGAGCTGGCTCCGGAAAATCTGCAACCGTGAGTCAGCTCGTTGCCGAACTCCGCTCCCGGGGTATAGTCCACGTCGCCCTTCGCGCCGACGAATTTCTCGAAGTCGCCACCAAGGAAGATATTGGGAAAGTCTTGACGCAACGGCACGAGAGCCCGGTTGTAACGCTCAAGGGCGTCAGCGAGACGGCTCTCAGCGTATTGCTCATCGACCAAGTAGACTCCGTCAGCGAAATTTCGGGGCGAAGCACACGCGTCAAAACGCAGCTTCTGCGCATGCTCAGCGATGCGGAGAAGCTCGGCACAGTGAAGGTCGTATGCGTATGTCGAGCCTTCGACCTAGAAAACGATGCCCGGTTGAAGGCGTTAGCGAGTAAGGCCTCGGTTCGACGCATCGAGGTCGCGCCTCTGGATTGGCTCACAGAAATCAAGCCCTTGCTGGAGCAACGTGGCATAGATGTGGATGCGCTGTCTTCTGGGCAAAGAAAGCTCCTCGAAGTCCCACTGAATCTCGGCCTGTTCCTCGAAGTCCATGACGATGCGGCCCCCTTCTCCAGCAGAAATGACCTTTTCTCACGCCTGCTCGAAAAGAAGACTCGTTCAATAGCCGCGCGAGACCCTTCGCCGACATGGCAGGTTGCAGAACCGCTCAATGCGATAGCGAAATGGATGAGTGACAGGCAAACGCTCCAGGCCCCACTTGCGACGCTGCAGAGTTTTGATTCTGTGGTGGACATCCTATCTTCCGAAAACCTCATCACGGTCCGGAATGGGAAGGTGCATCTGTTTCACGAGAGTTTCTTCGATTACCTGTTCGCCCGAGGCTTCGCGACTTCGCAGCAAACCCTCGTCGCGTTGCTGCTATCTGACGACGACCAATACCTTTTTCGGCGAACACAGGTCCGGCAGATTTTGGAGTCCCTCAGGGACGATGACCGACGCCGCTATCTATCGGAGCTCGAAAATGTCCTGACTGACGAAAGGGTCCGTTACCACATCAAGCTTGCTGTATCTCAATGGCTCGGTGCTCTACAGGCCCCCTCACCCGAAGAGCTTGCCATTGTCTTAAAGCTCGACCCGACGGGGGCACCGATATCGCCCCTCATTCGCTCAGCCGTTTATGGTACATCGGCCTGGTTCGACTTAGCGTCGGCGACTGGCAGCCTCGTCGAGCAGGAGCTTAATAGCACGGTCGAATCGCGACGGGAGGCTGCTTTGTTTTGGCTATCCCGAGTGGCACCCCAGCGGCCAGATGAGGCCGGAAGGTTACTCGACAATTGGTACCGCGCCGCAGACTCCGAACGTCGAGCAGAACGTCTATTGGATTGGTTCTCCCTGACACATGGGCAGCCGATTGGTGGGCAATTGTTGTCTCTATGCGAAGCGCTCATACGAGCGCATCCGCATGCGCTGATGGAGAAGACGAATCACTTGCGCATGACAACCCTGATGGAAGCTCTTGCACGAAATGGCTTAGATGCGGTTTCGCCGATTGCTGATGCCTATTTTTCTGAGTGGTTTAAGACGCATCCCGAAGGACAACCGTTTTCGCGAGACGAGAGCGACCTGGACTTGGAACCGCTAGAGCAACTGGCAACCCAGAATCCCAAAGCGTATCTTGCAGCGACAACACGAGCGCTTGTTTCGACGTTTGAACGTATCGTGCAGGCAAGAGAGCAGGGAAGGGACGACTGGACGTTCTCGTACCGGCGAGTCGGCGAGCAATACTCCGTGGGCGACAAATTCCTAACGACATACCGAGAAGCTCTCAAGTCATTGGCAGCGCACGCGCCCGCAATTGCAGAGGGGTTCCTGTCGCAGTTGACGCCATCCATGCACCCTGCATTGCTTCAACTACATTTAGAAGCAATTGCGGCAAACGGAGCAGCTTTAGCACGTCATTTGCCCCATCTATTGGGCGAACACCATCTTTTCCATGCTGGGTGGTCCGATACACCATACAAGTCATTCGCGGATGCTGCGCGCGCGGCTCTGCCCTACCTCATGGCCGAATCACGTTCGAGAATCGAAGCAAAGGTCTTCACCTATAGGCCCGAACTCGAATTTGCCCGCCATGCACTAGCCGAAGTTCTGCAAAACGGCGAAGACGGGGGCTATTGCTCGAAGGCAACCGTGCTGGCGTCTCTAAGAGAATCCGGGCACACCGAGTGGTGTATTTGGGAGACACTTGGCGAAGAGAATGTGTCGGTCGAGGCTCGAGCTCGATTGGCGGAATTGCGTCGCAAGTTTGCAGGGCACAAGGCGCCCTCTCCTCAGGGAATCCGAGCAGGTTTCGTCAGCTCACCAATCTCGCTCCACGCAGTCGCACTGATGAGCGACCATCACTGGTTGCGGGCTATTAAAGAACACGCGGACAAGGACCGACGAGGGGAAAGACGCCCCTTGGAAGGCAGCTCCGAGCAGTTGGCGATGCACTTGGTCAAGCTAGCCCAGGAGAACCCTCTGCGCTTCGCATCTTTATTGACGCAGATTCCCGAAGAAGCGCCAGCCTCGTACGTTCGAAACATTCTTCTTGGCCTCGGCGAGGCAAGCACCAACGGCACGGACACCGCCCTCATGCTCGCAATCTTATCTGCGCATCAGCGTGTAGGGCGGCCATTCGGTACCGAAATTTCGCACGTCATTAGCAGGCACCCTGGCGTTGCGGCCGACGACGGAGTGTTCGATGCACTATGTTGGTATGTCGAGTTCGGCGCATACCAAGAGCGGGGCTCTGATGCTTTGACGCAAGGGGCCACGCGTCCGTATTCAATCGAGCAGTTGCTTTCCCGAGGAGACAATATCTATACACGTGCGCTTGGTAGCCCGCGCGGCAGCGCGGCGAATGCACTCGCGCGTGTCCTGTGGGGACTAGAGCCCCGGAGGAACCAAGCATGGGACCTTCTGAAACGCAGAGTTCACAGGGAACCGGAACTGCCAGTCCGTTGTGTCCTCGCGGAAACACTAATACCTTTGCTCGTCGAAAACAAATCCATGTGCGCAGAGCTTGTCGAGGTGTTAGCCACCCACAAGGAATGCGATGATGGCGGCAACCTATTAGTGTTGACGTCGCGCGTAGGATTGCGACTTCACTCGCTCATTCTTTATCGAGAAACTGAAATTGGCGACCGATTGATTGAGTGCCTTCTGGCCTCGAAAGACGAGGTGCTGCGCGCAATTGGAGCATGGCAAATCATAGGTGCCAGCTTCTATGAGGACAGGTGCGTCGGAGCAGCAGATAAACTGATTGCAAGCTCGGAAGAGTTCAAACCGCTTGCGGCGGAATGCGCCATATCAGCATTGGTCGAAGGAGGATTGACCAAGCGCGCATTGACGTGCATTCCACAATATTTCAACGACCCCAACAAGCAGGTCCGAGCGAGAGCCCGAGAGGTGTTTCGAAACATACCGCCAGACAACTTCGAGGGCGCACGCCATCTGTGCAGACAGTACATAGACTCAGTGGCTTTTGATGACCAAGCGGCGTCGCTTTTCTACGCGCTCGGAAGAGCAACGTGCGATGTCACCGATATCGTTATCTGCGCTGCAGAGAAATTAGTGCGCGCTGTCGCGTGCTCCAGCGAGCCTCATCGACGGGCATCAGACCTGCATCAGCTTCAGGAGCTCTTGAAGAACGAATACTCCGCGACCGAACACGCCCCGCAACTTCGCAAAAGAATTCTGGATGTCCTAGACGTCATGCTCGAACACGAAATGTACGGTGTCCATGAGGTGCTAAAGGCACATGAGCGCGATTAGACTGTACAACGCGGGCCCCTTATTCCTTTGCCGGTAGCCTCCAACACCAGCGAGCGGAGATTGCCTTCATCATTAGCATGCGAAAGTGCGTTAAGCAACGGGTCGTAATGGCCCGTTGCTTCCAATGTGTAAAGTTTCGGGAGCAGCCCATCGACTTGGTCGTCGGACTGCTTACCGCCTCCGAATGCCTCGATGGCGGCCTCAAGCACATTGCGGTCAAATGGCATAGATTTCTCGACGAAAGGCACCCGATACTGCCACCGACCTGTCAATCTTGGCAGGTCGGCCTCAACTTTTGTCGACATCGGCCGTAGTACAGGTAAATGGCATGGTCTCTACGGCCACGACGTGATAAGCATAAAGCGGAAAATCATCGATAACCGCGTCGGCAATCAAGATGCATCGAATTCGACACCATTGTCGGCGGAGGGCGTCGTGTATTATTTGATGGACCTGAGCATCGCACTACCTGGACCATTCCAGTTCTGACAACACACTCCGAATCTCCAAGTGACCGATACAGCAAGCGTACTGCGTTACTGGCGGGCGATTGAAATTTTTTGTCCGCAATCCGTTCCGAAAGTCAAACCGGAAGACAAAAAGACACCTACAAACGACTTTCGCGCTCTGAACGCGATTGCACCGTGGGATAAGCGTCACGCTGTGATGCGGCGGCGAATCGGCAACGATGTTTGGCGGCACGAGGTATACGCCGGGGTCTATCCGGTACGTGCGTTGCGCGACCTTCTACAAGAGAAGTTCGGGGTGGACCCGGACTCGTATGACGAACGTCTCGACATCGATACCGCACTGTTTTGCCTATCAGTAACGCATGACGGCCGCGTGCTGTTTGATAACGCTGTGCTTTCGACCTGCGCGTGGGCCTGGGGCAGGACGATTTCGCCGGGACCTAGCGCATCCAATTGGCTGGAGGGCTACGCCGAGTTTGCAAAGAAATTCGACTCGCAGCTACGTCAGGAACTGGCACTCGAGGAAGGCGACGAGGCGGGTCATAAGCTGCAAGCCGATGGCATCAGCGTCGGACGCCCGGTGACTCTAGGGGATATCGGAAAGGTATCTGCTTGGCTGCTCCGCGAGTTACATATTGAAATGCCGGAGATATCGGACGGCATGCGTATTTCGTCTCGCCGGGTGCCTGAGCGATACGCCTACGAAGCTGACGGAGCGGACTTCCTCAACAGCTTCTTCATGGACGACCTGAGCTTGGTCGCGAGCCAGGTCGAGGCAGGTAACGTCGGCCCCGCATTGCATGAATATCTTGCCGCCGACGGTGCAGTGGACGAATCGAGACGTGTAGATGTTCGGCAGAAGCTTGCCCTGCCTTTCCATTCGTTGGCGCCCGAAGTGTTTCCTCATGGTAGGTGGCCCAGCAAAGGACATCATCCACTCGTCTATGGCCAACAGTTCGCCATTAACCAACTACTCGAGCAAGTAGAACAAACAGGAGGACTGTTTGGCATCAACGGCCCTCCCGGCACGGGCAAAACAACGCTCTTGCGCGACCTTGTGGCGTCGGTCGTCGTTTCGCGCGCGTTGGTTTTGAACAAACTCAGCTCGCCCGCGCATGCGTTTACCGGCGTGGCCAGCATGAAGGCTCAAGATAAGGAGCGAACCGTCAAGCTCTGGAGTGACGCACTATCTGGATTCGAAATTGTCGTTGCGTCGGCGAACAATGGCGCAGTCGAAAACGTGACGCTCGATATTCCTGGCATCGATGCGGTCGATGCAAGCTGGGCTCAAGGTTTCGACTATTTCACTGAATTCGCATCACGGGTCATCGAAAAGCCAGCGTGGGGGCTGCTCGCGGCGCGCCTTGGAAGCAAGGCGAACCGGGCGATTTTCAAGAAACGGTTCTGGCAGGACGAGTCACGCGAAGCGTCAGATGCACCTGGGGGAGACGGCATTGAGAAGAGGCTGGGGTTTTCGAGTTGGCTCTATTCGCAAGATTCAGCCCTCATAGATTGGGGAGCGGCGAAGACGAGCTTTCAGCAGGCGCTCGATACTGAAAAGAAGCTTCGAGCACAACGACAGTCATGGTTTGAGCGTATTGGCGAGCTCTCCAAAGCGTTGGCGCGTGAAAAGGGATTTGCGGCCGAAGTGGAACGTCGGCGGCAGGCCGAGCTCAACTCGACGATTGCACAGCAGGCGGCCGCCGCTGAACACGAACGTGCGCACATCGAACATGAGAACGCTTCAGCAACCTTGGCTTCTCATGTCAGCAATCGACCGGGCATTCTTCGAATCGTATTCACTCTGGGAAGAGCATATGGGACCTGGAACGCAAGGAATCAGGAACTCGCAAAGGTAGAGCGCGAGGCCAGAAAAAGCAAGCAGGCAGCGCAAGAGCTTGCAGATGCCATGGTGGAAATCCAGGAGGCTTCAACGGGCTTTCGGACTGCGGCCGAGAGGACCCTGGCAAAGGAGAGAGAAGTCGTCGAGCGGCTACGCAAATCTCTGGCTGAAGCTAAGCAAGTTCTTGGGGAACACCTCCCCTCCTTCGCGACATGGCATACCGATGACGTCGGACGCGAGAAAAGTTCTCCGTGGGTCGACCCCGCATGGAATGCTGCGCGGACACGCGTCTTCATGGAAGCCCTGAATCTCCACAAGGCGTTCGTCATTTCACAAGCGGCGGATATCGGGAAAAACTTAACCGCGCTATTCGACGTACTTCAGGGGAGCGTGCCGGCGGATGCTGCGCATGCTGCTGTGCGCGCAGCATGGCAGACACTCTTTTTCATAGTCCCGGTAGTTTCCACGACGTTCGCTTCGCTTCCTCGGTTGTTCGAACATCTTGGTAGAGAAGAACTGGGGTGGCTCCTCATCGATGAGGCTGGTCAAGCCGTCCCTCAGAGCGCCGTTGGCGGAATATGGCGTGCAAAGCGAGCGATTGTCGTTGGGGACCCACTGCAGCTCGAGCCCGTTCTTACCATTCCATTCAGCGCGCAGCAGGCATTGCGCGGCAAGTTCGACGTGAGCGAAACGTGGCTTCCGGGTCGGCTCTCCACGCAAAAGCTCGCGGACCGCGTCGCGACAGTCGGGACAGTATTGGTCGACCACGAGCGCAAACCGTTATGGGTCAGCTCGCCGTTGCGCGTGCATCGTCGTTGCGATGAAGAGATGTTCCGCATATCAAACAAGATTGCGTACAACGACATGATGGTGTTCGGTACAGAAGGCAGGAAACCATTCCACCTGCCACCTTCTGCGTGGATACACGTCGAAAGCGCTGACGCTGAAGGCCACTGGATACCGGCGGAAGGAGAGATGGCATTGTCCATACTGCGTGATGTCGTGCCGGAAGCCCGTGACAAAATCTACGTGATTTCGCCCTTTCGGGACGTCGTTCGCGGACTCGAGTCGCTGCTACATAAAGCAAAGCTTTCGAACGTCGAGGTCGGAACGATTCATACGGTCCAAGGCAAGGAGTCTGACGTCGTGCTCCTGGTGCTGGGCGGAAATCCGAAGAGGCCTGGTGCGAAGGCTTGGGCGTCAAAAAAGCCAAATCTGCTGAACGTCGCAGTCAGTCGCGCCAAGCGAAGAGTCTACGTGATAGGCAATCGGAGGGTCTGGGAGCAGTTCGACAATTTCGATAAGTGTGCGGCCATCCTCGGGCCGCAAAGCGAGTGGGTTCCTCCTGTTCCGTCTTACCTTCAATAAGACCTTCGCTACTTGCCCGAAAATTTTACGCACCTTGCCGATGTCCATACAGACAACCAATTCCACTATCGACGCTAAACGCTACCTAACGTGGGTCGGAGCCGCGCTGGAGGCTGCGCCGGAAACGTCGCTCTCAACAGCCGTTTCGTTGCTGAGCGAGGTCGGCGCGCCACCGGCAGACGCCGAAGCCATCGTTGCCGGAATATCCGCCTTCAAGGACAAACGTTGGCGGCACACGCCGTCCTCTACAGCAAAGCCGGGCCTCAACGCATACAGTGGCTGGCATAACGGTCGCGTCGGTGAGCGACCGCCGTCGGCCAATTCACGTCGACGTCCCATATCAGCCGCGTTGGCTGCGCTCTTCGCCATCGGCTTGTGCATCGGCGGATATCATCTTTACCGCGTACGGGTTCCCGTGTCGGCAACCGCCCCCGAGCAGCAACGACCGGCGGCCGCAGCAGGGATTGCAAACCCAGGACAATCCTCAAGTTCGACTCTTCATTCACCTAATCGCCATCGCGAGCGAGAGTCGGCGAAGCCAGACCACACGAAACCACGGCATCAGAGCATTTCACGTACTGAGTCATCGCCGATGGCTCCCGGCTCCTCCCCTGAACCTGTTGCGACGTTTCCGGCGACACAACAGCCGCCCACCCGAGGTGGCGATTGTCCACCTGGCGTCGACCGTATCGGCTGCACAGCGTCGGCTACTGACAGCACATTTCCGCCGAAGGCGAAGATACCAGTCAACGCGCACTACGAGCCGAATGGATATGGCTGGCAGTGCAACACCGGATACGTCGAACGAGGCCTGGGGTGTATCAAACTTATCGTACCTCCGCATGCCCATCTCGATATTTCCGGTCATGGATGGTTCTGCGACCCCGGCTTCGAGCCGAGGGGCGATACTTGCCAGTCACACTAGATGGTTACGGTTATGAAAGAGAAATTTATAAAACCGAGTCAAGTTGCAGCACTGCGCGCGCAGACGTCAGCCGCTTCGCGGAACACGGCACGTGACTCAACGTGGACGGCTGCTTTAGGACTCGCAGCAAACGCCAGCCTGTGGATTGCCGTCTTTGCTGGGCTCTTTTTCTGCCAAGGGCGGGCCTACAGAGACTCCTATCTCATCACACATGGCCTATACCCTCCGATGTTTCCATGGGACCATGGCGACATGGTCTATTTTGGTGTAAACATTGGGTTCTCCAATTTACTTTCCGCAATCATATTCCCTGCAATTTCAGCGTCGTACATCATCGCGCTTTTGATTTTGGCGGGACGGCGTTGGAAGAAATGGAGGGGGGCGGAAGCGGGTTATAAAGAAACCAAAGTAAAAACCGCTCAAAAAACTCCAAAGAAATTGACGACGAGTCAGGTCGTGATTGTTTCGTTTCTCTTGCTCTTCCTCGCTGCTTTAATTTTCATGTTCATCTATTTCATCATGACCACGGTCGCGGCGAGTCACGGGCGAGCAAAGGCTGAGCAGGAAATCAAGCAGCAAGACTCTTGTAATTTTAATCGAATGGACCCGCAGGATTTAATCCCTGTAAGGGTCGAGCGGCTGGTCCAAGGGGAGCACGAGCGCTACGACGGTTTCCTTATCACATGTTCTGCGGCGAACTGCGGTGTGCGAAGCGCCGTGACTGGACGCGCGCAGGTCGTACCACGCGATGGAATCCTGCGCTTCGATACCGTCGACATAGCGGATGCGTACTTGCCGACCCGATGAAGCGTTAGCTGAGTCAAGTCCTCAATTTGAGGCTGTTTTTTCGGAATGACAGCGGTTGCTGTCAATGCCGTTGACATGGCGCAGTCGCGGTCGGCGCTTAGCTTATGGTCCAGTGATATGAATCGTGGGACTTCGGGGGAAAAACGACTATGGATATCGCTTTGCAAGAGAGTGGACGGTACTGGAAAACGTTCGGCGCACGCGTCAATGCGGTCTCTGAGGCCTGTAGAACTGCTTCGGTCGGTGTAGCGTCATAACTTCGTTTGCCGTCGACCGCACTTACTAGACTGCGATGCCACACATTCGAGTTGGCTGACCGCTACCAGCCCACGTGAACACCATCGAACTGCGGCGTCGTCAAGTCCACTGTTCTTCTGCATCATTTAAATAAAAAGGGTTAAACCGTGTCACAACAATACCGCAATGAAATCAAAGAGGCGCTCCTCAACTTTTGGAGAAAAAATCCCATTTCCTTCGGGGATGTCACGGATCGGCGTAAAGGAGCCGGGGATGATCGGCGTAATGGCGCCAGTAGAACTGGGGTAAAGCGCGGGTTCGAACGGTTTCAAGGTTGCGGTTTTTTACCGTTTTTGGCAACTGTATTTTGGGGCAGATCAGGCATGGGTTTCGGTGCGCGTCGGCTGTCGCCTTCAAGCACGAGCCGGTAGGCGCCGTGGCGTAACCGATCCAGAGTTGCTGTGCCGAGGATGCGGTTGTCGGGGAACGCGGCGCCCCATTCATCGAAGTGCAGATTCGATGTGAGGATCGTCGCCGCGCGCTCGTAGCGGGCATCCACGAGATCGTGGAAGTCCTCATCCTGCGGGGTATGCAGAGGTTTAAGCGCGAAGTCGTCAACGATCAGCAGCGGTACCTTGGCGAACTGCTGGAACCGGCGTTCGTAGGTACCGGTCGCGCGCGCGGCGTTCAGCCGCTTGAACAGCTCGGTCTGCGAGATGAACAGCACGTCGCGCCCCTGTCGGGCCGCGCAATGTCCCAGCGCTTGCGCCAGATGGCTCTTGCCCGTGCCTGTCTGCCCGGCGATCAGGATCGAGACCTTCTCGTCGAGATAGCGGCCGGCCGCGAGATCGTAGACGTAGGCGCGGTTCAAGGCGGGCAGCAGGTCGAAGTCGAAGGACTCGAGCGTCTTGCCGATGGCGAAGCCGGCACGCGAGAGGCGGATGGCGAGCTTGCGGTTCTCGCGGCGGGCAACCTCGTCGTGCAGCAGCATCGCGAGGAACTCGGTGTAGGCAAGTTGTCCGTCGATGGCCTCGCGGTTGCGCTGTTCGAGCGAGTCGAGGATGCCGGACAGGCGAAGCTGCTTGAGGATGGAATTCAGTTCGGGACTCGGATTCATGGATTCAGTGGATCAGCAGGGATTGAAGGTCACGGCCGAAGCGGCCGCCGTCCTGGTAGGTACCGCCCGGCATCGCGGTAGCGCGCGTGGTGGCCTGGCCTTCCAGGCCCTTGTCGAGGATGCCCTTGACGGTGCGATACTTCGGGCTGCTGAAGGCGAGCGCGCGCTCGCAGGCCGCTTCCAGCCGGGCGTCGCCGACCTGCTCGCGCAGCCGGATGAGGCCCTGCGCGCCGCGCAGGTTCACGAGCACCGTGTCGTTGAACAACGCGAGGATCACGCCGTGGCACGACGGCCCGATCTCCTTCGCCCGGGCCAGACACCACTGCGGATCGTGTTCGAGCCAGGCCTGAGCTTCGGGCGGCTGATGGTCCCGGACCGTATGGCGACCACCGGCCCGTTGCCGCGGGTGGGTCGCGACGAGCTGATGCTGGTGGTACAACTGGATGACCGTGTCGGTCGCCTTCAGCCAGAGGGGCTTGCCGACCAGTGCATACGGTGCCGAGTACAGCGCGTTGCGGTAGACGATGTGGCCGTCGCGGTGGACGCTGACTTCCTTCCAGACGGAGATCACCGGCGCCACGTCCGGCAACGCCGCGAGCAGCGGCTTCTCGATCGCGAAGCGCGCGAGCGGTTGCTCGTGGGTCGTGCCGTGCGTGCGTGTGCCGGCTTCCTGCAGGACCCACTCGCGAAGCTGCCGATTCGCATCGGCCAGATCCCGGAACTCGCGCAGCGGCACGAAGGACTTCTTGACGTATTTGACGCCCGACTCGACGACGCCTTTCTTCTGGGGATCGCGTGGCGGACAGGCGTCGATCTTGAAGCCGTAGGCCTCGGCAAGCGCCGCGTAGGAGCGTTGTACGGCCGGATCGTACCGGCAGGCTCGGATGATCGCGCACTTCGCGTTGTCGATGATGATCCGGCTAGGCCGGCCGCCGAACCATTCGAAGGCGCGCCGGTGGCAAGCCAGCCACGTCTCGACGGTTTGATCCAGCACGATCTCGGCGTACTGGTGACGCGACCAGCACAACGTCATCACGAAGATCCACGTCCGAACCTCAATGCTCTCGACGCTCAGCACGGGACCGGCGCCGAAGTCGACCTGCACCGCGTCGGCCGGCGCGAACTCGAGGATCGTCGTGGCAGCCACGCCGCGCTCGGCGGCAAGATGCCCAACCATACGGCGAACTGCCGAGTAGCTACCGGTGTAGCCGTGGTTGCGGCGAAGTGCGGCGTGGATCGTGGTGCCCTGAACGCCAGCCGCGAGCCAGTTGCGAATCTGCTCGCGAAACGGCTCCACAGTCGACACACAGGTACTCGGCAGATGCGGCGTGCGGCCGAAGACCCCTGCAATAACCGTATCGTCCGGCAACGGTTGCGTGGGATCGAGCCAACCCCGCGTCTGTGCTTCGCGGCGTACGCTCGTGAGCTTCTTGCGTCCCATCAGTCCGCCGCGCGCGATGTCGCGGTCGGAGTCGCCCTGCCGCATACGGACAAGGACTTGGCGATACTCAAACAATTCGAACCTCCGATTGGCCATGGACGCTCCGTTCAAAAAGAACAGAGCGTACCGACTAGGAAAGTTCGAACCGCGCCTTTGCCCCGGCGCTGCTGGCGTCTTTACGCCGATCCTGGACTGGCGCCTATGCGCCGATCATCAGGTGGCGCCTATATGCCGATCACGGATTGGCTCCATAACGGCGATCCGTGACAGGGGAGACCGACGTATCATTTTTAGGCAACTCCGAACCTGAGGCACGTATCGAATCAATGATTTTCGCCATCTTTGAGACTATTCCTGATAAAAGCATCATACGCGGGATTAGTCTTCTGCTCACAAAAAGCGTCGCCGAAAGACTGAAGGATGTCACTTCATTTATAGATGGCCTGGGGCAGCGAATTTATCGGACATCACGCAACGATACGGCGGACCAAACGCCCCCCGCAAAAATTGACTTTTTTCTTGCGCCTAGCTTGCGGAGGGGCGACGCGCTTCGCTTACTATCGTGTTTAAAGAAAAATACTATCTTGATAGTCGTCGGAGCGGCTTCACTCCGAGATGAAAACCTGGATGCACACGATAAGGTTTCGAATGGGCGTGAGGGGTTCACTCTCCCGGAGGACTACTGGGCACCCAGTCTTTATGAATTCACCAAACAAGTTTCTGATGCGGTTGCTTCCGCAGGTGCATATGCTGTAGTGGATGCAGGTCAGCTGTTTCCTTATCGACGAGAACTGGCCGAACGATTTCTATCCATTCCCAACATTGGTGTCGTCGCTCGAGGCATTGCACACGACCAAGCTTTAGTTTTCACGAAGGCGAATGAATGGAGACGTTTGGTCGATGACGGCAAGCTTGGGGAGGCGCTTCGCTCCGTTGATGAGTTGCCAAGCGAATTCGCCGATGAAAAGGCCTTCCTGAAGACGCGCATTTTTCATCGAGCCGGACTTCACGGACAGGTCTTACTTGAGCTTAAACAACTTTCGCCGAACTCAGCTACGAATCCTCTAGCGCTCGTACTTCTCGCACAAGCAGCAGTTGACGCTGGTGCACTACAATTTGCCGAGCCCCTCCTTGAACGAGCTATTAAGGAGCTGGACTCAATTGAAGGTCTGGAACTCGCGCTTGAAATCGCGGCATCCCTTGACAATAGCGGGGCACAGCAGCGTGCGATTGCGCGTCTTGAGTCGCTGATGCCCGACGCACGAGCTGCCAAACGCGCAAAGTTACGACTTGCCACGGCCGCTGGCGATTTCGGAGCAGCATTTCACCTCCTGACGCCCGAAGCACAGGCAGATGAGGTCGGACGCGTTTATGCGTTTTTGGCGAAACACATTGGTCCTGAGGTGCAAGTACCCAACTACGCGCACGTGAAGCAACATTTAGATTCCATTCCGACCTGGCAGGGTCTTTCCAAATTTGTGTGCACAAAGGATGCACTACGAAGAAACTTGGTGTGGCACGCGTATTCGCTTGTTCTTGACGGTTCATCGGTCGAAAACTTGGCGAGACGAGATGTTCATCTTGTCCTCGACGTGCTCGAAAAGCTTCTGTCGCTGCCCAACGCAGTGGATGAGCATGCGATGGAGACAGATGTTCGGCACACAGTTGCGACTGTTATAGGTTACCTTGCCTTGCATCCCGCTGATACGCCAACCCGCCTCAGGCTAGGGCATCTCCTTTCAACCGGAGTTGCTGGTCGGCTCGGCATTGCAATCCTCGCGCATATTGTGATGAAAGAGTTCGAACGGCCGGTCACGGCGCGTCCGTACTCTCCCGTAACGGGCATGTCAACAGAAGAGTTGTTCCAGCAAGAAAGCTTTTTGAGGAACGGGTTCGGATGGCTAGAAGCCATAGCACCGGTTGTGCTTACGAAATTAAAATTACCTAGTAAGTTGGTGCCAGAGAACCCTGACCGATTTTTCCCAGCCGTTCTCTCTTGTCTTCAAACAATGGCCGCAGACGTTGGTTCTGAAGAAAACGTAAATACTCTATTGCAGTTCCTCGCGCTCGGGGTAAGCCTCTCCTCGCATATGGGGGTCGATAACGCGGGCCTCAAGATGATGTCGCTAGTGAGTCGCGCAGTGGCGCTCGCTGGAAAGGGGCAGCTCGCGCGAGACCTTTACGAACAAATTCTGCAGAGCAATCCAGTCGGGCCCGCTGGCCGTCGTCTGGCCTGGCAATCGATGGCGGAAGTTAGCTGCCGTCTCCGTAATCCTGAAATGGCCCTTATCGGCTTAGCCTGCTCGGTAATGAATCGCGGCCAGATTGAACTAGAAATTGCTCGTGAGCAAACAAACACTTTCGGTCGCACGTTGCGCGATTTGGGCTTATTCGAGATTGCCAGGAAAGCGGTTGCGGCCGAAAAGTCGTTGCTAGTAAAAATGGAGGCTTATGAGCAAAACGCTCATCAGATAGAGTTTCTGCATTTGCAAATTGATATGAAGGAGCTTTCAATTGACTCGACTAACGCAGAAACAAAATTACCGCCTCTCATCGATGCAGCTGCTGCAAATTTGCGGTCGGCACGCGCGCGGAACGATGCCGTAGCCCCAACCTATGTACTCCTGGCACAACTTGTTCAGATGGCTAGAAAGCACCGAGTCGCAGTGCCACCGGAGGTCGTGGGCATATTGGAGTCGCTGGAGAGCGCCGTGGAACCGTCGGTGGCTGAGCCTGCAAAGGTTGTTGCCAAAGACCGTGTGACGGTCGTTGACCTGCTACAACTTCACCACCGCTATGAGACGTCCCGCTTTTCAGATGATGCTGGACATGACCCACATGGTGTCACGATGGCCGCTCGTCGATTTATCACAATAGACAATGGAAACGCGTTGAACTCGGAGCTAGCGTTTGCTCTGGACTTGCTGGCAGACCGCGCAATGGCGCTCCCCGGATGGGAGATTGCTTCGCAGCCGGTTCCTCGGACCAGCACTGAATTCGAGACCGAACTATTCGTAACTCACGTATCGAAGGAAGACGTATCGATTGTCATGGGTGCATTGGACAACGATGGAAAATTAGTTACTGTGGTGGCTAGCAATGGGGCACTTCGAGGGATAACCCGCGAAGATGTCAATACTTTTTCGTCAGAATATTTTCGCGAGTGGCGAAAGGAATTTCCCTTTAAGTACGGCATTGACGACAACAAGACGCCCAATCTCTTCTACGACACGGCAGAGCGCCTTGGTCTATCAAGTCTCCCTGAAGGTCGGGTAATTTTGGTGTTTGACACCGACCTTAAGAGCATTCCTCCGAATCTGCTGTGGGTCGATGGAACGTTCTCGGGAAAGTCACGGGCAATGGCGGCTACGCCGTCGGTAGCTTGGTTGGCGCATGCAAGGAGCAGACGCCTGGAAACAACAAAGGGAATAAAGGCTTGGATTCCAGCCGGTCCTGCAGCTACCGGCACGTTAGCAGTGTTGGGCGACTACTTGACCGATACCATATTGCAGCACGATATTGCGCTAGATACCGAGGAATCGCTGCCTAAAGACTTCAGCAGGTCTCAACTGGCAATTATCGTTGCGCATGGAAGCTTGATTCCGAAACAGAATTTTTTCCAGCGCGTAAGCGACGAAGGCCGGCTCGTTGTCCTAACGGATGATTTCGCAAATGCCTTCCGAAACGTCGGCGTCATGGTTCTGTTTGTGTGCAGCGGAGGTAGAACGGACCCTCATCCTGATGCAGAGACGACAGTAGGGCTGGCCCGTACGCTACTGGACCGGGGATGCGCCGTTGTAATCGCCTCACCGTGGCCCTTGGATTCAACAGTGACTATCGCCTGGCTTCCGAAATTCCTCGCCGCATGGCAATGTGGAAAGCCCGTGATTGACGCCTGTTTCGAGGCGAACAATGCCGTTGCAGAACGACGCGGGGACAACCCAGCGGATTGCTTAGCATTAACTGTGTACGGCGACCCGCTTCGAACCATCAACGACTAAACTCATAGCACTGCAGTCGAAGGGCCTAGGCAACAGCAGTTCACACAGAGCTGTCGCTAAAGGGGCGGACCCCTTTAGCGACGGAGCTGTCATCGCTCCCCAATTTTGACCAAAGGCACAGCTATCCCGCCGAGCGGAATATTGACCGTGCGCCGCTCGTAGACGTCTTTCGACTGAGTTTTTTCCTTCACATCCTTACTCAGGGCATCGAGCAGCTGCTTCTTAGTCTGGTTGGGCGAAGTTTGGAATTTGAACATTACATGCTCCTAGTATGTGCAGAGTGTAGCACTACAGGCGGTTCTCGTATGTGGCGATGAGTCGCGCGAGTAGTGCGCAGAACGGCGCAGCGAGTGGTGCAAAGAGGTCAAGCTGGCCCTCTCCCATGAAGTCCTCAATGTTGCGATGAATGTTGAGTACCCCCATCCGGCCCCCGATATTGGGGTCAATCATCTCGTATCCGGGATAGGCCGGCAGTGGCAACGAGACCATGCCACTGATACCTCTCTGCTTGGCTTGCTTGAAGTATGCGCGTACCGAATCGACAAGGCTAGGCGCAAAATCCCCTTGTTCAGCTTTCATCGCGACGTGGTCCGTGGTCGCGAAACCTGAAGCATCGCCTGTAACAAAAGTCCACGGCGCGCCCGGTAGAACGGCGGACCTACCCCAATCTCTTGGATTATTGCTGGGCGTATGCGGCACGGGCAAAGCTAGCGGGTGCAAGGTGCTGTCAACTTTTTCGGTATCATCAGATGATACCGAAAATACTGGCATTAGCTCTAGGTAACCCTTGTATCGCCTAAGGTCCCCCGTTTTATCCCACAAGTGCATTGTTCCTTCAATTGCCTGAAGCTCGGTAGCCGATATATTATTGTCGACTGTTCTAAACATCATGATATTGACGCCATACCGAGCCCCTGAAGGCTCTGGCTCATGGAATTTTCGAGCTAAGTCAAGCAATGTCGCAAGTACGGTTCTAATAGCCTGTTCGACTTCGGACTTGTCCAACGGCATTGTCAGCGCTAAAACGGCCGCCTGCCCGGCTTCCTCAAGTCTTTCTTCGAAGGCGCCGAGATACCCCGACGGCGGGAGAGAATGTAACCGGTTGACCATCGCCTTCAGGCGGTCGGTCTCCTTGAGCATCTCGCTCCGCCCTCGTCTTGTGTCCCGGGACTGCGCCCAGACCGTTCCAGAGAAGCTAATACCGACCGCAAACACTGACAGCCAAAACTCGGTCGATTCCCGGCTCGTCCAAAGGTGATAGCCTGCTGCTTCGATTTGCTTATCGTAAATGCTCCCGAGGAAACCTGCTAACACGCCGAGTGCACTGGTCACGCCACCAAAAAAAGGAAAGCCGAATATAGGCTCTGCGATGTTCGCTATCTTTTCCGAAAGGCGAGCGAATGTTTGGCCTAACCATTTGCGCGCTACGAGAAACCAGTTATTGTTCATTCCATGCTCGTCAGTTGCACCACTCGCTTTGGGAGAAAGTGTCTTTACTTCTGTGAGCGCCGGTCCAAAACCGACAGTAAACGCGGCGTCCTGCGCAGCACGCTCACGCGCAACGCAGCGTCCGCTCTCATGCACGTCACCCGATATTCGAAAAACTAGGTTACGGGATTTCGCAACCAAGCATCCAGCATATCCATTCACCCTAGCCCGTTAACGAACACAAGATAACAATCTTGAATTTGTCAGAGGCCTGGAGCAATTCCCGCCACAGCTTATCCGGCGAGTAATCTCGCCGCCCACACTTTGACTTGCTCCAGAAGAAACAGGCGGTCTTCCTGTTTCAAGGGAGCGAGAAGACGCACGATATCCGGCGCGACTTGCTGCGCGTCGCCGGAGCCCCCCTCCAGTAGGTCCATCCACGAGCACTCGAGAGCAGCGCAGAGCCGCTCCAGTGTTGCAATGCCCGGCATCACCGCACCTCGCTCGAATCGCGAAACCGTCTCGGCGTCGACCTCAATGCGCTCAGCGACGGCCCCCTGCGTCAGCCCGCGCTGCTTCCGAACCGATGCGATATTCCGGCCGATGACCGACGCGAGGCTTGTAGCCATTACTCAACTCAACCTGTGGAGAGACACATAAAAATGTTGAGTTGCATCGCGCGATTTGATAAGGTTCCAATCTGTTGATAGTCGACACATTAGTGCGATATCCCCAAACAAAACGCAGACTGTCGTCCCACGGACGGCGCGCCGACGCTATGCCGCCGCGAGCCCGCCTGGGATGACAACTGAAACATAAGAAGCTGGCTCCCGCCAGCGCACCGGGGGTGTCTCGCGCCTACATCCGCGTGCGCGACCCTCAAGACCACGAGTGGCCGGACATCGGTCGACATTGAACAGACGGGGAAAACGTGAAGAAATCGGGGATTGTCGTGGCGTCAGTACTCGCCGCAGCTTTGCTAGCCATCGCCACGCCGGCGACGTATGCATGGACCGACATTGTCTCGGGCCCATACATCGAGAATGACCAGCATGGTTTTTCGCACACATTCTATGTGTCCGGCGTGTGGCCAAGTAAGGGGCAGGCATGGGGCCAAGCGCATATGGAGTGCGTACAGGACAACAGCTTCGAAGACCGGTTTCGGGGTAGCTGCAAATCAATCGCCACATTCGACGGGCCGGCTGTCATTGCCCTCGTGACGGCACAAAACCAATACTGGTCAGCATATGCCGACCCGGATACTGCCACCGCTGTGAGGAAAGCAATGGCACTTTGTCATAAAGACAAAGCGGACGAGTGCCAGCTGACCAATATCTATTGGGATTTCGGGCACAACTTCCTCGATGCTCCGGAGAGCTTCAAGCAGTTGTACATGAAGCTGCACGACGGTCAATACTGGCGGCCGCCCAAGGGCTACTGGGTTCCCTGAGCCACGTGCTGGAACGGTCCTTGGCGCTGCCATGTAGCGGCGCCGTTGCGGTATGTGCCCGCCATTGTCTCCGAGGGCATCCCGACTGAGGCCCGCGCGCATTCAACGCCAGGCGTGAGCACGCATCGCCCGTTATGACCGTGCGCCCTGTCTATGACGTACGAGCCCGCGTCAGTCGGGCACGTCCCACTTTTAAGGCACCGCTGAGCGGCGTGTTAGCGCTCGGCGGGAAAGACTCACGACCATACTTGGGATAACTCAACGTGAAACACCGGCAAATTGCAGCGACGACCGCTTGCATCTTTCTCGCGATTCTGATAACCGGCTGCGCGACGGTTACTGGCGGGACCACGCAAAACGTATCAGTAAAAACACAAAAGAACGCAGCAGACGTTGCAGGAGCGGACTGCATCTTGTCGAACTCAAGGGGTAGCTGGACGGTGACCACGCCCGGGAAGGGCAGCGTCCATCGGGCACAGGATGACTTGAATATCCGATGCTCGAAAGATGGCGAACGCGACATCACCACGGCCGTTAAGTCGAGGACACGCACGGGAACGATAGTTGGAAATGTCGTCCTGTTAGGCGTAGGAGCCTTGGTCCTGGATGGGGTTGACAAGGCAAATGGCTCGGCCTACGCCTATCCGGAAACCATCACCGTGTCGTTCGTAAACGGCGATGAGCCGCAGGGAATCCCTGGTGACGCAAGTACCGGCTCTATCAACGGCACGCCAGCTCAAGCAGCAGCGACGCCGGCGACAAACACCGCGTCGAATCTGACGAGGTAACTAAACAACTCGAGGGCACGAATCGCCACAGACAGCCCCCGACGCTTCGAGTGCAATGCCTCGGTGTCGCATGCCATTGGCCGCATAAAAACGAAAATTGAGATTTGTGCGGCCAATCTTTTGAAATCAAAGACATAGCGCTGCCTCAGACGGGCAATCGACCTGCTCACGCTCAAGCGCGGCTGGATACTCAGGGGCGACCTATCAAGCTATGTCACAGGCTTTGATATAAAGCGTCCGGACTGGCCGGGTGAGCCGACGGCCTCGAATCTCGTGGACCCGCCGCTCTCCTGGACGACGTAGGCAAGTGCCCCTCTATTGGCGCAAGGAAACCGTCGCGGAAGCCATCCGCCTCGTGTAGTCTGCTTGAGACTGATTGCTGCGACAACGATAGCATTCGGCCCTTTGCGTTGTCCCTGGCATCAAATCACATATCTGGGCAATCACCGTCGAATTCACGAGATTTTCCAAGGTCGAGATTCACGCAAATCGAGAAGGCGAAAGAGTTCCGTGATAAGTTCTCCAGAGTCCTTGCTGGCGCAACTCTGTCGCCACAACAGCTCACCTTTTCGGAGAACCGGGGAAATGACTTCGGCAGAATCCACCGCGCTTAGGCATGACCAGCCGCATACCGTCTCCGACCTATACAGTCGCCGCTCGTTTGCTGAACAGCTTGGTCGTCTGTTGGCACTGCCGGCTGGTAGTCCAGGAATCGTCGTCGGAATTGAGGGCCCCTGGGGCTCCGGTAAGACGACGGTCATTCGATACCTCATTGAGTCCCTCGAGAACGCTTCCGACGACGGCCCAATCGTCGTTGAATTCAACCCATGGATGCTCGCCGGTGCCGATGCCCTTGTCGAAGCTCTCCTTACCGAACTCGCATCAGGCATCGGCATGAATGCCGGCACGAAACAGGCCGAAAAATCACTCGCCCTCGCGTCGAAGGTTCTCGGATACGCCGGGTTGATGCGACACCTCAAGTACCTCAAATACGTCCCCGGGGTCAGCCTGGTCGGCGTTGCAGCAGAAACTGTCGGAACCGCGCTTCATCATGCGGGTGAGTTTGCAGCCGACATCGGGGATGCGGTAGACAACGCCAAGAAGGTCGTCGAAGAGGCCGAGAAGCTCGTCTCGGTCAAAGTGGGCCTAAGCCAACGGAAAAAGGACGTCATAGCAGTACTACAAGAGCTCGACCGGCCTATTGTCGTTGTCGTAGACGACCTTGACCGCTTGACGCCTGACGAAATCAAGGCAGTGTTCCGGACCATCAAAGCCGTAGCGGATTTCCCGCGCGTCGCCTACCTGCTGGCCTATGACCGCAACGTCATCGCCGAAAGCCTGGGTGGCGGACCAACAGCGGGAGGGAACGCATACATCGAAAAAATCGTGCAGGTCGCATATCCCATTTCGCCAGCATTTCCTTGGCAACTGCAGCAGCACCTTTCCGAGGAAATCCAGGCTTTGCTAACGCGCATTGGCCGGGAACTTGAAGTCTTCGAAGCCGACCTCATGGGCAAAGCGATGTCCCTGACATGCAGCATGCTTCGCTATCCTCGGGACGTCTCCCGTCTCATCAATCGCCTAACACTCAGCCTCGGTAGTACGACGCACGAAGTGAACGCTGCTGACGTCATCGTTGCCGAATCCCTCTTCCACAGATTTCCGGCGATGCGTGACACGGTAGTTAAGAGCCCGGAGCTGTTCACCGGCTCCTATTGGTCACTTGCGGAGGAGCTCCATTCCACTGATTGGTCAATGTATTTTGGCAGCACACAGGACAAGCGGCGCGAAGCATGGCAAGTGCACTTGCCGGAAGACAAAGCTGAATGCACTATTGTTACCACGGCAGTCAAATTCTTGTTTCCTCTCGTCACGGGAGGTCGCACCGAGTCTCCGCGCAGCCACCTTCGAATATCCGAACTCTCGCGGCTCATCCGATTCCTCGCATGCACGTCGGTAACCGGCGTCCAGGAGGTAGCGGACATTCATCGGCTCTTGGGGCTGCCCGACGGACTTGGCGAGATGTTGAACGACTTGGATGGTCAACGGGCCACCGAGATGGTTAATCACATGATTGCCTACCTGGATACGGCGAAGGCGCTCAACAGCGACGGGGTCGTACAAGAAGTTACACGTAGCTGCGCTGTCGACAAGCTTGCGCAGTCATCGTCGCGCGACTACAGCCGGGCAGTGGCAACACTCGTTGCAAACTGCTTGCAGCACATGCCAGACAAGGTACGCGACGCGATACCCAAGTTTGTCGGAAGCGTACCCCTGGTTTTCGGCTTCGACTTTTTGTCCACGGTCGGGATGGCCCACGGTCTAGTACGAGGCGCAGAGCAACACAAGATTGCGGAAGCTACCCGGTACATCACTGAGCCCGACGTCGTCGAACATGCAATCGGGGTGTGGCGCGAACGAGCCCGAGGTGCAATTGCGTCCGGCGCTGTGGTTGAAGAGCAAGACCTCTTTGTTGTGCTGTACGGTCTTGGACATCTGGGGGACGGCTCGAAGGATGCAGATGCGATTGAAGCATTCCGCGAACTTTGCATGAACACACAGGGCGGCCTTACGCATTTCTTCGACCAAGCACGGCCGTATAAAGGATTCCAGCCCGTAACCTTCTTCCTCTACGTTTGGGACGTCAACGCGATGGCCGACCTTGTCGAGGCGTCTCCCCACGCCGGAGAGTTTTCCTGGTATATCGAACAGCTACGCACTGACGCGCAAGTGCACGACTATGTGGCAAAGCGCAACAAGGAGTGAACGATAGACGCTGGGTGCAGCGTAGTTTGGGGGAGATATGCTCGTCTACATTGACCACAACGTCTTTACGTGGCTGGTCGCACAACGGTCAACCAATTCCGGTGACGTCGAATATCGAGCCAGTCTTGAGATGCTTACCGATAGCAAGACGACAGTCGTTCTTTCCGCTGTCAATCTATATGAGATTGCCCGGTCTGAAGATGAGAGGCATGTTGCAGCCTCGATTGAATTACTTGAAGAGCTTTCACCCCAATGGTTGAGCAACCCCGTGTACCTGCAGACCGAGGAGCTGAGTCGATACATCACGCGCAAACTTCATGGTCCAGAAATGCGGCCTGTTCGCCCGTTGAACACGACAATGTCGCAGCTTTGGTCAACGTACGGAGCTAGGGATGTCGTTATAGGCGAAACCGTGGCCGATTGCGTCATCGCTTGGCATCGTGACAGAGCGGCTTTGGAGTTGGTGGCTCGGGCAGCCCGGGAGACGCCCGACGCAATCCTGGTCGGCCGTCGCGCGCTTGCTGAGGGTTTCGCACGGGACAACGCGATGATTATCGACGAGGAATACTATCGAGCCCGCCTGCCTGCACGGTCATGCCTCCCAGTCGCCATTTCGACGCGACTCTACGGTGACCTTCCTCGGCTACTAGGCCAGGACGGTCGAGGGATAAAACGAACATGCCCCACAATCAAATCTGAGGACTTATGTCAGCGGTTTAGAGTGGAAGCGGGATTTCGCCCAGAGCCGCAAGACGCGCTTGACCTCCAGCATGCGATGGGCGCGCTAGCGTATTGCGATTACTTCGTCACCAGGGACAACGATGTCCACGCGATGTTTCAGTTTGTCCATGCGAGATGGGAACGCTGTCCGTGTGTTGCAATTCATAGTTGCGAGGAAATCGCCACACGGTAGAGTCGCCAGAAAAGCAGGTACATCATGCCGGCCGTTGGCGCTTCTTCGCTTTTGTAATTGCTCGGAGCAAAACGTCGACGACGCTGTCGGCGGACGTGACCGAAATTGCATTAATTTCGTAGCCCGGTTCGTCGCATGGAACAAACAATGCCCGAACCGTCACGTGGTCGAGGTCAAATAAATACCCGTTCTCGCCTTTCAACGCCAACTCGTCACTGCGCTCTCACGAACGTTCCCCGCGAGGTTCGAAACGTAGATTCGTTTGTCCTGAAGAGAACACCACGACCCGAATCGCTTTGGCGAAAACGCCTTGGTAGCTGTGTTCGCGCGCTACTTGGGATGTGCAGGCGGTCCGATTGGCCGGTTCATTGTTCCAGAAAGGACGCTACCGTATCCCAGTTGTCGTTCTCAAAAGCAGGCGCGACCTTGTCGATTTCATCATCACCCATCCCCACGGCCGGGGACCGGGCGAGTCGTTTCCAGTCGTTCAGGGCAGCCATCATCCGGGTCAGGATTGCATGAGCGTCGTCATCGGACACGCCAAAGTATGCCGCCGCATCCAACGCCTCTTGGATATCTCCGGTTTCACCGTTCGCTTCGGTCACGGCGGTTTTCAGGATGGGTTCCTTGTCGGGGAACGGGTTCACGTCAAACAGCGGGGCGAGCCGCCACTGCCCCCCGCCGCTGTGCAGGAAGCCGTGGTTGTGCATGTGGTCATCCACGTTGGTGATGAGCATGCTGAAGCAGATGCGCGCCCAAAGCTCCTGCTTGTCTTCGAGGGGTCTCGGGGAGAACCGGTCAATGGCCTCCGCAATCTGCGTGTAGGCACCATCTTCCCTGGAATCCAGCTGCAGCAACGAGGCCGCAGACAGGTAAGGGATGCGACCACCAGCCAGGGGGCGGTCAAAACGTACGATAAGCGCGACGGCCTGTGTGTCAGACATGACGACTTCGGCCTCGGATGCATTCAGGCCCGCCACTTTCGCGAGCAACAGCGCCAGCACCTCACCGCGCGCCACGTCACGCGCATCACTCACGCTCGGAAACTTGGCGATGGTCAGGGTGCCGTCGGGCTTCAGAACCGTTGCTTTGGGTCGCATACCGCCGAGCGAGGTGCCGCGCCCTTTCAAATACGCGAGGTCCATCGCCGTTTCCTTGCCGGATTCGACCGCTTTCGATGCCTGAAGCAAGGTCTGCAGCGGGACATCGTGAGTTCCTTGAGGCAAGTTGTCGTCATGGGGCACATCGAGAAAGGGACCGTCGGCATTGTCCCTGAAGCGCAGTGCGCCAATGCGACTGGAATCCAGCACCCCCAGCAAATAGTCCAGGTCTGACAGCTGTGCGGAACCGGCGTCTCGGCCGGCGTCTTTTTCGGCCTTGCGCCGTTTGGCATGGGCGCAGTTAATGACACGGCGTCCCCAGCCATCAGGCTCAGTATCGGCAATGGCACCCGCAAAGGTAGAAGTCTCCTTGCTTCCTGTGCGGTATTGAAAGTCGATGCTCAGGGGGAGGTCCGGAGACAGTGCGAAGCAATCTGGATTACTGAGCCAGGCGGGGGAGTACCGGAATGCCGAGACCTCTTTTTGCCCCTGTCTGGAAAATTGCAGTTCGCCCACTTCCAGTCCCGTGTCGCCCAGATAGACGAGCAGCGTCCGCGTTGTGCTGGTTTTTGCTTTTTTTGTCGTCGCCATTACAGGGCTCCACTGTCCGGGTTGGCTTTGCGTACCCGGATGCGTTTGGGCACCGCCTTGTTCATGAGCGCCAGGCCGAGCGCATCATTGGTGGTGTTCAGGGCCTTGTTGAGCTCGGGGAGGAGATTCAGGATGTTCAGGACCCGAATCACAGCGCCCCACGACACTCCGGGGTCGCCCTGTTCCAGCCGGTAGAGCGTCTTTTTTGAGATGCCCGCCCGCTCCGCCATGGATGACATAGAAAGCCCCCGGCGTCGGCGGGCCAGCGCAAGGTCATCTCCGGCAGCAACCAGCGCACGCTCGACCGGCAAGGGCATCGGATTTTCGGTGAAGCGGCCGGAAGGTTTGGGCGTCGCCGCTGTTTTTGGTTTATCGGTCATGAACCCTTAATTGGTTAATGCGTCATATTTGGCTGCTATAAAACATTTCTCAGATGGGTGTCAGTGCGCTGCTGATAACGGTCAAATATGGGTCAATATGTCATTTAATAGGTCATATACGACTCTTTATAATCGAATCAGGCGCGAGAAGAGTCCAGAGGCTCCCTGTTGAGAAACGCCGACCCATCCGTGGGCGCGACATCCTGTTCCTGTCGAGGGTGGCCGACCCCGAGCGCTGCCATGTGCTTTCAGGGAACGCGCGTGACCAGCGTTTCAACGTCGCGGCGAGTCGTGCGCGCGCCCGCCGAACTGATGCGCGTTTAGCGCCTCATCAACGACTAGCCGTTGTCGAGCATCTCGAATTGCCGGCGTGGACTGCGCCGGCATCGCGATTACCTCGTCACAACCGTGGCAAAAGACCACTTCCTTCGCGAGACCCTTTTCATCACTGAACGGAACATCTCGACGAACGAAGGTTGTGCCAACGAGTTGGCATGCAACGCATGCAGATTGGGCTTGCTTTTATCGCCTTACTGAAAGAGTCTTGCGCCCATTGCGTTCTTAATCACCGGCGGTCGATACGCTTTTCCTTGCGGCTTAGTCGGGCCTGTGCGGACGCCTTTGCCCGAGATTTTCCGAGCTCAACGGCCTCCCGCACGTCCATCTCGAGTGCCCCCCGGTCCGTTTCCGGAGAGGCCAGTTCGGCGAGCGCTCCATCCCGGCCTATGAGCCACAGCGCCGTTGCGTAGAGGCCAATGCCTACGCCCGCTTCGCCCGCCTCTATCCGCATCAGAGTCGGTACACTCACTCCGAGCCGGGCCGCCCAGGAAACGAGCGACTCTTTTCTGCGTAGACGAGCCACGGCAAGGTCTGCGCCCAAACGCTCGAGAGCCGCAACGGTGGCTGGTGGCATTTGCCAAATGGCGGCGGGGGTTTTAGGCATAAATTCTATTTATGTACGAGACTGTGTTTCGTGCAAATCTTCTTTATGATTTGCGTTTCCGCTCATGGGCTAGGCAACGTAGTCACTCCGTTTTATTGCCTCTTCATCGCTTCCCGATGTCGCTCGTACAGCTCGTCGCGCAACAGTTGCTTGAACCTGTAGCCGATTTCGAACGGGGACATCGTCCGAAGCGCAACATACTCTCGCGGAGTCATCGCGCCAAGGGCCTGCTTAAGACCATGGTCGATAGCGTCAGCAAGCATCCGTTCGGTGGACTGCCCGCTGTTGGTTGACTCGGTGGGCGCCTTGGTTCGCATCCTTCTCCCTCAATACCAGACTGTTTGCTCTCAATCATGCGGTGCATCCAACCACTGCTGACTAAGAGAATCGTTCATGTAGTCTCCGCCGCAGCAGTTCGACGACAGCGGCGTCCCCTAACGCACACTCGGACTGGCAATGCACCAGCCGCTCTCGACAGCTCTCGAACCCGTCCGTCCGGTCATCAATCGCAATCCATTCGAGACGCGCGCCTCTTTGTCGGCGAACGTAGTCGAGGACTTGTTCGCCTCTGGACAACATTGGCCAGAGCATCTCGTCGAATTCGCAACCTTGGTATGTGGCGCCGATTATCCTTGCGCGCAGCGATGCCGACGGCAACTGAGAGCGGGTGTAGTCGACACCGAATCGGTAGGCCCAGTCACTCGAGAGGACTATGGGAAGTTCTGGATATGGCGACAGCAGGTCAACAAGAATTTGAACGTACTCGAACAACTCGATGCGCCCGGGTGCGCTGCTTACGATGCGGCGTCCGGCGACATACGAGTTGCCTCGGTGCAGTACCCCGTCGATGTCGAGAAACAGAATTTGACGCTCACTCATCGGCAGTGTCCTTTGTCACGCGGGCACGCCGGTGCGCAATCCGCAGGCGCGGCGCGGTTGCCGGCCATCGCCAGCAACCAATGTGAGAATCCAACTGGAGCGACGAGCGGTTCCATCATTGCGTACCCCATGTGTCAGTAGCTCACAACATCTCGCCGAGTCGGTGCCGAGCATTCAAATGATTCGTTGCCTGCGATGGGCCAAGTAGCTCTGTAGACGGTGCATCAACGGATTGCCGGCGGTCGCTTTCATGACGTCATCAGCAGAGACAGGGCGCGTGGCGGCCTCGCCACATTCCTCTAAAAGCACTCGCAGCCGGTCAGCAGCCTCTTCGTCAAAACCAGCCTCCAGACCGACATTGACACGCTTGCCCGCCGTCACATCGCTGAACTCGAAATCCGACGACGCGACAACAACGTACTCTGCGGACCGGGAGCTCATGAATGTCAGTATCGAATCCTCTTTGGTCCCGCCGAGGATTCTCACCGAGTTCACGATGCGCTGCGCCAGCGGCGCGCATTCGTGCCGCAAAAACTCGAGGTCGTGGAGCAGTGGCCAGTCGTTTGCAACGACAACGAAAGCCCCAGGGAACGGCTCGATTGTCTGTGCGAATAGGCGAGCGTCCGCTTCGAGCGAACGAGTAGCCTCAGGCTCGTTTTCGCGAGTCGTTATGGACGGATGTCGGTCAATCGCGCCTAGAACGCCACTGACGCAGAAGAAAAGCAAAACCATGTGTGCCCCATAGGGAAGGTAGCGGCCAGCCCATCACCGGAAAGTTTTCAATTCTCGTGACTGACCAGCCGGTCATGCCGAAACCACGGGCCTTATCAATTGCGCACGCTTCCCTCGGAGGCATCGCTCCGATGGGCTGTCACTGGCACTTCTCATAAGGTGTCCGCGATGGAGCCGTTCATTCCACCGGCTCAGGCCAATTGTAGCTTTTTATGCGTGTGTACTTCAAGCGTGCATATGATGAGTGGTAGAAAATTTTTTGACTGCAAGGGATGCTGTGCGGCTATGCCGAAGCTCCATGACGCGGTCGCCAGCGGACTGTCCGAACGACTTAGAACAATTCGAAAACGTGCCGGCCTCTCGCAAGACGAACTCGCTGCGAGGGCGTTACTTGCTCGCCCAAACCTCGCGAGCGTCGAGCAGGGAAGGCGAGCGAATCTCCGACTCTCAACCCTTTCACGGTTGGCAGATGTACTAGGCGTCGACGTGGTCGATTTCTTTTGCGACAGACCGGTGGACGAACAGCAGCCGACCGGCGAAGACGCCACGGCCCGCGTGATAGCAAACGTAAAACGGCTACGCGGCGAGGCGGGCTTCAGTCAGGAAGCCCTCTCGGTCAAAGCGCACCGATTCCGCACATATGTCGGTCGGCTCGAAAACGGGGGCGCCAGCCCTATGGCCGTCGACCTGCAGGACCTGGCTGACGCACTAGGTGTTGGCATTCCACAGCTCCTCGATGTAAAAGCGCCGCAGGGCCGGTAGGCCGCCGAAGCAACAATGCTCCGGCGGGCGCCGACCATTCAAGTTCTCGACACCAGCCCGCCGGCGCTGTTAAATTCCAAGGCAAAGTGCCGTCGACGTAAGCGACGATGGAGCATCGAATGGCGACCAACCTGCCGTGCTTTACCCATCAGCAGCTCGAAAGTGTCTGCCGTGTACTGGGCGATACGGATATGGGTCTTGCTGGCACAGAAATCGGCCACTTGCTGGCCAACAAAGGCTTCGAAGACCCGACGCCACAAATCACAAAATGGCAGCGCTTGTTCAATGCGCTGGCCGCCCAGCAAAACAAGCATGGCGTCGGCAATCACACAATTCAGTTCATCAATGAGGCGATGAATCCGTCTCTCTATCTTCGCAAGCCCGAGGTGTTTGCATGGAGACGTGAGAACCTGAACTCCGCTCTCGCATTGTGCGGCTATCGCGTGCGGGAAGACGGACGAGTCGGCCACGCGCAAAGAGCCTCCACGCTCGATGAGGCACTATCGCGGGCGAACCGTCTCAAGACCGCACTCGAACAACGCGATGTCCATCCGAACGTTCTCGCCTTTTGCAGCAGCGAGCTCCTGCAAGAAAACTATTTCCATGCGGTCTTTGAGGCGGTCAAATCAGTCTCGAAACGGCTTGAGCAGTTGTCTGGAGGAAGCGGAGACGGCGCAGAAATTGTTGATTTCGCTCTCGGGATGCCAACCGGAACGCCTCGCGTCGCAATCAATGCTCTGAGGTCGAAGACCGATATCGGTGAGCAGCGCGGGTTCGCGAGCCTTCTCAAGGGAATCTTCGGCATGGTCCGCAATCCGCTCGCGCACAACGCAAAAATCGAGTGGGATATGAGCGAGCAAGACGCCATGGACACGTTAACCATGCTGTCGCTGGTTCATAGGAAGCTGGATGTCGCACGGTTGCTACCCCCGTCGAGCGTTTGAGGCTAGACGTCGCTGCGAATTCGTTGCAATGCACAGGCGAGCGTTAGATTGCAGCGGAATTCGCCGCGCAGTTCTGTCGACTACCAAGCGTTGCTCCGTCGTTGGTCTCGCCATATGTGCGGCGATTAAAGGGGCTGCGCACGCCGCTGTCGTTAGAGGTGCATCTGAGGAAGTTCACGACACTTGCGCGTCCGTTCGCGCTCGTGTCACGGCCTCCTGAATTGCCTGTTTCACCCATGGAGGGCTCAGCGCGTCCGATATTTCCGCGAACAGGGTACCGGTGCCATCAAATTTTGCATCGGGAAACGTCCAGGCGCGGTCTGTAGAGTGTTCGTACACTACAACGCCCTCTGGAAGCAGTCTCAGCGAGAAGCGGCTCGCTTGCCGGCCAGCTTCGGGCAGGGTCATCAAAAACTGCCCGCCGGGCTCAAGTACGTGCTGTGCCAGCGCACGGACATTTCTGCGCAACTTCCACATTGCGTCGGTTACTTTGCCTGGCGTTGACGCGGTCGTGACCCCGCCCCCAGGCGAGAAGTAAGCTTTCCCGTCGATGACTAACGGTGCGTCGAGTCCCGACTTTCGGAGCACCTTCCGGTCACCGTCAGTGGTCTCGCGCTCACGAGCGAGCATTCCTTTGAGTTCGAATGGTTCGATGACGGCGGGCCAGTTTCTGGCGACCACTCGAATCAGGTCCTCGCGAGCGAAAAGCAAGGAGTCCCCCGAGTGCGGAAGTATGTCGATGAGCAACGCAGCATCTACACCAAACATCGCGAACAACAGGAAATCCCCGCGAGCCGAGAAGTAGTCCTCGGTCGGGGCTTCTGCCAAGTGCAGGTGATGAATGCCCCAGTCGGCCCACAGCAGGTCGGTCCTTTCGCTACGCCTTTTCCCGCCTGAATCTGACCTGAGCAGCCCCTTGCTTTGGAACGGATTGATGTCATCGCCGTTCTGAATGGCGCGTTCGAGTGACCGAAGCGCACTGGCGACGGGCTCATCAAGCGACTTGGGAAACCGGTCAGAAGCATAAATCTGGCGCGGGCGGGGGGCGATTGTCCGCAGTCGAAAATCCATCCACCGAAGCAACGGAACGTGCAATCCGTCGACGTCGCCGCTGTGCTTGAGGCCGAATCCCACCAGGAGTTCGGTGGCAATTTGGTCGACGTTTTTGAAGAACTCTTCGTTTAGCTCTTCAAGTGTTTGCACGAGCCCTCCTTTCAGCAAAGTATCGGGCCCCGCCAACGGCAACCGTCTCAGCGATGAGCTACAAAGCGCAGCGACCGTCGACGACTGCGCGCAGCGCACATGTGCTGAAGAGGGGGCGGCGCCGGTAAAGCCCAAGTGATGACCGCATCATGAACATTCAACGCTCTCGGCTCGAACTATAAGTGCAAACGGCCGCCAAAAGGCGGCCGCTGCTTAGGGATTGTGACCACATTGCTGCTCTGCTCAAGAAAAATGACAGCGCTCGGGAGCTGCTTGAGGAAGGCGCCAGTCACGCATTATATTGCGAAAAATCTCACATATTGTTCATATACATCAATGACTTATAAAGTCAAACAATCCGCCAAGACTTCGCGAAATTGCATAATATTTTTTGCCGGAAATTGCAGTATATTTTTTCTCATTCCAACCCGTTCCGGATTCAGCCGCCGCCCTCACTCCACCGTCACCGACTTAGCCAGATTCCTCGGCTTATCGATATCCGTCCCTCTTGCCAGCGCAGCGTGATAAGCCAGCAACTGCATCGGCACCGTATGCAGAATCGGCGAAAGCGGCCCGTAGTACTCGTTGAGCCGAATCACCTCGATCCCGTCACCCGGCACCAACCCGCAGTCCACATCCGCAAAGACAAAAAGCCGCCCATTCCGCGCACTGACCTCATGCATGTTCGATCTGAGCTTCTCGAGCAGCATGTCATTCGGCGCAACGGCAATCACCGGCATCTCGTTACTGACGAGCGCAAGCGGCCCATGCTTCAACTCCCCCGCCGGATACGCCTCAGCGTGAATATAAGAAATCTCCTTCATCTTCAGCGCACCCTCGAGCGCGATCGGATAATGCATCCCGCGCCCGAGAAACAGCATATTGTCGCGCCTTGCGAGCAGTTCCGACCACGCCATGATCTGCGGCTCCAGCGCGAGCACCTTCGACATCGCGTCGGGCAGGTGCCGCAGCGCACGCAGATGCTCCTTCTCCTCGTCGTCACTCAACCGCCCGCGCACCTGCGCAAGCGACAACGTCAGCAAGAACAACGCAACGAGCTGCGTCGTGAACGCCTTCGTCGAAGCCACCCCGATTTCGATCCCCGCACGCGTCACGAACTGCAGCGCACATTCACGCATCAATGCACTCGTCGCGACGTTGCAGATCGCGAGCGTATGCATCATCCCGCTCTGCTTCGCGACATGCACGGCACCGAGCACATCGGCCGTCTCGCCGCTCTGCGACACCGCGACAACGAGCGTGCGCGGATTCGGCACGCCGTCGCGATACCGAAACTCGCTGGCAATTTCAACGCTCGCCGGCAGCTTCGCGATGCTCTCGATCCAGTACTTCGCGGTCAGCGCCGCGTGATAGCTGCCGCCGCACGCGAGCAGCAGCACCGAGTCGACCTCGTTGAACACGCGCCACGCACCGTCGCCGAACAGCTCGGGCATGATCGACGCGACGTCGAGCAGCGTATCGGCCACCGCCTGCGGCTGCTCGAAGACTTCCTTCTGCATGTAGTAGCGGTACGACCCGAGATCGGCCGCGCCGCTATGCGCGGCGACCCGCTGCACCGCGCGCTCGACGCGCTGGCCGGCCGCATCGACGATCCAGTAGCGATGCAGCTGGATATCGGCGACGTCGCCGTTCTCCAGATACGCGATGCGATCGGTGATGCCCGACAGCGCGATCGCGTCGGACGCGAGGAAATTCTCGCCTTCGCCGACGCCGACCACGAGCGGCATCCCGTCGCGCGCGCCGACGATGCGGTGCGGCTCGTCGCGGCACATCACCGCGATCGCGTAGCTGCCGCGCAGCCTTGCGACCGCGCGCCGGACCGCATCGAACAGGTCGCCGTCGTACAGGTGGTCGATCAGGTGCGCGATCGCCTCGCTGTCGGTCTGGCTCGCGAACACGTAGCCATGCGCCTGCAGTTCCGCTCGCAACTGGTCGCAGTTTTCGATGATCCCGTTGTGCGACAGCGCAATGCGCGCGTTCGCGTCGCTCGGCGAGAAGTGCGGATGCGCGTTGAGCGTGACGGGCGCGCCATGCGTGGCCCAGCGCGTATGCGCAATGCCGGTGTAACCCGACAGCGCATGCTCGGCGATTTCGCGCTGCAGGTTCGCCACGCGGTCGACACTGCGGGCGCGCGCCAGCGCACGGTCGCGGTAGACCACGACGCCGCACGAATCGTAGCCGCGGTATTCGAGCCGCTTCAGGCCGTCGACGAGGTTCGGCAGGATGTCCCGCTGGGCGACCGCCCCGACAATTCCACACATATCGCGCTCCGTAAATGTCCTGTCTGGATCAGTGAGAGCGATGGTAGAGGCGGTCGAGTGGAATTAAATTTCAAAATAACAACATAAATGAAACGAACGATAGATCGGCTATCATGTTGAAATTAAATTTCACATCCTGACCGGAAGGAGCCGCCGATGGCCGGCATCACCCTCGACGATCTCGACCTGCGCATCCTCGCGATCCTGCAGGACGACGCGTCGGTGTCGAACCTGCAACTGGCCGAGCGTGCGCTGTCGTCGCCGCCCACCTGCATGCGCCGCGTGCGCCGGCTGACGGAAGCCGGCGTGATCCGCCGGCAGGTCGCGGTGCTCGATCCGGTCGCGATCGGCACGGCCGTCACGGCGCTGATCGAGATCAGCCTCGACCGGCAGACGGCCGAAGACTACGACGCGTTCGAAGCATACGTGTGCGCGGAGCCGGCCGTCACGCAGTGCTACCGCGTGTCGCCGGGGCCGGATTTCGTCGTGGTGGCCGATCTGGCCGACGTCGCCGAATACGACGAATTCGCGCGGCGGCTGTTCACCGGCGCATCGAACGTCCGCAACGTGCGGACGTTTTTCTCGACGCATCGCGCGAAATTCGAGGCGAACGCGCGGGTCGCGCACGCGATGCGCAAGCGCGCGTGATCGCGTCGTTCGAGCGGCATCACGCGGCGGCGGCCGCGTCTGCCAGTTGCAGCGGCTTGCCGTACCCGAAGCAATGCGCCGGCTCGGGAAACACGCGCTGCCGCACGTCGTGCGCGTACTGGCGGATCGCGTCGCGCATCACCGCGTTCGCATCCGCGTAGCGCTTCACGAAGCGCGGCGTGTATGCATCGAATGCGCCGATCATGTCCTCGGTCACGAGCACTTGCCCGTCGCACGCGGGCGATGCGCCGATGCCGATCGTCGGGATCGTCAGCGTTTCGGTCAGATGGCGCGCGAGCGCCTCGGCGGTGCCTTCGATGACGACGCTGAACGCACCGGCACGCTCGGCCGCGCACGCGGCGTCGAACACCTGCGCGGCCGAATGCGGGTCCATCCCCTGTGCGCGGAAGCCGCCCGTCGCGTTGGCCTGCTGCGGCATCAGGCCGACGTGCGCCATCACCGGTATGCCGCGCTCGGTCAGGAAGCGGATCGTGTCGGTCATCTCGCTGCCGCCTTCGAGCTTCACGGCCTGCGTGCCGGTTTCGGCAAGCAGGCGCGCGGCGGAGCGATAGGCCTGCGCGGGCGATTCCTGGAACGTCGAGAACGGCAGGTCGACGACGACGCACGCGTGCGCGGCGCCGCGTACGACGGCCGCGCCGTGTGCAATCATCATGTCGAGCGTGACGCGCAGCGTATCGGGCATCCCGTACAGCACCATGCCGACGGAGTCGCCGACGATGATCACGTCGGCCACGTCGTCGACGAGCTTCGCCATCGGCGCGGAATACGCGGTCAGCGACACGAGGCTGCCGATGCCTTTGGTCGAACGGATCGCGGTGACGGTCTTGCGGGTGGTGCGGGTATGAGCGCTCATGAACGGAAGCCGTGTGAAAGAAGAGCCGCCACGGTAGCATCGCGCTCGTTCGTGCAATGACCTTCGGAGGACGTCTTATGTTGCTGGCGGGACAATCGGGTGACCCTTACGCGGTGCCGCCGATGGCGCGCCTGCCGCGGCCGCTGTACGTGCGAGCGTTCGGGATTCCCGGCAACGTGAGCGTCGACGCGCACAGTCATCCGTGGGCCCAGCTGATGTATGCGACGAGCGGCGTGCTCGAGGTGTCGACGCCGTCGGGCCGGCAACTGCTGCCGCCGCACTACGCGATGTGGATTCCGCCGCACGTGCCGCATGCGGTGTCGACGCGCGATTGCGTCGCGTTCCACAGCCTGTATCTCGACGAAGCGATCGCACGCAGCGACGCGAACGACGATTGCACGATCCTCTGCATGACGCCGCTGCTGCGCGAGCTGGTGATTGCCACGGCCGAATTGCCGGTGAACTACGACGAGACGGGGCCGGACGGCGCGCTCGTGTGCCTGATCGCCGACCGGATCGCACGGATGCGGCCGGCGCCGCTGACGGTGCCGCTGCCGCGCGATCCGCGTCTGCTGAAGATCGCCCGCGCGTTGCATGCGTATCCGGGCGATCCGCGCAGTCTCGACGAATGGGGCCATCAGGTCGGTGCGACGCGGAGAACGTTGTCGCGGCTGTTCCGGCAGGACACGGGGCTGTCGTTTACCGAATGGCGGCAGGCCGTGCGGCTGCTCGCGTCGCTGCCGCTGCTCGATGCCGGCGAGCCGATCGGTGCGGTGGCCGCGCAACTGGGCTACGACTCGACGTCGTCGTTCATCGCGCTGTTTCAGGCGAAGTTCCGAGAGACGCCCGGTGCGTACGCGAAGCGTGAAGCGCGCCGGCCCGTGTTGAACGCGTGATGCGGCAACGCGTGCCGCCGATCGTCACTCAGAACGCGAGCGTCGTCTGCACCGGATGATGCGCACCGCGCTGGAATCCGGCGCCTTCGAGCGACAGCAGCGCGCGCTTGCGGTCGATGCCGCCCGCATAACCGGTCAGGCTGCCCGACGCGCCGACCACGCGATGGCACGGCACCATGATCGCTACCGGGTTCCGGCCGACCGCACCGCCTACGGCGCGCGCGGCGCTCATCGGCAACCCGACGCGTTCGGTGATGTCCCCGTACGACACGAGTTCGCCGAACGGAATCGCGAGCAACTCCTTCCACACACGCCGCTGAAACGTCGTGCCGCGCAGGTGGATCGGCACGGAGAACGTCTCGCGCATGCCGGTGAAGTATTCCGCGATTTCTTCCGCGACCTTGCGCGCGATCGGCGAAATGACGCGCGCGTTGGCTTCCGGTGCGATCGCAAGCGACGGGAAGTATTTCTGGCCGACGAAGAACAGGCCCGTCAGCGCATCGTCCTCGATACGCACGGCGATGTCGCCCAGCGGGCTCGGAATCAGGTGAGCGGGAGTCATCGCGATACATCTCCATGTAGACGCCACACATGCAGTGCGGCATACGCGCGCCACGGCGCCCAGCGCGCGTCAGGTGGCGCAGATGATGGCATGCGCGTGCGTTCGATGTGTTCGGTGCGCGCGGGAAGCAACGCATCGTCGGCCGGGAACGCATTCGGCCAGGCCATCGCACGCATCGCGACGTACTGCACCGCGCGCTCGTCGAAGCCGGGCATCGCGCGCAGCGCGGCGAGCGTCGCGTCGAGCGGCGCCATCGGTTCGAGTGCGAGCATGCCGTCGGCGACCGCGCGGGCGAGCGACACGATGGCCTGCGCCGTTTCGCGCGTAATGCCGGGCGTTTCAAGCGCCGCCGGCGGCAGGGCGGCCAGCGTCGCCGCGGAAGGCAGCGCGTGCATCAGCCCCGACGGTGCGCCTTCTACCTTGGTGCCGAAACGTTCGGCGATGCGCGCGAGTACCGCGCCCGCATGCGCTGCCGCGAGCCGTTCGCCCGTGATCGCGCGAAGTGCGATTTCGAGGCCGTCGAACGCGCCGGGCACACGCAGGCCGGGCGAGCCGCTCGCGAGTGCGCTGAGATGCGCGTCGATCACGTCGGGGCGGCTGTCGAGATCGAACAGCCGCCGCACGCGTGCGAGCACGGCCGGCACGACCGGCGTCAGCGCGGGCGACACGGTGACAGCCAGCGCGAAGCGCTGCGGCACGTGCGCGACGGACAGCCACCCGGTCAGGCGGCCACCATCGTTCCGGCTCGGCAATTCGACGACGCGCGCATAGCCTTGCGCATCGATCCGCTCGACGCCGTCGATCTGCCGCTGCGCGAGAAAGCGCATCAGGTCGGCCCACGCGAACGGCGGCCGGTACGGCAGCGGGAACGTCATGTCGCCATCGGCGGACGCGCCGGCCCCTTTGCGAAGCCGCAGCGGATTGAGGCCGTAGCGCTGCCGGAACAGGTCGTTGAAGCGCCGCACGCTGCCGAAGCCGGCCGTCGACGCGACGACGGCCACCGGCAGCGCGGTGTCGGTCAGCAGCCGCTTGGCCATCAGCAGCCGATGCGTCTGCGCGAACTCGACCGGCGACACGCCGAACTGCGCGGCGAAGATCCGGCGCAGATGGCGTTCGGTCACGCCGACGCGCTGCGCGAGCGCGTCGACGGAATGCGCGTTCAGGAAACCGTCCTCGATCAGCGCGGCGGCCGCGTCGGCGAGATTGCCGGACAGGTCGAGCAGCCCGTGGCCGGGCGCGAGTTCGGGGCGGCAGCGCATGCACGGCCGGAAGCCGGCTTTCTCGGCGGCTGCGGCGGTCGGGTAATAGCTGCAGTTCTGCGCTTTCGGCGGTTTCACCGGGCAGACGGGGCGGCAATACACGCCCGTCGTCGCGACGCCGACGAAGAACCAGCCGTCGAAGCGGCGGTTCCGCGAGAGCAGGGCGTCGTAGCAGGTGTCGGGATCGAGGCGCATGAAACGACTGTAAACCATCCCCGTCGGCGATTCTGGCTGGAATCGGACATGTGGTTCGGTGGCCGTGCCCCAATTTGCGCGCTGGAAAATCCGGGAAAAACGGTTAATGCCACGTTGCGAAACAGTCGTCTCTTTTGCCGCGACGAATTTGAGATGACTCATCGAAATCCCCGACTGACAGTGTGCCGGCTGACGCCCTATCCTTTGAAAAACGTTTTCCAGATTAGTTGGCGATCGTCCGTGCCGCGCTAGCGCGCCCCGGCCGGCCGCCCCGGCGCCGGTCGCCGATCAACGAATATCGTGCGGCGCGACGGGCGCGGCCGCGCGTCGGAGACATTCATGCAATCTGCCGTCGTCGGCACGGTGCGCGCCGTCGCCAGCCGCTACCGCTGGACCGTCTGTGCGCTGCTGTTTTTCGCGACCGTCATCAACTACATGGATCGGCAGATTCTCGGCCTGCTCGCGCCGATGCTCCAGCACGACATCGGCTGGAGCCAGGTGCAGTACGGCCGCATCGTGATGGCGTTTTCCGCGTTCTACGCACTCGGCCTGCTCGGCTTCGGGCGCATCGTCGACTGGCTCGGCACGCGCGTTTCGTACGCGGTGGCGATGCTGGTATGGAGCATCGCCGCGATGCTGCATGCGACGGTCGGCTCGGTAATGGGCTTCGCGTTCGTGCGTGCGCTGCTCGGGATCGGCGAGGGCGGCAACTTCCCGGCCGCGATCAAGACGACGGCCGAGTGGTTCCCGCGCCGCGAACGCGCGCTTGCCACCGGCATCTTCAACTCGGGCGCGAACATCGGCGCGGTGTTCGCACCGGCGATCATCCCGGCGATCGCGGTGGCCTACGGCTGGCGCGCGGCGTTCGTGATCATCGGCGCGATCGGCATCGTGTGGCTCGCGGTGTGGCTCGTGCTCTATCGCCAGGCCGATACGCGCGCGCTCGCCGCGGAATACGACGAGCCGCGCGACGAAGCCGAAGCGATGGACGCGGCGAACGCGAACGCCGGTGCGCCGCGCTGGGGCGAACTGATCCGCAAGCGCGAGACGTGGGCGTTCCTGATCGGCAAGTTCCTGACCGACCCGGTGTGGTGGTTCTACCTGTTCTGGCTGCCGAAGTGGCTCAACGAGTCGCGCGGGATGGACATGCAGCACATCGGACTGCCGCTCGTCTGCATCTACGCGCTGACGACGGTCGGCAGCATCGGCGGCGGCTGGCTGTCGTCGATGCTGCTGCGCGCCGGCTGGAGCGTGAACGGCGCGCGCAAGACGGCGATGCTGATCTGCGCGTGCTGCGTGCTGCCGATCGCGTTCGTGTCGCAGGTGCAGAGCCTGTGGATCGCGGTGCTGATCGTCGGCCTGGCCGCCGCCGCGCACCAGGGCTGGTCGGCGAACCTGTTCACGACGGCCTCCGACCTGTTCCCGCGCCGCGCGGTCGCGTCGGTGGTCGGCATCGGCGGGATGGCCGGTTCGATCGGCGGCGTGCTGTTCTCGGAAGTGATCGGCCAGGTGCTGCAACGCACGGGCCACTACTGGGTGCTGTTCGCGATCGGCGCGTCGGCCTACCTGATCGCGTTGGCCGTGATGCATGTGCTCACGCCGAAGATGAAGCCTGCGAAACTCGACGCTTGATCGCAGGTCGGCAAACGAATGCGCCGCCTAGTGCGGCGCGTTTGCTTTGGTGGAACGGAGGAGTGGTGCGGAGCAGGTCGATCAACCGACCGCCGCCGCCGTCGACGCGCGCATGATCAGCCGCGGCTCGAACGTCGAATAGCTCGCATCGGTGCGCCCCGCGAGCGCGTCGATCAGCTTCTGCATCGCCAGCTCGCCCATGTTCTCGCTCTGGATGTCGACGGTGGTCAGCGCGGGCGCCGCGTATTCGCCGTACGGCACGTTGTCGATGCCCGCGACCGATACGTCCTGCGGCAGCCGGAAGCCGAGCGACGCGGCCTCCTTCATGAAGCCGAGCGCGATCAGGTCGTTGTAGCAGATCACCGCCTGCGGGCGTTGCGGCCCGAGCATCACGCGCGAGCACGCGCGCTCGCCGGCTTCGGCGGTCGGCGCATGCGCGTCGTGCACGTCGAGCGTGAGCCCGGCTTCGGCGAGACAGTCGCGCGCGCCCTGGATCCGCTCGTCGTTCACGCGTGCCGTGCCGAAGCCGAGATACGCGATGCGCGTATGCCCGAGATTGAGCAGGTGGCGCGCGAGCATGTAGGTGGACAGCCGGTTGTCGATGCCGACGCTCGGAATCGGCAGGCCGGGGCTGCGACGCAGCAGCACGAGCGGCTTGTTGAGATCCATCATCCAGCCGGCTTCGTCGTCGGGCATCCGCGTGCTGACGATCAGCCCGTCGACGCGCTGCGCGAGCGCCTCGATCAGCGAGCGTTCGCGCGCCTGGTTCTCTTCGGTATCGACGAGCAGCAGCGTGTAGTCGTGCTGCAGCGCGATCCGGTTCGCGCCCTTGACCACGTTCGTGAAGTGCGGGTTGCTGATGTCGAGGATCACGAGGCCGATCGTGCGCGTGCGCCCGGTGATCATCGAGCGCGCGAGCGGGTTCGAACGGTAGCCGAGCCGCTCGATCGCTTCCTTGAGCCGTGCCTCTACGGTCGGCGAGAAGCGCTGCGTGCCGTTCACGTATTTCGATACCGTCGCGACCGACACGCCGGCTTCCGCGGCCACGTCGCGGATCGTCGGGGAAACTTTTTTCATCCGGAGGGTAACGTTTTCGTTCGATAACGCCGGATTGTGGCAGAAAAAGCCGGCACGCGGCCGCGCGTCGATATCGGGAAAGTGCGGATGGCTGCGAACGGGTTCGGCCATTGACGTTCGGTTGCGGTCCCGCGTATAGTTGGAAAACGTTTTCCGATTCGGGTCAAAAACCGGTTCGGAGTCCAGGTCAGATTCAAGGAGAAGGAGATTCGATGAACGCCTCATCCACCGGCGCGCGCAAACCGTTCGGGCGCCTGTTGCTGACGGGCGCGGCCGGCAACCTCGGCCGCCAGTTGCGCGGCGCACTCGCGGACTGGGCCGACGTCGTGCGCGTCAGCGACATCGCGGCGCTCGGCGACGCGGCCGCGCATGAAGAAGCCCGTGTCGTCGATCTGGCCGACCGGCCGGCGGTGATGCAGCTCGTCGACGGCGTGGACGCGATCGTCCATCTCGGCGGCATTTCGGTCGATGCGCCGTTCGACGATCTCGTCGGCGCGAACATCACCGGCACGTACAACCTGTATGAAGCCGCGCGCAAGCACGGCGTGAAGCGCGTCGTGTTCGCGAGCTCGAACCATGCGATCGGTTTCCATCCGGTCACCGAAGTGCTCGACGCCGATTCGCCGCTGCGCCCCGACAGCCTGTACGGCGTGACGAAATGCTTCGGCGAATCGCTGTCGCGTTACTACTTCGACCGCTTCGGGATCGAGACCGTGTGCTTGCGGATCGGCTCGTCGTTCGAAGTGCCGAAGAATCCGCGCATGCTCGTGACGTTCCTCAGCTATCGCGACTTCATCGAGCTCGTGCGCTGCTCGCTGCTGACGAACCGCGTCGGCCACGCGATCGTCTACGGCGCGTCGGACAACCCGGTGAAGTGGTGGGACAACACGAAGGCCGGTTTCCTCGGCTTCCGTCCACGCGACAGCTCCGAGCAGTTCGCGGAGCTGTTCCCGGTCGCGGCGCCGACCGCCGACTACGACGATCCCGCGCAGCGGTTCCAGGGCGGCGGCTTCGTCGTCGGCGAGCCGATGGAGCGGAAGGCTTCGTAGGTGTCGCAGGCGTCGCGATTCAGCGCAGGATGTCGGTCGCCTTGTGCCGTTCGTCGACGCCGTCGATCAGGATCAGCGGGCCGCTCGCGTGCCGTGCGCGCAGCGGCTGGATCTGCCGGTACGCGTCCGATTCGTACCACGCGCGCGCCGTGTCGAGATCGGGAAACGCGATCGCGATCAGGTCGCCGCGCCACACGCCTTCGCGTACCTCCGGCCGCGCGCCGTGAATCACGAAATGGCCGTCGAACGGCGCGGGCGTGCCGTCGATGCGTTCGAGGTATTCGACGATGTCGTCGCACATGTCGACGTCGTGCAGGTGGGCGATCGCGTAGGCGGTCATGGCTGGCTCCTTGGCGTGACGCGGTTCGTGCGTCGATGGAGCCATGATCGCGGCGCGGGCGGCGCGCGTCGATTACCTGCGACGTAAGCGAATCAGTACAGCTGCGCGTACGCGTGCCGACCTGTATACCGCTCGCATGGTGCGACGGCATTCACGCGTACCTGTCGATGTCCAGCCCACTCTGAACCGGTGAAGGCTGTCGAGCAACGCGTTTCCGGAAGCTTGTTCACTGAACGCTGAACTCGTAGTTCATTCAGCTTTGAACGATCAATGGTGCGGTTCACTTTAGTCTGAACTTTCCGTGGCGAGAACCACGCGCTGCCAACGTCAGAAATAGCACGGCAGGCCGCTGCCGACTGCGGATTCAACCCGTTGCTGCCGGGCAAGCTTGCGCTATGTTTCGGGCTGACCATCTGCATTCCAATACGTCCAGGCTCCAACCTCGGTTCCCCGATCATAGTTACCGGACGCAGCAATGCTGCCATTTGGATGGAAGTCCTTCCATGGACCATGTTCGACGCCATGGTCATAGTTTCCCTCGGAAACTACGGTGCCATTCTCGCTATACGCGACAAAGAGGCCATGCCTAATCCACCGACTGCCATCGGAAGTGAGGTATCGAGAGTAACGATATTTGACGTCACCGTTCTCGTAATAGATCTCCGCGATTTCCAAATCGGGCATGCTCTATTGTTCTCCGAGTTTCCCAGAATCCCAGTCCGAGTTTCTTGCCTGCGAAGCATATCAGTGACCGCTCCTGGCCGAACTCGGTCGATTTGGCTAGCGAACAAGTTTTATGCGCCGCCGTTAATCCGCCGGGCAGTCGTCCCTCTCTTTGGGAAGGATCTCCGCACAAAAAAGTGAAGTGATGCTGGCGGACCGAGCTCAGCTCTTGCTCGACGTCTTTGCTACAAACGGCGTGGGCGCATGTTGAACCTGTTCGCTTCCACACTTTGGGCAGTGCGGGTGAGCGGTTTCATGCTCCGCGAGATGTTCGACATGTTCGAATGTCTCACCACACTTCTCACAACGGTATTGGTAGGTCGGCATGGCATCCCTCCAGCACGAAGCTTGCAAGTGGCGCCACGGACGAAGCCCAGGCGGCGTGCAGCACCCCAGATGAGACATTGTAGTGCAGGAGATGTGCACACACTAATCGGCCATGCATGGCCGTACCCGGAGCGGTCTTTCGGTGCTGTCAGGAGCGGTCGTTCTGAGACACATACGTTGACGTCGCACATACGCGCGTACGCCATATAGATGGAATTTCTCTACGGGACTACGCCAACGGTGACGGTAGCGAGCTTCCGTCCTCGAATGTTCCGAGAAGTGTGCGCGCTTCTTTCAGTAGGCGCTCGATTTGAACGAAAGGTAAGTCCTTCTCGAATAGGGAAACCTCCAGCGATTTTTTGGCATCGCTGCGAAATACTTCGGCAACAACCTCTCCATTGTCGTTCAAGAGTTCGAGTCCAAGTCCATCGCGCAGGACGTCTGATGCCGTTTGAAGTCGAAATGCCCTACTTACATCTCCGGTCATGAGGATTGGCCCTTAAAATGTCGACAAGGTAGATGCTGGATGGGCAATTGTCGGCAATCCAGGGCGCGGCGTCGGGCGACTGCTTCTGGCCGAACCTGGTCGGTTCTCATTCCGGCAGTCCGCAACTGGCTCGAACCGACCCGAAACAGTCAGGCGCCTGGCGCGGGAGCGGACGCTCAAGGGTGCGCATGACCCCGCCGTGCTGGGGTCAAGGCTTATAAGCAATGGCCTCGATTTCTACCTTGGTGCCGACCATGTTTGTCGCCTGTACTGTCGAACGTGACGGTTTGTTCTCGCGGAAGAACTCTCCGTAAACGCGATTGAATTCATCGAAGTCGCGAGCGTCTTCAAGCCAGACGGTTGTCTTCACGACGTCCTCGAGCGTGCAACCCGCGAGCGCGAGTACATGAGCGACGTTCTTCAACGTCTGACGTGTGTGAGCTTCTATCCCGCCAGCGACGATGCTGCCGTCTTCGTCTCTGGCTACCTGACCGGATACAAACACAAAATCGCCAGCTTTCGTCGCTAGCGAGCGTGGCAGGGTTCGTGTGCCCGGATTGCTCTCTGCAAAGTTCTCAATCGTCATTTGAGTCACCTCCGCAAACCAGTGTGCCCCTGCGACCGCCGATGATCAAGGAGCGCATCGCTGAAAAACCTCCGCCGCCTTTTCTGTACCCCACGCTCTGCAGTCGAACCATTTCTCCTGAAATCCTGCGAGCGTCCGGTGACGGGGCCAAGTTCACTTGCGTCCGCTCCTGGCCGAATCGAGTCGGATGACCCGACGTCCGCGTGGCTCCCTGTTGCAGGCCCCGCCCGGCCCCGTGCTCGATGGCTTCGGTTGCTACGCTTGCGCCTGATCACTTTGGGCCGCCAGTGTGCGCTGCGCCGAGTTCAGCGTTACGTGAATCTCGACAGTACCCGCCTCCGTCATCGTCAGCCGCGCCGCGGTCAGTGCTGCTTGCGGCAAACCGGATCGGTCTCGCGCCGCTCGCTCGATTCGCACCAGTAACTCGGCCGCCACGCTGCGAACGCGACGGCGTTCGCCGCATCGGCGCGCGTGACGCGAACCGGGTCGGCCTTCAGCGCATCGCCGTTCGGGTCGTCGTTGAAGCGCCAGTTGCGGAACACTTCCCGATGAAACACCCACGTGCGATGTGCGGCGTCGTAGCGAAAGCTCACGCGGTCGCGCCAGTGGCTCGGGCCCGCGAATACGCCTTGTTCGACCGTGAACGCGCGCGGCTCGACCGTGAGCGCGTTCTCGGCGACGCCATCGAGATACGGGTCGCCCATGCCGCCTTCGTCGGCTTTCATGATGACGGTGTCGTTGCGCGCCGCCAGCCGGTAGCGCCCGTCGGTGCCCAGCAGGAAGATCAGCAGCGGACGCGGCGACGGATTGCGCATCGAATCGCCGGGCCGATGCGCGACGACCACATAACCGGCGCGCGGGCTGTCGGTCAGGCGTCCGGATGCGGCATCCAGCGCTTCGTAACCGGCGGGAAGCTGCGCGACGATGTCGTCGGGAAGATCGGGCGTGTCCGGACAACGGATCGACGGCGGCGTGTCGCCGCATTGCGTGGCGTATGCATTGCCGATGCCGAATGTCAGCAGCGCGGCGACGAGGAATCCTCTGAAGCGGGGGATCGTCATGCAGATAAGGTCAGGATGTCGCGGTGCGGAAGCCGGCGCGTACTGTCGGCTCGTCTCGCCGCAGCGCGGGTTGATGGATCGGTGGGTGACGCCGTGTAATCAGTCACGCGCGCTTGCGCGTCGGCCGTGCGACGGGTGCCGGCGCCAGCGGTTCGCCGAACTGCTCGCAGAGCCGGTCGAGCATGCGTTGCGCGGCGCCCGCGCAATCCTCGCCCGCCGGCTTGTTCTCGATCTCGTCGATCAGCGTCTCCAGATGGCGCCGGTTCTGCGCGAGACGCTGTTCCAGCAGCGCGATTTCGTCGACCTTGTGACGCAGCGCAACCAGCAGTTCGTCGCGCGGCCACGCGCCGAGATCGGGCGGCAGCACCGCGCGGATTTCGTCGAGCGCGAAACCCGCGCGCTGCGCGCGGTCGATGATCGCGAGCCGCGTCAGCGCTTCCGGCCCGTATTCCCGATAGCCATTCGCCTGCCGGCGGGCCGGTTCGAGCAGGCCGCTCGCTTCGTAGAAGCGGATGCGCGACGCCGCGAGGCCGCTGGCCCGCGCCAGTTCGCCGATTTTCATGGGGTGCTCCAAAGGGGCTTGACCTTAAAGTTGACTTTAAAGTTATCGTTGGACATCGTCAATCGAGGATGCCCTCCATGAACCTGTTTACGCCCCTGACACTGCCCAACGGTGCGGTGATCCCGAACCGGCTGGCCAAGGCCGCGATGGAAGAGAACATGGCCGATGCCGATCACGCGCCGTCCGACGCGTTGCTGCGGCTGTATCAGGCCTGGGCCGACGGCCAGGTCGGGCTGATGCTGACCGGCAACGTGATGGTGGACGGCCGCGCGATGACGGGGCCGAACGGCGTCGTGCTCGACAGCGACACCTATCTCGACCGCTTCCGCCGCTGGGCGCAGATCGCGCGCTCGGGCGGCGGGCACGTATGGATGCAGATCAACCACCCGGGGCGCCAGATGCAGGCGGCGCTCGGCCAGACGACGCTCGCGCCGTCGGCCGTGCCGCTCGAGCTCGGTGCGCTGTCGAAGCAATTCCCGGTGCCGAAGGAAATGACGCAAGCGGATATCGCCGATGTACAGCAACGCTTCGTGCGCGCGGCGCAGCTCGCGGAGCAAAGCGGCTTCACCGGCGTGCAGATTCACGCGGCGCACGGCTACCTGCTGAGCCAGTTCCTGTCGCCGCTGACGAACCGCCGGCAGGACCAGTGGGGCGGCAGCATCGAAAACCGCGCGCGCCTGCTGCTCGACATCGTGCGGGCCGTGCGTGCGACGGTGTCGCCCGCGTTCGTCGTCGCGGTCAAGCTGAACTCGGCCGATTTCCAGCGCGGCGGCTTCAGCGCGGACGACGCGAAGCGCGTGGTCGAGTTGCTGAATCCGCTCGACGTCGATCTCGTCGAACTGTCGGGCGGCAGCTATGAAGTGCCGGCGATGCAGGGCGAGGCGCGCGACGGGCGCACGCTTGCGCGCGAAGCGTATTTCCTCGAATTCGCGCGCGACATCACGGCCGTCGCGCGGATGCCGCTGATGGTCACGGGCGGCATCCGGCGTCGCGCGGTCGCCGAACAAGTGGTTGAAAGCGGCGTGGCGATGGTCGGCATCGCGACCGCGCTGTCGATCGATCCGAACCTGCCGCGCGACTGGCGGGCCGGCAAGGACAGCGCGCCGGTGCTGCAGCCGATCCGGTGGAAGAACAAGGCGCTGGGCGCGCTAGCCAACATGGCTATCGTCAAGTTCCAGCTCACGCGGCTCAGCGAAGGGCGCCGCACGAACCCGCAGGTGTCGCCGCTGCGCGCGCTGGTCGGGCAGCAACTGGCCGCGCAATGCCAGACGCGGCGCTATCGGAAGTGGATGGCGGGGCGCGCGGCGGGCACGCGCGCGTGACGGCGGTCGTTCGCGGCCGGGGAGTTGGTTGCCCGGCCGGCGTGAATGCCGCGAGAACGGCGGCGGGCACCATCGATCCGAACTTCATGCTTCGGAATCCTTCGAATCGGTGGAATCGCTTTTCGTTCACGCTGACGCGCGCGCCGCACGCGCCGCACGGCCGAACAGCAGACGATCGATCAACCAGACCGCGACGATCGTGATCCCCATCAGCGGGAACACGATGCCGAGCAGCACGAGCCCCGCGATCCAGCCGCGCATCGGCGGCGTGCCGCGTTCGCGCGACGGCGCGCCCAGCTTGGCCGCAGGGCGGCGCTTCCACCACATCACCGCACCCGTGACGGCCATCGCGGCGAGCCCGAGCGACAACACCGCACAGACGATCTGGTTCGCGAGCCCGAAGTAACGCCCCATGTGCAGCGACGTGCCGTACGACACGGCTTTCGACACCGCGCCGTAGTCGTCGTAGCGGATGTCCTTCAGCACTGCACCGCTGTACTGGTCGATGTAGATCGTCCGTTCCGCCTTCGGGTCGGCCGGGAAGTACGACGCGGTGAACACGCCGTCCGCGCCCGACGGCAGCGCGAGCGTGTAGCCGCTCGTCACGCCGAGCCCGGCGACGATCGCGATCGCGCGTGCCAGCGGCAGCGGTGCCGGCGTCGGCGCGGACGGCGAATGCGGAACGGGGACGTTGCCGACCGCCCACGGCGTTTGCGGCAACGGCAGGTCGTCCATCACCATCCCGGGCATCGACTCGTCCGATTCGTGATGATGGCCGGACGGCGCAGCGGCCTGCGCGTGCGCAGGCGCCGCGGCGGCGCCCGGGCGCGTCGAGCGCACCGACGCGCCGCCCCACGTGCCCTCCGGTGAACCGAGGTTCACGGTCGCGGCGAGCGCCTTGAAGTTCTTGCCCCACGAACCCGACCACGGCAGCCCCGACAGGATGAATGCCACCGTGCCGGCCGCGAGCCAGATGCCCGCCGTCGCATGGATGCTCTTCCACAGCGGCCGGCCGCGCAGCGACAGGTCGGGCCGCAGTGCGCGCCCGATGCGCGCGGTGCCACGCGGCCACCACAGCGCGATGCCGGTGCCGATCATCACGAACGTCCAGCATGCGGCGAGCTCCATCAGCAGCTCGCCCGTCTTGCCGAGCAGCAGCTTGCGATGCAGCATCCGGTCGATCTGCATGAAGCGTTGCTCGACGCTCAGCGTGCCGAGCACGCTGCCGTCGTACGGGTTCACGTACACGCTCTCGCGGCTGCCGTCGTGGAGCCGGAATACGTATTCGGCGCTGCGGTCGGGCGCGGTGGAAACCTGGACTGAAACCGGCGTCGCGCCGGCCGGCATCGCGGACCGCGCGTTGGCGAGCATCGTGCCCGGATCGAGCCTTTGCGTGGCACGCGGCTCGACGACCAGCCGGTGCGGATACAGCAGCGGCTCGATTTGCGGCTGGAAGCAATAGAGGGTTCCCGTGATCGCGAGGATCACGAGGAACGGCATTACGAACAGGCCGGCATAGAAGTGCCAGCGCCAGAGCGTCCGGTAACCGGCGCTTGCGGAACGGGCGGGCGAGATCGCCTGCTCGACGGTGGTCGACATGGTGTCAGCTCCTCGTGATCGTCGATCGGCCAGGCCGGCGCGGGCCGGCTGTCGTCGACGTGCGGCACACCGGCACGCCGGCGTCGACGCAACGGGCTACGCAGCTCGATGCGCAGGCCATGCGCAAGGCGGCGTCGCCCGCGCGACGCGGGCAAGCGGGTGAACGCTTGAATCAGGTGGGGTGAAACGAACGGCATGAAGGCCCGTGCACATCGACGTGCACGAGCCGCTTGGCGGAACGTTCAGCAGAACAGCGGAGGAGCGCGGGAGGGCGGGCGATCGTCGAATATCGATCGCACGACGGGAAGGAAATCCGGAGGAATCCGGAAACGCCGCGGAACCGCGGCGGGAAACAGCAGCACCAGCAGTACGAACGACGCGAGTGTCGTGAACAGCGCCGCACCGAATGCGCAAAGGCTGTCGCCGTTTCCGGAGGACGCTGTCTTGTCGGCGTGCGCGTCGTGTTTGAGCGCATCGACGAGCGCCAGCGCGTCGTTGGCCGGCGTGATCGGCGCGCTGGCATCGAAGCGTGCCGCGAGCGCGGCCACGGCGACGATCAGCGGGCCACGGCCCGAACACAGCACCACCGAGCCCGCATCCGGACCATCCGGATCGAGCATCACGGCGCCCGACATCAGCGCGCGGGACAGCAGCGTCACGAGGAGGAAACCCCACAGAAGCTGTCGCGCGACGCCTTGCCGGAGCAGGAAGCGGCGAAGTGCGTTCATGGCGCGCGATTGTACATCGGTTAACGGGGAGGGACCGGACGCAGCGCTGATGAGCGGGATAAGCCGGCCAGCGAGCCGACGCGTACGCGGGTTGCCGCGTCATGCGTCGCCCGGTTTCGCGATCGCAGCGACGAACGATGCGCGCATGCGCTCGTTTCGGGAGTGCCTTTTGCGGCAGCCGGTTCGTCAAGCCGCCTCGTCAAGCCGCGTCATGCCGGATACGAATCGTCGACCTTCAGGTTCGCGAGCCGGAACAGCGTGCGCAGCGTCTGCGGATGAATGTCGCGGCGCGCGGCGAGCGACGTCAGCATGAAGTCGAGCACCTTCGCGTAGCGGAGCAGCACGAGGCAGCGCGCGAGATCGGGCGTGCGGCCGCGCATCTCTTCGGCGACGTGAACCATTTCGGTCGACAGCGTGCGTGCCATCTCGAGTTCCATCTGCTGTTTTTCGGTCCAGTCGGGCAGCGGCTGTTCGAGCACCTTCGCGAGAAAGAGCTGGAACGCCGTGTCGGACGAATTGGGCAGCGCATCCATGAGGGGCCTCGTTGCTTGCGCGAATCGTTCGGGCGTATTCGTGGATGCGCCCGAGGTTGAATTTGTGTCCGCGCGGGTCGTCGGCGCGGCTTTACCCGAACGGAATGCAGGTTCCGTACCAGCGCCGCGATCCGATTGTCGAGCAAGGTTGAGCGGCGCTCCGGCGCCGGTCGGCGAGTCCCGTCGGGACTGGGTTGCGCCGACGGTCGACGAGGGTGTCTACAGGCGGGGCGCCGTGGACGCCAGGCGCACGAAGCGGCTCGGCGACGCGAAATGCTTCAAGGATGTAACGTAACGCGGCGTTGAAACGCGTGGTGCGTTTCCGCCGGCGAACGGCCGAAACGTGTCGGCCTGCGCGTTGCGCCCGCGTCTGCCGTGCGTTCGCCGACGGGAAACGTCGGTACGGGCCGCCCTCCGTCGCACGGCGGAAACGGGCGGCGAATGCGCCGGATGTTTCATAACCGAGACGGTTTTACGAACGGCGATTCGATCGGCGTGGTCATCGAACTGGCCCTGCGATTGGCCGCGCAATTGTCCATGGGCAGACGGCGCGCGTTTGCCAACAATCTCCGAACCCACCCTGCGAGATTCGACATGAGCGTCCACGCCTTCTTCTCGGCCAACCTGCTGCTGGCCTACACGGCCTATTTCATCGGTACGGCCAGCCCGGGGCCGAGCAATCTCGCGATCATGTCGGTCGCCGCGAACCACGGCCGCAAGGCGGCGCTGGCGTTCGCGCTCGGCGTCATTTCGGGGTCGATGTTCTGGGCGACGGTGGCGGCGCTCGGTGTGTCGGCCGCGTTGCTCGCGTGGTCGAAGCTGCTGGTCGCGATCAAGATCTTCGGCGGCCTGTACCTGCTGTGGCTCGCATTCAAGTCGGCGCGTACGGCGCTGTCGCGTACGGCGGCGGCATCGCCGAACGCGGCGGGCGAGCAGCGGCTGTCGCGCTTCTACGCGCGCGGCGCGATGCTGCACCTGACCAATCCGAAAGCCATTCTCGTGTGGGTGTCGATCGTCGCGCTGTCGTCGAACGGCGCGGGCGCGTCGCACGGCGCCGTCGTGCCGGGCTGTGTCGTGATCGGGTGCCTGGTGTTCGGCGGTTATGCGCTCGTGTTCTCGATGGACGGCGCGCGCCGGCTGTACGTGCGCGGCCGGCGCGCGATGGAAGCGGGTCTGGCCGTCGTGTTCGGCGTGGCGGGGATCAGGCTGCTGGCGTCGAACGTATAACGGCGCGCTGCTCGCGGAAACCCTCCGCCGCATCGATGTGCGGCGGAAGGCTCCCGTTTCACGATGGCTTCAGAAAATGAAGCCGGTATTGATGAACTTCGACGTGTGATCCGACACGATCGAGTCGAGCAACTGCTTGCTGCTGTCGGTCTGCTTCGCCGCGACCATCGAGCGGATCGAGAACGCGCGCAGCGCGTCGCTCACCGACAGCGTGCCTTCGGCCGAATCCTTGCGGCCCGCGAACGGGAACACGTCGGGCCCGCGCTGGCACTGGCAGTTGATGTTCACGCGGCACACCTGGTTCACGAGCGGATCGACGAGTGCGCCGATCTGCACCGGATCGGAACCGAAGATGCTGACCTGCTGGCCGTGATCCGACGTCGTCACGTAGTCGAGCGCGGTGTCGACGTCGTCGAACGGCGCGACCGGAATGATCGGCCCGAACTGTTCCTCGCGGTACAGCTTCATCCCTTCGGACACCGGATACACGACGGCCGGATAGAACAGCGTCTTGCTGAATTCGCCGCCCGAGTGGTTGACGACCTGCGCGCCGTTTGCCTTCGCGTCGTCGATCGCGTCCGTCATGTAGGCCGTGCGATGCATGCCGGGCAGCGGCGTGATGCTGACGCCTTTCTCCCACGGCATGCCGATCTTCAGCTGTTCGAGCGCGGCGGTGAAGCGCTTCAGGAATTCGTCGACGATCGAGCGGTGCACCAGCAGCATCTTCAGCGCGGTGCAGCGCTGGCCGTTGAACGACAGCGCGCCGAGCAGGCACTCCTTCACGGTGAGGTCGAGATCGGCGTCGGGCAGCACGATCGCCGCGTTCTTCGCGTCGAGGCCGAGGATCGCGCGCAGCCGGTGCGACTTCGGGTGCTGTTTCTTCAGGTGATCGGCCACCTTGCTCGACCCGATCAGCGCAAGCACGTTGATCTTGCCCGACGCGAGCATGTGCGGCACGACCACCGCGCCCGGCGCGTAGATCGTGTTGATCACGCCCTTCGGGAACGCGTCGCGGAACGCTTCGAGCAGCGGCTCGAACAGCAGCGTGCCGTACTGCGGCGGCTTGAACACCACGGTGTTGCCCATCAGCAGCGCGGGGATCAGCGTCGCGAAGGTTTCGTTCAGCGGATAGTTGTACGGGCCCATGCACAGCACGACGCCGAGCGGCGTGCGGCGAATCTGGCCGATCGTGCCTTCCGCGATCACGAAGCGCGAGTTCGCGTTGTCGAGCTCCTTCAGCGCGTCGATCGTCTGCGTCATGTACGTGACGGTGCGGTCGAACTCCTTCTGCGAATCGGCGAGGCTCTTGCCGATCTCCCACATGATCAGGTTCACGACCAGCTCGCGCTGCGCGACCATTCGCTTGATGAAGTCCTGCATGCACGCGATGCGCTGCTCGACCTTCATCGTCGGCCACTCGCCGCGGCCCGAGTCGTACGCGCGCACCGCGGCGTCGAGCGCCGCGTCGCTCTCCGTTTCGCCCATCACCGGGTAGCTGCCGATCTCCATCTGCTCGACGCTGCCGTCCGCCTGCCGCACGCACACGGGCGACAGCACGGTTTTGGTTGCACCGTCCCACGGTCGCAACTCGCCGTCGACGAGCGACACGCGCTGGTGAATCGGCGAAGCGAGCCGGAACTCGGCGGGGATGTCCTGATAGGCGGGAAACAGTTGCTGCAGGGAGGCGGAATCGGGCATGACGGTCTCGTTTGACGGGGTGTCCGGGAAGGACGGGCGATGCGAATCCTGAGCTGAGCGATCCTCGATCCTGAATCGGCATGATGACGCGCACACGACGACGCGTCACGCGTGGACATGGCCGAATCAGTGATTGGAACCAGTTCCATTAAAAAGGAACGCCGTCGCGAATGCAAGAATTGCCGAATCGTCTCATGCGCATCGTAAGCATTCGGAAAGACTGTTTCCGAATGACCGGTATAACGCGTCCGGTGCAACCGCAAACGTTTCACTCCGGCCGGATTGGGCGGATAATGGCGCGGCGCGGCGAAGAAAAAAATGAAGCGAGCCTGAGAGAGCAGACGTAGTGAACAACAGAAGAAGGTCCGCCGCGTTGCCGATGCGAGGTCGGCTGCCCGGAGCGCCGGGTCGGGGTTGCCCGGCCCGGCGCGCACCGGACCGTTGAATATGTCCCGCCTGCGTCACCAGATCCTTCGTGGTCCTTTCCAATTCCTTCGTCGTCGTTTCCCGAATCCCGCCTGCTGCCTGACCGTTTCCGCACGATGCGCCGGATGCGGCCGACCGAATTCTTTCGTCTTGCTTACGCGACACACGATCCGATTACGCGAAAATGAAAGGCATTCGTCAGGAATGCAGAACGCAACGCGTCCGCACGTTGCGGGCAGGCGACACGTTAAAAATTAATCGAAAACACGAATCATTCTCGTTTAATATTTCGCTCCGTTACGAGCCGTGACGGGAAGTCACGGCTTTTTTCGTGCCGGTCGTGCCGGCCGGCAGCCACCCGCGCCGGCCGTTCGCCTGCCGGCATGCGCGACGGGGCGATCCCCCGCGCGCGTCATCTTCCTTACGGAAAGCGCTTGGTCGGTCGAATCGCCGCGCGATTCGCGCGTCGGCCGGGTGCGTTTCCGTTCGCCGTTTTTTCTTCACCCCCTACGTTCACGATGAAACTCAACACGAGCGCTTGCCATGCGCTTCTGATCGTCACGTCGCTGGCCGGCGCCCGCACTGCGTTCGCGCAGGCGAGCGACACCGCAGCAACCTTGCCCGCGATTTCCGTCAAGGCGGCGGCCGAGCCTGCGTCGTACGACGCAGGCCGGTCGCGCGCGGCGACCAAGACCGACATGTCGCTGATGGACGTGCCGCAGACGGTGAACGTCGTCCCGCACGCGGTGATCGAGGACCAGAACGCGTCGTCGATGCAGGACGCATTGCGCAACGTGCCGGGCGTCGGCTTCTCGGTCGGCGACGGCCAGCGCGACCAGATCACGATCCGCGGTTTCAACAGCATCACGGACCAGTACGTCGACGGCATTCGCGACGACGCGCTCTACTATCGCGACCTGTCGAACGTCGAGCGCGTCGAGGTGCTGAAGGGGCCGGCGGCCGTGCTGTACGGGCGCGGCTCGGCGGGCGGCATCGTGAATCGCGTGCTGAAGCGGCCGGACGCGAACCCGGTGCGCGACGTGGGCGTGACGCTCGGCACGCGCGGCGAGCGGCGCGGCGAATTCGACCTCGGCTGGAATGCGAACGACGCGGCGCGTTTCCGCATCACCGGTGCGGCCGAGAACTCGAACAGCTTTCGCGACCAGTTCCAGCTCAACCGCCAGGCGATCGCGCCGTCCGCGCAGTTCAAGCTCGACAGCGACACGGTGCTGAACGTCGAATTCGACTACCTGCACGACCGCCGCACGTCCGACCAGGGCCTGCCCGCCTATCGCGGCCGGCCGGTCGATGTGCCGATCAACACGTATTACGGCTCGGCCGATGCGGCGAGCAGTTCGTACAACGACGTCTCCGCGAAGAGCGCGACGGTGTCGCTCGATCACCGCTTCAACGATTCGCTGTCGTTCCACGGTGCGATCCGCGCGTACGACTTCTCGCTCGAACGCAAGAACTACGTGACGTTCGAGCCGATCAAGACGGCCGTGCACCCGGTCGTGACGCTCGACCAGTCGACGCGCCAGCGCACCGACCACGGCATCGACGGCGTGTTCGAGCTCACGCAGAAGACGTCGCTGCTCGGCATGCGCCACGAGCTGCTGTACGGGCTGGAGCTGTCGCAGCAGCAGAAGTTCGACACGATCTACAGCGTAACGAAGGTCGCCACCTACGATCTCTTCAACCCGCAGCAGGTGATCCTGCCCGGCGTGCCGACCGGCGCGCGTGCGAAGACGAATGCGTCGACCGTCGTCGGGCTCGCGGGTGTCTACGCGCAGGACCTGATCTCGCTGACCGAACACTGGAAGGTGCTCGCCGGCCTGCGCTTCGACTACCTGAACCAGATCCGCCACGACTACACGTCGTCGAACGTCAATCTCGACCGCACCGATCACGCGTGGAGCCCGCGCGTCGGCCTGATCTACGAACCGCTCGACTGGCTGACGCTGTACGGCTCGTTCAGCCAGTCGTTCTCGCCGCTCGCCGATACGCTGATCAGTTCCGGCGCGTTCGCGAACGGCGCCGCGCTCGCGCCGCAGAAGACCACCGCGTACGAAGTCGGCTCGCGTTTCGACCTTGGCGGCAAGGCGACGGCCAGCGTCGCGCTGTTCGACATGCGGCAGACCAACCAGCAGATCGGCGATCCCGCGAATCCCGGCTATGCGCTGCCGATCGGCACGCAGCACGTGCGCGGGATGGAGCTGGGCTTCACCGGCGAGATCGCGCCGAAGTGGTCGGTGTATGCAGGCTACGCGTACCTGAACGGTACGGTCGACGGTTCGGCGCAATCGACGGCGGCCGGCCTCGCACTGTCGAGCAACACGCCGGGGCTGATGCCGCGCCACAGCGCGAACTTGTGGCTGAAGCGCGAGTTGCCGTACGGCTTCTATGCGGCGGCCGGCATGCAGTTCCAGTCGGCGCGTTACACGTCGGCCAGCGATCTTGTCACGCTGCCGTCGTTCACCGTGTTCAACCTGGGCGCCGGCTATCGCAGCAAGAAAGTCGACGTGACGCTCACGCTCGACAACCTGTTCAATCGCCGTTACTTCATTGCCGCACACGGCAACGCGGACCTGTACAACATGCCCGGCGATCCGCGTACGCTGACCGCGACGGTGAAGTGGCACATGTGACGGGCTTGCTGCGCGACAATGCGGGTCTTCGTCACGATGACCTGCATTTCATTGCTCATGATCCGGAAAGCGATTGATATGTCGAGCCTGCATGGCAGCGCCCGCGTATTGTGCGTGTGGCTGCTGGCGTGCGGTGCTGCCGCGGCGGGCGCGCAACCGGTGCCCACCGACACCGAGCCGGACTGCCGCTCGGTGCATGTCGGGCGGGCGATCACGTTGTCGGGCCGCTACGCGCTCGACTATGGCGACGAATCGATCGGTTCGGACGTGTGGTTCGAAGAGGACGACGCATCGGCGCGGCGCTTGCCGGACCGTTCGCAGCGCGCGGGCGTGATCGTGTTCACGAACCCGCGCGACGCGACGCGCGGGCTTCGGCTGCCCGCCGCGCAGCCGGACGGCGTGTGCCGGTTCGACGGGCGCGCGACGATCGTGATTCGCGATCTGTATACCGTGTGCCCGGGGCTGGAAACGCCCGATCGTGCGCGGCTGGTGAAGGTCGTCGCGGCCGACCTGCCGACACGGCACGCCTGCGACGCCGCCGCGCCGTGACCTGAAACGGGCGCGTTACTCGACGTCCTCGTCATCCTCCACGTCGGCGTCATCCGCATCCCCCCCCGGCGCCGCATATGCGCTCGCCTGCTCGAGCAGCCAGCCGCGAAACAGCTCCAGCGGCTTGCTGTGGCTGAGTTCCGTCGGATACACGAGGTAGTACGCGGAATCGCCGACCGTCGCCGCGTCGCACGGCACGACGAGGCCGAGCTGCTGCAACTGTTCCTCGACGAAGAACTTCGGCACGAGCGCGATCCCGAGCCCGGCCGCGGCCGCGCTGATCAGCATCGTATGCAGTTCGTAGCGCACGCCCTGCATCGTGCGGATGTCCTCGACGCCGTGCGTCTCGAACCACTGCGCCCACGCACCGGGGCGCGTCGTCGAGTGCAGCAGCGGATACGCGAGCAGATCCTCCACACGCTCGACGGGCCTGTCGAGCAGCGCGGGCGAGCAGATCGGCACGACTTCCTCGCCGAACAGGTAGTCGGACGACGTACCGGGCCAGGTCGGCTTGCCGTAATGGATCGCGGCCTCGAAGTGCGTGTCCTCGAACGAGAACAGGTCGGTGCGGCTGCCCATGTTCACGCGCACGTCGGGCGTGCGGTCGTAGAAGCTCTTGATGCGCGGGATCAGCCAGTGCGACGCGAACGTCGGCAGCACCGCGAGCTCCAGGTAGCCGCCGCCGCTGCCGTGCGCGATGATCGACAGCGTGTCGCGGTCGAGCGCTTCCAGCGCGCGCCGCACCTGCGTGCCGTACAGCTTGCCGGCGCGCGTCAGCACGACGCGCTGCTTCACGCGCGCGAACAGCCGCACGCCGAGGCTCGCCTCGAGCGTCGCGATCTGCCGCGATACCGCGCTTTCGGTCAGGAACAGCTCCTTGGCCGCGTGCGTGAAGCTCTCGTGGCGCGCGGCGGCTTCGAAAGCCACCAGTGCGCCCATGTTGGGGATCTTGAATTTACGCATGATGCTCTATTCGTCTGATGAACGGCCCCTTCCGGCGCGGGCCGGCGAACCGGGGTGGGGACGGACAATAATTCCAAAAACTCATCACATATCAATATAATCTCGCTTTACGCCCGCCTGCAACCCTTTGAATAATGCTTGCCACGCAAGGTCAGGCGCCCGATGGGCCGCCGGCCGACGAGTTGCCGGCACGTTTGCCGGCGGTCCCCCGAGACGAGAATCCTGATGCGCAATCCGAATATCGAGAGCTTGCTGACGAAGCTGCTGGGACAGGCGAAGACCGACGCCCTGTTCTCGACCCTGAACATGCCGGCCATCCTCGAAGAATGGGAAGACGGCGTCGTGACGCGCGCGGAAATCGCGCAGGCGATGAACATGGCGCTGTTCGAAGGGCTGCTCGAACGTTCGGCAAACGGCCGCGCCTATACGGCCGACGCGATCGAAAGCGGCGGCTCGGTCTACTTCGACCACGGTGCGTTGCGCACGGTGCGCTGGCCGCATACGGGCGCGCTGCCGCCGGGCGAGGCCGCGTTCACACGCATCCTGCGTCCGCTCGGCTTCCGTCTGAACGGCCGTTATCCGCTCGACAAGCTCGGCATGACCGGCCGCGCGTATGCGCACGAGGATGCACCGGACGAAATCGCACAGTTCTTCGTCAGCGAACTGCATCCGGAGCGTTTCTCGAAGGAATTCCAGCAGGCCGTGACGAACGTCGTGAGCTCGTCGCGCGATCCGCTGTCGCCGGTGGCCGTTGCGCTGCTGTGGGAAGTCGAACGCGAAGGCTGGCTGTCGCTCGACGCCGCGCACGCGCTGCTGCCGGAGATCGTCGGCGCCTTCGCGCGCCAGCACGACCTGCCGAACGAACTCGACTACGAAACGCTGCTGATGGAATCCGCGGAAATGGCGTGGATCTCGACCGAAGGCAACGCGTTCAACCATGCGACCGACCGCGTCGCCGACGTGTTCAAGCTGTCCGATGACGAGAAGGCGAAAGGCCGGCCGATGAAGCCGGAAGTCGAGCGCTCGCGCTCGGGCCGCGTGTTCCAGACCGCGTATCGCGCGGATACCGTCGAGCGCGAATTCCGCACGCGCGACGGCGGCACCGTGAAGCGCAACGTGCCGGGTTCGTTCTACGAGTTCATCACGCGCAAGCGCACCTTCGACCAGGCGGCGCGCCGCTGGGTGACCGACCTGCGTTTCGATGCGGGCAACGCGCAGGGCATCTTCAAGATGACGGCGAACGCGGCGAAGTAATCGTGCCGCGAAGCGGGTGGTGATGCGGTGGCGGCATGATTGCCGCGTGCGTATCGACTCGTCGCGTCGAATGCCGTGAATCGATCGGGCGGGGCGTGCAAGCGCCTCGCCCGATTGCGTTTGGCGGCGGCCGAAGTACGGCGGTTCGCCGGCCCGCCGACGCACGGGCCGCGCGCTTTTCGCGCACCGGAACTTGATGACAAATCCTCACAACATAGTTCCGATAATTCGTTTGCTGCACGGGTATTGGCTACCCACAATCCATTCACCTCTTTCGCGGTGAAAGGTTCTACGGAGACGGAACCGCGGTGATCGGCCGGCCGGTTTGACGCCTTCGTCGAATGGCGCCCGGCAGCGAACGACATCGCCCGCACGCAGGAGGTCGCCGACGCGCGGCAGCCGCGCGTTGCATCCCGACCCACAGAACAAGGACTGCCATGACGTTCCGCATTCGTTCGCTTTCCGGCGTTGCATTGACCGCCGCGATCCTCGCGTTCCAGACGGGCGCGGCTCATGCGCAGGAGACCGTCGTCAAGGTCGGCGTGGCCGGCCCGCTGACGGGCGGCGGCGCCGCATACGGCAAGGACATCGAGAACGGCGTGCGCATGGCCGTCGACGAAGCGAATGCCGCGCACACGACGGTGGGCGGCAAGCCCGTGAAGTTCGTCGTCGCGTCGCAGGACGACCAGAGCGATCCGCGCACCGGCGTGCAGGCCGCGCAGCAGCTCGCCGATGCGCAGGTGGCTGTCGTGATCGGCCATTTCAATTCGGGCACGACGCTGCCCGCGTCGAAGATATACGCGAAGGCCGGCATTCCGATGATTACACCGTCGGCGACCAATCCCGACATCACGCGCGCCGGGCTCGGCACCGTGTACCGCGTGATCGCGACCGACACGCAGAACGCCGGCAACGCAGGCGCGTATGCGGCGAGCGTGACCAAGGCGAAGCGCATCGCGATCATCGACGATCGCACCGCGTTCGGCCAGGGCGAAGCCGACGAATTCGAGAAGTCCGTGAAGGCGAATGGCGGCACGATCGTCGCGCGCGAATTCACGAACGACAAGGCCGTCGACTTCAGCGCGCAGCTCACGAAGATCAAGAGCACGAATGCCGATCTCGTGTTCTTCGGCGGCCTCGACGCGCAGGCCGCGATGCTCGTGAAGCGCATGCGCCAGCTCGGCATCCGCGCGCAGTTCCTCGCCGGCGGCGGCGTGATGAACGCGAACTTCATCAAGCTGGCCGGCAGTGCGGCGGAAGGCGCGGCCGTGTGGGAATACGGGCAGCCGCTGTCGCGTCTCGCGAAGGGCAAGCTGTTCGAAACGAAATTCAAGCAGAAGTACGGCGTCGACATGCTCGCGTATGCACCGTTCGCGTACGACGCGACGTGGATCGCGATCAACGCGATGCAGAAGGCGAACTCGACGAAGCCGGCCGATTTCAACGGCGCACTGAAGGGCACGCGCTACGACGGCATCACGGGCACGATCGCGTTCACGAACACGGGCGACCTGAAGAACCCAAGCTCGACGCTGTATGAAGTGAAGAACGCCGCGTGGCAGCCCGTCACGACGAAATCGGCGGATTGAACGCAAGCGCGCGCGGGCTTTCGCGGCGATGCCGGACGTGCTGAAATACCGTGAGCGATCGGTTGCGATCGCGGCGCACGCCGGGGCGATCGCCCGGGAAGCCTGCAGGCGCGACGCCGCGCGCGGCGCGGCACGAACAACCAACGGGCGCGGCCGGCTGGCCGTGCCTTTTACGTGCAACTGGAGTCAGTCGTGAGTTCTCAAGTCGTCATCGTCGGCGGTGGTGTGATCGGCAGCTCGATCGCCTATTTCCTGCGCGCCACCGATCCGACGGTCGCCGTGACCGTCATCGAACGCGACCCCACCTATGCGCGATCGTCGTCGGCGCTGTCGGCTGCGTCGATTCGCCAGCAGTTCTCGACGCCGCTGTCGATCGAGATGTCGCTGTTCGGCATCGACTTCCTGCGCACGATCGGCGAACGGCTCGAAGTGGACGGCAACCGGCCGTCGATCGACCTGCACGAAGGCGGTTACCTGTTCCTCGCAACACCGGCCGGCGATGCGACGCTGCGCGAGAACCATGCGCTGCAGACCCGCCTCGGCGCCGATATCCGCTTGATGGATCGCGATGCACTGCGTGCGAAGTTTCCGTGGCTGAACGTCGACGATCTCGTGTCGGGCGCGTACGGCGTGAGCGGCGAAGGCTGGTTCGACGGCTACGGGCTCGTGCAGGCGCTGCGCAAGAAGGCGCAGGCGCTCGGGGCGCGGTATGTGCCGGCCGATGTGAAGGAGGTGGTGCGCGATGGACGGAAGATCACGCATGTCGTGACGGGCGACGGCGAGCGCCATGCGTGCGACACGCTCGTCAACGCGGCCGGTGCATGGACGCGCACGCTGTCGTCGATGATGGGCATCGACATTCCCGTGTATGCGCGGCGCCGCAGCATCTTCAACGTGTCGTCGCCGGCGAAGCTCACCGATTGCCCGCTGCTGATCGATCCGACGGGCGTGTATTTCCGGCCGGAAGGGCGCACGTATATCTGCGGGACGTCGCCGAGCCCGGATCGCGACCCGGACGACCTGCCGCTCGACGAGGTCGATCACGACCTGTTCGACGAGGTGATCTGGCCGACGCTCGCGAATCGCGTGCCGGAGTTCGAGGCGCTGCGCGTGGAGAACTGCTGGTCCGGGTATTACGAGTACAACGTGTTCGACCACAACGCGATCATCGGATATCACCCGGAACTCGATAACGTCGTGTTCGCGAACGGCTATAGCGGCCACGGGCTGCAGCAAGGGCCGGCGACGGGGCGCGGCGTCAGTGAACTCATTCTGGGCGGGCGTTATGAATCGCTCGACCTGTCGTCGCTCGGCTGGGCGCGAGTGCTGGAAAACCGGCCGATCGTCGAAAAGAACGTCGTGTAGCGCGGCGTAACCGCCCGGTGTAGCGTGGGCGGGATTCTCCTTGTGTCTCAAACCCATTAGCCCGACTTTGTCGGGCTTTTTTTTGTTGTTCGCGGGTTTTGGTGATGGGTGCTTGGTGACTCGTTGCGGCCGGTCACCTGTTCTGACCTTGAGGATCGCTAACAGAGTGATCCGGTCATCCGTGGCGGCTTCACGGAGACAGCATTGCGCCGATACGCGTCAATTTCGGTGCTCCTCGGGCCGGAACAAGCGTGATGACAGTTCCACTCGGCTTGGGATTATGATGACTCGATCGGCAGCCCTGGCTTGGGGCATGATTGCACGGTCTGTTCTGTCAGTTGGCCGGTGCTCGCTTGCCGGCGCTTTCCCGATGCATTTTCCGTAACACGAGGCGGCGATCCTTAAAGCCGCAGTGGGGGAACCATGGATCAAGGCAGCGACTTTATCGTGCGGACCATGTCGGCCGACGAGGTAGCCATGTCGGTCGAATGGGCGGCTGCGGAAGGGTGGAACCCTGGCTGGCATGACCCGCACTGTTTCAGGGAAGCGGACCCGGCCGGGTTCTTCGTCGGCATCTGGCGCGGCGAGCCGGTCGCGTGCCTCGCCGCCGTCGCCTATGACGAACGCTTTGGCTTCATCGGTCTTTACATCGTGAAACCCGGGTTCCGCGGCAAAGGCTTCGGTATGCGGATCTGGCAGCACGGCATGCGTTATCTGGGAGACCGCAACGTCGGTCTCGATGGTGTCGTCGCGCAGCAGGCGAACTACAGGAAGTCCGGGTTCCGGCTCGCGTATCGCAACATCCGCTATCAGGGGCGCGTGGACGGCATCGGGTGCGCGCAGGTAGCATCGGCGGCCGAGGTGCCGTTCGAGCAGTTGCTTGCCTACGATCGCCAGTGTTTTCCCGCGGCGCGCGAGCGTTTCGTCTCCGCGTGGATCGCGCAGCCGGATGCCGTTGCGCTCGCAACGGTCGACGCCGGCCGTGTCGCCGGATACGGTGTCGTGCGCCGCTGCAACGCGGGCTGCAAGATCGGCCCGCTCTTTGCCGACGATGCAGGTGTCGCCACCGGGCTGTTTCGCGCGCTGGCGGCGAGCATGCCCGGCGAGGTCATCGTGCTCGACGTGCCGGAAACGAATCCCGCGGCCGTCGCGCTGGCGGAACGGCACGGCATGACGAGCGTGTTCGAAACCGCGCGGATGTACACGAAAGACGCGCCTGCGGTCGCGATCGATCGCGTGTTCGGGGTGACGTCGTTCGAGCTGGGGTGATGGGACGGACGGGGCTGCCGTCGATGGCTGCATGTGGCAACATCGCGGTGATCCGCACATCACGTCGGGGCGCGGGCGGGCCCAACTATCCGAGGGGGAACTCATGTTTGACCACGTCAAATTCGGAGTCAGCGATTTCGCAGCGAGCAAGGCGTTTTTCATCAAGGCACTTGAGCCGCTTGGCGTAGTCGTCGCGGGGGAGGGGGAGCCTTCGTACGGCATCGAGCTTTGTCCGCCGGGGCCGTGGCAGCCTTCGTTGTGCCTGTTCCAGACTTCGGAGAAGCCCGCGCATCTTCACCTCGCATTCAAGGCCGAGAATCGGCGGCAAGTCGACGAGTTCTATCGCGCGGCGCTGGAGGCGGGCGGGAAGGACAATGGCGCGCCGGGGCTGAGGCCGCGTTACAGCGCGAATTACTACGCGGCGTTCGTCATCGGGCCGGATGGGCACAATATCGAGGTGGTGTGTCAGCGGGTGGAGGGGGGAGTCTTCGGGGCGACTCGTCTGCGCCGCCGAAAGCACGAAGCGCTGCGCCTACTACGACTCGCTCGGTTTTATCCGCGTAGGACTGAAATCAGACGACTACGTTTGGTCACTGTACGAGAAACCGACTGACTAGTTTCGATCAGAACGTCGACACGATTTTCGTACATGCCTGGTCAGATGGCCGGACGTGGTTGGCCGCAACCATCCGTTCGACAGCGGCGGCATCATCATCGACAATCTGCGGAAATTAACGGAAGAGAGAGGGAGAGGGCATGCGCTGGATCTGCAAGACGCTCGGGGTGATCTTGAGCATTTCCGTCGTTGGCATCACCGATGCTCAGGCGACATCCAGCGAACCTGCTTTCCCGCGCTATACCCAGACGGAGGGCAAGCATGATGCCGATGGACTCCCGCTGTCCGGGGTGAAACTCTGCGTGCTTCCAGACCGTGCGCCGTGCTTCGAGATGCCGCCGGCTCCTGTTTCCGGTTCTTCCAAGGAGCTATATCAGTTCGGACTGAATCCACGGTCCGAACGGTTGCCGATTGCATCGGGCGGTTCCTGGGTGTTCTTCTCGGGGATGTTCTCGGGCGGTGGCAGCGGGATGCTGGAGCGCGTAGCCGTACTGCGTTATGGCGCGAACGGCAAGATCGAGAATCTGATGCCGGAAATCACCGAAACGGAGATGGCCGATCGCGCGATGTGGAAGGTGCCGGAAGTCTCGCCCTATCCGCTGTTTGTCCGGGCGGATTATGTCTGGGGCAAGGACGAGAGTCATTTCGAAAAGCACTTCTTCGAAGTCGACGCGTGGACGTTCGATTCCGCAACCAGTCAGTACAAGAAGCGCTTTTCCTACCGGACAGCCAAGCGCTACGACAGGGGCGAGGGCTCCGATCATGTGCTGAGCGCCGAGCGCGCGGAAATCCTGCGACGCCTCACCGCCAGCAAATAGCCTGCCGCGGGTGCGCCGCGTATCCGTGTAGAGGCGTGACTGTTTTCGGCGGGCGGCCTGCAGCCTTATCGCCGCGCTTCCCCATATGTCTCTTTACACACCTCACGTAGCGCGTCGACGAGCAGATCGCGCGCCGGCGAATGCGAGTCGGCGGAGCGGGTAAACAGCGCAATAGGCGGAAGCGTCCACACCAGCGAGTAAGGCACGATCGCCACGCCGGCAATCCGCACCAGTTCCTCCGCGATATCGGCCGGCACGATCGATACGGCCTCGTCGCTCGACGCGATCATTTCGCCGATCAGCTTCGACGAGTAACTTTCGACGATCGGAACGGGTGGCGGGATGCCGGCCGACAGAAACAGGTCGGTCACCTGTTCCCGCATCGGCGTATGCGGCGCGCCGAGAATCCAGTCGAGCGCGTGCAGCTTGTTCCAGTCCAGCGTCGTGCGAGCCAGTTTCGCGGCTAGCCGCCGGCTCGCGATCATCCGCGGCTGCTGCTGGTACAGCACCTCGAAGGAAACCTGGCCCAGATCGATCGCCGACGACGCGCGCCCGATCACGATGTCGACGCTGTGGTCCTTGAGCTGCAGCAGCAGCTGATCGCTGGTGCCTTCGTGGATCGTCACGGTCAGGCGCCGCTCCATGCGCGCTTGCAGCCGCTTCAGCGCCGCCGACAGCATCTGGCCGGAAATGAACGGAATCACGCCGATGTGCAGGTGGGCCGCGTGCCCGGCGGCGACGGCCTCCATCTCGCGGGCGAGGTGGTCGAGATCCTTGATCATCGCCTTTGCCCGTTCGAGCACGACCGCGCCGAGCGCAGTCGGCCGCATGCCGCGCGACGAGCGCTCGAAGAGCGGCGTGCCGAACATGCTCTCCAGCTCGGACAGCGCGTTCGTCACGGCGGGCTGGCTGCTGGCCATGTGCTCCGCGACGCGCGTCAGCGACCCGTGCTGCTGGATCTGCAGCAACAGCACCAGATGCCGAATCTTCAGACGTGCGCCTAGCCGCCTGACCACGTCGTTTGCGTCAAAAGTCATTGACTGGTCATGCATTCATCATGAAAAAGTGATGGACCGATATTAAAACAGAATCATCACCTTATGGCGGATCCCTAGAATCACCTTCATGGATCGCGCCGGGACTGGCCTGGCGCCCGTGCCCGGACCGAAAAACATGAAACAGACTGAGACACAGCAGCAGGCAGCGTTCGACTATCACGAGTTTCCGACCCCGGGGAAGATCTCGGTCGTCGCCAGCAAGCCGCTCGTGACCCAGCGCGATCTCGCGCTGGCTTACACCCCGGGCGTGGCGGGGGTGTGCGAGGCGATCGCGGCCGATCCGCTGCAGGCGCACCGCTTCACGAGCCGCGGCAACCTGGTGGGCGTGATCACGAACGGCACCGCGGTGCTCGGTCTGGGCAACATCGGCCCGCTCGCATCGAAGCCGGTCATGGAAGGCAAGGCCGTCCTGTTCAAGAAGTTCGCGGGGATCGACGTCTTCGACATCGAGATCAACGAAACCGATCCGGACAAGCTGGTCGACATCATCGCCGGCCTCGAACCCACGTTCGGCGGCATCAATCTCGAGGACATCAAGGCGCCGGAGTGCTTCACGGTCGAGCAAAAGCTGCGCGAACGCATGAAGATTCCCGTCTTCCATGACGATCAGCACGGCACCGCCATCACCGTATCGGCCGCTTTCATCAACGGGCTGAAGGTCGTCGGGAAGTCGATCAAGGAGGTGAAGGTCGTGACGTCGGGGGCCGGGGCGGCCGCGCTGGCCTGCCTGGACCTGCTGGTCGACCTCGGGCTGCCGGTCGAAAACATCTGGGTGACCGATATCGAAGGCGTCGTCTATCGCGGCCGTACCACGTTGATGGACCCGGCGAAGTCGCGCTTTGCGCAGGAAACCGATGCGCGCAAGCTGTCCGAAGTCATCGGCGGCGCGGACGTGTTCCTGGGCCTGTCGGTCGGCGGCATTCTGAGCGCGGAGATGCTGAAGGAGATGGCGGCGCGTCCGCTGATTCTCGCGCTGGCCAACCCGACGCCGGAAATTTTCCCGGAACTGGCGCATGCGACGCGCGACGATGTCGTGATCGCGACGGGTCGCTCGGACTACCCGAACCAGGTCAACAACGTCCTGTGTTTCCCGTACATTTTCCGCGGCGCACTGGACGTGGGCGCGACGACGATCACCCGCGAAATGGAAATCGCCGCGGTTCACGCGATCGCGGGGCTTGCCGAGGAAGAGCAGAACGAAGTCGTTGCGGCTGCGTATGGCGCGTACGACGTGGCCTTTGGTCCGCACTACCTGATTCCGAAGCCGTTCGATCCGCGCCTGATCGTTCGTATCGCGCCGGCCGTGGCCAAGGCGGCGATGGAAGGCGGCGTCGCGACGCGCCCGCTGGCGAATCTCGACGCGTATGTCGAGCAACTGCAGCAGTTCGTGTACCACTCCGGCGCGTTCATGAAGCCGCTGTTCGCGACGGCGCGTCAGCTTGTGCGTGACGGCGGCAAGGCACGGATCGTCTTCACCGAAGGCGAAGACGAGCGTGTGCTTCGCGCCGTGCAGGTGATCGTCGATGAAAAACTGGCGCGGCCGATCCTGGTTGGGCGTCCTGAGGTGCTGCTTGCGCGGATTGAGCGGTTTGGCCTGCGCCTGCGACTCGGTCAGGATGTCGAAGTGACCAATCCGGAATATGACGAGCGGTTTCCGCAATACTGGGCGACGTATTGGGAACTGCGGTGCCGGGACGGTATTTCGAAGGAGATGGCGCGCGTCGAAATGCGGCGTCGCCTGACCCTGATCGGCGCGATGATGGTGCGGCTCGGCGATGCGGACGGCATGATTTGCGGGACGGTTGGCGAGTATCACAATCACCTGCGGTTCGTCGACGAAGTGATCGGCAAGAAGCCGGGTGCTTCGACGTACGCGGCGATGAATATTCTGTTGCTCGATCAGCGGACGGTGGCGCTGGTGGATACGCACGTCAACGACAATCCCGATGCCGAGCAGATCGCGGAATTCACGATTGCGGCGGCGCGGCAGATGGAGTGGCTGAATTTGACGCCGAAGGCTGCGTTGCTGTCGCGGTCGAATTTTGGGTCAGGGAGTGCGGCTTCGGGCGTGAAGATGCGCCGGGCGCTGGAGATCGTCCGGGAGCAAGCGCCCGATATCGAGGCGGATGGTGAGATGCATGGCGACTGTGCGCTCGATGAAGGGCTGCGGTCGAAGTTGCTTCCGATGTCGCCGCTGAAGGGTGCTGCGAATCTGCTCGTTTGTCCGAACGTGGATGCGGGGAATATCGCTTACAACCTGCTGAAGACCGAGGCGGGCAGCAATGTGGCGGTGGGGCCGTTCTTGCTGGGCGTCAACGCACCCGTGAACATTCTCACTTCGAGCGCGACCGTGCGGCGGATCGTGAATATGGCGGCGTTGACGGTGATTGAGGCGAATCGCAGTGCGTCTGTCTGATTGATTGTGTCTTGTGGGGGGCGCGGCCCCCCACGGTTGTCCACACCCAGCCGGGCTGAAGCGTCATGTGTTCACGCCGGAGCGGGAAGTCTCGAAGCCACGTATCGAGCGGCTTGCCGTAAATGGAATCCGCGGGTCAGACTGCGGAAGCAGATGCATTGGGAGACGACACTGCATCGAGCACCGGCGGATGCGTGACCATGAGCTTCAGGTCGACGTCCGATGCACGCAGCTTCGCGGCATCGGGAATCGGGCGGCGTGTTTCGTCAGACGACGCGAAGAGCGTTTCGAACGCGCGGGCCGCATCGAGCAGTGCGAGATCGCCACGGAAAGCGCCGATCATCTGCAGCCCGAACGGCATGCCCCGATGATCGACTCCGCACGGCAGCGACAACGCCGGATTCGTCGCGAGCGTCACGACGTACGTGAGAGACAGCCAGCGATAGTAGTTCTCCAGTTCGACGCCATTCACCGATTTCAGATAGGGCTGCGTCCACGGGAACGGCGAGACAGGCGTCGTTGGCGAAAGAATCACGTCATAACGGTCGAACAGCGTCTGGAAGCGGCGAAACAGGCGTGTCTGGTCGCCGTGCGCACGCACGCAATCCTCAAGACCGAGGCCGATACCCATTTCATAGTTCGCGCGCGGATTCGGGCCAAGCGCATCAGGGTCGGTCTCATACGCCTTTTGAAGGCCGGCGACGAAGGCCTCCGCGCGCAGTACATCGAAGCAGCGATGCGCACCTTCGAAGCCCACTTCGATCGGCTCGCATACGGCCACCTCGCGACGGATAAACTCGATCTTGCGCCGGAACGTGGCACGGATGTCGTCGTCCACTTCGCACACGCCGAAGTCTTCCGTGTAACCGATGCGCAGTTTCGACACGTCCGTGGGCGCGCGGCCGTCCATCGTCGGATTCATCGCGAACGGATAGCCGAGCGGATCGCTGCCGGACAGGCCGACCGTCGCCGCGAGTTGCAGCCACGTGTCGTCGACGGTGCGCCCCATCGGCCCAACCACCGCAATCGGCGTCCAGCCGAGCGGCTTTCGATCGCTCGGCACGAGTCCCGGCGACGTGCGCATTCCGACCACACCGCACTTCGCTGCGGGAATGCGCAGCGAGCCGCCGGTGTCGGAACCGCTGGCTAGCGGCACCATGTCGAGCGCGAGCGCCACCGCCGAGCCGCCCGACGAACCGCCCGCGTTCAGGCGCGGATCGAACGGATTGCCCGTCGCGCCCCACACGGGATTGAAGCTGTTCGCACCCGCGCCCATTTCCGGCACGTTGGTCTTGCCGACGACAATCGCGCCCGCTGCGCGCAGCCGACGCACCAGCGTGTTGTCGTGGGCGGGTACGTTCGCGCGATAGAGCGGCGAGCCATAAGTGGTCAGAAGGCCTTCGGTCTCTTCGAGATCCTTGATACCGATCGGCAAGCCGTGCAAGGAACCTACGGCATCGCCGCGTGCAAGCGCGATATCGGCAGCATCGGCTTCGATGCGCGCGCGTTCGAAGCTCGTCGCCGTGATGGCGTTGACATACGGATTGAGCCTTTCGATTCGCGCGATGCAGGCTTCGAGCAATTCGACGGCGGAGATTTCGCGTGCCTGCAATAGCGAGCGCAGCGCAACGGCACTATGACGTGTGAGTTCGTAACGGTCGTTCACGGGCAGTCCTTCAAGCGACAATGCAAGAGTTCGCTCAATGTAGACGACGTGAAAAACGATCGCTAGTGATGTTTATCGAACGGTCAGTTCACTTTTGCTCAACGCGCGCGGGCGGAGACAGTTCGCTGCTGAGCCGCTCGATAAACGATTGCAGCAGAGGCGGCAACGCGCGCCGCGCGAGGGTTTGAATTTCGATCGCGCGTTCGCCGGTGGCGAGTTCAGGAACGGGCAACGCGACGAGCTCTCCGGACGCCAGGCGCGGGCGCACGAAGAGTTCGCCGCTGAACGTAATGGCGTCGCTCGCGAGCGCGAACCCCAGGAGCGTTTCGAGCGTCGCGCTGCGGAGCACGCTCGTGCATGCGACGCCTTCGCGGCTGCAATAGATCTCGATCAGCTTGTGCAGCGTCGAATGCACACCCGGCAATGCGAGCGGATACGCAAGCAACTCACGAAACGAAACCTGTTCAGACCGCGCGAGCGGATGAGAAGACGCGACGATCGCGAACACGGGCGAGGGCGCTGAAAACGCGACGTGAATATCTTTCGCCGGGCCGAAGCTGAACGTGAGGCCGACATCGCATTCGGCTTCGCGCACGCGCTGCGTGACGTCGGCGGCCGCATCGACGACGACTTCGAACGATGCGGGCGCGACGGTGCGACGGAAGTCCGCCATCGCGCGCGGCAGGAAGGTGGAGGCGAATCCTTCCGTGCAGGCGATGCGGATCGTGCGTTCGGTTTCGCCGCGAAGCGCGTCGATTTCCAGCGAAATCTGTTCGGCGTCGAGTTGCGAGCGACGCGCGTAGGCGGCGAGCATTTCACCCGCTTTGCTCGGGACCATGCCGCGCGATTGCCGTACGAAAAGCTGCGCGCCGAGTTCGCTTTCGAGCCGCGCGATCTGGCGGCTCACGGCGGATGGCACGACGTTCAGCCGGCTGGCGGCATCGGCGATGGAGCCGGTGTTGACGACTTCGAGGAAGTAACGGACGGCAGCTTCCTGAAGAATGCGGGCGCTCATGGTGGATCGACGGGACGCGGAGTTTCCCATGATAGCGCCTGTCCGGCTGGCAAAGCGATCAGGCCTCCTCGGCGGTGACAAGGCGTGCACCGGTCTCGGGCGTCAGTCGTATCGACAGACTGGTGATGACCGCAAACGCCGTCGCCAAGATCAGGAAGCCGAATACCGTGTCGTAGTTGCCCGTGGTCGAAACCAGCAGGCCAATGACGACGGGCGCGACGAATCCTGCGACCTGTCCGCCGAAATTGACCATGCCTGCACCAGTGCCGATGATCTTTTGCGGCAGGAATTTGACCGGAAGCGCGAAGACACCCGCGAACACGAACGACTTGAAGAAGTAGACGATCGACTGATACGCGATCACGCCCGTCACCGTTTCCGCGGTGTACATCTCGTAGAGAAAGAAGCCGGAGATCGCGCAGCACACGGCCATCAGCCACTTCTCGCGGCCGTCGAACCAGCGTGTGAGAATCCAGCCGCCCAGCGCTGTCGATACGCTCGCCGCGACGAAGGGCAGCGGCGTGAGCATGCCGACCGTCTTGAGGTCGAGATGGCGCTCGGTCAGAAGATACGCGGGCATCCACGCATCGAGTCCCTTGTTGACGATGCCCATGCAGAACCATGTGAGCAGAATCTTCCACATGAGCGGCATCTTGAGGAGCGCGCGCGTTGCCGCGCCGTCGATGCGCGCGGAACGGCCTGCCGAATCGCGTTTCCGATGCGTGTCCTTCACCGCGATCAGATAGACGAGCGCGAACACGAGACCCGCGCCGCCAGCGACGAAGAATGCATGACGCCAGCCGAGATAGACGATGAGCGGCGCGATGGTCAGTGGTGCGATGAAGCTGCCGACATAGTTGGACGACATCAGGAACGCCGACATCTTCGGGCGATCCTCCCGCGCACACGATTCGGTCACGGCCTTCACTGAAGCACCGGGATAACCGCCTTCGCCGAGACCGAAGATGAAGCGGATCGCGATCAGCGAAGCAAGCGACCACGCGAGACCGGTCATCAACGTGAACAAGGACCAGAACGCGACGGACACGACGATGACCTTTTTGCTCCCCCAGCGATCCGCTATCCATCCGCCGGGAATCTGCATGGCCGCGTAGCCGATATAGAACGTGCTCATGACGACACCCTGCACCGCAGTGCCGACCTGGAACTCCTTGCCGATGGCCACGAGCGAAAGCGCGATCGCCGATCGATCGATGTAGGAGATGCAATAGCCGAGGTAGAGCAGCGCGAATACCGCCAGGCTGGCACGTCTGCTTTTATTGGGGTCGATCATGGTGGACATCTGCCGATAGAGGGAAGATCGGGCCCGCGTCGGTGATGCCGAGCAGTCCCACCGCGACTAGTCGAATTGATCGTAAGTAGCCGCAAATGGGCCGACAAGTGACATATTCAGATCTCTCCGTTCGCGAAAACGCATCTGAGAAGCGCGGCGACGGGGGGTATTGGCGGAGTTTTCTTTTGTCGCGACGCGTTGGTTCTTGCCGATCGGATGTTCCCAGGCGCGGTGGCCTTACCGGCCATGGATGCGTGCCATCGATTTGGACGGACAGCGCATGTCCGAAATCCGCATCAAAACCCCAGCAAGCGACACTCCCCCAAAAAACCATTTAATGACCAAACCGCAAGACCTAGTGCATAGATATCGTTTGCCGCGGCCTTAATGACTATCGACAATCGTGGCTCGAATTCGCCGCCGTGGCGCCAGAAGCATCACGGCGGCAGGCCCCTGACGGCTATCCCGGCCGTCCGCGCCATCCAGCTCACGACGACATGTACGCGTTCACTCCCTCATTCCAGAATCCCGCCGGCTCGCCGATTCGCGAGTTGTTCAAGTACCTGTCCGAACCGGGCATGATCTCCTTCGCGGGCGGCTATCCGGCCAGCGATCTGTTCGACGTCGACGGCCTGAACACGGCCGCCGAACGCGCGTACGCGCAACCGGTCCGCTGCCTGCAATACGGCCCGACCGACGGCCTCGCCGAACTGAAGCAGCAACTGATCGCGCTGATGGCGCGTCGCGGCGTCGCGTGTACGCCGGCCGAACTGCTCGTCACGACCGGCTCGCAGCAGGGCCTCGACCTGCTGCTGCGCGTGATGGTGTCGCCCGGCGACGTCGTGCTGACCGAGCAGCCGGCTTACCCGGCAACGCTGCAGGCGATGCGTCTGCAGCAGGCGCGCATCGTGACGATCCCGGTCGACGGCGAAGGCCTCGACGTCGATCGTCTCGCAGCACAGCTCGCGTCCGGCGCGATCGCACAGCCGAAGCTGCTCTACACCGTCCCGACCTTCGCGAACCCCACCGGCGCGACGCTCACGCGCGAGCGCCGGCTGAAGCTGCTGCGTCTCGCGGTGCAGTACCGTTTCCTGATCATCGAGGACGATCCGTACGGCGACCTGCGCTTCGCGGGCGAAGCCGTGCCGTCGATGCTCGCGCTCGCCGGCGAAGTGGACGGCGCGCGCGACTGGATCGTGCATTTCGCGAGCCTGTCGAAGATCGTCGCGCCGGGGTTGCGCGTGGGCTGGACGATCGCGCCGGCCGAGATCGCGCGGCGCTGCGTGATCGCGAAGCAGACGGTCGACCTGTGCAGCACGCCGTGGACGCAGGCGGTCGCCGCCGAATATCTGGCCGACGGCGCGCTCGAACGCCATCTGCCGCGCATCACGGCCGCGTACCAGCGCAAATGCGACGCGATGTGCGACGCGCTGCGCGACGGTTTCGGCGATGCGATCGAATTCCATCGCCCGGAAGGCGGGATGTTCGTGTGGGCGCGGATCGGCGCGGTGTCGTCGGACGTGCTGCTGCAACAGGCGATCGCGAACAAGATCGTGTTCGTACCCGGCAAGGCGTTCTTCGCGGACAACGTCGACGCGGCATCGCTGCGCCTGTCGTTCGCCGCGCCGGACGTCGACGCGATCCGGGAAGGCGTGGCGCGCCTCGTGCGCGCATATGGTGCGGCGCTGGCCGCGTGAGGAGACATGAACGTGAATATCACCGTCAACGAAACGGCATCGATGGGCGCAGCGTCAGGCGCTGGCGATAACCGGCCGGCAAAGCATCGCTCGTCGCAGATCAGCGCGGGGCCGCAGTATGTGGCCGACGTGCTCGGCCGTTTCGGCGCGGAGCCGACGACCGATGCCGGCGATGCGGCGCCGGTCGTGCTCGGCTACAACTGAACGGCACGAAAGCCGCGGCCACATCAGGCGCGAGTCGTCGCCGAAACAAACGGTTAAGCTTGCGCGATCGACACATGTACGATCGCCGCCGCCCCTCATGTCCGACTCAACCTGCGAATCGCTCACCGAAACGTACGACCGCCTGTGGTCCTGCCTCGAATCCGGCGTCAGCGCGCAGCGCTCGCCGTTCACGATGCTGCAGGCGGCAACCCTTGGCCTCGACGGCGCGCCGAAGGTGCGCACGATCGTATTGCGTCAGGTGAGCCGCGTCGATCGCGTGCTGTCGTTTCATACCGATGCGCGCTCGGAGAAGGTCGCGGAGCTGCGCCGCGATCCGCGCATCTCGATCGTCGCGAACGATCTCGATGCGCTCGTGCAGATTCGCGCGGAAGGCGTTGCATCGATCTGCGACGACGAAGCGCAGCGGCGCGCGATCTGGCAATCGAGCCGTCCGCATACGCTGCTGCTGTATCGCGCACCGTTGCCGCCCGGCACGGCGGTCGCGTCACCGGACGAAGCGCATGTCCCGGCGAGCCAGGGCACCGCGCCAACCGTCGACGGCTACGAAAACTTCTGCCTGATTCACATGACCATCGAGCGCATCGACTGGCTCGAACTCGCGCGCACCGGCCATCGCCGAGCGGTATTCGACCTGAACGAAGGCGGTTGCGAAGGCCGCTGGATCGCCCCCTGATCCGCACGAAGGTCGCTCAAGGCCGCTCGTCCGCCGCCGCCTGCCCGATCATCCAGTTACGCATCACCGCGATCGCATCGTCGTCGCGGCGCTCGGCCGGGTACACGAGATAGAACCCCACCGACAGCGGAAACGCGAAATCGAACGGCTTGCACAGCCGGCCTGCTGCGATATCGCGTTCGACCAAAGGATCGGTCGCGAGCGCAATCCCCTGGCCGGCTACGGCCGCATCGATCGCGAGCGACGTCTGGTTGAAGCGCAACCCCTTGTGCGGATCGATATCGACAGGCTCGGGCATCGCTTCGATGAACTCCGGCCACAGGTCGTGCGCATCGTGCAGCAGCACGTGGCCGGCGAGCGCACGCGGCGACGCGGGCGCGGCCAGCAGCGCGGGGCTGCATACGGCACACACATCGAGCGGGAACAGCGCATGCGCGGCGAGATGCTTGCCGAACGGCGGCTTGCCGTAGCGGATCGCGAGATCGACGCCGTCGTGGCGGAACGTCGCGAGCTGCGAGTCGGCGATCACGCGCACGTCGTAGTCGGGATGCGCGTCGGTGAACTGCGCGAGCCGCGGGATCAGCCACTTCGACGCGAACGACGGCGTCGTGCTGATGGTCAACGCGGCGCGCCGCTTCACGAGCTTGTCGGTTGCGTCGGCGATCGCGTGCAGCGCGCGCTGCACGTCGGAGAAATACGCGGCGCCGTCGTGCGTCAGCGCGAGGCCGCGCGGCAGGCGCTCGAACAGCCTCAGGCCGAGCACGTCCTCGAGGTGGCGCACCTGCTGCGCGACGGCGCCCTGCGTCACGCCGATCTCGTCGGCCGCGGCGCGGAAATTGAGGTGCCGCGCGGACACTTCGAACGCACGAAGCGCATTCAGCGGCGGCAGGCGGGAAGGGCGAGGCGGCATCATCAGGCTGTAGAAAAACTATCGGCTAGAGGCAGAAATACTGGTTCGACAGTCGTGTGTGATGCGCCTACATTACCACCATGGCGCGCCGAATGGCGGCTGCGCGGCGGCAGGTTTCGAACGAGGAGCAGATCGTGACTGTAGAAAAAGTGGCGTTGATCACGGCGGCGGGCAAGGGCATGGGCGCGGCGATCGCGCGCGAACTGGCGGCGACGGGCTATCGCGTCGCGCTGATGTCGCCGTCGGGCAGCGCGGTGGCGCTCGGCGAGGAACTGGGCGGGTTCGGCATCCAGGGCTCGGTGACGGAAGAAGCCGATATCGACCGGCTCGTGCAGGAGACGGTCGCGCGCTACGGCCGGATCGACGCGGTCGTGAACAACACCGGGCATCCGCCGAAGGGCGAGCTGCTGGCGATCACCGACGACAACTGGCACGCGGGGCTCGACCTGATCCTGCTGAACGTCGTGCGCGTGATGCGCCGCGTGACGCCGGTCTTCCAGAAGCAGGGCGGCGGCGCGGTGGTCAACATCTCGAGCTTCGCGGCGGACGCGCCCGAGCAGCCGATGCCGGTGTCGTCGGCGCTGCGTGCGGCGCTGAGCGCGTGGACGCGCCTCTACGCGGAACGCTACGCGGCCGAGAACATCCGGATGAACGCGGTGCTGCCGGGCTTCATCGACAGCTGGCCGGAAACGCCGGAGATCGTCGCGCGCATTCCGGCCGGCCGCTTCGGCAAGACCGGCGAGATCGCGAAGACAGTCGCGTTCCTGCTGTCCGACGGCGCGGGCTACATCACCGGGCAGAACATTCGCGTCGACGGCGCGATCGTCAAGGCGCTCTGAGCGCGTCATACCGGCGAGCGGCGGCGCGGGCCGCTCGCCGCGCAACGGCTACAAACGCGTACAAATCAGACAAATCCGGGATACATCAGACCTTTCAAATGGGCGACGCCGCGTGACCGGGGCGCGCCGAATTGAAAGCCAGGGCGCGATCCAGCGCGCGGCATGTTCACTTTCCACTTCACGAAAGGAGATGCCGAACGATGTCTTCCACACCGTTTTCCCCGATGCGTCGCCACCTGCTGGCCACTTCCGTGGCGGCCGGGGTATCGGCGATGCTACCCACCGCGCTGCATGCCGCGACCGGCGGCAGCGACATCCGCCCGTTCACCGCGCACATTCCCGACGAAGCCGTGGCCGACCTGCGCCGCCGCATTGCGGCGACACGCTGGCCGGGCCGCGAAACCGTGGCCGACGAATCGCAGGGCGTGCGGCTCGCGCGCATGCAGGCGCTGCTGCGCTACTGGGGCACCGACTACGACTGGCGCAAGGGCGAGGCGCGCCTGAACGGTTTCCCGATGTTCATCACGGAAATCGACGGGCTCGACATTCATTTCATCCACGTGCGCTCGCGGCACGCGAACGCGATGCCGATGATCATGACGCACGGCTGGCCGGGTTCGATCTTCGAGCTGCTAAAGGCGATCGGTCCGCTGACCGACCCGACCGCGCACGGCGCGAGCGCAGACGACGCGTTTCACGTGGTCGTGCCGTCGCTGCCGGGCTTCGGTTTTTCCGGCCGGCCGACGCAGACGGGCTGGGGTTCCGATCACATCGCGCGCGCGTGGGGCGAGCTGATGGCGCGGCTCGGCTATACGCGCTTCGTGTCGCAGGGCGGCGACTGCGGCTCGGTGATCTCGCACCGGATGGCGATGCAGCGCGTGCAGGGTCTGGCCGGGATTCACGTGAACATGCCGGCGACGGTGCCGCCGGATATCGCGACGCTGCTCGCGACCGATGCGCCCGCGCCGGCTTCGCTGTCGCCGAAGGAGAAGGCCGCGTACGAGAAGCTCGCGACGTTCTATCGCGACAACTGCGGCTACTCGGCGATGATGGTCACGCGTCCGCAGACGGTCGGTTATGCGCTCGCCGATTCGCCGTCCGGGCAGGCCGCGTGGATGTACGACAAGATCTCGCAATGGACGTACAGCGGCGGGGTGCCCGAACGCTCGATTCCGCGCGACGAGATTCTCGACGACATTTCGCTGTACTGGCTGACGAACACGGCGACGTCGGCCGCGCAGATCTACTGGGAGGATCACTCGAACAACTTCAACGCGGTGGATATCTCGCTGCCGGCCGCGATCACGGTGTTTCCGGGCGAGATCTACCAGGCGCCGCGCAGCTGGGCCGAGCGCAGTTACCACAACCTGATCTACTTCAACGAAGTCGACAAGGGCGGGCATTTCGCGGCATGGGAGGAGCCGGAACTGTTCGCGCGCGAAGTGCGGGCCGGGTTCCGGCCGTTGCGGCGCGGGTAAGCGCGGGTTGAGCGGTGAACGCGGGTCGGTTGCAATTCGGCCCGCGGTCGCTTCGCTTCTACGCAATCGCCTGCAACGCCTGCGCAAACCGCTTGTCCGCCAGATACGCGACATTGAACCGGCAATACGCGGACGTTCGATCGGCCTGCGGCGAGAACACGGCACCCGGGGCGAGGATCACGCCTCGTTCAAGCATCGCCCGCGCGAACTGCATCGAACGGGCCGGCCGGGCAGCGCGGCCAGCAGATACAGGCTCGGTTCGCGCGGCCGGCAGACCTGCGCGCCGAGACGATCGGGCGCAGCGAGCGCGGTGCCGGTCGCGCGCCGCAGCTTCTCCTGACAATGATTCGTATTCCTGATAAAGTGGCGGTCGCTGACGCTCGCAGTATTCGGAGCTGCTGACATGCGGCAGCAACTCGACCCACATCCGCGGCCGTGCCGCCCAGGTGCGGCCTTGACATGCGTTGATCGCGAGCGGCCGGATCTCGCGATCCGCGGTGTGCGGTTCGTCCGGCACCATCCCGCCCCGTCACGCTTACGGTGTCACGGCGAGTACCGTGTGCATGCCTGCTTCATAGTGCCCGGGCTTGTTGCAAATCAGGACGTAGTGTCCGGGAGAGAGCTTGAATGACGCGTGTTTGCTCTTGCCCGGCGCGATATCCTCGACTTCCCCGACCTTGGTCAGCTTGTGCTCGACCACCTGTCCCTTGCTGACGGGCAGAGCACTATCGTCAAGATCCGTTTTGAGCACGACGAGTTCGTGCTCCATGTTGTTGTTCGCGGCATTCGCGACGACAAGTTTGACGCGGCCAGCCTTCACGTTATTCGTTTCAAGCTTGATCGAGTTCGACAACAAGGTCGCTTTGACGGATTGCTGAGCCCAGCCCACCTGCGAAACCATGCAGAGCATGACAACGCCGGCGATTCTGTAAACGACACGCATGGCAGCCCCCTTTGAATAAAAAGTCGCGCAGACGCGCTTCGACCGATTGCCCTCCGCGGATCCGGCGAGCACGCACGTGCCCCTGCCATCGCAACGGCACGAGACTTTCAACGGCGTGAGATACGTGCAGTAAACGTGCCGTACGGGCGACTTATTCCCATTGATTTCGGCGCGTTTTACCGATGCGGGTATTGCGTCTGTGCCCCCCGTCCGACGGGGAGGCTGGTGCGAAGTGCGTTGCCCTTCGATGCCGCGTGTTGTTTCGTCGCGTAGTGGTTCGCGCGCGTGCCGTATTGGTGCTCGCGATCCCGCCGTATTCGAGTCCGTGCCGACCTGCCCGTACTGCGGGTTCGCACAGCTGGAGACCATGCCCGCGAATGCCTGTCGGTTCTGTTACGAATGTCGCGGTTGCCACGTCCTGCTGCGCCCGCGGCCTGGCGATTGCTGCGTGTTCGGTTCGTTCGGATCGGTGCAGTGTCCGCAGCAGCAACACGGCACCCGTTGCCGAGACTGCCTGTCTACCGGATCAAGCAAATCCGGCACCGATATTTCTCGCCCAATCTCCATAGGCAAGGACGGTCGGTGACCGGTTTACCCTCGCGACGGTGCCAAGGTCGCGGACATGGCGGAACAGGTGACGAACAGGACCGGATCGGCGCCGGCATACCGGAGTCGCATGGCGGCACTGCTCCGACGCACTCAACCCTCGTGACGGGCGCGCCGATCCTGATCACGAGAATGTCGCCCTATCGTCGCGATAGGCGGCTATAATCGCGTCCGTCTTAGGGGAGTAGTCTGCTTTGCCATCCCCCGGCAAAGCGCCGTCGTCAACATAATTGGCACCCAATGCCATGGCGTCGGCAGCCGTTCCACGGCCTGGCGAGACCTTTGACGCATCCCTTCCACCCGAGCCGGGCGAAGGGCTGCGTCATTGGTTTTAGCGGCCCGGCTCGTGGAGAACTACACAATGCTGTTCGTCCCCCGCATCCTCGTTCAGGAGCGACAGTCATGATGCTGACTTTCGCTCTGCTCATCGCCGCAGCCGGCATCATCTATTTCTCGTGCGAAACGTTCGTCAATGGCGTCGAGTGGCTGGGCCAGAAACTCAATCTGACGCAGACGGCCACCGGCACCATCCTGGCCGCGTTCGGCACCGCACTGCCGGAGAGCGTCGTGACGCTCGTGGCCGTGGCGTTCGGCAGTTCGCCCGCCCAGAAGGAAATCGGCGTCGGTGCCGCGATTGGCGGACCGCTCGCGCTGAGTACCGTCGCATATGCCGTCGTCGGCGTAGCGTTGCTGGCCACCGCGCGTCGCGTGGGTAAATTGCGGGCCAGCGCGGTCGATGCCGACACGAAGCGCCTCCGCCGCGATCAGCTCTGGTTCCTGGCCATCTTCGTCGTGAAGATCGGGCTCGGCCTTGTCCTGTTCAGCTTCAAGCCTCTGCTCGGCCTGGCGTTTCTCGCGGCCTATGCGGTGTATTGCTGGAAGGAACTGACCGCTGAAGGCGAGGGTGACGAACACGGCGAACTCGAACCGCTGAAACTGCGCCCACGCGATGCGAATCCGGCCATGTTCTGGGTCGCGCTGCAGGTGATCGGCGCGCTCGTGGTGATCTTCGCGGCCTCTCACCTGTTCGTGCGCCAGATCGAAGCCGTCGGCCCATGGCTCGGACTGAGCCCGCAGCTCACCGCGTTGCTGTTCAGCCCGATTGCGACCGAACTGCCCGAAATCATGAACGCGGTGATCTGGGTGCGACAAGGCAAGGAGCGGCTGGCGTTGGCCAACATCAGCGGTGCGATGATGATCCAGGCGACGATCCCCACGGCGTTTGGTCTGTTCTTTACTCCGTGGCATCTGGCGACGCCTTCCATTCTTGCCGCAGTCATCACGGCACTGGCCATCGTCTTCCTGCAGTGGTCGTTCCGCGCAGCGCAGGTGCGTAGCCGACAACTCGCGCATGCTGGCTGGTTCTATGCGGTCTTTGCCGCGTTGCTGATCGTCATCTGACGAAATCCTCGGCGGCATCGACGCTTGACGATCGATGCCGCCGCGCAAGTGTCCGGAAGTTCGCTTCGACTCGATATCGCTGCCGTCGTCCTTTGACCCGGCCAGCGCGCGTCGGCTTTACATTCGCCCGACTTTCCCCCCTATATGGAACGGCGATCTGGAATTTGGCCCCCTTCCGAGCGCCCGCAGGAACGCGGCCGAAAGTCGTGACGTCTATCGCAACAGAGCCATCCGTCGTCGACCGGCGTGATGATCGCTCCGTTTCCATTACTCAGGAGAAGTCACATGGCACTCATGCACAAGCTGGGCCTTGCGGCACTGCTTTCCACGTTGCCGCTCGCCGCCTATGCTCAAGGGACGCAACTGACAGACCCGCAGATAGCGGCGATCGTCGTGACGGCTAACCAGGTCGACATCGACGCCGGGACCCTCGCGGAAAACACGACGCATACGAAACCAGTCAAGAGATTTGCCGAGTTGATGGTCACCGATCACACCAATGTGAACAAATCGGCGGTCGCGCTCGCGACCAGACTGAACCTGAAACCTGAATCCAACGCAACGAGCGAAGCGTTGAAGAAGGAAGGCGATGACAACGTCGCCGCGCTCAAGGCGCTCAAGGGACACGCATTCGACAAGGCTTATGTCGATCACGAGGTTGCCTATCATCAACAGGTGATCGATGCGATGGACAAGATGCTCATTCCGTCCGCGAAGAACGACGAATTGAAGGCGCTGCTGGTGAAGGTGCGGCCGGCGTTCATTGCCCACCTCGAGCATGCTCGTGAGTTGCAAGCGACGCTCGGCGGCGGCAATGAGAAGAAGTCCTACTGAGCTCGGGCGCTCGGCGGAACGCCGGCGCGCCGTGTGCCGGATCGTCGTGATGGCCGCGCTGGCGTGCGCGGCCACGGACGTCGCCGCCGGCACGGCGCACCGGGTCACCATCGAAGGCATGCGTTTCAACCCGGCCAGCCTGACGGTCGCGCGTGGCGACACGATCGTGTGGGTGAACAAGGATCTCGTCGCGCACACGGTGACGGCCGCGGGTGTGTTCGACTCGCATGAAATCGCACCCGATGCGTCGTGGAAGTATGTCGCGAATATACCGGGCCGCCATGCATATATCTGCACGTTTCATCCTACGATGAAAGCGACACTGATCGTGAAGGGCAAGCCATGATGTGCAATGCGAGCGATCGTGAACCGCCCCCCGTGCCGCTTTCGGAGGAAGACGACCGCACGCTGGCCGCGCGAGTCGCAAGCGGCGAGCGCGCGGCGTTCGAGCAGTTGATGCGCCGTTACAACCGGCGGCTCTACCGGCTTGCCCGTGCGACGTTGCGCGATGATGCGGAAGCCGAGGACGCGCTGCAGGACGCCTATCTGGCGGCCTTTCGCGCGATCGCGCGTTTTCGCGGCGACGCGTCGCTGTCGACCTGGTTGTCGCGGCTCGTGCTCAATGAGTGCCATACGCGTCAGCGCCGCGGCGCGCGGCGCGACACGATCGCGCCGATGGTCGGGTTGCCGGCGATCGCCGACTTCGAGCGGAACATCATGGATCCAGACCAGAACGACTCGCCGGACCAGGAGCTGATGCGATCCGAATTGCGCGCGTTGCTGGAGCGCAAGCTCGATGCGTTGCCCGAAGCGTTTCGCATCGTGTTCGTGATGCGCTGCGTCGAGGAATTCAGCGTCGAGGAAACTGCCGCATGCCTCGGGATACCGGAGGCGACCGTGCGCTCGCGGCATTTCCGCGCAAGGAGCCTGCTGCGCGAATCGCTCGCCCGGGAAATCGATCTGGCCGAGCGCGACGTGTTTTCGTTCGACGGGGAGCGCTGCGACCGGATCGTGCTCGGCGTGCTGGCCAGATCCACGTAATCGGTCACGCCGCGCTCGAGGCCGAAGTGTAGGGCGATGCGCTGCCGAACAGCGACACGCGGCGTGCGCACGTCCATATGCTGCGCGGCACGCGCACCGCACCGGGTGAACCGGATCGGGAGGTTTTCGGTGAGGTGTTGCAGAGAAGGCTGAACGGGTGTGCTCGTCAACCGGACGATCAGCACCCGTCGTGGGAACTGCCCCGTTTCTACATTTCGTATCGCAACGTTGCCATGACGCTGCGCGGTGCCCCCGGCATGTTCAGGTTGGGGCTCGAGCCGTGCGCCGAGACGATATAGCCCTTGTTGAACAGGTTGTAGAGGTTCAACTGGAGCGACATCGGCCCGCGCGCGTACCAGGCCATCATGTCGGCCGTCACGTAACCCGGCAAGGTCACCGTGTTCTGCGGATCGGCCATGCGCGCGCCGACGAAGTTCAGGCCGCCGCCGATGCCGAAGCCGCTGCCGAGATTCTTGGTCAGCCACAGATTGCCGGAGTGACGCGGGGTAAGCGTTGCTCGTTTGTCCTGCAGCGCGGCAGTCGACTTGGTGACGGTTGCATCCAGGTACGCGTAGCCTGCCAACACGCGCCAGCCGTGGCCGAGCTCCGCTGCCCCGCTGAGTTCCATGCCGTCGGTCCGTTGCTCGCCGATCGGAATCAGCGCGGTGCTGGTCGCATTGGCGACCTTGATGTTGCTGCGATCCAGCCGGAACACCGATATCGTCGTGGTCGCCTTGCCGCCGAGCCAGTCATACTTTGCGCCGATCTCGGTATTGGTCGTGGTTTCCGGAGCGAGTTCCGCATTGTTGGCCGCCAGCGAAAACGCCTCGCCGGAAGGCTGGAAGGAACGGCTCCACGACACGTAATACGACTGCGTCCTGGTCGGCTGCCAAACCACGCCCAGGCGGGGACTCCATGCCGTGTCGGTACGCGACAGGCCCGGCTGTTTGGGACGGCGGTCGATCGTCTCCTGCTCGAAGCGATCGTAACGGATGCCGAGCAGCGCCTTCCACTGATCGTTGAAGCTGATCAGGTCCTGCGTGTAGAACCCCAGCGTCTTGAAGATGCCGAGGTTGTTGGCGGCCGGCGTGGTCGACGTATGCAGCGGCAGCGTCGGAAGGGCCGGCGCGAACAGGTCGAAATTCGTCGGCTTTCCGTTCGCGCCGGTGACGGGAGCCGAATAATTGACGAGATCCTTGTTCTGCTGGCCGAATTCCATCCCGTACAGCAGCTCGTGCTTCATGCCGAACAGCGTGGTTTTTTGCGTGAGATCGGTCTGGTTGAACCAGCCGTGCTCCTCACGATAAACGTTGCCGTGATTCAGCGTGAAAGTCCGGTTCGCTTCGTTGACGCTGCCGACGAGCGTGTTGTTCCGGTCGAGCGAATAGTGATAGTAGCGAGTGGCGTTGCGGATCGACCACTGGTCGTTGAACTCGTGCTTGATCGTCGCGGTGCTCGAATAGACACGCGATCGCGTGTAGTCCACCTCGCCGGCGTTCGCTGCGCCGTAATAAGCGGATGCCGGCACGTCGACCGGTCGTCCCTTGTAGGCCGGGATGCCGAAGTCCGTCACGCGGCGATCCTCGAGGTAGTCGGCCTGCAGCAGCACGGTCGTCTTTGGCGCGATGCGAAATTCGAACGACGGCGCGACTGCCGTGCGATTCAGAAACTGCTGCGAGCGATAGCTCTTGGCCTCTTCGTGCGCTCCGGTTATCCGGAATGCGGCCGCGCCGTTTGCGAGCACGCGTCCGACATCGGCTTCGACTCGACGATCGGCCCACGAACCGTAGCTGACACCAAGATTGGTGACGTCGATCCCGGGTTTTTTCGTCACACGATTAATTAGTCCACCTGATGAACCTCGGCCATAAAGAACAGCGGCAGGGCCCTTGACGACTTCTACCCGGTCGACGTTCGACAGATCGCGGAAATACAGCGCATCGTCGCGAATGCCATCGACGAACTGATCGGCAATCGCGGAGAAGCCGCGAATGGTCACCTGGTCGCGCTGACCGTCACCCGTGGAAAACCCGACGCCCGCGACGTTCTTCAGCACGTCCTGCAGAGAGTTTGCATGCTGATCGCGCATCACTTCGGCCGTGATCACGTTCACCGTCTGCGGGATATCGCGCAGCGGCGCGTCGATCCTGGTGGCGCTGACCGCGTTCGACGGGTTGTAACCTTCGCCCGGATCGCGAAGCGCGCTCGCGTTCACCGACATGACCGGCAACACGTGTGTCGTCGTGCTCGTCGGCGTAACCGCGCTTTCCTGCGCAAAGGCCGCGCCGACCATGATCGGCTGGCACGCAACGGCGGCCAGAACGGCCCGTCGTGCCGGGTGCAATACTTGTCTCATCTCCCAACCTGTCGTATGTAATGGTTCGTAATTTCGTAACGCGACGCATTATCATTTGAAAGGAAAGGCAGGTCAACAAGTGTTGCGCAGCCGCCAGGCTTTTGATTTGTCTGATGTTTGTGCCGCGCGATGACACGTCGTTCCCGGTATGCCGGGCGACAGATTCACAGCATGCGCACCAGCGATCCAGGCAGACGAAACACCGTGCGGTCGGGTGGGTCGGGGACTCAGGAATCGAGCGAAGTCATGCCCGATTGCAGATAGTTCTGGATGCCGACCTTCTTGATCAGTTCGAGTTGCGTCTCGAGCCAGTCGATGTGTGCTTCGGTGTCGTCGAGAATGTGCTCGAGAATCTCGCGAGACACGTAGTCCTCGGCCGATTCGCAGTAAGCGATACCTTCCTTGCAGGTCGACTGGGACACCCGCTCCAGCTTCAGGTCGCATTCGAGAATTTCTTCCGTATGCTCGCCGACCAGCAGCTTGTGCAGATCCTGGAGATTCGGCAAGCCGTCGAGCATGAAGATGCGCTCGATCAGAAGGTCGGCGTGTTTCATTTCGCCGATCGATTCGTCGTACTCGTGCTTGCCGAGCTTGTCGAGCTGCCAGTGTCGATACATGCGGGCGTGCAGGAAATACTGGTTGATCGCCGTCAGTTCGTTTTTCAACTGGGCGTTGAGGTAGCCGATGATTTTCTTGTCGCCTTTCATTGCGTGTCTCCCGTTCGACCTGCTTTGACGAGCCGCACTTCGGATCTTCTCAACGATAGTCGGCGATGTCCCGATTCACAATCGGATGTTGATCGGGATGCAGTTCGGCATGAGGCTATCCCTCCACTTTCCACCCGGTCTCGATGGCGCTGCACGTATCGAAAATGGGAATGGCAATCAATCGCGATCGTTACATCGCAGCGTTGACGCGCGTCATGACGCGTTGACGCGCGACGATCCGCTGGCCTGCACCTGCTTCAGCAGGCAGGGCGACGAGGCGGGCGCGGTTTGCCGCGACGGGACATTCGTGCTGCGCCGACGTGGCACGCGAATATTGCGGGCAAGAGGAATCCAGCTCCCCAATGCAGCCGCTCGGTTAGCCACCGGAGCGTTTCTCCGTCGAAATAGTAAAGGCCATAGCCGGTTGCGGCCAACGAGCCGAGGGCGATGCACATCGCGATGCCCGCGACACGGTTGCGCCGCATGCGCCAGCCGGGCAACACATGGCGATGGACCATCGTGCCCGCCATGAAAATCGCGATCATCGCGGCGGCGCCGTGGATCTTCATCGACCACGGTTCGACCGGACTCGGCAGCGCATCGTCCTGGCGTCCGAAGTGCGCGAAGAGCCATGCCGTGCCCGTCGCGACGAGCAGCGCGGTCAGTCCATACAACGTTCGGCGCGAAGGCAAGGCAAGCATGGGCGCGAACACTCGGGATTGCGGTTTTGTCGATTGCTTCATGGTGTTTCGGCAAGAGGAGCGCGTCGCGCCGAAAAGCGGACGATGGATGCGCGGTAGCGCGCCAGTACGGTGCGAGCACGATCGCCAGCGACCAGCACGACTTTGGTCAGTGCGTCCGCAACGGCGCAGCTCGGGGCCGCGACGGTGACGCCTGCGCCCATCGGGAGCGGCATCTCGCCGAGCGGATCGACGAGCGGGGACACGCGGCGCGCGAGTCCGTCCAGGCCGCGTGTCGACGAGGTGGCGAGCGCGCCGGCGGAGACCTCGACGACGCCGGTCAGTTGAGCGGGATCGTCGAAGTCGCGTAGCCGAATCGTCATCGCGCCTGCCCCGTGAAAACGGAGATCGCCGCCGGCATTGACGAGTACGCTGTCGAGCCGATGTCCGCGCGCGTCGGCGAGTGCGAGGGCCGCGTCGACGGCACGGTCGACCGCATAACCTTTGGCGATCCCGCCGAGATCGAGCAGACAGTCGCGCTGCTTGATCAAGGTGCAATCCTCGATCGCGAATGCCGGTATGCGGGCCACCACCGGATCGCGGGAATGGACGAGCCGTGCATCGGCCGGCTCGAGCGCCATCGGGGCTTCCCGATCCGGTACCGGCGGCAACAAGCCATGACGCACCAGCACCGGTGCAACGGTGCAGTCGAATGCGCCGGCCGACGCATCGCCGATCTCGAGCGCGAGCCGCAGCACGTCGGCCGTACGCGGATCGATTTCGACCCGTTGGCCCGGTGCCGCGCGATTGATACGACTCAGGTCGCTCGACGCTTCATGAAAGCTCATCAACCGGTGCACGTCGCGAATCTCGTCGAACGCCGCGTTGGTGGCCGCGAGCGCAATATCGGCATCCATTGCGCCGATGCCGATGTCGACGAGCGTGCCGAGCAGGGGCTTGGCCCTGCGCAGCACGCCAGCATGACGGAGATCGATGGAGGCGGCCGTCAATTCACTTCCTTGCAAGCACGGTCTGTACATAGACGGCAAGCCGCCTGACGCCTTCGGTCACATGCGTGCACGACATCGTCGCGCCGCTGATGCCCTGGATGTCCTCGCCGAGTTGCAGCGGCGCGGTGCCCGTCTTTCCTTCGAATTGCTTGCGCCATGCGCGCGTGCGGACTTCGCCACCGTGCTCCTCGCGATATGACAGGATTTCCATATCGCGAATGGTGCCGTCGGTCCCGAACGCGACCGCGTAATTGATCAGCTGGAACTTGCCGATAACCGCGTCGGTGATCACGTAACCGAGCACCGTATCGCCGGATTTTGCGGCGAACACGTTCCATTGCGCCGGATTGACGCGCGTGCCGGCCTGCGCGGACAGTGCCTTGCGTTGTTCGTCCGTGAGGGTGACGGGTTGGGCGACGAAGGCCGTCGCGTCCGGAAACATCGCCTTCTGTGCTTGCGCGACCGACAGGTAGTCGGCGCCGAACACGACCGCCGGCGTCAGGCCGGCGGCCGCGGCAAGCATCACCAGAGGCATCCAGTGCGCTTCGTTGCGGTTCATCAGAACGTCACTCCGAGACCGAGATCGATACGCGAGAAGTCGCGGTTGATCTTGAAGCGCTGATAGTCGACCTTGAACACGACGTTCTGATTCAGGTAGAAATTCGCGCCGACCGTGTACACCGTATCGTGCGGAACAGCGAAGCCGCTCGGCATCGAGAACCCGGAACCCACGCCTTCGTAGCTCGCGGCCATGTTGTACTTCTCGTAGCGGACGAAAGGCGCCAGGCGGTAACCGCCGACGCGCGCGTTGTAGGCCGCCTGCAGATACCAGCCGTAGAAACTGGCCGGCATCGGGTTGGTCAGGCTCTGGCCGTTCGCTGCGGCCGTGGCGGCGGCGGATGCGTTTGCCTCCGCCGTGTGCGAGAAGCTGCCGTGCGCGTACAGCGCCGACAGGTCCCACGGTCCCGGCTGATAGCGGGCATGCGCTTCGTACAGCGTCACTCGCTGGCTGCTGCCCATGTCGGGCGTGGCTTTCACGGTGCCGCCGTTGAACACGCTGCCGCCCACGGTCAGGCCCGGCACGCCGCGATAGTTCAGCGACACGAAGCCCGACAGTTTCTGCGCGTTCGCGAGCGCCATTTCCTGGTGAGTGGCCTGCATCGGCGCCACGCTGTTGTTCTGCAGTTCCAGCGCGGAGGTGTACAGCGGCGAGGTCGGCGTGAAGTTCCACTTCGAAAGGTCGAGTCCGGTCGTGACGCCCGCGCTCCAGCCGAGCCCGAACTTTGTATCGCCGGACAGCGAGAGACCGCCTTCGCGCCATGTGCTCGGGATGATCAGCGTCTCGACGAAGTTGCGCGTGACGCCGTAGAAATTGGTCGGCTCGTGATTCTCGTTGATCAGGCCCGCCGGGATCAGGAAGAGACCGGCCTTGCCCGACAGCGAATCGTTGAACTTGTGATCGACGTAGAACTGCTCGACTTCGAATTCGCCCGGATCGCTGGAAGACGTGACGCCGTGCTCGATCTCGAATTCCGAGTTGAAGCGCGTCTTGTCGTCGAACTGGTAACCAATGCCGAACACGCCGCGTGCGAGATCGGCGCGCGTGTTCTCCGACTGGCGCGTCGGGCGCGAATAGTACATCTCCCCATATCCCCAGATGTTCAGGTTGTCGAGCGGCGACGGTTTCGCCAGCGCGGTTTGCACCGATTGGCTGGTCGCCTCGACTTGACTCTTGAGCGTGGCTTGATCGGAAGCGGTCTGTTGCGTGGTCTGCGCCTGTTGCTGTTGTTGCGCCTTGAGCTGGGTGTTCTCCTGCTTCAACTGGGTGAGTTCGCCACGCATTTCCAGCAGCTGCTGGGCCATGAGGTCAAGCTTGGCTTCGAGCTTCTGCGTGGAAGACTGGGGTGCCGCATGAGCAAGCGGGGCAACGACGATCGCAGCGGCGGCAGCGATCACAGTCAATGAGGAGAACTGACGAGGGCGATGCATGATGTTCCAGGCGAAGGTTGAGTAGGAGATTGCGTTTTCTAAGGACGAAACAGGGCCTCGTCCGCCGGCGAACCGACAGTCGAAGCGGATAAGCGAATCGGGTTAGCGCGCGCGTGCGGACCGAGCGACGAGGTCCGAACCGGCGCGAAAGTTACGAGGGTGGTCGACGTGTCGAGTGCCGCACCCGGGTGCTCGAACGGAAAGTCTCCCTGATTGCCGCTTTTGTCATGTTTAGTAATGAGACTGATTTTCGTTCGCGGATGCTACTAGAAACAATTCTCGTTTGCAATCAACGAGTTGCGTATGTTTTCCGTAATGTTTATTGCAAAATTCTTTCGTATTTGTCGGGTTAATTCCACCGTAAGCTTTCAATTCGTTGCTCCATGGTCTGAACCCGGCCCTTTCCGGACGACAACGTCACGACGATCAGGTGGCGGATATCTCGACGCTGTCAAACGCGATGGGTCAGGCGCGCGTCTCGATCCAATGGAACAGTCGCGGGCCATACCACGCACCGCCGATCAGCAGGACGGCAGTCAAGCCGGCATTCCACGCAAGAATCATCACCGTCGCATCGAGCGGATGAAGCAGCGACAGCGCGACCGCCGTCATCGCCGAGACGGCGACGCTTCCCGCCATCGCCACCGGTACGGGAGCAAGACGCGCGACATGGCGCAGCATGATCAGCAACGTCAAGGAAAGCGGCACCCCGGTAAGCACGAGCGTCGCGAAGCAGCGCGCGGTTTCGCCCGGCGACAGGCCCTCGGGACCCATCTCGACCCAGTTCGTCAGGCAGCCATAGCCGATCGTGGACATCCAGACGAGCAAGGCCGGCAGCGGCAGCAGCAACCAGCGTAGCGAGCGGCCGGGTACGCTGGCGACGAACGCAGCGACGACGGCCAGGACGCCCGTGATCGCGGCAGCCACGATGGCCGTCACGAATACGGGTTCATGCAGCTTGAGCAACAGATCCGGCCGCAGGCCGTGAGCGATCGCGATGCACACGAGCAGCAGCGTCGCAAACATCAGCCACCCGGTCGCGCGCCAAAGCGGCCGGCGCAGAGGACGCACGGGCGCACTGTCGGCCACCAACGATTCGATCAGTTCGGATGTCGAGCGCTTCATCGGCCGTTCTCCCGCTTTTCCAGCAACCTGCGCAACGCCTTGAGCCCGCGATGAACGGCGACCTTCAACGCACCAACGGTCATGCCGCTCGCCACGGCGGCCTCCTTCAATGACATCTCCTCGAGTTTCAGCATCTGGATCGCGTCGCGCTGTCCGGGTGGCAACTGGGCAATCGCGTCGCGCAGCACCCGCGCATCTGCTGCTGCTTCCATAAGATTCGCTCCGAGTCCCGGCAAGGTTTCATGGTCGGGATCGAGCGGCAACTCGCGCGATGCCGCACGTCCCTGACGGCGCAACGCGTCGACGATCCGGCGGCCCGCGATCGCCACCAGCCAGGGCCCGAACGGCCGCTCGGGCGCGTACGTATGACGGACCTGATGCACGGTCGTGAGAATGTCCTGAACCACGTCTTCGACGGCGTCGGGGTGCACGCCGTGGCGCGCGGCGAGTCGTCTCAGGTACGGTGCGATGCTCTCGAGCAAGCGTCGGTAGGCGTCTTGATCCCCGATCTGCGCGCACGCCATCAGCATCGACCAGTCGGGCGAACCGTCGTCCCGAATCGCCGCATGCTCGCCGGCGCCACGCTCCGGTCCGGAAGCCGGCCGGACCAGACGCATGCCGTGCCGCCGATGGCCTTTCTCGTCAGTCATATCCGATCGATCCCGCTACAAGTCCAGCGCGGAAAAAATTCCAGCGCACTGCGTAACCTTTGGTCGAAACGGAGCGAATTTTCTGACAAGGTCGCGCACCGGCGATCCTCACCTCAGGAGAAGACACCATGAACAAATCCGCTTCGGCCATTGCCTCGCTGTCCGCCGCCGTCGGGCTCGCGCTTGCCATGCAAGCCATCCCGGGACAAGCACAGGGCATGAAGGACATGAGCAACATGCCGCAGGTCGTCAAGGACAACATGGCGAGGATGGCACAAAACCATCTCGAAAAATGCTACGGCGTGAACGCCGTGGCCAAGAACGACTGCGCCGAGGGAGCACATTCGTGCGCCGGCCAGGCGACGCAGGCCCGTGACCCGAAGTCCTTCGTGCTGCTGCCGGCCGGCGACTGCGGCAAGATTGCGGGCGGCAAGCTCAAGGCCAGCTGAAGGCTCGCTCGCCATGAACGTGTCCGCGCCATCGCGCTGTGTGACGCCGCGCCCGGTTCCGTCCCGGGCGGGCGTCGGGCTGCGCTTCCGCCACCATCAGGCCGTGCTCGACCAGCGACCGGCCGTCGCATGGTTCGAAGTGCATACGGAGAACTACATGGGAGGCGGAACGGCGTCGCAATGTCTCGACGCCATTCGTCGCGACTACCCGCTCTCGCTACATGGCGTGGGTCTGTCCCTCGGCAGCGCGGACGGGCTGGACGCCACGCATCTGGCCCGCGTGCAGGCCGCGGTGCGGCGTTTCGAGCCCGCCCTGGTTTCGGAGCATCTGTCGTGGAGTGCGATTGGCGGCACCTATCTGGCTGATCTGCTGCCGTTGCCGTTGACGGAAGAGGCGCTGGACGTGGTATGCGGGCATGTCGATCAGGTTCAGTCCATGCTGGGGCGGCCAATTCTGATCGAGAACCCGTCCACCTACCTGCGCTACATCCATTCGACGATTCCCGAATGGGAATTCTTGTCAGCCGTGGCGCAGCGAACGGGCTGCCGTCTGCTCTGCGATGTCAACAACGTCTACGTCAGCGCATGCAATCACGGCTGGGATCCGCAGACTTATCTCGCTGCGCTGCCGCCGGACGCGATCGGCGAGATCCACCTGGCCGGCCACAGCGTCAGGACACTCGAAAACGGCTGCACGCTGCGCATCGACGATCACGGTTCGCGTGTCGCCCCCGATGTCTGGGCGCTGTATCGCGACGCGCTGTGCCGCTTCGGTGCAGTGCCGACACTGATCGAATGGGATACCGATGTGCCGCCGCTGGAAACCTTGATGCAGGAAGCGGCGATCGCCGAATCGATGCTGGAGGCGACTCGACATGAATTCGCGCTCGCCAACGCTCGCTGAGCTGCAACTGGCCGTTCGACGGGACCTGGGCGCCGCCGCGGATGACGCGGCGGCCTGGATCGAACCCGACGGACTGGCACCGCGTGCGCGCCTCTCGATCTATCGCAACACGTTGACGAGCGTCCTCGTCAACGCGCTGCGTCTCGCGTTTCCGGCGGTGCAGCGTCTGGTCGGCGCGGAGTGCTTCGAGGGGGCGGCCCGGCGCTTCATTGCCGCGTCACCGCCGCGCAGCGCGTGGCTGGACGAATACGGCGCGGCGTTTCCCGCGTGTCTCGCGCAGCTTTCGGACCTCGCGTCGATCCCTTACCTGGCCGACGTCGCGCACGTCGAATGGCAGGTGAATGTCGTGCTGCATGCGCCGGCCCTTCCGGCACTTGACCTTGCAGGTCTCGCGTCGCTCGATGACGGCGCGCTCGGCGCACTGCGTCTGCGACCCCATCCGGCGGCACGTTTGGTGCGGTGTGACTTTCCGGCCGACACTATCTGGCGCGCGGTACTCGAGCAGGACACCCCGGCGATGCACGCGATCCGGCTGGACGACGGACCGGTGCATCTGCTCGTGCAGCGCGTAACCGAGGGCGTCGACGTGATTCGCCTGGGCCGCGACGAGCACCGCATCGCGGCCGCGCTCTTTACCGGCGAACGGGTTCGCGACGCGCTGTCTCGCGTAACGCATGCGGACGGCCATGCACTCATGGCGATGCTGCTCGCGCGCGGATGCTTTGTCGACGCAGTGCCGGCGTCGGATGACCGGCCTCACGGAGGATCATCGTCATGCGTCACCTGACTCGAACGGACTTCCACGCGTCATCCGTGCTCACCCGCCTGTGGCGCGTCGTGCAGTGGCTCGAGCGCGTGCCGTATTGGCTGCTCGCGATTCCACTCAGGCTCGCGGTGGCGACGATTTTCTGGAATTCGGCGATGACCAAGCTTGCAAACTGGGACGCGGCGCTGGAGCTGTTTCGCGACGAATACAGGTTGCCCGTGGTGCCCCCGGAGATTGCGGCCTACCTGGCCGTGTCGGTCGAGTTGAGCATGCCCGTCTTGCTCGTGCTTGGATTGGGCACCCGGCTGGCGGCATTCGTGCTGCTCGGGATGACGTCCGTGATCGAGATTTTCGTCTATCCGCTGGCATGGCCGACGCATATCCAGTGGGCCGCGATGCTGCTCGTGCTGCTGTGCCGTGGGGCGGGCGTGCTGTCGGTGGATCACTGGTTATGCCGGCACTGGCCGCCTTCATCATCGCCGGACGAACGGTGATCCGGCAGCAGGATTGCAAATGGCCCGCGGCACAACTCGCGCATCGGCTCGCATATTGGAAAGCGCACTGGACCTTTGGCCGGCAGGCAACGCTTTACGGCGGACAGCACCGTTGCTGCTGGATCGACGGGCAGGGCACCGATCCGAATGAACAAAACACACAACAGTCCCCGTGCTTCGGGCGCAACAGCGCATGACAACTCGGGCACTCGTAAAAGAATTGACAGGTGTCGGTCGGCATCATCTCGCGCTGAGTGGATCCGCAATGCGGGCAGGTCAACACCGATTCGAAGATGGTGGTCATCACGGTTCTCTCATTGCCTGATGCTTGACGGATAGCCCGCGTCCGCCGTTGCCTTCGTCAGCGCCGGAACACCCGTGCGCGCGTCGTCGAACGTGACGCGCGCCTCGCGCTTCTCGAACGCCACGTCGACCTTGCTGACGCCGGCCACCCGAGTCAGCGCGGTCTTGACGGTGATCGGGCACGCCGCGCATGTCATGCCCGGCACGGACAGCGTGACCGTTTTCGTCGCGGCCCAGGTCATCGTATTGACGAGCATGGCCGCCACGGCGACGAGCACGAATTTTTGCATCATGGGCTCCGGTCGATCTTTCAATAGAACAGTGGCAGCACATACGGGAAGGCCACGGCAACGACCACCAGGGCGATCACGATCCAGAAAAGCACCTTGTATGTCAGCGCCACGCGCGATATGGCGCATGCGTCGCCCGGCTGGCAGGCTCGCGGTGCGCGAAAGATCCGTCGCCCGGCGAAAAACAGCGCGAGCAGCGCCGCCCCAATGAACAGCGGACGATACGGCTCGAGCGCCGTCAGGTTGCCGATCCACGCGCCCGAGAAACCCAGCGCCACCAGCACCAGCGGACCAAGGCAGCAGGTCGACGCGAGGATGGCCGCCACCCCGCCGGCTGCCAGCGAGCCGCGGCCATTCGGGGACTCAGGCATGCGAATGCTCCTTTCCGGTTTGACATCCTGATGATGTAACGTTACTTCCGTACTTAAGTACGGAGTCAAGCGACATGGAAAACGACACCGGGAATTTCACGATCGGCGCGCTCGCAGCAGCGGCCGACGTGGGTGTGGAGACGATCCGGTTCTACCAGCGCAAGGGGTTGCTGCCGGAGCCGGACAAGCCGTACGGCGGAATTCGTCGCTACGGCGCGGTGGACGTCGCGCGGGTCCGGTTCGTGAAATCCGCGCAGCGGCTCGGCTTCAGCCTCGACGAAGTGGCCGAATTGCTCCGGCTCGAGGACGGCACCCATTGCGCGGAAGCAAGCCGCCTCGCCGAGCACAAGCTCGGCGACATCCGCGCGAAACTCGCCGATCTCACGCGGATGGAGTCGGTTCTGGCGCAATTGGTTTGCGCCTGTCATGCCCGTGACGGGCATGTGTCCTGTCCGCTGATCGCGTCGCTGCAGGGAAGCAGCGGATGATCCGGTTCCGGGTGTCGCCACCGCCGCCATTTTTCTGACATGGAACGCTGCTCACGCGTTTCACCTTTGCCCATGAGCAGTTGACGCGGCACGCCGAGGTCGAAATTTGCACGTGGATGGAATGCGTCGGCGGACCAGAGCTATTGAAGAGCGAGCGGGTCCAATGCCGCGAGCGCCCACATGCATTTCCGCGTTGTCCGGCCGACCGTCACGACGGATTGAGCGTCCGAAGGCTCTCGACAGCGTCGTCCGCCATTCACAGCAGCGTGTTGAGGTACGTGTCGATGTGCACGACCAGTGCCTGGCGCGGACCTTCCCGCCAGGCCTTCGAGTTGTAGAACGCCGTCTGCTCCGTCTCCAGGGACTGGCGGTCGGCGTAAGCCCGCACGAGGCAGTAGCTCTCTTCTTCGTGGTCGGAATGGCCGTAGTACACGACATCCATGCCGCTCGCGCGGATCATCGGAACGGCATGCTGGTGCATGGCTGCATGGAATGCGTGCAACGTTCCCGGCTTCAGGCGGTATGTTCGGATTTCCAGCAACCGATTCATGTTCTGCCTCCTTCGTTTTCCTTATCGGTGGAACCGGACCTTCTTCGGGCCGGGCGTCGCGCAGCGGGGCATTGACTGCCGTTACCCGGATTCCATGATCGCGGCACGCAGCGGTCACGCCGATCCGGATTTACGTTGGCTCGTGCTGTCGCCGGAGCAGCACGCTTTCAAGCCAGGCATCGATATCGTGTTGGACGAGGTCGCTATTGTGGTCGTTCAATATTTCATGCCGGTCGCCCGGATAGAACCGGTATGTCAGCGCCAGATGCCCATGGCGCATGTAACGGGCAATCAGCGACTGGATCGAAATCGTATGTTCGCCTACCGGATCGTGGGTGCCGGCGATCACCAGAACCGGCAGGTCCACGGGTATTCTCGCTTCATGCTCGGGGATCCACAGGTTACGGAAGCCGTCGAGCACGGAGTACAGCATGCTGTTGGAAAACGGCTTGCCGCAGAGTTCGTCGTCCAGGAAGCGCTGTATCTCGACCGGGTCCGCAGTCATCCATTCGCAGCCTGTCGACGGTTGCCCGTAATGCACGAACGGCGCGTTGAATGCTTGCAGAACTTTGCCGAACAGCATCGCGGGTTGGTTGCCGTCGGCAGAATGCGCTACGACGCCGAGCTGCTCGAGCGTGTCGTCGTCAACGCCGGGCAATGCGCCCAGTGTGCCGCAGAGTACCGCGCCGGCCAGAAGAGAACCGTGGTTCTGGATGTGTGCTTGCGTGAGTGCGGAGCCCATGCTGTGGCCGAACGCAATCAAGGGCAGGTCGCGAAACTGCGTCCCGATCAGGCGGGAAAGCTGGGCGATGTCGCTCGCCATGTCGGCCCACGCCGTGAGCCCGGCTTGCCCCAATGCAGCGGCCCCGGCGGTACGACCATGTCCGCGCAGATCAAGCGCGAAGACAACGTAGTTTCGAGCCGCCAGATAGCGGGCGAGCCGATCGTAGCGGCCGCCATGTTCGCAGATCCCGTGAGTGATCTGCACAGCCGCTCGCGGTGTCCCGCTTGCCGACGGAGTCCATTTCCTGAGAAAGATCCTGGCGCCATCGACGTCTGACGGGAATGACGATTCTTCGTACCGGCAATCGGTTGAGGTAGTCATGTCGGCAACTCCGTTTCACATTTGGGGGGGGCGGCTGTCGAGCGTGTGCGTGTCTCGTGTTTTCGCGGCGACCGTGAAACGACCTCGTCGCTCTCGCGAAAGCAGGAAGGATGGTTCGCGTCGGGCGAGCATATCAGGAACGTGGGCCGGAGAATGATGCAACCGGCGATTAACGACTGTCGATCGGGAATTGGCGGCAAATGCGTTTAATTTCCGCCGTGGATCGTTGAATGTTTTATGAATGAGCCGTCTGCCGCGATGCATTTGGCGACTCGCGTTTGTTCGCGTTCAACATGGGCGTGCCGTTGACGGGTTCGATTGCGTCGCGGTGCCCGGCGTGCCGGCGATCGCCAGGCTGTTCCGGCGCATCGGCTACGCAACCGAGCTCAACGCCTGCGCAAACCGCTTGTCCGCCAGATACGCGACATTGAACCGGCAATACGCGGACGTTCGATCGGCCTGCGGCGAGAACACGGCACCCGGCGCGAGGATCACGCCGCGTTCCAGCATCGCCTGCGCGAGCTGCATCGAATCGGGCCAGTCGGGCAGCGCGGCCCACAGATACAGGCTCTGCTCACACGGCCGGTAGACTTCCGCGCCGAGACGATCGAGCGCAGCGAGCGCGGTGCCGGTCGCGCGCCGCAGCTTCTCCTGAAGATGATTCGTATGCCTGAGAAAGTGGCCGTCGCTGACGATCGCGTCGAGCGTGCGCTCGCAGTATTCGGAGCTGCTGACGTGGGTCAGCATCTTCACGTCGGCGAGATCGCTCGCGAGCGCCGCGTTGCACGCGAGGAAGCCGACACGCAGCGCGGCCGACACCGATTTCGAGAAGCTGCCGATATAGATCGTCCGGCGCAACTGGTCGAGCGTCGCGATGCGCGTGAGCGAGCGCGGCCGCAGGTCGGCCAGTGCATCGTCCTCGACGACGATCAGGTCGTGCGCGTCGGCGAGCTGCAGGATGCGGTGCGCCTTGGCCGCGCTCGTATCGGTCGCGGTCGGGTTGTGGCCGACCGATTGCGTGAAGAACAGCTTGGGCCGGTATGCGGCGATGTGTTCGGCCAGCTTCGCGACGTCGGGGCCGTCGATCTCGCGCGGCACGCCGACGATGTTCGCACCGCTCAGCTTCAACTTGCCGAACAGCGGGTAATAGCCGGGATCGTCGACGAGCACGGTGTCGCCGGGGCGCACGAAGTAGCGCAGCACGAGATCCATCGCCTGGTTCGCGCCGTGCGTCAGCACGATCTGCGCGGGCGGCGCCTCGATCTCGTAGCCGGCGAGCTTCTGCTGCAGCGACTGGCGCAGCGGCAGGTAGCCGAAGCGGCTGCCGTAGCGGAACAGCGATGCGGCGCTCGTGCGCATGATGCGCTGCTGGTACTGGTTCAGCCGCGTTTCCTCTAGCCACTCGATCGGCGGAAAGCCTTCGCCGAGGTTGAGCACGTCGGGCTTCACGTGCAACTGCTCGCGCATCAGCCACACGATGTCCATCGCGCGGTCGAGCGAACTCGGCTCGTCGATGTCGGGCGTGGCCGCCGCGCGCCGCGTGACGAAGAAACCCGAGCCGCGGCGCGGCTCGATCAGGCCGTCGGCCGCGAGCATCTCGAACGCACTGATCACGGTGTTCTTCGAACAGCCGGACGCCTCAGCGTATTCCCTGATCGAAGGCAGCTTCGCGCCGGCCGGCAACACGCCTTCCTCGATCTGTCTGGCGAGATTGTCCGCCATCGCGCCAGACAGGCTGGCTTTTGCACGCTGTTTCATCGCAATGTTCCGTCGGGCCGGCCCACTGTCATGGGTACGGATAGGTGACTGTCTGCTCCTTCTGTACCTTTTCAATGGGTACAGCGTGACTATTATTCGGCTATCCGCTGGCCGCCGCAAGCGCGGACGGAGACACAGCGCCACCCCGAAACAGAACGACATCATGCCCATCGATTCCGCCTTGCCGAACTTCCGCTCGCTCACGCCCGAGCAACGCCTGTCCCACCTGTCCCGCACTGTCGGGCTCGACGATGCCGAGCACGCGCTGCTCGCCCGGCCCGGCGCGCTGCCGCTCGACACGGCGAACGGGATGATCGAGAACGTGATCGGCACGTTCGAGCTGCCGATGGCGGTCGCGGGCTACTTCCGGATCAACGACCGTGACGTGATCGTGCCGATGGCGGTCGAGGAGCCGTCGATCGTTGCGGCCGCATCGTATATGGCGAAGCTTTCCCGCGCGGCCGGCGGCTTCCGCACGTCGAGCAGCGGGCCGCTGATGCGCGCGCAGGTACAGGTGATCGGCGTCGGCGATCCGTACGGCGCGCGGCACGCGATCCTGCGGCACGCGGCCGAGCTGATCGCGCTCGCGAACAGCCGCGACAAGGTGCTCGTCGGCCTCGGCGGCGGCTGCCGCGACATCGAGGTCCACGTGTTCCCCGATACGCCGCGCGGTGCGATGGTGGTCGCTCACCTGATCGTCGACGTGCGCGACGCAATGGGCGCGAACACGGTCAACACCATGGCCGAAGCCGTCGCGACACGCATCGAAGCGATTACCGGCGGCCAGGTACGGTTGCGGATACTGTCCAACCTCGCGGATCTGCGCCTCGCCCGCGCGGAGGTACGGTACTCGGCCGACACGCTCGCGACCGACGACTATCCGGGCGAAGCGGTGATCGATCGCGTGATCGATGCATACGTGTTCGCGGCGACCGACCCGTACCGCGCGGCGACACACAACAAGGGCATCATGAACGGCATCGATCCGGTCGTGGTCGCGACCGGCAACGACTGGCGCGCGGTCGAAGCCGGCGCGCATGCGTACGCGAGCCGCAGCGGGCGCTATACGTCGCTGACGACGTGGGAGAAGGCCGCCAACGGCGACCTGGTCGGCACGATCGAGATGCCGATGCCGGTGGGGCTCGTCGGCGGCGCGACGAAGACGCATCCGCTCGCGCGTCTCGCGCTGAAGATCATGAACGTGACTTCCGCGCAGGAACTCGGCGAAATTGCGGTCGCGGTCGGGCTTGCGCAGAACCTCGGTGCGCTGCGCGCGCTCGCAACCGAAGGCATCCAGCGCGGCCACATGGCGCTGCATGCACGGAACATCGCCGTCGCGGCCGGTGCGACCGGTGCGGAGATCGACCGGATCGCGCAGCAGATGGTCGCAGCGAAAGACGTGCGCGCGGATTTTGCGGTCGCGCTGCTGGCGGGCCGCAGCGCCGGCTGACGCGCGGTACGCGCGCCGAATGCGGCGTGCGTGGCGTGCTGCGCCGGCACGGCCGGCGACATATCAATCAAGGAGGAGACACATGGAACAGACCGGTTCAAGTGCCGTCGCACCCGCGCCGCATCGCGTGCGACCGTTCGCGGGCGCCGATACGTCGGCCGCGACGCTTGTCGAAGTGTGGGGCGACACGGTAGCCACGCAGCACCTCGCGTGGTCGGTCCTGCTCGGCATCGCGATCAGCCTTGGCGCGTTCGAGATCGGCCGGCTCGTGCTCGCGTCGTTCGTACACGACGTGGCGATCGCGCGGGCTTACGCGATGCTGATCGGCCTCGGCGGCTGCCTGCTGGCGGGCGCGATCTGCGCGGTGCTGTTCAAGCCGAAGCGCACGGTGATCGAACATGCGGCGGGCGGCGCCGAGCGCGACGAAGCGCTCCGGCAGCTTGCCGAAGCATCGGGCGGGCTCGGATCGGCGAGCGACCTGTCCGCCAGTGCGCGCGCCGAGATGGAGGAACTCGGCCTGCTCGACCTGTTCGCTTCATACGACGCGTCGCCCGAGCGCGCACGCGCGGGAGGCCGCTGATGGACGCGCTGCTGCATGCATTGCCGGCCGCGTTCGCGATGGGGCTGCTCGGCGCGATCGTGTTCTCCGGCATCGGGCTGATCTCCGGCACCGACGAAACGACGACGATCGCGCCGCTCACGCTGCTCGTCGCGCTGCTCGGCGTGCCGCCCGCCGGCGTGTTCACGTTCTTCCTCGCGGGCGCGGTGGCCAAGCACATCACGCATTCGATCCCGACCGCGCTGCTCGGCATTCCCGGCGACACGATGGCCGCGCCGCTGCTGCAGCAGGCGACGCTGCTGCGCGCGCTCGGCGTGCCGCACATCGCGCTGCGCAAGATGATCTCCGGCGCGATCGTCGCCGCGTTCGTCGCGCTGCCGCTCGCCGTGCTGTTCGCGTCGCTGCTCGCGCCGTTCGGCGCGGCGATCGCGAAGGCCGCGCCGTGGGTGTTCCTCGCGGCGGCCGTCGGCATCGCGTATTTCTCGGCGGGCCGCTGGGCGTCGGTGCTGCTGCTCGTGCCGTTCGTGATGCTGGTGGTCGGGCTGCAGGCGCTGACGGGCCGTTACGGCGTGAAGCTGAGCGTCAGCTACTTCCTCGGGATCGCGATCGGGCCGCTGGTCGCCGACCTGTTCTCGATCCTGTCGCCGGCCGAGCGGCGGCGCATGCGGCGCGACGGGCCGTCGACGTTCGTGCTCGCGCCCGACGTGAAAAGCTGGCGCGGCTACTTCCCGAATCCGCTGAAGGTGCTCGACCGCGAGCAGGTCGCGTGGACGGTCGGGACGGCCGCCGTGTCGAGCGCGACGTTCGTGTTCAGCCCGGTCGCGATGACGGTGCTGATGGGCGAGATCGTCGGCGCGCGCGTGCGTCATGCGTACCAGCGGCTGACGACCGTGATCGCCGCGCGCAACGGCGTGACCGAAGCGACCTACATCGCCGAGGCGCTGATCCCGCTGATCGCGTTCGGGCTGCCGCTGAGCCCGGTCGCGGCTGGCCCGGCCGCGCCGCTGTTCAATGCGCCGCCGCGCTTCACGGTCGACGCGGCGAGCGGGCAGATCCACAACCTTCATACGCTGATGAGCTGGCCCGAGTTCCTCGGCTACGGGCTGCTGTCGATCCTGCTGGCCGCGTTGATCGCGTATCCGCTCGCGATGCATCACGCGCACCGCGCGGCGTCGTTCGTCGCGAGAAAGCTGAGCCACGAGGCGATCATCGCGACCTTCGCGGGGCTGATCGTCGTGATCGGCGTGTGGGAAGGGCAGTTGCTGGGGCTCGCCGTGATCGTGACGATCGGCCTGTTCGGCGGGATGCTGTCGCGCCTGTTCGCGTTCAACACGGGCGTGCAGTTCATGGGCTATTACGTGGCTGTGCTCAGCGTGCCCGCGATCGTCAAGCTGTTCTGACGCGTCGGCCCGCGTGTGCCGCGCGGCCGCCCGAAAGCGCCGTTTCTCGCACGATTTTTGAATCGCTGTGTGTCGTGTTCGCACACAGATACGTTGCGATACAAAGCATCCGGATCGTTCGGATATAAAACCGGTGAAGCGTTTCACACGGCCGCGCGGTGCCATGCGCCGCCGCTGCGAACGGCGCCACCTTGATGCCCGCACGTGCCGCGGGCGCCTTCCTTAGCGATCGACAATGGAGAACGAGTCATGCCTGATACCGTGAACACCCGCCGCCGCCTGATTCTGGGTACGGCGCTTGCGGGCCTGAGCCTCGCCGACCTCGGGTTCGGCAACCTGGCGCGCGCGCAGTCGGCGCCCGATGCACCGGCTGCGAAGGGTGCGGCCGGCGTTGCGTCGCTGGGCACGATCCACCAGATCGACGCGGGCGTGCTCAACGTCGGGTATGCGGACCTCGGGCCGAAGAAGGGCCCCGTCGTGTTCCTGCTGCACGGCTGGCCGTACGACATCTACAGCTACGCGGAAGTCGCGCCGCTGCTGGTCGCGGCGGGCTACCGCGTGATCGTGCCGTACCTGCGCGGCTACGGGTCGACGACGTTCCGCTCGGCCGACACGGTGCGCAACGGCCAGCAGGCGGTGACGGCCGTCGATATCGTCGCGCTGATGGATGCGCTGAAGATCGATCGCGCGGTGTTCGGCGGCTACGACTGGGGCGCGCGCACGGCCGACATCATCGCGGCGCTGTGGCCGCAGCGCGTGAAGGCGCTGGTGTCGGTGAGCGGCTACCTGATCGGCAGCCAGGAGGCGAATCGCAAGCCGCTGCCGCCGCAGGCGGAACTGCAGTGGTGGTATCAGTTCTACTTCACGACCGAGCGCGGCGAACTCGGCTACGCGGCGAACCGCGATGCGTTCAACAAGCTGATCTGGAAGCTCGCGTCGCCGAAGTGGCAATTCTCGGACGAAACCTATGCGCGCTCGGCCGCGTCGTTCCAGAACCCCGACCACGTGGCCGTCGTGATCCACAACTATCGCTGGCGCCTCGGGCTCGCGAAGGGCGAAGCGCAATACGACGACATCGAGCAGCGTCTCGCCGCCGGGCCCGCGATTACCGTGCCGACGATCACGATGGAGGGCGATGCGAACGGCGCGCCGCATCCGGAGCCGGCCGCGTACGCGAAGAAGTTCACGGGCAAGTACCAGCACCGGACGATTACCGGCGGCATCGGTCACAACCTGCCGCAGGAAGCGCCGCAGGCGTTCGCCGACGCGATCCTGCAAGTGGAGCACCTGTGATGCGGGCAGGCGGTGGCATCCTGAGTCGCGGCATGGGCCGCGCGCTCGTCGCGGGCGCGCTGCTGGGCGGCGCGCTGTCGGCCAGCGGTCCGGCCGCGTTCGCGGAACAGCCGAAACCGGCCGCGTCGCCGATCTACGGCGTGACGATCCCGCCCGGCTACCGGAAGTGGGAAATGGTCGCGCCGGCCGAAGAGGCCGCGCCGCTCGACGAGCTGCGCGTGGTGCTCGGCAACCCCGTCGCGATCCGCGCGCTCGAACAGGCGACGCTGCCGTTTCCGGACGGCACGATCCTCGTGAAGCTCGCGTACAAGCGCAAGCAGTCCGACGAGTTCGCGCCGGCGACGGTGCCGGGCCAGGCGACGACCGTGCAGGTGATGGTGAAGGACTCGCGTCGTTACGCATCGACGGGCGGCTGGGGTTTCGGGCGCTTCATCAACGGCGTGCCGGCCGACATCGGCCAGCATCAGACGTGTTTCGCGTGCCACCAGGCGCGTGTGAAGAACCACGATTACGTGTTCACGCGGCTCGCGCCGTGACGTGCGTGGAGCGACGGGTTCGACGGAAAGGCGTGCCGTGCGAGGCACGCCTTTTTTTGTGGTGCGCACGCCTGGCCTAACGCTTCGGAACACGAGTTTGTATCGCACTGTATCTGCGGGCGTTCCGGAAAAAATGGCATGCATAAAGCACGGGTTTCGGAAACATGCCGGATACGTGCGCGGGTTCTACTGTCGACATGCAGGAAACATTCGATGCCAGAGATCTGGACCGGATGCCGAAAGATCGACAGACCCACTTCCTTCAAGGAGAACACTCATGAAAGCCGCTCGAATCCTCGCCGTTGCCGTCCTCGCCGTCGTTCCCGCATTGTCGTTCGCCGATACCGGCCATGGCCTCACGCGTGCCGACGTGCGCGCCGAACTGGTCCGCCTCGAACAGGCCGGCTACAACCCGGCCCGCAGCGAGCCGCATTACCCGGAAGACGTCGCCGCCGCGCTGCAGGTCGCGCGTTCCGACCAGAACGGCCCGTCGAAGTCGCAGGGCGACAACGTGGCCGCTGCGTCGGCACCGGCAAGCCATCGCGACGCGGCACAGGCGCGCGCGTCGCAGCGCGCCATCGACGACCTGTACTCGCATTCGTGATCCGTTGCCGCGCCTGTCGCATGCAGGCGCGGGCCGCTACCGCAGCACTTCATATGATTGATACAACAGAGAAAGGAGATTGACGATGGCCAGTTTGATGAAACGGGTTCTGGTATCCGCCGCGGTGATCGGCGGACTGTTCGGTGCGGTCGCGGCGCAGGCCGCGCCGAAGGATGACCTGAAGGGCACGAATGTCGTGCTCGTGCACGGTGCGTTTGCCGACGGGTCGAGCTGGAACCGCGTGATTCCGCTGCTCGAGGCGCGCGGGCTGCACGTGGTGTCGGTGCAGAATCCGCTGAGCTCGCTTGCCGACGATGCGGCTGCAACGAAGCGCACGATCGACGAGCAGAAGGGGCCGGTCGTGCTGGTCGGCCATTCGTGGGCAGGCGTCGTGATCAGCGACGCGGGCAACGACGACAAGGTGAAATCGCTCGTCTACGTCGCGGCATTCGCGCCCGACAACGGCCAGTCGATCGCCGACGTTACGCAAGGGCTGCCTGCGCCGGCATGGGCCGGTGAACTGCGCAAGGACGCGGGTGGTTTCACGCGGCTGTCGGACAAGGCGATCGCGCAGGATTTCGCGCCGGACCTGCCGCCCGTGCAGCAGCGCATCGTTGCGGCGACCCAGGGGCCGTGGTTTGGCGGCTGCATCTCGGAGAAGGTCGCGCAGGCCGCGTGGCATGCGAAGCCGTCGACGTACGTCGTCGCGACGCAGGACCGGATGATCGATCCGAAGCTGCAGGAAGCGATGGCGAAGCGGATCGGTGCGACGGTCACGCGCGTGAACGGCAGCCATGTCGCGATGCTGAGCCAGCCGAAGGCCGTGGCCGACGCGATCATCGCAGCGGCGGAACGTGCGAAGCACGACGCGCAGTGAGCGGATGCGGCGCCACGTTATCGTTGCAGCGTGGCGCCGTGAGTGATCGTGATGTCCTTCCACAAGGAGAAGTGATGACGCATCTCTGGCAACTGTCGGCAACCGAACTCGCGAAACGCGTGCGGCATCGTGAGGTGTCCGCGCGCGAAGTGGCGGACGCCGTGCTCGATCGTCTCGACGCGGTGAATCCGGCGATCAACGCGGTGATCGAACACCGGCCCGACGATGTGCGACGGCAGGCCGACGAAGTCGATCGCGCGATCGCACGCGGCGACGATCCGGGCCCGCTCGCGGGCGTGCCCGTGACCGTGAAGATCAACGTCGACCAGGCAGATTTCGCGACGACCAACGGTACGCGCCTGCAGGAGAACCTGATCGCGCGCGCCGACAGCCCCGTGGTCGGCAACCTCAGAAAGGCCGGCGCGATCCTGCTCGGTCGCACCAATTCACCGACGTTCGCGCTACGCTGGTTCACGTCGAATCTCGTACACGGCCACACGCGCAATCCGCGCAATCCGTCGCTGACGCCGGGTGGGTCGAGCGGCGGCGCGGCAGCGGCCGTCGCCGCCGGGATCGGCCCGCTCGCACTGGGCACCGACATCGGCGGCTCGGTCCGCTACCCGGCCTATGCGTGCGGCGTGCACGGGATCCGGCCGTCGCTCGGACGTGTGCCGGCGTTCAACGCGTCGTCGCCAGAGCGTGCGATCGGCGCGCAACTGATGTCGACGGCGGGGCCGATCGCACGCACGATCGACGATCTCGCGCTCGCGCTGCGTGCGTTTGCCGCGTCGGACCCGCGCGATCCATGGCACGTGCAGGTGCCGTTCGACGGGCGCGAAGTGCCGAAGCGCGCGGCGCTGTGCGTGCGTCCGGGCGGCTTGCAGGTCGTGCCCGAAGTCGAGGCCGCGTTGCGCGAAGCCGCGCGCCGGCTCGTCGATGCGGGCTGGACCGTCGACGAGATCGACGATACGCCGCCGATGCGCGAGGCTGCGTTGCTGCAGGAACAGCTTTGGCTTGGCGACGGTTTCGATGCATTGTCGAACGCTGCCGCGAACGACGGCGATCCGGGCGCGGCTGCGGTGATCGCCGCCGTGCGCGGCAAGGTGCGCGACCTGCCGGCCGACGTGATCAGCCGCGCACTCGTCCGGCGCACCACGCTGACGCGGCAATGGCGGCTGTTTCTCGACGAATATGCGGTCGTGCTGCTGCCCGTGTCGTCGGAACTGCCGTTCCCCGACGATCTCGACCGGCAGGGTCCGGACGGGTTCGAGCGTGTGTGGGAGGCGCAGCTCACGCTGCGCGCGCTGCCGGCGATGGGGCTGCCGGGGCTGGCTGTGACGACGGCGCTCGTGAATGGCGTGCCGGTCGGCGTGCAGGTGGTCGCCGCGCATCATCGCGAGGATCTGTGTTTGCTCGCGGGGCGCGACATCGAAGCGCGTGGCGTGCCGGTCGCGCCGGTCGATCCGGTGCTGTGATGGATTGACGGGCAAGCGAGTGCATCGGCGATGCCATTCGGCATCACGCCGATGCCTGTCGCCCGCCGGTTGCTTTTCTTCGAATCATCCCTTCGAATCATCCAGGCATGCGCAGCGACGCATGCACTCCATTTCGGATTCCATGACAACGCGCAGCATGCCGCGTTGCTCGTCTCCCGCCATTCCTTTCAAAGCCCTTCGATGCGCGGCATCGAACTCGACCCGCCGGCGCAGCACCCGATTGTCATTGACGACAGCTCATCGAACCAGGGCTGGCGGGGGCTTCCGGATCGCCGCAGTACAGCAGGTGATAGTGCTGCGGATCGCTATAGAGTGCGTGGAAGCCCGTTTCGACGAACACGGATATCAGGTTCCCGATCACCAGGGCCGCGAACAGCCAGACCGCGAGCTTGACGAACGGCGACCGGCCCGCTTCGCCGGCCGGCGCCGCACCGATCTGGATCGCCTGCAGGCGCGTCCGGAAGGCGAGCATCAGCACGCAATAGATGATGCTTGCGGTCAGTGCGACATAGGACGCGGTGTACATGTGCATGCCCAGAATCGCACCGCCATAGGGCGGTGTGCCGGGCAACACGTGCAGGAACATCTGCATCAACCCGATCAGGCTGCCGACCAGGGCACCGACCGCGCTCAACGCGCAATTGGCAGGAGAAGGATTTCGGCTCCACACGTTCGACAGCAGTCCCGCGCCGAGCAGCATGAAGGCGACCCGCTGGAGATTGCAGAGCGAGCACGGCAGTTCACCGTGCGCCAACTGGAAATAGAACGCGACGAGCAGTACCGCATTGACGCCGTATAGCGCCAGCAAATCGATCAGGCGATTGGCTTTCATTGTTGGACCTCTTACCAGGAGCCGTAGGTGGCGAACTGCGGAATGTGATGCGAACCATGATGAATGGCCCATACCGCGACCAGTAACGTGGTCAGCCACCAGGTCGTGCCGGCGGCTCTGTCGCGCCCCGACAAGGACAGCAGGAGCGCCACGGCGGCGGATAGAAATGGAATAAACCCGATGAACATGATCGACCTCGATTAATTGGAAAGCGTCGCCAGGCAAGGCGCATGAAACAGGCCGCCGTGCAGCATCCCGCGGCACGTGCGCGCGATCACCAGGGCCCACAAGCCGCCGAGCAACACGGCGAGTAACGTGCCGAATACGGCGAATCCATCGAAACCCGTCGCGTGGTACAGGCTCAGCGACGCGGCGGTATAAACACCCAGCGGAAACGTGAAACCCCACCAGCCGAGATTGAATGGCAGTCCTTCGCGGCAATAGCGCATCGTGAAGAGCACGGCGCAGGCAAGCCACCAGAGACCGGCGCCCCAGAGCAGGAGCGCGCCGGCAATGCCGAAGTCCCGCGCCAGCACCGCCACGCTGGCCAACGGTGTACCGGCGAACGCAACCGGCGCGGCCTGACCGAGCGTCAGCAGACCGAGCGCGCCGGTACCGATCGGGCCGAGCGTCAACCAGCTCGACGGACCGAGGTCGCGGTGCGGCAACTTGTGGATGACGAGCCGGAAGAACACGATCGTCAGGATCGCGAACGCGAGCGGTACCGAGATGGCCCACAGCACGTACCCGGCGCCGATCAGCAGGCGGGCCTGCGCGTCGACGAAATGCGGCGCGAGGGTGGCCGCGCTCGATGCCGCCACTTCCGGCGCGACGATCGGCAGCAGCAGGACCGCGGTCACGCGCTCGAACGTATGTCCCTGCTCGGTGAACATCATGAACGGCACGCCGATCGCGACGACGACCGACAGCAGCGCATCGAAGCACCACAACGCATACGCGAGCGCATTGGCCTCGGCGTGCCCGCCCGCGAACAGGACGATGCCGTTGATGATCGGCACGAGGCCCATCGGCACCGCGCCGAGAAACATCGACTGGACCGGATGGTGCAGTAGCGGCCGGATCGTTTCAGGGAACCGGATCGCCCGCGCAGTCAACATTGCGGCAAAGGCGAGATACAGCACGATGTCGATGGCCCACAACGCCGACGCCAGCGCACGCTGCCCGCCGAAGTGCAGCGGTAGTCCGGCGAGCACCAGCGACACGATGCCGTTGCCCATCGTCATCGCGAACCAGTTCGGCGTGAACTGCCTGATTCTTTCGGACAGGCCACGCGGCGCGCGCACTGTCGAGTTTGGCTTGGTCATTGAATTCTCCCGTGTCGAGGAACTGCATGACTGGATTTTAGGGAGTGGCTTTGTATAATAAAAATACATCGTTCTGATGTGTCATATATCAAGATCATATACATCGATGAACTTCACTCACTTGGCCGCGTTTCACGCGGTCGTCGAAACCGGCAGCGTCACGGCGGCCTCCGAGAGGCTGCACGTCAGTCAGCCCGCACTGACGCGCGAGATTCGGGAACTCGAGGAACGGCTGGGCGTGACGCTGTTCGACCGCATGCCGCGCGGCATGCGGCCCACGGAAGCGGGCCGGCTCCTCGCGGACTATGCCGCGCAGATTTTTTCGCTGGCCGATGTGGCCGAGGCGGTAGTCGGCGAGTTCGCGGGCCTCACGAGAGGTCAGCTCGGCATTGGTTCGAGCCGGACCATCGGCGTGTATCTGCTGCCGGCCGTGTTGAACGCGTTCCGCACGCGCTATCCGGGCATCACGGTCGATCTCAGGATTTCGAACAGCGAGAACATCGAAAACGCCGTCCTCGCCAACGAGCGCCAGATCGGCATGATCGAAGGGCCTTGCGACAACACGGCATTCGATGCAGCCGTCATTGGCCGGGACGCACTGATAGCCGTCTCCGCACCGACTCATCCGCTGGCCCGCAAACGTCAATTGACCGCCGATGCAATCGGAACAGCCGAGCTGGTCATGCGTGAACCCGGTTCGGGAACGCGAACGGTCGTCGAGCAAGCGTATGCGCAGCGCGGGTTGACGTTGGAGCCTAAGCTGTCGGTCGGCAGCGCCGAGGCGATCAAGCAGCTGGTGAGGCTCGGCAATGCAATCGCCTGGGTCTCGCGTAGCACGGTGACCGAAGAACTCTCGTCCGGCGCGCTTGTGCAACTGCCCGTCAAGGACCTCAGGATCGAGCGCAATCTCTGCATGATCTGGCGCAAGGGGGGCAGTTTGAGCCCGAGCGCGCACGCGTTTCGCGAACTCGCGACGGACTTGTTCAAGCGCGCGCGGTGACCGTGTACGGCAGCGCCCGAGTCGAGTCGCCGCGCACGCAGCGTTCCGGCTCGGGATATCCCGGCGCGGGTCGCCCGCGCCGCCCGTCAGCGACCGGCGTGGACCGCGTCGCGCTGCTGCGCGGCGGCTCGCGCCGCGACCCTCGCCTCGGCCGCCTGGATGTCGTCCGGATAGTGCGGATCGTCGCCGGCTGCGGGCTGGTAGCCTGCCTGCTCGAGGCGCACCAGGTCGGTTATGACTTCGGCACGGGTCAACGGCGCCGAAGTCGTTTGCGCGAAGCTTGCGGTGGCACTGGTAAGCGCGGCAGCGGCCAGCGCGAAACACATGAGCGATTTCATATTCTTCTCCTGAAAGCGTAAAAAATGGGCGCGCGCGAATACGGGCGCCGCGATCGAAGGCGGAGCGATCATCGCGAATGAAACGCCGGCGGAAATCCGGGTTTTCATATCGGTATCCTTAATAAAATAGGGCGATGAGCGAACTGGACAGGATTCATCGCACCCTCGATGGCGCGATCCATCGAGTTCGAGCGCGGGGATCAAACCGTGGACTCGTTGATCGCTTCGCCTGTCCGGAACCCCGTCAATCGCGTCGACGGGGCAATGTCGATATCCTAGGCGGACGCGTAATAGATGAAAAATATATAGTTGGTATCGGATCGATGCATTACTGATATATGAACGCCGACGCGAGCCGTGCGTTCGGCTTCGGCTTCGATCGCGACGCGCCGCCCGGCGCGTCGACCTTCTTCCGCCTGTTTCTGCCTTTCGCGTCGGTGCATCTGCACCCGACGCGCGCGTCGTTGCACCCGGCAACCCTTGCTGACTTCCGTGCAATCGCTGCAGGTCGAGCCCCGCGCGTGGCGGGAACGGCAGCGGCGCTCGCGCAGATCGCCGGTGCGCTGAAAGGCGTGCTGTTTCCGAGGCGGCTCGGCCCGCCGGCACGGCCGATCCTGCGGCGTTTGGGGCTCGAGGCCACGGTGCGGCCGTCGCTCGCGTTCTACAACACGTGCGACGAAGTCGATGCGCTCGTTCGTGTCGTGCAGCGTCTCGCGGCACGGCGCTGACGTCGTTCGCTTGCGGCGGCCCTCGTGGGTGGCCGCAAGCGATTCCCTGCTACCCGATCAGAAGCGCACGACCTGCTTCTGCTCGACGCTGAAGCCGTCGCGCAGCACGCACGCCGAATCGGCGAAGTAGCGGCGCGTTTCCGACAGCAGGTCGGTGTTGCCGCGACGGCAGAACACTACGCCCGATCCTTCCTCGGTCAGCAGTTCGTCGATCAGCGATTCCGGTTGCCCGATATCGGCGAGATGGACGTTCTGCACGCCGTGCGCGAGTGCATCGAGCGCTTCCCGCACGCAGGGCGCCGCTTTGGCGGCCGGATGCTCGGTGAGCCATTGCTCGAGCTCCGTGATGCCGTACAGCCCCGCGAGTTCGCCGAGTTCGCGCAGCAGCGCGCTTTCGACCATCATCACCAGCGTCACGGCGCCCGTGCGCTGCGCGAAGAGGCTGCCGAGCCGTTCCGGGCGCAGCAGGCGATCCTGGCCTGCGTCGTCCGGCGCGACCGGCATCACCACGGGCACCAGCCCGTTCCCGAGAATAGCGTTCAACGCGGTGCCGTCGAATTGCGCGACCGGGCTCGTATTCGTGCGGTCGGATTCGGCGCCGGCGACCAGCAGGCCGCCGTCGTGACCGTCGATGCCGATCGCCTTCGCGCCGTGGCTGCCGATCAGGCGCACCAGTTCGTGGTTGACGTCGGCCATCGCGGCGCGCGCGGCCTGGACCGGCAGCGTGCCGGACGCGGCCGGCATGCCCTGGACGACGACCGGACAAATGCCGGTGAGCGCGAGCAGCGCGATATCCTGCGCGAATGCCTGGCGAGCGTGCGTATCGCTCGCGGCGCCGTTATCGACGATGACGACGGTCTGCCCGTGCAGCGCCTGCATGAACGGCAGCGAGCGAGCCAGTCCGGCCACGCGCCGCGACGTAAGAGTGGGACTTTCAGGGTCTGGGAACATGGGAATCCGAAAGGATGAAGGGAGTGCCAGTCGCCGCACGATGCGGCGTCAGTGCGTGCGTTGCATGAGCCGATGAATCTCGTCGGGCGTTTGCGCGTCGCGCGACGCCTGCCGGAACGGGCGTTCGCTGAAACATCGTGCCGCGTCGGCGAGCAGTTCGAGGTGCGCGCGGTCGTCCTCTTTGGGCAGGACCAGCACGATGAATTCGCGCACGGGCTTGCGGTCCGGCGCGTTGAACGCGAACGGGTACAGCGCGCGAACGAACAGTGCGACGGCCGAGCCGAGCCCGTCGACACGCGCATGCGGAATCGCGACGCCCTGGCCGAGGCCGGTCGAACCGAGCTGTTCACGCTTCGTCAGTTCGGTCCGGATCCGTTCCGCGGAAACCCCGCTGCTGCGCGCGATGAATCGCGCGGCGAGGTCGAACAACTGGATCGCGCTTTCGACCGGCACGTCGAGCAGGATGTTGTCCGGCGGACAGGCGTCGGCCAGCCGGGTCGCGAGCGGCATGCCGCCGCGTCGGTGGGGAAGGTCGGGTTGGCCGCCGGCGGCGGCCTGCTGCGTTTGCATGCGGATCTCTCCGTGTCGTGATGACACGGAAATCCTAGACGCATCGGCGTAAAGACGGTGTCAGAGACGCGGGGGCCCGGCATTAAAATTTCGTATCGATTGCGGCGTGGTTCCCACTGCGTGCCCGATACGGACGTCTTCACGTGCCCGACAGGACGAATGGCAGCGTCGTCAGCAGAAAGACCGAAATACCGACGACCGGCGCGCCGAATGCGATGGCGGCGAAGGCCACGGCGGCGCTGGCCAGCACGAGCGTTCTCGACCGCCGGCGGTGCCGGTCGTGCGCGGTTGCCTTGTCTTCGCGGATTGCATCGGTCCGCGTACTGATTACGTGTTTCCAGAACGTCAAGCCAAGCATGATTGCTCCTGTGAGAAAGACGATCGAGACGGGGCACGCGATGTGCCGTGCGAGCGCGTCAGCAGCGCTTGAGCTTCAGCACGCGCGAGATCTGCCCGGACGTGAAGCCGCTGTTGCGCACGTAAGGCGCGCAGTCGAGCGGCGCCGTGAGCGATTCGCCGACGACGTACTGGCCGACGAAGCGGAACGCATCCGTCTCCATCTTGATGAACACCGGAATCGCATCGCGTTGCGCGGCGAGCGTCCTGCCGGCCGCGCGCGCGGACGCGCTGCCGTCGCAGAGGATCACGTCGGGTGCGTGCGGGTTGAGGTCCGTGCGCAGGCAGGCGGCCACGACCTTGCCGTTCTTCGTCGGCAGGAATGCCTGTTTGCTGCCGCCGCATGCGGTGTGGATGAATTCGCGCGTGTACTGCTTGTCGATCTCGAACATGTTCGGGCTCCGGTATCGGAAAATTCCGTGAATGAAATCAGGTATGCAAAGTAATTGAACCGGATCGGCATGCCGGATGCGGGCAGACGATCGGTCATCGCCGGGTCGGCGGATCGACGGCGCGTCGTGGTACGGGATTTGCCACGCGCATACGCTCGATCGCACGATGCGCGATCAGCGCATCGACGGCGTATTCAAGCGTGCACGGGAGTGACTACGGCGCGCACCGTCCGCCTGTCGGCAGGACGGTGGCTCGGGAAAGAGAGACGCAGGCGTCCTGCCTGTCAGGCAGAAAAGCAACTCGGGGGACGAGGACTTCGGATGCGCATGTTGCGTGCTCGGTGATGGATTGCGAACACATTCTAGTGAACGCACGCGCGGCTGCAAGTAAAAAGGTCGTAAAGGTTGCGGGATTCGCGCGACAGGGGCTGCCTGGCAGGTGACGAATGACAACGGCGTGGTGCTGTCGATGTCCGTGTCGGCCGGTTGCGGCAGCGTCAGCCAGCCGTGCAACGGCGGACGACACAGGCCGCGTCGATGCGACGACACGCCGACGCGATTCACGTGCATGCCGAGTCGGATGGTCCGCATGATCCAACGAAGAACAACGCGTGACGACTCCCGTCGCCACGCGTTGCATGTTCCCGCAGAGCCGCGCGTTTGCCGGCGAACCGGCATCATGCGGCGCGCCGCTCAGAAATCGAACCCCGGCCCGCCCGCACCCGGCCCGCCCGGCCCCGCGGTCGGCGCCGCATCCTTCGGCGCTTCGAACACGGTCGCATCGGTCGTCAGCAGCAGCCCGGCAACCGACGCCGCGTTCTGCAGCGCCGTGCGCGTGACCTTGGTCGGATCGAGCACGCCCGATTCGACGAGATCGCCGTATTCGCCCGTCTGCGCGTTGTACCCGAAGTTGCCCGAACCTTCCGCGACCTTTGCGACGACGACGCTCGCTTCCTCGCCTGCGTTCGTGACGATCTGGCGCAGCGGTTCCTCGAGCGCACGCAGCACGATCTTGATGCCCGCATTCTGGTCGGCATTCACGCCCTTCAGTTCGCGGATCGCCTGACGCACGCGGATCAGCGCAACACCGCCGCCCGGCACGATGCCTTCCTCGACGGCCGCGCGCGTTGCGTGCAGCGCGTCGTCGACGCGATCCTTCTTCTCCTTCACCTCGATCTCGGTCGCACCGCCGACCTTGATCACCGCGACGCCGCCCGCGAGCTTCGCGACGCGTTCCTGCAGTTTTTCACGGTCGTAGTCCGACGTCGCTTCGTCGATCTGCACGCGGATCTGCTTCACGCGCGCCTCGATGTTCTTCGCATCGCCCGCACCGTCGATTACGGTCGTGTTTTCCTTGCCGACCTCGATGCGCTTCGCCTGGCCGAGTTCGGCGAGTGTCGCTTTCTCGAGCGTCAGGCCCGTTTCCTCGGCGACGACCTGGCCGCCGGTGAGGATCGCGATGTCCTCGAGCAGCGCCTTGCGGCGGTCGCCGAAGCCCGGCGCCTTGACAGCGACCGTCTTCAGGATCCCGCGGATGTTGTTCACGACGAGCGTCGCGAGCGCTTCGCCTTCGACGTCCTCCGCGATGATCAGCAGCGGCCGGCCCGACTTCGCGACCTGTTCGAGCACCGGCAGCAGGTCGCGGATGTTCGAGATCTTCTTGTCGTGCAGCAGGATGTACGGGTTCTCGATCTCGGCGATCTGCTTGTCGGGATTGTTGATGAAGTACGGCGACAGGTAGCCGCGATCGAACTGCAGCCCCTCGACGACGTCGAGCTCGTCGGCGAGCGACTTGCCGTCCTCGACGGTGATCACGCCTTCCTTGCCGACGCGGTCGATCGCTTCGGCGATGCGCTGGCCGATCGATTCCTCGCCGTTCGCGGAGATCGTCGCGACCTGCGCGATTTCCTTGCTCGTCGTGGTCGGCCGGCTGATCTTCTTCAGCTCGTCGACGGCCGCTGCGACGGCCTTGTCGATGCCGCGCTTCAGGTCGAGCGGGTTGAGCCCGGCCGCGACGTATTTCTGGCCTTCGCGCACGATCGCCTGCGCGAGCACGGTGGCCGTGGTCGTGCCGTCGCCGGCCGCGTCGCTGGTGCGCGACGCGACCTCTTTCACGAGCTGCGCGCCGATGTTCTGCAGCTTGTCCGCGAGTTCGATTTCCTTCGCGACCGACACGCCGTCCTTCGTGACGACCGGCGCGCCGAAGCTGCGTTCGAGCACGACGTTGCGGCCCTTCGGCCCGAGCGTGACCTTTACCGCGTTCGCGAGAATGTTCACGCCTTCGGTCAGCTTCGCCCGTGCGACGTCGCTGAAAATGATTTCCTTCGCTGCCATGATTGCGCTCCGTTATTGATTGACGACCGCGACGATGTCTTCCTCGCGCAGGACGAGGAATTCATTGCCGTCCACCTTGACGGCCTGGCCCGCGTACTTGCCGAACAGCACGCGTTCGCCGACCTGCAGGTCGGGCACGATGCGCTGGCCGTCCGTGTCCTTGCGGCCGGGGCCGACGGCGATCACTTCGCCCTGGTCGGGCTTCTCCGCGGCGCTGTCGGGGATCACGATGCCCGACGCGGTGGTGGTTTCCTGATCGAGTCGCTTCACGATGACGCGGTCGTGCAAGGGGCGTAGGCTCATCTTTTCGTCCTGTGCGGTTCTGTCGAGGTTGGCTGGCACTCTTTGGGAGAGAGTGCTGAGGAGTATAAAAACGCTCGACGGCGCGATCCAATAACGGATTCGGAAAAGCATTCGCGCGGATGCGCTATGGACGGGAGACGGGCGGGGGGATTCAGATCAGCAGCGATACCGTCCTGAACAGCGCAAGATCCTCCTTGCGCGCGGATCGCGCATGCTTGCGGATCACTTGCAGCAGGCAGTCGATGAAGCAGCGGGCGGCGTCGCTCAGCGTGCTGCTGCGGCGCGTGACGATCCCGAGGTCGCGCGGTTCGAACGTTTCCTTGAGCTGCAACGCGCGCATCCGTTCGCCGAACGGCGGCACGGCCGCGAGTATCGTCGGGCACCACGTGCACATGTCGGCCTGCTCGAGCATCGTCTGCAACATCGCGACCGACTGCGCCCGCACGATGCGCCGTTCGTCGATCCGTGCGCCGTGGCGAGTAAACAGGTAGTCGACGAGCGCGGCCTGCCCGTCGGCCGCGAAATTCAGCACCCAGTCGTTATCGAGCAGGTCGTGGATCGACCGTGCGCGCTCGCACGGATGGCCGGCGCGCACCATGACCGACGTCTCGTAGCGCAGCATTGGCTCGAACGCGAATTCCTGCGTGCCGCCCGGTTGCACGTGCCCGAGCGCGAAGTCCATGCTGCCGTCGCGCAGCAGCGGCTGTGCGACGGCCATCAGCGCTTCGTAGAGTTCGAGGCGGACGTCGGGCATCCGCTCGCGAAAACGCAGCACGGCTTCCGCGAGGAACGTCACCGTGAGCCACGGCGTGACGCCGATGCTCAGCCGGCCCTCGACGCGGCCGCGCATGCGTTCGAGATCGCTCTGCGCATGTTCGAGCTGCTTCAGCACGAGCTTCGCGTGCGTGAGCAGCGTCTTTCCGTACTCGGTGAAGCCGATGCCTTCCGGCGCGCGCACGAGCAGCGGCAGGCGCTCGCTCGCCTCCAGCTCGCGCAGCGCGCGCGTGACGGCCGCCTGCGACAGCCCGAGCGAGCGTGCCGCGCCGCGGATGCTGCCGGCCTCCGCGCTCGCGACGAGCGCCTGCAACTGATGCAGCTTGATGTTGTTCATGGTGCGATACCCGACAACGAAAGGTTGTCATCATAACGAAACCGCGGCTGGTCGCCGGGATTTTCGCTGCATACGATTCGGCCACGATCGGTCATCCGGGCGATCGACAACCGGAACGCATTCAGGAGAATCGGGGTTGGACCAGAAACATATTCATCCGGAAATCGCGGCCATCGAGGCGGAGATGATTGCGCTGCGTCAGCGGCTGCATGCGCATCCCGAACTCGGTTTCGAGGAACACGCGACCAGCGATCTCGTTGCCGATTGCCTGACAACGTGGGGTTATCGGGTGACGCGCGGGCTCGGCGGCACGGGCGTGGTCGGCACGCTGACTCGCGGCACCGGGAAACGGCTCGGATTGCGCGCGGACATGGATGCGCTGCCGATCCGCGAGACAACCGGGCTGCCGCATGCGAGCCGGCACGACGGCGTGATGCACGCGTGCGGCCACGATGGCCACACGGCGATGCTGCTTGCGGCGGCCCGCTGTCTTGCCGGGCGTGCGCGCTTCACCGGCACGTTGAACCTGATTTTCCAGCCGGCCGAGGAAGGGCTCGGCGGCGCGAAGCGGATGCTCGACGACGGATTGTTCACACAATTTCCGTGCGATGCCGTGTTCGCGATGCATAACGTGCCGGGCCTGCCGGCCGGCGTGCTCGGCTTCTGCGACGGCGCGGCGATGGCGTCGGCGGACGAGGTGCGCGTGCGCGTGATCGGGCGCGGCGGGCATGGCGCCGCGCCGCACACGACGATCGATCCGGTGGTCGTGTGCGCGTCGATCGTGATGGCGTTGCAGACGGTCGTGTCGCGCAACGTGAATCCGCAGGAACTGGCGATCGTCACGGCCGGCGCGATCCATGCGGGCACCGCATCGAACGTGATCCCGCCGCATGCGGAGCTCGAACTCAGCGTGCGCGCACTGTCGCCGGACGTGCGCGCGCTGCTGGAGCGACGCATCCGCGAGATCGTGGCTGGGCAGGCCGCGAGTTATGGCGCGACGGCCGAGATCGACTATCGATACGGCTATCCGGTACTCGTCAATCACGCGGCGGAGACGGCATTCGCGCGCGACGTGGCCCGCGAATGGGGCGGCGACGCGGCGCTGATTCCGCATCTGCGGCCGATCGCGGCGAGCGAGGATTTTGCATTCATGCTCGACGCGTGCCCCGGCAGCTACCTGTCGATCGGCAACGGCGACGGCGCGGCCGGATGCGGGCTGCACAACCCGGGCTACGACTTCAACGATGCTTGCCTCGCGACGGGGGCGAGCTACTGGACCGCGCTCGCGGAGCGATACCTCGCATGATGCGGTCGCACGATTTCGGTTCACGATTTACGATTTACACAAGGAGACAGGCAATGAAACAGTGGATGGCGGCGCTCGCGGTAGCGCTGGCGGCAGGGTCGGTGCATGCGGGCGACTGGACGGGCAAGGAGATCCGCCTCGCGGTCGATCCGACTTACCCGCCGCTCGAATACAAGCTGCCCGACGGCACGCTGACGGGCTTCGGGATCGATATTACGAATGCGTTGTGCGCGGAGCTGCACGCGCGCTGCGTGTGGGTCGAGTCGAGCTTCGACGGGATGATCCCGGGGCTGCTCGCGCGCAAGTTCGACGTGATCGCGTCGTCGATGACGATCACGCCGAAGCGGATGCAGCAGATCGCGTTCACGAACCGCATCTCGAATGCACCCGCCAGGCTGATCGCTCACAAGGGCTCGCCGCTACTGCCGACGGCCGAATCGCTGAAGGGCAAACGCGTGGGCGTCGAGCAAGGTTCCGCGCAGGCCGACTACGCGGTCGCGAACTGGCAGCCGGCCGGCGTGCAGATCGTGTCATACCAGAACCAGGATCAGGTGTACGCCGATCTCGTGACGGGGCGGCTCGATGCGGCGTTCCAGGCATCGATCGCGGCCAGCGACGGCTTTCTGAAGAAGCCGCAGGGCAAGGACTTCATGTTCGCCGGCGCACCGATCGACGACGTGAAGTACTTCGGGCAGGGCGACGGCCTCGGGTTGCGCAAGCAGGACAACGACCTGCGCGACGCATTCAACCGCGCGCTCGCGGCGATTCTCGCGAACGGCACGTACCAGCGGATCAACCGGAAGTATTTCGACTTCGACATCTACGGCGCGAAGTAAGCGGCAGCGCACGCAATGTGCGCGATCGACCATAAATAAATAAGGAATACGGATGAACTGGAGATCGATTCTTGTCGCGATTCCGGCGCTGTGCGCAGCGCCCGCGTTCGCGCAAAGCAGTGTCACGCTTTACGGCCTCGTCGATGCAGGTATCGACTATACGAACAACGTCGGCGGCCATGGCGCGTGGCAGATGGCAAGCGGCTTCGCGCAGGGCAGCCGCTGGGGGCTGAAGGGCACCGAGGACCTGGGCGGCGGCTACAGCGCGCTGTTCCAGATCGAGAGCGGCTTCAACGTGAACAGCGGCACGCTCGCGCAGGGCGGCCGCATGTTCGGGCGTCAGGCCTACGTCGGGCTCGGCAGCACGCGCTTCGGCACGCTGACGCTCGGCCGGCAATACGATTCGGTCGTCGACTATCTCGCGCCGACGACCGCGAACGGGAGCTGGGGCGTCTATCCGTTCTCGCACCCGCTCGACAACGACAACACCGGCAACACGTTCCGCACGAACAATACCGTGAAGTACGCGAGCCCGGATTTCTCCGGCTTCTCGTTCGGCGGCACGTACAGCTTCAGCAACGACACGGGCTTCGCGAACAACCGGGTATGGAGCGTCGGCGCGCAGTACGAGCAGGGCGGCCTGCTCGTCGGCGCGGCGTTCCTGAATGCGAACAACCCCGGCGCGACGTCGGGCGGCGCGATCGCAGGCTCGGGGTCGGTCGGCGCCGATGCGAATTTTGCGTCGGCACGGCTGCGGATCTTCGGGGCGGGCATCAACTACACGGCAGGGCCCGCGACGGTCGGGTTCGCGTACACGAACAGCAACGTCACGCGGCCGACCGCGAACGTCGGCTACCTGTTCGGCGACGAAACGATCGAACCGGTGACGGGGCCGCTTGCGGGCGGTACGGTGACGTCGATCAAGTATCAGAACTTCGAAGTGAACGGCAAGTACCAGTTCACGCCGGCGTTGTTCGTCGGCGCGCAATACGTGTACACGACGGTGCGCTACGACGCGACGACCGGCACCGCGAAGCCGAAGATCCATTCGATCGGGTTGATGGCCGACTACAACCTGTCGAAACGCACGGATGTCTATCTGATGGGCGCGTACCAGCGGATCGCTGGAGACGCGACCGGCTCGTCGCTCGATCAGGCATTTGTCCCGGGCGCAGCCGATCTGTCGTCGACGTCGAAGCAGTTGATGGTGCACGCGGGGATTCGGCACAAGTTCTGACGGAACCTGCCGGAACGAAGGCGGCGGCCCGCCGCCTTCATCCTTCACGAAGCGACGCGAATCACGACCTTGCCGAAATGCTGGCAGCCGGCCGCCTGCGGTTCGACGACCTGCTGGCTATCGCCGACGCGGCCGCTGCGGGCGCGGGGCGCACCAAACGGCCCGCAGCGGGCCCGCATCGCATATTCCCCCACCCCGTTAGCATGTGACGAATCCGACTTTGGGCGCCGCGCCCGCGACGCTAAGATCGCCGATCCCGTAGATCGAGCGTTCACGATAATGACAAAGTCCGCGTCGCCGTTGCATGCTTTCCGTTTCCGTGTCGTCTGCGCCGCGATCGCCGGCGCGCTGTCGCTCGCATCGTGCGGCGGCGTCGACAGCGAATCGCCGCCTCCGCAGGCCGACACGACGCCGCCGCAGGCCGCAAAACGCCCGAACATCCTGTACATCATGGCCGACGATCTCGGCTATTCCGACATTCGTGCATTCGGCGGCGAGATCAACACGCCGAACCTCGACGCGCTCGTCGCGTCGGGCCGCATCCTGTCGAACCATCACACGGGCACCGTCTGCGCGATCACGCGCGCGATGCTGGTGTCCGGCACCGATCACCATCTCGTCGGCGAGGGCACGATGGGCGTGCCGACCGACGAGCGGCGCGGGCTGCCCGGCTACGAGGGCTACCTGAACGACCGCGCACTGTCGTTCGCACAACTACTGAAGGACGCCGGTTATCACACGTATATCGCGGGCAAGTGGCACATCGGCTCGGGGATCGTCGGCAGTGCGACCGGCAGCGGGCAGACGCCCGACCAGTGGGGCTTCGAGCGCAGCTACGTGCTGCTCGGCGGCGCGGCGACCAACCACTTCGCGCACGAGCCGGCCGGTTCGTCGAACTACACGGAAGACGGCCGTTACGTGCAGCCTGGCCAGCCCGGGCAGCCGGGCGGTGCGGGCGGCAGCCCGGCCGTGTTCTATTCGACCGATTTCTATACGCAGAAGCTGATCTCGTACATCGATTCGAACCAGCGCGACGGCAAGCCGTTCTTCGCGTATGCGGCGTATACGTCGCCGCACTGGCCTCTGCAGGTGCCCGAGCCGTGGCTGCACAAGTACGCGGGCGTGTATGACGCCGGCTACGACGCGATCCGCAACGCGCGGATCGCGCGGCAGAAAGCGCTCGGCCTGATTCCGGCCGACTTCAAGCCGTTCGACGGCCTGCCTGAAACGACGGCGGCGTCGCCCGCGACCGCGAACAACGGTACCGCGAGCGCGAAATACATCAGCGCGGTGCATTCGGCCGCGGACGGCTACAGCGACTACGGCCCCGGCAAGGTCGACAAGCTGTGGTCGAGCCTGTCGCCGGCCGAGCGCCGGGCGCAGGCGCGCTACATGGAGATCTATGCGGGGATGGTCGAGAACCTCGACTACAACATCGGCCTGCTGATCCAGCACCTGAAGGACATCGGCGAATACGACAACACGTTCATCATGTTCCAGTCGGACAACGGCGCGGAAGGCTGGCCGATCGATTCCGGCGCGGACCCGACGGCGACCGACACCGCGAATGCGCAGGCGCCGACCTATTCGGCGCTCGGCACCGACAACGGCAAGCAGAACGCGCAGCGCCTGCAGTACGGGCTGCGCTGGGCCGAAGTGAGCGCGTCGCCGTTCCGGCTCACGAAGGGCTATTCGGCCGAAGGCGGCGTATCGACGCCGACGATCGTGCGCCTGCCGGGCCAGTCGCAGCCGTTGCCGACGCTGCGCGCATTCACGCACGTGACCGACAACACGGCGACCTTCCTCGCGGTCGCGGGCGTCACGCCGCCGTCGCAGCCGGCGCCGCCGCTCGTCAACACGCTGACGGGTGTCGACCAGAACAAGGGCAAGGTGATCTACAACAACCGCTACGTGTATCCGGTCACGGGTCAGTCGCTGCTGCCGGTGCTCACCGGGACGGCGACGGGCGAGGTGCATACGGTGCCGTTCGCCGACGAAGCGTACGGCCGCGCGTACCTGCGCAGTGCCGACGGACGCTGGAAGGCGTTGTGGACCGAGCCGCCGCTCGGGCCGCTCGACGGTCACTGGCAGCTGTACGACCTCGCGTCGGATCGCGGCGAGACGACCGACGTGTCGGCGCAGAACCCGTCGGTGATCGGCACGCTCGTCGACCAGTGGAAGACCTACATGAGCAACGTCGGCGGCGTCGAGCCGCAGCGTCCGCGCGGCTATTACTGAGCGCCCCCAGACCTGTCGCTTCGCTCCGGGCCCCACGAGGGGATTGCCTTCGCGCCCGAAAAAACCTGGAGCGGGCAGGCGTTTTCTCGAGAGGACGACACGATGCGATTCCGGTTCCGGACGATCGGCACGGCGCTTGCCGCCACGCTGTTCGCCACTGCGTTCGCGGTGGGCTATGCAAATCCGGCGGCGCCGGCGGGCGGCGCATTCGATGACGCGAATCGCGGCCGCGCGCTCGCGCCGCTCGGCTCGGAGCGGCAGTGCGAGCGCTACTCGGGGCTGCCGGCACAGTGGCGCGACGACCCGAAGGCCGGGATGGTGCATCTGCGCGGCGGTGCGTTCGTGTTCGGCAGCACGCGCGGTTATGCGGACGAGCGTCCGGCGGGCGATGGCCGCACGCGCGTCGGCGGTTTCTGGATCGACCAGACCGACGTGACGATCGCGCAGTTCGCCGCGTTCGTGCAGGCGACCGGCTACGTGACCGAGGCCGAGCAGCAGGGCGGCGCGGCGGTGTTCCATGTGCCGACGCGCGACGAGATGAATGCGCGCGACCTCGCATGGTGGTCGTGGGTGAAGGGGGCGTCGTGGCGTCATCCGCGCGGGCCCGGCAGCGGCGTCGACGGGCTCGGCAACCTGCCCGTCACGCTCGTCACGCAGCGCGATGCGCTCGCGTATGCGCGCTGGCTCGGCCGCGATCTGCCGACCGAGGCCGAATGGGAATACGCGGGCAAGGCCGGCCGCGACGACGCATCGCTCGACGCGGCGCCGCGCGACGCGCAGGGCAAGCCGGCCGCGAACTACTGGCAGGGTGCGTTTCCAGTGCTCGATACGGCCGAGGACGGCCACGCGGGCCTCGCGCCCGTCGGCTGCTATGCGGCGAACGGCTTCCGCCTCTACGACATGATCGGCAATGCATGGGAATGGACGAAGGACGCGTACACGGGCCCGCACCAGTCGCACACCAACGGCGACACGGCGGCTGTCGCGCCGCCGACGCGCCGGCACGATACGCCGATGGTCATCAAGGGCGGTTCGTTCCTGTGCTCGCGCGACTACTGCGTGCGCTATCGCGCGTCGTCGCGCGAACAGCAGGAAGCCGATCTCGGTGCATCGCACATCGGCTTTCGCACGATCCTGAGGGATGCATCGTGAGGAACAGCATCGTGCGATTCGCGTCCGTGTGGCTGCTGGCCGCGTGCGGTGTCGTGCATCAGGGACCGGCCGTTGCGGCCGAATCGGCTACGCCGGCGGTGCGCGTCGGCGTGACGCGCGGCGTGCATGCGCAGATCCTGGACGAAGTGAAGCGGGTCGCCGCTGCGCGAGGGTTGGGCGTCGACGTCGTCGAATTCGACGATGCGTCGCGCATCGACGCGGCGCTCGCCGACGGCCGGATCGATGCGGCCAGCTTCGAGGATGCGCACCAGCTTGCCGCGACGCGCGCGCAGAAACGCTACGCGCTGACCGAAGTCGCGCCGACCGTCACGCTGCCGATGGCGCTTTATTCGCGCAAGCTGAAAAACCTGAACGAATTGCAGCCCGGCGCGACGGTCGCGATTCCCGCCGATCCGCGCGGGATGGCGCGTGCGCTGGTGCTGCTGCAGAACGACACGCTGGTGACGCTGCGCGAGCAGGCCGGCCTGCATGCGACGCTGCGCGACGTGACCGGCAACCGGCTCGGGCTGAAGCTCGTCGCGCTGCGTCGCGATCGTCTTTACGCCGCGCTCGATACGGCCGCGTTCGTTGCGATCGGCAGCGACGATGCCGCACGCGTCGGGCTGCAGCCCGCACGCGACAGCATCAGCCTCGAGGATGCGCGCTCGCCGTACGCGAACGTGCTGACGGTGCGCAATGCCGATCGCGCGAAACCGTGGGTCGCGCAACTCGTCGCCGCGTATCACTCGGACGACGTCGCGCGCTTCATCCTCACGCGCTACCAGGACTCGGTGCGGCGGCCCTGGTAGACACCTACCTGCTCGCGTGCAATGCATGCGGACGCTGCTGCAACAGCGCGCCGACGCTGTTGTTGCGCGAACTGTTCCGGCATCGGCACCGCTTCGTCGGCGCGCTGACGATCCGTCGCGTGCCGAAGGGGCGAATCGGCGAACGCTGGCGTGCGGGTGGGCGCGAGCATGCATTCGACGCGGATGATTTTGCGGCGTCCGAAGCGCTGGCGGACCGGTTGTTCCATCGCATCGGCGGCGCGAATGGCGAATGGGTCGCGCTGACGCTGCAGGGCTACGACTATCCGTCACTCGGCCGTTGTGCGGCGCTCGCCGACGACGGCCGCTGCAGCGTGCACGCGGAGAAGCCGTCGATCTGCGGCGCGGTGCCGCTCGATCCGATGCTGCCGGACCGGTTGCAGTCTCGCGTGCTCGCGGCGCGGCGCGACGAAACGGCATGGCTTGGCGCGAACTGCATTGCCGAGGCGGGGAGCGAACGATCTGCCGCCGAATCCTCATTTCCGATTCCTCTGGTGACGGCCGGGCAAATCGAGGATCGCGCGGCGCTCGACACGTATCGCGATTCGCTCGCGTTCGAGCACGCGGTGTGGCGCGATGCCGTGTTCTCGTCGCTGGTCGGTGGCGGGCAGCGCGTACGCGATGCGTTGTCGCGGCTCGCACCGGGCGGTTACCTGACCGTGTCGATCGTGCCCGTGCTGCTGGCCGTCGCGCCGGTCTCCGCGCATTGCCGCGCGCTGTGCATCGACTTCATCGACGCGCAACTCGTGTTGATCGGCACGAACATCGAGGCCGCACTCGCACGCCGGCACGCCGACGACCGGCCCGCGACACGCGAGTTGCGCGGTTTCGCTCAGGCGCTCGAACGTGCGCGGCATGCGCTTGCGGCGACGCCGGCGCCCGCGGCCGGAACGCGTGAAGACGCGCCGCGCATCGATGCATGGCTCGCCGACCGGCCCGACGCCGCTCCGCTCGCCGCGTAACGATCGCGGCACGCCGCGCGTGCCTTACACTTGGCGCTCTTTCAATCGTTTCCGACGGAGCGGGCATGTACGCGTCGACCTTCATTTTTCGTGCCGGGCAATACGATGACGAATTCCACCGGCTCGACCGGCAGATCGCCGACATGGCGCGCGCGGCGCCCGGCTATCTCGGCGAGGAGACGTGGGAGAACGCCGAAGCGGGGCTGATCCAGAACGTCTACTACTGGGAATCGGAGGCGGCGCTGCAGCAATTGATGCAGCATCCGGCGCATCTCGAAGCGAAGGCGAAGCAGGCGCGCTGGCTCGACGGCTATCGCGTCGTGATCTCGAAGGTGCTTCGCGAGTACGGCGACGGCAAGCTGACGCAGCCGCATGCGGGACAATCCGCGTGACTGGGTGCCTGATTGATTTCTTTCGTATTGCGGATAAACAACAGGAGTCGGCACCCGGCGGCCTGCATTCGGATGCGGGTTTCGGTGGCCGCGCCGTCGCACGACGCGAGGCGCCGGATGAGCCGAGTGCGATTGCGGGCGATTCGCGCGGCGATGTCGAACCCGCGCCGGATGCTCAACCTCTCGACACCCCGGCCCGCGCCGCCTCAAAGCGCTTCAACCAACCGCCGCGTACTCTTCTCGCAATACTCGTGACACGCGGCCCGCGCGGCAATCGACGCGCCGTGCACGAACCGCGGCGCGTCCGCGCGCCGCGACATCGACACGACGATCGACGGCGGCGACGGCTGCAGCGGCAGCTCGACAACTTCGCCGCTCTCGATCAGCGCATCGACGAACAGCACCGGAATCGCGGCGACGCCGAAGCCGTCGCGCACGAGCTGCACGATCACCGAGATCGACGGCGATCCGGTGATGCGCGTGTCCGACAGCGGCACGCCATGCGCATGCGCGAGCGTACGGACGATGTCCTCGAGCGCACGGTGAGGCGCGGTGCCGCGCCCGTAGGTCAGGATCGGCTGGCGCAGCACCTGCCGCGCGAGGCCCGTGCGCGTGTTCGGCAACAGCCCCGCGCGCGCGATCCAGCGCACCGGATAGTTCGCGAGCGCGTCGCAGACGACCGACGCCTCGTCGCTGCCCTCGACGCGGATGATCAGGTCGAGCTCGCCGGCCATCAGCCGGCGCTGCAGCACGACGCTCACGTCGACGGTCAGGTCGATCTCGAGTTGCGGATAGTCGGCCGCGAGGCGGCGCATATAGTGCGGCAGCCAGCTATGCACGACCGTCTCGATCACGCCGAGCCGCAGCTTGCCGCGCAGCGCGCTCTCGCCGGACGCGGCGGCCTGCAGCTCCTGCGTCGCCTCGACCACGGCTTTCGCATAGCCGAGCAGGTACTCGCCGTTCGGCGTGAGCCGGAACTCGCGACTGTCGCGGTCGACGAGCACCGTCTGCAATTCGTCCTCGAGCGCCTTCAGGCGCTGCGAGATCGCGGCCGGCGTCGCGTGCAGCGCGGCGGCCGTCGTGCGGAAGTTGCGCAGCTTCGCGAGCGTGACGAAGGTTTCGAGAAAACGCGTGTTCATGGCGGTCGGGCGGACGGTGGATGCGCAGCTTGCCGGTGAGGAAAAGTGAACGGGACCGGGGAAAACCCCAAGATCCGTTAAGAAATTCTATACACGAAGCGCAGAAAAACTCGTTGGCGACAAAATTTTTTCTTTTCTATTCTTCGCCGTATCCGATGACGCGACATCGTCATCCCGACCACATTCCGATCTGCGACAGAATCTCATGACGCCTTCCGAATTCCGCCAGTCCGTGCGCCACGGCGCGTTCCGCGGCCCGACCGCAGGCCACTGCGGTCCGTTCGCGCAAGCGAATCTCGCGATCCTGCCCGATGCGTACGCGCACGATTTCCTGCGCTTTTGTCAGGCAAACCCGAAAGCGTGCCCGCTGCTCGGCGTCGGCGAACCGGGCGCGTTCCGGATCGACGCACTCGGCGAGGATCTCGACATCCGCACCGACGTGCCGAGCTACAACGTGTACCGCGACGGCCGCCTGACCGAGCGCGTCGAGTCGCTGGAAGCGCTGTGGCGCGACGATTTCGTCGTGTTCGCGATCGGCTGCTCGTTCTCGTTCGAGGACATGCTCGCCCGCGAAGGGATCGGGCTGCGCCACGTCGAGGAGGGCCGCAACGTGCCGATGTACCGCACGTCGATTCCGAACCGGCGCGCGGGGATCTTCGGCGGCCAGCTCGTCGTGTCGATGCGGCCGATGCGCGGCGCCGACGCGATCCGCGCGGTGCAGATCACGAGCCGGTTTCCGGGCGTGCACGGCGCGCCGATCCATATCGGTCACCCGCAGGAACTGGGCATCGCGGATCTGAACGCACCCGAATTCGGCGATGCGGTGACGATCCGCGACGGCGAGCTGCCGGTGTTCTGGGCGTGCGGCGTGACGCCGCAAACCGCGCTGATGGACGCGAAGCTGCCGATCGCGATCGCGCATACGCCCGGCCACATGTTGATGACCGACATCACGAACGCGTCGCTGGCCGTGTTCTGATCCGGGATGGCGGCCACCCGCACCACACCAGCACGACACACGCCCGCACGACACACCACACCGCTTTGACGGCGCATAACGACAGGAGCACCACCATGGAAAGCAAGACCCTCGCGGCACCCGCCGCCGAGCCCGCGAGCCCCGAGCGCAGCGGCCTGTTCTCGTGGTACGCCGACGCGCAGCCGCGCGAGCGCCGCGCGTTCTGGAGCTGCAAGGTCGGCTACATGCTCGACGGGATGGACACGCAGATGCTGTCGTTCGTGATCCCGACGCTCGTCGCGACCTGGGGCATCTCGCTCGCGGACGCCGGCTTCATCGGCACGATCACGCTGCTCGCGTCGGCGCTCGGCGGCTGGATCGCGGGCATCCTGTCCGACCGGATCGGCCGGGTGCGCACGCTGCAGCTCACAGTGCTGTGGTTCGCGGTGTTCACCGCGCTGTGCGGGCTCGCGCAGAGCTATCACCAGTTGCTCGCGGCGCGCGCGCTGATGGGCTTCGGCTTCGGCGGCGAATGGACGGCCGGCGCGGTGCTGATCGGCGAAGTGATCCGTGCGCGCGATCGTGGCAAGGCGGTCGGCCTCGTGCAGTCGGGCTGGGCGATCGGCTGGGGGCTGTGCGCACTGCTGTATGCGCTGCTGTTCTCGGTGCTGCCGGCCGAGCAGGCGTGGCGCGCACTGTTCCTCGTCGGGCTAGCGCCCGCGCTGCTGGTCGTCGCGATCCGCCGTTACGTGAAGGAGCCGGACGTCTACGAGAAGGAGAAGGCCGCGCAGGCAAAGGTGGCCGATGCGCCGCGTCTCACCGAGATCTTCGCGCCGAAGCTGATCACGACGACGCTGCGCGCGGCGCTGCTGACGACCGGCGCGCAGGGCGGCTACTACGCGATCACGACGTGGCTGCCGACCTTCCTGAAGACCGAGCGGCACCTGACCGTGATGGGCACCGGCGGCTATCTCGCGATGATCATCTTCGGCTCGTGGGTCGGCTACCTGACGAGCGCCTACCTGACCGACCGCCTCGGCCGCAAGCCGAACTTCATCCTGTTCGCGGTCGGCTCGATGGTGATCGCGTTCGCGTACACGTCGCTGAACCTGACCAACGCGTCGATGCTGTGGCTCGGCTTCCCGCTCGGCTTCTTCGCATCGGGCATCTTCTCGGGGATGGGCGCGTTCCTCACCGAGCTGTTCCCGACCCGCGTGCGCGGCTCGGGCCAAGGCTTCTGCTACAACGTGGGCCGCGCGATCGGCGCACTGTTCCCGTTCCTGATCGGCGCGCTGTCGAAGCAGTACGGGCTCGGCACGAGCATCGGGATCTTCGCGGTCGCCGCATACGGCGTGGTGATCGTCGCCGCGCTGACGCTGCCCGAGACGCGCGGCCGCGAACTCGACGCCGCGTAAGCGGCGGGGCGGTCCGCCCTTCGTTTTCTTCCCCTTTCATCGACACCGTGACACGGCGCGCGACGCGCGCCGTGCGGCGGCGCTCGTTCAGAGATTTCACGACGCATCGACCATCATGACCGACCGACACCTTTCTCCCGTTCCCTCCGACGCCGCGCGCTGGCAATTCTGGATCGACCGCGGCGGCACGTTCACCGACATCGTCGCGCGCCGGCCCGACGGCACGCTCGTCACGCACAAGCTGCTGTCGGAGAACCCCGAGCAATACCGCGATGCGGCGGTGGCCGGCATCCGCCACCTGCTCGGCCTTGCCGACGGCGAGCCGATCACGCCCGAGCGCGTCGACATGGTGAAGATGGGGACGACGGTCGCGACCAACGCGCTGCTCGAACGCAAGGGCGAACGCACCGCGCTCGCGACGACGCGCGGCTTTCGCGACGTGCTGCGCATCGCTTACCAGAACCGGCCGCGACTGTTCGATCTCGACATCGTGCTGCCCGATGCGTTGTACGAGACCGTCGTCGAGATCGACGAGCGCATCGGCGCGCATGGCGACGTCGTCGTGCCGCTCGATGTCCAGGATGCCGAAGCGTCGCTGCGCCGCGTGTTCGACACCGGCGTGCGCGCGCTCGCGATCGTGCTGATCCACGGTTATCGCTACACCGCGCACGAACGCACACTCGCGGAGCTCGCACGCCGCATCGGCTTCACGCAGGTATCGGTGTCGCACGAGGTGTCGCCGCTGATGAAGATGGTGTCGCGCGGCGATACGACCGTCGTCGACGCGTACCTGTCGCCGATCCTGCGTCGTTATGTCGAGCAGGTTGCGCACGAGATGCCGGGCGTGAACCTGCAGTTCATGCAGAGCAGCGGCGGGCTGACGCGCGCCGATGCGTTCCAGGGCAAGGACGCGATCCTGTCGGGCCCGGCAGGCGGCATCGTCGGGATGGTGCGCGCCGCGCGCGCGGCCGGCTTCGGCCAGGTGATCGGCTTCGACATGGGCGGCACGTCGACCGACGTGTCGCATTACAACGGCGAGTTCGAGCGCGTGTTCGAGACGCAGGTGGCCGGCGTGCGGATGCGTGCGCCGATGATGAGCATCCATACGGTTGCCGCGGGCGGCGGCTCGGTGCTCGGCTTCGACGGCGCGCGGCTGCGCGTCGGGCCCGAGTCGGCCGGCGCGAACCCGGGGCCGGCCGCGTACCGGCGCGGCGGCCCGCTGACGGTGACCGACTGCAACGTGATGCTCGGCAAGATCCAGCCCGATCATTTCCCGCGCGTGTTCGGCCCGCATGCGGACGAGCCGCTCGATCGCGATGGCGTGGTCGCGAAGTTCGCGGCGCTCGCCGATGAAATCCACGCGGCGACGGGGCGGCGCGAGACGCCGGAAGCGCTCGCCGAAGGTTTCCTGGAGATCGCGATCGGCAGCATGGCGAACGCGATCAAGAAGATCTCCGTGCAGCGCGGCCACGACGTGTCGCGCTACGTGCTGACGACGTTCGGCGGCGCGGGCGGCCAGCACGCGTGCGGCGTGGCCGACGCGCTCGGGATGACGCAGGTGTTCGCGCATCCGCTCGCGGGCGTGCTGTCTGCATACGGGATGGGCCTGGCCGACCAGACCGCGATGCGCGAGCGCGCGGTCGAGGCCGTGCTGACCGACGCGTCGATGCCGGCGCTGAACGCGGCGCTCGACCGGCTGGCCGACGAGGCCGTCGGCGCGCTGCTCGAACAGGGCGTGCCGCCGGAGCGGATCGCGACCGAGCGGCGCGTGCACCTGCGCTACCAGGGCACCGATTCGGCGCTCGACGTGCCGGCCGGCAGCGTCGACGCGATGCAGCAGGCGTTCGAGGCCGCGTACCGGCAGCGCTACGCGTTCCTGATGCCCGGCACGCCGCTCGTCGCGGAGCTGGCGTCGGTCGAGGCGATCGGCCGCTCCGACGCACCGGTGGACATCGCGCCGCTGGCCTCGCGCGGGGACGGCGCCGCACCGCAAGCCGATTCCGCCGTGCGCTTTTATTCCGGCGGCAAGTGGCGCGACGCGGCGCTTTACGTGCGCGACACGCTGCTCGCCGGCGACGCGATCGACGGCCCGGCGATCGTCGCGGAAAAGAACGGCACGACCGTCGTCGAGCCCGGCTGGCGCGCGCAGATGACCGCGCAGGGCAACCTCGTGCTGACGCGCACGACGCCGCTGCCGACGCGCCGCTCGCTCGGCACCGATGCCGACCCCGTGCGGCTCGAGATCTTCAACAACCTGTTCATGTCGATCGCCGAGCAGATGGGGCTGCGGCTGCAGAACACCGCGTACTCGGTGAACATCAAGGAGCGCCTCGACTTCTCGTGCGCGATCTTCGACGGCGACGGCAACCTGATCGCGAACGCGCCGCACATGCCTGTGCACCTCGGCTCGATGGGCGAGAGCATCCGCACGGTGATCGAGCGCAACCGCGGCCGCATGCGCGACGGCGACGTGTTCATGCTGAACGACCCGTATCACGGCGGCACGCACCTGCCGGACGTGACCGTCATCACGCCGGTGTTCGCGGACGGGTCGGACGCGCCGCTGTTCTACGTCGGCTCGCGCGGCCACCACGCGGACATCGGCGGCACGACGCCGGGCTCGATGCCGCCCGATTCGACGCATATCGACGAGGAGGGCGTGCTGATCGACAACTGGCAACTCGTGTCGGCCGGCGTGCTGCGCGATGCCGACACGCGCGCGCTGCTCGCATCGGGCCGCTACCCGGCGCGCAACGTCGAGCAGAACATGGCCGACTTGCGCGCGCAGGTCGCCGCGAACCAGAAGGGCGTCGACGAGTTGCGCCGGATGGTCGCGCAGTTCGGCCGCGACGTCGTGCTCGCGTTCATGGGTCACGTGCAGGACAACGCGGAAGAAGCGGTGCGGCGCGTGATCGGCGCGCTGCAGGACGGCGCGTACCGCTACCCGCTCGACAACGGCGCGGAGATTCGCGTCGCGATCCGTGTCGACCGCGCGGCGCGGCGTGCGGAGATCGATTTCACCGGCACGTCCGCGCAGCTCGACAACAACTTCAACGCGCCGAAGGCCGTGTGCATGGCCGCCGTGCTGTACGTGTTCCGCACGCTGGTCGGCGACGACATCCCGCTGAACGCCGGCTGCCTGAAGCCGCTCACGGTGATCGTGCCCGCGCGCTCGATGCTGAATCCCGAATATCCGGCGGCGGTCGTGTCGGGCAACGTCGAGACGTCGTCGGCGATCACCAACGCGCTGTACGGCGCGCTCGGCTGCGTCGCGTCGAGCCAGGGGACGATGAATAACTTCACATTCGGCAACGATCGCTACCAGTACTACGAGACGATCGCGGGCGGCAGCGGCGCGGGCGACGGTTTCGCGGGCGTCGGCGCGGTGCAGACGCACATGACGAACTCGCGGCTCACCGATCCGGAAGTGCTCGAATGGCGCTACCCGGTGCGGCTCGACTCGCACCGGATCCGCGCCGGCTCGGGCGGCGGCGGGCGCTGGCGCGGCGGCGACGGCGCGGTGCGGCGGATCCGCTTCCTCGAGCCGATGACCGCGTCGATCCTGTCGAACAACCGGATCCATGCGCCGTTCGGCGCGGCGGGCGGCGCAGCCGGCGCGCTCGGCCGCAACACGATCGAGCGCGCGGACGGCACGGTCGAGGCGCTCGAGCATATCGGCCGCGCGCAGATGGCGCCGGGCGACGTGTTCGTCGTCGAAACGCCGGGCGGCGGCGGATACGGCGCGGCGGGCTGAGCCGCGGCACGCGCGCGGCAGCGGTGACGGCGGGCGTTCGCGCGGGGCGGCGAACGCCCGCCGAGCGCCGAGCGCCGAGCGCCGAGCGCCGAGCGCCGAGCGCCGCGCGCCGGCGGCACCGGCGGCACCGGCGACAACCGCGGCAACCGCGGCAACCGCGGCCGTACCGGTTCCACCCGCGCTGCCGGCCGGCTGCGGGATTCGACAACGCTGCGGAATCCGATAAAACACGCCGCCTCGGCAGTCGGCGCGATATTGCAACCGACTGTGGAATAAAGCGGTGCATTCACGCAAGAACAGCAACAAATTGGCCGGATTTCTCGTCGCCGGAACACGATCCGACCCTGTTGCCGTGGTCCTGAAATGAATCGGTCCCCCATATTTTGCGATTTCCCGGAACGCCTTGCGGAGCAAGGCGCTCCGCCCATCTTGCCGGCCCCGTTGCGCACTGCGTCACCCGCTCTTGAGCATGCCGCCAATCATGAAAAATCCGGCTTGCCAATCGAGTCCCGATTCCTTGACACTCTGCTCTAAATGTGAGTGCCAATCCTCATCGTCATTTGATAAGATGGCTCTCATCATTCGTTAGGCAAAACCTGCGCGCTTCACGCGCGAACGCCGGTCGCATTGGTTGGAAACAAGTGCGGAACGAGGGCCGTTGTCACGGTAGTCAAGGCTGCCTTGCCGGGCACGCGCGTGCGCCGCCCGGGAAGGCGGTTGGCCAGCTCGCCTCCGTCTACACTGTGCGTTTTTTCTGGGTCGGGGCGTGTCCATGGATGACGAAAACGATAGCGCGGTGCTCGAGGCGCATGTCGGTACGCGCAGCCCCTGCTGGCGTCTCGGCAGCGACAGCAATGCGCTCGAACTGGCCGCCGTCCGCGGCCTGACGAACGTCGCAGTCGCGCTGACGGTCGAGCAGGCCGCGCGCATCCGTGCACTGACGGGCGTCACGTCGCACCTCGTGCTCGACATCACGCTGTTCGGCGAGCCGGTCAGCCTCCATTTCGTCGGCCGGAAGGTCAACACGACCGACTGGGCCGGCACGGCCTCCGCCTATTCCGATGCCGTGTCCGTCGCGGGCGATCTCGCGCACGGGCTCGCGTTCGCCGAGCAGGTCGTGTCCGAAGTGAATTCGCTCGTCGTGATCCTCGACCGCAACGGGATGGTGCAGCGCTTCAACCGTCTGTGCGAGGAAGTGACGGGCAAGCGCGAGGTCGACGTGATCGGCCGCAGCGCGTTCGAGCTGTTCATGAGCCCCGAGCAGGGCGCGCAGTCGCGCACCAACATCACGGGCTTTTTCGCGAGCAACCACTCGTACGCGGTCGAGCGCTACATCAATACGGTCAACGGGCCGCGCCTGTTCCAGTTCCGCAACAAGTTCGTGCAGAGCGGCAGCGGCGTCGAGGAGCAGTTCCTGATCTGCTCGGGCATCGACATCACCGAGGAGCGCAACGCGCAGCATCGGCTCATCGAACTCGCGAACACCGACGTGCTCACCGGGCTGCCGAACCGTCATGCGATCAGCGAGCGCATCCATGTGGCGATCGCCGACGAGAACGCCGCGTCGCGCGGCCACGTCGGCATCCTGTTCCTCGATCTCGACAACTTCAAGCGCGTCAACGATCACTACGGGCACATCACCGGCGACCGCCTGCTGCAGGACGTGTCGACGATCATCAGCGGCTGCCTGCCGTCCGGCGCGACGCTCGCGCGGCTCGGCGGCGACGAATTCCTCGTGCTGTTCGAGCAAGGCACGCGGCCGCTGCTCGAAGCGACCGCGCAGATCATCCTCGAGCGGATGCGCACGCCGATCCACCTCGGGCTGATGGAGGTCTACACGAGCTGCTCGATCGGCATCGCGATGCATCCGCAGCACGGCGATTCGCTCGAGACGCTGATCCGCAGCGCGGACACCGCGATGTACGTCGCGAAGGAAGAGGGCAAGCATACATACCGCGTGTTCTCGCTGGAGATGAACCAGAAAGTCGCGAAGTACATGTGGCTCGACACGAACCTGCGCAAGGCGCTCGATGAAGAGCAGTTCGTGCTGCACTACCAGCCGGTCGTCGATATCGCGACCGGCGACGTGCGCGGCGTCGAGGCGCTGATCCGCTGGCAGTCGCCCGATCGCGGGCTCGTCGCGCCGATCGAGTTCATCCGCTTCGCGGAGGAGTCGGGGCTGATTGCGCCGCTCGGGCGCTGGGTGATGCGCACCGCGGCCGCGCAGGCCGCCGCGTGGAAGGCGAAGGGGCTCGGCATCCGGATCGCGGTGAACGTGTCCGCGCGGCAGTTGCAGGACATGAACATCGTGCACCAGTTCGCGTCGATTCTCGACAGCGCGGGGCTCAAGCCCGGCCTGCTCGACATCGAGCTGACCGAGAGCTGCTTCATCGAGGACGAGGATTCCGCCAACGGGCTGATGCGGCAGTTCCGCCAGCTCGGCGCGGAGATCCATCTCGACGATTTCGGCACCGGCTATTCGTCGCTGTCGCAGTTGTCGCGCCTGCCGCTCGACGCGATCAAGCTCGACCGTTCCTTCATCACCGGTATCGACCGCAATCCGCGCTCGCAGGCGCTGGTGCGCTCGGTCGTGTCGCTCGCGAAGGCGATGAATTTCGCGGTGATCGCCGAAGGCGTCGAGACGTACGCGGAAGCCGACTTCCTCAAGCAGCTCGACGTCGATCACGCGCAGGGCTACTACTACGCGCGCCCGATGCCGGCGCAGGCATTCGAGGCGTGGCTCGCCGAGACGAGAAAGCTCAGGCTGATCGCCTGAGCTTCGTTCCGGAGAGCGGGGCGCCGCCGGCAACCGGCGGCGCCCCGCTACATTACACCGGGCGCAGCTTCGACACGCGCCGGTTCTGCAGCATCACCAGGCGTTCCATGTACGCGAGGTCCTTCGGCTCGATCGCGAACGCCGCATGCACCCACGCTTCCGTGATGTCCATCAGCTCCGAGCGCGACAACTGGAACACGCGTTCGCGTGCGCGCAGCATCGCGCGCACGCCGTTCAGCTTCGGCTTCATCACGTCGATGAAGGTGCGCGTCGCGAGATACGCGTCACCGGCCTCGAACGTCTCGTCGACCAGCCCGCGATCCTCGTACCACTCGGCCGCATGCGCTTCGCCGGTCGAGATCAGCGATTCCGCGAGGCCGCGGTCCGCCTTGCGTGCGACGAGCGAATAGCCGCCCATGCCCGGGAACAGGTTGAACGCGATTTCGGGGAACCCGAGCTTCACGCCCTTCTGCGCGAGCATGTAGTGATGCGCGAGCGCGGCCTCGAAGCCGCCGCCGAGCGCGCTGCCCTCGACCATCGCGATCGAGATCGACCCGGTGCCGAAGCCCGTGTAGATCTCGTACACGCCGTCGATGCACGAGCGCGCATAGGCCATCAGCTGGTCGCGCCGGCCGCTGCGGATCGCGTCGACGAAGAAGCTCAGGTCGCCGCCGACGTTGAACAGCTCGGGGACGAGCGAGCCCGTCACCCAGAAGTCGAATGGCAGGCCCGAGTCGCGTGCGACGCGCGCGAGATGGATGATGTCGGTAACGAGTTGCTGGTTGAAGCACGGCCGCGGCTCCGATCGCAGCATCATCCACATGACGTTGCGGCCTTCTTCGTAAAAGGCAGTCAGTTGCGTGAGTTCTCCGGCTTCGTAAAACGGGCGGCACGCAGGATGGGATTGGAGTTGCATGGTATGTCCTCGTGAGTTGTGGTTTGCGCTTGAAAAACCGTCGCGTGCCAGTTCCATGCAATTGCAAGACGGCCGCATGGCCCCGATCGCGCGGCATCGCCATTGTTGCGCGCACAAACTCGGCCGCTGTGTTGAATGGGTCACCCGATCGCGCGGTTGGCGATCGCGACGCAGCAGGAAAATCGGTTACACGCGATCGAAGCGATGCGTGACATCCGTGCGATGCAGGAAGCCGGTTTCTCGCGGGGGGCGCGCAGGGCATGCGCGACTCGGCAGGCCGCCGACGTTGCGGCGATGGAAAGTGCGATGTGGCGCGGAGGTCTTTCCCGGTGAGTGCCGGAGCCGCGAAGCCGGCAGGACACGCAGGTATGTCGCGTGTGATTTTTTATCGGGTAGCGGTAACGATGGCGATGGCGATGCGGAGCGATCGCCGCTACAACGGAAACCGGATGGGCCGCGATCGCGTGACTACGGTGAACACGGTGAACACGGTGAACACGGTGAACACGGTGAACACGGTGAACACGGTGAACACGGTGGGCGGAACCGTGATTCCGAACACGGCACGGGCGATCGCGATCGGAAAGAAGCAGTGCAACGTCTATTTAGTTCGTCATGCAGATCGATCGACGAAATCTCAGCGAATCGATGTGCTCGTGAGGCGCGCGTGACGTGTCGGCGGCCCGACGGTGTTCGGGCATCGGGTCGCATGTCCGGTCGGCGCCCCTGCATGGCCCGTGCGCCCGGTGCAATCGTGCGGCATGCCGTATGTACGCCAGCTCACACATTCGGATGGCGGTCCGGGCAGGGTATTCACCGATCGCGGCACGGTCCCGCCGGGATTTTGCGACGTTAGAATCCCGCGCGCGTGCTGTTGCGCCACGCGAAAGCTGTGCCCCGCCCATCCTCATGCCGATTCGCGTTCGCGGGAACTTGCCAGGATCGGCCCGGATCGGCCACCATTCGCTTCCGGCCCGACTGCGTCTTACCACCGCAGTCCGGCCTCATACCGACAGAAATGCCAGCCTGCACTGCGCGGCCGATCGAATCGGCGTGCGCGACCGGCTTGGAGGAGAACACCCATGTCAGAAAAACATCGGATCCTGGTGGTGGACGACGATCCGGACGTGCGCGCCTGGTTGAAGGGCGTGCTGGAAGAGGCCGGGTTCGAGGTCTCGGCGGTCGATAGCGCCGCCCGGATGCAGCAGCAGCTCGCGGCCGCGCCGCACGCGCTCGTGATTCTCGACCTGAAGCTGCGCGGCGAGGACGGCCTGACGGTCGCGCGCGAGCTGCGGCGGCGCTCCGACGTGTCGATCATCATGATCAGCGGCCTCGGCGACGAGACGGACCGCGTACTCGGCCTCGAGACCGCGGCCGACGATTTCGTCACGAAACCGTTCTCCGGGCGTGAACTGATCGCGCGGGTGCGCGCCCAGCTGCGGCGCACGACCGAGCTGTCGATGCCGCGCCCCGCGTCGAACGGCGGCGGCCCGCGCTACTGCTTCGACGGCTGGACGATGGACCTGGCCGCGCGCACGCTGACGCACAACGGCGGCCCGTGCGCGCTGACGCAGGGCGAATTCGAGCTGCTCGCCGCGATGGTGCAGCAGCCGTCGCGCGTCTGGTCGCGCGACCAGTTGCTCGAACATACGCGCGGCTTCGGCATCGACGTATACGACCGGACGATCGACGTGCTGATCCTGCGCCTGCGCCGCAAGATCGAGCCGAACCCCGAGCAGCCGACCTATATCCGCACGCAGCGCGGCATCGGCTATGTGTTCGCGGTGCCCGTCGTGCGCGTGTGACGCGATGCGCACGACGTTCAGGCTGTTGCCGCCCTGGAGTGTCCGGGCCAAGCTGATCGCGACGTTCCTGCTGCTGTTCGGCATCACGCTCGCGGTCGTGGTGGTCGGCGTGCTCGGGATGCGCGCGAACCAGAACGCGCTCGACGAATACGAGGCGAACGTGGTGCCGGAGATTGCCCGCGCGCTCGAATTGTCGGACAAGGTCGCGCAGCTCGCCGCGGTCGCGCCGAGCATGATGCTGACCGATTCGCCGGACCTGCTGCACAACGACACCGAGCTGCTGCGCGGGCTGCTCGGCGACATCCGGCGGCTGTCGCCGGGCTTCGGCAAACAGCCTGGCCCCGTCGCGAAGGCGGGCGAACAGCTCGCGGTGATCGACGATCTCGACGCGATCGACCAGGATCTCGCCCGGCTGCTGATCGTGTCGGGCCGGCAGCGGCAGCTCAAGGAGGAACTGAGCGATTTGCGCGTCGCGAACGACCGCATCGGCGACAGCATCGCGCGCGACAAGAGCGTGATCGCGCAGCGCGCGCCGACGCTGCTCGAGATCTGGGCCCGCACGGCCGGTGCGCTGCAGGCGGCGAACGCAGCGGAGCTCGGCAGCGCGGAAAGCGACAACGAGGCGCTGTGGCTGCGCGCGCGCGAACGCGGCGAAGACCGCCGCCAGCCGGCGCTCGCCGACGCGCTGCAGCACCTCGACGGCGGCGCGCGCAGCGTGTTCGCGGTGCGCCGCGAGTTTCTGTCGAGCGAAGCGCAGACGGGCTATCTCGTCACGCTCCTGCGCGGCCACGCGGATCACCTGAGCGGCAAGTCGGCGCGCTACGTCGAGCGGCTGCGGCTGATCGCCAGCGAGCGCAGCGACAAGGTGCGCAAGGTCGCGGTCTCCAGCCAGTCGGGCCTGCTGCTGCTGGCCGTCGCGGGCGTCGCGGTGGCGCTGCTCGGCGTCGCGTATGCGAGCCGCATCCTGCACAAGCTGCAGGCGATGACGCGCGTGATGGCGCGACTCGCGAAAGGGATCACGTCCGACCGGATGCCGTCGACGCACCGGCCGGACGAAATCGGCGAGCTGGCGCGCGCGTTCGAGGTGTTCCGCACCAACCTGATCGAGAAGGAGCAACTGACCCAGGGGCTCGAGTCGCAGCGGCGCCTGCAGGAGTCGGTGCTCAACTCGATGAACGACGGGGTGTCCGTCCACGACACGCACGGCAGCCTGATCGCGTGGAATCCGACCTTCGCGACGCTGCTCGGGATCGATCCGGGCGCGCTGCATGCGGGCCTGTCGCTCGCGACGCTGCGGCAGGCCATGCATCAGCCCGCGCGCTGGCGCCAGGTGTCGCGCGAGACCGCGACCCGCACGTCGGACGGCGCGCGCATCGCCGCGTCGGCCGAACTGCACCTGCGCGACCAGCGGACCCTCGAATTCCACTGCCAGCCGCTTCCGGACGGCGGATGGGTGGCAGTCTGCCGCGACCTGACGAGCCGGCGCGCGGTCGAGGCGGAGCTGCGCCAGGCGCAGAAGATGGACGTGCTCGGCCAGTTGACGGGCGGCGTCGCGCACGATTTCAACAACTTCCTGGTCGCGATACTCGGCAACCTGGAGCTGCTGCTGCCGCGGCTCGACGGGCAGCAGGACGCGCAGACGATGGCCGAGCGCGCGCGCCGCGCGGCCGAACGCGCGTCGCGGCTCACGCGGCGGCTGCTCGCGTTCGCGCGGCGCCAGCCGCTGCAGGCCGAACGCGTGTCGGTCGGGGCGATGCTCGCGGAGATGCTCGATCTCGTCGAATACTCGGCGGGCCAGCGGGTGGCCGTCGTGCTGGAGCCGGCCGCGGAGCCGATGTGGGTGAACGTCGACCGCGGCCAGCTCGAGAACGCGGTCCTCAACCTGGCGCTCAACAGCGCCGCCGCGATGCCGGGCGGCGGGACGCTGGCGCTCGCCGCGCGCCGCGAACCGGCGGCCGACGGTGCCGGCGCGCCGCACGCGATCGTGCTGAGCGTGACCGACACGGGCTGCGGGATCGCGCCGGTGCTGCTCGACAAGGTGATCGAGCCGTTCTTCACGACCAAGGCGGCCGGCGAGGGGAGCGGGCTCGGGCTCAGCAGCGTCTACGGCTTCGTGCGCCAGAGCGGCGGCGATCTGCGCATCCACAGCGAGGTCGGCCAGGGGACGCGCGTCGAACTGTGGCTGCCCGAGAGCGCGCCGCCCGAACGGCGCGGCGCGCCGGCCGTCATGGCGGCCGCGCCCGTTGCCGGACCGGCCGGCGCCCGCGTGCTCGTGGTCGACGACGATCCCGAGGTGCGCGACACGGCGCTCAGCCAGTTCGCGGCGCTCGGCGCGCGGGCCGACGCGGTGGCGACCGGCGACGCGGCATTGCGCTGGCTGGCCGAGCACGGCCCCGTCACGCTCGTGCTGTCGGACATCTCGCTCGGCGCGGGCGGCAGCGGCATCGCGTTCGCGGCGCGGCTCGCCGAGCGCTGGCCGGCGCAGCGCGTCGCGCTCACGTCGGGCCTGCCGCCCGAGATTCATCAGACCCATCCCGACTGGCGCGCAGACCTGCCGTTCGTGCCGAAACCGTTCGATCTGGCGGCACTCGCCGCGCTGCTGGGCTGACGCGCGACGGCGATTGTTTCGATTGTTAATGGCGCGGCGCGTTTCCGAAATTTTCGATTAACCGGACTGGAGTCTCATGGACCCATGGCACCCGGCGACGCGCTCGCGACACCGTGGCGCACGATTCGAACGATTCGAACAAAACCGGAGACACCGAATGACGAAGCTCAAGGCAGGTTTGCTGACGATGGCGCTCGCGATGACGGCCGCCATGGCCACCACGGCCGGCGCGGCGACGCTGCGGATCGCATGTGGCGCGGCCGGCGTCGACCAGGACATTTGCCAGGTCTCGGCGAAGCGCTGGGCCGAGAAGACCGGCAACGAGGTCGAGTTCATCAGCATGCCGAATAACTCGAGCGAGACGCTGGCGCTCTATCAGCAGCTGCTCGGCAGCGGCTCGGACAAGATCGACGTGATGCAGATCGACACGGTCTGGCCGGGCATCCTCGCGAACCACCTGATCGACCTGAAGCCGTACAGCAAAGGACTGGAAAGCCAGTCGTTCCCCAGCATCGTCGCGAACGATACGGTGAACGGCAAGCTGGTTGCGATGCCGTGGTTCATCGATACGGGGCTGCTCTACTACCGCAAGGACCTGCTCGACAAGTACCGCGTGAAAGTGCCCGCGACGTGGGAGGAGCTCGACGCCACCGCGCGCAAGGTCCAGTCGGGCGAGCGCGCCGCCGGCAACGAGAAGGTCTGGGGCTACGTGTGGCAGGGGCGCGCGTACGAAGGGCTGACCTGCGATGCGCTCGAATGGGTCAGCAGCTACAACGGCGGCACGGTGGTCGACGACAAGGGCCGCGTGACGATCGACAACCCGGGCGCGATCAAGGCGCTCGAGCAGTCGGCGAAATGGGTCGGCACGATCAGCCCGAAGGCCGTGCTGAACTACGGCGAGGAGGAAGCACGCGGCGTGTTCCAGGCCGGCAACGCGGTGTTCATGCGCAACTGGCCGTACGCATGGGCGATCGCGAATCGCGCGGGCAGCCCGATCAAGGGCAAGGTGGGCATTGCGCCGATGCCGAAGGGCGGCGCCGACGGCCGCCCGGCCGCCACGCTGGGTGGCTGGCAGCTCGCCGTGTCGCGCTACTCGCCGAATCCGAAACTGGCCGCCGATCTCGTGATGTACCTGGCGAGCGCGGAAGTGCAGAAGACGCGCGCGATCCAGGCGTCGTTCAACCCGACGATGCCGGCGCTCTACCGGGACAAGGACATCCTGCAGGCCAACCCGTTCATGGCCGACCTGCTGCCGACTTTCAGCACGGCGGTCGCGCGGCCGTCGACGGTGACCGGCGCGAAGTACAACCAGGTCAGCAACCAGTTCTGGAACGCCGCACACGACGTGCTCGCCGGCAGCGACACCGCAGCGGCTGCGCTCGCACGGCTCGCCGCCACGCTCAACCGGCTCGCGCCGGGCGGCACCTGGCACTGAGCGCCGCGGCGCGCGATTGATCGATCGGGCCGGCTGCCGTATCGCGCGGCCTGACAGGAGACATCGAATGAGAACCGGAAGCATCGAGATCAGTAGTACTCCTGCATTCGTGCAGGCGCCAACCCGGGCCCGCGCGGGGCTTGCCCACGCGCGCCGGCGCCAGGCATGGCTGCTGGTGGCGCCCGCGATGCTCGTGCTGGCAGCCATCGCCGGCTGGCCGCTGCTGCGCACCGCGTGGTTCAGCCTGACCGACGCGCAACTGTCCGACCTGTCGCAGCGCCATTTCGTCGGCCTCGACAACTATCTCGGCGCGGCGGGCGTGCTGCGCGACCCGGCCTGGTGGCAGGCCGTCGGCAATACGGTGCTGTTCGCCGTCGTGTCGGTGGTGCTCGAGACGGCCGCGGGCCTCGGCGTCGCGCTGCTGCTCGACGTGCCGTCGCGGCTGCGTACGCTGCTGCGCGCGGCCGTGCTCGTGCCGTGGGCGATCCCGACCGTCGTGTCGGCGAAGATCTGGAGCTGGATGCTCAACGACCAGTTCGGGATCGTCAACGCGATGCTGATGTCGATCGGCGCGATCCATGAGCCGCTCGCGTTCACCGCCGATGCGCACCTCGTATTCCCGACCATCGTGCTCGTCGACGTGTGGAAGACCACGCCGTTCATGGCGCTGCTGATGCTCGCCGCGCTGCAGACCGTGCCGCGCGATTGCTACGAGGCCGCGCGTGTCGACGGCGTGCCGCGCTGGCGCGTGTTCCGCTCGGTGACGCTGCCGCTGATCCTGCCCGGCGTGCTGGTCGCGATGATCTTCCGCTCGCTCGACGCGTTGCGCGTGTTCGACCTGATCTACGTGATGACGTCGAACAGCCGGATCACGAAAAGCATGTCGGTCTATGTGCGCGAACAGCTGATCGATTTCCAGCAGGTCGGGTTCGGATCGGCGTCGGCAATGTTGCTGTTCGTGACGATCGTGCTGTTCACCATCGGCTACATGGCGGTCGGCCGCCGCCGGATGCAGGAGGCATGAAATGAAGAAGCATCCGCTCGACATCGCGATTCACGGGCTGCTGTCGGCACTCGTGCTGGTGATCGCGCTGTTCCCGTTCGTCTACATGATCGGCACGTCGATCAAGCACGGCGACGCGTTGTTCGATACGTCGCTGTTCCCGGCGAGCCCGTCGCTCGACAACTATCGCCAGCTGTTCCGCGACCAGCCGTTCGGCGCGTACCTGCTGAACTCGGCGCTCGTCGCGGGCGGGGCGGTCGCGCTGTCGCTCGCCGTGTCGGTGCTCGCCGCGTATGCGCTCGGCCGCGTGTCGTTCCGCGGGCGCGGGGTGCTGATGATGTGCATTCTCGGCGTGTCGATGTTTCCGCAGGTCGCGATCCTGTCGGGCCTGTTCGAGCTGGTCCGCGCGCTCGGCCTGTACGACCACCTCGGCGCGCTCGTGCTGTCCGACCTGATCTTCACGCTGCCGTTCACGATCTGGATTCTCGTCACGTTCATGCGCGAGCTGCCGCGCGAACTGGAGGAGGCGGCGCTCGTCGACGGCGTCGGCGTGTTCACGCTGATCTTCCGGATCTTCCTGCCGCTGCTGCGGCCGGCGCTGGCCGCGACGTCGCTGCTCGCGTTCGTGTCGGCATGGAACGAATTCCTGTTCGCGCTGACCTTCATGATCTCGTCGGGCCAGCGCACGGTGCCCGTCGCGATCACGATGATCTCGGGCGCGAGCAGTTACGAGTTGCCATGGGGAACCATCATGGCCGCGTCGGTCATCGTCACGGTGCCGCTCGTGCTGCTGGTGCTGGTGTTTCAGCGGCATATCGTCTCCGGCCTGACTGCCGGCGCGGTCAAGGGTTGATGCGTAACTGCCCATCAGGATCAAGAGGGAAAACATGAGTCAGATCAAGTTGAGCGGTCTCCACAAGCAGTTCGGCACGACCCCCATCCTCAGCGACGTGAATCTCACGGTCGAGCCGGGCGAGTTCTGCGTATTCATCGGGCCGTCGGGCTGCGGCAAGTCGACGTTGCTGCGGATCGTCGCCGGCCTCGAGGAACAGAGCGCCGGCGACGTGTGGATCGACGGCCGCTGCGTCAACACGTTTGCGCCTGCGCAGCGCGACATCGCGATGGTGTTCCAGAGCTATGCGCTCTATCCGCACATGTCCGTCTACGAAAACATGGCGTTCGGCCTGCGTCATCTGCGCTTGCCGAAGGACGAGATAGACCGGCGGGTGCGGCTCGCTTCCGAGTCGCTGCGCCTCGGCGAGCTGCTCGAACGCAAGCCCGGCGCACTGTCCGGCGGCCAGCGGCAGCGCGTCGCGATCGGCCGCGCGATCGTCCGCAAGCCGAAGGTATTCCTGTTCGACGAGCCGCTGTCGAACCTCGATGCGGCGCTGCGCGTGAAGACGCGCGTCGAGATCGCGAAGCTGCACCGCAGCCTCGACAGCACCAGCATGATCTACGTGACGCACGACCAGGTCGAGGCGATGACGCTCGCCGACAAGATCGTGCTGCTGCGGCCGCTCGAAGGGCGCAGCGGGATCGCAAGCATCGCGCAGATCGGCACGCCGCTCGACCTGTATCACCGCCCGGCGAGCCAGTTCGTCGCCGGTTTCATCGGCTCGCCTGCGATGAACTTCCTGCCGGCCAGCGTTGCGGCGGCCGGCAGTAGCGAGGTCCGCGCGCTGGCACGCGACCTGCCGCTCAGCGCCGACGTGTCCGGCGACGGTCTCGAGACGGGCGCGGGCGTGACGCTCGGCATCCGCCCCGAACACGTGCGGGTCGGCACCGGCGCCGTGACGGGCGAAGTCGCGCACGTCGAGCAGATGGGCGAACACACCTATCTGTATCTCGACACGCCGCTGTGCGGCCAGCCGATCGTTGCGAAGACCGATGCCGGCGGCGCGCGGATCGGCGAGCGCGTGCGCGTCGATCTGCCGGCCGGCGCGCTGCATCTGTTTCATCCGGACGGACGCGCGGCGGTACGCACGCCGCGCGAGCCTGCCGCACCAGCGCTCGCGATCGCCTGAGCGGCGCGCGGCGCCCGGCAAATCCAGTCACAGGTTTCAGGCGGCCACGGCGCATGGCCGCTGTCGAATTGGCGCCAAATCTTCGATAAAGGATAGTCATGCTAAACAAGAAGCTTTCAGTGATCGTGTGGAACGAGTTCGAGCACGAGCGGGAAAACGCGGGCGTGCGCGCGATCTACCCGGACGGCATTCACCAGGTGATCGCGAGCGCGCTGGCCGAAACGCCGGCGCTCGGCCACGGTGCGTTGCCGCTCGAGATCGGCACCGCGACGCTCGACCAGCCCGATCACGGCCTCAGCGAAGCGCGGCTCGCCGCGTGTGACGTGCTGATCTGGTGGGGGCACAAGGCGCACGCGAAGGTCTCCGACGAGATCGTCGAGCGCGTGCAGCGCCGCGTGCTCGAAGGAATGGGCCTGATCGTGCTGCATTCCGGGCACTTCTCGAAGATCTTCCGCCGCCTGCTCGGCACGAACTGCTCGCTGAAGTGGCGCGAAGCGGCCGAGAAGGAGCGGCTGTGGGTCGTCGAGCCGTCGCATCCGATCGCGGCCGGGCTCGGTGAATATTTCGAGCTGCAGCACGAGGAGATGTACGGCGAGCGTTTCGACATCCCGCAGCCGGACAGCACCGTGTTCATCTCGTGGTTCGAGGGCGGCGAGGTGTTCCGTTCGGGCTGCTGCTGGGAGCGCGGTCACGGCCGGATCTTCTATTTCCGCCCCGGGCACGAAGCGTATCCGACCTATCACGACCGCAACGTGCAGCGCGTGATCGCGAACGCGGTGCAATGGGCCGCGCCGCGCGTGAACCTCGCCGACCGCTGCCCGAACTCGCCGCCGCTCGAAACGCTCAGCGAGAAGAGCACGCAGTTCGCGCACGTCGGTATCCAGCAAACCGCGGGAGACCTCGCATGAACGACGACTACAAGGTGGAGCTGCCGGAAGCGGCGGCGATTGCGCGCGGCCGGCGCCTGCGCGTCGGCGTGATCGGGCTCGGGATCGGCCGCAAGCATATCGAAGGCTGGCGTGAGCATCCGGACGTCGACGTGGTCGCGATTGCCGACCCCGACGGGAAGCGGCTCGCGAAAGTCGGCGACGCGTTCGGCATCGACGCACGCTACGCGTCGGCCGATGCGATGCTGGCAGCGGAGAAGCTGGATGTCGTCAGCGTGTGCACGCCGAACAAGTTCCATCGCGAGCTGACGCTCGCCGCGTTCGATGCCGGCTGCCACGTGCTGTGCGAGAAGCCGATGGCGCTGAACGCGGACGAGGGGCGCGAGATGCTGATCGCCGCGCAGCGCGCCGGCAAGCGGCTGATGATCAATTTCTCGTACCGCTTCAGCGCGCAGTCGCGCGCGCTGAAGGCGCAGGTCGATAGCGGCCTGTTCGGCGATTTCTATTTCGGGCGCACGGTCTGGCATCGCCGGCGCGGGATGCCCGGTTTCGGTGGCTGGTTCGGCACGAAGGCGCTGGCGGGCGGCGGGCCGCTGATCGATCTCGGCGTGCATAGGCTCGACCTCGCGCTGTGGCTGATGGGTTATCCGAAGCCCGTGTGGGTGATGGGCAGCACCTACGATCCGATCGCGCGCGAGCTGGCGGCGCGCGCGGGCAAGACGTTCGACGTCGAGGATCTCGCGGCGGCGCTGATCCGCTTCGACAACGGCGCGACGCTCGCGCTCGAGGCGTCGTGGGCAACCAACATCCAGGAAGCGGAGCTGATGGAAACCCGCCTGCTCGGCACGCGTGCCGGGCTGCTGCAGAAGAACCTGAACGAGGGCTACACGTTCGACGCGCACGTGTTCATCGAGCAGAACGGCGCGCAGTTCGACATGCGCCTGAATCCGCCCGCGGAAGGCGCGCATTCGGCGATGTACGACTACGCGGAAGCGATCCTGTGCGACGTCCCGCATCCGGCGCCGGGCGAGGAAGGGCTGATCGTGATGGAGATCCTCGACGCGATCTATGCGAGCGCGGCCGCGGGCGAGCCGATTCGCATCCATGCGCCGGGGCCGGCGGCCGCCGATGCGCCGCCGGTGCTCGATCTCGACGTCGCGGGCTGACGTCGCCGGTTGACTTCACCCCGGGCCGGCGCGCGGATCGTCCACCGCGCCGGCCCGTCGGCAACATGACGGACGACGCAGCACACACACACCTATTCGATGACGCCGCGCATCGCACCCGGCGCACAAACAACGTTTGGAGACACGTTCATGATCGACGAAGCAGGCCGCGCCGCGCGCGGCCCCGCACGCACCCCGTTCAGGCTCACGCGGCTCGCCGCCGCTTTCTCGCTGGCCGTCGCATCGGCCGCGCTGCACGCGGCGCCGGATCCGGCCACGACGGTCGCCGCCGACAGCGCGCCAGGCGGCCTCTCGCAGGCAACCGGCGTCGTGCCGGCCGACACGAGCCCCGCCAACGTGGCGACGCCGACGCCGTCGTCGGCGTGGAACCAGCTGACGCCGTGGACGCAGTTCCATGGCTATATGCGGGCCGGCGTCGGCACGAGCGACGGTCATTCGCAGGCCTGCTTCCAGTTGCCGGGCGCACAGAGCAAATACCGGCTCGGCAACGAATGCCAGGTCTACGGCGAGCTGGAGATCGACCAGACGCTGTACAAGTTCTCGAACGGCATGCAGCTGTCGGCGGTCGGCATGGCGAGCCTCGTCAACGATCTCGACCGCACGCCGACCTTCAACGGCGATCACGGAAAGATTCGCCTGCCGCAGTCGTACGTGCAGCTCACGAACTTTCCGGGGCTCGACGACATGCGGGTGTGGTTCGGGCGCATCTATTACCGGCGCAACGACGTCCACATGAACGACTTCTATTACTGGAACCCGAGCGGCCTCGGCGCGGGCGTCGAGAACGTGCCGATCGGCGGCGGCCTGAAGCTCAGCTATGCGCTGTTCCGCGAGGACTACATCGACCAGCCGAACTACGCGACGCGCCACGACCTGCAGCTGTCCGGCGTGCATCCGAACCCTGGCGGCGAACTGCAGTTCGGGCTGTCGTACATCCCGGCCCGCGCGCCGGTGCTGAATTCGAGCGGCGTGTTGCAGGACGCGCACAGCGGCTGGTCGTTCACGGTCCAGCACGTGCAGACCAACCTGCTCGGCGGCAAGAACAAGCTCGCGTTCCAGTACGGCGTCGGTCCGGGAACGGGCCTCGGCTACACGGGAACGCTGACCAACGACAACCGCTACAAGAGCTTTCGCGTGCTCGATGCGTTCGACTGGCAGGCGACGCGCGACTTCAGCGGACAGGTGGTCGGCATCTACCAGCGCGACATCGCGCCGTCGGGCGGGTCGCAGACCTGGGTCTCGATGGGCGTACGGCCGGTGTATGCGTTCACGCAGCACATCAAGCTGCAGGGCGACCTCGGGCACGACCGCGTGACGCCGTCCGGCGGCCCGACGCGCACGCTGCTGAAGGCGAGCGTCGCGCTGACGCTCGCGATGGACCGGTCGTTCTGGTCGCGGCCCGAATTCCGCGTGTTCTACACGTATGCGCGCTGGAACAAGGCCGCGCAGGATTCGGCGGCGCCCGGCGATCCGCTGTCGACGACGGGCATATTCGGAACCTCGCGCACGGGCTCGACGGTCGGCGCGCAGGTCGAATGGTGGTGGTGAACGACATGACGGAACGCTGTACGACGATATCGATGGGTACCGATGCCGTGTCGTTCTCGCGCATCGTGTTCGGGATGTGGCGGATCGGCGACTGGGCGATGTCGGCCCGCGAGCGCCGTGCGCTGATCGAGGCGGCGCTGGAACTCGGCGTGACGAGCTTCGACCATGCGGACATCTACGGCGACTACACGGCCGAGGGCCTGTTCGGCGACGTGCTGGCCGATGCGCCGCACCTGCGCGAGCGGATGCAGATCATCACGAAGTGCGGGATCCGGCTCGTGTCCGCGCGCCGGCCCGCGCACGGGATCAAGCATTACGACACGCGGGCCGCGCATGTCGTCGCGTCGGTCGAGCAGTCGCTGCGCGCGCTGCGCACCGACCGGCTCGACCTGCTGCTGCTGCATCGTCCCGATCCGCTGATGGATGCCGACGAAGTCGCCGCGACCTTTGCGTCGCTCCGGCGTGACGGAAAGGTGAGGGAATTCGGGATATCGAACTTTACGCCGGCGCAGGCGGCATTGCTGCAGGACCGGATGGCGGTGCACGGGATGTCGCTCGCGACGAACCAGGTCGAATGCTCGCTGCTGCATCTCGCGCCGCTCGACGATGGCACGTTCGACCAGGCGCAACACTGGCGCTGTCCGCCGATGCTGTGGTCGCCGCTCGCGGGAGGACGCCTGTTGACGGAGACGTCGCCCATTGCGACGCGCGTGCGCGCTACGGCGGCGCGGATCGGCGACGCGCTCGGCGTGCCCGCGACGACGGTGCTGTTCGCGTGGCTGCTCGCGCTGCCGTGCCGGCCGCTGCCGATCGTCGGGTCGAGCCGGATCGCGGCGCTGCGCGAAGCGGTAGAGGCGACCCGCATCCCGCTCGAGCGCGAGCACTGGTTCGAACTGCTGGGCGCGGCGCGCGGCGTAGAGGTGCCATGACCGCTGCGATCGATACACGATGACATTCCGGGAGAAACGATGAGCGAAGCGACCCTGAACGGCCATCCGGTCGCGCCGCGCGGCGTGCGTGCCGGCGAACCCCGCTTGCTGGCGGACATCGGCGGCACGCACGCGCGCTTCGCACTGGAGACCGCGTCCGGCGGGATCGGCGACGTGCGTGTCTACCGATGCAGCGGCCATGCCGGCGTGGACGACGCGGTGCGCGCATTCCTGCGCGACGCGGGGGGCGCGCGGGTGCGGGACGCGGCGATCGCGATCGCCAATCCCGTGGACGGCGACATGGTCAGCATGACCAATCATGACTGGCGCTTCTCGATCGACGCGACGCGTCGCGCGCTCGGGCTCGACACGCTGCACGTCTTCAACGACTTCACGGCGCTGGCGATGGCCGTGCCGCATCTGTCCGCGGGACAACGGCGGCAGGTCGGCGGCGGGCACGCGGCGCCCGCGGGGACGATCGGCGTGCTCGGCGCCGGAACGGGGCTGGGCGTGTCGGCGCTCGTGCGCGCGGGCGACACATGGGTGCCGTTGTCCGGCGAGGGCGGGCATGTGTCGTTCGCGCCCGCCGACGCACGCGAGGCCGACGTGCTGCACTACGCGCGGGCGCGCTGGCCGCACGTGTCGTTCGAGCGGCTGGTCGCGGGCCCCGGCATCGCGGTGATTCACGCGGCGCTCGCCGCGCGCGACGGCCGCGACGCACCCGGGGACGACGCGGCCGATACGGCCGCCATCATCGAGCGCGCGCTCGCCGGCGACGCACGCTGCGTGGCGACGCTGGATTGCTTCAGCGGGATGCTCGGCGCGTTCGCGGGCAATCTGGCGCTGACCCTCGGCGCGACCGGCGGCATTCATATCGGCGGGGGCGTCGTGCCGCGCCTCGGCGCATTGTTCGATGCGTCGCCGTTTCGTGCCCGCTTCGAGGCGAAGGGCCGCTTTGCCGGCTATCTCGCAAGGATTCCGACCTTCGTGATCACCGCGCCGCATCCGGCCTTTGTCGGCGTGTCGCGCCTGCTCGCCCGCGCGTTGGGCGAGGTTGGCTGACGCGGTGCACCGGCTGCCGGGTCCGTGCGCGAAGGTGTGAGTTGCCGTCGGGCATGGATCGGATGAACGCTCGTATCGGCACGCATGCCTGTTCTGTTGCGTGTCGATCGGCCGCGCCTCCGTCGCGCGCAACACGCGCAACACATGTGTGTCGCAGCCGCACCGTCATGTCCGGCTTGCATGGTTGTAGTGCGACTGTCTGCAAGGCGTCGGCGCGTTGAAAGAAATCCACCGGCACGTGACTCCGCCCTATGGAATACGCCGACTGGAAGTCGTGTCGGAACTCATTTACTTTTAGGGCAGTGTCGCCGATGCGTCGTGCGTTCCGGAGGAGTCGTGACCGCATTCCAGAAGGTGTGGCAGTTGCTCGTCGGAAAGCCGCTGGACCCGCTCGATCCGCGCACGCGGCATGCGATCGCCGTGACGCCGTTGCTGGCCTGGGTCGGGCTCGGCGCCGACGGGTTGTCTTCGTCGTGCTACGGCCCGGAAGAGGCGTTCCTCGCGCTCGCGCAACACACGCCGCTCGCGCTGTTTCTCGCGCTCGCGACCGCGGCCACGGTCTTCATCATCGCGCTCGGCTACAACCAGGTGATCGAGCTGTTCCCGACGGGCGGCGGCGGCTACCGCGTCGCGACCGCGCTGCTCGGGTCGAAGCCGGGGCTCGTGTCGGGCGCGGCGCTGCTGGTCGACTACGTGCTGACCGTCGCGACCTCGCTCGCGAGCGGCGTCGACGCGTTTTTCAGCCTGCTGCCGGTGAGCGCGCAGGCGTTCAAGCTCACGACCGAGATCGTGCTGATCCTGCTGATGACGGGGCTCAACTTCCGCGGGATGCGCGAATCGATCATGGTGCTGCTGCCGATCTTCATCGGCTTCGTGATCCTGCACTTCGGGCTGATCGTGTATGGCGTCGCGGTACACGGCAGCAACCTCGCGATGATCGTGCCCGATGCCGTGCACGAGGCGCACGGGATGTCGCAGTCGCTCGGCGTGTTCGTGATGCTCGCGTTGCTGATGCGCGCGTTCTCGCTCGGCGGCGGCACCTATACGGGCCTCGAGGCCGTGTCGAACAACGTGAACATGCTCGCCGATCCGCGCGTGCCGAACGGCAAGGTGACGATGTGGTACATGTCGACGTCGCTCGCGTTCACGGCCGGCGGCATCATCCTGCTGTACATGCTGTGGCATGCGCGGCCCGTCGAAGGCCAGACGCTCAACGCGGTCGTGTTCGGCAGCGTGATCGACCATCTCGGGCTCGGCTCCGCGTTCGCACGGAATGCATTGCTCGCGGCCGTGCTCGCGTTCGAGGCCGGGCTGCTGATGGTCGGCGCGCAGACGGGTTTTCTCGATGGCCCGGCCGTGCTGTCGAACATGGCGTCGGATTCGTGGGTGCCGCGCCATTTCCGCGACCTGTCGACGCGCCTCGTGCGGCAGAACGGCATCATCGTCGTCGGCCTGTCGAGCTTGCTGATCCTGCTGTGGACGCATGGCAGCGTCGACGTGCTCGTCGTGCTGTACAGCATCAACGTGTTCCTCACGTTCAGCATGTCGCTGCTCGGGCTGTGCACGTACTGGTGGCGCCATCGCAGCGAGCGCGGCTGGTTCAAGCATTTCTTCCTGTCCGCGCTCGGGCTGAGCGTGACGGCGACCGTGCTGGTCATCACGCTGGTCGAGAAGTTCACGGCTGGCGGCTGGCTCACGGTGCTCGTGACGAGCGCGGTGATCGCGCTGTGCTTCATGATCAATCGCCACTACGCGTACACGCGCACGCAGCTCGCGAAGGAAGATGCGCTGTTCTCCGGCAAGCCGCCCGAAGTCGACGAGGCGAGTGCGCCGGGCAAACCCGATCCGTCGCAACCGACGGCCGTGCTGCTGGTCGGCAAGCATCGCGGCGCGAGCATGCACGCGCTGCTGTGGGTCAACCGGCTGTTTCCCGGGCACTTCCGCAACGTGATCTTCCTCGCGGTCGGCGAGGTCGATGCGAAGGCGTACGACGGGCACGAACATCTCGAACGGCTGCGTCACTCGATCACCGAAGCGCTCGACTACTATGTCGCGCATTGCCGCCGCAACGGCATCGCGGCCGACTACCGGATCGCGTTCGGCACGAATCCCGTAGTCGAATTCATGAACCTCGCGTCGTCGACGCTCGACGAGTATCCGAACGCCGTGTGCTTCGCGAGCAAGCTGATCTTCCGGCGCGTGAATTTCCTGACCGCGTGGCTGCATAACCAGACGCCCGTCGAACTGCAGGCGCGCCTGCATGTCGAGGGCAAGCAGATGGTGCTGCTGCCGATGAATGTCGGCTAGCGGTGACGCGGCGGCCGGCGCTGCGAACGACCGAAATCGATTTCATCGCGCCGGCTTCGCCGAAACGTTCAGTTGTCGAAAATTCCCGGAAAGGATTTGTTAAGATGCGCGCGGCCGCGATCTCGCCGCCATCGATCGAACAACAAATCCTTTCCGAGAGACTCCATGAAACACCTGGCCTCGATGCCCACCCGCTGCGCTGCACTCCTGTCGATTTCCGCCGCGCTCGCCGGCTTCGCCGTCTCTGCATTCGCACAGACCGTGTCGCCGGGCGTATGGCACGACGAAACCGCCTACACGCTGAACGGCAAGCCGTTGCCGCAGGGCGCCGACCCGATGCCTGACCAGTGCCTGACCGACGCGGACGCGAAGAACCTGCGCAAGACGATGGCCGCGCGCCTGCAGCGCGACAACGTCAACTGCACGATCACGAACTGGGATTACGCGGGCACGACGCTGAAGGTCGCGCTCGCCTGCGCGAACGAACAGGGGCGCGGCAACGGCACCGTGACGGGCGCCGTCACGCCGACGAGCTACGATCTGAAGGGGCAATTGCGCGGGCAGCATGCGCAAGCCGGCGCGTACACGCTCGCGTGGACGTGGCGCGGCAAGCGCGTGGGCGACTGCCGGTAGCAGCCGTCAGAGCTGGTGATGCCGATGCGGGCGGTGAGGCCGCCGCAGCGGCGGATGACGGAATTTGGCCCTCAGCCGGTCGCGCCCCGGACTCTTGACGAAGAACAGCACGGCGAGTGCGACGAACGCCAGCAGCACGACGACTTCCACGATCCCGTTTTCCATGGTGCCTCCCGGTCGCGGGCGGACGATCTTTTGCCGGCGTTCGGCGATCGAGCCGTATGCCGGCGGCCGCATGCGACGACGCTTTCATGTGTCATTGTAGGTCGGCGTGCACCGGCTTGACGCGTGCGTATGCGTCGCCCACACTGGCCGCACGAGTGTCGCGCGGTTGACCCTTTCCGCTGCGCAACCGCGCTTTCCGTGAACCGCGACGAGGTGCGATGTGGTGCGCTTTTCTGTCGGCCTGGCCGGCTGGATGCTGGCATGCGCTGCCGCGTTCGGCGCGTCGAACGCCGTTGGCGTGACGCCGGGCACGGGCCCGGCGGCGGGCGGTGCGAACGACGTTGCCGACGAAGCGCCCGTCACGCTCGTCAGCGATGTCCACGAATTCGTGATCCAGCATGACGGTTCGCTCGACGAGCACGACGATTCGACGCTGCGCGCGAACAACGCGAACGGCATCGACGCGGTCGCGCAGCGCTACGTGTGGTTCGACAAGAATCTCGAGCAGGTCGACCTGCTCGCGGCCGAGACGATCGACCGCGACGGGCTCGCGCATCCGGTCGGCGCGGACGGTATCCGCGACGTGCAGGAGCCGCGTTCGGCCGGCGCGCCGACGTTCCAGGACGGGCTGTTGCGCACCGTCGTGTTTCCTGGCGTCGAAGCCGGGTCGAGCACGCGCGTGGCGTTCCGCAAGACGCGCACGAAGCCCGTCAATCGCGGCTACTTCGGCTACACCGTCGAGCCGTCGCGCGAGCCGGTCGACAATCAGCGGCTGATCTTCGACGTGCCGGCCGACCTGCCGCTGTACGCGGACGCGCGCGGCTACGTCGCGCTGCCGCCGGTGACCGCGAACGGCCGCACGCGCTACGAATTCGACTACCGGCACGGCCCTTACGACCGCATCGAGAACGGCGCGGTCGGCTACCCGACCTACGGCGACCGGCTCGTCGTGTCGACGCTGCCCGACTACGCGGCGTTCGCCGCGCGCTACCGCAACGCGGCCGTCGACCCGAGCGTGAACGATCCCGCCGTTGTGCAGTTCGCGCGCACGCTCACCGCGGATGCCGCCGATCCGCGCGACAAGGCGCGCATCCTGTACGACTGGGTGCAGGCGAACGTGCGCTATGTCGGGTTGTTCCTGGGTGAAACGGCCGCCGCGCCGCATCGCGTGACGGACATCCTGCGCAACCGCTACGGCGACTGCAAGGACCATGTCGCACTGTTCGGCGCGCTGCTCGCGGCGGTCGGCATCCGCAGCGAACCGGTGCTGATCAATCTCGGTTCGGTGTACACGCTGCCGTCCGTGCCCGGCTACGGCGGCGGCGCGATCAATCACGCGATCACGTGGCTGCCCGATCTCGCGCTCTACGCGGATACGACGACGGCCGGCATCGCGTTCGGCTACCTGCCGCCGATCGTGATGGATCGCCCCGCGCTGCTGGTCGATACGGGCGTGCTGTCGCGCACGCCGGCCACGCAGCCGCGCGGCCGCATCGCACGGCTCTCGATCGATGCCGCGCAGCGCGGTGCCGCACGCTTTCATGCGTACATCGAGGACGACGGCTGGACGGCCGAACTCGAACGCAACCTGTTTCGCCGCGCGACGCACGACCGCATCGAGCTGCTCGCGACCGAGCGCCTGCGGCAAAGCGGCTTGCGCGGCCGCGCGCAACTGTCGACCAGCGATCGGCGCGTGACCGACGGGCCGTTCTTCGTGACGGTGTCGGGCACGCTCGATCATTTCGTGTGGCCCGACGGCACGACCGCGTTGCCCGCGCTGTCGAGCGTCACGGGCGGCATCGCGACGCAGGTCGAGAGCTGGCTGGCCGAACCCGTGCGCACGCAGCCGTGGGGCTGCATCGGCGGCACGTTCGACGAGACCGGCCAGATCGCGCTGCCGGCCGACGTCGTCGTGACCGACCTGCCGGCCGACGCAGCCGTGCACGACCGCTTCGTCGACTTCACGTCGCATTACGTGTTCGACGCGGCCGCGCGCGCGGTGCAGGTCACGCGGCGGATGAAGGCGGAATTCGGCCGGCAGGTATGCACGCCCGACGAATTCACGGCGCTGCGCGCGTCGCTCGAACGCATCGAACGCGATACGCAGGCGCAGATCGTCGTGCGGGCGAAAGGGCATTGAACGGGCAGGGCAATGAGCGCGTCGCCGTCTTAGGCCGACGCGCAGGAGCGACATCATGACGGAACGGGACTACGAGATCGCCGATCTCTCGAAGGATTTGCTGGGCCGGATCGTGCAGGGCACCATCGCGAACGGCGCGGCCGTGGATGCAGAGCAGTGCGCGGCGCTTGCCGTGCAGTGCGCGACGGCGCTGGTCGACAAGCTTGGGGAGCGCGGCGGCTGAACGCGCAAGGGCGTCACGCGCGGCGACGGTGGTTCGCGCGCCGTCGGCGAGCGAGCGGCTTCGAAGCAACGCGTAGCGGCCCCTGGTCAGCGTCGCGCGTCAAGCGTCAGGCATTACGCTTCGACGCGCACCTCGCCGTCCGCCCGCACCGCGCCCGGCGGCTTTCCGACCACGCGCTTGAACGCGCGGCTGAACGCGGCCAGCGAACCATAGCCGAGCCGGTACGCGACGGCTTCGATCGCCTCGTGGTCGCGCGCGATCCATTGCGCGGCGAGCCGCATCCGCAACTCGGTCAGGTAGCGCACGGGCGTCATTCCGGTCGCCGCGAGAAAGCGCTCGGCGAACACCGAGCGCGACACGCCCGCTGCGGCGGCCAGCTCCGCGACGCTCCAGTTGCGGCCCGGGTCGCGATGCAGCGCGACGATCGCGCGGCCGAGCTTCGGCTCGCGCAGCGCCTGCACCCAGCCCGTCGCGTCGCCGCATCCGCACTCCACCCAGCCGCGCACGATGAACGCCGCGACCACGTCCGCGAGCCGCGCGAGGATGCCCGCGAAACCCGCGCGCGCCGAACAGGATTCGCGCTCCATCGCGTCGAGCATCGGGCGGATTTCCGGGTAGCGCGCGAGCAGCGTGCCAACGTGCATGAACTCGGGCATCGCGCCGACCAGCGGCTGCATGCCGCCGAGATCGAGCTCCATGCATGCGCTGAAGATCAGCGCATCGCCGGCGCCCGGCTCCGTCGTCGCGCAGGCCGCGGGCGACGTGCCGGCCGACGCCACCGATGCGACCGTATCGCAGATCTTCGCGGCTTCGAAGCCGTGGATCTCGCGGCACGGCGCGTCCGGATCGGACACGAGCGCATGCATGCGCCCGTGCGGCAGCAGGATGGCGTCGCCGGCCTCGAGCCGCATCGTTTCGCCGGCTTCGTCGCGCAGCAGCACCGGCCCGCGCCCGACGAAATGGAACTGCGCGCGGCCCGGCGCGTGGCCGAAGCTCAGCCCGAACGGCCGCGCGACCTGGATGCGGCGGTACTGGACGCCGCTCAGGCGCATCCCCAGCAGCAGCTCGCTGACGAGGTCGTGCACGTCGGGGATGGGGGGAAGCAGGGGCTCGGACATGTCGAGATTCGGACGATAGATCAATAAGAGCGGATTGTATGTCATAGACCGTCCTGCCGCCGTTCCTTACGATACGCCGTCATCAGTATTTTCCCTATACGACAACGGACGGACGCATGAATCCCGGAATTTCCTCTGCCGCCTCGACGGCGGCCCCCCGCGAACCGGCCTGGGGCGCGGTATTCGCGATGGCGCTCGGCGTCTTCGGGCTCGTTACGGCCGAATTCCTGCCCGCGAGCCTGCTCACGCCGATGGCCGACAGCCTCGGCGTGACCGAAGGCGTGGCCGGGCAGGCCGTCACGGCCACCGCGACGGTTGCCCTCGTCACGAGCCTGCTGATCTCCGCGTTGACGCGCACGATCGACCGGCGGCGCGTGCTGCTCGCGTTCTCGGTGCTGCTCGTCGCATCGAACCTGGCGGTCGCGTTCGCGCCCAACCTGACGACGCTGCTGATCGGCCGCGTCGTGCTCGGCGTCGCGCTCGGCGGCTTCTGGACGATGGCGACGGCCACCGCGATGCGGCTCGTGCCGACGGCGATGGTGCCGCGCGCGCTGTCGATCATCTTCAGCGGCGTCGCGGTCGCGACGATCGCGTCCGCGCCGATGGGCAGCTATTTCGGCCACCTGATCGGCTGGCGCAACGTGTTCCTGATCGCGGCCGTGCTCGGCGGCATCGCGTTCGTGTCGCAGGTGATGACGCTGCCGTCGATGCCGCCGAGCGGCACGACGCGGCTGCGCACGCTGATCGACGTGCTGCGCCGGCCGACCGTCGGCCTCGGGATGTTCGCGACGATCCTCGTGTTCACCGGGCATTTCGCGTTCTTCACGTATCTGCGGCCGTTCCTCGAACAGGTCGCGGGCGTCGGCGTGAACGGGCTGTCGGCGATCCTGCTCGGCTACGGCATCGCCAACTTCGTCGGCACATCGCTCGCGGGGCGCGTGCTCGAACACCGGCTGCGGCCGATGCTGATCGCGATGCCCGCGCTGATGGTCGTGCTCGGCATCGCGCTCGTCGCGCTCGGCCGCGCGCCGATGCTCGACGCGGTGCTCGTCGCGTTGTGGGGGATGGCGTTCGGCGGCGTGCCCGTCGCATGGTCGACGTGGGTCACGCGCACCGTGCCCGACGAGGCCGAGAGCGCGGGCGGGCTGATCGTCGCGGCGATCCAGCTCGCGATCGCGACGGGTGCGGCGGCCGGCGGTGTCGTGTTCGACGCGAACGGCGCGGCCGGCGTGTTCGTCGGCGCGGCCGTCGTGCTGGCCGTCGCGGTCGCGACGATCGTGACCGGCGTGCCGAAGCGGGTCGGCGTGGTGGTGTCCTGATCGGCCGGGCGGGCCCGCGCTTCGCGGGCCCGCCGGCGGTCGTCCGTCAGTCAGGCGGCGCCGGCGCCTCCGATGCGGTCGAATTCCGCGAGCGCATCGTCCGGCAGATCGAGGTCGGCCGCCGCGAGATTCTCGCGCAGATGCGCAACCGACGACGTGCCGGGAATCAGCAGGATGTTCGGCGCACGGCGCAGCAGCCACGCAAGCGCGACCTGCATCGGCGTCGCGCCGACGCGTGCCGCCACGCCGGACAGCGTCGACGACTGCAGCGGCGAGAAGCCGCCGAGCGGAAAGTACGGCACGTACGCGATGCCGTCACGCGCCAGCGCGTCGATCAGCGCATCGTCGCTGCGATGCGCGATGTTGTAGTGGTTCTGCACGCAGACGATGTCGCAGATCTGCCGGCCTTGCGCGATCTGCGCGGGCGTGACGTTGCTCAGGCCGACGTGGCGCACGAGCCCGCGCCGCTGCAGTTCGGCAAGCGCGCTCAGCGGCGCTTCGATCGATCCTTCGGCCGGCCCGTGCGTGTCGAACATGATGCGCAGGTTGACGACGTCGAGCGCATCGAGTCCGAGATTGCGCAGGTTGACGACGTCGAGCGCATCGAGTCCGAGATTGCGCAGGTTGTCGTGCACGGCTCGTTCGAGTTCGTCGGACGCGAATGCGGGCAGCCACGATGCGTCGTCGCCGCGCCGCGCGCCGATCTTGGTGACGATCACGAGATCGTCGCGATACGGATGCAGGGCCTCGCGGATCAGCCGGTTGGTGACGTGCGGGCCGTAGAAGTCGCTCGTGTCGATATGGTCGACGCCGGACGCGACGGCTTCGCGCAACACGTTCAATGCGGCGTCGTGGTCCTTCGGCGGGCCGAATACACCGGGCCCCGCGAGCTGCATCGCGCCGTAGCCGATTCGTTTGACGTTGCGATCGCCGAGCCTGAAGGCGGCGGTATGCCGAATGTCGGACATGACTGTGCTCCTGTGAATCCGTGGATGAATGCGCCCAGCATAGGTATTGGCCGCCTGCGCGATAAGCCGTCATAATCCGCACGGGTTGTACGAAAAGGCGAACAATGCAAACCGATCTGGGCGATCTGAACGCGTTCATGGCCGTGGCGCGCGCCAGCGGCTTCCGCGACGCCGCGCGCATGACGGGCCTCAGCGCGTCGGGGCTGAGCGAGGCCGTGCGCCGACTGGAAGCGCGGCTGGGCGTGCGGCTGCTGCATCGCACGACGCGCAGTGTCGTACCCACCGAAGCCGGCGAACGGTTGCTCGTGCGTCTCGGGCCCGCGTTGACCGAAGTGGAGGCGGCGCTCGACGGGATCGGCGAATTCCGGGACAGACCGGCCGGCACGCTGAAGCTCAACGTGCCGCTCAGCGCGGCCCGGCTCGTGCTGCCCGCGATCGTGCCGCGCTTCCTCGATGCGTACCCGGAAATACGGCTGGAAGTGATCGCCGACGAAAGTTTCGTCGACGTGCTGGCGGCCGGATGCGATGCGGGCATCCGCTACGACGAACGGCTCGAACAGGACATGATCGCGGTGCCGATCGGCCCGCGCATCCAGCGGTTTGCGACCGCGGCCGCCCCCGGCTATCTCGACCGTCATGGCCGGCCGCGGCATCCGCGCGAATTGCTCGACCATCGTTGCCTGCGCGGGCGCTTCGCCAGCGGGGCGATGCCGCCGTGGGAGTTCGAGCGCGACGGCGAGGTCGTGCGGGTCGAACCGGCCGCCGGGCCGCTGCTGGTGCAGATCGGCGGCGCGTCGGACCTGCTGGTCGACGCGGCGATCGCTGGCACGGGCATCGTGCATCTCTTCGAAGAATGGCTGCGCCCGCATTTCGAAAGCGGCGCACTCGAACGCATACTCGAACCGTGGTGGCGGCCGTTTTCGGGGCCCTTTCTCTATTACCCGGGGCACCGTCTCGTGCCGCCGGCACTGCGCGCGTTCGTCGATTTCATCAAGGCATCCTGAACGCTGCGGGCGCGCGACGCGCAGGCCCGCTGCTCAGCGCACCGGTGCGTGTGCGTCGAGCAGCTGCCGGTGGCGCGCTTCGGTCGCGTCGTCGGCGGGAAACATGCACTCCATGCGCAGTTCCTGCGCAGCGGCGCTTTGCGGCGTGCCGACCGTCGTGATCAACGAGAAGTAACGCAGCACGACGCCTTCGTGCACGAAGCCAATCGGGATGACCGGCAGCGCGGGCGCGGCGGCCGGCACCGGCGGCGCTTTCCAGTCGCGCGGCGCATCGGGAAAGGCGAGCAGGTCGTCGAGCAATCGCTGCGTGTCGACGTCGATTACGCGGCCGACCGATTCGCGATACACGCGCTGCAGCAGGCTGCGCGACACGCTGTCCCAGTCGGCCAGAAACGGCCGCATGCCGTGCGGATCGAACATCAGGCGCAGCAGGTTGCGCGGGCCTTCGCGCGCCGCCATGTCGATGAAGCAGCCGAAAAAGCGCGGCGCCGCATCGTTGGTCATCAGCACGTTCCAGTGGCGGTCCATCACGATCGCCGGAAACGGATCGTGCTGGCGCACGACGCGCTCGAGCGCGCGGATCACGCCGTGCATCTCGTGCGCGTCCCACGGTGCTTCCGAATACATCGGCGCATAGCCGGCCGCGAGCAGCAGCGCGTTGCGCTCGCGCAGCGGCACGTCGAGCGTCTGCGCGAGCGTCAGCAGCGTGTCGCGGCCCGGCACGCTGCGCCCGCTTTCGATGAAACTGATCTGGCGCTGCGAGATGCCCGCGTCGAGCGACAGGTCGAGCTGGCTCACGCCGCGCACGTCGCGCCAGTAGCGCAACAGCTGCCCCAGTTCGCGTGGCGGCGCGTTCGGATCGCGACGGCTGGCGTTCATCGGCTGGTCCTGATCGTTTCGTGATCGACGCGAACGACTATATCGGACTCACGCGGCGTTCGCATGCCACGCGAACGCGTCGAACGGCGCTTCGAGCTTGGGGTGCGTGACGCTCGCGACGTAGTTCGTGATCGTCGATGCGGCGACGACCGCAATCACTTCGAGCAACTGTTCGGCGCTGAATCCGGCTTCGAGAAAGGATTGCCGGTCGGCGTCGGCGATGCGGCCACGGGTTTCGATCAGCGTGCGCGCGATGGCCGACAGCGCGGCCAGTTTCGCGTCGCCGGGCAGGCCGCCGCGACGAATCGCGTCGACGTCCGCGTGGAGCACCCCCTGTTTCAGCGCAAGCGCGGTATGGAATGCAACCGGCCATTCGCTCGCGTTCGTGACCGCGTTGGTGAGCAGCAGCGTCTGGATTTGCGGCTCCGTGAGGCTGCTGGCGTGCACGCGTTCGAACAGGCCGATGAAACCGTTGATCAGCACCGGCGATGCGGCCATCGCCGCCGCGATGTTCGGGATCAGGCCGAACGCTTGCTGAAGCTGGCGAAGGACGGGCTTCGATTCGGCAGGCGCCGAATCGATCGTATGAAGCGGATAGGCGGACATGATGTCTCCCGGGCGACGAGCGCCGCCGGAATGGCGGCGCGACACCCGAAGCGTAGGGACGGTCGTGTCGCGCGCCAATTACATCGCATGTAATCGTTCGACGCGCGCCGCGACGCCCGGCGGTCCCGCGAATCCGTTAGCCGCCTTGCTTGATCATCGCCGCCAGCGTTTTCATCGCCTGCAGATACGGATACGGCCCGTGGCTGATGCGTGCCACGCCGTAGTCGGCGAGTTCGGCGAGCGTCGGCGTGTCCGCGACGCGCATCACGTTCACCGGCAGCGGCGACGCGGCCGTCAGCGCGCGAATGAGCGCAGGCGAGCGCAGGCCCGGCACGAACAGGCCGTCGGCGCCGGCCGCCGCATATGCGCGTGCGCGGGCCAGCGTGGCGTCGAGCAGGCGTTCGTCGTGCGTATCGGCCGGCGCCGTGAAGAACACGTCGGTGCGCGCATTGATGAAGTAGTCGGCGCCCGCGCGATCGGCCGCCTGCCGTGCCGCCGCGAGACGGGCCGCCGCTTCGTCGACGTCGCGCAATTCGCCCGTCGCCGGAAAACTGTCTTCGAGGTTGCAGCCGACCGCACCGGCCTCGATGCTGAGCGCGATCGTCTCGGCGACATCCTCGGGCCGCTCGCCGTACCCGCTTTCGAGATCGACGGTGACGGGCAGGTCCGTGGCGCGCGCGATCCGCTCGAGCACTTCCATCACGAACGCGCGCGGCATCTGCTCGCCGTCGACGAATCCGTTCGCCGCTGCCACCGACCAGCTTCCGGTCGCCAGCGCGACCGCGCCCGCGTCGGCTGCAGTGCGCGCGCTGCCGGCGTCCCACACGTTGAACAGCGCCAGCGGCTGGCCCGCGCGGTGAAGCGATCGGAAATACGCGCCTTTCTCATTGCTGCTCATGCTTGTCTCTCCTTGTGAAAACCGGATCGGTTGTCGTGCCGAACGATACTGCCACCGTATCGAGCGCCGCGAGGAAATCGCGCGCATCGAACAATTCGCCGAGGCTGCGCACGCCGCCTGAAACGACGACCTTGCCGGTCATCAGGCGCACGGCCGCCTCGACGATGATCGGCGCGCTGACCGCGTAGATGTCGCGTCCCGATGCGGTGACGCGATGCGTCGTGCCGCCCTGCACGACGATCGCGTCCATCGCGAACTGCTGCGCCGAGCGGCCCAGTGCATCGGTCGGTTCGGGCGGCGGCGTGGCGGCATCGCGCACGTCGCGCAGCGCGAGCGTCGCGAGCCACGATTCGATCGTATCGATGCGCAGATGACGCGACAGTGTCATCACTTCCGAAAACGGCAGCAGCGTCACGTCGGCGCTGCCGATCGGCGCCGGGAACGGCCACACGCGTTCGCGCGCCGCCGACGGCACCGGCGTCGGCTTGCCGTCCTTCTGGACGAGCCGCACCGCGCGATTGCGTTCGCCCGTCACGCGCGTGCCGCGCGTCGGGTGCCAGCTATCGAGGCCGGTTGCGATATCGACGCGGTCGACCGGCAGGCGCGGGTCGACGACGGCGGTGACGAGCAGGTCGGCCAGGCCGCCGTAGAACGCCGCGGCGGGAACGACGGTCACGTCTGCGGCGCGCGCACGGGCATCGGCGTGTTCGGCCAGCGCCAGCACCGACGGCTGTTCGGCCGTCAGGTCGAGATAGGGGATGCCGGCCCGCAGCGCCGCATCGGCCAGCGGCAGCGCGGTATCGAGGTACGGACCCGCGCAGTTGATCACGGCATCCGCGCCGCGCAACGCGGCGTCGAGCGCGGCCGGATCGCCGATCGCGGCGACGCGCGAACGCGCAGCGTCGCTTGTGCCGCTTTCCGCGAGCCGCGCGGCATCGCGGCCGATGCGGATCGCGCCCACGCCGCGCCGGGCCAGTTCGGCGACGACGAACCGCCCGGTGTGACCCGTGGCGCCATAGACTGCAACCGTCTTTCGATCGTCCATGATCAACTCCGCTACAGAACGGTCTGTTTTATAGTACAGACCTGTAGCGTCGTCAACCTCGCGGTGCTATGATCGGTCCACTGTTGCGGTACGGGCGGCCCTGGGCGGCCGAGCTGGGATGAAAAAGGGAACGGATACACACGGGAGCGTGCCCGACACGCGCGAACGCATTCTGCAAACGGCCAGCGAGCTGTTCTACCGGGAAGGCACGCGCGCGGTCGGCGTGGATCTGATCGTCGCGCAGGCGGGCGTCGCGAAGACCAGCCTCTATCGTCACTTCACGACGAAGGACGACCTGATCGAGGCGTTCCTGCTGCGCGAGGACGCGGACTTCTGGGCGCATTGGGATGCGGTGGCGCAGCAGTACAAGCGCACGCCGCGCGAGGAGCTCGACGCGCAGCTTCAATGGATCGGCGAGCGCATTGCGCGCCCCGGCTATCGCGGCTGCCCGCAGATCAACATCGCCGCCGAATATGCGGACGACAACCATCCGGCCCGCAAGGTCGCCGTCGCGCACAAGCAGGAACTGCGGCGCCGGCTGACGGAACTGGCGAGCGCGATGCGGATCGACGAGCCGGAAACCTTCGCGCTGCGGCTCGCGACCGTCATCGACGGTGCGCTGAGCAGCGGGCGTGCGCTGCACGAGCACGGGCCCGTGCATTTCCTGCAGGAATTCGCACAACTGCTGCTGCCGAAGAAGGCCAGGAAGTAACGCGGCACGCGGCCGCGATCCGGGCGCCGGTTCAGCCGCGCGTAGCCGGCTCCTCCGACAGCGTGCGCAACTGGCCGCGCAACAGATCGACTTCCCCTGGCGCGAATGGCCGTTCGATGTCGGCATGCGTCTGCTGCCACAGCGGAAACGCTTCGGCCAGCAGGTCGTGGCCGGCGGGCGTCAGTTCGAGCAGACGGCTGCGCCCGTCGTCCGGATCCTGCGCGATCGTGACGAGCCCGCGCCGCTCGAGCGGCTTGAGCGCGGCGGTCAGCGTGGTGCGGTCCATCGCGAGCAGCGACGCGACCGATTTCATCGGGGCCGGATGCGGCCGGTTCAGCGACATCAGCAGCGAAAACTGCCCGTTGGTGAGATCCAGCGGACGCAGCACATCGTCGAAGATGCGCGCAAGATTGCGCGCCGCGCGCTGCATGTGCAGGCACAGGCAGCAATCGCGCACCATCAGCGTCGTTTCGAAAGGGAGCTTTTCTTTTCGTGCCATGTTGCAATTGTGTTGATATCAACCTATCTTGTCAAGGTCGAGGCGCGGCAGCCCGCCGCGCCCGTCACCGGAGGAGAAAGCATGAGTGCTCAACAGCAGTTGTATCTCGCCGTATTCCTCGGCAGCAAGGACAGCCCGCAGATGAAGGCGTGGGTGGCGCTTTCGGACCAGGAGCGGCGCGCGAAGGAAGAGGCGGGCATTGCCGCATGGAAGGCGTGGGTCGAACGCCATCGCGACGCGGTCGTCGAGCTGGGCGGGCCGCTCGGCAAGACCAAGACCGTCGACGCAGGCGGCGTGAAGGACACGGCCAACGCGATGGGCGCGTTTTCGGTCGTGCGTGCTGCTTCGCACGACGCGGCGGCCGCGATGTTCGAAGGCCATCCGCATTTCACGATTTTCCCGGGCGAGCAGATCGACGTGATGCCGGTGCTGCCGATTCCCGGCGCGTGAACGATGCGGTCGCCGCGTGTCGTGTGTCGCGTGTTGCGTTGCGTCGATGCGCGGTGGCCGGCATGCGGAAATTTTCCCGACATTCTGGATGGAGACTGGCGATGAAGCTTTACGGATTTGCCGGCACCCGCTCGCAACGCGCGCTGTGGGGGCTGAAGGAACTGGATGCGGATTTCGAATTCGTGTCGGTCAACCTGCTCGCGGGCGAACACAAGCGGCCCGAATTCCTGCGCATCAATCCGGCCGGCAAGGTGCCGGTGCTGGTGGACGGCGACCGCGTGATTCCCGAGTCGGCCGCGATCGTGCTGTATCTCGCGGACAAGTACCCGGAGAAGGCGTTGCTGCCGGTCGATCCGGCGCTGCGCGCGCAGGCGTATCGGTGGGTCATGTTCGCGGTGACGGAGCTTGAGCAGCCGCTGTGGCGGATCACGCGGCACACGTTCCTTTATCCGCCGGAGAAGCGCTCGCCGGCCGACATCGAACTGGCGCGCGAGGATTTCGCGACGATGGCCGCGATCCTCGACAAGCATCTCGAAGGGCGCGAGTTCATCGTCGGCGACACGCTGACGGTGGCCGATTGCGTGACGGCCTACCTGATCGACTGGGCCGGCGAATGCAACCTGATCGAACCGTTCCCGCAACTGCGGGCGTATCTCGACCGGCTGTATGCGCGGCCGAAGGCGCCGCAGCGGATTGCGGAGGCGCGCAAGGCGGCGTGAAACGGTGGTCGGTCAGGCCAAATGGCGTGATCGACCACGAACATTGTTTCAAACCGTTGCCGTTCGCTGGACGCGAATGCAGCCATCCGTTATCCCTTCAGCTTCCGAGAAAAAGCGACGGTTGCTGAGGGAAAAGCATGGTCCAGGAACGAGGAATACAAGGTGCGTTCGCGCAGTGGATAACCGGTCGTCAGACGTATTTCCTGGAGGTGCCGGGCGCGCCTCGGGCACAGGATCTGTCGATCATGTCGTTCGTGCTCGATGAGCAATTCGGCGAGCCCTACAGAATCGAACTCACGCTGACGAGCGCCGATTCGCTCGCGCGCACCGACTATCTCAATCGCCCAGCGACCTTCACAATCGAGCCGGCGGGAATCGGCGGCGGCGCCGATGCCGTCCGCACCTTCGCCGGCTGTATCACGGCATTCGGACAGATACGCAAGACGCGCGATTTCGTGTCGTATCGCATCGTTGTCGAACCGTTCGTCGCGCGCCTGCGTTTGACCGAGGCGTCGCGCATCTATCAGCAACAGTCCGTACCGGAGATCGTCGAGTCGATCCTGAGGCGGCACGAATTCCGCTCCCACCAGTTTTCGTTCAAGTTGCGGCGCGCCTATCCGCGTCTCGCCTTCCGCATGCAATACCGGATGTCCGACTGGGACTACGTCCGCCTGCTGATGGAGCAGGCGGGCCTGTTCTGCTTCTTCCGCGCGGGACAGCATGGCGACGAACTGCATTTCGGCGATGACGTCGATGCCTATACGTATCGTCCGGATGTCGTTATTCCGTACCGCGAGGCGAGCGGTCTCGAAACGAGCCACGAGGCCGTGCTGTCGCTCGAGTCGCTGAGCGAAACCATTCCACAGTCGGTCAGGGTCGCCGATTACAACCCCGAAAAGGCTTACGACCGCTTCAATGCCGAAGCGAATATCGCTCGCGACGATCCGACCACGTGGGGGCGGCGTTACGTGTTCGGCACGCATCATCTGGACGGCGACGAAGCCCGATGCGAAGCGCAGTTGCGCCACGAGGCCGCGGTTGCGTGGCAGGTCGTGTATTCCGGGCGGAGTTCGGTGGTGGATTTCGCGCCGGGGCTCGTCGCGAAGCTCGACGAGCGGCCGGCCGATGCGCCGCACGGGATCGTCATCGTTTCCGTGCGTCACGCAGGCGGACGCGATGCGTCGTACATCAACACGTTCAAGGCGATTCCGTGCGGCCGGCCGTTCCGCCTGAAGTTCGACGAGCGACGGTGGCCGACGATTGCAGGCACGCTGTCGGCGCGCGTCACGACGCCCGATGCATCGCCGTATGCGCATCTGACGAGCGGCGGCCACTACACGGTGCGATTCGATTTCGATTTCGACACCTGGCCGGCCGGCGGCGAATGCGTGCCGCTTCGGCTCGCCAAGCCGTTCGCGGGCAGCAATCAGACGGGTTTTCACTTTCCGCTGCTGGCCGATACCGAGGTGGCCATTGCATTTGCCGGCGGGAATCCGAACCGGCCGTATATCGCGCATGCGCATCACGACAGTCAGGCGGTCGACCTGGTGACGAGCCGGGACGGCTTCAATACACGCAATGTGATCCGCACGCGAGCGAACAACAAGCTTCGTTTCGAGGACCGGAAGGGACGAGAAAGCATCAAGCTGTCGACGGATTATGGCGGCAAGACACAGGTCAATCTCGGGCATCTCGTCGACAACCGGAAGGAGACGCGCGGCGAAGGGTTCGAGGTCCGAACCGACGAGCGTGGTGTCGTGCGTGCCGGCAAGGGGCTGTTCCTGACGGCCGATGCCCAGTCGAATGCACGCGGAAAGGCCTTCGACATGACGGCGGCCCGCCAGCAGCTCGACGCGGCCCGGTCACGCATGCGCAGTCTGACCGATGCGGTCGAGAAGGCCCGGGCGACGGTGGCCGCGTGCGACGCGCAGCAGGCGTTGCTCGAATCGCGGATCAAGGATCTCGAAGCGGCGGTGCTGCTCGCATCCGCGCCGCACGGCGTTGCGATCGCCAGTGGCGAGCACCTGCAACTGGCGGCCGGCGGACATCTCTTCACGACAACGGGCGGCAATGCGGATGCGGCGATCGGCGGCAACTACACGGTCGCGGCCGGAAACGCGGTGTCGATGTATGCGAACGCGCAGGGAATGAAGCTGTATGCGGGCGCGGGCAAGGTCGACGTGCAGGCGCAAGCGGATGCGCTCGAACTTACGGCGCTGAAGGGCGTGACGATCGCGAGCACGTCGGACACCGTGACGCTGAATGCGCAGAAGGCGCTGACGCTGATGTGCGGCGGGGCCTATATCAAGCTCGAGGGCGGGCTCGTCGAGATCGGCAGCGCGGGCGAGATCCAGTTGAACGGGCCGCTGAGCGTCGGGCCGTCCGCGACGCGACGACAGGCGCTGCCGCTGATGCCCGAACAGGAGCAAACCGGCATGCAGCTTTGGCATGCGTATCCGAATGGCGAGCCGGTCAGGAACGCGCCGTATCGCGTGACGTTTCCGGACGGGTCGTGGCGCGACGGGCGGCTGGATGCCAATGGCCGGGGCACGGTGACGAATGTGCCGCGCGGCGGCGGCACGGTCGAGTATCGCGAGGAAGACCACGATCTTCAGGATGCTGCGCGCAAATGGGGCGACCCGAACGGGGTGCCGGAATTTTCGGCAGCGAGTGGCGATGCCGGTCAGGCGGTGCCCAGTCTCGTCGGGGCGGCGATGGCGGCGGCAATACCGGAAGCCGGAAAAGTCGTGCAGGCGCTGCAGTCCGCGGTTTCCGTCCAGGCGGCGTCGGGCATCGCGGCAAGTGGCGCGCAAGGCGATGTCGCCGAGCGCGCTCGATCCGCACTCGACATGGTCGGCCAGCCGGTTGCGAATGCCACCGCCAATCGCGCCACTGCAGCGAAACCGGATGTTGCGCCCGGCCTCGTCAAAACCACCGTGTCGCGCTGATTCGCGCGTCGCGTCCGCTTCCCGTTCGAAACAGATAACAACTTATGACCGGAACTGCAGCTCCTTCCACTCCTCAGCGCCGGATTCCTCAGGCGCTCCAGCAAAACGCCGAAGCGCGGCGTGTCATCGTCAGTCCGGTTCCCGCGCCGGGCACATCGCCGAAGCTGGTTACCGCCGGCACCGAATCGGTCAGGAACCACGGCCTCGAGATCTTCGTGCAGTGCCTGTACATGGTGCCGTTCGTCGGCAACGCGATGTCGCTGCACGACGTCGGTATCGACATTTACCGGATCTGCAGCGAGCCGGGTGGCACGAAGAAGGTACTCAATTGGGGAATCCTCGCGATCGACGCGATCGGAGTCGTGCCGGCGGCGGGTAACGCCACGCGCCCGGCGCGCGCGGTCGTCAAGGAAGTGCTGCTCGCGTTCGCGAAGGGGGCCGGCGCGGCGGTGCTGGTCGACCTGTTCTGGGCGACGGCCGGCGGCGACGTGCTCGCGTTCATGGCCGAACTCGATACGCATCTCCGGAAGTGGAAGGACAGCATCGTTCAAGGCGTGCGCGATGCGTCGCGCACGGTGCGGCGCTTCGTGCTCGATCCCGTGTCGACTGCCGAACAGATGGGGCGGGTCAGGAAGAACACGGGCTTCCTGTCATGGGTGCCGTCGTCGGAGGAGATCGCGCTGATCGGCATCGACCAGTTGCTCAAGGTGTCGGGGCAGCGCGATGCGATCGTCGCGTGGCTGGACGAGTTCGATCGCAACACGGGACCGATGCTGGACCGCGCGTTCGGCAACGTGGAGGAAGCCGGCAGCCTGCTGTTCATGGCCGCGCAGATCACTGCGGAGATCACGGCCCGCAAGGCGCGCAAGATGCCGTCGCATGTGGCGCAGGCCGCACCGGGCACGATGCGCGAGCCGCACCGGAAGCCGGGCGAGCACCGCGATTCGACGCAGAAGGGCGCTGAGCCGAGTCTGCTGCCGGCAAAGGACGGCTGCGGGTGTCCGAAGACGGGCAGCAACAAGCCAGTCAACTATGCGATGGGCGACGAGAACCTCGAGCAGACGGACTTCGTGCTCGATGGCGTCGTGCCGATCGTGTGGACCCGACGTTACCGGTCGAGCCTCGCGGGTTACGACGCGAGCCCGCTCGGGGCGCGCTGGAGCAGTGCATATCACCTGTCGTTGCAAGAGCGGGACGGCCTGCTGACGTTCTTCGATCCGGATAGCCGCGCGGTGCCGCTGCCGCCGGTCGGCATCGGGGAATCGGTCGACGTGCCGACCGAACAGTTCACCGTAACGCGTCCGGATGGACGGCATGTTCTGCTGGCGTACCCCGACGGCTCGCACGAACGCTACGAACTGCACGGTACGGCGACGCATGCCCGCTATCGTCTCATCTCCCGTACCAACCGCGACGGTCTCGGCCTGCGCTTCCTCTACAACGCAGCCGGCGAGCTCATTACGATCGGCGACGGCGCGGGGAACGCGATCCGCATCGATTACGTCGATGGCCGCGTCTCGGCGATCTACCGCGATGGCGTGGCGGGTCTCGCCAACGAGGCCCTGGCGCGCTACACGTACCACGTCGCAGGCGACCTGACCGGGCACACCGACATGCTCGGATTCCGGCGTACGTATGCGTACGAGCAGCACCTGCTCACGCGCTATACGGATTTCAACGGTCATCCCGCGAACCTCGCGTGGGACTGGCCGGGTCGGCGCGAAGGCGTGCCTGCGCCGGCCGACGCGCGATGCGTGCGCACGTGGTACGGCAACGAAGGCCAGCCTGTCGAGGACGACACGACCTTCGAGTACCACCGTGAACACTGGTACACGAAGGTCACCGATGCGGATGGCAATGCGACGATCCACCGCTACGATTACCACAACCGGATCGTGCTGGTCGAACACGCGGACGGCTCGACCGAATCGTACGAATGGGACGAACAGAACCGTCTGGTCGGTTCGAAGAACGCGCTGGGCCACACGCAACGCTTTGCGTATGACGCTCACGGGCGTCTCACGGCCGAGACGGACGCGCTCGGCAACACCACGCGCATCGACTACGACGAGAACGGTCTGCCCGTCGTCGTCACGACCCCGGACGGCCGCGCCACGCAAACGGCCTACGACCCGCTCGGCCGGCCGGTCTCGACGACGGATGCGGCCGGGCGCATGACCCGCTATGCATGGGGCGTCCAGGGCGAGTTGCTGTCGCTGACCGATCCGAAGGGCGGCGTGAAACGCTTCCGCCATGACCACGCGGGACGACTGGCCGAGGCGACCGACTGCTCCGGCCACGCGACGAGCTACGGCTACGACGAGCGTGGCCACCTGTCGCGTGTCACCGACGCCGAAGGCCACGTCACGCTTTACCGCTGCGACGCGCGCGGCCAGATCGCCGGCATCACGCATCCGGACGGGATCGAGGAGCACTTCACGTGGGACGGCGAAGGCAACTTGCGGACCTACCGCGACGGGGCGGGCCAGGTCACCGAATACATGTTCAACGCACGTCGACAACCGACCTGGCGCAAGGATGCGGCGGGCCGGGAACTGGCGTATGCATACGATCGGCAGTGGCGGCTGCAGCGGCTGACCAACGAGAACGGGGACCAAACGCGGTTTACCTACGACCGGCTGGGGCGGCTCGTCGAACAGACGGATTTCGACGGCAGCACGACCCGTTATGCGTGGGACGGCGCGGGGCAACTGACTGGCTCACAGCAAGGCGACATCGCGACGACCTACACGCGTGACCCGCTCGGGCGGCTGACGCGGCGCGAGACGAAGGGTGCGGGCGGTCGCGGCCAGGTGACCGATCGCTTTTACTACGACGCCCGCGGCCGGCTGACGACTGCGCACGGGCGCGGCAGCCTCGTACGGCTGCACTACGACGCCGCCGACAACCTGATCGCCGAGGAACAGACGATCCGCCCGGATATCCGCGGCGAGTACACGTCGGTCACCCGGCACGAATACGACGCGCTCGGCAACCGGATTCGCACGCAACTGCCGAACACGCGCACGATCGACTGGCTGCGCTATGGGTCGGGTCACCTGCATGGCGTGCTGCTGGACGGCCAGCCGCTCGTGGACTTCGAGCGCGACAAGTTGCATCGCGAGACCGTGCGGCGGCATCGCCGCTTCGAACAGACGCGCGAATACGATCCGGCCGGTCGGCTCAAACGGATGATCGTGCGTCGCGATGCGAACGCGCGGCCGTCCGACTGGATCGCCGGACGTGAACTCCGGTACGACGCGGCGGGGCAGCTCACGCGCATCGAGGATCGTACGCGCGGGGCGACGGACTACACATACGATCCGACGGGGCGCTTGCTGAAGGCGACGACGCCGGACCTGAAGGAAGTGTTCGCGTTCGATCCGGCGGGCAATCCGGTGGATCCGGAGAAGATCCCGCCGCGCCCGAGCGAGGAAACGCTCGAGGCGCTGACGGCGCGGGTGCCGCGCGTCATCGCGGAGGATCGCGCGTGGTCGGAAGCGCACCCGGGCGAGCGGATGACGCCGGCGCAGCTCGAGCGGCGCAAGCGGTTGTCGGACGAACTGGGGGCGCTGATCAACTGGACGCGGGCGCTGCCGAAGTGCGTGGGGAACGTGCTGACGGAACTGAATCGCACGCGCTACACGCATGACGCACACGGGAACCTGGTACGGAAGGTGGAGCGGGTCGGGGCGACGTGGCTGTACAAATACGACGCGGCGCACCGGCTCGAACGGGCCGATCGTTATGCGAAGCCGCCGGCGGCAGATGAGATCGATCGGATCGAGACGAAGCAGGGTGGCGTGGTTTTTGTTTCGGGGACAGTGCGGCCGGAGTTGCGCGTGAGCTTCGCGTATGACGCGTTCGGCCGTCGGACGCTGAAGGACGTGGGGCAGCGGGACGGAAGCATCGACCGGACGGTGTTCACGTGGGACGGCGATGTGCTGCTGCTGGAGGAGCGATTCCATATCCCGCCGCAGCAGCCGGGCGAGCGTGAGCCGGTGATGCATCGTCCGACGATTGTGGTGCGGGAGGATCCGGCCGATGAGTATTCGTTGCCGGTGGCGCAGCGGATGCATACGTTCGGGGAGCGGCCTCAGTGGCGAGGGGCGTCGATCTACCTGCATGAACCGGGGACGTTCGTGCCGCTGGCGCGGCTGGACGAGACGCTGGTGGAGGCGGCATTCATTGCGACAGGCACGGACGGGCGGTTCGTGCAGGTGCCGGCGAAGACACGGCATGCGACGCTGTTTTACCAGAACGATCATCTGGGGACGCCGCAGGAACTGGTGGATGACGCGGGGAAGGTGGTATGGCTGGGGCGGTATCGGGCGTGGGGCGGGGAGAAGACGGTCTGGCGGGAGACGCCGGAGCGGAATGAGGCGACGAACCCGATTCGGTTTCCGGGGCAGTATCACGATGAAGAGACGGGGCTGCATTACAACCGGTATCGGTACTACGATCCGAATAGCGGGCGGTTCGTCAGCAAGGATCCGATTGGGTTGGCGGGTGGGATCAACGTCTTCATATATGCGCCAGACCCAACAGCCTGGATCGATCCGCTTGGTTTAATGGGCTACAGAGTCGCGACGCGAACTGCTGAGCGAGTCGAATTAGGGCGAGATCTTACTGATAAGCAAGCGATTGCTCGTGTTCAGAAAGGTGGTGACGTGCACGCTGACAATCGTAGTGAAGCTATAAGTCTGGGTAAACGGTGTGCGTGTGGAAAATTGATGAAGCATGACGCTCATCCTGATAGGGTTACTGGTAGTACGGAAGGCAGGTTGCCACATGTTCATCCAAATAATCACGAAGAGGTGGTTGGGGATGCGCATATTTTCTATCCAAAAAAATAGAGGGATGCGATGTCATATTTTTTGATTTATTTTGAAAAAAAAAATTCAAATTCGAAGGAGTACGGTGATTTTTTATCTGTCGGAAAATTTTCTATTCCTTCGGAGATTTTTGGGGGGTGGGTGGATATATGTTATGAAGGTAAAAAAAGAACGGCGGCACTTGTTACAGATTGGAGCCGGCAGGCTGCAAACGATATATTCAGAAAGGAGGGGGAGGGTGCTAGGCAGCAGTTAATTGATTTTTTGGATGGAAGATTAAGAAATAAAAGCGTAGTAGCGTGCTTGGCCGGCTATATTGAAAATAACTCGGGTGCTTTGGCAGAAGTAGAGGTGGGGAGTTTGTTGAGGGTCGGTCAGATTGAGGAGTTGCTTGCAAGGCGCATCGACGTGGGGAAATGTGTGGAGATAGTTGTCTGATCAGCTTTCTGGTGAATCGAAGTTGCGTATTCAGTGCGCTACAAAGTGTGGAATAAAGCAAGGGCGCGATTAGCAAGGCTGCAAGAGTGGCCGGAATACGGATCCACTTCGTCCGCAGGGAGAGGCAGGAGAGGACGCTGGTCGAGGCGATCCGGTCGACGCCAAACTGACTGATTGGGCCAAATTGAGGGGAGGGGAAAATCACTCGGTTACGGATGAGGTTTTAAGAGAAGCTCCTGGTCGAGGGGGGTGATGGGTGTGGCTATTGATCTTTATTTGAAAGAATATGTTGAAAAATTGAGAATTTCAGTTGATGGGGTGGCTGGGATTGAGTCGTCAAAATCAGGGTTTTATAGAAATGAAGTGGGTGGGGTTGCATGTGTAAGCTTTTATCCGGAAGAGGTCGATCTGACGATTGAGATTGATGGTGATGATGATTTTTATTCGATGACTGTGGACTTGGTGAGGCAGAGTGGTGCCATCGTCATAGGAGATATTTTTAAGTTCAAGGGGAAAGGAGGGGGGCTGAGGTTGGGGCTTGATAATATCTTCTTTGATTTGGTTAAATTGATATCAAGCCATCTTTGATTGACGCGCATCGGGGATAGTGCAGTCGGATGCAGCTGAAGGCTCGCAGCGGATTGCAGACGCGAAGAACGCGGCATCAGTCATGCCGAACGACAAGATCGATAGAGCAATTCCGCTGGCATGCGGTCACGACACCTCGACAGTCCCGCCGAGCGCGCGACACAGCATCGACAAGTCGCTAATGGTGAGATGCGGCGACGTGGCGCGATGTACAACGCGCTCCACTTCCGGCTGATTATCACGCACCACCCATGCCGCCTGAAGTCCCGCATTCAATGCACCGACGATATCGAGGTGGAAGTCGTCCCCGACATGCAGCAATTCCGCCGGCCGCACGTCGAGCGCCGCCGCCGCCGCATGGAATATCTCGGGTTCCGGCTTCGCGATCCCGAACGCACGCGCGCTGAGCGTTTCCCGAAAGAATTCGCCGCCGCCGGTCAGCCGGAGGTCCGCGTTGCCGTTGGTCACCGCGATCAGCGGAAACCTGGCGCTCAGCCATTCCAGCGCCGGAAACGCGTCTTCATAGAACTCGACCCGGTTGCGCGCGGCATAGAAGACTTCGTACGCACGCTCGGTCAGCGCGACATCTTCGTTCGCGCGCTCCAGCGCAAGCCGGATCGATCCGATTCTCAACGCCCGATAGTCGCTGACGAGGTCCGGGCACAAACGTTCGTATTCCTCACGTAGCTCGCTCAGCGTCTGTTGCGTGGGCAGCACGCTCGCGGTATCGGGTGCGTGCTCGATCAGCCATGCGCGAAGCGCCGCTTCGGCTCGTGCGACGGACGGCCCGAACGGCCACAGGGTGTCGTCCAGGTCGAACGAGAGGGCAGATACTTTGGCGAGACGCATGGCGGTTGAAGAGGTGAAGTCGCTTACCACGGCCACGGAACGGAGATTCCTGTGCCGTTCTCGATGGCCTGCTCATACAGGAAACGCGCGACGGTCAGGTCCTGGAGCGCGAGTCCGGTCATGTCGAATACGGTGACGTCGCTCGGCGAGCGGTCGATCGACGCCGTTCCGGCGAGCAGGTCGCCGATTTCGGTGCGCGGCAGATCCGGCGCCCATTGGCACTCGCCGATGCTGCGCGCCTGATCGTGATCGTCCACGAAAATGCGCGCGCGTTCCAGCACGCCGGCCGGAATTTCACGCTTGCCCGCGGTGTCGGCGCCCACGCAAGTCAGATGGGTACCCGGCTGAACAGCATCCGCATCGAACAACGCACCACCGCCCGGTGTTGCCGTGATGACCACGTCGCTGCCGGCCACCGCGTCGTTCCGGTTGCGAGCGACGCGGATCGTGCATCGTTCGCGGAACGCCGACTCGAACACCGGATCCGGCTCGCCACTGACGTTCACGTACTGCACCGTGCAACGTTGCGGCAGCAGCCTGAGCGCGTATTCGAGCTGGACGCGCGCCTGCACGCCCGTGCCGAACACGCAGATTCGCGTGCTGTCGCGGCGCGCCAGCAGTTGCAGCCCGAGGCCGCCTGCGGCACCGGTCCGCGCGGTGGTGATCGCGTTGCCGTCCATGATGCAGAGCGGTCGGCCCGTGGCCGGATCGAACAGCGCGACGGTTGCCTGATGCGGCTCGCCGCCGCGGGTCCGGTTGCCGGGCCAGAACCCGGCCGCCTTGAACCCGAGCAGATCCTGGCTCGCGACGTCGCCGGACTTGATGCCGAATACGCCGCCGGTGTGCAGCTTCTCGCGGACCACCGGGAACACGCGTCCGGCCCGTTGGCTGTGCAGCACGAAGGCTTCGCGAACCGCAGCCATCACTTGCTCGGCCCGAAGGGCGGGCTCGACGGTATCGCGGTCGAGAAGAAGGAGTCGGGCGTCTGTCGGCATGTCGGGTCAGGCTTTCCGGCCCAAGGCGAATCGGGAAGGTTTAAAGTGTGTCCAGATTTAGACAAATAGTCAATGCATGGGCAGGATGGCTTCGACGCAGGGTGCCGCTCACCATCCGTAGAAGCGCGGCCACGCGTCTGCGGTGCCGTCTTCGCCGATAGCCTGATATTCGGGATGTTGCGCGCCGGTGGCGCACGCGTGATTCGGCAGGATGCGCAGGCGCGTTCCGATCGGAAACCGCTGCGCGATGCCCGTGTCGGGCGAGCCCGCGCGCGACACGATGCCGTGCTCCTGGTTCGCTGCGCTCACGACGTAGTCGCCGAGCACGTCGCCGTCTTCGGCGCAGACCTGCCCGTAGGCGAAATCGCGGGCCTGTCGCTGCGTTCCTCGGTCGCGGCTCATCGCCATCCAGCCCGCGTCGACGATTGCCCAGCCTTTCTCTTCCTGGTGTCCGATGACCGTGGTCAGCACCGACAGCGCGATCTCGGACAGCTCGCACACGCCGATGTTGTGCATGACGAGGTCGAACAGCACATACACGCCGGCGCGAACCTCGGTGACGCCGTCGAGGTTTTCCGCCGACAGGGCGGTAGGCGTCGAACCGATGCTGACGACCGGGCAGGGCAACCCGGCGGCCCTGAGGCGTTCCGCGGCGCGCACGGTGCGGCTGCGCTCCTGTTCGGCGATCGCCACCAGCGCGTCCCGCGTGTTGTAGTCGTAGCTGGAGCCGGCATGAGCCAGAACCCCGCCCAGCATCATCCCGCCGCCGACCAGTGCGCGGCCCACGTCGATCAGCAGGTCGTCTTCCGGCGGAATCCCCGAGCGATGGCCGTCGACGTCAACCTCGATCCAGACTTCGAAGCGCTCGCCATGCTCGCGCCCGAATTCGGCGATTGCGTGCGCGGCCTGCAGGCTGTCGGCGACGATCTTCAGGTCGCAGCCTTGCCGGCGCAGCGCAAGTGCCTGGCCCAGTTTCGTGGGCACCATGCCGACCGCATAGACGATGTCCCGGACGCCGCCCGCGAAGAACTGCTCGGCTTCCTTGAGCGTCGACACCGTGATGCCTTGCGCGCCCGCAGCGATCTGCGCGTCGACGACTTGCCGGCATTTGGTGGTCTTGACGTGCGGCCGGAACCTGACGCCGAGTGCGTCCAGATGCGTCTGCATGCGGTCGATGTTGCGGTGCATGCGGCCGACATCGATCAATGCGGCCGGGGTGTTGAGGGTTCGAATGTCCACGATGCGTTGCCTCGGAGTGTTGCCGACGCGAACACTGTAGGGCAACCGACGGTCACCGTGTTTAACGCGTGACTAATCCATCATTAAGCACGGTTTAATCGACCGAATCGCGCGGGCTGCGGTGCGGCTCATGCCTTGCCGCGCCACGGCGGCGGATCGAGGAACTGCCGCGCGGCTTCGAGAAAAACGCGTTGCCGCGCGGAGCGGCCGGTGCGCGACGGCAACAGCGCCGTCACCGGCGCGGGCGGCAGGCTCCAGCCGGGCAGCAACCGGACGAGCTTGCCGTTCGCCAGCAGCGGGGCGACGTCCCATTCCGAGCGCTCCACGATCCCGAGCCCGGCCAATGCCCAATCGGTGATGACGGTGCCGTCGTTGGAGGATAGCGCGCCCGTGACGCGGATCACGGTGGACCGCCGGGACTCGCGTCGACCGTCGCCGCTTGGCGAGAAGCGCCAGCGCGGAATGTCCTCGTCGTTTTCGCGCAGGCACAGGCAGTCGTATCGTGCGAGGTCGGAAGGATGATTCAGTTCCTTGATGCGACGCGCGTAGCCGGGGCTCGCACAGAGGAAGCGTTCGTTGGGCGCGAGCGGATAGCCGATCCACGAAGACGACTTGAGGCTGCCGACGTGCACGACCACGTCGGCCGCCGACGCGCTCGTCAGCGGGCTCTCCGACAGGTGGAGCGAAATTTCGAGCTTCGGATGTGCGCGTTGCACGTCGCGCACGATCCGCGCGACGTACTTGCGCCCGAAGCCGAACGGGGCGACGACGCGCAGCGTGCCTTGCACGTCGCCGTGGTCGCCCGAAATGCTGACGGGCAGCGCCTCCACGCGCTCGAGAATATCGACGGCTTCCTGGTACAGCCGTTGCCCCTCGTCGGTCAACGCGATCCCTTTCGGCTGCCGCACGGCGAGCCGTGCGCCCAATCGCGCCTCCATCCGCTGCAGGCGAATCGTGACCGCGGGCGGCGTGAGATCGAGCAGGCGCGCGGCAGCGGCCAATGAACGCGACGCGCCGATCGCGCGAACGAGTCGAAGGTCGTCGAGATCGAGCATTTCATGTCTCTTAATGCTGGCATTACCGAGCATTAAACCGCACATCACGCGACGAATCCATCGATGCGGCTGCGAATCGCGGCAAATGCGTGCGATGACGCGACCGTGTGCGAGCCCATGTCGGGTCCGACAGGTTGGCCTTTGTCACACGACGAAAGCGCCGCGCGTCGCGCCACACCCGGCTGCACGCATTCCCGTCAGTCGTGCAGCCCGAAAATCAACGACCGGTGCGCACCGACCCCCGCCGCCACCCCCGATGCCGACGCGAACGTCGCATTGGTCATCAGGCTCGATGCGTCGCCGGCGGCAAACACGCCGGCGACGCTCGTCTGCTTCCACGTGTCGACGCGAATCGCGGAGCCGAGCGGCCCTTCGTCGAACGCGCAACCGAGCTGCTGCGCGAGATCGCTCGTCATGACCGTGCGCGCGCCGACGAACAGCGCGTCGATCGGCACGACCTGCCCGTCGGCGAGCCGCAGCGCTTCGATACGCGGCGCATCGCCCAGGATCTCGACGACCGGCGATCGCTCGATGCGCACGCCGCGCGCATCGAGCAACGCGGCTTCTTCTTCATTCGCTTCGACGACGCCCTGCGTGAACCACGTCGTCGGGCCCCAGTCCGGAATCAGGATCGCCTGATGCACGGAAAACGGATGCGTGGCGAGCACGCCGAGCCGCTGGCCACTTACCTCGTACCCATGGCAATACGGACAGTGCAGCACGCTGATGCCCCAGCGTTCCGCGAGCCCCGGCAGCGCGGGCAACTCATCGCGGATGCCGGTCGCGAGAATCAGCCGGTCGGCGCTCGCGCGGCTGCCGTCCGACAGCGTCACGTGGAAGCGGCCGCCGGCATCGCGCTCGGCCGTGCGCACTTCGCCGTCGAGCCGCCGCACAGTCGGATACGCGTCCAGTTGCGTGACGGCTTCGGCAACGATCTGCGCGGGCGGCTTGCCGTCCTGCCCGAAAAACCCGTGCGCGTGTTCGGCAAAGCGGTTGCGCGGCCGGCCGGCGTCGATCACGAGCACGCGGCGTCGTGCGCGCGCCAGTTGCATCGCGGCCGACAGCCCCGCAAAGCTGCCGCCGACCACGATCACTTCATGATGGTTATGCATGCACCCGCTCCTTTTCTGAACCTGCGTGAATGACGGACGTGCTCCGATGGCGGCCAATTCATGAAACACGCGAAGTTGCATGATAGGGCGATGGTATCATTCATGCAACTTCAGAAGTTTCGAAAGAGGGGAGTCCCGCCCGTGAGAACCGACAGCCGTTTGTCGCGCATGCTGCATGCGCTGATCCACATGGACCAGGCCGACGGCCCGCTGACGTCGGAGACGATCGCGACGATGCTGGCCACGAATCCGGTCGTCGTGCGGCGCCTGCTCGGCGGCTTGCGCGACTGCGGCTACGTGCAGTCGGAGAAAGGGCACGGCGGCGGCTGGGTGCTGAGCGTCGCGCTCGACGACATCACGCTGCTCGACGTCTATCGCGCCGTGGGCGAGCCGCCGCTGTTCTCCGATCTGGTGCCCGAGGACGAGCCCGAATGCCTGGTCGAACAGGCCGTCAACGCGCACCTGTCGGCGACGCTTAAGGATGCCGAAGCGTCGCTGCTGGCGCGCTTCGGAGAAGTCACGCTCGGCATGCTGTCGCGCGATTTCGAAGCGAAGGCCGCGCTGCGGGGCTACACGCGCTGACGCGCCGCAGCATCCCGATCGATCGCGGCTGACCTGAGATCCGGCACGATCCGGCGCGGCCAAAACCGTCGTGCCGCGATGTTCTGTCCCCCAACTTCTGCCCGGTTCGCCCGCCACAGGGCAAAATACGGGTTTTCCGCACCCGCGAGGGCGCGTCCGAATCACGCGCCGGGCGGCGGCCGTGCGCCCAGGCAAGATCGCTCGCCGTGTCGCGAGCCCACAGGAGTCCAGACCCCATGCCCGAATCCAACCTGTCCTTCTTCGGCCGGCTGTCGCTTGCCGTCGGCACGTTCTTCTCCGTGCTCGGCAACCGCGAGTTCGCGGCCGGCGTGCTGCGCGTGCGCGACGGCGCCCCGGCGCCGGTCGCGCCGGCACCCGCGGCCGCACCGGCCCCGGCGGCTGCACCCGCACCCGTGAAGGCCCCGGTGCCCGAATTGCGCGAAGCGAGCCCGCAGGCCGCGCTGCAACTGCTCGGCCTGCTGCAGCGCGATGCGCGCTTCATCGACTTCGTCGAGGAAGACATCGCCGGCTACGCGGACGCCGACATCGGCGCGGCCGCGCGCCTCGTGCACGACGGCTGCCGCGCTGCGCTGCGCGAACACTTCACGATCGTGCCGGTGCGCGACGAAGCAGAAGGCAGCCGCGTGACGCTGCCGGCCGGTTTCGACGCAACGGCCGTGCGCGTGACGGGCAACGTGGTCGGCTTGGCGCCGTTCACGGGCACGGTCAGCCATCGCGGCTGGCGCGTCGCCGACGTGCGCCTGCCGAAGCTGACGGGCAGCCACGACGCATCGGTGGTCGCACCGGCGGAGGTGGAACTGTGAGCGATCCGCGCTATTCGATCGGTATCGACCTCGGTACGACCCACTGCGCGCTGTCGTACGTCGACAGCGCCGCAAGCGACGGCGAAACCATCACGCAGCAGGTGCTGCCGATCGCGCAGCTCACCGCGCCCGGTGCGCTGGAGTCGCGCGACCTGCTGCCGTCGTTCCTCTATCTGCCGCATGAAAGCGAACTGACGCAGGGCGACCTGACGCTGCCGTGGACGGCCTCGCGCGGCTTCGCGGTCGGCGAGATGGCGCGCACCCGGGGCGCCGGCACGCCGATCCGCCTCGTGTCGAGCGCGAAGAGCTGGCTGTGCCACCCCGGCGTCGATCGCCGCGCGGCGATCCTGCCGAGCGACGCGCCGCCCGAAGTGTCGCGCGTGTCGCCGCTGGAAAGCTCGATCCGCTACCTGACGCACCTGCGCGAAGCGTGGGACCACGCGCATCCGGATGCGCCGTTCGCCGACCAGGACGTGACGGTGACGATCCCCGCATCGTTCGATCCTGCCGCGCGCGAACTGACGGCCGAGGCCGCACGCGCCGCCGGCTACTCGCGGATGACGCTGCTCGAGGAGCCGCAGGCCGCGCTGTACAGCTGGATCCAGAAGAGCGCAGGCGGCTGGCGCAAGCAGGTGCAGGTCGGCGACCTGATCCTGTGCGTCGACGTCGGCGGCGGCACGACCGACCTGTCGCTGATCGCGGTGGTCGAGCGCGACGGCAATCTCGAGCTGCATCGCGTGGCGGTCGGCGAGCACATCCTGCTCGGCGGCGACAACATGGACCTCGCGCTCGCGCACATCGTCGCGCGCAAGCTCGCGCAGCAGGGCACGCAGGCCGATCCGTGGCAACTGCGCGCGCTCACGTACGCATGCCGTGCCGCGAAGGAAACGCTGCTGTCCGACCCGACGACCGACGCGGTCCCGCTCGTCGTGCCGAGCCGCGGCTCGAAGCTGATCGGCGGTTCGATCCGCACGGAGCTCACGCGCGCGGAACTCACGCAGACGATCCTCGAAGGCTTCTTCCCGCAGGTCGATGCGGCCGCGCGGCCGGTGAGCCGCGCGCGCGTCGGCCTGACGCAGCTCGGCCTGCCGTATGCGCAGGACGCGGGCATCACGCGCCATCTCGCGGCGTTCCTCGGCCGCCAGGTCGCGGCGCTCGACACGCTCGAAGGCGTGCAGCGCACGCTGCCGCAGGGCGCGACGTTCCTGCATCCGACGGCCGTGCTGTTCAACGGTGGCGTGTTCAAGTCGGCGCTGCTCACGCAGCGCGTGCTCGATACGCTCAATGGCTGGCTCGCCGCCGAAGGCGCGCCGCCCGCGCGCCTGCTCGAAGGCGCCGATCTCGATCTCGCGGTCGCGCGTGGCGCGGCGTACTACGGCTTCGTGAAGCGCGGCCGCGGCGTGCGCATTCGCGGCGGCACGGCGCGCGCGTACTACGTCGCGATCGAATCGGCGATGCCCGCGGTGCCGGGGCTCGAACCGCCGGTGCAGGCGCTGTGCGTCGCGCCGTTCGGGATGGAGGAAGGCTCGGACGCGGCGCTGCCGCCGCAGGAGTTCGGCCTCGTCGTCGGCGAACCGGTGCAGTTCCGCTTCTTCGGTTCGTCGGTGCGCCGCCAGGACCAGGTCGGCACGCTGCTCGACTACTGGTCGGCGGAAGAACTGCAGGAGCTCGAGGAAATCCAGGCGACGCTGCCCGCGGAAGGCCGTACCGTCGGCGAGATCGTGCCGGTGAAGCTGCATGCGCGCGTGACCGAAGCCGGTACGCTCGAACTCGAGGCGATCCCGAGCGGCACGAACGAGCGCTGGAAGGTCGAGTTCGACGTGCGCGGCGCCGCCTGAGCGCGATGAAGCGCTATACGGTCGGCATCGACCTCGGCACGAGCAATACGGTCGTCGCATACGTCGAGGCCGGCTCCGACGCGATCCGCGTGTTCGACGTCGAGCAACTCGTCGGCCCCGGCGCGGTGGCCGCGCAGCCGCTGCTGCCGTCGGTGCGCTATCACCCGGCGGCGGGTGAGCTCGCGGCGGACGCGTTGAGGTTGCCGTGGCAGGCGGCCGGCGCGCGCGACGCGGCCGCCCGTTCGGGCGGCGGCCGTGACGGCGGGTCAGCCGGTCGCGACGGCGGCGCTGGTGACGCGTTGCCGGCCGTGATCGGCCGTTATGCGCGCACGCTCGGCGCGCAGGTGCCGGGCCGGCTCGTGTCGAGCGCGAAGAGCTGGCTGTCGCACGCGTCGGTCGACCGGCTCGCGGCGATCCTGCCGTGGGGCGCGGCCGACGGCGTCGACAAGGTGTCGCCGGTCGACGCGAGCGCGAGCTATCTCGCGCATGTGCGCGACGCGTGGGACGCCCGTTTTCCCGATGCGCCGCTCGCGAAGCAGGACGTGATCCTGACGGTGCCCGCGTCGTTCGACGACGGCGCGCGCGCGTTGACGGTCGAGGCCGCGCGGCGCGCGAAGCTGCCCGCGCTGCGGCTGCTGGAAGAACCGCAGGCCGCGTTCTACGACTGGCTGTACGGGCAGCGCGAGACGTTGCGCGATACGTTCGCCGACGCGCGGCGCGTGCTGATCTGCGACGTCGGCGGCGGCACGACCGACCTCACGCTCGTCGATGTCGCATCGGGCGACGACGGCGAACCGACCTTTACGCGCGTCGGCGTCGGCAATCACCTGATGCTCGGCGGCGACAACATGGACCTCGCGCTCGCGCGCCTGGTCGAGACGCGGCTGACCGAGCCCGGCACGCGGCTGTCGGCCGCGAGCCTGTCGCAGCTCGTCGAGCGCTGCCGTGCCGCGAAGGAGCGGCTGCTCGGCGACGACGCACCGGCGTCCGTCACCGTGACGCTGCTCGGCGCGGGCAGCAAGCTCGTCGGCGGCGCGCGCTCGGCCGAGCTGACACGGCAGGAAGTCGAACAGATCGTCGTCGACGGTTTCTTTCCGCAGGTCGACGCAGGCGAATTGCCGCGCCGCGCGCGGGCCGCGATCGTCGAATTCGGGTTGCCGTATGCGAGCGACCCGGCGGTCACGCGGCACGTCGCCGCGTTCCTCAACCGTCATGCCGAAGGCCCGCTGCCCGACACGCTGTTGCTCAACGGCGGCGTGTTTCGCGCGGGCGCGCTCGCCGGCCGTCTCGCGCAGACGCTCGGCGCGTGGCGCGGCGCGCCGCTCGACGTGCTGCACAACGCGCATCCGGACGTGGCGGTCGCGCGCGGCGCGGTGGCCTACGGGCTCGCGCGCGCCGGGCATGCGCCGCGCATCGGCGGCGGTTCCGCGCGCAGCTATTTCCTCGTACTCGACGACGGTGCCGGCGACGCGGCCGCGCGCGGCGTCTGCCTGCTGCCGCGCGGTGCGGAAGAGGGCCGCGAGATCCGGCTCGAGGATCGTACGTTCGCGCTGCAGCTCGGGCAGCCGGTGCGTTTCCACCTCGTGTCGACGGTGGCCGACACCGCGTACCGGCCCGGCGATCTCGTCGAACTCGACGGCGGCGATTTCGTGCGGCTGCCGCCGATCGCGACGGTCGTCGAGCGGCAGGCCGGCAGCGATGCGCGCGAAACACCGGTGAAGCTCACCGCGTCGCTGACCGAGGTCGGTACGCTCGAAATGCATTGCATCGCGACCGACGACGCGGCGCGCCGCTGGCGGCTCGAATTCCAGTTGCGCGGCGATGCGCCGGCGCACGGCGACGACGACGCATCTGCACGCCATCCGCGTCTCGACCACGCGATCGAGCTGATCGAGCGCTCGTTCGGCAGCAAGGCCGCGGACGTCACGCCGAAGGACACGCGCCGGCTGCGTGCTCAGCTCGAACAAGTACTCGGCGCACGCGAAGAATGGGACGTCGCGCTCGCGCGCGAACTGTTCGACGCGTTGCTTGCGCGGGCGCGGCGGCGCCGACGCTCGGCCGATCACGAACGCGCGTGGCTGAACCTCGCCGGTTATTGCCTGCGTCCGGGCTTCGGCCATCCGCTCGACGCATGGCGCATCGAGCAGCTGTGGCCGCTGTTCGACGACGGGATTCAATACGTGAACGACGGGCAGGTGTGGTCCGAGTGGTGGACGCTGTGGCGGCGCGTGGCCGGCGGCCTCGACGACGATGCGCAGACGCAGGTGCGCGACGCGATCGCATTCCTCGAACCGTCCGACGACAAGCGGCGCAAGCTGCCGTTCGATCCGGGCAAGGTCGGCCCGGCCGACATGACGCGATTGTCCGCATCGCTCGAACGGCTGCCCGTCGAGCGCAAGGTCGAGCTGGCCGAGCGCCTGATCGCACAATTGCAGAAGCCGGCCGAGCGTGCGCTGTGTGCGTGGGCGCTCGGGCGCATCGGTGCGCGCCGGCCGTTCTACGGCAGCGCGCACAGTGTCGTGCCTGCGGAAGTCGCCAAGGGCTGGCTCGATGCGCTGTTCGCGCTCGACTGGAAGCAGGTCGAGCCGGCCGCGTTCGCGGCCGCGCAGATTGCACGGATGACCGGCGACCGTTCACGCGACCTGCCGGACGATACGCGCGACGCGGTGATCAAGCGTCTGTCGGCCGCGAACGCGTCCACCGCGTGGATCGACATGGTGCGCGAAGCGATCGCGTTCGACGAAGCCGACACGGTGCGCGTGTTCGGCGAGACGCTGCCGGCCGGATTGAAGCTGCTGGCCGGGTGAGCGGCATGGTGTGCTCCGGTATCGTTCGGATGCCGGAGCATTTCGCGGCGTTGCCGATTCAAATCCCTTCGAATACGAGAACGGCTGCCGATGCATCGCATCGGCAGCCGTTTTAGCTTTGCCAGCCTGTAGGTCAGATCTGCGGCGCCGTCTCGCGTAACGATGCGGCCGATGCCACGGCAATCGTCTCCGGCGCCGCCGCCCGCCGCGCGAGATGAATCCCCGCGAGCATGCAGCGCACCGACCCGCCGGCCAGTTCGATCGTCGGCACGTCGAGCGGCAACAGCCGCGCGGAGCGCTCGATCGTCGCGCGCTGGTCAGGCGTGAGGCAATCGAACGCACGCCGCGACAGCGCGAGCACGCGCCCGTTTGTTCCCGACAATTCCAGCGCATTGCCCGCGAAGTTCGCGATCTGCGACTGATCGAGCGCGATCACCGTGCGTCCCGTTTCGGTCAGGCGTTGCGCGATCTCGCCGCGGCGCCGGCTGTCGGCAATCAGGTCGAGGCCGACCATCGCGAACTCCGTCGCGACGCTCATCATCACGTTCGTGTGATAGATCGGGCGCCCGTCGGCATCGGCTGTATCGAAGCAGATCGGCTCGAAATTGAAGTGCGTGCAGAAGCGTTCGAGCGCGACCGGATCGGCGCGGCGCGAACGCGCTGTGTACGCGATCCGCGCGACGTGGTCGAGCACCATCGCACCGGTGCCTTCGAGGAACACGTCGTCGTATTCAAGGCCCGAGTAGTCGATCACGTCCTGCACGCGATACTCGGCCTTCAGCATCTCGACGATGTCCGCGCGCCGTTCGCGGCGGCGGTTCGGACTGTGCATCGGATACAGCGCGACGTGGCCGCCCGGATGCGTCGAGAACCAGTTGTTCGGGAACACGGAGTCGGGCGTGTCGCGTTCGCCGTGGTCGTCGAACACGTGCACGCGCACGCCCGCATCGGCGAGCGTTTGCGCGGCGGCCGTGACTTCGTCGCGTGCGGCGGCCGACACCGACGACGTGTCGGCAGCGCTGCCGCCGGCCGTGCGCTGGAACGCGTTGTCGGCCGCGGTCTGCGGATTCGGCAGGAAGCGATGCGGCCGGACCATCACGACGGCGGCCGGCGCCTGGATCGATACGAGATTCATTGAAGGCAGGAGCGAAAGGCAGGGAGCCGGGCGGCACACGGGCCGCCCGCGGATGACGGTCAGCGCGCGAACGCGGCGACGGCTTCGGTCACGAACGCCGCGTGACCCTGCGCAATCGCAGCCGGGTCGTCGATCAGTGCGAACAGGTTCTTCGGGTCGACGGCCGGCGGAATCAGCGCAATCTCGACGCCTGCGTTGTGCTGCTGCGCGAGCGCATACAGGTAGCGCAGCGCCGAATAATCCTCGAGCGCGAAACCGACCGAGTCGAACACCGTGACTTCGTCCGCGCGTTCGCGGCCGGTCGTTTCGCGCTGCAGCACGCGCCACAGTTCGGTGACGGGGAAGTCGGCCGGCATCTGCTGGATCTCGCCCTCGATGCGCGACTGCGGCTCGAATTCGACGAACACGCGGCCCGCGCGCAGCACGCCCGCTTCGAGTTCGGTCTTGCCGGGGCAATCGCCGCCGACCGCGTTCAGGTGCATGCCGGGCTCGATCATGTCGGCCGTGACGATCGTCGCGTACGCCTTGTCGGCGGTGACGGTCGTCACGATGTCGGCGCCGCGCACGGCGTCGGCGGTCGACGCGGCACGCACGACGCGCAATTCAGGGTACGCGGCGAGGTTCTGCACGAGCTTGTCGGTCGCGAGCGGATCGACATCGAACACGCGGATTTCGTCGATGCCGAGCAGCGTGTGGAACGCGATCGCCTGGAATTCGCTCTGCGCGCCGTTGCCGATCAGCGCCATCGTGCGCGAGTCGGGCCGTGCGAGCACCTGCGCGGCGAGCACCGACGTGGCGGCCGTGCGCAGCGCGGTCGTCAGCGTGAGTTCGGCGAGCAGCAGCGGGTAGCCGGTGTCGACTTCGGCGAGCGCGCCGAATGCCATCACCGTGTGCATCCCGCGCGCCGCGTTGACGGGGTGGCCGTTCACGTACTTGAACGCGAACAGCGACGCGTTCGCGACGGGCATCAGTTCGATCACGCCGTCGCGCGAGTGGCACGCGACGCGCGGCGACTTGTCGAAATCGGCCCACTGCAGGTAATCGGCGCGCAGCGTGTCGACGAGTTCGCGCAGGAACGTCGTGACGCCGGTTTTGGCGATCAGTCGGGCGGTGGCGGGAACGTCGAGGAAGCGAGTCATCGGTCTGTCTCCATTGTCTTTGCCGGTACGGGTGTCCTGGCATTCCGGTCGACCGGGCGGTGCTTCGGCGCGGGCGCGGGCTTGCTGAAAAGCGGCGGCGCGGCATATCCGGCCGGTCGATGGAGTCATTATTTCCGGGAGTCGAGCCAACAAAAAGACGGCAAAAGTGGCAGATTTATCGATAGACTTGCCAAAATGCCAGCCATATCCGGCAATTTGTCAGGTTCGCGCTGGTCGGAATGCGCAGCCTCCGGCACGCTGGCGGCCGGTTCACGCTCAACAGGAAAGCCCGCTCATGATCACGCTCGACGACGTCGACCGGCAGCTCATTGCGCTGCTGCGCGACAACGCGCGACTGCCCGTCGTCGCACTGGCGAAGGAATTGCGCGTTGCGCGCGCGACCGTGCAGAACCGGCTGACGCGGCTGGAGAAAAACGGCGTGATCGTCGGTTATACGGTGCGGCTCAAGCCGGCGGCCGAACGGCACCGGATCCGCGCGCTGATGTCGATCGCGGTGCAGGGCAATCGCGGCGCGGAAGTGGTGAAGGTGCTGCGCGGGCATCCGAACGTCGCGTCGATCCACAGCACCAACGGCCGCTGGGATCTCGTCGCCGAGCTGCATGCCGATTCGCTCGAGCATTTCGATCGCGTGCTCGGCGCGATCCGGCTGATCGACGGGATTGCGAGTACCGAGACCAGCATTCTGTTGTCGACGCACAAGGCGTAACGCGCGGCGGCCCGCGTCGGGAAGCCCGGCAGGAAGCAACCGCGCGTGACGGGCCGGCGCCTGTCGATACTCGTCAACCGAACGTGTCGACGCGCGCCCGCCAGTCGCTTCGCGAAAACGACTCCGTCAGAAACTCGACGAATGCACGCACCTTCGGCGGCGTGAGGCGCGCATGCGCGTAGTACACGTAGATCGTGCCGGCCATCGCCGGATAGCGCGTGAGCACGCGCACGAGCCGGCCTTCGTCCAAATGCGGCAGCACATGATGTGCTCCGAGCCGCGCGAGCCCCATGCCTGCCACGGCCGCATCGCAGATCGCATCCAGATCGGTCAGCACGACGCGTCCGTCGATCGGGACCGTCACCGTTTCGTTATCCACCGTGAACGCCCAGTCGTGCACGCGGCCCGTCGTCGCGGAGCGCAACCGGATGCAATCGTGGCGCGCCAGCTCGGCGAGCGTCGCCGGTTCGCCGTGCTTCGCCAGATACGCGGGGGAGGCGACCGTCAGCAACCGGATCGGCACCAGCTCGCGCGCGACGACGTTTGCGTCGTCCTCGACGCCCGAGCCGATCGCGGCGTCGAAGCCTTCCTTCACCAGATCGACGTGGCGGTTCTCGAGGCTCCAGTCGAGCCGGAGGTCCGGGTAGCGTTCGAGAAACGCCGGCATCAGCGGCAACACGTACTGGCGCCCGAACCCCGGCGCGATGCTGATGCGCAGCGTGCCGGCGGGGCGTGCGTCGCGCTCGGTCAGCGTCGCCATCGCCTGGCTCAGCGCGCTGGCCGCCGCTGACGTTTCGGCGTACAGCCTTTCGCCGGCCTCCGTCAGCGTGAGGCTGCGCGTCGTGCGGCGGAACAGCCGCGTGCCGAGGCTGCGCTCCAGTTTCGCGACATGCTTGCTGACCGCCGCAGGCGTGACGCCCAGCCGGCTGGCCGCCGCGGAGAAGCTGCCGGCTTCGACGGTGCGGAGAAAGCTTTCCAGCACACGCAGATCGTTCATGACGATTCGATCGAAATCGTTGAAATTGATTCGACGCATTATGGACTATTCGGCATGAATGGGCGCGACTAGGATGATGTCCGTCGTGTCGTGTTCCGCACACGAGCAGCGCATCGCCACCTACCCGTGACGAACGCGAACGCGCGCGGAGCCGCTTCCGGACCAGCGCGGCAGCAATGCCGGCTTCGTATATCGAGGCGGTCGTCGCGGTCCGGCAATACGGCGCGTTTTCCATTTGCGATCAGGAGATACATCATGTCCCACACCATTCTCGTAACTGGCGCGACCGGGAACATCGGGCGCGAACTCGTCGCGCAACTGAAGGCGGCCGGCGCGAATGTGATCGCCAGCTCGAACAGCGGCAGGGCGGTCGAAGGCGTCGAAACGCGTCGCGCGGATCTCGCCGACGCCGCGAGCCTGGCACATGCGTTCCGGGGCATCGACACGCTGTTCCTGCTGCTGCCGCTGCAGGCCGACATGGTGACGCTGGCCGGCAATGCGGTTGCGGCGGCCAGGGCAGCCGGCGTCACGCATATCGTCCGCTCGTCGGGCGCGGGCGCCGATGCCGCGTCGTCGATCGCGATCGGGCGCGTGCAAGGCGAGATCGACCGGCTCGTGATGGAGTCGGGCATTGCCTACACGATCACGCGGCCCAACTGCTTCATGCAGAACTTCGTGACGTACTACGCGGGCATGATTCGCGACGGCGCGCTGTATCTGCCGCAGGGCGACGGGAAGGTGTCGTTCGTCGACGTGCGCGACATCGCCGCCGTCGATGCGACGATCCTGCAGCACCCGGCCGATCATGCCGGCCGGATCTACGAGCTGACGGGCGGCGAAGCACTGTCGAACGCCGATGTGGCCGCACGGATCGGCGCGGCGCTCGGGCGCAAGGTCGAGTACGTGCCGGTGACGGACGATGCGGCGATCGAATCCATGCGCGCCGCAGGTGCCGACGCGTGGTCGATCGATACGCTGATGAGCCTGAACCGGATGATCGCGGCCGGCGAGGCGGCAGCCGTCAGCACCGACGTGCAGGCGTTGCTCGGCCGGGCGCCGATCGCGTTCGAGCGGTTCGTTGCGGATTACGCCGGAAGCTGGCGCTGAGCGGCCGCTCCGGAAACACGGGTGCGCCTGTTGTCAGCATCAACCGGTTCACCCACGCGAAGATTGCGACCGCATGCGACAGGTCGAGAATTTCGTCATGCGTCATTCCTTCGGCTTCGAGCGTGGTGATGTCGATAAGTTGTGCCGGCTGTTCTGCACCGTCAGTATCACGAACTGGACCGGCTGGTAGTGCGGCACGCGGAGCACGATGCCGTTGCTGCCGACGACGAAAGCGATGATTGACGGCTGCAACTCACCGGTATTCGAGCACCCGATTACGCCCGCCTACGCTGCGTCCGCACCGATCGCCGCCGCCCGCGGAAACGTCAACACCACCGCAAACCCGCCCGCATCGGGAAACGCGAACCCGATGCGCCCGCCGTGCGCCTTCATCACTTCCTGCACGATCGCGAGCCCGAGGCCCGATCCCGTGCGCCGCTCGCTGCCATCCGGCGCGATTCGCACGAACGGCTGCAATGCGGCGTCCCAGTGCTCGCGCGGAATCCCCCGTCCGTTGTCGGTGACGGTCAGCGTGACCGCGTCGTCGGCGTTGCCCGTGGTCGCGACGGATACGACGAGGTCGTCCGCATGACCGTGCAGCAACGCGTTGTGCAGCACGTTCGACAGCGCTTCCTGCAGGCTGATCGCATCGCCGTCGATCCACGCCAGCGGCGCGTCGCTCGCGAACGCGACCGCAACATCGCGCTCGCCCGCGAGCGGAATCGTGCGACCGAGCACGTCCTTCGCGAGCGCGACGAGTTCGACCGGTTGCAGCGGCACGGCCTCGGAGCGATGGATCACCATCGCGTGATTGAGCAACTGGCCCGTCAGGCGGCCGACGTCCGCGCTGGTCGCGCGCAGCGCGTCGAGGCGTGCCGCATGGCGCGCGGGATCGGACTCGCCGCCGAGCAGCTCGATCTGTGCGTCGAGCCGCGCGAGCGGCGTGCGCATCTGGTGCGCGGCGTCGGCGATGAAACGCTGCATCGCGTTGATGCGCTCGGCCAGGCGGTGTATCAATCCGTTGATCGACCCGATGATCGCGTCGATCTCGCTCGGCGTGTCGACGGCCACCGGCCGCAGGTCGGCCGGGTCGCGTGCGGCGATGATCGTGCCGATCTGCGCGAGCGGGCGCAGGCCGCGCCGGATCGCGAGGCCGCTTGCGCCGATCGCGAGCACGCTCATCAGCAGGATCAGCGTCCACACCTTGATGCTCATGTCGTTCGTGAGCTGCTGGCGCGCGTGGGTGGTTTGCGCAACGGTCACGAGCGCCCAGCCCGGCGTGTTTTCCTCGGGCATGTAGCGTGCGATGGTCGCCGTGCGGATCCGGTGCCCCTGGTAGACGGCGTTCGCGAACGCGGGGCCCTGTTTCGCGGCGGCGAGCGTCGCGGGGCTCGCGAGATCGTTGTAGCCGGCCACGACGATGCCGCGCGAATCGACGACCTTGTAGTAGACGAGGTCGTAGCGCGACAGCGTCGACAGCGCGGCCACCGGCGGATTCAGCGCGAGCACGCCGCCTTGCACGTAAAGGTTCTCCGCGACCTGGATCGACGCGCCGGCGAGCAACTGGTCGTACGCGCGTTCGGCCGCGACGCCCGCGTAGTAGCGCGCGATCGCCGCGAGCGCCAGCGCGCCGGTCGCGACGACGAGCGCGATGAAGAGCAGCGTGCGTCCGAACAGCGTCTTCGGGAACCAGTCAATGCGCGGCAATCTGATACCCCATCCCGCGCGCGGTGCGGATCTCGACCGAGCTGCCCTGCAGCTTCCTGCGCACGCGCGTCACGTACTGCTCGACCGCGTTCGCGGTCGGCTCGTTGCCGAAGCTGAACAGCTGGTTCAGCAGTTCTTCCTTCGAGAAGATCCGTTGCGGGCGGCTCGCGAGGATTTCGAGCAGCGCGAATTCCTGGCGCGACAGCGACAGCGGCTGGCCGTCGAGTTCCGCGAGGCGGCTGCTGCGATCGATCACGAGGCCGCCGAGCGTCAGCACGTCGTTCGCGTGGCCGCTGTTGCGGCGCAGGAGCGCCTGCACGCGCGCGTCGAGCTCGCGGTAGTCGAACGGCTTCACCAGATAGTCGTCGGCGCCGAGGCCGAGGCCGCTCACGCGGTCGTCGATCGCCGAGCGCGCGGTGACGAGCAGCACGGGCGTCGTGCTGCCCGATGCGCGCAGGTTGCGCAGCACCGCAAAACCGTCCATGCCGGGCAGGTTCGCGTCGAGCACGACGAGGTCGAAACGCTCGACGCGCAACAGCCCGTTCGCGGTCGCGCCGTCGGTTTCGAGATCGGCCGCGTGGCCGAGCCGCGCCAGGCGGCTGCGGATCGCCGCGCCGATTTCGGCATCGTCCTCCACGACGAGAATGCGCATGGTGCCGTTTTGCAGATGGGTGGATTAGGGGTTTTCCCGGGGCCGGGATGTCAGCATTTTCTCAGACTCGGTCGATAACCTGTGTCGAGCCGGAAGCAGCAAGCAAGGACGGCATTAATACCAGAAATATTCAAGGAGACGGCAACATGCAGCAAGTCACGGGCACGACGCACGCGCGGTGCAGCGCGACGCCGGCCCCCGCGTGGCCGTTTGCGCGCCGTCGCACGGCGGCTTGCGCATGACGACGTCGCTGCGCCGCCGCGCATTGATCGCCGCCGGGCTCGGCGTGCTCGCCGCGCCGTCGCTCGTGCGCGCGAAGCCGCGCACCGTGCGGATCTCGAAAGGCTATGGCGTGCTGTACCTGCCGCTGCTCGTGATGGAGAAACAGCGGCTGTTCGAACGGCACGCGGCGCGGCACGGCGTGCGCGACGTCGCGGTCGACTGGGTGCTGCTCGATGGCGGCAATTCCGTCAACGACGCGATGATGGCCGGCACGCTCGATTTCGCGGGCGCCGGCGCACCGGGCTTCATCGAGCTGTGGGCGCGGGCGCGCGGCATTCCGAATGTCGAGGTGATCGGCATCAGCGGGCTGTCGACCACGTCGCTGTCGCTGAACGCGAATCGTCCGGGCCTCACGTCGCTGCGCGACTTCACGCCGTCCGACCGGATCGCGGTGCCCGGCATCCGCACGTCGCTGTCGGCCGTCGTGCTGCAGATGATCGCGAGCCGGCAGCTCGGCCACGCGCATTTCGCGCAGCTCGATTCGATTACCGTGAACCTGCCGCATCCGCAGGCGATGCAGGCGCTGATCCGCCGCGAGAACGGCGTCACCGCGCACTTCACGTCGCCGCCGTTCTCGACGCTCGAGTTGCGGCAGCCGGGCATCCACCGCGTCGTGAGCTCGGTCGACGTGCTCGGTCCGATGACGCTCGACGTCGTGTTCGCGCCGAAGCGGCTCGTCGATACGGAGCCCGCGCTGGCCGCCGCGTTTCTCGGCGCGCTCGACGAAGCGAACCGCCTGATCGCGCAGGACCCGCGCGCGGCGGCCGCGCTCTATGCGGCGTCGTCGGGCGTCGGCGTGTCGCACGACGACGTGATGCGGATGCTCGCCGCGCCCGACACGCGCTTCTCGGTGCGGCCGAACCAGCTGATGGACTACGTCGAATTCCTGTACCTGGCCGGCACGATCAAGGCAAAGCCGCGCGCATGGCACGAGATGTTCGCGCCGATGCTCGACGACTACCGGTCGGGTTGAGCGCCGCTGGCCGCCCACGAACGACCTTCATCGAAATACGCCGCGCCCGTGCCTTCATTGCGCGCGGCGCCGAACCAACCGACACGCAACCGTTTCACGCAAGGAGCCCGTAGTGAACGCTACCGAAACCCTGGACCCCGCGTCCGCCGAAGAACAGCGCATCATGTCGAAGATGGCGCGGCGCCTGCTGCCCATTCTCGTCGTGATGTTCCTGATCGCGTTCATCGACCGGCAGAACGTCGGCTTCGCGAAGCTGCAGATGGTGCACAGCCTCGGGATGACGGAGGCTGCGTTCGGGCTCGCGTCGTCGCTGTTCTTCATCGGCTACCTGCTGTTCGAGGTGCCGAGCACGCTCGCGCTGCATCGCTATGGCGCACGCGTGTGGCTCGCGCGGATCATGCTGACGTGGGGCCTCATTACGGTGCTGATGGGCTTCACGACGTCGATGCCCGCGTTCTGCTCGCTGCGTTTCCTGCTCGGCATCGCCGAGGCCGGTTTCTATCCGGGCGTGATCTACTACCTGACGCTGTGGTTCCCGCAGAGCTACCGCGCGAAGGTGCTCGGCATCTTCACGCTCGGCAGCGCGCTCGCGAACATGCTCGGCTCGCTGGTCGGCGGCGTGCTGCTGAGCCTGAACGGCGTGTGGGGGCTGGCGGGCTGGCAGTGGGTGTTCATTGCAACGGGCATCCCGGCGGTGATCGTCGCGATCGTCGTGTTCCGCGTGCTGCCCGCATCGTTCCGCGACGCGCCGTTCCTCGACGAGCGCGAGAAGCAGATCGTCGCGGCCGCGCTGGAACGCGAGAAGCCCGCGCAGGCCGAGCACGGTCAACCGTGGAAGGCGCTGCTCGATCCGCGCGTGATGCTGTTCGCGGCGACCTACATGCTGATGTCGACGTCGCTGTACGGCGTCACGTACTGGCTGCCGACGCTCGTGAAATCGTTCGGCGTATCGAGCAGCACGAACGGCTTCCTGAGCATGCTGCCGTGGGCGCTCGCGGTGCTGCTGCTGGTGTGGCTGCCGGCGAAGCTGCGTCGCGCGAAGAGCATCCTGCGCACGATCGCGATCGTCGCGGCGCTTGGCGCGCTCGGCTTCCTGCTGAGCCTCGTGCTGCCGTCGACGCCGCTGCGCTTCATCGCGCTCGTGCTCGGCGGCGCATGCATCCCGCTGCTGTATCCGTGCTTCTGGTCGATGCCGCCGCGTTATTTCACCGGCGCGCGTGCGGCGGCAAGCGTCGCGGCGATCAACTCGATCGGCAACCTCGGCGGCTTCTTCAGCCAGAACCTGATGCCGTTCGCCGGCAAGGTGACGGGCACCGCGTTCGGGCCGATGATCGTGCCGATCGTGTGCCTCGCGCTGCTCGGGATCGGCGCGCTGGTCGCGTGGACGCGGTCGGAGCGGGGGATGGTGGCGGCGCGGGTGTGACGGCGGGCGGCGTCACCGCATCGACATCCGGTTCCCGACGATCTTGAAGTTGGTCGATACGTGCGCGTTGTTCGACAGCAGGAACTTGAGCGCGTCGATGTCCGGCGCGGTCGTCGAAAAGCGGTTCCCGCCGTCGAATATGAAGTCCCACGTGATGATGCCGCGGCTGTATTCGGGCATGTCCACGTGGATCTCCTTCAGCGACGCAAGCGGATACGCGCGCTCGTGCCAGTCGAACAGGTGCCGCACGTAGAGATGATCCTGCGTCACGATTTCGTAGCGTCGCAGGAACGGCATCGCGACGACGAGGAGCACGGCGGTGAAGATCAGCAACGAGCGCGCCCCGCGCCACAGGACGGCGCGGGCCGAGGGGCGGCCGGGCACCATGACGCGGTATCGCGCGTAGATCGGTGGCACGATGATCGCCATGCCGAACCACCAGATGATCGCGATGAACCCGAGCGGCACATTCATGAACGGCACCGAAAAGGCGCCGACGAAGCTGGTCGGGAAATCCAGGAGCCGCGCGGTCGACACGAACCCGAGTCCGATGTAGCTGCCGGCCGGATGCGGGATGAACAGGGTTGTCGTCAGCGCCTGCAGCGCGAGCAGGACGGGCCAGCACAGCAGCGACGCCGCAAGCCAGCCGGCCGCGACGGCGCAGAAGCCGAGTACGTAGGTGAGGATGGTTTTCATCGTGGTGAAGGGGAGGTCCGGTCGGCCGGCGCGTTGGCACGTGCAGGGCGGCGACGCATTGTAGCGTCGTGCCGAGGCCGGTGCGGCTATGTTGCCAAGGGACGGCGGCAAGCGCGCAGGACCATGCGGAAAATGCATCGCGATCAGCAGGCCGACTCTTTGCGCATCGTGCTGATGCGCTACCATGCGCTGCATATGTGGCGTATGGAGCGTGCAATGAAAATCACGACGTTGAATATGTTTCGCGATAGCATTGAGCGCCGACGCGTGCAGCGCGAGTTTGTCGCGCGTGGCGTGGCATCGCGCGACGAGGCGCGGCGGACCGGCGAATACATCGATGCTGCAAACGTTCAGGCAGAACTCGAGCGCATGCTGAAAGCGGCACGCGCGACAAAAGCGGTCGAGTAAGCCATCGGGACGGCGATACGTGCATCGCGGCACAAGTCACGATCCTCGCCGTCCGCCATCAACGGGAAGACGACTACCACTGACCGCGCCAGCGACACGGCGCCACCTCATTCGGCCGACCCTACCCGCGCGAAACCCCATCCCCGCCATGCGCAACCGCCACCGGCGCATGCGACAGCGGAATATCCACCTCGACCGTCGTACCCTCGCCGAGCGTCGTCGTGATCTGCAGCGTGCCGCCGACGAGATACGCGCGCTCGCGCAAACCGACCAGCCCGAACGAGCCCGACTTGCGCGGTACACCGGGATCGAATCCCGCACCGTCGTCGCGAATCGTCAGCGCGATCGCATCGTCCCCGTGCACGAGCTCGACGTCCGCATGCGACGCGGCCGCGTGCCGCGCGATGTTCGCGAGCGCTTCCTGCGCGATGCGGAACACGGCCGTCGCATACGGTTCGTCGAGCTGCAGCTCGGTCGGCTCGACGTGCAGCTCGCACGCAATCCCGTGACGGTGCCTGAAATCCTCCACGAGCCATTGCATCGCCGCGGCGAAGCCGAGATCGTCGAGCATCAGCGGGCGCAGGTCCGACGCGATGCGCCGTGTCGCAGCCACCGCGCCGCGTGCCATCGTGTGCATCGTCGCGATCTTGCGCGCAAGCGGTGCGTCGTCCTGCGGCACGTGGTCGCTCAGCCATTCGAGATCGTTCTTCAGCGTCGCGAGCGTCTGCGCGAGTTCGTCGTGCAGCTCGCGCGCGATGCGGCGCTGCTCGGCTTCGCGCGCGGTCGCGCTGATCGCGGCGATCTCGCGCAGCTCCTCGCGTGACACCTGCAGCGCACGCTCGGCGCGCACGCGCTCCTCGACTTCGCGTCGCAGGTCGCGGTTCGACGCGCTCAGTTGCGCGGTGCGCGCGGCAACGCGCTGTTCGAGCCGTTCGTTCGCCTCGTTCAACTGCGCGCTCTTCTGCGCGACGAGCAGATGCTGGTAGCGCGCGCCGGCCAGCGCGCGCACCGTCTGCGCATGCAGCCGGCCGTTCTCGAACAGCATCGCGGACAGCACGACGGCCGACGCGACGAGTCCGTACGCGCGGCCCGCGTAGAAGCCGAGATCGAAGCGCCCGTGATTCAGCATCGACGACAGCGCGATGTCGAACAGCCAAGCGACGAGCACGGTCATCACCCACAGGTCGAGCTCCGAATGGTCGCGCCGCTGCCGCCACATCAGCATCAGCGCGACCAGGTTCAGCCCCCAGACGACCGTGATCGCGTTCGTCATCGGCGCGGCCATCCGGTTGCCGTGCATGATGCGCGGCAGCAGGTCGTGGCCGGCGGTCGCGAGCACCGTGAGCGCGACCGTCGCGCCGACCGCCACGGCGATGCAGAGCGCCACGGGAATCGCCGCGCGGCGCTGCGGGGCCGGGATCGGGCGTGCGCGCGATGCGGTGCGCAGCAGCGCATAGGCGGCGACCGCCAGCGGAAAGCCGCCGTGCCAGAACAGGTACAGCCACGCGGTGGTCTGTTCGCCGGCGCCGAGCAGGCCGGTCGGCGCGAACAGCCCCGGAAAGGTCAGCATGTGCGTGCCGGCCATGAAGGCTGTAAACAGGTAGCCGCCTGCGAGCACGAGCAGCGATTTCTCGCGCAGGATCGCGTACTGGCCGAGCAGGAGGCCGGCCGTCACCATGTCGTTGACGACGATCGCCGACTGGTACACGGGGATGAACGCCCAGCCCGGTGCGAGCGGCATGCCCGCGAACGGCGCGAGCGCGGCGAAGATCGCGGCCGACACGAGCACGGTCGCGATCGCGAACCGCCGCTCGCGCGGGCCCGGCGGCAGCGACGACATGAACAGGCGCGACGTGTCCGGATCGGCGTCGTCAGGGGGCGTGGGCGGGAAGCGGATGGCGGCCGTCATGCGTCGTCGATGCCGGGGACGAGATCGTGGCGCACCGCGTAGCGGACCAGCGCGGCTTCGTGTGGCAGTTCCATCTTGTCGAGGATCCGTGTCTTGTACGTGCTGACCGTCTTCGCGCTCAGCGCGAGTTCGGACGCGATCTGCGTGACGGTCTGGCCCGCGACGATGCGGTGCATCACGTCGAGCTCACGCGCGGACAGCCGTTCGTGCGGCAGCATGTCGGCTGGCGCGCGCAGCGTGCGCGCGAGGCTTTCGGCCGCCGACAGGCTCACGTAGACGCCGCCCGCCGCGACCTTGCCGACGGCCTCGACGAGCTCGGCAGCCGCGCTGTCCTTCGTCAGGTAGCCGGTTGCACCGGCCTTGAACGCGCGCGCCGCGTACTGCGCCTCGGCGTGCATCGTCAGCACGAGCGTGTGCAGCGACGGCGCGTGGCGCTTGACCAGCCGGATCAGCTCGATGCCGGTCGGCGCGGGCATCGACAGGTCGAGCAGCAGCACGTCGGCGACGGCGCGTTCGGCCAGCGCGAGCGTGGCCGAGCCGTCGCTCGCCTCGCCGACAATGTCGAAACCGCCGGCCATCTCCAGGATGTGACGCAGTCCGTCCCGCATGACTGCGTGATCGTCAGCCAGAATTACCCTGATCATTTTCCAGCGATCCTCTTCGGGATGACGCCGCGGATCCTGCCGTCCGGTTGTCGCCGCGACTGTTCTTCTGACCAATATATTCCGCCGAATCCCAAAGCGATACACATCCGGGAAATTTTCGAGATAGTCGATCGCGGACTGTGTACTGAATCGAAATAATCGACGGAAAAGGGTACGGCTTGCGAGACAGGGTATTCCCTGATGCCTGCCGCGCCCGGGGCGGGCCGGCACGGTGTCACGCGAACCGCCCCGCGAACCGGCCTGATTCGGGACTAAACTGGTGCCCGATGCCACCGCGCCGACCGAGGAGCCCCGCGATGATTGACCTTGCCGATATCCTGCCGTCCGCATTGCCCGCCGCCGTCGCCTGGGCCGAAGCGGAGGCGGCGCGCGGAATCGCACAGGGTGCGCCGCTGACGCCGGCGCAGGCCGACGACGCGCGCAAGGTGGGCGTCGCGCAGCCGGAGCGGATCCGCGTCGTGATCGCCGACCGCATGCCGTTTCCCGAAACACCGTCGCTGGCCGCGATCGCCCGCGACACGGGGCTGCTGTCGCCGGGGACGATCGGGCTCACGCTCGACCATGCGGTGTTCGTGCTGCGCGGCCAGGACACGCGGCGCCTGCTGACCCATGAATTCCGTCACGTGCATCAGTACGAGGCCGCCGGGTCGATCGGCGCGTTTCTCGCGCGCTATCTGCGCGAGATCGCGACGGTCGGGTACCACGACGCGCCGCTCGAGGCGGATGCGCGGCAGTACGAGTTCGATTGACCGCTGACGCCGGCGCGACCGCGCGCACCTCGCGATGAACGTTTCCCACGCCACTGCCGGCCCGGTGTTCGCACACCGGGCCGCACCGCTTTGGAGTGAGCGATGAGCGACACGATCCACGCGTGGATCGGCACGATCGGCGCGCATCCGGTGCTCGTGCTGGCGATCGTGTTCGTGACCGCCTGCGCCGAGGCGATCGCGCTGGTCGGCACGGTCGTGCCGGCCGGTGCCGTGATGTTCGCGGCCGGCGCGCTGATCGGCGCGGGCGCGCTCGACGGGTGGACGACGATCGGCGTCGCGGCCGTCGGCGCCGTGGTCGGCGACGGGATCAGCTACGAACTCGGGCGTCACTATCGCGGGGTGATCCGCAACGCGTGGACGCGCTTCGGTTACGCGGCCGCTTACTCGCGCGGCGAGGAGTTCGTGCTGCGCCATGGCATGAAGAGCATCGTGCTTGCGCGCTTCCTCGCGCCGGTGCGCGCGGTCGTGCCGGTCGTCGTCGGCTGCGCGACGCTGCCGCGCCGGTCGTTCTATCCGGTCAACGTAATATCGGCACTCGTGTGGGCGCCCGTGCACATCGCGCCGGGCATCCTGTTCGGTGCGTCGGCCGCGCTGGCCGCGGCGATCAGCGTACGGGTCGCCGCGATCCTGATGGTCGTCGCCGCGCTGGTCGCGCTGGTGTGGATCGGCGTGCGCGTCGCGCTGCGGCGCGGCTGGCCGCTGCTGCGCCGCGCGCTGGTCGAAGTCGTGCACGCCTGCGCGCGCCGCTGGCCGCGGTTCGGCGCGCGGCTGCACGACACGATCGCGCGCGTGCGCCGCCTGCCGGGCGCGGTGCCCGTGCTCGCGCTGCTGTTCGTGGGCTGCGTGTGGCTGTTCGCGGGCCTCGTGCAGGATGTCGTCGCGAACGATCCGCTGATGCACGCCGACATCGCGCTGTACGCGTTCCTGCAGAACCTGCACACACCGCCCGTCGATGCCGCGATGAGCGCGCTCGCGGTGCTGCACGGGCACGATACGGGGCTGATCGTCGCGGCCGCGTTTCTCGTCTGGCTGTTGATTCATCGCTGCTGGCTGACGGCCGCGTGGTGGCTCGCGACGGTCGGCGTCGCCATCGTGCTCGTGCCGGCGTTCGGCGCGGGCGTGCCCGGCGCGACGCCCGCGAGCCTGCCGCCGGGCGCACTGCATGTGCCGCTGCCCGACGCCGAAGCAGCGTTCGCGATTCTCGCGAGCAGCGGCCTCGGCTGGGTGGTGACGCGCGACCGGCCCGCGCTGTGGCGCATCCCGGTCGTGACGGCGGTCGTGCTGTGGGTCGTGCTCGGCGGCTTCGCACGGCTGTACGTCGGCGACACCTGGCTGTCGGGTTTGCTCGGCGGCTGGAGCCTCGGGCTGGCGTGGTTCGCCGTGCTCGCCGGCGCCTATGCTTACTGGCGCGTGCGCGAGCATGTGCAGCCGAGGGGCGCGCTCGTCGCGGTGGTCGTGGTGCTCGCGACGGCCGGTGTATGGACGGTTCCCGCGCAATGGCAGCTCGACCGCGCGTCGCGCCCGCATGTCGGCGACGTGGTCGCAATGACGGTCGACCAGTGGATGCGCGGCGGGTGGCAGCGCGTGCCGACGCGGCGCACCGAGATCGGCGGCGATCGCGAGGAATATCTGCCGCTGCAATGGAGCGCGACGTCGGACACGCTCGATCGCCATCTCGCACAGGCCGGCTGGCAGCGCGCGACGCCGTGGTCGCCGGCCACCGCGCTGCGCTGGCTGTTGCCGCAGGCGCCGGCCGACACGCTGCCGGTGCTGCCGCGCTACACGCACGGCGAGAGCACGCGTCGCGTGTTCGTCCGCGTCGATCCGGGCCACCCGGAAAGCCGCCTCGTGCTGCGGTTGTGGCGTTATCCGTACGTGTTGCAGGACGCGCTCGGCACAAGGCCGCTGTGGTACGGCGCGCTGTATCGCGAGACGCTGCACCGGCCGGCGCGGCTGATGACGATCGTGCGGACGACGACGATCGACGATGCGGCGGCGATCGCGCAGGCGCTGGCGGTCGAGCCGACGATCGCGCATCCGCCGGCGGGGATGACTGCCGTGCCGGCCGGGATGCTGCTCGTGTGGATGGTCCGGCCGTGAGCGGGCAGGCGGGCGGTGTGCCGCTTACGCGTGCGCAGGCTGCGCGGGGACGACGGACAGGCGCAGGCCGACGGTCTTGAGTACCGCGAGCAGGGTTTTCAATGTCGGGTTGCCGTTGGGCGACAGCGTGCGATACAGCGATTCGCGGCTGATGCCGGCTTCGGCCGCGACGGCGCCGAGCCCGCCGTACGCTTCCGCGACCGTGCGCAGCGCGAGCAGGCCGGCCGCGCGGTTGTCGGGATCGTCGAGCGATTCCATTGCGACGCGCAGATAGGCCACCGCGAGTTCGCGATCGGCGCCGAGTTCGGCGACCTCCGCGTCGTGGTGCGATACCGCGCCTTTGAGCTTGATCATATTTGCCTCCGTTTCCAGTTCGACCAGTGTTCCTTTGCGCGCCTGATGTCGTCGGGTTGACTGCCCTTGTCGCCGCCGGACAGCAGCAGCACCAGTGCACCGCCGTGCCGGCCGAAGTACACGCGATAGCCGGCACCGACGTGGATGCGCAGTTCGATCACGCCTTCGCCGACAGGCACGCAATCGCCGAAGTTGCCCGTCTGCACGCGGCGCAGGCGTTCGCGAATCCGTGCCTGTGCGAGCTTGTCGCGCACGGCGTTCAGCCATTCGGTGAAAGGCTCGCGACCGTCGTCGCGCTGATAGCGAAGCAGTTCGAACTTGGATAGTATTGTAACTTATAAGCTACAAAAAGGGTGAGGGAAACGGGGCGGCCATGCGGCCTGCCACAGGCGGTGTGAGCGGGGTGCAATACACGCGGTGCCGGTCGTCGGATCGAGACGGCATGCAACGCAACGGCGCCGCGGCCGGAGCGCATGCGGCGCCTGCATGGTTCGGGGTTTCAGGCAGCGAAGCCGGCTTCCCGGACGACGATCATTCTTTCATCCGGTGCGTGCGGCGGCGATTCGGCCGAATGGCCGGTGTCGATGGCGCGATGACGAGGCACGCGCCGTGGGCGGGGTGTCGGGCGGAATGAGGGGGAACTGCAAACCTGCCGGCGTCGGCGCGTTGCGCGCCTGTCATGCCGGCAGGTCTTGCCGCATTACTGCTTCGCTGCCTCGGCAGTCGCGACCTTGTCGAGCGCGGCCGGGATGTACGTGTCGAGCTGCGCGGTCACCGATTCGTAGAAGTCGATCGGCTTGCCCCACGCGTCGGGCACGTCGACGTGCTTGCCGGACGCATATTCGGCGAGCGTGAACACCTTGCCGGCCGCCGACGGATAGAGCGCGAGCACCTTCTCCTTGTGCTTGTCGGTCATCGTCAGGATCACGTCGGAATGCTTGACGTCGTTCGCGTTCAGTTGCACCGAGCGGTGCGCGGACGTGTCGATGCCGCGCCGCTTCATCAGGATCACGCCGTTTTCCTCGGGCTTTTCGTCGTACGGATCCTCGTCGACCGCGCGCGAAATCACCGCGACATGCGCGTGGCGCTGGGCGATCAACTGGCCCGCGATCGCTTCGGCCATCACGCTGCGCCCGGTGTTGCCGGTGTCGACGAACGCGACCTTCTTCGGTTCGTCGGCGAATGCCGGCGTCGCGCACTGGATGCCGATGCAACAGAGCAGCGCAAGCGCGTTGAGGGTGTGGCTTGTTTTCATTGATGTCTCCGCCATGGTGGGGTGATGTCGCCCCGGCGGCGCGCCGGGGCTCGCGGGAGATCATGACGGGAGCGTGCGGCGGAAAAAAATAAACGACCGGTTTTCGCAAGTCGATGTCGCTTCGTTGCAAGCGGGCACGGTGGCGGCGCATGCGTCGTGCGGCGACGCGGCGGCGAGCGCCTGTCGGGTTTCCCGCAGGCGTTCGAGCGCCGGTACGGCGTGCCGTCGGGTGCGTATCGCAGCGGCGTGCTGCGGGACGGCGACCATCGAGGAATCGCGGTACGATCGATTGCTTGCCCGCCGACAATGACTTCACGAGAGAACCCGCATGATCACGCTTCGCCCGATGACCGAGGACGATTTTCCGCGCTTCTGGCCGACCTACCGCGCCATCGTCGCCGCTCAGGAAACCTATGCATTCGATCCCGCGCCGACGCCCGAAGCGGCTCGCGCACTGTGGCTCGATGCGCCGCTTTGCACGTGGATCGCCGAAGAGGACGGTGTGGTGCTCGGTTCTTACTACCTGAAGGCGAACGCGGCCGGGCCCGGCAATCACGTGTGCAACTGCGGTTACATGGTGAGCGACGCCGCGCGCGGCCGCGGCGTCGCACGCCTGATGTGCGAGCACTCGCAGCAGGTCGCGCGCGAGCGCGGTTTCCTCGCGATGCAGTTCAATTCCGTGGTCGCGACGAACGAGGTCGCGGTCGCGCTGTGGCAGAAGCTGGGATTCGAGATCGTCGGCCGCCTGCCGCGCGCGTACCGTCACGCGCGGCTCGGGTTCGTCGATTGCCTCGTGATGTTCAAGTGGCTCGGCGACGCGGCGGCCGCCGAAGCCTGAGCACGTCGCCGCTCCGTCAGACGGCGAACGCGCCGTCGAACACGATCCGCTCGTCGAGCGCGAGCGTGCCGCGCGCGAAGATCAGGTCGAGGTGGTGGCTGCCGTTTTCGCCGCCGCCGAGCCCGAGATGCAGGCCCGGATGACGCTCCTCGAATCCCGCATTGCGGCCGTACAGCCCGCGGATCCCGAGGTTCGTGCCGATGCCGAATTCCTCGATCCGCCGGTGATTCGCGTGCCGGTCGAGATAGGTCGCGAAATCGCGCCGGAAGCCCGCGTCGTCGGTGTCGAAATCGACGATCGTGCTGTTCTCGACCCGCAGCGTCGCGAGCCGCTCGGCCACCTTGTACTTGATCGCGAACGGCACGGTGCCGAGAAACGTGCCGCTGAACACGACCGTGCCGTTCAGGTCGGTGACGTGCGTCGCGATCTCGCCGGGCACGACATCGAGATTGCCCATGCCATCCACGCTCGTCCATTTCTGGTCCGGCGCGAGCGAGCCCGTCAGCGTGTTGCCGGCTTCGTCGATGAAGCGGATCTGCGACGCATGTGCGGCCGCATCGATCAGCCGGCCGTTGCGTGCGGCGATGTCGTCGAGCGATTCGGCGAATGCTTCGTCGAGATGCGGGCCGTAATCCTTGAACAGTACCGACTTGCTCCAGTGCTCGACGATCGCGGGGCGGATCGCGGCGAGGAACGGCGGCCCGCTCGGCGACGGCGTCGGCAGGCACGACGAGTCGTACAGCAGCACGAACAGGTCGGCGCGATCGAGCGCGGCTGCGATGTCGGCGGGCGGGGTGGTTTCGAGGCAGAGGGTAGTCGCGTCGAGCGAGGCGGGCAGGGCAGCAAACGCGCGCAACGCGATGTCGCGGTTGCGGGTGTCATGGCCGACCAGAAGTTTTCCCGACTCGCCGCGCGCAAGCTTGTCGCGCAGCGCGGGGTGAAAACCGAGTGCGCGGTGCAGGTTCAGCATGCGTGTCTCCGGAAGCGGCGGAAGGGCCGCGGCCCTTCCGCGAGAACGGGTGGCCCGCTCAGACCGGCCAGAGCGCGGTGCCGAACGGCACCACGGCGTCCTCGACCATCATGTCGACGGCCTCGGGGTGCGTGTCTTCCTGCATCCAGTCAAGCAATTCGATCTGCTGGGTGTCCTGCATGTCAATTCTCCTGTGGTGAACATGAGTGATTCAACATGAAAGCGCGGCTAAAAGAATGCCGCTCCTCATCCGGAATTTTGTGAATACCGGGCGAGTGGCGTCGATAATAGTCTGACGAATTTACGAATGCAATGCGTTGCAAGGTTTTTAGCCGAAGCATGCTAAACATGGGGGATTTCGGCAGGCGATGCGGGAAAAGGCAGATAAATCGAATAACGGGACCGACCTGATTTTCCAATTATCGGGATCGCGGCCGGCTAAATGATTTCCGCAATTTTATTAAATCGGAAATGCAATGGCGCCGATCATTTCGAATCGCGTCATTCATGAACGACGATCGCGCACGGTAACCGCGCGCCTGGCCTGGCGCGGCGGTGCCCCCGGTTTTCTGGCACCATCTGACGACCTTGCGCGACGGCCGCGGCCGCGCGCGCCGCTGTCCCGGCGGCACGACTCGAACAAAGTTGGAGACAACCTGATGCCCACAGCGCTGCAACCGGAGCGTGCCGGCCCATCGCGGCCGGACGCCGGCGCAACCGACCCCGACCGCATGGCCGCGTGGCGGCTCGCGATCGGCCTGTCGCTCGGCAGTGCGATCGCGCTCGGCCTCGCGCGCTTTTCGTACGCGCTGCTGCTGCCGCCGATGAAGGCCGATCTCGGCTGGACGTTCGCGCAGGCCGGTGCGCTGAACACGGCGAATGCCGCGGGCTACCTGATCGGCGCGCTCGCGTTTCCGTTGCTGTCGCGGCGCCGGCGCGCGGGCACGCTGCTCGCGGCCGGCTGCGCACTGACCGCGTTGCTGATGGCCGCGTGCGGGTTCACGTCTGACATGCACGTGCTGCTCGTGCAGCGGCTCGCGACCGGCGTCGGCAGCGCGCTGATCTTCATCAGCGGCGGCGTGCTGGCTGCGCGGCTCGCGTCGGCATCGCCGCGCGATGCGGGGCTGCTGCTCGGTCTCTATTACGGCGGCACGGGGTGGGGCATCGTCGCGTCGTCGCTGCTCGTACCGGCCACGCTGATGCATGGCACGCACGGCTGGCAGCCCGCATGGTTTGCGCTCGCGTTCGCGTGCGTGCTGTTCTCGGCGGTGGCCGTGTCGGCTGCGCGTCGAATCGAGCGCGCGCATGCGGCACCAGCCGCACCGCGTGACGGCGCAGCGTCGGCTGTCACCGCGAGCCCCGCTCGCTTCGCGCTCGCGCTTGCCGGCTATGGCATGTTCGGTGTCGGCTATATCGGTTACATGACGTTCATCGTCGCGCTGCTGCGCGGTGCGGGGATGAGCGGCACGGTGGTCGCCGCGTTCTACGTGATGCTCGGCGTCGCGACCGTCGTGTCGGCGCGGCTGTGGTCGCGGCTGCTCGACCGGATGCGCGGCGGCCAGGCGCTGGCCGTGCTCAACGTGCTGCTCGGCATCGCGACGCTGATGCCCGCGATGTTCGTGCATCCGGCTGCCGCGTTCGCGTCGGGCGTGCTGTTCGGCGCGACGTTCCTGTCGGCCGTTGCATCGACGACCGCGTTCGTGCGGCACAACCTGCCACCCGATGGCTGGGCGAAAGGGATCAGCGCGTTCACGACGGTCTTCGCGTTCGGTCAGATTGCCGGGCCGGTCGCGATCGGCTGGGTGTCGGACAGCGCGGGGCTCGCGCGCGGGCTCGTGTATTCGGCGCTGACGCTGTTCGCGGGCGCCGCGCTCGCGGCCGGGCAACGGGCGCTGCGGCCGTCCGCGTAGTCAGCGACGGTCACCGCACGCACGCCGTGCGCGACACACGATGGAACGCGCGGCTGAAGTAGATGAGGCTGTCGCCGTCGTCGCGCACGCGGATCGACGTCGCCTCGATGAACATCACCGAATGCGAGCCGACTTCCTTCATCTCGGCGATCGTGCCCTGCAGGCTCGCGAGCGCGTCGCGCAGCACGGGCACGTCCTGCTCGCCGCGATCCCACACGGGCAGCTCGAAGCGCCGCTCCATCGGCAGGTCGGTGAGCCCCGCGAAATGCCGCGCGAGCAGTTCGTGCTCGGCCGGCAGCACGTTGATGCAGACATGGCGGTTGCGCTCGAAGGTCGCGTGCATCGCGCTCGACCGGTTCAGGCACACGAGCAGCGTCGGCGGCGCGTCGGTGACGGAGCACACGGCGCTCGCGGTGATCCCGCAGCGGCCGTGCGGCCCGGCGGTGGTGATCACGTTGACGGCCGCGCCGAGGTGGGCCATCGCTTGCCGGAACGCCTTCTGCGCGTCGGTCGGTTCGACGCGTGCGGGTTGCGCGCTGGCGGGCGGGGAGATCGTGGAGGATGTGGCGGACATGGACGCTCCTGGGTCGACGAATGCGGCGATCGTACGCGCTGCCGGTGCAGCGGGCGAACGCCGACGATGACCCTAGCGTACGTCGCGAAAATGCGGCCGACCATTCGCACGATTGACGGTGGAGATGGCGTTCTCGCCAACGCGTCTAAAGGTTCTACCTAGATGCGCGACGCGCTGCGCGAAAAAAGTGCGATTGCGCGTTCGCGGCGCACGTAAAAGGGTGTTCAGCGGGTTTTCGGCTCGTTATGATGTGCCGCACGCCCCCAGCGAACGACGCTCGCGACGAGCCGGCAACCGGCCTCCTGCGCAGCGCGTGCGATACCCATACCGATATTGAGCGAGACACCCGCGATGACGTCACCCGCACCGATCGTATACATCGTCGACGACGACAGCGGCATGCGCACGTCGCTCGCGTGGTTGCTCGAATCGGTCGGCATCGCGTCCGAAGGATTCGCGAACGCCGCCGACTTTCTCGCGCGCTTCGACGTGAACCTGCCCGCGTGCCTGGTGCTCGACGTGCGGATGCCGGAGAAAAGCGGCTTCGACGTGCAGGCCGAACTGAATGCGCGCGGCGCGACGCTGCCGGTGATCTTCGTCAGCGGGCACGGCGACATCCCGATGTCGGTGCGTGCGTTGCAGAACGGCGCGATCGATTTCGTCGAGAAGCCGTACAACTCGCAGCAGATGCTCGAACGCGTGCAGCGCGCGCTGCGGCTCGCGCAGCAGCGGCATGCGGTCGGCCAGCGTCACCGCGAGCTGCGCCAGCGGCTCGATGCGCTGACCGCGCGCGAGAAGGAAGTGCTGCGCGGCGTGGTCGACGGCAAGGGCAGCAAGCAGATCGCGTCGGACCTGTCGATCAGCGTGAAGACCGTCGACGTGCATCGCGCGAGCATCAAGGAGAAGCTCGGCGCGACATCGATTGCCGCGCTCGTGCGCGACGTGATGGTCGTGTGGGGCGACGACGGGGAGTCGTCGCGCTGACAACGGTCGGTATGCACACGGCGCGGCCGCACCCGAACATGCGCCGCGCGGCACCGGTCGGCACCGCGCGATCGATGCGTACCGACGCTCAGCGCATGTACAACCCGCCGTTGATATCCCAGCACGCGCCGTTCGCGAACTGCGCGTCGCCCGACGCGAGCAGCACGGCGGCGTCCGCAACGAAGCCGGCCGACCCGAGCTTGCCGCCCGGCAGGCTCGCGAGCACCTGACGAAGCTTTTCCGGCGCGACGCTTTCATACACGATCGGCAGATCGAGCGGGCCCGGCGAGATCGCGTTGACGGTCACGCCGTGCGAAGCGAGATCGCGTGCGAACACCTTGGTCAGTGTCAGCGTGCCGCCTTTCGCGGCCGCGTAGTGCGCGCCCGTCGCCGAGCCGCCGTTCTGCCCGGCGAGCGACGCGATGTTGACGATGCGGCCCGCGCCGCGCGTCGCGAAGTACTGGCCGAACACCTGGCAGCCGAACAGCACGCTGCGCAGGTTCACGTCGATCACCTGGTCGAACTGCTCGGCCGTGATTTCCATCGCCGGCACGACCTTCGATGCGCCCGCGTTGTTGACGAGCACGTCGATCGTGCCCCAGCGTGCGACGAGCGCATCGCGTGCGGCTTCGAAATCGCGCTTCGACGTGACGTCGAGCGGCAATGCGATCGCGCGCTCGCCGCTCGGGTCGAGTTCGCGCGCATGCGCATGAATCGCGTCGGCGGCGATATCGGCCAGTGCGACGCGGTAGCCGGCCGCATGAAAGCGTTCGGCGATGACGGCGCCGAGCCCGCGCGCGGCGCCGGTGACGAGGACGACTCGGTCTGACATGGTGCGTGATTCCCTGGTTCGCGGGCGTGCGCTGGTCGAAGCGGCGCCCGCATCGTGGTTCATGCGGCAAGTGCCGCTTCGAAGTGTGCCGCGATCGCGCATACCTGTTCGTCAGCACCCTTGCGCCCGACGATCTGCAAGCCGGCCTTCAGCGGCGAACCGGCGAGCGGCAGCGGCATGCTGAGTGCCGGATGGCCGCTCAGGTTGAACGGCCGGATCAGCGACGACATCGCGATGACCGATTCGCCGTCGCGTGCCTGCTGCAGCGTGATCGGCAGCGCGGGCAGCGTCGGCAGCACCAGCACGTCGGCGTGTTCGAGGGCGGCGTCGACCTGCGCGGTGAAGCGTGCGCGTACTGCTTCGGCTTCGGCGAGTGCGGCCGGTGTCGTCGTCGCGGCCGTGCGCAGTCGCGCATCAAGGTCGGCGCCGAGTTTGGCTGTCGCGACCAGATGGCCGAACGCGCGCGACGTTTCAGCGTTGATCACCGCGAGCCCAGCGGCGAACGCGGCCGGCATCTCGTCGAGCACGATCGCGTGCGAGCGCAGGCCCGATGCGCGTACGGCCGCATCGAGCGCGGCCGCGATCGCCGGATCGGCATCGGCGGTGATGTGCGCAACCGTGCAGTCGGCAGACGATGCCGCCACACGCGCACGATCGAAGCCCGGCGCGATTGCGGCCATCACGGCGGCCAGCGTGCGGATATCGCGTGCGAATGGCCCGACGCAATCGAGCGTGGTGTCGACGGGTGCCACGCCGTGCCGCGACACGCGGCCGAACGTCGGCTTCAGCCCGACCACGCTGCAGCACGCGGCCGGCCCGCGAATCGAGCCGCCCGTGTCGGTGCCGAGCGCCGCATCGACGGTGCCGAGCCCGACGAGCGATGCGGAACCGCTCGACGAGCCGCCCGGAATGCGCGATGCGTCCTGCGGATTGACGGGCGTGCCCGTGTAGTCGTTGATGCCGGTCATGCCGAACGCGAGTTCGTGCATGTTCGCCTTGCCGGCGATCTGCCAGCCCGCGTCGAGCAGCAGGCGGACGACGTCCGCGTGTTCTGCGGCCGGCTGCGCATCGGCGAGCGCGCGGCTCGCCGCGCGGGTCGGATGGCCGGCGATGTCGATCGTGTCCTTGATCGCGATCGTCGGGCCCGGGCCGCCGAGCGTGAAGGTATCGATGAAGCCTGTCATGGTCGTCGGTGTCGTGAAGAGGCAGTGGGAGGGTTCAGGACCGTGGCGCGGCGGCGAGCGGCCACGGGCCGTCGAGTACGCGCTCGGTGCGGAAATGGCGGATCAGCCAGGTGGAACCGTCCGCAGCCGGCGCGAAATCGACGGTCAGCCGCGCGGCGATCAGCTCGGCCGTGCCGCCTGCGTAGCACGACGCCTGCAGCATGATCCAGCGGCCGCGCGCGTTCGTGTTGGCGGCGTCGACCTCGATCGATTCCGACGTCAGGAAATGCAGGTTCGCCGAGAAGTGCGGATCGGGCGGCAGATAGCGGTTCAGCATCGCGACGATCGCGGCCGTTCCTTCGACGCGGCCGAACTTGCGCGCGTACTGCGGGCCGATGCCTTCCCACACGGCGTCGGCCGTGAACAGGCCGGCGAGCGGCGGGCCGTCGCCGGCATCCTCGGGCACGTCGCACAGCGCCATATAGCGCGTGATCGTCGCGCGCACCGCGCGCTCGGCGTCGAGCGCCGCCACGCGCTGCGCGAGCGCATCGATCAGGCCGGATGACAGGTCGGTCATCGCGTGCCTCACGACGCGGGCCGCGCGGCCGGCGGCACGGTCAGCGCGCGGCCGACCCGTGCCTCGATCTTGCCGTAGCGCCACAGGTTGTATTCGCCGACAGGCGTCGTGCGATACAGGTTGCACACGGCGACCGTCGTGTCGAAATCGGCGACGTCGGCCATGATGTAGAACGTCCACGGCGCGCCGTCGGCCTGGCCGACCACGAGGCGATCGTCGTCCATCACGCCGAGCACGCGCACGCCCGGCATCGCTTCGACGGCGGCGAGCATCGCGCCATACGCCTGCCACACTTCGCCGATCTTCTCGCGCGGCAGGTCGAAGAAGTTTTGCGACACGCCGCAGCAGAACAGCACGCGCAGCGGCAGCGGATTCGAATCGGACATGTCAGGTTCTCCAGAGGAATCGGTTGCGTGCATGAGCCGGCCAGCGAGGGCGCCTCGGCATCGGCTTCATGCACTTTTAAAAAAACGGCTTCAGCCGACGCAAGTTACAGATAGCCGGGAAACGGCGTGACGCCGGTAAATACCGCGCCGGCGCCGTCGAAGTTGCCTTCGGCGAGAAACGCGTGCTGTGTGACGACCATCGCGTCGCGCAGCAGCCGCTGCAGCGGATGCGACCGGTAGATCGCGGCCGTGCCGCCGAGGCGGTACGCGCGTTCGACGACGCTCGCGCCTTCGCGCGCGATCTGCGTCGCTGCGAGCCGCAGCAGGCTGACCTGGTCGGGCGTCACCGGGTTACCCGCGAGGATCGATTGCCAGACCGTGTCGGTCGCGTCGTAGAAGAACGCGCGCGCCGAGCGCAGTTGCGCTTCGGCCTTCGCGAGCTCGATGCGGAAATACGCGCGATCGGCGAGGCGCGGCGCGCCGGTCGTCGTCTGGCGTCCACCCGACATGCGGTTCGCGACGTCGAGTGCCGCGCGCGCCAGCCCGAGATTGACGACGGCCAGCACCTGCGCCGCATACGCGACGGTCGGATAGCGGTACAGCGGCTCGTCGACGGTCGGTTCGCCGCCGCGCACGAAGGTCCATGCCTCGGGCACGAAGCGGTCGTCGACGCGCAGGTCGTGGCTGCCGGTGCCCTGCATGCCGACCACGCTCCAGTTCTCGACGATCTCGACGTCGGCGGCGCGGAACACGGCCGTGCGCGGCTTGTTCGGCGCGGCGTCCTGCGCGCCCGGCACGGCGATGCCGACGCCGAGCCAGTCGGCGCCCTTGCAGCCGCTCGCGAATTTCCACGTGCCGTTCACGCGCCAGCCGCCCGGCGCGGGCTGTGCCGGCTGCACCGGGAACAGGCCGCCCGCGAACACCTGGTCGGGGCCGCTCGCGTACAGCTCGGCCTGGGTGTCGAGCGGCAGCGCGGCGAGATAGACGTTCGCGGAGCCGAAGCTCGCGACCCAGGCGGCCGAACCGTCGGCGGTCGCGATCCGTTCGATCATGTCGAGGAACGCGGTCGGCGCGAGCGCATCGCCGCCGAAGCGGCGCGGCGTGCCCGCGCGGTAGATGCCGGCCTGCTTGAATAGCGCGATCACGTCGCGCGGCACATGCGACAGGCGATCGAATTCGTCGCGTCGCGCGGCGACGGTCTCGATCACCGCGTCGAGCGGCGACAGCTGCCCAGCGGGGGTGCCCGCCACGAGCGGCGAGGGCGGCGCGGGTTCGATGGCGAGGGCGGCTTGGGGCATGGCTGTCTCCTGGGCGGATAGGGTTCGATTGCGGGGCGGCATGCGTGCTGCGCGGCATCTCGACGCGCGGTACGACGATGCAGCCAGTCTAGAAACGCCGAAAACCCGCAGCAATTGGTGCGTAGGGCCGTGCGACTGGTGACGTTCCGTGCCGGACTAAAGAAATCTTCAGATGCGATCGGCGCGCGCCGGTGCTATGTTGGGTTTCCGGCCGCGCGACGCCGCGCGCCTTCATCCGAATCCGATCATGAGTTTTCCCGACGAAGACGATTTCCACCGGCTGCTCGACGCGCTGACCACCTGCGTGCTGCTGCACGACGCGCAGACCAAGGCGATCGTGTGGGCGAATCGCGCCGCGTGCATCGCGCTCGGCTTTTCCGTCGAGGAACTGCTGCCGCTGAAGGCGCCCGACATGACGCGCCCCGAGCCGAAGTACCGGCGCGAGATCGGCGTGAACGCGATGGATCGCGCGATCGTCGACGGGCCGCAGGTGTACGAGTGGTGCTACCGGTCGCGCACGGGCGTCGACATGCTGTCGGAGGCGATCGCCACCTACGTGCCGCTGCGCGGGCACGATGTCGTGATGGTGCAGTTCCGCGACATCAGCGCGGAAGAAGCGATCCGTCAGCAACTGCGCCGCTACGAGGCGCGGCTGCGCGAGTTCATGCAGGATCTCGACGAAGGCGTTGCGGTCGTGTCGCCGCTCGGCGGCGCGCAGTTCATCAGCGAGTCTGGGCGCCGCGTGCTCGGGCTCGGGCCCGACGAAGCGCCGGGCGAGATGCTCGACTTCTGCACCGCGGCCGATCGCGACCGGCTCGTCGCGCAGTTGCGCGATGCGCCGTCGACGTGCCCGTCGGAGCCGCAGCGCTACCGGATCGTGCGGCGCGACGGCTCGACGTGCTGGCTGCGCATCACGTGCCGGCAGGTCGAGATCGAAGGCGATCTCGACGGGCTGCTCGTGCAGTTCCGCGATGTCAGCGACGAAGTCGCGATCGAGGACGCGCGGCGCGCCGAGGCACGGATGCTCGAATACGCGGGCCGCTACAACGCGATGGGCGAGATGGCGACGGTGATCGCGCACGAACTGAGCCAGCCGCTCGCGGCCGTGCGCAACTTCATCGAGGGCGCGGTGCGGCGGCTGAACGGCAGCGGCGCCGTCGACGACGCGATCTGGGGGCTGCGCAGCGCGGATCGGCAGGCCGAACATGCGGCGCTGATCATCAAGAGCGTGCGCGAGTTCATCGTGAAGCGCGAGACGGTCGTCGCGGTTGCGGACCTGCGCGACATCCTTGCGGACGTCGCGTATTTCATCGAGTTGCGCGCGAAGGAGGCCGGCGTGACGGTCGCGATCGTTCAGGCCGACGCGCCGCTGCCGATCCGCTGCGAGCGCGTGTTGATCGGGCAGGTGATTCTCAATCTCGCGTTCAACGCGATCGAAGCGTTCGCCGGCTGCGAGCGCGTGCCGCGCACGCTGACGCTCGGCACCGCGAACGTGGCCGGGTACGCCGAGCTGCGCGCGATCGACAACGGCCCGGGCATCGCGGAAGGCGCGCATGATCGGCTGTTCGACGGGTTCTCGTCGTCGAAGGCGGGCGGCAACGGGATCGGCTTGTCGCTGTGCAAGAGCATCGTCACGCGCCACGGCGGCAGGATCGGCGCGAGCCCGGCCGACGGCGGCGGGCTCGACTGCCGCGTGACGCTGCCGCTCGCCGGTGAGCACGCGTAGCGCCTGCGACGCTTCACGGCAGCGCGGCGACGCGCGGTGTGGCGAGGCCCGGCGTACCGACGCCCGACGTATTGACGCCCGATGTATCGACGCGCGGCGTGGCAAGGCCCGGCTTATCGACGTCCGACGTAACGACGCCCGACCCATCGTCAGCGCCCCAGCGCCCGCGCGGTCTGGCCGCCGATGCCGAAGTCGGTGTTCGGAATGTCCTTGATGATCACGCGCGTCGCCTGCAGCGGCACGTCGAGCACATTCGCGCCGGCATCCGACAAGGCGGCGATCAACGCGCGTTTTTGCTCATCGGTGCGGCCGGCGATCAGGATCGCGACGATCACCGGCAGCGACGGCGGTGCACCGTCCGCGGCGCTGCGGCCGCTGAGGCCGATGTGCGGCGCGGGCAGTTCGGTGAGCAGCACTCGCACGGAATCGACCGGCGCGCCGATTGCGTCGACGGTCGCGCCGGTCAGCCTTGCGATCAGTTCGGCCTTGCACGCATCGTCATGGCCGGCCGGCAGGAAAACTTCGAGTGTGGGCATGGTCGTCCGGAAAGGTGAAGGTTGCCGGTTCACCGTTGCACTTGCAGCGGCGAACCGGCCACGGCTTACAGCAGGAAGCCGATCGCGCTGAGCGCTTCGGTCGAGTCGATCAGGCGCACGACCTTTTCGGCAATCCGCATCTCGCCTTCGACATCGACGTGCAGCTTGTGCGTGACGTCGGCCGCGAACAGCGTCGCGACGCCGCGCTTGTACGCGACGACGACCTGCGCGGATTTCAGCTTGACGGTGTCGGCGCTGCCGCTTTCCAGCGTGAAGCGCGACACGGTGCGCACCGTGCGCGCCGCGTCGGTCGCCGACGCCGAGTAACCGGACACCATCCGCTGCACGCGCTTCTCGCGCATGTCCTGGTCGTCGAACACGTAGTTCAGCGTCGCGGCGAAATCGGTCTCGTCGGGATCGATCGGCACCACGTAGTGGCCGGCCGGATCCCACAGGTCGAGCCATGCGCGATAGTCGCGGCGGTCGAGCATCTCGGCTTCGCGCCACACGAACTCGACCGCGCGGGCGAAGGTCTGCTGCGAGAAAAGGGCGTTGCGGTCGTCCATTATTGCGGCTCCATCATCTTGCGCCATTGCTGGTAGGCCTCGCGCATGCCGGTCTCGTCGGTCGCATGCGCGGTCTTTTCGCCGTTCGCGGCGGTCGTTTCGCGGTTCAGCCCGCGATTCACGAGGATCGGCACGTCGGGTCCGGCGTGCGCGCCGCGCTGCACGCGCTCCCACGCTTCCGCGTCGTCGGGGCTGCCGAAGCCGAACGGGCCCTGGAAGTGCTCGTGGATGCGCAGCCGCTCGCGGTTCGCTTCGTCGGGGCCGCCGTCCATCGCGAGCGCGACGTGGCGGATCTCGGTTTCGTTCGCGGCGATCGGCCGCAGCACGCGGAAGAACGCCATCGATAGCGCGAGGTTCGGGAACAGGTTCAGGTTGAAGCCGACCCCCATCAGCGAACGCACGATGCGGCGCACTTCGTCCGGCGCGTGACGCTCGGCGAGCTTCGCCGCGAGCGGCGCGAAGCGCTCGGGCAGCGGCGCGCCGTCGTCCTCGTCGAGATCGATCAGCTCGGGCATCAGCACCGCGAGGCTGTGGCCGTTGCCGAGCCCGCGGCAGAACGCGTCCTCGCTCGTCATGAAGCTCGTGATCGCGGCGGCCGTCTCGTCGTCGATCGACTTCATCCACGACTTGTGCACGACCGGGAAGTGATAGAGGTCGGTGGTGTTCTCGAGCTGGATCTTCCAGTTGCCCTTGAACTTGAACTTGTGCTCGCCGTTCGCCTTGATCGGGTAGCCGGCGCCCTGCTTCATGAACAGGTCGATCCACGGCTTCGCGCCGCCGAGGAAATCCTCGAGCGGTTCGATCGCGTCGTTGAAGCTCGCGAAGATCAGCCCCTGGTACACGCCGACGCGCAGCTTCACGAGCGGCAGGTCGCCTTTCTCGCACACGCCTTCGTAGCCGTCGCCGTACGGCAGCGCGCGCAGCGTGCCGTCGAGCGCGTACGACCAGCTGTGATACGGGCACGTGAAGCCCTTCGCGTTGCCCTTGTGCGATTCGCACACGGTCGCGCCGCGATGGCGGCAGCGGTTTTGCAGCACGTTGATCTCGCCGGTCCTGTCGCGCACGACGATCACCGGCTGGCGGCCGATCGTCGTCGTGATGAAGTCGCCGGGCTGCGGCAGTTCGCTCTCGTGCGCAACCCAGATCCAGGTGCGGTAGAAGATGCGGTCGAGCTCGGCTTCGAACAGCGCCGGATCGTGATACATCGCGGGCGCGATGCGGTCGGGCTGCGCGAGGCCGCGCAGCGCACGGGTGTCGATCGTCTGGTAGGGAATGTCGCTCATCGTCGTCGTGGGGAAAGAGTCGCGAAATCGGGCCGCGCCGGGCGCGGTATCGAATGCCCAGTCTCGTCTTGCGCTACATATCCGTCAAATTGATCTAAAATTGGCGAGTCAATAAATACGGCAAATGACGGAGGCTACGATGACGTCGGTCGATCATCTCGATCTGAACCTGTTGCGCGTGTTCCAGGCGATCGTCGAGGAACGCAGCCTGACGAAGGCCGGCGAGCGGCTTGCGCTGTCGCAGCCCGCCGTCAGCTATTCGCTCGGCCGGCTGCGCACGCTGTTCGACGATCCGCTGTTCGTGCGCACGCGTTCGGGCATGCAGCCGACGCCGGTTGCGCTCGAACTCGCGGGCATCGTCGGCAAGGCGCTCGACATGGTGCGCGTGGCGCTGCGCTACGCGGAGCGCTTCGATCCGGCCACCAGCACGCGCACGTTCCGGCTGTCGCTGTCGGACGCGGGCGAGATGGCGTACCTGCCGGCGATCTGCCGGGCGCTGCGCGAGCGCGCGCCGCGCGTGATGCTGAGCGTGCAGCCGATGCCGGTGGAGGAGATCGAGGAAGCGCTGCGCGCGAGCCGGCTGGATTTCGCGATCGGCAACCTGCCGGAACTGATGCCGCGCACGCGCCACCAGGTGCTGTTCGAGGAAACCTATGTGTGCATGACGGGCCGCCGGCGCGGGTTGCCGGCCGGCGCGGCGCTGAATCTCGAGCAGTTCGTGCGCGCCGCGCACGTCAACGTGAAATCGGTCGAGCACAGCCACCACGCGCTCGACGACGCATTGCGTGCGCAGGGCGTGGGCCGCAACATCGCGCTCGAAGTGCCGCACTTCGTCGCGCTGCCGAGCGTGCTGTCGGTCACGGATCTGTACGCGACGCTGCCGAAGCGGCTCGCGCAGATCCTGAACCGCAACAACGCGTTCCGGCTTTACGAGCTGCCGGTGACGCTGCCGCCCGCGCCGGTGACGATGCACTGGCACGAGCACTTCCACGACGACGAGGGCAACGCGTGGATGCGCGCGCTGCTGGCCGAGATCGTCGAGCGTTTCGACGACGCGTGACGGCCGGGGCGCGTGAGCGCGTCACAGATCGAGGTGGACTGCTAAAGTATTGGCTTCGAAGTGCTGGGCCTGACGTTGAGAGAGCAACGTTATGTCCTGCGAAGCCGATACGGAGAACAGGATTCATGGCTTCAGTGACTATTGATCTGGGTTCTGGAAAGCGCGCTACGCTCACGCGCGCGTCAGGTCCAAGCGGTACCAGCTTGTCTACCAGTCAACGCAGCGACGTGTCCGAATTGATGTTGCACTGGCCGAAATACACTGGTCTGACCGCGAACGTGCTGACATACCTTCGCCAACTTGGCCTAGACGCACTCCAAGGCACTCCGCTTGATGCGCTCAAGGCTGCCATCGAAAATGGACGCGTTGCGGTACAGATCGAACGACAGGCGGTTGGTGGTGGAGGCTCGGCTGGAGGTTCTCCCACAACTCCTCCATTCCCAAAAGCCAACAGGTTCGCCAGCGTGCCGAGAATGGCCGCGCTACCGGTAGACAAGCCCTTGCCTAGTTGGGCGACACCCAGCGATGTGTCTGCGGGCGAGCTCATGAGCCATCTGCAGAGTGTTGTTTCGGGCGGTGCAGGTGGTGCGGCCGCGATTGCGGGCGGCGCGGGCTTCGCTGATTCAACTTCGCTCAGTGAGGCGTCGCCACTCGATTTTTCGCCAGATGCCTTGGGAGACGCGATTCAAGTCGCGGGTGTCGACCGAGGCGATATGATGGCCTGCGACATCATCAAGGCTGAGTGCAAAGGTTCAGTGTTGCGCGAGTTCCCAGGGCAGTATCTGAATTCGACGCTCAACGAGATTCAAGGCGATGCGAGCGATGGCATCAAAGAGGCGCGTAAGGCGCTCAAGTTACTCAACGATAACCGTTTCAAGAAATAGGTGCCCGACATGACCACAAACACACTGTTCGATCTGCTCGGCCAGCTCGACTCTGCGAAGATTCACTACACCCTGAGCCGCAACCGACTGGATACGGTGCTGGTTTCGATCACGGTGGTCGGGATGCGGGTAGAGGTGGATGTGTTCCGGGACGGGCACACCGAGGTTTGCATCTTTCGCGGCACGGAGGAACCCACGGACGATGCCAATGAGCTCGAACGTATCATCGAAGCAAATCGGGATTGATTGCTGAACGCCGCGCGCCCGCATCTCCCGACGCATTGCACCGATGATACGGGGCGCGTCAGAGATCGAGAACCAGTACCGCCGAGCGCGCGCGCGACACGCAGCAGCAGATCACCGTGTTGCTTGCACGCTCGGCCTTGCTGAGGCAGTGGTCGCGATGATCGGGCTCGCCGTCGACGACGGGCACCATGCAGGTGCCGCACACGCCTTCGCCGCATGACGTGTCGACTTCGATGCCGATCCGCGCGAGCGCGTCGACGATCGACGTGTCGGGTGCAACGCGCACCGATTGCCCGCTGCGCTGAAGGCGCACTTCGAACCCGTCGGCCGGGCCGGTGCTCGCGTCGGCATCGGCATCGGCGGTGGCGGTGGTGGCCGGTTCCGCCGCGAAGCGTTCGAGATGGATCGAATCGTCGGGAACGCGCGTCGCGGCCGCTGCGACGACCGCATCCATGAACGGCCCAGGGCCGCACGTATAGACATGGGCGTGCGCATCGATCGACTCGACGCAGCGGCCGAGTTCGACCGCGAGCGCATCGGGTTCGACACCATAGTGGAACGTCACGTGCGACGCGAACGGCTCGGCCGACAGTTCGTCGACGAATGCCGCGAGCGCGCGGCTGCGTGCGAAGTAATGCAGCCGGTAGCGCGCGCCGCGCTTGTGCAGCGCATACGCCATCGACAGCAGCGGCGTGATGCCGATGCCGGCCGCGATCAGCACGTGCTCGCTCGCGTCATCCGTCAGACGAAACAGGTTGCGCGGCGCGCCGATCGACAACTCGGCGCCGACCGTCACGTCGTCGTGCAGCGAACGCGAGCCGCCGCGCGACTGTGCTTCCTTCTTGACCGCGAACAGGTAGCTGCCGCGCTCGTCGGGGTTGCCGCACAGCGAGTACTGCCGCGTGATGCCGGACGGCGCGGTGACGTCGATATGGGCGCCCGGTTCGTACGCGTCGAACGGCTGGCCGTCGACGCGCGAAACCCGGAAACAGCGGATGTCCTGCGCCGCGTCGATCAGCGCGTCGATCCGGACCTGGTGGCGGTTCGCTTGCATGGGAAATTCCGTGGGGTAAAAGGAAAGCGGCGCGGCAGACCCCGCGCCGTCATGCGATCGAGAATAGGGACGGGCATCGCATAAATCAAATCGATTAAAAAGCGATACTTGAATCAGCGGGATGGATAATTGCTGGTTGCTGGTTGCTGGTTGCTGGTTGCTGGTTGCTGGTTGCTGGTTGCTGGTTGCTGGTTGCTGGTTGCTGGTTGCTGGTTGCTGGTTGCTGGTTGCTGGTTGCTGGTTGCTGGTTGCTGGTTGCTGGTTGCCGGTTGCCGGTTGCCGGTTGCTGGTTGCTGGTTGCCGGTTGCTGGTTGCCGGTTGCCGGTTGCCGGTTGCCGGTCACCGGCGGCGATCAACGATCAACGATCAATGGTCAGCGGCTTGCGGTCAGCGCGCGGCGACCGCGTCGCCTGCGTCGGCCGCTTGCGGCGCCTCCACCGATGCATGACCGCGTTCGCGATCGAGGCTGCGTCGATAGTGCCGGCATCCGGCGGCGAGCAGCAGCGCGGCGAGCGTGGCCGCCGCGACGTTGACGATCGACATCGAATGGCCGACCGCGGCCGGCGCGCCGAACACGCGGTCGGTGAACAGCGCGACGACGGTCGTGCCGATCCCGAGCGCGATCAGGTTCGACACGAGCAGGAACAGCGCGGAAATCTGCGCGCGCATCTGGTTCGGCGCGAGCGTCTGCATCGCGGCGGTCGACGTCGGCATCGGGAACGACGCGAAGAACATCGCGACGACGAGCATCGCGAGCGACGCCGGCAGGTGGTCGAGCTGCGTGAACAGCGTCGCGGGGATCACCATGCACGCGGCGCCGATCGCACCGGCGCGCATCGGCGCATCGGCGCGGCCGCGGCGCAGCAGCCAGTCGTTGAGCCAGCCGCCGCAGAACACGCCGGCCGTGTTCGCGACCAGCAGCACGATGCCGAGCGTGTAGCCGGCTTCGACGGCCGTCATCCCGAAGCGGCGGATATAGAACGCGGGCGTCCAGCTCAGCAGGCAGTACAGCGTCATCGCGTAGAACGAGAAGCCGAGGTAGTGGCACGCGAAGGTCGCGCGGTGCGTGCCGACGAAGCGCAGCGAATCGCGCATCGACACGCGCCGCACGGCGCCCGAGCGATCCTGCGCGAGCCCCTTGCGCTGCGGGTCGCGCACGGTCGCGGTGAACAGCAGCGCGACGAGCAGGCCCGGCAGCCCGACGATCAGGAACGTGACCTGCCACGCATGCACCTGCCCGACGACCGGCAGCGTGAACGCGCTCGCATGCTTGAGCAGCGCGATCACGTAGCTGCCGATCAGGAACGCGACGCCGCCGCCGATGAACGAACCGAGCGAATACACGGCGATCGCGCGCCCGAGCTTTTCCTTCGGGAAGTAGTCGGCGAGCATCGAATACGCGCCGGGCGACAGCGCGGCCTCGCCGACGCCGACGCCCATCCGCGCGAGGAACATCTGCACGAAATGCTGGCTGAGCCCGCACGCGGCGGTCGCGACGCTCCACAGCGCGATGCCGATCGAGATGATCCGCGGGCGCGCGTAGCGGTCGGCGAGATACGCGACGGGCAGCCCCATCACCGCATAGAACAGCGAGAACGCGAAGCCGTTCAGCAGGCTGAACTGCGTATCGGACAGGTGCAGGTCGCGCTTGATCGGCTCGATCATCAGCACGAGGACCTGGCGGTCGACGAACGAAAAGACGTACGCGAGCATGCAGATGACGACGACATACCATTCGTACGTATAGCGCTTGCCGTCGGCAGCGCGGGCCGTGAATGCGGACATGCGGATTCTCCAGGAGCGGGCGGTGGAAAAGCGCGGCAGCGGCCTTGCGGGCCGGGCGCCGTCGCGGCGCGAAAGCGTGCGGGTGACACGATCGGAGACGCAGCGTAGTCGGCCAAATTCGGCCGCCATAGCCGGAGTGACAGCCGCGCCACACGGGCATTTACCGACCCGGATAAAGAAAACACCAGTGCCGTGCGCGCGGGCCGCCGCGCAGCGCACGTGCGGCGGCCCGCGCGCGCATCATGCGGCGCATCTATAAGCGATATAGATCGCATTGCGTCGACGTCCGAAATTGTCGTTCCTAGACTCGGCCCGTTTTTGATCGGCAGCGTTGGCCCTTCGCGGCGAACGCGCTTTACATCACGCGGCGCGATGCCGACAGGCGCCGGCATTTCTACGGGACGACGAAAATGAACCATCCGAACGGGCGGGCCGACCGGCTTGCCGTACCGCTTGCCGCGCTGCTCGCGTGCATGACGCTGCCTGCGTTCGCGCAATCGAGCGTGACGCTCTACGGCCGCGTCGATACCGCGATCGAATACGCGAACGCCGGGCCGAACCACGTGACGCGCATGGGCAGCGGCAACCTGTTCGCGACGCAGTGGGGGCTGAAGGGCGTCGAGGACCTCGGCGGCGGCTACGCGACGATCTTCAAGCTCGAGGACGGCTTCAACGCGGCGAGCGGTGCGCTGTCGAACAGCAGCGCGCTGTTCGGCCGCGAAGCGTGGGTCGGCATCACGGGGCCGTTCGGCGGCGTGCAGTTCGGCGAGCTCTACACGATCGTGCACACGACGCTCGTCACGTACAGCCTGCCCGGCCTCGGTGCGGGGCTCGCATGGGGCAACGCGACAAACAACTTCGTCGGGCCCGCGTTCCTGCGCGTGCGCAACTCGATGCGCTACACGTCGCCGCGCTACGCGGGCTTCATGCTGCGCGCGATGGCCGCGCGCGGCACGAACGGCGCGGCCGGGCAGCCGGCGACGCTCGGCGATACGTACGGCGCGGGCGTCAACTACGTGCACGGCGGGCTGTCGGTCGACGTCGACTACATGCAGCAGAAGTTCAGCCCGGTTGCCGCGTCGACGCTCGGCGGTACGAGCCCGGCCGCAAACGGCAACTACACGGTCGGCGCGATTTCGTACGACTTCAACGTCGTGAAGGTCGCTGCGCTGTATGTGCGGCATCGCGGCGGGCCCGACGTCGCGACCGCGATCGACAGCCAGAGCGCGTATCCGCACAGCGACATCATGGAACTGAGCGCGACGGTGCCGATCGGGCGCGCGTCGCTGCTGCTGAGCGTCGGTCATTACCGGAAGGTCGCGGACAGCGACGGCAATGCCGATTCGTACGGCATCCGCTTCGACTATCCGCTGTCGAAGCGCACGGTGCTGTACACGGGCGCCGCGATGGTGCGCAACGGTGCGCATGCGCGCTTCGTCGTCAACGGCGCGGCGGGCGGCGGCGTCGCGGTCGCGAAGCCGGGCGCGACCGCCAGCTCGATCGTCGCGGGTATCCTCACGTCGTTCTGATCGTCGCGGCCACGCCGGCCCGCCCGCGCCGGCGTGCATCGTCATGCGCAGGCCGGCGGCTGCGGTGCGAGCCATGCGTCGAACGGGGCCTGCTGGCCGATATTGAACAGTTCGAGCAGCAACGCGCGCAGCCAGCGATGCCCGGGGTCCGCATCGAAGCGCCGGTGCCAGTACGCGTTGACGGCCCATTCGCCGGCGCCGGCGATTTCGTACAGCACGCACGGCTGCCGTGCCGCGAACGTGATCGCGATCGTCTCGGGCAGGATCAGCGCGTAATCGCCGTCCTGGAGCAGCGCGGGCACCACCATGAAATCGGGCAGCGCCGCGCGCACGCGCGGCATCAGCCCATGCCGTTCGAGCAATTGCATCGATTGCGGATGCGATGTGACCGCGACGAAGCGCAGCGCGTCGGGTGCCGTGCCGTCGAGCACGAAGTCGTCGGGCAAAACGACGCGCTGCGCGGTGCGGCGCGGCATCAGCAGCACGCAGCGCTCGTGCAGCAGCGCGGTGCGCTGGAAGTGGCTCGACGCGTCGGCGAAATGCCCGAGCGCGAAATCGATGCGGCCCGACTCGAGCGCAACGTTCAACTGGCATTCGTCGACGTGCAGCGTCTCGATCACGGCCCCCGGCGCGCGGCGGTCGAATGCGGCGAGCAGCGTCGGCAGGAACGCGCTCGCCGCGAAATCGCTCATGTGCAGGCGGAACACGCGCTGCGTGCTGTCGGGCGTGAAGCGCGAGCCTTCGTCGAGCACGTCCTGCAGGATCGCGAGCGCCTTGTCGACCGATAGCGCGAGCCGTTGCGCGCGCGGCGTCGGCTCGACGCCGGTGCCGGTGCGCACGAACAGCGCGTCGCGGAACATCAGCCGCAGCCGGCCGAGCGCGTAGCTGACGGACGGCTGCGTGACGCCGAGCCGCAGCGCCGCGCGGCCGACGTGCCGCTCCTCGTAGACCGCGCGAAACGTCTTCAGCAGGTTGAGATCGAGATCCTGCACGCGCAGGCCGTCGGGTGCGTCGCTGTCGTGCGGCACGGGGTCGGCGCGGGCCGGGGCCGCGGGGCGGCCGGTTGCGGGATACGTCATCGTGGTTTCCTCGCGGTGACGGAAGGCGCATGACCGTAACGCCGCGCATACGCCTTCGCGAAATGGCCGAAGCCATGGATGCCGTGCGCGATCAGCACGTCGGTCACGCTGCGCGCGTCGCCGCGTTGCAGCGCCGCGTGCACGGCGGCAAGCCGGCGCTCGCGCACGTATGCGGCCGGCGTGGTGTGCAGGAACGCGCGGAACGCGTGCTGCAGCGTGCGCGGCGCGACGCCGGCGACGGTCGCCAGCGCGGCGAGCGCGAGCGGTTCGCCGAGATGCGCGTCGACGTGGTCGCACGCGCGGCGCACGTGCGCCGGTAGCGGCGGCGTGCCGCGCGCCAGTGCGTCGCTGTACGAATGCGGCAGGTGAGTGAGCAGCAGCGACATCAACCACGCAGTGAGGTCGGCGCCGAACGTGCTCGCGCCGATCGCCGGTTGCGCGCCGAGCCGGCACAGGTATTCGAAGGTCGGCAGCACGAGTGCGGCGCCCGCGCCGGTGCCGCCGGCCGCGAGTTCGAACTGCAGCGGCCGCGTGAGCGTCGCGTGCAGCATGTCCTGCAGCTTGCGTTCGAGCGCGCTGCGTTCGAGCCGCAGCACGAGGTTGCGGCAATCGGGGCTCGTGCTCAATCGGCTCGCGAGCGCGGGCGACGATACGGTCAGTTCGCCGGGGCCGGCGCGCGCGACGACGCTGCCGGCCTGCAGCTCGCATGCACCGGCGAGCGTCAGCCTGAACAGGAAGTGATCGGCGTCGCCGCCGAAGTCGATGCGCGTTTCGCGGCCATAGCAGAGTTCGAGCAGCGCGCCGTGATGCAGCGGCACCTCGTACAGCTCCGCGCGAAACGGATCGCGGCCGTGCGTGGCCATCCGGTGCGGCCCGAGCCGGTGCGCGACCGCGCGTTCGACCTCGTCGGGCGCGCGCAGCGTGCCGAGCCGGTTTGGCGCATGGCGGGAAAGGGCAATGTCCATTCATGGACCTCGTGTCGGATGCGTTGGCGCGGCTTCATGCGCAGCACCGCGCCGCGATTGCGTTGCGCGAACGGGCGCGTCGTTGCGCGTTTTGAAGCGACGCGGCGCGGGCGGCCGCGTAGTCTCGGAAACACTCGATCAACCGGAGACGACGATGAAGGTATGTGTACTGGGCGGCGGCCACGGCTGCCATGCGGCGGCGATCGACCTGCTCGAGAAGGGGCACGACGTGACGTGGTGGCGGCGCGATCGCGAACCGCACGTGCGGCTTCGCGAACTCGGCGTGCTGAACGTGACCGACTATCGCGGCAAGCGGCGAGTGCCGCTCGGCGATGCGCCGGGCGCGATCCGCCTTACCGATGATCTCGCTGCGGCGCTGCGCGGCGCGCGGCTCGTCGTGGTGCCGCTGCCGGCCACGTCGCACGACGCACTCGCCGCGCAGGTCGCGCCGCTGCTGGAGGAGGGCCACGTCGTGTTCCTGCCGCCCGGCACGTTCGGCAGCGTCGTGTTCGCGCGTGCGGCGGCCGACGCCGGCAATCGTTCGCGTGTCGCGTTCGCCGAGACGGGCACGCTGCCGTACCTGGTGCGCAAGCATGGCGACAACGAAGTTGTGATCAGCGCGTATGCGACGCGCCTGCCGACCGGCGTGTTTCCGGCGAACGCGGCCGGCTGGGCGTTCGACGTGCTGCGCGCGGGTTATCCGTCGGTCGAGCCGGTCGAGGACGCGTTGTCCGGCGCGCTGATGAACGCGGGCCCCGTGATCCATCCGCCGTTGATCCTGATGAACGCCGGGCCGCTCGAACACTTCGACGCATGGGACATCCACAACGAAGGCACGCAACCGGCGATCCGCCGCGTGACGAACGCGCTCGACGCCGAGCGCATTGCGGTGCGCGAAGCGCTCGGTTATCGCGCGCCGCATTTCCCGCTCGCGGATCATTACGCGGCCGAAGGCGACGAATGGATGTACGGGCGCGGCGCACACGGCAAGCTGACCGATAGCGGCGACTGGCGCGAGAAGATCGATCTGCGCACGCATCGCTACATGCTCGAGGACACCCGGCTCGGGCTGTCCTTCATCGTGTCGTGCGGGCGCCGGGCCGGCGTGTCGACGCCCGTCGCGCAGGGGCTGCTGAGCATCGCGAGCGCGGTCGCGGTGCGCGACCTGTATGCGGAAGGCCGCACGCTGGAGCGGCTCGGGCTCGCGGCGTTGTCGAACGACGCGCTGCGTGCGCTGCTCGACGCGGGGTACGCGGCATGAGCGCGGCTGCCGATGTGACGCGCGTGCATGTGCTCGGCGCGGGACGCATGGGCCAGGGGATCGCGCTCGTGTTCGCGTTCGCGGGCCTCGACGTGACGCTGGTCGACTTCAAGCCGCGCGACGCGGCCGGATGGCGCGCATTCGAGGCTCGCACGCACGAAGAGATCGAACGGCCGCTGCACGCACAGGTCGCGCTCGGCCGAATCGATGCCGCGCAGGCCGATGCGGTCGCCGCACGAATCACGCTCGTCGCGCGGGACGATGCGGCAGATGCGGTGCGTCGCACGGATATCGTGTTCGAGGCGCTGCCCGAAGTGCGCGACGCGAAGGCCGACGCGCTGCGCTGGCTCGGCGAGCATGTCGATGCGCACGCAACGATTGCGTCGACGACGTCGACGTTCGTCGTCACCGAGTTGCAGCGCCATGTCGCGCATCCTGCACGGATGCTGAACGCGCACTGGCTGAACCCCGCGCTGCTGATGCCGCTCGTCGAGATCAGCCGCAGCGACGCGACGGATCCCTCCGTCGTCGACCGGCTCGCCGCGCTGCTCGTGCGCGTCGGCAAGAAGCCGGTGATCTGCGGGCCGGCGCCCGGCTATATCGTGCCGCGCATCCAGGCGCTCGCGATGAACGAGGCCGCGCGGATGGTAGAGGAAGGCGTCGCGAGCGCGCAGGACATCGACACGGCGATCCGCACCGGCTTTGGCCCGCGCTTCGCGGTGCTCGGGCTGCTCGAATTCATCGACTGGGGCGGCTGCGACATCCTGTACTACGCGTCGATGTACCTGGCCGGCGAGATCGGTCCGCGCTTCGCGCCGGCCGCGAGCGTCGTGCGCAACATGGAAGCCGGGCGCGACGGCGTGCGCACGGGCGCCGGCTTCCACGACTATGCCGAGGTCGACGTGCCCGCATACATGCGGCAGCGGCTCGGCGAATTCGCCCGGCTGCTCGACCACCTCGGGCTCGCGCCGACGTTCGACGGTGCACGGCGGGAGGGCGGCAACTAGGCGGCACGTCGGGGCGGCGGGCGCGAGCGGTGGCACGCGCCGGGAACGGGCATGACGGCCGCCGTCGGGTTTGCCGCCCGCCGGTGCGGATCGGTCCGCTTGCGCGGAACGAAGCATCGTGGTCACGCCGTGTCGCTGGCGGGGGCAGCGGGAGCGGCCCCCACGATCCGCGTTTCGCGCATCACGCACAGCGTCGCGACGGTGACGAGGCCGAGCGCGACGAGGAACAGCGACACCGGCCACGACGCGTGATAGCGCGCAAGCAGTGCGGTCGCGATCAACGGCGACATCCCGCCCGCGAAGATCGATGCGACTTCGTGCCCGAGCGCGACGCCCGAGTAGCGCACCTCGGTGCTGAAAAGCTCGCCGACGAGCGCGGGCAGCGTGCCGATCATCGCGCCGTGGCTGACGGCCGTGCCGACGGTCAGCGCGAGCCACACGAGCGGCGTCGCGCGGGTGTCGAGCAGCCAGAAGAACGGAAACGCGCACGCGACGAGGCTCAACGCACCGATCAGGTACACGGGCTTGCGGCCGATCCGGTCGGACAGCCGGCCCCACGCGAGCATCGCGCCCATCTCGACGATCATCGCGATCATCACGCCGGTCAGCATCACGCCGTTCGGGATGCCGACGTACTTGCCGTAGACGAGCGAGAACGCGAGGAAGATGTACGCACCGCCGTTCTCGGCCACGCGTAGCCCCATCGCGAGCAGGATTTCCTTCGGGTGGCGGCGCAGGCACTCGACGATCGGCAGATGCGTGTGCGCGCCGCGCTTGCCGGCCTGCTCGAAATCGCGGCTTTCCGGCAGATGGCGGCGGATATAGATGCCGATCGCGAAGATGGCGATGCTCGCGAGGAACGGCAGCCGCCAGCCCCAGGTGCGGAACGCGTCGTCCGGCAGCGCCTGCGCGGCAAGAAACGCGGCCGACGACAGCACGAAGCCGCCGCCCACGCCGAGCTGGCTCCACGCCGCGTAATAGCCGCGCTGCTCGGGCGGCGCGTTCTCGCTGATCATCAGCACGCCGCCGCCCCATTCGCCGCCGGACGCGATGCCTTGCAGCAGGCGCAGCACGACGAGCGCCGCCGGCGCCCACAGGCCGACCTGCGCGTAGGTCGGCAGCAGGCCGATCGCGAAGGTCGACGCGCCCATGATCAGCAGCGTCCAGACGAGCGAAGCCTTGCGCCCGTAGCGATCGCCGATGTGGCCGAACACGATCCCGCCGAGCGGCCGCGCGACGAAGCCGAGTGCGAACGCCGCGAACGCGGCGAGGCTGCCCGCGAGCGGCGATGCGCCGGGCGGGAAGAACACATGGCCGAACACGAGCGCCGCGGCGGTGCCGTAGACGAAAAAGTCGTACCACTCCATCGCGTTGCCGGCGACGGAGGCGATGACGATCCGGCGAAGCTGCCGGTCGGCGAGCGGCCGGGCGGCGCTCGGGGACTGCACGGTGTCGGTCGGGTACATGGCGGACTCTGAAGGGGGAGGCGGGCGCGTGCCGTCTGTGCAGCACTGCGGGCTAGTGTTGTCGGCACCGCCTTCCCGGTCAAATCCGCAGAAAAAGGGGAGTGTCATCACTCCCGCAAATGATGGTCGCAGCGAAGGCGCGCAGTTATTTCACGCGCGCCTCCAGCAGCGCGACGATTCGTTGCACCAGCGGCGGCAAGTACGCGCCCGCCCGATGCATCGCGGCGATGTGCCGCCCCAGGTCGAGTTCGCCGGGCAGCAGGTCGAGCGCGCGCAGCCCGTCGAGCTGATCGAGCGCCTCGGTCCCGCCGACGCACAGCAGCGGCGTGCCGCGCAGCAGGTGCAGCAGCGACGTGCTGCCGAAATCCGTTTCGACGCGCAGGCGCGGGCCCGCCAGGCCGCGCGCACGGAACGCGTCGTCGATCTGGCGCCGCACGGGCAGCGTCGTTTCGGGCAGCAGCCATTCCTGGTCGGCGAGATCGGCGAGCGTGAGGCCGCGCTTGCGCTGCAGCGGATGCGCTGCGTCGGCGAGCACCGACAGGCGGTCGCGGAACAGCTCGACGCGCACGAGCGTCGCGTCCGGCTGCGGCGGTGCGGGCGCCACGACAAGATCGAGCTCGCCGGCCGCGAGCAGGTCGAGCAGCTCGCGCGCGAGCCGGCAGCGCAGACGCAGTTTCGCGGCCGGCCGTTCGCTGATCAGTTGCCGGCACGCGCCCAGCACGTGCGCGTCCGGCACGGTCGGCGAGTAGCCGATCCGCACGACACCCTGCTCGCCGCCGCGGATCGCGCGCATCTCCTGCATCGCATCGTCGAATTCGAGCGCGATCCGCTGCGCGCGCGCGACGAACCGCGCGCCGGCCGGCGTCGGCGTCATGCCGCTCGCGGTTCGTTCGAACAGCGTCACGCCGACCTGGGTCTCCAGCCGCTGCATGGCCTTGGTCAGCGCCGGCTGCGACAGGCCCAACGCGTCGGCGGCCTTGCCGATGCTGCCGTGCCGTTCGACGGCCAGCAGGTATTCCAGATCGCGCGTATCCATCAGGGGATTCCCACTGGTTATGACTTTATAGCCGGTGATGCATTGTGGTGATGCCCGTGCATCTTACAGACTGGGGGCATCGTTCGACCAGGAGAATTCGCTTGAGCTTTGCCTACTTCCTGCGGCGCGCGGCCCGTTACTGGGGCGACCAGCCCGCCGTGCTGCATCGCGACCGCGCCGTCACCTACCGTCAGCTCGACGAGCGTTCGACGCGCCTCGCGAACGCGCTGCGCGGGCTGGGCTTCGCGCCCGGCGCGCGGATCGCCGTGCAGGCGCGCAACGCCATCGAGCTCGTCGAGATCGAGTGCGCGCTGTACAAGGCCGGCCTCGTGAAGGCCGCGCTGAATCCGCGCTTCACCGCGGCCGAGGCGGCCGACGTGGTCGGCAATTGCACGCCCGTCGCGTTTATCGGCGGGCGCGGCTATACGCATTACACGCCGGACTCGCCGGGCTTCGCGTCGGTCGAACGGTTCGTGTCGATCGGCGGGGTGACCGACGGCTACCTCGATTACGAAACGCTGCTCGCGCAGGGCAGCGACACGATGCCCGATTACGCGCCGACAGCCGACGATCTCGCGGTGCTGCATTTCTCGTCCGGCTCGACGGGGCGCATCAAGGCCGCGATGCAGAGCTATGGCAACCGGATCGCGTCGCTGCGCAAGATCGTGCTGGGGATGGACCGTCCCGCGCAGCCCGGCGATCGCCTGGCGCTGATCGGACCGATCACGCACGCGTCGGGGATGCTGATGCAGCCTTACCTGTTCTGCGGCGCGACGCTCGTGCTGTTCGACGCGTTCGAGCCCGCGCACTTCCTGGCCGAAGTGGCGCGGCTGCGCATCACGCACGCGTTCATGGTGCCGGCGATGATCAACATGGTGCTGAACGAGCCGGACCTCGTGCACGCCGACCTGCGCAGCCTGAAGGTGCTGGGCTACGGTGCGGCGCCGATGGCGCCGGCGCGCATCGAGGAGGCATGGTCGCGCATCGGCCCGGTGCTGTCGCAGGGCTACGGCGCCAGCGAGTCGACGTCGGGTGTCACGCGTCTCGGCATCGCCGATCACGCGCACGCGCTGCTGTCCGATCATGCGCGACTCGCGTCGTGCGGCAGGCCCCTCGGCGAGACGGAGGTGCGTGTGGTCGATGCGAACGGGTGCGAAGTCGAGGGCGACCGGATCGGCGAGATCGTGATTCGCGGCGCCGACGTGTTCCAGGGTTACTGGAACGCGCCGGAGCTGACGCGCGAAGTGCTGGTCGACGGCTGGCTGCATACGGGCGATCTCGCGCGCACCGACGACGAAGGCTTCATCTATCTCGTCGACCGCAAGAACGACATGATCATTTCAGGCGGCTTCAACGTGTACCCGACGGAAGTCGAGGCGACGCTGTACCGCCACGCGGACGTGCTCGAGGCGTGCGTGGTCGGCGTGCCCGATGAAAAGTGGGGCGAGGCCGTGAAGGCCGTCGTCGTGCTGAAGCCCGGCCGCGACGCGCAGGTCGCCGATCTCGTCGCGCATTGCCGCGCGCTGCTCGCCGACTACAAGCTGCCGCGCGCCGTCGATTTCGTCGCGGAGCTGCCGAAGAACGCCAGCGGCAAGATCGCCCGCAAGCTCGTACGCGAGCAGTACTGGCACGGCGTCGCACGTCGCGTCAACTGAAGGAGACACTCTCATGTTCGATCATCTGGACCGCCCCGAATTCGTCGCGCTGCGCGCGGCCGTGCTGCGCTTCGTCGACGACGAGCTGCGCCCGATCGAGCGCGAGCTGCGGCTCGACTCCGAAGCCGTGTGGCCGCGCGACGTGCTGCGCCGCGTGTGGCGGCGTTCGTCCGAACTCGGCTTCTACACCGCGAGCCTGCCCGTCGCGCTCGGCGGCAAGGGCCTGTCGATCGTCGAGACCTGCGCGCTGAAGGCCGATCTGGCCGCGTCGGGCGCGGCGCTCGCGCCGCACGTGCTCGGTGAACTGGGCGGGCCGCCGCGCGTCGGCAACATGCTGAAGTACGCGACACCCGCGCAGCTCGAACGCTATTTCAAGCCGGTGATGCGCGGCGAGAAATCGACCTGCTTCGCGCTGACCGAACCGCATTCGGGCTCGGACGCGATGAGCATCAGCACGAGCGCGGTCGAGGATGGCGACATGCTCGTGATCAACGGCGCGAAGCACTACATCAGCGGTGCGCCGTTCGCCGATTTCGCGATCGTGATGTGCGTGACCGACGCGGCCGCGACGCCGCCGCAGATCACGGCGGTGCTCGTCGACCTCGACCTGCCGGGCGTCACCGTCGAGCACGAATACGTGCCGATGTCGGGGCAGCACATCGACGCCGACATCCGCTTCGACAACGTGCGCGTGCCGCGCGAGAACGTGTTCGGCGGCGTCGGCAACGGTTTCAAGCTCGGCATGTCGCGGATCAACGTGAACCGGCTGCTGCACTGCCCGACGATGCTCGGCCTCGCGATGTCGGCCTACCGTGCGTCGCTCGACTACGCGCGCACGCGCCGGCAGTTCGGCGGCCCGATCGCGCGCTTCCAGGCGATCCAGCACATGCTCGCCGACATGGCCGCCGCGCTGTGGGCATGCGAGAGCATGATCGCGCACACCGCCGCGCTCGCCGACGCGGGCGCCGACCTGCGCATGGCCGCTGCTGCGTGCAAGCTGTTCGTGTCGGAGCGCTGCTTCGAGGTTGCGGACAAGGCCGTGCAGATTCACGGCAACGTCGGCGTGACGCGCGGCCATCCGGTCGAGCAGACGTTCCGCAAGCTGCGGATGTTCCGGATCCTGACCGGCACGAGCGAGATCCAGCGCAACACGATCGCGAAGGCGATTCTCGAACCGGCCGGCGCGGGAGCGTGAGCGATGACGAGCGATACCCCGCGCGACGACGAACCGATACAGCAGCACGCGAAACCGGCGTGGTCGTGCCTGAACGACGTGACGATCCTGGACGTGAGCCAGTTGCTGCCGGGCCCGCATGCATGCGCGCTGCTCCGGCAGCTCGGCGCCGACGTCGTCAAGATCGAGCCGCCGCTCACCGGTGACGCGTCGCGCATGCTCGGCGACGCCGTGTTCGCGCAATTCAACCGCGGCAAGCGCTCGGTCGCGCTCGACCTGAAGGCGCCGGCGGACCGCGACCGCTTTCTCGAGCTGGTGCGCTGCGCCGATGCCGTCGTCGAAGGCTTTCGGCCCGGCGTGATGGCGCGTCTCGGGATCGGCTACGACACGCTTGCGCGCATCAACCCGCGCATCGTGATGTGCTCGATTTCGGGTTATGGGCAGGACGGGCCGAATGCGGCGCGTCCCGGCCACGACCTGAATTTTCTCGCGGAAGCCGGCTTCTGGGCGATCCCGGCGCAGGTCGACGATGTGGTCGGTCGGCCGCGCGTGCGGCTCGCCGACTACGCAGCCGCGATGCATGCGGCGCTGGCGCTGTCGGTGGCCGTGATGAGCGCGCGCGCGAACGGCCGCGGGCAGCACCTCGACGTGTCGATCCACGACGCGACGATGGCGTGGACGGCGCCCGCAGCATGGGCGTCGCGCGCGCATCGCGCTGCGCCGTCCGACGCAGCGTGGGTGATGCCCGACAACGACCTGTTCGAGACCGCGGACGGCCGTCATCTTGTGCTCGGCATTCTCGAGGACAAGTTCTGGATGACGCTGGGCGATGCGCTCGGCGACGCGTTCCCCGCGCTACGCGATCTGCGTTTTGTACATCGCATCGGCCGGCAACGGCACAAGCGCGAGGTCAGCGAACTGCTGAAGTCGATGTTCGCGAGCCGCACGCTGGACGACTGGATGCGCGCGCTGCGCGGGTTCGACCTGCCGGTGTCGCCGCTACCCGGCCCGGACGAGCTGTTCGCCGATCCGCACGTGCGTGCGCGTGGCGTTGCACGCGAGATCGATGGGGCGCTCGCCGTGCGCTTCCCGGTGAAGTTTTCGCTGGGGCTGCCGGACGGCGACGAGCACGTGCCGCGCCTCGGCGAGCACGACGCGTAGCGGCCGCTCGCGACGGTCCATACAAGACAACACGGAGACACGAATGACGACAGGCGGCGCGCAATACCGTCCGACGCGGGCATGGTCGATCGCGATCATGCTCGCGCTGATGATGCTGGTGAATTTTCTCGACAAGGTGGCGCTCGGGCTCGTGTCGGTGCCGATGATGCGCGAGCTGCATCTGAGCCCGACGCAGTTCGGCCTGATCGGCGGCAGCCTCAACTGGTTGTTCGCGGTCGCGGCCGTCGCGGGCGGGATCGCCGCGAACCGCTGGCCCGCGAAGTGGCTGCTGTTCGGGATGGCGGCCGCGTGGTCGGTGCTGCAGTTGCCGATGCTGGTCGCGGGGTCGATCTGGGTCGTGATCGCGTGCCGTGTGCTGCTCGGCGCCGGCGAAGGGCCCGCGTCGCCGGTCGCCGTGCACGCGCTCTACAAGTGGTTTCCGGATGCGCGGCGCAACCTGCCCGTCGCGCTGCTGCATCAGGGCAGCGCGCTCGGCATGCTGATCGCCGGCCTGTCCATTCCGGTCGTGACGACGCACTGGGGCTGGCGCGCGAACTTCGCGGTGCTTGCGCTGCTCGGCGCGCTGTGGTGCGTCGTGTGGGCGATGTGCGGCGAGGAGGGTTCGCTCGTGCGCGGCGGCCACGCCGCGGGCGCGGCCGGCATGGCGCGCGATGAACGCGTGCCGTACGGGCTGCTGCTGACCGACCGCACGGTGATCGGCAATTTCCTCGGGCATTTCGCGGCGAACTGGATCCTGGCGATGAGCCTTACGTGGATGCCGGCCTATCTGCAGCTCGGGCTCGGCTTCGAACCGCATGCGGCCGGGCGGATGTTCGCGCTGTTCGTGGCCGTCACGTCGCCGCTGAGCCTCGGGCTCGCGTGGCTGTCGCAGGCGTTGCTCGCGCGCGGCGTGCCGTCGCGCTACGGGCGTGGCGTGTTCGTTGCGGCGACGCTCGCGATCGCGGGGCTGATGCTGGCGGCGCTCGTGCTGCCGGACCTGCCGCGTGCGATCAAGCTCGCGTTGCTGACCTGCGGCAGCGGCATGACGCTGACGATGTATTCGATCGGCCCGGCGATGCTCGCCGAAGTCACGCCCGACGCGCAGCGCGGCGGCGTGCTCGCGCTCAGCAATGGCTTCGCGTCGCTCGCGGGCCTTGGCGCGCCGATCGTGACGGGGATGCTGATCGACGCGACCGGTGCGTCGACCGCGCGCGGCTTCGAGCAGGCGAGCTTCGTATGCGGTCTGGTCCTCGTGTTGTGCGGGTTGCTCGGCGCGCTGTGTCTCGATCCGCAGCGTTCGCTGCGCCGCCTCGCCCGGCAGCCGCGCGATGTGGCAGCGACGATGCGCGCCTGGCGCGGCTAGTAACGGAAGGTGCGGCACCACTGCCGTGTAAAAAACAAAGTAATCCTCATCGATTTTTAGGGGAAGCAGCAAAGAGACGATTCAATCAAAACGGAGGAGACAGATGAAGAAAGTAATGGCGGCAGCGCTGATCGGCGCACTGGCGGGGGCGGCGCACGCGCAGTCGAGCGTGACGTTGTTCGGCCGGATCGGCGGCGGCGTACGCTGGGTGAACGGCTTGACGGGCGGCAGCCAGGTCGGCTTCAACAACAACATCATCGCCGGCAACGAGTTCGGCATGCGCGGCAAGGAGGATCTCGGCGGCGGGCTGAAGGCGCTGTTCGTGCTCGACGGCGCGTTCAACAGCGGCACCGGCGCGCTCAAGACCTCGGGCACGCTGTTTTCGCAGGCCGCGTATGTGGGCCTGACCGGCGATTTCGGCCGCGTGACGCTCGGCCGCCAGTTCAACGCGGCGGAGGATCTCGGCATCGCGCTCGATCCACTCGGCGGGCGCGGGCAATCGCTGTCGGTCGAGCCGGGCGTGCTGTTCGACGGCAACCCGTTCACGCTCGACTCGCGCTTCAACAACACGATCAAGTATCTCGGGCAGGTGGGCGGCCTGCGTGTCGGCGCGAACTATTCGCCCGGCGGCGTCGCGGGCAGCTCGAACGCGGGCACGAACTACTCGGCTGCCGCGATGTATACGTTTGCCGACCTGATGGGCGGTGTGTCGTACGCGAAGACATACAGCCCGGACGGCTCGCAGTCGGCACGGACGATCCAGACGGGCGGCACGCTGCAGCTTGGCCGCGCGCGCTTCTACCTGAGCTATGCGTCGCTCGACGTGACGGCGAACAAGGCCGGTGCGCCGTCGCGGCGCGATGACATCCCGTCGTTCGGCGTCGTCGTGCAGCCGCTGCCGTCGGTGCAACTGAGCGCGGCTGCGTTCTACGACCGCGCGCGCAATCTCGGCAACGTGCGGAACGCGGACGGCCACAAGCTGACGACCTATGCGATCGCCGAGTACTTCCTGTCGAAGCGCACGGAACTGTATGTCGAGGTCGACCGCAACGGGATGACCGGCGCGTACATGCGCGACCCCGCGACGATCGCGGCGCTGAACTTGCGGCGCGGCGCGAGCGCGACGACCGGCGTGTCGATCGGCCTGATGACGCAGTTCTGAGGTTTCCTTCAACGGCTTTTTCCGGAGTGTGATTCGATCATGCGTACTTCATCTCGACTTGCCGCGGGGCTGCTGCTGGCTGCTTGCTGCGCCATCGCCGCTCACGCGCAATCCGACGCCGCGAGCGCGGCGGCCCCGTCATCGGCGCCCATGCAGGAATCCGTGCAGGCGCCTGCGTCGGCCGGGCTGTCGCCGGCGCAACGCAAGGCAGCCGATCGCAAGCTGCAACGCCGCGTCGGCACGGCGCTCGCGCGTACCAGGAACCTGAACGCGACGCGCATCCTCGTGCGGGTGCGCGACGGCAACGTGACGCTGGCCGGCTCGGTCACGGATACGAACCAGGTGAATCTCGCGGCGGCGGCTGCGCGGCGCGTCGACGGTGTCGCGTCGGTATCGAACCTGTTGCGCATCGATGGCCAGCAGCCCTGATTTCCGGGCGCGTCGCCCGTTCTCTTTCCACTACGAGGCATGATTCGATGCGAATTCATCGACGCTTTACCGCGACCCGGCGCACCCGCCGGCTCGCCGGCACGTTCGTGCTGGCCGGCGGGCTCGCGCTCGCCGCGACCGCTGCCACTGCTGCGCCCGCTGCCGCCGATGTCGCCACGCCGGGCATGATGCAGGGCTTTCCGCCGCCGGCCGACCAGGCCGTCAACAAGGCGAACGCGTTCACGCCTGCGCGCCTGCGCTGGGCGTTGGGCAACACGCGGCTGCTCGCGCCGACGGCCGGCATCCGGCACGCGGCCGCGCCGATGCCGCTTCCCGAACAACCGGCGCCCGGTCTCGACGCGCTGCCCGTGACGATCGGCGGCGAAACGCTGGCGCTCGACGCGTACCTGCGCGCGACCCATACCGACGGCTTCATCGTTCTGCAGCGCGGGCGAATCGTCTACGAGCGGTATTTCGACGGCTTCCGGCCCGACCAGGCGCACGCGTGGGCGTCGATGACGAAATCGGTGACCGGCCTGCTGGCCGCGCAGATGATCGAATCGGGCGTGCTCGATTCAGGCGCGCCGCTGTCGCGCGTGGTGCCGGAGCTTGCCGACACGCCGTTCGGCAGTGCGACGCTGCAGCAGAACCTGGACATGGAAGTGCCCACCGCCTATACGCCGGGCGTGCCGCCCGATCTCGGCCTGTTCGGCGCCGTCGGGCTGGTGCCGCACCGCGAAGGCGCGCCGTCCAGCATCGTCGACTTCCTGCAGACCGTGCGGCGCGTGCCGGACGTGGCGCCGGGCAGCACGTGGTTCTACCAGAACGGCTCGCCGGAAGCCGTCGCGTGGGCGATGCAGCGCGCGACGGGGCAGTCGTGGAGCGCACTGGTCGAGCGGTGGCTGTGGCGTGACTTCGCGGAAGACGATGCGTACGTCGCCGTGGATCGCAACGCGATGGCGATGGCGAGCGGCGGGCTCTACACGACGCTGCGCGATGCCGCGCGCTTCGCGGAACGCGTGCGCACCGGGTTCGGCGGCAAGTCGGGCACGCTGCCTGCCGCGACGATTCGCGCGGCACTGCAGGCTGCGCAGAACGCGGCGCTGTTCGCGAAGGGCAACGTCGTTCCCGGCAAGGACGGCTATGCGTATCGCGACTACTGGTACCAGGTGAACGACGGCGACGGCTCGTTCGCGGCGGCCGGGCGGTTCGGCCAGTCGATCCTCGTCGATCCGAAGACTGCGCTGACGATCGTCAAGTTCTCGTCGTCGCCGGACTTCGCGCCGCGCGCGCTCGAGTCGCACGGCGACGCGTCGCGGCCGCGCGCCGCGCTCGAACGCGGCGACGCGTTGAGCGCAGTGGCGCGCGCGGTCGCGGAGCGGCTGCGGTAACGCACCCGCGCGCCCGCGCGGGGTTACCGCTCGATCTGCCGGTTCCAGCGCGTATCCCACTGCGCGCGGCGCGCGTTGATCGCGGTCCAGTCGACCACCGTCACCTTGCGCACCAGGTCGTCGACATTGCCGAGGCTCTGCTGCATCCCGGCGGGCATCTTCGCGAGACGGTTGGTCGGGATCTGCTTGCCGGCCTCGGCGGCCTTCGTCTGCGCGGGCGCGGACAGCAGGAACTGCGCGAGCTTCTGCGCGAGCTGCGGATCGGGATTGTTCGCGACCACGCACAGGTCGACGAGCAGCAGCACGGGGCCTTCCTTCGGGTTCGCATACGCGACGGGAATGCCCTTGTCCTGCAGGTCGCCGACGCCCGTCGGCGTGAGCGGGAACAGGCCGGCTTCGCCGGTCTGCACCATCTCGGAGATCTTCGCCGAGTTCGGGATGTATTCGACGACGTTCGGCCCGACCGTGCTCGCCCACTTGCTGAAGCCGGGCTCGACGTTCTGCTCGCTGCCGCCGAGCAGCCGGTTGATCGCGAGGAAGCCGTGCAGCCCGAACGTGCTGCTCGACGCCGACTGGAACACGACCTTGCCCTTGTATTTCGGATCCGCGAAATCCATCCACGACGTGGGCGGCGCCCAGCCTTTCTCCGCGAACAGCTTCTTGTTGTAGGCGATGCCGGTCATCCCGAGCTGCACGCCCGCGCCGACGTCGTCCTTCATCCGCGCGAACGGGTACAGCTCCTTCAGCACCGGCGCATCGTCGAGCTTCTGGCACACGCCGAGGCTGACCGCGCGCGCCATCACGCCGTCGTCGAGGAACGCGACATGGATCTGCGGCTTGTTGCGGTTCGCAAGCAGCTTCGCGAGCACGTCCGACGACGTGCCGGGCACGACGACGACCTTCACGTTGTTCGCCTTCTCGAAGTCGGGCAGCACCTGGCTCGTATAGGCCTTTTCCATCGGCCCGCCGTTCATGCCGATGTAGATCGTCTTCGTTTGCGCGAACGCGGGCGCGCTGGCGCCGGCGATGCAGAGTGCGGCTGCGGCCGCGATCGTACCGAGCAGTTTCATCGAGAGGTCTCCTCCTGGGGGAAAGGGGCGGTCGGCGCGACTTGGCGGAAGAAGCGGCCGATCGAGAATGCGTCGAGTGGCGTGGCGGTTTCGCCGGTCGTGACGAGATCGGCGAGCACGTCGCCGACGCCCGGCGCGAGCAGGAAACCGCCGCCGGAGAAACCGAACGCATGCAGCAGGTTCGGCGTCGTGCGGCTCGCGCCGATGATCGGGTTGTGGTCGGGCGTGCAGCCTTCGACGCCGCTCCACGTGCGGATCAGCAGCGCGTCGCGCAGCGCGGGCAGCAGCGCGCACGCGTCGCGCATCGCTGCGCGCGTCGTATCGACCGACGGCTGGCCGAATTCGCCGTCGCCGCGGCCGCGCCCGCCGCCGATCACGCAATTGCCGCGCGCGACCTGCCGCGCGTACACGCCGCCGCCGTACACGCCGAGGTTGTGCGTGATGAATGGCGGAAGCGGTTCGGTCACCCACATGTTCGGGTAGATCGGCTCCATCGGCACGGCTTCGCCGAAGCGTTCCGCGATCGTGTTCGCCCATGCGCCGGCCGAATTGATCAGCCACGTCGCGGTGCATGCGCGGTCACCTGCATGGAAGCGGAAGCGCGTGCCGTCGTGGTGAACGTCGTCGACCGGCGTGTGCTCGAACACGTCCGCGCCTGCGGCACGGGCCGCGCGCGCGAATGCGGGCGACACGACGCGCGGGTTCGCATGGCCGTCGGTCTCGCACAGCGAGCCGCCGAGCGCCGCGCGGCCGAGCCATGGGTAGCGGCGACGGAACGCGTCGCCGCGCATCACCTGCAGCGGCAGGCCGTGCTCGCCGGCAAGCGTGGCATACGCGTCGAGCGCGTCGAGATCGACGTCGCTGCGCGCGAGCCGCAAGTGCCCCGACACGACGAATTCGCCGTCGATGCCGATCAGCTCGGGCAGGCGATCCCAGATGCGCCGCGCGCGCAGCGCGAGCGGCAATTGCTCGGCCGGGCGGCCCTGGCAGCGCACGCCGCCGTAGTTCACGCCGCTTGCCTGCGCGCCGCAGTCGCGCCGCTCGAACAGCCCGACGCGCAGGCCGCGCCGCGTCAGCGCGAGCGCGGCCGACGCACCGACGAGGCCGCCGCCGACGATCGCGACGTCGTAATGACGGGCATCACTCATCGCGTGCCTCGTCGGGAATCGTCGCGACGTCGTCACCGGCGAGCGCGGCCGAGATCGGGAACGGCTTCACGGGCGGTTGCGCGCGCAACCGGCCGACGTCGGCGAGCGGCCGGCCGGTTTCGGCGGCCAGCACGAGCGCGGCCGCGTCGCCGCACATGCGGCCCTGGCAGCGGCCCATCCCGACGCGCGTCAGCGCTTTCAGCCGGTTGAGTTCGGTCGCCGCGCCGCCACGGATGCAGCGGCGCAGCGTGCCCGCGTCGACCTCCTCGCAGCGGCACACGATCGTGTCGTCGGGGCAGCGCGCGGCCTGCTCGACAGGCGGTGCGAACGCTGCTTCGAGACCCGCACGGAACGCGCCGATGCGCGCGAGCGTATGTTCGAGCGTCGCCGCATCGGGTTTGTCGGACGGCGATGGCGACGCGATGCCCGCGTCGTCGAGCAACGCGAGCGCGGTGCGCCGGCCCGACGCTTCGGCCGCGTCGGCGCCCGCGATGCCCGCGCCGTCGCCCGCGACGTAAATGCCGCGCACCGACGTGCGGCCTGCCGCGTCGCGCTCGGGCAGCCATGCGCGGTGGACCGGATCGAAACCGAACCGGCAGCCGGCGAGATCGGCGAGCTGCGTTTCCGAACGCAGACCGAAGCCGAGGCCGAGCGCATCGCAATCGAGCACGCGCGGCTGCGCATCGCCGCCGGCCGCGTGCCACGCGAGCCCCGTCACATGCTGATCGCCGAGCACGCGTTCGAGCGTGACGCCCGTTTCGATCGCGACGCCATGTGCGCGCAGCCAGCCGATGTAATAGAGCCCCTTCGCAAAGGTCGACGGCATCCGCAGCAGCGCGGGAGTGGCGGCGGCCTGGCGGCGCAGCGGGCTCGTGTCGAGCACGGCCGCGACCTGGGCGCCGGCTTTCGCGTACTGGTACGCGACGAGATACAACAACGGCCCCGTGCCCGCGAACACGATGCGCCGGCCGATCGCGCAGCCCTGCGCCTTCAGTGCGACCTGTGCGCCGCCGAGCGTATAGACACCCGCGAGCGTCCATCCCGGCACGGGCAGCATGCGGTCGGTCGCGCCGCTCGCGACGATCAGGTGCGAGTACGGCACGGTAATTTCGCGGCCGTCCTGCAGCGTATCGACGCGGCCTGCGCCGCATGCCCACGCGAGCGTGTTCGGCCGGTAGTCGACGTGCGGCAGCAGCGCGGCCATCGTCCGGTGCACCGCATCGGCCTTCGCGGCTTCGAATCCGTACAGCGTGCGTTTGCCGCGCGCGAAGCCGCCGTCGGCCGGCGGTTGACGATAAATCTGTCCGCCCCAGCGCGCGTTTTCGTCGATCACGACGGGGCGCAGCCCCGCGTCGACCAGCGCCTCGGCCGCGCGCACGCCGGCCGGCCCCGCGCCGACGATCACCGGTTGCAGTGCGGCGTTCATTGCGTGTCTCCGGTCGCGGCCGGTTGAACGGCGGTGAGTATCCGCATGCCTTCGACGATCGGCGTCGAGCATGCGCGCACGCGCGCGCCGGCCTCGGTGCGCACCCAGCAGTCCTGGCACGCGCCGATCAGGCAGAAGCCTGCTCGCGGCTGGCCGCTGAATTCGCTGACGCGCACGCGGCGCTGCGCGACGAGGATCGCGGTGAGCACGGTGTCGCCGGCGAGCGCGTGCGCGGGGCGGCCATCGAGTGTGAACGCAACGGCGGCGCGCTCGCGCTCGGCGACGCGCACGAACTGCGCGCCGTCGGCCGGGTCGCGCTGGGAACGGGAAACGGGAGTCGACATCAGTGTTGACCGATCAGGATGCGGTTCAGGCCGTACACGCGATCGAGCAGCAGCATCGCGCCGGCGGTGATGAAGATGACGAGCGCCGACACCGACGCCATCATCGGGTCGATCGATTCGGTCGCGTACATGTACATGCGCACCGGCAGCGTGACCGTCTGCGGCGACGTGACGAAGATCGACATCGTCAGCTCGTCGAAGCTGTTGATGAATGCGAGCAGCCAGCCGCCCGTGATGCCGGGCACGATCATCGGCAGCGTGATGCGGCGAAACGTCGTCCACGGGTCCGCGCCGAGCGAGCACGCGGCCTGCTCGATGCTGCGGTCGAGGCCCGCGACGGACGCGAGCACGAGCCGCATCACGAACGGCGTGATGACGATCATGTGCGCGATCACGAGCCATGCGAACGAGCCGGTCGCGCCGATCAGCGCGAAGAAGCGCAGCAGCGCGATGCCGAGCACGAGGCCGGGGATCACGAGCGGCGACAGCAGCAGGCCGTTCAGGAACGCGCGGCCGGGGAACGCCGCGCGGCCGATCGCAAGGCCCGCCGGCAACGCGATCGCGAGCGACAGCGTCGCCGACGCGAACGCGAGCTTCAGGCTGTTGAAGAACGCGGTGACGAAGTCGGGATAGTCGAGGATCGCGTGGAACCAGCGCAGCGACAGTCCGTGGGTCGGCAGCGTCAGCGTTTCGTCGGGCGTGAACGCGACGAGCACGACGATCGCGAGCGGCGCGAGCACGAACAGCATCACGAGCGTGTGGAACGCGAGGGCGAAGGGGCCGTTCTTTCTCATCGGGATGCGCCTCCGAGGCTGCGCGCGTAGCGGCGTTCGAGCACGCGGTAGTAGGTGAGCATCACGACGAGGTTCGCGACCAGCAGCAGCACCGCGATCGTCGCGCCGAGCGGCCAGTTCAGCGAGCCGAGGAATTCGTCGTAGACGGCCGTGGCCGCGACCTTCAGCCGGCGGCCGCCGAGCAGGCCGGGAATCGCGAACGCGCTCGCCGATAGCCCGAACACCATCAGGCTGCCCGACAGCACGCCGGGCATGAGTTGCGGCAGCACGATGCGGCGCAGCGTCGTGAACGGCGACGCGCCGAGCGACAGCGCCGCGTGCTCGGTCTGCGGATCGAGCCGCTGCAGCGCGGTCCACACCGGAATCACCATGAACGGCAGCATCACGTGCACCAGCGCGATCACGATCGCGAAGGTCGTGTATTCGAGCTTGTACGGCCCGAGTCCGACGAGCCCCAGCGCCTGGTTCACGAGCCCGCTCGTGTTCAGCAGCATGCTCCAGCCGAACGCGCGCACGACGACCGACACGAGCAACGGCGCGAGGATCGCGAGCAGGAACAGCGAGCGCCACGGGTCGCGCATTTTCGACAGCACGTACGCTTCCGGCGTGCCGATCGCGACGCAGATCGCGGTCGTCAGCGCGGCGATGCCGAACGTGCGCGCGAAGATCGTGTGGAAGTACGACGAACCGAGCACTTCAGCATAGTTGCCGAACTGGAACGCGGCGATCGGCCCGGTGGCCGGGTCGTAGCGGTAGAACGTCAGCACGAACGTCATCGCGAGCGGCACGAGCACGAGCGCGGCGAACAGCACGAACGCGGGCGCGCACATCAGCCACAGCGGCGCATGCGCGCGCCAGGTGGCGCGCAATACGCGCCCGGTGGCGGCGCGCGCCGGTACGGCGTCGGGCGCGGCGGACCGCGCGAGGCCGGCCGTCGCGCCGTCGGTGGGCAGCGGGCGGGAAGGCTGTCGCATTCAGGCCTCCCGGCGCATCACGCGCACCGCGTCGCTGTGCCAGTCGATGCCGACCGGCGCGCCTTCCGCGAGCGGCTCCGCGCCTTCGTTCTGGCAGCACACGAGCACTTCGCCGAGCGCGCTGTCGACGCGGTACAGCCACTGGCTGCCGAGGAAGAAGCGGCTCGTGACGGTCGCGGCGAAACGGCCCGCATCGGGCGCGCACAGCCGCAGCTTCTCGGGACGGATGCAGACCGACACCGCGTCGCCGACGCGCACGTCGCGCTCGCGCGGCGGCAGGTGTGCAGTGCGCCCGGTTTCGGCGAGGTCATGACCGAGGTCGATGCGGATCGCGTCGCCGTCGTGCGCGACGACGGTGCCGGGCAGCAGGTTCGCCTTGCCGATGAACTGCGACACGAAGCGGTTCTCGGGGCGCTCGTAGGCCTGGTACGGCGTGTCGATCTGCGTGACGCGGCCGGCTTCCATCACGACCACGCGATCGCTGATCGACAGCGCTTCCGATTGATCGTGCGTGACCATGATCGTCGTCGTGCCGATCTTGCGCTGGATCGCACGCAGTTCGAACTGCATGTCCTCGCGCAGCTTCGCATCGAGGTTCGACATCGGTTCGTCGAGCAGCAGCACCGGCGGCTCGATCACGACCGCGCGCGCGATCGCGACGCGCTGCCGCTGGCCGCCCGACAGCTCGCGCGGAAAGCGGTGCGCGAGCGTATCGAGGCGCACGAGCGCGAGCGCCGCGCGGATGCGCTCCGCACGCTCGGCCTTGTCGACGCCGCGCATGTCGAGGCCGAAGCCGACGTTCTCCGCGACGCTCATGTGCGGAAACAGCGCGTAGCTCTGGAACACGATGCCGAGCCCGCGGCGGTTCGGCTTCAGGTGCGTGATGTCCTGCCCGTCGAGCGCGATGCGGCCGCGCGTGACGTCGACGAAGCCGGCGATCATCTGCAGCGTGGTGGTCTTGCCGCAGCCCGACGGCCCGAGCAGCGACACGAATTCGCCTTGTTCGACCGACAGGTTGACGTCGGCGACGGCGGTGAGCTCGCCGAAGGTTTTCGTCAGATCCGTAAGCGTGAGAAACGACATGAGGAGCTCCGGGTTCGCACACCGCGTAGCCGGTGCGCCAATGACGCGGACTCTAGCCAGCCATATTTCGGAGCGTCAATTTGGAATTCTGATGAACGGGATGAATTTCAGAAAAATTCCGGTGATCGGAACGGATTGGCGTATCGCGCGCAAATCGTTCCGATGGATGAAGGGTGGTCAAGCCGAGAAATGCACGCGTCAATCCCGTGCACACCCGGATGCCCGCGGAATTTCGGCCGGACGACAATGGCGGCTACCGTATTCCGTTCAATGAAATTGTCGAGGAGAGCCGGCATGCAGGAACCCCTTTCGTCCGGAATGCCCGGCATGCCCGCCGCGCGCGCACCGGGCGCCGACGAGGATGCCGATCCGGCTGGCGCACCGGGCACCGGCATGCTGCAGCGCGCGTTCGCGATCCTGCGCGCGCTGGCCGGGATGCAGCAGGACGGCGTGCGCGTCACGCATCTCGCGAAGGCCGTCGGCCTCACGCAGGGCACCGCGCACCGGATCCTGCAATCGCTGATCGCCGAAGGGATGGTCGAGCAGGACGAGCAGTCGAAGCTGTACCGGTTGAGCGTCGACTTCTTCGCGCTCGCCGCGCTGGCCGGCAACCCGAGCAGCATGCGCACGCTGTGCCGCCCCGCGCTGCTGCGGCTGTGCGCGAGCCTCGGCGAAACGATCTTCCTGCTCGTGAAGAGCGGCTTCGACGCCGTGTGTCTCGACCTGTGCGAAGGGCCGTTTCCGATCCGCTCGTTTACCGGCGATATCGGCGGGCGCATCGCGCTTGGCGTCGGGCAGGGCAGCCTCGCGATCCTCGCGTTCCTGCCCGAAGCGGAACGCGAGGAAGTGATCCGCTTCAACGTGCCGCGCATCCGCGGCTACGGCGTGCTCGACGAGGTGTACCTGCGCACCGAGATCGAACGCGTGCGGCAGCTCGGCTACGCGGGCCGCAACAGCGGCGTGCTCGACGGGATGGCCGGCGTCGCGGTGCCGATCCTCGATCGCACCGGTTACCCGGTCGGCGCGCTGAGTGTCGGCACGCTCGCGTCGCGCCTCGGCGACGACCGGATGCCGATGGTCGTCGAACTGCTGCGGCGCCAGGCCGACGCGATCGGGCCGCGCACCAACCCGTTCGACGCCGCGCTGCGCCGGCCGATGCACGGGCTATCAGGGAAAACCGTATAGGCGCGTTGCGCGTCGCCGTTTCGTCAGCTTGCTTACGCGAGCCATTCACGTCCGATCAAAGCGCGCCGCGTCCAGTGGACCTGCGCGCTTTCGTTTCTCTTGCGGGGCAGCACCTGCCCCGCGCATTTCTCCTCCATTCGATTTTCAACTGCCGGCCAGTTGAACATTTCATTTCTTGATGTGATTGCGGCTGGATACCATCCAGCAACTGTCTATACAACCCGATCGGGATGGATGGGCAGGACCGAAAAAACACAACACGACATCGATCAGCAGGTTTGGAGCGGAGACAACGGAGATGGTACGGATGAAGGGTGGGAAGACGGGCGCCGCCCGCGTGGGCGCCGCGATCGCGATGCTGTTCGCGGGCGCCGCGCACGCGCAGTCGACGGTGACGCTGTACGGGATCGTCGACGCGGGCGTGACCTACACGAACAACGCGAAGGGTCATGCGCTGTGGCAGTTCACCGGCGGCAACGAATCGGGCCCGCGCTGGGGCTTGATCGGCACCGAGGATCTCGGCGGCGGCCTGAAGGCGAACTTCCGGCTCGAGAACGGCTTCAACGTCGCGAACGGCGCGCTCGGGCAGGGCGGCCGGATGTTCGGGCGTTCGGCATGGGTCGGCCTGAGCGGCGCGAACTGGGGCGCGGTGACGCTCGGCCGCCAGTACAACTCGACGCAGGACATCCTCGGTTCGCTGCAGATGAGCAGCTTCCTCGCACAGAACTCGACGCATCCGTTCGACAACGACGACATCAACAACACGTTCCGTCTCAACAACGCGGTCAAGTACGTGTCGCCGACTGTCGCGGGCCTGCAGGCGAACCTGGTGTACGGCTTCTCGAACTCGACCGGCTTCGCGAACGACAACAGCTGGAGCGCGGGCGTCACGTATGCGAACGGGCCGCTCAATGCGGGCGCCGCGTATGCGCGCGTGAATCATCCTGCGAGCAGTGCGACGGGCGCCGTTGCTTCGGATAACTACTACCCGTCGTCGGCGTCGGTGTTCGGCGCGGGCCTGTCGAGCGCGGTGCGCCAGCAGATCTGGGGCGCGGGCGGCAGCTATGCGATCGGGCAGGCGACGCTCGGGCTGCTGTATACGGGCTCGAACTTCGGTCAGGCGACGGGCGGTGCGCTGCGCTTCAACAACTACGAAGGCAGCCTGCGCTACCTGGTGACGCCCGCGTTGATGGCCGCGGCCGGCTACACGTATACGAAGGTCGCGCGCGGCGGCGACAGCGGCCACTACCAGCAGGTGTCGGCTGGCGTGCAGTACCTGCTGTCCAAGCGCACCGACGTGTACGTGAACGGCTTCTACCAGAAGGCGTCGTCGTCGGTAGCCCACGCGTGGATCGACGGCACCGACAGCCCGTCGTCGACGACGTCGCAAGTGGCGGTGGTGGTCGGCATCCGCCAGAAGTTCTGATGTTCTGACGCGCACGCGCGTCTTCCGGAGGAGACACTCATGAAACTCAAACTGCTGCTGGCGGCGCTGCCGTTCGTCGGGATGTATGCGGGCGGCTCGCTCGCCGAGGGTCGGCCGCTGCTGTTCGGTCTGCCGTTCCTGCTCGTCTGGAACCTGTTCTGGATGGCGGCGACGGCCGCGATCCTCGCGATCCTGTTCCATCTCGACGAGCGCGACGCGGCCCGCGACAGCCGCCCGGGAGACGCGCGATGAACGCTTCGATCGTCATCATCGCGGCGTTCGCCGTGTTCGCGCTCGCGATCGGCGTGATGGCGCGCCGCGGCCGCAAGCTCACGCTCGAGCAGTGGGCGGTCGGCGGGCGCGGCTTCGGCTCGCTGCTCACGTTCCTGCTGATGGCGGGCGAGGCGTTCTCGACGTTCTCGTTCCTCGGCGCGAGCGGCTGGACCTACAGCAAGGGCGTGCCGGCGTTCTACATCCTGTCGTACGGCTGCCTCGCGTTCGTGATCGGCTACTGGATGCTGCCGGCGATCTGGCGCTACGCGAAGGAGCACGGCCTCGTGTCGTTCGCCGATTACTTCGCGTCGAAGTACGACAGCCGCGCGATCGGCGTGCTGGTGTCCGTCGTCGCGGTATTCGCGATGGTGTCGCTGCTGATGATCCAGTTGCGCGGGCTCGGCGTGATCGTGTCGGAGATGTCGTACGGGATGATTCCGCAGGCGGCCGCGATCTGGATCGCCGCGACGCTGATGGCCGTGTACATGATCGTGTCGGGCATCCACGGCTCGGCGAGCATCGCGATCGTCAAGGACGTGCTGATCCTCGCGATCGCGATCTTCCTCGGCCTGTACCTGCCGATGCATTACTACGGCGGCCTTGGCGAGATGTTCGCGAAGATCGACGCCGCGCATCCCGAACTGCTGCGCATGCCCGAGCACGGCTTCAACCTGAGCTGGTACAACTCGACGATCCTGCTCACGTCGCTCGGCTACTACCTGTATCCGCATGGCTTCACCGCGATCTACGTCGCGAAGGACGAGCGCGCGCTGCGCCGCAACGTGATCCTGATGCCGCTGTACCAGGTGCTGATCGCGTTCCTGTTCCTGGTCGGCTTCGCGGCCGTGATGACCGTGCACGGGCTCGAAGGCGCGCAGACCGATCTCGCGCTGCTGCGCCTCGTGAAGCAGACGTTCCCCGCGTGGTTCGTCGGCATCGTCGGCGGCACGGGGCTGCTGACCGCGCTGGTGCCGGGCTCGCTGATCATGCTGAACGCATCGACGACGATCGCGCGCAACATCTACCGCGAAGGCTTCGCGCCGAATGCGACCGATCGCGACGTGACGCGCGTCGCGCGGATCGCGCTGCCGATCTTCACGCTGGTGGTCGTGTACTTCGTGCTGCGCGGCGGCGCGACCTTCGTCACGCTCGCGATCTTCTCGTCGAGCCTGCTCACGCAGCTCGTGCCGATGCTCGCGTCGAGCTTCCTGAAGCGGCCGTTCGGTACGCGCGAAGGCGCGTTCGCGGGCATCGTCGCCGGCGCGATCGTGATCGCGATGACGAACTACTATGGCGTGACGCTCGCGTCGCTGTTACCCGGCGCGTCGAGCACGCTGACGTCGATCAATCCCGGGCTCGTCGCGCTCGCGGTGAACGCGGTGGTGTTCATCGCGATCAGCGCGGCGCAGCGCAAGCTGCAGGCCCGTGTTGCGGCGACGGTCGGTTCCGCGTGACGGGTGCTTTGCCATTTTGAGGCCAGGCCGCCGGGTAGTTACCCGGTGGCTTTACCGTTTGATTGCATTCCGAATAATCCGGACAACAACAGGACAAGATGCGATGACTACCGAGGATAAGCGCGAGGACAAGCGCGAAGCGATCGACACGCTGATCGCGAACGGCTGCGTGATCACGATGGACCCGCAGCGGCGCGTGATCGGCAACGGCGCGGTTGCGGTGAACGGCGATCGCATCGTCGCCGTGGGAGACACCGATGAATTGCAGGCACGCTACCGTGCCGCGCGCACGATCGACGCGCGCCGCAAGGCCGTGCTGCCGGGCCTGATCGATGCGCACGCGCATGCAGGCCACGCGATGCTGCGCACGATCGGCGGCGCGGACGGCGATGCCTGGTCGGCCGCGGCCGAGACGATCTACACGCGCGCGTCGGACGAGGCGTTCTGGGAAACCGAGTCGCATCTCGCTGCGCTCGAACGGCTGAAGGCCGGCGTGACGACGGGCGTGTCGCTGCTCGGCGGCGGCAACTCGATCATGCGCGTCGACGATCCCGTCTACGCGCGGCGTCATTGCGATGCGGTCGTGCGCACGGGCACGCGCTCGATCGTCGCGATCGGCCCGTCGCGTCCGCCCGCGCCGCGTGCTTACACGCGCCACACGCCGGACGGCAGCGACACGCGCGACATCGATTTCGACACGATGTACGACGTGTGCGAGGACATCGTCGACGCGTGCCACGGCGATGCCGACGGCCGGATCAGGATCGCGCTCACGCTGCCCGTATACGGCCCCGAGCACGACCCGGAACTCGCGCAATACGAGCACGAGTTCCGCGACCAGGCCGCGCGCTACGGCGCGCTCGCGCGCGAGCGCGGGCTCACGTTCACGCAGGATGGCCATCGCGCGGGCACGCTCGCGTTCGCGCATCGCGAGCTCGGGCTGCTCGGCCCGACGGCGTTCATGTCGCACAGCATCGACCTGACCGACGACGACATCGCGGCGTGCGTGGAGACCGGCACCGCGATCGTCCACAACCCGAGCGCGATCATGTCGATCATCGGGCGCTGCCCGGTGCCCGAGCTGATCGATGCGGGCGTGACGGTGGCGATCGCGTCGGACGGCGCGGCGCCCGATCGCGGCTATGACATGTTCCGCCACATGTGGCAGTGCATGCACTACCACCGCCGGCATTTCCGCGACCCGGACGTGCTGCCGCACGGCAAGGTGCTGGAGATGGTGACGATCGACGCGGCGAAGGCACTGTCGATCGCGCATGAAGTCGGTTCGCTCGAAGCCGGCAAGCTCGCCGACATCATCCTGGTCGACCTGTTCCGGCCGCACATGATGCCGATGAACATGCCCGTGTATCGCGTGACGTGCTTCGCGAATGCGGCCGACGTGTGCATGACGATGGTCGGCGGGCGCGTGCTGATGGAGGATCGACGGGTGCTGTCGGTCGACGAGAATGCGGTTCTCGAGCGTGTGAACGAAGTCGCGGAACTGATGATCGAGCGCAGCGGGTTGCGTCACCTGCTCGACGAACCGGCGACGCTGTGGGGGCGGAGCCGCTACTGAACGGCACCCGGATGATGCGACGGCGTCTGCGCCGAGAACAGGGCAACGCAACAATGCCGATGGTTGGCCGGCGGCGGACATGCTAGGATTTCTCTCAAACAACTCCGGAGACTGCTATGCCGTTCATCTGCGAAAACGCTGAATGTCGTGCCGTACTGGCTCGCGGTCAGGTCAGGTCCAGGCAAGAGGACGACGGGTGGTGCTTCTACTGCCCCGACTGCAATGCGAGGAACGAGTTGAAGGATATCGGTGCACCTGGCGGTCCGGTCGAGTTGGTTCAGCCGGAACGGCCGAATCTTCCGCACAAGGTCATAGCGACTGCCCGACCATTGGAGGACGGCAGATACGCAGCGCAATTGCGCGTTCAGCGGGCACTCGGCGTGAAAGGAACGTACGCGGCCGAAGAGCACTGGGAGCAGCTCGGCGTGTTCCCGGACCCGCAAGAGGCCGTCGCGCATGCGAAGTCTTTCGCAACGGAGCTGCTGGAACGAACAGCGTAACCGGAAGCGGCACGCCGGATCGCGCGATACCTGGTCATGCGCGGACCGGTACGGGAGGCCCACGGCCGTGGGCCGCGCGACATGCATGTGCTGCATGCGCAAACGGGTGCCTCACCCCGCCGAATACCCCATCAAACCAGAGGTGACCTACCTCGATTCACGCAGCACCGCTGGCAGCGAGCTTGACGAATAGTCTGGCTGCTTCGTTGCCCTGGGACAGCGCGCGCAGTGCAAGGGCGAGCGCCAGCTGTGCGTCGTGGGTGGCCGCGCTTCGATCCTGGTCGAAGAGCTTGACGGCGTGGCGCATATGCTGCGCCGCTTGCGTGTGAAGTTCGACGGCCGCTGCATGAAGTTTCGCCACGTCCGCGGCACTTGCGGCCGAGCCGGTCGATGACGGCGTTGCCGATGGCGTATTGGCACCGTGCGCGCCGGCGTCGTGTGCCTGATCGATCGCATGCAACGTGTGACCGTGAGCCATCATCGCCTGATGTGCGGCGTGGGCGAAGTCCTTGCCGTCCTCGAAATGCCGCGACGCCTCGCGGTGATATCGCGCGGCCTGCTCGTGGTGCGACGCCGCGGCTTCCAGATGCCCCTTCTTGCTGTGCTTCGTGTTCATGCCGGCTCCAGTGCAACTTCATGACTGACTCGGATGGCGACCGATTCGAAGACACGGCGGCAGGTCGCAACGACGTTCTAATCTACACGCACTTGCGCGTTGTGTGGCATTTGCGTGTCGCGGCACATCGGCATCGTGTCCGGCCTGCTGTTGCACCGGGTTGTGGTGGTGGCCATGCATAGTACTATCGGTCCGGGCACGCCGTCGGGAACCTGTCGGACTGCTTGCAACTGCGTCGGCCAGGAACAGGAATTGCCGAGCCGGGCCACTGAATCGCCGTGCACCCCTCCGGCGGATGTCGCGCGTCAGACAGTCAGGCACCTTCCAACGACACGACGATTCCCAACATCAGCCATGGCATTTTTGCTTTGGTCCATGAATACGCGATTTTTTGGAAGCCAGCGCAATGAACTCATCGAAACGCGATCCGAGCCGGCCTGACGTGCTGATTATCGGCGGCGGGCCCGCTGGCGCGACGGCGGCGGCCTTCCTGAAGATGAAAGGACGCGACGTCGTGCTCGTGGAGAAGGAAGCCCATCCGCGCTTCCATATCGGCGAAAGCCTGCTGCCACGTAACCTCGACATATTCGAGCGGCTCGGTGTTCTGGAGCAGGTACGCGAGATCGGTGTCCATAAGCCGGGTGCGGAGTTCGTCTCCGACCGTACGGGCCGCAGCTGCGCGTTTCCATTCGGAAACGCACTGAATCGAGACCGTACGCATGCCTGGCAAGTACGGCGCGCGGACCTCGATGCGTTGTTGTTCAGACACGCCGCCGCGCGCGGGGCCGAGTGTTTCGAGCGTACTCGTGTCACGAACATCAAGCTGGACGATACCGGCGGACGTCACGTCGTGTCCGCGCAGGACGAATCGGGCAGCACCCGCGAATGGCATCCGCGCTACGTGCTCGACGCTTCGGGCCGCGATACGTTTCTCGCGTCGCGGATGAAGGTCAAGACCTCGAACAAGTACAACAACACGGCGGCCGTTTATGCGCATTTCACCGGCGTAGAGCGTCGTGAAGGCGAACTCGCGGGCTACATCAGCATTCATCTTGCGGAGGATGGCTGGTTCTGGCTGATCCCGCTCCCCGATGACACAATGAGCATCGGCTTTGTCGGCGATCAATCGGCGTGGAAAGGGCGCAAGGGAACGCCGACCGAACTGCTGATCGAGCGTATCGCTTCGAGCCCGACCGTCGCGGCTCGCACGCAAGGCGCACAGCGCGTATCGGACGTCTACAGCACGGCCAATTACAGCTATCGCGCCAGCGAGGGCAACGGTAACGGTTTTCTGATGATCGGCGATGCCTACGGATTCGTCGATCCGATGTTCTCGACAGGCGTATTGATGGCGATGACTGGCGGAGAACTCGGCGCGGAGGCCGCGCACGTGTGGCTCGACGATCCGGTACGCGGAAAGAAGCTTGCGCATGCAGCCAACCGGGAACTGTCGGAGGCAATGGATCGGATCAGCTGGCTGATCTATCGCGTGAACGATCCCGTCATGCGTACGCTGTTCATGGCGCCGTCCAATCGCTTGTGGATGCGAGACGGCATCGTCAATCTGCTGGCAGGAAATCTCCGCGGGAGCTGGCGCGCCGCACTGCCGGTGATGTGCTTCAAGGCTGTGTATCACGTGCTGTCGGCACTGCACCGCCGTGGAGTCGAGATTTCGCTGCCGGAGACGCCCGCGCCTGGGATCTGACCGGGCTGGATGCCCGGACCCGCTCGGTAGCGACCGCTTGCCGATTGCATATCGGAAACGGGTCGTCAAGCGACGTCCACCACAATCCCCGAAGCATTTCTTGCATCGGCGAGCCAGTTGCCGGAAACGAAGAAGGGGCGTCGCGCGCTCATGCGCGATGCCCCTTCGCGTTCGCCTGCGGGTGCGACCGGGCGCGTTTTCAGTTGCAGAGGTCGAACGAGAAATACTTGTTCGCGACTGCTGCCACGATCGAAGCATCAACCGTCGCCAGGTCCGTTACTTCACCTTGAACGAATAGTCGCCGTGTGTGCGATGCCCGTCCGACGCGACCGCGACCCAATGCACCGTGTACGTGTCGGGCGGCAACGCTGGCAGCGCAACATGGATCGACTTCCTGTCGTTCGGATCGACTTCGGCCTTGGCCGTATTCACCTGCTTACCATTCGAATTGCTGACGTTCAGCGAACTGAACGCGGGTTCGAGCGGCCCGTCGAACTCGATCGCCACGCTTGCCGGCGCCGCCACTTCGGCTCCCGCCGACGGTGACTGATGGTGCGGAAACACATGCGCGAATACCGTTGACGCGATCGAGAGACCTGTCGCGATGGCCGCTGCGCGCAAGCCGTGACGAAGTCGCTTGAGTGCTGGCATGGCTATTCCCCTTTGCCGAAAAATGGCTTGCCGAGCGAGCGGGGCATCACGTCGTCCAGGAACAGGTGTGCCTGGAACAGGACGCCAACCCCCTTTCCGCTTGCATGGTTGACAGGAATGACCGCTTCGGCGCCAAACTGGCCCCACCGGTTGAGCCAGAGCAGGCCGGGATTGATGCTGCCGGTCGTATGTCCCGAACAGGGGCCGCCCGTACAGGTGCTCATCGGGAACTCGACGACCGGGATCAGGTTGTTGAACGGTGCCTTGAGCCCCACGTCCTGCACGAAATTCTGCAGATACGGCAGGCTGTATTGCACGGTGACGCCCCAGCTCAACGAATCCGGGTCGGCATTGTTCAACGTCAGGCGCGGACCGATGGTCCCGGTGATCGCGACCGGCTTCAGGTACTTCAGGCTATCCGGCAAGTCGCCGAATCCCTTGCCGACGTATAGCGTCGGCGTGATCGCCGAGTGCGGATCGGCGATCGACCTCGCTCCGGTGCCGCCCAGTTCCGCGACCGCGCCGACGGAGGCCATGAACTCGTGTTTTTCGTTGACGTAGAAGCGGTATTTGGCGCCGATCGCGAAGTTGTCGAATCCGCGGGCCGAGCCGCCATTCGGTACGTTGACGTTGACGTAGGTTCCCACCACCGAAAGGGCGAAACTGGGTGTGATCAGTTTGTCCCACTCGAGCGACGTCGTGTTGGTGTTCTGCTCGTCACCGTCGTCGGTCAGCGATTTGACATGGCCGAATTCGAGATTGACTTCGTCGCCGACACCGGGGTCGTCGACCGCCATCGTCGCCGGGAACACCCGGTTACCGGCGATCGCATGCGCCGATGCAAGCGATGGGAACAGAAGCGGGATGACGATAGCGGCCGGAGCAATGAGGGCCGCAAGCATCGGCATGCTGCCGCGTGCAGGAATGATGGTGCGCATGATTCGATCCTTGTGACAGGCGCTGATGTGCTCGCGAGCCTGTCAAAGGACGCGCGAGGACATGGCGATGCAATGACGCCTGCATCGCCGTCGGGCTGACTCGATCAGGATGAAACCGGGGGCGCACGCGGCTGGGCCGCAGCGAAGTGGAAAACGCTGTGGGGTGTCTGAAACGTCGGCGCCGACGTGGGATGAATCGGCCAATCCGTCGGCACGAACCCCGAGGTCCCGCCCAGCAACGCGGGCATGTCGGCGAGCAATCCGCAATACGCGCATGCCTGCCAGTGGACTGCCTTCTCGGGCAACGACGCGTGGTCGGGGCCCGCACCGTCCGCGCCGTTCTGCGCGGTACAGAACGCCCCGGATACAGCGTCGAACTGCCGCTCGGACGAGAGGCTTTGCGATATCGTCGGCGCGAGCGTCGCCATCAGGATTGCAAGCAATCCCAGGATGCTGCCTATCCTCCTGCGAAACAGGGCTGACATGATCTTGGTGGAATCGCACGCTCGTCGGCACGTTGCGGGGAGTATGGCATAGGGGCCGGACGGTCCGGATGGGGAAGTTCCCTACTTATGTGTGGGCATCGGGAGGTGCTGCGCGCCTGCTCGGGCCATTCGCAGGCGTCTGCTTTTGCAGCGTGCGACCGGCTGCGTTGGGGGGCGTCAAGCGACATCTGCGGCAATCCGCGAAGCACGTCCTGCATCGACGACCCGGTTGCCGGACAGGAAGTGGAGGCGTCGCGCGTTGATGCGCGACACCGCTTCGCGTTTTCCGCCGGCGACCGCCGGCCACCTCGTCAGTTATAGATATCGAACGAGAAGTACTTCTTCGCGATCCGCTGATACGTTCCATCCTGAATCAGGCTCGCAAGCGCATGGTTGATCTGCGTGCGCAGCGCGTCGTCATCCTTGCGCACGCCGATCGCCGAACCCACGCCGAGCGTCTTCGGATCATGCAGCGCCGGCCCCGCGAACTCGAAATTCGCGCCCTTGGCGGTTTTCAGGAATCCGAGATCGGCCTGCACCGACGACTGCAGCGACGCATCGAGCCGGCCCGACAACAGATCCTGATACACGAGATCCTGCGTCTGATACGTGCGGACGATCACGCCCTTCGGTTCCCAGTACGTGCGCGCATAGGTCTCCTGCGTCGAACCCTGCTCGACGCCGACGCTCTTGCCCTGCAGCGACTCGGGCGTCGGCTGCAGGTTCGAGCCGCGCCGCGCGACGAGGCGAGGCGGCACGTTGTTGATCTTGTCCGTGAACGCGATCTGCGCGAGCCGCTTTTCGGTCACGCTCATCGACGACAGCACGCCGTCGAACTTGCGCGCCTTCAGCGCCGGGATCATCCCGTCGAATGCGTTCTCGACCCACACGCAACGCACCTTCATCCGTTCGCAGATCGCGTTGCCGAGATCGATGTCGAAGCCGACGAGCTTGCCGTCGGGCGCGAGCGATTCGAACGGCGCGTAGCTGGGATCCACGCCGAGACGCAGCACCGCCGGGTCTTTCGCGGCGGCGGCGCCTGCCGTCAGCGCGAGCGCGACGGCCAGAACGAGCTTTTTCATTACTGTCTCCAATACCGATTGATGTTGTATGTCGTGAAGCGAACCAGCGGCCGATGGGCGTGACTGCCCGCGCCCGGCCATGCGCGGGCGGTTGAACCATCGTCGGAAGCGGCCGGCGATGGTCCTGATCAGGAGTGCGCTTCAGTGAACGGCGCCGGAGATGCGCGCCATGCCGTGCCGGTAGCCGGCGGGCGAGAACGCGGCGTTCAGCGCGGCCATCGCCACGATCACGGCGATATGCATCCACCACGCGATCGCGAAGCTGCCGCCCGCGTCGCGCAGCCAGCCGATCAGCCAGGGGCTTGCCGCGACGGTCAGGAAGCCGACGCCCTGCACGAAGGCCGCGAGCGCGCCCGCGAGCCGCGCGTCGGGCAGGTGGTCGAGCGTGACGATCAGGCTCATCGAGAAGAAGCCGCCAAGACCGAGGCCGACGCTCGCGACCCAGAGCCACGGCGCGAACGCGGGCAGCGTCGCGAACCCGGCGAAGCCGGCCGCCTGCAGCGCGAGCGTGAGCCACAGCACGTTGCGACGGTCGGGCGAACGTTTCGCGAACATCGGCATTGCGAGCGCGCCGGTCGCCTGGAACAGCGCCATCCACGCGAGCAGGTTGCCGCTTGCCTGCGGGCTCATGCCGACGCTGCGGTAGAACGCGGGCAGCCACGCGACGAGGCTCGCATAGCCGCTGTTGCTGAGGCCGAAGAACAGCGCGAGTTGCCACGCGCGCGGAACACGTGCGAACGCGGTGATCGGCGCCGATGCGGCCGTCGCATGCGCGATGTCGCGCGGCGCTTTTGCACGCCATAGCGCGAGCGTGACGAGCGCGGGCACGGCCCACACGGCGAGCGCGAGATGCCAGCCGCCGTGCGCGGCGAGCCACGGGCTCGCGACCGCGCCGAACGCGCCGCCGCCGACCAGCGCGGCCGAATAGAGGCCCATCGCGAGCGGCAGCCGGTCGACGAACCAGCGTTTCGCGAGGCCGGGCACGAGCGCCTGGATCACGGCGACGCCGGCGCCCGCGACGATCGCGGTCGCGATCAGGCCCGCGCTGCCGCCGGTCCACAGGCGCGCCGTGCAGCCGGCCGCGATCAGCGCCAGCGCGGCGGTCAGCGCGCGTTGCTCGCCGAAGCGCCGCGCGAGTCCGACGCCGACCCCGGCGACGACGCCCATCAGCACGAACGGCAGCGTGGTCAGCAGCGCGGCCGCGCGAAAGCCGAGGCCCGTGTCGGCGCGCACGATGTCGAGCACGGGGCCGAACGCGGTCAGGAACGGACGCAGGTTGAGGCCGGCCAGCACCAGCAGCGCGAGCGCGCCATAGGACACGGAAGCCGCGTGCGGGCGGTGTACGGCTTGCGCGGTGCCGGGGTCGGTCATCGGGATGCTCCAGGGAGGGGCCGGTGGCCCTGAGATGCGATGCCGAAAGGGTAAGCGCGCGCCACGCCAGGTGAAAATTAAATATTCGACTGGGAATCAGTGCGGATTGCGATGGGACGACGCGGGATGGCGGGGACGGATGGGCGGGGCTGAAGCGGCGCGGGACCGGCTGTTGGCGTGCGCTTCGGCGGGGGCATCGTTACGCGACCGACGCGTGCGTCGTGCCGACTTTTTTTGCGTGCCGCGACCAGCGTCCGGATGCGTGCGCGATCGGCGGTGGTGTCCGGCGTGAAAATCACGAGCGCCAGGTCGGGCCGGCCGTTTGCCGCGATGTGCCGGTCGTCGCGAAGTCGGTGGCGGAAGCCGGCGAGCACTTCGGTGGCTTCGCGATGTTCGCGGGGATGGATGCGCCCGCAACCAGCGAGCGGCCATCTTCGCACACCGCTCGACACCCGCGCGACACCCGTTCGCGGCCGCCTGCCCGCCGCGCGTCATTCCGCCGGATGCAGATCCTGCAGCAGCGTCGGCACGAGCTCCGACACGGTCGGGTGGATGTGCATCGCGCGGCTGATCGTCGTGTACGGCGCGCCCGCGGCCATCACGTCGAGCATCGCGTGCACGACTTCGTCGCCCGTCACGCCGAGGATCGACGCGCCGAGGATCGCGTGGCTGTCCGCGTCGACGATCACCTTCATGAAACCCTGGCTTTCGCCTTTTTCGACCGCGCGGCCGACCCGCGTCATCGGGCGCGTGCCGACCAGCAGCCGGCGGCCCGTCTGCTTCGCTTCCGCGAGCGTCATGCCGACGCGGCCGAGCGGCGGATCGATATACATCGCGTATGCCGTGATGCGGTCGGACACCTTGCGCGGATCGTCGTCGAGCAGGTTGGCCGCGACGATCTCGTAGTCGTTGTACGCGGTGTGCGTGAACGCGCCGCGCCCGTTGCAGTCGCCGAGCGCCCAGATGCCCGGCACGTTCGTGCGCAACTGCTCGTCGACGGTGATATAGCCGCGCGCATCGGTCGCGACACCCGCGCGGTCGAGCCCGAGATCGTCGGTGTTCGGCACGCGCCCGACCGCGAGCAGCAGGTGCGAGCCCGCGACCTCGCGGCCGCCGCCCGCGCAGTCGAGGCCGATCGCGATGCCGTCGCCGTCGCGCCGCGCGCTCAGGCAGTCCGCATCGAGCTGCACGTCGATTCCTTCGTTTTCGAGGATCTCGCGCACGGCTTGCGACACGTCGTCGTCCTCGCGGCGGATCAGGCGCGAGCCCTTCTCGACGATCGTGACCTTCGATCCGAAGCGGCGATACATCTGGCCGAATTCGAGCCCGACGTAGCTGCCGCCGACGATCACGAGATGCTCGGGCAGGAAGTCGACGTCCATCATCGTCGAGTTGGTCAGGTACGGTACCGAGTCGAGGCCCGGCATCGGCGGCACCTGCGCGCGTCCGCCGACGTTGATGAAGATGCGCCCGGCTTCGAGCAGTTCGTCGCCCACGCGCACTGCGTCGGCGCTCTCGAATCGCGCATGCCCCTGGAATACGGTGGTGTTCGCGAGGCCGCGCACCCATTGTTCGACGCCGTGGTTCGAGCGGCCGGAGATCTGGTCCTTGCGCGCCTTCACGGCTTTCATGTCGACGGTGACGGGGCCGCCGACCGACACGCCGTATTCGGCGGCGCGCCGCGCGATCTGCGCGGCGTACGCGCTCGCGATCAGCGTTTTGGTCGGGATGCAGCCGGTGTTCACGCAGGTGCCGCCGAAGCGGCCGCGTTCGACGATCGCGACTTTCAACCCGGCGGCGGACAGCCGCGCGGCGAGCGGCGGGCCGGCTTGCCCGGTGCCGATGACGATCGCATCGAAGTGTTGCGTCATGACGTCCTCCTGCGCGGGTTCGACGTGGGTAACGGCAGGCGCAACGCGTATGCCGTGCCGGCGGTCGCCCGAAGGGCGACGAGCGCTTATGGTAGACCTGTTGGCGGGCCGTCGCGAGTGGTCGCGATTCGCCTGACGTGGAAGGTGGTTCCCCCCCGGAGGCAATGCGGCGGCTTCCGACCCCGGGGGCGATACGGATTCCCGTGATGCGTACCTGCCGACCTTCCGGGGCAGCGTGGCGTCAGGATCTCGATCGACCGGTTCTCTTCCGCTCCGGTGCCGCGTTGCGCACGTCGACCGGAACGAACGGCGCCTCGAAGTGCTTGACGAGAAAGTCGATGAACGCGCGGGCACGAGTCGACTCGTTGCGTTGCCCCGGGTAGTAGACGAACAGGTCCGCGGAGGGCAGGACGACGTCGGGCAGCACGAGGCGAAGTCGCCCGCTCTGGATGTATTTGGCGAGATCCCACTCCGAGCGGATCAGGATGCCATGACCGTCCAGCGCCCAGCGCAGCACGATGTCGCCGTCATTGCTGGCGAGCGAGCCGCTTACCTTCAACGCCTCCAGATGATCGTCCTGCATGAACCGCCAGACGCCGAATGCATCGTCGTTCTGCGTGTGGATGATGCAGCGGTGATGGGCCAGATCTTCCTTGCGCTGCGGCACGCCGTTTCGTTCGAGATACTTCGGCGACGCGCACAGAAACCGGCGATTGCTCATCAGGCGCCGCGCCCGCAAGCGCTGGTCCGGTAACTCGCCGAACCGGATGGCCAGGTCGAACGCACCTTCGACCAGGTCGACCGGGCGGTCGGTAACCACGAACTGGACATCGACGTTCGGATAGCGCTTCGCGAATTCCGACACCAATGGCGCGATGGTCGTGCGCCCGAAACCAAGCGTCGCATTGATGCGCAGCCGGCCGTGCGGGTCTGCCGGCGTCCCGGCGATCGCATCCTCCATCTCCCGCACCTGATCGAGAATCTGCGTGGCGTACCGCGCATACATCTCGCCTTCCGGTGTCAGGCTCACGCTGCGGGTCGTCCGGTTGACCAGCCGCTTGCCGAACCGGTCTTCGAGAATGCCGAGTCGCTTGGTCGCCGCGGGAGGGGTGATCCCGAGAGACCGGGCTGCTCCCGACAGGCTCTTCAGTTTTGCGAGCTGAATGAAGAACTCGAAGTCGGATGTCGAATCAGTTCTCACTTTTGGTAAAGAATGAAATGAATTAAGGTGAATTATAGGTCGTTCTCCGCGGACTATGCTCCGTCTCGTTGCAGCAGCGTGCATGCAATCGAGATAGCCGGCAAACGTGTCAGTCCAGGAGACGCCACCATGAGAATCGTCGAGATTCGCGAAAAAACCGTTCCGATCAGTTCCCCGATCCGGAATGCCTACATCGACTTCAGCAAGATGACGCTGAGCCTCGTCGCCGTGATCACCGACGTGATTCGTGACGGCAAGCCGGTCGTCGGCTATGGCTTCAATTCGAACGGCCGCTATGGCCAGGGCAAGCTCATGCGCGAACGCTTCATCCCGCGCATTCTCGAAGCCGATCCCGGTTCGCTCGTCGACGATAAGGGCGACAACCTCGACCCGCACAAGATCTGGGCGACGATGTTCACCAACGAAAAACCGGGCGGCCACGGCGAGCGCTCGGTCGCCATCGGCACGATCGACATGGCGGTGTGGGATGCGGTGGCCAAGATCGAAGGCAAGCCGCTGTTCCAGTTGCTGGCAGACCGCTACGGCGACGGCCGGCCGAACCGCAAGATCTTCGTCTATGCGGCGGGCGGCTACTACTATCCGGGCCAGGATCACGAGCAGCTCAAGGACGAGATGCGCAGCTACATCGATCGCGGTTACACGGTCGTGAAGAAGAAGATCGGCGGCGCATCGCTCGACGAAGACCTGCGCCGTATCGACTCGATTCTCGGCGTGCTCGGCGACGGCCAGAAACTTGCTGTCGATGCGAACGGCCGCTTCGATCTCGATACCGCGATCCGGTACGCGAAGGCGCTCTCGCAATACGACCTGTTCTGGTACGAGGAACCGGGCGATCCGCTCGATTTCGAACTGCAGGCGACGCTGCGCAATTACTACGACAAGCCGATGGCGACGGGCGAGGATCTGTTCTCGATGCAGGACGCCCGCAACCTGATCCGCTATGGCGGCATGCGCGCGGATCGCGACTGGCTGCAATTCGACTGCGCGCTGAGCTACGGCCTCGTCGAGTACCTGCGCACGCTCGACATGCTGCGCCAGCACGGCTGGTCGCCGAGCCGCTGCATTCCGCACGGCGGTCACCAGATGTCGCTCAACATCGCGGCCGGCCTCGGCCTCGGCGGCAACGAGTCGTACCCCGACCTGTTCCAGCCGTACGGCGGCTTCCCCGATGGCGTGAAGGTCGACAACGGCTTCATCACGATGCCGGACCTGCCGGGCATCGGTTTCGAAGGCAAGGCCGACCTGTTCGCGGAAATGCAAAAGCTGTCCGCCTAGGCCGAATCGGCACGGTGCGCCGGACGCTCGCCGGCGCACCGGATCACATAACAAACAGTCGGGCAGGCGAGATCGGCGTTGGCGTTCAGGGTGATCGACTGCATCGCCGGCGCGCACGCGATTTCCGAAACAGGACGCCATGCACAGGAGACAGTCATGCCGGTGTCACGCATTCGCAGAACGCTTTCCAAACTCTACGTCCAGGTTCTGATCGGCATCGTTGCCGGCATCCTCGTCGGGCATTTCTACCCCGATATCGGATCCGGGCTCAAGCCGCTCGGCGACCTGTTCATCAAGCTGATCCGGATGCTGCTCGCGCCGATCATCTTTGCGTCGGTGGTGGTCGGCATCGCGCGCATGACCGACCTTCACGAAGCCGGCAGGGTAGGCGTGAAGGCCGTGCTGTATTTCGAAGCCGCGTCCACCGTTGCGCTCGTGGTCGGGATGGTGGTCGTCAACGTGATCAAGCCGGGCAGCGGGATGAACGCCGATCCGTCGAGGATCGACAGTTCCGCGATCGCCGGCTACACGCATGCGGCACAGCATCACGGCGCGCTCGATTTCCTGATGAGCATCGTGCCGGGCAGCGTCGTCGGGGCGTTTGCGAACGGCGAGATACTGCCGATCATCTTCTTCTCGGTGATCTTCGCGGTCGCGCTCGCGAAGCTCGGCCCGCGCACCGCGCCGCTCGTCGACATGCTCGACATGTTCCTGCAAGGGATGTTCGGCGTCGTGCGCATCGTCATGTATGTCGCGCCCGCAGGCGCATTTGGCGGGATGGCATTCACCATCGCCAGGTACGGCATCGGCACGCTCGCGCAGTTCGGGCAACTCATGCTGTGCCTGTACCTCACGTCGATCCTGTTCGTCGCTGTCGTCCTCGGCCTGGTCATGCGTTTGTGCGGGTTGTCGCTGTGGAAGTACCTGCGCTATATCCGCGACGAGATCCTGATCACGCTCGGCACGGCATCGACGGAGGCCGTGCTGCCGCAGATGCTGCTCAAGATGGAGCACATGGGGTGTTCGCGTCCGGTCGTCGGCATGGTCTTGCCCACGGGCTACACCTTCAACGCAGACGGCACCGCGATCTACCTGACGATGGCGTCCCTCTTCATCGCACAGGCCTTCAATATCCACCTGTCGATCCGGGACCAGCTTCTGCTGCTCGGTGTCCTGTTGCTCACGTCGAAGGGTTCCGCAGGGGTGGCCGGCGCGGGTTTCGTCGCGCTGGCGGCGACGTTGTCCACGATGCATCAGGTGCCCGTGTCGGGTCTGGTCCTGCTGCTCGGCGTCGATCGCTTCCTGAACGAGGCGCGCGCCGTGACCAACCTGATCGGGAACGGCGTTGCCACGGTGGTGGTGGCCCGCTGGGAAGGGGCGCTGGATATGGACAAGGCGCGAGCCGTGCTCGATCGGCGGGCCGGATCGGACTCGATCGTCGCGAGCGAGCACGACGCGGGCGTGCCGGCGCCGGAGCGGAGCGCGCACGGGAGCGCGCACGGGAGTGCGCCGGGCATGCAATCGAATTTCCGCTAGTCGCGACGTTTGCTGTCATCCGCGTATTCCCCGGGCGTTGCGTTTGCCTGCGGTAATTCGCCGGTGTCCGTGCTTGCCGTGCACCGCTTCAGTCCTTGCGCTTCCATTGACCGAACGTGACCGGCCGGTGCGCGTCGGCGCGCGTGACGGTCACGCGGTCGGGTTGGTCGTCGAGCGGAAACGATACGGTGACGATCTGGTTCGAAAATACCCAGCCGTGCGTGCGCGGGTCGTAGCGGAACGTCACGTAGTCGCTCCAGTGCTGCCCGCATGCGACGAAGTTCTGCACGGTGAAATAGCGGCCTTTCACCGAAAGGCCGTTGTTGGCGGCGTCTTCGGGATCGAACGGATCGCACTGGCCGCCTTCGTTTGCGCGCAGGACGACCTGGTCGTTGCGCGCGGCGAGCCGGAACGCGTGGTCGGACTGTTCCTCGTAGATCAGCAGTGGGCGCGGCGACGGCTGTTCGCGCGTATCGACCGCACGATGCACGACGACGAGAAAGCTGTGCCGCCCGTTGCCGAGGTCGGGTCCGGCTTGCGCGAGCAGCGGCTGGTAGCCGGGCGGCAGTTGCGTGTCGATCGACTTCGGCAGTGCGTCGGCGCGGGCGCCGGCAGGCAGTGCTGCGAGCAGCGGGAGCAGCAGGATGAACAGGCGGAGAACGCGCATGGCTGGGTGTCCGGTCGAAGAGAGGAAAGATGTACCGGCCGCGCGGGGCTACAGATCCCGCCCGAGAAACTCGGTGCCCGGCACCGGGTTGAACGCGACGGGCGGCGCGGGCGTGAAGCCGAGCGAAGCATACAGTTGCCTTGCAGCGACGAACTCGGGCAACACGTCGAGGCACATGCGCGCATAGCCGGCCGCCTTCGCGTCGTGCAGCAGCCGTTCGACGAGCTGGCGGCCGACGTTCATTCCACGTGCTTCGGGCCGCACATACACGCGCTTCATCTCGCACGTCGTGCCGTCGATTTCGCGAAACGCCGCGCAGCCGACCGCGCGATCGCCGTTCCACGCGAGCAGCAGCAACCCGCGCGGCGCCGCGTATTTGCCGGGCAGCGCGGCGAGCTCGGGCTCGTAGTCCTGGAATTCGAGGCTGACGGTGGGGCTGGCGATGTACTCGCGGAAGATCGCCTCGACGACGCGGGCGTCGTCGGGATAACGGGCGGCGCGGATCTCGATCATGGGCGGCGGCGCGGGATGACGGGAAAGAGGGCCAGCATAGCAGCGCGCGGCCGCTTTCGGCCACGCGCGAAGCGTGCCAGAATCGGCGGCTCGACCGTCGGAAACGACACGCAGGCGCCGGCGCATCGGCGTCGCTGACAAGGAGACTTCGATGACTGCTTCGGCTGCCGTACTCGCGATCCTGGCCGCGCTGTGGCTCGGCGCGATGATTCCGGGCCCGAGTTTCGTGCTGGTTGCCCGCAATTCGATCGGGCTGTCGCGCCGCGACGGGCTCGCCACCGCGCTCGGCATGGGCATCGGCGGCATCGTGTTCGGCGGCGTCGCGCTGGCCGGGCTCTATACGCTGCTGCAGGCCGTCGAATGGCTGTATATCGGCCTCAAGGTCGCGGGCGGCGCGTACCTGATCTACATGGCGTCGAAGATCTGGCGCGGCGCCGACCGGCCGATCGCGATGGACGATCCGCAGGCGATGGCCGGCGGCAGCGCGCGCAAGTCGTTCTGGACGGGCCTCACGACCCAGCTCAGCAACCCGAAGACGGCGATCTGGTACGGCAGCATCTTCGCGGCGCTGCTCCCGCAGCATCCGCCGCTGTGGTGCTACCTCGCGCTGCCGCCGCTCGTGTTCGGCGTCGAATTCGGCTGGTACACGATCGTCGCGCTGTGCTTCTCGACGCGCCGGCCGCGCGAGCTCTACCTGCGCGCGAAGAAGTGGGTCGACCGCATCGCGGCCGGCGCGATCACGCTGCTCGGGCTGCGGCTGATCCTGAACGCACCGAAAGCGGGAATCTGACCGCTGCCACTCCCGGCTCGCATCGCACGGCGGCCTGCCATTCCCTTGGTCGGCCGCCGGAACGAACCGCCCGAACCGCGCTTCACGCTTCCGGAGACTGCAAGTCGTCCGGAAACGCCTTCCTCTTCCTCATGACACACCGGGCGATGCTCCCGGCATCGCGATCCCGGCAACTCGCCGAGTCGCTTCCGACGGAATTCCCGGGCACTGCCACCGCCCGCGGAGCCTTGCGTGACGGGCGTCCGCGTGTGTCGCCCGGCATGCCGGACGGCGCCGCTTCCCCGATTCTGGCGGGCGACCTCCCGGCGACGTGTAAACTGCTGCCTTTTTTGACGGTTTGCAGCATGGTGCAAGCTTCCCCGCGCCCGGCATTGAGCGGCCCGACGCTCGTCCGGCTGCTCGCGCGCCTGGCCGATGCCGACGTCGCGGAATCCCGGCAGATGTTGTCGGACCGGCTGAGCCAGTGGCTCGGCTGGACCGACGCGATCACGCTGTCGTCCGCGTTGAGCGCGAGCCCGCCCGGCGTTGCCGCCGGCGTGCGCGGCTACGACGCGGAGCGCGACTGCGCGCGCGTGCGCCACGATCTCGCGCAGGCGATCACGGCCACCAACCGGCCGCGTACGCGGCGCCGGCCCGGCGACATGCCGCCGCCGGCCGCCGACACGGCCGATTTCGCGGACTTCCGCCAGCGTTATCTGTCCCTGCAGCAGGACATGGAAACGGCGATCGGCCAGTTGCGCGGCCGCCTGCGGGTCGCGCTTGCCGCGCGCTCGTCCGGGATGGCGCGGCTCGCGACGCTCGACGCGATCATGGAGCGCGTGCTCGGCGCGCGCGAGCGCAGCCTGCTGTCGGCCGTGCCCGCGCTGCTCGGCACACGCTTCGGGCGGCTGCGCGACGCGGAACGGCAGGCGCTGGCCGATGCCGAAGCCGCCACCGCCGCTGCGTCCGACACGGCTGCTACGGGCGCTACGGCTGGCGACGGCGCGGCCGTCGCGGCGATCGTGCCCGGCGCATGGCTCGACACGTTTCGAGACGAAATGCAGAGCATCCTGCTTGCCGAACTCGAAGTCCGGTTTCAAACGGTAGACGGGCTGCTCGCGGCCCTTCGCACCTGCTAATCAACACGCTATGTCCAGAATTCGCATTGATCTCGTTGTCTTCGTCGCCGGTCTGCTCGCAGTGGGCTGGATCGGTGTCGGCTATATCGCGTCGAACCCGCTGGCGTCGGCCGTCACGCTGCTGATCGGCGCGTGCTATGTCGCCGGCGCATGGGAACTGCTGCGTTACAAGCAGGCAACCGCCACACTGTCGCGCGCGGTCGCGGGCCTGAGCGAGCCGCCCGCGAAGCTCGACGCATGGCTCGACACGCTGCACCCGGGCCTGCGCGGCGCGGTGCGGGCACGTGTCGAAGGCGCGCGCGTCGCGCTGCCGGGCCCGGCGCTCACGCCTTACCTCGTCGGCCTGCTGGTGCTGCTCGGCATGCTCGGCACGCTGCTCGGGATGGTCGTGACGCTGAAGGGCACGGGCGCCGCGCTCGAAAGCGCGACCGATCTCGACGCGATCCGCGCATCGCTGATCGCACCGGTGAAGGGCCTCGGCTTCGCATTCGGCACGTCGATTGCCGGTGTCGCGACGTCCGCGATGCTCGGGCTGCTGTCCGCGCTCGTGCGCCGCGAGCGGATCGACGTCGCGCAGCAGCTCGACGCGAAGATCGCGACGACGCTGCGCGTGCATTCGTCCGCGCACCAGCGCGACGAATCGTTCCGACTGCTGCAGCGCCAGGCCGACGTGATGCCGGCGCTGGTCGACCGGCTGCAGACGATGATGACGACGCTCGAGGCGCGCAGCGTCGCGCTGCACGATCGCCAGCTCGACAGCCAGCAGGCGTTTTTCGACCGGACCGAGCGCGCGTATGCGGGCCTCGCGTCGAACGTCGGCGATGCGCTGAAGGAAAGCGCCGCCGAGAGCGCGCGCGTGGCCGGCGCCGCGCTGCAGCCGGTCGTCGCGGCGACGATGACGGGGCTCGCGCAGGAAATGGCCGCGCTGCGCGACACGGTGACGGGCGCCGTGCAGCGCCAGCTCGACGGGCTGACAAACGGCTTCGAGAAGACCACCGGCAACGTGACGGCCGTCTGGAACCGCGCGCTCGACGAACAGCGCCGCGCGGGCGACGCCGTCGCGCAGCAACTGCAGACGACGCTCGGCCAGTTCACCGATACGTTCGCGCAGCGTTCGACGGACCTGCTCGACGGTGTCGCGACGCGCCTCGAATCGACCGAAGGCCGCCTGTCGGACGCATGGCACGAAGCGCTGTCGCGCCAGGAGCAGGTCGGCGAGACGCTGGCCGGCCAGCATGCGCGTGCGCTGGGCGACGCCGCCGCGACGTTCGAGCGGCATTCGGGCGCGACGCTCGCCGCGATGCGCGAGTCGCATGCGGGGCTGCAGACCGAACTGGCCGCGCGCGACGAACAGCGCCTCAACGCGTGGAACGACTCGCTGGCCGCGATGGCCGCGAAGCTCGGCGACGAATGGCAGCGTGCGGGCGTGCATAGCGCGGGCCGTCAGCAGGAAATCTGCGATGCGCTTGCTCAAACGACGCGCGATCTCACCGCACAGGCTTCGACGTTCGAACAACGCTCGAACGATCTGCTGTCGACGATCCGCGATTCGCACACGGGCCTGCAGTCGCAACTCGCTGCACGTGACGAAGAACGTCTGTCGACTTGGAACGACTCGCTGGCCGCGATGGCGACGAAGCTCGGCGACGAATGGCAACGCGCGGGCGTGCATAGCGCGGGCCGTCAGCAGGAAATCTGCGATGCGCTTGCTCAAACGACGCGCGACCTGACCGCACAGGCTTCGACGTTCGAACAACGCTCGAACGACCTGTTGTCGACGATCCGCGATTCGCACACGGGTCTGCAAACGCAACTCGCCGCGCGCGACGAGGAACGCCTGTCGGCCTGGAACGACTCGCTGGCCGCGATGGCCGCGAAGCTCGGCGACGAATGGCAACGCGCAGGCGTACACAGCGCAGGCCGTCAGCAGGACATCTGCGACGCACTCGCACAAACGACGCGCGACCTCACCACGCAGGCCGCCACGTTCGAACAACGCTCGAACGATCTGCTGGCGACGATCCGCGATTCGCACACGGGTCTGCAATCGCAACTCGCTGCACGTGACGAAGAACGTCTGTCGGCGTGGAACGACTCGCTGGCCGCGATGGCGACGAAGCTTGGCGACGAATGGCAGCGCGCGGGCGTTCACAGCGCGGGCCGTCAGCAGGAAATCTGCGACGCGCTTGCTCAAACGACGCGCGACCTCACCACGCAGGCCACCACGTTCGAACAACGCTCGAACGACCTGCTGACGACGATCCGCGAATCGCACGCCGGCCTGCAGACGCAACTCGCGGCGCGCGACGAACAGCGCCTGTCCGCGTGGAACGATTCGCTCGCCGCGATGGCGGCCGCGCTGCGCGACGAATGGGCGCAGACGAGCGCGCAGGCCGCGACGCGCCAGCAGGACATCTGCGACACGCTGGCCCGCACCGCGAACGACATCACCGCGCAGGCGCAGGTGCATGCGAGCGACACGATCAACGAGATCGCGCGCCTCGTGCAGGCCGCGTCGGAAGCGCCGAAGGCCGCGGCCGACGTCGTTGCCGAACTGCGTCAGCGCCTGTCCGACAGCATGGTGCGCGATACGGCGACGCTCGAGGAACGCAGCCGCCTGCTCGCGACGCTCGAAACGCTGCTCGGCGCGGTCAACCACGCGTCGACCGAACAGCGCACCGCGATCGACGCGCTCGTCAGCACGTCGGCCGACCTGCTCGACCGCGTCGGCGCGCGCTTCAACGACACCGTCGATGCCGAAACGCGCAAGCTCGATTCGGTGGCCGCTCAGGTCACCGCGGGCGCGGTCGAGGTCGCGAGCCTCGGCGATGCGTTCGGGATGGCCGTGCAGGTGTTCGGCGAGTCGAACGACAAGCTGCTGACCCATTTGCAGCGCATCGAGGCCGCGCTCGAGAAATCGCTCGCGCGCAGCGACGAGCAGCTCGAGTACTACGTCGCGCAGGCGCGCGAGGTGATCGACCTGAGCATGATGTCGCAGAAGCAGATCGTCGAAGACCTGCAGCAGCTCGCCGGCCGGCGGGCACCGGTCGGAGCGTAACGCATGCACGACGAAATCGACGGCGGCGCACAATCGGCGCCGGTGTGGCCCGCGTTCGCCGACCTGATGTCGGTGCTGCTCGGCGCGTTCGTGCTGATCCTCGTCGGCGTGATCGGCATGCAGCTGCAACTCACGTCGAAGCTCGAGGAAGCCGTGCGCGCGCGCCAGCTCGAGGCGCAGCAGCGCAAGTCGCTCGAACAGGCGCTCGCCGGGCCGCTCGCGGCCGGCCGCGTGACGCTCGTGAACGGGCGCATCGGCATCAGCGGCAACGTGCTGTTCGCGCTGAACTCCGACCAGTTGCAGCCGGCGGGCCGCGACCTGTTGAAGACGCTGGCCGCGCCGCTGGCGGCTTACCTGAAGACGCGCGACGAGATCCTGATGATCAGCGGCTTTGCCGACGACCAGCAGGTGCATGCCGGCAACCGCCAGTTCGCGGACAACTGGGAGCTGTCGGCCAAGCGCGCATTGACGGTCACGCGTGCGATGATCGACGCCGGCGTGCCGGCGGCGTCGGTGTTCGCGGCCGCGTTCGGCTCCGAACAGCCGGTCAGCTCGAATGCGGACGATGAAGGCCGCGCGAAGAACCGCCGCGTGGAGATCGCGCCGGTGCCGCGCAAGAGCGCGTCGAACGGAGGGAAGGCGAAGTGACGGAACACGCGACGCCCGCCCGCGCGACGCTCGACGCATGGCGCGAGCAGCGCGCCGACCGGCTCGATCCCGTGCGCTTTCACCGGATCGACGCGCTCGAACGGCGCGCTGCCGTGCTCGACGGCGACGCGCGCGGATTGCTCGACGCCCGGCTGGCAGCGTTGATCGAAGGCTACTCGGAGATCGTCGCGCGGGCCGATGAAGCGAAGGCCGCGTGCGACACGGCGGAAGTCGCGGCAGGTGCGCCCGTGCGCGGTGCGATTGCGGAACTCGTCGAACGGCTTGCGCGCGATGCGCAGGCCGACCGGCGCGGGCTCGATCCCGAGCTGGTCGACTACTTCCGCACGATGTGGTCGAAGGTCCGCACGGAACAGCAGTACCGCCAGTCGCTCGACCAGGTGCCGCGCAACGCGGGGCCGCTCAATTCGAACAGCCTCGTGCACCGGTCGCTGTCGACGATGCGCGAGCTGTCGCCGGAATATCTGCAGCAGTTCCTGTCGTACGTCGATGCGCTCGCGTGGCTCGAGGATCTCGCCGGCGGCGGCGCGCAGCCCGAGAAGGAAGCGCCGCGTGCGAAGACGGTGAAGAAGGGTGCGCGGAGCAAGAGCCGGTAGCGTGCTCCGTTGCAGCGTCGGCCGGTTACATCGATAACTGGCCCGATGTCGCTGCATGTTGATACCGGGCCGCGCTGATGAATTTCGAAAAGCGTTCGCACCAGATCACGACCGACGTGTACTGCGCGGGATTCACGTCGGCGGGAAGCGGCACAACGAAATTGCCGAATGTCTTCAGGTCGCCCACGCGCGCGGCACGCGCCTTGATCGCAAGGAACGACGCCCGGGTGTCGACGAATTCCGGAACGAGATAGATCTTGTAGTCGGGCCCCGGTGCGACGTTGCCTTCGAACGCGAGCGACGAATCGGTGATCGTCAGTTTGCCGTCCGCCCAGTGCAGCGGATCGCTTCCCGGCAGATTGCGTTCGAAGCGACCGGTGTGGCGTGTGTTTTCGGCGGCCACTTGCAGTTCGACGGCGCTTGCGCCCTCCGATGCGGTCAGGATCGGCAGCACGTAGATGCCCGCGGCGAATGCCACGAGGCCCGTCGCGAGATGCGACGCGATCAGTATCCAGATTCTGGTTTTCATATCGGACCCTTTGAACGAGAACAGGCGGTGGCGCAGGGCCACATGCCTGTAGTCGTGCGAGCCGGCCAAATCTGACAGCCGATCGGTTTTCATCCGGTCATGCCGTTCACATCGGGGCCGACGGCTGGCCGTGGCACGGCAAGGCATGGCGACACGACGTCGAATAATTTCCGTCGGCGGGTGTCATCTTTGCGCTCGCGGATCGACTCACTCTCCGTCGACAACGTCGTCGATGCTCAGGAGAGTTCAAATGAACAAGCTTGCTCTGTATGTTCTCGCGACGGTTGCCGCGACCGCTTCCGTTTCCGCATGGGCCGCGCCGCAGTCCACCGTGACGCGCGCGGAGGTCACGGCCGAACTGGCCGCACTGCACGCGGCCGGCTACCGTCAGACCGGCGAAGACCCGTATTACCCGGCGCGACTGGCGCAAGCGCTGACGAAGATCGGCTCGACCGGGACGTCGACGGCCGACACCAGCGGATACGGGACGGCTGCACCGGCCACGAGCGAATCGGGCTCGATTGCCGCCGACAGGCCGATCTATCGCGGACGATGATCCGGGCCGGACGTTGTGCCTGTCGACGGGCGCAACGTCCGATTATTCCGGACTGCGATGGATTTCCGGATGCGTCGCGTCAGCGTATTGACGCGCCTTCGGCAATCACCGCACCGAGCGCGTGCAACGCATCGGCCAGCGCCGACGCGAACGGCGGATGTGCGGCGATGCCCGCCGCATCGAGCTGGCTTCCGAGAATCGGCAGCGTGATCGATGCGCGCTCGACGATGCGTGCGGACATCACCGACAGCGTTTCGCGCAGCGCCGCGTCCGCATGCGTTGCACGCGGCGACGCATTCAGCACCGCGACCGGCTTGTAGACGAACGCTTCGCATCCGACGACCCAGTCCAGCGCGTTCTTCATCACGCCGGTGACGCCGTGCGCGTATTCCGGGCTCGCGATCAGCACACCGTCGGCCGCGTTCAGGCGATCGATCAGGTCGCGCACGGCGACGGGCGACGGGTATTCGGCATCGGGGTTGAACAACGGAAATTCGCCGAGGCGCTCGAAGCGCGCGATGCGCATGCCGCGCGGCGCGACGAGCGCAGCTGCATCGAGCAGCGCGGCGTTGTACGACTGCGACCGGAGGCTGCCGCACAGCGCGACGATGTCGATGCGGCGTTCGGTGTCGGTTCGGGGATCGGTGGTCATCGATGAGCGTTTGGTTGGCGCGGTGCGCTGCCGCATCGCGCGGACCGGACGGATTATCGCATCGGCGTTCGGGCGGCGCTGCGCGCGTCGCCGACGCTACGCGGTCCGCGCCGCCGCGTCGAACATTGTCGCGGAATTGCAGCGAACCGCTTCGACGTCGCTCATTCCGGCCGCCCGCGCGAATTCCGTCATCGCCCACCCGTTGCCGAGCAACAGTCGCCGCGTATGCAGCGCGCCGTGCACGTCGTCCGGAACGGCGTCGCCGAGATAACGCAGCGCGCGGCCTTCGACATCGACGAAGCCGTGCCGGTAATCGTGCGCGAGCGCCGTCCACAACTGCGCGGCGCCGACCGACTGGCGCGCGCCGCTGATCAGGCACAGCCCTGCGTCGAGCCCCCAGCGATACAGCGTCGTCGCAAGGCCCTTGCGTTGCGCCGAGCCGCGCAGCCGCGTATGCGGCGCGCGCAGGTAGCGGTCCGCGCGGCGCGGGATTTCGGGAAGGCGGTTGAACACCGTGTAGCCGGCGAGCTGGCGCGCGGCCGGATCTTCGACATACAGGAAGTATTCGCCGTCCGCTTCGCGGTGGCGGACGATCAGGCCCGAGCGGCCGAGCGCGACGGCCGGCAGGCCGTGCAGGCGATGGCCCGGCTGGTGGAGGCGTGCGTAGAGCGTGTCGAGTTCATCGTCGATGTCGTGCTGGGAATGCTGTACGTCGATGCGCATGGCAAAGGCCGCCCGTCCCGGGCGGTTCGAGAAAGAGGTTCATCGCAAAAAGGGAAAGGGAATGGGTGCGGCCCCCGGGCTCGGCGAAGCGAGCCGGGGCCGCGAATCAGCTGGGGATGTGCTGGAAACCGGCGGCGATCGCGGCGAGGCCCGCGATGCAGAGTGCGAACAGGATCAGGACTTTGTGGATCACGCCTCTTTCCTCATGAATGCACGGTGCCGGCGGGCGGCATCGCGGAGACGGTGAGCGGCGGGCACGGCCCGCACGGCCGTCGTGCGTGACGACGGTCGGGTGTCCGCGCGACGGATCGAGCACGGACGGCCAGCACCATACGCGAGGTGCCGCGGGCGGGCAATCGGACTGGCGGAGAAAAGCGACGAAAAGCGGGGAATCGGGGTGTTTCGCGACAATTGGCCGCAAGGGGCTGCGCGGCGCCGTGTCGAACGATGGGTGTGGACACGGATCGCCCGGCGATGGGGAAAGGGCGTGGCGAGTGTCTTTGTATGCCCGGGACCGGCGAAATGCCGACGTCCGTGCGACGGTCGGAGCGGCAACGCATCGCCACCCCGGCCGCCGGTCGACGCGTTACGCCGGCTGACGCGCGCCGAAGAACGCCTGCCTGATCCTCGCCAACAACCCATGCTGCGCGATCCATTCGGCATACGCGCGATAGTCGGGGTCGCGCATCAGGTGGCGTTCTTCCGTCTTCGCGCGCAGGTAATAGATCAGGTTGACCGCGACGAGCGCGGCGCAGTGCATGAGCCCGATCTGCCAGCCGAGCGGCTCGACGAACGGCACCGACACCATCCAGTACGACAGGTTCTTCGTGATGTACGCCGGATGCTTCGTGAAGCGGTACGGGCCCGACGTGATGATCCCGCGGTTGGTGAGGTTCGAGAAGCGCAGCCCGAACGAGATCGTCGACAGCGCGTAGGTCATCAGCAGCAGGATGATCACGGCACCCCAGATCACGCGCAGCATCGGCGCGGACAGCAGCCAGTTGTCCCAGAACAGCGAGCCTTCGTAGCGGATGTAGTGGCTCGAGATCAGCGACCAGAACGGTTGATAGCAGATCAGCGCGGCGCCCCAGCCGAGCGCTGTCGGCTCGACCGTGCGCACGTGACTGTCGAGGATGCGGAACGTGCACAGGTAGCCGACGGTGCCGAACATCAGGTCCATCGTGAACGACAGGTCGTACAGGAACGAGAACGTCGCGAGCGACATCGGCGCATTCATCGCGTGCGCGAGCGACGCGGTCAGGTGATCGGCGTCCTTCGACAGGTAGACGGTCATCAGCGGCAGGAAGAACGTCTTCACGCCCCAGCCGGCGAGCATCTCGCGTACCGGCTGCCAGCTTGCGGGCCGCTCGCGGCGGAACAGGAAGCGGCCCCACAGCAGGTACGCGTCGTCGGTTTCGCGCTGATGGCGGTCCATCCACATGAAATAGAACGGCGCGGCGACGATCACGTACGGGGCGAGCGCGCGCAGCAGCGACCAGAACGGCAGATAGAAATCGCCGTGATATTCGGGCAGCAGCCAGTACAGCATCCCGATGCCCGCGTAGATCGACGCGAGCGCGCCGAGCCGCGTCGCAACGCGCGCGAGGCCGAGCGGCCGCACGGCCTGGCGCGACAGCCCCGCGCTCGGGCGCAGGTAGACGCGCGAGATGAGGATTTCGTGCAGCGCGATCGTGCCGATGATCGCGAGGCTCGCGATGATCGCGCGCGTCGCGGCGTCGAGGGTCGGCTGGTCGCGCGTGAACCACAGCGCGAGGAGCCCGGCCGTGATGCCGAGCAGGCCGGCGCGGAATGGCGTGGCGGAACGGGGCGGGCGGTCCTGGGCCGCGGCGATGCCGTCGAGCGTGGAATTCATGATCGGATCCTCGTCGGGATGAGGGCCGGCGCCCCCGCTTGGCGGGTGACGCCGGCCTTCGGCCGGGCTTTGTGTTGATGCGTGCCCGGCCATTGGCCTGTGGTTCTGGTAGGTAAAGCGTTACTTCTTGGTGCCGCCGCCCAGCAGACCGCCGAGCAGGTTCGTCACCGGCGACAGCAGGCTGCCTGCACCGCCCGCGGCAGCGCCGCTCGAGCTGCCGGTCAGGCCGGCCGCCACGGTGCCGCTGCCGGCCGGCGTCGCCGCCGTGCCGGTTGCGCCGCCGGAGCTGACCGTACCGTTGGCGCCCGCCGAGCCGGCCGGCGTCGTCAGCGCGCCCGTCAGCGTGCCGACCGGGCCGCTCGTCAGCAGGCCGCCGACGTTGCCCGTCACGTTGCCTCCCGGCGTCGTGACCGTGCCGGTGAGGCTTGCGCCCAGCGGCGCCAGCGAATTGACGAGGTTGGTGACCGGCGCCAGCAGGCCTCCGACGCCCGAGCTACCGGTGCCGCTGGTGCCACTCGTGCCGCCGGTTCCGCTCGTGCCGCTCGTACCGAGACCGCCGAGCGCGCCCGTCACCGTGCCGAGGAGGCCCGTGACCGGCGCGAGCGGGCCGCCGCTGGTACCACTGGTACCGCCGGTACCACTCGAGCTGCTGCCGCCGCCGAGCCCGCCCGTCAGCGTACCGAGCAGACCGGTAACCGGGGCGAGCGGGTTGGTGCCGCTGCTGGAGCTGCCGCTGGACAGCAGGCCGCCGGCCGACGTCACCGTGTTGCCGAGCTGGGACACACCGTTGCCGGTGCTCGTGCCGACCGGGTTGCCGGTCGCGCTGCCGACCTGCGAACCGGCGAGGCCGAGGCCGCTGCCGAGCGTGCTCAGCAGTCCGCTGAGCGGGGCGCCGAGCATGGTTGCGCCGCCGAGCGTCTGCGTGGCGCCAGGCGTCGTGACGCCGCCGGTCAGCGTGTTCGTGATCGGGTTGATCACGCCGCCGAGCTGCGTCCCGAGTTGCTGGACCGGTGCGCTGTTCACCGCGGTATTCAGCGCCGATGCGGTCGAGTTGACCGCATTGCCGACCGTGTTGACGAGACTGCCGACCAGGGTCGTCGCCGGCGCGAGCGGCGACAGCGGACCGGTGCCGAGGCTCGTCACTGCGTTGCCGAGGTTGTTGACCGCGCCGCCGGCGCCGGTCAGCAGGCCGGTGGTCGACGTGAGCGTCGGGCCGAGCGGGTTCGGCGACACGCCGATCGAGCCGAGGCCGGCCGCGACGCCGTTGCCGAGCGACTGCACGCCGTTGCCGAGGCTCGTGACCGCGTTGCCGATGCTGGTGGCCGTCGCCGGGTTCGTGCCGGGGACCTGCACGCCGCCGATCTGCGCGCCGCCGTTCGCGACCGTCGTGCCGAGCGCCGTCACGAGGTTGCCGGATTGCTGGAGGACATTGCCGAGCGGGGTGCCGGAGGTACCGGAAGTGCCTGACGTACCGGAAGTACCCGACGTACCGGAAGTACCCGACGTACCGGAGGTGCCCGAGGTACCGGAGGTGCCCGAGGTACCGGAAGTGCCCGAGGTGCCGGAAGTGCCCGAGGTACCGGAGGTGCCCGAGGTACCGGAAGTGCCCGAGGTGCCGGAAGTGCCCGACGTACCGGAAGTACCCGACGTACCGGAGGTGCCCGAGGTACCGGAAGTACCCGAGGTGCCGGAAGTGCCCGAGGTACCGGAAGTACCCGAGGTACCGGAGGTGCCCGACGTACCGGAAGTGCCAGAGGTACCGGAGGTGCCCGAGGTACCGGAAGTGCCCGAGGTACCGGAAGTGCCCGACGTACCGGAGGTGCCCGAGGTACCGGAGGTGCCCGACGTACCGGAAGTGCCCGAGGTGCCGGAAGTACCCGACGTACCGGAGGTGCCCGAGGTGCCGGAACTACCCGACGTCCCCGAGCTACCGCCGCCCGACGTACCGGACGTCCCCGAAGTGCCGCCGCCCCCCGACGTGCTCGGCTTGATCGACGGCGTCGTCGTCGGTCCGTCGACCGAGCCGCAACCGTACAGCGTGAGCAGCGACAGGACGGCCATCGTTACCGTCGTCTTCTTGAAGATATTGTGCATGTTGGCCTCGACATTGGAAGTGTGTCCAAGCCTCCACTGCAATTTCCGCGCCACGACAACGTTCGCGAAAAGGTATCGCGCTTTGTTGCGGGAATCGGGGGTATCAACGCGATTTAAACGGAGTAATGGCGGATTCGCGCGACGGGTGCGCGCGGTACTCTGGCGTCGAGGTTGCGATGTTCCGGTAAGGCGCCGTAACGCGCGGCCGGATGTTACGTAGCGTTCGACAGGCCGTTACGCGAACGGTGGCGAACCGAGGGCCGCATCTTTGACGAATCGCGCCGCCCCCGTGAACATGGCGCGAAATCCCCGGCCGTCGGCGACACCGACGCGGCCACGACTTCAACAGGACACGGACATGAGCGAACAGGACAGGGAACACGGCAAGGCGCGGCGGATCGACGTGATGGGCGAGGCGTTCGTCGAGCGCGCGATGCGCGACCTCGACGGATTCTCGCGTCCGTTGCAGAACTGGCTGAACGAACACGCGTGGGGCAGCACGTGGCAGCGGGGCGGGATCGACCTGAAGACGCGCAGCCTGTGCACGTGCGCGATGCTGGCGGCGCTCGGCCGTGGCACGGAACTGAAGGGTCACATTCGCGGCGCGCTCAACAACGGCGCGAGTCTCGTCGAGATCCGCGAGGTGCTGCTGCACAGCGCGCTGTATGCGGGCGCGCCGGCCGCGGTCGAGGCATTCCGCAACGCGCGCGAGGTGATCGCGGATCTCGGGCTGGCGGTGCCCGACGACGAAGCCTGATTCCGCCGCAGCGCTGGCTGCACGGCACTGAATCAGGCCCCGCGTCGCTCCCGCTCAGGACTCGACACGCGTCGCTTGCGTGGCGGCATCGGCCGGCGCCGCGGCGACTTCGAGCAGCCAGTCGGCCGTCGCATCCGGAATCGTGACCGGCAGCATGTGCCCGCCCTCGACGACCTTCAGCCGCACACGCGCCGATTTCTTCGCGAGCGCGTCGCCGTGCTCGCGCCAGTTCAGGATCGGATCGGCGCGGCCATACAGCACGTCGACCGGCAGTGTGAGATCCGCGTAGCGGCGCTCCATCGCGGGCAGGTCGACGGGCGCCGACAGCAGGTCGGTCGCGGTCGCGTAGAACACATGCGGCCGCATTCCGAGCAGCCCGCCGCCCTTGGTGGGGAAGTCGCGCGGCACGTCTTCCGGCGCGAACACCTGGCGCACGGCCTTGCGGCCGGTCAGGATCGTCAGCGGGATGGCAAAGGTCCACGACACGAAACGGCGCACCAGCGGCGACGGCAGCATCAGCGGCCGGAACGGCGCCGGCGGCTCGGATTGCTCGTGCGACAGCGGCGCGATCAGCGCCAGCCGGCTCACACGGTCCGGATGGTTGAGGCCGACCGCGAGCGCGATCGCGCCGCCGAGCGAATGGCCGACGAGCACGGGCTTGTCGAGCCGCAGCGCGTCGATGAATGCGGCGACCGTGCGCGCCTGCGCGAACACGTTCGCCTGCGAGCCCGTGCCGCGGGTCGAGCGGCCGGCGCCGGGCCGGTCGATGAGGATCACGCGATGCCGCTGCGCGAGCCGCGCGAGCGGCAGGTACGCGAAGTTGCGCAGCTGCCCCGCGAGCCCGTGGACGAACACGATCGGCGGGCCGTTGCCGTATTCGACGTAGTGGATGCGGTCGCCGCCGATGTCGACGAAGCGGCCTTCGGGCGGGAACGCGCGCGTCACGCGGCGGGCGACGTAGCCGGAAAACAGCGCGAGCGCGGCGAGCACCGCGACGCCGCCGAGCAGCACGTTCTGGATCAGATGGAGCGTATGGGTCATGTCGGTCTCACCGGGTTTCGAGTGCGGGTTCGGCAACCGGCGCGGTGGCGGCCGGGCCGGATTTCGCGCGGCGTTCGAAATGCATCGCCGCATCGGCGAGCGCGCCGAACTTCAGCGATGCGAGATCGAGCACGTAGTTCTGGTGGAATTTCCACGGCTTGCGGTGGCCCTGCTTCGGCAGGATGCCGGCCGCGCGCTGGATGTAGCCCGAGCTCAGGTTGACGGCCGGCACGTCGCCGAGATCGCCGGCGCCGAGCCGCGGCACGCACGTGTCATAGCCGTTCGCGCGCATGTAGTTGAGCAGCCGGCACACGTAGCGCGCGATCAGCTCGGCCTTCAGCGTCCACGATGCATTCGTGTAGCCGAACGACGATGCAAGGTTCGGCACGTCGCTGTACATCATTCCCTTGTACGACACGGTCTCCGGCAGGTCGACCGCGCGGCCGTCGACCGTGACGCGCGCGCCGCCGAGCATCTTCACCTTCAGCCCGGTCGCGGTGACGATCACGTCCGCGTCGAGCTGCTGGCCGCTCTTCAGCTGGAGGCCGGTCGGCGTGAAGCGCTCGATCTCGTCGGTGACGATCGACGCGCGGCCCGCGCGGATCGACTTGAACAGGTCGCCGTCCGGCACGAGGCACACGCGCTGGTCCCACGGCATGTAGCGCGGCGTCAGGTGCTTCGCGACGTCGAAGCCGGGGCCGAGCTGCTTGCCGGCCGCGCGGATGATGAACTTCTTCGTCTGGTCGGGCTTGCGGCGCGACACGTTGTACAGGTACATCGTCAGCAGCACGTTCTTCACGCGCACGAGCCGGTGCGCGAGCCGCGACGGCAGCACGCGGCGCAGCGCGTTCGCAATCCTGTCGCGCGCGGGCAGCGACACGATGTAGGTCGGCGAGCGCTGCAGCATCGTCACGTGCCGCGCGTCGGCCGCCATCGACGGCACGAGCGTGACGGCCGTCGCGCCGCTGCCGATCACGACGACGCGCCGGTTCGCGTAGGACAGATCCTTGGGCCAGTGCTGCGGATGCACGAGCTTGCCCTCGAACGTGTCCATGCCGGGCCAGTCGGGCCGGTAGCCGGCGTCGTAGTCGTAATAGCCGCTGCACATGAACAGGAAGCGGCAGGTGGTCACGAGCGTGTCGGTCGCGCCGTCGCGGGTGCGTTCGATGCGTACCGTCCAGCGCGCGCGGTTCGAGTCCCAATCGGCCGCGACGACTTTCTGGCCGTAGCGGATCGTCTTGTCGATCCCGCAGGTTCGTGCGGTATCGCGGATGTAGTCGAGGATCGTCTGGCCGTCCGAGATTGCCTTGTCGCTGTGCCACGGGCGGAAGCTGTAGCCGAGCGTAAACATGTCGGAATCCGAACGGACGCCCGGATAGCGGAACAGGTCCCAGGTGCCGCCGATCGCGTCGCGCGCCTCGACGATCGCGACGCTCGCATGCGGGCAGCGCTGTTTCAGGTGATACGCGGCGCCGATGCCGGACAGGCCGGCGCCGACGATCAGCACGTCGAGGTCGTTGCCGTCGCCGGAGCGCGCGGCGGGGGCGGGCGGCGCGTCGCACCGGTCGGTCGTCGAGGTCATGCGGGGTCCTTGGTGGGCGTGGTCGGGAGGGCGGCCGGGGTGCGGGTGCGCCCGAGATTGCGTGCGCGCGCGCGGCGCACGTGGCGCAGCATCAGCCGCTGGTAACCCGCGCCGAGCACGCGCGCGATCCGGTCGAGGCGGCGCGCGTCGGCGCCGACGAGCACGCGGCGCGCATTGCGCTCGACGCCCGCGAGGATCTGCCGCGCGGCATCGTCGGCCGTCGTCGCGTTGATCAGGCGGTTCGCCTGCCGGCGATGGGTCGCTTCGTCCTGGCCCGTGAGCGCGTGGATGCTGGTATCGACGCGGCCCGCATCGACGATGTTCGTCGCGACGCCGCCCGGATGCACGCAGGTCGCGCTCACCGGCACGCAGTCGAGCTCGAGCTCCATCCTGAGCGCCTCGGTGAAGCCGCGCACCGCGAACTTGGTGGCGTTGTACGCGCTTTGGGTCGGCATCGCGACGAGCCCGAACAGGCTCGACGTGTTGACGACGTGGCCGTCGCCCGACGCGCGCAGGTGCGGCAGGAACGCCTGCGTGCCATGCACGACGCCCCAGAAATTGATGCCGACGATCCATTCGAGATCGGCGATGCGCGCGGTTTCGGCGCTGGCGGCCAGCGACACGCCCGCGTTGTTGAAGATCAGGTTGACCTTGCCGTGTTCGGCGCGGACGAAATCGGCCCACGCGAATACCGCGTTGCGATCGGCGACGTCGAGCCGCCGCGTGCTCACGCGCACGCCGTGCTGTGCACAGGCGGCCGCCGTGCCGGCGAGCCCGGTTTCGCTGACGTCGGCGAGCGCGATTTCGCAGCCGCACCGCGCGAGCTCGACCGCGAGGCTGCGGCCCATGCCCGAACCGGCGCCCGTGATCGCGGCGACCTTGCCGGAAAACCCGTTCATCCGTTGCTCCTCCCGTTCCGCTTGTGCTGCGCTGGCGGCGCGGCTATTGTGGTGTTGGTCGTCACCACTTTAGTTTTCGGGTGTCCTGATGTCAAATAGCGGAATGGAGAAAGCACTCGAAACAGAAAAACGGGGCCGGTCGTATGGCGGCGTGGCGCCCGAGGTGCGTGCCGCCGAGCGGCGCGACGCACTGATTCGCGCGGCGACGCGCGTGTTCGGCACGGTCGGGTTCCGCAAGGCGACCGTGCGGTCGATCTGCCGGGAAGCGAAGCTGAACGATCGCTATTTCTACGCAGCGTTCGACAGCACCGAGGATTTGCTGCGCTGCACCTACCTGCATCACGCGCAGCAACTGCATAACGCGGTCGCGCAGGCGGTCGCCGCGCGCGGTGGCGATCTGCACGAGAGCGTCGACGCGGGGCTCGCCGCGTTCTTCGCGTTCCTGCGCGATCCGTGCGCCGCCCGCGTGCTGCTGCTCGAGGTGATGGGCGTGAGCGCGGATACCGACATGACGTACCAGCGCATGCTGATCGACTTCGGCAAGCTGATCATGGCGATCGGCGCGCCGCACGAGGCCGCGACACCCGCGGAGCGCACCGAGCAGCGGCTGATCGGGCTCGCGCTCGTCGGCGCGATGACGAACGTCGGCGCGGCGTGGCTGCTCACCGGCTATCGCGATCCGGAAGCGCAGATGGTCGCCAGTTGCAGGAAGGTGCTGCTGGGGACGTTGCGGGAGATCGGCTGACGGGATGGCATCCGGCTGGGCGTGCCTCTCCCGGCAATTGCAGGCTGGAAATGAAAATAAAACGGCATTCACACGGCGCGCGGGACGTCGTGTTGTCCTTTGGTGCGATTTAGTCGTCTTTTTAATAAATAAAAGGCGATCGATTTTTTTGGGGTGGTGAATAAATGTCAGTAAATTGTCATTGTTTTTGATTCCGATTCCATGTGGCGATGAATTGATGAAAATAATGAGGGGCGAATTAAAAAACGGCGCAATGCAAAAGGTCAGCTCGCATTGCGCCGATCATGGCGCGAAACCCTTCGCGCCTCAGGCACGCCCAATTACGAACCCGTGTATCCGCCCCGGGTCCAGCCGTCGCCGTCCCAGCAATACTCGGTCGTGGTACCGCCGCTCGTTGCGTACACACGGATGTGAATGGCGCTCCCGACCAGCCAGCACGTGGCGGACACGTTGTCGCCGGCCTGGTTGAACGCTCCCGTGTACCAGTTCGCCCCGTCGTAGCAGCGTTCGGTGATCTTGTTGCCGTTGGCCGTGTAGACACGAATCGACGGCGTGGTTCCCCATGAAATTGCAGCAGTTTGCATTTCCAGACTCCTTGCTCGATTGAATAAAGCGGGGAATTGAAGCGTTTCGGTAAACGCGAATTTGCGTATTACCGGGAATAAGGTTAGTAGAAAATCTGGAAAGCGATACGTGATTTTTATGATAAATAAAAGGGCGTATTTGTTCCGGGCAGGAAAGCTCCGCGCAAGGAGAGTGCAGGCGGCGTAAGAACGCGCGGCGATCCGGATTCAGCTTGCCGCGCGTTTCGATCGTGTCGAGCGCCGCCGGCTCAGGCCGGCGCGACGCTCGTCGCGCGCTCGCGTTCGTCCGCGATCCAGTCGCCGAACAGCCGAATCTTCTGTTGCTGTTCGACACCGTCCGGATACACGAAGTAGTAGCCCATACCCGTCGGCAGCGACACGTCGAACGGCATCACGAGCCGATGTGCCGCCACGCTTTCGTCGACGAGCGACCGGTCACCGATCGCGATGCCGTAGCCGTCGATCGCCGCATGCGTCGCGAGGTCGAGCGTCTCGAAGCTCAGCCCGCGAGTCGAGTCGATGTGCGGTGCGCCGGCATGTGCGAGCCAGCGTTTCCAGTCCCGGTGGTCGCGAGTCGGATGCAGCAGCGTATGGCCGGCCAGGTCGTCGAGGGTCGCGAGCGGGTGCCGGTCCAGCAAGCCCGGCGCACACACGGGCGTGAGCCGTTCTTCGAACAGCGGGATCGCACGCATGTCGGGACCGGCGCCGGGGGCGTAGATCACCGCGGCGTCGAACGGCTCCATGCGGAAATCGACATGGTGGCCCCAGGTCGTCGTGATCTGCACCTGGAGTTCGGGGTGTTCGGACTGGAATCGCATGATCCGCGGCAGCATCCACTGCATCATGCAGGTCGGCACCTTCAGCGCGAGTTCGGTGCGCCGGCGCGACAGGCGCATCGATACCTCTTCGATGCGCGCGAAGCTTTCGCGGACGGTCGGCAGCAGCAGTTCGCCTTCCGCCGTCAGCGTCAGGCCTTTCGGCGTGCGCTTGAACAGCGGAAACTGGTAGAAGCTCTCGAGCGCGAGGATCTGCCGGCTCACGGCGCCCTGGGTCAGGCACAGGTGCTCGGCGGCGCGCGTGAAGCTGCCGTGGTGCGCGACGATGTCGAAGATCTGCAGCGCGTTGAGGGAGGGAAGTCGTCTCATCGGGAAGGCTGGCGTCGAACAGGCGATCGGGCGGGGCAGGTGCGGCGCGTCGGGCGGGGCGCGTGCATGGCTGCCGCTCAGTGCAGGATCTTCGCGAGGAAGTCCTTCGCGCGTTCCGATTTCGGATTCGAGAAGAAATCGTCCTTGCGGTCGTCCTCGACGATCGCGCCCTTGTCCATGAAGATCACGCGATGCGCGACCTTCTTCGCGAAGCCCATCTCGTGCGTGACGACCATCATCGTCATCCCTTCCTGCGCGAGTTCGACCATCACGTCGAGCACTTCGTTGATCATCTCGGGATCGAGCGCGGACGTCGGTTCGTCGAACAGCATCGCGATCGGGTCCATCGACAGCGCGCGCGCGATCGCGACACGCTGCTGCTGGCCGCCCGACAGCTGGCCCGGATACTTGTGCGCATGCGCCTTCAGGCCGACGCGATCGAGCAGCTTCATGCCCTTGTCGGCCGCTTCGTCCTTGCCGCGGCCGAGCACCTTGATCTGCGCGAGCGTCAGGTTCTCGGTGATCGACAGGTGCGGGAACAGCTCGAAATGCTGGAACACCATCCCGACCTTCGAGCGCAGCTTCGACAGGTTCGTCTTCCTGTCGCCGACCGACTGGCCGTTCACGAGGATCTCGCCCTGCTGGAACGGCTCGAGGCCGTTGACGGTCTTGATCAGCGTCGACTTGCCGGAGCCCGACGGGCCGCACACGACGACCACTTCGCCTTTCCTGACCTCGGTCGTGCAGTCGGTGAGAACCTGAAACTGGCCGTACCACTTCGAAACGTTGCTGATGGAAATCATGTCGGACCCTGAATCGTAATGAGGCGCGCGCGGCGCCGGTTCAGCGCGCTTTCGCGACACGATGGCGTCGCTCGAGCGTGCGCGCGTACCACGTCAACGGGAAGCACATCGCGAAGTAGAGCAGTGCAACCATCGCGTAGATCGGAAACGGCTTGAACACCGCGTTGGTGATGATGTTGCCGGTCTTGGTGAGCTCGGTCAGCCCGATGATCGACGTGAGTGCGGTGCTCTTCACCGCCTGCACGAGAAAGCCGACGGTCGGCGGCAGCGCGATCTTCCATGCTTGCGGCCAGACCGCGTAGCGCAGCTGCTGCGTCCACGTCATGCCGAGACTCGCTGCGGCATTCCACTGGCCGCGGGGCACGGCGTCGACGCAGCCGCGCCAGATGTCGGCCAGATAGGCGCTCGCGTTCAGCGTCAGCACGACCGAGGCGGCGATCCACGGCGTCACGTCGATGCCGACGAGCGGCAGTCCGAAGAAACCGAGGAACAACTGCATCAGCAGCGGCGTGCCCTGAAACACCTCGACGTACAGGCTCACGAAACGACGCAGCGCCGGCACCGGCGATACGCGCATCGCGAGCAGCACGAACCCGGCCAGGCCGCCGCCGGCGAACGTGATCAGCGACAGCAGAACGGTCCAGCGCGCGGCGAGCAGCAGGTTCCGCGCAATGTCCCAGAGAGTGAATTCGATCATCGTGCACGCTCCGTCGGGACGCGGGTTTCGGGGAGGCGGGTGCGCCGCATGATGCGGGCAACGCGCGCGCGTCGGGGTGCCGCGGCCGCACCGTGCGGCGCGCGGCCCGTGAAGAGCCGGCGGCCGGCGCGATTGAGCAGCACGCGCAGCGCGATCGACAGCAGCAGGTAGATCGCAGTAACGACGATGTAGATCTCGAACGCGCGGAAGTTGCGCGACTGGATGAAGTTCGCCGCGTACGTCAGGTCGGGTACCGAGATCTGCGACACGACGGCCGAGCCCAGCATCACGATCAGCACCTGCCCGAGCAACGCGGGATACACGTTCGCGAGCGCCTGCGGCAGCACGACGTGGCCGAACACCTGGCGGCCCTGCAGCCCGAGCGCCTGCGCGGCCTGGGCCTGTCCGTGCGGCACCGATTCGATGCCGGCGCGCAGGATCTCGACCGCATAGGCGCCGAGGTTGACCGTCATCGCCAGCACGGCCGCCTGCGCTTCGTCGATATGCACGCCGATACCGGGTAGGCCGAAGAAGATGAAGAACAGCTGGACCAGGAACGGCGTGTTGCGGATCAACTCGACATAGGTCGCGACGAGCGCGCGCGCCCAGCGGGGGCCGGCGAGCGAGGTCCATGCGCCGGCCGTGCCGATCAGGCCGCCGAGCACGGTGGAGGCCGCGGTGAGGCCGAGCGTCACGCCGATCCCGCGCGCGAGCATGCCGGCGTACAGGCCGAAATCGCTGAAATCGAACACGTAGGTCATCGCGGTGCCTCGGGTCGTGAATGCAGGGCGGGTACGGAGCGCATCACAGGTCGGCCGGCAGCGCCGCATGCAGCCACTTCTGCGACAGCGTGTTCAGCGTGCCGTTCTGTTTCGCGCCGGCGATCGCGTCGTTGACCTTCTGCATCAGGCGCGGCTCGTTCTTGTTCAGGCCGACGTGATCGGGCGAACTGAACAGCGAGAACTTCTGCTCCGGGTCGATCGAAGGATGGCGGGCGATGATCGTCGCACCGACGTCGTTGCCGACCACGAGCAGTTGCGCCTGTCCCGACAGGAAGGCGGCGATCGCGCCGTTCGGATCGTCGAAGCGCTTGATCGTCGCGCTCGGCGGCGCGACCTTGCTCACGCTCAGGTCCTCGAGCGTGCCGCGCGCGACCGCGACCGATTTGCCGGCGAGGTCGGCGGTGCCCTTCACGGCGAGCGATTTCGGGCCGAATACCGCGAGATAGTACGGCGCGTACGCGTTCGAGAAGTCGATCACCTTCGCGCGCTCGGGCGTCTGGCCGACCGACAGCAGCATGTCGGTCTTGCGGTCGGCAAGGTATGCCATCCGGTTGTCGCCGGTGACCTGCACGAGCTCGACCTTCGCGTTGAGCGCCTTGCCGAGCAGGTTGGCCATGTCGATGTCATAGCCTTGCGGCTTCATGTCGGCGCCGATCGAGCCGAACGGCGGATAGTCCTCGAACACGCCAATGCGTACGACCCCGGATTTCGCGATCGTGTCGAGTGCGTCGGCATGCGCGAGCGGTGCGAAGGCGGCGAGCCCCGCGCCGGTGCACGCGCAGAGGAGGGCGGTACGGGCGAGCAGGCGCCGCACGAGACGGGTGGCTTGGGTCGATGCGTTCATGGTGAGATCCTTGTCGCTGCGGTGGTGAAAGGGGAGGGTGTCAGGCGCCGCGTGCGGCGATCAGCTTGCAGGCGCGTGCCGGCAGTTCGGCGAATACCGGCATGCCGACGTGCAGGTCGGGCGTTTCGCGCGGCGTCGTTGCGGCCGTCAGCGTGAAGCCGCGACAATCGATCGTCGCTTCGATCGACGCGCCGACGTCGCGCACGAACGTGATCGTGCCGGCAAGCGTATTGGGCGTGGACGACGGCGCCGCGCTCGGGCGAACGCAGACGTCCTCCGGACGGATCAGCAGTCGCACGGCGTCGGCCGCCGGCTGCGGGTCCGGCGCGCGCCGGATCGTGAGCCGTTGTCCGCCCGGCAGGACAATCGCATCGTCGCCGTCGCGGGCGACCGGCAGGATGTTGCCGAGGCCGATGAAATCGGCGACGAACTCGTTGACCGGATCGCGGTAGATATCGAGCGGCCGGCCAACCTGCTGAATGCGGCCTTTGTCCATCACGACGATCTCGTCGGCCATCGTCATCGCTTCGCGCTGGTCGTGCGTGACCATGATCGTCGTGATGCCGAGCCGCTGCTGGAGCATCCGGATCTCGACCTGCATCGCCTCGCGCAGCTTCGCGTCGAGCGCCGAGAGCGGCTCGTCGAGCAGCAGCAGGCGCGGCGACGAAGCGATCGCGCGGGCAATCGCGACGCGCTGGCGTTGTCCACCGGACAGTTGCGTGACGAGCCGGTCGGCCATGTGCGGAAGCTGGATCAGCTCCAGCAGCTCGGCGACGCGCCGAGCCTGCGCGGCCCTGGCGGTCTTGCGCAGCCGCAGCGGATACGCGATGTTCTGCGCGACCGTCATGTGCGGGAACAGCGCGAGGGACTGGAACACCATGCCGAAATCGCGCTGGTTGGCGGGAACGTGCGTGAGGTCGCGGCCGGCGAACGCGATCGTGCCCGAGGTCGGCGTCTCGAGGCCGGCGATGATCCGCATCAGCGTCGTCTTGCCGCAACCCGACGGGCCGAGAAAGCAGACGAGCTTGCCGTCCGGCACGGACAGGTCGACGTGATCGACGGCATACGCCTGGTGGAAGCGCTTCGTGACGTGCTGGAGGATGAGCTGGGACATGAGGTCTCCTTGAACGGGCGAGGACGGCGCGCGGATCAGAGCGCAACGCCCTTGTCGCCGACGAGTTTTTCGAGCATCCAGATCAGCGCGAAGTCGATCGCGACGGTGAATACCGCGAAACAGAACACGGTCGGGTCGAGCGACGAGACGGTGCGGCTGTAGAGCCAGACCGGCAGCGTCATCGTGTCGACGCTGTACAGGAAGAACGTCACCGTGAATTCGTTGAACGACACGATGAAGGCGAACAGCATGCCGGCGAGGATGCCCGGCCGCATCAGCGGCAGCACGACATCGACGAGCGCGCGCAGCGGGCTCGCACCCATCAGGCACGCGGCTTCCTCGAATTCCGTGCCGATCGACGCGACCGATGCCGCGCAGTTCTTCACGGTGAACGGCAGCGTCAGGATCACGTGCGCGACCACGAGCCGCACCAGTCCGAGTTCGGCCGGCAACGCGTTGAACACGAGCAGCAGCGCGAGACCGAGCATCACGAGCGGGTAGACGATCGGCAGCGCGACCAGCTGTTCGACGAGCGCCTTGCCGCGAAAGCGATAGCGCGACAGCGCGTAGGCCGCGGGTACCGAGACGGCGGTCGCGATCAGCATCGTCGCGATCGCGACGACGAGACTCGTCGTCAGCGCGGCGCCCATCGATTGCGCGCTGCCCGCGTCGGCCGACACGAAGGTCTGCCATGCGGCGCGGTACCAGTGCAGGCTGAACTGGCGCGGCGGGAATTCGAGCGTGCCCGACGAGCCGAACGACATCGTGATCATCGTCACGATCGGCAGCGCGGCGAGGCACAGCACGAGCGTCGCGAGCGCGCCGGTCGCGCGCCCGAGGCGGCCGGGCAGCGGCGTGCGCAGCAGGAAGGCATTCATCGGGCGACCTCGTCGTGACGTTGCAGGACGCGCGCGAGGCGCACGGAAACCGCCATCGCGACGAGCGTCGCACCCATCAGCACGACGCCGGAAGCGGCGGCGGCAGGCCAGTTGAGCAAGGGCGCGACCTGGTCGTGTACGAGCACTGCGAGCATCGGCACGCGCCGGCCGCCCAGCAGCAGCGGCACCGCGAACGCGCTCGCGTTGTACGCGAACACGAGCAGCGCACCTGATACAAGGCCCGGCATCGCGAGCGGCAGCGTCACGTGCCGCAGCGTCTGCCAGCGCGTCGCGCCGAGGGTCGCGGCCGCTTCGTCGTATGCGCGGGACACCGCGCGCAGCGCGCTCGACAGCGGCAGCACGGCGAGCGGGAACGCCGTCTGGATCAGCCCGAGCAGCACACCGTGCTCGCGGTACAGCAGTTGCAACGGCCGTTCGATCAGCCCGGTCGCCAGCAACGCGCGGTTGAGCAGGCCCGCCGGCCCGAGCATGACGAGCCAGCCGTAGCCCTGCAGCAGCAGATTCACGAGCAGCGGCAGCAACACCCCGGCGAGCATCAGCCGGCGGGCGAGCCGCGATTCGGCGCGCGCCATCGCCAGCGCGACCGGGATCGCGAGCAGCACCGCGCACACCATGCTCTGGAACGCGAGGCGCAGCGTGAGCCACAGCGAGTGCGTGAAGTACGGATCGGCGAGATCGGCGTAGTTCTGCAGCGTGAACGTGCGCCATTCGTCGCCCGGCGTACCGACGCTCATCCGCAGCACGGTGAGCGTCGCGGCCGCGAGCACCGCGAGGAAGGCGAGGATCGGCGCCAGCAGCAGCCACGGTGGCACGCCGGGCAGCGGGCTTGCGGCGGCGGAACCGGCGTGGCCGACGGCGGCCGGTCCCGCGTCACGGGAGGTAGACAGCGAAGTCATGTCGTTACGCCGCGAAGAGGCTCGTATAGCGCTTGATCCACGCAGGCTGAACGACCGCGAGCGCCTTGTCGTCGTGCAGGATGGCCTTTTCCGCGATTTGTCGCGGCGACGGCACGAACGCGCGGCTTTCCGCCGGGATTACGGCCTTCGAATTCACCGGCCCGTTCAGCACGTCGGCCGCCATCCGGCCCTGCACACCCGCATCGAGCGAGTGGTTGATGAACGCGTGGATCAGGTCGAGGTCGCCCGGGTGCGCTTTCGGGATCACCGTGAACATCAACTGTGTCGCGAAGCCTTCCTTCATCCCGTACGTGACGCCCATCCTGTATTCGGGCTTGCGGATCTGGTCCGGGAAGAACGCGGGCGAATAGATGCCGCCGATGTCGAGCGAGCCGGTGCGGAACAGATCGGCGACCTGGTTCGGGTTTTCGCCGAGCGTCATCACGCGGTCCTTGAGCTCCGCGAGCTTGCGGAAGCCCGGCTCGATGTTCTGCTGGGAACCGCCGGCCAGCTTCGCGGCGACGATCGCGAGATCGACTGCCTCGGCCCATTCCGGCGGCGGCAGGAACAGGCGCCCTGCGTATTTCGGATCCCACAGCGCTTCGTAGCTCGACGGCGCGCTCTTCACGGTCGACGTGTTGTAGATCAGCCCGTCCGACCACAACAGGTAGCCGATGCCGAAGCCGTTCGCGCCCGTGCGGTACGGCGGCGCGACGTCCTTCAGGTTCGGCAGCCGGTTCAGGTCCGGCTTCGCGAGCAGGCCGGCGTCGGCGAGGCCGGCCGCGCCGACGCCGGCCAGCGTGATTACGTCGTAGGTCGGCCGCTCGCCGGCGGCCTTGACCTTGGCGACCATGCCCGAGGTGCCGTCCGCGCGGTCGGCGATCACGCGGGCGCCGGTTTGCTTGCTGAAGGTTTCCGCGATGTTGCGCAGTGCGGCCGCGCCCGTATCGTCAGACCACGTGAGCAGGCGCAGCGTCTTGCCTGCGAAGCTGCTCGACTGAGCCTTCGCAGTACTGATGAACGGCATCGGAAGGGCGGATGCGGCGAGTGCCGTGCCGAGGGTTTTGATCACCTGCCTTCTGCCCGCCTTGAAATGTTGCATGACCGTCTCCTGATGAACGATGCCGTGTGGTTCGATGCCGGTCGCCGAACGGCGGCGCGGGGTGTGGATGAACTGTAGGGAGGTCAAATTTCCGCAACAAACGAAATATCCGCATGCGCGGCATGACATAAACGCATGGGCCAGCCGGTCTCAACGGGCCGGCATCATGACCTGCTTGATCTCCTGGAACGCGGCCAGCCCGAACGGACCGAGCTCGCGTCCGACGCTGCTGCGCTTGTAGCCGCCCCATGAGGTTTGCGGATAGATCAGTTGTGGCGTATTGATCCAGACGACGCCCGCCTCGAGTGCGTCGGCGACTCGTTTGCCGCGTGCGGCGTCGCGCGTGACGACGGTCGCGACAAGCCCGTATTCGGTATCGTTGGCGGCCGCGATCGCATCGTCTTCGGTGTCGAACGCGCGCACGCACAGCACCGGACCGAAGATTTCCTCGCGCCATAGCGCGCTGTCGGCCGGCACGTCGGCGAACAGAGTGGGCCGGATGAAGTAGCCGGGGCCCGCGAGTACGTCGCCGCCCGTCACGAGCCGCGCGCCGTCGGTTTTGCCTTGCGCGATGTGACGCTTCACGCGTTCGTATTGCGTGCGGTTCGTCAGCGGTCCCATCTGCACGCCGGCGGCGAACGGCGGGCCGACGACGGTCGCGTCGATCCGCCGCGCGAGGCGTGCGATCAGGTCGTCGGCGAGCGGCGCGGCGACGAGCACACGCGAGGTCGCCGAACACATCTGCCCGGCGTTGAACAGGCCGCCGCCCGCGATCAGCTCGACCGCGTAATCGGGGTTGGCGTCGTCGAACACGACGATCGACGACTTGCCGCCGAGTTCGAGGCCGACGCCCTTGATCGTGTCCGCCGCTGTTTTCATGACCTGCGCGCCGACCGCCGTGCTGCCGGTAAACGACACTTTCGCGACGAGCGGATGCGCGCACAGCCAGGCGCCGACGTCGTGGCCGGTACCCGGCACGACGTTCAGCACGCCGGGCGGCAGGCCCGCTTCGGCGGCGATCGCGGCGAGTTCGAGTTCGGGCAGCGGCGTGATCTCGGAAGGCTTCAGCACGACGGTGCAGCCGGCCGCGAGCGCGGGCGCGAGCTTCCAGGCGGTCGTCACCATCGGGAAATTCCACGGCACGATCAGCGCGGCGACGCCGGCCGGTTCGCGCCGGATCCATGCGCGGTGGTCGTCGCCGGGCAGCGCGACCTCGGTTTCGCCGTCCGTGTCGAGGCGTTCCGCGAGGCCCGCGTAGTAGTCGAACGTCGCGATCACGTCGGCGACGTCGATCTCGGCTTCAGCGAACGGCTTGCCGTTGTTGAGCGACTGCAGCGTCGCGAGCCGCGTGCGGCGTGCGTCGACGCCGCGCGCGATCGCGCGGAGCAGGGCCGCACGCGCGGCGCCCGTCGTGCGTTTCCAGCCCGGAAACGCCCGGGCCGCGGCCCGCACGGCGCGCTCGACGTCTGCGCTGCCGCCGGCATCCACATGCACGATGACCGTTTCCGTCGATGGATCGACGACGGGCAGCGTGGCGCCGTCGATGCCGGGGCCCCACGCGCCGTCGATGAAGAGCCCGGTATGCAACGGTGGATCGAAGCGAAGCTCGGCAGCCCGGCTCATCGCTGCACCTGGCTGAACCATTTCGTTTCGTCGATCTCGATCACGGTCGGGATCGCGCGCGCCGCCGCGTCGTGCAGCGCGCGGGTCAGCGCGTCGGGCGTCGGGGCCGCGTGCGCCGCACAGCCGAAGCCGCGCGCGAGCGCCAGGAAGTCGGGCGTGTACGGATCGACGCCGATCGGCGTGATGTCGCGCGCGACCATGTATTTGCGGATCTCGCCGTAACCGCGGTTGTTCCAGACGATCACGATCACCGGCAGGCGGGCCTCGACCGCACTTGCGAGCTCCGGCAACGTGAACTGCAGGCCGCCATCGCCGATCAGGCAGACGACCGGGCGCGCGGGCGCGGCGAGTTTCGCGCCGATCGCGGCGGGTAGCCCGTAGCCGAGCGTGCCGTAGCCGGTCGACGAGTTGAACCAGCTGCGCGGCGCCGGCGCGTCGTGGGTGAAGTTGCCGACGTAGACGGGGCTCGTCGAGTCGCCCGCGACGATCGCGCCGGGCAGCGCCTCGACGATCGTGTCGATCAGCAGTGCTTGCGCGCGTGCCGGGCCGTCGTGGCCGGACGCGATCGCGGCGCGCACGGCGGCCACGCGCATCGCGCCCCAACCGGCCGCAGGTGTCGGCGCCGGCTTTTCGTGCAGGCGGGTCGACAGCGCGCCGAGCGCCAGCCGCGAATCGCCGGCGATGGCGATTTCCGCACGGGCATTGCGCATCAGCTGTTGCGCATCGATGTCGATGCGGATCAACCGGCCGTCGATCGCGAAGCCGCCATCGAACGTGACGTCGTAATCCGTTTCGCCGAGTTCGGTGCCGACGGCGAGCACCACGTCGGCGTCGCGGATCGCCGCGCGGGTGGCCGGCAGCGACTGCGTCGAGCCGATCAGCAACGGATGGCCGGCTGGCAGCAAGCCCTTCGCGTTGATCGTCAGTGCGACCGGGGCGTGCAGGCGCTCGGCCAGTTCGCGCAGTTCGGCCGCCGCGTGGACGGCGCCGCCGCCTGCCAGGATCAGCGGCCGGCGCGCGTGCGCGAGCAGGTCCGCGGCCGTTGCGAGCGCATTGGCGTCGGGCGCGGGTTTCGCGGGCAGGGCAACCGGGGCGTCGGGCATCGCGCTAGCCGGCATGACGATCACGTCGAGCGGAATCTCGATGTGCACGGGCCGCGGCCGCGCGCTTTCGAAGACCGCGAATGCGCGCGCGAGGACCTGCGGCAGGTCGGCCGCGTCGAGCAGCGTATGCGAGAACGCGGTGAGCCCCGCGAACACGTCGCGCTGCGACGGCAACTCGTGCAGGCGGCCGTCGCCGCTGCCGAGCTCGCGCCGCGCGTTGACGCTCGAGATCACCAGCATCGGGATCGAATCCGCGTAGGCCTGTGCCATCGCGGTCGCGATATTGGTCATCCCCGGCCCGGTGATGATGAAGCAGACGCCCGGCCGGCCCGTGACGCGTGCATAGCCGTCGGCCATGAAGCCGGCCCCCTGTTCGTGGCGCGGCGTCACATGGCGGATCGACGACGCGGCGAGACCGCGATAGAGCTCGACGGTATGCACGCCGGGAATGCCGAACACGCATTCGACGCCATAGCGTTCGAGCAGGTCGACGAGCGCTTCGCCGCAGGTGCGGGGGCGGCCATGGAACGATGCCGGTGCGGCCGTGCGGGCCTCGGCGATGCAGGAGAGGGGGGCTGGGTGGTTCATGGATCGTGATGTGCCGGTTGGGAGGGGGATTGGCCCGTACCGCAAACGAGGGGGCATGAAGCGGATTGTCGGCGTCGATCCGGGTCGCCAACAATCGATTAGTTCTCATGCGGCGCATGAGCGACGTGCATGGCGACGCCTGCTCATGGGACGTCGCGATTCATCGGTGGAATGCATGGGCCGGCAAGGGCGGTTCGGTCGCCGCTCAGGACACGGCGCGAACCCCGGTGCGGCCGGCAACCGGCGAAGCGCGGCAGCCGCAACGGACTTCGGCTTGCGTCAACGCTCGCGCTTCCCCTTTCGTACCGGTCGCGTATCGCCGATCCTCGCCTTCATCGCATCGATGAACGCCCGCACCTTCGGCGACGGCAGCCGCGTCGACGGATACACCGCATGAATCCCGGCCGGCGCCGAACGCCATGCGGGCAGCAGCCGCACGAGCCGGCCGTCCGCGATGTCGTCGGCGGTCGAGAAATCCGTCAGCAAGCCGAATGTGCCGCCGGCCAGCACGATCGCGCGGCAGGCGGTCGCGGTGTTCGACACGAAATGCGGCACGCAGCGCACCGATGCCTTGCCGCCGCGCGCGCTTTCAAGCTCGAGCGTGTGTGGGCGCGACAGCGTCGACAGCATCACGAACGGCAGCGCGGCGAGCGCGTCCGTATCGCGCGGCAGCCCGTAACGCGCGACGAACGCGGGGCTCGCGACCAGCCATTTCTCGTACGTGCCGAGCTGCACCGCGCGATAGTTCGAATCGGCGAGACGGCCGATGCGGATCGCGACGTCGAGGTTGTCCGCGACGAGATCGACGACGCGGTCGTTCGCGACGAGTTCGACGTCGAGCCCCGGATGCAAGTCGCGCAGCGCGACGACGGCCGGCGCGACGACCTGTGCGCCGTAGTCGATCGGCACGCTCACGCGCAGCGTGCCGCGCAGCGGCCCCGCATCGGACGACACCGCATCGAGCGCGGTTTCGGTGGCGCGGACGATGTCGCGGCACGCGTCGTAGAACGTCCGCCCCGCGTCGGTCACGCTCAGCCGCCGCGTCGTGCGCACCAGCAGGTTCGCGCCGACCTCGGATTCGAGGCGCTGCATGTGCGTGCTGACGACCGTCTTCGCGATGCCGAGCCGCTCGGCCGCGGCCGTCAGCGAGCCGGCATCGACCACCGCGACGAAGATCGCCAGCCGGTTCAGGTTCACGTCGCGCAGATCGGCCATCGTCGATTGTCCTATGGGAGCGGATAATGTTTCATCGATTATCCGTCTTCTGGCCGCGAACGGCGAGCGTTACGCTGGAGCCGTTCGTCGCCGACTCCCGGCGACGCGAGATTCCGGAGTGTTTTCCATGCCCGTCGCCAGCAAGCCCGTCGCCAGCAAGCCCGTCGCCAGCAAGCCCGTCGCCGGTGAGCCCGTCGCCGCGATTCGCGTCTATTCGTTCCTGCTGTCCGGGCATGCGCATCGCGTCCGGTTGTTCCTGTCGCTGCTCGGCTTGCCGTCCGAGACCATCGACATCGACCTCGCGGCCGGCGCGCAGCGCGAACCGGCGTTTCTCGCGCTCAATCCGCTCGGGCAAGTGCCCGTGATCGACGACGGCGGCACCGTGATCACCGATTCGAACGCGATCCTCGTGTATCTCGCGAAGCGCTACGGCGACGCGCACTGGCTGCCCGACGACCCGGCAGGCGCGGCGGTCGTGCAGCGCTGGCTGTCGTATGCGGCCGGCCCGATCGCGTCGGGGCCTGCCGCGGCGCGGCTCGTGACCGTGTTCGGTGCGCCGCTCGACCAGGATGCGGCCAAGCGCACGGCCGCCAAAGTGCTCGACGTGATCGACCGCGAACTGGCCGGCAAGCCGTTCGCGGCCGGCGATCAGCCGACGATCGCGGACATCGCCGCCTACACGTATATCGCGCACGCGCCGGAAGGCGGGGTGTCGCTCGAACCGTATCCACACGTGCGCGCATGGCTGGCACGTGTCGAGGCGCTGCCGGGTTTCGTCGGCATGCCGACGACGCGCGTGGGCCTGCTTGCCGCGTAACGCCAACCGAAGCCGCGCCTGTTCAGGGAGAACGCGATGAATGCCCCGACCGCCGTCGTACCGGGCTGGGAACTCGATGACGCGCCGTTTCACGCGGGCGAGCTCGCCGTGCAGCAGCGCGCGGGCGTGACGGAGGCCGCGGGCGCGGCCGGCCGGCGCGGAATCCGGCGCTTCATGCCGGACCAGCACCGGACGTTTTTCGCGCAACTACCGTTCTTCGTGCTCGGCGGCGTCGATGCGCACGGCCAGCCGTGGGCGACGCTGCGGGCCGGCGCGCCGGGGTTCGTGACGTCGCCGGATGCGCGCACGCTGCGGATCGCGGCGCCCGCGCTGCCGGGCGATCCGCTGGCCGGCGCGTGGCGGCCGGGCGCGCCGCTCGGCGGGCTCGGGATCGAATTCGATACTCGGCGGCGTAATCGCGTCAATGGCGTCGTGCGCGCCGTCGACGGCGATGCGCTGACGATCGCGGTCGAGCAGAGCTTCGGCAACTGCGCGAAGTACATCCAGGGCCGCACGCCATCGTTCGTCGCGCGCGACGGCGATACGCAGGTCGCGCCCGATGTGTCGGACCGGCTGGGCGACGCGGATCGCACGCTGCTCGCGCAGGCCGATACGTTCTTCGTCGCGAGCGCGAACACGTCGGCGGACGCGGGCGCCGCGCGCGGCGCGGACGTGTCGCATCGCGGCGGGATGCCGGGCTTCGTGCGCGTCGACGACGCACACACGCTGACGACGCCGGATTTCAGCGGCAACCGTTTCTTCAACACGCTCGGCAACCTGCAGCACGATCCGCGCGCGGGGTTGCTGTTCGTCGATTTCGACAGCGGCGACCTGCTGGTCGTTGCCGCGCGTGCGGAGATCGTGTGGGACGGGCCGCTCGTCGCGTCGTTCGACGGCGCGCAGCGCGTCGTGCGCTTCCATGTGCGGGAAGTGCGGCGCATGCGCGCGGTGCTGCCGTTCCGCTGGTCGGCGGTCGAGCGCGCGCCGCAGTTCGCGGCGATGGCGGCGGCGGCTGGCGGGGCGGTGGTGGCGGCGGTCGCGCCGGTGCCGTCCGTATCGGCACCTGCATCGGCATCGACACCTGCATCGGCATCGACACCCACATCGACACCCGCGTGGCGATCGCTGCGCATCGCGAAGATCGTCGACGAAGCGCGCGCGATCCGCTCGTTCCATTTCGAATCGGTGGACGGTGGGGCGTTGCCCGCATACGAGGCCGGGCAGCATTTGACGCTGCGCGTCGCGTTGCCGGGCAGCGATGCGCCGTCGATACGCAGCTACACGCTGTCCGATGCGCCGGGCGACGCACATTACCGGATCACGGTGAAGCGCGAAGAGCGAGTGTCGGCATGGCTGCACGATCACGCACAAGCGGGCACGACGCTCGACGCGCAAATGCCGCGCGGCCGCTTCGCATTCGATCTCGCGAGCCCGCGCCCGGCCGTGTTCGTATCGGCCGGTATCGGCATCACGCCGATGGTCGCGATGCTGCGCAGCGCGCTGGCCGACGCCGCGCCGTCGCGCCGCGTGGTGTTCGTGCACGGCGCGCGCGAAGCGGCCGACCGGCCGTTCGCGGCGGAGCTGGCGCGCATCGCGGCCGCCGATGCGCGGCTGTCGCTCCACTGGTTCGACAGCCGTCCGCACGACGACACGGCAGCGCGGGCCGGCCGCATCGACATCGCGCAACTGAAGCGGCTGCTGTCGTTCGACGACTACGACTTCTACCTGTGCGGGCCGTCGGCGTTCATGCGCGACCTGTACGACGGGCTGCGTGCGCTGAACGTGCCGGACGAACGCATCCGCTTCGAGGCGTTCGGGCCGTCCACTGTGGCGCGCAGCGTGGCCCGCGCGGCAGGCACGCCGGCGGCGGCGAGCGTGCCTGTCGTGTTCCGGCGCACCGGGCGCGAAGCTGCATGGACGCCGGCCGACGGCACGTTGCTCGAATTCGCGGAAGGGCAGCGCGTCGCCGTGCCGTCCGAATGTCGCTCCGGGTCGTGCGGCACGTGCGCGACGCGCCTGCTGTCCGGCGCGGTCGACTACGAGCAAACGCCCGATGCGGCGGTCGAACCCGGCTGCGCGCTGCTATGCGTCGCGCGGCCCGCGCAGGGCGCCACGGAACCGCTCGTGCTCGACCGCTGACGGCACCTGCGACATGCCGCCGCAGACGGCCTGCTGCGCAAAAAGCGCGCGCAACTGCTTCTTTTTTCGGATGCCGGTCGGGTCGACGATAGCGTCAACCGATTCGATGAAAGGAGCGCATCATGAAACTGCTCGGCATGATCAAGCTGGTCCTGTGGAGTTTCTTCGGCGTACGCAACAGCAAGGCGCACGCGGCCGATCTCGCGAACGTCAACTTCACGCTGCTGCCGTTCGTGGCGATCGTGCTCGCGCTGCTCGTCGGCGCGGTGATTTACGGCGTCGTGCATCTGGTCGTCGATCCGACCGTGACGATGCAGGGGTTCTGAGCGGCGCATGAACGGCGAGCGGGCTGTCACGCCCGCTCCGGTTTCAGCCCGCGCGACCGGCGCGTGACTGCACCGGTCCGCAACGCCGCACGATGCGACGCGCGTGGCGGTCGCCTGGCCGTCCTTGTCGTCCCGCCCGATCGCGTTTCTCCCGCCACGCCCCCCGTTCCGCCCGATTCCACGGCCTCGATCCCCGCCCGGGGTAGAATGCGCGCCACGCCGCGATATCGCGCGCGACGGGCAGGCCGCCGTTCCGACCAACGGCGCGCGCAAGTGCCCGCCGTTCGCACCGGGGCGTTCGAAGCGCCCCCCGCATGACACGACCGCGCGATGCCGCCGGCCGCCCGACAGGCACCCGACGAACCCGTCGACGGCTGCGTCGGCTTCCGGCGCGTCACCCGAATCCGATGTCCCATCCTGCGTATTCCTGATCGACCGGCACGCATGCGTGCCGTCTCGTTCGATTCGTCCGATGAATGTCGTGCCGGCGGGATGCGCCGGCGGGTGAAGATTCGTCCGCGGGCGGGCGCTTCGCAGCTTCGTAACGTGTTTCGACAGGGTCGAGTGGCGAGTTTTCCATCCAGAACAATGACGGTGAATAGAACAACAGCGTCGCCCGCACGGCGGCGGCGCGCGAAGGTCGGGCTTGGAGTCGGCCTCGGCATCACGCTTTTCGCGGCGCAGGCTGCAGCAGCCCAGGGCGACGCGCCGGTGCAGGACGCCGATGCGGCCGGCAGCGCGACGCTGCCGACGATCACGGTGAGCGGCGAGCGCGGCAACGCGTTTCGCGTGCGCAACGCGTCGGTCGCGGGGCTCGACGACGCGCCGCTGCGCGACACGCCGGCGTCGGTGAGCGTCGTGACGCGCGCGCAGCTCGACGACCAGCAGGCGAAGCGGCTCAGCGACGTCGTGCGCAACGACGCGTCGGTCGTCAACGACTATGCGCCGGTCGGCTATTTCGAAGGCTTTGCGATCCGCGGCTTTCCGGTCGATCTCGCGAGCGCGATCCGGATCGACGGGCTGACGGTGTCCGGCGAGCAGAACGTGCCGCTCGAGAACAAGGAACGCGTCGAGATCCTCAAGGGGCTCGCCGGCATCGACAGCGGCGTCGTCGCGCCGGGCGGCGTGATCAACTTCGTGACGAAGCGCTCCGCGAACGTCGCGAGCGTGACGGGCGGCGTCGACAGCCGCGGCTCGACGTCGGCGGCCGTCGATCTCGGCCGCCGCTTCGGCCCCGACAACCAGTTCGGCTTCCGGATCAATGCCGCGAAGGAGAACATGCACTCGTATATCGACGGCACGAACGGGCGGCGCACGTTCGGCTCGATCGCCGCCGACTGGGACATCAGCCCGCGTGCGAGCCTGCAGCTCAATGCCGAATTCCAGCAATGGATCCAGCGTTCCGCGCCCGGCTACCAGCTGCTCGGCGGCACCGTCGTGCCGTCGGTCAAGACCACGTCGAAGGCGCTCGGCACGCAGCCGTGGGCGAAACCGGTGACGACCGACGCGCTGAACCTGAACGCGCGCTTCGACTACCAGTTCAACGACGACTGGAAGGCGTACGTCGCCGCCGGCCGCAGCCGCACGATGATCGACGACAACAGCGCGTTCGCGTACGGCTGTTCGTATGCGGCAAGCTGCGCGGCCGGTGCGACGTCGCCGTTCTTCTTCGGCGCGAACGGCGACTACGACGTCTACGACTTCCGCAGCCCCGGCGAATACCGGCGCAACGACGACCTGCGCGCGGCCACGACGGGCAAGTTCGCGACCGGGCCGCTGCGGCACGAGCTGACGCTCGGCGTGAGCGTGCAGCGCCGCGTCGTGCACATGGCCGACGCCGTGTACGACTACGTGGGCAGCGAGAACATCTACGGGCCCGACGTGGCGTTCGCGCCGTCGCCGAATTCGCCCGGGCCGTCGTATCCGCGCCTCGACGCGTGGCAGTACGGCGTGTTCGGGCTCGACCGCATCAGCATCGGCGAACACTGGCAGGTGCTCGCGGGCGGCAAGGAAGTGCTGCTGCGCCAGCGGAGTTGGGACAGCCTTGACGGCCCGACGACGCATACCGATCGCTCGGTGTTCCTGCCGCAGGTCGCGCTCGTCTACAAGCCGGTGAATGTGCTGTCGCTGTACGCGTCGTACAGCAAGGCGCTGTCGCTCGGCGACCAGGCACCGGTGCGCGCGACCAACGCGTACGCGTTCCTGCCGCCCGTCGAATCGCACCAGATCGAGGTCGGCGCGAAATACGACTGGCTCGACCGGCTGAGCCTCACGGCCGCCGTGTTCTCGATCAGCAAGCCGTTCCAGTTCGCCGATCCGGACGCATCGGGCACGACCTACACGTTCGTGCAGCGCGGCACGCAGCGGCACCAGGGGATCGAACTCGGCGCGGCCGGGCGCGTGACCGAGCGCCTCGCGCTGACGGCGAGCGTCGCGGCGATCCGTGCCCGCGCTTACGATTCGGGTTCGCCGGCGTACGAAGGGCACCAGATCATCAACGTGCCCGCGCTGCGCGCGTCGCTGTACGCGGACTACGCGGTGCCGGGCGTCGCGGGCCTGAACGTGCTCGGCGGCGTCGAGTACAGCGCGGCCCGCAACGCGAACGAGGAAGGCACCGCGCGCGTGCCGTCGTGGTTCGTGTTCAATCTCGGCGCGCGCTATACGACGAAGATCGGCGGCCATCGCACGGTGCTGCGCGTATCGGTGGACAATCTGTTCAACAAGTTCTACTGGCGCGACGCGGGCGAGCAGCAGGGCGATGCGTACCTGTTCCCGGGTGCGCCGCGCACCGCGCGCGTGTCGTTGACCTATGATTTCTGATCGTCCGGAACCGGCCGCGTGACGCGCGGCCCCGGCAGCTACCCAGGAGAGCACAGACGATGTCCCCACTCGAAATCGCCGGCGTGATCGTCAGCGCGCTCGCGATCTGGCTGACCGCGAAGCGGCGCATGCTGTGCTGGCCGGTCGGGCTCGCGTCGGTCGCGCTGTATGGCTGGATCTTCTTCGACGCGAAGCTGTACTCGGACATGCTGCTGCAGGGCGCGTTCGCGGTGCTGCAGGTGTACGGCTGGCAGCGCTGGCTCGCGCAGCGCGCGAGCGAAGCCGACGGCGGCGGCGCGGCACCGGCCGGCGACGTGGCGCCCGTCACGGGCGTGCGGCCGCGCCAGATGCTGCCCGACCTGATCGCGGCCGTGATCGGCAGCGCGCTGCTCGGCGGCATGATGGCGCGCTGGACCGATGCGGCGCTGCCGTTCGTCGATGCGTCGCTGACCGCGTTCAGCCTCGTCGCGCAATACTGGACCGCGCGGCGCTACATCGCGTCGTGGGGGCTGTGGATCGTCGTGAACGTCGTGTACGTCGGGATGTTCGTGTTCAAGGCGCTGTATCTGACGGCCGGACTCTATGCGCTGTTCATCGGGCTCGCCGTCGTCGGCTGGCGCGACTGGAGCCGGACGGCCGCGACGCTGCGCGCGGCGGCCGGCGGCACGCTCGCGTCGGGCGGCGGCGCGCGCTGATTCACGCGCCGATTCAACTACGGAGCAACGTCGTTCATGTCATTCCCACTCGAGCAGGACGGCCCCGTATCGCGTGACGTCGCGCCGCCGCAATTCGGCGTCGACGGCGAGCAGGCCGAACGCGACTGGCCGCTGATGACGCACGACGAAGTGGCGGCGGTGCTTGCGCGGATCGACGGCGCCGGTGAGCCGGCCCGGCTGACGTGGCACAGCCCGCGCCAGTTCGCGGCCGCCGTGCTCGTGCGGATGGCGGACGGGCGCGGGTTGTTCGTCAAGCGTCATCACGTGAGCCTGCGCGATGTCGCGGGGCTCGAGGAAGAGCATCGCTTCATCGCGCATCTGCGCGAACGCGGGATGCCGGTGGTCGACGTGCTCGCCGGCCGCGACGGCGCGACCGCATTCGCGTCCGGCGAATGGACGTACGAAGTGCACGTGGTCGCGCCGGGCGTCGATCCGTATCGCGGCGTGATGTCGTGGCAGCCGTTCACGCACCCGTCGCATGCATACGCGGCCGGTCGCGCGCTGGCCGAACTGCATCGCGCGTCGGCCGGCTACGATGCGCCCGCGCGGCCCATACGCACGCTGCTGTCGAGTTTCCGTGTGCTGTCGTCCGCCGATCTGGCGGGCGCGCTCGAACGCTGGGTCGACGCGCAGCCGCTGCTCGTGCGCGCGCTCGGCGCGCGCGACTGGCGCGGCGACGTCGCCGACGCGATCGGCCCGTATCATGCGCGCGTCGTGCCGTTGCTGCCCGCGTTGCCGCCGCTGTGGACGCACGGCGACTGGCATGCGTCGAACCTGCTGTGGACCGATGCAGGGCCCGGCGCGCAGGTGCGGACCGTGCTCGACTTCGGGCTGTCGGATCGTACCTGCGCGGTGATGGATCTCGCGCTCGCGATCGAGCGTAATACGGTCGACTGGATGGCGCCGGCCGATGCGCGGCGTGTCGAATACGACCAGATCGACGCGCTGCTCGACGGCTACGAATCGCTCGAACCGCTGGGCGACGACGCGTATGCGGCGCTGGTCGCGCTGCTGCCGATCGTGCATACGGAGTTCGCGCTGTCGGAGGTCGCGTATTTCGGCTGCATCATCGATGCGGCGGCCATCGTCGACATTGCGTACGACGGTTATCTGATCGGGCACGCTCGCTGGTTCGGCGAACGCGACGGGCGGCAACTGCTCGACTGGCTCGAACGGCGCCGGCGGGCGAAGGGCGGGAAAACGTGAGCGATGTGTCTGGTACAGGGACGTGTGCGGCGCGTGCTGTCGCATCGCGCCTGAACTCCCCGCGGAGTGGCTGCCCGCAAGCCTGAGATCGCAGGCAGTTTGCGCGCCGTGGCCGACGGTCGTGGGGCGACCTGAGGGCCGATCCCTGTGGCGCGCTGCGCGGTCCCGCACAACTTCAATACGAAATCCACCACCCGGCCGATCCGGGTGTGAGTCAGCGGTCGACAAAGACGAGCGCCGGAGACGTGCGACCGGCGTCTGAACCGACGAATCCGACGTTCTGCCGTTTCAGGCGAACTGGGTGTCGTGCGGGCATTGCGGACAAAAATTTCGAACAGCGCGGGCATTCGGCCCGACACTGCGCCGTTCGATCCCCAGAAATCATGGTCGCAACTGTGAGTCCGATCGTTTCCGTGACATTCATTCGGATACCAGATAATCGCTGCCGAATTTTCGTACACGGCCGATTGATCCCCCCGTCAGGTTGGCGTTAGGTTGGCGTGAAGTCCATTTCACCCGCTTAACCGGAGAGGGATTCACGATGACGAATGAACAAGAAGCAAAAGCGCTTACCCATCTTTTCGCGACCATTGGCTCACGTACCGAGCGCGGCGGTTGGGTTGCCGAAGTCGCGGGCAAGATGAAATATCGCGGGCTGACGCTGGCCCGCGTCGGCGACATCGTTCATTACGATGACGGCAGCGAGGCCGTTGTCGTCGACGGGGCTGGATTTGCCGCCACGTCGGAAGACAAGCCGATCGCGCTGGTCGGCTCGCGACTGAGCAACGGCGACGTCATCACTCAAACCTTGCAAGACGGAGTCGGCATCCGGGTTGCCGATGACGAGCCGATTCCCGGCTTGTTCGATCCAGCCTATGTACCGCCGCCCGCGCGCCCACGCTACCGGCTGGCCGTGAAAGGGGCGACGACTGCCCGGGGCGGCGTGCTGCGTGAAGCAACCGGCACGTGGGACGTGGGCGAATTGCTCGGCAAGTCTGCTGTCGTGGGAAACGTCGTCCACTATGCGGACGGTTCGACCGCCCGAATAATTAGCGGTCTTGGCATCGCGAATTGCGCGGACTTCGTGCCGCTTGCCTTCGTTGGTAGCGAACTTTCAAACGGCGATACGGTCACGGACTCCCCTGAACGTGAGGGCAGGGGCTTCGCCGACACCTTCACAGTGGTGAAACTGGCGCGCCTGGCTGATCAAGAGGCGGCGACATGATCCGGTCTTTCCTCGCCCAGGGCGACCGCGCCGGGAGCGCGGTCATTACCGAAGGTCTCGGCACGGTGACCTGTTCCAATCCGCCGCCCGAAGTACAAATCGCCACACTCGGCATGAAAACCTACTGCACGGCTTGCAAGCAAGAAGGATTCATTGCGCCGAAGGGGCCGCGCTGGCCCGGCACCGGCCCGAACGGCAAGCAATGGGCGTTGAGCGGCGACATCAACGTGTGCGGCTGCAACCCGCCGCCGGTTTTCTACGCGGAACGCAACATGAGGATGATTTTCACGGCAGAGGAAGCCGCGGCGCTGACGGGGCAAGGCACTCCACGTTCGTCGTTGGAGATTCACGCTGAACACGACGAACAATTTTTTCTGTGCGATGCCGATACTGACCGACCCTTGGCACACGTGAAATATCGCATCCGTACCGCGTCCGGAAAAGTGTTCTGCGGCGCTACGGATGCTACCGGCCATACCAGCCGAATTGTTACGTCGAGCCGAGAAGCAATGGACATCGAGATTCATGTGGGAGAGTAAAGAACATGGCAACAGACGATGCAGATACACAAGACAACGGTGACTGGATTCACGTCGGGAAGGGTGAGTCGAACACGGTCCGCGGTTCGAAAGTCGTCATTCCGTTGTCACTGAATGGTCCGCCTATCTGCCCTAACATGACCGATGCAGAGTTCAGGAAGCTTGTTCTGGGGTTGAGAGATGAGGCCGTTGTCATTACCAAGCAGAGAATAGCCGAGCTGGGGCGCTGGACACCCGATATACAGGCCCGGGTTGCCGTGTGGTTCGGTTCGCCTGACAACGCGATCAGAACCCGGTTGACTGCGGGCCTCAGGGCGCTCGTGACAGTCATGTCGGACCTGACCGCCAAGAACTTCGTGCGTCCCGGCTCTGACGCGGATTTGGCTACTGGCTGCTTGCCAAACATGAAGGGTCTCGACGGAGAAGTGGCCCACGTCTGTCGTCCGGATACTGCGACGCATACGATTGCGATTAATATCCATTTCTGCTCGCTGCCTGATCGATCCGCGAGCAATTTATCCTCGAAGCAACTTACGATAGTTCACGAGTGTTCGCATTTTATAGATACGTTTGGCTCCGACGACTACCCGGGCGCGTACGGTCGTTGGGCTTGCGAACGATTGGCGAAAGAACATCCTGAGCAGGCTATTGGAAATGCAGACAGCATCGCGTGGTTCGTTTTGGCGCGTTAACCGGTCCAAAAAATGAAACGATTGATATCGCTTCTCCTGGTGTTCGCGCACTGCTCGTCGCAGGCCTATGCATGTAAGGTTCTGGAACAAGACAATATGCAATTGGCGTTGAATTCTATCGAGGTTGGCAACAGCGATCGGTTGAGCCTTGTCAGGCACTTCCTGACTGCGAGAGAGTGGACCCGTGAAGGGGCATCCGCAACTGTAGATGCGGCCGCGTTTGCGTGGGAGCGCAATCCGAAGGAGTTGGCAAAATTGCGCGGCGAGGCGATGAAATCTTTCCTTGTGCAACTGGGAATGAATCCCCAGGACGTATGGATTCACGAGCGGATCATTCAGGGCAAGGACGGCAAGCGTGTTCCCGACGACGCGCATCAAGTCGGCGTTGAATTTGTTCCGAAATGCCCATCGGAAGGTTGTCAGAGTCTATGCAATCTACCGGGTTTGCGGGGTGTTAGCAGCTATGCAGTTACGGCGGCTACACCCGGTCCCGCACGTGACGTCGATCTTTTTACCTGTGGCGACGAGCGTGAGCCTGCAACGGCGCGTATCGTCACGACGGAAAGATGGACACCGCGCACCGAAGATAAAGCGTTGTTCCTTGAGTCTTCCTCGAAGCCGCTTGCGCACGTTTGTTACCGAATCACCACGAGCGCGACCCGCTATGTCGGGATGACGGACGAGCGCGGGCAAACTGAGCGAATGCAATTGCTAGGACCGGAATATACGAGGATCGAGGTAAAGGTCGACGCGACCAAGAACTAGATCAGGTAACGCCGATATGTCCACCGGGAGGCGGGCACTTCCACGGACAGTGAAGCGGCACCGCGAGGTTCATGGTGCCGTGAGCTCCGGCGCGTTGCTGGACAACTACTGTATTCGATGCGATGTGCGCCGCTCACCTATCCATGAGCGGACCACGTTGTTCCAGCAGCTCAGTCAGGCGATATGCCGCTTCACCCAATCGCCGCGCATGGTGACGGTCCCGCCGCCGCGGTCGGCATGTGCTGCGCGCTCACGCACCACCGCGCCGAAGATGACGGAAATATCATCTTCGCCTCATGTTTGCACTGCGGTCGCTCCGTAGCATCGGTCGCGAACCGTCACTGCAGACTCGCCCATGCTCACGCACACCCTGGTTGCGCTCGCCGTCGTTGCGACGGCGGCGACCGCACATGCCCAAACGTCCCCGCCACTTGCCGCGCCCGTCGAGCTGCCCGCAGCCGTTGCGCCGCAGCCCGACCCGGTCGTTGCCGCGCCACTGACGCTCGCCGACGCGCTCGACACGGCCGCGCGCAGCAATCCGGCGCTGCGCGGCGCGCGCGCCGACGTCGATGCGTCCGCGGGCGCGCTGATGCAGGCCGGCGCGCGCCCGAACCCGGAACTCTCGTTCCTGCAGGAAGGCTTTCGCCGCGCGGAGCGCACGTCGACCGTGCTGCTCAACCAGACGATCGAACTCGGCGGCAAGCGCAGCGCGCGGCTCGACGTCGCGTCGTACGGACGGCAGTCCGCCGATGCGTCGCTCGACGAACAGGGCGCCGTCGTGCGCGCCGACGTGATCGCCGCATTCTACGGTCTGCTTGCCGCGCAGCGGCAGCTTCAGGTGACCGAGGAATCGGCGGCGATCGCCGCGCGCTCGGCGGATCTCGCCGGGCGGCGCGCACAGGCCGGCAAGGTATCGCCGGTCGAGGCGACCAAGGCGCAGGTGGCCGCGGCAGCCGTGCTGATCGAAGTCACGACCGCGCGCGGCCGCGTCGACGTCGCCCGCGAAAAGCTGAATGCGGTGATGGGCGGCGCGCGCACCGACCGGCGCGATGCGGTCGGCGATCTCGAAGTGGTGCCGGCGGTCGACCCGCTGTCCGCGCTCGTCGAGCGGCTCGACGATGCGCCGCTCGCGCGCATCGCGCGCGCCGAGATGCTGCGCTCGAACGCGGCCGTGTCGCTCGAACGCGCGCGGCGCATTCCGGACCTGACGGTCAGCGCGGGCGTGAAGCGCGTGACCACGGGCGGCGTGCCGGACAACCAGGCCGTCGTCGGCGTGTCGATTCCGATTCCGCTGTTCAACACGAACAAGGGCGCGCTGCTCGAAGCGACGCACAAGGCCGAGCGCGCGAACGCGAATCTCGATCGCGAGCGCGCGCGGCTGCGGCTGGAGCTGACGCAGGCCTATGCAAACTTCGAGGCCGCCGCGCAGGAAGCGCGGCGCCTGAAGACCGACATCCTGCCCGGCGCGCGCACCGCGCTCGACGCGATGTCGCGCGGCTACCAGCTCGGGAAGTTCGGCTTCCTCGACGTGCTCGACGCGCAGCGCACGCTGTTCCAGGGGCAATCGCAATACGTGCGCGCGCTCGCCGACGCGCACGCGGCCCGCGCCGACATCGGCCGGCTCGTCGGCACGCCGCTCGCGGCCGTCGCGCAATAAGCGCCCCTCTTACCTGAAGGATCATCATGTCACGCAGCAGAATCATCATCATTGCGGCGGCCGTGCTCGGCGGCGCCGGGATCGTGCTCGGCGCGCTCGCCGTCACGCGGGGCGGCGGCAGCGCGTCCGCGCCGTCGGCCGCCGAAGCCGCACAGCCGGCCGATGGGGCCGGCGCGCGGGGCGGCGTCGTGCTGAAGCGCGGCAGGCTCGCCGTCGAGATCGTCATGACGGAAAAGCCCGGCGACGCGCGGCTCGTCGTCTATCCGTTCGTCGACGGCAAGCCGGCCGACAAGGGCGTGACCGTGTCCGGCACGCTGGTCCGGTACGACCGCACGCACGAACCGATGCGTTTCGATGCGGCCGGCCAGAAGTTCGTGTCCGCGCAGCCGATCGCGAAGCCGCACGTGTTCGATGCGACGATCGACGTCAAGGCGGGCCGCGACGCCGCATCGTTCCCGTTCGCGCGCGCCGACGGCGCGATCGCGCTGACCGACGCGCAACTGGCGACCTCGAAGATCGCGCTCGCGAAGGCCGGCCCCGCGCAGATCGCAACGCCGTTCCAGTTGCCCGGCGAGATCAAGTTCAACGAGGATCGCACCGCGCACGTCGTGCCGCGCGTCGCCGGCATCGTCGAGCAGGTATCGGTGTCGCTCGGGCAGAACGTCGCGAAGGGGCAGGTGCTGGCCGTGATCGCGAGCACCGACCTTGCCGACCGGCGCAGCGAACTGCTGACGGCCGAGCGCCGCCTGTCGGGTGCGCGCGCAACCTACGAACGCGAACGCACGCTGTGGCAGGAGCGCATCTCGGCGGAACAGGACTACCAGCAGGCACAGGTGCAGTTGCGCGAGGCCGAGATCGCCGTGCAGAACGCGCGGCAGAAGCTCGCCGCGCTGAATGCGCCGGCCGGCGCGGGCGCGTTGAACCGTTACGAGCTGCGCGCGCCGTTCGCGGGCACGATCGTCGAGAAGCATGCGACGCCCGGCGAAGCGATCGCCGCCGATGCGAGCATGTTCGTGATCTCCGACCTGTCGACGGTCTGGGCCGAGATGGCCGTGCCGGCGCAACGGCTGAACGACGTGCGGGTCGGTCGCGACGCGACCGTCAGTGCGACCGCGTTCGAATCGCGTTCGAGCGGCCCGATCGCGTATGTGGGATCGCTGCTCGGCGAACAGACACGCACCGCGCCGGCGCGCGTCGTGCTGCCGAACCCGGACGGCGTGTGGCGGCCGGGCATGTTCGTGAACGTGTCGGTCGACGCGGGCAAGCAGGCCGTGGCGCTCGCGGTCGCGAGCGACGCGCTGCAGGACGTCGACGGTGCGCCGTCCGTGTTCGTGCGCTCGCCGAAGGGGTTCGTCGCGCAGGCGGTCGAAACGGGGCGGCGCGACGAACGTTCGACCGAAGTGCTGAAGGGGCTCAAGCCCGGCCAGGAGTACGTGGCGTCGAACAGCTTCGTGCTGAAAGCCGAACTCGGCAAGGGGAGCGCGGAACATGAATGAACGTGTCGTGCGCGCCGTTGCGCGATTTTCTGCCCGAAATTTGGCCCGGAATGCGGTTCGGTTTGCGATCCGCCGAATGACCGGTCGCGCGGCCCGTCCGGCGAGGGTGACCGTTCCCCGTTTCAAGGAATTCCGCCATGTTTGAGCGCCTGATCCGCTTTGCGATTGCGCACCGCTGGCTCGTGATGCTGGCGATCGCGGCCGTGGCCGCGCTGGGTGTCTTCAGCTATCAGAAGCTGCCGATCGACGCGGTGCCCGACATCACGAACGTGCAGGTCCAGATCAACACGGCCGTGCCCGGCTATTCGCCGCTCGAGGCCGAGCAGCGCATCACCTATCCGATCGAGACCGTGATGGCCGGGCTGCCGGGCCTCGAGCAGACGCGCTCGATCTCGCGCTACGGGCTGTCGCAGGTCACCGTGATCTTCAAGGACGGCACCGACATCTACTTCGCGCGGCAGCTCGTCAACGAGCGCATCCAGGAGGCGAAGGACAAGCTGCCGCCCGGCATCGCGCCCGCGATGGGGCCGACGTCGACGGGCCTCGGCGAGATCTACCTGTGGACCGTCGAAGCCGACGCGGCCGCGCGCAAGCCCGACGGCACGCGCTATACGGCGGCCGACCTGCGCGAGCTGCAGGACTGGGTCGTCCGGCCGCAGCTCAGGAACGTGCGCGGCGTGACGGAGGTCAACTCGATCGGCGGCTACGTGAAGGAATACCGCGTCGCGCCGAACCCGGCGAAGCTGATGTCGTACGGGCTGACGCTCGCCGACGTCGTGCGCGCGCTCGAACGCAACAACGACAACGTCGGCGCCGGCTACATCGAAAAGCGCGGCGAACAGTATCTCGTGCGCGTGCCGGGCCAGGCGCGCACCGTCGACGACATCGCGAACATCGTGCTGACCAACGTCGGCGGCGTGCCGGTGCGGATCAAGGACGTCGGGCTGGTCGACATCGGCCGCGAACTGCGCACGGGCGCCGCGACGTCGAACGGCGAGGAGGTCGTGCTCGGCACGGTCTTCATGCTGATGGGCGAGAACAGCCGGACGGTCTCGACGGCCGTCGCCGCGAAGATGGAGGACGTGAACCGCACGCTGCCGGCCGGCGTGAAGGCGATTCCCGTGTACGACCGCACGGTGCTCGTCGAGAAGGCCGTCGCGACGGTGAAGAAGAACCTGCTCGAAGGCGCGATCCTCGTGATCGCCGTGCTGTTCCTGTTTCTCGGCAACATGCGCGCGGCGCTGATCACCGCGCTCGTGATTCCGCTGTCGATGCTGATGACCTTCACCGGCATGGTCAACGCGAAGGTGAGCGCGAACCTGATGAGCCTCGGCGCGCTCGACTTCGGGATCATCGTCGACGGCGCGGTGGTGATCGTCGAGAACTGCGTGCGGCGGCTCGCGCATGCGCAGGCGGCGGCCGGGCGGCCGCTCACGCGCGACGAGCGCTTCGCCGAGGTGTTCGGCGCATCGCAGGAAGCGCGCCGCGCGCTGATCTTCGGGCAACTGATCATCATGGTCGTGTACCTGCCGATCTTTGCGCTGACCGGCGTCGAAGGCAAGATGTTCCACCCGATGGCGATCACCGTCGTGATGGCGCTCGCGGCCGCGATGGTGCTGACCGTCACGTTCATCCCGGCGGCCGTTGCGCTGTTCATCGGCGAGCGGGTCGAGGAGAAGGAGAACCGGCTGATGGGCTGGGCGCGGCGCGCGTACGAGCCGGTGCTCGCCGCGTTCATGACGCGCCCCGCGCGCGTGATGCTCGGCGCGTGTGCGATCGTGGCGGTCACGCTCGGGCTCGCGACGCGGCTCGGCAGCGAGTTCATCCCGAGCCTCAACGAAGGCGACCTGGCCGTGTCCGCGCTGCGGATTCCCGGCACGAGCCTGTCGCAGTCGGTCGAGATGCAGAAGTCGATCGAGAAGACGCTGAAGGCGCGTTTCCCCGAAATCGAACGCGTGTTCGCGCGTACCGGCACCGCCGAGATCGCGGCCGACCCGATGCCGCCGAACCTGTCGGACGGCTACATCATGCTGAAGCCGGCGGACCAGTGGCCGGACCCGAAGAAGCCGCGCGACCAGCTCGTGCGCGAGATCGAGGAAGCGCTTGCCGAGCTGCCGGGCAATGCGTACGAGTTCTCGCAGCCGATCCAGCTGCGCTTCAACGAGCTGATCTCGGGCGTGCGCAGCGACGTTGCCGTGAAGATCTTCGGCGACGACATGGCCGTGCTGAACCAGACCGGCGAGCAGATCGCGGCCGCGCTGCAGAAGGTGCCGGGCGCGTCCGAAGTGAAGGTCGAGCAGACGACGGGCCTGCCCGTGCTGACCGTCAACCTCGACCGCGACAAGCTCGCGCGCTACGGCGTCAGCGTCGCCGACCTGCAGGACACGGTGGCCGCGGCCGTCGGCGGGCAGAAGGCCGGCACGTTGTTCCAGGGCGACCGCCGCTTCGACATCGTCGTGCGGCTGCCCGACGAGCTGCGCTCGGACATCGAGGCGATCAAGCGGCTGCCGATCGCGCTGCCCGCGCCGGCCGCCGGCGCCAGTGCGCCGCTCGCTGCGGCGCCGTACGTGCCGCTCGCGGAGCTCGCGACGATCGACGTCGCGCCGGGCCCGAACCAGATCAGCCGCGAGGACGGCAAGCGGCGCGTGGTCGTCAGCGCGAACGTGCGCGGCCGCGATGTCGGCTCGTTCGTCGCCGATGCGCGCGAGCAGTTGCAGCAGGACGTGCGCGTGCCGGCCGGCTACTGGGTATCGTGGGGCGGGCAGTTCGAGCAGTTGCAAAGCGCGAGCGAGCGCCTGAAGCTCGTCGTGCCGCTCGCGCTGTTCATGGTGTTCGTGCTGCTGTTCGTGATGTTCAACAACGTGAAGGACGGGCTGCTCGTGTTCACCGGCATTCCGTTCGCGCTGAGCGGCGGCGTGGTGTCGCTGTGGCTGCGCGGGATTCCGCTGTCGATCACGGCGGCGGTCGGTTTCATCGCGCTGTCCGGTGTCGCGGTGCTCAACGGGCTCGTGATGATCTCGTTCATCCGCAACCTGCGCGACGAAGGCGTGCCGCTCGACGCCGCCGTGCGAGAAGGCGCGCTCACGCGGCTGCGGCCGGTACTGATGACCGCGCTGGTCGCGTCGCTGGGTTTCCTGCCGATGGCGTTCGCGACCGGCACCGGCGCCGAGGTGCAGCGCCCGCTTGCGACGGTCGTGATCGGCGGTATCCTGTCGTCCACGGCGCTGACGCTGCTGGTGCTGCCCGTGCTGTACCGCGTCAGCCATGCGGTGTCGTGGCGCGCGGCGTTTTTGGGCAGCTTCGGCGGCGGGTTCGGCATGGGCATGCTGCGCCGGCTGGGTTTCTTCAAGGGTAATGCGTGATGCGAATTCTGATTGTCGAGGATGAACCGAAGACGGGCGCGTATCTGCGCAAGGGCCTGACCGAGGCCGGTTATGTCGTCGACTGGGTCGAGGACGGCATCACGGGCCAGCACCAGGCCGAGACCGAGGAATACGACCTGCTCGTGCTCGACGTGATGCTGCCGGGGCAGGACGGCTGGACGCTGCTGCAGAACCTGCGGCGCAGCAAGTCGACGCCCGTGCTGTTCCTCACCGCGCGCGACGACGTCGGCGATCGCGTGAAGGGGCTCGAGCTCGGCGCCGACGACTATCTCGCGAAGCCGTTCGACTTCGTCGAGCTGACCGCGCGCATCAAGTCGATCCTGCGGCGCGGCCAGCCGCGCGACTCGAACACGCTGCGCGTGGCCGACCTCGAACTCGACCTGACGCGCCGCAAGGCAACGCGGCAGGGCGACACGATCCTGCTGACGGCGAAGGAATTCGCGCTGCTGTGGCTGCTGATGCGTCGCGAGGGCGAGATCCTGCCGCGCGCGACGATCGCATCGCAGGTGTGGGACATGAACTTCAACAGCGACACGAACGTCGTCGATTCGGCGATCCGGCGGCTGCGTTCGAAGATCGACGACGCGTACGAACCGAAACTTATCCATACCGTGCGCGGGATGGGCTACGTGCTCGAAGCGCGCGGCGGCGCGGCCGCATGATCGCGCGCCTGCTGCCGCGCACGCTGCGCGGACGCCTGACCGCGCTGATCATCCTGTCGACGTCGGTGATCCTCGCGTCGAGCGGCGTCGCGCTCTACGAGGCGCTGAGCAACCGCGTCGAAACGACGGCGGCCGAGCAGATGGCCGGCATTTCCGCCGCACTGGGCACGCACCTGGCCGAAGCACGCACGACGGCCGACGTCGCGCGCAACACCGACATCTGGATCGACCAGCTGCACGGTCATCCGAACATGGATCTCGCGATCTACGATGCGACGGGTACGCGCCTCGTCGGCACGCCCGGTTTCCGCCCGTATGCGCCGCTGCTGTCGCTGGACGCGGGGCGCGTACCGGTCGGCGTCGCGCCGCCTGGCGCGCGACACCAGTATCTGGTGACGACCGTGCCGCTCGCCGGCGCGGGCGCGCCGGTGGTGCGCGTCGCGGTGCAGTATGACCGCAGCGCCGATGTGCTGCTGCTGCGCACGCATGCTTATACGATCGTCGTGATCGAGGTGTTCGGCGTGGTGCTCGCGGCCGCGTTCGCGTATGGCATCGCGGCGCTGGGCTTGAGCCCGCTGCGGCGTTTCGCGGCGCGTGCCGAGCAGATGTCGACGAGCCGCCTCGCGCATCCGCTGCCGGAACTCGATACATCAGGCGAGCTGAAGGAACTCGAGCATGCGTTCAACGGGATGCTCGCGCGGCTGAGCGAATCGTTCACGCGGCTGAGCCAGTTCTCGTCGAATCTCGCACACGACATGCGCACGCCGCTCACGAACCTCCAGGCGGCCGCGCAGGTCGTGCTGTCGCAGCCGCGCAGCGCGGATGAATATCGCAACGTGATCGAGTCGAGCGTCGACGAGTATCAGCGGCTGTCGCGGATGATCGAGGACATGCTGTTCATCGCGCGCTCGGAACAGGCCGGCACGTCGATCGACGTGCGGCGCCTGAATGCGGCGGAAGAGGCCGGGCGTGTCGCCGGTTACTACGAGCCGCTCGCGGAGGATGCGGGCGTGTCGGTGAAGGTCGACGGCCACGCGTGGGTCGATGCGGATCTCACGCTGTACCAGCGCGCGTTGAGCAACCTGCTGTCGAATGCGCTGGCTTACGCGCCGCGCGGCAGCGTCGTGACGATCGACTGCGTGGAGCAGGGCGGTGCGACGACGATCGCCGTGTCGGATACGGGGCCCGGCATCGCCGCGGAGCATGTCGGGCGGATCTTCGAACGCTTCTATCGCGTCGATCCGTCGCGGCACAATTCGGCGTCGGGGACGGGGCTCGGCCTCGCGATCGTCCGGTCGATCATGGACAACCACGGCGGCGAATGCGGCGTCGACAGCGATCCCGGCCGACGCACGACGTTCTGGCTGCGCTTTCCGCGACGGCCGGCCGAACCGCAGCGGCCGGGCGCCATCCGCACCTGACATCGCGGGCGGGCACACCCGCGCGTTCGCCGCAAGGCGATTGCGCGCCGCACGTTGCCCGCGATCGTGCTACCGAGCGCCATCAGCGCGTTGCCAGGTTGTCGTGGTTGTCGGCCTGCGGCTTCTTCTCGCCGCCGTGCACCGAAATTCCGTGCAGCTCCTTGTTGCGCGCGATGATCTCGCCGGTCGGCGGGTACTGCGTCTTGCTCGTCGGCACGACGCCGTCGTGCTGTGCCTGCTTCAGTTCGTTGACGACCTGCGTGCGGGTCTTGCCCTGCGTTTGCGTTTGCGCCTGTGCAAACGCGGCCTGCGTGGCCATGCCGAGCGACAGCGTGGCGGTGACGAACAGTGCTGCGAGTTTTGCCGTTTTCATTGAGTGCTCTCCTTGATCCGGGTCGCCGGGTGGCGAACCATGGACCCAGTATGCGAAAGCAGCCGTGCGCCACCGTGATCGGGAGATGAAAAAACCGTCAGATTGCGAGAGACGGCGACGCGCGGTACGCGCTCGATCGACGTGACGTAATCGTCATGTTCGCGTCATGGGCGCGATGAGCGGGAAGCGGAACATGAAGCGTGTCAATGGCCCGCGCGGCCGATGGCATTCGCGCCGTTCGCGACAGCAGCATCGAAAGCGGGCGGTCTTGTTCAGACCTTCTTTCCGGACCGAAACGTGCATCGTCCCGTTATTCGCCTATCGTTGATCGCAGTCCTGATCGTCCCGTTCCTCGCGGGCTGCGCATCGCCACGCTCCGACACCGGCACGACCGTGTCGGCCGCCGCGCGCAAGCCGGTGCCGGCGGATCTCATGCCGGGCGAGCAGATCGACTATGCCGGGCATCGCTGCGGCAATCCGAACCTGCACGTGAAAACGCATCCGTGCCTGTTTCCGCAACGAAATCAGACTCCGTGATCGTCCGGCTCACGACCAAAAAAAGGCCCGGTACTCGACGAGCCCGGGCCTAACGCGTGATCGTGCCGTGCGACATCGACCCGCTGCGTGGGTGGGAACGGGCATGGCCCGTTACCGTTCCGATCGTAGCGGCACGACGCATCGCGAACCTGATCGGTACATGAAATTTCTGTCACGCAAGCGCGAGCGCGCTGCCACCTCGATCAAAACCGGTGGCGCAACCCCAGATTGACGATGCCTTGCGTGCGCGTTCCGCCGTAGCCATATGAGCCGATCGATGCCTGCGCCGTTTGCGTGCCGCCGTCGAGCGTGCGCTGTTCACCGTTCGCGCGTTGCCATGCGCCGACCGCATAGAGATCGGTGTGCCTCGACAGTAATCAGTGACTAATTTCATTCGCACTGCGATGCAGTGCATGTGTGAACCATGACGAAACCGTCATGCCCGGATCACGATTCCGCACCGCCGCCGGATCAAAGTGAAGGCTCCCGTCACGGATTCCCAGCCAGGAGCGAACCACATGAACATTCCGCGACCGATGATCGCCATGACCGTTGCCGCGCTGTCGATCGCGGCCTTCTCGCAGGCCGCGGCCGCACCGGCGAAGACCCGGCAGGAAGTACGTCAGGAACTGGTGCGCGCGCGGCACGACGGCGTGATCCCGAGCCCGAGTCACGACTATCCGGCGAGCCCGGCCACCGTCGCGCGCAACCAGGAAATCCATCGCTCGACGGTTCATCGCGGCGAGAAGGCACCGATGGTCGATGCGCACGACAACCGCTTGGCGGTGCGTTGATCGTTCATTCACGGCCGGCTGCGACGATGCCAATCGGCCGATCATGCATTTGAAAAGGAGCATGCCATGCGCACTATCGCAACGGGAATCGTGCTGTCAGTCAGTTTGATGTCGACGGCCGCGACGGCGGCTGGCTGGCCTGAACGGGCGCTGTCGCACGCGTCGGCGCACGACGTCGGCCGCGGCGCGACCGAACGGATGCGCTGCGAGTTTGCGGCCGTGCCGGCAGGCGAGTGGAGCGCGACGTTCACGCGCGGGCAATGCGAGGTCGGCAACGGCCGGCTGACGTTCGTGCCGGCCGATGCGGCGGGCGAAACGAAGGTCGCGGAGACACGGATCGTGCTGGGCGACGTCCGTACCGCGTCGCATCAGTCGCGCAAGTTGAAAGAGCAACTGCAACTGACGACCCGCGACGACGTGATCGCGCTGAACGTGCTGACCGACGACGGCAGCCGCAAATCGCGCGAGCATGCGATCGACCTGTGGATCGCGCTGCGCAGCGAGGGCGTCACGCCCGCCAACGCCACGCGTTTCGTCGACACGTATCCGGCGGGCGCGACGACGTGGTAGCCGGCGCGCCCGTTCCGGTCAAAGCTGCGCGAGCGCCTGGTCGAGATCGGCGAGCAGGTCGTCGATATGCTCGATGCCGATCGACAGCCGCACCGTTTCCTCCTTCACGCCGGCCTTCGCGAGCTCGGCCGGCGACAGTTGCCGGTGCGTCGTCGATGCCGGGTGCGTCGCGAGCGACTTGGTATCGCCGATGTTGACGAGCCGCGTGAACAGCTTCAGCGCGTCCTGGAACTTCGCGCCGCCGTCGCGGCCGCCCTTCACGCCGAACGTCAGGATGCCCGGCGCGCGGCCCGACAGGTAGCGTGCGACGAGCGCATGGTCGGGGTGATCGGGCAGCCCCGCATAGTTCACCCACTCGACCTGCTCGTGGCGCGCGAGATGCTGCGCGATCTTCAGTGCGTTGTCGCTGATCCGTTCGACGCGCAGCGCGAGCGTTTCGATGCCCTGCAGGATCTGGAATGCGTTGAACGGCGAGATCGCCGCGCCCATGTTGCGCAGCGGCACCACGCGTGCGCGGCCGATATACGCGGCCGGCCCGAACGCCTGCGTATAGACGACGCCGTGATAGCTGACGTCGGGCTCGTTCAGCCGCTTGAAGCGGTCCGCGTGCTCGGCCCACGGGAACTTGCCCGAATCGACGATCGCGCCGCCGAGGCTCGTGCCGTGCCCGCCGAGATACTTCGTCAGCGAGTGCACGACGATGTCCGCACCGTGCTCGAACGGACGCAGCAGGTACGGCGACGGCACCGTGTTGTCGACGATCAGCGGGATGCCGTGGCGATGCGCGACTTCCGCGAGCGCAGCGATGTCGGTGACGTTGCCGAGCGGGTTGCCGACCGATTCCGCGAAGATCGCCTTCGTGCGCGCGTCGATCAGCGGTTCGAACGACGCGGGGTCGCGCGGATCGGCGAAGCGCGTCGTGATCCCGTATTGCGGCAGCGTATGCGCGAACAGGTTGTAGGTGCCGCCGTACAGCGAACTCGCGGACACGATGTTGTCGCCGGCTTCGGCGATCGTCTGGATCGCATACGTGACGGCGGATTGCCCCGACGCGAGCGCGAGCGCGCCGATGCCGCCCTCGAGCGCGGCGATCCGCTGCTCGAGCACGTCCGTCGTCGGGTTCATGATCCGCGTGTAGATGTTGCCCTGGACCTTCAGGTCGAACAGGTCGGCGCCGTGCTGCGTGTCGTCGAATGCGTACGCAACGGTCTGGTAGATCGGCACGGCGACCGCGCGCGTGGTCGGGTCGGGACGATAACCGCCGTGCACGGCGATGGTTTCGAGGCGCCAGTTCGAAGAAGCCTGATCGGTCATGGGTGCTCCGTCTGTTGTTGTGATGGTCGACGGATTATAGGAGCACGTGTGCTGCTGTCCTTAGAACGAATGGTGTGTTGCTTATGGGGACGCCGCGCATAGAATGCCTGTTTCCGCAGACAAGGGGTGCGCAATGGATCAGGATCGGTGGAACCGGGTAGATGCGTATTTTTCCGCGACGCTCGTGCCGTCCGACGATGCGCTCGATGCCGCGCTGGCGGCCAGCGACGCGGCCGGGCTGCCCGCGATCAACGTCGCGCCGAACCAGGGCAAGCTGCTGCAGCTGCTCGCGACGATCCGCGGCGCGCGGCGCATCCTCGAGGTCGGCACGCTCGGCGGCTACAGCACGATCTGGCTCGCGCGCGCGTTGCCGCCGGGCGGCACGCTCGTGACGCTCGAACTGAGCCCCGAGCATGCGAAGGTCGCGACGCGGAACATCGCGCGCGCCGGGTTCGCGGAGGTCGTGTCGGTGATCGTCGGCAGCGCGAAGGACAGCCTCGCGCGGCTCGTCGATGCGGGCGAGGCGCCGTTCGATTTCATCTTCATCGATGCGGACAAGGACAACAACCCGGTCTATCTCGACGCGGCGCTGAAGCTGTCGCGGCCCGGCACGGTGATCGTCGTCGACAACGTCGTGCGCGGCGGGCGCGTGGCCGATCCGGACAATCGCGAGCCCGATGTGGTCGGCGTGCGCGACGGGTTCGCGCGTCTCGCGGCCGAGCCGAAGCTCACGACGACGGCCGTGCAGACGGTCGGGCAGAAGGGCTGGGACGGCTTCTCGATTTCGATCGTCGGCGAGTGACGTGATGGCGGCGCGCGTGTGCGGGCGCGCCGTGCGCTAGTTTCTGGCGGCATCCGAAATTGGCGTGCCACGCGCGTCAGCGGTTTCCCGACGCGTCGGCCCGTCGATACAGGCGCGGCCATTGATCCTGGAACAGGCCGTTGCAGGTGCCATGTGTCGCGATGTCGGCGAGCAGGAAGCGCCGGCCGTCGAAGATCCACGACGCGGTCGAGCCGCAATCGCCGGCACTGCGCAAGCGGACCTTGCTCGACAGCATCGCGCTGGCGGAATCGTAGCCGGCCTCGGTCAGTTCGTTTGCGAACGACGCCGAATCGAGGCCCGCGTTCGCGTTCTCGCCGAAGTTCATCGCCGTCGGCGCATACGGCGCCGTGCGTCGCACGCGGTACCACAGGTCGGTATGGTTATACATGCTGCTGGTCTGGCACGGGATCGCGACGAGCGCGTCGTCGGCCGAGATCGCCACGGCGCGCGACGTCTTCCTGCGATCGCCGGCCGACATTTCGTCTTCGACATCGGCGGCGCATTGCTTCACGTCGGCGCCGAATTTCGCGAGCACGGCATCGACGAGCGGGCGCTGTTCGGCGGCCGACAGGTTCGCGACGGGCGGCGCCGGAACGACGGCGGGCGGCAATGCCGGCGCGGGCGGCACCGACGACGCCGGCCGGGTGCCGGGGCGCAGCAGCGCCGTGACCGTGCCGACGCGACCCTGCGTGTCGTCGATCAGCAGCAGCGCGGCATTCAATCCCGACAGAGGCGTGCGAGTTGTTTGTGCCGACGCCGGATCGCCGAAGCTCAGCACCTGCGCATTGCGCGACGCGGCGAGCCACGCGGCAACCGTTGCCGGATCGCTCGTCCGGATCCGGAACGGGCGCGCATCGTTATTGTCCGGCTTGTCGCCGAGCGCATGCCATTGGGCCGGCATCGCGTCGAACGGGCGGCCGTCGACGCGTGCCGTGCGCAGATCCAGCGGCGCCGACGCGAAGATGTCGAGCGACGGTTGCGCGTCGGGGCCGGCATCGCGCGTCACGCGCAGGATGAGGTTGGCGCGTGCATCGTCGATATCGTCGGCGTGGCTTTCGGCAATGCAGCGATTGCCGTTGTCGCAGACGACCGACCAGCTCTTGAAGTCGCGCTCGACCGGCGGCCGCGCGAGCGGGCGAGCCTGCGCGGCGAGCGGGGAAGCGGCGAGGAGGGCGGCGAGGGCGAGCGAAAGGCGGTGCGACATGACGGTTCGTATCGGCTGTGAATGGACGGGCGGAAGACGTCGGACTGCAAGCGCATCGTCAGCACGCGGTGCACGTCGAGTGCAGTGGCGCATGACGCGGCGCGCGTTGCCGAATGACGCCAAGTATACCGCTGCAACGGGCTGCGTTCGGCGCGACGGCGCGTAGTGTGCGGGCACGCACATTGCTCACCGGCAGCGGCCGGGCACATGCAGATGCGAAAACGGCGCGATGCCCGCAGGCATCGCGCCGTTCGTCTTTCACCGACCGTCGACCACGTCGCGCAGGAACGTGTCGAGCATCGCCACGTCGCCCCACGGTCGCTTGTATTCGCGATCGTGTTCGGCATCGGCGAGCATCGTCTCGACGAGCGCGTGGATCGCGGGCCGGCGCGGCCCGTATTCGCTTTCGCTCGCGCTCATCTTCAATTCGAGCAACGCATCGAGTTCCGCGCGCACTGCCGGCTCGTGCACGGTGCCTTCGACGAGCGCCGCGAAGCGCATCGGCGGCATGCCGAGCCCCATGTCGATCCAGCGCACCGCGAGCAGCGGCCGCAGCACGTACAGGTACTTCTTGTAACGCACCGTATCGCCTTGCAGGTAGCCGCGAAAGTTCTTCTTCGCCATCGCGAGGTAATGATGGCGCCCGCGCACCGGCGAAAAGAACGCCGACGCCAGCGACCTGAGCCGTGGCGCCCAACGCGCGTCTTCGCGATACACGACAGGCGAGTCGAGCCATTCGAGCAGCGTCGGGTTCGACCGGCGCAGCAGTTGCAGCGCCTTGCGCAGCTCCCAGCCGCTTACGTCGAGTTCGTCGTCGAGCGGCCGCTCGATCACGTCGCGCTGCGGTTCGACACTCAGGTACCAGTCGCGCCGGTGCACGTACACGAAGCGCACGTCGTAATCGCTATCCGGCGATGCGAAACCCCAGCCGCGGCTGCCCGATTCGCATGCGAACAGCACGCTCACGTCGTGGCGGCGCTCGACTTCCGCGAGTTCTGCCATCACGCGCGCACGCACGGCCGGGTCGACCGGATGTGCGCTGCGCACGGTTGTCATTGCCTTTTCCGTTTTCATTCTTGTTGTTTCCCTTTCGTTGTGCGCGGCCGCCGGCCATCAGCCGCGCGCCGCGCTATCCTTTCACGCACACCACCTGGCGCAGCGTATGCACCACTTCGACGAGGCTGCGCTGGGCCGCCATCACCGCATCGATGTCCTTGTAGGCCATCGGGATTTCGTCGACCACGCCCGCGTCCTTCCGGCATTCGACGCCTTGCGTCGCCCTCGCCTGGTCGTCGGCCGTGAAGCGGCGCTTCGCTTCGGTGCGGCTCATCGTCCGGCCCGCGCCGTGGCTGCACGAGCAAAAGCTTTCCGGGTTGCCGAGCCCGCGCACGATGAAGCTCTTCGCTCCCATCGAGCCCGGAATGATCCCGAGCTGCCCCTTCTGCGCGGACACCGCGCCCTTGCGCGTCACGAGCACGTCTTCGCCGAAGTGGCGTTCGCGCTGCACGTAGTTGTGGTGGCAGTTCACCGCGTGCTCGTCGACCGCGAACGGCTTGGCGATCACGCCGCGCGCCGCGCCGATCACCGCGTCCATCATTGCCTGCCGGTTGCGCCGCGCGTAGTCCTGCGCCCAGCCGACCGCTTCGACGTAATCGTCGAAGTGCCGGCTGCCCTCGGTGAAATACGCGAGGTTGCGGTCTGGCAGGTTCGCGATGTGCTGCCGCATGTCGGCCTGCGCGAGTTCGATGAACAGGCTGCCGATCGCGTTGCCGACGCCGCGCGAGCCGCTGTGCAGCATGAACCACACGTGGTCCGCTTCATCGACGCACACTTCGATGAAGTGATTGCCGGTGCCGAGCGTGCCGAGATGCGCGTAGTGGTTGGTCTTTTCCAGCTTCGGATACTTGTCGACGATCCGCTGGAACCCCGGCAGCAGCGATTTCCACGATTCGGTCACGGCGGCCGGCGTGCGATCGCCCCACGCGCCCGGATCGCGGCGGCCCGGCGCGCGGCCGTGCGGCACCGCGCGTTCGATCGCGCTGCGCAGCCCGGCGAGCGAGTCCGGCAGGTCGGCCGCCGTCAGTGTCGTGCGCGCGGCCATCATCCCGCAGCCGATATCGACGCCGACCGCGGCCGGAATGATCGCGCCCTTCGTCGGAATCACGCTGCCGATCGTCGAGCCCTTGCCGAGGTGGACGTCCGGCATCACCGCGACGTGGCGGAAGATGAACGGCATCTGCGCGGTGTTGCGCAGTTGCGCGCGCGCTTCGTCCTCGACGGCGACGCCTTGCGTCCACATCTTCACCGGCTTGCCGTTCGCCAGTTCCATCACCTGATAATCCATGTTGCTCATCTGCTTCACCTGATTCGTTCATTCGTGCGGCGCGGTGCACATGCACCGCGCCGTTCGTTTCGAGCCTTAAGCGCTCTTGATGCTGACGAGTCCGTTCAGCACCTGGTCGAGACCGCCGAACACCGAGATGCGGTCGATCCGTTCCGCGACGCGTTCGAGCGTTTCCAGCTCCTTGAGCCGCAGCGCGGTCGGGTTTTCTTCCATCACCTTCGCGGTGTTCAGCAGCGAACGCGTCGCCGCCGTTTCCTCGCGACGGCGAATCACGTTCGCCTGCGCGGCTTTTTCGGCTTCGACCACCTGCGCGAGGATCGTCTTCATGTCGCCCGGCAGCACGATATCCTTCACGCCGACGCTGCGCACGTCCACGCCCGAATTTTCGAGGCGCGCACGCACCTGCGCGATCACGACGTCGTCGATCGACTGCTTGTCTTCCAGCAGCTCGTCGAGCGAGCGCGTACCGACGGCCGCACGCAGTGCGAACTGCAGCTCGCGATACAGGTGTTCGACCGGCTTCTGCAACTGGCCGAACGCATGCAGCACGTCCGCATAGCACCACGTCGCCGACAGGTTCAGCCGCAGCGCGACCTTGTCGCGCGTCAGGATTTCCTGTCCGCCGACTTCGAGCGCCTGCACGCGCAGGTCGACGAGTTCGACCGCGACGTCGCGGTTGAAGCGCCAGAACGCCGACACGCCCGCGTCCAGCAGCCGTTCGATCTTGCCGTCGATCTTCAGCACGCCGACGTGATACGCCGGCACCTGCGCCAGCAGCACGCCCGTCAGGCCCGCCACGCCGCGCGCACGCAGCGCCGGTTGCACGATGCGCTTCACGAGGGCGGCCGGCAGCATGCTGTGCTGCGCGAGATCGACGCGTTCGAGACGGTGCGCGATCGGGCCGCGCCAGTACAGCCGGCGCGTGCCCGGCGCCAGGATCTCGACGAGCACGTCGTCTTCATAGCGCAGGCCCGCTTCGTCGTCGGCGAGATCCATCGCGACGAAATAGTGCGCGAGCACATCCTGCGCGTCGTGACGCAGGTAGTCGGCCAGCGCTTCGTCGGCGAGCGGCGCGTCGAGACGCGCGGTCTGCACCGACAGGCGCTTGAACGGGTCGAAGGCCTTGAACACGCCCGGTTCCAGCACCTTCACGAAATCGCCCTCGCTCATCAGCAGCGCGCGTTCGTTCTTTTTCACTACATGACGCTTCCACATATTCTTGTCCTTTTCTTCAATGACCGCCGGGTGACGCGCATCGTGCGGATCGCGGTGCGACGCAATCGGGCGGGTGGCGCGGGGGCCGGCGCGGGCGCTGCACGGCGACGCATCCTGCATCGCTTCGTCGTGCGCGTTCGCGCCGGCCGTCCGGCCGCCTGGCCGATCGCGCGGAACCGTGACCGGTCCGACGCGCGGCGGGCCTCGCGGCCCGCACCGGCGGGTACTGCCTTCATCAATAAACTGCCCTTGCGGACAGTGTTCGAGCGGGATTCGAACCCGCTACACACCTGCTTTCACAGGCTGCTCTACCCAAATGAGCTACCGAACGGTGGGCGCCCCAGGATTCGAACCCGGACGTGGCATGCCTCGCGCGCCCCTTTGCCTTCATCTGTCCATGGCGGCATGCGCTGCCGCGACGAACGAGGTTCGGCGGCGGCGCACCAGCAGGGCTTTGTGAACCCTGGCTCGCGGGCCAGCGGGACATCCGGCGCTTTCTATTGAGCGAGGAGCGTGCCAGCGAGGGCTTCAGTGCTCGAAGAAATTTCTAGCTCGTTGAAAGTAAAGGGGAATTTATTGCGACGTGTTGATTTGCGTCGGCCTTGTCTCTACGGACGGATCGACAAAATCCGATACAATCGGATCGCTTCTTATCCGATGAGATAAACATGCGAAAGACAGTCGCAATCGGTTTTCTCGGCACCGTGCTCGACCAGGGCGGCCGCGCGCCGCGCCGCTACCGCAAATGGCGGCCGACGATCTCGCTGTGCGAGCAGCCCGACCTGCCGATCGACCGCCTCGAGCTGCTGCATCCGCCGAGCTACACGCGCCTCGCCAACCAGGTGCGGGACGATCTCGCGCACCTGTCGCCGCACACCGACGTGCGGCTCACGCCGCTGACGATCCACGATCCGTGGGATTTCGAGGAGGTCTACGCGACGCTGCACGACTACGCGCGTGCCTATCCGTTCGACCTGGAACACGAGGATTACCTGATCCACATCACGACCGGCACGCACGTCGCGCAGATCTGCTGGTTCCTGCTGGCGGAAGCGCGCTACCTGCCCGCGCGCCTCGTGCAGACGGGGCCGCCGCAGCGGACCGACGAGGGGCCGAGCGGGCCGGGTACGTTGTCGGTGATCGATCTCGACCTGTCGCGTTACAACCGGATCGCGCAACGTTTCACGCGCGAGCGCGACGAAACGGTGTCGTTCCTGAAGGCCGGCATCGCGACGCGCAACGCGCGCTTCAATGCGCTGATCGAGCAACTGGAGCGCGTGGCCGTGCGTTCGCGCGCGCCGATGCTGCTCGTCGGGCCGACGGGCGCCGGCAAGTCGTTTCTTGCAAAACGCGTGTACGAGCTGAAGCGCGGCCGCCATCGGCTCGCGGGGCCGTTCATCGAGATCAACTGCGCGACGCTGCGCGGCGACGCGGCGATGTCGACGCTGTTCGGCCACGTGAAGGGCGCGTTCACGGGTGCGCAGTCGGCGCGTGCTGGGCTGCTGCGCGCGGCGGACGGCGGCCTGCTGTTTCTCGACGAGATCGGCGAACTCGGGCTCGACGAACAGGCGATGCTGCTGAAGGCGATCGAGGAGAAGCGCTTCCTGCCGGTCGGCGCGGATGTCGAGGTGGCCAGCGATTTCGAGCTGATCGCGGGCACGCACCGCGACCTGCGGCAGATGGTGGCGGCCGGCACGTTCCGCGAGGATCTCTATGCGCGGATCAATCTGTGGACATACGAATTGCCGGGGCTCGCCGAACGCCGCGAGGACATCGAGCCGAACCTCGAATTCGAGCTCGACCGTTTCGGCCGCGAGCAGGGCGAGCAGGTGCGTTTCAACGTCGAGGCGAAGCGGCGTTATCTCGCGTTTGCAGCGTCGCCGCGCGCGGCGTGGGCAGGAAACTTTCGCGAGCTGTCGGCGTCGGTCACGCGGATGGCGACGCTTGCCGATGCGGGACGGATCACCGAGGACCTGGCCGAGCAGGAGGTCGAGCGGCTGACGCGCACGTGGTCGTCGCCGGGTGGCACGGGGGCGTCCGATACGTGGGTCGATGCGGTGTTCGGTGCGCGTGCGGCGGAACTCGACCTGTTCGACCGCGCGCAGCTCGAACGCGTGCTCGACGTGTGCCGCGTGTCGGCGAGCCTGTCGGAAGCCGGGCGCACGCTGTTCGCGGTGTCGCGGCAGAACAAGAAGCAGCCGAACGATGCGGATCGGCTGCGCAAGTATCTCGCGCGGTTCGGGCTCGATTGGGAGGGAGTGCGGCAGGCGCTCGAAGTGGCGCGGTGAGCGCGGCGGTGCGCGGAGCCGAATGGCCCCGCAATCACGCGGGCGGGTTCGGTCACGCCGCTGCCGCTGCCGCCTCCCGGAACGGCGCGAGGAACGCCCAATCCGGCTGCGCCGCCGCCACATCCGCCAGCCCGCGCGCAAACGCCTGCGCCGGCAGCCACGGATACCCGAACGCCGCGTGCAGCGCATCGAGTTTCACCGACTGCCGGTCGTCGATCGTATCCATCCGTGCAATATGAATGTGCAGCGCGGTTATCCATGCAACGCCGTCGCCATCGCGCGCGAACTGCCAGCGATACGTGCCGTGCCCGATCCGCAGCGCGCCGTTGTCCTTCTGCCGCATCACGACGAGCCACGGCATTGCGCTGACGCCGTGTTCGTCGACTGCCGGTTCCGTGCAGACGTAATAGGTCCGGCACCGTTCGAACCGCTCGCCGAATTCCTCGACCAGCGTGCGCGCAATGGCCGCCGCGCCCGTCACGCGCGGCGGAAAATCGATGTCGTCGTTCGCGAGCGAGAAGCTCAGCTCGGCATCGGCCGCGAAGCAGTCGGCGATCGACGCGGGCCGGTTCAGGTCCTTCGCGCGCAGATAGCATTCGAGCAGCGCGCGAACCTGCGCGGGATGAAGCGGGAAGGGCATGGTCGAGTCTCCAGTATCGGGTTATCGGGCCGCACGCTCCGGCTGCGTATGCGGTGGACACGCTGCTTGGTGCGGGCTGACGTAATCGAACGCGCACTCACGCGCGGCAGATCGCGATGATCTCCGCGCTGGTGGCAGCGTCGAACGGTGCGCGTTGCCAGTCGCCGCACCAGTCGGCCGACGAGAATCCGGCGGCCGCCACGCGGGCCTGCAATTCGGGTTGCGCGACGAAGCGCAGCCGGCTCGTGTTCTTCAGCAACATGTCGTCGCGGCGGAAACGGTAATACGTGTCGAACGTCACGATCCCGTCGTTTACCGCGCGCACCGCATGATGGAGGTCGACGATGCCGGATTCGCGCGATTCGACGCTGCGTGCCGAATGCTCCGGTGTCCATGCACGCCACGGCGCGACGCACGGGTTGCGGGTCTCGAACAGGAAACGGCCGCCGTCGGCGAGCACGCGCCGCGTGCCGCGCAACGTCGCGTCGATTGCGTCGTCGGTCAGCAGGCACTGGAATGCGTGCCCGGTCATCACGACCGCATCGAACGGCGCGCCGGGCGGCAGGCCGTCGAGATCGCAGGCGATCCAGCGTACCGCGTCGGCGCCCGGCTGGCGTCGTGCGTAATCGATCATCGCCGGCGCGGGATCGATTGCGACGACGTCGTGTCCGGCCGCCGCGAGCCGGCGCGCGAACGTGCCGGTGCCGCAACCGAGATCGAGAATGCGTTGCCGCGCGGCGCCGATCACGGATGCGTAGAACGCGAAATCGCGATCGCCCGCGTTGAACAGGTCGTAGACCGCGACGAGGCGCGGGTCGGTGTAGAGGGCTTCGCCGGCGGGCGCCGTGCCGGACGTCATGCGGCCGCGCGCATCAGCGCTGTTGCACGGCCACCCGCAGCCCGAGCGCGATGAAGATCGAGCCGATGATCTTCCCCTGCCAGCGCGTGAGCCACGTGAGCCGCTTCACGAGGCGGCCGAGCGGGCGGATCGAGCATGCGATCAGCGTCGTATAAAGCGAGCTGAGCACGACGAAGATCAGCCCGAGCACCGCGAACTGCACGAACGTCGAGCCGCGTTCCGGGTGCACGAATTGCGGCATGAACGCGAGGAAGAACAGCGCGGTCTTCGGATTCAGCACTTCGGCGGGAATCGCCTGCAGGTACGCCTTGAGCGGTGTGACGGGCGACACCGCCGGCAGCGACGGATCGGACGGTTTGTCGAGCAGCGCACGCACGCCGAGATAGATCAGGTACGCGGCGCCGACCAGCTTCACGACGTTGAATGCGAGCGCCGACGTCATCAGCAGTGCGGACAGCCCGACCGCCGCGAACAGCGTATGCACGAAGTCGCCGCTCGCGACGCCGAGGCCGGTCAGGATGCCGGTCTTGCGGCCGCCCTGCACGGTGCGGCTCAGCACGAGCAGCACGGCGGGGCCGGGGATCAGGAACAGGCCCAGGACGACGGCCGTGAAGGTGGTCAGCGTGGTCAGGTCGAACATGGCGGCTCCGGCAGGTTGGCGCAGCGGCGGGGGATCGGCGCATTGTATTCGGTTCGGCGCGCGGCCGCAGACGCGCCCGCGAACCGCCCGGCTGCGCCGCCGCCTTTCTGGTATAAGCACGAAACGACGCGCGGGCACGGTGCCCGGCATCCTCCACCGCTTACCGTTTCATGCGCAAGCTTCTACCGACCACCGATCCCGCAGCGCACGCCGACGTCTATCACGTGCCGCGTCCGCTCGTCGTGTTCGGCGGCTCGGTCGTCGAGCCCGAGTGGCGGCTCGAGCGGCACAGCCATCGCCAGGCGCAACTGCTCTACACGCTGAGCGGCGTCATCTATTGCGAGATCGACGGCGGCGTGTGGAGCGCACCGCCGCAATGCACGGTGTGGATTCCGGGCGACGTTCCGCATGCGGCGCGCGGCTCGGCCGGCGCGACCTTCTATGCGGTGCTGGTCGAACCCGATGCCGCGCTGGCGTTGCCCGCGCGCTGCTGCACGCTGTCGACGTCGCCGCTGCTGCGCGAGCTGCTGCTGAAGGCGGCGAGCTTCCCGAACCTGTACGACGTCGACGGCCCGCAAGGGCGGCTGATGGCGACGCTGCTCGACGAACTCGTCGCGGCGCCGGTCGAGGATCTGTACCTGCCGATGCCGGCCGACCGCCGGCTGCGCAAGCTGATCGACCATCTGCTCGACGATCCGGCCGACAAGTCGTCGCTGCCCGAACTCGCGCGGCGCGCGGGCGTCAGCGAGCGCAGCCTGACGCGGCTCGCGACGAAGGAGCTCGGAATGAGCCTCGGCGACTGGCGCCGGCGGCTGCACGTCGCGCTGTCGCTGCGGATGCTGACGACCGGCCGCCGCGTGCACCAGATCGCGCTCGATCTCGGCTACGAGAGCGCGAGCAGTTTCGTGACGATGTTCCGCAAGGCGACCGGCAAGTCGCCGACGCAATTCCTGACCGACCGGCAACGCTGAACGGCCGGCGCACGCACGTTTGGCCGGAATGAAAAAGCGGTTGGCCGGGATGAAAAATGACGCGGTTGGCCTCGATCCATAAAATGAGAATCGTTCTCATCTGGAGGCCGACATGCAGATCGTCACGACTGAATTCCCGTTTGTCTGGTTGCGTTACAGCGGCTCGACGCACACCGACCCCGCCCACCTGCTCGCCGAACTCGACGCGTTGCTGGCGCGTCGCGAACGTTTCGTTCTGCTGACCGACGACGCGCCGTCCGGCGACGATCGCGGCGCCGGCGATCACGAAATGCGCAAGCAGCTCGCGAAGTGGAGCAAGGCCAACCGCGTGCAGTCGCGCGAATGGATCCCCGCGATGATCGCGATCGAGCCCGACGCGGCGCGGCGCGTGGCGCTCAACGCGTTCTCGGGTGCGTTCGAGAAAGTCTGGGGCTATCCGTTGAACGCCGCGGCGAGCCGCGACGATGCGCTCGCGCTGGCGCAACGGCTGCTCGACGAACCGGCGCGCGGCGCCGCGGCGGCGAACGGCTGAACCGGCTGAACCGGCTGAACCGGCTGAACCGGCTGAACCGGCTGAACCGGCCGCCGCGCCGGCGGCGCGGCTTTCCTCGACATCGACACGCATGCACGGTGCGCGAATGCGCGCCGCGGCATGTAGCAACCACGCAGGGGTGTCCGGTGGACAATCCGATCCGCGCGATGCGCATCTTCACGCGCATCGTTGAAATGAACAGCTTTACGCGCGCGGCGCAGACGCTCGGCATTTCGCGCGCGACCGCGACGCGGACCGTGCAGGACCTCGAAGCGGCGCTCGGCATGCCGCTGCTGGTGCGCACGACGCGGGCGCTGCGTGCGACGCCCGAAGGCGACGCGTATTACCGGCGCTGCCTGCGCATCACGGCGGACGTCGACGAGCTCGAAGCCAGCATTCGCGGCGCCGCGCTGCATCCGAGCGGGCCGTTGCGCGTCGAGTTGCCGGGGGCGGTGGCGGGCGCGATCGTGTTGCCCGCGCTCGGCGAATTTCATGCACGGCATCCCGATCTCTTGCTGATGCTCGGCGTGTCCGGGCGCGCGGCCGACATGGTCGGCGATGCGGTCGACTGCAGCATCCGGCTCGGCGAGCTGCCCGATTCGTCGCTCGTCGCGCGCAGGCTCGGCATGCTCGAGCGCGTGACGTGCGCGAGCCCGGCGTATCTCGACCGCCACGGTGTTCCGCGCACGCTCGACGATCTCGCCGCGCATCGCGCGGTATGCGGATCGTCCGTTTCCGGTCAGCGCACGGCCGAACTCGATTTCATGGTGGATGGTGCGGGACGCAAGGTGCGGCTCGACGGTATCGTCAGCGTGGACGACGAGCACGCGTACCTCGCGTGCGGCGTGCACGGTCTCGGGCTGATCCAGCCGCCGCGCGTCGCCGCGCAGCCGCTGATCGACGCGGGACGATTGCGGGAAGTGCTGCCGTGCTGGCGGCCCGACGCGATCGCCGTGTCGGCCGTCTACGTGAAGCGCCCGCATGTGTCGCCCGGCGTGCGCGCGTTCGTCGACTGGATCGCCGAGCGGTTTGCGCAGGATCTGGAAGGTGTGGTCGTCGCGGGGCGCATGGCGCGACAGCCGGTGCCGGAAGCCGTCGAGATGAAAGATCGAGAGGGCAGTCAGGTGGCGATGGCGTGAACGACGGGTGTTGAACGAAGGGCAGTCAATCGTTCGCGAGATCGAACGCGCCGGCCATGCGCTCCTGCTCGCGGGCTGGCAGCGCGAGTCGCGTCGCGGGGTGAGGTCCGGTGCCGGAAGATGTAAATATTCTGGCGATTCTTGCGCATGTTTCGCCAGAATATTTTCTTTTTGATGTCCGCCCAGGCGAACCAGGCTTCGCACGGTTTTCCCTACACCGCCCTCAACCGTCCCAACTCGTCCGCCAGAAAATCCACGAACGCGCGAATTCGCGCGGACATCTGGTGCCGCTGCGCGTACACGGCATAGATGTCGGCGCTCGGTGTTTCGTGGTCGGGCAGCACGACCACCAGGCGGCCGTCGGCGAGATAGTCGCGCAGATCCCATTCCGCGCGCATCAGGATCCCGTGCCCGTCGAGCGCCCACTTCACGGCAATCTCGCCGTCGTTCGTCGTCAGGTTGCCGTTGATCCGCACGGCTTCCGTGTCGCGTGCCGCGCCGCGCCCGCTGGTCAGGCGCCAGATCCCGTAACCTTCGTCGCCTTGCCGGATGTCGATGCAGTTGTGCCGCGTCAGGTCATGCGGCGTGCCGGGCGTGCCGTGCCGCGCGAGATACGCGGGCGCCGCGCACAGCAGCCGGCGGTTCGGCGCGAGCCGCCGCGCGACGACGCGCGTGTCGGGCGGCTCGCCGAAGCGGATGCAGACATCGAACGCGTCGTCGGTGAGCGGCGGCGGCATCACCGACAACTGCAACTGCACCGACACCTCCGGATAGCGCGCGACGAAGCGCGAGATCGCGGGGCCGACATGGCTGCGCCCGAAACCGAGCGTCGCGTTCACGCGCAGCAGCCCCTTCGGGCGCTGCTTCGCGCTGCCGAGCAGCTCGCCGAGTTCGTCCATCTGGTCGAGGATCCGGCGCGCGTAGTCGAGATACACGTCGCCCTCGGGCGTCAGCATCATCCGCCGCGTCGTGCGGTTGACGAGCGTCACGCCCGCGCGCCGCTCCATCTGCGTGAGCCGCTTGCTGACGGCCGCCGCGGTCAGCCCGAGTTCGCGCGCGGCCGCGCTCAGGCTGCCCGACGCGGCCAGCGTCGAGAAGAAGCCGAGATCGGCCGGCTGGACGGTTTCCGCCATGACGGGATTCGTGAATTGAAGTTAAAGATGCTTTGAGTCTAGCACCGGTTCCTGCACTCCCGGTTCGGTAAAGTGCGTTCACGCTCACGATCAATCGAGGATGTCCGCATGAAGACCTACCGTATCGCAACGATTCCCGGCGACGGCATCGGCAAGGAAGTGGTGCCGGCCGGCAAACAGGTGCTGGAAGCGCTGGCCCGCGGCAGCGACCGTTTCGCGTTCGAGTTCGAGGATTTCGACTGGGGCGCCGACTACTACCGCCAGCACGGCGCGATGATGCCGGCCGACGGCCTCGACGCGCTGCGTGGCAAGGACGCGATCCTGTTCGGCTCGGCGGGCGACCCCGACGTGCCCGACCACGTGACGCTGTGGGGGCTGCGCCTGAAGATCTGCCAGGGCTTCGACCAGTACGCGAACGTGCGCCCGACGCGCATCCTGCCCGGCATCGATGCGCCGCTGAAGCGCTGCGGGCCGGACGACCTGAACTGGGTCATCGTCCGCGAGAACTCCGAAGGCGAATACGCGGGCGTCGGCGGCCGCGTGCACCAGGGCCATCCGATCGAGGCCGCGACCGACGTGTCGATCCTCACGCGCGCCGGCGTCGAACGCATCATGCGCTACGCGTTCCGGCTCGCGCAGTCGCGTCCGCGCAAGCTGCTGACCGTGATCACGAAGAGCAACGCGCAGCGGCACGCGATGGTGATGTGGGACGAGATCGCGAAGCAGATCGCACAGGAATTCCCCGACGTCACGTGGGACAAGGAGCTCGTCGACGCGGCGACCGCGCGCATGGTCAACCGGCCGGCGTCGCTCGACACGATCGTCGCGACCAACCTGCACGCGGACATCCTCAGCGATCTCGCCGCCGCGCTGGCCGGCAGCCTCGGTATCGCGCCGACCGGCAACATCGATCCCGAACGCCGTTATCCGTCGATGTTCGAGCCGATCCACGGCTCCGCGTTCGACATCATGGGCAAGGGTCTCGCGAATCCGGTCGGCACGTTCTGGTCGGTCGTGATGCTGCTCGAGCATCTCGGCGAAACGGAAGCCGCCGCGCGCGTGATGCAGGCGATCGAGGCCGTGACGGCCGACCCGTCGCTGCATACGCGCGACCTCGGCGGCAGCGCGACGACCGTGCAGGTGACGGCGGCCGTCTGCGAGCGCGTCGCGAACGCGGCGGTCGCGGCCTGACGATCGAGGCGGCGCTGTGCGTATGCGCCGCGATGTAGCGGCGGCGCGTGTACGCAACCGGTAGCCTGCCGCTGCCCGTTCGTCGTCCTACCGGTTTTTCATGCCCGCGACTCGCGCGTCCGATGCGAGCCGGGTGCCGGCCCGCGCGCTTCGTCGCGGCGCCGGCGAGTACTCACAGACAGAGCACGGCTCGACCTCGAAGGAGGAGACACATGCAAACGGATCTGGAAACCCGCGTCGCGCGGAAACTGATGTGGCGCATCATTCCGTTCGTGATGCTGCTTTACTTCGTCAGCTTTCTCGATCGCGTCAACGTCGGTTTTGCCGCGATGACGATGAACAACGCGATCGGCCTGTCGCCGACCGCGTTCGGGTTCGGCGGCGGCCTGTTCTTCATCGGCTACTTCCTGTTCGAAGTGCCGTCCAACCTGATTCTCCATCGTGTCGGCGCGCGCATCTGGATCGCGCGCGTGATGATCACGTGGGGCCTCGTGTCGGCCGTATCCGCGTTCGCGGCCGGGCCGACGAGCTTCTACGTGCTGCGCTTCCTGCTCGGCGTCGCCGAAGCCGGGTTCTTCCCCGGCATCATCCTGTACCTCAGCCTGTGGTTCCCCGCGAAGCAGCGCGCGGTGGCCGCCGCGTGGTTCATGGCGGCCGCGCCGATCTCGACCGCGATCGGCTCGCCGCTGTCCGGCGCGATCATGCAGATGCCGCCGATGTTCGGGCTCGCCGACTGGCAGATGCTGTACATCGTCGAGGCGCTGCCGGCGGTCGTGCTCGGCTTCGTCGTGCTGAAGTGCCTGACCGACTCGCCGTCGAAGGCCGCATGGCTGCAGCCGGACGAGCGCGACTGGCTGATCGCGAAGCTGAAGGCCGAAGCGGACGTGCGCCACACGCATGCCGGGCATACGGCCGGCGCGTGGCAGGCGCTGCGCGATCCGCGCGTGCTGGCGCTCGCGCTGATCTACTTCGGCACGTCGGCCGGGCTGTACACGCTCGGGCTGTGGGCGCCGCTGATGGTCAAGCAGTTCGGCTTCACCGCGCTGCAGACGGGCTTGCTGACCGGCATCCCGAGCGTCGCCGCCGTCGTCGCGATGATCGTGTGGGCGCGGCATTCGGATCGCACCGGCGAGCGCACGTGGCACGTGGTGATTCCGTGCGTGCTCGCGTGCATCGGCTTCGTGTTCGCGGGGCAGGCGAGCACCGCGCTCTTGACCGTGCTCGCGCTGGTCGTCGTCAATATCGGGATCAGCGCCGCGAAGGCGCCGCTGTGGGCGATGCCGAGCGCGTTCCTGTCGGGTGCCGGCGCGGCCGCCGGGATCGCGATGATCAACTCGATCGGCAATCTCGGCGGCTTCGTCGGGCCGTTCGCGATCGGCTGGCTGAAGCATGCGACGGGTGGGTATGCGGCGGGGCTTTACGTCGTGGCCGGTACGCTTGCGGTGTCGGCGATCGTCACACTGATGCTGAGCCGGAAGGGCGCGAGGGAGCAGGTCGTGCCGGGGGCGCAGCAGCATCATTGACGGCGGGGCATTCTGGACGTGGCGAGTGCACGGGAGCCGCGCGGCCGCTGATACACTCGAGCGCACGGGCCGGCATTCACGCCGCGCCCCGATACGGAGACGACAAGCCGGATGGAACCGATCACCGACGCATTCGCGCAGCACTTTGCGCGGGAATGGATCGACGCCTGGAACGCGCACGATCTCGACCGCATCCTGTCGCACTACGATGATGCCTTCGTCATGCATTCGCCGATGATCGTGCGGATCGCGGGCGAGCCGAGCGGATGCCTGCGCGGCAAGGATGCGGTGCGCGCGTACTGGGCGAAGGCGCTGCAACTCATTCCGGACCTACGTTTCGAGTTCATTTCGGTGCTGGCGGGCGTGGCTAGCGTCGCCATTCACTATCGCGGCGCAAATGGACGCGGCGCGGTCGAGGTGTTCCACTTCGGTGCCGGCGATCGCGTGAACGAGGCATTCGCCCACTACGCGGCGTGAGGCGGCGGCAGTGAATCGTTCGCCAGGGCCTCGCCGCTATGCGTTTGATGCGTGGACGCTTTGCACAATATCTCGCGCACACGCATCGGCCGACGCCTTCGACGTATCGATCACGCAATCGCTGAACGCGCGCGCCGAATACCCTTCCCGATACATCTCGGCGATACGTTGCCGCTCCCAGTCCGTCAGTGCGCGCGTGCCGCGATTCGAAGCCGCGACCGCTTCGGGCGGCGCGAGCGTGACGACGAACAGGCGCGCAGCGCGTGCGTCGCAGGCGGCGCGCAGCCGGTCGAATTCCGCGTCGCCGATCGGATAGGCGATCACGAGATGACGTTCGCGCGCCTGCGTGATTTGCGTGGCGAGACGCTCCAGTGCGATCGCCCACTGCACATCGAACGGTGCGTCTTCGGGCGCATCGTGATCGTCGCCGTCGATGAAGCGCGCATCGGGCAGCGCGCGTGCGAGGGCGCGACCGATCGTCGTCTTGCCGCTGTTGATCGGACCGTTCAGGTGGATGACGGTGAGAGGTGGGTTCGCTGCAGAAATCATGATGGCGTGCTCGATCGGAACGCCTGCATTGTGCCTCGGCGTGAAATGGATTTGTAATGTCGGCGGCGAAGCGATTGGAGAAATTATTCGATAAAGCACCCTAAAGAAAGTCGCGGCGTCGCCGTTACCCTTCCTCGGTAGCTCATAAAAGTATTACTAAAGCAGTACAACCACACGACCAGACAACCGAGGGCGCACGGCCGGCGAAGCCGTGCGCAGGATCAGAATGGGATGCACCGATTCGATGGGGCGCGCAGGCATCGGGGGCCGGCGCGTGCTCTGCCTTTGCCTTGCCGCAGCAGGACTGCTGCCGCATTGCGCCGCCGCCGCAGGGATCGTCCCGGACGGCGGCACGCCCACGAGCGTGTCGATTGCGCCGAACGGCCGGCAGCTCGTCAATCTTGCACCGGCGGTCGCCGGCGTATCGAGCAACACGTATTCGTCGTTCAACGTGACGGCCACCGGCGCCACGCTGAACAACGTCGGCATCAACGCGCGCACGATCGTCAACCAGGTGACGAGCACGAACCGGAGCCTGATCGAAGGCGAGATCGCCGTGGCGGGGCCGCGTGCGAACGTCGTGCTGGCCAATCCGAACGGCATCACGGTCAACGGCGGCTCATTCGTCAATACGGGGCACGTCGCGCTGTCCACCGGCAACGTGACCTTCAACGATCTGCAGATCGCGCCCGGCGTGATTCAGCGCAACGTCGTGCTCGATACGTCGACCGGCACGATCGTCGTCGGTCCGGGCGGCCTGGCCGGCGCGCTGATCGGGCTGGATCTGATCGCGAAGAACATCATCGTGGACGGCGCGATCGACAACACGTTTTCGTCGTCGACGGCCGGCGTGCGCCTGCTGGCCGGCCGCAGCCGGGTCGAGCTGAACACGGGGCTGTCGCCGACCGACAACGCCAACGACTGGCTCGCGCGTACCGCGACGACGAACCCGGACACCGGATCGTCCTATGCGATCGACATCACCGCTGCGGGCAGCGTGACGAGCGGGCGCGTGCAGCTGATCGTCACGGATCGCGGACCGGGCGTGCGCAGCGCCGGCGCGATGAACGCGTCGCTCGGTGACTTCACGCTGGCGTCGAACGGCAACGTCGAGATGTCCCATGCCAAGGTCGTCGTCGCGCGCGACTTCGACGTGACCGCGCAGGGCGGCATCACGCTGACGGACACCGAAATGAAGGCGAACGGTGGCCACGCCAATCTGTCCGCCGCCGACGCAATCGCGTTGACCGGCAGCAGCCTGCTGGCATCCGGCAGCGTGAAGCTGAGCGGTGCGGGGATCGCACTGAACCCCGACGATGCGTTGACGGGCTCGACCGTCGCATCGTCGCAAAGCGGCGTGGTGCTCAAGAGCACGGCAGACATCGTGAATGTCGGTTCGCTCGTGCAGGGGCAGGCCGCGATCGACGCGGATGCCGATTCGGCGGGCGCGGTGACGCTGAACGCGGCCGGCCGCATTCTGAACCAGTCGCTGCCGCAGACGCGGATCGGCATCCTGTTCGGCGTGCACGGCGACGTGTCGCTGACCGCGGGCGCCGATATCGTCAATCAGAATGCGCGGATCCTGTCGAACCAGAACGTCAGCATCGACGCGGGCGGCGATCTGCAGAACATCGTCGACCACAACACCGGCGTGCAGAACGGCGCGGTGGTCGGATTCTCCGAACAGGGCAGCCGCTTCCTGTTCTTCCGGCATCGCAGCGACGGCTTCAGCGTCGACTACGGCGCACTGGCCGACGCATCGAAACTCGCCTACATCACGGCCGACGCGGGGAACGTGACCGTGCGCGCCGCGAACGTGACGAATATCGGCGGATCGATCCTGTCGAACGGTGGCGCGATCGACATCGCCGCGCGCGACAACATCCTGACGCAAGCGATCTTCACGGGCCAGGCATCGTTCCGGCGCTCGTGCTTCGTGTTCTGCCGCGCGAGCGCGTCGTCGAGCGTGCAGGCGTTCGGCGGCATGATCGAAGCCAAGGCCGACATCCTGCTGAAAGCCGGTACGCAGATCACGAACACCGGTGGAACGGTGCGGGCGCTCGGCGCATTGACGCTCGATGCGCCGAGAACGCTCGCGCAGGGGGTGCCCGGCTACACCGTGATCAACCGCAACCACGACCTGAAGGCGTGGTTCGGGAATCGCTGGGCGGCCATCTATGCGACCGACACCGGCGGACTCTTCACCGGCGGAACCGGCAAGGTGCGCGTGACCGGCGAGGCCGACATCGACGGCGGCGCGTACAGCGCGCCGGAGGGTGTCCTGGCCGCCGGCGGCGTCGTGACGATTCGGCCGCCGCATCGCGATCTCGTGACGGTCGGCAACGGCAACCACATGGGCCTCGTATCGTGGTTCGGTCTGTGATGGTCCGTATGCCGCTCCGCGCGGCCGCAGCGGTTGCGCTGATGAGCGGCGCGGCGTCGCCTTGCGCGCATGCACAGCTCGCGGGTGCGCCGCCGGCCGGCCCGCTGCCGGGCCTCGGCGCGCTTCCGCCCGGGGTCGCGGTTCCGCGTGCGGAACAGGACCCCGCGCAGCGTCTGCTCCAGGAGCAGCGCGACCGGCAGCGCCGCGACGAGATCGCGCAGCCGCCCGCGCAGATCGCGTTGCCCGAGCAGCCGGCGATGCCCGACCTGCCGCCGGGCGCCGACGTCGACACGCTGCCGGACGTCGCGCCGACGTTCCTGATCGAGCGGATCGAATTCACCGGCGACACGATCCTCGGGCAGCCCGAACTGGACCGTATCGCGGCGCCGTTCATCGGCAAGCAACTCGGGCGCAACCGGATCAACCTGCTGCTGCGCCGGCTGACCGAAGCGTTCATCTCGCGCGGCTACATCACGACGCGTGCGTATCTCGGGCCGCAGAATCTCGCGTCCGGCACGCTGAAGATCAATCTCGTCCCCGGTCGCGTGGCTGCGTTGACGCTGAACGGCAAGCCGCTGAGGCCGCGCGACCCGGACGAGAAGTGGTACGAGGTGCGCGGCGGCGGGCTGCTGACCGAAGCCGGCACGGCGTGGGCATTCGCCAGCACGCCGGGCGACGTGCTGCGCCTGCCCGATCTGGAGCAGGGCGTCGATCAGATCAACCGGTTGCGGCGCAATCAGGCCGAGATCCGGATCCTGCCGGGCGAAGCGCCGGGCGATTCGATCGTCGCGATTTCGAACCGCTCCGGCGACCGTCTTCATTACGACTTCGGCATCGACAACTACGGCAGCTCGCAGACCGGCACCACGCGCTATCGGGCCGGCGTCGAAGCCGACAACGTGATCGGGCTGCAAGAGTCGCTGTCGTTCAGCTACGTCGGGACGACGGACACGAACGCGCTCGTGTTTTCCGCGGCGGTGCCTTACGGGTATCAGACCTTCAGCTACACGGCGTCGATGTCCGAGTACCAGCAGGCGATCGGCGACGTCGCGCTGCTCGCGGGGCGCACGTTCAGCCAGATGCTCGGCTGGAACGACGTGCTCGTGCGCTCGCCGCGCGGGCGCCTGAGCGTCGACGTGACGCTCAACAAGCTGCGCACGGAGCGCGACGTCAACGGCATCCCGCTGTCGCCGCAGAACCTGACGGTGCTGCGCGTCGCGCTGAACGGGTTGTCCCGGTTCGTCATGCGTGGGCAGGGCGCGGCCGCGACCTGGGACGTCGGCGTAGCGCAGGGGCTGCCGTGGCTCGCGGCCAGCCACGACGCATCGGAGATCGGCATCGACGACGCGCACAGCCAGTTCACGAAGCTCGACGCGACCGGCACGCTGCAGTTCACGCTCGGCAATTTTGCCGGTTCCGCGTGGGCCTATCGCGGCACGCTGCGCGCGCAGTACAGCCGCGTCGCGCTGTTCGGCAACGAGCAGATTTTTCTCGGCGGCATGGGCTCGGTCCGCGGGTTCACCGAAGGCGGGATCGCGGGCGACAGCGGCATGTTCGCACGCAACGAGCTCGCATGGCAGAACGTGCCCGCATGGCATGACGCACGCATCGAACCGTACGTGTTTCTGGACGGCGGCAAGACCCATCTGAATGCGCAGGGCGGCTGGCCGACGCTCGTGGGCACGGGCGTCGGCACGCGCGCGCAATGGCGCCTGAAAAGCGGGACCGTGTCGGCCGAAGTGCTGGTCGGGCAGGCGCTCGCGCAACCGGCCGCACTCGGCAAGAAGGCCACCGTGCTGCTGGCAACACTCAACTGGACGGACTGATGGAGAACCTCATGAATCGCCTGTCGAACGGTCGCGAGATCGCGATGCAATCGAACCTGTCGGCGCGCATCCGCAAAATCGCCGTCGCGCTCGCCGCGACGGCGCTTTGTAGCGCCGTGGCACCGCATGCGTTCGCGCTGAACAAGGCGGCGAAGAAGCCCGCCGCCGCGACCGCCGCGATCCCTGCCGACGCGGTGGCGAGCGTGAACGGCGTGCCGATCGCGCAAGCGCAGATCGACGAAGCCGTACGCCAGTCGAACTCGCCCGATACGCCCGCGTTGCGCGCGGCGCTGAAGAACCAGCTGATTGCGCGCGAGCTGTTTCGCCAGGCGGCGCTCAAGCAGCACTACGACACGAAGCCGCAGGTCGTTGCCGCGGTCGAGCAGGCGAAGGCGCTCGCGATGACGCAGGCGTACCTGCGCGATCAGGTCAAGCCGGCGGCGGTCACGGACGCGGACGTCAAGGCACGCTACGACGCGGTTGTCGCGACGCTTGGCGAGAACGAATACAAGCCGAGCGTGATCGCGGTCAACGACGCGGACACCGCAAAGCAGATCATCGCGCGGCTGAAGAAGGGCGAGGACTTCGGCGGGCTTGCCCGGCAGTTCAGCAAGGGGCCGGCGGCAGCACAAGGCGGTGCGCTGAACTGGATCTCGTTCAAGACGCCGATCGAAGCGGGCCGCACGCAGAACTGGCCGCAGCCGCTCGCCGAGGCGCTCGTGAAGCTGCCGCAGGGCGGCCTGACGCGTGAACCCGTGCAGATCGGCGACGCGTACTGGATCGTGCGCGCCGACGACAAGCGGCCGACGCAGGTGCCGACGTTCGATCAGGCGAAGGACACGCTGCGACAGCAACTCGAGCAGGTCGCGATGGAGAAGGCGACCGCGCAGGTGGTCGTGGATCTGATCCGCAACGCGCGGATTCAGCAGTAGGCAGCAAGTAGCAGGCAGCAGCGCCGGGCATCGACCCGGCGAACACGCACGAGATGCCGGGCGGGGAAATCCCGGCATCGCTCGACGTCACGGTCGGCCGGCCGATGGCGTGCAGCGCAAGGCGCGAGCCCATAAGAACGAAGCGAACAAAAGATGAATACGTCCAAGCGTAAAGTCCTTCAGCAGCTTGCCGCCGCCGGTGCGGCGCGAATCGGTGCGCACGCGCGGTCGGCGGCAAGTGCGCCGCGTTTCCTCGCGGTTGCCCAGGTCGCGGGTTCGTACCGCTGGTGGCAGCGCGCGACCAGCGCGCTCGTTGCGCTGACGATGTTCATCGGCCCGATCGCGGTCACCGTCGAGCAGTGCCGCGATGCGGCCGGCGTGCTCGGCGCGGGCAATCGTCGTGTCGACGACGACGCATGGCAGCGGCTGCTCGATCTCGCTTCGCTGCGCGTGCGATTCTCGATGCAGCTTGCGGCTGCTGCGCCGATCACCGATCCGACCGCGCCGATCTCGTTTCAGCCCGCCATCACGCAGTCGACCGGCGCTGGCGGCGGCGTGCCGGTCGTCAATATCACCGCGCCGAACGCGGCCGGCATTTCGCTGAACCAGTATCAGCAATTCAATATCGATCCGGTCGGGCTGATTCTGAACAACAGCCTGATGTCGGGCACGTCGTTGACGGGCGGCAACGTGCAGGCCAACCCGAACCTGAACGGCCGCACGGCGAGCGTGATCGTCAACCAGGTCACGTCGACGGGCAATGCGTACGCGAGCTTGCTGAACGGCCCGCTCGAAGTGTTCGGCGCACCCGCGGCCGTCGTGATCGCGAACCCGAACGGCATCACGACGCGCGGCACGGGCTTCACCAACACGATCGGCGTCACGCTGTCGACCGGTGCGCCGCAGTTTCTGAACGGTATCGGCGGCGCCGCGACGGACTTCGCCAACGCGAAGGCGATCGGCTACAACGTGACCGGCGGCCACCTGCAGATCGACGGCAATGCCGGCGTCAACGGGCCCGGCGCGGGGATCGAGGGGACCGTCGGCACGATCGACCTGATCGGCGAGACGATCGGCATCAATGCCCCGCTCTATGCAGGCACGCGCATCAACGCGATCGCGGGGCGACAGTTCGTGACGCCGGCCGTCGCGGATGCCTACGGCACCACATACGGCACGACATCGAACGGCTCGGACAATTCCGCCGCGGCGATCAATGCCGCGAACGGCGGCGCGAACCGGTCGCTCGCGATCGACGCAACCGCATTCGGCGCGATGACGGCCGGTCAGATCCAGGTGATCAGCACCGCAGCGGGGATGGGCGTGCGAGCCGACGCGCAGCTTGCCGCAAATGCGGGCGACTTGCTGCTGTCGGCGAATGGCGACGTATCGGTTGCGGGCTCCGCCGCGCAGCAGCAGGCGACGGTCCACAGCACCGGCAACGTGTCGATGACGGGCGCGCATATCGGGGTCGGCGGCTACGCGATCGATGCGAACGGCGACGTGACATCGAACGGCTCGATTCAGTCCGGCGGCAAGCTCGCCATTGCGGCGGGCGGTAACGTGAACGTCGCGAATGCGCAGGCGAACGGCGGCATGACGATCGCGGGCGGTGCGAGCGTGGCGCTCGGCGACGTACAGGGTGGCGGTGCGTTGTCGGTGACCGCGCGCGGCACGGACGGCACGGGCGACGTGAACCTGAACGGCACGTCGGTCGTGACCGGCGCAACGACCGTGCAGGCGGCCCGCGACGTCAACGTCAACGGGCAGACGAACAGCAACACGCTGCAGGTTGCCGCGCAACGCGATGCGACGGTCAACGCGGCGCTGCAGACCTCCGGCGATCTGGCGTTGACCGCCACGCAGGGCAATGTCGCAACCCATGCGGCGGTGAAGAGCGGCGGCAATCTGGCGCTGACGTCTGGACAGGACACCCTCGTCGCATCGCAGGCGACCGCGCAGAACGCGGTAAGCGTGCAGGCGGGGCGCGACCTGAGCGTGAGCGGTTCGCTCGCGAGCGGCACGACGTTCGCGGCTGATGTCGCGCGCGATGCATCGGTCGGCGGCTCGCTGATGGTCGGGACCGACGCGCGTGTCGACGCGGGGCGCAACGTCGACGCATCGGGGATCGTGATCGTCCAGCGCAACGGGACGCTGAACGCACGCAACGACATCACGGGAAGCGGTTCGATCGCGTTCGGCCAGAGCGGTGCGTTGAATGCCGCACACGATGTCGCGCTGACCGGCAAGCTGCTCGCCAATGGCCTGCAAGTCGACGCCGGCAACAGCGCGAGCCTTTCGGCGGTCCAGGCGGGCGGCGCATTCGGCGTGACGGCGAACGGCAGCGCGGGCGGCGGCGACGTCGCGTTCAACGGCAACGCGGCGGCGCTCGGCGCGGCCGACGTGCACGCGGCGCGCGACGTCGTCGTGAACGGCACGCTCGCCGGCGGCGCGCAGGTCGCGCTTGCCGCGCAGCGCAACGTGATCGTCAACGGCAGCGGCACCGTGCAGGCCGTCGGCGATCTCGCGATGAAGGCAGCGAGCGGCAGCGTCACGTCGATCGGCACGTTGAACGGCGCGGGTGCGCTGACTGCGCAGGGCGCGCAGGATGTCGCGCTGACCGGCGCGACGACCGTAACGGGCGACGTGACCGCAACGGCTGGCCGGGATCTCACGATCGGCGGCGCGTTAGCCGGGCAGGGCGTCGCGACGCTCACGGCCGCGCGCGACATCGTCGCCGGCGGCAACAGCGGCTTCGCGCAGGACACGACGTTGAGCGCGGGTCGCGACATCGACGTGATGGGGGCGTTCCAGGGGCACTCCGTCTCGATGACGGCGGCCGGTTCGATTGCGCTGAACGACGTGCAGGCCAACGCGGGGCTCCATCTCGCGACGCGCACCGGCGACATTTCGATCGGCGGCAACGTGAATTCGCTGACGAACGGGACGATCGATGCAGCGCGCGACGTGACCGTCAACGGCACGCTGCGGACGGCAAGCGGCCTGGCCGTCGGCGGCGGTCGCAATACGTCGATCGGCGGGACGGTCCAGTCGAACGGCGACGTCGCGCTGACGAATGCGGCCGGTTCGCTGACGAGCACCGGCAATATCCAGTCGGGCGGCAACCTGTCGGTGCGCGCCGCACAGTCCGTGGATCTGGGCACGCAATCGACGTCGTCGCTCGGCAACCTGACGGTGGACGCGGGCCGCGACCTGACGATGAACGGGTCCGTCGTGGCGCAGGGCAACGGCACGCTGAACGCCGGCGGCGCAATAGGCGGTGCGGCCGCCGTTGCGTTCGGGCTCGCAGCGAACGTTAATTCTGGCGGCGATACGAATCTCACCGGCTCGCTGCGCGGCGGCAACGTGCAGACGGCAGCAGGCGGATCGGCCACGCTGCACGACGTGCAGGCTGCATCGGCGCTCGCGCTCGGCGCGGCGAACGACCTGAGCGTGACCGGTGCGGTGACGGGGGGCGCGGACGTTGCGCTTGCCGCTGCGCGCAATATCGACATCAGCGGCTCGTTGCAGTCGGCCGGCGATACGTCGTTACGGGCGAGCAGCGGCAGCGTCGGATCGACGGGCACGATCGCGAGCAAAGGCGCGTTCGCCGCGCAGGCCGGCAGCGACATCAATCTCGGCGGCAGCACGACGGTGTCGCGCGACACGACGCTTGCAGCCGGACGCGACGTCAATGTAAACGGCACGCTGGCCGGACAGGGGCAAGGCATCGTCAACGCTGCGCGCGACATCGTCGGTGCAGGCACGTTGACGTTCGCACAGCAGGCGACGCTCGAAGCCGGGCGCGACGTCGCGCAGCAGGGGCTGATCCAGGGGCAGTCGGTCAGCGTGACGGCGGCCGGCAATGCGGCCGTGAACAACGTCGAGTCGACAGGCACGATCGCGCTGCGTGCGAACGGCACGAACACCGCAACCGGCACAGGCGATCTGCGCATCGATGGCTCGGTCGCCGCCGCGGGCGCGATCACGGCGCTCGCGCAGAACGATGTTGCGATCGGCGGCAAGGTCGCGAGTGGTTCGACGGTCGGCGTGACCGCGCAGCGGCACATCGCGGTGAGCGGCGCAGTCGAGTCGGTCGGCGACACGGCGCTCGCTGCACGGCAAGGCAGCCTGAACGCAACCGGCGGCATCAACAGCGGCGGCAAGCTCGATATCGCGACCGGCCTCGACCTGTCGCTCGGCGCGAGCACCAGCGCGATCGGCGATGCGACGCTGACGGCCGGCCGCGATGCCACGCTGAACGGCACGATGGTCGGGCAGGCGAACGGCAAGGTGACGGCCGCGCGCGACATCAACGGCGGCGGCAAGCAGTCGTTTGCCGCGACGGCGAACTATGCGGCTCAGCATGACGTGGCGCTGACCGGGGGCATGCAGGCGGCTGCGATCACGGTGAGCGGCGGGAACAACGCGTCGCTGCACGACGCGTCGTCGTCGACCACGCTGACGCTGACCGCGAACGGCAATGCCGGCGCAGGCGACGCGGGCATCACGGGCGCGGCATCGGCGCAGGGCGCGGAGAGCGTTACCGGCGCGCGCGACGTCTCGGTCAGCGGCACGCTCGGCAGTGGCGATGCGCTGGCATTGACTGCGCAACGCAACGTATCGGTCAGCGGCGGCGTGGAGTCGAAAGGTGATCTGAACACGACCGCGACGAACGGCAGCGTGCTGCTGACCGGCTCCACGACGACCGCGGGCGCGTTCAACAGCATCTCCGGGCTCGATACGCAGCTCGGCGGCCAGATCGCGGTGGCGAAGCAGACCCGCGTGCAAGCCGGCCGCGACATCGCGTTGACCGGGACACTCGCGGGACAGCTTGACGGCGCGCTGAGCGCGGGGCGCGACATCAGCGGTGCGGGTTCGGCTGCATTCGCGCAGGTGGCGACGCTCGACGCGGCGCACGACGTGGCGCTGACCGGCGCGCTGCAAGGCGCGACCGTCAACGTAACGGGCGGGAACCATGCGGGGCTCGGCACGGTTCAGGCCGTCAGCGGAAATCTCGACGTAACGGCGAAGGGCGGTGCGGGCGGCGGCGATGTGACGCTCGGCGGAGCGGCAACCGCGTTCGGCGCGATGCATCTGCAAGCCGCACGGGATGTATCCGTTGCGGGCGCAATCAACACCGGCGGTACGACGACGATCGACGCGGCGCGCGCTGTCGCGGTTTCGGCCGTCAATTCGGCGGGCGATCTCGGTGTAACTGCTTCGGGTGGCAATGCGAGCGCGACGAGCCTGACGACGCAGGGCAACCTGAACGTCAGTGCTGCACAGGACATAGCGGTCACCGGGCAGACCGTTGCGGGTGGCAATGCATGGTTGAACGCGGGCCACGACATGGCGCTTGCGGGCGGCATCGGCGCGCAGCGAAGCGGCACGTTGACGGCGGGCGGCTCGGTGAGTGCCGGCTCGATCGCATTCGCGCAACAGGCGACCGTCAACGCGGGCGGCAATATCGCGGTCGCGGGCAACGTCGCGACCAACGGCGATCTCGCGATGACCGCAGGCAACGATCTGTCGGCCGGTTCGGTGCAGGCGGGCGGCGCGATCGGATTGCAAGCGCAGGGGCGCAACGGCGCCGGCGACGTGATGGTGAACGGCGCGGTGGCGTCCGGCAAGGCGACGACGATCACCGCCGCGCGCGATGCGGGCATCGGCGGTGCGTCGAGCGGCGGCGCGTTGAACGTGACTGCAGGGCGCGACCTCGGTGTCGCGGGCGCGATCAATTCGAGTGGCGATGCGACGCTGAGCGCGACCGCAGGCAAGCTCGGCGTCGGCGGTGCGGTCGTGTCGACCGGTAACTTCCGTGCAGGCGCAGGTGGTGGATTGGCGCTGCTTTCCGGCGGGCTCGTGAATGGCGACACGACGTTGACGTCGGGCGGCGCGATGACGCTCGGCGGCGCGCTGTTCGGTCTCGGTGGCGCGAGCATCAACGCGGGTGGTGCGATCGGCGGTGGCGGCGCGGCGCTGACGTATGGCAAGGACATTGTGGTCAATGCCGGTGAAGGCGTTGCGCTCGGCGCGATTCAGGGCGCAGGGAAGTTGACGGCGGTGTCGGGCGGCGATATGTCGATCGGTGCGACGACCGCGGTCGGCGATGTATTGGCAAAGTCGAATGCCGGCAGCGTGACGTTCGGCGGGCTGTTGCAATCGGGCGGCAATGCCACCGTTCAGGCCGCGAACAATGCGTCGCTCACGGGCGGCGTGGCATCGATGGGGACGGTCAACGTCAACGGCATCAACGGCAACGTGGCGGTCGCAGGCGTGTCGTCGAACGGCGACACGACGCTGCATGCCGGGCAGGCGGTCACGTTGAGCGGCAGCAGCGTTGTCGCGGGGCAACTGGGCGTGTCGGGCGGCAACGTCACGCTGAGCGGTTCGGTGACCGGGTCGAAGAACGTGACCGTATCCGCGCAAGGGACGGTCGATGCCGGCAATGCTTCGCTCATCGCGTCGCAGAATCTGCAGGTGAACGGCGCGAACGTGACGCTCGGTACTGCGACGGTCGGCGGATCGCTCACCGCGCAGGCGTCGAACCAACTCACGCTGGCCGGCGGTAAGGCGGTGAACGTCGTCGGCAACGCAACGCTGACTTCGCAGAACGGGCTGTATAACGCCGCGAGCGTGCTTGCCGGATCGCTCAACGTGTCCGCACCGAACCTCACGAATGCAGCCGGCGCGTCGCTCGCGTCAATCGGCACGACGACGATCAATGCATCGAGCTTTGCGAACGCCGGGCTGGTGAACGGGACGACGACCAACGTCACCGTCGGGGGCGCGCTGACGAACGTCGGCGGCTCGCTGATGGCCGTGAATGCGCTCGACATCAATACCGGTACGCTGAACAACCAGAACGGGATCGTCTTTGCGGGGAACCCGAAGGCCGCGACCGGTGCGACCGGCGACGTGTCGCTGACGATCAATGGCGGGAACGGCGCGTTCTACAACGCGGGCGGACAGTTGCTCGCGCAACGGAACATGGGGATCAGCGCGGTCAGCATGGCGTTCGATCCGTCGCAGGGGACGATCAGCCAGGGCGGCAACCTGTCCATCACGGCGGGGTACGTGAATGTCGGCGGCACGTGGAATTACGGCGGGCAGAGCGTTTCGCTGACGGGGCTGAACGGGATCACGAACGACGGCACGATGACCGGAACGGCGCCGCTGACGCTGACGGCCGGCGGCAGTTTCGAGAATCACGGTCAGGTTACCGGTTCGGATGTGACGTTCAACGGCACGTTGAACAACGCGGCCGGGGCGGTGATGCATGCGGACGGTGTGTTGACGTTGAACGGCAACACGACGAACCGGGGGACGGTCGAGGCGGGCAATGTTCTCAACGCTAATGGCGGCAACTATGACAACCAGGGTGCGACCACTCAGTCGCGAGGCGATGCGAATTTCAATCTGAGCGGTTCGCTGTTCAATACTGGAGGCTCGATATTCGCCGGAAGGAACATCGGCATCACTGCTGCGCAGGTGATCAACGATCAGACTGCGCCTCAGGGGGCCGTCACGACGACCACGCAAATCAGCGATCCGGCGCTCCTGATGTCGGGGTCGGTCGGCACGGTGACCGCCGGCTATGAAAAGATATCGGGTCATGAGCAAACTGTGTCGGCAGCTTACGTGACGTCGTCTGCGACGCTCGGCGGCCTGCTGGCGCCGACCGGCTCGACCACGAACAGCGGTTTATTGTCGGCTTCCGATCCGGTCGCGACGTCCGGTACGGTGACGTTCAATCAGTACCGAGTCCTGACCGGCACAAACGACCACGGCGTTTCGCTCAATTCGAACTATTGGTTTGTCGGAACGGGGCCCGCGGCCGGTGCGCTCCAATCGGCGACGTTCACGTTGCCGACGGTCTATCAGACGACGACGAATCAACAAGCAGGAACCTCGGGCGTTATTTCGGCCGGCGGTTCGATCACTTTGGCTGCCGGCACGCTGTCGAATCGAGGCGGGCAGATCTCGGCGCAAGGCGATATCGCGCTCAATGTCCAGTCGTTGAGTAACGGCGCGGTTGCGCCGACCATGACGGTCAACAGCACGACATATGTCGACCAGGCCCAATATACGAATTTTCTGACGCAACTCGCGGCGCTCGGGTCAATCGGTGTCCAAGGCACCGGCAACCCGACCGGCGTGTTCAATTGCGACTCGGGCAATTCTTGTCAGGTGGGCTCGCCATACGGGCCGACCACGTTCCAAATCAACAAGGGTGCAGCTGCGCCTGTTGCTACCGGCACGGTGACCTTCACGACGCCGACGGGCATGATAGCCGCGGGCCACGACCTGGCGCTCGGCGGCGGCAATCTGGCCAACGCGGGGGTGCTGTATGCAGGCAACAACGTCGCCATTACATCCGGCACGCTAACCAACCAGGGCGGCAACCAGCAAAACTATTCGAGCCAGGTCGGCTGCGCATCGGGCGTGCCGAACTCGGCATGCGGCAACGCAGGCCAACCGCGCGGCAACAATCCGACCACGACGACGTTCGGCTACAGCCAGAACGACGCGACGATCTACGCCGGCCACGATCTCGTCATCGCAGCCGGGCAGATCAACAACACGTACGGCAACCTGCTCGCGGGCCACGACATCGTCATCGGCGGTGTCGGCACGACCGCGAGCTCGACCACGCCCGCACAGAGCCTGAACAACACGTCCGGCAACATCGTTGCCGGCAACGACATCAAGCTGAACGTATCGGGCGCGATCACCAACAACCTGCCGCCGCCCGTTCCGGTACACGAGAACTACGGCAAGCAGGAACAGTACTCCGGCTGCATGACCGCAGGCGGCTACAAGGAAAGCTACTGCGAAGGCTACGTCGACAAGCAATCGGGCAGCTCGTCGGTGATCAGCGCGGGCAACAACCTGCAGATCAATGCGGGCAGCCTGACGAACATCGGCAGCCTGATCGCAGCCGGCAACAACGCGACGATCGCCGTCGCTGGCCCGGTGGTCAACGAGGCGCAGGTGCTGAACGCCTACTGGCACTCGCACTGGGTGCAGGAAACCGGCATGTTCAGCAGCGACAAGCGCCACGATATCTGGGCGTGCGGCACGCCGGAGCAGTGCAAGGCGCTGTACGGCAGCGCGTACACGAGCACCGGCGGCACGATCGATCCGCCGACGCCGGTCGGCAACATCGCGGCGACGATCCAGGCGCCGAACCTGTCGATCTCGTCGAACGGTCAGATCCAGAACGTCGGCAACGTGATCGGCACGTACGTGTCGCTGACGGGCCAGAAGCTGATCAACGGGATCACGACGGCGAACACGTACACGCCGCGTGTCAATGCGCCGTCGCAAGTCATTTCGCTGAGCCCGGTGGACCTGCCGGGGCTGAACCTGTCGGTGCCGCGCGCGATCGGCACGGGCAAGCTGCCGACGCCGGTCGCGGGGAAGGCGTCGTACGTCGACGCGTCGCTTGGCGGATCCGCGCTTGGTTCACTCGGGCCGCAAGACCTGCTGGAAAATCTGCCGCCGAGCCTTCAGCCGTCGTCGTCGCTGTTTTACTACAACCCGCAGGAAGAGGACCTGCTGTTGCAGCAGGCTGCGCTGAAGCAGACCGGGAAGTCGAGTTTCGTTGACGGCCTGACGTACGACAGCAAGAGAAACTTGTCGGTGACGGCGCAGGAAAAGATGTACCTGTACCAGAATGCAGTCGACTACTCGAAGGCACATGACCTGCAACTCGGTGCCGCGCTGACGCAGGAGCAGATCAACACGCTGGACAAGCCGATGCTGTGGTACGTCGAGCAGACCGTGCCGGATCCGACGTGTCATGCGACGGGGACGGCATCGTGCCCGACGATCACTGCTTTGATGCCGCAGGTGTATCTGCCGCAGGACACGCAGGCGATGTCGGCGGGCGGCAATATCTCCGGACGCGACGTCACGCTGAAGTTCAACCAGGACGGCAACGGCAGCATCCTCAATACGGGGAGCATCACGGCGTCGGGGACGCTGAGCGTCGATACGCACACGCTGACGAACCAGGCGAACCAGGTCAATGTCGGAGAGATCTGGCAGAAGGTCGATGGCGGGTATCTGAAGACGACCGGCACGGTGGTGCAGCCGGGCGGGTTCATGAGCGCGGCGAACATGGAGTTGAATGTTCAGGCGCTCAATCAGATCGGTGGGGCGCTGCAGAAGCTCAACGCGGACGGGACGGTTGACGCGGCTTCGACGCAGGCGATGCTTGCATCGCTGCAACATCAACTCGGCGGCGGCTTCACGCAAGAGACGGTAGCGGACCATCTGCATTCGGATTTCGTACAGCAGGGCGGGTTCGGTCCGGAGCAACTTTTTTCGATGGCGGCCGCTGTCGCGTTGTCCGCGATGGGGATGCCTGTCGTGGGCGCCATGGTGTCGTCAGCGATGAACCAGGCGTTCAGCGATCAAGGGTTCAGCCTTGGGGAGGTTCTCAAGGCCGGAGCGGTTGCTGATGTGACGCAGGGGTTGATGGAAGGATTGGACCTCAATGAGTTGCCGATGCAGACGATCGGAAACAACATCGCATCGAATACGATCACCTCGGAGCAGCTCCTTCGGGGCGCGTTTGAAATCGCAGGCCGGGGGTTGGTATCGGCCACTGTTGATACCGTCGCATATGGGGGCAGCTTCGGGGCCGCGGTGAAAGGAAGCGTCATTAGCGATCTGGCCGCGATTGCGGCGAGTACTGTCGGCCAATTGGATTTTGACAAATTCTTTGGCGAAGGTGGGCTGGGCAAGATCGGATATGTGACTATGCATGCTGCACTCGGATGTGCTGCGAGTGCAGCTAGCGGCACCGGCTGTGCGGGTGGGGCGATTGGCGGGGCGACGAGTGCATTGATCGCGCCGTTGGTGCGGGACGGCCTGTACAACGGTTCGGAAACGGTCACTACGACGGATAACGGCAATGGCACGCTCACGCAGACGACGAGCTATAACAACAAGGCGTTTAATGCGATCACTGACGGGATTTCGGCTGTCAGTGGCGGCCTGGCGGCAGCACTAGCAGGCGCGAATGCCGGCGCGGGTTCGACATGGGCTGCGAATGAAGCCGTGAACAACGCGACTTCTCAAAAATCTGTCGTTCAGACGTTCCTCCAGACCAGTGCGATTACTCTGTACGGACTGATGCCCTGGCTGCCGGGCAATCCAATCACCGAGGCCGCAGGGAACGGCATTCTTTCGAGAGCGAAAGATCTGGTCAATCAGGGACCGTCGTCCAATGGACCTAATACTCCACCAACGGGAGCCGTGGTGGTATGTGAGTTTCCGGTTTGCACCATGTCGCCAGCACCTGGTGGGCCTGGCGGTCCGCCGAACGTGTCATTGTCGAAAGGCAGTGATAATGGGGAAAGCGAGCTGCAGGGCGGTACCAGTGGTTCCGGATCAGGACCCGCTAACAACGTTAATTCAACGAGCAATTCGTTTGGACGATCTGCTGCAAGTGAGCAAATCGTAAGCGACATCGGTGCGCAAAATGTGGATGTGTCATACCCCGCTCCACTTACTAAGCGCAGTGCGACTCAGATAGAGGTGAATATGACCCAGAGTGAAGCGATTGCAAATCTCCAGGCAAGCGGATATGCCTTGTCCACTAGTAAGGATGGCACGGTAAGCATGCTTTCAAAAGGGAGTGTGAAGTACACCTTTTATCCTGCCAGTACTGGAAATGGTATTGCCGGTGCCAACAGTGGTGTCCCGTCGGCGTCTGTTACAGTGGGCGGTCAAGCAACAAAGATCAGATTTATCGCGAAATGAGTGGGGTTATTAATGAAGAAAATTACTGAAATAATTATCGGACCTCCCATTCTTCCGGCGAGATTTGTGTCGAGTGAGTATGATAGGTTTCTATTCTTTGATTTTTCTATGAGAACTGAATTTTCTATCTTCGATGAGATTAAAAGTATTTCAGGAGGGGGGAGGGGGATTAATGTCTTCTATGCGCGATCATTGAATTTTTTGTGCTTTTGTGGTGAGGGTGAAAGTTGGTCGGGTAAAATTGCATGCATCGACCAGGAATTGAATCGGCAAAATGAACCATATGGGCTAGTTGTTGCAGATTTGGATGAAAATTGGGTGATGGCGCAGCACTCGCCAGTCGAATGGGGGCTTTTGGCATTCAAATCGACATCGCCGCTGTCTTTATTTGTTTTCAATTCGTTGAATGGCGAGGACTTTTTGTCGATCAATGATTTTCGATCCGCGATTGTGGATGGGGTAGCTAAGTTGCATGGGAATTTTGATCGAAAATTTATCGAATGTTTGATAAATAATTATTGACGAAAGAATTTCTGATTTGATGTTCTTGGTGAGGTTGCGAAAAAATATAACGCTAAATGTTGGGCAAGGAGATGGTGAGCCAGCGTGTTCAATTAGAGGGAGGATTGGTGAGACCGTGAGTGCGGCGCTCACGCCACTTGCGGCGAGTGCGATTACGGGCGGTGATCAAGATGTGACGCAGAGGCAGGTCGCCGCGATTGCAGCCTTCGACATTTGCCGGCCGGCGGTTCGCTAGCCGTTGGCTGGTTGGTACGCAGGGGTTGATCGGTCACGCCAACGCCTACACAGCCGATGCTTTGTTCGAAGCGGGCCGACGTATGCTGCAAGCGAATCTTGAATCGAGATGGTTCGGTGCCGGGCAGTTCCCATGCGGTGCGACGTGGCTCAAGATCGTCTATGGAATCGCGACCCATCGCTGACACCGTTGCAAACCATCCTGAAGGCATACGATGACATGCCGAACGTAAAGCGACCGGATTTTGTCACGGGGTAGTGAAGAATACGGGGCGAGGCGATAGCGACAAATAGGTCGCTCATCAGGCCTTGCCCCGATATTCAATCATCATGTCCATCGGACGTTATGGAGAATCAGCATAAGCGATGCGCATTCCACAACATCTGACGAACGCATTATCGACAGCTGCGACGTCGATTACGACAGAGGGTGAACTCCCGGCTGCCGTCCGAAAGGACCTTCTTCAGTTGATCGAGGCTCTATCGGTGACCGAACACGCCGATGCGGGGTACTTACGCCGTCGCAGAACAACTGGCTGAGTCATGTGCGGCCAAGCTCAATGCTGCTGTCGCAGCAGGAGCAGTATGAACAGGCCGCGGCCTCATGTCAGCAGCAGGGGGGCTCAGGGCCGGCCTGTAATCAGCAGAACCAGCTCGCTGCCTTGTCGGCCCAGAATGATCAGAATCTGGCGCAGGCGTGTGCAACAGGGCCTAACGCGGCATGCCAAGCGCAGATTCAGGCGGCCAAAGCGGGTGGGAATCTGATCTTCAAGAACCCCTTGCCCACATATTTGATGGCAATGATGTCATTGTTTATGTAAGTCACTGGTTAGCCGTATTTGATGAAATTGAGAGTTTATTTTTGAGGAAAAATGCAGAGGGGTTTGTTGGGCACTGTCAATTTGCTTTTCTGGATATTGAGAAGTTCGATATGGTCGTGGTTCCGTACGAGAACCGCGCGGATGGTGTGATTTGGCGTGATCCCATCAAGTATTCGTATTCGGGGAAGGCGCAAGGCGAGACGTCGATATTTGAGTTGTCCGGCAGTCTGCAAGGGATCGCCTCATCGGTGGAGATAACTGTTAAAGCTCGGGCGTTCGAACTGCGGATACTGGACGGGGATGAGCCGGCAAGACAGTCATAATTCTCCGTGCCAACGCAAGCGATAGGAGGTGTAGCCCGTCAAGTTTGGCGGAAGCCCCACGGACTCGGGAAACAAAGTCGTACTTCCGCGAGATCCACGCCGTCAACAGGTTACGCCATGGTGGAATAGGTTGAAGAAGGATATTGCTAAGTGAGGGGCTTCTACGGCAGCACAGACATGATGGATAGTAAGCGATTGGCCAATTGGCATTGGAACGAAGGGGCATCGAATCAGGCTGTTTCAGATCTGATCGCCCTGATCAAGATTCCTCTTCCTGACGACTACCTCGCGTTTCTGAGGGAGCACAACGGGGGAGAGGGATTTGTCGATAATGAATATCTTATGCTTTGGAGGGCAGAAGATATCGTCACGTTCAACGAGGAATACGAGGTTGCTGAATATGCGCCAGGCTTATTGCTCTTTGGTTCCAATGGCGGTGGGGAGGCATATGCATTTGATACTCGAGTGAGTCCGATGCAAATCGTCCAGGTTCCGTTCATCGGTATGGATCTTGCCGATGTCATACCGATTGCGGGGAGTCTCACTACGCTACTTTCGGGAGCATCAGAATGAAGTCGCGGAAGGGCGAGGCACGTCCATTGGGAATGGAGCTGTTTGATGTAAAACCGATGATTCTTGGCGGGAACCCGAATGATATGTCCAATAAAGCGTGGCTCACGAGGCAGCAACATATCGAGGCAGTTCGATACTGGAATCGGATCGTGCAAGAACTCAAGGCGAGGAAATAGCCGAAGCATTGCCGTCCGAAATGGAGGGCCTATCCATCATTTTGTGGGCGAGGGTCATGCTCGCCGGGCGGTTTTCACGCCGCCCGGCCGCACATGCAGAACGTTGAGACGGACGTGACGGCCTCGAACAAAACCTGCCCGTCATTCAACATTTCGAAAGCCAGCGCAGACGTTGAACAACGTTGGCACCAAAGCGAGCACGATCGTCAATCAGTCGCCGGATTGTTGCAGAAGCGATACGGTACGGCCGCACCAGCGTTTTCTGCTTTGCTGAAGTGATTCAGTAATATTTCTTTAAGCTAATCGAAATAAAAAATATTCAGCACCTACCCTAAAGAAAGCGAAACTCCTGCCGTTACACTTCCTCGGCGGCTCGCAAAACCACACGAAAGCACTGCAACCGCACAGCCGCACAACCACACGACCAAACAAACAACCGAGGGACGCACGGCCGGCGATGCCGTGCGCATGATCAGAAGATGGGACGCATCGATTCGATTCGGCGCGCGGGCATCGGGGGCCGGCGCGCCCTCTGCCTCTGCCTTGCCACAGCGAGGCTGCTGCCGCATCGCACTACCGCCGCTGCGGGCCTTGCCCCGCACGAACACACCCACGCCTGTATCCGTCGTGCCGAACGTCCGGCAACCGACGGACCTGACGCCTTCCCTCGCCGGCATATCACACCACCTATTCAACGCCGTTCACGGAGGGAAGCAAGAAAAGCGAGAACACGAAACGATCTTTCAATAAAAGCAGTACAACGATATTCAAAATATTGACTATTAAAAATGCATCGTAAATCGGGGATTGAATTGAAGAAGCATTCTGTTTATTTGCTGGCGGCAGCCGCGATCTCGGTATTCGTCGTCGCGGGTTGCGGCGGCGGCGGTGACGGCTCGTCGAACGCAAGCAGCGGCACGCCCGCAAACACCGGCGGCGCCAATAACGCAGCCAGTACGCCGGTCGTCGCATCCACGCCGCTCGCGGCACCGCCGGCGAGCGCGCCGGTCGCCTCGTCGCAGCCGGTGACGGTCGGCGAAGCGCTGCCCAGCCTGTCGACCCCGCAAGCCGGTTCGACTGCCGCAACGGCGAGCGGCCCGATCGGGATCTGGACGGAATCCGGCAACCTGGGTTACTCGACCATCGCCCTGGTCGATCCGCGCAACAACCTGACCACGCTCAATCTGCTGGGATCGTTCGTGATGTCCGAGGATTTCTCGAGTCTGACGGTCAATGGCGCGACGTGGTCGCTCGGTTCGGGCGTCAACTTCGGCACGGGCGGGTTGCTCACCAAAATCGACTCCGGCTCCGGTGCGTACAGCGCGAAGCAGACGTTGTCCGGAACGATCAGCCGAGGCGGTACTGCGTCGACCGTCACGTTGACCTATAACGCCGCAAACGCACTGAGCGTCACGCAGGACAGCGTCGTGGGCACGTGGGCGACCACGAACGCGTCCTTCGCGATCGCATCGGGCGGCACGGTCACCGGCACGCTGAGCGGCTGCAACATGACCGGCACGCTGATGCTCGCCACGCCCGGCACGAACCAGAACATGTACGACATGTCGCTGGCAGCATCGGCATCGACGGGCTGCAGGCTCCCGGCGGGCGTTCCCCTGTCGGGCAGCGCCGCGATCATGTTCGTGCCGATCAAGGGGACCAACGGCTTCCAGCGATCGATCCTGTACGTGCTGCGCGCCGCTGATAACAGCTTCGTCGCCTACGGTCAGGTCATCAAGCAATAAACGCACGGCCGGCTCGCACGCGGCGTTTTCGCGCGCCGCGTGCGACGGTCCGACGAAAACGTTCCGTCAACAACGAAAGCCCATTCACTCAATGAAGAACTCATCCAAAGCTACCCTGTTCGGTTGCGGCCTGCTCGTGACGCTGCTGTCCGGCTGCGTCACGTTGCCGAACACCGACCTGAAACCCGAAGCGCGCGAGAAGCTGCATTCGATCGCCATCCTCGAAGTCACCGAGCCGAAGCGTGTCGCGGTCGTCAACCTCGGCGGCGCGGCGGGCGGGTTCGGCCTGATCGGCGCACTGGCGCAAACCGCCATCAACGCGAGCCATACGAGCACCTACACGGATCACGTGGCCACCAGCAAGATCGTATTCGCACCGGACATCGCGGACGGCGTAACGGGCCGCCTCACCGGCAACGGGTATCAGGTCGTGAAGCTGGACGGCCAGAAGGTGAAGCTCGCGGATGACGGCAAGTCGGACGACTACTCCGCGATCAAGACCGACGCGGATGCCATCATGAATGTGTGGTTCACGTCGTTCGGCTATATCTCGCCGCCCGACCAGCCCGATTACATTCCGTGGGTGGTCGTCCGGGCGCGCATTCTCGACGCGAAGACGAAGCAGGACATCTATTACAAGACGTTCGCGTGCGGCTACGACATCAAGTCGAACAGCGTCCACATCGACAGCGACTTCGCTTACACGTACGGCAGCTTCAGCGATCTCGAGAAGCGTTTCGACAAGTCGGTGGAAGGGATCAAGTCGTGCGAGAAGTCGGTCGCGGACATGATCGGTCAGGATCTGGCACGGACGCCGGCGACCGCGGCTACGACGACGACCGCGGCTACGACGACGACCGCGGCTACGACGACGACCGCGGCTACGACGACGACTGCGGCTACGACGACGACTGCGACTGCGACGACGACTGCGACGACGACTGCGACGACGACTGCGACCGGGGCGGCCACGGCATCGAAATGATCTTGATGCGACTGCGGGATCGTCGGAATACGCGTTCCGAATCCGGCAGTGCTTGAGGAAACCTGAGAGGGGAGTACTGCACGCGGCCGGGCGGTTTTTACGCCGCCCGGCCGCTCGCGAAAGCGACTGGCTTACTCGCCGCTATCGCCCTTGATCTGCGGCAGCGCCGACGATTCACCCGGCGTGAGCAAGCCGACCTGCGTATAAACGCGCAGCTTGTCGCGCGTGTCGGTGATATCGAGGTTGCGCATCGTCAACTGACCGATCCGGTCGCGCGGCGAGAACGTCGATGCCACCTTCTCCATCGACAGGCGTTCCGGCTGGTACGTGAGGTTCGGCGACTTCGTGCTCAGGATCGAGTAGTCGTTGCCGCGGCGCAGTTCGATCTTCACTTCGCCGGTGATCGCGCGCGCAACCCAGCGCTGCGCCGTTTCGCGCAGCATGATCGCTTGCGGATCGAACCAGCGGCCCTGGTACAGCAGGCGGCCGAGACGGCGGCCGTTCTCGCGGTACTGCTCGATCGTGTCTTCGTTGTGGATGCCGGTGACGAGGCGCTCGTACGCGATGTACAGCAGCGCGAGGCCCGGGGCTTCATAGATGCCGCGGCTCTTCGCCTCGATGATGCGGTTCTCGATCTGGTCGCTCATGCCGAGGCCGTGGCGGCCGCCGATGCGGTTCGCTTCCAGCAGCAGCTCGACCGGGTCCGTGAACTCGACGCCGTTCAGCGCGACCGGCTGGCCGGCTTCGAAGCGCACCGTCACTTCTTCGGCGGCGATCTTCACGTCGTCGCGCCAGAACGCGACGCCCATGATCGGGTTCACGATCTTGATGCCGCTTTCGAGGCTTTCGAGATCCTTCGCCTCGTGCGTCGCGCCGAGCAGATTCGAGTCGGTCGAATACGCCTTCTCGGCCGACATCTTGTACGCGAAGCCCGCCTGGTTCATGAATTCGGACATTTCGGCGCGGCCGCCGAGCTCGTCGATGAACGTCTGGTCGAGCCACGGCTTGTAGATCTTCAGGTCCGGGTTCACGAGCAGGCCGTAGCGGTAGAACCGCTCGATGTCGTTGCCCTTGTACGTGCTGCCGTCGCCCCAGATGTTGACGCCGTCTTCCCTCATCGCGGCGACGAGCATCGTGCCCGTCACGGCGCGGCCGATCGGCGTCGTGTTGAAGTACGTGACGCCGGCCGTCGTGATGTGGAACGCGCCGCTTTGCAGCGCAGCGATGCCTTCGGCGACGAGCTGCGCGCGGCAGTCGATCAGGCGGGCGCCGGCTGCGCCGTATTCGATCGCACGCTTCGGGATCGCGTCGTAATCGTCTTCGTCGGGCTGGCCGAGGTTCGCCGTGTATGCGTACGGGACGGCGCCCTTCAGTTTCATCCAGTGCAGCGCGGCGCTGGTGTCCAGGCCGCCGGAGAAGGCGATACCGACCTTCTGGCCGGTCGGGAGGCTTTCGAGAATCGTGCTCATAGGAATTACCGTGGATTGGGTCCGGGGGGATCGTATTTCGCGGAATATGCGAGTATCGGCTGTCCGGGAAGTTGGGGCAAGGGCTGATTTTCGCGCGGATCCGTCGTCCGGCCTGTCGCGGCGGGCCTGGCGGGCGGTTAACCAGGTGGAGAACGCCGCGTTAACCGGCGCCGAGCGGCGGCCGAAACGGTCGCGAACGAGCGCCGTCGCGGGCCGTGCTTCCGGGGCCGGATCGGCTGAAGGGCGGAGTCGCCGCCGTCAGGATGCGGGTCTGCCGAGCCGAAAGGCGTATGAAAGATTGACGTGCAAGGCCCGGAATCCCGCGATCCTCAGATATTCCACGACTGCGCGGTATCGAGCAGCTTCTCGCGCAACTGATCGACCTCGCCGGCCAGCTTCGCCGTGATCGACACGTAGCCGGACAACTGCGGCGGCGGCGCGTCGTGCGGCAGGTCGGCCGGCCGGCGGCGCGGCGCGAGCCGGCTCGGCGTGCCGAACTTGAGCGCGCGGCTCGCGCCGACGAGCGTGTCGCGGATGCGCCGGTTCACAGTCTTCATCTCGACGCGCATGTATTCGCGGGCCGCGACGTCGTCGCGGGCCGGCACCGCGCTCGACAGGATCTCCAGATAGCCGATGCACAGGCGCAGGCTGCGCTGGATCGCCTCGAGCTGCGTCATCGACGTCTCGCATTCCTTCGACACCGACGGCATCAGCGAACGCAGCTGCACGAGCAGCGCGCTCAGCGCGGCCATTTCCTTCAGGTGCGCGTCGTCGCTGACGTGGCGGTCGCCGGCAAGCCGCGCATGCACGGCCGCGCACGCGCGCAGCGCGTCGGCGAGCTTGTAGCGCCACGAGTAGGTCGCATAGAGCGGCAGCGCGAACGAGAACGCCAGCGCGATCGCGATGCCCGTCAGCACGTTCACCGCACGCCACAGGCCGTCGACGATCTCGTTGTCGCCGTGCCCGGCGACGATCACCATCGTGATCGCCGACAGCAGCGCGATATAGCCGGCCTTGCCGATCGCGTGATACGCGCAGAAGCCGCACGCGATCGCCATCAGCAGGTAGATCGCGAGCGGTGCGTGCGCGAAGGAATACAGCAGGATCAGCCCGAGCCCCGCGAGCGCGCCGATCGACGTGCCGAGCGCGCGCGGCGGCCTTCTTGCGGATGTTGCCGTGGTGCTGCAGCCCGCCGACGACGATCAGCACGGTGATCGTCGACCACTCGCCGTGCGGCACGCGCAGGCCGGTGGACAGGGCGATCGACACGAGAATCGCGAGCGCGACGCGCGCCGCATGGATCAGCTTCGCGTGCCGGTAACGGCGATACGGGTCGAGCAGCGGACGGAGCGCGTTGCGCAGCAGGGGCGGCAGCCGGGTAGGGAACGGGGCGGTCATGACGGAAACAGGGTGGCCGGAACGCGCACGGCGGCCAACGCGGGCCGGCGCCGCGCCGCGTGCGCAGCAGACGTAACGCTAGCCGAACGCGCGCGGGCTGTCCACGGCGCGGCGGTCCGGCCTGGCCGGCTGCCGCATCGTGTCACGACGACACGTCAAGCGATGTCGCGCCATGCGTCGGCCGCGCTCGGTTGCGCGTCCGACACGCGGTTGCGTCCGCCGGACTTCGCGCGGTACAGCGCCTCGTCGGCGCGCCGCAGCAGCGTCGTGGCGTTCATGCGGCCGTCGGCGGCGGTTGCCGTGCCGATGCTCGCCGTGACGCGCCCGTACGGGCTCTTCACGTGCTCGATGCCGAGCTCCGCGATGGCGCGCCGGATGCCTTCGGCAACGGTCGCCGCGCCTTGCGCGTCGGTGTCGGGCAGCGTGACGACGAATTCCTCGCCGCCGTAGCGCGCGACGTGGTCGCCTTCGCGGCGCAGGCAGCGCGACGCGGATTGCGCGACGCGGCGCAGCACGTCGTCGCCGGCCGGGTGGCCGTAGTAGTCGTTGAACGCCTTGAAGTGATCGACGTCGACGAACAGCACGGACAGCGGGCGGCCGCTGCGCGCCGCACGCTGCGTCTCCTTCGCGAGCACGGTGTCGAACGTGCCGCGGTTGTCGAGGCCCGTCAGCGAATCGGTGTGCGCGAGCCGGTACAGCTTCGATTCGGCGATCTGCCGGCGCTTCAGCTCGCGCGACAGCGCCAGCGAGCCCCACGCGATGAACCCGGTGAACAGGCACATCAGCACGACGGTCCAGACCGCGCGGTGGTGCCACGACGCGTACACGTCGATCTCGGCCGGTGCAACGTCGACGATCAGCGGCAGGCCGGAGAGATGCTTGTAAACATAGATGCGCCGCACGCCGTCGATGCTGCCGGTGCCCGCCAGCACGCCTTCGCGGCTGCGCAGCGCCTCGATGAACAGCGGCGAATTGTGCAGGTCGAGGCCGACCATGCGCGCGTCGTAAGGCAGGCGGCTCACGAGCATCCCGTTGAGTTCGGCGATCGCCGCGCTGCCGCGCTTGCCGACCGCGAGGCCGTCGAGCAGCGCGCGGAAGTAGTCGATGCTGAGCGTGCCGACGACCACGCCGCCGAACGTGCCGTCGGACAGCGTGATCCGGCGGCTGAGCGCGATCGTCAGTGCGCCGCCGCGCAGCCGGGACGCATAGGGCCGGCTGATGTAGAGGCCCTGCGCGAGCCCGTTGCGGTGCACGGTGAAATAGTCGCGGTCCGCAAAGTTGCCTTGCCGCGCGGGCGACGCGCTCGAATCGATCACGATATTGCCGTGCGCATCCATCACGAATAGCGACCCGAGATACGCACCGGTCGCCGCGCGGTCGAACAGCAGCCGGTGGCGCTGGCGCGGCGACAATGTCATCAGTTCCGGATCGGCCACGCCGTCGACGACGTTTTGCAGCGACAAATCGTAGAGTTCGATATTGCGCGCGATATCGCGTTCGATCAGCAGCATCAGGTTGCGCGCATTTTCGACCGCATGGTCATATGCGTCGCGCCGTGCCTCGATTAAAAGCGACGTGGAAAGTCCCCAACTGAACATCAGCAGGACGATGCCCGCAACGAGTACGCCGCGGGGCGACAGAATGCGTGCCACGATCGACGCGGTATGGCGGCGCAGCGCGGCGGGCAGCGGGAGTGGCTTCATCCTCGGTGGGGGTCGGGCGGCGGATATTCGCGTCGTCGACGGTTCCGCGCGCTGATTATTTCGAATTAACCCGTATTATCTCGCGAATTCCGGCAATTCGCGTGCACATGCAAAACATGCATGCGGAAATGGCGATTCGAAACGATTACGCATCATTACCGCATTGCGCGCGGGCAATTTGATTTGAATCAATTACCAGTGCCGGTCGTTTTGTCTGATTAATGTTGCGATAACCGGTCGATTTTTCGTATCGGTGCGGTATTTGGCGGATCGAGACGGGATTACCCGCCTGTCGCGCGGAATGAAAAGCCGAATAACCCCGGACATCTCATGGTTTTTTGCGCCGGCATTCCGTTGCGGCCGCGCCGGGGCAGCCAACTCGTTGATTCTGCGAAATCTCCCCGGTCGCGGCGGGCGGGCGCAGCTGAGCGGTCCCGATGGCGAATCAGGTAGAATCCGCGCTTCGCCGCAGGCGCCCGCCGCGCAGCGCGTATCGGGGCCGCATCGAATGCATCGCAGGACGCGCACCGCGCTCCGATTCCGCATGCGCCGGCTACGGATGCCGGCCGCTCAACGTTCGTCTCGTTTATGTCCGCAATTCCGAATCCCGACCAACCCGGTTCGTCCGCGAACCCACCCAAGCTTCATCGCGCGCTGAAGGCGCGCCACCTGACGATGATCGCCATCGGCGGCTCGATCGGCACGGGCCTGTTCGTCGCGTCCGGCGCGTCGATCTCGCAGGCCGGCCCCGGCGGCGCGATGGTCGCGTACATGCTGATCGGCCTGATGGTGTACTTCCTGATGACGAGCCTCGGCGAAATGGCCGCGTTCATGCCCGTGTCGGGTTCGTTCGCAACCTACGGCGCGAAATACGTGGACGAAGGCTTCGGCTTCGCGCTCGGCTGGAACTACTGGTACAACTGGGCCGTGACGATCGCGGTGGAGCTCGTCGCCGCGCAGCTCGTGATGCACTACTGGTTTCCGGACGTGCCGGGCGTGTGGTGGAGCGCGGCCTTCCTCGGCGTGATGTTCCTGCTCAACGCGCTGTCGGTGCGCGGTTTCGGCGAAGCCGAATACTGGTTCGCGCTGATCAAGGTCGTCACCGTGGTCGCGTTCATCGGCGTCGGCCTGCTGATGATCTTCGGCATTCTGAAAGGCGCGCCCAGCGACGGCTGGGGCAACCTGTCGATCGGCGACGCGCCGTTCGCGGGCGGCCTGCCGGCGCTGATGGGCGTCGCGATGATCGCGGGTTTCTCGTTCCAGGGCACCGAGCTGATCGGCGTCGCGGCCGGCGAATCGGAGAACCCGCGCACGACGATCCCGCGCGCGGTGCGTCAGGTGTTCTGGCGGATCCTGCTGTTCTATGTGTTCGCGATCTTCGTGATCGGCGTGCTGATTCCGTATACCGACCCGAACCTGCTGAAGACGGACGTGACCGACATCGGCGTGAGCCCGTTCACGCTCGTGTTCCGCCACGCGGGCCTCGCATTTGCCGCCGGCGTGATGAACGCGGTGATCCTGACGGCCGTGCTGTCGGCCGGCAACTCGGGCATGTATGCGTCGACGCGGATGCTCTACAACCTCGCGACCGAAGGCCGCGCGCCGAAGGTGTTCGCGAAGCTGTCGCCGGGCGGCGTGCCGCGCAATGCGCTGTATGCGACGACGGCCGTCGGTGCGCTGTGCTTCTTCACGTCGCTGTACGGCGACAAGACGGTGTACCTGTGGCTGCTGAACACGTCGGGGATGACGGGCTTCATCGCATGGCTCGGCATCGCGGTCAGCCACTACCGGTTCCGCAAGGGCTACGTGAAGCAGGGCTATGCGCTCGATCAACTGCCGTACCAGTCGAAGTGGTTCCCGTTCGGCCCGCTGTTCGCGTTCGTGCTGTGCCTCGTGATCGCGCTCGGCCAGGATTACCAGGCGTTCCTCGCGAACAAGATCGACTGGGCGGGCGTGACGGCGACCTACGTCGGCATTCCGCTGTTCCTCGTCGTGTGGCTCGGCTTCCGGTTCCTGAACAAGAGCCGTTTCGTGCGCTACGAAGACATGGAGATCGCGCCGTGGATCGCCGCGAGCCGCAGCGCGCAGCGGCAGCCGGTGGCGAACCGCGAAACCGCGGGCTGACGCGTGTGCGGCAGGCGGCCGCGCAACGTGCGATGAAACGGGAAGCCTCGCGCTTCCCGTTTTTTTTGCCCGGCTTTTGTGTGCACGGGGTCAAAGCCGGTTATATTGCCCGACCCTACCGGGCCACGGCCCGGCCGGCGCGACAGGCGCAGCGCGGATCGGCATCCGGCGCGCGTCGTGTGCGGCGGCCGGCGGCGCCCGGCGTCTTCATCGTTCCATCCGGGCCGGCACGGCCCGCGGAGCGCGCAACCCAGAGGAATCCATGAGCGCATCACCCGCCGAGCGGAAGGCCGGACCCGTTTCCATCGTGCGAATCGAAGCCGCGATCAACGCGTGGCGCGAAGTGTACCCGCCGGCACCGGACGGCGAGGACGGCTACGCGCTCGACGCCGGCAGCAATTGCCTCGCCGAGCTGTACGGCACGATGATCTGCTATCGGTTGCCGGATGTGCCGCTCGATACGCTGAGCAACGAGCAGCGCGACGCGCTCTACGCGACCGAGGTGTGATGGGCGGTCGCGACGCCGCTGCAGCGCGGCCGGCGTCGATCGGGAAACGGGAAGCCTGAAGGCTTCCCGTTTTGCTTTGGGCGGCGCGTGGCCGTGCGCGTGGCGGTTCGCGCCGCGTGCGGTATCGTGACGACATCGTCCGGCCTTGGTTTGACGCCGGATCGCTGTCCGGGAGGCATCGAAATGGAGTTGAGACACCTCCGCTACTTCGTCGCGGTCGCCGAGGAGCGGAATTTCACGCGGGCGGCGGAACGGCTGCATATCGCGCAGCCGCCGCTGAGCCGGCAGATCCAGCAGCTCGAGGAAGCGCTCGGCGTGCCGCTGTTCGAACGCAACGCGCGGCCGCTGAAGCTGACCGACGCGGGGCGCTTCTTCTATTCGCACGCGGTGCAGTTGCTCGCGCAGACGACCGAACTCGAATCGATGACGAAGCGGGTCGGCAAGATCGAGCGCAGCATGTCGGTCGGCTTCGTCGGCTCGACGTTGTACGGAATGCTGCCGAAGATCATCCGGCGTTTTCGCAGCGAGTATCCGGCCGTCGAGCTGAGCCTGCACGAGATGTCGACAATGGACCAGATCAAGGCGCTGAAGGAAGGGCGCATCGACGTCGGGTTCGGGCGCATCCGCCATGAAGATCCGAGCGTGCGGCGCGTCGTGCTGCGCGAGGAGCGGATGATCGTCGCGCTGCCGGTCGGCCACCCGCTCGACGGCGCGAAGCCCGTGCTGTCGCTGCACGATCTCGTCAACGACACGCTGATCATCTTCCCGAAGGCGCCGCGTCCGAGCTATGCGGACCAGGTGCTCGCGGCCTTTCACGATCGCGCATTGCAGCCGCGGCGGATCTACGAGACGCGCGAACTGCAGATCGCGCTCGGCCTCGTCGCGATGGGCGAGGGCGTGTCGGTCGTGCCGCACAGCGTGTACGGGCTGAAGCGCGACGACATCAGCTACAAGCCGCTCGACGATCCGAACCTCGTGTCGCCGATCATCATGAGCATGCGGATGCTCGACGAATCGGAGGACATCCGCGCGATGCAGGCGCTGATCTACCGGCTGTACGACGAAGCGCAGATAGAGTATCTGCGGCCGCAGCCTGAATGAGCGCGCAGGCGATGGGGGCTTGCTTGACGCCGCGAGCGCCGGCGGGACAACATGCGGGATCCGATGGGGCCGCCCAGGTGTGGCCGCCGACGTGCGGCCGCATTCACGCAACGACCAACACATGACCGATAGCACGATCGAGGAGACAACCGTCGAGACGCCGCAAGGGCGTCTCTTTGCGAAACGCTGGCGCGCTCGTCCGGCGCAAGACGCGGCGGGCACGTCCACGCTGACCGCACCTGAGCCGGCCGCATCTAAGCCGGCCGCGCCCATCGTGCTGCTGCACGATTCGCTCGGCTGTGTCGACCTGTGGCGCGATTTTCCCGCGCAACTCGCGCAGGCCACGCAACGCGACGTGATCGCATACGACCGCCTCGGCTTCGGCCGTTCGGATCGTCATCCGGGGAAGCTCGGCACGACGTTCGTGCGCGACGAGGCCGATCGTGCATTCGATGCCGTGCTCGAACAACTCGGCGTCGATGCGTTCGTCGCGTTCGGGCACAGCGTCGGCGGCGGGATGGCAGTCGGCTGCGCCGCCGCGCATCCGGAGCGTTGCCGTGCACTCGTGACGGTCGCCGCGCAGGCATTCGTCGAGGATCGCACGCTGGCCGGCATTCGCGACGCTGGGCTGCAGTTCGACGAACCGGGCCAGCTCGACCGGCTCGCGCGCTATCACGGCGACAAGGCCGAGTGGGTGTTGCGCGCGTGGGTCGATACGTGGCTGTCGCCGGCGTTTCGCGACTGGAATCTCGACGACGACTTGCCGCGCGTGCAATGCGCGACGCTCGCGATTCACGGCGAAGACGACGAATACGGCTCCGACGTGCATCCGAAGCGGATCGCCGCGCGCGTCGCGGGGCCGTCGTCGTTCCTGTTGCTCGCCGGATGCGGGCACATGCCGCACCGCGAGCGCACGGACGACGTGCTGGCCGCCGTGGCGACGTTCCTGCGCGACGCGGGCGCCTGAGCGCTCCGGCATGCGGCGGGCGTGTGCCCGCCGGCCGTCAGAACGCAAGCTGGATCGCGAGATCGATCGCGAGCAGCGCGATCGAGCAGCCGATGCCGAGGATCACGTTCGGCAGCCGGTGCTCGAAGTCGCGATTGTCGCGGCGCATCGCGGCGCCGAGCAGGAAGATCGCTTCTACGACGATCTGCAGCCCGACGAACAGCAGCATCAGCAGATACTCGTAACCCATCTGCTTGAACGCGGCGAATTGCATTCCGTGATCGCGGATCCACTGCCCGACGCGCAGCAGTTCGTAAATGAACAGCAACGCGGGAAACAGGTAGCTGATGAAATAGGTCGGCGCGGTGGCGTTTCGTAGTTCGAGGTGGAAGTGCTGATGCGTGGTGGTCATCGCGAATCCCTCCTTGCAACGCATGATTGCGGTCGAGACGGCGGCGCGACAACGTGCCAATTACGGGATTACCCGATGCACCGTGCGCAACCGTTCGACACCAGCATACTGCTGCACGGGAAATTTGGCATGCGATGCATGCATGCGTCGTGAAAATCCGTATGCGCTGCGCGACGCGCTCAACGCGATGCACTCGCCGGATGCGGCGTGTCGTCCGGTTGCGTGACACCCGATGCATTCGGCAGCAACCACTCCGGATGCTGTTCCAGATCGCCGGCCAATGCGCGCAGTGCGCTCGACGTGCGTGCGAATTGCGTCAGCGTGCGGTGGACGTTCGATGTGGCCGCACCCTGTTGCGCGAGCATCGCCTGCGCGGCCGTGAACGCCTGTCGTGCGGTGCCCAGCGCGTCGCGCGCATGCGGCGCGAGTTCGGTATCGAGTTGCGCGAACAGCGCATCGGTGTGCATGAGCGCTGCGTTCAGATCCGTGCCCATGCGATCGAGCGGCAACCGGGAAAGCGTTCCGGCGATATCGGCGATTTGTACGCGCAGCACGTCGAGCGTGCCGGGCACGGTCGGCAACACGATCGGCATGCGATCCGTATCGACCGACGCGGGCGGCGCGTGCGGGAACATGTCGAGCGCGACATACGAGCGGTTCGCGATCGGATTGCCGACGCGCAACTGGCCGCGCAAACCGCGCGCGACGAGCGTGCGCAGCAGCGCCTTGCCGGCATCGGTGTCGCCGTTGCCGAGCACGTCGCGGTAGCGCTGCCCGAGGCGATCGGGGTAGAGCGCGATCGTCACGCGCATCGCGACGTCGCCGCGTGCCGCATCGTATTCGGTGCCGACGGCCGTCACGTTGCCGAGTTCGATGCCGCGAAAATCCACCGGCGCGCCGACATCGAGGCCGCGCAGCGAGCGATCGAAACGCATCACGACCGGCGCGGCCGGCGCGTTCGGCGTGCGCATCGCGTCGATTTCGTCGTCGGCCACGCGAAAGCGCGTACCGTCCGGCGCCGCGACATTCGAGGTGCGCCCGGGCGGTGCGGCGAACGCGAGCGCGCCGGCGAGCAGCGCGGCGATCGACGGCGTGCCGAGCTTCATGCCGCCCGCGTCGAGCCGCAGGCCGAGACCGCCCGCCTGCCACCAGCGCGCATCGACGTCGACGTATCGATCGAACGGCGCGGCGACGAACACGTCGATCGATACGCCGTGCCCGTCGGCATCGAGCGTATAACCGGCCACCTGACCGACGCGTGCGCGCCGGTGATAGACCGGCGAACCGATCGCGACCGAGCCGAGCGACGTCGCGCGCAGCGTGTAGTGACGGCCGCCGGCTTCGGTGACCGGCGGCGCATCGAGCCCGGTGTACGTCGTGCGCGGTTCGCGCGAACCGCCAGGCGCGGCCGCGATGTACGAACCGGACCGCACCGAATCGAGACCGGAGAAACCGCCGGGCCCGATGCGCGGCCGCACGATCCAGAAGCGTGTGTCCGCAACCGCCAGTGCCTGAGCGTTGGCGTCCAGTCGCACATCGATCATCACGCCGGGTTGCCCGCGCAACGCGCGAACGCGCGTGACGCGACCGATTTCGACATTGCGCAGCCGCAGCGTCGATCGGTCTGCTTCCAGTCCTTCGGCTGTCGCGAACGCGATCGTGATCGTCGGCCCGCGGCTGCCGAGCGACGAGACGCCCCATGCGACACAGAACGCGGCGGCCGCGAGCGGAACGATCCAGACGATCGCCGCTCGCGGCCAGCGCGCGAGCACCTGCTTGAAACGCTCCAACGCGCACCGAAGGGTGTCAGTCGAATTGCGCGACGAGTGCATCGGCGCCCTTGTCGATACCGGTTTTTGCCGCGCTGAGCGCACCGAAACTCGCGCCGATGTTCATCGCATTCGGATACTGCTTCGTCACGTACGCGCTGATCAGCCGGTTCGTCGATGCATCGCGGATCTCCACCGCGTAGATGACCGAGCCCGTGAATGCGCCTTCGCGGCCGCGGATCGCCTGCACGCCGTTGTACACGTTGCCCGCGAGATCGAAATGCGCGAATGCGCCGGCAAAGGTCGTCGTCGTCACGGCGCCCGTCAGCGTCAGCTTCACGCGCAGCGTGTCGGGGCCCGGCGCGCTCGTCAGCTCGAAGCGCTTGCCGAGCTTCTTCGCGAACGTGTCGCCCATGTACGTCGCGAGCGTCGACTTGTCCTGGTCGCTCAGGTCGCCGAACTGATGGTCGTTGCCGCGATAGACGGCCACCGGGTCGAGAATCAGCTTCCGGTACGTGTGCCAGTCCGCCGGCAGCGCGTAGCGGTAGGGCACGCGGCCGGACTTGTCCTGCGGATCGCTGCGCAGGTAGGGCGACGATTCGATGCCGCTATAGCGGGTCGGCTGGACGCCGGCGCATCCGGCAAGCGCGACGCAAAGCGCGGCGTTGAGCAGGTGGCTGGGCTTGATCGATCGGTTCATTTGATGCTCCGGGTCAGGGTTCGCGCCGGTCGGGCCGGTGCGAAGGGTGGTGCAGCAGGGCGGCATTGCCGCTCGGGGTTAAAAAAACCAACCAGACGGTTTGTTTGTGGAGTGCAATAACCGCATGAATTCCGGGAGCGGCAAGCCGCACGGCAGTGGTTATCGGCCGGACAGCCGCGTCACAGGCGGCGCTCGCGTCGCGCCATGCGGTGCGCGACGCGTTCCGTCATCCGGCCGGGGCCGATGCGGGAGCCGATCGTAGCACCGCCATTTCCGGATGTAAACCGACCAGGCGGTTTGTTTGTGATAGACTCCGCGCACTTCCTTCATACGATCGTGCCGGTTCGGCGCGGTCGCATTGCATCACTTCATACCGGGGAAAGTTCATGGATAACCCGACGCGTTCCGAGCGAACGCGCACTGCCGCGATCCAGGCGGCGCTCGCGATCCTCGAGCGCGACGGTCCGGGCAAGCTCACGTTCGACGCGATTTCGCGCGAAAGCGGCATCAGCAAGGGCGGGCTGATGCATCAGTTCCGCACGAAAGGCGATGTGCTGAACGCGCTGATGGAGCATCAGCAGGACTACTACCAACGATTCCAGCGCGACTACCTGGCCGCGCGCGATCCGGGCGAAGCGCAGCCGACGCTGTCCGCGCAGATCGCGACGATGCGCGAAGTGATCGACCAGCAGCCGTCGGCGGCGCTTGCGATCATGGCGGCGCTGGTCGAGGATCCGGCGCCGCTGCAGCAGGTTCGGGATATCGACGGCGAGAACGCGAAGCGCATCGCGGCCGAATCCGACGATCCCGATCTTGCGCTGCTGCGATGGAAAGCGGCCTGGGGGCTCGCGCTATCGGCGATGTTCGGGCTGTGTCCGCTGTCGGCCGACGAGCGCGCGCGGCTGTTCGACCGGCTGCTCGACGAGACGCAATGGCCGTCGGGTGGTAACGATGCCGCGAAGCGCGGTGCGCCGGCAGCGAAAGCGTCGCGGAAGAAATGAGGCGCGCGTTTGTCGTATGCGGTGCTGCGGTCGCCCGTTTCGGGCGCTCGCTGCTCGCGGTCGTGCTCGGGCGCTTGTGAGTGTGTGAATTTGTGAGCGCCCGACCGGCGCGTTGCGCCGCTCAGCTTTTCGCTTCCGCGCCGTCGACAAACAACTTCGCGACCGACTGAAACTCCCGTTTCAGCGACAGCCCCGGCACGGTCAGCCAGCGCAGCATCGCCGCGAGATACAGGTGATGAAACCACGTCGCGAGCTGGTCGGCCCGCAGCGTTGCGTTCAGTTCGCCGGATTGCTGCCCCGCGGCGATCAGTTGCTGCCACACCAGCGCGATATCGCTGCGATTCTCTCCGCCACTTTCCGGTTCGACTGTGCCGATGCTCAGGAAGCGATGCCGCAGATACGCGAGCAGGTACACCGGATGCTGCTCGCACCACGCGGCCGATGCATCGAGCACGCAGCCGATACGCGACGCGAAGGTCTTGCGCCGCGCGACGTCGCGCTGCAGATGCGCGAGGTCGCGCGCGAGCTCGCCTTCGAGCCAGTGCGCGAGCACGGCTTCCTTCGTCGGGAAATGGTTGTACAGCGTGCGCTTCGCGACATCGGCCTGCGCGGCGATCTGTTCCATCGTGACGGCATCGTAGCCGTGCGCATCGAACAGGCGTGCGGCGGTAGCGGCGAGATGCGCGAGCATCTGGATGCGCTTGCGCGCGCGGCGGCCCGGATCGTCGGTCGGAATCGGCATGGCGGCGGTGTCGACTGAAAGTGTACGAATTGCATTAGTATACGACGTGCTCTTTTGCGAATCCACCGTTTCCGCCGTGCTCGAGGAGTCATGCATGAAGCTCGTCATCGCCACCTACGGCACCGAAGGCGACACGCGCCCGCTCGCGGCGCTTGGCCGTGCGTTGCTGGATGCCGGTCATGAAGTCCGGCTGTTGGCCGATGGCGCGACGCTCGGTTCGGCCGACGCGCTCGGCGTGCCGTCGGCGCCGTTGTCCGGCGATATCCGCCGCGCGATTGCACCGGACGGCGCGTTGTCGGACGCGGTGCGCGGGCGCGGCGGTTTCAACGACACGTCGAAGGCGCTCGCGGCGATCGCGAATGCGAACACGGCTGCGTGGATGCGCGAAATCGCCGACGCATCGGCCGGCTGCGACGCGATCCTCGTGTCGGGGCTCGCGTCGTTCGTCGGGTTGTCGGTCGCCGAATATCGCGGCGTGCCGGCGATCGGCACCGGCATGATCCCGATCACGCCGACCACCGGGTTCGCGTCGCCGTTCCTGCCACCGGGCAAGCTGCCGCGCTGGCTGAACCGCGCGAGCCACCGGTTGGTCAACGCGTTGCTGTGGCAGGCGTTCCGGAAGGCGACGAACGCGGCGCGCGCAAGCGTGTGCGGGCTGCCGCCGCGCAAGCAGGTGTGGACCGATCATCCGATGCTGTACGGCGTATCGCCGGCGCTGCTGTCCGGCCCGGCAGACTGGCCGTCGCACGTGCGCGCATGCGGCCAGTGGCGTATCGATGCAAGCGCATGGGCGCCGCCGCCTGAACTCGCGGCCTTTCTCGATTCGGGCGATCCGCCGGTGTACATCGGCTTCGGCAGCATGGCCGGCTTCGACCGGGCCGCGCTGGCCGACGCGCTGGTGCGTGCGCTTGACGGCCGGCGTGCGCTGTTCTATCCGGGCTGGAGCGGCATCGATGCGTCGCTGTTGCCGGCGCACGTACGCGTGATCGGCGACACGCCGCACGACTGGCTGTTCCCGCGCGTGTCGATGGCGATTCATCACGGCGGCTCGGGCACCGCGCATTCGGCCGCGCGGGCCGGCATTCCGTCGGTCGTCGTGCCGTTCGCGGGCGACCAGTTCTTCTGGGCGAACCGGCTGCAGCGGCTCGGCGTCGCGGATGCACCGGTCGCGGGGCGGCGCGTGGACGCCGCCGCGCTTGCGCGGGCGATTGCGTTTGGCGAGCGCGGCGACACGAAGGCGCGCGCAACGGAGCTCGGCGCGCGTATCGCGCAGGAGGACGGTTTGCAGCTGGCGGTCGGCGCGATCGAGCGATGGGGGCGCCCCGGCGCGCGATGAGGCGGCGCGTCAGAAGTGTCCGGTGAACCGGTAACGGCTGCCCGGGTGCCACAGATTGGCCACCGACGCGACCAACCCTTGCGACCACGTGCGCCGATGCAGCATCAGGCACGGTTCGCGATCGTCCATCGTCAGATGACGGCGCGTTTCGGCGTCGGGCATCGCGGCCTCGATCCGGTATTCGACGCGCTGCAACGGCGCGACGCGCGTCAGGTACTGGTTCGGCGTCGTCGTCGTGAAGTCCTGCAATGCATATTCGGGCGCGCAAGCCGGATTGACCCAGCGTTCCTCGAGCTGCACGGGCGTGTCGTTCTCGAAGTGCAGCACGCGCGAATGGAAGATCGGGCTGCCGGTATCGAGCTGCAGCTCGTCGGCGAGCTTCGCATCGGCGACGGCCGCGCCGACCTGCAGCACCTGCGCGCGATAGCCGTGGCCGCGCGCGGCGACTTCGTCCGAGATGCTGCGGATCGCGACGAGCGTCGATTCGTACTTCGGCGACGCGACATACGTGCCCGAGCCGCGCGTGCGCGTGAGCACCTGTTCGGCGGTCAGCTCGCGCAGCGCGCGGTTGACGGTCATCCGCGCGACGTTGAATTCGCGCGCGAGCTCGTTCTCCGACGGCACCTGGTCGCCTTCCGCCCACTCGCCGGCATGAATGCGCGCGAGGATGAAGTCCTTGATTTCCTGATAGATCGGTGTGGTCATGAGATCGGGATTCGAGAGTCGGCAGCGGCCCGCCGCCGAATGCCGATCCGGCGCGCGCCCGGCGCCGAGTGTACCGGTTTCGCGGGCGCGCGGGCCCGGATTCCCCGAATGATCCCTTTTCGGCCGGCGCGCGTCCATGCGGGATTGCACAGAGCGGCCGGCCGTCGATGGCCGGCGCGCGGTCAGAACCGATGCCGGATGCCGACCGTCGCGACCACCTGCGTGTTCGTCGACGAAGCCGCGAGCCCCGTGACGTTCGCGAACCCGAGCGGCGCGCCCGACGGCACGCCGAACTGGTGCTGGTACACGGTTTCCGCATACACGTCGGTGCGCTTGCTCAGCGCGTAGTCGGCCATCAGCGATACCTGATGCCATTTCGGCCGGTGGCTGCCGGCTGCGTCGTCGTAGCGGCCTTCGGTGAACGTATAGGCGCCCGCGAACGAGACTGCCGGCGTCAGCGCATAACGCGCGTTGACCTCGTAGTTGTCGAACCGCAGCGCGTTCAGCGCGCCGGGCAGCGACGCCGCGGCCGTTTCGTCGAACATCGAATGCGTCCACAGCGCGCCGACCGTCAGCCGGTCGAACGCATAGCTGCCGCCGGCGCCCATCACGCGCTGGCGCACGGCCGGGAAGTTCGGCCCGTCGTTCGTCGACAGTGCGCCGCCGTCCGTCAGCCCGCCACGGTTGAGCTGCAGGTACGCGGCGCCGAAATTGACCGGCCCGTTCGCATACGACACGCCCGCGCTGTACGCGCGGTTGTTCGCGAAGCCGCCGGCCGCGTTGCTGAAGCCGTACAGGCCGCCGAACTGCCAGCCGGCGAGCGTCGGGCTCGTGTATTTCACCGCGTTGTCGATGTAGAACGAATCGTCGATGTTGTCGTTGTCGAACGGATGCGACGCGAGGTTGTTGCCGTCGCCGTTGTTCGCCATTGCCAGCGGGCCGAGATAGTCGACGACGGAGTCGTATTGCCGGCCGAGTGTCAGCGCGCCGTATTGGTCGCTCTGCAGGCCGACGTATGCGCGACGGCCGAACATCGTGTTCCGGTAGGACTGCGTGCCGTTGTTCAGGTTGAAGCCGTTCTCGAGGCGGAACAGCGCGTGCAGGCCGCCGCCGAGATCCTCGTTGCCGCTCAGGCCGAACACCGTATTCGACAGCAGGCCGCTGCCTTGCTGCCACACGCTCTTGCCCGACTGGTTGTTCGTATAGGCGATACCGGCATCCAGCATCCCGTAGAGCGTGACGCTGCTTTGCGCATGCGCGGCGGCGCTGAAGAATGCGAGGGAGAGGGTACCGATGACTGCTTTTTTCATTGTGTGACTTCCTGGAAAGGCCCGTAACGACGGGAACGACGATCCGTCGCGCGCGCCGGCGCGCGAACGCGCACGGTTCGTGAAGAACCGCGCCCGTTCGGGCCGGATGCGTGCGTTCGAATCGATGAAAGGGGAGCGTGCGGCGACCGCCGGCTAGTGCTGCAACAGGCGGATCGTGCCGAACTCGGCGGCCGGCAGCAGGCGGAGGATCTCCATGATGGCCGGCGACGCCTGCGACCGTGCGACTTCGAGTTCGATGCACGCGCGCCCGGTGCGCTTGTCGATCGCGGCCGTATAGAAATTGAGCGCGGCGCCGACAGCCTGATGCAGCAGGCGCCGCACGACAGCGAGATTGTCCGATTCGACGCGGATCGACAGCAGCACGAGGTCGTCCGCAGCGCACCGGCGCCGCGACCGAGCGGGTGGCAGATCGCGTGAAGCAGCGGATTCGGTTCTGGTCGGTTTCATGCGTTCATCCCCGGGTCGCATCGTGCTCCGCACTGCGGAGATCTCGTGTTGGACATGGCGCCCATTCTAGGAATCACCGTGACGATACGGTGTATAGACTCGCACCGGCCCTGAAAAGAACGCATAAAAACACCACGCCCGCCGGCTGTCGTCTTTACAGCTTTTTTATTCTCCGTAAGGAAATTGAACACCGCTTTGATACGCGGATTTCTACACTGTCGCATCCCATTCGCCAGATGAGCATGGGGGCGTCATCCGGGCTGCGCCGACACGGCGAGGCCCGATACGCCGACGATCGCGTGGATATTCCGCGCATACGAACCAAGGGGAAAGCCATGTTGTGGATCACCGGCGCGTTATCGATCGCGCTCTTTATCTATCTGTTTCATGCATTGATCAAGCCCGAGCGGTATTGATCGGCGCGATTCAACAGGAATTCGAAAATATCGGTGAATGTCATGAGCGATCTGCTTTTCGTACTGTTCACGCTTGCATTCTTTGTATTGACGGCCGGTTTCATCACCGGCCTCGACCGGATCTGAGCGAGCGTCGACATGTTCAACAATCTCATTCAATTCGCGATCGTTCTCGCGATCATGCTGGCGCTGGTGCCCGTCGTCGGGAAATGGCTTGCGCACGCCTTTACGAGCCCGCGTCATGCGTGGGTCGAACGCCGCACCTATGCGCTGCTCGGCGTGAATCCCGACGAAGCGATGTCGTGGCAGCGCTACGGGATGGTGCTGCTGCTCGGCAATGCCGGGATGATGCTGCTCGGCTATCTGCTGCTGCGCGTCCAGGATGCGCTGCCGTTCGATGCGCTGCAGCGCGCTGCGCAAAGCCCCGATCTCGCGTTCAACACGGCCGCGTCGTTCATCACGAACACGAACTGGCAGGCGTATGCGGGCGAGAGCAGCCTGTCGAACTTCTCGCAGATGGCCGTCATCACGTTCCTGATGATGGTCAGCGCGGCGACCGGCATCGCGGCCGCGGGCGGCTTCATCCGCGGGCTGAGCCGCAAGAGCGCGGCCGACATCGGCAACTACTGGGTCGATTTCACGCGCGTGACCTATCGCGTGCTGCTGCCGCTCAGCTTCGCGATGGCGCTCGTGTACGTATGGCAGGGCATGCCGCAGACGCTCGCGTCCGACGCGTGGGCGACCACGCTCGAAGGCGCGCGCCAGCAGATCGTGATGGGGCCTGTCGCGAGCCTCGAATCGATCAAGCACATCGGCACGAACGGCGGCGGCTTCTTCAGCATGAACGCCGCGCATCCGTTCGAGAACCCGACGCCGCTCACCAACACGCTGCACATGCTGTCGATGCTGCTGATTCCGTCCGCGCTGACCTATACGCTCGGCACGATGATCGGCCGGCGCCGCCAGGGCTGGGTGATCCTCGGTGCGTTCGTCGTGATGTTCGTCGGCTTCCTGGCCGTGATTTATCAGGCCGAGAAGCACGGCAATCCGCTGCTGACCGGGCTCGGCGTCGACCAGCAGATGAGCGCCGTGCAGCCGGGCGGCAATATGGAAGGCAAGGAGATGCGCTTCGGCATCGCGCAGACGAGCCTGTTCGCGACCGTCACGACGGCCGCGACCACCGGCTCGGTCGACGCGATGCACGACTCGCTGACGCCGCTCGGCGGGCTCGTGCCGATCGCGCAGATGATGCTGAACAACGTGTTCGGCGGCGACGGCGTCGGGCTGATCAACCTGTTCACGTTCGCGATCCTCACGGTGTTCCTCGTCGGGATGATGATCGGCCGCACGCCGGAGTTTCTCGGCAAGAAGATCGAGGCGCGCGAGATGAAGCTCGTGATGCTCGCGGTGCTCGCGCATCCGTTCAGCATCCTCGGTCTCACCGCGCTGGCCGCGATGCTGCATTCGACGCTGGACAGCCTCGCGAACCTCGGGCCGCACGGCTTCAGCGAAGTGCTGTACGCGTACACGTCGGGCACGGCCAACAACGGCTCCGCGTTCGCGGGCCTGAACGCGAACACGCCGTTCTTCAACACGACGATCGGCTTCGCGATGCTGATCGGCCGCTACCTGACGCTGCTGCCGATGCTCGCGGTCGCGGGCAGCCTCGCCGCGAAGAAGAGCGTGCCCGAAAGTGCCGGCACGCTGTCGACGTCGACGAGCCTGTTCGCCGGCCTGCTGATCTTCGTGATCCTCGTCGTCGGCGGTCTCACGTTCCTGCCTGCGCTCGCGCTCGGCCCGGTCGTCGAGCACCTGATGATGTCGGGCGGCCAACTGTTCTGAGGGAAACATCATGATTCAACGCAATCGCCAGGCAGCGGCCGTCGCCGCGCCGGCACCCGGTTCTTCGTTCGGCGCGGCGACGCGCGGCCTCGTGCGGCCGGTGATCGCATCGTCGGTGCTGTTCATGCTCGTCACGGGCATCGCCTATCCGCTGCTGACCACGGGCGTCGCGAACGTGCTGTTCCCGGCGCAGGCGCGCGGCAGTCTCGTCGAGCGCAACGGCACGACGATCGGTTCGGCGGTGATCGGGCAGCAGTTCACGCGCGCCGGTTACTTCCATGCGCGTCCGAGCGCGACGGTCGGCGCCGATCCGGCCGATCCGTCGAAGACGGTCGACCAGCCGTACAACGCGGCCGGCAGCGGCGCGAGCAACCAGGGCGCGACGAGCAAGAAGTTGCTGGCCGATATCGCACAGCGCGTGCGTGCGTACCGGCAGGAGAACGCGCTCGCCGATGGCACGCCGGTGCCGGCGGATGCCGTCACCGCGTCCGCGTCGGGGCTCGATCCGGAGATATCGGTCGCGAACGCGCGGCTGCAGGCGGCGCGGGTCGCCCATGCGCGCGGCGTCGATGCCGCGCAGGTCGCGGCGCTCGTCGACCGTATCGCATCGCCGCGCCAGCTCGGCGTGCTCGGCGAACCGCGCGTGCGCGTGCTCGACCTGAATCTCGCGCTCGACCGTGCATTCGGCCACGCGGCCGGCGCTCGAAAAGAGCAGGAATAACGGAGTCACTCATGTCCCATATCGAAACCCCGATCAATCAGGCGGCCATGCCGATCGGCGGCGTGCCGCCGATGCGCCGGACTGCCGTGCTGCGCGAGGCGTTCCGCAAGCTCGCGCCGCAGGTGCAGCTGAAAAACCCGGTGATGTTCGTCGTTTATCTCGGCAGCATCGTCACGACCGCGCTGTGGCTGCAGGCGCTGACCGGCGCAGCCGACGCACCGGCCGGCTTCATCTTCGCGGTCGCGTGCTGGCTGTGGTTCACCGTGCTGTTCGCGAACGCGGCCGAGGCGCTGGCCGAAGGGCGCGGCAAGGCGCAGGCCGATGCGCTGCGCGCGGCGCGCAAGCGCGTGTACGCGAAGGTGCTCGACGAGCCGAAGCAATACGGCAGCACCAGCCATCGCGTGCCGAGCGACGAGCTCGCCGCCGGCAGCATCGTGCTCGTCGAGGCTGGCGACACGATTCCGGCCGACGGCGAAGTGATCGACGGCGTCGCATCGGTCGACGAATCGGCGATCACCGGCGAATCCGCGCCGGTGATCCGCGAGTCGGGCGGCGACTTCTCGTCGGTGACGGGCGGCACGCGCGTGCTGTCCGACTGGATCGTCGTCAGGATCACTGCGCAACCCGGCGAAGCGTTCCTCGACCGGATGATCGCGATGGTCGAGGGCGCGAAACGCGGCAAGACGCCGAACGAGATCGCACTGACGATCCTGCTCGTCGCGCTGACGATCATCTTCCTGCTCGTGTGCGTGACGCTGCTGCCGTTCTCGCAATTCAGCGTGCTGCTGAATGCGTCGGGTGCGGCCGTGAGCCTGACCGTGCTGATCGCGCTGCTCGTTTGCCTGATCCCGACGACGATCGGCGCGCTGCTGTCGGCGATCGGCATCGCGGGGATGAGCCGCATGATGCGCGCGAACGTGCTCGCGACGTCGGGCCGCGCGATCGAGGCGGCCGGCGATGTCGACGTGCTGCTGCTCGACAAGACCGGCACGATCACGCTCGGCAACCGCGAGGCCGTGCAGTTCCGGCCCGCGCCCGGCGTGGATGAGCGCGCGCTGGCCGAGGCCGCGCAACTGTCGTCGCTGGCCGACGAGACGCCCGAAGGGCGCTCGATCGTCGCGCTCGCGAAGCAGCGCTTCTCGCTGGAGGTGGCCGCAATCGATGGCGGCATCGCGGTGCCGTTCAGCGCGCGTACGCGGATGAGCGGCCTCGATATCGGCGAACGGCAGGTGCGCAAGGGCGCGGCGTCCGCGATCCGCGCGCATGTCGATGCGCTCGGCGGCGCGTTTCCGCACGCGGTCGAGACGGCCGTCAACGACATCGCGCGGCGCGGCGGCACGCCGCTCGTCGTCGCCGACGGCGGGCGCGTGCTCGGCACGATCGAGCTGAAGGACATCGTCAAGCACGGGATCGGCGCGCGCTTCGCCGAGCTGCGCAAGGTCGGCGTGAAGACGGTGATGATCACCGGCGACAACCGGCTGACCGCGGCGGCGATCGCGGCGGAAGCCGGCGTCGACGACTACCTTGCCGAAGCGACGCCGGAAGACAAGCTGCGGCTGATCCGCGAGCACCAGGCGAAGGGCCATCTCGTCGCGATGACGGGCGACGGCACCAACGACGCACCCGCACTGGCGCAGGCCGACGTGGCCGTCGCGATGCACAGCGGCACGCAGGCGGCGAAGGAAGCGGCCAACATGGTCGACCTCGACAGCAACCCGACGAAGCTGATGCAGGTCGTCGAAGTCGGCAAGCAGATGATCATGACGCGCGGCGCGCTGACCACGTTCAGCATCGCCAACGATCTCGCGAAGTATTTCGCGATCATCCCGGCCGCATTCGTCGCGACGTATCCGGCGCTCGGCGCGCTGAACGTGATGGGGCTGCACAGCCCGACGTCGGCGATCCTGTCGGCGGTGATCTTCAATGCGCTGATCATCGTCGCGCTGATTCCGCTTGCGCTGAAGGGCGTGAGGTATCGCGCGGAGCCGGCCGCGACGCTGCTGGGGAGAAACCTGCTGATCTATGGCGTGGGCGGGATCGTCGCGCCGTTCATCGGCATCAAGCTGATCGACATGCTGTTGACGCCGTTTATCTGACCGAACGCGCCGTCGCGGCCCCGCTCACGCCCTCGCGGCGTGCGCGGGGCCGTTCGGCGTTTCAATTGCCGGAAGCGATCATGGATGTGAATGTGGACGTGAACGAAGCGAATCGACGGGCGAGGGTGCCTCTGGAAACTGCGTCAAGGCGCGACCGCTGGCGGTTCGTGCTGCGCACGTGCGCGGGCATCGCCGACCGCATCGCCGGCGCCGGGCCCGATACTCGGCCGGGGCTCGCCGTGCGGGAAGCGCACCCGCGCACGCACGTATGGATATCGCAGTACGCGGTGCCGCTGCTGTGGGCCACGCTCGTCTGCGCGCTGGCGACGCTCGCGGCGAGCGCGCTGCTGCGCGTGTTCGACCTGTCGAACGTCGTGATGCTGTTCCTGATGACCGTCGTGCTGATCGCGTTGCGGCTTGGCCGGCTGGCCGGCGCGTGGGCCGCGTTCGTCTGCGTCGGCTGCTTCGACTTCTTCTTCGTCGAGCCGCGGCTGTCGTTCGCGGTGTCCGATACGCAGTACGTGTTCACGTTCGCGCTGATGCTGGCCGTTGCGCTTGCGATTGGCCAGCTCGCGGCGCGCCTGCGCGCGGAGGCGCGCGCCGCGCGTGCGAACGAGAAACGCTCGGCTGCGCTCGCGCGGGTCGCGCACGATCTGTCGGCCGCGGTAGAGACCGAGCAGATCGCGTCGATCTGCACCGGCACGATCGCACCGCTGCTCGGCGTGCGCGTGGCGCTCGTGCTGCCCGACGAGAACGACCGGCTGATGCCCGTGCCCGGCGCGTGGTTCGTCGATCTGCCGGCCGCACACTGGGCGTACGAGCAGGCGCGCGGCGCCGGGTGCGGGATGCCGCCGTTCGAGCGCGCGGCCGCGCAGTACCTGCCGCTGAAGGCGCCGATGCGCGTGCGCGGCGTGCTCGTGCTGTTCGGCGACGCTCAGCCGGTGCCCACGGACCCCGACGATCGGCGTCTGATCGACGCGCTGTGCTCGTCGATCGCGATGGCGCTCGAACGCGTGCACTACGTCGGCGTCGCACAGCACACACTCGTCCGGATCGAAGGCGAGCGGCTGCGCAACGCACTGCTGGCCGCCGTGTCGCACGACCTGAAGACGCCGCTCACCGCGATTCGCGGGCTCGCCGAGACGCTGGAGCGGCCGGAGCGCCTGGCGGACGGGCAGCCGGCGGCGCTCGCGCACGGCATCCGCAACCAGGCCGAGGCGCTGCACGGGCTGGTCGTGAACCTGCTCGACCTCGCGCGCATGCAGAGCGAAGGCGTGCGGCTCAATCGCGAGTGGCACATGCTCGACGAGATCGTCGGCAGCGCGCTCGCGCATTCGGCCGGCGTGCTGGCCGGCCGCGACGTGAGTGCGGACTTGCCGGCCGACCTGCCGCTGATCGACGTCGACGCGCTGCTGATCGAGCGCGTGCTGATGAACCTGCTCGACAACGCCGCGAAGTACGCGGGCGCGGACGCGGCCGTGTCGGTGCGCGCACGCGTGTTCGGCGAGACGTTGTACGTGTTCGTCGAGGACGACGGGCCCGGCTTCGTCGCGCGCAACACCGAACCGCTGTTCGAGCCGTTCGAGCGCGAACGCAAGGAATCGTCGATCAGCGGCGTGGGGCTCGGGCTCGCACTGTGCCGCAGCATCGTCAACGCGCACGGCGGCTCGATCCGCGCGGTGCCGCTCGATCCGCACGGCGCGCGGTTCGAGATTCGCCTGCCATTGGGCGCGCCGCCCGATATCGAACCCGAGAGCCGAGCATGATCAGATCGCGCGTACTTATCGTCGAAGACGAATCCGACATCCGCCGTTTCGTCCGGATGGCGCTGGAGCAGGAGGGGCTCGACACCTGCGAGGCGTCGACGGCCCGCGAGGCGCGGATGTATGCGTCGGGCAGCAAGCCCGATCTCGTGATCGTCGATCTGGGGCTGCCGGACGACGACGGCAAGGCGTTCATCCGCGAACTCCGCGAGTGGTCGACGGTGCCCGTGATCGTGTTGTCGGCGCGGCAGCAGGAAGTGGAGAAGGTCGCGGCGCTCGATGCGGGCGCGGACGATTACCTCGCGAAGCCGTTCGGCGTGCCCGAACTGCTCGCGCGGGCGCGTGCGCTGCTGCGGCGCGCGGCGTTCGTGTCGGCCGACGGGCAGGCGTCGTCGATCGTGCGGTTCGGCGACGTGACCGTCGATCTCGGCCGGCATGAAGTCGTGCGCGGCGGCGAGCCCATCCATCTGACGCGCCTCGAATTCCGGCTGCTCGCCGCGCTGATCCGTGCGCGCGGCGGCGTGGTCGCCGCGCGGCAACTGCTGGCCGAAGTGTGGGGCATACATGACGCGGATCGCGCGCACTACGTGCGCGTGTACATGACGAACCTGCGGCAGAAGCTCGAACCGGTGCCGGCGCGCCCGCGGCACCTGCTGACCGAGCTGCAGTTCGGCTACCGGCTGGTAGGACTGGAAACGGTCAGTGCGAGCCGCGATGTATAGACAGGTTGCACGTGCCGTCCGGCTGCGCCTGTAGGCATCGAGAAAGTCTGAATTCAGCATTGCGTAATGTGTAATTAATTGAAATTTAAGGATATTCGTGGCCATCTACTAAAAACCTGCCGACATAGAGATAAACACGGATTGCTGGCGATGCCCCTGAAAAGGCAAAGTTGTATGTACAACTTGGGGTGTCGCCTAGCAGGGCGATTCCCGGGTTGGAAGGGGTCGCGGCGGAGCCGCCGTGCCGGCAGCGCCGGTGCGGGCCGCCCGACGGACCCCTGCCCAGTTCGCCTCTGACAGGAACGCCATGAAGAAACTCGCGCTCAGTATTGCCCTTGCCTGCATCGCGGTCGGTGCCCACGCCAAGGATTGGTCGACGATCCGGTTCGGCGTCGACGCCAGCTACCCGCCGTTCGAATCGAAGGACGCAAGCGGCAAGGTCGTCGGCTTCGACGTCGATCTCGGCAACGAGATCTGCGCGCGCCTGAAGGCGAAATGCGTGTGGATCGAGAACGACTTCGACGGGATGATCCCGGCGCTGAAGGCGAAGAAGTTCGACGGCGTGCTGTCGTCGATGTCGATGACGCCGGCGCGTGCCGAGCAGATCGCGTTCTCCGACAAGCTGTTCAACACGCCGACGCGCCTCGTCGCGAAGAAGGGCGCGAACCTGCAGCCGACGGCCGAAGCGCTGAAGGGCAAGTCGGTCGGCGTCGAGCAGGGCACCATCCAGGAAACCTACGCGAAGGCCTACTGGGCGCCGAAGGGCGTGCAGGTCGTGCCTTACCAGAACCAGGACGGCGTGTACCAGGACCTGATGTCCGGCCGTCTCGACGCGGCGCTGCAGGACGCGGTGCAGGCCGACATCGGCTTCCTGAAGACGCCGCGCGGCGCGAACTTCGATTTCGCCGGCAAGGACATCGACGATCCGAAGACGCTCGGCAACGGCGCGGGCATCGGCCTGCGCAAGGACGACGCTGAGCTGAAGGCGAAGATCGACCACGCGATCGCCGACATCATCAAGGACGGCACGTACAAGAAGCTCGAGAAGAAGTACTTCGCGTTCGACGTCTACGGCGGTTGACCGTCCATGCGGCGCGCATCGGCTACGGTGCGCGCCGCGTCTGTTGCCGGGCGCCGTCCGCGTCACGGGATGCGTCGGGCTTGATGAGCAGGTTGCATCAGGTAGTGCGTAGATATCGTTTGATGCGTGGTTAATGGCTATTAACAATCCAGCCACATCGTTCTGGATCCCTTATATGATCTTCCAAGGATTTGGCCCGCTGTTGTGGGCCGGCACGGTCGAGACCGTGAAGCTCGCGGTGCTGTCGCTCGCCGCGTCGCTCGTGCTGGGCCTCGTCGGCGCGAGCGCGAAACTGTCGACCAACCGCGTGCTCAAGTCGATCGGCACCTTCTATACGACGCTGATCCGTGCGGTGCCGGACCTCGTGCTGATGCTGCTGCTGTTCTACGGGATCCAGATCCTGCTGAACAACTTCACCGACATGCTCGGCTGGGACCAGATCGACATCGACCCGTTCGTGGCGGGCGTCATCACGCTCGGCTTCATCTACGGCGCGTACTTCACCGAGACGTTCCGCGGTGCGTTCCTCGCGGTGCCGCGCGGCCAGCTCGAAGCCGGCTTCGCGTACGGGATGGGCGGCTGGCGCGTGTTCCGCCGCATCCTGTTCCCGCAGATGATGCGCTTCGCGCTGCCCGGCATCGGCAACAACTGGCAGGTGCTCGTGAAAGCCACCGCGCTCGTGTCGATCATCGGCCTCGCCGACGTCGTCAAGGCGTCGCAGGACGCGGGCAAGAGCACGCTCGATTTCTTCTTCTTCACGCTGGCCGCAGGCGCGATCTACCTCGCGATCACGACGGTGTCCAACGTCGTGCTGCATCACCTCGAGAAGCGTTATTCCGTGGGCGTCCGGAGGCTCGCACTGTGATCGAACTCATCAGCCAGTACTGGCAAAGCTATCTGTACACCGACGGTTACCGCTTCAGCGGCCTCGCGATCACGCTGTGGCTGCTGGTCGTGTCGATCGCGCTTGGTTTCGCGCTGGCCGTGCCGCTCGCGATCGCGCGCGCATCGTCGAACCGCTGGATCTCGGGCCCGGTGTGGCTCTATACGTACGTGTTCCGCGGCACGCCGCTCTACGTGCAGCTGCTGATGTGCTATACGGGCATCTACAGCCTGCAGGTCGTGCACAACCACGTGCTGCTCGACACGTTCTTCCGCAACGCGATGAACTGCACGCTGCTCGCGTTCGTGCTGAACGAATGCGCGTATGCGACGGAGATCTTCGCGGGCTCGATCAAGGCGACGTCGGCCGGCGAGATCGAGGCCGGGCAAGCCTACGGGATGTCGCGCTTCAAGCTCTATACGCGGATCATCCTGCCTTCCGCGCTGCGCCGCTCGCTGCCGAGCTACAGCAACGAGGTGATCCTGATGCTGCACGCGACCACGCTCGCATTCACCGCGACCGTGCCCGACATCCTGAAGGTCACGCGCGACGTCAATTCGGCAACCTACATGTCGTTCCAGGCCTACGGCATCGCAGCCGTGCTGTACGCCGCCGTCGTGTTCACGCTCATCTGGGCGTTCCGCAAGCTCGAGACGCGCTGGCTCGCGTACCTCTCGCCGCGCGGCCATTAATGCATTCGCAAGATTCGCAAGGAAGGACCAAGCATGTACAAGCTCACCGTTGACAACCTGCACAAGAAATTCGGCGACAACGAGGTGTTGAAGGGCGTGTCGATGAAGGCGAAGGCCGGCGACGTGATCAGCATCATCGGCTCGAGCGGCTCCGGCAAGAGCACGTTCCTGCGCTGCATCAACTTCCTCGAGCAGCCGTGCTCGGGGCAGATCACGATCGGCAGCGAGCCGATCCAGACCACGCGCGACCGCAACGGGTCGCTGCGCGTGGCCGACCAGAAGCAGCTGCAGCGGATGCGCACGAAGCTGTCGATGGTGTTCCAGCACTTCAACCTGTGGGCGCACATGACGGTGCTCGAGAACGTGATCGAGGCGCCGATGGCCGTGCTCGGGATCGGCAAGGAAGAAGCGATCGCACGGGCGCGCAAGTACCTGGAGAAGGTCGGCCTCGCGCCGCGCGTCGAGGGCATGTATCCGTCGCACCTGTCGGGCGGCCAGCAGCAGCGCGTCGCGATCGCGCGCGCGCTCGCGATGGAGCCGGAAGTGATGCTGTTCGACGAGCCGACGTCGGCGCTCGATCCGGAACTCGTCGGCGAAGTGCTGAAGGTGATGCAGAAGCTCGCCGAGGAGGGCCGCACGATGGTCGTCGTCACGCACGAGATGGGTTTTGCGCGCAACGTGTCGAATCACGTGATCTTCCTGCATCAGGGGAAGATCGAGGAGGAAGGGAATCCGCAGGAGATTCTCGTGAATCCGAAGAGCGAACGGCTCGGGCAGTTTCTGTCGGGGCGGTTGAAGTAAGTCGGCACGCAGCGTTGCGCCTCGCACGTGCAGCCGCCATGGCGTCACGGGCGAGGCGCAGATTGAAGTACGCTTACAGTTGCGCGAGCGCATCCGTCAAAGGCGCGCTGCGCGACACGCACGAGCGGTGACCTGAACGGCTTCGCGCCGTCGCGAACTGGAACGCTAAGTGCTTGTCAGGCTTGATCCTTTCGATGAAGGAGCACCACGATGAGCACACCGACCACCACCGCCTTTTCCCATGTCAAGCCGCAGGACACCCCGTATCGGGGCGAAGGCCTGCGCGACTTCTTCCTGTATCGCGATCTCGGCATCGCGGCCGCGACGAACGGCAAGGTCGTCGCGCAACTCGTCAGGGCGAATCATGCACCGACAGCGGGCACCGGCTGGCACCGTCACGAGGCCGAGTTCCATATCGTGATCATGCTGAAGGGCTGGGCGCGCTTCATGTACGGCGAACAGGAAACGCTGGTGTCCGCCGGCGACTGCGTGCATCAGGCGCCCGGGATCGTCCACTACCTGTTCGATTACTCGCCGGACATGGAGTATCTGGAGATCGTCGGGCCCGCCGATTTCAAGTCGATCGACGTCGAAGGGCCGTGCGCGGTGCCCGCGCCGACGCCGTGGGGCGAGACGGGCGCGTAGCTGCCGGTTTTCCCGACGCGCGCATGCGCCGACCGACGCGCATCGTGTGGACGTTCGCGATAGACCGCCTTCGGGCGGTTTTTCGTTGATCCTTCCTGGAAGCCTCCGCGCGCTCCGCTGACACCCACGACCTGCTTTCCCCTTCGATCCGGTCATTCGAATTCCGAAGGGTTGCGAAGCTGAAGATCCGGAAAGAAAGGAAAGACATTCGTCAGCTTCGCGTCACGGATTGTTACGTGGTGTCAAAGATCGTCAATTGGAGGCTGCGCGGTGCACGGCCTGTCGACGGCCGGCGTTAAGGAGGTACCAGCCGGATCACCGGCTGATCTACCCGGGAGAGTTCATGAAGCGCATTGCGAAGATCCTGACGGCCACCGCAGTTGCTTGCGCCGTTCTCGCTCCGGCGCTTGCCGAAGCCCATTCGCACCGTGTGTGCCATTTCGATCATCACCACCACCGCGTGTGCCGCTGGGTGCGGTAACCGTGGCTTTCCCCCGGGATGACCGGGACGCTTTCACCATTCAGGCAAGTCAGGCAAATCAGGAGAGGACTATGAAAAAGACGATGTTGATCGCCGCGCTCGTCGCCGGCATGGGTGTGTCGATCGGTGCGTTCGCGCAGGTTCCGGCCAGCGCGCCGGCCGGCACGACCGGTCTGTGCAAGGACGGTTCGTTCTACTCGGGCGCGTCAAAGAAGGGTGCATGCGCCGGCCATAAGGGTGTGAAGACCTGGTACGGCGCATCGTCGGCGGCGGCAGCCAGCGCGCCGGCCGCGATGGCGCCGGCAACGGCGGCTTCCGCTGCCGCTGCGTCCGGTGCCGCGCCCGCGAAGAGCGCCTCGGCGACGACCGCCGCTGCGGCGCCGGGCGGCGGCGCGGGCAAGGTGTGGGCCAACGACAGCACGAAGGTCTATCACTGCTCGACCGACAAGTACTACGGCAAGACGAAGCACGGCAGCTACATGTCGGAAGCGGATGCGAAGGCCAAGGGCTTCCACGCGTCGCACGGCAAGACCTGCTCGTAACGCGGGCGCGGCGCGCGAGTTCATGCGCTCGCGCGCCGTCTGAACGCAGCAGGAAATCACGCCCCGCCAACCCGGCGGGGCGATTCATTTGCAACGCCGGTCGTTGTGTCGTCGCCCGGCTTCAGTGGGCGTGATGCGAAGAGGGTGCCGCGGTCGCCGCATCGTGCCCGGTTGTGCGCGCATCGAGCAGTGCGCGCAGCGTGACGTAATGCGTGCCGTTCGCGTTGCCTTCCGCATCCGCGGTGCGGTCGTACGGCTCGTTGTCGTGGATCGTCGCGCGCACGATCGGATAGATCTGCGTTTCCCAGCGACTGCCGTTGAACACGCCGTAGTGGCCCGCGCCCGTCTGCACGTGGTGCGTCTTCAGGTACGGCGGCAACCCCGAACACAGCTCCTGCGCGGCCACCGTCTGGCCCACCGCGCAGATATCGTCCTTCTCGCCTTCGATCGTCAATAGCGCGGTGCGGTGAATCGCCGCCGGTTCGACGAGCCGGTCGCCGACCGTCAGTTCGCCGCGCGCGAGCGCGTATTGCTGGAACACCTTCTCGACCGTCTCCAGATAGAACTCCGCGGTGAGGTCGGCCGTCGCGAAGTATTCGTCGTAGAAGTGCCGCAGCGTGTCGGCTTTTGCGGGGTCGCCTTTCGCGCGCTCGTAATACAGGTCGGCGAACGACGCCGCATGCCGGTCGGGGTTCATCGACATGAACGCGCCGACCTGCACGAAGCCCGGATACACGCACCGTTGCGCACCGACGAAGCCGGCCGGCACGACGCTGATCAGGTTCTTCGCGAACCATTCGATCGGCTGGCTCGTGGCAAGCGCGTTGACCTTAGTCGGATTCACGCGGCAGTCGATCGGGCCCGCCATCAGCGTCAGGCTCGCGGGCTGCGCCGGATCGCCGCCGGCGGCCATCAGCGCGACCGCCGCGAGTGCGGCGACGGTCGGCTGGCAGATCGCGAGCACGTGCGCGTCCGGGCCGATCTGGCGAACGAAATCGATCACGTGCGTGACGTATTCGTCGAAGCCGAAGCGTCCGGCCGTCAGCGGGATGTCGCGCGGGTTGTGCCAATCGGTGATGTAAACGTCGTGATCGGCCAGCATCGTGTGCACCGTGCCGCGCAACAGCGTCGCGAAATGCCCGGACATCGGCGCGACGATCAGCACGCGCGGCTGGCGTGCGACCGGCCGCGCCTTGCGGAAATGCAGCAGCGTGCCGAACGGTGTGGCCGCTGCCGCTTCCTCGACGATCGGCACCGTTTCTCCGTCGACGACGATCGACTCGATCCCGAACGGCGGACGCCGATGCGAGAACGCGCAGCATTCCAGCAGTTCGCACAGCGCGTCGAGCATGCGGCCCGTCGGCGTTGCCGTCGACGGGGGCCACAGCGACATCGTCGCGCGTGCGGTCGCGGCCCATGCGCGCGCCGGCCGCAGGCATTCGGCAGACCATTGGTAAAACGGATAGGCAAGCAGGTTCATGGCCGTCGCTCGTTGCGCTGCGTTGCATTGAACGAGGCAAGCCGTGTGCCAGCGTGTAGCTGGCACGCGCGTTGCACGCGGTTCGGTCATGCGGCGGCTCAGGCGGCACGCGACGACCGGCAGCCGAGCCTGATGCGTTTCCACGCCGGCCTCGCGAGCGGCCCGTGCCGCGACACTGTGCAGCGCTGCGCCAGTTCGGCGAATGCGCCGCACAGGCGTGGTGCGGGTGACGGGTGCGGCGTCCGCTTTCGGTGCAGGGGCACGAACGGCTTTCAGCAGGGGAGCGACATGGAATCAACCGGACAGACGACGCTGACCATCAGCAGCCGTAACTATTCGTCGTGGTCGATGCGCGGCTGGCTGCTCGCGAAGCTGAGCGGGCTTCCGTTCGAGACGGTCAGCGTGCCGATCGACGCTGCGTCGCGCGCGGAGTTGCTGCTGCTGTCGCCGTCGATTCTCGTGCCATGCCTGACGCACGACGGCAACAAGGTGTGGGATACCCTCGCGATCGCCGAATACCTGAACGAAGTCCAGCCGCAGGCGCGGCTGCTGCCTGAAGGGCGGCGTGCGCGCGCGCATTGCCGGTCGATCTGCGGCGAGATGCATTCCGGGTTCAGCGCGCTGCGCTCCGCGTTGCCGATGAACCTGCGCGCGCATTTCCCCGGCTTCCGGATCTGGTCGCGCGCGCAGCACGACATCCAGCGGATCGTGACGATCTGGCACGAGTGTCTGGCCGCGTACGGCGGCCCCTGGCTGTTCGGCGCGGAGATCGGCATCGCCGACGCGATGTATGCGCCGGTCGTCACGCGCTTCCTGACCTACGACGTGAAGCTGGAGCCGGACATCGCCGAGTACTGCATGCGCGTGCTCGCGCATCCGTTCGTCGCGGAATGGATCGATGCGGCGAAGGCGGAGCAGGAAGACATCGACGAACTCGACATGGAGTTCTGACGTGCATCATCGCAGCGTGCTTTCAATTGCACTACGTGCGCCTGCGCAGAAATGAAATTCCCGGTGCTACTGTGCAATGCGCAAACGTTTTACCTTGATATCGGGTTAAACCGAGTGCGAATTCCCTAAAGGATGTTGAGCCCGATGACGTAAACGAGTCACGGGGATGACTCGCGACACGCATGCTTTCGACGTGCGGCGCGCAGTCCGCAACAACCAGCGCAGCAGGGGAATCGACGTGAATCGTCAGCAATCGTGGACGCGTACAGCGGCGCCCGGAGAAATCATTTACTCGGAAGGTTTCGCGGGCGAACCCGTGATCTTTCTGATTACCGACGGCAAGGTCGAGCTGTCCACGCGATGCGACGACAAGCGCGTCATCGTCGCGACGCTCGGCCGCGGCGAGTTCTTCGGCGAATCGGCGCTGCTCGCCGCCGAGCCGCGCGCCCATACCGCGAAGGCGCTTTCATTCTGTCAGCTCACGGTCGTGCCGGCCGGCATGCTCGATGAAGAGATCGAGCGCGTGTCGGCGCTGCTGCGCCATATCGTGCGAACCATGATCCGGCGCGTGAAGCGCAAGGACGACCAGCTTGCGACCTACACGCATGCGGACTTCATGCCCGGCGTGCTGTCGTATGCGCATGTGCTGTCGCTGATGGCCGGCGCCGATGCGCGCGAATCCGGCGACGCGTGGGCGCGCCGGCCGATGCAGGCTCACGCGGCCGAAACCTCGGTGCCGCTCGCCGAAGTGATCCGCAAATGCCGCGCGATTGCCGGCCACTCGCGGCCGCACGTGCTCGCGATGCTGCGACGCATGGAGAAGCTCAACCTCGTCACGATCGAAGCCGCGCAGGCCGACCATGCCGGCGGTGCAGCCGACTATGCGGCTTCGTCGGATGCGCGCCAGGTCGTTACGTTCGATGCCGCCCGCGTGATCGACCGCGCGCAGCAAGTTGCCGATCACGATCTCGACCTGTCGATCAACAGCGAACTCGAGCTCATCGAGCTGGCCGATCTCGAAGCGCTGATCGGCGTCGAGAAGACGCTGTTGCTCAACAAGCTGTCGAACGGCGAGATTGCCGATGAGGTGTTTGCGTTCCGTAAATCGAAGGTACTCAGTTACGTCGAGCAAAAGGGCGTCGCGTACTTCTCACGGCGCAACGCGCGTCGCGGCGGCGACGTGCGCGCGCTGGAGGATCTCGTGTGGGTCGACCAGCGCACGCTGTTCGACGTGATCAGCGCGTTCGATACGTACGATCTCGCGAAGCTGATCGCGAACCTCGACGATCGCGCGGTGGCCGACAAGCTGTTTTCCGTGATGACCGAAGCGCGGCGCAACGAGGTGTCGTGGGTGATGCGCCGCGAGCTCAAGCTCGATCCGATCGAGATCGAGGATATCGAGCAGCGCGTGCTGGATGCCGTGCGCACGGCCAAGGCGCCTGCGACGGGTGCGGCGTCCGTGGCGTCGGCATCGGATGCGTGACACGGGGAGGCGTATGGATCTGTTGACCTTGGCCGGTGTGGTGCAGGGCGGCGCGGCAATCGTGTTCGGTTTCGCGCTGGAAGGCGGGCATTTCACGATGCTGTTCCAGTTCGAGGCGCTCGTCATCGTGCTCGGCGGCACGCTCGGCGCGGTGATGATCCAGAACACCTGGGCACGCTTCTTCGACGCGGTGAAGCAGTTGCGGCTCGCGTTCGTGCGGGCGAGAGAGGTCGATCGCAAGAACCTGTCCGATCTGCTCGAATGGGGCGACCGCGCGAAGCTCGACGGGCTGCTCGCGTTCGAATCGATGGACGTGAGCGGCATCCATCCGTTCGCGCGCCGCGGGCTCGAACTGCTGGCGAACGGCGTGTCGACCGCCGTGCTCGAGGATGCATTGCAGCGCGAACTCGACGCGTATGAGCGCAGCCGCCTGGCCGCCGCGCGCGTGTGGCAGCAGGCCGGCGGTTATGCGCCGACGTTCGGCATTCTCGGATCGGTGCTCGGGCTCGTGCAGGTGACGAGCCATATTCTCGAACCGGCGCAACTCGGGCCGGGCATCGCGGTTGCGTTCATTGCGACGCTGTACGGGCTCGCATTCGCAAACCTCGTGTTTCTGCCGCTTTACGGCAAGTTGCGTGCGCAGATCGATAGCGAACTGCGGTTCCGCAAGCTGTATCTCGACGGATTGCTTGCGATCTCGCGCAAGGAGTCGCCGCATACGATCGAAACGCGGCTGACCGGTGATGTGCGTGGGCGTGCGGCCGAGTCGCTTGCGTGATGTGCTGCGTATGCGGTACGACGAACAGGGATCTTCGGCATGACAGCTCGAACTGACGGCGCATCCGCTGCCGATCGCGACGACGATGAACACGAAGGCACGCAGTCCGGCCGCTGGCTGATTTCGTACGCGGATCTCATCACGACGCTGATGGTGCTGTTTCTCGCGCTGTATGTGCTACAGCTCGCGAAATACAACGCGCTCGATGCGCGATACCAGACGCTTGCGCGACATGCCGGTGGCGCTGCGAGTGCTGCCAATGTCGTCACACCCGAACGCGCGCCGGCCTGGCTCGCGTTGCTCGATTCGTTGAAGACGAACGGCCGGATTTCGTTGGTGAAGGCACCGCATGGCGTCGAGATCGGCATCGACGCGAAGATCCTGTTCAATGTCGGCGATGCGCGCTTGTTGCCCGATTCGTCGCCAGTGCTGAATCAGATCGCGCAGGCACTCAGCGAGCATGCGACGGGCGACATTCTCGTCGAAGGGCATACGGACAGCGTGCCGATCGCGAACGCAAAATACGAATCGAACTGGGAGCTTTCGTCGGCGCGCGCGGGGAGTGTGGTGCGCTACCTGACCGAGCGCGGTGTGGCGCCGCATCGGCTCGCGGCGATCGGGCGGGCCGATACGCAACCGCTTGTGGCGGGTGACGATACGGCCGCACGGGCGCGGAATCGGCGCGTAACGATCTTCGTTGCGTATTGATTTGCGCTGATCCTGTGGGTATAGGCGGCCGCATATGCCCACCAGTCAACGACATAACGAATCTCGCATGATCGATATCTGAAATCAGCGATGCGCTTCCGCGCGTGCATGCCGATAACCCAATCTGGCTCAGACCGAGCGGTTATCGAGGGTTCCCCATGCATTTCTGGCGCAAGCTTTCCATTCAGAACAAGCTGATTCTCAGCATGACGAGTTGTCTGCTCGTGTTCGTCGCGATTTCGAGCGGACTGAGCATCCGTCTGATCGGCAACGCGGTGCGCGATCGCGTCGTCCGCGAAGAGTTGCCGACGGCAGTGAACGGCATCCGCGCTGACGTGCAGCGGCAGATGGCCGGGCCGATCGCCGCGTCGCGCATTCTCGCGCGCGATGCGTTCCTGCTGCAATGGGAAGCCGATGGCGAACCCGACGCCGGCACGCGCAACTGGATCCAGCTCGCGAAGAACGTGAAGGACGAGCAGAAGGCCGCGTCCGTGCAGTGGGTGTCGGTGAAGAGCGGCAACTACTACAACGAAGCCGGCCTGCAGCGGAAGGTCACCGACAAGGATCAGTGGCTGACCAGCTTCCTGTCGTCCGGCAAGGCGTTCGATGTGAACATGGATCGCGAGGTGACCGTCGGCGGCTACATGATGTTCATCAACAGCCGCGTCGAACTCGACGGCGTGCCGATCGGCGCGGCCAGCATGAGCCTGTCTGTCGATGCGCTCGCGAAGGGCATCTCGGCATACCGGATCGGCGAGACCGGGTTCGCGTATCTCGTGCGTCCGGACGGCGCGATCATGATGCATCGCGATACGTCGCTGATCGACGGCAAGCATTTCCTGAAGGACCAGCATGGGCTGCCTGACGATGCTTCGTCGACGCTGCTGGCCGGCAAGCCGTATGCGTACCTGAGCTACAACGGCGACGGCGGCGCGCGGTTCATCGCGACGTCGTTCATTCCGGAGCTGAATGCGTATGTCGTCGTCGAGGTGCCGCAGGCGGAACTGCTCGGGCCGGTGACGCGCGCGATTCGTAGTGCGGCGCTGGTTGCGGCGGTGGTGGGGCTTGGGGTCGCGCTGCTCGTGATCTGGCTGGTGGGGCGCGCGATTGCCGCGCCGATCCGGCGTGCGGCTACGTTGCTGTCGGAGATTGCCAGCGGCCAGGGTGATCTGACGCGCCGGATGACGGTCGAGAGCCAGGACGAGATCGGGCAGTTGTCGGATGCGTTCAACCGGTTCGTGTCGTCGTTGTCGACGCTCGTTCACAGGATTCGGGCGGCGTCCGCGTCGATTTCGACCGGGTCGGCGCAGATCGCTTCGGGGAATGCGGATTTGAGCGAACGCACCGAAGGGCAGTCGAGCAACCTGGAGCGGACAGCTTCGTCGATGGAAGAGATCACGGCCGTGGTGCGGAACAACACCGAGACGGCGACGACGGCCGCGAAGATGATTAATGGCGCGTCGGATACGGCGGCGCGTGGCGGGCAGGTGGTGGGTGAGGTCGTGAGCACGATGCAGCAGATCAGCGACGCGTCGCAGCGGATCTCCGAGATCATCGTGATGATCGACAGTATTTCGTTTCAGACGAATATTCTTGCGCTGAATGCGGCTGTGGAAGCGGCGCGGGCGGGGGAGCAGGGGCGTGGGTTTGCGGTGGTGGCTTCGGAGGTGCGGAATCTGGCGCAGCGCAGCGCGCAGGCGGCGAAGGAGATCAAGGCGCTGATCGAACATAGCGCGGGGACGGTGAATACCGGGTCGCGGCTGGTTAGCGAGGCGGGGAAGGTGATGAGCGATGTTGTCTCGCAGGTTCAAGGCGTCAGCGCGATGATGAGCGAGATTGCTGAGGCTAGCCTGGAGCAGAGTGCCGGGATTGATCAGATTGGGGACGCTGTGCAGTCGCTCGATCAGATGACGCAGCAGAATGCGGCTTTGGTGGAGGAAAGCGCGGCGGCTGCGGCGAGTTTGAAGCAGCAGGCGGCGGAATTGACCAAGCTGGTGTCGGCGTTCAAGGTGGATGAATAAAGTCTGTTTGGCATTTTAGAATGAGGCGTTTCTGAGGGACGGCTGCCGTGGGGTCACGGCAGCCGTTTTGCATTCGGGCCTGGTTTCGGGGGCGTCATATAAGAATGAAAAGCATTTCGAAACTGAAAGTCGGGGTGGGGGTGGTTGTGCTTCTGACTCTCGTTGCTGTTGTCGGGGCGAAGGTGGTTGCGTCGCCAACCGATTCTTATCTCGCGGATCGGAAGAAGGTCGCCGAGGCAGTGAATGCGGCTCCGATGGAAGATCGGGCGGATTTGGACAAGAAATAAACCGCCGAGTTGAATGCGAAGCTGGTAAAGCTCGTTGGGCTTGTCAAGGCGAAGGGATTTTCCGGGAAGGTGGGGAGTAACGTTCAGGGCGCTATCGCTGACGATGGGATGACGCCGGGGCCGGATGGGCTGTTCTTCAAGTCGTGTGACGGGAAGATGAGTCTTGTTGTCACGATCGTTCCACTTTTGAAGGCTTGGACAAAGACGGTAGATATGGGGCTCAAGTTGAGGGATGATGTTGCCGTTATCTTCGACAACGAGACGTTTTATACAGATGTGTTCAGCGACGACTCTGCAGTATTTCGGTTTGCCGAACTGTCAGTGAAGCGGAAGCTGGCTGATGCGGTGGTGAAGGCGTTGCTGCTGGGGGAAAGCCAGGATGGGGTGCCTGAGGGGCCGAATGCGTTGGCGGTGGCGGCAGGCAGGGGGAGCGGGTTTATATTGTCTGGAAGGATGTGAAGGTTCTAGGGATTGCGGCTTGCGCGGAACAGCAGGCGGCCGAGGAAAGACAGCAGGAGAGTTTCACGAAGCATTTACCGGCACAGAGGGGCTATTTGGGGCTTGTGGTGGTAGTGAGGGCGATAGTGGATAAAGTGCGTAAGTCAAGACCTGATCTATCAGTCAGCGTCAGATCAGGTCTGAGATTGGTTGGCCGTCACTTCATCACGGGCCATGATCGACCCATAGCAGACAATCGCCAACGCCTTGAGTTCAGCCGCCGTAGGCAGTGGGCAATACGCAAGGAACGTTGGAAATCGGGTCGATGAGCTTGAACTGGATCGTGCTAAGTATGGTACGCACTCGATGCGCAAAACCAAGGCAACATTGATCTATCGGTGCACCAAAAGCCTGTGTGCAGTCAAGCGTCTACTTGGTCATTCCAAACTAGAATCTATTGCGAGGCACCTCGGCGTAGAGGTAGACGATGCACTTGAAATCTCTGAGCAAACTGAGATCTAACATCATCGCACTCCCGCCTCCGGCGGCCCTATCAGAGGTGGGACCTGAATGACAGCTTTATGGCAGAGGGTGAGCTTCGACTTTCGGCCAAAAGTAGCCTGTCGTAACAATCCTGAACCAGGCAGCTTTCTTACAGCGCTGAGTTGACTGCTCGCAGGCTGGACTCTGATGCCAACTGCTACTAAATTACGGGAAGACGTTGAGAGCGCTGTTTCTTCGGCCAAGCCGTCTCGCTACTATGTAGCCATCTGCCATTGGTGTTTTGGGTAACGAAATGCTTGAAGGGATTCAGAATGATAAGAAGGTTCCGGCTTGAGCAAAAAGGCCGTTACGAGAAGCTGGTAATTGCTCAACGTTTGTCGGAAATGGTGGACAGATACCTGGATGGACGCACTGCACCGTTGCTGATCGGCGCCGAGCAGGGCGGTATCGGCGAATGGGATGACGTGGTCATTTACCATGCGGATGAGCATTACGAGCACTTCCAGATCAAACGGCAGACGACCCCCTTCAGCGATAAGCACATCGATAAAGCCGACTACATCAAGTCCTATAAACCCAAGGCCGCCAGCAAGGCGGCAGCGAGTGCTACACCAGTTGTCCCTCCCGATAGCACCATCGATTCTGAGCTTGATAAGGCCATGAAGAGTTTGTCTGCCTGGAGTCTCAATCCGCAGTCCAAGCAGCCGCCAGGCCGTGCCTTTTCACTCATCCTGCTCGGCCTGGAAGTCATCATCAAGGGCAAATCGAATGATTCCATTACCGCCAATCACCTGCATGAGTTTTGCCGACTCTGCAAGCAGGATGGCCTTGACCTGGCTGCCCTCTCCAGCCGCACCGATACCCCAACGCAAAATGTCTACAAATGGTTGACAACGTGGTGCGGTTTTACCGACTGGCATCACGTTCGCCAAACGATGCGGGCACTCACGATCCATGCCGTTGGGAGTGAAGAGAACCTTGAAGACCGTGCGTGCGAGTCGTTAGGACGGCACTTCAATGATCCGCGGGCGACCCTGGAGAAGCTGGTAGGGTACATTTCAACAAGTACCACGGATGTTAACGCCATCAGCTGTCATGCGATGATCAACCATCTCAAAGACGCACTTCGATCAGACGCTGAGACGTGGACGCAATACCTCATGAAGCCGCCGGCTGGGTCGAGCTGGATGGTAGCTGGTACCCACAACGTTAATGGTACGCCGAGCTTTCCAGTGCGTCATGCTGCCGCGGAAATTGTCGGTCACCACTGGACGGCGGGCGGTAACAACAGAAGGCTGCGGCTGCACGCTACTTACTGCCCGCCTACGCCAAATGCTGTGGCTCTCCCCTCCGCCATCCTTCGCTTGGCTCTGCACTTGAAAAGCGGGAGCCATTGCCTGCTTTTGGGTGAGCCACTCTGGCGACAAGGGGCCGGGAACGAGCTCGGTAGAACGCTTGGGATCAGCGAAAGTGACCTTGATGAGCTTCCTTGGATAGAGAATTTTGAGGCGCTGTCCTGCGCGTCGAGTCGCGAGCTTTCGACGATCCTGGCAACTCGGGACGAGTCTTCAGCACTTCACACTGCAATGAACGATCTTGTGTGGGAGCAGCTACAAACCCGCATCACGGCCAGGTTGAACGCGGTATCCGACACTCCGTTGTTGGCAGCATTGGAACCGAAATGGCGCTCCTGGGCCGCTGAGTTAACAGCTGACGCCACTGCGCGTGAGTCACTGTTTGAGCAGCTGATGTACCCAAAAACAGAAGGCTTGGACGGGAAGCACGCGCTGCGCGTCGGGCCTCGCACTGCAGACCTGCTCGAATCCGCTATTTTGATGCTGCTTCTGGTGTGCGTCGCAATCGGCAACGACGACGGCAATTGGCGTGAAATCCCTGAAGTTGGGGATGTTCTTAGCATCGCGTTGAAGAACTGGTCGGGCGCTTCAGGCGATCACGGCGGCGCCAGGCCTCTTGCCGATGACCTGATGGCCGTCTTGGGGCCTTCACCAGCGCCGGTGGTCATTCTTGCAGGCGTCGAAGGGTCTCCCACGAGCCTGCTCGAGTCCGGAATGGCTGATGATTTTGAGACCAGCAACAGCATGGCAGCTGAGCGACAGCCCAGGTTGCTGGTGACGCGATTTGGGGTGCTCAGGTACCTGCGAACCGGGACACTCGCCGAGCTGCAGGGGCAATTTAAACGTCATTGGGATGCTTGGCGCGATGCGCGCGAAGGTGCAATCCAAGCTCATGGGGAAGGACATTAATCATGCTGACACTGCAGGAATTGACTGGCGCAATCATTCAGCGTGTAGAGGGTCGGTATGACGTGTGTCCCAGGGACGTAACGGAGCTTATGCTGCCTGAGGTCGAGTGCGACTCGCATGTTGTTCGGCTCAAACGCTCACATATGGAACGGGCGGGCTGGCGGACAGTTCTGCTCATGGAGCTCCCATTAACGGCCCTGCAGGCGGCCAATCAATGGGCTGCCGATGTCCGGGATGTGCTGCCGGAGCCAGAGACTGCAGACCTCTATATGTTTCTAATGATCAGCGGTATCGCCAAGGATGCTGCTGCTCGTATTGAGACTGATGACAGGTTTTGCCGCAAGGTTGTTGTGCGTGAATCTGAAGCGGTTGGTGACTTTCTTAACCGGACATTCTTGGCGGCCTTGGATCCGGCTGGCCATGACGAGACACTTAGCGATCCTTTGGTGTCGGCACTGAACACACTGTCCAATGCGCACCCTTGGTCGGCTCCTCACATTGCTGCCTGGAAAGCGCAGCTTCTGACCAACCCAAACGGAGCGGATGTGGTGCGTGTCCTTACCGATTCGCTGAGTGAAAGCGAGGTTCAGTCGTGAGCACGTTGAATTCCATCACCCTGTCGAACCTGCGCAAATTCGGGTCTGACGTCACGATCGAGCTGAGTCCCGGAGCGACTATTTTGCTCGCACCCAATGGTACCGGCAAAACAACAGTATTCGAGGCGATCGAGTTTGGCCTAACCGGGAAAATCGCGCGGCTCCGCGACGACCTTACCCACATCATTCGTGATGATCAGGCTGCAGCGACAGTCAGTCTGAATTTCTCTGAGCTAACTGCGACATCACGCGTGACTGCAGCGGGCAAGGTTAGCCGGGACGGAGACTTAAGCAGTGTCTTCCCTAACGTGTCCGAAAATGACGTCCCATTCTTGCTGCGTCTAACCCACCTTTTAGATCAGAGGGAGAACGGGTGGATCGTCAATGCGGAGGAAAAAGAAGCAGGATCACAGCTCGCCAAGCTGCCGATCGGTAGCGATGGCTCTAAAGCTCGCGCCACCCTTGCTGCTGTGCGACGCTCGCTGACGGAGCAAAAAACCCATGCGGAAGAAGCGCTGATTGGGCATAAGACTGATTTGAACGAGTGGATTCGTCTACTTCAGGAGCGTGACATCGCTGCTGCCGGTGCAGTAGGTGCATTACGCCCGCGCGATCGAATTGCTGACATGCTCTCTGACGCTGCAAACCAGACGCAAAGCCAGAGCCAGATTCCGCCCGGGTTGTTGACCGGGCCTGTAAGCCAAGAGGGGCTGGCGATTGCACACTCCGCACTGTCCGAGATTTTGCAAGGAAAGGTTGACAGGGTTCGGGCGCATATCTCAAGCCTCGCCTTGGTAAATGAGCTTGTTGAAAGCTTCGTTTCGGCGCAGGAGCAGCTTGAAAAGCTCAATGAAGACCTCACAGCGGCAAGTGACGCGTTTGAGCGCCACACAACTACAAGGGCTCAAGGCAGTGCCGCATTGCAGGAGTATCAGGCCAGTATCTACTCTGCACGGCAAGAGCTTACTAGTATCGGGCAGCAACTTGAGCGCCTGATTGGAGAAACAACTGCCAAACAGGAAATCGTTCACCGTAATGATGCGTTGACGTCAGCGATTGCTGTCCTACGTGAGGCTGAAAAAGATTCTCGCGTACTTCGCGAGCAGCATGAGCACAACCAACGTGTTCGTAATCAGCATGCTCAGATTGACGCCCAGCTTCAGGGCATTAGTCAGACCGAGCATCTCATGGACGCGGGTCGACTAATGCTTGCCGACTGGCAGGCCACTGAGCAGCGGATCAGCGAGGTTGTTCAGCGAATCACAGCTCTCGAAGTGCTCATCGATAAACAGAGCATCAATCGGGATGCCGAACGTGCCTCGTATGAGACGTGTAAGGTTGCGGAGGCCACTGCCCGATCACACTATGAGATGCTCAGTTCTTCCGCCGATGCAATCCGTCAGGCTGTTGCATCCATAGCGCAACAACTTCCCGCTGACCAAGATCAATGCCCGCTTTGCCTGGAGCCGCATGGTGCAGCCAAACTTCAGTTCCGTGTGGCTCAAGCCCTTGATGCGATCAATCCTAGTTTGACCTCAGCTGAGCAGCAATTGCGGGCTGCGGTGGAAGCGTTAACGGCCGGTGAGATCGCGGTTGAGAAAGCGCAGCAAGCACTAGACCTCAGTCGAGGAGAGTTGGGTGCTTTGGAGTCCAGCCGCCTGGAACTGGGACGGCAAGTTTCGCAGTTTCGTACCGACCCGATTTTGGCTAGTGACTCGCTCTCGTTGGCAAGGGAGACACTCAGACAGCAACTCGATAGCATTTCTCCTGCCAAAAAGCGTTTGGCTGATCAGCGAGCGGCGTTGGACGCTCTCCCTACCCCTGAAGCTTTTGAACAAACTGAGCGAGCATTCAACTCGGCACAGCACATGCTTGACTTGGCCCGAGTTCAACAGAGCGAAGCGGCCACGCGACTGGATCAAGCAGTCACCGCACTGGCCGCGCTCACCTATGGGGAACCGCCGGTTCGTACGCTAGAGCAACTCACTGCAGCAAAAGCTCAGCTGGAACAGCAGATCAGTGATCTAAACGGTAAGGTCGGGACTGTGCAATCCGCCCTAGAAACCCAACAGCATCAGCTGCTTGAGTCATCGGCCGTTGTCAAGAGTATTGAGGAAGAAATCAGAAGGGTTCAAACTCGCCTTCTTCAATTCCGGGCAAGCTGGCAAGAGCTGGAGTTGACCGGCGACCCAATTGCGGAGGCTGCACAGGCCCGTGAAGCGACGCTGCACGCTACGTTGACGCTCCTTGAGGGCTATGTTTCAGCACTCGAAGGTATTGGGGTAGAAATCTCTGCTTGGGCCAAGTTGAATGAATCACAACTGGCCCAGCGGCTGATTGATGCTCAGCGTCTTGACCGTTCAGAAGAGGTCTTCGAAGCTTTCCTCAATGACAGCATCAATGCGGCGCAATCCAGCTTCTCCCGATTGACCTTGATCTCGGAAGCGATGGATTTGCTGGACGGCTCACTCAAGAAAGAAATTGAGAACGTTCAAAAGCATGTCGCCAAGGTGGTGCCCCGCTGGCAGGCGCTGCTGAAACGAGTCGTGCGGGAGTCCAGGTTCCACGAGTGTCACGGATCGCCGTTATGGAGCCAATCCGTGATCGGCATATAGGCGCCACCTGATGATCGGCGCATAGGCGCCAGTCCAGGATCGGCGTAAAGACGCCAGCAGCGCCGGGGCAAAGGCGCGGTTCGAACTTTCCTAGTCGGTACGCTCTGTTCTTTTTGAACGGAGCGTCCATGGCCAATCGGAGGTTCGAATTGTTTGAGTATCGCCAAGTCCTTGTCCGTATGCGGCAGGGCGACTCCGACCGCGACATCGCGCGCGGCGGACTGATGGGACGCAAGAAGCTCACGAGCGTACGCCGCGAAGCACAGACGCGGGGTTGGCTCGATCCCACGCAACCGTTGCCGGACGATACGGTTATTGCAGGGGTCTTCGGCCGCACGCCGCATCTGCCGAGTACCTGTGTGTCGACTGTGGAGCCGTTTCGCGAGCAGATTCGCAACTGGCTCGCGGCTGGCGTTCAGGGCACCACGATCCACGCCGCACTTCGCCGCAACCACGGCTACACCGGTAGCTACTCGGCAGTTCGCCGTATGGTTGGGCATCTTGCCGCCGAGCGCGGCGTGGCTGCCACGACGATCCTCGAGTTCGCGCCGGCCGACGCGGTGCAGGTCGACTTCGGCGCCGGTCCCGTGCTGAGCGTCGAGAGCATTGAGGTTCGGACGTGGATCTTCGTGATGACGTTGTGCTGGTCGCGTCACCAGTACGCCGAGATCGTGCTGGATCAAACCGTCGAGACGTGGCTGGCTTGCCACCGGCGCGCCTTCGAATGGTTCGGCGGCCGGCCTAGCCGGATCATCATCGACAACGCGAAGTGCGCGATCATCCGAGCCTGCCGGTACGATCCGGCCGTACAACGCTCCTACGCGGCGCTTGCCGAGGCCTACGGCTTCAAGATCGACGCCTGTCCGCCACGCGATCCCCAGAAGAAAGGCGTCGTCGAGTCGGGCGTCAAATACGTCAAGAAGTCCTTCGTGCCGCTGCGCGAGTTCCGGGATCTGGCCGATGCGAATCGGCAGCTTCGCGAGTGGGTCCTGCAGGAAGCCGGCACACGCACGCACGGCACGACCCACGAGCAACCGCTCGCGCGCTTCGCGATCGAGAAGCCGCTGCTCGCGGCGTTGCCGGACGTGGCGCCGGTGATCTCCGTCTGGAAGGAAGTCAGCGTCCACCGCGACGGCCACATCGTCTACCGCAACGCGCTGTACTCGGCACCGTATGCACTGGTCGGCAAGCCCCTCTGGCTGAAGGCGACCGACACGGTCATCCAGTTGTACCACCAGCATCAGCTCGTCGCGACCCACCCGCGGCAACGGGCCGGTGGTCGCCATACGGTCCGGGACCATCAGCCGCCCGAAGCTCAGGCCTGGCTCGAACACGATCCGCAGTGGTGTCTGGCCCGGGCGAAGGAGATCGGGCCGTCGTGCCACGGCGTGATCCTCGCGTTGTTCAACGACACGGTGCTCGTGAACCTGCGCGGCGCGCAGGGCCTCATCCGGCTGCGCGAGCAGGTCGGCGACGCCCGGCTGGAAGCGGCCTGCGAGCGCGCGCTCGCCTTCAGCAGCCCGAAGTATCGCACCGTCAAGGGCATCCTCGACAAGGGCCTGGAAGGCCAGGCCACCACGCGCGCTACCGCGATGCCGGGCGGTACCTACCAGGACGGCGGCCGCTTCGGCCGTGACCTTCAATCCCTGCTGATCCACTGAATCCATGAATCCGAGTCCCGAACTGAATTCCATCCTCAAGCAGCTTCGCCTGTCCGGCATCCTCGACTCGCTCGAACAGCGCAACCGCGAGGCCATCGACGGACAACTTGCCTACACCGAGTTCCTCGCGATGCTGCTGCACGACGAGGTTGCCCGCCGCGAGAACCGCAAGCTCGCCATCCGCCTCTCGCGTGCCGGCTTCGCCATCGGCAAGACGCTCGAGTCCTTCGACTTCGACCTGCTGCCCGCCTTGAACCGCGCCTACGTCTACGATCTCGCGGCCGGCCGCTATCTCGACGAGAAGGTCTCGATCCTGATCGCCGGGCAGACAGGCACGGGCAAGAGCCATCTGGCGCAAGCGCTGGGACATTGCGCGGCCCGACAGGGGCGCGACGTGCTGTTCATCTCGCAGACCGAGCTGTTCAAGCGGCTGAACGCCGCGCGCGCGACCGGTACCTACGAACGCCGGTTCCAGCAGTTCGCCAAGGTACCGCTGCTGATCGTTGACGACTTCGCGCTTAAACCTCTGCATACCCCGCAGGATGAGGACTTCCACGATCTCGTGGATGCCCGCTACGAGCGCGCGGCGACGATCCTCACATCGAATCTGCACTTCGATGAATGGGGCGCCGCGTTCCCCGACAACCGCATCCTCGGCACAGCAACTCTGGATCGGTTACGCCACGGCGCCTACCGGCTCGTGCTTGAAGGCGACAGCCGACGCGCACCGAAACCCATGCCTGATCTGCCCCAAAATACAGTTGCCAAAAACGGTAAAAAACCGCAACCTTGAAACCGTTCGAACCCGCGCTTTACCCCAGTTCTACTGGCGCCATTACGCCGATCATCCCCGGCTCCTTTACGCCGATCCGTGACAACGAGGCAAGCCTGAAGTTCTTCAGCTCATATAACAAGGATCGTGCTGGCGTTTCTGTACCGCTTGGCAATAAAGCGGTACCAGTACCAGATATCGCGAGTGAGGCACAGCTGACGGATCTTCAACTGACCTTCCTACTCTCAATGGCCATGAGTCATCAGTGGTCTCCTTGGAAAGCGCTGCTGTTGGATGACCCGACGCAGCACCACGACCTGGTGCATGCCTCTGCTGTTTTCGATTTGCTGCGTGACTACATAGTTGATCATGGTTTCCAGGTCGTGATCGCTACCCATGACGCTCTGCAGGCACGTTACTTCCTGCGCAAGCTGCAAAACGACGGAATTGATGCCAAGATCTGGACGCTCGTGCCGACTGAAAATGGCGTCACTGCGCAAGCGGGGAGCTCGAAACAGCGCATTCAATAATGCAGATATTTTTACGGGCGTCGATTTAAGTGCTCGCTGAGCGCGAGCCAAGCCCTAACTGAGGTTTGGTTTCGTGCAGTGGTAGGGACGCATCTATAGATTCGCCATCTTGGGGCCGAAAACAGCTCTTGGGAAATGACTGTTTTTGGCCGAACTGAGTCAGCCGATCTGGCGCTGTCTGTTTGATCTAGTCCAGCCTTATACAGATAAAGTCATTCAATAGGACGCAGTCTCCCGATGTCATGTGCGTGTGTGAGGAATAACTGAAATGTAACTGCAGACGCTCGTGTCGCGCGGTACGGGGATGCAATGTATCGATGACCGGATTCGGCCAGGAAGCGATGTTCGTCTATGGTGTTGCTCGACCATTTAGACGTCAGATCGGCGTCAGTAACCGGGTGTTCAGTTTGCGAAAGCAGTAGACGCTGCAATCGCGGTTGTCATGGCAGTATTGATGATTGTTTAACCATAAAGGTAAAAAGTAAAAATGAGTGATGTTGAAAGTCAAATTATTGAGTTGAAGAAAACTGTTGCCTATGATAGCAAGGACTATACTATTGAGATCCTTGTGAAAAAGTATATGGATGGCATCGAAGACAACGAGAACGAAATTTACGTGCCGGAGTATCAGCGAGATTTTGTTTGGGACAATGCGCGCCAGTCTCGTTTGATTGAGTCAATTGTTCTCGGGCTACCTATTCCACCAATATTTGTAGCCGAAAACAAGGACGGTCGCCTAGAGATTGTCGATGGGTCGCAGCGGGTGCGCACGCTTAGCGCATTTCTAAATAACGAACTGCGCCTTGATGCTCTTGATAAGGTCACTAAGCTGAATGGCATGGCCTTTGATGATTTCGATGTTTCACGAAAGAGAAAATTCAATAATACGACCTTCACCGTCATCGTTCTTTCAGAAAGCGCGACGGATGAAATAAAAAATGATCTCTTCGAACGGATCAACAAGGGAAGCGATATTCTGCGCAATATGGAAACTCGCAAGGGTGTCTATCGAGGACCCTTTACCGATTTTTTATATAATGAATGCGCTAATAATATGGATTTCCGTACCGCGCTACGGCTCTCTCGAAATGTCCAGAAGCGTCAGGAGTATGAGGAGTTGGTCCTACGATATTTCGCTCTTGTTGACATTTATCCAAAATATACGGAATTTTCTCGCAGTGTTAGCAAAGCACTTGATCATTACATGGCGTCGAAGCGGGATGAATTCGTTAGCGATGAGAAGGCTGAAAAGCTTCTCAATTTCAATTCGATGATCGAATTCGTTGTCAAGAATTTCGAGTATGGCTTCCTTAAGGGTCCAAACAAGGATGCCTCGCGTATCTTCTTTGAGGCAATCGCAGTTGGTACTCATCTCGCACTCAAGGAAGTACCTCAACTAGTACTCAAAAAGAAGATTGATGTCCAGTATTGGTTGAGGGACCGAGAGTTCAATAAATCAATAAATGGTGAGTATCGGACTCATTCCACTGAAAATTTGCTGAAGCGAATTCATTTCGTCAAGGATCACATTTTGTCCATGCGAGCCTAAACATGAATGGGGTTCTCGCGGATCTTGCTGATAGAGAGTACTCTATCAGTCGGCTGCTTGATCATATTGACGACGTCAGCGAAATTCGTCGCAAGGTTGATGTGATTGTCGTTCTTAAATCAAGTGTTTTTATTGCGCTGTACAATAATATCGAGGCAACGGCATATTCTGCTATTGAGAGAGTTCATGATCGAGCGTCTTCTTTGTTTTACGATGATCTTTCAGATGCCTTTCGGATTAAGATGCTCCGTTATGCCTTTGGTAAGACTGCGGGGGCTTACATTAGCGATGCGGATAAAGTCGCCGATCAGGAGTACAGGTTCAGATCCATGGGGCAGACTTTTCCTGAATTCTCCGACTATCTTCGCAGGCAGCCACTATTCTCGGGAAATGTGGACGCGAGGAAATTAAATGTCATCGGTATTTCGTATGGTATGGAAAAAATACCTTTTATTAAGGGTGACGCGGAAAGAATGCTTTGGGTTAAAAATAAAAGAAACAAGATTGCACATGGCGAGCAATCTATGTCTGATGGCGGGCAAGGAATTAAGACATTGGATCTGAGACGTGCTTCAACGTCAGTGGGCGTGATCCTTCGGGAATTCATTTGCGCCGTGGGGACGCATCTAGAAGCTGGTAGCTACCGCTGCATGAAATGACATTGTCGGTAGTGAGATGAAACTTTGATGCCGTCGGTCTGTGTGAGCCTTTATTTCCTGAGTCTTTGGATAAAAACGGCCAACTCAGGCCGTCGGCATTTTGAAATTTTAAAAAGCCACAAACGCGGGATGAGTAGGGAGTGAAAGAGGGTGGATTTTATCGCATTGCCTAAATATTAAAAATACTAATTATAGTATATCAATAAATTTTTATGTTTTCTCGGCATTTCGTGGCAGTGATGTTTTTAAAAAACTAATATTTTAAATTATGGATTTTTTTTAAAAAATTAAACGTTAATAAAAGTGCGGTTGTGAGTTCAATCTGTTGATCCAACACGCTTGATGCTCGCATTGTGAAGAGTGTTGCAATGAAACAGAGACGGTGGATCTAGTACACGGACACTCTGAAAGCGGTAATAGGGGAGCGCTGGCGCAAGGGGGACTCGCAGCCCGATCTTCCGCTTCACGCGCATCCCTATACCTAACAGCCAATCCCCCCCAACTCCCCATTTCTGAGATGCCAGCGCGACTACACTGGTCATGAAGCCTTGCTTCTCGCCCATCGGAGTAGTTCGCAGCACCCTTCGCCCCGATGGTCGAAAAAAGTCCGTCTTGCCCAACAAGACGCAGCGAAGGGGGAGAGAGTAGGGAAATCCACGGCAACAAAAAGCGCGGGCCGCATGGGCGGCAACCCATACGACCCGCTGACCACCACCAACTCATACACGGAGTCGGAAATGGCTAACGCCTATAGTAAGTCACGTCCCAAGAAGCTCAAACGGTACCCCGAGGTTGAACTGACCCTCGACAACAAGCCCGACCTTCCCCAAGAGGGCCAACCGTACATGCGTTGGATGCGCGCCATCGACGCGCATTTCGAGATGTTCGGATTCAAACCGGGCGATCACGTCTATCTCGAGTTCAATTTCGATCTCCGAAAGGTCACCATCACGCCTGACCACAGCGCGCTGAACTGGCGAGAGCAGCCCTACGGTCAGGCTGCCCAGGAAGACGACGAGGCATAAACAGCAAGGGCCACTTTGCGTGGCCTTTGCGGGTGCATTGCAAGTTTTGCTCGAACGTGACTGACTGCCGGGGCGCAACTGCCCCGGCCATGGCCTTGTACGGTGCGAATCGCGCTCACAACCACCTTCAACAACTGTCACGACCGCAAGGCCCGTGAGGCCGCGCCGCGCGTGTTGAAACGATCGGACGCATCCGGATTCAAGCGATGACCTTGAATGTCCACGTGCGTGCACAAGTGACGCGTCAACGCCCGCCGTCCCGCGCCTTTACGATCCGCCCGCGCTGCAGCACATAGGCGACGTGCTCGCTTTCACCGGCCACGACGCCGATATCGTCGAGCGGGTTTCCGTCGAGCACGACCATGTCGGCAATCGCACCGGCGGCCACGACGCCCAGTTGCCCCGGCATATTGACAATCTCCGCCGCCACCGTCGTCGCTGACCTGAGCGCTTCCAGATTCCCGAGCACATCAGCCCGAATCCGAAACTCCCCGCACTGAAACGCGTGCATTTCCCCAAGCAGATCCGACCCGAACCCCATCTTCACGCCGGCCGTCGCATAGATCTCCAGCGACTCGCGTCCCTTCTGCTGCACGGAAGCCACCTTCGCCACGGAGTCCGCAGGCATTCCGAACTCCGCGCCATGTTTGGCAAGCGCGTCATAAGTAACGAGCGTAGGCACCACAAACGCCCCGTGCTCATGCATGAGCTTCGCGGCCGCTTCATCTACGAGATTCCCGTGCTCGATCGTCCGCACGCCACATCGCACGGCCCGCGCAATCGCCCGCCCCGTATACGCATGTGCCATCACATAAGTACTCGCAGCCTCGGCCTCATCGACGATCGCCCGAATCTCATCCTCGGAATATTGCGTGTTAGCAATCGGATCAGTCGGCGACGCAACCCCACCAGAAGCCATGATCTTGATCTGCGTCGCGCCTTTCTGAATCTCTTCGCGCACCGCGAGCCGCACACCTTCAACTCCATCCACGACCCGCGCAATCGCCCCCGTCCTAAAACAACAAGAGCAGGGTTCCAGCAAATCCCCCCGAGGCCGAAAATCCCCATGCCCGCCGGTCTGCGACAACGCCTTCCCCGACGGAAAAATCCTCGGCCCAGAAATCAGCCCCGTCTCGACCGCCTGCATCAAACTCCAATCCGCACCGCCCGCATCCCGCACACTGGTAAACCCACGCGACAACATCGCATCGAGAATCGGCAACGACCGAATCGCCGCGAGAATATTCGGCTGCGTCGCATTGGCACCAAGATTCGCATTCGAAGCCAGCACGTGCACGTGGCAATCGATGAACCCCGGCATCACGGTCTTGCCGCGCACATCAATCACCCGCGCATTCGGCAAATCCACCGGCCGATCAGTAACTTCGACAATCCGCTCGCCTTCGATCACGACATGATGATGTTCGAGCAACACGCCTCGTTCGAGGTCGAGAACGTTGCCGCCTTGAAGCACGGTAATGGTCATGGGGAAATATCCTTATCGAGTCATGGAGGCGCCACGCTTCGCATCCTTCACGAAACGCGTCCCGACGAAACTGACTGCCGCCGCGAGGATCACGTAGAAGGCAGGCGCCATGTTGCTGCCCGTCCGGGCGATGAGCCAGGTAATCAGGAACGGCGCGAACCCGCCAAAGATCGTCACCGCGAAGTTGTACGCAACGGAAAGCCCGGTCGACAGCACCTTGGTCGGAAACAGTTCGGCGAACGCCGCAAGGATCGGCCCGGTATAAGTCGCAATCAGCACACCGAACACGGCCTGGAACACGATCAGCGACGTGAACCCGGGCGCATGGTTGATCCACGCGAACATCGGCCAAGCGAGCACGAGGATTGCGAGCGCCGAGCCGGACAGGAACACGCGCCGTCCCCACACGTCGGCGAGCCTGCCGACGATCGGCGAGCAGCACATGATCATCAGCCCGCCGACCATGCCGGCCGCAAACCCGGTCGACTGCGGCAGATGCAACGTGCGCACGGAATAGGTCGGCATGTAGAAGAGCAGCACGTAGGTGCACACGGTCCACAGAATGACCATCGAGAAACTCGCGAACGTCTCGCGCGGGTAGGTGGACAGCACTTCCTTCAGCGGCGAGCTTTCCTTCGCCTGCGCTTCGACGGCGCTGAACGCCGGCGTCTCGTCGATATGGCTGCGGATGAAGTAGCCGACCGGCCCGACGATGATCCCGAGCAGGAACGGCAGACGCCAGCCCCAGCTATGCAACGCCTGCGCGTCGAGCGACGTCGTGACGAACGTGCCGGTCGCAGCACCAAGCAGCACCGCGAAGCCGATGCTCGACTGGATCCAGCTCGAGTAATACGCGCGCTTCTCCGGCGGCGCGTATTCGGTGAGGAACGCAGTGGCGCCGCCCATCTCGCCGCCGGCCGAGAAGCCTTGCAGCAGCCGCGCGACGACGATCAGCAGCGGCGCGGCGATGCCGGCCTGTTCGTAGGTCGGCGCGATCCCGATGAGCGCGGTGCCGGCTGCCATCAGCAGGATGGTGAGCGACAGCGCGGCTTTGCGTCCGACCTTGTCGGCATAGACGCCGAGCACGATGCCGCCCACCGGCCGCATGAAGAAACCGACGCCGAACGTCGCGACGGTGAGCAGCACGGACGTCAGTTCGTTGCCGGTCGGGAAGAACAGCTTCGCGATGATCACCGCGAAGAAGCTGTAGACGGTGAAGTCGAACCATTCGAGACCGTTGCCGATCACGGTCGCGACATGGCGCGGCGGCGCTGCTGCACTGCCACATCGATGGAAGGCGCGGCGCGCGGGGAAAGCGTTCCTTGCATGGTCTCTTCCTTTGTCAGAAGACGGGACGGCTGCCCCGCGTGAATCCCATGCTAAGGACAGCCGGATTTTTTTCTGAAACGAAAGATTCGCATGCACGCATGCGCTGCACGCATGCATCGCGCTCAGGGTGCGGTCTGTTTCTCCGCCTGTTCGAACAGCCAGCGCGTGAACAGGCGGGCGGCCTGGTTCTGCGCGCGGTCGTTGGGCGAGATCACGTAATAGCCGCCGCCGTGGCTCGCGGACGCTTCCGTCACGCGCACGAGCAGCCCGGCCTCGATGCATGCGTCGATCATGTAGCGCCAGCCGAGCGACACGCCCTGGCCGAGAATGGTCATCTGCACGATCTGCGGATAGGAGTTGATCGTGATGTCCTGCGGCTGCGCCTTCTGCCGGTCGACGTCGTTCATGTCGAACCATTCGGACCAGGACATCCATTGGCGCTGCCCGTCCTCGAGGCGCAATAGCGTCTCGTTCGCGAGATCGGTCGCGTCGAGCGTGCGGCCGGCCAGATAGCCGGGCGCGCATACGGGAAACACTTCCTCGTCGAACAGCCGGCGCGCGGTGTATTCGGCAGGCGCTTGCTGGCGCACGTAGTAGACGCCGACGTCGAATTCCGCCGGCGACATCGACGCAAGACCATCGCGCACGATCAGGCGCAGCTTGATGTTCGGATACGCGGTGCGAAAGTCCGGTAGCCGAGGCGTAAGCCACAGCAGCGCGACGCCGGACGAGCACGCGATCGTCAGTTCGAGGTCGCCATACGGCTTCATCACGTCGTGCGTGGCTTCCGCGCATTGCGTGAGCAGATGGTGCACCTGCGCCGCGTATTGCTCGCCTGCGATCGTCAGCCGCAACGAACGATGCTCGCGGACGAACAGCGAGCGGCCGAGGAATTCCTCGAGCTGCTGGATCTGGCGGCTGATCGCGCTTTGGGTCAGGTGCAGTTCGGAGGCGGCTTTCGTGAAGCTCGCGTGCCGCACGGCGGCTTCGAACGCGACGAGGCACTGAAGGGGCGGCAGGGGCGTGATGCGCATGGCGGGCAGGGGAGTCGATGGCGCTGCCGACATGATACGGGTGGATCGAAAGGAAATCACAAGGCGGGAAGGGCGCTGTAGACTCGCTATATTCATGCGAAGATTGAGCGAAATCACACTGACACTCGCCCGAGAACGACGTGACCCTATCAAATCCTGAGAGCAAACCGAAAGCCGGTCATCCGCCGTGGATGTCCGTCGCGCTGGCCGAACTCGGCATCCGCCGCCACCCGCCTGGCAGCATCAACCCGCGTATCGTCGAATACAACAACCAGACGAACCTGGTCGGTTACGACGACAAGATTTCCTGGTGCTCGTCATTCGTCAACTGGTGCATGACGCACGCCGGCATTCGCGGCACGGGTTCGGCGCTCGCGCGCTCATGGCTCGAGTGGGGCTGCCCGCTGGAACGCCCGGTCTACGGCTGCATCGCCATCCTGACGCGCGACGATCCCGTGAGCTGGAAAGGTCACGTCGGTTTCTACCTGCGCCACGACGACGAACACGTCCACCTGTTCGGCGGCAACCAACTGGAAGAAGTGCGCGAACTCGCGTACCCGTTGAACGAAGTGATCGGCTACCGCTGGCCCGACGCAGTATGTGTATAAGGCTAGACTAGACCAAACAGACAGCGTCAGATCGTCTGACACAGTTCGGCCACTTTCAGACATTGGCATGGGCTAAAGTGCAGACTCTTGAGAGTCGGCTCCCGCTCAAGTAGCGGACGCTCACCAGCAACGTCAATCTCTCCTGTTGCAGCCGACGCCAAAATGAACCGGTTGCAGACGCGTCGATGATCCGGGGCAGCGAGTTCGGAAATGCCGTCCATTCTAGGATGACGTCGACGACGTGCTGGTTCACGTCAACTTCGGCATCCGGATCAAAACGGAGTCGGCTATAACAGTCCATGTCACCGTTTCGACAGATCTGGTCCCGCTTCGCCGGCTTGCGGCTTTTCATGTTGCCGCCAGATGCCGGCCGTGGGCCCGAGTGGACGATATGGCTGGCCGCCGTCGCGTGGATCGCCGCGCTGGCCGAGACCCTGCGGGGTGTAGGTCCGCACGACTCCCTGCTGATCCTGTTCGGCGTCCTTGGGATGGTGGCGTGTCCGCTGTGGCTCCTGCGCGTGCGCATGCAGGCCGCGTGCGTGGCGGTGATGGCCGTGGCGGCCCTGCCTGTACTTCTCCTATGGGCTGAGCGATTGCGCGGTAATCGCGTGTTGCGCAGCTTCCGATGTGGTAGTCCCCGCATCCGCTAGAATCGTCGGCTTTGAAACCGGCGTTTGCACTCGGGCACGCCGAGTCCTCGGAGCGACGATATGGTCCTGGAGAAGGCTGAGCTGTTCGAAGGTATCGTAATGCGGCTGTCGGTGCTGCGTTACGTGGTCAAAAGCATGTCCAAAAGAGGGTTGACCGACGTCAACCGGCACTGTGAGCGCTTCTACTGCGAGGTGCTGAACCAGGTGTATGGGTACCATCTCGTCAACGCGAACGACGCGAAGATGAACGCGGCGGCGATCGACCTGGCTGACCCCGGTGCGCGGCTGTGTTTCCAGCTCTCGTCCACGTCGGGAAGATCGAAGGTCGAGACGACGATCGAGACGTTCGTTGAAAACGAGCTGTACAAGCAGTACGACAGGCTGATGTTCCTCATGCTGGTCGAGAAAACGAACCACTCGAAGGATTTCGAAACGGATCCCGAACACGATTTCGAGTTTGATCACAAGACAGACATTATTGATATCGACGACGTGCTGGATGCGATCGAAAAGCTTCCGCTCGCGCAGATGAAAAAGCTGAGTGACTACGTCACCGAACAGCTGCACCCCGTCGCCCGCGCAATGTCGCCCGGCAGTCTGCTCGCACAGGCGGAAAAGGTTGAGGATCGGCCGCCCAAAAGCGCGAGGTCGTTTCTCAAGCATGCGGACGAAAAACCCGGTTCAGCGGACGCCAAGGCGCTGTTCGATGGCCTGGTAGAACTCCACGGGAAGCTCGTGGAGCTGTCCCGCAGACAGCGGGAGTTTCTCGCCTACATCTTCGAGCACGGCAATGAGCAAGACGACCGCATATTGATGAGGATCAAGACGACCGAGCAGAAGCTGCGCCTGACCGAGGTGCAGGGTTACGAATTATACGAGGCGCATGCTGAAGCAGGCCTCCTTTGGGTCGATGAGGACAACCCGACGCATTTCCAGATGACGTTTTCGGTCGGTCTTTTCCCGGATGTCTTCCTGATGCTCAGGGGCTATCTGGATACGCCCGAGAAAATCCACCAAGCACTCGTCGACTGCGACTTCACCGCGCTGGACTAACGCAGGTCGTTGTGGGGCGTCACGCGCATGATTGCCTCCACGCCGTTCAGCTGCCACGGTCCAATCTCGCGTCCACAGGTATCGCAGAAGGTCACGTCGTGCTTTGTCGGGCTCGTACACAGCACATGCGTATTGATGTCCTCGGGCTTGACCTTGCATGCAGCGGGTCTCGCTGCGTGCGCAACGAAGCCGCCCTGACCGGCAGGTTGACCAGGGCCATTTGCTGGCGGCACAGCCGCAGGCAGGTTGGTTGAGACCGGGACGAAGGTGACGGTGAGCGTATTCTCATTTGAGGCTTTTCGTGCAAAGGTCGGGCCCCAGTCGAGTGCGCCCAGCGTGATGTTGCCGGACAGGTCGCTGCTGACGGTGATGCCGATCACGAAAGTGCCACCCTGGTCCTTTGCATCGCCTGCGACGATGGTCATGCACGGTAGGCGGCTGCCGTCCGGCGCGCGCATGGCGGCCGTCACGAGCCCGTCGCGCAGCGCGAATATGGCATCGGCGATGGCCGACGGTTTCTGTTCCAGAAGTGCCACGTTCTTTGGGTCGAACAGCGCGGGATCCTGCAGCGCGGGCGGCATCAGAGTCTGGGTGAAGGTCAGGTGCTGACTGTTTTCATGGGTGCCCGTCGCCGAGGGCAGCAGCACCGTGATCGGACTGCCGACGGTGCCCTTGCCTCCGACCCCCCCCGTCCAGTCAATCGTGGTCTTCAGGTCCATCGTGACCGTCGTCACCATGAAGTCAATGTCACCCTTGCCGCAATCCAGCGGTCCCACGGGCGGCTTGCGCTTCGCGCGTTCGGCAAGATAGACCCCGAGCTGGCGCTTGAGATCGATCTGCACCGCCTGCAGTTGTGGGGGCTTGATCTTGAGACTGGTCGCGGTCGACGGGCAGCCCGCCAGCGTGACCAGCGCCGGGCACGCCAGCAGCAGGAGCGCGCTGCGCAGCCGTGGGCGGGAAGGCCGCGCGGCTGACGCCGGCAGTGACAACCGGGATGTGGCGCAGGACAGGCGACGAAGGCCAGACGGGACGGGTGGTCCTTGGTGAAGCGCGCTCATGATGGTGCCCTCTGGATTGCTTTTCGTGCGGCTTCGCGCTGCGCACGCAGGTGTTTGCGGCACGCATCTGCGGGCAAGCTACCCGGGGTGATTGCCCGCGTCTGTGCGTTCACGCACGGTCGGCACAGGAGCAGTCCACCCCGGTACGCCTTTCAGCGGCGGGTTTGCGCCACCTTGGAGTGATCGATTTTCATCGACTGATTTCAGAGAATTCGATGCAAAAAAACTTGTATTTAGTTTTATGCGACATGTCGACATCCGCGATCGTAGGGCGCCAGAGTAAGTGCGACCGGCGCCACAGTCGTGCTACTGCGTGGCAACGTTTGTGCAACTGATGTCGGACCAAATGTCGCACGTGTCCCAGTCCGGCCAGGAACGGTCGTTAACTCCGCTGGTCATTCGGAAGTTCAGATGTCGGCTCTACCCGCAAACGGCCGTTCGAGTTCCACGTACGAGCGTTGCTTTGTCATCCTCTGCGGACATTGGGCCATTTCCAGAAATCCTCTCCTCCGACCGTGCTTAGTCAGGATGCGGGATTGGTTTGAACTTGTGTGACGATCAAGGAGACAAATATGACACTGTCGCGCGTTGAATGCTAGTTTCCCGTCGCCACTAGTAGCTTCCAGCGGATAGGCCCCTGATTGGCAGCATGGGTGTGATGATTCTGAGGCGGGAGTATATGATCCTTTGCTATCCCTATCTCGTGCCCGCAAGCATTACACCTGTAGATACCTGCGTCCGGAGCTTGTGTGCCTGGATCGCGGAGAGTGTCGAAATTTCCGTGCTGGTTTTGTTGCAAGTGATTGGAGTATTTGTAAAGCGCCATATGCCACCCCGTTTTACGATGCGTGGAGACGATTTATTTGAAACTGATTTTGTTATCCATGAATTCGCGCCGCCGTACCACTGTTTTCCGCTGCATTGTCTGTAATTTCATTTCTTCTTTGGACTTGCAACGCCTTGTTTCACCGCGACCGACTTGTCTGCCATAGTGCGACCGGCAGAGGAGTGTCCTTTCGGCAACTGTTTGCCCGCGTCTTTCAATTCTTTCGATGTCGGTGGCTTTATTGTTTCTTTCTTGGTAACCATTTGTGTACCCCGTTGACCAGTAGTTTAGATGCGAAATACTGTTTGAATGGCTACAACGAGCCTAGGATGTTCAACGCCGCCCATAAAGAGGTGTTAACCCGATGTTATAACTGAATGAAAATACCAAGTTGCTTATCCTCACTCAGTTTGGATGTTTGAACGTCCGTTCCAACTTAGAACCTGCCATTTACACCGGAGTACATTGACGGTCCGCTCCGGGTCCGGGAAGCGCCATTCGCTGGCGCGAGATGGCACGGCGACCAAGGTAGCCGCTTTACACTGCGACAAATGAGCGACCCTTCCCTGCAACCCCAGCCCCAAAACGTCCTCACCTCCTATTTCTGGAGCGGCGACGCCATCCGCAGTCGGCGCGTTAGTGACATCGTGCTGTCGGGCACGGTCGACGTGCCAGAGCCGCCGGCGCGTCTGCTCGCGGATTGGGCTAGGGAGATTTCGTCCCGCATGACCCTGGAACCTGGGGATGTTGAGGCGTTACCTCTGGCACGAGCACGAGCGCGCTGGCCGGACTACTCGCACTGCGTGCAGGCAGTGGCTGATTGGGCAAGCAAGCTCGGACTGCCCGGAGTACTTGCCTCCAGTGACGTCGCTCTCATGGCTTGCCGCGGCGCGAGGTATCACCACGACGGAGAGCAGTATGGCGGCGCGGCCTTCTGCAATCTCTTCCTGAGCGAGGATAAGGGTCAGGACGTACACTTTCCGTCTTTGGGTCTTCGAATCCCCCTGACCCGGGGTTCGGTTCTGATATTCGATACCTGCCAGCCTCATGGCGTCATTCGGCGCGGCAGCAGCGGTTTTGATGTGGACGACTTCCCGCCCGACCAGGATTGCACTCAGCTATTCCTGACCTGGGAGCTTCCCGTTGAGGCTATCCATGTCAGGCAGGCGCTCAATGTCGCCTTTGACATTGATCTTTCGACCTCGCTGAAGGTAAATGAGGAGCAAGTCCGGCTGAATGATGAAAGAGTCAGCGTGTGTGACAAGTCAGGTCGGTGGCACCGAGCTGACTAATCGCCAGGACTATTCACGATCCCACCTGGTCGGCTGCATCGATCTCGCCGTCGCCTGCCGGCCATGAAGAGACGTTCGCCGACACCTTCATCCCGACATTCAGGCGTCCCCTTCGCCCAGACCGCGGACCCCCATTAGCCTGCCGATCGCTCACAGGCCATTCTTGGTGCATTCAGGTCGCTGGCCGTCGCCTATGCTTGGCTAGGGTGTCCGTCACACAGACGGGGCCTCCACGTCATAGCAAAACGGAGGAGTCTCATGAGAACAACGCTGCTGGCCTTGATGTTTCTATGCCTGGCCGCTTGCCGGTCTCCACTGCCAACCGCCTCGGCTACGGCGCCCACCGCACGTACCTGGGGCCTCCCACCCGGCGTGAAATCGATGCCTGTGAATGGCTACGACATGGCCTACATAGAGCAGGGCTCCGGCGTCCCGGTGGTGCTGATCCCAGGAGCAGGATCCGACTACCGCTTCTTTGGCGCCCAGATGGGCCCGTTTGCCCAGAAGTACCGGGTTATCTCCGTCAGCCTACGGCATTTCTATCCGGAGCCTTGGAACGGTGAGGGTGAGTTCAGCCTGGAGCAGCACGCCGATGATCTGGTCACGTTCATCCGTCAACTCAAGGCCGGACCGGTGCATTTGGTCGGCCATTCGCGCGGTGGCACCCTGGCACTGTATGTCGCCAAGGCCGCGCCTGAGCTGGTCCGTAGTCTCTCGCTGAGCGAGCCCGCGTCGGGCATGCGCGCCTTTATGCCTGCGAGTTCGACTTCTTCTGCCGGCGAAGAGCGGCGGGCGCTGTACCGCGAGATGGCCGAGAAATTCAAGCAGGGCGACAAGGATGCCGGCCTGATCGCCTTTGCGACATTCGTCAACGGCCCAGGCGCCTGGGATGCCATGTCGGAGAGCGCCAGGCAGTGGTACCGGGACAATGCGTGGACTTTCATTGCCCCCGACAACGAAGGCAACCACTGGGCGCCGTACACCTGTGAGGACGCCCAGCACATCGAAGCACCGGTTCTGCTGCTGCGTTCCGAGAAGATCACACCCTCGATGAGTCAGGTCCAGGCCAACCTCCTGCCCTGCCTGAAGCATGCAGAGCAGGTGCGCATCATGAACTCCAGTCACTCCATGCCGCGGATCAATCCAACCGCGTTTAACGCTGCGGTGTTGGCGTTCATCGATGCGCATTGAGTTGTCGTTCGCGTAGGAGCGCGCAACGGCCGGATTCCGCGAGGGCACCGATGGGGTGTTCAAATGACATCTGCTCACCGATCGGCGCGACCCGGCCCGTCTCGGACGTCGACGCAAGCCTGTGCAAACGGCCGGTTGAATCCGCCGGCCGAACCGGCCGCTCGCCTCGAAGCAGCCGAATGTCTCGGAAGGGCCGATCACGGCCCTCGATGAAGCGACGGCCAATCGAGCTCGGATCTGATCTGACACTGACTGAGAGATCAGGTGTCGACTTACGCGCAGTATGACCAAACGGCCACAACGCACACGAAACCACTAGCACCGCCTTTCCCGCCACTGCTAATCTGTCGCACACACCGCATTGACCCACCCGGAGCCCGTCGGCGCACCCGCCCCGTAGCCGCCGACCTCCGCACTCACAAGGAGCCTGCAGTGCAAACCGGTAATCTCCGTCTCTACGCGGATACGCAATACGCGAGCCCTTACGCGATGTCGGTTTTCGTCGCCCTCGAGGAAAAAGCACTGCCATACGAACTGGTCACCGTCGATCTCGGCAACCGCGCGCATTTCGCGCCAGACTATGCGGCGACGTCGCTGACGCAACGCGTGCCGACGCTCGTGCACGACGATTTCGCGCTGTCGGAATCGTCGGCGATTACCGAGTATCTCGACGAGACATTCCCGGGCACGCGGCTCTATCCGGTCGATTCGCGCCAGCGTGCACGTGCGCGACAAGTGCAGGCGTGGCTGCGCAGCGACCTGATGCCGATCCGCACGGAGCGGTCGACCGAAGTGCTGTTCTACGGCCCGACGAGCGAGCCGCTGTCGAATCTGGCGCAGGCTGCCGCGCAGAAGCTGTTCGCGGCCGCCGACAAATTGCTCGCGCCGGGCGCGGCGAACCTGTTCGGCGAGTGGAGCATTGCCGATCTCGATCTGGCGGTGATGCTGAACCGCCTGGTGCTGAATGACGATCCGGTGCCGCAACGCCTCGCCGACTATGCGCGTGCGCAGTGGGAGCGGCCGTCGGTGCAGCGCTGGGTGAAGCTGAAGCGGCCGCCGCTGTAATTCGAAGTTGCTAGGGGCGTGTCAGCAGCTCGAAAGCTTGCGCGATATGCCTGCACGTCGTACTTCCTGCCGTCCCGCATCCACGGAAAATCGGCATGTCAGATTAGATCGCCTTTCGTCCTTCACCTTGAATCCAACCGAATCGCCATGAGCTATCTTCCCCAACTCGCCGCAGTCGGCGGCGTGATGTTGCTGGCTGCGTCAGCCCCGGCCCCGACCTGATCGCTGTTTCGTCCCATGCGCTCGGCAATCGCCGTGCGGGTCTGCTTGCTGCATTGGGCATCGCGTCGTCGCATGCAGCCTGGGCGGCGATGGCGATTTTCGGGCTCGGGCTGATCGTCGCGAAGCTCGCGTGGCTGTACGAGGCGATCCGCATCGCCGGTGCCGCGTACCTGATTTACCTCGGCATCAAGACGCTATCGAGCCTGCGCCAGTCCGCGCAACCGGCCGAATCCGCGAGCCAGCCGGTTGTCCGTGGTGGCGTGCACGCATATCGGAAAGGGTTGCTGGTCGGCTTGACGAATCCGAAGGCTGCGGCGTTTTTCGGCAGTCTGTTCGTCACGCTGCTGCCCGCGCATGCGCCGGCATGGGTGCATGGCGCGACGCTGGCCGTTGTCGTCGCTGTCTCGCTGACGTGGTTCTGCACGGTCGCCGTGCTGTTCTCGACGAACCGCGTGCAGATCGGCTACGCGAAACTGCGCAAGCCGATCGACGCGGTGATGGGGACGATCCTGTTGGGACTTGGCGCGAAGCTGGCGCTGGACCGGTAACGCAGCGAGAACCTGTCCGCATTTTTGTGGGCGAGGCCGGCCTCGACGACGCGCCGCAGCAGGCCTGGCGCGAGTCGAACCATCGGTGTTGCTTGGCAACGCGATCGACGATCGCTGGATCCACGCCGAGTGCCTTGCCGGCTTCGCGCAGTGCGCTGCGCGGCCGATAAATCGTCCGTCTCGAGCAAAAACTGAAGGTTTGATCACTGATAGAGTTCTGCGATCGCCGCGCTGTATTGCTCGACATTGCGCTCTGCATGCGGATCAAGCGTCTTCAAGAAACCACGCGCGGCACACCGGTAGTCGTCGAGCCGCCCATCGTGCTCTGCAAACGCCTGGCGTAGCGCCAAAGCGCCGTCCTGAGGGTCGAAGTCCGTATACCGGTATCCACTGTCCCCAAGCAGCGTCGAGTTGTGGATAAGCGGGTACCCGCCATACAGCGCCTCGTAGTACAGGTAATTCTGTCCATTCTCCCAATGGTGAGAAATGATCGCGTCAGCCTGCAACGCCATGATTTCATACGTGGGAAAGCGCGCCTCGAATGAAGCAAGCCCGTGCCGCACGAGGTCGAGGCTCGTCGCGAATCCGACAAACAGCGGGTCGCTCTTCAGGTGAAACGAGTTATATACACGCAGCACCTCGATGATGTCGGGCGACTGACGATATGCGACATCCGCAAGCAGCATCGAAACGTGGCTGGTCTTCACCATGCATAGATTGGGTTCAAGGATGGCGAGGCGCCAGCGCGAGCGGCCGGGGGTATAGCCGAACGGCTGCGTCGGCGCACTCCGGCCGACTGCGCGTTCGAGGAGCACCGGACTCCAGATATGCTGCATCGTTCGCACCGGGGCACGCAATGCTGCTTCGTAATAGGCAGAGCACGTTCTTTCAAAGGCAGGCAATGTCCAGATCATGTCGTATCCGGTACCGGAAACAAGCATGCCATGAGGGCGATTGAAGATCATGCGCTCGACATCGATTGCGTAATCGTTGGCCACGCGCATGCCGATGACACGCCCGCCGCGCGACCGGAAGTCTCGCGCCCACTGCGGGTCGAGCTGCGCGCTCAGCTCGATGATCACATCAAGCTGCGAGCGCGCCGTTTGCAGATCGATCACCTGCGCCGGCGCATCAGCCAGAAATTCTTGTGCATCCTCGGCACGACCATCGCCACCGTTGACCAGGAATACTGCCTCGACGAGCGGCGATTTCGCGAGCAGCATGGCCAGGAAGAAACAGTTCTGAAAGATCCCGTTTTCCCACATGGATTGCTGACCTGAACGCACGAAGAGCGTCACCCCTACCTTGAGCCCCCAACCATTCAACATGCCGCCCTCCGATCTCGTACGGATGTCAACCGCAACAAGCTGCGCGAATACGCAGTCTGATTCATCGTGTGAAGCGGGCTCAGCGCGGCCAGAAACTCGCTTGCGGAGCGCCGATAGGAATCGAAATTCTCATCGTGGTTTCGGGAAGCTTCAATGAGCCGACATGCGCCGCTCGGTATGTCCGCATCCGGATAGTAGTACCCTGCCGACCCCAGCCACTTCGAGTTATGGATCAACGGGTATCCGCCGTAAAGTGCATCCAGATAGAGCGTATTCTGATCTTGTTGCCACTGATGCGTGACAACGGCGTCGCCGAACTGGCTCATGTAGCCGGCGAAATCATGCCGTTGCTCGAAGCGGACTTTCCGGCGCTTCGTCAGGTCCAGGGAGTTGGCAAGATGCACGAACGTCGGATGATCTTTCATCTGAATCGTGTTGAGCAGATGCAGTTCGGCAATGGCATCCTCGTTCGCGCGAAAAGCTGCATCGCAGATCAGCATTGGAATACTGCATGTCTTGGTGACGGAGATATTCGGCTCCAATACCGCAGCCCTGAGTGCGCGAAACGTATATTCCTTGCGAGGTTGGGGACGATATCCGAATTCGACAGCATGGTCCCTGCGCAGCAATGTGGCGCGCCGCTCGAGAAATGCCGGTTCCCACAAATAGGGCACGTCGTACACCGGGCATCGGTAAAGGGATTCGAGCATTGGGTGAAAGCACCGGTCTCTCGGCAAGGTCCAGATTTCATCGCAGCGCTCAAAACGGGAGGAATAGCCCTCCTTGCCGAAGATCGTTGGCTCGATCAGGGCTGCATAGGGCTGTCCGCAGCAGTGGTAGACCACCTTCTTTCCCTTCGAGCGCAATTGGTCGAGCCAATTGACGTCGAGCCCGCCCGCCATTTCGATCGCCACGTCGATCAAGTCGGTTGTGTCTTGCGGCGCAATCAGCCGAAAGCCGGCACCGTCCGGCTCGACGTCATCGGGCAGGTGTGACTGATCGCCACAATTGAGCAGCAACACTTCTTCGACAAACGGCAACGTGCGCAACAAGCGGGCCAGATAGAACACGTTCTGGCCCAGGCCGTTTTCCCAGACGTTCTGGCCGGCATGCGTGAAAACCGAAATTCCGATTCGCATGATTGTTCACCCGAGTGCGTATGCGTGGCTTACCACTGGTAGGCTGCGCCAGCACCGTACGTATTGCCGCCCGCACCGTTGATCGCCACCCCTCCCTTGACCTTCAGGTTGTTCGTGATTCGAGCGGTAAAACCAAGGGCCACCGCCTGATATCCCTGGTAGCCGGCGGTACCTATGCCGAACGAGAGCGTCTTCCCGGGATCAACTTCAGGAATCATCGTCAGCGCGGCGGCACTGGCAATTCCGGAATAGGCCATCCTTGCCACCTGATTCACGTTCGACTGCACGGCTCCCAATTGCGACATGTTGACCGCGTCCGTCGGGTTCATCCCGGGCGCCACATTCGTAATCCTGCGCTCGTTGCCAGGCGAGCCCACCGACACCGTGTTCGCTTCGTTTGCGATTGAGCTCGCGCCTAGCGCGACCGAATTCTCCGCTGTTGCTACCGCTCCCGCGCCGAGCGCAACCGAGTTCGTCCCCGAGGCGAGCGCGTTGGTGCCCGCTGCCGTGGCGGAGCTGTTGACGACCTGTGCTGCGGCGCCTGTCGCGACCGGGTTTGCCGACATGCCCTGAACTGCTTGCGCGGCAACGACTGCCTTCGTGCTGGTCGAGAGCGAGGTCGAACTGGTAGACAGCGAAGCCGTCCCTGTCGATGAGGTGCTTTGCGCGGTACTGGCACTTGTCGAGGTCGATGTCGAGAGCGCGGTAGCAGTAGACGTACTCGTGCTTTGCACCGCGCCTTTGCCAGACCCCTGGGAGTTTATCTGCGTGGACAGAGAGGCCAGCCCCGTCGACAGCGATGTCACCGTGGTACTCAACGCCGCCACCTTGCCGTTTGTTGTGTTCAAGCCGGTCGAGAGAGACGCAACGCCGGTGAAGAGCTGAACCACGCTGGTCGATGTGGAAAGGCTCAACGTCGACAGGCTGTTGTTGACCGCGTTCAGTTTGTTGAGCCAGGAGGCAATCGAGCCGGAATACGAGGTCGACAACGACGCCAGATTGCTGTTCGTCGTGTTCAGGCTCGTGGAGAGTGAAGTCACGCCGTTCGCCGCCGCGCTGATTCCGGTCGATGCCGATGTCGACAGGCTCGATACGTTGTTGTTGGTCGTGTTCAGACTCGTTGATAGCGAGTTGACCCTGCCGGTCGTCGTGTTCAAGCTCGTGGAAAGCGAGCCGACCGTGCTGTTCGTCGTGTTCAGGCCAGTCGACAGCGAGCTTACGCCGCTTTGCGCCGTGCTGATGCCGGCCGCGGTCGAGGTCGACAGGCTCGCCACTTTGCTGTTGGTCGTGTTCAGACCTGTCGACAGCGAGGTCACACCGCTTTGCGCCGTGCTGATGCCGGCCGCGGCCGTCGTCGACAGGCTCGCCACATTGCTGTTGGTGGTGTTCAGGCCCGTCGACAGGGAGGCCACGCCGCTTTGCGCCGTGCTGATGCCGGCCGCAGTCGAGGTCGACAGGCTTGCCACTTTGCTGTTGGTCGTGTTCAGACCTGTCGACAGCGAGGTCACACCGCTTTGCGCCGTGCTGATACCGGCCGCGGCCGAAGTCGACAGGCTTGATACGTTGCTGTTGGTCGCGGTCAGGCTCGTCGACAGGGAGGTCACGCCGCTTTGCGCCGTGCTGATGCCGGCCGCGGTCGAGGTCGACAGGCTTGCCACTTTGCTGTTGGTGGTGTTGAGGCCCGTCGACAGGGAGGTCACGCCGCTTTGCGCCGTGCTGATACCGGCCGCGGCCGAAGTCGACAGGCTCGCCACGTTGCTGTTTGTCGTGTTTAGACCTGTCGACAAGGAGGTCACGCCGCTTTGCGCCGTGCTGATACCGGCCGCGGCCGAAGTCGACAGGCTCGCCACGTTGCTGTTTGTCGTGTTTAGACCTGTTGACAGGGAGGTCACGCCGCTTTGTGCCGTGCTGATACCAGCCGCGGCCGAGGTCGACAGGCTCGCCACGTTGCTGTTGGTGGTGTTCAGGCCCGTCGACAGGGAGGTCACGCCGCTTTGTGCCGTGCTGATGCCGGCCGCGGCCGAAGTCGACAGGCTTGCCACGTTGCTGTTGGTGGTATTCACGCTGGTCGACAACGATCCGACGTCGGTCGACTCCTGCGTCGACAGTGCACCGAGGGTGCTGTTGGTCGTGGTCAGGCTCGTTGACAGGGAGGTCACGCCGCTTTGTGCCGTGCTGATGCCGGCCGCGGCCGAGGTCGACAGGCTTGCCACGTTGCTGTTCGTGGTATTCACGCTGGTCGACAACGAGCCCACGTCGGTCGATTCCTGGGTCGACAGTGCCCCGAGGGTGCTGTTGGTCGTGGTTAGGCTCGTCGACAGGGAGCTCACACCGCTTTGCGCCGTGCTGATGCCGATCGCAGCCGAGGTCGACAGGCTCGCCACGTTGCTGTTGGTGGTATTCACGCTGGTCGACAACGAGCCCACGTCGGTCGATTCCTGCGTCGACAGCGCACCGAGGGTGCTGTTGGTCGCGGTCAGGCTCGTCGACAGGGAGGTCACGCCGCTTTGTGCCGTGCTGATGCCGGCCGCGGCCGAAGTCGACAGGCTTGCCACGTTGCTGTTGGTGGTATTCACGCTGGTCGACAACGATCCGACGTCGGTCGACTCCTGCGTCGACAGTGCACCGAGGGTGCTGTTGGTCGTGGCCAGGCCCGTCGACAGGGAGGTCACGCCGCTTTGTGCCGTGCTGATGCCGGCCGCGGCCGAGGTCGATAGGCTCGCCACGTTGCTGTTCGTGGTATTCACGCTGGTCGACAACGAGCCCACGTCGGTCGATTCCTGCGTCGACAGTGCACCGAGGGTGCTGTTGGTCGTGGTCAGGCTCGTTGACAGGGAGGTCACGCCGCTTTGCGCCGTGCTGATGCCGATCGCAGCCGAGGTCGACAGGCTTGCCACGTTGCTGTTCGTCGCATTCACGCTGGTCGACAGCGATCCGACGTCGGTCGACTCCTGGGTCGATAGTGCACCGAGGGTGCTGTTGGTTGTGGTCAGGCTCGTCGACAACGAGGTCACACCGCTTTGTGCCGTGCTGATGCCGGCCGCAGCCGACGTCGACAGGCTTGCCACGTTGCTGTTCGCGGTGTTCAGGCCCGTGGACAACGAGCTGACGTTGCTGTTCGTCGCATTCACGCTGGTCGACAGCGATCCCACGTCGGTCGACTCCTGGGTCGACAGCGCACCGAGGGTGCTGTTGGTCGTGGTCAGGCTCGTTGACAGGGAGGTCACGCCGCTTTGTGCCGTGCTGATGCCGGCCGCAGCCGAGGTCGACAGGCTCGCCACGTTGCTGTTGGTGGTATTCACGCTGGTCGATAGCGATCCGACGTCGGTCGATTCCTGCGTCGACAGTGCCCCGAGGGTGCTGTTGGTCGTGGTTAGGCTCGTCGACAGCGAGGTCACACCGCTTTGCGCCGTGCTGATGCCGATCGCAGCCGAGGTCGACAGGCTCGCCACGTTGCTGTTGGTGGTATTCACGCTGGTCGACAACGAGCCCACGTCGGTCGATTCCTGCGTCGACAGCGCACCGAGGGTGCTGTTGGTCGCGGTCAGGCTCGTCGACAGGGAGGTCACACCGCTTTGTGCCGTGCTGATGCCGGCCGCCGCCGAGGTCGACAGGCTCGCCACGTTACTGTTGGTGGTATTCACGCTGGTCGACAGCGATCCGACGTCGGTCGACTCCTGGGTCGACAGCGCCCCGAGGGTGCTGTTGGTTGTGGTCAGGCTCGTTGACAATCACGCCGCTTTGTGCCGTTCTGATGCCCCGCGGCCGAGGTCGACAGGCTTGCCACGTTGCTGTTCGTCGTATTCACGCTGGTCGACAACGATCCGACGTCGGTCGACTCCTGAGTCGACAGTGCCCCGAGGGTGCTGTTGGTCGTGTTCAGGCTCGTTGACAGGGAACTCACGCCGCTTTGCGCCGTGCTGATACCGGCCGCAGCCGAGGTCGACAGACTTGTCACGTTGCTGTTGGTGGTATTCACGCTGGTCGACAACGATCCGACGTCGGTCGATTCCTGCGTCGACAGTGCCCCGAGGGTGCTGTTGGTCGTGGTCAGGCTCGTTGACAGGGAGGTCACGCCGCTTTGTGCCGTGCTGATGCCGGCCGCAGCCGACGTCGACAGGCTTGCCACGTTGCTGTTCGTGGTGTTCAGGCCCGTGGACAACGAGCTGACGTTGTCGTTGGTCGCATTCACGCTGGTCGACAGCGATCCGACGTCGGTCGACTCCTGAGTCGACAGTGCACTGAGGGTACTGTTGGTCGTGGTCAGGCTTGTCGACAGGGAACTCACGCCGCTTTGCGCCGTGCTGATGCCGACCGCGGCCGAGGTCGACAGGCTCGTCACGTTGCTGTTGGTGGTATTCACGCTGGTTGATAGCGATCCGACGTCGGTCGATTCCTGCGTCGACAGTGCCCCGAGGGTGCTGTTGGTCGTGGTTAGGCTCGTCGACAGGGAGCTCACGCCGCTTTGCGCCGTGCTGATACCGGCCGCAGCCGAGGTCGACAGGCTTGCCACGTTGCTGTTCGTCGTATTCACGCTGGTCGACAGCGATCCGACGTCGGTCGACTCCTGGGTCGATAGTGCACCGAGGGTGCTGTTGGTGGTGTTCAGGCTCGTCGACAGGGAGGTCACTCCGCTTTGTGCCGTGCTGATGCCGATCGCAGCCGAGGTCGACAGGCTCGCCACGTTGCTGTTGGTGGTATTCACGCTGGTCGACAGCGATCCGACGTCGGTCGACTCCTGGGTCGACAGCGCCCCGAGGGTGCTGTTGGTCGTGGTTAGGCTCGTCGACAGCGAGGTCACACCGCTTTGTGCCGTGCTGATGCCGGCCGCAGCCGAGGTCGACAGGCTCGCCACGTTGCTGTTCGTGGTATTCACGCTGGTCGACAGCGATCCGACGTCGGTCGACTCCTGAGTCGACAGTGCACTGAGGGTACTGTTGGTCGTGGTTAGGCTCGTCGACAGCGAGGTCACACCGCTTTGCGCCGTGCTGATGCCGATCGCAGCCGAGGTCGACAGGCTCGCCACGTTGCTGTTGGTGGTATTCACGCTGGTCGACAACGAGCCCACGTCGGTCGATTCCTGCGTCGACAGCGCACCGAGGGTGCTGTTGGTCGCGGTCAGGCTCGTCGACAGGGAGGTCACTCCGCTTTGTGCCGTGCTGATGCCGGCCGCCGCCGAGGTCGACAGGCTCGCCACGTTGCTGTTCGTGGCGCTCAGGCCAGTGGACAACGAGCTGACGTTGCCGTTGGTCGCATTCAAGCTGGTCGACAACGAGCCCACATCGGTCGACTCCTGGGTCGACAGTGCACCGAGGGTACTGTTGGTGGTGTTCAGACCTGTCGACAGGGAGGTCACACCGCTTTGCGCCGTGCTGATACCGGCCGCGGCCGACGTCGACAGGCTCGTCACGTTGCTGTTCGTGGCGCTCAGGCCAGTGGACAACGAGCTGACGTTGCCGTTGGTCGCATTCAAGCTGGTCGACAACGATCCGACGTCGGTCGACTCCTGAGTCGACAGTGCCCCGAGGGTGCTGTTGGTCGTGTTCAGGCTCGTTGACAGGGAACTCACACCGCTTTGCGCCGTGCTGATACCGGCCGCGGCCGACGTCGACAGGCTCGTCACGTTGCTGTTCGTGGCGCTCAGGCCAGTGGACAACGAGCTGACGTTGCCGTTGGTCGCATTCAAGCTGGTCGACAACGAGCCCACATCGGTCGACTCCTGGGTCGACAGTGCACCGAGGGTACTGTTGGTGGTGTTCAGACCTGTCGACAGGGAGGTCACACCGCTTTGCGCCGTGCTGATACCGGCCGCGGCCGACGTCGACAGGCTCGCCACATTGCTGTTGGTGGTGTTCAGGCCCGTCGATAGGGAGCTCACGCCGCTTTGCGCCGTGCTGATGCCGACCGCAGCCGAAGTCGACAGACTCGCCACGTTGCTGTTGGTGGTATTCACGCTGGTCGACAACGAGCCCACATCGGTCGACTCCTGGGTCGACAGCGCGCCGAGGGTGCTGTTGGTCGTGTTCAGACCTGTCGACAGCGAGCTCACGCCGCTTTGTGCCGTGCTGATGCCGGCCGCAGCCGACGTCGACAGACTTGTCATGTTGCTGTTTGTGGCGCTCAGGCCCGTCGACAACGAGCTGACGTTGCCGTTGGTCGTATTCAAGCTGGTCGACAGCGATCCCACGTCGGTCGACTCCTGGGTCGATAGTGCACCGAGGGTGCTGTTGGTGGTGTTCAGGCTCGTCGACAGCGATCCAACGTCGGTCGATTCTTGTGTCGACAGCGCACCGAGGGTACTGTTGGTCGTGGTCAGGCTTGTCGACAGGGATGTCACGCCGCTTTGAGCCGTGCTGATGCCGGCCGCAGCCGAAGTCGACAGACTTGTCACGTTGTTGTTCGTCGCATTCACGCTGGTCGACAGCGATCCGACGTCGGTCGACTCCTGAGTCGACAGTGCACCGAGGGTACTGTTGGTCGTGTTCAGACCTGTCGACAGCGAGCTCACGCCGCTTTGTGCCGTGCTGATGCCGGCGGCAGCCGAAGTCGACAGACTCGCCACGTTGTTGTTCGTGGCGCTCAGACCCGTCGACAACGAGCTGACGTTGCCGTTGGTCGTATTCAAGCTGGTCGACAACGATCCGACGTCGGTCGACTCCTGGGTCGATAGTGCACCGAGGGTGCTGTTGGTCGTGGTCAGGCTCGTCGACAACGAGGTCACACCGCTTTGTGCCGTGCTGATGCCGGCCGCAGCCGACGTCGACAGGCTTGCCACGTTGCTGTTCGCGGTGTTCAGGCCCGTGGACAACGAGCTGACGTTGCTGTTCGTCGCATTCACGCTGGTCGACAGCGATCCCACGTCGGTCGACTCCTGGGTCGACAGCGCACCGAGGGTGCTGTTGGTCGTGGTCAGGCTTGTCGACAGGGAACTCACGCCGCTTTGCGCCGTGCTGATGCCGACCGCGGCCGAGGTCGACAGGCTCGTCACGTTGCTGTTGGTGGTATTCACGCTGGTTGATAGCGATCCGACGTCGGTCGATTCCTGCGTCGACAGTGCCCCGAGGGTGCTGTTGGTCGTGGTTAGGCTCGTCGACAGCGAGGTCACACCGCTTTGCGCCGTGCTGATGCCGATCGCAGCCGAGGTCGACAGGCTCGCCACGTTACTGTTGGTGGTATTCACGCTGGTCGACAGCGATCCGACGTCGGTCGACTCCTGGGTCGACAGCGCCCCGAGGGTGCTGTTGGTTGTGGTCAGGCTCGTTGACAGGGAGGTCACGCCGCTTTGTGCCGTGCTGATGCCGGCCGCGGCCGAGGTCGACAGGCTTGCCACGTTGCTGTTCGTCGTATTCACGCTGGTCGACAACGATCCGACGTCGGTCGACTCCTGAGTCGACAGTGCCCCGAGGGTGCTGTTGGTCGTGTTCAGGCTCGTTGACAGGGAACTCACACCGCTTTGCGCCGTGCTGATACCGGCCGCGGCCGACGTCGACAGGCTCGTCACGTTGCTGTTCGTGGCGCTCAGGCCAGTGGACAACGAGCTGACGTTGCCGTTGGTCGCATTCAAGCTGGTCGACAACGAGCCCACATCGGTCGACTCCTGGGTCGACAGTGCACCGAGGGTACTGTTGGTGGTGTTCAGACCTGTCGACAGGGAGGTCACACCGCTTTGCGCCGTGCTGATACCGGCCGCGGCCGACGTCGACAGGCTCGCCACATTGCTGTTGGTGGTGTTCAGGCCCGTCGATAGGGAGCTCACGCCGCTTTGCGCCGTGCTGATGCCGACCGCAGCCGAAGTCGACAGACTCGCCACGTTGCTGTTGGTGGTATTCACGCTGGTCGACAACGAGCCCACATCGGTCGACTCCTGGGTCGACAGCGCGCCGAGGGTGCTGTTGGTCGTGTTCAGACCTGTCGACAGCGAGCTCACGCCGCTTTGTGCCGTGCTGATGCCGGCCGCAGCCGACGTCGACAGACTTGTCATGTTGCTGTTTGTGGCGCTCAGGCCCGTCGACAACGAGCTGACGTTGCCGTTGGTCGTATTCAAGCTGGTCGACAGCGATCCCACGTCGGTCGACTCCTGGGTCGATAGTGCACCGAGGGTGCTGTTGGTGGTGTTCAGGCTCGTCGACAGCGATCCAACGTCGGTCGATTCTTGTGTCGACAGCGCACCGAGGGTACTGTTGGTCGTGGTCAGGCTTGTCGACAGGGATGTCACGCCGCTTTGAGCCGTGCTGATGCCGGCCGCAGCCGAAGTCGACAGACTTGTCACGTTGTTGTTCGTCGCATTCACGCTGGTCGACAGCGATCCGACGTCGGTCGACTCCTGAGTCGACAGTGCACCGAGGGTACTGTTGGTCGTGTTCAGACCTGTCGACAGCGAGCTCACGCCGCTTTGTGCCGTGCTGATGCCGCCGGCAGCCGAAGTCGACAGACTCGCCACGTTGTTGTTCGTGGCGCTCAGACCCGTCGACAACGAGCTGACGTTGCCGTTGGTCGTATTCAAGCTGGTCGACAACGATCCGACGTCGGTCGACTCCTGGGTCGATAGTGCACCGAGGGTGCTGTTGGTCGTGGTCAGGCTGGTCGACAGGGAGGTCACACCGCTTTGCGCCGTGCTGATACTGGCCGCAGCCGAGGTCGACAGGCTCGCCACGTTGCTGTTCGTCGTATTCACGCTGGTTGACAGCGATCCCACGTCGGTCGACTCCTGCGTCGACAGTGCACCGAGGGTGCTATTGGTCGTGGTCAGGCTGGTCGACAGGGAGGTCACACCGCTTTGAGCCGTGCTGATGCCGGCCGCCGCCGAGGTCGACAGGCTCGCCACGTTACTGTTGGTGGTATTCACGCTGGTCGACAACGATCCGACGTCGGTCGACTCCTGGGTCGACAGCGCCCCGAGGGTGCTGTTGGTTGTGGTCAGGCTCGTCGACAGCGAGGTCACGCCGCTTTGCGCCGTGCTGATACCGACCGCAGCCGAAGTCGACAGACTTGTCACGTTGCTATTCGTCGCATTCACGCTAGTCGACAACGATCCGACGTCGGTCGATTCCTGGGTCGACAGTGCACCGAGGGTGCTGTTGGTCGTGTTCAAACCTGTCGACAGCGAGCTCACACCGCTTTGAGCCGTGCTGATGCCGGCCGCAGCCGACGTCGACAGGCTCGTCACGTTGCTGTTCGTGGTGTTCAGGCCCGTGGACAACGAGCTGACGTTGCCGTTGGTCGTATTCAAGCTGGTCGACAACGATCCGACATCGGTCGACTCCTGCGTCGACAGCGCACCGACGGTGCTGTTGGTGGTGTTCAGACCTGTCGACAGCGAGCTCACGCCGCTTTGCGCCGTGCTGATGCCGGCCGCGGCCGAGGTCGACAGACTTGTCACGTTGCTGTTCGTGGCGCTCAGACCCGTCGACAACGAGCTGACGTTGCCGTTGGTCGCATTCACGCTGGTCGACAACGAGCCCACATCGGTCGACTCCTGGGTCGACAGCGCACCGAGGGTGCTGTTGGTCGTGTTCAGACCTGTCGACAGCGAGCTCACGCCGCTTTGTGCCGTGCTGATACCGGCCGCAGCCGAGGTCGACAGGCTCGTCACGTTGCTGTTCGTGGTGTTCAGGCCCGTGGACAACGAGCTGATGTTGCCGTTGGTCGTATTCAAGCTGGTCGACAACGATCCGACATCGGTCGACTCCTGCGTCGACAGCGCACCGACGGTGCTGTTGGTGGTGTTCAGACCTGTCGACAGCGAGCTCACGCCGCTTTGCGCCGTGCTGATGCCGGCCGCGGCCGAGGTCGACAGACTTGTCACGTTGCTGTTCGTGGCGCTCAGACCCGTCGACAACGAGCTGACGTTGCTGTTCGTCGCATTCACGCTGGTCGACAACGAGCCCACATCGGTCGACTCCTGGGTCGACAGCGCACCGAGGGTGCTGTTGGTCGTGTTCAGACCTGTCGACAGCGAGCTCACGCCGCTTTGTGCCGTGCTGATGCCGGCCGCAGCCGACGTCGACAGACTTGTCACGTTGCTGTTTGTGGCGTTCAGGCCCGTGGACAACGAGCTGACGTTGCCGTTGGTCGTATTCAAGCTGGTCGACAACGATCCGACGTCGGTCGATTCCTGGGTCGACAGTGCACCGAGGGTGCTGTTGGTCGTGTTCAAACCTGTCGACAGCGAGCTCACACCGCTTTGAGCCGTGCTGATGCCGGCCGCAGCCGACGTCGACAGGCTCGTCACGTTGCTGTTCGTGGTGTTCAGGCCCGTGGACAACGAGCTGACGTTGCCGTTGGTCGTATTCAAGCTGGTCGACAACGATCCGACATCGGTCGACTCCTGCGTCGACAGCGCACCGACGGTGCTGTTGGTGGTGTTCAGACCTGTCGACAGCGAGCTCACGCCGCTTTGCGCCGTGCTGATGCCGGCCGCGGCCGAGGTCGACAGACTTGTCACGTTGCTGTTCGTGGCGCTCAGACCCGTCGACAACGAGCTGACGTTGCCGTTGGTCGCATTCACGCTGGTCGACAACGAGCCCACATCGGTCGACTCCTGGGTCGACAGCGCACCGAGGGTGCTGTTGGTCGTGTTCAGACCTGTCGACAGCGAGCTCACGCCGCTTTGTGCCGTGCTGATACCGGCCGCAGCCGAGGTCGACAGGCTCGTCACGTTGCTGTTCGTGGTGTTCAGGCCCGTGGACAACGAGCTGATGTTGCCGTTGGTCGTATTCAAGCTGGTCGACAACGATCCGACATCGGTCGACTCCTGGGTCGACAGCCACCGACGGTGCTGTTGGTGGTGTTCAGACCTGTCGACAGCGAGCTCACGCCGCTTTGCGCCGTGCTGATGCCGGCCGCGGCCGAGGTCGACAGACTTGTCACGTTGCTGTTCGTGGCGCTCAGACCCGTCGACAACGAGCTGACGTTGCTGTTCGTCGCATTCACGCTGGTCGACAACGAGCCCACATCGGTCGACTCCTGGGTCGACAGCGCACCGAGGGTGCTGTTGGTCGTGTTCAGACCTGTCGACAGCGAGCTCACGCCGCTTTGTGCCGTGCTGATGCCGGCCGCAGCCGACGTCGACAGACTTGTCACGTTGCTGTTCGTGGCGCTCAGACCCGTCGACAACGAGCTGACGTTGCCGTTGGTCGCATTCACGCTGGTCGACAACGAGCCCACATCGGTCGACTCCTGGGTCGACAGCGCACCGAGGGTGCTGTTGGTCGTGTTCAGACCTGTCGACAGCGAGCTCACGCCGCTTTGTGCCGTGCTGATACCGGCCGCAGCCGAGGTCGACAGGCTCGTCACGTTGCTGTTCGTGGTGTTCAGGCCCGTGGACAACGAGCTGATGTTGCCGTTGGTCGTATTCAAGCTGGTCGACAACGATCCGACATCGGTCGACTCCTGCGTCGACAGCGCACCGACGGTGCTGTTGGTGGTGTTCAGACCTGTCGACAGCGAGCTCACGCCGCTTTGCGCCGTGCTGATGCCGGCCGCGGCCGAGGTCGACAGACTTGTCACGTTGCTGTTGTTTCTGGCGCTCAGACCCGTCGACAACGAGCTGACGTTGCTGTTCGTCGCATTCACGTGGTCGACAACGAGCCCACATCGGTCGACTCCTGGGTCGACAGCGCACCGAGGGTGCTGTTGGTCGTGTTCAGACCTGTCGACAGCGAGCTCACGCCGCTTTGTGCCGTGCTGATGCCGGCCGCAGCCGACGTCGACAGACTTGTCACGTTGCTGTTTGTGGCGTTCAGGCCCGTGGACAACGAGCTGACGTTGCCGTTGGTCGTATTCAAGCTGGTCGACAGCGATCCGACGTCGGTCGATTCCTGGGTCGACAGTGCACCGAGGGTGCTGTTGGTCGTGTTCAAACCTGTCGACAGCGAGCTCACACCGCTTTGAGCCGTGCTGATGCCGGCCGCAGCCGACGTCGACAGGCTCGTCACGTTGCTGTTGGTGGTGTTCAGGCCCGTCGACAGCGAGCTCACGCCGCTCTGAGCCGTACTGATCCCCGTCGAGCTCGAAGTCGACAGGCTCGCCGCGTTACTGTTCGTGGTGTTCAGGCCCGTCGACAACGAACTCACGCCGCTTTGCGCCGTGCTGATCCCCGTCGAAGTCGAAGTCGACAGGCTCGTCACGTTACTGTTCGTGGTGTTCAGGCCCGTCGACAGCGAGCTCACGCCGCTCTGAGCCGTGCTGATCCCCGTCGAGGTCGAAGTCGACAGACTCGTCACGTTGCTGTTCGTTGTGCTCAGGCCCGTCGACAACGAGCTCACGCCGCTCTGAGCCGTGCTGATCCCCGTCGAAGTCGAAGTCGACAGGCTCGTCACGTTACTGTTCGTGGTGTTCAGGCCCGTCGACAACGAGCTCACGCCGCTTTGCGCCGTGCTGATCCCCGTCGAAGTCGAAGTCGACAGGCTCGTCACGTTACTGTTCGTTGTGCTCAGACCCGTCGACAGCGAGCTCACGCCGCTCTGAGCCGTACTGATCCCTGTCGAGGTCGAAGTCGACAGGCTCGTCACGTTACTGTTCGTTGTGCTAAGACCCGTCGACAACGAGCTCACGCCGCTTTGCGCCGTGCTGATCCCCGTCGAGGTCGAAGTCGACAGGCTCGTCACGTTACTGTTCGTTGTGCTCAGGCCCGTCGACAACGAGCTCACGCCGCTCTGAGCCGTGCTGATCCCCGTCGAAGTCGAAGTCGACAGGCTCGTCACCTTTCCGTTCGCCGTGCTCAAGCCCGTCGACAGCGAGCTCACGCCGCTTTGCGCCGTGCTGATCCCCGTCGCAGTCGAAGTCGACAGGCTCGCCACGTTACTGTTCGCCGTGCTCAGGCCCGTCGACAGCGAGCTCACGCCGCTCTGAGCCGTACTGATCCCTGTCGAGGTCGAAGTCGACAGGCTCGCCACGTTACTGTTCGCCGTACTCAAGCCCGTCGACAGCGAGTTCACGCCGCTCTGCGCCGTGCTGATCCCCGTCGAGGTCGAAGTCGACAGGCTCGTCATGTTATTGTTCGTCGTACTCAAGCTCGTGGAGAGCGAAAAGAGCTGCCCGCCGTTAACCGCATCCGTCGAACCGGACGCCACATTCCCGCTCGACACATTAATGATCTTGCGCTGCAGCGAGCTGCTACCCACGCTCACAACGTTGGCCGCGCCTGCGTCGGTGCTGCTGGAACCCAGCGCAACGGAGTTTGTCCCCGTAGCCGTCGCGCTGTTGCCAATCGCCGTGGTGTTGGTGATATTGAGCGGGCTGCCGCTGGTTCCCGATCCAGCAGATGCACCCAACGCTACGTTTCCGTTACCGTTCACGTACTGACCAGCGCTCGTACCGACTGCCGTGTTGTTGCTGCCCGTAACGGCATAGCTGGAATTGGCTCCGCTTCCCGTGTTGTTGCTGCCCGTGACGCTGTAGCTCGAATAAGCCCCGTTACCCGTATTCGAGTCCCCCGTGACGTTGTAGCTCGAAAAGGCACCGTTACCCGTGTCCGAGTTGCCGGTCAAGCCGGTACCGCTCACATACCCGTAGAATGAGTTGTTGGTCCCGCTTCCCGTGTACGTCGCCGAGGTGCTTCCACAAGTGTCGCTGCTGGGACCGTGGTTATAGCAAATGCTGTCCGCCCATCCCAACTGCGGAAGAGACATGCACGTGCCAGCCGCCAGCGCGGCGGCAGCAATGGCCCGCACTCGCCGTACCGCACGTGAGCGGCCCCCTGACTTCCCCTGTCCCGTCACGCTCTCCGCAACGACAACCATCTGATTCAGCCGTCTGCTGAAAATGCACTTGTAGATCTTGTTCATGTTGTCCCCCAGTTCTCATCAGCGCCAGTTCGCGGAGAGCGCTTGCAGACAGGTTCCCCAGTCCGCGCGCGCTTCTTGCCTGTATGTCACGACATCGGGATACCAGGCGGTGTCTCCAAACCACCGCCAATCGGCATGCTTTTGCAAAAGCACATGTGTCTTCAGTCCAAGCGCACCCGCAAGATTGGCGCTCGACGTACACACCGACACGATTTCATCCAGACACTGCATTGCCGCTGCAGTCCGGCTGAAGTCGGTCAAAAAATGAGAAAGATCGGTAACAGGCAAATCGGGCACACCGGCGAGAACCGCGCGATGTTCAGTGGGCATCAGCGAATAGAAGCGCACACAGCCAATGTCTTTCAGATACGCGTTCAGCAGCTCCGATGGCACACTGCGCGCGAGCCGGTTCGACGCGGTCGAGACGGGATTGGCCGACCACACGATGCCGATATGCCGGCAACCCTCGCCCGAGCGCGACTGCGCGACCAACTGCCGCGCAGTGCGCTGATCCTCTGGCGCGGGCTTCAGATAAGCGACCGGCTCAGGTTTGTCCACCCACAAAGGTAAATCGCCGATCGCGATTTGCCAGATTCTTGAGGACTGTTGAGCAACTGCGAGAAGATCCGGCGCTTGCGTGACCATTCCCCCCAATACCAATGCCGACGGAAAACTCTCGCGGAACAGCCGCACGAGCGCGGGCCGGCACACCACCACCACGCGCATATTGGTCGATCGCGCCCGCTTCAGCAGCAGCGGCAGAAACGCGGCAAACAGGATCTCGTCACCGGCACCTTGCTCGCCGGAAACAATCAACGTCGAGCCCGCTTCGAACTGGCCACTCCATGCGGAATACGGAAAGCGCATGCCTTTGAGGCTGATTTCCTTACCCGCATCGAATCGCCTCGCATAATGTGGCCAGGCGTCCCTGAACCGCCCCCTGCCAAGCAGAAAATGCGCGTATTCCCAATGCGTGACCGGATCGTTGTCGTCGGCGATTTGCGTCTCGAACAGGGCCTGGGCACGCTCATCCAGTCCCAGATAAGCGCAGCACACGGCCATCCGGTGTGCCGCCTTGTCGCGCAATCTGCCCTCGAGGTGAGCCAGTCGGTCAAAGCATTCGAGCGCCTTGCCGAAATGCTCCCGGAGCCGGAGAAGCTCGCCGTAATTCCATAATGCATTGGCACAATCCGGATCTCTTTCCAAGCAGGCGCGATACTCATACATCGCGAGTTCTTGCTGCCCGGATTCGTGCAAGGCAACGGCAAGGTTGTAGCGTATCTGCGGATCATGAGGCGCGAGCGCGGCGGCCAGCGTGAACTCCTCGAGCGCCTCGCGTGGTCGGCCACCTTGGTTCAATGCCACGCCCAGGAGCAGACGCAGGAAGCCGCAGCCCTGATCGACAGAGATGGCCTGCCTCGCGCACTCGGCACTTTGCTCAAAGTGCCCGTCATTCAAAAGTTGCAACGCTCGCTGCGACAGTGCCGCGGTGTGCGTTGGCCAGCCGGGCTCGACCTCCGCTGTCGCACCAGAAGGAAGCGGCAATACGCCGGTGATGCATGCCAGCCTTGAAGGTGGCGAATGCAAGTCTTTTCTGCATTTCATACGTACCCCCGAACACGTCGTGTATCGAGTTCTCACCGCGCGCGTGAGCGCGGCTCAATCAACGTGTACGGAGGGGTGATACGAGAAGGCAGCCGCATGGCAGCCGTAGCGTACTTGGACATGATTTCCCCGACCTGCGTTTTGGTTGTTCGTTGCCTGCACTGGGCTGTACGGCCGTGCGGCGTGGATGTGTGCGAAACACGTGAGCAAGGAGTGGACCAGCACGCGGTGGCTCAATGACCACGGGGCCGAGCGATCGATAGGCGATGTGAGGCAACGTTCGGACCCCAACGTTGTTTCAGTTCTGAAACTCCAGAAGGACGCGCTGATTCTCCAAGTCCCGCGCGCAGCAAGGAAACACACGTATGGCGCAGCTTTGCGTCGACGGCAGGCATTCGATTCCTGCGCGCCCCATTGCTGTGATTTATCTAGAAATGTTTCAATCGTGCAACTTGCGGCCGGGAACGACGCCGTGTGGGATAGTCGTCCTGTTCGGGCATGTGAGTGACCCGCCCCGGGGGATTTTCGGACCAGTTGAAACAGAGAGAATGGCTTCCAATGGAGAAAAGGAAGTCATGAAGAAGAGCCGGTTTACCGAAGAACAGATGGTCACCATGAATGTGCTCGGCCCGATCCTCATCGTGCGGCTGACGAGCGGCGCGCCGGCGAGTGGCGAAGCCGGCGCCGTATCGTGATTCCGCTCAGTTCTTCGCTACCGCCTCCACCTCCGGCCCACCCGCCGCATCATTCCGGCTCCACCCACCCCCAAGCGACCGATACAACGCCACCGCCGCCAGCGCATGTTCCCGCTTGACCTGATTGAGCGAATCCGAGTCCCGCAGATACACCTCCTGCGCGGACAGCACATCGAGAAAATCCGTCGCGCCGCCCTTGTAAAGCTGATTCGCCAACCCAAGCGCCTTGTCGGAAGCCGCCAATGCACTATCAAGCTTCCGCGTCGCTTCATCGGAACTGACGAGATTCGCACGCGAGTCCTCTACTTCCCGCAGCGCCTGCAGCATCGTCTGCCTTAACCCGAGTTCCGACTCGCGCATCCGGCTTTCGCTTTGCGTGATATCGGCGGTAATACGCCCAGCGTTAAAGATCGGACTAGTTGCACTCAACGCCGCACTGAACAGATTGTCGGTCAACGTAGGCAACCCGAGATAAGACGCCGCCAGAATCCCGTCCGCCAAATTCAGCGAAAACTTCGGATACCGCTCGGCCTTCGCAACCCCCACTTGTGCCGCACGCCGTTCAACCTGCGCATAAGCAGTCAGCACATCAGGCCGCCGCAACAAAGCCTGCGAAGGCAACGTCCCCGGTGCGCCAACCGGCGGCGCAGGAATCTCACCCGCCTGCGCCAACACGAGCCGATCGACCGATTCCGGCGTCCGCCCCGAATAAACGGCAATCAGATTGAGCTGATGCGAAACCTGCGCCTGCGTCGGCGGAATCCGCGCTTCGAGCGCATCGAGCTGGTTCTGCGCGCGTGTGACGTCGAGTTCCGTCGACAGCCCGAACGCCTGCCGCTTGCGCGTGAGTTCGAGCGCGTGCTGACGAATCTTCGCGTTGTCCTGCAGGATCTTCAGTTCCTGCTGCGCCCAGCGCAGATCGACATACGCGGATGCCGCATCGGCCGCGAGCGCGAGCCGCATCGCATCTTCCGCATGCTTCTGCCCGACGAGCTCGGCCTGCGCGGCGAGCAGATCGAGCCGTTCGCCGCCGAATACATCGGGCGACCAGCTCAGCGCGAGCCCCGCGCCTGCCTGCCGCACATAACCGAGCGGCGGCGGCGTGTTCTGCCGCGCGTCGGCCGCGTGCGCGGTCGCGTCGAGTTCGGGCAGCAGCGCCGCGCGCTTTTGAACGGTCAACGCCTGCGCCTGCTTCACGCGTTCGGCGGCGGCCTGCAGATCGAGGTTGCCGTCGAGCACGGTCGCGATCAGCCGGTCGAGCACGGGATCGTGGAATTGCGCCCACCACGCGGCGGCGTCGATGTCCGCGCGCGGCACGTCGGTATCCCATGCGGTGGGCGCGAGCGTCTGAACGGATTCGTGCAGCGCCGGATGCTGCGCGGGCTGTACCGCACACCCTGCGGCGAACACGCTGACGGCAACGGCGACGAGTAGCTTTTTCATGATGAGGATCTCAGTGCGCGTCCGGCGGCGGCGCGTTCAACGTAATGGGTTTGGAAAACACGACGGCAAGCAGCGCGACGACGAAGCACAGCGACAGCGCGTAATACGCATCCGCGTAGGTCAGCGTCAGCGCTTCGCGATAAATCAGCCGATGCAGGTTCGCGAGCCCGGCCTGCGCGGTATTCAGCGTATTGCCCGCAACGGCCGTCCAGTACGCGGCCTGATGGTCGAGCAGCGACGCGATCTGCGGCTCGCCCGCGCTCACATGCTCGTTCAGGCGCAGGTAGTGGAAGTTCAGCCGGTCGTTGAGCATCGTCGCGCTCACCGCGATGCCGATCGCGCCGCCGAGATTGCGCATCAGGTTGAACAGCCCGCTCGCCGATTTCAGCCGCGACTGCGGCAGCGAGCCGAGCGCCATCGTCACGATCGGCGGCACGCTGAACTGCTGGCCGATCCCGCGCAGCGCCTGCGGCAGCAGCAGTTCCTGCCAACCCCAGTCGTGCGTGATCGGCGTGTACAGGTAGCAGCCGAGGCCGAAGCAGATCAGCCCGAACACGAGCAGCGCACGCATGCTGAAGTAGCGTGCGGCAAACGCATACACGCACAGCGCGAGCAACTGGAACGCGCCGACCGACAGTAGCGCGATGCCGATCTGCAGCGAGCTGAACGCGCGCACCTGCGCAAGGAACAGCGGCGTGAGGAACACGGTCACGAAGATCCCGATGCCGGTCACGAACGACAGCAGGCTGCCGATCCCGAAGTTGCGCACGGCGAGCGCACGCAGGTCGACGATCGGATCTTCCGCGGTCAGCGCATGCACGATGAACAGGAAGCCGCAGATGCCGGAGATCCATGCGCAGATGACGATCACATCGTCGCCGAACCAGTTCTTGCGCGGGCCTTCTTCCAGCACGTATTCGAGGCAGCCGAGGAAGCCCGACATCAGCACGATGCCGAGGTAGTCGCCGCGCTTGATGAGGCTGAGGTCGGGTTCGTCGATATGCACGTAGCGCGGCACGAGCGCGGCCACGGCGATACCCGGCACGAGATTCAGGTAGAACAGCCAGTGCCACGACCATTGGTCGGTAATCCAGCCGCCGATCACGGGGCCGATCGCCGGCGCGAGCGATGCGAGCGCGCCGATGGTCGTCGATGCGATCAGCCGCTGCTTGCCGGGGAACAGCACGAACGCGGTAGTGAACACGGTCGGGATCATCGCGGCGCCGAGCGCGCCCTGCAGCCCGCGAAACAGGATCATCGAGTTGATGTCCCACGCGAGCCCGCACAGCATGCTGGTGATCGTGAAGCCGACGGCCGACGCGACGAACAGCCAGCGGGTCGACATCACCTTCGACAGCCAGCCCGACATCGGGATCACGATGATCTCGGCGATCAGGTAGGCCGTCTGCACCCACGACAGCTCGTCCTGGCTCGCGGACAGTCCGCCGCCGATGTCGCGCAGCGACGACGCGACGATCTGGATGTCGAGCGTCGCCATGAAGAAGCCGACGCACATCAGCGCGAACGCGAACACGCGCTGCTTCGTCGGTTGCGACGCGGGGTCGCCGGAAAACGCGGTGGTCATGGTCGGCTCCCGCTCAGTTCGCGTGGTCGGTATGCACGGTCACGACCGCGGACAGGCCGGGGCGCAGCACGTGCTCGAGGCCCGGCTGCGGATCGAGATGCACGCGCACGGGCACGCGCTGGACGATCTTCGTGAAGTTGCCGGTCGCGTTCTCGGGCGGCAGCACGCTGAAGGTCGCGCCGGTCGCGGGCGCGACGCTGTCGACGCGGCCGCGCAGGCGCGTGCTCGACGCATCGAGCGACACGTCGACGCGATCGCCCGCGCGCATCTTGCGCAGCTGGTCTTCCTTGAAGTTCGCGTCGATCCACAGCCCGGAAGCCGGCACGACCGTCAGCAGCGGCACGCCGACGTTCGCGAGCATCCCGACGCGGCCCGTGCGGTTGCCGATGTAACCGTCGACCGGCGAGCGGATCGTCGTGTATTCGACGTTGAGCGCCGCGACGCGCTGCGCGGCCAGCGCCGTGTTCACGCGGGCCCGCGCATCGGCGAGCTGCGCGCCGAGCACGTCGAGCTGCCGCTTCGACGCGAGCAGCGCGGCGTCGCTGCGTTCGACGGCCGCACCGGCCTTCGAATAATCGGCGTCCGCGCGCTCGACGATCTGGTTCGACACGGCGTCGGATTTGACGAGCTCGCGATAGCGCACGCGGTCCGATGCGGCGCGCGTCAGTTCGGCCGACGATGCGCTCTTGTCGGCCGCTTGCTGGCCGATCACCGCGTATTGCAACTGCTGCTTTGCTTCGAGTTCGGCCACGGCGGAGCGCGCGCTGTCGACTTCGGCGCTGGCCTGCGCGAGCTTCGCATCGAAGTCGCGCGCATCGAGCTGCACGAGCACGTCGCCGGCCTTCACGCGCTGGTTGTCGGTCACGAGAATCCGGTCGACGAAGCCGTTGACCTTCGGCGCGAGCACCGTCACGTCGCCGCCGACATAGGCATCGTCGGTGCTCTCCTGGAAGCGCAGCACGAACAGCCAGTCGAGCGCGGCCGCGGCCACGACGACGACGACGGCGATCACCGCGATGCGCATCCACGGCACGCGGCGCCGCTGCTTCGCGGGCCGGTCGATTGTGACTGCCTCGCGGGAAGCAGCGGCTTCTTGGGTCGTTTCCATCGATTCACCTATGTATATGCACTTATCAAAACGATCGACGACATCGCGTCGATCGGGGAAGGGGTTAGCGCTCCGGCAGGTTGTGCGTGATCCGGAACAACTCGTCTCTCAGGCGGGCCGCCTGTGTCGGCCCGAACCGTCGCTCGAACGCTTCTTGCGCGGCGAGCCAGTGCACGTGCGCGTCGGCGACCTTGGTTTCGCCGTGCGCGGTCAGCGCGAACGTCTGGCAGCGGCACGGCGGCTCGATCCGGCCCGTCACCAGCGCTGCGCCGACGAGCGGCTTGAGCGCGCGCAGCAGCGCGGTGCGTTCGATCACCAGCACGGCCGACAGCGTCGCCATCGTCAGGCCCGGCCGGTCGCGCAGCAGCGCGAGAATGCTGTACTGCGACGGCGTGACGCCCGCCCGCGACAGGTAACGCTCGTAGAACTGCGAGATCCGGCGAGCGGCTTGCCGGACCGCGAAGCAATCGTCATCGGTGATCGTGGTCTTGTGCATGTGCACATATTAGGGCGCGGGGCGCCACGAAGCGATGGGCGGAGCAGGATCAGATTGGTGTCGTGGCTGTACCAATCGGCGTCAGGCCGGCGCGTTCGCGCGCCGGATCAGGCCGCCGCCGGAACGATCCGGGCCACGCGGTCGCAATAGGCGGCCGTGTAGTCGATGAACGCCTTCACTTTCGCGGGCAGCAGCGCGCGGTTCGCGTACGCGAGCTTGATCTCGACGAACGCGTCGACGAGATCGGCGCCCTCCAGCAACTGCACGAGTGCGCCCGACGCGAGTTCGGCTTCGACGAGCGTTCTCGGCACGACGCCGATGCCGAAGTCGTGCATCACCATTTCGCGGTTGAAGACGGGGCTGTTCGACGAGATGTCGAAGCGGTACGGGACGGTCAGCGTGTCGCCGTCGACGCGGAACGACAGCGCGGGCCGGCGCAGCGACGGCGAGATCGGCACGAACGGATGATCGGCCAGGTCGGCCGGCGTCTCGGGGCGCGAATGCGCGCTCAGATACGCGGGCGTCGCGACGATCACGACCGGAATGCGCTCGACCAGCCGCACGACGGTCGTCTCGCTCGTCAGCATGTACGGCACGACGATGCCGATGTCGTAGCCTTCGCCAACGAGATCGACGGGGCGCTCGGTCAGCGTGACGTCGAGGCGCACTTTCGGATGCGCGCTCTTGAAGCCGGTGATCAGCGGCACGAGCCGGTTCAGCGCGGCCGTCGTGTGCGCGACAAGGCGCAGCAGGCCCTCGGGTTCGCGTGTCTGCGTCTGCGCTTCCACCTCGAGCGCGTCGAGTTCGTCCAGCACAGCCGCGCAGCGCTCGTAGATGCGCTCGGCGGTTTCGGTCAGCGACACCTGGCGCGTGGTCCGGTGCAGCAGCCGGCTGCCGAAGCGCGCCTCCAGATCCGCGACCGCACGCGATACGACAGGCCGCGCGAGGCCGTGCATGTCGGCGGCGCGCGTGAAGCTGCGCATCTCGACCACCGACCGGAAGATCCGCAGCTTGTCGATGTAGTCCATGTCCGTCTCCTTGACGAAATGGCGGGGCGCCGGACCGACCCATCCGGCCACCGGCCTCGTTACGGCGGAGTGTACATTGACTTTATGCATATGCACATATAAATTGCGGAACATGAACGACACCACGATTGCCCAAACGTGCAACTGCCTCGCGCTGCGTCAGGCGGCGCGTTTCGTCACGCAACTGTACGAACGCCATCTGGCCCCGGTCGGCGTCACGCCCGCGCAGTTCTCGATCATGGCGAACCTGACGCATCGGCCCGGCCTGCTGATGAGCGAACTCGCCGACACGCTCGTGATGGATCGCACGACGCTGCTGCGCGCGTTGAAGCCGTTGCAGCGCGACGGTTTTGTCGCGACGGCCGCGTCCGAGCACGATGCGCGCGCGCATGCGCTGAGCCTCACGAAGCTCGGCGAGCGCACGTTCGCGCAGGCGAAGGTTGCGTGGCAGGCCGCGCAGGACGAATTCGAGACGCAGTTCGGCCAGGGGCGCGCGAAGGCGCTGCGTGATGAACTGTTCAGTCTGACCGCGGAACGCTAGGCGGGCAGCAGGTGGCTCGCGCGTTGCGACGAACTGGAGCGGAATTCGAGCCATCAGCCTCTTCGGCGGCGTTCGAGGCGCGGAAGCGTGGCATCCGAGACCGATAATTGGTTTTTAAACTGTCCGGATCGATAGCAATCTGGACAGTTTTTATTTCCAGTTGTAGAGTCCTCTGACGGATTTCACGGGCCGGCGCCGCCGGCACGAGTCACGAGGAGCAACCGATGCTGCAGTTGAGCGACCGCGACGACGCGATGTTGCGCGGGGATTTCGGCGACGGCGTCGCGCGAGCGATGCGGATCGTCGCGCGCACGGCGGAAGTGATGTCCGCGCCGCACCTGATCGACATTACTTCCGCGCATATCGACGGCTGTCTTTATCACGGTCAGACCAGCCTCGACTTCGTCGAGTATTTCGTCGACACGGGCGCGAAGGTCGCGGTGCCGACCACGTTGAACGTCGGGTCGCTCGACCTGATCCATCCCGAGCTGTACCACGGCGACCGCACGATCCAGCGCGATGCGCAGCGCCTGATGGACGCGCATCTGCAGCTCGGCTGCGAATCGAGCTTCACGTGCGCGCCGTATCAGTTGAAGCATCGTCCCGCGAAAGGCGAGCAGATCGCGTGGGCCGAATCGAATGCGATCGTGTTCGCGAACTCGGTGCTCGGCGCGCGCACGAGCCGGTACGGCGATTTTCTCGATCTGGCCGCCGCGATTACCGGGCGCGCGCCGTATGCGGGTTTGCATGTCGAAGCGAACCGCGCCGCGCGGATCGTGTTCAACGCGCCGGACTTCAACGGCCTGCCGTCGCGCGATATCTATTTCGCCGCGCTTGGTTTGCTGATCGGCAAAATCGCGGGCGCGATCGTGCCGGCGATCGTCGGGCTGCCGGCGGATACCACCGAAGACGAACTCAAGGCGCTCGGCGCGGCGGCCGCGTCGAGCGGAGCCGTCGCGCTGTTCCATGCGGTCGGCGTGACGCCCGAGGCGCCGACGCTCGACGCCGCATTGCACGGGCGCGCGGCGCAACGCACGGTCGACGTTGCGATGGCCGACCTCGACGAGATTCGCCGCACGCTGAACCACGGCGCGGCCGGCGACGCACTCGTCGCGGTGGCGCTCGGCACGCCGCATTTCTCGCTGGCCGAATTCCGCACGCTCGATACGTTGCTCGACGCGTTCGACGGCAAGCCGGCCTGCGATTTCTACGTGAACACGAGCCGGTTCATCTTGTGGGAGCTGGGCGAAACCGGCCTCGCGGACAAGTTCGCCGCGCGCGGCATCCAGATCGTCGTCGACACCTGCACGTACATCACGCCCGTGATGAAGCAACTGTCGGGGCTGGTGATGACCAACTCGGGGAAATGGGCGTCGTATGCGCCCGCGAACATCGGCGTGACGGTCGCGTACGGCAGCATGCGCGAATGCGTGCGGTCGGCGTACGAAGGAAAGGTGCGATTCGATGACTGACGCGACGGGCAAAGTACTGACGGGCGACACGCTCGTGCCGGGCAGCGCATGCGCGAGCGCGTTCGTGCTCGACAAGCCGCTCAGCTTCTGGGGCGGCTACGATTCGGCCGCGGGCAGGATCGTCGATCGCGGGCATCCGCAGGCCGGCGCGAGTCTCGCCGGCAAGGTGATGGTGATGCCGCACGCGAAGGGTTCGAGTTCGAGCAGCAGCGTGCTCGCGGAAGCCGTGCGCAACGGCACGGGGCCGGTCGGGATCGTGCTGAAGGAGCGCGACCTGATCATCTCGATCGGCGCGATCGTGGCCGCCGAGCTGTATGCGATCGCGGTTCCGGTGGTGTGCGTGACCGATGACGTGTATGACGCGATCGTCGCCGTACCGGGCGACGTGCGGATTGATGCAGGCGAGGGGGATGGCGGCGCGCGGATTTATCTGGGCGACGAAGCGCGGTCGGGTGAATCCGGTTTGACCTGATCGCGCGGCGCGCGCTGATTCGCTGTGTGAGTGGGAGCGCGCCGAACCAGTGCAATCGAATACGGTCGTACCGACGATGCACATGCGTCACCGTCGCGCAGTGCCTGCTGCTTCTGCACGTCGGTGATCACGCGTCCGTCGTCGGATTCCCACGCACGCACATCCTCCGGGGGTGCCGGGGATTGCCCGACAGCGGAGGCGGCGAAGATGGCGCAGGCAAACTGCACCACTTCGTCGTCGGTCGCGGCGGCGAGGATGCGCGCAGACGTTGCGATTTCATTCATGCGGGCCTCGGTCAGCACATCAAAGCGGCTCGCTTTCGAACGCGTCCGCTTGCCGTCAGTCGTGTCCATGGCGAAAGTGCTGTCGTGCGAAGGGAGAGCATCACTGTCCGCGGTCGCGCTCGCCAGGTCGGGAGCGTGCCCTTTTTCGTCGGCGTGCGTGGCGAACAGGGCGTACGGCCCATGATCGTCGTCGCTGATCGCGAGCAGCCACCAATTGGACGGAGGCACGGGGTCCCACCGCGAAACGCCTTCGCCCCGCACGAAGTATGCGTCGACGGCCGGATGATCCTCGGGCTCGGATTGAAGAAGGAGAACCGACGTCTTGATCCCGGCCCGGGCTTTGAGCGCGGCCCATTCCGTCGCGCCGCAGCGTTTGGCGCCGTTGAGCGTGACGTCGCGGAAGTGGCGAAGGTCCGGGTGCATGAAACAGCCGTCCTTGTCACGAATGACGGGAATCGGTTGAAGAATGTTTCCGGTGGTCATGGTGGTCGTCGGGCTTGGGAATCGGGAGCGCGAGGATTTCGTCGATCTTCTGAATGTAGACTTCGGCGGCCGTCAGGATGAAGCCATCGGCACGCCAGCGATTGACGTTCTCGATCATGAAGACCCTGGCCGACGGAATGTTCTTCGCGAACAGTTCGATCAGTGCAGCGCGGCTGGCATCGCTGTCGGCGATTGCCCATTCCCGATCGTCCCGAACGATCTCGAAGCCGCGCTCGCGCAAACTGTCCATCCGTGCCGCATCGTTTCGTTTGTCGGAGGCCGGCGTATCCGGGTCGAGGATCGGGAAGCCGCCGTTGAGCCGAAACGAGAACTTGCCATGACAGACACCGTATGCACCGAATTCGAGATCGTGCACGTAACCGAGCCCGTCGCGGTTCCACCACCTTTTGAGGTGCTGCGCGATGTTCTTGATGGCGTTTTGAATCGCGTCAGGGGGCACCGTGTTGCCAAGCTGCGTCTCCAGATCGCGGATGCGCAGGTTGGCCGCACGAAGGTCCGCGTAGTGCTGCTCACGCTCCTTCGAGCTGACCGTTTCGACGCCGATCGTTCTGCACAGACCGGCGAGATTGAACTCGGCCACTTTGACGCAGTCGGTCGCGAGTTCGAGTTGAATGTCGCGCCCCTCGTTGATGAGGGTTAAGACGGTGCCGATCGTGTAAAGGATATCCGCAATTTTCTTCTGCGCGACTGCAAGCTGATCTGCGGACAGATGGAGGATTGCTTCAGTGGTCATGGTGTGTCGTCAGTGGGTCAGGTTTCAATGGCTGGGTACTCGATTTGTATGTGGCAGCGCTCGCGTGAATTCGCCGGGGAAAATGACTGGACCCATTCGCCAATCGAACACCCATTCCTGAATCTGAAAAAGACGGGTGCTATACAAGCCACCCGCGAGAAAAACCACGCGTCCGAGGCAGCGGAATTTGCGTGGCCTGTTGCTCGGTGTTTCAAGGAAAATACGGAGGACAACTACGCGTCTCGATACAAAGAACGAGACTCGATGAGAGCCGTCCAATGCTTCAGCGGGTTGTGATCAATCCCCGTCGAGAAAATGCCCGCCTGATCCCGCGCGCATTTCTCGGTGAGCATCGCATCTTCTGAGGTATGAAAAAGAGCGGGTGTCGAGAAAGCTGACACCCGCCACAAAATTGCCCCCGGATCGAGGGGTGGGGGCAATAGAGGCCGGTCAAATTCTCATATAAAGGACTCGGTTTTACCGGGTGGATATACAACTGAGGTGAATGCGTTCCGCGCAGCTTTTTGCTGGAAAACTACTGCGTAACGATCGTATTCCCCCATGTCGTAGGCGCGTCGCTCAGTCCGAAGGTCAGTGCGCCACCATTTCTGATCTGTGCCAGATCGAGCCAGGTTCTGTTCAACGCGGCACCATTCAGCGTTGCGCTTTTCACGTAGGTGAAGTCCGGGTTGTCAGCGTCGATCGTCAGCGTATTGCCGTTGCCGAGTCTGACCAGCGCATGTTGGAACAGAGGGCTTGTCAGCGTAAAACCCGGTACGGCCGGGACTTCCGGATAAAGACCGAGCGCCGCCCACACAAACCACCCGGACATTGCGCCTTCGTCGTCGTTGCCAGGCAGACCGGACGCGGCTGTCGTGTACTGTTGGTTGACGATCTGGCGCACGATTTTCTGGGTTCTGTCCGGGTGACTCGTCCAGTTGTATATCCACGGGGTGGCGAACGACGGTTCGTTGCCGATCCACATGTGCTGGCTACCTTCGCCGGCGTTCAGGAAGCGGTGGAACATATCGAGCCGGGGTACGACTGCGCCATCACCCCCCAGGATGCGGATCAAACCCGGGATGTCGAACGGCACCATCCACGTGTATTGTTCAACGTTGCCTTCGACTTCCTTGTACGAGTCCATCACCCAACTGCCATCGCCGCTGCGATCGGACAGCCTCGGCAACGTCGTGCCGTTGCCAGCAGCGGCAGACGGATTGATCAGGTTTTTCCAGTTCGCCGAGCGCTTCAGCATGGTCGCGGCGTTATCGTCGTCACCAAGCGCTTGCGCGAAACGAGAAATGGCATAGTCCGTAACGGCATACTCCAGTGTCGTCGATGCAGGGCCGTTGCTGATCGTTTCCGGGGGCAAATAGCCATATTTGATGTAATCGGAAAGTCCCGGGAGGGCAGTGATTCCGTTGCACGATGTGGCGACACCATTTGCCGTATCGAGCATGATCGACAACGCTCTTTTCGTATCGAAACCGGTCGCGCCGTACATGTAACTCTGCGCGACCAGAATGGATGCCCCGTCACCCGGCATCACGTTGCTATTCGTGTTGGCTTCGACCCATTTCGGGAAGCTGCCGCCGCAAACGTTAGCGTCATCGACGAGCGATTGCATCATGTCGCTTGCGGCAGCCGGTTTGAGCCACGCAATCATCGGCATCAGCGAGCGGTAAATGTCCCAGGTGGAAAAGGTCGTGTAGTGGTTGTGACCCGGTTGTACCTTGGCCGTTGTGCCGTCCATCGCCAGATATTCACCGTTCGCATCGTTGAAAATGCTGGGCGCAAGCAGGGCGTGATACAGGGATGAATAGAATTTCTTCAGGTTCTCGTCGCTGCCGCCCGTTACCTGGATTGCGTTAAGCTCGTTGTTCCATATTGCGTCGGACTGCGAAACAAGTTGGTCGAATGTTTGGGCTCCACTTTCTTGTTGCAAATTTTCCTTCGCATTTTTGATGCTGACGTACGAGATTCCGACTTTCACGTTCACCGGCTTGGCTGGTGAGAAAGTCAGTCGCGCGTTGTCGTTGCTGATGTTTGATTTGAAGTCCTGATCAAATTTAATATAGAAACTGATGGTGTAGTTTTGACCGTTTCCGCAAAAGCCGCCGCCTGTCAGCGTACCTTGCAACGCTTGCGGATCATTCGGATCGACGGAAATTGCCCCATCACCCGTGTTTGCGGTACTTTCAGCCGAAATGTTGAGTTGGCCGCTCTTGCCATCCGGCCATGCAAAACGTGCGGCGCCGGAACGTAACGTTGCCGTCAGTTCGGTACGAATGCCGTTGTCAAAGGTCACGCTGTAGTAGCCGGGTTTAGCGGTTTCGTTCGAATGCTTGAACGACGAGGGGCCGTCTTGACCGGTAAAGGTCGGAAATATCGGCAATGCACCACCTGCGCTACAACCCACACCGCTCAGGTGCGTGACGCTGAAACCGGTGATTTTCGTCTGGCTGTAGTGGTAACCGGGTGGGCTCCACACATCGGGAACAGGCGGAGTATCCGGCCCCCACTGAACCATGCCGGACGGCAACGAAGCGGCAGGCGTCGTAAAGCCGCCGAGCAAATCTTCGGGATGTGCTTCGGATTTGGCAATTTCAGGATCGAGCGGCGGCACCTGGTCGGTGCCGATCATCGGGTCGACGTAGCGCGTCAACTGAAGATCATCGACGGCCTGCATCGGACGGTGGTGCATCGGGGTAAGGTCCGCAGCCTTGCCGTCAGCTGTATCACCGCCGCAACCGGCGTTCGACAGGGTGATCGCGACTGCGGCCGCGATCCAGCGGGCGTTGCTTGTCACTGTTGGTCTCCTCGTTAGAATTAGTAGTCTATTACTCAATGTTACGAAATATTACCGCCCTGTGTGTCGAATTGCTATCAGATGGCTCCCTAATTTTTAGCTTGTTTTACTAAACGAGAGGCGTCGAATGGGGGGAGTTGGTAAACGCGAGCGTATGTCCGGGTGCCAAAGTGTCTGCTGAAGCACTGCTACCGGTATGGGCCGCCGGAAGGGTCAATAGGGGACGAGTCGCATGCTCGGACCGATTCGAGTCGTACCGGACCTGACGGAAGCCCGGTTTTGAGCGGATCGAGCCAGGTAGAAGCCAGGCAGGTCTTCCCGTGACGCTCGCGGAGATGCAGTGCATCTGGTGCGCGAGCAGCGTCGTCAGCACTTGTCGAAGTCGGAGGCAGTCGATATCGGCGCCGCCTGATGTCGCGGCGAGGATTCTAGCGGGCGGGGGCAACCGGGATTCGATTGCGACAGGGAAGGTTGATCTAACGCAAACAGGCTCGACACCGAGGCAAGCAGCGACAGGTTCCGCTGCTTTTGCGCGACTGCGTCGCAGCGCGCGATGGCAAGCTTGTCGCTCGTGATCCATGCGATCCGGCGGTCGCCGCGATGCTGAAGTCCGCGTGCAGTCGCCAGTCGCACCCTGCCGCCGGTGGCTCTGCGTTATTCGCGCACCGGTGCTTTGGTTGCCGCCGACGAGATCACGCCGGCCGTCGCTTCCCGATACGCGCTCGGCGTCTGCCCGGCCCAGCGCCGGAACGCGCGCGTGAAATTCGCCGGGTCGGTGAATTGCAGCTGTTCGGCGATCGTCTTCAGGTCGAGATCCGACGCGGCGAGCAACTGCTTCGCGTCACGAAACCGCGCTTCGTCGAGCAAGTGCCGATAGCTCGAACCGGCTTCCTCCAGCCGGCGCCGCAGCGTGCGCGTCGACACGAGCAGCGCGTCCGCGAGCGATTCCGGGCCCGGATAGACGCCGGTTGCTCGAGCCAGCTCCGCGCGCACGCGTTCGACCAGATCGCCTTCCTCCTGCCGCACCTGCGCATATTCGCGCTCGACCTGCACGAGCGCCTGCCGGTGCGCGACTTCGTCGGCGAGCGGCAGCGGCCAGTCGAGCACGTCGTGCGCGATCCACAGCGCGTTCGCCGCACAGCCGAATTCGACCGGCGGCAACTGGTCGCGATAGCGCGCGAAATACGCGGGCTCCGGCCATGCGAATTGCAGCGCGATCGGTGGTGACGCACGCCCGGCCCATTGCGAGATGTTCTGCGCGAGCCCGGTCAGCACGAATTCGAACATCACGTGATGCTGCAGCACCGGGCTGGCCTGCACGCCGTGCAGTTCGAGCGTCGCGCCGCGTTCGTCTTCCGCATAGGTCAGCCGATATTGGCGGTTGCGCATCCGGAAGTAGCGTTGCGTGACGGACAGCGCTTCGCGGATGTCCCGCGCGGTCAGCGTCGCGTAGCCGAGAAAGCCGTGCACGGTCGGCTTCAGCGACAGCCCGAACGCGAGTCCGATGCCCGGATCGCCGCCGATCTCGATCGCATTGAGCACGAGCCGCCCCCATTGCGACGGCGCGACGCGCGCGTCGGGTTCGGCCAGCACCGCGTCGCGCAGGCCCGTGCCGGCACGCACGGCGGCCAGGTCGACGCCGCGCGCGGCCAGCGCCTGCAGCAGCAGGCGCGTATAGGCGACCGGAATCGTCGGCCGGCGCAGCCCGAGGCGGTCCTTCGCGAGTGGGGAGGTCATGTGATTTTGGCCGGAAATGACAAGCATTATGGCTGTTTGCCCCCTCACGTTCAAGGCGGCGCGCGCCTACGATGGCAGGCATCGCTTACTGGCAGGATCATCATGACGACCCCCTTTCCCCATCTGCTCGCGCCGCTCGATCTCGGCTTCACGACGCTGAAGAACCGCGTGCTGATGGGCTCGATGCACACGGGCCTCGAGGACAGTCGCAAGACGCTGCCGCGGCTCGCCGAATATTTCGCGGAACGCGCGCGCGGCGGCGTCGGCCTGATCGTGACGGGGGGCTTCGCGCCGAACGTGGCCGGCTGGACCAAGCCGTTCGGCGGCACGCTGATGACGTCGGCCGCCGCACGGCGGCATCGCGAGATCACCGACGCGGTGCATGCGGAGGACGGCAAGATCGCGCTGCAGATCCTGCATACGGGCCGCTACGGCTATCACCCGTTCGCGGTTGCGCCGTCGAAGATCAAGTCGCCGATCTCGCCCTTCGCGCCGCACGAACTGAGCGCGGGCGGCGTCGAGCGGCAGATTCGCGCGTTCGTCCGCTGCGCGAAGCTCGCGCGCGAAGCCGGCTACGACGGCGTCGAGATCATGGGCTCCGAGGGTTACCTGATCAACCAGTTCATCTCGATGCATACGAACAAGCGCACCGACCAGTGGGGCGGTTCGTACGAGAACCGCATCCGCTTGCCGATCGAGATCATCGAGCGCACGCGCGAAGCGGTCGGCCGCGATTTCATCCTGATCTACCGGCTGTCGATGCTCGACCTGATTCCGGACGGCAGCGACTGGAGCGAAACCGTGCAGCTCGCGAAGGCCGTCGAGCGCGCGGGTGCGACGATCATCAACACGGGGATCGGCTGGCACGAGGCGCGTGTGCCGACGATCGCGACGTCGGTGCCGCGCGGCGCGTTCGCGTGGGTGACGAAGAAGATGAAGGGCGAGGTCGGCATTCCGCTCGTGACGACCAACCGGATCAACCGGCCGGAAGTGGCCGAGCAGATTCTCGCGGACGGCTGCGCGGACATGGTGTCGATGGCGCGTCCGCTGCTCGCGGACGCCGAGTTCGTCGTCAAGGCCGCGCAGGGCCGCGCCGACGAGATCAACACCTGCATCGGCTGCAACCAGGCGTGCCTCGATCACGCGTTCAAGAACAAGATCGCGTCGTGCCTGCTGAACCCGCGCGCGTGCCACGAGACGGAACTGAAATACACGCCCGCGCAGCAGCCGAAGCGCATCGCGGTGGTCGGCGCGGGGCCGGCCGGGCTCGCATGTTCGACCGTGCTCGCGCAGCGCGGCCATCACGTCGACCTGTTCGACGGCGCAGCCGAGATCGGCGGCCAGTTCAACATGGCGAAGCAGGTTCCGGGCAAGGAAGAGTTTCATGAAGCGCTCAGCTACTTCGGCCGCCAGGTCGAGCTGACCGGCGTGAACCTGCACCTGAACCGCCGCGTCGACGCGAGCGACCTGATCGCGGGCGGTTACGACGAGATCGTGCTCGCAACGGGCGTCGCGCCGCGCGACCCGAAGATTCCGGGGCAGGACGGGCCGAACGTGCTCAGCTATATCGACGTTCTTGCGGGCAAGCAGCCGGTCGGCAGGCGGGTCGCGGTTGTTGGGGCGGGCGGGATCGGCTTCGATGTCGCCGAGTATCTGGTGCAGGAAGGCGAGTCGCCGGCACTCGATCTGGAAGAGTGGAAGGCCGAGTGGGGCGTGACCGACCCGGCCGCGACGCGCGGTGGCGTGACGCGTGCGCGGGTTGCGGCACCCGCGCGTGAAGTGACGCTGCTGCAGCGCAAGGCCGCGCCGCTCGGCAAGGGGCTCGGCAAGACGACCGGCTGGATTCACCGCGCGACGCTGAAGATGAAGCAGGTGAAGATGATCGGCGGCGTGAACTACGAGCTGATCGATGCGCGCGGGCTCCACGTGTCGTACGGCGAGCAACGCACCGATCACGAACTGATCGAAGCCGACACGATCGTGCTCTGCACGGGGCAGGAACCGCAGCGCGCACTGCTCGCGCCGCTGCAGGCGGCCGGGCGCTCGGTGCACCTGATCGGCGGCGCGGAACTGGCCGCCGAACTCGATGCGAAGCGCGCGATCGATCAGGGCGCGCGGCTCGCGGCGCGGCTCTGATTGCTCGATGGCGCGGCTGCGCGTGGCCGCGATGGCATGCGCTGCCCCAGGATTCGGCGCTTGCGCCGGCGCGGCCTGACCGGAAGGCCGCGCCGGCCCCCGGGGTCATTCCATCTCGACGCGCTGTGCCTCTGTCTCTTCCGCTTCGAGCATCGCCTTGACGATCAGATAGACGGCAGGTAGATCGTCGTCGTCGCGCTTCCAGTCGACGGCTTCCTCGATGTCTGCCGCGACCATTCGGCTGTCGCGCAGCCGGATGAATGCATCGACGACGGTCGGATCGTTGCGGTTCAGGAAACCGGCGTTCGAGAACGCAAGCTCCTCGACATTCAACAGCGCCTGCCAGCTCATCGTGCGGACCGCGGCCGGATGGCTGCGCCGCCGCAGGCCGAGCGCCCGCTGCGCGGGGGCGCCGACGACGCGTTGAAGATCGACGACCGCCTGCCGCGCGGCGCGCTCGAAGTGGATCGGGTTGAAACCGGGTTGCTCGGGATCGAATGCGGATGACTGGAACATGGTCGCCTCACAAAAATCCGTCCGTCGATGGGTGACGGAATTCGGGTCAAATGGTGCAAAAGCACTGTAAATATATACAGTGTTCGAGGCGGTTTCAAGTCCCGAATGAAGAATCTTGCAGCAGGGCCGGGCGGCCCTGGCGAAGGCGACCGAAACCGGCAATCGGGCGCCGCCCGGCACGCCGTTCCCCGCCGTGCCGAATCCGGCCGCCGTCGTTGGCTTATACCGATGCCGCAATCGTCTCCCGCAGCCACCGATGCGCCGGATCGCGATGCACGCGCTCGTGCCACAGCATCGACATTTCATAGCCGGGCACCTCGACCGGCGCGTCCACGACGCGCAGCGCGGGCACGTCGCGCACCAGCCGCTCGGGCAGCATCGCGACGAGATCGGTGCTGGCGACGGCCGACATCACGAACAGGAAATGCGGCACGGACAGCACGACGCGCCGCGTGGCGCCGACTTTCGCGAGCGCTTCGTCCGTCACGCCGAAGAAGCCGCCGCCATCGGGCGACACGATCACGTGTTCGAGCGTGCCGAACTGCGCGAGCGTGGGGCGCCGCTTCAGCTTCGGATGCCCGGCGCGGCCGATGAGCACGTAACGCTCGATGAACAGCGGCAGGCGCCGCATGCCGGCCGGCGAACCCTCGGTCGTATGGAATGCCAGATCGATGCCGTTCCGCTCCGCATCCTGCTCGATGCGCGGCGGCACGAGCTCGACGACGGCCAGCCGCGTACCGGGCGCGGCTGCTCGCAGCGTGTTCAGCGCGGGCAGCACGATCGTCGATTCGCCGTAGTCGGTCGCGGCCACGCGCCACGTGTTCGTCGCGGTCGCGGGATCGAACGGCGTGGCCGGAACCACCGCGCGTTCGACGGCTTCCAGCGCATCGCGCAACGGCTCGCGCAGCGCTTCCGCGCGCGCGGTCGGCCGCATCCCGCGCGGCCCCGGCAGCAGCAGCGGGTCGCCGAACAGGTCGCGCAGTTTCTGCAACTGCACGCTCACCGACGGCTGCGACATGTTCAACTTCTCGGCCGCGCGCGTGACGTTGTGCTCCGCGAGCAGCACGTCCAGCGTGACGAGCAGGTTCAGATCGAGTCGTCTGAGATTATTCATGGCTATACCTGGAATATCAGGAATTCATTTCAAATATACCTTCGGACGCGGCATCCTGCAGTCATTCAATCAACGGAGTGACGAACATGAATGTGCTGATCGTTTATGCCCATCCCGAACCGCGTTCGCTGAACGGCGCGCTGCGCGACTTTGCCGTCGAGCATCTCGAGGCGGCGGGTCACAGCGTGCAGGTGACGGACCTGTATGCGATGAACTGGAAGGCGGCGTTCGACGCGAACGACGTGACCGATCGCACGCCCGACGCGCGTTTCGATCCGTCGCTCGACTCGAAGCACGCGTTCGCGACGGGCACGCAAAGCGAAGACATCGCGCGCGAGCAGGACAAGCTGAAGTGGGCCGATGCGGTGATCCTGCAGTTTCCGCTGTGGTGGTTCTCGATGCCGGCGATCATGAAGGGCTGGGTCGAGCGTGTGTATGCGTACGGTTTTGCTTATGGTGTCGGCGAGCATTCGGACACGCGCTGGGGTAACCGCTACGGCGAAGGTTCGCTTGCCGGCAAGCGGGCGATGGTGATCGTCACGGCCGGAGGGTGGGAATCGCACTACAGCCCGCGCGGCATCAACGGGCCGATCGACGACGTGCTGTTTCCGATTCAGCACGGGATTCTGTATTACCCGGGTTTCGACGTGCTGCCGCCGTTCGTGATCTACCGGACGGGAAAGATGAACGACGCGCGCTTCGACGAAACGCGCGCGGCGCTGGGCAGGCGTCTCGACGATCTGTGGACCACGCAGCCGATTCCGTTCCGGCGGCAGAACGCGGGCGATTACGAGATTCCGGCGTTGACGCTGAAGGAGGAGGTCGCGCCGGGGAGGGCGGGGTTTGCGGCGCATCTGGCGCACGAGCACTGATTGCGCGCGATCATGACCGATCGATGCGTCGTTCGACGCGCAGGCGGTCCGGCGGCTCGAAGTAGGTGCCGAAGCGCACGAGCCCGGCGTTCTTCAGGTGGCACGTCATCTCGAAGCTGACCAGGATGCCGGGATCGCGGTTGTCGACGATCCCGACGTCGATCGAGCGAATGCGCGGCTCGTACTTCAGCAGCGTTGCTTCCATCTGCTGCTTGAGCAAGTGTGCGGATGCGGGCAGTGCCTTGTAGATATTCGTGAGATCGGCTAGCCCGTAGTCGGGCAGGTGCTTGAGCGCACCGGCCCGCGTATTGAGGATGCGGCGCACGTTCTGTTGCACGCTCAGGCATTCGAGCGTCCGGTCGTCGTAAGCGCGGATCGGTTCTCCGCCGATCTGGCCGAGCAGCATGTCGTAGAGCGAGGGGCCTGCGGTCATCGGTCGTTCCATCGTGTAGTGCCGGTATCGCCGGCCGCCGGCGCGTCGATGAAGTCGATCGTCAACGATCCTTCGGCGGTGGCCGACAACAGGATTTGCCGTGGCGCAGTGCCGGATGCCATCCGTTCAAGCAGTTCGCGGGACACGACCGGCAGCACGCGCTGGTTCAGGAACGCGTCGACGCTGCGCGCGCCGGATTCGCGCGATACGCAGTGCTGCGCAATCGATTCGATCAGATCGTCAGCGCACGTCAAGGTCACCGCGTGTTGCCGATGGAGGCGCTCGGCGATCTTGTCCAGCTTGATCCGCACGATCGACGCGAGCGCCGCCGCGCCGAGCGGCCGATACACGAGTGTCTGAAAGCGCGCAAGCAGTGCGGGCTGGAAGTGCGCGACCAGTTGAGGATGAACGGCTTCGCGCAGCGCTTCGTGCGTGATCGCCGGATGCTCGGCCGTTGCGTCGTCGATTTGCGCGCTGCCGAGATTGGACGTCATCACGATCACGCAATTGCGGAAATCGATCTCGCGTCCCTCGCCGTCGCGCATCGCGCCGCGGTCGAACACGTGATAGAAAATGTCGAGCACGTCGCGATGCGCTTTCTCAACTTCGTCCAGCAGCACGACACTGTACGGACGCTGGCGCACGGCTTCGGTCAGGACACCGCCGCGTCCGTAACCGACGTAGCCGGGCGGCGAGCCCTTGAGCTGCGATACCGTATGCGCTTCCTGGTACTCGGACAAATTGATCGTCGTCAGCGCGGCTTCGCCGCCGAACAGCAGGTCGGCGAGTGCCAGCGCGGTTTCGGTCTTGCCGACACCCGACGGCCCGGTGAGCAGGAACACGCCGAGCGGTGCGTGCTCGTTCTTCAGGCCGGCCTTGGCGGTACGCAGGCTCTCCGCCAGCGCACCGATTGCATCGTCCTGCGCAACCACGCGCGCGGCGAGCGTCGCTTCGAGCGCGAGCAGGCTTCGCAGTTCGTCGTCGACGAGATTGCCGACCGGCACACCGGTCCACTCGGCGACAACGCGCGCGATGGATTGTGCGTCAACGTCGGCGGCGATCATCGGCGACTTGCCCTGAGCGGTCGACAGCGCATCGATGGCATTGGAAATGGCCGCCGGATCGGGTGCGTGGCCGGCCGTGCCGCGAAGGGTGCGCAAGGCGTCGACGAGTTCGCGTTCTCGCGTGTACTGGCCGAGCAGCGTGTCGGCGGTGTCGCGCACGGCGTCGTGTTCCGCGTCGATCGTGGTGCGCCGCTCGGCGATGTCACCGATCCCGGCACGGGAATCCGCATCGAGCGCGGCGCGTTCCAGTTCGAGTGCCGTCAGTGTCGCGCGTGCCTGCTGCAGCTCCACCGGCGGCACGTCGAGCGCCATGCGCACGCGCGCGGCCGCCGTGTCGATCAGGTCGACGGCCTTGTCCGGCAGTTGCCGGGCCGGAATGTAGCGGCGCGACAGCCGCACGGCCGCGACGATCGCCTCGTCGCGAATGTGGACGTCGTGATGTTTCGCATAACGGCTTGCGAGCCCGCGCAGCATCAGGCAGGCCGTGTCGTCGTCCGGCTCGTCGACCTTGATGACCTGGAAGCGCCGTTCGAGCGCGGCATCGCGTTCGAAATATTCCTTGTACTCGGCCCACGTGGTTGCCGCGATCGTGCGCAATTCGCCGCGCGCGAGCGCCGGCTTGAGCAGGTTGGCCGCGTCGGCGCCACCCGCCGCGTTGCCCGCGCCGATCAGCGTATGTGCTTCGTCGATGAACAGCAGGATGGGTGTCGTCGATGTCCGCACCTCGTCGATCACGTTCTTCAGCCGTTGCTCGAATTCGCCTTTCACGCCTGCGCCGGCCTGCAGCAAGCCGAGGTCGAGCGTCAGGATGCGCGTGTCGCGGATCGTTTCCGGAACGTTGCCTTCGATCACGCGCAACGCGAGCCCTTCGACCAGTGCGGTCTTGCCGACGCCAGGCTCGCCAACGAGGATCGGGTTGTTCTTGCGGCGGCGCGACAGCACGTCGATCATCTGGCGGATCTCCGGGTCTCGTCCGAAGACGGGGTCGATCTCGCCACGGCGGGCCTTTTCGGTCAGGTCGAGCGCAAAGCGCGCGAGGGCGTTGTCGTCGGTGGCGCGAGACGGTGCCTGCCGACCGTGACGATCGATGGAGGTTTCCGTCTCTGCATGGCTGGCGTGATCGACGGTTGGCGACGTTATCGGCTGCGACGTCGTTTCATCGGGTGCGTTCTCGGATGAACGCCGCCCGATCCGGGGCAGCACGCGCCGGATCTGCGCGCTTGAAACCGACAATAGCGGCCACGCACGTTGCGTGCGCAAGACGTGTGGCGCGTCGACGATCGCCTGCAGCAGGTGGCCCGAGCGAATGGTGCCGTCGGAATCGTCCGACACCGCATGCGTCCACGCATCCTCGATCACCGTGGCGAGCTGCCGTGACAGTGCCGGCATGCCGCGCAACGTGCGTGGCATGCGGTCGATCACGTCGATCAACGCATCCCACACCGCATCGATATCGAGATCGTAGTGGCGCAGGATCGCCGGAATGTCGCCGTCGTCCGCTTCGATCAGTTTCAGCACCCAGTGCTCGACCGCGATTTCGTCCGCGAGCCGGGTCTGGCACAGGCTCGCGGCGGCTTCGAGCGCGCGCGTGCAATGGGGATTGAGGCGGCGAATGAGATGGGAGGCGTCCCGGAGAGGCGGCGTCATGTCGATAGCGGATCAGGAAGGGAGGAGGGCGTGCATCGGGCGATGCCAATGCGAACCGAGGGGTGCGACTGCGAATGGGCGATCGGCGGAGCGGAACCCGACGCGCGAGCGTGCCGGATTCCGCCGGTCGGTCAGCGCATCAGGAACGTTCGTTCCACGTGTCCTTGTGGATAATGTTGCCGTCCTTGTACGACCACGTGATCGTCTCGTAGCGCAGTTCGACGTCTTCGAGATGGTTGTGTTTCTCGTAGTCGGGGTTCTTGATGTCGAGCATCTTCGGCTTCACGGCGACGATCTTCACGTTGTCGAGCTTCGTGTTGAAGTACTCCTTCTCCTTGCCAGCATCGTCGATCTTGTACCACTTGATCTCGACCGACTTCAGCGTCTGACCGCTCGTCACGGCCTTGTACAGATAGGGCGTCGACGCGTCCGTCTCTTTCGTCAGCGTGATCGGCTTGTGCACACGCGTGCCGGTGAGCTTGCCCGTGTTGCCGTCGGTCGGAATGTGTACGCCGTGGTCGAACGCGACCAGTTCGACGCTGCCTTCGCGATCCTGGACGGTCACCGAACCCTTGATGTCCGCACCGCCGTCGTCCTTGAGCCACATGTAGGCCGGAATTGCCATCTGTTCACTCCTTCTTCTTCGTACTGCGAATCGCCGGAACCGGAGCCCGGCGCTGACAAACCCGGGGCGGATGCCCCAGGAACCCAAACGCGTGTTACATCGCGGTGCGGATCGAAGCGGCCGGCGCCGGCATATCGGGCACCAGCGTGATTTCGACCCGGCGATTCTTCGCCCGTCCTTCGGATGTCGCGTTGTCCGCCACCGGCCGCGTATCGCCGTAGCCCTGAATCGCGAATTGCGTCGTCGGCAAGCCCGATGCATCGACGAGCCAGTCGCGCACGGCGGTCGCGCGGTCGATCGACAGCTTCAGGTTGCGGTCGGGGCGGCCCTGGTCGTCCGCATAACCGGCGACAAGCACGCGCTTGCCGGGATGCGCCTTGATCAGTTCGAGCGCATCGACCATCGCGCGCGTGGTGCCAGGCTTCAGCTGTGCTTTGCCGCTGTCGAACAGCGACATGCTGTCCAGCGTGACGACGGCGGGCGGCGGCGCGGGCGGTTCGTAGGAGGCGATCGCGTCGTCGAGCATCGGCAGCAGTTGTGCGCCGCGATACGTGCCGAACGACAGTCGGAGCGGAACGCCGATGCGGGCATACCGGTCGAGTTGGTCGCGGTCCGACGAAAGGGATTTGAGCGCGTCGCGCTTCGCGGCGTCTTGCGCAGCGGGAAGACGGTTGTAGCGCTCGACGTGTTCGCCGATTCGGGTCATCAGCGTTTCGTTGTTTTTCGCGGCGCCGCAGATGGCGACCATGGCTGCGCAAGCAACGATCGCGGCGACATGCGCGACCGCGGTGAAGCGCGGTGATCGCCACGACCGGTGCGGCATCGTGTCGATCAGCGGTTGCGGCAGCGGCCATGGGGAAGGCGATGCAGGTAGCGCGGCCGGCGTGATACCGATGCGCGATCGGACTTCACGTTCCCATGGCTTGCCGGGGCCCGTCGCGGGACCATGGTCGATCCAGCCGGCGCCGAACAGCGGCCAGGGCGACGCAGGCTGGCGTCGGTCCGTCAGCGTGTCGAATACGGTACGGCGAGTCCATCCGATCATTGCGCCGATCCCGGCGGCGCGTGCCGCGACTGCGTGGCTTCCGTCGGCATGGAGGGCATCGGATTCGGCTGCGTCGATTGCGGAGTCGAAACGGTGTATGTCCGCGATTGGCGAGCCTGCCGATACGCCATACCACTGGGCCGCCGGCCCCGCTGAAGCGGCTGTATCGGAGAGCCGCTGATAGATCGCGACGTAGCCCGGCAGCGGCGCGCCAAGCATGCGCGAAGTGTCTGCAATCGCCTGCCGGATAACGCGCAGCGTTTGCGACAACACATCATCGTTCGCATGAAGTCCCGGCGCGACCGACAACACGACGCAATCGGGGGCATGACCGTCCCGCCACTGGCGGACGGTGACGGCAAGACGGGGAAGATCCTGGGGGCGATCGGCCCGCAACCAGATGGCGCCGTCGCCGACATGGACGAAACGCGATCGGGTTGCGTCGCGATCGAACAGGGCGGGCAGGCCGTCCCCGGTGACGAGGGCGAGCGGCATCCTGGTGCGTAGCGCGACGGGCAGGTCGGCGGTCGCCGCGCCGAGTTGCGCAAGCACGTGCACGTTCCGTTCGCGAGCATGCGTCAACCTGCGCGAATGCAACCAGACGATCAGCGCCGAAAGCGCGATGACGATCGCAACCAATCCCCACATGACGCCGCGGTCGACGGGCAAAACCCATCCGATGACGGCAAGCGCCAATGCGGCCGATATCATCACGACCGTGCGCAGCGGGTAGCCGAGGCCCGACAGGGCCGCGCGCGCGGCATCGGAGTCGGCGCGTGTTGCCGCCGGCGGGAGAGCGGTATCGGAAGTCACGGCCGCTTCGCTTTCTGGACGAGTTGTGCCAGTTCCGCGTCGAGGATGCGATCCCACGCGAACCACACGCATATCGCGATCAAGCATGCCATTCCCGCAATCGCCCACGGCGACAGGCGTCTGAGCCGGTCGATCAGCCGCGCGTTCGTGCGGTCAGTGACGAACCCCGGCTGCGCGGCCGGTCGCAGCTGATCGATCTGAGTGACCAGTGCAGCGATCACGGCCTGACGTTTCGCTTCGCCGTCGTGGGTTTCCGTCGAGAGGCCCGAACGGGCAGCGTAACGGCCGCGGAACCCGAGGCCGAGCACGGCCGCATAGCATTCGAGCAGGTCGACGTTCGGCGCGGGTTCGCGCATCCGATGATCGAGGCGCTCGTAGATGCGGGTTCCCGCATCGTGAGTGCCGAAGCGCTCGACCTGCAGCGGTCGCGACTCCCAGTTCCCCTTGTCCGATGCGGGAAGGTACCGCAATGCCGCTTCATCGATCAGCCCGCACTGGGCGAGGACGGCGTCGTCCCGGATATCGGCGGCGATTCCTTGCGCATCGAGTGCCGTCGCGAACTGCGCGATGAGCCGGATGCACTGCTGACGCAGGTTCTCGTGGCTGTCGACCTGCCCACCGTTCGACAGGTGGGTAACGAGCAGCGCCGTATCGCGCAGCAGCGCCCGCATCGAAGGCCGGGGCGAGCGGCCGGACGATGGCTCCCGCGGCAGCAGCGCGGATTCGTGACGAGTGGAGACGAAGGCGTTCATCAGCGCAGCACCGCATAGAGTTCGATCGACGCGTCTGGAATCGACGCGGGCAGGTAGATCTGGCAAGCGCGTGCGGCGAGCATCCGCGCATGCGCGGCGTCATGCGCATCGAGCGCGAAATAGTGGTTGTCCAGCCGAACCGGAATGGCGCCGGGCACTCGCTGCACGGCCTTGAGCGGAATGCCGGCCACCGCGGAGTTGACGATGTGCTCGACGTCGTCCGGCGCACCGATCTTGCACAGGCGCGAAAACTGTTCGACGAGCTCGAATGCAGGCAGCGCGGCGTTGACGGACAGGTACCAGTCCGCCGCGCCTTCGACGATGCGCTCGTCACGGAACTGGCCGGCCCAGGTTGTCGGTGTCGTGTGCGAAAGCCCGATCGACACGACCCGCGACGGGATGATCGCGTCCAGCAGATCGCGGATCAGCGATTCGAGCGTCGCGAAGACCTCATGTGCAGCGGCGTGATCGTAAGGCGGGATGTCGGTCAGCGACACGCGCGTCGAGAACGTGGTCAACGATCCTGCCAACTGGGCGAGTACCTGGTACAGGCGATCCGTGGGCTGCGCCGAATGCGACGCGAGGAAGCGCAGTTGCGGCCACGCTTGATGAATGCAGTGCAGGAGCCAGAAGAGCTGGACGTCGGCGACGCCGTATTCGGCCACCTGCTCGATCCGCTCGCTGCGCCGCGCGCCGAGGAGCGCGCTTTTGGCGGCGAGGATATCCGCAAGCCGCCGGATGCGCTCGATATGCAGTGGGTGACCCGATAGCGACAGACAGGGCGGCACATACTCGCGATCGATCTGGAACTGACCGCTCGTCGTGCGCGTCAGGCGGGCTATCGCGCATGCCGTATCGTCTGCGTGCGATTCATGGCCGTACAGCAACCGGACCGCGTGGCGCTCGGCGGCGATTTCGGTTTCCGCCGTTCCGTTCAGGTCCGTCACCTTCACGAATTCGCGGTACGCGCGACGCGGGCGGGCCAGCGCCGTTTCGTCGAAACGGCAGTTGCTGCCGTTCGCATCGGGCAACGCGAGTGCGGCGAGCACCTCGACGGTCTGGGTATCGGCAGGAACTTCGCTGACGAGGTCGCGAGCGGGCGGCAGTGCGTCTGCGACGGTCGTGTCGACCGGCGTGCCGTCCGGGAAGCGTAGCCGCAGCCGCGTGAGCTTCAGGCGGCCGGAGGCCAGTGCTTCTTCGTCGACGTCGACGTTCAGCGTTCCCCACGGCGATACGGCAATGGCCGACGCCAGTTGTTGCAGCGCGAACCCGTTCCAGCGGTCCTGCTGCTGGAAATGCTGCTGCGTAAGAATCAGCCCTTCATGCCAGAGCGGCTTTTCGATCCGCATGGTTTGGTCTATATCGATTAGGAATTATGAGGCGACGATTCTAACCATCGTTTTCCGATTTCGTATACCCCTTGATTTGGCGAATCGTTGACAAATGTGTCATTGATATCGAGATATGTGTGTGATTTATTTTGAGATTGTGAGGTTGAAGTGATTTTCGTAATTGACGGATTCTTGGTGAGCGATTTTATTGGGATTGGTGTGGCTATTGTGGCTGTATTTTGTCAATAGAAATCAATGGGGTGGGTGATATTTTTCTGTATTTGAGATTGATCTGGAGTATTGGTTGATCTCGGTCGGGTGCGATGGGTGGGCGGATTCTGTATTCGTACTAGTATTATTCTTGAAGCTGCTTGTTGGGTTGGTGATCGATTTTTGATTTTGGTGGTTTACTTCATGTGAAAGGGCGTGATATTTTTTGCCGCCTGAATCGGATGTCGTGCCGCGAATATCCGATTCGGTCGTCCGTCAATACGTGTTGCGGGGTTGGGCAAAGGTGACGTGCACGACGGTGCACCGGCGGTTGCGGGTGCGCATCGCGGAGTCTTCAAGCTTCCTGAGATAAGGAGAACGAATTGGATAGCTTTCAGCGAGAGATCCCGAAGAGCCGGGTGTCGATCACCCTTGATCTGCATACGGGCGGGGCGCAAAAGAAGGTCGAGCTGCCGCTGAAGCTGCTGGTGGCGGGCGACTTCAGCGCCGGCCGCGAGCAGGCGCCGCTGGCCGAGCGGAAGAAAGTGAACATCGACAAGAACAACTTCGATGCCGTGCTGGCCGACTACGCGCCGGATCTCAAGATCGCCGCGGACAACACGCTGGCCGGCGATGGTTCGGAGTTGCCCGTCAACCTGTCGTTCCGGTCGATCAAGGATTTCGAGCCCGAGCAGGTGGCGCGCCAGATTCCCGAGCTTCAGGCGCTGCTCGCGATGCGCAATCTGTTGCGCGACCTCAAGTCGAACCTGCTCGACAACGGCACGTTCCGTCGCGAGTTCGAGAAGGTGCTGAAGGACGACCGCCTGTCCGCGAAGCTTCGTGGCGAACTCGCGCAGATCGCGACCGCCGCGACGCAGCCGGAAGGGCATGCGTGAGCGACGCTGGGCAAAGAGCGCGTTCAGCGCATTCCGCAACATCGTAGCGATTCGATCGCAGACAGGACCCGAGATGAAACCCACTGAAACGCAGCACGCCAGCGCGACCGAGGCCGTCGTGCTGGACGCCCCGCGCGGGGATATCGACAGCGTCTATGCATCGCTGTGCAGCAAGATCAACCTGAAGCCCGTCAACGAAGCGCGCCCGCTCGAGGCGTTCCGCGACAACGATATGCTGTCCGAGGCGTCGGCCGACGAGCGTATCGCGCGCGGGATGGGCGCGTTCCTCGAGCTCGTCGCGAAGGCGAGCCAGCCGGTCGACCGGCTGGACAAGTCGCTGCTCGACTTCCATATCGGCCAGATCGACCGGCAGATCGGCCGCCAGCTCGACGCGGTAATGCATGCGCCGGAATTCCAGGCGCTCGAAGCACGCTGGCGCGGCCTGAAGATGCTCGTGAGCCGCACCGATTTCCGCAAGAACGCGCGAATCGAGGTGCTGGACGTGTCGAAGGATGCGCTGCAGCGCGACTTCGAGGACACGCCTGAACTGATCCAGAGCGGCCTGTATCGCCTGACGTACATCGAGGAATACGACACGCCGGGCGGCCAGCCGATCAGCGCGATGATCAGCGACTTCGAGTTTGCGAATTCGCCGATGGATGTTGCGCTGCTGCGGAACATCTCGAAGGTCGCCGCCGCCGCGCACATGCCGTTCATCGGCTCGGTCGGGCCGGCGTTCTTCGGCAAGCAGTCGATGGAGGAAGTGGCGGCGATCCAGGACATCGGCAACTACTTCGATCGCGCCGAATACATCAAGTGGAAGAGCTTCCGCGATACCGACGACGCGCGTTACGTCGGCCTGACGATGCCGCGCGTGCTCGGCCGCCTGCCGTACGGCAAGGATACGGCGCCGGTGCGGGCGTTCAACTACGAGGAGGCCGTCAAGGGCCCCGATCACAACAAGTACCTGTGGGTGAACGCATCGTTTGCGTTCGCGGCGAACATGGTGCGCAGCTTCGTGAGCAACGGCTGGTGCGTGCAAATTCGCGGGCCGCAGGCGGGTGGCAAGGTCGAGGATCTGCCGGTTCACTTGTACGACCTCGGCACCGGCTATCAGCCGAAGATTCCGACCGAGGTACTGATCCCGGAAACGCGCGAATTCGAGTTCGCGAATCTCGGCTTCATCCCGTTGTCGTTCTACAAGAACCACGACTTCGCATGCTTCTTCTCCGCAAGCTCGACGCAGAAGCCTGCGCTGTACGAGACGAAGGAAGCCACGGCGAACAGCCGCATCAACGCGCGGCTGCCGTACATCTTCCTGCTGTCGCGCATCGCGCACTACCTGAAGCTGATCCAGCGCGAAAACATCGGCACGACCAAGGATCGCCGTCTGCTCGAACTCGAACTGAACGGCTGGATCAAGGGGCTCGTGACCGAGATGAAGGATCCGGGCGACGAGTTGCAGGCGTCGCACCCGCTGCGCGACGCGAGGGTGACGGTCGAGGATATCGACGACAACCCGGGTTTCTTCCGGATCAAGCTGTTCATCGTGCCGCACTTCCAGGTCGAAGGGATGGACATCGGGCTGTCGCTCGTGTCGCAGATGCCGAAGGCCAAGAACTGATCAGGCGTTAGTCGTGTGAGGCGCCCGGGGTGGCGAGAGTCGCCCCGGCGTGCCGCATGTTCGCGCAACCGAGAGATCCCATGTCGATGATTCTGCCTTCGCAGGCTTATGAATTGAAACTGGCGCCGCAACCGGCGCCGTTCTCGATCCTGACGTTCACCGGGCTGGACCGGATCAGCCAGCTGTACCGGTATGAGATCGAATTCACGAGCCCGGTTGCGGGCATTCCGATGGATCAGGTGCTGGGTCGGCCGGCGAAGTTCATCGTCGATCCGGTCGATCCGGACATGGGGTATCTGCTGAAGATGTTCGGGGAGAACGCCGGACAATTCAGCACGAAGCCGCCAGCGTATACGGTGCACGGGATCATCACCCGGTTCGATGAGCTTGGGACGTCGGCTGACGAGACGCGCTATCGGGTCGTGCTGGAGCCGACGTTGGCGGATCTCGATCGCGGGGTGACCAGCCGGCTGTTTCAGAAGCAGTCGGTCGAAGAGATCGTGACCGATACGTTGCGGCATTACGGGTATCGCGCGGGCGTCGATTTTCAGTTCCGGTTGCGACGCGAGTACAAGCGTCGCGAATACGTGACGCAGTATCGCGAGACCACGTTCGCATTCATCCGGCGGATTTGCGCCGAGGCTGGGATTTGGTTCCGGTGGGAACAGAAGAAGGATCGCGCGGTGGTCGTGTTCGGCGACGATCTGGATGCCTATTCGCGCAAGCAGCGCACGGTTCCCTATCGTCGCGATTCGGGGCTGGAGAGCGTCGGGGCCGATGCGATCAAGACGCTTGGGCGTGAAATGCAGCGTGTGCCGGAAACGGTGCGATTGCATGACTACAACCATCGGCAGGCCGGGGTGTCGCTACTGGTCGAGGAAAACGTCGCGCGTGACGACAAGACGACGAACTCGGTCGATTATCGCTGGGGCGAACATTACGAGACGCCGGAGGAAGGCAAGCGCGTGGCCCGGTTGCGGCACGAGGCTTATCTGGCCGGACAGATCATCTTCAAGGGGACGGGCAATCCGTTCTGGCTCGAAGCCGGCGAGGTGATGCGGGTCGAGCCGAATCCGGTCGATGCGAAGCACGGGATTTTCGTGACGTCGGTCGAGTCGCACGGCGGGCGCAGTGAGGCGTATTGGGTGGCGTTCGAGGGGATTCCGTCGGATCGGGTATGGCGCACGCCTATGGCGTCGGTTTCGCGGCCGGTGGTCGACGGGATCTTGCCTGCACGGATTACGTCGCCGGGCAATTACAAGTATGCGTATCTGACCGAGCAGGGTTGGTACGTGATCAAGCTGCCGTTCGATCTCGATGAATGGAGCCCGGGTGGGACGAGCCGACCGGTGCGGTTTGCGAAGCCGTATAGCGGCGACAACTATGGACATCACTTTCCGCTGATCGATGGCGCTGAAGTGGCCATTGTCCATACGGACGGCGATCCGAATCGGCCGGTGATCATCGGGGCGATGCACGACAGCGTGCATCCGGATCTGGTCAACAACCTGAACCATACGCGGAACCTGATTCGGACTACTGCGCGGAATGAGTTGCGGATGGAGGATAAGGAGGGTGTCGAGCATATCCACCTGACCACGCCGAATCAGACCAGTGAGTTGAATCTGGGGCACATGGTCGACGACGCCCGCAACCAACGAGGGCAGGGTGCCGAATTGCGCACCGACGGGCATCTCGCGATGCGCGGCCCGAAAGGTATGTTGCTGAGTACCGAGGCGCAGGTGGGCGCGACGGGGCACCAGCTCGACATGAAAGACGCCCAGGAGCAGTTGCAGCGGGCGATCGATCGCATGGAGTCGCTTTCCGAGGCAGTACGAGCCGCGGAGGCGACCGTCGCCGAGCTACAGCAACAGAAGTCGTTCTATGCGGAAGCGCTCGACGGCTTGAAGCGCGCGGCAGTTCTCGTGAGTGCGCCGTCAGGTATCGGACTCACGTCCGGGGAGCATTTGCAGGTCAATGCGGACGGGAATCTGATTGCGACTGCCGGCGGAAATTTTGACGTCGGAATTATGCGGAACTTCACCGTTGCAGCGGGAAGACAGGTGTCGCTCTTCGCGCAGGCACAGGGGGTGCGGGTCACCGCAGCCAAGCAGGATGTTGTTGTCCAGGCCCGTACGGGTGCGATGGCGCTGTCCGCGTCGAAGGACATGAACTTTACCAGTGCCGATGGCGCGATTCTCGCTGCCTCGCGGGGAGCCCTTACGCTGACCAGTGGGGGTGCCTACCTCAAGATCGACGGCGGCAACATCGAACTCGGATGCCCGGGAGATATCACGCTCAAGTGCGGAAATTTCCACTGGACCGACCCCGCCTCGCTTTCGGCTCCGCTGCCGAGCATGCCAATTGGACCATGCAAGGAGTGCTTGCTGGATGCGCACCGTGGTGTCGAAGCGATGACGGAGGTTGCTTGATGAGCGGATCCGAGCGTGCGATGCCGGCCGGTGGTTCGGATGCGGCATGGGAGGTGTGGCGCAATCGATTGTTGTCGCAGTTCGACGCATTCGAAGCCGCCGATGTTCCGGCGTACCTGTACATACTCGTCGATGCACGCGCAAATCCGGATCTCGACAAACTGCTGGTTCAGGTTCCAAGGCTGGAATGGCGCTCGCTGTGGGACGGTACCGTTATCGAGTCCTACACGGACATTGCCCCCTATTTGATTGCGATCGATCGTTTCGCACTTGATGATCCGCACGATCTGCAAAGCCGGCTTGTCCGGCGGCTCTGGAAAGAGTCGAGCGGGCTGCACATGCTGACGTGGATATGGTCTCCGCTTCCGACGCAGTCTCTGGTTGAGCATTTTCGATCGTTCTGTAGTTATTCAACGCCAGACAAGCGCGCGTATTTCCTGCATTTCTACGATAACCGGATTCTCGCCAGGTTACGGATAGTCTGGAGCGGAGAGCAGGCACAAACGTTTCTCTCGCCGTGCGTAGAGATCTGGTATCGCGATCGCGAATCGAACGAGATCGTATGGTGCAACGATGCGGGTGTGGCCGATGCAATCGTCGAGGGGGAGCCTGTGATGGCAGTGGAGCAGCACATGGCGTTGCTGCGGCTCGGTCGCGTCGACAAGCTCGTGATGCAACTGCGCACGATGTATGGAGCAATGCTCGACGATTTCACGGATTTGACGCTTTACCAACGTGTTTCGGAACAACTGGAACGTGCTGACCGATACCGTATAGCTGACCAAGACGACCTGTTGAACTACGTTTCAAAGGGCGTCGTCATTTCGCCGCGATTCGATGAACATCCGCTGATTCGGAAGCGGCTGGCCAGCGCGATGAACGGCGAGCAGACGTTTCGGGACGCGTTGAGTCGCATCGATGCTGATGTTTTGCGTGAGGCGTCTCGCGTCAGGTCGGAATCCGAGGATTCTGAGGGGGCCTCGCATGATTAGGCGGTTCTTCGTCATATTGGCTGTAGTGCCAGCACTAACCGGCTGCGACGCGTTTTCGTCCGAGCCGACCTACCGCGGTGTCAGCATCATGGGGCTCAACTACACGCCGTTCAATCTGAGCGAGTTCACGATTCGAGACAAATATGGCAACAGAGCGGGCGGAGGGGGAGATTTGCCGCCGGGTGCGGGTGCCGGGAGGTTGAGTTGTTGCTACAAGCTGAAGGGAACGGATTTCACGGTCGATTGGGAAGTCTATGACGCGGATGAAGCCATCAAGGATTTGTATGCTCCGATCAAGAAGATCCACAAGACGACTGCGGTCAAATTTCCGCCGACAAAAGTCAAGGGCGGAGCGGGTGAGGATGTGCTTGCGGTGCACTTTTATCCGGACGATCACATCGAGTTTGAGATTCGTAACGACATGAGCGGGACGAGGATCGATTACACGGAAGTAGACCACTGGTTTCAGACCAAGTACGGGAAGGCGGCGAACCCCGATGATGCGGACATGGCTGTCGCGTTTAGACGAACGGCACGTGTTGCATCGCAAGGGTGGCTGAAGTATCGACTGACTGACACGAAGGATCTGGAGCAGTACGTGTACTACACGCAGCTCGTCAATCCAAAATTTGATGAACATCCGGTGGCGCAGCGGATCTTGAAGGAGACGGAAGGCAAGCCGGGTGCGTTCGGTGCGGCGATGGTGAGCTTGCCGGATGTCGTTGTTCGGAAAATCAAGCAAGGTCGCTTTGATTAGGCATCTTTAGTGGTGGATGCCGATCATCCAGGTCGACTCCGGGATCGAGTGTGCGAAACGAGGGTTGCATGACGGATTGTGTTCTTGAGTTTGAGGTGTTCCAGCAATGATTAAACGGGTTGTCATCTTGCTCGCCGTCGTACTGACGTTAGCCGGCTGCGACGCGTTTTCGTCCGAGCCGACCTACGGCGGCGTCAGCATCATGGGGCTCAACTACACGCCGTTCAATCTGAGCGAGTTCACGATTCGAGACAAATATGGCAACAGAGCGAGCGGAGGGGGAGATTTGCCGCCGGGTGCGGGTGCTGGGAGGTTGAGTTGTTGCTACAAGCTGAAGGGAACGGATTTCACGGTCGACTGGGAAGTCTATGACCAGGACGAGTTCATGAAAGACCCGTACGCGCCGATCAAGAAGATCCACAAGACAACCGAGGTTAAATTTCGGCCGACAAAAGTCAGAGGCGGAGCGGGGGAGGATGTGCTTGCGGTGCACTTTTATCCAGACGATCACATCGAGTTTGAGATTCGTAACGACATGAGTGGATCGAGGATCTCCTATGCGAAAGTCAATCATCGGTTTCAAACCAAGTACGGGGAAGCGGCCAACCCCGATGATGCGGACATGGCTGTTGCGTTTAGACGAACGGCACGTGTTGCATCGCAAGGCTGGCTGAAATATCGGCTGACTGACACGAAGGATCTGGAGCAGTACGTGTACTACACGCAGCTCGTCAATCCGAAATTCGATGAACATCCGGTGGTGCAGCGGATCTTGAAGGAAACGGAAGGCAAACCGGGCGCGTTCGGTGCGGCGATGGCGAGCTTGCCGGATGCCGTTGTTCGGAAAATCAAGCAAGGTCGCTTTGATTAGGCATCTTTAGTGGTGGACGCCGATCATCCAGGTCGACACCGGGATCGAGTTTGCGAAACGAGGGTTGCATGACGGATTGTGTTTTTGAGTTTGAGGTAATCCAGCAATGATTAAACGGTTTGTCATCTTGCTCGCCGTCGTACTGACGTTGGCCGGCTGCGACGCGTTTTCGTCCGAGCCGACCTACGGCGGCGTCAGCATCATGGGGCTCAACTACACGCCGTTCAATCTGAGCGGGTTCACGATTCGAGACAAATATGGCAACAGAGCGAGCGGAGGGGGAGATTTGCCGCCGGGTGCGGGTGCCGGGAGGTTGAGTTGTTGCTACAAGCTGAAGGGAACGGATTTCACGGTCGACTGGGAAGTCTATGACCAGGACGAGTTCATGAAAGACCCGTACGCGCCGATCAAGAAGATCCACAAGACAACCGAGGTTAAATTTCTGCCGACAAAAGTCAAGGGCAGAGCGGGGGAAGACGTGCTTGCGGTGCACTTTTATCCGGACGATCACATCGAGTTTGAGATTCGTAACGACATGAGTGGGACGAGGATCGATTACACAGAAGTGGATTACTGGTTTCAAACCACGTACGGGGAAGCGGCCAACCCCGATGATGCGGACATGGCTGTCGCGTTTAGACGCACGGCACGTGTTGCATCGCAAGGCTGGCTGAAATATCGGCTGACTGACACGAAGGATCTGGAGCAGTACGTGTACTACACGCAGCTCGTCAATCCGAAATTCGATAAGCATCCGGTGGTGCAGCGGATCTTGAAGGAGACGGAAGGCAAGCCGGGCGCGTTCGGTGCGGCGATGGAGAGCTTGCCGGATGCCGTTGTTCGAGAAATCAAGAAAGGTCGATTTGATTAGGCATCTTTAGTGGTGGATGCCGATCATCCAGGTCGACACCGGGATCGAGTTTACGAAACGAGGTTTGCATGACGGATTGTGTTCTTGAGTTTGAGGTATTTCAGCAATGATTAAACGGGTTGTCATCTTGCTCGCCGTCGTACTGACGTTAGGTGGCTGCGACGCGTTTTCATCCGAGCCGACCTACGGCGGGGTCAGCGTCATGGGGCTCAACTACACGCCGTTCAATCTGAGCGAGTTCACGATTCGAGACAAATATGGCAACAGAGCGAGCGGAGGGGGCGATTTGCCGCCGGGTGCGGGCGCCGGGAGGTTGAGTTGTTGCTACAAGCTAAAGGGAACGGATTTCACGGTTGACTGGGAAGTCTATGACGCGGATGAAGCCATCAAGGATTTGTACGCGCCGATCAAGAAGATTCACAAGACGACCGAGGTTAAGTTTCCGCCGACAAAAGTCAGAGGCGGAGCGGGGGAGGATGTGCTTGCGGTGCACTTTTATCCAGACGATCACATCGAGTTTGAGATTCGTAACGACATGAGTGGATCGAGGATCTCCTATGCGAAAGTCAATCATCGGTTTCAAACCAAGTACGGGGAAGCGGCCAACCCCGATGATGCGGACATGGCTGTTGCGTTTAGACGAACGGCACGTGTTGCATCGCAAGGCTGGCTGAAATATCGGCTGACTGACACGAAGGATCTGGAGCAGTACGTGTACTACACGCAGCTCGTCAATCCGAAATTCGATAAGCATCCGGTGGTGCAGCGGATCTTGAAGGAGACGGAAGGCAAGCCGGGCGCGTTCGGTGCGGCGATGGAGAGCTTGCCGGCTCCTATTGTTCAGGAAATTAAGAGCGGTCGATTTGAACGGGGTGTGGCAGGAGGACGATATGATTGACAAGCCTGTCGTGAGCGCAGAGGATCGCACTCCCGCAGAAGTGCGCGCTGCAATCGGAGAGAATCAGAAAGCGTATCCACATGATGAATGCATTCCTTGTGGAGCCGTGATACACGTCGGTTTTTTCTTCGATGGGTTTAGCCGTCATCGTGACTACGATGAAAAGAACACATCTCGATATTCGAACATATGCCGACTCTGGGAGGCCCATCGTGATAACGAAGACCCTCGCCGGGAACTGGAGTCAAACCAATTTTGGTATCCGCTCTATTATTCCGGACTAGGAACGGAGTTGAACAAGGAGGCCCGAGAGGGGCAGATCGTCTCCGCAGCCTTTAAGCTTGGAAATCAAGTTGCCACGGCAGCGGGTTCGATCGCAGTCAGCGTCGGCGAGAACGTAACCGGCATGAAACGGCTTCCCATCAGCCCGAAAGACACTGTCACGGAAGGACTCAAGAAGGGTCTCGAGGAATTTTCGTTTCGGCCAATCGCGCAGTCTTTCAAAGACCTGGTCGACTCAGTCGAATCGGTGCCGCGCAATATCGGCCGAGTGTTGCAACTGCAGCGTGAAAACCGCTGGCTTCGACGCGGCCGTGCCGCCACTCGCGCAATTCTCTACGACGCGAAGAAGAATTTTCCATCGATCGCCCAAAGCGCCGCCAAGTCGGTGTTCTTTGGCGTGGTGATCGATTCGATTCCATGGTTTCGTGACAACCGCGCCGTCGCCCGTGTATTTGGAACAGGCGTCGAGGACCGACTGGCGGCTGCGATGGCGCAGTTTGAAAAATCAATTGCCGACGCTAAGCAGACGACACCAAAGGTTCAGCGGATCCAGGTATCGATCTTCGGTGCCGACCGTGGCTGTGTTCTTGCTCGGGCGCTGGCGAATGAACTGACCCGGCGATACAAGCGCCCGAGCGATACGAAGCTGGCCTTTGTCGATCCGAAAGATCCCAACCAAACGGCTATTCCGATCGAAATCAAGTTCCTGGGGCTGCTGGATGCCGTGTCTTCGTTGATGGAAGAGAACAAGCTGCTGGGGATCGTGCCGGTTCTTGGCCTGCTCAAACAGAACTACGGAGACCGCGATCTGGCGGTGCCGGCGTCGGTGCAGCGATGCGTGCATTTTGCCGCGGCGCATGAACTGCGTTTCTATCAGCGGCTCGATAGCCTCGAGAACACGCGCGGGCTTCAATACCTCTATCCAGGAACGAGCGAAGACATTACCGGTGGGGCGCCTCCAGGAACGCTCGGAGCACGCGCGGAACTGCAGCGTGTCGTTTTGCGCGACATGCTCAATGAAGCGGTATCGCATGGTGTCGTGCTGGATACGATGGAGGACTTGGCGAAATGGAAGCCAGACGTGTTTCGGCGATTCACCCTCGCTAATCCCATTTCCGACGGCAAAACCTCCTACAAAATCGGAGAACTGATTGATGCCTACCGCAAGATAGTTCCCTACGTCGCGCGTCTGAACTTTGTCGAACACATGCAGGTATTTCTGCGCTGGATGGCAGTTCGCTACCAATCCCCAGCATTTCGTGCAGCCGTGACGAACCGCTTCGACGACCTTGCTGCCCGGCATCGGGAACTCCTGAAGGAGCGCAACGACGCCGAGGCCGCGTATCTCGCACTGCGAAACCAGCGGCCGCCGGCGGATAGGGAGACGCTCGGCAAGGCCTATGCGCGCTGGCAGAACGCGGTCTTGCCGGAGATGCTTTCCGGCCGCGATACGGGTATCGAGAAAGCGCGCCCTTCAGTGGGCGTCTGGGAGCGCATCCAGAGCGAATCCGAAGAGCTGATGCAGCGCGAATCCCTGCAATCCGGGCTGCAGAAATCGGTCAATCTGATACGTGAAATGGCTCGCGACGGTTCATTGCCGTGGGATGGTGACCCGGAGTTCAGCGCAACGACGATCGAGGCCTGGATGATGACGCCGGAACAGGAAACGCTGATCCAGGCATGGAAGTTGGGCCTGAGCGGCAAAAGCCCGTTGCCGCCGAAAGTCATGGCGCTATTCGACCTGCTGGTTCACGACACGATGCTGACGAGCTGGCATGACCATGTGCTCTCGTCGAATCTTTACTTCCAGACCCGTGCCATCGACACATTCGGAAGCAGCGACTATGTCGGCGAAGAAAAGAAACGCAAGCGCGACGAAAAGCACGGAGAGCGCGTCAGGCAGGCCAGCGAGGCGATGACACCCGCTGCCCGGTTGCCGGGACGCTGATAACGCAGGATCAGTCGTTCGCCGTCGAATTGCGGTGGCGAGGCCAGTTTAGTTCGGGGGTACACATGGCAGGCATCATTCGCGTCGGCGACAGCCATACCGGCGGCGGCAACGTGACGGCCGGTTCGGCCACGCGCTTTTTCATGGGCCGTCCGCTGGCGCGGCTCCACGATCCCGTGACCTGCCCGCGGCACGGCGACAACCGTATCGCAACCGCAACCTCTGGGGCATTCGATGATGGCTGTGAAGTCGCGCAGCACGACGATTTGTGCGAGTGCGGCTGTCGTTTGCTTTCCTCTCTTCCGAACAGCGGACGCCGCTAATCGATGGCGCTGGATTTCTCATCCCTTCCGCCCGAGAAGCCGATTCCTGACAAATCGCCGTCGCGGTTTCTCTGGGGCGCGGTGTTCCTTGTGCTGACGTCGGCCGGCATATTTGCCGTACTGATGCTTTGGCCGGCAGGCGAACCGACTCACACGCCATGGTTCTGGACATGTGTATCCGTATATCCGACGGGCTTTTCTGCCTTCGTCGTGTCCCGGCGCTATCGGGCATACGAACTAGAACGCGCGAAAGTCCAGGCATGGAACGACGCAAGCCGGAAGTACAACGCGCAAGCTTTTGCGCGGGAGAGCGTGCCGATGCTTGTCCTGGGAGTAGCCGCACGTGTTACCGCAGACGATACGAAAACCGGTGTCGACCAGATCGTCGATGGAACGATAAAGTTGCGTGCCAAGGCTTCGGAGCGGAAAGCAAATGAATCGGTTTCGGCAAGATGGTTTGAGCCGATTCAAGCCCGCCTGGCCGCTGACGATGCCGAACGTCATGAGTGGGTTCTTGCATGGCTTTACGAGCGACTGCTGAACGATCTGAAGAAGACATTGGGCGCGCTCCATCCGGATTTGCCGTTGCGCGTTGTGCTCGATCTTTCCGGTTACACCGGAGAGCGCGACGTAGTCGAGATGTGGCAGCGCGAATGGCGACGTCACGAGTTGCGATTCGCGATAACGGACCGGGTTTCAGCCCCACTCGATCTGATGACGATAGATTCCTGGCTCGACGATCAGAACGGGCCGCTGCATCGGCATGCGGTGTTGCTCGTATCCATCACCCTCAACAAGGTGATTGGCGAGCCACCGGCGAAGGATTCGGCGGAAGCCGGGGTGGGATTGTTGCTGGCTTCCGAGGCGCTTGCATCGCGTTTCGAATTGCAACCGGTTGCCGCGTTCCACCGACCCCGTCGAGCCGGCAATGACAACCCTGACCATGCGCTTACCTACGGGCTTCGTTGGGGCGGTGCCACGGCGGATGACATCGGAGCGTTGTGGATGACCGGATTCGATAGCCAGGCGGCCGGTTCCGTGCGCGCGGCGTTAAACGCAGGCAGTCCGGAAGGAGAGAACGACGAACCCATACCGGAGTTCGAGCTCGATCGAATCGTCGGCAAGGCGGGAACCTCGGCAGGATGGCTTGCCGCTGCTTGCGCAGCATACATGGCCGGTCAATCGCCAAAGCCGCAGCTGGTCGCACAGCGCGACGCAGCCCATATGTTCATCGCTGTCGTGACGAACCTGAATAACGCATCAACAACACACGCACTTCCGCATGAACCGGATATTCAAACTTGACCTGTTCGGGACCCTTGCTTTTGTCGTCCTTCCCGGGCTGATCGTCTGGATGCGACCGCACTGGATTGGAATATCCGCGGCGGATCGAGGATTGGCGCTGGCCGCTTTATGCGCCCTATTCGTGGCGTTCTTGCTCATTTTCAGCTTCAGTGATTCGTCCCGGCCGGCCAATGGCTGGCGCGCTGTGAAGAAGTGGGTCAATGATCACGCTCTTCGCGCGCCGGCTCCGTCGGGAAACGGCCCGACGGGTAACGCCGCGATTCGAGCCGAAGTGCTTAAGCAGGCCCAGGTGGAGAGGCACGGCTGGCGATGGCGCTATCGCGATCGCTGGGTGCTGGTCGCCGGCGACTATCCGCTCGTCCGGCGTCTCGCACCCGGGTTGGCTGATACCGGCTATGCGGTTCTCGGCAATACGATCGTGCTGTATGCGCGGCAAATTGACGACAAACTCGACACCGAATGGCTCGATCGGATTCGTCGCCTGCGTCGACGTCGTCCGATCGACGCGATTGTGGCCATTACTCGTCATCGAAGTTCCGGCGATGCGTCGTTCGACGTCGACGAACTCGTCGCGCGGCTTGCTCGCCATGCACGCACGTTGCGCTGGGCTGCACCGGCTTATCTTCTGGACGTGACGGATTTCGGTAGCGAACGGGTTGGTCCGGACGAAGCGATGGGTTTTACGTGGGCGAACACACACTTGAGTGGTGAGGAGATTGACGAGTCGTTGCGAAATCTCGTCGACGATCTCTCGGACGCCGGTGTCGCGCGCCTCGCCTTGAATGCCGATGACCGTTACCCGGCCGAACTGTCGCAGCATGTTTCGAGGTTGCGTGGGGCGTTGTCGGATCTGCTGCTTCGAACCGCTGAATCCACCGTTTCGAGACATGCGCTTCACGGGCTGATGTTCGCACCTCTATTCAAGGCGCGGGATCTGGCGTCGCCAGATCCTAGTCTGCCGAGAGGCGATTCGATTGATGGCGACTTACGGTCCAATTCTCGACACCGGACCATCTGGCAAACCGTCGCCGATCACAGCCGCAAGGTTCATGGTCGCCGCGTCGGCTTTTCGCTGTCGACCACGGCAGCGTGGATGGCGATCGCCGTGATCGGCTTCTGGATTGCTGGCGCGATGCTGTCCGGCTTCGTCAACCGCGCAACGATCGGAAGCGCAGCAGACACGGTCGCGACACTCAAGGGAACCGACGACCCGACGCGGTTGCTGCAGACGCTAGTCAACCTTGACCGACAGATCGACACGCTTGAAATTCACCAGCGCGCCCGCGCACCGCTGAGTGCCCGCTTCGGCCTGAACCGCGACCACGCATTGCTCGATGCCCTCTGGCCACACTATGCCGATGCGGCAAACCGCATTCTCGTTGGCCCGATTCGCCTGCAGCTCGAGGCGAGACTGCATCAACTGGCATCGCTATCCGACGCAGAAATCGCTAGCGGCGGCGATGCCCAGGTACAGGCCGCGTACGACACACTCAAGACCTATCTGATGCTCGCGAAGCCGGAGCGCGCGGTGGCCGCATTCCTGACACCCCAGCTCGTTGCGACGTCCATGCCCGCGCGCCCCGTCAATTCATCGTTGTCGCCAGGCAGGTGGGAGGACTTGCGGCAGCAAGCCATTACATTCTTCACGAGTCACCTGGGACCCGGTGCGAAGTCGACGGCGGCTGCGTTGGCGATCGTTCCGAACAGTACCTTGATCGCAGCAACTCGCCAGACGGTGATCGGCGTTCGGGGCATTCAGAATTCGCGGGACGCGGTCTACCAGCAGATCCTCGACGAAGCGACGCCGAAGTACCCGCCTGTGTCGCTTGCCACGCTGCTGGGTGACGCGGCATCCCAGGCCGGTGCAGGCGGCGCGACAAGCCGTGGCTTGTTCAACACGACCATGACCATACCGGGCGTATTCACGCGCGCAGCATGGGACGAACGGATCGCCAAGGCCATCGACGAAGCCGGCGAGCAACACGACGTTGCAAGCGACTGGGTGCTTTCCGACACCAAGGCCACCGGCCAGCCCTCGTCGACACTAAAGGACGAACTGCGCCAGCGCTATTTCGACGACTATGCGCGCGCCTGGGCACTGTTCCTCAACAGCGTGCGCTGGCAACCGGCGCCGACGCTTTCCGCCACGGCCGATCAACTGACCTTGCTGGGCGATCCGCAACGTTCGCCGCTCGTCGCGCTGATGAACGCGATCGTCTATCAGGCGGGAACGGGAGCCAACACGCAGTCGCTGTCCGACACGCTGATCAGCAAGGCGCAGCAGCTCGTCGGTGCCGACGAAAAGGATCCGTCGAAGCAGGTCAAGCCGCAGCTTGCGCCGCTGGCGGCGGCGTTCGGCCCGATCCTGCGCCTGACCGGCAGCGATCTCGTCTCCGGCGTGCCGGCCAACGGCAAAACCGCCGCCGCGCAAATGGCCGCGACCGGTGACCTGAGCCTTGCCCGATATCTGGAGCGCATCACGGCCATGCGCCTGAAGACGTCGCAAATCGTCTCCAGCGCCGATCCGGATGCGGTTGCGCGACTGGCCGCCCAGTCGGTGTTGCAGGGCAAGACATCCGACATCGCCGACAGCCGCGACTATGCGAGCCGGGTCGCCGCGAGCCTCGGTGAACAGTGGTCCGGCTTTGGCGCACTGTTCCGGGCGCCGTTCGATCAGGCATGGCAGGTCATCGTGCAGCCGGCCGCGTCGAGCCTGAACGAGATCTGGCGCGCGGCGATCGTGGCCGACTGGAACAAGTCGTTCGGCGGCCGCTATCCGTTCGCGGATTCGGACAACGACGCATCGCTGCCCGAAATGGCGCGCTTCATGCGGCCCGATGGCGGCGTGATCACGCAATTCGTGACGACGCAACTCGCCGGCGTCATCGAGCGGCAGGGCGACCGCTGGGTGCCCGCACCGGGCACCGATTCCGGTGCGCTGACGATCGATCCGGGCTTCCTGAGCGGGTTGAACAAACTCACGCGCATTTCGACGGTGCTGTTCCCGTCCGGCGATGCACGCGTGCGCTACGAGTTGCAGGCGGTGCCGACGCCGGGCGTCACCGACATGCGATTCGTGTTGTCCGGCCGCGAATTGCACTACTTCAACCAGAAGCAGGAATGGACGCCGTTCGAATGGCCTGGCCAGTCGCTCGAAAACCTGTCGCATATCGAATGGCAGACGGAGCAGGGTGGTTTGCGGACGGCGCTCGATTCGCAGGGGCGCTTCGGACTGGTTCGCCTGTTCGAGCGAGCGAAGGTCACGCAACAGGACATTGCACGTTACCTGCTGACCTGGACGCCGGATACGAGCCAGGGCATCCCGCTGAAGGTGCAACTGCGCAGCGAGGCGGGCGCCGGCCCGCTCGACGTTCTCCAGTTGCGCAACTTCGTGCTGCCTGCGCGGATTTTCGTGACCGGGGCGGCGAGTGCCGGGCCGAAGGTGTCGACAGCCAGTCCGCCGCCGTTGCCGGCTGCCGCGATTGCCGCAGCCAGGCACGCTGCCGTGCCGTTGCCACCGGGGCTGCCGGGTGCGATGACATGGCCGGATGAAGCGATGCCGGTGGAGTCCAGTAAGGCGTCCCGCCAGACGACCGCGATAGCTGAAGCACGTCCGAGCGCGCCCGTCGAGAAACCACCAAAGGGCGATCCGCGAATGGCGGTGTCTTCGCTGGCGACGAATTCCGCGTCTTCCGATGCGTCCACCAGACCGTTCGGACACGCCCTCCGTTTGCTGGGCGACGCATTTACGTTCTGAGACCTGCCATGACGCTTGCCAATTTCGTAAAGACACTCGTCGGCGGACCTCGCGTTGATTCGCTGCAGGAATCCCGACAGACCACCTGGGCAGCATGGCTGGTTCCGATACCCGGGGAGCAAGCATGCGGCCGCGATCCCGGCTACGAGGATGCGTTCTTCGAACTGAAGGACGAGGCAAACAAGCTGTCGGGAATCGACGACGGATTGATCGTCCGCACCTGCGAGCAATTGCTCAAGGAAACTGGAAAGGATCTGCGTCTGGTCGGCTACTACACGTTTGCGAGGTTGCGGCAGGACGGTCCGGCCGGCTTTGCCGACGGACTCGAACTGGCTGCTTCGCTAGTGGACCGGTTCGGCGAGGCTGTGCTGCCCACGCGAGCCGAGGCGAAGCGGGCGGCGATGGAAATGCTGGCAACGTCGCGCATGATCGAGACGCTGGACAGCCGCGGCGACTTTGCGCCGGTCGATCTCGAGCGTGCGCTTGCTGCGCTCGACGTGCTCGTCGGACAAACAGGAAACTGGCCGGAAGCCGCGCGGCCGAATTTGCAGCCGCTGGTTACCCGTTTCGAGCGCAAGGATGAACCAGCTCGCGGTGCGGATCCGGGCGTGGTCCCGCCGCAAAAGATCAATTCGGTTCCCGCGTCGAGTGGGGCGATCGCGTCGGCGCGCGACCTGCTCGATCAGGCACGTTCGATGTCGGCGTGGCTGCGGGATCAGGAAAACGGCTATTTGCCGTCGGTGCGCCTCGTGCGCAGCGTTCGCTGGGACACCTTGCATGACGTGCCGCCAGCGGATGCCGCATCGCATACGCGTCTGATGCCGCCGCGCGCCGAGTTGCGCCAGCAGATGAAGCGCCTTGTGCTGCAGAAGCACTGGCACGAGTTGCTGGAGCGTGTCGAGGGCGCATTCATGGAAGGCGTGAATCACCTGTGGTTCGATCTGCAGTACTTCCAGCATGTCGCGCTCGATCACGTCGGCACGCCGTACAGCGCGTGGCGCGAACTGCTGCGCGCCGACTTTGCGCTGTTTCTCGAACGGTTGCCGGGCATCGAACGGCTGGCATTCAGCGACGGCACGCCGTTCTCCGACGACACGACGCTCGAATGGATCGCCCGGCACGCGGTCGTGCGCGACCTGGAGGCGGGCGAGACGGTGGCGCCGCTGCCGGTCTCCGCGGATAGCGAGGGCGACGCCGCCGGCGACTGGCCTGAAATCGAGGGCCAGGCTCGCGAACTTGCCTCGCGCGACAGCATCGAGACGGCCTTCGCATGGCTCGAAGCGCTGCCCGGCATGAAAACCGATCGGCATCGCTACCTGCAGCGGTTCGTGATGGCCCGGCTGGCCGATCATGCCGGCCGTCCCGATGCGGCGCTCGCGCTGCTTGCCGAGCTCGACGAGTCGTCGCGGTCACTGCCGCTGATGCGCTGGGAGCCGGCGCTGACGTTCGAAGTCAAGCAACAACTCGTCAAGGCATTGAAAACGATGAGCAGCCGCAAAGATGCCGACAAGCCGGCGCTCATGCGTCGTGTTGCTGAACTGCAGGCCGAACTGACCGTGCTCGATCCCGCTCGCGCCTTGACTCTTTCGTAACGGATTCTCATGGACAACAACGATTCCATCCTGCGCTACTACGAAGCTGAAATGCGCTATCTGCGCGAATCCGGCAAGGAGTTCGCGAAGGCGCATCCCGATCGCGCGCGTCTGCTCAATCTCGATCGCGTAGGTGATCGCGATCCTTACGTTGAGCGGCTCTTCGAGGGTTTCGCCTTCTTGACCGGCCGGCTCCGACAAAAACTCGACGACGAATTGCCCGAACTGACCGAGGGACTCGTCAGCCTGTTGTGGCCGCACTATCTTCGAATGATTCCGTCGCTGTCGATCGTTGAGTTGATGCCGTTCGCGGAGAAACTGCAGAAGACCGAAGTGGTGCCGGCCGGCGCACCCGTCAGGTCGGCACCGATCAATGCTCCTTCGCCGGGCGGTGTCGAGGGTTCGGCGCCGCGAACTATCCAGTGCTTGTACCGGACCACGCAACCCGTCGCGCTTCAGCCGGTTACGATTACCCACGCCGGACCGGCCGTGCGCCAAGACGGCCGGTCGGTGATCAGGATCGGCTTCGCGTTGGAGGGATCCGCACTCCGCAACGAAACGAACCTGTCGCGCCTGCGTGTGCATCTGAACGCGGATCTTCCGACCGCATTTGCGATGCATCTCGCGCTCACAAGGCAGGTCGACACGATCTACTGGCGCATCCCGGCAATTCGCGACGGTGAACCGGTGCCGCTCGCAGGTGTCACGATCGAGCCCGCGGGCTTCTCGACGGAAGAGCGGCTGTGGCCCAAGGCCGATGCTGCGTTTTCCGGGTATCAGCTCCTGCTCGAGTACTTCACGTTTCGCGAGAAGTTCCTGTTCGTCGACTTGTGCGGGCTTGATGTCGCGAAGCTTCCGGAAGGTGCGACCCGCTTCGAACTCGAAATCGTGCTGAAGCACGCGTATCCGTCGGACCAGCGTTTCAGCGCGGAAAACGTGCGGCTGTTCTGCACGCCGGTCATCAACCTGTTCGAACTCGATGCCGAGCCGATCGAGATCGACCATCACGAAACCGAATATCGCGTCGTGCCGGCCGGCCATCAGGGCGAGCATGTCGAAACGTATTCGGTTGATGCGGTCGCGACATTCGACCACGATACGGCCGAACGATACGAATATGTGCCGTTCGCCACGTTCCGTCATCGCGGCGGCATGCTGCGGCACGAGGCCCCCGAGCGCTATTTCCATACGCGAGTGCGTCCCGGCGTGTCGGGGCTGCACGAAACCTGGGTGATTCTCGGCGGCCATGCATGGGAAACGATGGATACGCTTCCGGAGGAGAGCCTGTCCTTGCGGGTAACCGGAACGAACGGGACGCTGCCGCGCAAGGGTTTGCGCGAGGCAAGTCTCAACGAGATCGGGGTCAGCACGCAAAGCGTTGCCGGCGTGCGTAATCTCGTGTCGCCGACGTTGCCGCTGTATCCGCCGACCGAGGATCGCTTTCAGTGGCGCGTGTTGTCGCATCTGGCGCCGAACTTCCTGTCGATGATGAACGCGGAAGTATTGCGTGGCGCCCTGGCGCTTTACGACTGGACCAGCGACGAGCTGAACCGGCGGCGGCTCGCGGGCATTCTGCACGTGTCGCAGGAATTGATCGAAGAGGTGTCGGGCGGTGCGGTCGAGCGGGGCGTGCTGATCGAGATCACGCTCGACTCGCACGCGTTTTCCGGCGAAGGCGACGTGATGCTGTTCGGGGAATTGCTGCATCGGTTCTTCGAGGCATATGCGGAGATCAACCTCTTTACGAAGCTGGCGATCGTCAGCCTGCCGTCCCGGCTTCGGACGGAGTGGCCGCGCGGCAAGGTGCAGAGGGCGGCACTATGAGGTGGTCATTCAATCGGGTTGGCATCGAAGCGACCGATGCACAAGCGCTTCCGGCAATTGTCGGGAGCCTGTTGGCGCGTGCACCGAAGATGAGCTTCATGCAGTTCTGCCGGCTGCTGGAAGCCAGTGATCCCGACACGCCTGGATTCGGCACGCGCGATACGCCGGAACACGAGCCGGTGCGATTCCGGCCGCGTCCTCGCTTGGGCTTTCCGGCCGGCGAGGTGGCGGCGGTCGAGATCGACGACGAGGATGGCGATGCGCCGCCGACCATCCGCACGACGTTCATGGGGCTGTACGGGGTCGATGCGGCGATGCCGTCGCATACGATCGACGAGATCGTGCTTCGCGAAGAGGGACATGAAGCGGTCGAGGCGTTTCTCGACCCGTTCAATCATCGCATCGCGACGCTGCTGTACCGCACATGGAAGAAATACCGCTATCCCGAGCGTTTTCAGGCTGGTGGTGTCGATGACCATTCCCGGAGCCTGTTGTGTCTGGCAGGGTTCGGATGGGGCGACAAGCCAGCGCGTGCCGGTTTGCCGGCGTCGCGAATGCTGGCGTTGCTCGGCCTCCTGATTCAGCGCACGCGGACGTCCGAAGGGCTTGCCGGTGTCATCGCGCTGGCCGCGCCGCGCGTCGGCGTTCGCGTCGACGAGTTCTGGGCGGTGACGACAAGTGCGGGCCAGCCGAGACCGCTGACGTCGACACGCCCGGCGATTGCAGCTTCACGGGACGGCCGGCGCGTCGGTCTCGGCGGGGGTTACGTGCTCGGCAGGCGCATCGCGTATCGCAGCCGCGCAGTGCGTGTCACGCTGCGGCCCGACGATGTGCAGCAGGCACACGATCTGTTGCCGGGCGCGTCGTTGCATCGCGATTTGATGGCGTTCATTCGGCTGTATGTCGGCGTGAAAGCCGATGTGCATTTGCGAATGAAAGTGTCGTCCCGTTTCGTTCCGAGTCCGGTTGTCGGGGCAGGGCGTGCAGATCCTGCTCCGCGTCTCGGCTGGACCACGGTGTTGCCCTCCGAGGACGTGCGCTTGATCGATATCGCGCTCGGTGTCTACGAGGCGTTTCCGACACCTCAATCGAACTCGCATCTCGTGCCACGCACGATCTGATTCCGGAGCCTTCATGTTCAATCGAATGAGCGCGGCGACCGTTGTCGCAGCATTGCTTCTGTCGGGCTGCGGTGCCTGGCAGTCCGTCTCGGATGCGTCAACGAACGCCTATCGTGCGGTGTTTTTCAAGCAGGTGAAGGTGCTGAATGTCGATCTCACGGCACGTGCTTCACTGAATCCGGACGAAGCGGGGCGAGCGACGTCGGTGGCGGTTCGCGTGTATCAGTTGAAGGATCGCAAGATATTCGATGAAGCAACGTATGACGACCTGTTGAAGAGCGATCGGACTGTTCTCGCGCCGGATCTGCAGGCAGATATGTCGACGGTTGTGAATCCTGGCGCGTCGTCGAGCTTGTCGCAGCACATGCAACCAGAGACGAAGTACGTGGCAATAGTCGCGTTGTACCGTGTCCCCGGAGCGCAAGGAGACTGGAAGAGGGTAATTGAGAAAAGGAAGATCGATCCGGATAAGCCGCTCCGAATGGATCTGTCGCTGAACGGATTACAGGTGGCAGGAGAAGTCGCGAAGTCAGCGTCTTCTAGATGAACTGCGGAGACGGCACTGGAGAGTTGATATCGCGTGCAAACGCAGGGCGTTTCATTCCCGGCGCTGGCCCATGTGCCGGGTAACCGGCAGCATGGGCCGCTGGGGAATTACCGATCGTCTTCCCGAACCGAAGACGGATGCCGGCACAGCGCCCGCACTTCGAGCTCCATATACGGAAACAGCGGCAATTGACTGAGCAGGTCATGCAGTTGCTGCACGCTCTCGACATCGAAAATGCTGACGTTCGCATAGCGCCCCGCGATCCGCCACAGATGTCGCCAGATCCCTTCGTTCATCAGCCGCTGGCACATCGCCTTTTCTTCCGCCTTCAGCGTCGCCGCCTTGACCGGATCCATGTCCGCCGGCAGACGGACCGTCATTTCCACATGAAACAGCATCCTGCACTCCTTGCGTTATCGATTCGTCGAACGGGAAGGCCGCTCAGGCCTGCGCGCGGGCCCGCTCGACTTCGCTCGCCGGCACGTCCTGCTTTTCCTTGAGCAGCGAGAAATCGAAGTCGATCAGCGCGAACTGCCCGTCGACACCATACGGCTTGCCTTCCGCGCCCTCGGCCTGCTTGACCTTCGGGATCAGCCCTTCGCGGGTCGCGAATGCGAAGTCGTCCCAGATGTGCGGATCGCCTTCGATGTTGATCTGCGTCGTCAGCTTACGATAACCGTCGGCCGAAACGAAGAAGTGAATGTGCGCCGGACGATGGCCGTGGCGGCCGAGCTGGTCGAGCAGCTGCTCGGTCTTGCTGCCCGGCGGCACGCTGTAGCCGACCGGCAGCACGCTGCGGAAGCTGTAGCGGCCTTCGGCATCGGTGCGGATCGAACGGCGCAGGTTGAACGCGGGCTGCGATTGATCGAAGTAAGAATAATTGCCGAGATGGTTCGCGTGCCATACCTCGACCAGCGCATTCGCGAGCGGCGCGCCGTCGTTGCCGAGCACCTGGCCGCGCATGATGAGCGTCTGGCCCGGGTCGGTGCCGTCGTCGAGACGCGCATGGCCGACCGATTCCGGCGCACCGGCGACATACAGCGGCCCCTCGATCGTGCGCGGCGTACCGCCCTGGATGCCGGCCTTTTCCTCGGCCTCGTCCATCCGCACGTCGAGGAAGCGCTCGAGGCCGAGACCCGCGGCGATCAGCCCGAATTCGCGGCCGGCTTCGTTCAGGTAGTTGAGGGCCGTCCAGAATTCGCTCGGCTGCACGTCGAAGTCCTCGATCGTGTAGCAGATGTCCTTCACGATCCGGTTGACGATCGCGCGCACGCGCGGGTTGCCGGGCTTCTCGGCGGCGTCGTCGAAGGTCTTCAGCAGTGCGTCGATGGCTTGCTTGTTCATCTGTGTCTCCGGTTTCGGTTGTCGTGTGGGGATCAGCGGGCGCCGCGTCGCATCCGTTCGATGCGGGCCCAGTCGAAGGTGATGCCGAGGCCGGGCGTCGCCGGCAGGTGCAACTTGAAATCCTGGTAGCGCAGCGGCTCGACGAGGATCTCCTCGGTGAGCAGCAGCGGGCCGAACAGCTCGGTGCCCCATTTCAGCGAGTCGAACGTGCTGAACAGTTGCGCGGACGCCATCGTGCCGGCCGCGCCCTCGAGCATCGTGCCGCCGTACAGTTCGATGCCGGCCGCCGCCGCGATCGACGCGACGCTCGCCGCGCCCTGCAGGCCGCCCGATTGCGCGATCTTCACCGCGAACACGTCGGCCGCGCGATCCTGCGCGAGCGCGAACGCATCGACGGGGCCGTGCAGCGCCTCGTCGGCCATGATCGGAACCTGCGCGAGCTGCGTGAGGCGTTTCAGCCCCGCGCGGTTGGTCGCGGCGATGGGCTGCTCGACCAGGCTCACGCCGGCGTCCGCAAGACGCGCGCCGGCCCAGATCGCGTCGGTTTCGCTCCACGCCTGGTTCACGTCGACACGCACGTCGCCGCGCTCGCCGAGCGCGCGCTTGATCGCGACCACGTGCGCGACGTCGTCGGCGACCGCGTTCGAGCCGATCTTCAGCTTGAAGGCACGATGGCGGCGCGCTTCGAGCATCGCTTCGGCTTCCGCGATGTCGCGCTGCGTGTCGCCGCTCGCGAGCGTCCATGCGACGTCCACCGCATCGGTCCTGCGGCCGCCGAACAGCTCGGACAGCGGCACGCCGAGACGCTGCGCCTGCGCGTCGAACAGCGCGGTCTCGATCGCGCACTTCGCGAAGCGGTTGCCCTGGAACAGCTTGCGTGCCCGCGCCATCGCGGCGCCCGGGCGCGTCGCGTCCATGCCCTGCAGCAGCGGCGCGAAGTAGGTGTCGATGTTGACCTTGATGCTTTCCGGGCTCTCCTCGCCGTACGCGAGGCCGCCGATGGTCGTTGCCTCGCCGACGCCTTCGATACCGTCCGTGCATCGAACTCGGACCAGTACGAGGGTCTGGCAATTCATCGTGGCGACCGACAATTTGTGGGGCCTGATCGTCGGCACGTCGACGAGCAATGTCTCGATGCGTTCGATGGTGGCGGCAGTTGCTATCATGCGATTCCTCCTGTTGGTGCACATGGTAGGAATTCCCGCCCCGCGTCGTCCAACACTCTTTCCGACTACTTCCATACCTTTGAGGCATGAAATGGAATTGCGCCAGCTCCGCTACTTCATCGCCGTCGCCGAGGAAATGAACATCACGCGGGCTGCCGAGCGGCTGCACATGACGCAGCCGCCGCTGAGCCGCCAGCTCCAGGCGATCGAGGACGAGATCGGGCTGCCGCTGTTCGAGCGCGGCGCGCGGCCGCTGAAGCTGACGGACGCGGGGCGCGTGTTCCATGCGCAGGCGAAGCGCCTCGTCGACCAGGCCGACGAGCTCGGGCCGCTGACGCGGCGGCTCGCGCAATCGTCGGAGCGGATCGTGATCGGCTTCGTGCCGTCGACGCTGTACGGTGCGCTGCCGGACGTGATCCGCGCGTTTCGCGAGGCGCAGCCGGACGTCGAGCTGTCGCTGATCGAAATGTTCACGCTGGAGCAGCTCGGCGCGCTGAAGGGCGGGCGGATCGATGTCGGGTTCGGCCGGCTGCGTTTCGACGACGACCAGGTCGTGCGCGAGGCGCTGATCGAGGAAAAGCTGATCGCGGCGCTGCCGGTCGGGCATCCGCTTGCCGATCCCGACCGGCCGCTCGCGCTTGCGGATATCGCGAACGAGACGCTGATCGTCTATCCGAGCACGCCGCGGCCGAGCTTCGCCGATCAGCAGCTATCTGCATTACGCGACGGCGGGCTGGTGCCGGCGGGCGTCCACGAGGTGCGGGAATTGCAGACGGCGCTCGGGCTCGTCGCCGCGAAAGTCGGCGTGTCGCTGGTGCCGGAGAGCGTGGAGGGCGTGCGCGTGAGGGGTGTTGTCTACCGGCGGCTGCCGGAACCGGCTGCGACGTCGCCGATCATCATGAGCCGCCGGCTGCACGGCGAAAGCGCGGCGACGGCAGCGTTCTGCGCGATCGCGCGGGAGATGATCGTGCCGGCGACGTAACGGTCGTCGACGGTTTCATAAGTCGCAACTAACGGTCTGTTTCGGCGTGCGCAGGCGAATGCGGAGAGGGCATCGCGGTGTCAGGTCGTCCCGTGTGAAGCCGTTGCCGGTTGTGCAAGCCGCCGGGTGCGCCGGCGGACGCGTCGTTAACGCCGTCCGTCAGCGCTGCCCGTCGAGCGTCTCCGACGGCGATTCCCCGAACTTCTCGCGGTACGCAATCGCGAACCGTCCGAGGTGGGTAAACCCGCAATCGAGCGCGATATCGGCAATTCGCCGGGCTGACGCCGCGCCGCGCAACAGTTCGCGCGCATGGTCGAGCCGCGTCACGCGCAGGTATTGCATCGGGCTCATCCCGCGGAACTGCAGGAACGCGTCGCGCAGCGTCCGCTCCGGCACGTTGGCGGCGCGGACGATATCGGCGAGCTGCAGCGGCTGCGCGTAATGCGCGTTCACGAACTCCTGCGCGCGCCGCACGAAGCCCGGCGCCGGGTCGCGGTGCGACGCATGCAGCACGGACGGCGGGTGGCCTTCGATCAGCAGGTCGATCAGCAGGTGCTCGAGCTGCGACGCGACGCGCGGGTTCGCGTTCGCGCGTTCGAGCAGTTCGGGCGAACCCGCGACGAGCATCAGTTGCTGGCGCCATGCGGCGAGCGCGGCGTCGCTGATATGCAGCACGGGGTCGAGCGTCGCGCGCGGGTCGCCGGTCAGCGAGCCGACGGTCGCTGCGTCGATGCGCAGCACGAACTGCTCGCAATCGGCGGACAGCACCGCGTCGAACGGCTCGCCGGGCGCGCACAGCACGCCGGTCTGGCCGTCGACGCCGAGTTGCCGCCCCATCGCACGAACCTCGGCCTGGCCGGACAGGCAGAACATCAGCAGGTAATAACCGTCGACCGCGTCGACCTGTACGCGCATCGCGTCGCCGAACGCGATCGTGCCGATCCCGAGCCCGCCGAGCTTGACGAAATCCATGTGCGACGCCCCGTGCACGCGGCCGTTCGGCAGCAGCGCGTGCGGCTGCATCACGCGCGAAATCCGCTCGCGCGTCTCGTCGAGATCGCAGGATTCGAACAGCCGGTGCGCGCGCAGCGCGAGCGGCTCGAACGACGTTGGGGACATGGGCCTCAGCCTAATTGGGGACGCCGCGTTTCGATCCGACGAATGGGTCGCGACCGGACGCGGCATCGTGTGTGCCGCCATGCTAGCTCAGAAATCCGCCGAAAGTGGATATTGCAGCGCCGCAATCGCACTTTCCGGATAGACGGCGAATATTAGCTTTTCAAAAATGGGCTCCATGCATTCAACGAAACAGATCGACAAGGAGTCCGACATGGAGCAGACAGAATCGCCCGTCGTGTTCGCCGCGCGCGGCGATGCATCCGACGTGACCTTTCCGCACGACGACGGCTCGCGCGTGCCGTACAAGGTGTTCAGCTCGCAGGCCGTCTACGAACGCGAGCAGGAACGCATCTACCGCGGGCCGACGTGGAACTTCGTCGCGCTGGAAGCGGAAATCCCGAACGCCGGCGATTTCAAGAGCACGTTCGTCGGCGATACGCCGGTCGTCGTCACGCGCGCCGAGGACGGCACGCTCGCCGCATGGGTGAACCGCTGCGCGCACCGCGGCGCGCAGGTGTGCCGCAAGTCGCGCGGCAACGCGACCTCGCACACGTGCGTCTATCACCAGTGGAGCTTCGACAACACGGGCAACCTGCTCGGCGTGCCGTTCCGGCGCGGCCAGAAGGGGATGACCGGGATGCCGGCCGACTTCGACCCGAAGCAGCACGGGCTGCGCAAGCTGCGCGTCGACAGCTATCGCGGGCTCGTGTTCGCGACTTTCAGCGATGAAGTGATGCCGCTGGCCGACTATCTCGGCGAGCAGATGCGCCCGTGGATCGACCGGATCTTCCACAAGCCGATCGAGTATCTCGGCTGCACGCGCCAGTATTCGAAGTCGAACTGGAAGCTGTACATGGAGAACGTGAAGGACCCGTATCACGCGAGCATGCTGCACCTGTTCCATACGACCTTCAACATCTTCCGCGTCGGGATGAAGGCGCGCTCGATTCCGGACGCGAACCACGGGCTGCACAGCATCATCACGGTGACGAAGACGAACGACGACACGTCGGCCGCGTACAAGCAGCAGAACATCCGTTCGTTCGACGAGGGCTTCCACCTCGAAGACGAATCGATCCTCGATCTCGTGTCGGAATACGACGAGGACTGCACGAACCATATCCAGCCGATCTTCCCGCAGCTCGTGATCCAGCAGATCCACAACACGCTGGTCGCGCGGCAGATCCTGCCGAAGGGCCCCGACAACTTCGAGCTGATCTTCCATTTCTTCGGTTATGCGGACGACACGCCCGAGCTGCGCGCGCTGCGCATCAAGCAGGCGAACCTCGTCGGGCCGGCCGGCTATATCTCGATGGAGGACACGGAGGCGACCGAGCTCGTGCAGCGCGGCACGGTGCGCGACGGCGATGCGACGTCGGTGATCGAGATGTCGCGCGGCAATCCGGACCAGCAGGACACGGTGATCACCGAAAGTCTGATCCGCAAGTTCTGGGTCGGCTACCAGAAGCTGATGGGCTATTGAAGCGGGAGCGAGAAATGACGGAAGACATGAAGACGTGGTTCGAGATTTACATGCTCCAGAACCGCTACATCGGGCACCTCGACAACGACCGGCTCGAACACTGGCCGGAAATGTTCACCGAGGACTGCACGTACGAGATCGTGCCGAAGGAGAACGCGGATCTCGGGCTGCCGGTCGGGATCGTCCACTGCACGAACCAGCGGATGCTGCGCGATCGCGTGGTGTCGCTGCGGCACGCGAACATTTTCGAGGAGCACACGTACCGGCACATGACGTCGGGCCTGACGATCGTCGCCGAACGCGACGGCGAGATCGACACCGAGAGCAACTACGTCGTCGTGCAGACGCGCAGCAACGGCGAGTCGAACGTGTACCAGGCCGGCAAGTACTACGACACGGTCGTGCGCACGCCCGACGGGCTGCGCTACAAGACCAAGCGCGTGATCTACGACACGTCGCGCGTGCAGACGCTGCTCGCCACCCCGATCTGACGAAGCAAGGAACCGACATGACCGAAGCAACGCTCGCCGAGTGGCATCCGCTCGGCGCTTACGACGAATTCTCCGAAGACGAACCGGCGGCCCGCGTCGCCGGCCAGAAGCCGATCGCCGTGTTCCGGATCGGCGACGAACTGTTCGCGATGCACGACCTCTGCACGCACGGCCATGCGCGGCTGTCCGAAGGTTATGTGGAGGACGGTTGCGTCGAATGCCCGCTGCACCAGGGGCTGATCGACATCCGCACCGGTGCGCCGAAATGCGCGCCGATCACCGAGCCGGTGCGGACCTATCCGCTCCGGATCGTCGACGGGCAGGTGGAAGTCAATGTCGGCTGATCCGTTCGTGATCGTCGGCGCGGGCCACGCGGCGCGGCGCACGGCCGAAGCGCTGCGCGAACGCGATGCCGCCGCGCGTATCGTGATGATCGGCGCGGAGCGCGAGCTGCCGTACGACCGGCCCGCGCTGTCGAAGGATGCGTTGATGAGCGACGGCGGCGAGCAGCGCGCGTTCGTGCGCGACGCGGCGTGGTACGACACGCAGCGCATCGAGCTGCGGCTCGGCACGCGAGTCGATGCGATCGAGCGCGACGCGCAGCGCGTGCGGCTCGACGACGGCACGACGCTGCCGTACGCACGGCTCGTGCTCGCGACGGGTTCGCGGGTGCGCGCGTTCGGCGGCGCGATCGACGAAGGCGTCGCGCCGCATTACGTCCGTACCGTCGACGATGCGCGTGCGTTGCGCGCGAAGCTTGCGCCGGGCCGCCGCGTCGCGGTGCTCGGCGGCGGGTTCATCGGCCTCGAGGTCGCGGCTGCGGCACGCCAGCTCGGTTGCGACGTGACGGTGATCGATCCGGCTCCCCGATTGCTGCAGCGCGCGTTGCCGGAAGTCGTCGGTGCGTATGCGCGTCAGTTGCACGACGCGCGCGGCGTGGTGTTTCAGATGGCAACGTTGCCGCGTGCGATTCGTCGTGCGCCGTCCGGCGGCGCGATCGTCGAGACCGATCGCGGCGACGTGCAGGCCGATATCGTCGTGGTCGGCATCGGTGTCGTGCCCAATGTGGAACTGGCGCAGGCGGCCGGGCTCGACGTCGACAACGGGATACGCGTCGACGCGGGCTGCCGTACGGCCGATCCCGCGATTTTCGCGGCGGGCGAGGTGACGATGCACTTCAATCCGCTGCTCGGGCGTCACGTGCGGATCGAATCGTGGCAGGTCGCCGAAAACCAGCCGGCCGTCGCGGCCGCGAACCTGCTCGGCGCCGACGAGACCTATGCCGAACTGCCGTGGCTGTGGTCCGATCAGTACGACTGCAACCTGCAGATGCTCGGGCTGTTCGGCAGCGAACGCACGACCGTCGTGCGCGGCGATCCGGCAAGCGGGCCGTTCACGGTGTTCGGGCTGGGTGATGATGGCAAGATCGTCGCGGTAGCCGCGGCCAACCTGGGGCGTGACATCGGCGCATCGCGCCGGTTGATCGCGGCGGGGGCGTTGCCCGATCCGGTGAAACTCGCCGATCCGGCGGTGAACCTGAAGACGTTTCTGTAACGGCGGCAGGTGCGGCGAGTATGGCCGGCGCGGCGGACGGATTGCGTCGGCAATCCTGTCGCCGGTCGCGCGCTTGCCGGACGGTTGCGCGACGTGGCGGGTGACGTGATGCGCGGCGGCGGTCGCGCGGGCCCGTCGCGCATCATGCCGCGCGTTTGTCGGCCGGTGCGAAATCGGGGATATTAGCGGCATCGCCGATTCGCCTGCCGCCATGACCCCAGACAAAGCCCTCGAACTGAAACGCAGCAAGCGCCGGGCGCTGTGGCTGCTGCTGGCCGCAGTCGCGGTGTTCGTCACGACGATCCTGCTGCCGCGCGGCCCGTGGGTCGACGGTGTCAAGGCAGTGGCCGAGGCCGCGATGGTCGGTGCGCTCGCCGACTGGTTCGCGGTCGTCGCGCTGTTCCGCCGCGTGCCGATTCCGTTCGTGTCGCGCCATACCGAGATCATCCCGAAGAACAAGGACAAGATCGCCGACAACCTCGCGGTGTTCGTGCGCGAGAAGTTTCTCGGCCCCGATGCGCTCGCCGCACAGATCCGCCAGCACGATCCCGCGCAGAAACTCGGCGCATGGCTCGGCGAGCCGGCGAACACCGACGCGCTCGGCGGCTATGTGACGAAGCTGATGAGTTTCGCGCTCGACATGACCGACGACGCGCGGATCCAGTCGTTCGTCCACGACGCGTTCCGCGCGGTGATCGACCGGGTCGACCTGTCGCAATCGGCCGGCGCAATCCTCGACACGCTGACGAAGGACGGCCGCCACCAGGCGCTGCTCGACGATGCGATCGAACAGGTGGTCGACGTGCTCGACAAGGAGGAGAACCGCGAGGTGATCGCGGGCTTCATCGTCGAATGGCTGAAGACGCAATATCCGAAGATCGAGAAGATCATGCCGACGCAGTGGTTCGGCGAGAACGGCGCGCGAATGCTCGCGAGCGCGGTGAGCCGCGTGCTGGAAGGCGTCGCGGCGGATCCCGAACACGAGCTGCGGCAGCGTTTCGACCGGACGGTCGTGCGGCTGACCGAGCGGTTGAAGCACGATCCCGCGTTCATCGAAAAGGGCGAGGAGATCAAGCGCTACATTCGCGACGGCGATGCGTTCAACGAGTATGTGCGCGACTTGTGGGACCAGTTGCGCGCGTGGCTGAAGGCCGATCTCGCGCGTCCCGATTCGGCGCTGCACCGGCAGGCCGCGACGCTCGGCGGCTGGCTCGGCGCGCGGCTCGCCGAGAGCCCGGCGCTGCGCGCGTCGCTGAACGAGCATATCGAGAAGGCCGTGCACGAGATGGCGCCGGATTTCGCCGATTTCCTGATGCGCCACATCCGCGACACGGTGCGCAACTGGGATGCGCGCGAGATGTCGCGGCAGATCGAGCTGAACATCGGCAAGGATCTGCAGTACATCCGCATCAACGGCACGCTGGTCGGCGGGCTGATCGGGCTGGGGCTGTATCTGGTGTCGCTGGTGCCGCGCTGGGCGGCCGGGTGGCTGCATTGACGCGGCCGCGCCGGCGAACGGCGGCCGCGGTGCCTACGCGTGCGTGCGCTCGCGCGGTTCGACCTTGCGGTCGATTTCGCTGCGCGTCGGCAGTGTCTTGAGATCGTAGGCGGCCTGCAGGTTCAGCCAGAATTCCGGCGACGTATCGAAGTAGCGCGCGAGCCGGTAAGCCGTATCGGCCGTGATGCCGCGCCGTTCCTTGACGATTTCGTGCACGCGTGTCGCCGGCACGTTCAACGCGAGCGCCAGTGCGTTGACGCTCATTTCCAGCGGAACGAGGAACTCTTCCCGCAGGACCTCGCCCGGATGAATCGGGCGCATTCCATTCTTGAGCATGCGAGGCTCCAGTCAGTGATAGTCGACGATCTCGACCTGGGTCGGGCCATCGTCGCTCCATACAAAACAGATCCGCCATTGTTCGTTGATCCGGATGCTGTGCTGGCCCTCCCGATCGCCTTGCAATCCTTCGAGCCGATTGCCGGGCGGCGCCCACGCATCACGCGTGCGCTTTCGAGCCGTGCAGTTGCAGGCCGAGCGCCTTGATGACCTTCAGGATCGTGCCGAAGCTCGGGTTGCCGTCGTGCGACAGCGCCTTGTACAGCCCTTCGCGCGACAGGCCCGCATCGCGCGCGACCTGCGACATGCCGCGGGCGCGTGCGATCACGCCGAGCGCGTGCGCGATGAAGGCCGGATCGTCGCCGGCCTCTTGCAGGCAGGCCTCGAAGTAGTCGGCCATGTCGTCTTCGGTTTTCAGATGGTCGGCCGAATCCCACGGCCGGGTGCTGATCTTGTCCATCGATCACTCCATGTCGAGATGCGCAAGCATCGCGTGCGCGGCGCGTATGTCGGCCTGTTGCGTCGATTTATCGCCGCCGCAGAGCAGGATGACCCAGATCGTTCCGCGCCGGACGTAGTAGACGCGATAACCGGGGCCATGGTCGATACGCATTTCGACGACCGGCGAGCCGGCGGATTTCCAGTCGCCCGGATTGCCCATCGACAGGCGGTCGATGCGCGCCTGGATGCGGCGCTTCGCGACGCGATCCTGCAGGCCGGCAAACCATGCGTCGAAGACGTCGGTGGTCCGGATGCTGAACGTAGGCGCACTGTAGGGCATTGATTGCAGTATGTCAACCATGGTTCACAGGTGTATCGGGCTATTCCGTAGCCGCTACATTAGGGCTGTCCGCTGCGTTTGCGCGCCAATTGGCCGTTCGGCCGAAGTCGAAATTTTCCGAATCCGTCTACAATCAATCACGTCTTTGCCGCCCGTGCGCGCCCGTCGCGCACGGGCGGGTCCGTTCGTCCTCCGGTATCCGGAGGCGCCGCCGCGCATCGCGCATCGCGTGGCGGGGAGTGCCGTGGTCTGTGTCCAGTAGGTAAAGCGTCCGCGTGCCGTAGGCCGGCGCGCGTCATGTACGCCGCGTGTCCGTAGGCCGGGCAGGCGGCATCAACCGAGAGTCCCCCATGAAAGCATCGGATTTGTTCGTGAAGGCGCTGGAAGCCGAAGGTGTCGAGTACGTGTTCGGCATTCCCGGCGAGGAAAACCTCGATCTGCTCGAATCGCTGCGGCGATCGAAGATCAAGCTCGTGCTGACCCGGCACGAGCAGGCGGCCGGGTTCATGGCCGCCACCTACGGCCGCCTGACGGGCCGCACCGGCGTGTGCCTCGCGACGCTCGGGCCCGGCGCGACGAACTTCGTGACGGCCGCCGCGTATGCGCAGCTCGGCGGGATGCCGATGCTGATGATCACCGGGCAGAAGCCGATCAAGTCCAGCAAGCAGGGCCACTTCCAGATCGTCGACGTGGTCGACATGATGCAGCCGCTCACGAAGTTCACGCGGCAGATCGTGTCGATCGGCAACATCCCGTCGGCCGTGCGCGAGGCGTTCCGCCGCGCGGAGGAAGAGCGCCCGGGCGCCGCGCACCTCGAATTGCCGGAAGACATCGCGCACGAGGAAGGCGACGGCAAGCCGATCCCGCGCAGCTACAGCCGGCGGCCGATCGCCGAGGAGAAGGCGGTCGCGCACGCGGTCGACGCGATCCAGGCCGCGCGCCATCCGCTGCTGATGATCGGCGCGGGCGGCAACCGCAAGACGACCCGCAAGATCCTCGTCGAATTCGTCGACAAGACGGGCATCCCGTTCTTCACGACGCAGATGGGCAAGGGCGTGATCGACGAGACGCACCCGCTGTGGCTCGGCAACGCGACGCTGTCCGACGGCGACTTCGTGCACCGCGCGATCGAGCATGCGGACTGCATCATCAACGTCGGCCACGATGTGATCGAGAAGCCGCCGTTCTTCATGCGCGCGGACGACAAGACCGTGATCCACGTGAACTTCCTCGGCGCGCAGGTCGATCCGGTCTATTTCCCGCAGATCGAGGTGGTCGGCGACATCGCGAATGCGGTGTGGCAGATGACGGAAGCGATCGCGCCGCAGCCGCACTGGGATTTCGTGCGTTTCGCGATGATCAAGGAGCATTTCGACGCGCACCTGGAGAAGGGCCAGCACGACCCGCGCTTCCCGATGTACCCGGTGCGCATCGTCAACGACCTGTACAACGCGCTGCCGGCCGACGGGATCGTCTGTCTCGACAACGGGATGTACAAGATCTGGTTCGCGCGCTACTGGCGCGCGCACGAACCGAACTCGCTGCTGCTCGACAACGCGCTCGCATCGATGGGCGCGGGCCTGCCGTCGGCGATCGCGACGAAGATCGTGCATCCGCAGCGCAAGGTGATCGCCGTGTGCGGCGACGGCGGCTTCATGATGAATTCGCAGGAGCTCGAAACGGCCGTGCGGCTGAAGCTCGACCTCGTCGTGATGATCCTGCGCGACGACGCATTCGGGATGATCCGCTGGAAGCAGGAGAACATGAACTTCCCCGATTTCGCGATGACGCTGCAGAACCCCGATTTCGTGTCGTATGCGCAAAGCTACGGCGCGCACGGGCATCGCGTCGAATCGGCCGACGATCTCGAGCCGCTGCTGCGCGAGTGCTTCTCGTCGCCGGGTGTGCACGTGATCGACGTGCCGATCGACTATTCGGACAACGAGCGCGTGCTGAACCGCGAGATCAAGCGGCTGTCGGCGCAACTCTGAATTCCCCGTTCACAGGAAGGAGTCGTTCCATGTTGAAGGAAACCTATCCGTACTACCTCGCCAACGAGGCCGTCTACGCGAACACCGATCTGGAAGTGACGGACAAGTTCAGCGGCAAGGTCGCGACGCGCGTCGCGCTGGCCGACGCGAAGGCGATCGATGCGGCGATCGGCGCGGCGGTCGCCGCCGCGAAGCCGATGCGCGAGCTGCCGGCCTACAAGCGGCAGGCCGTGCTCGACCATTGCGTCGCGCGCTTTCGCGAGCGTTTCGACGAGTTGGCCGAGGCGCTGTGCATCGAGGCCGGCAAGCCGATCAACGATTCGAAGGGCGAGGTGACGCGGCTGATCGACACGTTCCGCGTGGCAGCCGAGGAATCGGTGCGCATCGACGGCGAGATCATCAACCTCGAGATTTCCGCGCGTGCGCAGGGCTATACGGGCTACACGAAGCGTGTGCCGGTCGGCCCGTGCTCGTTCATCTCGCCGTTCAACTTCCCGCTGAACCTCGCCGCGCACAAGGTCGCGCCCGCGCTCGCGGCCGGCTGTCCGTTCGTGCTGAAGCCCGCGAGCCGCACGCCGATCGGCGCGCTGATCATCGGCGAGGTGCTCGCGGAAACCGACCTGCCGAAGGGCGCGTTCTCGGTGCTGCCCGCGCATCGCGACGGCGCCGATCTCTTCACGACCGACGAGCGTTTCAAGCTGCTGTCGTTCACGGGCTCGCCGGCCGTCGGCTGGGCGCTGAAGGAGAAGGCCGGCAAGAAGAAAGTCGTGCTGGAACTCGGCGGCAACGCGGCCGCGATCGTCGATGCGGACCAGCGCGACCGGCTCGACTACGTGGTCGAGCGTCTCGCGTTCGGCGCGTACTACCAGTCGGGCCAGAGCTGCATCGGCGTGCAGCGGATCCTCGTGCATGCCGATCTGTACGACGCGCTGCGCGAGAAACTGATCGCGAAGACGCGTTCGCTGAAGATGGGCGATCCGAAGGATCCGTCGACGTTCGTCGGCCCGATGATTTCCGAATCCGAATCGCGCCGGCTGTCGGGCTGGATGGATGCGGCCGTCGCGGCGGGTGCGAAGATCGTCGCGGGCGGCAAGGTCGATGGCGCGATGTTCGAGGCGACGCTGCTGGAAAACGTCGGGCCCGAGCAGGACCTGTACCGGAAGGAGGCGTTCGGCCCCGTTGCGATCCTCGAGAAGTTCGACCGGTTCGACGACGCGCTCGCGCGCGTGAACGACAGCGACTTCGGGCTGCAGGCCGGCGTGTTCACCGATTCGCTCACGCATGCGCAGCGCGCGTGGGACGAACTGGAGGTCGGCGGTGTCGTGATCAACGACGTGCCGTCGTTCCGCGTCGACAACATGCCGTACGGCGGCGTGAAGGATTCGGGCCTCGGCCGCGAAGGGATCCGCTACGCGATCGAGGACATGACCGAACCGCGGCTGATGATCGTGCGGCGCCGGTAACGCGGGGCGGGCAGCGCGGTGCCGCGACGGCACGCGGGCGGGCGATCGTGCCGGCCCGCGTGCCGTTTTTCATCGCGGCGCGCGCACCCGGCCGCACCGGGCCTGTACTGCGTGGGCGGGCCTCCCGAACGCGCTCGACTGCCGGCATCGCATCGTGATGTAATCGCGCCAAACTGCCGACCGGGGTACGACGCCGGAACGCGCGAATTCATTCTTCACGAGGTCGATTCATGTCTCCCGTCTCGGCATTCAAGCTGGTTTTGTTGTCATTCCTGGCGATCGTCGCGCTCGAATGCATCGCCAAGCGGCTGCGGCTGCCGCCCGCGGCCGCGCTGCTGATCGGCGGCATCGGCATCGCGTTCATCCCCGGCCTGCCGCCGATCAACCTCGATCCCGAACTGGTGCTGCTGGTATTCCTGCCGCCGCTGCTGATGGACGGTGCGTACTTCTCCGTGTGGGAGGAGTTCAAGCGCAACGTCGGCGGCATCCTGCTGCTCGCGATCGGCGCGGTCGTGTTCACGACGTTCGCGGTCGGCTTCGCCGTGCACTGGGTCGTGCCGGCGCTGCCGTGGGCCGCGTGCTTCGCGCTCGGCGCGATCGTGTCGCCGCCCGACGCGGTTGCCGCGAAGGCCGTGCTCGAACGCGTCGCGCTGCCGCGCCGGCTGATGGTGCTGCTCGAAGGCGAGAGCCTGCTGAACGACGCGGCCGGCCTCGTGCTGTTCCGCTTCGCGGTCGCGGCCGCGCTCACCGGCGCGTTCAGCCTCGAGCATGCGGTCGTGCGCTTCGCGGAGCTCGGGCTCGGCGGCGTGGTGGTCGGCTTCGTGGTCGGCAGGCTCGTCGTGTGGTTCCTGAAGTTGCTCGACGACGACTATCTCGTGATCACCGTCGCGGTGATCGCCGGCTGGATCGCGTACATCGCGGGCGAGATGCTCGAGGTGTCGGGCGTGATCGCGACCGTCACGGCCGGCATGATCATCGGCTGGCATCAGCACGAGGTGTTCTCGGCGGCCGTGCGCACGCGCGGCACCGCGTTCTGGCAGGTCATCGTGTTCCTGCTCGAAGCGATGGTGTTCGTGCTGATCGGGCTGTCGCTGCGCGGCGCGATGCACCGGCTCGGCGGCTTCGAGCAGGTGCTCGCCACGATGGTGCCGCCGGTGCTCGCAGTGCTGGCGGCAGTGATCGTGTCGCGCTTCGTGTGGATCTACGCGGTCGAGGCGCTGAAGTGGCCGGTGCGCGGGATCGCGCGGCGCGGCGACGCGCCCGACTGGAAGGCCGCGACGATCATGAGCTGGGCCGGGATGCGCGGCGTCGTCACGCTGGCGATCGCGCTGTCGCTGCCCGAGGCGATGCCCGGCCGCGACGTGATCCTGATCGCGTCGTTCGCGGTGATCCTCGTCACCGTGCTGCTGCAGGGCACGACGATCGGGCCGCTGATCCGGCTGCTGCGTTTGCCGCAACGCGAAGAGCGCGCTGCGCATCACCTGACCGAGCCGCAGACGTGGGCGTACGTCGAGGCTGCGCAGCTCGCGGCGATCCAGCCGCTCGTGCGCGACGAGAATGGCGTGGTCATCCATCCGCGCCTGCTCGAGCAATACACGTATCGCGCGGAATTGACCGAACGGGCGAAGGACGAGCTCGCGTATCCGGCGGAAGTGCGCACCGCGCACTACGACGTGGTGCTGGCCGCGATCAAGGCCGGGCGCGCGGAACTGTTGCGGCTGCATCGATCGGGCCGCATCCATGACGAGATGCTGCACATGCTCGAACGCGATCTCGACCTGCAGGAAGTGGCTGCGCAGCACGGGCGCGGGTAGGCGGCCGCACCTCCATCACACGGGCCGGCTTCCTGTCGGCCCGATGCGCGCGGGTCGATCCTCGCCCGGCGCGCCGCACTTTTTCTCCCACCCTCCGGCCGATTCGATGCACCGCATCAGGCCCCAATACGACTCGCGATCGATCCTTGCAGCGCATGCAAACCTCGATTCGCCGGGCTCGCAAACGTTATCGTCTTTCGAATCCGGAAATGATCTGATTTATCTGATTGCGGCTCTTTCTGCATATTTGGCAAAACTAAACCGGAAGGAGATAGATGCTGTGTTCTAATTTCATTTAGAATCAGCCGGTTATCTTTATTGAGAGAAAGAATGCGGAGGTAATGCGGCCGTCGACGGGGAAAAACCGGCGTCCGGGGCCCCGCAAGGCATTGCCGACAGGCCAATTTGGCGGAATCAGGCAGGGTTTTCGGCCGCCAAAATAAGATAGTGTCCAAGTCGGATAAACAACTCCTATGAAAGAATCAATTGGAGATTCGGCGTTTGAAACTGTATTTATGAAAGAATCGAGCAGTGATAATGCCCCGGATTGTCTTGAATCGGGGCTTTCGGTTCTCCTCGTCGACGATCAACCGTTCGTTGGCGAGGTGATCCGCCGCGCGCTGCGCAGCGAACACGACATCGACCTGCACGTGTGCACCGACGCACACCGTGCGATGTCGGTCGCGCGCGACGTGAAGCCGACGGTCATCCTGCAGGATCTCGTGATGCCGGAGATCGACGGCCTCGATCTCGTTCGCGCATGGCGCGCGGACGCCGCCACCGCGCGCGTGCCGATCATCGTGCTGTCCGCGAAGGAGGAGCCGATCGTCAAGCGCGAGGCGTTCATCGCCGGCGCGAACGACTATCTGGTGAAGCTCCCCGACGCGATGGAACTGACCGCGCGCATCCGCTATCACTCGAATTCGTATCTGATGTCGCGGCAGCGCGACGAGGCGCTCGATTTCCTGTCGCACGACATGCGCTCGCCGCAGACGTCGATCCTCGCGCTGCTCGACGTCTACCGGGCAGAACACGGCGACATGCCGGCGATCATGGAGCGCATCGCCGGCCATGCGCGGCGCGCGCTGGCGCTCGCCGACGGTTTCATCCATCTGACCCGTGCACAGTCCGAGCGGCGCGCGCACGAGGTCGTGAGTCTCAACGAGATCGTGCTCGACGCCGTCGACCAGCTTTGGGAGAAGGCGGCCGGGTGCGGCAGCCGGGTCGTCGCGCAGGTGCCCGATACCGAGTGCGTGACGATGGGCGACCGCATGATGCTCACGCGCGCGGTCGCGAACCTGATCGACAACGGGCTGAAGTACGGTCCGGCCGGCACGGACGTGCATTGCACGCTGAGCGGCGAGGACGGAGCGTGGCTGATCGGCGTCGAGGATACCGGCGCCGGCATCGCACCGGAGCAGCGCACGGCCGCGACCGAGTCGTTCGTGCAGCTCGAATCCGTGCATGGCGCGGCGCGCAGCGGCTTCGGCCTCGGGCTCGCGTTCGTCCGCGCGACGGCGGCGCGGCATCGCGGGCAGATTCTGATGCGCAATACGGCGCGCGGCTTCATGGTCGCGCTTCGACTGCCGGCGCAAGCGGAGCGGTGATTTCGCGGCGCGGCCCGCCGGCGCCGCGTCGTCCGCATCCGACCACGAGGCGCTCGTGGCGCGCCGTCCGGCGCGCCGGCGGGCGTGGTTTTTTTCAACGCTGATTTTAGAAAGCCCATAACGAACATGGCCACCGTGACGCCCCGCGCGACCAATGAAAGCCTGCATCCGACGATCGGCGCTACCCGGCTGACGCTCGGCAATCGCATCCTGCTCAGCTTCGGCGTGCTGTTCGTGCTGATGCTGGTGACAGCCGGCGTGTCCTACGAGCGCCTGCGCGCGATCAACAGCGAAGCCGTCAGCATCGAGCGCGACTCGCTGCCCGGCGTCTACCTCGCGTCGTCGCTGCGCGGCACGGTGAACGAATCGTTCACGCTGCTGCAGCAGTCAACGTTCGTCGACGCCGATCCCGAGGCCGTACAGCGCGATCTCGCGAAAATTTCCGACGCGCTGAAGGAAGTCGAGTCGCTGTCGGTCGATTACCAGAACTCGATATTCCGCGACGACGACCGTCAGCGCTTCGCGACGTTTCGCGGCTCCTACGACCGCTACCTGCCGCTGCTGAACGAAGCCGTGCAGAAACACCGCGTGTCGCGCGACGAGGCCGTTGCCGCCTACGCGAAGGTGCAGCCCGTGTGGGTCGAGGTCGTGCGCAATGCGAATACGCTGGTACAGGAAAACCGCAAGTTCGCCGACCAGTCCGCGAAGCTGATCCGCGAATCCGTGCAGGACACCGAGGTCGTGCTCGCGACCGCGCTGGCGATCATGCTGCTGTCCGCGCTCGGGCTCGGCTACGTGCTGTACCGTTCGGTCACCGTCCCGATGGCGCGGCTCGTCGAGGTGCACGACGTGATGCGCACCGGCAACCTGACGCACCGCCTCGACCTGCGCCGCCGCGACGAATTCGGCACGCTCGAGACGGGCTTCAACCGGATGGCCGACGAGCTGACCGAGCTCGTCTCGCGCGCGCAGCAGTCGTCGCTGCAGGTGACGACGTCGGTCGCCGAGATCGCGGCGACGTCGCGCGAGCAGCAGGCGACCGCGAACGAAACCGCGGCGACGACGACCGAGATCGGCGCGACGTCGCGCGAGATCTTCGCGACATCGCGCGACCTGCTGCGCACGATGAACGAGGTGGCCGGCGTGGCCGAGCAGTCGGCGACGCTCGCGGGCGTGAGCCAGAGCGGGCTCACGCGGATGGGCGAGACGATGCGCAGCGTGATGGACGCGGCCGGCTCGGTGAACGCGAAGCTCGCGATCCTCAACGAGAAGGCGCTGAACATCAACCAGGTGGTCGCGACGATCACCAAGGTGGCCGACCAGACCAACCTGCTGTCGCTGAACGCGGCGATCGAGGCCGAGAAGGCCGGCGAGTACGGCCGCGGTTTCGCGGTCGTCGCGACCGAGATCCGCCGCCTCGCCGACCAGACGGCCGTCGCGACCTACGACATCGAGCAGACGGTGAAGGAAATCCAGTCGGCCGTGTCGGCGGGCGTGATGGGGATGGACAAGTTCTCCGAGGAAGTGCGCCGGGGGATGCTCGACGTGCAGCAGGTCGGCGGGCAGCTGTCGCAGATCATTGCCGAGGTACAGACGCTCGCGCCGCGCTTCCAGATGGTCAACGAAGGGATGCAGACGCAGGCGAACGGCGCCGAGCAGATCACGCAGGCGCTGTCGCAACTGTCGGAAGCCGCGCAGCAGACCGCCGAGTCGCTGCGCCAGTCGTCGCAGGCGATCGACGACCTGACGCTGGTCGCGAACCAGTTGCGCACCAGCGTGTCGCGCTTCAAGGTCGACGCGTGACGCGCGCCGATCCGCAGAACGGCGCGCACGCGCTGTTCCTGATGTTCGAGCTCGACGGCGAGCGCTATGCGCTCGACGCGGCCGGCATCGAAGAGGTGCTGCCGCTCGCGATCACGAAAGCCGTGCCCGGTGCACCCGAATGGATCGCCGGGCTGCTGATGCGCGGCGGCCAGCCGGTGCCGGTGATCGACGTGCCGATGCTCGCGCTCGGGCGCCGCGCGCATGCGCTGCGCTCGACGCGGCTCGTGATGGTGCGCTACCGCGCGGGTCATGCCGACGGCGAGCGCGTGATCGGCCTGATCGTCGAGCGCGCGACGCAGACGATGCGGATCGATCGCGCGGCGTTCCGCGCGAGCGGCATCTCGACCGCGCGCACGCGCTGGCTCGGGTTCGTCGCGAACACGCCCGACGGCGTCGTGCAGCAGGTGTCGGTATCCGACCTGATCGACGACGTTGCGCGCCTGTATCTGTTCGACGGCCTGCCGGGCCACGTGGAGGAGTCCGCATGAAAGAGTCCGAATCGCGATTTCGCGCGTGGCTGCTGCGCGAGACCGGCATCGACCCCGATTCGCTCGGCAACGATTTCCTGACCCGTGCGCTGACGGAGCGCGTGCACGCGCTGCAAACGGACGGCGAGCGGCTGCCGTCGGCGGCGCGGCCGCCGGTGACGCAGGACGCGCTCGACGCGTACTGGCAGCAGCTCAACGCGTCGGCCGACGAGCGGCGTGCGCTGATCGAGCTGTTCGTCGTGCCCGAGACGTGGTTCTTCCGCGACCGCGAGGCCTTCGCGACGCTGGCGCGGCTCGCGGCCGAACGGCTCGCCGCGACGCCCGGGCGCGTGATCCGCGTGCTGAGCGCGCCGTGCTCGACGGGCGAGGAGCCGTATTCGGCTGCGATGGCGCTGCTCGACGCGGGGCTCGAACCGGCCAGCTTCACGATCGACGCGATCGACCTCAGCGCGCGCGCGATCGAGCAGGCGCGGCATGGCTGTTACGGGCGCAACGCGTTTCGCGGCACCGCGACGGAATTTCGCGCGCGCTACTTCACGCCGGCCGCCGACGGCTGGCTGCTCGACGAGCGCGTGCGTGCGCGCGTGCAGTTCCGTCACGCGAACCTCGTCGAACCGATCGCCGATACGGGCATTCGCTACGATTTCGTGTTCTGCCGCAACGTGCTGATCTACTTCGACCGCGACGCGCAGGATCGCGTGATCCGTTCGCTCGACGCGTGTCTCGCCGACGACGGCATGCTGTTCGTCGGGCCGGCCGAAACGGGTGTCGCGATGCGGCACGGGATGCGCTCGGCGCGCGTGCCGCTGGCATTCGCGTTTCATCGCGAGCCTGCCGGTGCGGCGGCCGACGCAAGCGCGGCCCGGGCCGCGGCACTGCCGTCCGCGGTAGCGGCGTACCGGCACGCGGAACGCCTCACGGTCGCGCCGCTCGCGGCGACGCGCACGGTGCTGGCCGTCGCGCCGCCGGCCTGGCTCGGCGACGGGCTGCAGCCGTTCGCGGCGCCCGCCGTGCGCCCGGCCGCGTTCGACGCACGGGCCGACCTGCCGGTGGCGACGGTCGAAGCGGCCGCGCCCGTCGACGAAGGCGTCGCGCCGACGCTCGAGGATGCGCAGGCGCTCGCGAACGCGGGCGCGTTCGACGAGGCCGAGCGTGTGCTTGCGCAGTTCTCGGCGCGCGTCGGACCGCATGCCGATGCGTTCTACCTGAACGGGCTGATCGCGGATGCGCGCGGGCGCGCGGCGGAAGCCGGCAACTTCTACCGGAAGGCGCTGTACCTGCGGCCCACGCACCACGAGGCGCTGACCCACCTGGCGACGCTGCTCGACGTCGGCGGCGATCGCGCGGGCGCGCAATGGCTGCTCGAACGCGCACGGCGCTCGGCCGGCTGATACGAATACGGGATTGGGACCGACACCGCGATGACCAGAGGAATTCATGAACCGCGACGCCGCTGCCACTGACGACACGACGATCGACGTCGACGATTGCTGGAACCGGATCGGCACGCGCGGCGACCGCTCGTGCGAGCGGCTGGCCGACTGCCAGCGCTGCCTGAACTGCCCGGTCTACGCGTATCACGCGGCGAAGCTGCTCGAGCGACCGCTCGGCGACGCCGAGCTGGCCGACGCGACGCGCCGGATCAGCGCGTTCGGCACCACCCGCGTGCGCGACGACGACGGCGATACGCGCCACGCGGCGCTGGCGTTTCGCGTGGCCGACGAATGGCTCGCGCTGCCGATCGGCGTGCTGCGCGAGATCGCCGGAACCCGCCCGATCCATTCGCTGCCGCATCGCCGCAATTCGGCCGTGCGCGGCGTGGTCAACATCCGCGGCACGCTGCGCATCGCGATCTCGATCGGCGCGCTGCTCGGCCTCGATGCAGGCAAGGGCGGCAAGGGCGGTGGCGACGGCCGTTTCACGCGGCTGCTGGTGGCCGCGCACCAGGGCGAACCGGTCGTGTTTCCGGTCGACGAAGTCGAGGGCGTGCTGCGCTTCGGCGCATCCGACTGGGTGCCCGTGCCGGCGACGGTCGGGCGCGCGAGCGCCGGCCTGTCGCGCGGCGTGCTGTCGTGGCGCGGCAAGTCGGTGGGCCTGCTCGACGACGATCGTCTGTTCGACGCCGTGACACGGAGCATGCGATGAGCGGCGATGACGATCTGAGCCACCTGTCGCTGCTCGAGCTGTATCGCGAGGAGACGCGTACGCAGACCCAGGCGCTGTCCGAGCGCTTGCTCGCGCTCGAATCGGGCGAGCCCGATGCCGTCGCGCTCGAGGCATGCATGCGCGCCGCGCATTCGCTGAAGGGCGCCGCGCGCATCGTCGGCGTGCCGCTCGGCGTCGATATCGCGGGGCGGATGGAAGAATGCTTCGTCGCCGCGCAGGCCGGCACGATCGCGCTGACGGCCACGCACGTCGACGTGCTGCTCGCCGGCGTGGACCTGCTGGTGCGCGTCGGCGATCCGCAGGGGCCGCCCGTGACGTCGACCGAGATCGACGTGTTCGCAGCGGCGCTGACCGGTGCCGACGGCGCGCGGACGATGCACGCGCCGGCCGTCGTGCCGCCGCCGGTGCCATCGTCGGCCGTGCCGTATCGCGAGCACGACGGCGCCGCGAACGAGCCCGTCGGGGCCGGCGCCGCGATGCCGCCGCTCGCGGTGTCGGGCACGGTGCCCGATCCGGTCCAGGCCGGCCGCGTGGCCGGCGCCGGCGCGATGCGCCGCGTGCGCGCCGATACGCTGAACCGGCTGCTGAGCCTGTCCGGCGAATCGCTGGTCGAATCGCGCTGGCTCAAGCCGTTCGCCGAATCGATGCTGCGCGTGAAGCGCGCGCAGCGCGACGCCGCCCGTTCGCTCGATCTGATGTACGAACAGTTCGCCGACGATCTCGACGCGGGCATGCTCGCGTCGATGAACGAAGTGCGGCACATGCTCAACGACCTGCAGCGTTCGCTCGCCGAGCGCATGGACGAATTCGACCGCTTCGAGCGGCGCAGCACGCATATCGCCGAACAGCTCTACGACGAGGCGCTGCAATGCCGGATGCGGCCGTTCGGCGATGCGACGCGTGCGTATCCGCGCATCGTCCGCGATCTCGCGCGCTCGCTCGGCAAGCAGGTGCGCTTCTCTATCGTCGGCGAGGGCACGCAGGTCGACCGCGACATCCTCGACCTGCTCGACGCGCCGCTCGGCCACCTGTTGCGCAACGCGATCGACCACGGCGTCGAGTCGCCCGACGCGCGGCTCGCGCGCGGCAAGCCGGCCGAGGCGAGCGTGACGCTGGAGGCGCGCCACAGCGCCGGCTCGCTGCTCGTCAGCGTGATCGACGACGGGCCGGGCGTCGACATGGACGCGCTGCGCGCGGCCGTCGTGCGCCAGCGCCTGACCGACGACGAGACGGCCGCGCGGCTGTCCGATCCCGAGCTGCTCGAATTCCTGCTGCTGCCGGGCTTTTCGATGCGCGAAGCGGTGACCGACGTGTCGGGTCGCGGCGTCGGCCTCGATGCGGTGCAGGAGATGGTGCGCGGCGTGCGCGGCGCGGTGCGGATCTTCAACGAACCGGGCGCGGGCATGCGCTTCGTGCTGCAGTTGCCGCTCACGCTGTCGGTGATCCGCAGCCTGCTCGTCGAAGTCGGCGGCGAACCGTATGCGTTCCCGCTCGCGCATGTGCGCCGGACGCTCGAACTCGCGCATGACGATATCGACGTGCTCGAAGGGCAGCCGCATTTTCCGTTCGACGGCCGGCGCGCGGGCCTCGTCGCCGCACACCAGTTGCTCGATGCGGGCGAGCCCGACGCGGCGCGCGCGAGCACGGCGGTCGTGGTCGTCGGCGGCGAACCCGAGTTGTACGGCGTCGCGGTCGACCGCTTCCTCGGCGAACGGATGCTCGTCGTGCAGCCGCTCGACAGCCGCCTGCACAAGATCCAGAACATCGCGGCCGGCGCGCTGCTCGAGAACGGCGACCCCGTGCTGATCGTCGACGTCGAGGACCTGATCCGCTCGGTCGACAAGCTCGTGCGCGGCGGGCAGCTCGCGAGGCTCAAGCGCGACCCGCAGCTCGCGCTCGTCGACCGGCGCCGCCGCGTGCTCGTTGTCGACGATTCGCTGACGGTGCGCGAACTCGAACGCAAGCTGCTGGAAAAGCGCGGCTACGACGTGACCATTGCGGTCGACGGGATGGACGGCTGGAACGCGGTGCGCAGCGATGCGTTCGATCTCGTCGTCACGGACGTCGACATGCCGCGCATGGACGGCATCGAACTCGTCACGCTGATCAAGAGCGATCCGATGCTCAAGCGCGTGCCGGTGATGATCGTGTCGTACAAGGATCGCGACGAGGATCGCCGTCGCGGGCTAGACGCCGGCGCCGACTACTACCTCGCGAAGAGCAGCTTCCACGACGAGGCGCTGCTCGATGCCGTGCACGACCTGATCGGGGACGCACGCGGATGAACATCGGTATCGTCAACGATCTGCCGCTGGCCGTGGAGGCGCTGCGCCGCGTGCTCGCGCTGCGGCCGGACCATCGCGTGCTGTGGGTGGCGACCGACGGCGACGAGGCGGTGGATTTCTGCATCGCCCATCCGCCGGATCTCGTGCTGATGGATCTCGTGATGCCGAAGGTCGACGGCGTGGAGGCGACCCGGCAGATCATGGCGCGCGCGCCGTGCGCGATCCTGATCGTGACGGTCAGCGTCAGCGCGAACACATCGTCGGTCTACGAGGCGATGGGCGCCGGTGCGCTCGATGCGGTCGACACGCCGACGCTCGCGCTCGGGCTGTCGACCGACGCGTCGCCGCAGGCGCTGCTCGCGAAGATCGACCAGATCGGCCGGCTGCTCGAAAGCCGCACCGCGGCGCTCGTGCCGCCGGGGCCGACGCCCGCGCGCGGCCAGCCGACGCTCGTCGCGATCGGTGCGTCGGCGGGCGGGCCGACCGCGCTTACCGCGCTGCTGCGTGCGCTGCCGGCCGATTTCCCGGCTGCGATCGTGATCGTCCAGCACGTCGACCAGGCGTTCGCGCTCGGGATGGCCGAATGGCTCGACGGTTATACGCGGCTGCCGGTACGCGTCGCGCGGCATGGCAGCGTGCCGCAGGCCGGCGAGGTGCTGCTCGCGGCGACCAACGATCACCTGTATCTGTCGCCGCGCGGCGTGCTCGGCTATACGCGGCATCCGGCCGAGACGCCGTACCGGCCGTCGATCGACGTGTTCTTCAACAGCGTCGCCGACGGCTGGCAGGGCGATGCGCTCGGCGTGCTGCTGACGGGCATGGGGCGCGACGGCGCGCTCGGCCTGAAGGCGATGCGCGCGAAAGGCTGCTACACGATCGCGCAGGACGAGGCGACCAGCGCCGTCTACGGGATGCCGAAAGCGGCCGCGGCGATCGGTGCGGCGTCGGCGATCCTGCCGCTCGAACGGATCGCGCCGCAACTGATCTCGCGCGTCGCACGCACGCCGCGCGACTGACGGCAAGCCCGAGGGGAGGGCGCCGTCCTGTCCGGGGGGCTGGTGACCGCATTGCGTGCGGTGCGCGGCGTCGCGTACAATTGCGGCCTGCGGAGATGGCATGCCTCCCTGCGGTCGTTCCCGGCGCGTTGCGCGCGGTGCGGCCCTCAACCGCCGGTTTGCCCGGCTGATGATGCCTGCGTGTTCCTGGGTCGTCAGGAGGTCGCAGGCCGTCCATGCGGTATTCTGCCGCCCAGGTTTTGATGTTCTGTCGAATCTGGAAATCATGTTTTTCACGACTTCTGCCGATCTTCTCGCGACCGTGCGCTACGTGTGCCGCTGGCTCGCGCTCTCGGCCCTGCTCGGCGCGCTGGCCGGCACGGCTTCCGCGCTGTTCCTGATCGCGCTCGACTGGGCGACCGGCACGCGCGTCGCGCGTCCGTGGCTGCTGTGGGGGCTGCCGGCCGCCGGTTTCGCGACCGGGTGGATCTACCATCGTTTCGGCCAGTCGGTCGCGCGCGGCAACAACCTGCTGATCGACGAGATTCACGACCCGAAGGCGCTCGTGCCGAAGCGGATGGCCCCGCTCGTACTCGTCGCGACCGTCGTCACGCACCTGTTCGGCGGCTCGGCCGGCCGCGAGGGCACGGCCGTGCAGATGGGCGGCGCGCTCGCCGATCGCGTCACGCACGTGTTCCGTCTCGATCGCGAGCATCGCCGCGTGCTGCTGATGGGCGGCATCGCGGCCGGTTTCGCGTCGGTGTTCGGCACGCCGCTCGCGGGCGCCGTGTTCGGGCTCGAGGTGCTTGCGATCGGGCGCGTGCGGTACGACGCACTGCTGACCTGCGTTGCATCGGCGATCGTCGCAGACGTCGTGTGTCGCGCGTGGGGCGTGCATCACACGGCCTATGCGATTCCGTTCGTGCCGGCCGTATCGGCGACGGGGCTGGCCGTGACGGTCGTCGCGGGCATTGCGTTCGGCGTCGTCGGGCGGTTGTTCGCGTTTGCGACGCATGCGTTGACCGCGTGGTTCCGGCGCGTCGTCCGCTATGCGCCGCTGCAGCCGGTGCTCGGCGGCCTGCTGGTCGCGGCGGCGGCCACCGTGCTGAACGTGCCGCAGTACCTCGGCCTCGGCATTCCGACGATCGAGGCCGCGTTTCACGGTCCGCTGCCGCTCTACGATTTCGCGGGCAAGTTCGCGTTCACCGTCGTCACGCTCGCGTCGGGGTTCAAGGGCGGCGAGGTGACGCCGCTGTTTTACATCGGCGCGACGCTCGGCAACGCGCTCGGCCAGGTGCTGGCGCTGCCGGTGCCCGTGCTCGCGGGGCTCGGCTTCGTCGCGGTGTTCGCCGGCGCGGCCAACACGCCGATCGCGTCGACGATCATGGCGATCGAACTGTTCGGCGCGGACATCGGCGTGTATGCGATCGTCGCGTGCGTCGTCGCGTATCTGTTTTCGGGGCACGCGGGGATTTATCGCGCGCAGCGCGTCGCGGTGGGGAAGGGGGCGCAGGTTGAGGTGGATTGAGGCGGTGTGGACAGCGGATTCGTCGCGGACCCTCCGGGAACCTGATGCATGCGATCTCGGAGGTTGAACGTGTCGTTGCTTGCGCATCTCATCGGGCCGGGAGGCGCCGGCAAAACAACCGTCGGGGCAATCGTCGCAGATCGCTTGAACTGGCGGTTTCTCGATGTGGATCAATGCTTCCTGGCGTCGCACGGAAACATCGCCGACTTCATCCGCGACCACGGATATGTCGAATACGCAGCGCACAACGTCCGGTTATACGAGCAACTCGAACGCGGGATTTCGGCGCCCACGATCTGTGCGGTTTCGTCCGGGTTCATGCTGTATCCGGCGGATGTCACGCCGACCTATTCGGCAGTTCGCCGGTGTATCGAGGAGGACACGCTCACGGCCCTTCTGTTGCCTGCGTTCGATCTCGAAAGCTGCGCGAAACTGATTGTGGGCCGTCAGATGTCGAGGCCGTATCTGAACGCCGACGAAGCAAGCGAGATGCGCAAAATCCGCGATCGATTTCCTGCGTTCATGCGCCTGAGTTGCAAACGGTTTGCGAGCAACGGATCACCCGAGCGAGTTGCGGCCGACATGACGCGCTTTATCGTGGCGTCCTTGTCGTCGATCGAACGCTCATGAGCGTTCGATCGACGCATCGTGGTAGCCCGCAATCCGGGGAGTGATTGCGCGCTACCCTTGAATTCGTCCTCGGCCGTTCGACGTGTCCGAACCGCGGGCCGAGGGGTTCGCCGACGGAAGCCGGTGCCCGGTGATCCGCCGGATCACCGGACACGCCGGTATCCGTTACTTGTTCGGCAGGCGCGCGACGTTGCGGGCCAGCAGTTCCTCGATATCGACGCCTTTTTCCGCGAGCAACGCTGTGACGATGCCGGTCAATTCGCCGAGCGTTTCCTGGACCGATTCGCGGATCGTATCGACGACGACCTGGGTGCTTCGCTCGATCTCGATGTTGACCTTGTCGTTGACACCCTTCGCATCGAAGGTCGTCGCGCGGCGCGTTTCCGGAATCAGCCAGATTTCGAACCAGCCTTCGTCTCGATTGACGTCCGAAACCGTGAGGCTGCAGCCGTTGATCGCGATATAGCCCTTCGCGAACACATAGCGTTTGAAATCGGCAGGCACGCCGATGCGAATCATCCGGTTGTGTTCGGACGATGCGATGTGCAGGATGGTCCCCGGGAAGTCGACATGGCCGGACAGCGGATGCCCGCCGATTTCCGCGCCGTCCTTCGCGGCCCGCTCCACGTTGATCCGCGAGCCTGTCGCCAGATCGGCCAGCGTGGTGATCTTCAGGCTCGGCAACATCACGTCGAAGTCGATCAGCTCCGGCGAATGGATGGTCGTCACCGTCAGGCACACGCCGTCGACCGAGACGCTGGCGCCGATCTCGATGTCGTCGGTAAATCGCTCGGGGAATTCGATACTGAACGTTCTCAGCTCGCCGTGATCCTTGATGGCCTTGATGGCGCCAACGCCCTGGACAATTCCTGTAAACATGATCGATCCCTCGTCGCAAGTTTCCTGGCCGACATGATAAGTGATCCCGGAAAAGGCGGCTCCGCAGGGCGCGGCTCAGGGGCAGCCGGCGATATCCGCAGACGAGAAAAAGGCCGTGCACGTGGCACGGCCTCGATCCGGATCCGGTCGGGTCGACACGGCCCGGCGGTGATGATCCCGCCGCCGAGCCGCATCACGACACGCTTGCGTTACGCCTCGGCCGGCTCGCCCAGCGGCCCGGCGGCGTCGTCCGCCGTGCGCCGCGGCGAATCGATCAACCCCTTCGCGAGCTCCAGCGCCTGCCGCTCGAACAGCCGGCGGTAGATGCCGCCGTCGATGCGGATCAGCGCGTCGTGGTTGCCTTCCTCGATCACCTTGCCGCGATCGAGCACGAGCAGCCGATCGAGCGCACGCACGGTCGACAGCCGGTGCGCGACCACGAGCGTCGTGCGGCCGACCATCAGCCGCTCCATCGCCTGCTGGATCAGCAGCTCGCTTTCGCTGTCGAGGCTCGACGTCGCTTCGTCGAGGATCAGGATCGGCGCATCGGCGAGGAACGCGCGCGCGATCGCGACGCGCTGGCGCTCGCCGCCCGACAGCTTGATCCCGCGTTCGCCGACGAGCGTGTCGTAACCGTCCGGCAGCGTGGCGATGAAATCGTGCGCGCTGGCGAGCCGTGCGGCGCGCTCGATGTCCGCGCGGCTCGCGTCGGGGCGCGCATACGCGATGTTCTCCGCGAGCGTGCGGTGGAACAGCACGGGCTCCTGCTGGACGATCGCGATCTGGCTGCGCAGCGTATCCTGCCGCACGCGCGCGATGTCCTGGCCGTCGATCGTGATGCGGCCGCCCGACACGTCATACAGGCGCTGGATCAGCTTGATGAACGTCGTCTTGCCCGACCCCGAGTGGCCGACGAGGCCCACGCGCTCGCCGGGCGCGATCCGCATCGAGAAATCGTCGTAGAGCGGCACCGGGTGGTTGCCGTAGCGGAACGTCACGTGATCGAAGCGGATTTCGCCTTGCCCGATCCGGATCGCCGGCGCGCCGGGGCGATCGTCGATGCCGAGCGGCTGGCGTTCGAGCGCGACGAGTTCTTCCATGTCGTTCACCGACCGCTGCAGGTTGCGGATGTGCATGCCGACGTCGCGCAGGTAACCCTGCAGCATGAAGAACATCGTCAGCGCGAACGCGATGTCGCCGACGCTCGCCTCGTTGTTCGCCCACAGCCGCAGCGCAACGCCGATCATCGCCGCCTGCATCGCGACGAGCATCGCGCCCTGCAACCCGCCGTTGAACGTGCCGCGCACCCACGTGCGGCGCGTGCGCTGCCGCCACTTGTCGATCACGCGCGCGAGCCGCGCTTCCTCGCGCGTTTCCGCGCCGAACGCCTTGACGACCGCGTTGCAGCTCACGGCATCGGCGAGCGCGCCGCCCATGCGCGTATCCCACAGGTTGCCGAGCCGCGCCGCCGGCGCGACGATGCCGAGCGACACGGCGACCGTCACCGCGATGTACAGCAGCGAGCCCGCGCCGACGACGAGCCCCATCACGGGCCAGTGCGTGCCGAGCAGCACGGTCGCGCCGACCAGCATCGTGACCGACGGCAACAATGCGATCAGCACGGTGTCGTTCAGCAGGTCGAGCGCCCAGATCCCGCGCGTGATCTTGCGCACGGTCGAACCGGCGAAGCTGTTCGCGTGCCAGTCCGTCGAGAAGCGCTGCACGCGGTGGAACGACGCGGCGGCGATCTCGCTCATCATCTTCAGCGTGAGCGTGATGATGTTCAGGTAGACGCCTTGCCGCAGCACCGTCGCGCCGATGCCGAGCGCGGCGAGCGTGCCGAACGCGACGATGGCCGCATGCCACGCGGCGGCGCGGTCGGTCAGGCCGGTCGACAGCGCGTCGACGAGGCGGCCGGCGAACAGCGGCGTGAGCACGTCGGCGAGCGCGGCGAGCAGCGCGAAGGCCGTGACCGTGGCGATGCGTGCCGGCTGCTTGCGCCAGTAGCGGATGGTGAAGCCGAAGACGGCCTTGAATGCGTGGCCGCCCAGATGGGAGGTTTTTCTGGTCATTTATCGTTGCCCGGCGCATCGCGCGACGGGACTTTCCGGTTCGGAGAACGTCGAAAACGCAACAGCCGGAGCCGCGTGGAAAACGCGGGCGAAACGAAACGGGCTGTCGGGAAAAGCGCGGCTGACGGGTTAGCGGAAAACTCGGGAGCCGGCGCGGACGGCGGGCTGGATCAGCTGCGCCGTGGGACCACGTTCGGGAAGGTTGCTGGCATTCGGAACATCTGCACCTCCCTGAAGTGAATGGTTGAAAAGACGCCGAAAAGACGTGTAAAGATTCTATCAGCAGTGTTCTGCACGCCGCAACGTCTGACGAATGCGGCGTTGCGGCGTCGATACGGTTAGTATTCAGGGTTTCGGCCCTTTCTTCGCGGGCTCGCAGCAAAGCGGCGGCTGATGGGCCGGCGGGCGCATCGATTACACTTTGGCGTCCGCGGCACGCCACGGTGCGTGCGTTCCGGCGCGGCCCGGCACAACGAGCGGCTGGCCGATGCGGCCCTCGCAGATTTACCCCGATACACACCTGAGGAAACGATGAGCGACGTTCAGCAAGGCATCCTGGCTCCGATCGACACGGCGGCCCGATACCTCACTTTCACGATTTCGAATGACGGCAATGTGGCGGCGGCGCTGGCCGCGCTGCGCGAGATCGTCGACGGACGCGACACGGTCGTCGGTTTCGGACAGGCGCTGGCGGCGCACGTCGGGCGCCCGGTTCCGGGCCTGACCGACTATCCGGCGTTCGCGGTGAAGGACCGCACGCTGCCGGCGACGCCGGCCGACGTGTGGGTCTGGCTGCGCGCCGACGATCGCGGCGAGATCGTGCTGCGCGCGCGGGCGATCGAACGCGCGCTGGCGCCGGCGTTCGCGCTGCAGGACGCCGTCGACGGCTTTCGTTATTCGAACGATCGCGACCTGTCCGGCTACGAGGACGGCACCGAGAACCCGACCGGCGACGACGCGCTCGCGGCGGCGATCGTGACGGGGCAGGGCGCGGGGCTCGACGGTTCGAGCTTCGTCGCGGTGCAGCAGTGGCTGCACGACTTCGACCAGATGGAGCGCATTCCGTCGGGCGACATGGACAACATCATCGGGCGTCGCCGCTCGGACAACGAGGAACTCGACGACGCACCCGAGTTCGCGCACGTGAAGCGTACCGCGCAGGAAAGCTTCGAGCCGGAGGCGTTCATGCTGCGCCGTTCGTCGCCGTGGTCGGATGCGCGCCGCGCGGGCCTCTACTTCGTTGCGTTCGGCTGCTCGTTCCGCGCGTTCGACGTGCAGATGCGCCGCATGAGCGGCGCGGAGGACGGGATCGTCGACGGCCTGTTCCGCTTCACGCGGCCGCTGACCGGTGCGTATTTCTGGTGCCCGCCGATGAAGGGCGGCAAGCTGGACCTGTCCGCGCTCGGACTGTAAGCGCTCGCTGAATTCGATGGACGGGCGGGCCGCGCATCGTGCGCGGCCCGCCCGTTTTGTCTTTCAGGCGGCGAACGTGTGTTGCTCGCCGCTGGCCGTGCGCCACTCGCCGTGCACCACCCGCCGCGCGCGTCAGTTCAACGTCGTCTCGATTCGCGTACCGCGCTTGATGAACTGCGTCACCGGCGTCTTCTCGCAGATTTCCGCGAGGCGCTGGCGTTGTGCATCGTCGAGCGGGCCGTCGAGCGTCACGACGCGGCGCACGTATTGCACGCCTTCGCGATCGGCATGCAGTTCGGTGCGCACGTCGATGCGCGCGGCCGGCCACGACTTGCGCTGCATGTACATGCGCAACGTCGCGGCCGTGCATTGCGCGAGACCGGCAAGCACGAACTCGTATGGCGCCGGCCCGCGATCCTGGCCGCCTTCGCGCGGTGCTTCGTCGCCGGTCAGCGCGTGCGTGCCGGCCTGCAGCTGGACGACGTAATCGGGCGCGTCGGCATCGAGGACGGCGGCGGCATGGATGAGCGACATGGCAAGTCTCCGGTAAGCGGAAGATGGAGCAGGGCGCTGCGTGACAGCGCAAAGCCGCCAGCATACCGTTTCGCTCGGAACGGCGTACGTAGCGTGCCTACGCGTCGGCGACGCCGGCGCTGCTGCGCACGAGTGCGGCGATGCGTTCGCGCACCCACTGGTGCGCGCGGTCGGTGTCGCGCGATTCGTGCCAGTACGCGAGCAGCGGGAACGGCTTGAGCCGAAGCGGCAGCGGCCGCACGACGATCGGCAGCAGCGCGGCCATCCGCAGCGCATAGGTGTGCGGCAGCGTGACCAGCAGGTCGCCGGTCGCGGCGATCTGGCATGCGGCGAAATAGTGCTGGCAGGTGAGCCGGATATCGCGGATGCGCCCGTCGTTGCCGAGCAATACGTCGAGCGATTGCGGTTCGCCGAACGACGACACCGCGATATGCCGCGCCGCGAAATAGTCGCCGCGTCGCAGCGGGTCGCGCGCGAGCGGATGATCGCGGCGCAGCGCGACGACGAGCGAATCGTCGAGCAGGTGTTCGGTGGCGATGCGCGGGCCCGTCTGCACGCGACGGTCGACGGCGAGATCGAGATTGCCCGACGCGAGTTCGCGCTCGATGTCGGGCACCGCGATGCGACGGCTCACGAGCCGCAGGCCCGGTGCTTCGTTGGCGAACGCGGCGACGATTCGCGGCAGCGCGATCGATTCGAGCACGTCGCGAATGCCCACCGCGATGCTCAGGTCGAGTGTCGCGGGATCGAATGCCGACGGATCGCGCGCGGTGCCTTGCAGGCCCTTCAGGTGCAACTGCACGTCCGCGATGATCGACCGCGTACGTTCGGTCGGCACGACGCGGTTGCCCTGGCGCACGAACAGCGGATCGTCGAAATGCGCACGCAGCCGGTTGAGCGCGTGCGTGACCGCAGGCTGCGTGAGATGCAGCGCGCGGGCGGCCGCACCGATGCCGCCGTGCACGTAGACGGCGTCGAGCACGCGAAACAGGTTCAGGTCGAGACGGTGATCGGCGGGCACGGGGCGCGGGCGGCGTGGTGAACGGTGGACAGATTCTAAAGGATGCGCAGGCAACGGATACGCGGGTTTTCGTGCGCGGCGATCGGCGGCGTTCGATGCATGTCGACGCGGTTCGGACCGATACGCGACCGCAGCTTGGCCCGATGTGCAACGCGACGAAACGCGCACATCGTGACGCACGACGGCCGCAATGATCGGCTGCATCGACAGGCACGATTCCGTGTCGGCATACCAACGGCCCGCGACAGTCTGTAGTAATCCGCCATCATGCTGTCCGCGTCGGCCATTTCGCGCCAAAGGCGCTACCCGTTCGGCTAAGATGCCGTCGCTTCATATTTCGAGATAGCCGTCCTGTCGCACGCATTCAAACCAAATATAAGCCTGACAGTTCGACGGTATTAAAAGAAGTCGAAACAAGTCGGGGGCTTGGCAAGTGAATGCAGCAGATCAGAGGTGGGTCGTTATCTATTTGAGTACGGGGTTTTCGTTGGCCCAGGCCGCGCGTCTCGGCGAGGCTTTCAACCTGGCGAATCGCCTGCATGCGTTCAGTGCGGATTACCAGTTGAAGTACGTATCCGAAAGCGGGGGGCTGTTGCAGTCGTCGTCCGGCGTGAGCATCGCGGCCGATCCGCTCGGCGACGAGCACGGCCGCCGTGCGCTCGCGTTCTTTCATCTTCATGGCGATCGCGCGGCCGTCAACTGGGACGCTGCATTGCAGCGTCGCCTGACCGACATTCGCCGGCACGCACGCTGGATCGTCGACGCGATGGACCTGCCGTCGCTCGCGGCCACGCAGCGGCCGTCGGAGGCGATCGGCGTGCGGCCCGGCCGGGCCGGGCGCCGTACCGCCGCGCCGGTCGAACTGCAGGCGGGCGAGACCGATGTGTTCGCCGCCGCGCTCGACATGTTCCGCGTCGATCTCGGCGACAACGCCGCACAGGAGATCGCCAGCAACATGATGCGGCCGGTCGAGCAGCGCTATGCGCAGTCGATGTGGGCGTTTCGCGAACTGAGCGCGAGCCCGTCGATCCGGATGTCGGCGCAGCGGCTGCGCGCGCAGAGCGTGAACCGCATCTCGATCGCGAACGCTGCGCAGACCGCCGCGATGAGCGAGCGCAATTTCCTGCGGCGCTTCACGAAGGAGATCGGCGTGACGCCGACCGAGTTCGTCCAGCACGTGCGGCTCGAGCGCGCGTGCCACATGCTGGTCCACACGACGCTGCCGGCCGACAAGGTCGCGCGCCGCACGGGGTTCGGCAGCGGCGAGCGGCTCGCGAAGCTGTTTCGCCAGCGCCTGCTGATGTCGCCGACCGAATTTCGCGCCGCCGAGCGGGAAAAGATCCTCGGCCACGGCACTGCGTCGATCGATGCGGACGATGGGCCGGCAGCCGCGTTTTGCGAGGATGACGGGGGAGGTTACGGCACGTGCGCCGACGCGCGGGAGAAAACGGGGCGGATACCCGTAGAATCGTCCTGTCGCGATCTCGATTCCCGGTTTCCATGCCATTCCTCCCCACTACCGCCACCGCCCCTTTCTGCCCGTCGGAAGTAAAGGGCAGCATCACGATCGACGCCGGCGCGCCGCGCTGGCAGAAGCTCAAGCGCTTCTTCGGCCCCGGCCTGCTCGTCGCGATCGGCTACATGGATCCCGGCAACTGGGCGACCGACATCCAGGCCGGCTCGCAGTTCGGCTATTCGCTGCTGTGGGTCGTCGCGTTCTCGAGCCTTGCGGCGATCTTCCTGCAGATGCTCGCGGCGCGGCTCGGCCTCGTCGCCGGCAAGGATCTCGCGCAGGCCAGCTACGACCGCTACGGCCGGTTCGGCCGCATCGTGCAGTGGGTCACCGCAGAAGTGTCGATCATCGCGTGCGACATCGCGGAAGTCCTCGGCTGCGCGCTTGCGTTCAAGCTGCTGCTCGGCGTGCCGCTCGCGTGGGGGATCGTGCTGACCGCGCTCGACACGGTGATCGTGCTCGGCCTGCAGGGCAAGGGGTTCCGGCAGATCGAGGCGATCGTGCTCGGGCTGATCGCGACGATGGCATTCTGCTTCGTCGCGCAGGTCGCTATCACGCCGCCCGACTGGCACGCGGTGGTCGGCGGGCTCGTGCCCGGCGATCCGGGCCACGACCGCAAGGACGCGATCGTGCTCGCGCTCGGCATCGTCGGTGCGACGATCATGCCGCACAACCTGTATCTGCATTCGTCGGTCGTGCAGACGCGGCACGTCGTCGGCGGCGCGCGCGGCGTGGTTCGCGACACGCTCGCGCTGGTGCGCATCGATACCTGCGTGTCGCTGTTCGTCGCGATGCTCGTCAATGCGGCGATCCTGATCGTCGCGGGCGCGGCGTTTCACGCGACGGGCCAGCACAACGTGGCCGACATCGAGCAGGCCTACAAGCTGATTACGCCGATCGCGGGCGGCGCGGCCGCGCTGCTGTTCGGCATCGCACTGCTGGCGTCGGGGCAAAGCTCGACGCTGACCGGCACGATCGCCGGCCAGGTGATCATGGACGGCTTCCTGCACACGAAGATCCCGTGCTACCAGCGCAGGCTGATCACGCGCGGGCTCGCGCTCGTGCCGGCGCTGATCGGCGTGCTGTGGCTCGGCGACGGGTCGGTCGGGCAACTGCTCGTCTGGAGCCAGGTGCTGCTGAGCCTGCAGCTGCCGTTCGCGATGTGGCCGCTGATCCGGTCGGTCAGCGATCGCAACACGATGGGCGAGCACGCGATCGGCCGCAGGATGCAGGTTGCCGCGTGGGCGCTGTTCGTCGTCATCACCGGCACGAACCTGCTGCTGATTACCGGTGTCGCGGGCTGATACAGCCTGTCACAGGCTGACATGCAGGTGCGCTGCGCGCATGCGGTAAACTGCGGCCTTTCGATAGCCGTCCGAAGTTCGTTATGTGGAGTGAAATCAGCAACATCGGCGATGCCGCGCTGACCTTGCCGATCGCGCTGACCTGCGCGGCGTGGCTGGCGCTGACCGACTGGCGCGTCGCCGTACGCTGGGTCGTGCTGCTGGCTGCCGGCATGGGCCTCGTCGGCGCAACCAAGATCCTGTATGCCGGGTGCGGCATCGAGATCCCCCGATTCGATTTCCGCGTGATCAGCGGCCATACGATGCTGTCGACGTCCGTCTGGACGGTCGCGCTGTCGATGCTGTGGCAGGCGTTCCGGCCGGGCAAGGCGCCCGGCGTCGCCGCCGGGCTGGCCGTCGGCGCGGTCACGGCGGTGGCGCGCGTGTTCGATCACTCGCACACGATTCCGGAAGTCGTCGTCGGCTGGATGCTCGGCGCGCTGGTCGCGCTGGTGTTCCTGCGCGGCTACGACGGCGTGCGCCAGCGCGCGTTCTCGCCGCGCATTGCAGCTGCCTGCCTGCTGCTCGTGTCGGGTATCGCGTACGGGAACCGTGCGCCGTTCCAGCAGATGATCGATACGCATTCGCCGCAACTCTGCGCGTTCGTGCGCGCGCCGTCGGGCGACGGATTCTGACGGTTGCCGGTTGAGGCGGCCCGGCCTCCGGTGCCGCCGTATTGTCGCCGGCGAGCGCCCGGCGGTTGCACGATTCCTGTTCCCGATCGTTTCCTGCCCGTTGCGGAACGCATCGCGCGTCATTCCCCCGAGTCAACGAACCGGCCGGTCCGCAGGATCGGCCGCGCCGTTTTGCGCATCGGCGCAGGCGCGCGAATGTCATGAGCGGCATCTATGACCGGGCATAACGAATATTCATTTCATCGATAGGCGGCATTCGCGTACGCTGGCTGTCGTTCGACCGCGGGCGGTTGCCCGGCGCGCGTCACGCTCGTCTCGATATACTCGCGGAAACCGTGCGGCGCCTGATGACGCCGACGCGCCGTCGACCGGCATGCGTCGGGCGCGACACGCACGGAAAACCCGTCGCGGCAGCGTTGCGCGACGACGATTCACGATAGGAGCAGGTCACATGACAGTCGTTTCTTCGCGCCTCGCCGGCAAGTGCGCATACATCACGGGCGCGGCGGGCGGCCTCGGCCGCGCGATCGCGCGCCGGATGGTCGAGCAGGGTGCGCGCGTGTTCTTGACCGACATCGCCGAAGCGGCGGTGCTCGACGCGTTCGCGCAGGAACTCAACGCGGGCCACGCGACACCGATCGCGTTTGCCGCGACGCAGGACGTGCGCGACGAGGCGCGCTGGCAGGCGCTGCTTGCGCAAGCGACCGATGCGATGGGCGGGCTGTCGGTGCTCGTCAACAATGCGGGCGTCGGCTCGATCGGTTCGCCCGCGCAAATCGAGCTGGACGAATGGCGGCGCGTGATGGCGATCAACGTCGAGAGCATCGTGCTCGGCTGCAAGCATGCGCTGTCCTATCTGGCCGAGAGCCATCCCGCGTCGATCATCAACATCTCGTCGGTCGCCGCGTTCAAGGTCGAGCCGGATTTCACCGCGTACAACGCGTCGAAGGCGGCGGTCGCGTCGCTGACGAAATCGGTCGCGATCGACTGCGCTCGCCGCGAGATCGACGTGCGCTGCAACTCGATTCACCCGGCATTCATCCGCACGGGGATCGTCGAGCCGCTGTTCCAGACGCTCGGCGAACGCGACGCGACGCGCAAGCTCGCGCGCGGCATTCCGCTGCGCCGGCTCGGCGAGCCGGACGACGTCGCGCATGCGGCCGTGTATCTCGCATCCGACGAGAGCCGCTTCGTGACGGCCGCCGAACTCGTGATCGACGGCGGCATGTGCGCGGTCTGATGCGCATCCCGCAGAACAACTACCGGAGGAGAACATCGTGTCGACACCCGTGAACCGCCAGCTGCTGCTGAAGACGCGCCCGGAAGGGCGGGTCGGCCGCGAACACTTTTCGCTCGTCGAGACGCCGGTACCGGCGCTCGCGGACGGCGAGGTGCTCGTGCGCGTGCTGTACCTGTCGATGGACCCGACCAACCGCGTGTGGATGAGCGATGTGCCGCAGTACCTGCCGCCCGTCGCGATCGGCGAGGTGATGCGCGCGCTCGGCATCGGGCGCGTGGTTGCGTCGCGCCATGCGGGTTTCGCGGAAGGCGATCTCGTGCAGGGGCTCGTCGGCTGGCAGGACTACGCGGTCGTACCGGCCGACCAGGTCGCGCAGCTCGTGAAGCTGCCCGCGCAGTCGGGCCTGCCGCTGCCGACGCTGCTCGGCGCGTGCGGGATGAGCGGACTGACCGCGTATTACGGGCTGACCGACATCGCTCCGGTGCAGCCCGGCGAGACGCTCGTCGTGTCGGCGGCGGCCGGTTCGGTCGGCTCGATCGCCGGGCAGATCGGCAAGATCCACGGCGCACGCGTGGTCGGCATCGCGGGCGGCGCGGACAAGTGCCGCTACCTGACCGAGACGCTCGGCTTCGACGCGGCCGTCGACTACAAGGCCGACGATTTCCGTCAGCAACTGAAGGCGGCGACGCCGGACGGCGTGCACGTGAACTTCGAGAATGTCGGCGGCGAGGTGATGCGCGCGGTGTTGTCGCGGATGGTGATCGGCGGGCGCGTCGCGCTGTGCGGCGTGATCTCGAACTACAACAGCGGCCGCGCGGCCGACGACGTCGGCGTGCTGATCTCGAAGCGGCTGACGATGCGCGGCTTCCTGATCCTCGATTACCGCAAGAGCCGCGAAGCCGTGCAGACGCTCGCGGGCTGGCTGCGCGACGGCCGGCTCAAGGCCGAGGAGACGGTTGCCGACGGTCTCGAAAACGCGCCCGACGTGCTGAATCGCCTGTTCGACGGCGACCATCGCGGCAAGCTCGTGCTGCGCGTCGATCCGGACGCGTGACCGGCTTGCGGCGCGACGCGCGAGATCGGTCGCGGGTTGCCGCGAGAGGTTGTCGAACGTGGTGAATTCGATCGACCGGGCTTCAATTTAGGACTTGTCCCATATATTGTCCCGGCCTCTCTCCCTAAAGTGATTGCCAGCGAACAGGCGGCGTGACCGACGTGTCACGCCGCCTTTTTTTCTGGTCACGCGGCCGAGGAGAGGGAACATGCGGAACACCGCGAAGCGGGCGGTATCGGCAGCAGCGATGCGCAATCGAACGGTGCGGTGTGCTGGTGCCGTGCGGATGATGGCGATCGGGCTGGGCGTCGTGCTGGCGATGTCGAGTGCGGTGGCGGCCGGGCAGGCCGCGTCGGACGGCGTCGTGCGGTTTACCGGCGCGCTCGTCGATCTCTACGACGTGACGTTCGACGCGCCGTCGGGTGCGGTTGTCGAGGGACGGGATGCAGCGGGCAGCGGGGCCGCGGCGACGCTCCGGTTCGATGCGCATGGCCGGCGTTTGCCGGGTGCTCATGTGGCACTGGTCGGGCCCGACGGTGCGTCGTTTGCGCCGGATGCCGATTCGGGGGTGCGCGCAACGTGGCGCGATGCGCACGACGATCGAAGCGAGCCGCTGGTATCGGGCCGCGTTCATCGCGTGGGCCCGTATGGCGGCGTGATGACCGTCGCGGCGGATGAAGCGACGGGCGCCGTGGCGCCCGTCGTGATCAGGATTCGCCATCCGTGACGGATGGCTTGTGCAGGCGGATGGAGCGGTGGCGGCCGGGTGCGTGGCACGCGGCCGCGCGGCGTCATTCGCCCTGTTCGGCGCGCGCGTAGATGTCCCAGCTCGCCATGAACAGCGCGGCGACGAGCGGCCCGATCACGAAGCCGTTGATGCCGAACAACGCCATCCCGCCGAGCGTCGAGATCAGCACGACCCAGTCGGGCATCTTCGTGTCCTTGCCGACGAGGATCGGGCGCAGCAGGTTGTCGACGAGGCCGATCACGCCGACGCAGAACGCGACGAGGATCACGCATTTCCAGATTTCGCCGGTCGCCAGGAAGTAGAGCGCAGCCGGGATCCACACGAGGCTCGCGCCGATCGCGGGCAGCAGCGACAGGAACGCCATCAGCGCGCCCCACAGCACGACGCCCTGGATGCCGAGGATCCAGAAGATCAGCCCGCCGAGCGCACCCTGCACGAGCGCGACCGCGATGTTGCCTTTCACGGTCGCGCGCACGACCGTCGTGAACTTCGCGAGCAGCAGGATCTTGTGCTCCTCGTCGAGCGGCAGCGCGCGGCGCACGCGGCGGCCGATCTCGCCGCCGTCGCGCAGCAGGAAGAACACCATGTACAGCATCACGCCGAAGCTGACGATGAACTGGAACGTGTTCTGGCCGATGCTGAACGCCTGGGCCGCGGCGAACTGGCTGATCTGCGCGGCGCCGTCGGTCAGCTTCTTCTGGATGCCGGGGATGTTGGTCAGCCCGTATTTCGCGAGCAGGCGCTGGATCGAGGCCGGCAGCGCGTGGATGATCTCCTGGAAGTACTGCGAATAGTTCGGCTGCGCGGTCTTGATTTCCTGGTAGACGTAGGCGATTTCCTGTACGAGCGTGCCGGCGACGAACACGAGCGGCAGGATCACGATCAGGATGATCAGCGTCATCGTCACGAGCGCGGCCAGGTTGCGCCGCTTGCCGAAGCGCGCGGCGAGCCAGCGCTGCACCGGCTGGAACAGGATCGCGAGAATGGTGCCCCAGAACACGGCTCCGGAGAACGGCGCGAGAATCCCGCACATGCCGACGGTGACCGCGAACAGCAGGAAATAGAAGAATTTTTGGTGATCGTGGTGTCCGCTATCCATGGGTGGCATTCGCGCAGATTGATGCTTGGTTTGATTGAATCTCGTTGCTCCGGGCGCGATCGGCTCGCGAACGTCACGGGTTCGCGGCGAAACACGCCGCCGGGCGGCCCAACCGGAGTATGCCCGCAAAGGTGCCGCCATCATAGCCGCTGCGCGCGACCCATGCGAAAACGCCGCGGCCGGGGCCGCGGCGCTGCCGGGAAGCGAGCGCGGCGCAAGGCCGCGTGCCGCATCGTCAGATATCGAGCTTCGTGACCTTGGTGCCGTTCACCGACAGGTCGCCCATCAGGCCCGCGTTGGTCAGGACCAGCACCTCGACCGGCGCGGTGGCCGTGGTGGTGTCGACCGCGCCGTTCGCGCCGACCTTCACGACCGCGACCGATGCGTCGGCGCCGGCGGCCCAGCCGTCGGACTTGCGGAACGAGTCGAGCGAATCCTGCGTCATGAACAGGAACACGATCGCCTTCGATTGCGCGCCGGCCTGCAGGCCGACCGACAGCGACGACGTGTTGTAGTAGCCGACGGTGCTGCCGCCGACGCGCAGCGCGCCGTTGCCGGACTGGCCGCCGACGATGAAGCCGGCCTGCAGCACGTTCGGGAACACGAGCACGCCGCGCGATTTCGCGACGAGCTCACGCGAACCCGGCACCGTCGAATAGAGGCGCGACAGCGTTGCGTTCACGCTCGCGTCGATCGACTGTCGCTTCGACGCGCTGGTCGACGCGCTTTCGGGTTTGTCGGGCGTGGTCGTGCAGCCGGCGAGCGCGAGGCTGCCGAGCATCACGGCGGCGGCGGCTTTCATGGCGAGAGACTTCTGCATGGCGGTTCTCCTTCGTTGTCTGATTGAGGGCGGACGGGGCGGGCGGCGGTGCGGGCAGCCCCGTTCAACGGCGGGCAAGGAGCAGGCCCGCAACGAACGCGAGGCCTGCGACGACACCGGCGGTTTGCCACGGGTTGTCGTGCACGGCCTGCGACACGCGTTCGGCCGAATCGCGCAGCCGCGCGGCCGCGCTGCCCGACGCGTAGTCGAGCGTGCTGCGCGCTTCATCGAGCCGGGATTGCACGCGCTTGCGCAGCGCGGCGATGTCGCCGTCGCCGTCGTTTTTCAGCAGGTCTTCCAGTTCGTCGACCAGACCGCGCAGATCGTCGGTGACATCGGCATGCAGGTCACGGGCGGCCGAGCGTGCCGTGCGTCCCACGCGCCGGCCGGTGCGACGGATGTCGGACAGGCCGCGGTCCAGCTTGTGTTCGATCGAGTCGGTGAGCGCCATGGTGTTTATCCTCCTTCGATTCAAGGTTATTTTGAAGATAAGACGAATCCTGCAATTAATGTGATTCACTTGATCCGTTTGAGTTTCGACGCAAATTTTCAATTCGTCGGCAGGATTGCCGCGAAGCCCCGTCGCACGGGGCGGCGCGGCGGTTGAAAAAAATTCGCGATCGGGGGAATCGGACAGCGGTACGAAGTGAATGCTCGGTAAATATGGCGTCGCCTGCGGCATCAGGTAAATAGTGCCGTTGCAGGCCTCGCGTTGATGCCAATGCACTAGTCGACGCCGTTTGGCGAAGCACGGTTTGTGCCCGAGCCACGCCGCGGGCCGCCATCGTCAAGCGCGACATCGACGATGACAGGATCGTGGTCCGACGAGCGATAGGCGTCGGGTGCGTAATAGGACGACCGTTGCGCGTGCGATTTGTAATCGGGCACGGCTTGCAGTGCGACCGGTTCGTCCGCGTTGATGTGCCACAGGTGCACGGCCTTCACGCGTGCGGCGAGCGTCGGCGTGGCAAGCGCGTGATCGAGGTTGCCGGCCTCGCCGCGAAATACGTAGCTGTACGCAGCATCGCCGACGAAGCGGGCAACCAGGTTCGCATAACCGCGCGATTCGAGCGCACGGATCGGATCTTCCTTCGCATAGCTGTTCAGGTCGCCGATCAGCAGCGTGCCGTCGGCCGCGGCACCCGTCGGCGACGCGGCGAGCCAGTCCGCGATGCGTGTGGCCGCCTGCGTGCGTGCCGCATTCCAGCAGCCCTGGCCGTCCGCCTGGTCGCGGTCGGCGCCGGTCGCGTTCGGGCAGTTCTTCGACTTCAGGTGATTGACCGCGACCGTGAACGTGCGCGTGCCGCCGATGCGCCGGAATGTCTGCGCGAGCGGCGGGCGGTGGCGGCCGCCGAGCGCGACGGTCGCGGCGCGTCCGACCGGCTCGACCGTGCGGCTGTCGTACAGCAGCGCGACCGCGATTGCGTCGCGGCCGAGTCGCGCGGTGCCGGGATCGACCACGCGCCAGCCGGCGCCGAGTTGCGCAGCGAGACGCCGCACGGCGCTCGCGTCGCCGTGGCCGTTGTTCTCGATTTCCATCAGCCCGATCACGTCGGCGCGCAGCGCACGCAACGCCGCGACGATCTTCGCTTCCTGCCGCACGAACACGGCGTGCGTTTTCGCGCCGCGGTTGGTCGGCGCGTCGAATCCGCCGCCCTGGCCGTCGCCGTTGAAATAGTTGAAGACGTTGAAGGACGCGACGCGCACATCGGCGTCCGGATGCCGGCCCGGCGCATCGGTACGCGGATTCGCGGCGGCGTCGAACGCCGGCGCCGCGTCGGTTGCCGGTTGCAGTCGCCACGTGTCGTAGCGCAGTTCGAGCACGCCTTCGACGCCGCGCACCGTGTAGCCCGCGCGCAGCGTGTTGGCGGCGCTCAACGCGGGCGGCGGATAACGGACCGTTGCGGGATCGCGGCGGTTCGAGCCGTCGTCGAGCACGATGCGGTTGCGCGCGTTGGCCGCCGCATGTGCAGCGGCTTCGGCCGGCGGCGCGACATGGGTCGGGATGCGCAGCCGGCCGTTGCTGAGCACGACGCTGCCGTAGCGGCCGAGTTCGTGGGTATCGCTGACCGTCAGCGTTTGCGGCAGGCGCACCCGCATGCCTTCGTGCGCGGCCAGCACGGCCGGTGTGGCGACCGGTAGCGTGAGCGTCGCCGGCGTGACCGTCTGCCCGCGCGCGCAGACGGCGATGCCGCCCGACAGCACGAACTGCGTGCGGCCGTATCGGTCGTCGACCCGGCCCGTGAGATGCACGAGATCGCCGGCGTTCGCGCGCGCCTTCGGCGCATACACGAACACGCCTTCCGGCACGCCCGGCCGATGCCGCCGCTGCGCGTCGGCCTGCTGGACGAAGAAACCGCCGAGGCCGTCGGCGCCGGCGAACGCCGCGGTGACGACCGCTTCGATCGACGTCGTTTGTCCGGCCAGCGGCGACGGGCCATGGGCGCTGCGGAGGTCGGCAATCGCCGTGGTTGCGCCGCCGCAGCCGGCGCTGACCGGCAGCGCAGCCGCGGTCGGCCGGAAGGAGAGGGCGAGCGATAGTGCAACGGCAAGCGACGGAAGCAGGCGTGACATGGGACGGTCCACAGGAAGAAAATCCGACAGTTCGGGAACGCATCTTGACGGCAAAATGTCGGGAAGCGGCCGAATTGGCCGTCCGGCCAGTGCCGGATGGCTAGCGACGCAGGCAGGCCCTGCCGCGGCTGTTACGCTTTCGCATCGGGTGTCGCACGCCGATCGCGCGGCGAACGCTGCCGCACCCCGTCCCCACAGGAGAAGTCCATGTCTTACATGCTGTTGATTGTCGAACCGACCGACCAGCGTGCCGAACGCACGCTCGACGAAGGCCAGGCACTTTACGCGCGGATGGTCGATTTCGCCGAGACGCTGAAGGCACGTGGCGTGCTGCGCGGCGTCGAGTCGCTGGAGCGCTCCGAGCGCGGTACGCGCGTGCAGGTTCGCGACGGCGAAACGCGCCTGCTCGACGGTCCGTTCGCGGAGGCGAAGGAGATGGTCGGTGGCTTCTTCCTCGTCGACGTCGACACGCGCGAGGAAGCGATCGAGATCGCTCGCCAGTGCCCGGCCGCGCAGTGGTGCACGGTCGAGGTACGCGCGGTCGGCCCGTGCTTCCTGTGAAGGCTTCGGCTCGGTATTTACCCTGATTCGTCGTGGCGCGTGTCGATCCGGCCGTGTTCCGCCCGTCGTCCGGATAAGGCGCCGATGAACGGGCGCCGCTTTCCACCGACGACAAGGAGTGAACGATGCGATTCATGATCATGATCCGGGCCAACGCCGTCAGCGAATCCGACGCGTTGCCGGACAACCGGCTGGTCGAGGCCATGACCGTCTATCACGAGGAACTGGCCAATGCAGGCGTGCTGCTCGATGCGAACGGCCTGCGGCCGAGTGCGCGCGGCTGGCGCGTGCGCTACGCGGGCGGCAAGGGCACGGTGGTCGACGGCCCGTTCGCCGAAACGAAGGAACTGATCGCCGGCTATACGCTGATCCAGGTGCGTTCGCGCGACGAGGCGCTCGAATGGACGCGCCGGTTCCCCGCGCCGTTCGGCGCCGAGATGGATTGCGAGATCGAGGTGCGGCCGCTGTTCGAGCTCGACGACCTCACGCCGAGCGACGCGGTCGAGCGGTTCCGCGAACTCCACGTCGGCCGCGGCAACGCTGCCTGAATCCCGACCCGAATCCAACCTCACCCGGAGCACCCGTCATGCACAAGATGGTTTTCATCAACCTGCCCGTGGCCGACCTGCCGCGCTCGAAGGCTTTCTACCAGGCGCTCGGCTTCGAGGTCGTGCCGGCCTACACGAACGATCAGGCCGCCTGCATCCGCATCAGCGACACGATCTTCGCGATGCTGCTCGTGCGGCCGTTTTTCCAGACCTTCACCGACAAGACGATCGTCGATCCGGCGACGCACGTGCAGGCGTTGTCGTGCCTGTCGTGCGAAAGCCGGGCCGAAGTCGACGATACCGTCGCGAAAGCGCGTGCGGCCGGCGGTACCACGCCGCGTCCGCCGCTGGAGTATCCGGGCATGTACGGTCACGGGTTCACCGATCCGGACGGCCACGCGTGGGAGCTGATGTACATGGAGCAGGACGCGACCGCGCAGGGGCCGTCGGCGTGACGCACGAGGCGACCCACCGTGCGATCGAGGCGGTCTGGCGGATCGAGGCGCCGAAGATCATCGCGCGCGCCGCGCGCGTGGTGCGCGACGTCGGCGTGGCCGAGGAACTGGCGCAGGACACGCTCGTCGCGGCGCTCGAGCACTGGCCCGTCGACGGCGTGCCCGACAACCCGGCTGCATGGCTGATGACGGCCGTGAAGCGTCGCGCGCTCGACCGCGTCCGGCAGGAGTCGCTTCATGCGGCGAAGCGCGACCAGCTCGGCCACGAGATGGACGCGCTCGAAGCCCATGTCGTCCCCGACATCGCCGATGCGCTCGCCGATGCGAGTGACGACGACATCGGCGACGACCTGCTGCGGCTGATCTTCACGTCGTGCCACCCGGTGCTGTCGACCGACGCGCGCGTCGCGCTGACGCTGCGGCTGCTCGGCGGGCTGACGACGGGCGAGATCGCACGTGCGTTCCTGACGCCCGAGCCGACGATCGCGCAGCGGATCGTACGCGCGAAGCGCACGCTCGCGGCGGCGCGCGTGCCGTTCGAGGTGCCGGCCGCCGATGCGCGGCCTGCGCGGCTCGCGTCGGTGCTCGAGGTGATCTACCTGGTGTTCAACGAAGGCCATGCGGCGACCGCGGGCGACGACTGGACGCGTCCGGCGCTGTGCGACGAGGCACTGCGGCTCGGCCGCGTGCTGGCCGGGCTTGCGCCGGACGAGAGCGAGGTGCTCGGGCTCGTCGCGCTGATGGAACTGCAGGCGTCGCGCATGCATGCGCGCACCGATGCGCAGGGCCGGCCCGTGCTGCTGCTCGACCAGGATCGCAGCCGCTGGGATCAGTTGCTGATCCGGCGCGGCCTCGCGGCGCTCGAACGGGCGACGAAACTCGGCGGCGTGCGCGGGCCGTATGCGCTGCAGGCTGCGCTGGCCGCCTGCCATGCGCGTGCGCGCCACGCGTCGGAAACGGACTGGGCGCAGATCGTCGCGCTGTACGATGCGCTTGCCGAAGTCGCCCCGTCGCCCGTCGTCGAACTGAACCGCGCAGTGGCCGTGGGGATGGCGTTCGGGCCGGCCGCGGCGCTCGAACTCGTCGACGCGCTGCGCGACGATCCCGCGCTCGCGCGCTATCACTGGCTGCCGAGCGTGCGGGGCGACCTGCTGGCGAAGCTCGGCCGTGCCGACGAGGCGAAGCTCGAGTTTCGTCGCGCGGCGGAACTGACGCGCAACGAGCGCGAACGCGAATTGCTGCTCAAGCGCGCGATCGATGCGTGACGCATGAAGCGTGCACAAGCGCGGTCTACGCCACGCTTACACACCCTCCCGACGATCCCCGATGCGCGCCCGGAACTATCGCCCGGATTGAAAAAGCCTATTGGGGGATGCGAACGCGACCGCCTAGATTAAAAGGCACGATGCGTGCGCCCCAGGCAAACGCATCGTTCCCCACATATCTGATCGGCCCGGCTTCGCACGCGGCCGTGCCGACTCGAACGGAGGCGCAAATGGCTCACCTCAAGGGCAGCAAGACCGAAGAGAACCTGAAGGCCGCATTCGCCGGCGAATCGCAGGCGAACCGGCGCTATCTGTATTTCGCTTCGAAGGCGGATGTCGAAGGCCAGAACGACATCGCCGCGCTGTTCCGCTCGACTGCCGAAGGTGAAACAGGCCATGCGCACGGCCACCTCGAATACCTGGAAGCTGTCGGCGATCCGGCAACGGGCTTGCCGTTCGGTTCGTCGCGGCTGAATCTCGAATCGGCGATCGCCGGCGAAACACACGAATACACCGACATGTATCCGGGCATGGCGAAGACGGCGCGCGACGAAGGCTTCGACGAAATCGCGAACTGGTTCGAGACGCTCGCGAAGGCCGAACGCAGCCACGCGAACCGCTATACGAAGGCGCTGGACAGTCTCGTCGACTGACGGGCCGCCGCAGGCCGCACGGTACCACCGTGCGACCCGCCAGCGGCCGGCCGTTCGTTAATCGCTGCCCCGCCGCGCGCGGGCAGCGCGCTCGCGCGCATGCGCGCCACGCTGGAGCGCCCCATGCCCCACAAGGAAGGCAGTCTCGAAGCCCCGACCCGGCATCCGCTCGACTGGCAGTCCGATGCGTTCTACGACCAGGCCGCGATCGATGCGGAAATGACGCGGGTGTTCGACATCTGCGCCGGATGCCGGCGCTGCGTGTCGCTGTGCGGCGCGTTTCCGACGCTGTTCGATCTGGTCGACGACACGCCGATGGGCGACATCGACGAAGTACCGAAGGCAGCCTTCGGCAAGGTCGTCGACCAGTGTTATCTGTGCGACCTCTGCTACATGACGAAATGCCCGTACGTGCCGCCGCACGCATGGAACGTCGACTTCCCGCACCTGATGCTGCGCGGCAAGGCGGCGCGCTACCAGCGCGGCGAAGCGACGCTGCGCGACAAGGTGCTGTCGAACACCGATGCGCTCGGCCATTTCGCGGGCATCCCGATCGTCACGCAGGCGGTGAACGCGGTGAACCGCACGCCGCCCGCGCGCCACGCGCTCGAAGCGACGCTCGGCGTCGATCGCAACGCGTGGCTGCCGGAGTTCGCGCCGCGCACGTTCCGGCGCGCCGCGAAGTGCTCGGACAACCCGCCCGCGCGCGACGGCGAACGCACGCCCGGCAAGGTCGCGATCTACGCGACGTGCTATGTGAATTTCAACGAGCCCGGCATCGGCCACGATCTGCTCGCGATCCTTGCGCACAACGACATCCCGTACGAGCTCGTCACGCGCGAAGCGTGCTGCGGGATGCCGCTGCTGGAGCAGGGCAACCTTGCCGGTGTCGCCGCGAAGAAGGACGTGAACCTGCCCGTGCTCGAACGCTATGCGCGCGAAGGTTATGCGCTGATCGGCGCGATTCCGAGCTGCGTGCTGATGTACAAGAGCGAGCTGCCGCTGATGTTCCCCGGCGACGAAGCCGTGCGCTCGGTGGCCGACGCATTCTGGGATCCGTTCGAATACGTGATCGCGCGGCATCGCGACGGGCTGCTGAAGACCGATTTCAAGACCGGCCTCGGCACCGTGTCGTATCACGTGCCGTGCCATGCGCGCGTGCAGAACATCGGCCGCAAGACGGCCGACGCGCTGTCGCTGGTGCCCGATACGCGCGTGCATGTCGTCGAGCGCTGCTCGGGCCATGCGGGCACGTTCGGCGTGAAGAAGGAATTCCATGCGGACGCGATGCGGATCGGCACGCCCGTGTTCAAGGCGATGGCCGAGCCGCAGCCGGATTTCGTGTCGTCGGACTGCGCGCTGGCCGGCCATCACATCGTGCAGGGCATCGACGAGAAGGGGCTGCCTTCCGCACCGCTCGCGCATCCGCTCACGCTGCTGCGCCGCGCATACGGCATCTGAGCCGCTGCCGGCCGACCCACGAGGACCACTCATGACGCTGACCCGCGACTCCCTGCTGACGCTCGAAGCGTACGCGAAGATCCGCAAGACCGAACACGCGCGGCTCGTCGCGTACAAGCGCCGCCGCGCGGTCGCGCTCGGCAACCACCTGCGTTTTTTGTTCGAGGACGAGGCGACGATCCGCTATCAGATCCAGGAGATGCTGCACATCGAGAAGATCTTCGACGAGGCGGGCATCGAAGGCGAACTGGAAGCGTACCTGCCGCTCGTGCCCGACGGCACCAACCTGAAGGCGACGATGCAGATCGAATACGAGCACGAGATCGAGCGGCGCGCGGCGCTCGCGCGGTTGATCGGCGTCGAGGATCGCGTGTACCTGCAGGTCGACGGGCAGGCGCGCGTCTATGCGATCGCCGACGAGGATCTCGAGCGCGACAACGACAAGAAGACGTCGGCCGTGCATTTCGTGCGCTTCGAGTTCGACGCGCCGATGCGCGCGGCGCTCAAGGGCGGGGCGGCGTTGTCGATCGGCTGCGATCACCCGGCCTACGCGATGCCGCCGCAGCGCGTCGATCCGGACGTGGCCGCGTCGCTGGCCGGCGACTTGCGCTGATACGACCGCCGCGCGTCCTGCGCGGCGTATTTCGTTTTTCCGTTCCGACCCGAAACAGGCTTTCCGCGCGTAGCGCGGCGCGGGCGCTCGCCTGTCGCCGCGAAGATGTAACAGGCACCCCGCGCTTGCGTGCGGGGAAACAATGTGCATCCCGCGTCACAGTGCTTTCATCACTCGCGGAGAAACAATAAAAAGATTGTGCACGGAGATAATTCAGTTGAACGGAATTTGAATGATTTACCGATTCGTGAATATCTTGTTACGGAATTTTCCCTGATTTACCGATTTTAGGAGGCAATTCCGGGGATTGTTTCCGGCAGGGGCCGGAACAGCCCGGAAAGGCCCGCTGGCAGCCATTCTTCATACCTTGTAGAGCCCCGCCAGGCGGGCCTTTGCAGCGCCGGGCATAAAGATCTCGCAAAAAAATTCATGCGTAAATAGATTACGCATCCGTGGCAGGTTGTTTCAGTGCGTAACATTAAGTCATTGTCATATTGAGATAAACCCTGAGGGTGGTATGCTTCGTGCACAAAAATTCCCACATTGGAGTGAGACCGTGATTTGTGCGTCATTGCCGGGAATTCCGGCACCGTGAAAGTGCGGTGTCGGCCGGCATGCACAACACCGGATAAACATAATGTGCAACCTGGCCGCCCCGCGACACGATAAGTCGCGACGGCGCCGCCAATCGCAGCCCGGCCTGGCTGCGTGGAGAGATCTACTATGTTCTTCGATGAGCTTAACGATGAAGAGTGGTTTCGTCTTTCAACGCTGATCGCCGATGAACCCATCCGGCTGAATCGCCGTGGGCGTCCACGAGCCGAACCGCGCGTCGTTGCCAACGCGGTGCTCTGGATCCTGACGACCGGTGAAGCCTGGTCCAAGCTGCCCGGTCGTTATCCGTCCGGGCCGACGTGCCGTCGTCGCTACGAGGAGTGGCTCGCGAGCGGCACGTTGCTGCAGATGATCGACGTGCTGACCCAGTTCAGCGGGCGCACGTTCGCGTATATTCCGCCGCCGCCGGTGCCGGTCGTGCCTGCGCGTCGCGCGGAGCCCGTGCCCGACAACGATCGCTTGCGCGGCGTGTTCTGGCAAAACCCCGAGTCGTGGCAATTGCCGGTTGCGCAGGCAAACGTTTGGGAGGGCGAAGGTGCGTCGCTGAGCGCGAGGCCGGATGACGAAGCGGCCGATCCGGCACGTACGTCGTTCGTGGTGCCCGGCACGCCTGCGGCGGAACTGCGTCATGCGCGCGCGTCGTCGGCGAGCTTCGCCGCGGCCGAACCGCAAGTCGACGAGTATCGCGGCTACACGATCTGCGGCATCGCGCAGCCGGTGCAGAACCTGATGTATCGCGCGTGGGCCGAGATCTCGCAGGACGACCGGCGCGTCGAGCGCTCGGGCCTGATCGGCCCGCGTTTCACCGATGCCGAGGAAGCCGAGCAGTTCGCGCTCGACTGGGCACGCCAGTGGATCGATCGCCACGGTGCGAGCGACGAGCCGGCACGCGCGCCGCAAAACGAGGTGCTGGCCGGATTGTCCGCGCTGGCGCGCGCGGAGTCGGACATCAAGCGCTTCATCGCCGAGCGTCACGCGGGTGCGCTGTCCGAAAGCCGCAACGATCCCGTGCAGTCGGATCGCCGCGAATACGCGTACCGCGTAGGTTGAGCGCCGTTCGAGTGCATCGCGCGGGCTGTCGTGTGCCACGACGCCCGTGCGGAAGCTTCGTCTCTCCATGCTTGCCACACCGGGGGCGCCGCTGTCGTAGCGGCGCTCCCGGCGCTTGACGCGTCACTGCCGGCCGTAGGTATCGTCGAAGCGGACGATGTCGTCCTCGCCGAGATACGCGCCCGACTGCACTTCGATCAGTTCGAGCGGCATCTTGCCCGGGTTCTCCAGACGGTGCGATACGCCGAGCGGGATATACGTCGATTCGTTTTCGGACAGCAGGAACGTCTCGTCGCCGCGCGTGATGCGCGCGGTGCCGCGCACGACGATCCAGTGTTCGGCGCGGTGATGGTGCATCTGCAGCGACAGTCGCGCACCCGGCTTCACGACGATGCGTTTCACCTGGAAGCGCTCGCCCATGTCGACCGAGTCGTAGTGGCCCCACGGACGATGCACCTTGCGGTGATCGGTGGCTTCCGCGCCTTGTTGCGCCTTGATGCGGCCGACGATCTTCTTCACGTCCTGCACGCGCGACTTGTCCGCGACGAGCACGGCGTCGGGCGTTTCGACGACGACGAGGTTCTGCGTGCCGACGCAGGCGACGAGCCGGCTTTCCGAATGCGCGAAGGTCGATTCGGCATCTTCGAACAGCACGTGGCCGCGGCCGACGTTCTTGGCCTCGTCCTTCTGCGAGATCTGCCAGATCGCGTCCCACGAGCCGACGTCCGACCAGCCCGCGTCGAGCGGCACGACGACGCTCTCGCACAGTTGCGGCAGGCTCGCGAGCGGCTCCATCACCGCGTAGTCGATCGAGTTCGCCGGCGACGCGGCGAATGCCTCGCGATCGACGCGGAAGAAGTCGCCATCGGCCTTGCCCTGTGCGACGGCCTGTTCGCAGGCTGCGTAGATCGCCGGTTCGAGCTGGCGGATCGCCTTCAGCCACACCGACGCGCGGACGATGAAGATCCCGCTGTTCCACCAGTACTCGCCGGACGCGACGTACTGCTGCGCGAGCTCGAGGTGCGGCTTCTCGACGAAACGGTCGAGGCGGCGCACGTCGAGATTGCCCGTCGCGGCGTCGCCGAGCGGCGCGCCGACGCGGATGTAGCCGTAGCCGGTTTCCGCGTGCGTGGGCACGATGCCCATCGTCGCGATCCTGCCTTGCGCCGCGCAGTGCACGCCGGCCGCAACGGCCGCGTGGAAGCGCGGCAGGTCGGCGACCGCATGGTCGGCCGGCATCACGGTCATTACCGCATCGTTGCCGTCGGCGACGAGCCGCAGCGCGGCGAGCGTCAGCGCGGGCGCGGTGTCGCGGCCGAGCGGCTCGAGCATGATCGTCGCGGGCTTGGCGGTCAGGCGCAGTTGTTCGGCGGTCGTGAAGCGGTGATCCTCGCCGCACACGATCAGCACGTCGTCGTTCAGCGGGTGGTCGGCCGTCAGGCCGTCGAGGCGCAGCGCGGTCGACTGCAGCAGCGAATGATCGCCGAGCAGGCCGATGAGCTGTTTCGGAAAACGTTCGCGCGACATCGGCCACAGGCGGGTGCCGGAACCGCCGGCAAGAATCACCGGCTGCACGGCGAGGCGGGTGCCTGCGGCGGGGCTGGCGGACGAAGATTGGCGCGTTTCGGCGGCCACGGCCGGAGCATTCATGATGACACTCTCCACGGTTGAAGTCAGTGCCTGTCGTTGTAGCATGAAGTAAATCGACAATAAAACCGGATCCATTGGCGAATATTCGCCAGGCATTCATCTGGAAAAATTTTCCGCGATAGCATCGGATGCAAATAAAAAAATAAAAAATAATTCCGTGAATTGTTGGCCATCCCGTGTCCACAAAGGGCCTGCGGCGATCGTAAAGTTTCCGAAAACTTCCCGATTCCCGATCGATTCGGGAAAACGTGCCGAATTAAATCAAAAAGTTCGCAGCAAGAATTTCCGATTATTTTTCGAAATACTTGTGCGCTTGAGGAAGGATTTTCTTGTCGCTTCAATAGCGTCATGCAACGTTTGAATCGAATGTGCGGCAAGGGCTGCACAAGGAGCTGTTCGGCAAACGCCTGTTCAAAGAGGAAGCAGACATGTTGAGCGTGCTGGCGAGAGTCATCGATATCGCGATGGTCGTGGCGGGGGCGCTGATCGCCGCCGCGCTGCACGACGGCAGCATCTGGCTCAACGACCTGCAGCGCACGACGGTGCTGTTCGACTGCCTGCTGGTCGTGGTGTTCTTTCCGGCCATCGGCATCTATCAGTCGTGGCGCGGCAAGCGTCTCGTCGCGCTGATGGGGCGTGTCGCATTCGCGTGGCTCGTGGTCGAGCTCGCGGGCATCCTGATGAGCTTCAGTTTTCACCAGTCGGGCGACCTGTCGCGACTGTGGCTCGGTTACTGGGCGCTCGTGACGATGACGCTGCTGGCCGGCTCGAAGGCGTGCGTGCACGTCGTGCTGCGGCAGCTGCGCCGCGGCGGCTACAACCTGAAGGCGGTCGCGATTGTCGGCGGTACGCCGGCGGCGCGGCGGCTGATCGCGCAGATGCGGGCGCGGCCGGAAGCGGGCTTCAACCCGGTGTGCGTGTATGACGAAAGCGAAGCGGCTGGCGATGTCGCGCTCGACGACGTGCGCATCGAGCGGCAGTTCGAATCGCTGGTGTGGCTGGTGCGCAGCCGCGCGATCCGCGAGCTGTGGCTCACGCTGCCGATCTCGGAGGAACCGAGGATTCACCAGATCGTGACGGTGTTCCGCCACGACTTCGTGAACATTCGTTTCATTCCGGACGTGCGCACGCTGTCGTTCTTCAACCAGGAAGTGGTCGAGGTGCTCGGCGTGCCGGCGATCAACCTCGCGGCGTCGCCGATCACCGACGTGCGGATCCTGCCGAAGTTCGTGTTCGACCGGCTGTTCGCAATGGCGGCGCTCACGGCGCTCGCGCCGGTGATGCTGCTGATCGCGGGCCTGATCAAGCTGACGTCGCGCGGGCCGGTGTTCTTCCGCCAGAAACGCAAGGGCATCGACGGGCACGAGTTCGAGATCTACAAGTTCCGCTCGATGAAGGTGCACCAGGAAGTGGCGGGCACGGTGACGCAGGCGACCAAGAACGACACGCGGGTGACGCCGGTCGGCCGGTTCCTGCGCCGCACGAGCCTCGACGAGCTGCCGCAGTTCATCAACGTGCTGAAGGGCGAGATGTCGGTGGTCGGCCCGCGTCCGCATGCGCTCGCGCACGACGACATCTACAAGGATCTGGTCAAGGGCTACATGTTCCGCTACCGGATCAAGCCTGGCATCACCGGGTGGGCGCAGATCAACGGCTTTCGCGGCGAGACCGACCAGATCGAGAAGATGATGGGACGCGTGAAGCTCGATCTGTACTACATGCAGAACTGGTCGTTCTGGCTCGACATCAAGATCGTCGCGCTGACGCTCTGGAAAGGCTTCACCGGCAGCAACGCGTATTAGGCGCCCCCGAGGGGACTTCCTGCGGGGCGGGAAACCCGGGGCGGCCCGGCGTGTTCCCGAGACGCACTCCCGTGCAGGCATTCCGGTTCCACGAATTTCGAATCATTGGTCAAGAGGTCGACACATCATGAATCTGACTATCATCGGCAGCGGTTACGTAGGTCTTGTCACCGGCGCCTGTCTCGCCGACATCGGGCACGACGTGTTCTGTCTCGACGTCGACCAGGCAAAGATCGACATCCTGAACAACGGCGGCGTGCCGATCCACGAGCCGGGCCTCAAGGAAGTCATCGCGCGCAACCGCGCGGCCGGCCGCCTGCGTTTCTCGACCGACGTCGAGGCCGCGGTCGCGCACGGCGACGTGCAGTTCATCGCGGTCGGCACGCCGCCCGACGAGGACGGCTCGGCCGACCTGCAATACGTGCTCGCGGCGGCGCGCAACATCGGCCGCTACATGACGGGCTTCAAGGTGATCGTCGACAAGTCGACGGTGCCGGTCGGCACGGCCGAGCGCGTGCGCGCGGCGGTCGCCGAGGAACTCGCGAAGCGCGGCGGCGACCAGATGTTCTCGGTCGTGTCGAATCCGGAATTCCTGAAGGAAGGCGCGGCGGTCGACGATTTCACGCGGCCGGACCGCATCGTGATCGGCTGCGACGACGACGTGCCGGGCGAGCGCGCCCGCGAGCTGATGAAGAAGCTGTACGCGCCGTTCAACCGCAACCACGAACGCACGCTGTACATGGACGTGCGCTCGGCCGAGTTCACGAAATACGCGGCGAACGCGATGCTCGCGACGCGCATCTCGTTCATGAACGAGCTGGCGAACCTCGCCGACCGCTTCGGCGCGGACATCGAGGCCGTGCGCCGCGGGATCGGCTCCGATCCGCGCATCGGCTATCACTTCCTGTACGCCGGCTGCGGCTACGGCGGCTCGTGCTTCCCGAAGGACGTCGAGGCGCTGATCCGCACGGCCGACGAGCACGGGCAATCGCTGCAGATCCTGAAGGCCGTGTCGTCGGTCAACGCGACGCAAAAGCGCGTGCTTGCCGACAAGATCGTCGCGCGCTTCGGCGAGGACCTGACGGGCCGCACGTTCGCGATCTGGGGCCTCGCATTCAAGCCGAACACCGACGACATGCGCGAAGCGCCGAGCCGCGAGCTGATCGCCGAACTGCTGTCGCGCGGCGCGCGCATCGCCGCATACGACCCGGTCGCGCAGCAGGAAGCGCGCCGCGTGATCGCGCTCGATCTCGCCGATCACCCGAGCTGGCTCGAGCGCCTGAGCTTCGTCGACGATGAAGCGCAGGCCGCACGCGATGCCGATGCGCTCGTGATCGTCACCGAATGGAAGGCGTTCAAGAGCCCCGACTTCATCGCGCTCGGCCGCCTGTGGAAGACGCCGGTGATCTTCGACGGCCGCAACCTGTACGAGCCGGAGACGATGAGCGAGCAGGGCATCGAATACCACCCGATCGGCCGGCCGGGCTCGCGCCAGGCCGTCGCGGCCCGCGTGCCGGGCACCGCGCGCGAGAGCGCGTAACCCGTTCACGTCACTCGTTACGAGACGCCATGTTCCGGAACATCCTGATCGTCTGCCACGCGAACGTCTGCCGCAGCCCGGCGGCGGAAATGCTGTTCAAGTCGCACGCCGCGTCGCGCGGCGGCCCGCGTCCGACGTTTCACTCGGCCGGCGTTCATGCGAACGACGGCGACGGCATCGATCCGGTGATGCGGCGGTTGCTCGCCGAGCGCGGCGTCGATGCGACGACCCACCGCTCGCGGCGGCTGTCGCGCCGGTTCGTGCGCGACGCCGACCTGATTCTCGTCAGCGAGCGCGGACAGATCGCGGCCGTCGAATCGGTCGATCCGTTCGCGCGCGGCAAGGTTCACCTGCTCGGCAAGTGGGAAGGGGCCGAGATTGCCGACCCGCACGGCGGCCGCGAGGCCGATTACCGCGAAAGCTACTCACTGATCGAACGTCTGGTTCAAGGATGGCTACAGAAATTATGCTGAAACGCCCGATGCGCCCGGTGGCGCTTGCCGTCGCGCTGACGACTTTCCTGTCAGCCTGTGCAACCGCGCCCGGCAACTACCTCGACTCGTCGAACCTGAAGGACGAAGGCCGCCAGCAAGCGGCCGAGACCTATCCGGTTCATTACATCGACGCCAAAGTGGTGATGGACCAGTTGCAGAAGCAGCAGGTCGACCATCCGCTGCCGCCTGCACGCTATACCGATCCGTCGCAGTACGTGTACCGCGTCGGCCCGCAGGACATCCTCGGCGTCACCGTGTGGGACCACCCCGAGCTGACGACGCCGCAGGGCCAGTCGTTCTCGAGCGGCGGCAACACGACGCAGACGATCGCGGGCGCGCTGCAGCAGCCCTATTCGTCGTCGCTGCCGGGCCAGGCCGATCCTTACGGCCAGACGGTGGCCGCCGACGGCACGATCTTCTTCCCGTTCGTCGGCCGCATCCACGTGGCCGGCAAGACGATCGCGCAGACCCGCGACGAGCTGGCCACGCGTCTCGCGCGCTATGTGAAGAACCCGCAGCTCGACGTGCGCGTGCTGTCGTTCCGCAGCCAGAAGGTGCAGGTGACGGGCGAAGTGAAGACGCCGGGTCCGCTCGCGATGAGCGACGTGCCGCTGACGCTGGTCGACGCGATCTCGCGCTCGGGCGGCTCGACCACCGACGCCGACCTGCAGCGCGTGCGCCTGACGCGCGACGGCAAGCTCTACACGCTCGACGCGAACGGCGTGCTCGATCGCGGCGAAGTGCGGCAGAACGTGATGCTGCAGCAGGGCGACATCGTCAACGTGCCGGACCGCAGCGACAGCCGCGTGTTCATCATGGGCGAGGTCAAGACGCCGGTCACGGTGCCGATGCTCAAGGGCAAGCTGACCATCGCCGACGCATTGACGGCCGGCGGCGGCATCCTCGACACCGATGCGAACCCGCGCAAGATCTACGTGATGCGCGGGATGCGCGACAACCCGACGAAGCCTGAAGTGTTCCGTCTCGACATGACGCAGCCCGATGCACTGATGCTGTCGAGCCGCTTCCCGCTTCAGCCGCTCGATGTGGTCTACGTCAGCACGGCGAGCTCGGTGCAGTTCAACCGGGTGCTGCAGCAGGTGCTGCCGACGATCCAGACGATTTTCTTCATGAAGCAAATCACGCGCTGATAGCCCGCCGGGGCGGCGCCTCCGCCCCGGCACCACTCAAGCGGGAACGAATGGTGAACACGCAAGCGAAACACTCCTACACGGATCTGTCCGTGAAAACCGAGGAAGAGGACGTCGTCCTCGGCCAGTTGCTCCAGGTCATCATGGATGACATCTGGCTGCTGCTTGGCATCGCGGTGACGGTCATCGCGCTCGCCGGCCTCTATTGCTACATCGCGAAGCCGGTTTATCAGGCCGATGTGCACGTGCGGGTCGAGAGCAACGACAACACGTCGCAGGCGCTCACGCAGACGCAGACCGGCGCGACGATCAACACCGGTCCGCAGCAGGCGCAGACCGATGCGGAAATCGAGATGATCAAGAGCCGCGGCGTCGTCGCGCCGGTCGTCGAGCAGTTCAAGCTGAACTTCTCGGTCGTGCCGAAGACGCTGCCCGTGATCGGCAGCCTCGCCGCGCGCGTCGCGACGCCGGGCACGCCGGCACGGCCGTGGCTCGGCCTGAAATCGTATGCGTGGGGCGGTGAAATCGCCGACGTCGATTCGATCAGCGTCGTGCCCGCGCTCGAAGGCAAGAAGCTGACGCTGACGGCCGGTCCGAACGACACCTATTCGGTCGTCGACGAGAACGGCACCCGGCTGCTGGCGGGCCAGGTCGGCGAATCGGCGCAGGGCGGCGGCGTGACGCTGCTCGTGAAGAAGCTCGTCGCGCGCCCCGGCACGCAGTTCACGGTGACCCGCTACAACGATCTCGACGCGATCTCCGGCTTCCAGACCGGGATCCAGGTGAGCGAGCAGGGCAAGCAGACGGGCGTCGTGCAGATCTCGCTCGAAGGCAAGGACCCGGACCAGACCGCCGCGATCGCGAACGCGCTCGCGCAGTCGTACCTGAACCTGCACGTGATCGCGAAGCAGGCCGAAGCGACCAAGATGCTCGACTTCCTGAAGGGCGAGGAACCGCGCCTGAAGTCCGACCTCGAACGCGCGGAAGCCGCGCTGACGCAGTACCAGCGCACGTCGGGCTCGATCAACGCGAGCGACGAGGCGAAGGTCTACCTCGAGGGCAGCGTGCAGTACGAGCAGCAGATCGCCGCGCAGCGCCTGCAGCTCGCGTCGCTCGCGCAGCGCTTCACCGATTCGCACCCGATGGTGATCGCCGCGAAGCAGCAGCTCGCGGAGCTGCAGGGCGAGAAGGACAAGTTCAGCAACCGCTTCCGCAGCCTTCCGGCGACCGAAGTGAAGGCCGTCCAGCTCCAGCGCGACGCGAAGGTCGCCGAGGACATCTACGTGCTGCTGCTGAACCGCGTGCAGGAACTGTCGGTGCAGAAGGCCGGCACGGGCGGCAACATCCACCTCGTCGATTCGGCGCTGCGTCCGGGCGATCCGGTCAAGCCGAAGAAGGTGCTGATCCTGTCGGCCGCCGTGTTCCTGGGGCTGATCCTCGGCACGGGCATCGTGTTCCTGCGCCGCAACATGTTCCAGGGCATCGAGGATCCCGATCGCGTCGAGCGCACCTTCAACGTGCCGCTGTACGGGCTGGTGCCGCAAAGCGCCGAGCAGGTGAAGCTCGACGCCGCGGCCGAGAAGAGCGGCAGCCGCGCGCGGCCGATCCTCGCGAGCCTGCGTCCGAAGGATCTCAGCGTCGAGAGCCTGCGCAGCCTGCGCACCGCGATGCAGTTCGCGATGATGGATGCGAAGAACCGCGTGATCGTGCTGACCGGCCCGACGCCCGGCATCGGCAAGAGTTTCCTGGCGGTCAACCTCGCAGTGCTGCTCGCGCATTCGGGCAAGCGCGTGCTGCTGATCGACGCCGACATGCGTCGCGGCCTGCTCGACCGCTACTTCGGCCTCACCGCACAGCCGGGCCTGTCCGAGCTGCTGAGCGACCAGTCGCCGCTCGAGGATGCCGTGCGCGAAACGCCGGTGCAGGGCCTGTCGTTCATCGCGGCCGGCACGCGTCCGCCGAACCCGTCGGAACTGCTGATGTCGACGCGCCTGCCGCAATACCTCGAAGGGCTCAGCAAGCGCTACGACGTCGTGCTGATCGATTCGCCGCCGGTGCTGGCGGTGACCGACGCGACCATCATCGGCCGCATGGCCGGCTCGACGTTCCTCGTGCTGCGCTCGGGCATGCACACCGAAGGCGAGATCGCCGACGCGATCAAGCGCCTGCGCACCGCGGGCGTCGATCTGGAAGGCGGGATCTTCAACGGCGTGCCGCCGAAGGCGCGTGGCTACGGCCGCGGTTATGCGGCCGTGCACGAATACCTGAGCGCCTGAGTGCAGTGTGCGAAACCGGGCCGGCGCGCAGCGCGCCAGCCCGGCCGACTGGATGGAGAACCATCGATGAAAATTTCCGTGCTCGTTCCGACCTACCGGCGCCCGGCCGACCTCGCGCGCTGCCTGCTGGCGCTGCAGCGCCAGCAACGGCTGCCCGACGAGGTGATCGTCGTCGCGCGCCCGGAGGACGACGCCACGCACGAACGGCTCGCCGATCCGGCGGTCGGCGGCGCGCTGCCGCTGCGCATCGTGCCGGTCGACGTGCCGGGGCAGGTCGCCGCGCTGAACAAGGGGCTTGACTCGGCGAACGGCGACATCGTCGCGATTACCGACGACGATGCGGCGCCGCATCCCGACTGGCTGGCGCGCGTCGAGTCGGTATTCCAGGCCGATCCGCGCGTGGGCGCGGTCGGCGGGCGCGACTGGGTGCACGAGAAAGGCCGCGTGCTCGACGAATCGCGCGAACTCGTCGGCCAGCTCACGCTGTCCGGCAAGATCGTCGGCAATCATCACCTCGGCGTCGGCGGCGCGCGCGAAGTCGACATGCTGAAAGGCGCGAACATGAGCTACCGCCGCACCGCGATCGAACGGCTGCGTTTCGACACGCGGCTGCGCGGCGCCGGTGCGCAGGTGCACAACGACATGGGCTTCAGCATGCACGTGCAGCGTGCCGGCTGGAAGCTCGTCTACGACCCGGCGATCGCGGTCGATCATTTCCCGGCCGAGCGCTTCGACGACGACCGGCGCGATGCCGCGTCGCTGAATGCGATCAGCAACGGCGCGTACAACCTGCATCTGATCCTGCGCGAGCATCTGCCGCCGCTGCGGCGCGAGATCGCGTGGTGGTGGTGGACGCTGGTCGGTACGCGCGTCTATCCGGGTTTCGCGCACGTGCTGCTGTCGCTGCACACGGCGCAGCGCGACCGGATCCGCGAGCACTGGCGCGCGGTGCGCCGCGGCGCACGCGATGCACGCCGCGCGAACCTGGCCTCCCACCGTGCGGCGATGCCGCCGGTGACGTCTTGAACGGGCTGCGCGCATCGCGCGCGGCCACCCCCGGAGGGCTCGCATGACTGCAACGAAAGCTGCAACGAACGTTCACGTCCACCTGTTTTACGGCGCCGATCCGCGTACCTACCGGAAAGGCGAGAACATCGGCTGCCTGTACGGCTATCACCATGCCGAATCCGACGAATTCCGGCTGACGTATTCGCAGGACGGCGGCGAGAACCGTGTCGCCAGCCTCGCGCGTCGCGCGCTGAAGGCGGCGCTCGGCTTCGACGTCGTGCATGCATGGCGCAACCGCGCCGCGCTGCTGAACACCGACGTGATCTGGACGCATACGGAGCAGGAGCATCTTGCCGCTTCGCTGATCCTGAAGCTCGCCGGCGCGCAGGGCAAGCGCCCGCTGCTGCTCGCGCAGAGCGTGTGGCTGTTCGACAAGTGGAGCAGCTTCGGCGGCCCGCGCCGCTGGCTGTACCGCAAGCTGCTCAAGCGCGCCGATGCGTTGACCACGCTCGCCCGCGATAACGCCGATTTGTGCCGCCGCTACCTCGGGCGCGATGCCGAGTTCGTCTACTACGGGCTGAACACGCAGGATTTCCCGCTCACCGAGCCGCAGCAGTGGAAGCCGAACCGGCCGCTGCGGATCGCGGCGATCGGCAACGACCGCGACCGCGACTGGCGCACGTTCCTCGCCGCGTTCGGCGGCGACGAGCGCTACGACGTGCGGCTCGCGACGCGGCGCCGCGTGCCGCGCGAGTGGCATGCGCCGAACGTGAAGATCGGCTCGGCGTCGGGGCTCGCGAAGCAGCACGAGCTGTACGCATGGGCCGACGTGATCGTCGTGCCGCTGCGGCCGAACTTCCACGCGTCGGGCATCACCGTGATGCTCGAAGCGGCAGCCGTCGGCAAGCCGATGATCGTGTCCGACGTCGGCGGGCTCAGCGACTACTTCCCGCACGATACGGCCGCCTATGTGCCGGCGTTCGACGCGCAGGCGATGCGCCAGGCCGCCGACCGCTTCGTCGCCGATCCGGTCGCGGCGCTCGGCTGTGCGCGGGCCGCCGCCGCGTGCCTGCGCGAGCGCGACCTGACCACGCAGGCGTTTGCCGAGCAGCACGTGCGGATCACGCGCGACATGCTGCGCCGGCGCCGCACGCCGGCGGCCGCGGGCCTGGCGATGCCGCTGGCGGATTCGCGTCCGTCGTCGCGGTGAGAGCGGATCGATGAGTACGATTGCCGCCGAACGCGCACCGTCGCGCAACCGCAGCTGGTTTGCCGAACCGAAGCACTGGATCGGGCAGGCCGGGCTGTGGTCGTTTACCGCCGCGCTGATCGCCATTCACCAGGGCAAGGTGTTGACGCTCGCGTTTCCGGTGCTGGCCATCGCGGTCGGCATCTGGCTGTATTTCAAGAGCCCGGCGCGCTATGTCGGCTTCATGTGGTGGGTGTGGTTCCTGAGTCCGGAAGTGCGGCGTCTCGCCGACTGGTCGAAGGGTGCCTTTACGCCGACCAGCCTGATCCAGGTCGCGCCGCTCGCGGTGACGATGATCGCCGGCTTCGGGCTGATCCGGCATTACCGCGTGCTCGCGCAGCGGCGCGGGATACCGGTGCTGCTGATGCTGTTCGGGCTCACGTACGCGTACCTCGTCGGGATCGTGTCGAGCGGCGTGATGGCCGCGACCTACGACCTCGCGAACTGGGTGTACCCGGTGCTGATCGGCTTTCACATCATGGTCAACGCGCGCGACTATCCCGAGTACCGCGACGTGCTGCTGTCCACGTTCATGTGGGGCATGCTGGTGATGGGCCTGTACGGCGTCGTGCAGTACTTCGTGATGCCGCAGTGGGACGTGCTGTGGATGATCGGCTCGGACATGGGTTCGCAGGGCGAGCCGGTGCCGTACGGCGTGCGGGTATTCAGCACGATGAACTCGTCGGGACCGTTCGCATTCGCGATGATGGGCGCGCTGGTGTTCGTGCTCGCGGCGCCGCAGAAGATCCGCTGGTTCGCGGGGGCGGCCGGTTTCGTGTCGTTCGCGCTGTGTCTCGTGCGTTCGACGTGGGGCGGCTGGGTGATCGCACTTGCGATCCAGCTCGCGCAGTCGAACAACCGCGTGCGGATGCGGATCCTCATCAGCGGCGTCGTGCTGGTCGGGCTATGCGTGCCGCTCCTGACCGTCGGGCCGGTGGCCGATCGCCTCGGCGCGCGTCTGCAGTCGATCACGAACCTGAAGGACGACCGCAGCTACGACGACCGCAACAAGTTCTATGCAACCTTCGCGCAGACGGCGTTTACCGACGTCGCAGGCGAAGGGATGGGCGCGACGGGCGCATCGACGAAACTGTCGAGCGACAGCGGCGAGCTCGGCAAGTACGGCAGCTTCGACAGCGGCGTGATGAACGTGCCGTTCGTGCTCGGCTGGCCCGGCACGCTGCTGTATCTCGCCGGTGTCGTGATGCTGTTCGGCCGCACGCTGCGCGCGGCGTTCAAGCTGCGCAAGGACAAGTTCGTCGGCGCGTGCCTGAGCCTGTGCCTGTCGACGTTCGCGATGCTCGTGTTCACGAACTCGCTGATCGGCACGGGCGGCCTGCTGATGTTTACAGCCATTTTTTCGATACTTTCCGCGGCGCACTGGCAGAAGGCTCAGCGCCTGCTGGTCGCCGCGCGTTCACGGGGAGGCGACCTTTGAGAATCGCGATCGTCACGCATGTCGTGCGACATAACGACGGGCAGGGCCGCGTCAATTACGAAATCGCGCGCGCGGCGCTGGCCGAGCACTACGAAGTCACGCTGGTCGCGTCGCACGTCGCGCCCGAACTGCTGGCCGACCCGCGCGTGCGCTGGGTGCCCGTGAAGGTCGGGCGCTTCTGGCCGTCGAATCTCGTCAAGCAGCAGGTGTTCGCGCTGAAGAGCGCATGGTGGCTGCGCGCGCATCGCAGCGAGTACGACGTGCTGCACGTGAACGGCTTCATCTCGTGGATCAAGGCCGACGTGAATACCGCGCACTTCGTGCACGGCGGCTGGTTCAGGAGCCCGTACTATCCGTTCGGGCTCACGAAGGGGATGTGGTCGGCTTACCAGTACGTCTATACGCGCGTGAACACCGCGCTCGAGCGCTGGGCATACCGGCGTTCGCGAGCGATCACCGCCGTGTCGCAGAAGGTGGCCGACGAGATCGCCGCGCTCGGCATCGACAGCCGCAAGATCAGCGTGATCTACAACGGCGTCGACGGCAGCGCGTTCGCGGGCGCGCAGGCCGACCGCGCGGCGTTCAAGCTGCCGGACGACGCGTTCCTGCTGCTGTTCGTCGGCGACCTGCGCACGCCGCGCAAGAACCTCGGCACCGTGCTGAAGGCGCTGACGAAGCTGCCGGCGAACGTCCATCTGGCGGTGGCCGGCTATCTGCCGGGCAGCCCGTATCCGGAAGAGGCGCGCGCGCTCGGCATCGATTCGCGCGTGCATTTCCTCGGCCTCGTGAAAAACATGCCGACGCTGATGAGTTCGGTCGACGCGTATGTGTTCCCGTCGCGCTACGAAGCGATGAGCCTGTCGCTGCTGGAGGCGATGGCGGCCGGCCTGCCGGTCGTCACCGCGCGCACCGCGGGCGGCGCGGAAATCATCACGCGCGAATGCGGGATCGTGCTGGAGGATCCGGACGATCCGGCGGCGCTCGCGCAGGCGATCGGCTCGCTCGCGGCGTCGCGCGACACCTGCCGCGCGATGGGCGACGCGGCCCGCGAACTGATGACCCGTTTCGGCTGGGCGCACATGGGTGCCCAGTACGTCGCGCTCTACCGGCGCATCGGCCAACCCACGCAGCCGTCCGCCTTCGAGCGGGTCGAGCATGCAGTCACGCAGGAGCAATCGTGATGTCCCAATCCTCCCGGCCGATCAAATCGTTGCAGATCGGCATGCACTGGTTCCCCGAACGTGCGGGCGGCCTCGACCGGATGTATTACTCGCTCGTCGGTGCGCTGCCGGGTGCGGGCGTCGAGGTGCGCGGGCTCGTCGCCGGCTCGCCGAAGGTCGCCGACGACACGGGCGGCGCGATCCAGGGCTTCGGACCCGCGTCGCAGACGCTCGCGCGCCGGATGCTCGCGGCGCGGCGCGCATTGCGCGACGAGATCCGCAGCGATCGGCCGGACGTGATTTCGTCGCACTTCGCGCTGTATACGTTCCCGGGCCTCGACGTGACGCGCGGGATTCCGCAGGTGTCGCACTTCCAGGGGCCGTGGGCCGACGAAAGCCAGGTCGAGGGCGCCGCGTCGCTCGGGCAGCGCGCGAAGCGCTATCTCGAACAGGCCGTCTATACGCGCTCGTCGCGCCTGATCGTGCTGTCGCAGGCGTTCGGCCAGATCCTGACGAACCGCTACGGAATCGAACCGTCGCGCGTGCGCGTGATTCCCGGCTGCGTCGATACCGCGCAGTTCGACACGCCGCTCACGCCCGCCGAGGCGCGGCACAAGCTGCAACTGCCGCAGGACCGGCCGATCGTGCTGGCCGTGCGCCGGCTCGTGCGGCGCATGGGGCTGGAGGACCTGATCGACGCGATCGGCCTCGTCAAGCACCGTCACCCGGACGTGCTGCTGCTGATCGCCGGCAAGGGCAAGATCGGCGAGGAACTGCAGCAGCGCATCGACGCGGCAGGGCTGCAGGACAACGTGAAGCTGCTCGGCTTCGTGCCCGACCACCATCTCGCGGCGCTGTACCGCGCGGCGACGGTCAGCGTCGTGCCGACGGTCGCGCTCGAAGGCTTCGGGCTGATCACCGTCGAATCGCTCGCGTCCGGCACGCCCGTGCTGGTCACGCCGGTCGGCGGGCTGCCGGAGGCGGTCGCCGGGCTGTCCAGCGATCTCGTGCTGCCGTCGACCGGCGCGGGCGCGATCGCGGAAGGGCTCGGCGCCGCGCTGTCGGGCGCGATCACGCTGCCCGACGAGGCTGCGTGCAAGCGTTATGCGCGCGATCATTTCGACAACGCGGTGATCGCGCGGCGCGTCGCCGGCGTGTACGAAGAGGCGATCCGGGCGGCGGGCTGAGCGTCCGTCCGCGGTGCGCAACGCGCGTGCCGAACCGAAGATCGAACCGGCACGCGTGCGCGGCCGGTTCGTGTGCCGGCCGCCCGCTGCCGGCCGCCCGCTGCCGGTCGCCCGCTGCGGGCGCGCCGGCTTTCCCCACTCGATCGACATCGCCGGCACGCGTCACGCACGCCTGTGCGTCGCGGCCCACACGCCGAGCGCGGCCACGCTCACGACCGCGCCGAGCGCGCAGACGCCGGTCCATCCGGCGCGCGCATACATCATCGTCGACGCGATCGCACCGAGCCCGCTGCCGGCCGAGTAGAACAGCATGTAGCAGCCGACGAGGCGCGCATGCGCGTCGGCCCGCGTGCCGAGAATCATGCTCTGGTTGACGACGTGGACGGCCTGTCCGCCGACGTCGAGCAGCACGATGCCGACGATCAGCAGCGCAATCGACGTATTGCCGAACGCGAGCGGCAGCCACGCGCACGCGAGCAGTGCGAGCGCGGCGCCGGTCGTCGCTTCGCCACGCCCGCGATCGGCGAGCCGGCCCGCGCGCGTGGCCGCCGCCGCGCCCAGTGCGCCGACGAGGCCGAGCGCGCCGATCTGCGTATGCGACATCGAATGCGGCGGGGCGCTCAGCGGCAGCACGAGCGCGCTCCAGAAGATGCTGAACGCCGCGAACATCAGCAACGCGATGGCGCCGCGCACGCGCAGCACGCGCTCGTCGCGCAGCAGCGACACCATCGATCGCAGCAGCGCGACGTAACCGATGCGTTCGCGCGGCCCGTCCGTGTCGGGCAACAGCCGCGACAGCACGGCGAGCATCACGATCGCGAGCGCACCCGACACGAGATAGACCGCGCGCCAGCCGGCGATATCGGTGACGACGCCGGCCAGCGAGCGCGCGGCCAGCAGCCCGATCACGACGCCCCCCTGCGCGGCGCCCACCACGCGCCCGCGTTCGCCGGCGCCCGCCAACGCGGCCGAGCACGCGATCAGACCTTGCGTCATCGCGGTGCCGAGCAGCCCGACCGCGACCATCCCCGCCAGCAGCGCGATGCGCGTCGATGCCGCCGCCACGCCGATGCAGGCTGCCGTCAGCAGCAGAAGCTGCACGGCGATCAGCCGCTTGCGGTTCAGCAGGTCGCCGAGCGGCACGACGAACAGCAGCGCGAGCGCACAGCCGAGCTGAGTGGCCGTGATGACGCCGCCGACCGCCGCCTGCGACACGCCGAAATCCCGCGCGATCGAATCGAGCAGCGGCTGCGCGTAGTAGACGTTCGCGACGCTTGCCGCGCAGCAGGCGGCCAGTAACGCGACGCCAGCCGCGGACAGGCGGCCGTCGCCGGCCGGATGCGCTGCGTTCGACTGAACGGTACTTGAATGACAGGAAGACGCCATGGGTTTCCTCGCGCAATGTAGTTGCAATTTGAAACCAGTGTGAGTGTAGGAAAAGTAGTTTTAAAATGCAACCTGTTGTGCGGCGGGCGACGGGCCCGTGCACGGATGGCCGGCGCTGCCGCGAGGGCGGCCGGCACGACTGCGGAGAGGAACATGGCCAGGCAGAAGAGTCTTGCGGATTCGCCGTGCCCGGTGGCGCGGGCAACCGATATCGTCGGCGATCGCTGGGCGTTGCTGATCGTGCGCGATGCGTTCGACGGCGTGCGCCGCTTCGGCGATTTCCGCGCGAGCCTCGGCGTCGCGAGCAACATCCTGTCCGACCGGCTCAGGATGCTGGTGGAGGCCGGCGTGTTCGACGTCGTGCCGGCGTCGGACGGCACCGCGTATCAGGAGTACGCGCTGACCAAGAAGGGCGAGGGGCTGTTTCCGGTCATCGTGATGCTGCGGCAGTGGGGCGAGGCGAACCTGTTCGCGCGCGGCGAGCCGCATTCGGTGCTGGTCGATCGCGACACGGGGCGCGCGATCCGCAAGCTCGCGCTGCGGCACGACGATGGCCGGCCCGTGAAGGCGGCCGACACGGTCGTGAGGAAGGTCGGCGACGAAGCGGGCGCGACGCGGCGGTGAGCACGAGCGCGGCGCGGGCAGCGTGACGTCGTTCGATGCTTACGGGCGCTTGCTGAAGCGCAACGCCGGCCGGCCGCTCCACAGGTTGACCCTGAGAAATACCGGTCTCGATCGCGAAGAACGCGAAGCGCCGCAGGCATTGCATCCGCAGCTGCAATTCATGGTGATCCAGGCCGGCAGGGGCGGCTACATGAGTCATGTCAAGCGCAACGTTTTTCCGTGGCGCCACCTGATCCAGCGCGATCCTGGCGAAGCGTGACCGCAATGACCGCACACGGTCAATCGGCCGCCGGCACCGCCCGACGCGCGGGCAAAGCGCCGCGATGCGCATCGGGCCGCACCCGCGTCGCGAGCAGCGCTGCGATGACCAGCAGCGCGACCGACACGGCCGTTTCGATCCGCAACCCGCCGACGACCTGCCACGCACCGCCGCCGCCTGCGAGCGCGCCGAACGCGGCAACGCCCATCGCGCCGCCGGCCTGCCGCGCGGTATTCAGCACGGCCGACGCGATGCCTGCCCGCTCGGGCGCGACCGACGCGAGCACGGCCGTCGTCATTGCCGGCACCGCGAAACCCATGCCCGACGGAATCAGCAGGAACGGCACGAGCAGCGCAGGCAGCGGCGTCGACGCGTCGACGAAATGCAGCGACCCGTAGCCGAGCGCGGCGACGAGCGCGCCCGCAATCATCGGCGCGCGTGAGCCGTGATGCGCGACGACCCGGCCGCTCGCGAGATTCGACAACAGGAAGCCGCCCGTCAGCGGCAGGAACGCGAGGCCCGCCTGCAATGCCGATTCGCCGCGTGCGCGCTGCAGGTACAGCGCGAGCACGAACACGGTGCCGTAGTACGTGAGGTTCACGCAGATCCCGAACAGCACGGCCGCGCTGAACGTGCGATGGCGGAACAGCGACAGCGGCAGCATCGGCGTGGCCGTTCGCGATTCGACCGCAACGAACGCGAGCGCGGCGAGCGCCGCCAGCGCGAAGCCGCCGGCGACGACCGGATGCGTGAAGCCGAGCGGCCGCCATTCGATCACCGCGCCGGTCAGCGCGGTCAGCATCGCGATCGCGATGAGCTGGCCGCGCAGGTCGAGCGCGCGGATCGAACGGGGGTGCGTTACCGGCGCAGCCGTCTCCCGGCGCGCAGGCACCCATGCGATGGCGGCCGCGAGCCCCGCCGCGCACAGCGGCAGGTTCACGAGGAAGATGCCGCGCCAGCCCCACGCCGCGATCAGCAGCCCGCCGACCACCGGGCCGGCCGCGATCGAGATCGAGCCGGCGGCCGTCCACCAGCCGACGGCCCGCGCGCGCAGGTGCGGGTCATGCCGGCACGCGTCGTTGAGCAGCGCGAGCGAATTGGGCAGCATCGCCGCGGCGCCGACACCCTGCAGCGCGCGGGCCGCGATCAGCATCGCGGGCGCGCTCGCTGCGCCGCACGCGAGCGACGCGAGTGCGAACAGCACGAGCCCCGCGACATACAGGCGGCGCGTGCCGAAGCGGTCGCCGAGCGCGCCGCCCGACAGCATCAGTACCGCGAACGCAAGCGTGTATGCATCGACGACCCACTGCAGGCCGGCGACCGGCAGGTGCAGGTCGCCGGCCAGATGCGTGAGCGCGATGTTGACGATCGTCACGTCGAGTTGCGTGACGACGAAACCGGTGCTGACGGTCGCGACGACGCGTGCCAGCGCGGGCGGGAAGGCGGGGGAGCGAGTGGTCGTATCCATGCGCCCATCGTAGGACGCGACGGGTGGGCGATGTTTCAGCGGGACGTGAAGCGTCGATACGCGCGACGCGCTGTGGCCGGGCTGCGAGCGGGAAAGGCGCGGGGGCGATGGAGGTTGCGGCCGGACCGACTCGCACGCGGTTTGCCGAACCGCGCCGCTACGTGGATTGACGCGTGTTCGGGGAGACGGCTTCGCTCAATGCCGCTCGCCGCGCCAGCGTCCCGGCGCGACGCCGAAGCGCTTCGTGAACGCATGCGTGAACGTGCTTTGGTCCGCGAAGCCGACCATGCCCGCGATATCGACGAGCGGATGCCGGCCGTCGGCGAGCAGCACGATCGCCGCGTCGAGCCGCAGCCGCTGCAGGTAGCGATGCGGCGTTTCGCCGAACGCGTCGACGAACAGTTGATGAAACCGGCGCATCCCGTAGCCGCAGTGCGCGGCGAGGTCGGCGATGCGCAGCGGCTCGGCGAGCCGCGCGCGCAGCCAGCGGTCGATGCGCGCGAAATCGAGGCCCGACGCGGGCGCGGCGATGCCGGTTTCGTCGAGCAGCGCGCCGCACAGGCGCGCGGCGGCCTGCCACTGGAAACGGTGCGCGGCTGCCTGCCGCGCGTCGCCGGCCGGTGCATCGAGTTGCACGGCGGCCGCCGCGATCTGCGCGACGAGCGACGTCAGGGCCGGATCGACCGACACGGCGCGCGCGCGGTCGAACAGCCGCTGCGGCACCGCGAGCGATGCCGCGGGCAGGTCGATCACGAGCTGGCGATTGTCGCCGAGGCCCGCGTAATCGTGGCGCGCGCCGGCCGGAATCAGCCAGGCCGCGTGCCGGTCGATGCGCCGGCCGATTCCGTCCACCGCCATCACCATCGCGCCATCGACGCCGAGCACGACCTGGTGGAAGTCGTGCACGTCCGACGCTTCGCACGTGTCGTAGCGGCGCAGCGCGATGGCGGGGGAGGCGATGCGTTCCATCGGCAGGAAACGGCCGGTTGAGTCGTCAGACGTCGAGCAGTTCGACTTCGAACACGAGCGTCGCGTTCGGCGGAATCACGCCGCCTGCGCCGCGCGGGCCGTAGCCGAGTTGCGGCGGGATCGTCAGGCGACGCACGCCGCCGACCTTCATGCCCTGCACGCCTTCGTCCCAGCCCTTGATGACCATGCCGCCGCCGAGCACGAACGCGAACGGGTCGTTGCGGTCCTTGCTCGAATCGAATTTCTGACCGTCGGTCAGCCAGCCCGTGTAGTGGACGCTGACGGTCTTGCCGGCTTGCGCTTCCGCGCCGGTGCCTTCGGTCAGGTCTTCGTATTTGAGGCCCGATTCGGTCGTGATGACAGACATGACTTCTCCTGAAAGAGGTTGCGTAAAACCGCTATTGTAGGCGAGCGCGCAGCGGGTCGCCGCACGTGGCTTTCACTCGCCGGCCCGCGTGTCGCGGATGGCTGCGGGACGCCGCGCCCGTGGTCGCCGAAAGCGTCAATGGAACGCGCGTTTGAATTTTTCGCGGGCCACACGACCGCGGTTGCACCGTGCGAGTGCGCCGCGCGTATGAATCGGTGCTACCGGGGCGGTATTCCGCATGCCGCTCGCCGCCGCCGGATTCTTCGAAACGCCCGTCGCGCGGGGCGTTCGGGCAAATGGCGGGTTGCAGCGCCGACCGTCTTGCCGCGCTCGCAGGCCGGCGGGCGCGTTCGAATCGCGGCCCGTCCGGGCGCAGTTCGAACGCCGTTTTTTCTGCCTTTTCGACCGTGCCCTGTTTGGAAGCGCGCATCTACCGCGCGGCTTGCGCGCGCCGGCGCGGGCGGCCTATCTTTACATCTGTCGATGTCAAGATTTTGGCGGTGCGCGCTGCGCCGCCCGGGCCTGCGCCGGCCGCGTCGGACGACGCGCCGGGCCGCTCCGGAACAGGAGAACGATGAACATGAAGTCAGCCGCTTCCGCCACCGCAGCCGGGATCATGCCGGTGCGCCGCGACCTGCGCTTCGACCTGCCGGTCGAGCGCGCGAAGGACTGGCACGGCCTCGGGTCGCACGTGACCCATTTCTTCAACGCGCTGTCGCTGCTGTTTCCGGCCGGCGAGCGCTTCTTCATGGATTCGGTGCGCAATTACCGCGACCGGATCGACGATCCCGTGCTGAAGCAGCAGGTGCTCGGCTTCATCGGCCAGGAGGCGATGCATACGCGCGAGCACGTCGAATACAACGAGCTGATGCAGGCGAACCATCTGCCCGCGCGCAAGCTCGACAAGCGCGTGTGGACGGTGCTCGGCTACATGAAGCGCAAGCTGCCGCATTCGGTGCAGCTCGCGCACACGGTCGCGGCGGAGCACTACACGGCGATGCTCGCCGACTGGCTGCTGCGCGACCCGACGCGCCTCGAAGGCTCGGTCGATGGCTACCGGCAGATGTGGATCTGGCACGCGCTCGAGGAAACCGAGCACAAGGCCGTGTCGTTCGACGTGTGGAATGCCGCGATGGAGCCCGGGCTGCGCCGTTACCTGATCCGCATCGGCGTGTACCTGCTGACGACGCTGACGTTCTGGCCGACCGTGTTCCTGATGCACGCGACGCTGCTGTGGCGCGATCGCGGCGCCGGACATCACGTGCGCGGGATGCTGCGGATGATCGCGTTCCTGTACGGGCCGCGCCGTGGGCTGTTCCCGCGCATCGCGGGCGAATGGCTGAGCTTTTTCCGGCCGGGCTTCCATCCGTGGGACCACGACAACCATCACCATCTCGCGCGGGTCGACGCGCTCGTCGACACCTACGGCGACCACGGCGGCACCCCGGCCGGCCGTGGCCGCGCGAATGCGCTGGCGCCGGTCGCGTCGGGCCGCTGACACGATCCGCCGCGCTGCCATGGTCGGCGTCGGGCCGCGCATGTTGCGTTCCCGCATCAGCCGGCTTCCTCTGACAATCGACGGAATTCGATCGGAGCCGGTTGCGCGGGCGTCCGGCTATCCGGTCGACCGACCGCGCGTGCGTATCCCGGCGAGCCGATTCCGCGTGCGCCGCATCGCACCCGAACGCCGCGCGCCAGCACCGGCGTGGCTTTGCGCGCAGCGCGCCCGCCCGTTCCGGGTTTGCGCCGCGTACGCTACAGGGATAACACCCATCTAGCCGCAGGCCGGCCGCATCGATATACCGTTCATGACAATGTCCACCTCATGCGCGATTCATGCACGATTCATGCGCAGGGGGATTTTATTCGGACCGAAATGCGGCCAATATGTCGGTTCAATCGTGGTCCGTCGTTCGCGGCGGCTAGCCGTCGAGCCGGCGAGCGATACCAACGCCAAGCGGGGAACAACGATGGTTGCAAGGTCACCCGACGCAGACGGGCATGCGGCGCCCGAGATGCCGCACGTGTCCGTCACCGCTCCCGAGGCCGGACGCAAGCTGTTCGTCATCATGCGTTCGCCCGACGAGCCGCTGCTTGCGCAACTGCGCGGGCTCGGCTGGGAGATCGCGGTCGCGAAGACAGCCGGCGCCGCGCAGAACATGACATCCGGCGTAAACGTCGCCGCCGGGCTGGTCGATTTCACGGGGTTCACGTCACGCGACTATCCGGCGCTGAAAGCGTGCCTGAGCCAGCCGGCGATCGGCTGGATTTCGATCGCGCAGGCCGGCATCACGATCGGTCCCGCCGTGCGCGAACTGATCCGCAGCTACTGTTTCGATTACGTGACACTGCCGCTGCCCTACGAATGGATTTCGCATGTGCTCGGCCATGCGCGCGGAATGGCCGCGCTCGACCGCGTCGACGGCGCAGCCTATGCGGCGTCGATCGGCGAACACGGGATGATCGGCAACTGCGAGGCGATGCAGCAGTTGTTCAGCACGATCCGCAAGGTCGCGAAGACCGACGCCAGCGTGTTCATCTCCGGCGAGTCGGGCACCGGCAAGGAACTGACGGCGCTCGCGATTCACGAGCGTTCCGTCCGCGGCAAGGGGCCGTTCGTCGCGATCAACTGCGGTGCGATTCCGCATCACCTGCTGCAATCGGAACTGTTCGGCTATGAGCGCGGCGCGTTCACCGGCGCGAACCAGCGGCGCGCGGGACGGATCGAATCGGCGAACGGCGGCACGCTGTTCCTCGACGAGATCGGCGACATGCCGGTCGAAAGCCAGGCGAGCCTGCTGCGCTTCCTGCAGGAGGGGAAGATCGAGCGGCTCGGCGGACAGGAATCGATCGCGGTCGATGTGCGGATCATCTCGGCGACGCACGTGGATCTCGACGGCGCGGTCGAGGCCGGGCGCTTCCGCGCGGATCTCTATCACCGCCTGTGCGTGCTGCGCATCCACGAGCCGCCGCTGCGCGCGCGCGGCAAGGACATCGACATCCTCGCGCACTACGTGCTGCAGAAGTTCAAGGCCGACAGCGGCCGCAAGATCAGCGGTTTCACGTCGGCCGCGCTCGATGCGATGCGGCGCTACGAGTGGCCGGGCAATGTGCGCGAGCTGATCAACCGCGTGCGGCGCGCGATCGTGATGGCCGAGAGCCGGCTGCTGACACCGCACGATCTCGGGCTCGACACGCCGGGCGAAACCGAACCCGTGACGCTCGAACAGGCGAGGGCAGTCGCCGAGCGCACCGCGATCGAGAATGCGCTGCTGCGCAACGATCACCGGATCAACAAGGCCGCCGCCGAACTCGGCATCTCGCGCGTGACGCTCTACCGGATGATGATCGAGCACGGGCTGAACGACCACGACAACAACGGCGACAACGGCGGGCACGACGGCGCGCCGTCCGGCGACGCGGGGCATCAGCGCGTCGGCTGAGCGGCGCGTCGAGCGCGCGAACCGCGTGAACCGGTTCGGTGTCAGGGTTCAGCGATACGTCCAGAGCCGGTGCAGCCCGCCCACGATCGGCGGCTCCGATGCCGCCGGCGGCATGTAAAGCGCATGAAACGTTTCGCGTCGGCAAGCGGGCGGATTTCCGCGGCGAATCGGGCCGATCGGAACGGCGCCGGTCGGTAAGAATTCCGTGCCCCATTGTTCAGCCTTATCCCGCAAGGTCTGGTCGCCAGGCGGCCGGCGCGTGCCGCGCGCCGCATGTTTCAGTTTCGTAACTTCCGGCCTTCCGCACCCGTTCCGGCTGCCATCCCGCGCGCCGAACCCCTTGTGCGGATGGGCGCGCGCGAAGCTGGCCCGCTCCTTGCGAAGGAAGGTGTACGAAAGTCGACGACGCGAGGTCCGGCCGGTTCTGCAGCGAACCCTGTCAGTACCGGCCAGGACGCAGTCCGCGGGGATGCGGCGGCGGAGCGCGGCGCAGCAGCCGCGCTCCGGCGAGCACGGAGCGTTGTCGCCTGATCGTCGGGGCACCGGCATCGTCCGGCTGCCGGAACAAGCATCAGACTGAAAGCGGGGGTAGAAAAATGATCGATCGCCACACGCCGCGGCCGGCTGGCCGCGATCGCAGTGATACGGGGCATCGCCGGTCGAACGTCGTTCTCGCAGCCGGCCGGCATGCATCGACAGGGCATCTCTCCGCACCCGGTGCGAGGCGGATCCGGCTGATTCCCGGTCATCCGCGCCGGGTCGGGACTTTCCTGCATGCAGACCCGATTCGAAAGGGCATGTGCACACGGGCGCCGGTAGCGCGACGCCCGATCTTCGCCTACTGAACTCGCACGATATCCGGTCGCGTTGCTCGTCGGTCACGCGAACCATTGCAATTGATCTGCAATCCGTATCAGGTTTGACGCGTTTCGTTGCGCTGCGCGACGGAGGATGAATTCGATACGGCGGCGAACGGCGCAATGCCGTTGCCGCCCGGTGGTGAGGGGAGGGCGGTCGGACGCGCGCGACGGGTGTGGCGGGAGTGGCCCGTACGCGCGCGACGCCGTTTCAGCCGCCGTAGATGTCGAAGTCGAAGTACTTCGACGCGAGCCGCTTGTAGGTGCCGTCCTTGACCATGTCGACGATCGCGCGGTCGATCTTCGCCTTCAGGTCGGTGTCCTCCTTGCGCAGCCCGATGCCGGCGCCGATGCCGAGCATCTTCTCGTCGACCAGCTCGGGCCCGACGAACTGGTAGTTCGCGCCACGCGGCGATTTCAGGAACCCGATCGCGGCCTGCACTTCATCCTGGAGCGCCGCGTCGAGGCGGCCCGAGGTCAGGTCCGCGTACACGCCGTCCTGGTTCTGGTACGACACGACGTTCGCGCCTTGCTTGCCCCAGTACGCCTTCGCGTACGTTTCCTGCGTCGTGCCCTGCTCGACGCCGATCGACTTGCCCTTCAGCGATTCGGCCGTCGGCAGCAGCGGCGAGCCCTTCTTCACGACGAGTCGCGTCGGCTGGTTGTAGATCTTGGTCGTGAAGCCGATCTGCTCGGCGCGCTGCGGCGTGATCGACATCGACGACAGCACCGCGTCGAACTTCTTCGCCTTCAGCGCCGGAATCATCCCGTCGAAATCGTTCTCGAGCCACACGCACTTCGCCTTCAGGCGCGCGCAGATCTCGTTGCCGAGGTCGATGTCGAAGCCGACGAGCTTGCCGTCGGGCGCCTTCGACTCGAACGGCGCGTAGCTGGCATCGGTGCCGAAGCGGATCGTGGTCCAGTCCTTCGCGACGGCGGGGCCTGCGGATACCGCGAGCAGGGCGATCGAAACGGCGGCAATCAGTCTCTTCATGGTGTGTTCCTTGGCGGGGTGCTTCCGGTTCTGTGCGACACGGTTCCACGGACACGAGCCGCATTTGCGCGCGGTGTCCGCATGGCCATTAACGCAGAAAATAAAATCTGAGTCCAGAATGGACAAAAAATATCGTTTTGGCGGATGCGCGGGGCGGCCACCGCTGACCGATCGTCGGGTGTCGACCCTTGCAAAAATACGAAAATGGACTAGTCTTGTTAGTGAATTCATTTCGAGACTAACGATCATGTCACAGCCTGCCTACGAATCGCATTCCGCCCCGCCGCAGGCCTCGTACGCGCAAATGTCGGCGGCTGGCCTGCGTGCGTTTTTCAACATCGCGCGCGACTGGGAACTGACGATCGACGAGCAGATCGTGCTGCTCGGGTCGCCCGGCCGTTCGACGTTCTTCAAGTGGAAGGCCGCGCCGGAATCGGCGCGGCTGCCGCGCGATACGCTCGAGCGGCTATCGCTGCTGCTCGGCATCTACAAGGCGCTGCAGATCCTGCTGCCGCAGCCGGCCGCGGCCGACGCATGGGTCAAGCGGCCCAACGACGCGGCGCCGTTCGGCGGCAAGCGCGCACTCGACCGGATGCTGGCAGGCAATGTCGGCGATCTGGTCGCCGTCCGGCAATATCTCGACGCGATGCGAGGTGGCTGGGCGTGACGATGCCGATCGAAGCAAAACAATGGCCCACGACCGCCGTCGACTGGGCCCCCGCCTATCGTGTGATCCCCACCCGTTTTCCGGCCATCAACCTGTTCGACCGCGTCGCGTCGGCGGACGATTTCGACGCGCTGTACGCGCTCGAATCGCTGACCAACGACCGCATCCGCAACGAAGTCGGCACGCTCGACCTCGTGCCGCCCGCCGAGCGCCGCTACGGGCTGGGCTGGGGGCCGATCATGGCCGCGTTCACGCATCTGAATCCGCAGGGCAGCCGCTTTTCCGACGGCAGCTACGGCGTGTTCTACTGCGCCCGCTCGCGCGACACGGCGATCGCCGAAACGCGCTATCACGGCGCATTGTTCCTGGCCGCGACGAAGGAGCCGCCGATGCGCCAGCAGATGCGGCTCTACACGGTGTACGCGCAGGGCGAGGTGGTCGACGTGCGCACGTGGCCGCAGCGCGATCCTGCGTTGCTGCATCCGCTCGATTACGGCGCGGGGCAGGCGCTCGGCCGCGCGGTGCGCAACGCGGGCGGCGCGGGGATCGTCTATCCGTCGGTGCGCGACCCGCGCGGCGAGTGTCTGGCGGCGTTCCGCACCGCGCTGCTGCGCGACTGCCATCACGCGGCCTACCTCGAATACAACTGGAACGGCTCGGCCGTCGACGCGGTGTTCGAACTGAACCAGGTCGGCTAGGGCCTGTTCCCGCTCATAACGGGCTTGCGAACGTGCGTTGCCGGCTGTCCCCCAAGGGGACTTCCTTCGGGGCGCGTGCAAGAAGCAAGGAGCGCCGTTTGGCCGAGCCAAACAAGCGACGCGCGACGCCGCAATGCGGCCGGCAACGCACGTTCCCCTGTTTGGAAAAAATCATTCGTGGGGCTGGCCACCAGAAGGGCCGATCGCTGCGTCATGCTCCTTGCGAATACGTCGAGTATTCGCTTCGTCGCAATCCTTGCGCTCGGCCCTTCTGGTGGCCAGCGCAAGCCCGTTATGAGCGGGAACAGGCCCTAACGTTCGCTCGCGGGTCGATGCGGGCGCGAGGGCGCGAGGGGATCAGGGCAGTGGCCAGTCGCCCGCGTGGCGTTCGCGCGCCTCGGCCTGCGTCATCGACCATGTGCGGCCGGTGCGCGGCTCGGCGAGCGTGAGCCGTCCGGACTGCGCGAACGCGCCGGTGTCGATGAACCACTGCGCGCCGATCCGTTGCGGTGCGCGCACGGGCGTGTGCCCGGTGCAGGTCAGCGACAGTCCGGCCTGCCGCGCCGGATCGGCGAGCCCCTGGACGAGATCGCGGCCCCAGATCAGCCGCTCGCGCACGTCGTGCGAATAGCTGCCAGTGTCGAGATCGGCGTCCGAGCCGAAGAATTCCGCGTGCAGCACGTTGAAGCGCCCGGGGCCGTCGCCGATCACGCGCACCAGCGGCAGCGCGTCGACGCGTGCCGCATGCGCATGCAGCCGTTCCGGCGGCAGGTCGGCGCCCCAGTCGCCGCCGATCCCGCGCCACGCGTCGGGCGACAGCTTGCCGCGCGACACGAGGCTCAGCACTTCCTCGTGATTGCCGCGCACGACGTGGCACCACGGGCGGTCGAGCAGGTCGAGCGTGGCTTCGGATGCAGGACCGCGGTCGACGAGATCGCCGACCGAGAACAGCCGGTCGCGGGCCGGATCGAAGCGGAGGTCGTGCAGCAGCGCGCGCAGCACGTCCACGCAGCCGTGCAGGTCGCCGACGACGAAGTCGCGGCCGGCCGTGTTCGCGGGGTGGCGGCAGAGGGGGGCGGTGGCAGTCATCCCAATATCTTAGGCGCTCGCGCCCGTCGCCACGTCACGATGAAATGGCGATAATCGGGGCGCGTTACCCGCCGGCACGGCGCAGCGGGCCGCCCCGCGCGCCGCTCGAACCCTTTCCATCCGCTTTCGGAATTTCACGATGACGTTTTATCCGCAGGTATTACGCAACCGGCCGCGCATGGTCGCGGCGTTCGCCGCGGGCGTGCTGTGCGCGGTGCTGCTGCCGTTTCCGCTGCGTCCGACCGTGCGTGCGCTGATCGGCTGGGATTGCGCGATCTGGCTGTATCTCGCGCTGATGTGGGTGCGCATGGTCACCGCGCATCATCACAAGGTGCGCGAAATCGCGATTCGCGAGGACCAGAACGCGACCACCGTGCTGACGGTCGTCTGCCTCGCGACGGTCGCGAGCGTGGCCGCGATCGCGATCGAACTGGCGACGGCCAAGGGCGTCGGGTTTCGCGCAGGGCTCGGCCATTACGCGGTCACGGGCGCGACGCTGTTCGGCGCGTGGTTCCTGATCCCGACGATCTTCACGCTGCACTACGCGCGGCTCTACTACGGCTCGCCGAGCAGCGACCGCGCGCTCCGCTTTCCGGACCAGCACCCCGAACCCGATTACTGGGATTTCCTGTATTTCGCGTTCACGCTCGCGGTCGCGTCGCAGACCGCCGACGTATCGCTGGCGAATCGCTCCGCGCGTCGCTCGGTGCTCGCGCAGTCGATCCTGTCGTTCTACTTCAACATGGCCGTGCTCGGGCTGTCGATCAACGTCGCGGCGGGATTGCTGAGTTGACGCCGGTTACTTGAGCAGGTCGTACGGGCCGCCGCGTTCCAGTGCCCGCCGGTACGCGGGCCGCGCGTGGATCGTGTCGAGAAAGCGTGCGATCGCGGGGTACTGGCTGCCACCCCCGCGCGCGGTCGCCGCTTCGAGCGGAAAGCTCATCTGGATGTCGGCCGCGCTGAAGCCGTCGCCGACGAACCACCCCGTGCGATTCAGCGCGCCTTCGACATGGCCGAGGTGCAGCGCGATCTGCGGATCGACGAAGCCCGACTGCAGCGTGTCGGCGATCTTGCGCGCGATCGGCCGTGCGAAGAACGGCATCGGCGCATGCGCGATCCGCAGTGCGACGAGCTTGAGCAGCAGCGGCGGCATCGCCGACCCTTCCGCGTAGTGGAGCCAGTACGTGTAGTCGTGCCGCTCGGGCGTGCCGGGCGGCGGCGCGAGGCGCCCGTTGCCGTAGCGTTCGACCAGGTACTCGATGATCGCGCCCGATTCGGCGAACGTGCGGCCGTCGTCGGTGACGACGGGCGACTTGCCGAGCGGATGGATCGCGCGCAGCGCGGGCGGCGCGAGCATCGTTTTCGGATCGCGCGCGTAGCGCACGATCTCGTACGGCACCTCCAGTTCTTCGAGCAGCCAGAGCACGCGCTGCGAGCGCGAGTTGTTCAGGTGATGGACGGTGAGCATGTCGAGGCCGTAAGGGGGCGGGAACGACATCATACCCAGCGCGTGCGGCTCGTACGCGAATCGCCACCGTTTCGAGCCGCTTCGATCCGTTATGCGCGCCGCACCGCGATCCACGCGCCCCAGAACAGGCTTGCGAAAAAGCGCAGCGGCGCGTCGAAGCCCGCATCGCGCAGCAGGCCGAACACGGCTTCCTCGGACGCGGGCGGATCGGCGCCCTGCAGGATCTTCGCGAGTTGCGCGCGTACGGCGTCGGGCGTGGCGCCCTTCATGCGCCAGCGCTGCTGCCATGCGTCGAGCAGGTGAGGGTGGTCCGCGTAGCGGCGATGATTGCCGGCGAGCACGAGCGGCGCGCCGGGCTTCAGGCGCCGTGCGATCGCGTGCAGCAGCGCGGCCTTCGCGTCGTCGCCCGGGACGTGATGCAGCACGCCGATCAGCGTCGCGCCGTCGAACGCGGGCGCGTCGGGCAGCGCATCGACGTTGTCCTCGGCGAATGTCGTGCGCGCGCCGAAGCCCGCGGCTTCGACGTTCGTGCGCGCGAGTGCGAGCATCGGTGCGGACGGGTCGACGGCCGTGAACCGCCAGCCCGGTTCGAGCGCGGCCGATACGCAGATTTCCTGCCCCGTGCCGCCCGCGCCCGCGACGAGTATCCGCGCATCGGGCACGCCGATCGCCGATGCGAGCATGCATGCGGTGAGTTCGTGGCAGGCATCGTAGCCGGCGAGCGCGATGCGCGATTGCTCGGCGTATTCCTGTGCGCGTGCCGGATCGAATTTCGCGGCGCTGGCGGGAAGCGACATGGCGGGTTCCTCTGGTTGGGTGCGGACGACGTGTCCGCGAGCATCGCGCAGAGCGTAAGCGCGCGTGGTCGACGCAACAAGGCGAGCGATCATTCCGGTATGCCGACTACCCGACTCGGCAAGCGTCGAGCTGCCGATTTTCCGGGGGTCGATTCGTATTTAAAAATGGCCGGCCACGTTGCATCGCGGTGGCGAATCCGGCGCATACTCTGTTCTCTCCCCCCGCCTGGCCGTCGCATGCCGGGCCCCGATGCGCCGCACCCCTGGCGCGGCCATGCCGCTCGGCACGCACGAGGAGCGCATGATGTCCGATTGTCCGCACGATCCGTACGCGCAGCACTACATTCATTGTTTGCCGTTTGGCGCGCAGCCCTGTGGTGCGCTCGGTACGACGCCGCGCACGCATTTTCGCGTGTGGGCGCCAGGCAGCACGCAGGTCCAGCTCGAACTCGATACAGGCTTCGGCCCGACGCTCGTCCCGATGTCGGCTGCCGGCCCGAACTGGTTCGAAGTCTTCGCCGATTGCGGCGCAGGCGAGCGTTACCGCTATCGCCTCGACGATGCCGTGTCGATTCCCGATCCCGCGTCGCGTTCGCAACCCGAAGGGCTCAACGGCCCGAGCGAGGTCGTCGATCCGCGCGCATTCACGTGGCGCAACACGTTCTGGCGCGGGCGCCCGTGGGAAGACATCGCGCTCTATGCGATTCGCCCGCATGCCGTTGGCGGCTTCGAAGGCGTGCGCCGCCGCCTGCCGCAACTTGCGCGCCTCGGCGTGACCGCGCTGGAACTGCTCGCATCGCCGCACGACAGCCTGCCGTTCGCGCCGCTTGCGGTCGAAGGCGGCCCCGACGCGCTGAAGGCGCTGATCGACGACGCGCACGGCTACGGTCTCGCGGTGCTGCTGGAGCTCGACTACGCGCGCTTCGGCAGCGGTACCGAAGCGCTGCGTCACTACGCGGCGCCGTTCTTCCATACGCGCGACGATCCGCTGCAGGCGCCGCCGCTGGCGCTCGATCATCCGGAAGTCTGCGATTTCTTCTGCGACAACGCGCTGTACTGGATCGACGAATACCGTTGCGACGGGCTGCGCCTGCGCGAAGCCGACCGGATCGGCGTGTCGTGGCTGCGCGAGATCGCGGACCGCGTGCGCGCGGCCGTGCCGTCCGACCGGCTCATCCATCTCGTGCTCGGCAGCGAGCGGCATCCGGCGCATCTCGCCGATACCCATTTCGATGCGCAATGGAACGGTTGCGGCGAACGCGCGCTGCACCGGCTGACGGGGCGCGACACGTCAGCCCACGAAGGCATTTCCACGCATCAGTCGATCCACACGCTCGCGCGCGCGCTGACCGCGGCCGGCGCGGCGTTCCAGCCGGCCGCGCCGGGAGAAGGCATGGCCGCCGAAACCGGGCTGTCGTTGACGTCGCTGGTGTTGTCCGATGGCGCGTGGCGCGACTGCGGCCAGGGCGACAGCGGGCACGAGGCCGGCCTTGCCGCGCTCGCGTTGTCGCTCCTGACACCGCAGATCCCGTTGATCTTCGACGAAACCGCGCGCGACGCCGATCGTGCGCATTTCGTGCAATCGGCGCTCGCGGTGCGCGCGAAGCTGATCGCGCCGCGGTTATCCGATTGCCGGCCGCAGGACGCGCATGCGCTGAAGGCGAACGGCGACGGCGATGCCGACGCGCTGCTTGCGTCATGGCGCCTTGCCGACGACGAGACGCTGACGATCGCGTTGAACCTGTCGCCCGATGCGGTGCCGTTCGATGCGCCGAGAGGGCAGGTCGTGTTCGAGACGCCGGCGCGCGCACGCGACCGGGTCGATGAAGGGGAGTTGCCGTCGTATTCGCTCGTCGCGTGGCTGACGGGCGATGTCAACCGGTACGCGCTCACACACGACGTGCGTCGTATCGACGACGGCTCGTGGCGTGGAGCGCGACCGAACCTGAACGCCTGAAGAACACCTGAAGAACGCCTGGGTGCGTGAACGCGTGACTGTCCGAACGGCCGGGGCTTCCGCGCCCGGCTGCACTGCCGGAACACCCCGAGTTACCAGAATCCGCGAATGCCAGCGATGCCGTACGCGCCGTGACGGCGCGCGTCGTCGAGATGCGCACGCGTCATTCCTCCGAGCGCGTAGACGGGCATCGCGGCCTGCGCGGCCAGCGCGTCGAATCGGCTCCAGCCGAGCGCCGGCGCACCGGGGTGGCTGAGCGTCGGCAACACGGGCGACAGCGTGACGAAATCCGCGCCGGCGCGCGCGGCCAGCAGCAGGTCGTCTTGCGTGTGGCAGGCGGCGGACACCCATCGTCCGGGCGGTAACGGTCGCTGCGAGGCGGCGCGCAACGCGGCGCCGTCGAGATGCCAGCCTGCACCGTCGAGCCGCATCACGCCGGCCGCGTCGATCGGGCCGTTCAGCATCAGGTGCGCGCCGGCGGCATCGCAGCGCGCGAGCGCCGCGGCGGCGAGCCGCGCGAATGCGGCCGCATCGAGCGATTTCACGCGCAGTTGCACGAGCGTCTCGCCGCGCGCGAGCACGGCCGACAGCCGGTCGAGGAACGCACCGCAATCGGCCGCCGACGCGGACGCCGGCTCCGGCGTGATCACGCAGCAGCGCGGCAGCGTTGCGTTCATCGCGTGCGGCGACGACAACGCGAGGCCGTCATTCGTCGGCCTCCTTCACGACCCTCGGATAGACGCGCACCAGCACGATGCGCGGCCCGTTCATCTTTTTGACGACGACGTCGAAGCGGTCGAACGACACGCGCTGCCCTTCGGTCGGCAGGTCGCTGAGCGCCTGGATCACGAGGCCGCCGACCGATTCCGCGCGGCCTTCGTCGATGTCGATGCCAAGCGCCTGCTCGAGCGACACGACGGGCAGGCTGCCCTTGCCCATCAGCGTGCCGTCGTCGAGGCGGCTCCAGTCGGCATCGCCCTGGCGGAACTCGTCGTGGATCTGGCCGACCAGCGCGCCGAGCAGGTTGTCGAGCGTCAGGAAGCCGATCGGCTTCTCGCCCTTGTTGCCGACCAGCGCGAAGTGCGGCGCGCCCTTGCGGAAGCGGCGGAACAGGTCGAGCGCCGGCGTGTCGGGCCTCACGTACTGCACCGGGCGCACGTAATCGGAGAGATCCTCGAGCGCGGCACCGGCGTGACGCGCGAGCAGCAGGTCCTTCAGGTGGATCAGCCCGCTCACCTGTTCGCGCGACGCATCCTCGAACAGCGGATAGCGGCTGAAGCGGTGCCGCGCGACGATCTCCATGTTGTCGGGCAGCGGCAGGTCGCGCCGCAGGCCGATCATTTCATGGGCCGGCCGCATCAGGTCCGATACGGTCATCGACGAAAAATCGAGCGAATGCGCGAGCGTGTTCCACTCGTCGTTGCTGTACGTGCCGCGCGCCGGCTGTGCCGGGTTGCCGGCCGTGCTGCGGCGGCTGCGCAGGATCAGCTTCAGCTCGTCGGTCGAGTAGTGCGCGTCGCCGCCATGGTCGGCCGACAGCCCCGCGAGCCGCAGCACCGCGTTGGCGCTGTTGTTGAGCACCCAGATCGCCGGATACATCGCCCAATAGAACGCATAGAGCGGCAGCGCGACCCACAGGCCGACCTTCTCGGACTGGCGGATCGCCATCGATTTCGGCGCAAGCTCGCCGACGACGATGTGCAGGAACGAGATCAGCGAGAACGCGAACACGAGCGAGATCAGGTGCACGACGCGTTCGGACTGCACACCGATCAGGTCGAGCAGCGGGCCGATCAGTTGCGCGAAGGCCGGTTCGCCGACCCAGCCGAGGCCGAGCGACGCGAGCGTGATGCCGAGCTGGCACGCGGAAAGATACGCGTCGAGCCGGCCGTGCACGATGCCGAGGATGCGCCCGCGCAGGCCGTGCTTGCGGGCGAGGGTCTTGACGCGCGTCGCGCGCAGTTTGACGAGGCCGAATTCGGCCGCAACGAAGAACCCGTTCAGGGCCACCAGGAACAACGCGCCGATGAGCGCGAAGATCTGTAACAAAGAATCGCTCCGGTTATGACAGGCCCATCAGTATAGAGCCAGAAAGGAAGTTGTAATGTCTTGGGCGGCCGATTGCTTACACCGGCGCCTCGCAGGGGACGGCGAACGTGACGGCGGCGGTCGTGCCGTCGGCGAACGCGGTATGCGAGAACGTGCCGCCGTGCGCGAGCGCAACGCGCTGGCACAGCGCGAGCGCCCAGGCGATCCGCTTCGCGTCGCGTTCGCGCAGCATCTCGCGCCGCGCGAACGATTCGAACGCATGCGGCTGCGCGGGATCGGCGAGCGCGTCGGCGCTCACGGTCCAGGTGGCGCGCGCGACGAACTGCGCGCCGTCGCGCGTGCACGCGAACGTCACGCGGCTGCCGGCGGCGCTGGCCTCGACGGCCGCCGTCAGCATCGTCCAGAGCGCCTGCGCGATGCGTTCGCGGTCGGCCGACAGCGACGGTTCGCCGTCCGGCAGCGTTGCGTCGAGCGCGACCTGCCGTGCGTCGGCGAGCGCGAACCGGACCAGCGCGATCGTGTCGTCGAGCAGCGCGCGCAGCGCGAACGGCCGCGGCGCGATCGCGAGCGTGCGCGTTTCGGCACGCGGCGCGTCGAGCACGTCGTCGATCAGCGTCACCTGCTGGTCGATGCCCGTGCGGATGCCCGCGAGCGCGCGCTGCAGGTTCGGATCGGCATTGGCGAGCTGGCGCTCGAGCACGTACGCCCAGCTATGCATTGCATTCAGCGGGCTGCGCAGGTCGTGCGATGCAGTGGAGAGCGCCTGGTCGCGCAGGAACAGCGCCGCCTGGGTGGCGTAGTGCGCTGCGCGTTCGCGCAGCAGGTCGGCGGCGGGATCGACGGAAGTGGACGTCACGGAGCAGGCCTGTCGGAAGCGGTTGGCGTGGAAGTCACGCGAACCGCCATTATAGGGACGGTGCGAGTCACGCCGGCAGCGCGTCTTCGTCCTTTTTCCGTGCGTCGCCGTTCGGCAGCAACTGGCACGCGAGCAGGCCGGCCAGCATCAGCGCGCAGCCGACGAGCGCGCGCAGCGTCAGCGTTTCGCCGAGTGCGGCCCAGCCGGCGATCGCCGCGAACACGCCTTCCATGCTGAAGATCACGGCCGCGTGCGCGGGCGCCGCGTCGCGTTGCGCGACGACCTGCAGCGTATAGCCGACACCGACCGACAGCAGCCCGCCGTACAGCAGCGTCGGCAGCGCGCCGCGCAGCATCGCAACGCTGACCGGCTCGACGGCGAGACCGACCGCAAGGCACGCCACACCGCAGACGACGAACTGCAGGAACGCGAGCACGAGCGGATCGTGGCGCTTGGCGAGATGGCCGACGGCCATCACGTGCGCGGCGATGATGACGGCGCCCGCGAGCTGGAACCAGTCGCCGTAGAGCACCGAGAAATGCTCGTCGATGCTGAGGAAATACAGGCCGATCGCCGCGAGCAGCGCGCCGAACCACGTGCCCGCGCCGATCCGGTGGCGCGCGAACACCCCCATCAGCGGCACGATCACGACGTACAGCGAGCTGATGAAACCCGCGTTCGCGACCCGCGTGTACTGCAGGCCGAACTGTTGCAGCGAGATCGACACCGCGAGCAGCGCGCCGAGCGCGAGGCCCGGCAGCAGCAGCGCCGGCTCGCGGCGGATCGCCGCGAGTTGCGCGCGCGACGCCGTGTTCAGCATCAGCAGCGGAACCAGCACGAGGGCGCCGAGCAGGAAGCGCAGCCCCGTGAACAGGAACGGCCCGATCACGTCGAGGCTCAGTCGCTGCGCGACGAACGCCGAGCCCCAGATCGCGGCGGCGGCGAGCATCAGCAGGTTGGCGCGGAGGTGCTTGCGGGCTTCGGGTTTCATTTGAATTCTTCTGGAGATTACGGGCGGCTAAACCGCATAGTTTACGCCGAGATTGCAAGGCTGTCGGCAAACCTGCGCAGCGCGGCGGCCGCACGTGCGTCGCGCACGCGCGAATACAGCACGACCTGCGACTGCGGCAGCGGCGGCAGCCCGAATTTCGCGCCGACGTCGACCAGCGTGCGCGGCGCGACACGCCGCGCGAGCGGGCAGACGGCGAGCCCCGCCGCGGCGGCCGCGGTGACCGCCGCGACACCGCCGCCCGTGAAGCGCTCGCGCCACGGCAGCCCCGCATGGTCGAGCGCACGCAGTGCGGCGGCCCGCACGCCGCACGGGCCGGCCAGCACCGCGAGCGGCAGCGGCTCGCCCGCGCGCGGCGCCCAGTCCGGCGCGGCGAGCCACGCCAGCGGTTCGGCAAACAGCAGCGTGCCGTCGTCGCGCGGCGGGTCTTCGCCGGGCTCGTGCCGCACGATCGCCGCGTCGAGCCGGCGTTCGTCGTATTGCGCGAGCAGGCTCGCCGACATCCCGAGATGCATTTCCAGCGACAGCCCCGGATCCTGCCGATGCAGGCTCGTGAGCACGGCCGGCAGATCGGGCACCGCGACGTGCTCGCTGACGCCGAGCGACAGGCGGTGCGTGCCGGCCGAGATCGCGCCGAGCGCGTGGTCGTGCGCGTCGAGCAATGCCCGTGCGGCCGGCAGGAAGTTCTCGCCGTCGGCGGCGAGCTTGACGACGCGCGGCGTGCGCGCGAGCAACGGCTTGCCGAGGTGCGTCTCCAGCCGCTTCAGCTTCAGGCTGACGGCCGATTGCGTGGTGCCGAGCGCATCGGCGGCGCGCGTGAAGCTGGCGAGATCGGCGACCAGCACGAACGCGCGGACAGCATCGAGATCGAGCACTTTCATTTCAAATGAAAATGAATGAAATATTCATTGATGACTGTTCATTATAGATCGGCGAGCCTAACCTGACGCTGCGTTTCCGTTCTTCCACGTCACCGACAGGAGCATGACCATGCCATTCACCCGTATCGCAGTGCGCGAAGGCAAACCGGCCGCATACCGCGCGGCGCTCGTCGACGGCGTGCATCGCGCGCTGATGCACACGTTCAACGTGCCCGAGGACGACATCTTCATGGTCGTCACCGAGCATGCGGCCGAGAACTTCGTGTTCGGCCGCCATTACCTCGACATCGAGCGCAGCGACGATCTCGTGATGATCCAGATCACCGCGAACAACACGCGCACGCTCGAGCAGAAGCGGGCGCTGTACCGGACGATCGCGGAAAACCTCGCGCAGCAGCCCGGCGTTCGGCAACAGGACGTATTCATCAGTCTCGTCGAGGTGCTGAAGGAGGACTGGTCGTTCGGCAACGGCATCGCGCAATACGCCGTTTGATGTGCGACAGCGCGACAGGGCCGGATCGTCGCCGGCACGCTTTTGCCGCGTGTACTATGGAAGTTGCTTCACGGGCGACGCCGGCGCGGACGATGCGCCGGCGATTCTTCATGTGCGGGAGCCTCCATGTCGCGTGTGCTGGAAATCGTGTTGTCGCTGTCGCTGGAAGGTTGGCCGGTCAAGGCTGCGAGTCGCGCCCGCGGTGCGCAGCGCGATTTCGGCGCCGAACTCGTGCGTGCGTGGCGGATCTGCCCGCAGGTCCGGATGCGGCGGGGCCATGAGCGCGTGACGATCGAGCCGTGCCAGGTCGAGGAGGCCGAACCGAGCCCCGGCGCGAGCTGGTGGACCTGGGTCGAGTCGAATGCGCACGGCCGGCGGGTCGTCGCGTCCCGCACGAAAGCGTTCGCGCCCGGCGTCACGCAGCGCGAACTGTTCGACGCGGAGCATGAGGGCATCGTCGTCGCGATGCCGCTACCCGTACCCGCGACCGCCGCTGCGGCCGATGCCGATGCGCCGGCGGGTGGAGTCGATGGCGTCGCGCCGGAATCCACGGAGCACCCGGCCGCCGGTGCGTCGCCGGAATCGTCGGCGCTGCGCATCGTCAGCGAACGGCGGCGCGGGCGGTGGGCCGACGACAGCGGCGTCGTGGTCGAGATGACGCTCGACGATGTCATTTTGTACGGCGGCGGCGAGCCGCCGCGCCGCTACGTCGAACTGCGTCTCACCGCGCCCGACTGGGAAACCTTCGCCGCACGCACGGCCGCGCTGCACGCGCTGTTTGCCGCGGCGCGCGAACTGAGCGGCGCGTGGCCTGCTTTCGTGCAACTGACCAGCGTGATCGACCGCGCCTGTGCGGGCGAGCCGGCTGACGCCGGGCCGGTCAAGGCGCAGCTCGTCGACCTGACCGGCATCCGCACGCAGCGCGCCGCGCTGTTCGCGCTGTCCGGCGACATCACGGCGCAATGGCTCGGCAACGAGGGCGGCGTGCTCGAGCGCGACGACCCCGAATTCGTGCACCAGATGCGCGTCGCGCTGCGCCGCCTGCGCACGCTGATGCGCTTCTTTCCGCTCTTTGCCGACCGCCCATGGCGGGACACGCTTGGCGTCGACCTGCGCTGGCTCGCCGCGCTGCTCGGCACGGTGCGCGACTGGGACGTGTTCTCGACCGAAAGCCTGCCCGCGCTGATCGCGGCCGACGGTGGCAGTGCGGACTGGAACGGCACGCTCGACGCCGCGCGTGCGCAGTCCATGGCTGCGCGCGTCGAGCTGCGGCAGGCACTGCATTCGGCCCGCTACGCACGGCTGACGCTCGGCTGGCTCGAATGGCTGAGCGCGCTCGCGCTGCCGCCCGCCGAAGGCGGCGACGCACCATCGCTGCGGCGTCACGCGACGAAGCGTGTGCGGCGGCTGTTCGGCCATCTGTACGCATCGCCGTCGCTCACGTCGCTCGATACGGCTGCGCGCCACCAGGTGCGGATCGACGCGAAGCGGTTGCGCTATGCGCTCGAATTCTTCGCGTCGCTGGCGTCGCGCCGCACGCGCAACGAGACGATCAAGACGCTCGCACGCGTGCAGAGCGTGCTTGGCGAATCGAACGACACGATGGTCGCGCTGCAACATCTCGAGCAACTGGCGGCGCCGCCGTACCAGCTCGGTTTCGTGCGCGGCTATGGCGCGGCGCTCGAACAGCGCGCAGCGCACGATGCCGAGACGCTGCTGGCCAGCCTGCGTCCGCCGAAGCTCGACGGCAAGCCGCGCTGAGCGGCGTACGCTGGCTATAATGCCCGCCCGTTTCCCGCACCCATGCCGATGACCGACGCACCGCATGCTTCCCCGTCCTCCGAGCCGCTCGAACTGGGTGGCGAGCTGTGGCTGCGCGCGGGCGAGCAGACGCTCGGCGGCGCCACGCGCATCGCGCTGCTCGCGGCGATCGGCGATACCGGTTCGATCACGCGTGCGGCGAAGGCCGTCGGCCTCAGCTACAAGGCTGCATGGGATGCGGTCGACACGATGAACAATCTCGCCGGCGAACCGCTCGTCGCGCGGTCGACGGGCGGCAAGGGCGGCGGCGGTACGACGCTGACGCCGCGCGCGACGTCGCTGATCGCCGCATTCCGCACGATCGAGCGCGAGCATCGCCGCTTCATCGAGGCCGCGAGCGCGGCCGTTGCCGGGTTCGACGTCGACTGGGCGCTGATCGGCCGGATCGGGATGAAGACCAGCGCGCGCAACCAGCTGTTCGGCAAGGTCGCGTCGATCGTGCGCGGCACCGTCAACGACGAAGTGACGCTCGCGCTGCCCGGCGGGCAGCCGGTCGTCGCCGTGCTGACGCACGAAAGCGCCGATGCGCTCGGCCTGCAGGAAGGTGCGGACGCCTGCGCGCTGGTGAAGGCGTCGTGGGTCGTGCTGGCGGTCGACGATGGCGGGCCCGAGCTGAAGGTGTCCGCGCGGAACCGGCTGCGCGGCAGCGTCGAATCCATCACGGCGGGCGCGGTGAACAGCGAAGTGACGCTGGCGCTCGACGGCGGCGGGACGCTGACGGCCGTCGTCACCAACGAAAGCGTCGATGCGCTGCAGTTCGACGCCGGCCGGCGGGCGATCGCGCTGTTCAAGGCATCGAGCGTGATTCTCGCGGTGACGGGCTGACGGTGCAGGCAGGGCAGCGCGGGCGCGCTGCGGCGATCGTGTGACGGACGGGGCGAAGCCGGCGCCGGACGTCGTCTGCATGGCGCCGGCTTCGTTTCCGTTTTCAGCATAGGCCGCCAAGTGCGGCTTCTCTCAGGCTCCAACGTGGCTGCCAGCGCCACGGCCTCGGCCTCGCGCGCTCACGTGACGCGCGTCGGCCACTCGGCGTGCGGCGGTGTCGCCTGCACGCGTCCTTCGCTCAATTGCACGACCTGATCGCCAAACGCGGCGACGTCGTCGGGGTCGTGCGAGATCAGCACCATCGGGATATCGAGCCGCGCCTGCAGTTCTGCGAGCTCGTGGCGCATGCGCTGGCGCATCGCGGCGTCGAGCGCCGCGAACGGTTCGTCGAGCAGCAGGATTCGCGGCTGGGCAACCAGCGCGCGCGCGAGCGCGACGCGCTGCTTCTGCCCGCCCGACAGTTGCGACGGATACTGCCCGGCGAGCCCTTCGAGGTCGAACGCGCGCAGCCAGTACGCGACTTCGGGCGGCACCGTCTTCGCGCGCGGGTTGCGCAGCCCGGACGTGAGCCCGAACGCGATGTTCTGGCGCACGTTCAGATGCGGAAACAGCGCGTAGTCCTGGAACAGGTATGCGACGCGGCGGTCACGGGTCGGCACGTCGATGCGGCGCGCGGCGTCGAACAGCGTTTCGCCGTTCAGCGCGATCGTGCCTGCGTCGGGCGACAGCAGGCCGGCGATCGCCTGCAGCGTCATGCTCTTGCCCGCGCCGGACGGCCCGAACAGCACGACGCGCTGCGTCGCTGCCGTGAACGACACGTCGAGCGTGAAGCGGCGCTCGGCGTTCGCATAGGTCTTGCGGATGTCGACGACGAGGCTCATGCGGGCCTCCGCCGAGGAGGCACGGCCGCCGGATGATCCGGACGTGACGGGCGCTTCATGTCAACTGGCTCCGCGACGCGCGCGCCGGCACGAGCCAGCCGGCCGAGAGCAGCACGAGCACGCAGGTGATCGACGTCACCAGCACGAGAAAGTTGGCCGTGCTGTCGTCGCCGGCCTGCACGGCCGCGTAGATCGCGACCGACAGCGTTTGCGTGCGGCCGGGCAGGTTGCCCGCGATCATCAGCGTCGCGCCGAACTCGCCGAGCGCACGTGCGAACGCGAGCAGCGCGCCCGCGAGGATCCCGCGCGTGGCGAGCGGCAGCGTCACACGGAAGAACACCGCGGCTTCGCCGAGCCCGAGCGTGCGCGCAGCGCGTTCGAGATGCGGATCGACGCCTTCGAACGCAGCACGCGCCGACTTCAGGATCAGCGGAAACGCGACGATCATCGACGCGATCACCGCGCCTTGCCACGTGAAGACGAGCTCGATGCCGAGCTTGTCGAGCCACGCGCCGAACACGCCGCGCCGGCCGAGCAGCACGAGCAGGTAATAGCCGAGCACCGTCGGCGGCAGCACGAGCGGCAGCGTCAGCAGCGAATCGACGACGTCGCGCAGCGGCGAGCGCCAGCGCGCGAGCACGAACGCGGCCGCGACACCGAGCACGATGTCGAGCGCGGTCGCCCAGCCGGCGACCTTCAGCGACAGCAGCAGCGGTACCCAGGCGTCTTGCATCGCGATACGCTCACTTGCCCGTGGGCTTGAAGCCGAACGTCGACAGCACGGCCTGGCCTTGCGGCGACGCGACGAAGTCGATGAACGACTGCGCCTGCGCGGCGTGGCGGCTGTCCTTGACCACGGCGATCGGATAGGTGATGGCCGTCTTCGTCGGCACCGTCAGTGCGACCTTCACGCGGCCGGGCATGATCGCGGCGTCGGTGCCGAACACGAAGCCCGCGTCGACCTCGCCACGTGCGACGTAGTCGAGGCTCTGGCGCACATTGGCGGCCAGCACGCCTTTCGCGCTGACGGCATCCCACACACCGGCTGCGCGCAGCGCGCCTTCGGTGTAGCGGCCGACCGGCACCGATGCCGGGTCGCCGTACGCGACGCGCTTGACGCCGGGCGCGGCCAGGTCGTTCAGCGACGTCGGCGCGGCCGCGCGGCTGTCCGCCGGCACGATCAGCACGAGCGAGTTCGCCGCGAAATCGCGGCGCGTGCCGGGCACGATCACCTTTTCATCGGCCGCACGATCCATCGCCTTCTGGTCGGCCGATGCGAACACGTCGGCCGGTGCGCCCTTGGCGATCTGCTGCATCAGCACGTCCGATGCGCCGAAGTTGAACAGCACCTTGGTGTCCGGATGCTGCTTCTCGTACGCGTCGCCGACGGCCTTGAACGCATTCGTCAGGCTGGCGGCCGCCGACACGACCAGTTCGTCGGCGGCGGAAGCGGGCGCGCCGAACGCGATACCGGCGGCGGCAAGCGTGGCGATCGGCAGCAGGCGGAGCAGGGTGCGGCGAAGCGGACGGACGGTCGAGCGCATGGCGGATTCGTTGGAATGGGTGGAAACCGTAATCGTAATATAGGGCGGGTTATAACGCTCGACATACCGTTCATGCGACGGTGCGCATGAAATGGTCAGATCTGAAGAATGGCGGGCGTGACGGCCGGGTGGCCCGTCACGTGTGCAGCGTGCGCGTCGACGATTCGGTGCGCTGCAGCGACGACGGCTGCGACGCGGGGTGGTAGTTCGGGTTGGCCTTCCAGCGCGCGCGGACGAACGGGCGCTCGTGGCCCGACAGCTCCAGCGCAACCTTGGTGACCCAGCGATGCGACGGCACCGTGATGCCGTGCAGCGCCACGGTGACGATCGCAAGGCTCGCGACGACCGCGGGCACCGACCAGCGGTGCGGCACCGCGCGCCACGAGCCGGCGATGAACGCGAGCGCGGCGATCGCGCCGACGATGCAGCCGGTGATCGATTCGGACGGCGAATGCGCATCGAGCGCGACGCGCGACACGCCGACCGCGACGCCGGCTGCGAGCCCGAGCGCGATGCCGGCGATCCGCACCGGCGTGCGCGTGCGGATCAGCATCAGGAAGATCGCGACCGGATAGACCGACGTCGACAGCATCGCGTGGCCGCTGAAGCCCGTGAAGTCCCACGCGCGGATGCCGATGCCCCAGCCGAGGAACGCGATCTTCGTGAGCGCGACCACACCGATCGCGGCCGCGAGCACGCCGAGCCACGCGGTCGCACGCTGCCACGAGTAGCCGAGCGTGAGCCAGACGGCGATCGTGATCGCGAGCGGCAAGGTCAGGCCGGCGCCGCCGAACGCGGTGATCATGATCCACAGGTGAGATGACAGGTCGAACATCGGGAAGGGGACGAACGAAGGCGGGGAAGATGCTTAATTCAACGCGCGAGCCGGGAAGAACGACTACAACGGATACAAGCGGCGAAACTCAAGTATAGCGTCGCGTGCGCACGAGCCCCGTTTTTTGCGCCACCGGGAACTAACCGCACGCAGGAAAAATCCCAGAAACAATGTTATGGTGCATTGCACAAAGTCGAACGATGCATCCATTGCGGCGCCCTCATGGCGCCCCTATTTTTCCTGACTGCGAGCCCGATCGATGACCAAAAGTCTGACCAAGGTGTGGCTGGGCGGCATGAAACGCATGCTGTCTCCGGCCGCCAAACACGCGGCGCGCGATGCGCAGCGCATCACCCGCGACGCACTCGAGGCCGCCGCCTCTCCCGCCGTATCCGATCTGTCCCCGCCGCGCGAATCGCGTGTGCGTCCGCGCGCGGCCGCATGGGCGGCGGGCGAGTGGACGCGCGGCGAGCATCCGATGGCGCCAGCGCTCGGGCGCCTCGTCCAGAATCTTGCCTACGGCCTCTACGTGCCGCCCGGCCGCCGGCGCGGCGCGATGCCGCTCGTCGTGATGCTGCACGGCTGCCAGCAGTCCGTCGACGAATTCGTGAAGGGCACGCGGATGAACCTGCTGGCCGACAAGCACGGTTTCGCGGTGCTGTATCCGGAGCAGTCGCTGCGCGCGCACGCGCACGGCTGCTGGCACTGGTATGAAGACACCGATCGCGCGGGCCGCGGCGAGGCGAACGCGGTTGCGTCGCTGGTCGACGCGGTCGTCGACGAACACGGTTTCGATGCGTCGCGCGTTTATGTCGCGGGGCTGTCGGCCGGTGCGGGCCTCGCGTCGCTTCTTGCACTGCACCATCCCGACCGCTTCGCGGCGGTGGCGCTGCACTCGGGCCCCGCGCTCGGCGAGGCGAATTCCGGCATCACCGCGATGGACGTGATGCGGCGCGGCGTGCGGCAGAACCCGGCCGCGGCCGTCGATGCGCTGGTCGACGCCGCTGCGTATCCGGGCATGCCCGCGCTGATCGTCCAAGGCGACGGCGACCACGTCGTCGCACCGAAGAATGCCGACCAGTTGACGGTGCAGTTCATGCGACTGAACGGGCTCGCCGACAGCCGCGGCGCGCTGCGCGGCGGCGAACGCGTCGAGACGCGCGGTGCGGGCGTACAGATCACCGATGTCTGCCGCGACGGCGAACTGGTCGTGCGGCTCTGTCATGTGAAAGGGCTCGATCACGCGTGGGCCGGCGGCGACGAAGCGGTGCCGTTTCATGCGGCCGTCGGCCCCGACGCGAGCGCGATGATCTGGGCTTTTTTCGAAGCACACCGTCGCACTGTGGCGACCGAACGACGCATCGTCTGATCGACGCTAGCCAAAGCCTAGGGTTTTCCCTATAATTCGGGAAAACCCTAGTCAAAGAACCTTTGGATTGCGAGATCGAACATGTACCTGCTGAGCCACCTCTTCCTGATGCTGACCAAGAACGCTGAAACGGCCCGTAAAGAGCGCGCCGAGGCGTACCTGTCCGAAGCAACCGACATCTACGATCTCGAATTCCGTATGCGCAAGATCGATCGCGAAGCGTCGATGAACCGCCCGTATTCGTTCGGCGCGCGCTAAGCAGCGCAAGGTGGGCCAGCTGGCCCGCCGCTCCGGCGAGTCACGCAAAAGGGCGCGTGCGGCAAGAAGCCGCACGCGCCCTTTTTGCATTCGTCGCGCTGCGTCGCGTCAGACGACCGTCAGGCGCACCGGCACGTTGTTGCGCGTTGCGTTCGAATACGGACACACGTGGTGCGCCTTGTCGACCAGCGCCTGCGCGTCGGCCTTGTCGAGCCCCGGCAGCGACACGCGCAGCTCGATGTCGAGCCCGAAGCCGCCTGCGTCGTTCGGGCCGATGCCCACTTCCGCCGTGACCTGCGTATCGGCCGGCAGCGCCTGCTTGTTCTGGCCGGCGACGAATTTCATCGCGCTCAGGAAGCAGGCCGAGTAACCTGCGGCAAACAACTGCTCCGGATTCGTGCCTTCCGCGCCCGTGCCGCCGAGTTCGCGCGGCGCGGCCAGCTTCACTTCCAGCTTGTTGTCGGCGGAGACCGCGCGGCCGTCGCGGCCGCCCGTGCTTGTGGCGCTGGTCTTGTACAGAATGTTCATCGTGCAGCTCCTGTCGGGAAATGGAGAGAAAAGCGGCCCGGTCGAATGGAGTGTCGCCGGCCACGAAGAAAATATAGAACACAAATCATTAGTGTGCAAATGAAATTTTGAAGAAAAACCCGGCCGTGCCGGGTCGGTCGGCCGACGTCCGGTTCGTCAGCGTTCGTTGGCGGCCGACAGCGCGTCGCGCAACTGCTGGAGATCGGCGCGCAGCCTGATCAGGAACTCGGGCGTTTGCTGCATCGCGCAGAAGAGGTCGGCGGGCACCGAGCGCGCGCGGTCCTTCAGCGCCCGGCCTTCCGGTGTCACGCGCACGTTCACGACGCGTTCGTCGGCCGCGCTGCGCACGCGCTCGACGTAGCCGAGCGCTTCCAGCCGCTTGAGCAATGGTGTGACCGTGGCCGGGTCGAGGTCGAGCCGCGCGGCGATGTCCTTCACCGCGATGTCGTCGCGCTCCCACAGCACGAGCATCGCGAGATATTGGGGATAGGTCAGCGACAGCTTGTCGAGCAGCGGCTTGTACGCCTTCGTCATTGCGTGCGAAGTCGCGTAGAGCGCGAAGCACAGTTGCTCGTCGAGCGTCTGGGGCAGCAGGGGTGGGCGGTCCATGATTCGGGTGGCGCGGCGGACGCGCGAACAATTTGTACGCAAATTATTTTGCGCGCAAAAGATTCGGTTGAACAGGGGCGCCCGGCTAGGGGCGCCCGGCCAGGGGCGCCCGGCTGGGGGCGACGGACCAAAGGCGCCCGGTCGAGGGCGGCGGGAGAAGGATGCGCGGAGTGGTGCGAGACAGGGAGGGGCGCCGGGTCGAAATCCGGCGCGGGAGACAGTGCGCCCCGGCTGGCGTCGCGCACCAGCCGGGGGCGTCTTCAGCGGCCCGACGTGGCCGTCGGCGCGCCCGGCTCCTGGACGCCGAAGCACCCGCGATAGGTCGCGTAGAACGAGCAGTACAGCATCGTGACGATGATGATCGTCACCGGCATCATGATCGTCAGTGCATAGGCGCCGGCGCCGAGCGCCTGCAGCAGCAGCGACAGCGCGAGCGATGTGCCGAGCGCGACGCCGAACCACAGCACGCCGTACACGGCGAACGCGCCGCGATTGCGCCAGCAGCTGACGATGCTGAAGAACAGCGCCTTGGCGGGCGGGACGTCATGCCACGCGACGAGCACCGGCGCGAACCAGAACAGCATCGAGATCGGCAGATAGAGCAGCGTCGCGAACATCAGCGCGCCGAACGTGCCTTGCGCGGCGAGCGTTTCCGGCGTCGTGCTCGCTTCGTCGGCCGCGCCCATCATCACGTGGAACAGCGCGCCGCCGTCCACGAACGACGAAGCGGCGAACACGAGCACCATCGACGCGACGTAGATCACGCCGAGCACGAGCAGCCGCTGGGTCGCGACGGTGCCGTACGAGCGGAAGCCGTCGATCAGGATCGTCGGCATCACCGTCTTGCCGGCCACCGTATCGCGGCACGCGGCCATGAAGCCGACCGCGACGCCGGGAATGAACACCAGCGGCAGCGCCGAGCCGATCACGGGCACCCTCGACACCAGCGTGACCGCCAGCAGGTACGTGAAGAACAGCGTGATGAATGCGAGCGGGTTCCGGCGGAACAGCCAGACGCCTTGACGGAACCAGACATAGCCCGTTTTCGCGGGCACTTCGATCAGTTGCATGCGGTTTGGATCTCGGGAAGCGCGGGTGTATGCGCGATACGCTCACGCAGGATGCGTTCGAAATGGCCGGGGTCGTGCGGCTTGAGCATCTCGGCCGCGCGCGGCAGGTAGAAGTCGTACAGGCGCGATACCCAGAAGCGGTACGCGCCCGCGCGCAGCATGTCGCTCCAGTGGCGGCGCTCCTCGGCCGTGAACGGCCGCACGGTCTGGTACGCGCGCAGCAGCGCATCGGCGCGCGCGACGTCGAGCACGCCGGTCGCAAGGTCGACGCACCAGTCGTTCACCGTCACCGCGACGTCGAACAGCCACTTGTCGCAGCCGGCGAAATAGAAGTCGAAGAAGCCGCCGAGCCGCACGTCGTGGCCGGTGCCGGGCGCCGCGTGCGCGAACAGCACGTTGTCGCGGAACAGGTCGCAATGGCACGGGCCGGCCGGCAGCGCCGCGTAGTCGGCCGACGCGAAGAAGGCCGACTGGTGCGCGAGCTCGCCTTCGAGCAGCGCGAGTTGCGCGTCCGTGATGAACGGCACGATCGCCGGCACGTTCTCCTGCCACCACGGCAGGCTGCGCAGGTTAGGCTGGTTGCGCGGATAGTCGCGCCCCGCGAGGTGCAGGCGCGCGAGCATCTGCCCGACCTCGATGCAGTGTTCGACCCCCGGCGCGAGTTCGGCCGCGCCGTCGAGCTTCGTGACGATCGCGGCCGGCTTGCCGTGCAGCTCGCCGAACAGCGCGCCGTCGTCGCGCGGGACCGGATCCGGCACCGGCACGCCGTGGCCGGCCAGGTGGCGCATCAGGTCGAGGTAGAACGGCAACTGCTGCGCCGTCAGCTTTTCGAAGATCGTGAGGACGTACTCGCCGCGCGTCGTCGTCAGGAAGAAATTGCTGTTTTCGATACCGGACGGAATGCCGCGGAACGCAAGCACGTCGCCCAGTTCGTAGTGGCGCATCCATTGCGCGAGATCGGAGTCGGAAACAGCAGTGAAAACGGCCATGCGGGATGCGTCAGGTCAGGGTGTCGGCACGCGGGCGGCGTGCGTCGCGACAGCAGGTGAAGGGAGGCGTCGCGCCGCGATCGACGCGGCGCGCGACGGAATCAGTAGCGCAGGTTCAGCGACGGCAGGCGCGTGATCGGGATGCCCGCGTCGTGCGGCTTCGGCGAGGTGTCGGGCGTCGAGCTCATCTGGTAGCGCGTGCCGAAGTTCGACTTCACGTCGATCTCGACCGGCTTGCCGCGGTCGCGGTATTCGGTGACCTCGGTGCCGTTCTTGCTCTTTTCATGGAAGCTCGGCGTGCGGCGAATGTCGGCGAAGTCGACTTTCGACGTGACTTCGGCGCCCGGCCGGTTGATTTTGCGGAGATCGGGCAGGCCGGCGGCTTCGTTGGCCTCGGCCCGGGCCTGCGCGTCGGCGTCAGGCGTGGCGCCGGCGGCGTGAGCGACGCTGGCGGCGGCAAACGCGGCGGCAGCGGCGACGAGAATGAGCGGCTTCATGATGAGTCTCCAGTGAACCCACCGATTTTAGCAAATACTGCGCGGTATCCGGCCCTGGCGTGCGTACGGGCGGCCATGAGAGTGACCGGGTTCCGTGGTAATGTCGTCGGATCAGACGAGGTGATACAAATGAAGAACGATTTGAGCCGCCGGCACCGTGTGCTGACGCCCGAAAGCCCGTCGGTCGAGGCTTTCGACGATCCGATCGCCGCCGTCGCGCGGCTGTCCGCCATTTACGACACGAATACGGGCTTCCTGCGCGACGCATTCGCGCGCTATCGCCGCCATGAACCGATTATCGAGCACGTGCGCGCGTGCTATCCGTTCGTGCGGATCCGCACCGACGTCAACACGCACGTCGATTCGCGCCGCTCGTACGGTTTCGTCGCCGGCCCCGGCGTGTTCGAGACGACGGTCACGCGCCCCGATCTCTTCGCGAACTACTATCGCGAGCAACTGCGCCTGCTGTCGAAGAACCACCATGTCAAGATCGAGATCGGCGTGTCGTCGCAGCCGATTCCGATCCATTTCGCGTTTCCGGAAGGCATCCATCTCGAAGGCGAGCTCGACCGCGACCGCCTGCTCGCGATGCGCGACATCTTCGACACGCCCGACCTGTCGTATCTCGACGACCGCATCGTCAACGGCACGTTCGAGCCGGCGGCGGGCGAGCCGCATCCGCTCGCGCTGTTCACGGCCGCGCGCGTCGATTTCTCGCTGCACCGGCTGCGTCACTACACGGCGACGTCGCCCACGCATTTCCAGAACTACGTGCTCTACACGAACTACCAGTTCTACATCGACGAGTTCGTGAAGCTCGGCCGCACGATGATGACGGAAAGCACCGATCCCGAGGTGCGCGCGTACCGCAGCCAGTACAGCGCGTTCGTCGAGCCGGGCGATGTCGTCACGTACAACGCGAACCTCGGCAGCGAGCCGGCCGAGGGCTCCGCGCCGCCGCGCCTGCCGCAGATGCCCGCGTATCACCTGAAGCGCGCGGACGGCAGCGGAATCACGATGGTCAACATCGGCGTCGGTCCGTCGAACGCGAAGACGATCACCGATCACATCGCAGTGCTGCGTCCGCATGCATGGGTGATGCTCGGTCACTGCGCGGGGCTGCGCAACACGCAGCGTCTCGGCGATTACGTGCTTGCGCACGGTTACGTGCGCGAGGATCACGTGCTCGACGCCGACCTGCCGCTGTGGGTGCCGATTCCGGCGCTCGCCGAAGTGCAGCTCGCGCTCGAGCGCGCGGTGGCCGACGTCACGCGGCTCGAGGGCGTCGAACTGAAGCGCGTGATGCGCACCGGCACGGTCGCGAGCGTCGATAACCGCAACTGGGAGCTGCGCGATCATCGTGAGCCGGTGCAGCGGTTGTCGCAGAGCCGCGCGATCGCGCTCGACATGGAAAGCGCGACGATCGCCGCGAACGGCTTCCGCTTCCGCGTGCCGTACGGCACGCTGCTGTGCGTGTCGGACAAGCCGCTGCACGGCGAGCTGAAGCTGCCGGGCATGGCCGACACGTTTTATCGCGGGCAGGTCGACCAGCACCTGCAGATCGGCGTGAAGGCGATGGAGATCCTGCGCACGAACGGGCTCGACAAGCTGCATAGCCGGAAGCTGCGAAGCTTTGCGGAAGTGGCGTTCCAGTAACTGCCCGGCGCGATGGCGCCTCCAAAGACAAAGGCCTCACGCGAACGCTTGTTCGCGTGAGGCCTTTGTCTTTCCGCTTCAGCGCCGGGGCAGTGAGGCCCGGCGGTCATGCGCTCAGCACTCGCCCTTCTTCGCGTGTCCCGGCGGGCAGTGGTAGCCGCGGCGATCGTCATGGCCACGATAACGCTGATGATCTTCCCACTCGCGGCGTTCCCAGTAGCGGCGGCCGTCCCAGTAGCGGTCGCCATGCCAGCCGACGATGACTGCGGGCGCGGGTGCGACCATGACGGGCGCGGGCGCGACGACGACCGGTGCAGGCGTGCCGATATTGACGTCGACGTTGACGGCGTGAGCGAGGCCGGACAGCGAGAGGCCGAGGCCGGCGAAAGCGAGAGCGATCGATGAGCGCTTCATGTTCTGTTCCGTGATGTCGTTGTGAGGTGGCCGGCGCGACGCGATGGAAGCGAGGGGGGATCGTTCCACCGGGGGAATGCCGCGCCGACACAATGCAGTGTGCTGGCACGCGACGGAAAAGGCGAGGTGGGTTTATTACGGCGGGTTGGCGGCTCGCAGGCGCGGGATGCGGGCATTGGGCCGCACATTTGACAATGGCGGGCCGCGGGTGCGAGTGACCATGCCGCATCGCGCAGTGCCGGCCGCGCGAATTTGACATTCGGCGGCGCGCGGCTTCGAAGCGGGATTAACAGCGCGTTACAAAGTCGCGAAAGTCGTGCGCGGCAGGCGGACGAATCGCGATGCCTGCCGCGGGGAAAGGAGTACGCCGGCCGTCGGGCCGGCTATCGCCATGGAGCGATTACAGATAGAACATCCGGTCTTCTTCGGGCCGCGGCGGATGCCCTTCTTCGTCCGAACCTTCTTCCTCGCCGCTGTCCTCGTAGAACGCGAGCACTGCGTCGAGCACCTGGTCGGGATCGTCGATCACCTGCATCAGATCCATGTCTTCCGGATTGATCAGGCCCATCGGAATGAGCTGGTCGCGGAACCACTGCAGCAAGCCCTGCCAGAACGTGCTGCCGACGAGGATGATCGGCACGAGGCGCGATTTCTTCGTCTGGATCAGCGTGAGCACTTCGGACAGCTCGTCGAGCGTGCCGAAACCGCCCGGCATTACGATCACCGCATCCGAATTCTTCACGAACGTGACCTTGCGCGTGAAGAAGTGGCGGAAGCGCAGCGAGATGTCCTGGTAGTGGTTGCCGGCCTGCTCGTGCGGCAGCTCGATGTTCAGGCCGACCGACGGCGCCTTGCCGGCGTGCGCGCCCTTGTTCGCGGCTTCCATGATGCCGGGGCCGCCGCCGGAGATCACGGCGAAGCCGGCGTCGGACAGCTTGCGCGCGATCTGCGCGGCCAGCTTGTAGTGCGGCGTGTCGGGTTTGAGGCGGGCAGAACCGTAGATGCTGACAGCCGGGCGGATCTCCGACAGGTACTCGGTCGCCTCGATAAACTCTGCCATAATCGTGAACATCTGCCACGATGCGCGCGCCTTCTTGGCCGTCGCGCGTTCTTGATCTGCGAGCGAACGCAGACTCGGAATCACTTTTCTCTTGTTCATAATGCCTGAAGAACGAAATCTGGAAGGTAAGACCCTGCTATTGGTTGACGGTTCGAGCTATCTGTATCGGGCCTACCATGCGATGCCTGATTTGCGTGGCCCTGGCGGGGAGCCGACAGGAGCGCTCTACGGAATCATCAACATGCTGCGCCGTATGCGCAAGGAAGTCAGTGCAGAGTATAGCGCTTGCGTGTTCGATGCAAAGGGCAAGACGTTCCGTGACGACCTTTATGCCGACTATAAGGCAAACCGGCCGTCGATGCCGCCCGACCTCGCATTGCAGGTCGAACCGATCCACGGCGCCGTGCGCGCGCTCGGCTGGCCGTTGCTGATGGTCGAAGGCGTCGAGGCCGACGACGTGATCGGCACGCTCGCGCGCGAAGCCGAGCGGCACGGGATGAACGTGATCGTGTCGACCGGCGACAAGGATCTCGCGCAACTCGTGAGCGACCACGTCACGCTCGTCAACACGATGACCAACGAGACGCTCGACCGCGATGGCGTGATCGCGAAGTTCGGCGTGCCGCCCGAGCGGATCATCGACTACCTGGCCTTGATCGGCGACACCGTCGACAACGTGCCGGGCGTCGAGAAGTGCGGGCCGAAGACGGCCGTGAAATGGCTGTCGCAATACGACAGCCTCGACGGCGTCATCGCGCACGCGGGCGACATCAAGGGCGTGGTCGGCGACAACCTGCGCCGCGCGCTCGACTTCCTGCCGCTCGGCCGCCAGCTCGTGACGGTCGACACGGCCTGCGATCTCGCGCCGCATCTCGAATCGATCGAGGCGTCGCTGAAGAGCGACGGCGAAGCGCGCGACCTGATGCGCGACATCTTCGCGCGCTACGGCTTCAAGACGTGGCTGCGCGAAGTCGACAGCGCGCCCGCGGAAGGCGGCGGCGCCGATGTGCAGGAAGGCGAGCCGGCACCGGTGGTGGCGGCCGACATCGTTCGCGAATACGACACGATCCAGACCTGGGAGCAATTCGACGCGTGGTTCGCGAAGATCGACGCGGCCGCGCTGACCGCGTTCGACACCGAGACGACCGCGCTCGATCCGATGCTTGCACGGCTCGTCGGCCTGTCGTTCTCGGTCGAACCGGGCAAGGCCGCGTACCTGCCGGTCGCGCATCGCGGCCCCGACATGCCCGAGCAGCTTCCGATCGACGAAGTGCTCGCACGCCTGAAGCCGTGGCTCGAATCGGCCGATCGCAAGAAGGTCGGCCAGCACCTGAAGTACGACGCGCAGGTGCTCGCGAATTACGACATCGCGCTGAACGGCATCGAGCACGACACGCTGCTCGAATCGTACGTGGTCGAATCGCACCGCACGCACGACATGGACAGCCTCGCGCTGCGTCATCTGGGCGTCAAGACGATCAAGTATGAAGACGTGGCCGGCAAGGGCGCGAAGCAGATCGGTTTCGACGACGTGGCGCTCGCGCAGGCCGCCGAATACGCGGCCGAAGATGCCGACATCACGCTGCAGCTTCATCACGCGCTGTATCCGCAGGTCGCGCGCGAACCCGGCCTCGAGCGCGTGTATCGCGAGATCGAGATGCCGGTGTCGCTCGTGCTGCGCAAGATGGAGCGTACGGGCGTGCTGATCGACGACGCGCTCCTGCAGGCGCAGAGCACCGAAATCGCGACGCGTCTGATCGAGCTCGAAACGCAGGCGTACGAACTGGCGGGCGGCGAATTCAATCTCGGCTCGCCGAAGCAGATCGGGCAGATCTTCTTCGAGAAGCTGCAGTTGCCGGTCGTGAAGAAGACGCCGAGCGGCGCGCCGTCGACCGACGAAGAAGTGCTGCAGAAGCTGGCGGAGGATTACCCGCTGCCGAAGGTGCTGCTCGAGCATCGCGGGCTGTCGAAGCTGAAGTCGACCTATACCGACAAGCTGCCGCGCATGGTGAACCCCGCAACGGGCCGCGTGCATACGAACTATGCGCAGGCCGTCGCGGTGACGGGCCGTCTCGCATCGAACGATCCTAATCTTCAGAACATTCCGGTGCGCACGGCCGAAGGCCGGCGGATCCGCGAGGCGTTCATCGCGTCGCCGGGCCACCGGATCGTGTCGGCCGACTATTCGCAGATCGAACTGCGGATCATGGCGCACATCTCGGGCGACGCGTCGCTGCTGCGCGCGTTCTCGCAGGGCGAGGACATCCACCGCGCGACGGCAGCCGAGGTGTTCGGCGTGACGCCGCTGGAAGTCCATTCCGACCAGCGTCGGATCGCGAAGGTGATCAACTTCGGGCTGATCTACGGGATGAGCGCGTTCGGGCTCGCGTCGAACCTCGGCATCACGCGTGACGCGGCGAAGCTCTATATCGACCGCTATTTCGCCCGCTATCCGGGCGTCGCGCAGTACATGGAAGACACGCGCGCGATCGCGAAGGAGAAGGGCTACGTCGAAACCGTTTTCGGTCGCCGTCTGTGGCTGCCGGAGATCAACGGCGGCAACGGCCCGCGCCGCCAGGCGGCCGAGCGCGCGGCAATCAATGCGCCGATGCAGGGTACCGCGGCCGACCTGATCAAGCTGTCGATGATCGCGGTGGACGACTGGCTCACGCGCGACCAGCTTGCGTCGCGGATGATCATGCAGGTGCACGATGAACTGGTGCTCGAGGTGCCCGACGACGAACTGTCGCTCGTGCGCGAGAAACTGCCGGAAATGATGTGCGGCGTCGCGAAGCTGAAGGTGCCGCTCGTCGCCGAAGTAGGCGCCGGCGCGAACTGGGAAGAGGCACACTGACGCACCGCCGCGCGGTTCCCGATTCCTGCGGCATATTGTTGCAGGGATGCTGAATATCGAGATGGTTTGCTTGTGGTCAACGCGCAAGCTCCCGGACAATGCATGTCAGTCATGTCATTGACGCGGGGCGGCGCGCCCCGCGTTCCGGGACCGGACGCATCGAAGTGCTTCGAACTGCACATCGATGATGTCCGAACCGGTTAATCCACCGGGCGGCGCGAATGCACCGCATTCGCTTTGCCTGGCGGCAGCAGTTTCGAATCGCAAAGGGGGAATCGGATGCATCGGATCATCATCGTAGGCGGAGGCGCGGGCGGCCTGGAACTGGCGACGCGGCTCGGCGACCGTTACGGCGCGCGCGGCAATCGTCCCGCGCGTGCGCTTGTCACGCTCGTCGACCGCAATCCGACACACATCTGGAAACCACTGCTGCACGAGGTCGCGGCCGGTAGCATGGACCCGTTCACGCAGGAACTCGAATACGCGGCGCAGGCGCGCTGGCACGGCTTCGAGTTTCAGCAGGGCGAACTGACCGGGCTCGACCGCGCGGCGAAGCGCGCCACGCTGTCGCCCGTCAACGACAGCGACGGCGAGGAACTGCTGCCGGCGCGCGAGCTGGAATATGACACGCTCGTGATCGCGATCGGCAGCACGACCCACTTCTTCGGCGTGCAGGGCGCGCCGGAAAACGCGATCGCGCTCGATACCGTTGGCGAGGCCGAGCGCTTCCGCAAGCGGCTGATCGCCGCGTGCATGCGTGCCGAGCACCAGGCGCCGGCGCCGACCGCGCCGGGCGATGCGGCCGAGCCGCGCATCCAGGTCGTGATCGTCGGCGGCGGCGCGACGGGCGTCGAGTTGTCAGCAGAACTGCGCAACACGGCGCAGGTGTTGTCCGTGTACGGGCTGCACAAGCTCGACCCGCGTCACGACGTCGGCATCGTGCTGATCGAATCGGGGCCGCGGATTCTGCCGGCGTTGCAGGAGCGCGTGTCGTCGGCGACGGCCGAGCTGCTCGAAAAGCTCGGTGTACGGCTGATGCTCGGCGAGCGCGTGACCGAGGTTGCGCCGGGGCTTGTGCATACCGCGAGCGGCAAGGCAGTGCGCGCGGACCTGACGGTCTGGGCGGCCGGCATCAAGGCGCCGTCCGTGCTCTCGCATCTCGATGGTCTCCAGGTCAACAAGCTCGGCCAGCTCGACGTGCGCCGCACGCTGCAGACCTTCACCGACGACAACGTGTTCGCGCTCGGCGATTGCGCGGCATGCGCGTGGCCCGGCAACGAACGCAACGTGCCGCCGCGCGCGCAGGCCGCGCACCAGCAGGCGAGCTTCCTGCTGAAGGCGATCGGCTGCCGGCTCGAAGGGCGTCCGCTGCCCGAGTTCACGTATCGCGATTTCGGTTCGCTCGTGTCGCTCGGCCATTTCAGCGCGGTCGGCAACCTGATGGGCGGGCTGATCGGCGGCAACATGCTGATCGAAGGGCTGTTCGCGCGCTTTATGTACATGTCGCTGTACCGGCTGCACATCGCGGCGCTGCACGGCTATCCGCGGATGATGCTCGACACGGTCGCGCACTGGCTGCGGCGCACGACGCTGCCGCGCGTCAAGCTGCACTGACCGGGCGTGCGTGCGGGAAGCGGGCGAGGAGTGCGCACACGGTGCGTGTTCTCCGCCCGTTGTTATTTGGGCGGCCGGCCGGTCGTGCAGACTCTGGCCGGGTGAGATCGTTCGCGCGTTTTCCTTTTCAATCCGCAAGCTCCAGTCGCGCAACGGCGATCGACCCATGCACGCCGCCCCGTGATCTGTCGGGGCGACGGCACGCATCGACACCATGGCCGGGGCGGCCGGATCGATTCTTCGTAATTGAGTCTTACACATCAGACAGTTGACGCGACAACGGATTATTGGGCATCTTGTCCGGGTTTCCGTTTGCGGCGGGGTGCCAACCGCCGCAACATCCGCGCCGCGCGTCGACGCGATGTCTCGTCATGCCGCATCCGCGATCGTGACGGCGGCGCCCACTCGAGGAGTGCATTCATGTTGAAACCCGAAGTCGACAGCCTGGTCCCCCACGTCCCGTTCTCGCGCCGCAAGTTCGTGCAGGCCGCGCTCGGCGGCACCTTCGCGGCGGCCGTGCTGCCCGTTTCGGCGCAGACGGTCACGACCGACAGCGCCGGGCTGGACGTCGACACCGTCGAGATCCGCTCCGGCGACGCGAGCGTGCCGGCCTATCGCGCGCAGCCGGCCGGCAAGACGAACCTGCCGGTCATCATCGTGATCCACGAGATCTTCGCGGTGCATGCGCATATCGCCGATGTGTGCCGCCGCTTCGCGAAGCTCGGCTACCTCGCGATCGCGCCCGACCTGTTCGCGCGGCAGGGCAGCGTGTCGAAGTATCCGACGATCCAGGCGCTCGTCGACAACATCGTCAGCAAGGTGCCGGACCGGCAGGTCACCGAGGATCTCGATGCGACGGTCGCGTGGGCCGGCAAGAACGGCGGCGACCTGACGCGTCTCGGCGTGACGGGGTTCTGCTGGGGCGGCCGTCAGGCGTGGCTGTATGCCGAGCACAATCCGCACGTGCGTGCGGCGGTTGCGTGGTACGGGTTCGTCGAGGGCAAGACCGACGAGATGACGCCGTTCAATCCGGTCGATCATGCAGCGTCGCTGACGGTGCCCGTGCTCGGGCTGTACGGCGAGAAGGATACGAACATCACGCAGGCCTCGCTCGCGGACATGCGCAAGGCGATCCAGACGAGCGATTCGAAGCTCGCGCGCGAATCGGAGATCGTCGTGTATCCGGATGCCGGCCACGCGTTCTTCGCCGACTACCGGCCGAGCTATGTAAAGGGCGATGCCGAGGACAGCTGGAAGCGCGCGATCGCGTGGTTCCACAAGTACGGCGTGATGTAAACGGAACGCGGCGGCCGAATGGCCGCCGCTTCGCCAGCGCGCGCGCCGGATTACGGGTTCGGGCCGGTCGCGATCGGCCGCGACGGATCGGCGCTCCATTCGCTCCACGAGCCCGGATACAGCGATGCGCCGTGCAGCCCCGCGATCTCCAGCGCGAGCGCGTTGTGGCAGGCGGTGACGCCGGAGCCGCATTGCAGGATCACGAGGTTCGGTTCGGTGCCCGCCAGCAGCGCGGAAAACGTCTCGCGCAATTCGTGGCCGGTCTTGAAGCGGCCGTCGGCGTTCAGGTTGTCCTTGAAGAACCGGTTGCGCGCGCCGGGGATGTGGCCGCCCACCGGATCGATCGTTTCGTTTTCGCCGCGATAGCGGTCCGGTGCGCGAGCATCGATCACGACGCGCGTGCGCGACGTCACGTTCGCAAGCACGGCTGCTGCGTCGACCGTCGATTCGAGTGGTGCTGCCGCGCGGAAATCGCCGGCGGCCGGTTGCGGTACGTCGGCCGTCAGCGGCTGGCCGGCTGCTTCCCACGCCTGCAGGCCGCCGTCGAGCACGGCGACCGAATCGTGGCCGAGCCAGCGCAGCAGCCACCACAGTCGTGCCGCGTACGCGCCGCCTTGTGCGTCGTACGCGATGACCTGCTGGCCTTGCTTGAGTCCGTGGCTGGCGAGCAGCGTCGCGAGTGCATCGCGGGTCGGCAGCGGATGGCGGCCGTTGGTGCCCGTCTTGCGGCCGGACAGGTCGCGGTCGAGGTGAAGGTACTGCGCGCCGGGGATGTGGCCGGCCGCATACGCGGCTTCACCCGCGCCGGGATCGACGAGATCGAAGCGGCAGTCGAGCAGAACGACGCTGCCGGGCGCCGCGGCCAGGCGCTCGGCGAGATTGGCAGCGGAGATGAGCGTGGTGTAATGAGTGTGTGGCATGACAGCTCCCTGGAGTGCAAATGACCTGACACTCCAAGTCTAAACAAAAAAAGACGGGCCGAAGCCCGTCTTTTCGTCTGCCGGATGCCGTGCGGCGTCAAAGCGCCGCACCGGCCGTCAGATGTCGCCGAGGTGGCGGCGCAGGAACTCGTGGAAGTGCTGCATGCCGTCTTCCATCGGGCTCTGGTACGGGCCGACCTGCGACTCGCCGCGTGCCATCAGCGCACGGCGGCCTGCGTCCATCCGCATCGCGATCTCGTCGTCCTCGACGGCCGTTTCCATATAGGCGGCGCGCTCGGCCTCGACGAATTCGCGTTCGAACAGCGCGATTTCCTCGGGGTAATAGAACTCGACGATGTTGGTCGTCTTCTGCGGGCCGCGCGGGATCAGCCACGACACGACGAGCACGTGCGGATACCACTCGATCATCAGGCCCGGGTAGTAGACCATCCAGATCGCGCCGAACTCCGGCGGCACGCCGTTGCGGAACTTCAGCACCTGCTCGTGCCATTTCTGGTAAGTCGCGCTGCCCGGCTTCGCGAGTGCGTTGTGCACGCCGACCGTCTGCACGCTGTACCAGTCGCCGAACTCCCACTTGAGGTCGTCGCACGACACGAAGCTGCCAAGGCCCGGGTGGAACGGGACGACGTGGTAATCCTCGAGGTAGACCTCGATGAACGTCTTCCAGTTGTAATCGCACTCGTGCACTTCGACGTGATCGAAGTGGTACTCGGAGAAGTCGAAGTGATGCTTCGTGCCGAGATGGGCGAGGTCGCGCGCGACATTCCGGCCTTCGGCCTCGAACAGCAGCCCCTGCCAGTTCTGCAGCGGGCTCTTGCCGAGGTTCAGGCACGGCTTCTCGGGGAAGTGCGGCGCGCCGAGCAGCTCGCCTTCCAGGTCGTACGTCCAGCGGTGCAGCGGGCACACGATGTTCTGCGTGTGGCCGCGCCCGTTGAGCATGATCGCCTGCCGGTGGCGGCAGACGTTCGACAGCAGTTCGATCTGGTTCGTCTGGTTGCGGACCAGCACGCGGCCTTCCTTCTCGGACGGCAGCGCAAAATAATCCCCCGCCTCGGGCACCATCAACTCGTGCCCGACGTAACGAGGTCCTTTCTTGAAGAGGGTTTCGATCTCGCGCTCGAGTAGCGCCTCATCGAAATATGCAGTGACTGGAAGCTGGCTGTGAGCCGACTTCAACTGAAGCGCATCGCTCAGATTGGACATTCCCACTCCCGGTGTTAGCGTGAAAGCAGTGAACAACCCAACCATCGAAAAATCGATTTAGGGAAACGGGGAATTATACCCGGTTCGCCCCGCAAGGCTAGGAATAAGTGCCTGATTTGTGTCAATTTTTTGTCCGGAGACAATCTGGAGGTGCACACTGTGTGCCGGAGATGGGGCCGGAATATGTGGCAGGCTACCCAAGTCGGCAGATCGGAGAATTCTCTTTTGCCGTAGAATGTCCGACTTGTTTTGAAATTTGACACCCTTGTCCATGGCGAAAACCGCATCCCCAGGCGCCGCGCCGCCCGGTAACGGCACCGAACCGTTGCCGGACAATTATGAGATGGCGCTCGCGGAACTCGAGACGCTGGTTGCCCGGATGGAAGGCGGCGCGTTGAGCCTCGAGGATTCACTGGCGGCGTACCGCCGCGGTGCGACCCTCGTTGCGTTTTGCCAACAGCAGCTCGAGAAAGTGGAGCAGCAGGTTCGCGTGCTCGACGGCGCGACGCTGAAGCCGCTTTCGTCCGGAACGGCCGCCACGGACGGCGAAGACGACGATCTATGACATTCGAACAATGGATGCGGTCCGTGCTTGACCGCGTCGAGGACGCACTCGGTCACTATCTGCCCGCTGACACCGCGATGCCCGCGCAACTCCATGAGGCGATGCGCTACGCGGTCCTCGGCGGCGGCAAACGCGTTCGCCCGCTGCTGTGCCATGCAGCAGGCGAGCTGACCGGCGCGACGGAAGCGGCGCGCAACGCGGCGGCGGCGGCGCTGGAGATGATCCACGTCTACTCGCTCGTGCACGACGACATGCCGTGCATGGACGACGACGCGCTGCGCCGCGGCAAGCCGACCGTGCATGTGCAGTACGACGAGCCGACGGCGCTGCTGGTCGGCGATGCGCTGCAGTCGCAGGCGTTCGTCGCACTGACCGACGCCGCCGCGCTGACGCCGGTGCAGCAGGCGGCGCTCGTGCGCGAGCTTGCGCTCGCGAGCGGCTCGATCGGCATGGCCGGCGGGCAGGCGATCGACCTGGCGAGCGTCGGCCTCAAGCTGACGCGCGAGCAGCTCGAGACGATGCACCGGATGAAGACGGGCGCACTGCTGCGCGCGGCCGTGCGGATGGGCGCACTGGCCGGCGAGACGCCGTCTGCGGAAACGATGGCCGCGCTCGACGTCTACGCGGGGGCCGTGGGTCTGGCCTTCCAGGTCGTCGACGATATTCTCGACGTCACGACCGATTCGGCGACGCTCGGCAAGACGGCCGGCAAGGACGCGGCGAACGACAAGCCGACCTACGTATCGATCCTCGGCCTCGACGCGTCGCGCGAGCTCGCCGCGCAATTGCGCGCGGAAGCGCACGACGCGCTGAAACCGTTCGGCGCACGCGCACAGCGTCTCGCCGAACTTGCCGACCTGGTGGTGAACCGGGTCAGCTGACGCGAAAGCCCGCCGCCGCGCACACGCTACGGTGCGTGCAATAGAATGCGGGCGCGTTTGATTTCCTACAATGGAACGACGATGTACGACTTGCTGAAAACCATCGACGACCCGGCGGATTTGCGCCGCCTCGATCGTCGCCAACTGCAACCGCTCGCGGATGAACTGCGCGCGTTCGTGCTCGACAGCGTGTCGAAGACGGGCGGCCATTTGTCGTCCAACCTCGGGACGGTCGAGCTGACGATCGCGTTGCACTACGTGTTCAACACGCCGAACGATCGCATTGTCTGGGACGTGGGTCACCAGACCTACCCGCACAAGATCCTGACGGGCCGCCGCGACCAGATGGATTCGCTGCGCCAGTACGACGGCATCTCGGGCTTCCCGCGCCGCAGCGAATCCGAATACGACACGTTCGGCACCGCGCACTCGAGCACGTCGATCTCGGCCGCGCTCGGCATGGCGATCGGCAGCCAGCTGAACGGCGACGACCGCTTCTCGATCGCCGTGATCGGCGACGGCGCGATGACGGCCGGCATGGCGTTCGAGGCGATGAACAACGCGGGCGTGTCGGAAGATGCGAAGCTGCTCGTGATCCTGAACGACAACGACATGTCGATCTCGCCGCCGGTCGGCGCGCTGAATCGCCATCTCGCACGCCTGATGTCGGGCCGCTTCTACGCGGCTGCGCGCGCGGGCGTCGAGCGCGTGCTGAGCGTTGCGCCGCCGGTGCTCGAACTCGCGCGCAAGCTCGAGGAGCACGCGAAGGGCATGGTCGTGCCGGCCACGCTGTTCGAAGAGTTCGGCTTCAACTACATCGGCCCGATCGACGGTCACGATCTCGATTCGCTGATCCCGACGCTGCAGAACATCCGCGAATTGCGCGGCCCGCAGTTCCTGCACGTGGTGACGAAGAAAGGCCAGGGCTACAAGCTCGCCGAAGCCGATCCCGTGCTCTATCACGGCCCGGGCAAGTTCAATCCGGCCGAAGGCATCAAGCCGTCGACCACGCCCGCGAAGAAGACGTACACGCAGGTGTTCGGCGAGTGGCTGTGCGATGAAGCCGAGCGCGATACGCGCGTCGTCGGCATCACGCCCGCGATGCGCGAAGGCTCGGGCATGGTCGAGTTCGAGAAGCGCTTCAAGGATCGCTACTACGACGTCGGCATCGCCGAGCAGCACGCGGTGACGTTCGCGGGCGGCCTCGCGACCGAAGGGTTGAAGCCGGTCGTCGCGATCTACTCGACGTTCCTGCAGCGTGCTTACGATCAACTGATCCACGACGTCGCGCTGCAGAACCTGCCGGTCGTGTTTGCGATCGACCGCGCGGGCCTCGTCGGCGCGGACGGCGCGACGCACGCGGGTGCATACGATCTCGCGTTCATGCGCTGCATCCCGAACATGACGGTCATGGCCGCATCCGACGAGAACGAATGCCGCCAGATGCTGCACACCGCGCTGCAGCAGCCGAACCCGACCGCGGTGCGCTATCCGCGCGGCGCGGGCACGGGCGTGCCGACGGTGAAGGAATTCACCGAGATCCCGCTCGGCAAGGGTGAAGTGCGTCGCCGCACGGCGCAGCCGGAAGGCAAGCGTGTCGCGATCCTCGCGTTCGGCACGATGGTCGCTCCGTCGCTCGCCGCGGCCGAGGAACTCGACGCAACCGTCGCGAACATGCGCTTCGTGAAGCCGGTCGATGCCGCGCTCGTGCGCGAACTCGCCGAGACGCACGACTACCTCGTCACGATCGAGGAAGGCTGCGTGATGGGTGGCGCGGGCTCGGCCTGCGTGGAAGCCCTGATGGAATGTGGGGTTATCCGACCCGTACTACAATTGGGCCTCCCTGACCAGTTCGTCGATCACGGCGACCACGCAAAGCTGCTGTCGCAATGCGGCCTCGACGGCGCGGGCATCGCGAAATCGATTCGCGAACGCTTCCTGAACCCGGCGGCCGACGTCGCGGGTCAGGCGAAGCGCGTCGCATAAGCTGGCACCGCCCGCGGGCGGTGTCGGTGCGACTGGCGCAACCGGTCTTCATTGATGCGGAAAACATGGGCCTGCGGGCCCATGTTGCTTTTCCGGCTGCCGCATGACGCGGCGTGCGCGTCGTCGAACGCGCGGCTTACAAGGATTGAACAAGATGAACCAGATGAATCCCGCCTTCGTGATGCCCGACGTGCAGAGCACGGTGGATACCCGTCAGATTCCGATTCAGCGCGTGGGCGTGAAGGCGGTCCGGCATCCGTTGACGGTGTGTACCGAAAGCGGCGACGTGCAGCCGAGCGTCGGTGTCTGGAACCTCGATGTCCGTCTGCCGGCCGACCAGAAGGGCACGCACATGTCGCGCTTCGTCGCGCTGCTCGAAGAGAACCGCGCGCCGCTGACGGTCGAGCGCTTCCGCGCGATGCTCGCGTCGATGCTCGAGAAGCTCGAAGCCGAGGCCGGCCGCATCGAAGTCACGTTCCCGTACTTCGTGAACAAGACGGCGCCGGTATCCGGCGTGCAGAGCCTGCTCGATTATGAAGTGACGCTCGCGGGCGAAAGCCGCAACGGCGACACGCGCCTGTTCCTGAAGGTGCTCGTGCCGGTGACGAGCCTGTGCCCGTGCTCGAAGAAGATCTCGCAGTACGGCGCGCACAACCAGCGCTCGCACGTGACGATCGATGCCGAGCTTGCAGGCGACCTGCCGGTCGAGGCGCTGATCCGCATCGCGGAGGAAGAGGCGTCGTGCGAGCTGTGGGGGCTGCTGAAGCGTCCGGACGAGAAGTTCGTCACGGAGCGTGCGTACGAGAATCCGAAGTTCGTCGAGGATCTCGTGCGCGACGTCGCGCAGCGTCTCGATGCGGACGAGCGCGTGGTCGCATACGTGCTCGAAGCCGAGAACTTCGAGTCGATTCACAATCACAGCGCGTATGCGCTGATCGAACGCGACAAGCGGCAGGCTGCATAACGCTGCGTTGTTTTGTCGCGCCGATGAAAATGGCCGCTCGTTTGAGCGGCCATTTTTACGTCTGCCGGTTCGCGCGGCGTCGCGTTACGTTGCGCGGCTCAGCGTGCGAGCGACGCGAGATCCCAGCGCGGCTTCACCGTGAACGCGTAGTCGGCGTTCGCCTGCTCGGGCCAGCGGCCGAGCCTCAGCGCGCCCGCGAGCGCGATCATCGCGCCGTTATCGGTGCACAGCGCAAGATCGGGGTAATGCACGTCGAAGCCACGCTTGGCCGCGGCGGCCGACAGTGCGTCGCGCAACTGGCGGTTCGCGCCGACGCCGCCCGCGACCACGAGGCGCTTGAGCTTCGTCTTCTTCAGTGCTGCGAGCGACTTCGCGACGAGCACGTCGACGGCTGCGTCGACGAAACCGCGCGCGAGGTCGGCTTTCGCGCGTTCGAGCGCTTCGCCCGTCAGCTTCGCCGCTTCGAACTTCTTCATCTGCGTGAGTACGGCCGTCTTCAGGCCGCTGAAGCTGAAGTCGAGGTCGCCCGAATGCAGCATCGGACGCGGCAGCACGACCGCGCCCGGCGTGCCCGTTTCGGCGAGCTTGGACACTTCCGGGCCGCCCGGGTAGCCGAGGCCGATCAGCTTCGCCGTCTTGTCGAACGCTTCGCCGGCCGCGTCGTCGAGCGTCTCGCCGAGCGTCTCGTACACGCCGACGTCGGTCACGCGCATCAGTTGCGTGTGGCCGCCGGAAACCAGCAGCGCGACGAACGGGAACGGCGGCGGCTCGGCGACGAGCAGCGGCGACAGCAGGTGGCCTTCGAGGTGGTGGATGCCGACGGTCGGCTTGTTCCAGGCGAGCGCGAGCGCATTCGCGATGCTCGCGCCGACCAGCAGTGCGCCGGCGAGGCCGGGGCCTTGCGTGAACGCGATCGCATCGATGTCGTCGCGGTGCGTGCCGCTTTGCGCCATCACTTCCTCGAGCAGCGGCAGCGCGCGGCGGATGTGGTCGCGCGACGCGAGCTCGGGCACGACGCCGCCGTAGTCGCGGTGCATCGCGATCTGCGAATGGAGCGCGTGCGCGAGCAGGCCGCGCTGCGTGTCGTAGAGCGCGAGGCCGGTTTCGTCACAGGAGCTTTCGATGCCGAGAACGAGCATGGGTACGGGCGGGGCGCGCCGTATCGGGCGCGCCGCAGGAAGGTCAACGTAACCGGAAAGTATAGCAGGCGAGGGCCGGCCGCCGCTGCCGGCGGCACGGGCGCGATGCCGGGCAGGTACAATCCGCGCCATGGAAACTTATGACATCGCCGTGATCGGCGCGGGCGCGGCCGGGATGATGAGCGCCGCGGTTGCCGGGCAGCTCGGCCGCCGCGTCGTGCTGATCGATCACGCACCGCGGCTCGCCGAGAAAATCCGCATCTCGGGCGGCGGCCGCTGCAACTTCACGAACCTGTATGCAGGCCCCGACAACTACCTGTCGGCGAATCCGCATTTCGCGCGCTCGGCGCTGGCGCGCTATACGCCGCGCGACTTCCTCGGGCTGCTCAAGCGCCATCATGTGACCTGGCACGAAAAGCACAAGGGTCAGCTTTTTTGCGACCACGGCAGCGACGCGGTCATCGATGTGCTGAAGCACGAGTGCGACGCGGGCGGCATCGCGTGGCGCCGGCCCGTCGTCGTCGACGCGGTGCGCCACGCACCGGCCGACGGCTTCACGCTCGACACGCAGCAGGCCGGGTCGATCGGTGCGCGCGCACTGATCGTGGCGACCGGCGGCCTGTCGATCCCGAAGATCGGTGCGACCGACTTCGGCTACCGGCTCGCGAAGCAGTTCGGCCACAAGCTCATCGATACGCGGCCCGCGCTCGTGCCGCTCACGTTCGCGCCGCACGACTGGGAGCCGTTCGCGGCGTTGTCCGGCGTGTCGCTCGAAGTGCGCGTGGCGACCGGCGACAAGAAGCGCGGCGGCGAATTCGTCGAGGACCTGCTGCTGACCCATCGCGGCCTGTCGGGGCCCGGCATCCTGCAGATCTCGAGCTACTGGCAGCCCGGCGACCCGATCCGCGTCGACCTGCTGCCGCAGCGCGACACGGTGGCCGACCTGCTCGACGCGAAACGCACGTCGAAGCGCCAGATCGGTTCGCTGCTCGCGGACTGGGTGCCGTCGCGCCTCGCGCACGCATGGCTCGACACGCACCGCGTCGCGGCCGACGCGCGGCTCGCGGACCTGCCCGACAAGACGCTGCGCCAGATCGGCGACGCGCTCGCCGGCTGGACGCTGACGCCGAACGGCACCGAAGGCTACAAGAAGGCCGAGGTGACGAAGGGCGGGGTCGATACGCGGGAGTTGTCGTCGGCGACGATGATGAGCGCGCGCGTGCCGGGGCTGTTCTTCGTCGGCGAGGCGGTGGACGTGACGGGCTGGCTCGGCGGCTACAACTTCCAGTGGGCGTGGGCGTCCGGGACAGCCGCAGGGCAGGCCGCGGCGGAGTATGCGCGCGGCGCCTGACGGGCCAGCGCAAGCCCGTTATCAGGGTGAACAGGCCCTGGGCAAGCCCGGTTTAGCGGGACCAGTCCCCGTGCCTTTGGACAATCGCTCTGCTATACTCGGTAGTCTTTCCCTGCAAACCTTTATTCGTGTCGGATCATGACGATCATTCGCGTTAAAGAGAACGAGCCGTTCGAAGTTGCAATGCGTCGCTTCAAGCGCACGATCGAGAAGAACGGTCTGTTGACCGAACTTCGTGCGCGCGAGTTTTACGAGAAGCCGACCGCGGAGCGCAAACGCAAGAAGGCGGCAGCGGTGAAGCGTCACTACAAGCGTATCCGCAGCCAGACGCTGCCGAAGAAGCTGTACTGAACGATTGGGCGCCGCGCGGTTCGCTGAGCGGCGCACCGGCGACTCCGTGCGATCGGGTGCGATCGCACAGCCGATCAGGCGGCGAGTCGCCGATGCCGGATTCGAGCAACCCGCTTGAGACACTGTCCCAAGCGGGTTTTTGTGTTGACGCCCGTTCGCGGGCGTCGGATTCACGTTTCCATCCCGGGTGAATGATGAGTTTGAAAGAGCAGATCAGCGAAGACATGAAGGCCGCAATGCGCGCGAAGGAAAGCGAGCGCCTGGCGACGATTCGCCTGCTGATGGCCGCGATCAAGCAGCGCGAGGTCGATGATCGGGTCATGCTCGACGACGCGGGCATCACGGCCGTGATCGACAAGATGATCAAGCAGCGCAAGGATTCGATCAGCCAGTTCCAGGCCGCCGGCCGCGACGACCTCGTCGCGAAGGAGCAGGCCGAACTGACCGTGCTGGGCGGCTACATGCCCGCGCAACTGTCGGATGCCGAAGTGGCGGCCGAAGTCCAGGCGGCGGTCGCGCAAACCGGCGCAGCCGGCCCGCAGGACATGGGCAAGGTGATGGGCGTGCTGAAGGGCAAGCTCGCCGGCCGCGCCGACATGACGGCCGTTTCCGCGCAGGTCAAGGCCGCGCTCACGAAGTAAACCCGTTCCCGGTGCGCGCGGCGTTGCGTGCACCGGGCGTCGTATTGTCTTTTTTCGCTCGATCCCACGGTGATTCCGCATTCGTTCCTGCAGGACTTGCTGAACCGCGTCGATATCGTCGACGTGGTGGGTCGGTATGTGCAGCTCAAGAAGGGCGGCGCCAACTTCATGGGGTTGTGCCCGTTCCATAACGAGAAGAGCCCGTCGTTTACCGTCAGCCCGACCAAGCAGTTCTATCATTGCTTCGGTTGCGGCGCGCACGGCACGGCGATCGGCTTCCTGATGGAGCATGCGGGGCTCACGTTCCCGGAGGCCGTGCAGGAGCTCGCGCAGTCCGTCGGGCTGACCGTGCCGCATGAGCCGTCGATGCGCGGCGGCGGTGGTGGCGGTGGCGGTGGCGGAGGTGGCGACTATCCGGCGCCCGTGTCGAAGTCCGTCGCGACTGCGCTGTCCGACGCGATGACCGCCGCGTGCGACTACTACCGCAAGCAGTTGCGCGGCGCGACCGTCGCGATCCAGTACCTGAAGAACCGGGGCCTGACCGGCGAGATCGCCGCGCGTTTCGGGCTCGGTTATGCGCCGGACGGCTGGCAGAACCTCGAAACGGCGTTCCCCGACTATCGCGACGAGTCGCTCGTCGAGTCGGGGCTCGTGATCGTCAGCGAGAAAACCGATGCGCAGGGCGTCGCACGCCGCTACGACCGGTTCCGCGAGCGGATCATGTTCCCGATCCGCAACGTGAAGGGGCAGGTGATCGGCTTCGGCGGCCGCGTGCTCGGCAGCGGCGAGCCGAAGTACCTGAACTCGCCCGAAACGCCGCTGTTCAACAAGGGCAGCGAACTGTACGGGCTGTTCGAGGCGCGGCTCGCGATTCGCGAGCGCAAGTACGTGCTGGTCGTCGAAGGCTACATGGACGTCGTCGCGCTCGCGCAGCTCGGTTTCCCGAACGCGGTCGCGACGCTCGGCACCGCGTGCACGCCGATCCACGTGCAGAAGCTGCTGCGCCAGACCGACACAGTTATTTTCAGTTTCGACGGCGATTCGGCCGGGCGGCGTGCGGCCCGGCGCGCACTCGAGGCGTGCCTGCCGCATGCGGCGGACAACCGCACGATCCGTTTCCTTTTTCTGCCGACCGAGCACGATCCGGACAGCTATGTGCGCGAGTTCGGCGCCGATGCGTTCTCCGAGCAGGTCGAGCGCGCGATGCCGCTGTCGCAATTTCTGCTGAACGAAGCAATTGCCGGCAAGGCGCTCGATCAGCCGGAAGGCCGCGCGAAGGCGCTGTTCGATGCGAAGCCGCTGCTGCAGGCGTTGCCCGCGAACGCGTTGCGCGCGCAGATCATGCACATGTTCGCGGACCGCCTCGACATCCCGTTCGAAGAGGTCGCGGGGCTGTCCGACGTCGATACGCGGATCGCGGCGCCGCCGCGCCAGGCGCCCGCGCGCAGCGAGCGGCGCCGCGTGACGGACAGCGAAAAGCGCGCGTTGCGCACGCTGGTAATGCATCCGCGCATCGCGTCGCAGCTCGACGACGAACAGATTGCGACCCTGCGCGCGTTGCCGCGCATCGGCGAATTGTTTGCCGAAGTCGTCGACCATGCGCGTGCGCTGGGCGACGGCGCGGAGTTCCGGCTGCTGTCGGATGTCCTGCGGACGTCCTCGAACGGGGCGACTTACGAGGAAATCTTCCGCGAAATTCTGGACTATGATGAAAACGTCCGTGATTTGCTGTTACAGAATCCGGAGGACGAGACGGTGCCCGAGCGGCAGCGTGAACAGGAACGGATCGCGGGGGAGGAGCTGCAGGCAGCGGTGCTCAAGATGCGCTACGACGCTTGCTGCGACCGGCTCGATCGGCTGGCGCGGCAATCCACCTTCACACCCGAGGAACTGGCTGAATTGACGGAATTGAACCAGCAGCGAACCGACATGAAGCGTCGGCTCGGGCTGTAGGCGGCCGGGGCGCTTAGAGAGGGCTCCCCAGCGTGCTATAATATAAGGTTTCCAGCGGTTTGTTTTCCAAGCAGAGGCGAGAATCGCGATGGCAAAGACGACAGGCGGAAAGAAAGCAACAGGCAAGGGCTCGACGGAGCCGACCAAGAAGGTCACAGCGGCCAAGTCTGCTTCTTCCACCAGGACAACGTCTTCAGCATCGTCAGCCCCTGCGGGAAAGAAAACCGCGGCCGGCACCGCTCAGGCTGCGCCGGCACCGGCAGCCAGAACACGGGCTGCCGCCAGACCCGACTCCGGGCCGGCCAAGCCGGCGGCGAAGCGGGCAAGTGCGAAAAGCGCAAGGGACACGACTGCCGCCGCGGACGAAACGGCAGTACGTACTACTCATGCACCCACGGTTCAACCGGCTGTCGTCCAGCAGCCGCGAGTCGATATAGCCGGTACGGCGAACTCCATGACCAAAAAGCTGAACGAAGTATCCGTCGACGACGACGCAAATCAGAGCGACGAGCAGCCCGCAGCCGCGGCTGCCCCGGGCAAATCCAAGGTGCGCGATCGTCGCGCCAAGGAAAAGGCGCTGCTGAAGGAAGCGTTCGCGACGAGCACGCCGGGCACGGCCGAGGAGCTCGAAGAGCGCCGCGTGAAGCTGCGCGCGCTGATCAAGCTCGGCAAGGAGCGCGGCTTCCTTACGTACGCCGAAATCAACGACCACCTGCCGGACAACTTCACCGAGACCGAAGCCCTCGAAGGCATCATCGGCACGTTCAACGACATGGGCGTGGCGGTCTACGAGCAGGCGCCGGACGCGGAAACGCTGCTCCTGAACGACAACGCGCCGGCCGCGTCGTCGGACGATGAAGTCGAAGAGGAAGCGGAAGTCGCGCTGTCCACCGTCGATTCGGAATTCGGCCGCACGACCGATCCGGTCCGGATGTACATGCGCGAGATGGGCACGGTCGAGCTGCTCACGCGCGAAGGCGAAATCGAGATCGCGAAGCGGATCGAGGACGGCCTGCGCCACATGGTGATGGCGATTTCCGCGTGCCCGACGACGATCGCCGACATCCTCGCGATGGCCGAGCGCGTCGCGAACGAAGAGATCCGCGTCGACGAGCTCGTCGACGGCCTGCTCGATCCGAATGCTTCGGACTCCGCCGATACGGACGGCTTCTCCGCGAAGGAAGCGGAAGCCATCGAGAACGAGGACGAGGAAGCCGAAGAGGAAGAGGAAGAAGAGGAAGAGGAGGAGGACGACGGTGCCGCACAGGCATCGGCCAACGCCGCCCAGCTCGAAGCCCTCAAGCGTGCCTCGCTCGAGAAGTTCTCGCAGATCAGCGAGTGGTTCGACAAGATGCGCCGCGCGTTCGAAAAGGAAGGCTACAAGTCGAAGGCCTACCTGAAGGCGCAGGAAACGATCCAGACCGAACTGATGACGATCCGCTTCACCGCGCGTACCGTCGAACGCCTGTGCGACACGCTGCGTGCGCAGGTGGACGAAGTGCGTCAGGTCGAACGTCAGATCCTGCACATCGTCGTCGACAAGTGCGGCATGCCGCGTTCGGAATTCATCGCGCGCTTCCCGGGCAGCGAAACCGATCTCGACTGGTCCGAGAAGGTCATGGCCGAGGGCCATTCGTACAGCGCGGTGCTGTCGCGTAACGTTCCGGCGATCCGCGAACAGCAGCAGCGCCTGCTCGACCTGCAGGCGCGCGTCGTGCTGCCGCTGAAGGACCTGAAGGAAACCAACCGCCAGATGGCGGCCGGCGAACTGAAGGCACGCCAGGCGAAGCGCGAAATGACCGAGGCCAACCTGCGTCTCGTGATCTCGATCGCGAAGAAGTACACGAACCGCGGCCTGCAGTTCCTCGACCTGATCCAGGAAGGCAACATCGGCCTGATGAAGGCGGTGGACAAGTTCGAATACCGTCGCGGCTACAAGTTCTCGACCTATGCGACGTGGTGGATCCGTCAGGCCATCACGCGCTCGATCGCCGACCAGGCGCGCACGATCCGTATTCCGGTTCACATGATCGAGACGATCAACAAGATGAACCGCATCTCGCGGCAGATCCTGCAGGAAACCGGTCTCGAGCCGGATCCGGCAACGCTCGCCGAGAAGATGGAGATGCCGGAAGACAAGATCCGCAAGATCATGAAGATCGCGAAGGAGCCGATCTCGATGGAAACGCCGATCGGTGACGACGACGATTCCCATCTCGGCGACTTCATCGAGGACACCAACACGGTCGCGCCGGCGGATGCCGCGCTGCATGCCAGCATGCGCGACGTCGTGAAGGACGTGCTCGATTCGCTGACGCCGCGCGAGGCGAAGGTGCTGCGGATGCGTTTCGGCATCGAGATGAGCACGGACCACACGCTCGAGGAAGTTGGCAAGCAGTTCGACGTCACGCGCGAGCGGATCCGTCAGATCGAGGCCAAGGCGCTGCGCAAGCTGCGTCACCCGAGCCGTTCCGACAAGCTGAAGTCGTTCCTCGAAGGGAACTGATTTCCAGCGTCTCTGCTGCGAACGCCGCCGGCATCGGCGTGATGCCGGTGGCGTTTGTCCCCTTTGTTGTTACAATGCCGGCCCGGCTTCCTTGCCGGGGCTGCGTGTAGCACGCTTCGTATCTCACCAGGGCTTGTAGCTCAGCGGTTAGAGCAGTCGACTCATAATCGATTGGTCGCGGGTTCGAACCCCGCCGGGCCCACCAATAAAGACAGGGGCTTACGTCGTTTATCGCGACGTAAGCCCTTTCTCTTTGTGTAATTCCTATGTAGTCGTGTCAGGCATTCACGATGCAATCTTGAGCGTCGACGGCATCAGCAACGTGCCTTCCCTGTGCGTGCGCGTATCGCTCGAACATCTGCAATGTCTTATGACCGGAAATCCGTTTCACGGTCACAAGGTCGACGCCCGCTTGTACCAGATGCGTGATCGAGCTGTGCCGCAGCGTGTGCCGAATGATCTGGCGTGAGGGCGAAATAACCGAACTGCGTCGGGGTGCCCCAGTGTCCCGGCAAGCCGGTGCGCGCGGTGGCGCAGTAATCGCGTGCAGCAATGCGATAGTGACTTTTCGGCCGGGCAGCGCATGCCCGGCTCTTTTTTGTCCGCCTGAACCCGCTTTCGATTTGCAACTGGCCTATCATGGTGAGCATCCCGCCCGCACACAATCAGGCCACCGCCATAAACTGACGCCCGCCCGTCATCGCATGGCTGACTCTCGAAGGCCGCGCGACCCTAGACGCCTACGCCCGCAGTCGAGGCGAGTCGATCGAACGTGTCGCAGGCGACCTGATCTTGGCCGAATTGCGCCGCCGTCACGTGCCGGTTGTACCGGCTGAATCGCTGCCGCAGCCGACTCGTGCCGAAGTCGAAGTAGCCCGGTTGAAAAGTCGGCGGCCGAATCGTTCGGCCGGGCCGCTGTCGTGCACGCTGACGACTGGTCGGCACGTCATCAAGTGTAAAAGGGCTCACGCTGATCGGCAGAACGCGCGCGATTAACGCTTGAATCGTCGCGGGTCGATGCCGTTTTGTTCGAGTAGTTTTCGCAGGCGCGTGTTATCGATCCACAGCGTCGCGAACGCTACTAGCATCATCAAGGCGGTAAACCATTCGCCGGTCGCGCTGATGAGCGCCCAACCTACGGCGGCGCAAATCAACGCCGTGGCGATGAGAAGCGCGCGGTCTGCAATCCACTTCATCGCGCACCTCGAATCGCCGTGTTTGCCTTCAAACCGAGATAGCTATGCGGGCCGGGCGCGAGGACTTCGGGGTGTCGCAGGATTTGGGCCATGACCAAAGGGTGAACGGCAAGCCCGTATCGCGTGCCCCATTGAGCTACCGCCAGAGACGTATTAGCCCCGCGCTTGCCGCTGCCGCATGACACTGCGGAGTCAGTGGCGACGATCAAGCTACCGACAACCGCTCCAAGATAGAAGCTCGCGAGAATCGAACCGCCGACGGTGACTGCTTCCAACTTCGTGGTTGCGCCAATCAGTTCCGCGACCGTCGCATCCGCGCCTAGCGTCTTGATGACGCCCATCATTGCAGCGACGCTTGCGACGGATGTTTGAAGCGTCGCGAAAAGCGTCGTCGGAACGGGCATATGCAGCGCGGTCATGTTCGCTTGGAAAGCTTCGAAAAATGTCGGGCATTGAGACATGCTGCTTACTCCGGATTGAACGCGTAATTTTCGCATACACGTTGCACCGACCTACCTGACAAGGCTGTCAGGTGGGTACGGCGCCGACTCAAAGGGCGGTCTTTTGCTGATGCGTCAGCAGGCCCGCGTTCTGCGCTATCTTTTCACGCATTCGGTTTGCGTACCGGGGGTATTGAGGGCATCGCCCAGTTGCCACTCGTTTCGATGCCAAACCCGACGAGCATCGTGCGAAGCCCCAAACTCGGCACTGCGCCGGGCGAAGCAAATTCTCGTTTGGGAAATCAAGTGAAACGACTCGCGATATCACTGTGCGGTCTGCTGTTCGGGTTGCTCGTTACATGGGTGTTCCTCTACACGTTCAGTCATATCCGCTGGCCCGCAAGACCCGACCGTATCGCAAAAGGTTGCAATGAGCTGGGCAAGTGCCCGACACCTTGGTGGGCTGCTCCGCTTGTGGTTGCGTAGCCGAAACTAGCGGGATAGCGTCTGAGATGTCGGCAACGGGATGGCGAAGCTAGCGTCCCGGAGGGCGCGTACAGGCTGGCGGGCGAAGCGGCTCCATACCGGGGAATCTGGGTGGGGAGGCTGGGTGGAAGGCTTTCCCGGGCAATTGCCATAGGGAGGGCTGGGCTCAGCCTTACCACCCGGGGCCCAGACCCACGGGAATGCTCAGGGCTGAGCCTTAGGCGCAAGGATTTTTACGGCTGCCGTTTCTTCACGATCTGTCGACAAGGTGTGGTTACACCAGTAAAGCAAAATGAAATCAAGAGGCCCTCGCCTCAAGTTGATGCTGCAACGTTTTGTAACCTAGATGGCGGTGTGTTTTACAAGCTCGGGGAGGAATTCCATCGCTGCGAGCAAGACTGGCGACCGTCGGACATTGTGATGAGTCAATAGCCAAATATCCCTAGTAATAATTGCCTGCTTCGGAGAAACACGGACAAGGTCAGGGACCAGGTTAGCGATGAAGCAACGTAAGGCGGCTGAACCAACACCGCTCCGCGCAGCCATCAGATAAACCCAGCGCCGATTTTATTGATTTCAGCATTCTGGTGACATTTATTGTCCTTGTAATACATCGTGCCGCTGGTATCCTAATTTCCCCACTGCCGTTCGCATCCGAGGTATGACTTTTGTTCGACGCGCTGGTGGGTTTGCCAAGCGGAAGCTTCTGTACTGCTTGAACGGGGTTTAGAAAGTACGGTTGGCACGGATGTTTCCGGAGGAAGCGAGCGTTCGTGGCAACACGTCTAGACGAATAGCTAGTTGTAGTTGGAGACCATTGATGGATACCGGGGTTGTCGAGCCGACGGATGAATCGGCAAAGCCTTATTGCGTCCAGATTCAGGCGACCGTCGCTGGACGGGTCAATCTGGCGGACTTCCAGAACGCGGTGCCCGTGGTTCGGGAGCTTTCCATAGTTAACGAAACGGAAGACGCATTCCGGGACCTGAAGCTCACCGCGATTTCTGACCCACCATTCCTCAAGCCCAAGACTTGGCACCTAGACCATCTGGCGGCGGGGCAGACCCTGCGTATCACGGACCTTGATTTGTCTCTCGACGGTCCGCTGCTTGGCCGCCTGACTGAGTCGGAAAAGTCGGTGGTCACGCTCACACTCACTGCGCCAAACCGAGAGTCAGCCGAGGTTGCAGTTTCTGAGCAGACAGTCGAGCTTCTTCCAAGGAATCAGTGGGGCGGCCTGTCGTCGTTGCCGGACATGATTGCGGCCTTCGTTCAGCCGAACGAGCAGGCAGTCGAACGTGTGCTCAAGCAGGCTGCGGAGGTGCTACGCAAAGCGGGGAAGCCCGGCGGCATCAATGGCTACCAGGAAGGTGCAAAGCGCGCATGGGAACTCGCTTCTGCTATCTGGAATGCAATTGGAGCGATGGGACTCGACTATGCCGTACCTCCCGCGAGCTTCGAGCGGGAAGGACAGAAAGTGCGCGGGCCCAGCCAGATTGCGGAATCTGGACTCGCTACCTGTCTCGACCTGGCTTTGTTCGTCTGCGCGGCACTGGAGCAGGCGGGCCTGAATCCAGTTCTCGTCTTCCAGCAGGGGCACGCTTTTCCCGGCGTCTGGCTGAAGCCCGAAGAGTTCTCGACCACTGTCATTGACGACATCACTGCTCTGCGGAAGCGGGTGAAGCTCAAAGAGATGGTCCTGTTCGAGTCGACCCTCCTTGCACAGAGGCCTCTGCCGATTTTCAGTTTCACTACGGCCAAAGGTGAGGAACACATCTCCGAAGACGAAGAGCCGAAGTTCGAGCTGGCAATTGATATTCGACGCGCACGCCTGCAGCGCATCAAACCGCTTGCTAGCGAACACGCTGTAGTTCGTGGCACAGCTGGCACCGAGATGACCGAGGACCTGACTCCGCGGTGGGAGGATGCCCCTGAGTTTTTGGATGAGCTCGAAGACGCGCATTCAGACGACGGGCAGGAGCGGCCGGAGGACCGTCTTACACGCTGGCAGCGAAGGCTCCTCGACCTGTCACTCAGGAACAATCTGCTGAGCTTCAAGTCGGGAAAAAAGTCCCTGAAGCTTGACGCGCCTGAGCCAGGACTGCTTGAGGATGTTCTCGCGGAGGGACATGCGCTAAAGCTGCTGACCCGTCCGGACCTCATGGACGGTTCGGACCCACGCAGCCAGGCTATCCATGAGGCGCGCGAGCGCGAACACATTCGCCGCCAGCACGCCCTCGACGCGTTGACGCGCAAGGAGGTGTTTATCGGGTTGCCGCAGGACGAGATGGATTCGCGCCTGACTGAATTGTTCCGGAATTCCCGGACCACCTTGCAGGAGGGTGGTTCGAATACACTGTACCTCGCGCTCGGCTTCCTATCTTGGACGCGCGACGACAAAGTGTCACGGATCGGCGTAAAGGAGCCGGGGATGATCGGCGTAATGGCGCCAGTAGAACTGGGGTAAAGCGCGGGTTCGAACGGTTTCAAGGTTGCGGTTTTTTACCGTTTTTGGCAACTGTATTTTGGGGCAGATCAGGCATGGGTTTCGGTGCGCGTCGGCTGTCGCCTTCAAGCACGAGCCGGTAGGCGCCGTGGCGTAACCGATCCAGAGTTGCTGTGCCGAGGATGCGGTTGTCGGGGAACGCGGCGCCCCATTCATCGAAGTGCAGATTCGATGTGAGGATCGTCGCCGCGCGCTCGTAGCGGGCATCCACGAGATCGTGGAAGTCCTCATCCTGCGGGGTATGCAGAGGTTTAAGCGCGAAGTCGTCAACGATCAGCAGCGGTACCTTGGCGAACTGCTGGAACCGGCGTTCGTAGGTACCGGTCGCGCGCGCGGCGTTCAGCCGCTTGAACAGCTCGGTCTGCGAGATGAACAGCACGTCGCGCCCCTGTCGGGCCGCGCAATGTCCCAGCGCTTGCGCCAGATGGCTCTTGCCCGTGCCTGTCTGCCCGGCGATCAGGATCGAGACCTTCTCGTCGAGATAGCGGCCGGCCGCGAGATCGTAGACGTAGGCGCGGTTCAAGGCGGGCAGCAGGTCGAAGTCGAAGGACTCGAGCGTCTTGCCGATGGCGAAGCCGGCACGCGAGAGGCGGATGGCGAGCTTGCGGTTCTCGCGGCGGGCAACCTCGTCGTGCAGCAGCATCGCGAGGAACTCGGTGTAGGCAAGTTGTCCGTCGATGGCCTCGCGGTTGCGCTGTTCGAGCGAGTCGAGGATGCCGGACAGGCGAAGCTGCTTGAGGATGGAATTCAGTTCGGGACTCGGATTCATGGATTCAGTGGATCAGCAGGGATTGAAGGTCACGGCCGAAGCGGCCGCCGTCCTGGTAGGTACCGCCCGGCATCGCGGTAGCGCGCGTGGTGGCCTGGCCTTCCAGGCCCTTGTCGAGGATGCCCTTGACGGTGCGATACTTCGGGCTGCTGAAGGCGAGCGCGCGCTCGCAGGCCGCTTCCAGCCGGGCGTCGCCGACCTGCTCGCGCAGCCGGATGAGGCCCTGCGCGCCGCGCAGGTTCACGAGCACCGTGTCGTTGAACAACGCGAGGATCACGCCGTGGCACGACGGCCCGATCTCCTTCGCCCGGGCCAGACACCACTGCGGATCGTGTTCGAGCCAGGCCTGAGCTTCGGGCGGCTGATGGTCCCGGACCGTATGGCGACCACCGGCCCGTTGCCGCGGGTGGGTCGCGACGAGCTGATGCTGGTGGTACAACTGGATGACCGTGTCGGTCGCCTTCAGCCAGAGGGGCTTGCCGACCAGTGCATACGGTGCCGAGTACAGCGCGTTGCGGTAGACGATGTGGCCGTCGCGGTGGACGCTGACTTCCTTCCAGACGGAGATCACCGGCGCCACGTCCGGCAACGCCGCGAGCAGCGGCTTCTCGATCGCGAAGCGCGCGAGCGGTTGCTCGTGGGTCGTGCCGTGCGTGCGTGTGCCGGCTTCCTGCAGGACCCACTCGCGAAGCTGCCGATTCGCATCGGCCAGATCCCGGAACTCGCGCAGCGGCACGAAGGACTTCTTGACGTATTTGACGCCCGACTCGACGACGCCTTTCTTCTGGGGATCGCGTGGCGGACAGGCGTCGATCTTGAAGCCGTAGGCCTCGGCAAGCGCCGCGTAGGAGCGTTGTACGGCCGGATCGTACCGGCAGGCTCGGATGATCGCGCACTTCGCGTTGTCGATGATGATCCGGCTAGGCCGGCCGCCGAACCATTCGAAGGCGCGCCGGTGGCAAGCCAGCCACGTCTCGACGGTTTGATCCAGCACGATCTCGGCGTACTGGTGACGCGACCAGCACAACGTCATCACGAAGATCCACGTCCGAACCTCAATGCTCTCGACGCTCAGCACGGGACCGGCGCCGAAGTCGACCTGCACCGCGTCGGCCGGCGCGAACTCGAGGATCGTCGTGGCAGCCACGCCGCGCTCGGCGGCAAGATGCCCAACCATACGGCGAACTGCCGAGTAGCTACCGGTGTAGCCGTGGTTGCGGCGAAGTGCGGCGTGGATCGTGGTGCCCTGAACGCCAGCCGCGAGCCAGTTGCGAATCTGCTCGCGAAACGGCTCCACAGTCGACACACAGGTACTCGGCAGATGCGGCGTGCGGCCGAAGACCCCTGCAATAACCGTATCGTCCGGCAACGGTTGCGTGGGATCGAGCCAACCCCGCGTCTGTGCTTCGCGGCGTACGCTCGTGAGCTTCTTGCGTCCCATCAGTCCGCCGCGCGCGATGTCGCGGTCGGAGTCGCCCTGCCGCATACGGACAAGGACTTGGCGATACTCAAACAATTCGAACCTCCGATTGGCCATGGACGCTCCGTTCAAAAAGAACAGAGCGTACCGACTAGGAAAGTTCGAACCGCGCCTTTGCCCCGGCGCTGCTGGCGTCTTTACGCCGATCCTGGACTGGCGCCTATGCGCCGATCATCAGGTGGCGCCTATATGCCGATCACGGATTGGCTCCATAACGGCGATCCGTGACAGACAAAGAAGACAAGAAATATCGTGCACCTCTCATCCTCGTACCTGTCACTCTCGAGCGTCGCAGTGCGCGCTCTGGTTTCAGTCTGAAGCTTTACGACGAAGAGGCCCGATTCAATCCGACGCTCATTGAAATGCTGCGTCAGGACTTCGAGCTCGAACTCGGTGTGAACGATGTCGAACTGCCCAAGGATGATTCAGGCCTCGATGTTGCAGGAATCTGGAAAACGGTGTCCCATGCCATCAAGGACATCAAGGGCTGGGAGGTCGTGGAAGAAGTCGTTCTGGCCTCTTTCTCGTTTGCCAAATACTTGATGTGGCGGGACCTCACCGAACGTACCGAGCAGCTCAAACAGAACGCGGTAGTTCGTCACCTCATCGATACTCCGCGCGATTCGTATCAAAGTACGGTGGAGTTCCCTGATGTCAGGCGGCTGGACGTCGAGCTGCCTGTGAAGGAGACGTTCTGCCCTTTACCAGCAGACTCGTCGCAGCTTTCCGCCGTGGTCGCAGGCAGCAAGGGCAAGGATTTTGTTCTGATTGGACCACCGGGCACCGGAAAGAGCCAGACGATTGCAAATCTCATTGCGCAGTGCCTCGCCGAGCGCAAGCGCGTTCTGTTCGTTTCCGAGAAGATGGCCGCGCTGGATGTCGTCTACCGGCGCCTCGCGGACGTCGGCCTTGGAAATTTCTGTCTCGAGCTTCACTCCAGCAAGGCGCGAAAGACTGATGTTCTTGAGCAGTTGAAAACGTCATGGGATGCCTCTGCCGTCCTCGCGCCTGAGCAATGGCACGCAGAAGCGGTCCGACTTGAAGGACTGAGGTCCCAGCTGAATGGATATGTTGAACGACTCCATCTTCGGCACTCGAATGGCCTGAGCGTCTATGAGGCAATCGGTCGAGTCGTCGGCGGTCATGACCTGCCCGCGTTCCGGCTGACGTGGTCGTCTACCCAGGCGCATGACATGGAAGCGATGCGGGGTCTTCGCGAAACCGCTGAACTGCTCGATGTCAATGCCAAGGCATTCGGTGAAGAGAAGTTGACGTCAACCCCGCTGGCACATGTGGCTCAGACCGAGTGGTCGCCTCTCTGGGCGGCTGCGCTGGACGACGCTGCCCGCGCGGTACCAGACGTTGCGGTGCGCTTCGAGAAAGCAGCGGCTGACCTGCGCCAGGCTATAGGGCTGCCGGACCTGCCGTTGGACCCCCGAGTACGCGATGGTATGCGGATGCTCGCCGCGGTCCTGCCGTCCGCGTCTGGTTACGACTGGCGTTTTGCGCTACGTCCGGATGCAAAGGCTATTGCGGATGGATTGCGCCAGGCAACACCAATGTTGCAGCGGTACCGGGAATTGCTCGGCACGCTGTCGACGCCTTGCTCGAATCAGACACTCGAGGACCTGCGAGTAGGCATTAGCCATTTGCAACGCGATTCGGAATTGCATGCAGCTCTTTCCGTGCCTTGGAGCGAAACACTGCGCGCTCGCCTCGCCAAAGGTATCGAACTGCTGCGCGCCCGACTTGACGTTCTCGGCCAGCTTTCGATTCCATACAAGGAGGGCATCCAGACAAGGACAATTGCCGAGTTGCAGTCTGACCTGCGTGAGCTCAAGGACTCGGGTTGGCCGATGAGCATGATGCGCAAACGGTCCTTGACGAAGAAGCTCAGGGAGCTGGCAGGCGGAAACGGTGGCGAACCGAACATCGACGGTGATATCGAGTGTCTTACGCGAATTGACGCCCTCAATAACGAAATCAAGGAATACGGTGACCTGTTCTCGCTCACTTCGAGCGTATGGACGGGGCTCAAAACAGACCTTGATGTAGTTTGTGCACTCCTGTCATTCCAGACGGCCCTCGAGCGTGCTCGTGAACGCTCGAACTGGGATGACGTGGGCCTTGACCCAGTCAGCCGAGGGCAATGCGGCGATGCTGCTCAAGATGACCTGCAGCGGATGCGTGAGCTGCGGAAAATCGAGCAGGTTATTGCGAGCCTCGCTCATCTGGAAATCGAGACGGGCAATGTCTGGGCCGGTTACAAAACTGATGTCGTAGTCGCGAAGGCATATGTACCTTTTCAAGGAGCGCTCTCTGCTGCACGAGCAGAAACCCACTGGGTGGATGACGGATATACGGTAATCGAGTCTGGACGCGCTGGCCCAACCGCGGCTACCGACATACGAAACATGCGCGAGTTGGTTTCGTTGCATGCCAGAATTCAGGAGTTCGCAGACCTGTCAGGCAAGACGTCCGGTCTGTGGAGCGGTCTACAAACCAAGATTGATGGCATTGAGCCGGCCCTCAAGTTTTTCGAGTCTCTCTCGGCCGCACTGGCAAACCTCGCGAATACACCTGAACTGCTTGCAGCGGTCAAAGCCCCGGTCGCCCTTCTGCTTGGCGACAGCAATATTCTGCTTGAGCCGTCAGGCATCGTTGCTGGTACGAGGCGCACCTATGCCGAAGCGCTGCAGTCGTTTAATGAAGTTGTCGCTCAATTTGCTACTGCCAGCGGGCTGGCATCTTCGGAACACGCGACTCTGCATTCGCTTCTCCCCGGGCAAGTAGCGGAACGCGCTAGGCAGGTGGTGCAGAATGCTAATCGGCTGAAACTCTGGTGCGCTTGGCGGAAAGTCCGTCAGCATGCGCTTTCGCTGGGATTGGCCCCATTGGTTTCAGGTATCGAAGACGGCAATATTCAGCGTGGGCAGGTGAAGGCGGTCTTTGAGACCAACTACTGCCGCTGGTGGTTGAATGCTGTCGTGGATGGCGACGAGGTTCTGCGTAACTTTGTGTCCGCCGAGCACGAAAAACGCATCCAGGATTTTCGCGAGCTTGATGAGCAGTTCGTCGCTCTGACTCGGGCCTGGGTCAGAGCGCAACTTTCGTCCGGTCTTCCTTCGCCGGCGAGGGTCGCACTGGGCTCCGAGTGGGGGCTCCTGCGTTATGAGATGCAGAAGAAGACGCGACATCTTCCGTTGCGCGAACTTATGTCGAAGGCTTCTGGTGCAATTCTCAGGTTGACTCCTTGTCTGCTCATGAGCCCGCTGTCGATTGCCCAGTATCTACCGGCTGAGACCTCTGACTTTGATGTCGTGGTCTTCGACGAAGCTTCTCAGATTCCGGTCTGGGATGCGATTGGTGCGATGGCGCGGGCGCGGCAAGTCATCATGGTCGGTGACCCGAAGCAGCTCCCGCCGACCAGCTTCTTCGACCGTGCGGAATCCGATGTCGACGATACGGATGTCGAGGCGGAACTCGAGAGCATTCTGGAAGAATGTATCGGAGCGAACCTGCCGACGATGAAACTGTCGTGGCACTACCGCAGCCGGCACGAGAGCCTTATTGCCTTCTCGAACTACCGGTACTACAGCGGCGACCTGGTTACATTCCCGAGTCCTGTCACCAACGACAGGGCTGTCAGTTTCAATCTCGTGACTGAAGGCCAGTACGAGCGCGGTGGAGCCCGTACCAACAAACCAGAGGCGAAGGCGCTTGTGGTCGACTTGGTTGGCAGACTGAAATCCCCGGGATTCATCGACAGTAGGATGACGGTCGGTGTCGTCACGTTCAACACCGAGCAGCAGCGCCTGATTGAAGACCTCCTTGACGAGGAGCGTCGCAAGGACCCGTCAATTGAGCCGCACTTTGCCGAGTCAGCGCTTGAGCCGGTGTTTGTCAAGAATTTGGAAAGCGTTCAAGGTGACGAGCGGGACATTATGTACTTCTCGATTACCTACGGCCCTGGCATCGATGGCACGATGCCAATGAACTTCGGTCCGATGAACCAGCAAGGTGGGGAGCGGCGCCTCAATGTTGCTATCACGCGTGCCCGCCAGGAACTGCGTGTGTTTGGCAGCTTCAAGCCAGAGAAAATGGACCTGTCCCGAACGCAGGCGCTGGGTGTTCGAGACCTGAAGCACTTCCTCGAGTTTGCCGAGCGGGGAGCTCGCGCTTTGGGTGAAGCCGTTGTCGGCAGCATTGGCGACTTCGATAGCCCGTTTGAGAAGGCAGTGTGTGTGGCACTGGCGGAGAGGGGCTGGACGGTTCATCCTCAGGTGGGCGTGTCGGCGTTTCGTATTGACCTTGGCGTGGTGGACCCCGATGCTCCTGGCCGCTATCTGGCAGGCGTTGAATGTGATGGCGCGACCTACCATCGCTCAGCGACGGCTCGTGACCGCGATAAGCTGCGCGAGCAGGTTCTGAGAGGACTTGGTTGGGAAATCGTCCGAATCTGGTCGACAGACTGGTGGGTTGACATGCTGGGCACACTCGAGAAGGTGGATAGTCAACTGCGAGCTTTGCTTGCGGTCAGACGAGAAGCAGAGGTAGCGGAGATGCAGAGCGCTGCAGCAATCGCGGAAGAGGTCTTGGCCGCCGCAAAATCAGGTTCAGGCAGCGGATTCAGCAACGCAAATGCGGTAGAAGATGTTGTGCCGAAGGTGGTATCGAAAGCCGCAGTCTCCGAAGATGAAGCGCCGGTCATGTACGCTCGCGCCGCGTCAACGCCGATATCCATTGAGCGCGAGGAGGCGATATTCGTTGAAGTTGACTTGACGATTTCCGACCACGAGCGTGACCCGGAGCTGTTCTTCGCTCACTCTTACGACGAGCGTCTGCTCGCGATGATTACAGCAGTCGTCAACGTCGAGGGACCCGTGCGCGACGAGGTTCTGGCAAGACGTATTGCTCGCGCGCATGGATGGTCCCGAACCGGCTCTCGCATTCTGAGTCGCGTGATCGACCTCGCGTCGAAGCACTTCGATGCAGAGACTGAAGATGTTGGCCTGTTTATCTGGCCTAAGACTGTCGGTGATAAGGCATCTTTAGCGTTCAGAAGTCCGCTGCCCGGAGCTACACGACCGGTAGATGAGGTTTCAATCGCAGAGCTGAGAACGCTTGCGACGAAACTGCAAGCCGAAGGGCATGACGAGGAGTCAGGGCTCAACGCCATGAGTCGAGAGTTGGGCCTCCTTCGACTGCGCGCAACGAGCAGAGGCCGCCTTGAGCTGGCATGGCGCGAAGCATAGAAGATGGAGGCATACCTTGTCCGAGAAGAATTGGCCATTCCCGAAAGTTTCGCCTCCCGACAACCAGTCGGATGGGTTGCCACGTGCCAACGAAATGCGTCTTCTCTGGTTCAGCAATCAAGCGGTGAGATTGGGATTCGAGGAAAAGGTATGGAACACCGCAATGGAAGCGGCGGAAAATCTGATTCGTTGTATCCCTGCATCGCCCAGCGGTACCACTGCGGGCGAAATTTGTGTTACGACGCACGTGAACCGAATGTCGCACGACATGCCCTCGAAAGACGTGATGCCAGAATTAACTCGATACGCGTCAGCTCTCGCTCGAGCCTTGCGTGATGAAATTCTGGCGTACGGCTATTCAGTGTTGCGGTGCTCAGGAACGGCGGAGGCGACGGGAGCGGAAACGGCAAGAATCCGGATTGAAATCGAAACGGGGCTCATCGGGGTTGGATGATCGCGTGTCCGCTTTATGCTGGCAATCCGACCATGTATCCAAATTCCGCACAGCGCTGAGGGTGTGAGGGCGTTTTCATTGCGAGCCGCGGTGCGGCGCATGCCGAAGACGCGACATTCCGCCTCGATTCCGGTGATAACGTGCAGTTGATGTCACGCGGATTGTGGCGAAGTACTGGCCCAGACCATGTCCGTAGTCGATCGCTTGTATGCACACTTGCTAGGAAGACTGGCAGAGCGGGACGGATCAGACGGAGCGGATCCTAGTGCAATATTTGAGGTTGGGCGGCAAGGCAGGCAAGACCGAATTCCGATGCAGCAGGTCCGGCTCGGTTTGCCAATATGTGTAGGGGAGCGCGTGTCAAAAGAGAACGCCGAACGAATTCACAAGATCGTGCAACGTATCCGGAAGCGTGGCATGGTCACGATTGAAGAGCTCATGGTTCACCTTGAGGTGTCGCGGGCGACGCTGAAAAGGGACTTTGACGTTTTGCGGGATCGGCTCGGGTGCCCCCTCATTTGGGATAAGCGCAAACGTGGATATGTCATCGAGGATGCCCAGCTACCGGGCGGCGGTCCGTTCGAACTTCCTGGTCTCTGGTTCAGTTCATCCGAGGTCCACGCGCTGCTTACGATGCTGCACCTGTTGCAGGGTGTGCAACCCGGCTTGCTTGAAGAACATGTTGAGCCGCTCAAGGTACGTCTTCGCGAGATGCTCGGGCAAGGTGCGTACTCGGCCAAATCAATCGACCGGCGTGTCAAGCTCATCCATTTCGCGAACCGGAAATTGGATGCACGGAATTTCCAGTTGCTGGCTAGTGCCGTTCTCGACCGCAAGCGCTTATGCATCAGATACTGGAATCGGGAAAAACATGAAGCGACTGAGCGTGAGATCTCACCGATCCAGCTCGTGCACTACCGGGAAAACTGGTTACTCGACGCGTGGTGCCACGCACGCGATGCGCTCAGGTCATTTTCGCTGGAGTCGATAGAGTCTGCGTATGTCGTCGACAAGGTAGCAATCGAGGTCGACGAGTCAACAATGGCGGAACACTTCAAGGGGGGGTACGGAATCTTCGCAGGGAAGGCATTGCACAAGGCAACGCTGAAATTTTCCGCTCAACGGGCACAGTGGGTGTCACAGGAGGTGTGGCACGAGAACCAGATCAGCACGTGGCTGGAAGACGGCAGCTACCTGCTGGAGGTGCCATATTCGAGCGACCACGAACTCTTGATGGACCTGCTTCGCCACGGCGATCAGGTTGAAGTGCTCGGGCCGCCTGAACTTCGGAGCAGAATGTTCGCGATTTTGTGCGTCGCAGCGGAAAAATACCGTGCCGACGCGAGGTAGTGGCTCATTCCGTGAGCCACTACCCTGGGTAGCATGTTTTCCATGCTGGGACGGGCCCGGCTGGGAGATATTAATGCGGATCAATTTCGCGCATCTGCGTGAGCGCGCACAGAACGGCGGATGGATTAATTTTGCTGTTTTCGACGCCCGATCGAGTTCAGGTTCCGACTCGGACAATGCAATCCTCCTGTCACAGTTGACGGCACAGGCTCGCGCTAATTCATTAAAAATCGACCAATCTGCGCTGGCGTATTCCTCCGGCGGGCGCGTCATATTCTATGGAAGTCCTTCCCTGGTCGAATTTCTCGCGGAAAGTGGTGTTCCGCGCTGGACACACCACATGGGTGTTTAACCGGATTGGAGAGTTGAGCGATGGCGAAAAATCCACCGATTGGCGATAACGCGCGCTGTGGGGCGGTTTGTGACAGGTCGCAAGTTTACGGGGAAGTCAGCATGTGTGGCAATCGCAGGCAGGCAGTAGCGAGGGTGCTATGAGGGCGTTGCGTGCCGCCGCTGCTCTCCGCAATTTGCGCGAGCAGCCGTTGTGGCGCTTGCTGGCTGCTACGAAGGCGCCAGCAGCAATTGCCATGCTGCAATCCCTGTTTGCGGAGACCGAGAAGACGCTCCCGAGTTCTGTCCTCCACGAGCGGTTGGCCCGAGATATTGACTCGCTGCGCTCGGCAGGAGAAGACCTTCCGCAGACGCCACAGGCCTATGTAGCCGAGTGGCTCAACCAAGGTTGGCTCACCCGCAGATTTCCCGCTGGAGCGCCTGAGGAGGAGTACGAGCTCTCTGCAGACACACTGACCGCGCTTCGCTTCGTCACGGGGCTACTCCAGCCTCGAACTACCGCCACCGAGAGTCGGCTGTCGGTCGTGATCCATCAGCTATCGCGGCTTGCCGACGAGACAAATAGCAGCCCTTCTGCTCGATTGGCCGCATTGCATGCGGAGCGCGATCGAATCGACCGGGCGATTACAGAGGTCCAGCGAGGTGGGGTGAAGACACTGCCGAACGACCGTGCCGTCGAGCGAGCTCGCGAGGTTATCGCGTTGGCTCAGGAACTCGCGTCGGACTTCAGGCGTGTGCGTGACGAGTTCGAGCGGCTTAACCGAGGACTGCGACAGAGCCTCATGGAGAACGAAGGCAGCCGTGGGGATGTTCTTGAGCAGCTATTCGCAGGCGTCGACCTCATCGGAGAGAGTGATGCCGGGCGCACGTTCAACGCCTTCTGGGGGTTGTTAACGGACAACGAGCAGGCTGCGACCTTGCGCGAGTCACTTGATGACGTGACAAGCCGCTCTTTTGCGCGCGAGCTAGAGTCGCATGAACGCAAGTTCCTGCTTGGCCTGACAGGAGCGCTTCTGAACGAAGGTCGCAGCGTGCATGACGTACTTCAGCACTTTGCCCGTAGTCTGAAAAGCTTCGTCCAGAGTCGGGAGTTCCTGGAGCATCGGCGTTTGCATGGATTGCTCAAGGATGCGACGCAGGCAGCACTTGCAGCCAAAAACAGGGTTCGTCCCAACGAGCAGATCGGCTTCGAACTGACGCAGTCGAGCAGCCGCATCCGCTCCGTGTCCCAGTGGTTGCTGTACGACCCCGCACAAAGAGTCATCGACTCCTCGATGCTGGATGCAGAGCCCTCTGAACTCGACCTGGAGACGGTGAATGAGCTTGTCCAACAGTCGGAAATCGACTTCCGCACATTGAAGCAGCATGTGCTTTCGGTTCTCGATCACCAGTCTCAAGCCACCATCGGTCAGGTGCTGGCGGAGTTCCCAGCCGAGCAGGGACTTGGGAGCGTCGTCGGCTACGTCGCACTTGGCGCTAAGCATGGCGAAGTCACGGATGGTTCAGAAATCGTCGAATGGCAGGGTGAGAATGCCGCACATCGCCGAGCAAGGGTACCCGCCATCTATTTCATGAAGGAGCGTTACCTTGAACTCGTGGACTGAAGACGGCGACGCGGCAGCGAACAGGGCTGTCAGCGATGACGAGGCTGCTGCTGGGGAGCGCAAGGATGACGCTACCTTCCTCGGCGATACCAGTTCGCTGCCGATCGATACTCGTCGGGTCATGGTGCAGTTGTTACTGGGCCCTTCGGTCGATGCGAGGCGGCAGTCTAAGCTCTGGCCGGTATTGCTGCGCGACGAGGCTATTGTTCGGTCTCGGCTGCACGAGTTATTTCTTGAGGTAGTCATCGACCATGAGCAGCAGGTAGCATTCACCCGGCAGGTGACATCAGAGGAACTCGAAGTTCCCATCCTTCTGCGCAAGTCCTCGCTCACATTCCTCGAGACCGCGTTGCTCCTGTTCCTGCGTCAGCGACTCACGCAGGCTGACGCTCAAGGTGAACGCGCTGTGGTGTCGCTGGCGGACATGCAAGAGCACCTCGGCGTTTTCGAGCGCGACCACAACCCTGACCACGCGAAGTTCGGCCGGCAGGTGGTCAACGCCGTGGACAAGGCGAAGAAGCTGAGCCTGCTCCAGCGCATTCGCAGCTCCGACGAACGCTATGAGGTCTCGCCGACGCTGAAGCTGCTGTTCTCGGCCGAAGAAATCCTGCAGCTCACGCGAACCTATGGGCAACTGGCGCAGTCGATGCCGACAACCGGTGAGCCTGACGACTCCGCAGGCGCTGACGTGGCCATCGACGACACGGATGAGGAGGAGGGACTGTGAACACTGCAGAACAAACACTGTTGCTGGACGGTGCAAGCGATCAGTTTCACCTGACGCGCATCCAGACGTTCAACTGGGGTACGTTCTGCAACGTCTTCGATTTTCCAATTCCGGCACAGGGCTACCTCTTCGTAGGCCCTTCTGGCTCCGGAAAATCGACAGTGCTTGACGCGCACGCGGCCCTGATGACTCCACCGAAGTGGGTCGACTTCAACGTTGCGGCACGGGAAGCTGAGCGGCACGGCCGCGACCGCAATGTCATGACGTACCTCCGCGGCGCTTGGGCGCAGCAGACTGGAGACGGTGGCGAGTACGTTTCTCAGTACCTGCGCAGCGGCACGACCTGGTCTGCCATCGCGGAGACCTATCGCAACGAACAGGGACGCGTCGTTGTGCTCGCGCAGGTTCTGTGGGTCAAGGGAAATTCCACTGCGCCCGGAGACGCGAAGCGGGTGTTCCTGACACTTGAGCGAGAGTTCGATATCCAGGAGCTGGAGTTCTTCGCGAAGAACGAGTTTGATGTTCGCCGTTTCAAGCATGACCTGGCGGATGCAAAGGTTCACCCGGAATTCAGCGCTTACCAAGAGCGTTTCCGTCGTCTGCTCGGCATCGACAATGAACGCGCGCTTCGGCTTCTACACAAGACGCAATCCGCAAAGAACCTGGGCGACCTCAATACATTCCTGCGCGACTTCATGCTGGATGAGCCCGAGGCCTTCAGTATTGCCGCCAGTCTCGTAACCGAGTTCGGTGAACTCAATGACGCACACCAGGAGGTGGTGGCTGCCCGCAAGCAAATCCAGACACTCGAGCCTGCGCGTGACGAGCACATGGAGCTTGATCTCGGTAACAACGAACGCAACGGGCTGCAGGCCATCCAGACTGCCATCGATCAGTACCGCGAGCATCGCCGCAGACTGCTCCTGGATGAGCGCATTGCAGAGTTGGAGGTTGAAAAGGAGGGCTCGCGGCAGGAGGGCCTCCTTCTCGCGCAGTTTGTGGACGACGAATTCGTCAAGTTGACAGACCTGCAGCGTCAGAAGCTCAACATGGGTGCTGAAGTCCTCGTTCGGCTTGAAGACGATATCAAGGCGGCTGAGGCGGAAAAACCGGTGCGGATGGCTAAGCGAGACCAGGCGGCAGCTACCTGCAGGGTCATGGGCTGGGCGATGCCTGACAGTGTCGTGTGGTTCGTCCAGCGTGTGGATGCAGCCAGGCAGCGTGTGTTGAAGGCCCGCGACTTGAAGAAAGAAGTCGAGGACCGCAAGGACCAACTGAAGGCGGACCATCGAAAGGCTGGCGAGGAGTTCAGCAAGGCCGTGGCCGAGATCCAGGCACTCGAGCGACAAAAATCGAATCTGCCGGCCCGGCTCGTGGACCTGCGGGAGCGCATGGCCTGTGACCTTTCGATACCGGAGGAGAAGCTTCCCTTCGTCGGCGAACTGGTCGAGGTGCGGCCGGATGCTGCTGAATGGCGTGGCGCCATTGAGCGTGTGCTGGGTGGGTTCGCCCGCTCCATCCTGGTCGATGAGAAGCACTATTCAGTGGTTTCAGCATACTTGAACGAGCGCAACATCGGCGAGCGGCTGGTGTACTTCCGGATCATCCAGCAGTCCTCCAGTCGTATGCCGGGCCCCAACTCGTTGGTGCGCAAGCTGAATCTGGCGTCCGGAACCTTTGGCGACTGGGTTAGGGAGGAGTTGAAACACTCCTTCGACCTCGAGTGCGCTGACACCTTGCAGGCGTTTCGCAATGCGCATCGAGCCGTTACCCGCGAGGGGCAGGTGAAGCATAACGCCATGCGGCACGAAAAGAACGACCGTCACTCGGTCAATGACCGTAGCCAATGGGTGCTGGGTTTCGACAACAAGGATAAGCTGAACCTGTATAAGGAAAGGGCATCCGAACTTGGTGGACGCATCTCTGAACTGCAAGCAGCGCTAAACAAGATTGGAGAGGAAGAAGAGTTCCAGCGGGAACAACTGCTGCACTGCCAGAACCTGTCGAATCTAACCTGGAGTGATGTCGATGTTGGTTCTCTCCTGACGCGTATCGACGATCTGAAGGAGCGGCTGAAGGCGGAGCGGGACGCGCGGCCCAACCTCGCCATATTGGACGACCGGATCAAGGCTCAGGAGGGTATTCACGCCAAAGCTGTCGGCAAGAAGAACGATGAGGATGCAAAGGGCAAGGGCATTGCCAGGGATATCGATCAGCTGAACAGCAAGCTCACCGACCTCACGCGCTTGTGGCACGCGACAGACAGACCGCCGGCGTTTGCCGACCAAATCTCCGCGCGGTATGCTGCCACGGGCAAGGCATTGACCCTTGAGAACGTGGACCAGGTGACCGGTCTGGTTGATCGAGGTCTCAGCGGCGAACTGCGCGCACTCGATACCCGTCTGGCCGAACTGAAGAACTCTATCGTGCAGCGCTTCGCTGAATTCAACCGGCTCTGGCCGGCGGTGGCGGCCGGTCTCGATGCCACGCTTGCCAGCGCCGAGGATTACCTGGCAAAGCTCAAACGCCTGGAAGACGACAACCTTCCTGCGTATGAGGACCGATTCTTCAGCCTGTTGCGCGAGCAGAGCGACCAGAACCTCACGTTGTTGGTGACCAAGCTTGACGAAGAGCGGTCGGCCATTCGGGCGCGTATGGAGCTCGTCAACGAGAGCTTGCGGACGGCACCATTCAACCCTGGTACCCACCTTGTCATCGACACGACGGATAAATCGCTGGAGGACGTTCGGCTCTTCCGTGCGAGCCTGAGGGAGTCGCTGAGTCATTCGTTCTCGAACGACCGCGACCTGGCCGAGGAGCGCTTCAAGGCACTGGCCGCACTCGTCAAACGCCTCGCAAGCCAGGAAACCGTGGACAAGAACTGGCGCAACTTGGTGCTCGATGTCAGGCAGCACGTCGAGTTCGTCGCCCGCGAGCTGGACGAGGATGACATCGAGGTGGAGGTCTATCGCAGCGGCGCTGGCAAGTCGGGTGGTCAGCGCCAGAAGCTAGCTGCGACCTGCCTGGCTGGCGCCCTCCGTTACCAGCTTGGCGGCCAGGACCGGGCACTCCCTAGCTACTCCACCGTCGTGCTCGATGAAGCGTTCGACAAGGCAGACGCCGAGTTCACCGCGATGGCGATGAATATCTTCAAGACCTTTGGGTTCCAGATGATTGTGGCCACGCCGTTGAAGTCAGTGATGACGCTGGAGCCATTCATTGGCGGGGCGTGCTTCGTACATATTAAGGACCGGAAGAAGTCCGCCGTTATTTCAATCGAGTACGACGACGACACGCGGCGCCTGAAACTGACCCCGGATGTGCGTAATGCCGAAGAAGCTTCTATCTCCTGAAGCGGCGCGCGACTTCCTCGTGCGCCGCTTCAACAACCAGCATCAGACTTGGCTTGCTGGTGGTGGGAGCTGGCCGCTGAATGTCTCACTGGGCGCACCGACGGAGAAGGACATCGCCGAGAATCCGACAGCGGTTCGAAGCTGGGCAAGCGCGTGGCAGGCCAGGACAGGGCCAGGGGAAGTCGTATTCGAAGAGCGCCAGTTCGCCCGGCTTGGAAAGCACATGCTGCCAGTCACCTTGAGCCTCGCTGATGCGAACCAGGTGTCTGCTGCTGTCGGGCAATCCAGGCGTTGGACTACAGCCGCAGGACGCTTTCGGCTGATGTTGGATCGCTGGCCACCGCTGGCACATGGGAGCGCGCTGGCATCTAAATTCGCCGTTTTGGCGGACTACACGGGCGAGGATTTCGACCGGTTGATGTCACTCGTGGCATGGTTGGAGGCGAATCCGCAGTCGGGCCTGTATCTGCGCCAGCTTCCAGTAGAAGGGCTGGACACGAAGTGGCTTGAGAAGCGGACGGGTCTGATTGCCGGTCTACTTCGGGCGATAAAAGGAGTAGATGGCGAGGATGGTGACATCCACGCACTGTGTGGCCTGCGCAAGCCCGCTCATCGGGTTCGCATCCGACTGTTATGCCCATCGCTTCGAGCTCAGGTAGGTGGCCTTTGCGATGTCGAAGCGCCTGCCATCGAGCTTGCCAGATTGCCCATCGCGCCCAGAACAGTATTCATCGTTGAGAACCTTGAGACAGGTCTGGCACTTCCGGACGTGCCTGATGCGGTCGTTGTTATGCGTCTTGGAAATGCAGTCGGTGCGCTGGGCGCCTTTCCGTGGATGCAAGCCGCGGTGGTGGTTTACTGGGGTGACATTGACACTCACGGGTTCGCCATCCTGGACCGGGCTCGCAGTGTAGTGCCGCATTTGCGTTCTGTACTGATGGACGAGGCAACGCTGCTTTCCTACGAACCCCTCTGGGGCCAAGAGGTATCGCAATGCCCGAACGTGCCTCTATTGACGCTGACCGCAGATGAGCGGTGGGTCTATGACCATCTCCGGGCTAATACCTGGGGGCAGCGCGTGCGACTAGAGCAAGAGCGCTTGGACTGGAAGAAGGCGTTAGCGACGTTGACGAGCGTTCTGCACGTTGGCTTCGATGATGCGCCGCCTGATGAATTGCATGAATCGACCGCTGTGAGCCGGCAGTTGGAAGATTGAATGCTTTCCTGACACATACGCTGCCGTTGTGCTGCGTTTCGTGTGCCTTGAGAGACGAAGCAAGCAAAGGCTGTAGCGCTCTGCAGCCGCTAAAATTAGCTTGCCAGAAAGGAAAATTTTTAAGCGGACACGTTTTGCTTTATTTTGTTATGTTCGGACGATATTTGCTTTATCGGTAGTTAGCCGTAGCGCAGAAAGTCAAAGCAAGTCGGACGGCTTATGCTTTATTCCGCGGCATAAGTTATGCTTTACGCCACAGAAGTCACGAAACCCGCGATGCTGCAAGGCGTCGCGGGTTTTTTATTGCCTGGGGCATTCGTTATATCAGCCGCTTGCCGTCCAGCCGCGCAGCGGCTTCCAGCAGATGCGCGCCGGCGGGTGTCAGCATCGGTCGCCGGCGTTCTCCGGCGAGCGGCTCCAGCGAGATGAGTTCGCAATCCAGCAGCGTATCGAGCTCGATACGGGTCATGTCGATCTGGTCGGGCACGCTGTGGATCAGCATCAGCGTCGCCAGTTCATGCGGGCTCAGCATGGTCATTGACGGGACTCCCTATGGAACGACTGTCTAGCGCGACTTGACGAGCGTAATGGCGTGCTCGGGGCACGCCGACACGCACAGACCGCAAGCACGGCACGCATCCGCGCGCGGCGCATAGGCCACCTTCATGCCGTGCACGCGCAGCTTGAATCGCTGCAGTGGCCGGAGCGTCTGGTAATCGGCCGTCTCGATGCGACGGATGTCGAATACGTTCTCGGGGCAGACGACCGCGCAATCCGCCTTGCCTTCGCAACGGGCGAAGTCGACGGACGGCACGATGGCGCCGGGCGGCTGTTTGCAGGCTGCAGTGGCGCGCGGGTTCATGCGCCGGTCCCCTCGTTCGGGCGTGACGCAGACGCGGGCGCGTTGCGAAGCTGCTCGCGCTCCTGTGGCGTCATCCGCTGCCAGTGTTGCCACTGCTCCCATTGCTTGCGCTTGTGCCAGCCGCCGTGTCCACGGAATCCGCCGAACAGGATCCGGCACAGCACCAGCAGACCGATCGCGCGCGGATAGTCGATCGTATGCGCGCCGACCACGAGTGCGGGCAGGATCCAGTTCCACAGACTCATGACGATCCAGCCCAGCAGCGCGATGATCAGCACGAGCAGCAACGCCTTGCTCAATAATTTCCAGCGAAACGACATTCCAGTTCTCCTTCGGTTCAAATCTCGAGGTCGTCGTAAGACGATTGCAGCCGCTTGCGCAGATGCAGCACCGCGTAACGCTTGCGCGCCAGCAGCGTGTTCACGCCGACTCCGGTAGCAGTCGCCATCTCCTTGAAGCTGACCCCGTCCAGTTCGTGCGCGATGAACACGTCACGCTGGTTCTCGGGCAGCTCGTCGAGTGCGGTGCGCAGCGTGTCGAGCAACGTCGTGCGAGCGTAGGCGGCATCTGGTCCGGCATCGGACGAGGGCAGTGCAAGATCGAGGCGGTACGCATCTTCGCCGTCGTCCGTATCGAGCGCGTCGGGCAGCGGCATTTCCTTCTTCTTGCGGAAGCGGTCGACGATCCGGTTTCGCGCGACGCGGAACAGCCACGCACCGACCTGCTCGACGGGGGCCGGCAGTCGCCAGGTTTCGACCAGTTCCTCGAATACGTCCTGGAGGATGTCTTCGGCTTCGTCCTGATTGATGACGCGGCGTCGGATGAAATTGCGCAGCCGCGGCCGCTCGCGGGCAACGGCGTCGGCGATGTCGCGGTCCTGCTCGGTCAGCTGGCTCGGGGTGGGAGGCGGTTCCATACCCGTGATGACGTTTCAGGAAGGCGAATATTGTCGGGCGGAAGGCCCGGTTGCGAAATTTAATTTATCGAGCGTCCGTGATGTCCGAAAGCCTGCGGCGGCTGCATGCGTCGCGGAGGATTCTCGGTGTGGGCGCGCGATCGGATCGGGAAAATACGGACGCGCCGCCGCGCTGCGGGCATTCGAAGTATGCTGTGGCGCGGCCGATAACCGGCAAGCCCCGGGCCGACCACCCGGCGGCAAGAACAAACAACCTTCGCCCGGGAGTGGTGGCGGCCATCATGATCATGCTGCGTTCGTGGGGTGCGATTCTTTCGTTGCTGGCGCTCGTTGCGTGCGCGAGCCTGCCGCCGCAGGCCGACCGCGCGCCGATGCATGCGTACACCGACACGGAAAACACGCGGCTGGGCGTCGCGTTTCGCCAGCAGGCCGGCATGCACCCGGGGCAGGACGCGTTTCATCTGCTGACCGATCCGATCGACGCACTGGATGCGCGCGTGCTGCTTGCCGATCGCGCAGACCGCTCGCTGGACCTTCAGTACTACATCTGGCACGACGACCTGACCGGGCATGAACTGGCCGACGCGATCATTCGCGCGGCCGATCGCGGCGTGCGCGTTCGCGCGCTGCTCGACGATCTCGGCACGAACGCGGACGACCGCAAGCTGCTCGAGATCAGCTCGCATCCGAACATCGAGATCCGGCTGTTCAATCCGGTTGCCACGCGCCGGTTCAAGAAGATCGGCACGGTGTTCGAGTTCGCGCGCGTCAACCGGCGCATGCACAACAAGGCGATGATCGCGGACAACCAGGCGGCGATCGTCGGTGGCCGCAATATCGGCGACGAATACTTCGGCGCATCGTCGATGCTGGAGTTCGGCGATCTCGATGTCGTCGTCCACGGTCCGGCCGTGCACGCCATCTCGACGGAATTCGACACGTTCTGGAATTCCCCGTATGCGTATCCGATCGACGCGCTGGTCGGGCACGACGCGGCGCCGGGCGGGCTGGATCGAGAGCGTGAGCGGTTACGCGACTACCTGAGGGCGATGGAGGACAATCCGTACGTGCTCGAAGCGAGGCTACGGCTCGACCGGATCGTGCACGGGCAGGGGACGGAGCTGTCGTGGGGGCACGCGACGGTCCTGTACGACGACCCGTCGAAGATCGCGCATTCGCCGAAAGACAGCGACGGGCACCTGTTGCCGCAGTTGCGCGCCATCGCGGTGCAGCCCGAACACGACCTGCTGATCGTGTCGCCGTATTTCGTGCCGGGCAAGGACTTCATTGAGCGGCTGCGCGCATATTCGGCGCGCGGCGTGCGCGTGACGGTGCTCACCAATTCGCTTGCGTCGACCGACGTGGCGGCCGTGCATGCCGGCTACCGCCGCTACCGGAACGACCTCGTCGCGGCCGGCGTGCGGCTCTACGAGCGGCGGCCATCGGGTGACAAGAGCATTTCGAAGGACGTCATCATCGGGTCGTCGCGTGCGTCGCTGCATGCGAAGACCTACGTGTTCGACCACAAGCGCATTTTCATCGGGTCGATGAATTTCGATCCGCGCTCGCTGAACCTCAATACCGAGATCGGCGTTTACTGCGAGAGTCCCGCGATTGCGTCGCAGGTCGCGAGCGATCTGGAGTCGCGGCTCGACCGGATCGCGTGGCGTGTCGAGCCGAGGACCGATCCGGCGGGGAAAGGGCAGCTCAAGTGGGTTCAGACCGATTCGGACGGGACGGTCACCGAGCTTGACCACGAACCGGAAGTGTCGGCTGCGCGCCGGATGGAAGTCTGGTTTCTCGGGCTGTTTCCGATCGAATCGCAACTGTGAGCGACGATGCGGCGTGCTGCACTCAGCATCGCGTGCGGCGGAGTTTTTCGATGACGTCCGCGAACTGCATCGTCGCTGTTTCGATCGTCGTGTCGCTTAGCCCGGAATATCCGAGCACGAAGCCGTTGTACCGGCGGCCGTCGCCGACGGCGTAGCTGCTCAGCGGCTGAAGCAGCAGGCCATGCGCGGACGCGGCGCGTGCGACGTCGGCGTCGTGCAGCGGCAGCGCGAGATCCGCCGACAGGTGCATGCCACCCGGGCTCTCCCGAACGCTCAGCGCGGCGCCGAGATGGCGGGCGAGTGCCGCTTCGAGGCCGCTGCGCCGCTCGGCGTACAGCGCCCTCATGCGGCGCAGGTGCCGCGCAAAGAGACCGGTGTCGATGAATTCGGCCATCGCCAGTTGATCGGCCGAATGGCCGCGATGGACGAGTTCGCGCAGCGTTCGGGTGAAACGGTCGACCAGGACCGGCGGCACCACCATGAAGCCGAGCCGGAGGGCGGGAAACATCGTCTTGCTGAATGTGCCGAGATAGCAGACCGGCGCGTCGGCATCCAGGCCCTGGATCGCCGGGAGCGGCTGGCCGCCATGGCGGAACTCGCTGTCGTAGTCGTCCTCGATGATCCACGCACCGCATGCGCGCGCATGCTCGACGAGCGCCGCTCGCCGCCGCGGGCTCATCAGTGCGCCGAGCGGGTATTGATGCGAAGGCGTCGTATAGATCAGCCGGGGCGGCTTGTTGCGCCACTGTTCGTCGGTCGGCGCCATGCCTTCGTGGTCGACCTCGATCGGCACGATATTCAGGCCGGTCGAGCGGAATGCCGTCCGGGCGCCGTTATAGCAGGGGTTTTCGAGCCAGCCGAATTCGCCGGGATTCGCGAGCATGCGCGCGCACAATTCGAGGCTGCTCTGCGTGCCGTCGGTGATGAATACCTGGCCGGTCTCGCAGCGTACGCCGCGCGAGACCCGGATGTAGGCGGCCACGGCGCGCCGCAATTCGGGCAGCCCTTCGATCGGGCCATACGCGAGCTGGGCGGGCTTGATGGCTTTCCACGCACGCTCGATGCAACGGCGCCACTGGGCGACGGGGAATTCGTCGAGCGAAGGCAGGCCGGGGACGAACGGCAGCATGCGTTCGGGCTCGGGATGGGCGTTCTCCAGACCGTGCACGCGCTCGGACAGGTGAACCGGAGCCGGGCTGTCGTCGTCCCCGGCGCGCGGACGGCCGCATCCGTCCCACAGCGTGATCGTGCCGTTGCGCGTGGCCGCCACGAAACCCTCCTCGGCAAGCCGTTCGTACGCATAGACCGCGGAGTTGCGCGCGATGCCCAGCTCCGCCGCGAGCACGCGCGTCGACACGAGTCGCGTGCGGGGCGGAATCTGTCCGTCCAGCAGCATGTTGCGCAGGCTTCGGTACAGCGCTTCCTGCTGGCTGTGTCTTGTCGTGCCGTCCTGTCTGGAAAGCGACGAGATGAGCAGCGCGAGATCCATAGGCTGGTTCCAGAAATTTTCCTTGGGCTGGTTCTTTTTAACAATCAACGCACGTCGTATTGTTCACGTTCTCGCGGTGCAGGCCCGTGCTGGGCGATTCGCAGCGGATTGCCGGTACGTCGGACGATCGTCGCAATCGCGTATTCTGATCGATCTGGCGAGCGACTGTCGATGAGTCGATCGACCGGTTACTCACGCATCGAGATCGTTCGATGCCGATTCGATTCATTTCGCAGTGCATAGATATATTCGACCGCATATCCGCGTGTTGCGAAAACGCGGGCCGATCGATGCGCGCCAGGGGGCGCGCGAACAGGAAAACGAAACATGAACGACCAGACCCTGAGTTCTCCCACTTCCCGTACCACCATTCGCCGCCTGCCCGAACTGGCGAATCGCGATCGCACGATGCTCCACCGCATCGTGGACGAAGCGTACGTCTGTCACATCGCGTTCGGAGACGGACGGGACACGCACTGCATCCCGACCGCGCACTGGAGAAGGGGCGATGATCTCTGTATTCACGGGTCCAACGGGAGCCGGATGATCAAGGCGTTGTCTGCGGGCGCGCAGGCGTCCGTGGCGATTACGCTGCTGGATGGGCTCGTGCTGGCCAAGTCGGCCTTCAGTCATTCGATGAATTATCGATCGGCGGTGATCTACGGGCAGTTCGACGTGGTGGACGGCAGCGCGGAAAAGCTCGCGGCGCTGGATGCCTTCATGGACAAGATCGCCGCGGGCCGCAAGCATGAAGCGCGACCGGGCAATTCGAAGGAAATCAACGCAACCAGCGTGCTGCGGATCTCTCTTGCGGAGGCGGCCGTGAAAGTCAGCGATTCGCTGCCTTCCGACAAGGAGGAAGATCTCGCGCTCGCCGTGTGGGCGGGGATCCTGCCGCTGAAGACGACGCGCGGTACGCCGGTTCATGCCGACGGAAACGGCAGCGTGCCCGTGCCGGACTACGTCCGGAACTGGGCCGATTGAGTCCGGCGGCAAGACCGGGAGGGTTCGAAGAAAACGGCGGCGCGCGCGATACCGGTACGTGCGGCCTTGCAGGCCGTGCGGCGTTCGAGCGACTCGTGCGGCGGATGCGACTCCGCGGGGTGCGGATGCGGCGCGGCCGCTTCGTCGCGCGGTACGCGGAATGCAGAAAACCCGCGATGGCTTCGCAGCCTTCGCGGGTTCTTTACGCAGTTGCGTGCGGTTCCGGGCGCGGGAAACGGTGCGCATCCGGAGCCGCGTCGGTCAGCGATCCATCAGCGCGCGAAATCCGACGTGCTCTGGATGAACGCGTTCAGCTTCGAGATGTTCACGCTGCCGAAGCCCGTCGTTGCGTCCCAGCCGGCCTTCGCCTTGTAGCCATAGGTGCCGCTGCCGTTGTTGCCGGACGTGACGTCGTGCAGCAGCGCCGCGTTGGACGGGAAGTACTTGTAGATGCTCGACGCGGGGAACCCGAGCGCATTGTTGTTCGCCGACTGCAGCCGCGCCCAGATGCCCGTGAAGATCGGCGCGGCGAGGCTCGTGCCGCCTTCGTTGTTCAGGTAGCCCGAGCCCCACAGCGTGTCGGACGTCTGGCCGTTCACCACCAGGATCGCGCCGGTGCGCAGGTCGGCGTCGAAGCCGACATCCGGCAGCGCGCGCTTGGTCGACCCGGTGAGGCTAGACGATTGCCACGACGGCGCGGCTTCGTACTTGCTGTATCCGCCGCCCGTCGACCACACGGTGCCCGGCTGCCAGCTCGGATCGTTCCAGACGATCTCGCTGTTGTACGCGTTGGTCGACGTGTTGGTGAACAGCGTCGCGCCGCCCACCGCGATCACGTACGGCGACGTCGCCGGTTCGCTCACCGTGTAGGTCGAGCGCGACGGCGTGCCGCTCGCGCATTCGTACGCGCCGTGGTCGCCTGCGGAGACGGAGAAGGTTTGCCCCTGCGCCACCGCCTGCTTGAAGATGGTGTCGTCGGTCGCCTGCGAGCCGGTGCTGTTTGCGGACGATTCGCACACGCCGAGCGACACGTTGATCACCTTCGCGACGTTGTCCGTCACCACCTTGTTGTACGCGGCCGTGATCGCCGTGAGTGTCATCGACGGCGCTGCGTAGAACACGACCTGCTTCACGCTGCCGCCGGCGGCGCCGACGATCGACTGGCTGTCGAGGTTCCACTCGACGGTGCCGGACGTATCGGTGTACGAACTGCCGGCCGGACCGGTCTGCACGATGCTGCTGCTGATCGTGCCGAGGCCATTGTTTGCGGCGAACGTATTGAGGTCGCTCACCGTCTGCGACAGGTCGCCTTCGGAGATGATGCCGACGGTGGTTTGCGAGGCCGTCGGCGTGCCGTCGCCGCCGTAGATCGACGAGAATTCGGTCGGATAGTGCGGCACCGCCGACGCGCCGGCCGGGACTGTCAGGTTGCTGGTGTTGCCTTGCGGCTGGCTGCCCGCGCCGGTATGCATCAGCTCGACGTTCTGCAGGCCGAGCACCGCGCCCACGATGCCGCCGATCGCGTTCGGCACTTGCGCGGCGTCGGTATTCGCGTAGACGCTGCGGCCGTTGTGCGAGAAGCGCTTGAGCGTCGTGCGGAACGCGGACTTGATGGTCGCCGCGGTGCCGGATGCGGACACCAGCAGCCGGTTCGGCGCGACCACGATGTTCACGAAACCTTCCTTGCGCAGGTGCGCGACGACGGACGCGACCTGCTGGTCGGTCGGCGCATATTGCGCGGCGAACTGCGCCGGCGTGAGGAACTGCCGGTAGTGCGGCGAGCCGGGCGTATGCAGGTCGCGCAGGTACTGGTCGAGTTGCGCGTCGTTGCGCAGGTTCAGCCCGAGCACGATGTCCACCGATTCGCCGGGCGCCAGTTCGACCGCCGCGGCCGCGGCGGCGGCCGTGCTCGCGGCTGGCGCGCCGGCTTCGCTCTGCTGCACGAGCGGCAGGAACCCCTTGGTGCGCGTTTCCGTCCAGCCGGCCGCCGGCGCGGCGTGGACGGTCGCCATGCCGAACGAAGCGGCCGCGGCGGCGGCGAAAGCGAGCTTGACGATGCGAATGTGCTTTTGTTTCTTGTCTGCAACCTGATTCATTTGAATTACCCCTCCGGTTGAACATCGAACGGCACGAACAACAACGGTCGACAGCGGTGCGGGTCGTGCACCGCCGCTTTCTGTCGCGCTCGTGCGGTCGGCGCGGACGCGACAGGGCCTTTCGCCCGATCCGGACAGGTGGTTTCTCTCCGGGGGCGAAATACGGAAAACGCGGTAGCGGAAGGGCTGTGCCGCAATGCGGAGCAGCCGCGCGGACGTGGCGCGGGCGGGATTGCTAGAGCAACAGCTTCGTAGTCCTGCTCATTTGATTCGATCCTTCGGCCCGCTGCCGGATGGCAGCCGTCCAATGAGATGCATCGGGATGTTGCATGCGCCGGCGCGCGAACGACACAGCCGGCGGCGAGCACTTCGGTGCGGCGAAAGCGAAAAAAACGTGGAGCGGAATCGATTGCGTAGTGGGCAATTCGTCGGATTGCTTGAATCGGACGGTATCAAGAACGAAAGCGAAGTGTCAAACTTTTTTTGATTATATGAAACAAAATTAAATCGAATAAAGCGAAATGTTTTTGAAAAGATCGGCAGTATTTTGTAATTTTCAAAATCGCTTTCGCAGGTAATGCTGAAGGTGATTCGCCGATCCTTTCCGGTTCATCCTGTAATGGGCTGACCGTTATCGAGGAAGTGCTCGAATGGCCGGCGCTTCCGGTTGCTCGATCGCGAGCAAGCCGATCGCCAGCCCGATCTGCCGGCTCGGCTTCGACGGCACGGTCACTGCGCGCCCCGCAGCCGGTAGCCGACACCTCGCATCACTTCGGGCATGCCCGACGCGCCGGCCTGTTCGAGCTTCTTGCGCAGCCTGCTGACGTGGCTGTCGACCGTGCGCTCCAGTGCACTCACATCGGCCATGCACGCATCGAGCAGTTCGCTTCGTGTGAAGACGCGGCTCGGCGATCTCGCCATGTGCGCGAGCAGCCGGAATTCGGTCAGCGTCAGCGCAATCGGCACCTCGGCCGATTCGGTCCGCACGCGCGCCAGATAGCTTTCTGTGTCGATTTCCAGATCGCCGACGCGAAGCATGCGCGCGGTGGGCGGCCGGCCCGCGCGGCGCAGGATCGCGCGCAGCCGCGCGACGACCTCGGCCGGGTTGAACGGCTTGACGACGTAGTCGTCCGCGCCGGCATGCAGTGCCTGCAGCCGATCGAGGTCGCGGTCGAACGCGGTGATGACGACGACCGGCGTATTGCAGCGCCGCCGAAGCTCGGCGAGCACGTCCCAGCCGTTCTTTTGCGGCATCTTCACGTCGAGCAGGATCAGGTCGGGCTTCAGGTGCGGTTGAACGTCGAGCACCGCTTGCCCGTCCGCGACGCGATAGGTGCGAAAGCCGTCGTGCTTCAGGTACGCGTCGAGGATGTCGGAGATCTCGGGTTCGTCTTCTGCAATCAGTATCAGGGAGTTCGTCATTGAGTTTGCCGTGCGATGTCGAACCATCGGAGCAGCCCGTTGCCGGGCTGAATCGTGCTGCGCCATTCCGCGTGCCGCCGCGGATGGCGCAGCACCCGTCGTTCAGTTCTGCACCACGCTCGTCGAAGGCGCGACGTCCTGTTCGGTCAGGCCGCCGCCGAGCGCCTTGTACAGCGCGACGGCATTGCCGAGCTCGCTGCGACGCAGGTCGAGCAGCGCCTGCCGTGCCGAATAGAGCTGCCGCTGCGAATCCAGCAACTCGAGCCGACCCTCGACGCCCGCGCGATAGCGCAGGTTCGACAGGTCGGTGCGGCGTTCGGCCGAGCCGACCACGCGCGTCTGCGCTTCGATCTGGCGTCCGAAGGTTTCGCGCCCGGCGATGCCGTCGGCGACTTCGCGGAACGCGGTCTGGATCGCGCGTTCGTATTCGGCCACCGCGCCGGACTTGCGCACTTCCGCGACGCGCAGCTCGGCACGCAGCCGGCCGCCCTGGAAGATCGGCACCGTGACCTGCGGCGCGAAGCTCCACACGTTCTGGCCGCCGGCGAACAGGCTGCCCATCGCCGGGCTGAGGAAGCCGATCGACGACGTCAGCGACAGGCGCGGGAAGAACGCGGCGCGTGCGGCGCCGATGTCCGCGTTCGCGGCGACGAGGTTCTGTTCGGCCTGCTGGATATCCGGCCGGCGGAACAGCAGTTCGGACGGCAGGCCGGCCGGCAGTTGCGTCATCACCGGCTGTTGCTGCAGCGGCAGCGCGTCGGGCAGATCCTTCGGCGGCTCGGTGCCGAGCAGCAGGCGCAGCGCGTTGCGCGCCTGCTCGACGGCGCGCGTGCGCGCTTCCAGATCGGCGGTGGCGCTCGCGACCTGACCTTCGGCTTGCGCGATGTCGACACCGCTCGCCTGATGCGCTTCCTTGAGGCGGCGTGCGAGATCGAGCGACTGCTGCCAGTCGCCGAGCGTGCGCTCGGACAACCGGCGCTGCTCCTGCGCGAGGCTTTCCGCGAAATATGCGTCCGCCACCGCGCCGACGAGCGAGATCTGCGCCGCGCGGCGGCCGTGATCGGTCGCGAGGTAGCGTGCGAATGCCGCATCCGACTGCGACTTCACGCGGCCGAACAGGTCGATCTCGAACGCGCTGATGCCGACGTTCACGCCGTACTGGTTCTGCGTCGTTTCGAACAGCGGCGGGTTCGACTGCGGGTCGGCCGCCGTGCGCTGGCGCGTGAAGTTCGCACCGGCGCCGATCGACGGCAGGCGCGCCGAGCGCTGGATGCCGTACTGCGCTTCGGCGGCCTCGACATTCAGCGCCGCCACGCGCAGGTCGCGATTATTGTCGAGCGCGATCTCGATCAGGCGCTGCAGGCGGCGATCGCCGAACATCGTGCGCCAGCCGAGATCGGCCGCATTGGCGTGCTGATCCGGGGCAGCGGCGGCCGTGTAAGCCGTCGGCACCGGCATGGCAGGCTTGACCAGCGCCGGCGCCAGCGAGCACGCCGACAGGGCGAGGACGACGGGAAGAATAAGCAATCGCATGGCATCAACCTTCTTGTTCGTGATGTGCAGCGGCAGGTTTCCGGCGGGAGGCCCGCCATGCGGAGATGCGCTCCTGGATACTCATCACGAACACAAAGAAAACAGGGACGAAGAAAACGGCCAGCACGGTGGCGGTCACCATGCCGCCGAACACGCCGGTACCGATCGCGTGCTGCGTCTCGGCGCTCGCGCCGGTCGCGATCATCAGCGGGACGACGCCGAGGCCGAACGCGAGCGAAGTCATCAGGATCGGGCGCAGGCGCAGCTTCGACGCTTGCACGGCTGCTTCGATCAACCCCTTGCCTTCCTCGCGCAACTGCTTCGCGAATTCGACGATCAGGATTGCGTTCTTTGCGGACAGGCCGATCACGGTGATCATCCCGACCTTGAAGAACACGTCGTTCGGCAATCCGCGCAGCAGCACCGCGCCGATCGCGCCGATCAGGCCGAGCGGCACCACCAGCATCACCGACAGCGGAATCGACCAGCTCTCGTACAGCGCGGCCAGCACCAGGAACACGACGATCATCGACAGCACCATCAGCATCGGCGCCTCCGACGCCGACTGGCGTTCCTGCAGCGACTGCCCGGTCCATTCGACCGCGAAGCCGGGCGGTAATTGCGCGGCGAGACGCTCCATCTCGGCCATGGCCGCGCCGCTCGACTGGCCGGGTGCCGCGCCGCCCGAAATACGCGCGGACGGGTAGCCCTGGAAGCGCACCATCTGCAGCGGTGTTTCGGTCCAGACCGGGCGGACCATTTCGGACAGCGGGACCATACCGCCGGCCGCGTTGCGCACGTAGAGCTTCATCACGTTGTCGATCTGCATGCGCGCCGGTGCATCGGCCTGGATGATCACCTGCTGCATGCGGCCCGCGTTCGGGAAATCGTTCACGTAGGTCGAGCCCATCGCGGTCGACAGCGTGTCGCTGAGCGTCGTGAACGACACGCCGAGCGCTTGCGCCTTCGCACGATCGATCTCCAGGCGCACGCTCGTGCCGGCCGGCAGACTGTCCGGATACACGCCCGTCACGATCCTGCTTTGCGCGGCCAGCCCGAGCAGCTTCGCTTCAGCCGCCTTGAGCGCGGCCTCGCCCTGGTTGGCGCGGTCCTCGAGGCGCATCGTGAAGCCCGAGCTGTTGCCCATTTCGTCGATCGCCGGCGGCAGCAGGCTCATCACCGTGCCTTCGGTCGCACCGGCCATCGCCTGCTGGGCGAGCATGCTTTCCTCGAGCGTCGACGAGCCGCCGCGGTTCTTCCAGTCCTTGAGCACCGCCCAGCTCAGCGCGGCGTTCGAGCCCTGGCCGGAGAAGCCGTAACCCATCACGGAAATGTTCGACTGGATCGCCGCGCGCGAAGCGAGATGCCGTTCGAGCTTCTTGACCACGTCGTGCGTGCGCTCGGTCGTTGCATCCGCAGGCAGCAGGAAGCTGGTCATGAAGTAGCCCTGGTCCTCGTCGGGCAGGAACGACGACGGCAGGTTCCTGAAGCCGAACACCAGCGCGCCCGCGATCGCGACGAACAGCAGCATCACGCGACCCGTGCGGCCGACCAGACGGCCGACGCGCGTCTCGTACCATTTCGTCAGGCGGTCGAAGCGGCGGTTGAACCAGCCGAAGAAGCCGCGCTTCTCGTGATGGCCCGGTTCGACCGGCTTGAGCATCGTCGCGCACAAGGCCGGCGTGAGCGTCAGCGCGAGCAGCGCCGAGAACAGGATCGACACCGCCATCGACAGCGTGAACTGCTTGTAGATCACGCCGACCGACCCGCTCGACATGGCCATCGGGATGAACACCGCGGTCAGAACGAGCGTGATGCCGACGATGGCGCCCGTGATTTCCTTCATGGCCTTCGATGTCGCTTCCTTCGGCGACAGTCCTTCCTCCGCCATCAGGCGCTCGACGTTCTCGACGACGACGATCGCGTCGTCGACGATGATGCCGATTGCGAGCACCATGCCGAACATCGTCAGCACGTTGATCGAGAAGCCTGTCATCGCCATGATCGTGAACGTGCCGAGCATCGCGACCGGTGCGACGATGGCCGGAATCAGCGTGTAGCGTACGTTTTGCAGGAACAGGTACATCACGAGGAACACGAGCACCATCGCCTCGATCAGCGTGTGCAGCACTTTCTCGATCGAGATCTTCACGAACGGCGACGTATCGAACGGAATCGAGTAGGTCATGCCCGACGGCATCGCCTTGCTCAGCTCGGCCATCCGCGTACGCACGGCATCGGCGGTCTTCACCGCATTCGCGCCCGGCGAGAGCAGCACGCCGGCGAGAGTGGCCGGCTTGCCGTTCTCGCGGTTCACGAAGCCGTAACCCTGCGAGCCGAGCTCGACGCGGGCGACGTCGCCGAGCACGACCCTGGAGCCGTCCGCGTTCGCGTGCAGTACGACTGCCGCGAATTCTTCCGGCGTCGTGAGCTGGCCCTGGACGGTGAGCGGCACGCTCACGCGCTGGCCCGGCAGCGCGGGCGACGCGCCGAGGCTGCCCGGCGCGATCTGCACGTTCTGCTGGCCGATCGCGGTCGTCAGGTCGCTCATCGACAGGCCGTAGTTGATCAGCTTCTGCGGATTCACCCAGACGCGCATCGCGCGTTCGGAGCCGAACAGCTGCACGCGGCCCACGCCGTCGATCCGGCGCAGTTCCTCGGCCACGCTGCGCGACATGTAATCGCTGAGCGCGCCTTCGTCGAAGCGGCCGCTGTCGGAACGCAGGCCGACGAGCATCAGGAAGCCGGACGACGCGGATTCCACGATCACGCCGTTCTGGCGCACGACCGACGGCAGACGCGGCTCGACGGTCTTGAGCTTGTTCTGCACGTCGACCTGCGCCATCGCCGGATCGGTGCCGGGCTTGAACGTCACCGTGATCTGCGCGCTGCCGGACGTGTCGGCCGACGATTCGAAGTAAAGCAGGTTCTTGACGCCGGACAGTTCGCGCTCGATGAGGCTCAGCACGCCGTCGTTCATCGTCTGCGGCGTGGAGCCGGGGTAGCTTGCGGTAATCGTGACGGTCGGCGGCGCAACCGACGGATAACGCGCGATCGGCAGTTGCGGGATCGCGATCAGCCCCATCAGGATGATGAACAGGGCGATCACCCACGCAAAGACCGGGCGGCGGATAAAGAATTCAGCCATGACTGGAGGCTCCCGGTGACTCAGTGCGCGGACGCGGTGGTGGCCGCGTCAGGCGACTTCCAGTCGGTCGCGGCGGTCGATGCGCCGTCGATCAGGCGTTCCATGCCTTCGACGACGATCTTCTGCCCGGCCTGCAGGCCCGACTTGATGTGATAGCTGCGGTTCGTCAGCTCGCCGACTTCGACGGCCTTCAGATGCGCGGTGCCCTTCGCGTCGAGCACCCAGACCTGCGGTTTGCCGCCAGCGCGCACAACTGCCTGCTGCGGCACCGTCAGTGCGTTCGCGTAGTGCGCGCGCGGAATGCGGGCGCGCACGTACATGCCCGGCAGCAACTGGCGCTTCGGGTTGTCGACCAGCACGCGCACCAGCACGTCGCCGGTGCCCGGGTCGACGTTGACGCCCGAGAACAGCATGCGGCCCTTCACGTCGTAGCGCGTGTCGTCGCCGCGCAGCACGTCGACCGGCAGGCCGTTGCGCGTTGCGTCCGGCTGCGATGCGAGCGCGCCGCGCAGCGATTCGAGCGACGCGGCCGGCTGGCGCACGTCCACGTAGACCTGGTCGATCTGCTGGATGCGCGCCATCGGGTGGCTGTCGGTGCTGGCGACCAGCGCCCCCTCGGTCACGAGCGCCTGGTCGATGCGGCCGGCGATCGGGGCTTCCACCGTCGCGAATTTCAGGTCGAGCTGGCGGCGCGCGAGCGTCGCGCGGGCCTGGGCCACGTCGGCGGCTGCCTGGTCGCGCTGCGACACGGCGTCGTCGTACACCTGGCGGCTGATTGCATCGGCTTCGACGAGTGGCTTGAAGCGCGCCGTCTGCACTTTCGCGCGCTCGAGCGCGGCCTGCGCGCGCTGCAGCGACGCCGCGGCCGTATCCATGTCGGCCTTGAACGGCGCCGGATTGATCTGGAACAGCGGTTGGCCCGCGCGCACTTCGCTGCCTTGCTCGAACAACCGCCGTTGCACGATGCCGCTGACCTGCGGCCGGATCTCGGCGGTCCGCACGGCCGCGACGCGGCCCGGCAGGTCTTCGGTCACGTCGAGGCGCGAGGCGGCCAGGGTCATTGCCGCAACCGGGGTGGCCGGTGCGGCGGCCTGCTGCTCGGCAGGCCCGCAACCCGCCAGCATCGCCGCCACCAGCGCGCATACGGCGCCGTAGCAGCATCGTTTCTGATTCTTCATAGCGACTCCAGGAAGCGCAGGCAGCCCGCTGCCTGCTTTGACGGGGCGGAGTTTGCGTCGAATAGTTGGCGTCTTTGATGCGGAAAGATGGAGATTCGATGGAGAGGGCGAAAGGTGTCGAAAAGACGGCGTCGCCGGGCTCGGCCGTATGGGCGCGACGCTGTAACATTCGCGCGGTGTCGCCGACCTTCCGCATGCGGCCCAGTCAACGAGGATCGAGCCCGACGTGATCGACAACGACAAGCTCTGGAACGATGTGCCGGCGGCCTGGCAGGCCACGCTGGCGGGCTGCCGGTGGACGCGACAGACGGTCGGGCAGTCGGATGCGGCCGTATTCCGGCTCGATGCGCACGGCGCATCGCGCCGGTTCGTCAAGACCGAGCGGGCGGGGCCGCTGGGCGAACTGAGCGACGGGGCGGCGCGGCTGCGCTGGCTGGCGACCACGGGGCTGCCGGGTGCGCAGGTGCTCGACGTGGCGTCGGCAGCGGGGCACGAGTGGACGCTGCTGAGTGCCGTGCGCGGCGAAAACCGCGAAATGGCGCGGCTCACGCCGGTGGAGAAGATGACGATCGTCGCCGATGCACTGCGTGCGCTGCATCGGCTCGATCCGGTCGCGTGCCCGTTCGATCACGGCGCCGTGCATCGCATCGAGCGCGCCCGCGCGCGGATGAACGCGGGGCTCGTCGACGAAGACAACCTCGATGACTCGAGTACGGGTGTGCCGCTGGGGGAGCTGTTCGCGAGGCTTCAGGCGTACCAGCCGTCAATCGAAGACAGCGTGGTGACGCATGGCGACGCGTGCCTGCCCAATTTCATCGTCGAAAGGGGCCGCTTCTCCGGTTTCATCGATTGCGGCCGCCTGGGCGTGGCCGATCGCTATCAGGATCTGGCATTGGCGGCGCGCGATATCGAAGCGGATCTCGGCAGCGAATGGGTCGCGCCTTTCTTCACGCGATACGGGATCGAACATCCCGACCCGGATCGGATCGCCTTCTATCGATTGCTCGACGAGTTCTTCTGAAGCCGCAGGTGGTCGCGGGCGGCGTGCGAGATCGCTTCCTTTTCTGACGCATCGCCCGAATTTCGTAGTACTCCTGCTGTTTGAATTTAGATCTACGAGTCTGATATGAATTCCTGCGTCAGTCGTGCTCCCGATATGCAGAGGCGTAGCGGAGACCGTCGCCGAGCGTACACCGGGAAACCTGGGCCGGGGCGACCGGCCGGTCCGTGATCGACGACAGCGAACCCGCCGTCAACCCGCGCCCCCTTGCCATCCGAGTCCGAGGCTCTTCTGCAGCGACACATAGTCCTTGATCAGGTCGGCTTGCCCGGCGATCACGTTCTGCTGCGCGGACAGCGCTTCGCGTTGCGTGTCGAGCAGATCGATCATCGATGCGACGCCCGCGCGATAGCGCTCGTCCATCAGCGACCGGGAATGCACGGCCGACGTTTGCACCTTGGTGAGCGCAACGACGTGCTCGCGCTGGTGCCCATAGCGTTGCAGTGCCGTATTTGCATCCTGCAGCGCGCCGAGCACCGCCTTCTGGTAGTTCGCTTCCGCTTCGTCGCGCGACGCTTCGGCCGCGCGCACCGCGCCGCGCGTGCGGCCGAAATCGAGGATGTTCCATTGCAGATAGGGCGCACCGACCCACGTGAAGTTCTGCTTGCGGAACAGATGGCCGGGGTCCGTCGCACTGAAGCCGAGATCGCCGAACAGCGTCACCTTCGGGAAATAGTCGGCGACATGCTCGCCGATCTGCGCGTTGCTCGACGCGAGCCGGCGTTCGGCCGCGCGAATGTCGGGGCGCTGCTTCAGCATTGCGGCCGGATCGCCGATTGCGACGCTGCCGGGCAGCGTCGGCAGCGGGGCGTCCGGTGTCGACAGCGCGGCGTCGAGCGCACCCGGCGCGCGGCCCGTCAGGATCGCGAGCCGGTCGAGCGACTCCGTCACCTGCGCGTCGAGCGGGATCAGCGACGCACGCGTGCTCTCGACCTGCGTCGTCAGGCGTTCGATGTCCACTTCGGCCGCGACGCCGCGTGCGCGGCGCTGCTGCGTCAGTTCGAGCATCGTCTGCTGCAATTCGGCCGTGCGCTGCGACAGCGCCAGCCGCTGCTGCTGGTCGCGCAGGTCGACGTACGCGGTCGCGACTTCGGCGGCGATCGATACCTGGGTGTCCGAGAGATCCGCGTCGACGGCCTCGGCCTGCGCGGACGCAGCTTCGACCGCGCGGCGCGTGCCGCCGAACAGGTCGATTTCCCAGGTCGCGTCGAAGCCGGCCGAATAGAGTTGCAGCGGCCCCGAGCCGCCGAGCGACGGCGACGTACCACCCGACTGGTTCGAGCCGTTCGACGGCAGCAGCGAGCCGAGCGCGCTGACGTTCGGTTCGCGCATGCGGATGGCCGCGACGGTGGCCGACGATTTCGGCAACTGGGCCGCTCGCTGTTGTGAAAGCTGCGCGCGCGCTGCACGCAAGCGCGCTTGCGCGGCGTGCAGATCGGGGTTGTATACGAGCGCGGCGGTGATCAGGTCGTCGAGCTGGCGATCGTTCAGCGCGTGCCACCACGCGCTCGGTGCGGGCGCGGCGGTGTCGACGCCGGATGCCGGCGCGCGCACGAAGGTCGGCGCATCCGGTGCGGCGGGCGCGCCATGGTAGTCGGGGCCGACCGTGCAGCCGGCGAGCAGGCATGCGGCCGCGCACAGCGTGAGTGCGGGGCGGCGGGGCAGGAAGAAGGGTTTCATTGCGGAAGACGGTTCAATGGCCGGACGACATCGGCTGCGGCCCGCGCGGCGTTCTCAGCAGCAGTGCGAGCGGCACGCACGCGAGCAGCGCGAGCCCCAGCAGATAAAAGGTTTCGGAATAGGTCATCACGACCGCCTGGATCTGGATCTGCTGCGCGAGCTGGCCGAGCGCACGCATGTTCGAATACGCGAGATCGCCGGTGTGTGCGAACCAGTTGGCCGCGTAGGCCGACAAGCGGTCCTGCCCGATCAGCGAGTTCGCGGTCACCGATTCGCGGAGCGCGGACGTATGGAAGGTCGTGCGCCGGTCGATCACGGTGCCGATGATCGCGAGGCCGATCGAGCCGCCGAGATTGCGCGCCATGTTGTAGAGCCCGGCCGCGTCGCCCGAGTCTTCGCGCGCAACGGCTGCCATCGACGCCTGGTTGAGCGGCATCATCGCGAGCATCTGCGCGACGCCGCGGATCAGTTGCGACCATACGAAGTCGTGGCCGACGCTCTGCGCGGTCAGGCTGATGTCGAGCATGCAGCTCAGGCAGAACAGCAGCAGCCCCGAGATCACGAGGATGCGGAAATCGACCTTGCCGAGCAGGCGCGGCAGGATCGGCATCACGAGAAAGGCCGGCAGGCCCGACAGCAGCATGATCGCGCCGGCCTGTTCCGCGTTGTAGCCGGCGACGATCGCGAGGAACTGCGGCAGCAGGTAGGACACGCCGTACAGCCCGGCACCGACCGCGGACACGATCACGATCACGCTCGCATAGCGCGGGTTGCGCATCAGCGACAGCCGCATGATCGGCCGCTTCGCGAAGCGCTGCGACAGCGCGATCAGGATCATCCCGACGAACGACACGACGCTCAGCGTGACGATCGTTTGCGATTCGAACCAGCGTTCGCGCTGGCCTTCCTCGAGCACGACGGTGAGCGAGCTCAGCCCGATCGCGAGGCCGGCGATCCCGAGCCAGTCCGCGTTGAAGAACGCGCCCCATTGCGGGCGATCCGACGGCAGCCCGAACACCAGCAGCGCCATCAGCAGCAGGCACACGGGCAGGTTCAGGAAAAAGCACCAGCTCCAGTTCACGTTTTCGGCGAGCCAGCCGCCGAGCACGGGGCCGAACAGCGGCCCGAGCAGCACGATCAGGCCGAACAGCGTCATCCCGACCGGTAGCTGCGACAGCGGCAGCCGCGTGCGGATGATGGTCTGCGCGGTCGGGATCAGCGCGCCGCCGGTGAAGCCCTGGCCGATCCGGCCGGCGATCATCATCGGCAGCGAATGCGACCAGCCGCACATCATCGAGAACGCGATGAAGAGCGCGGAGTTCGTCAGCAGGAAATTGCGCAACCCGAACACGCGCGTGAGCCACGCGGCGAGCGGGATCATCACGATTTCCGACATCAGGTAGCCGGTCGAGATCCATGTGCCTTCGGTGCCCGTGGCGCCGATTTCACCCTGGATCTGCGGCAGCGCGGAGTTCGTGATCGAGATGTCGAGCGTCGCCATCAGTGCGCCGAGCGCGCCGGCCGCGACCGCGATCCAGTCGGTCACGCTCGCGCGGCCTTCGTGCGGCGGCGCGGGTGTCGTCGCGGGCGTGTCAGCCATGGCGCTTCTCGTCGCGGGCCGAACGCGTATCGACGTCGACCGTCACCGACAGCCCCGGCAGCAGCATGCGCTGTGCGCGGGCGTCCGCGGCGAGGCGGATGCGCACCGGCACGCGCTGGACGATCTTCGTGAAGTTGCCGGTCGCGTTCTCGGGCGGCAGCAGCGCGAACTGCGCGCCGGTGCCTGGCGCGAAGCTGTCGACGACGCCGGACAGCGCGCCGTCCGGCAGTGCGTCGACATGCAGTTCGACGGGCTGGCCGATGCGCATCTGGCCGATCTGCGTTTCCTTGAAGTTCGCGACAAGGTAGATCGAATTGACGGGAACCACGGTCAGCAGGCGCGTGCCGGGCTGCACATACTGACCGACGCGCACCGTGCGATCGCCGACGCGGCCGTCGAGCGTGCTGCGCACGACCGTGTTGTCGAGATCGAGCTGCGCCTGCGCGGCGCTGGCCTGCGCGGCCTCGAGCTGCGCGCGCGCCTGCTGGAGCTGCGCGGTGAACGACGCGATCTGCGTGCGTGCGGCGGCGATCGACGCATTGTTCGCGGCGAGCGTCGCGGCTGCCTGGTCGCGCGTGCTCTTCAGGTCGGCGACGCGTTCGTGCGTTTCTGCGCCGGTCGCGGCGAGCGGCGCATAACGCGCGTATTCGTCGCTCGCGTGCCGCGCGTTGATCTGCGACACCTTCGCCTGCGCGTCGGCCTGTTCGAGATTCGCGTGCTGCTGGCTGATGTCCGCTTCGGCGCGCGCGATATCGGCGCGGCGCGCGTCGACGGTCGCGAGCGATTGCGCGAGCGCAACCTGGTACTGGCGGACGTCGAGCCGCACGAGCGGATCGCCGGCCTTCACGGCCTGGTTGTCGCGCACATAGACGTCGGTCACGTAGCCGGCCACCTTCGGCGCGGCGGTCATGCTGTCCGCCTGCAGGTACGCGTCGTTGGTGCTTTCGATGAAGCGGCCGACCGTCCACCAGCGGCCGAGCCAGACGGCGCCGCCGATGGCCGCGAGCACGGCGACGACGAGCAGGATGCGTCGCTTCGATCCGACGTTGCCGTTGCGCGGCGTTGTTCCGGTTTCCTGACGATTTACTTTCTGTGGCGGGTCTTGCAGCGTCGACATGCTGGCATCCAATTTATTCCAAGTGGAAGAATTATTCCAGTTGCTAAAATTGTGTCAAGTAGAATGTCGGTCGATCGAATGACGAGGAAGGCATGAACGAAGCGAAGAAGCTGCGCCGCACGTCGGCGGGCGGCTACGCGCGCGGCGACGAAACGCGCCAGCGGATCATCGAGGCGGCGATCGAACTGTTCGGCGAACGCGGGTTCGCGGGCGCGTCGACGCGCGAGATCGCCGCGATGGCCGGCGTGAACGCGCCGGCGCTCCAGTACTACTTCGAGAACAAGGAAGGCGTTTATCGCGCGTGCGTGGAGACGATCGCGGAACACGGCTGGGAGGTGTTCGCGCCGGCGGTCGGCCATGCGTGGGCGATGCTCGATGCGGACGCGGACGTCGACGTGCTGATCGACGCGTTCGTCGGGCTGCTGCGCGCGCTGTCGGACCGGATGTTCACGGCGCCGAAGACGATGAACCAGCGGATGTTCTTCGCCCGCGAGCAGGGCGGCCAGGAGCCGGCGAGCGCGAGTGAAATCCTGATGAAGCGCATGCGCAAGCCGCTCAACGACGTGAGCGCCGAGCTGATCGGCCGCATCTCGGGGCGGCCGGCCGACGATCCCGTCACGCGGTTGCGCGCGCTGAGCCTGTTCGGGCAGCTCACGGTGTTCCACATCGCGCAGCGTTCGGCGCTTCAACTGCTCGAATGGGAAGCGTTCGAGGGCGAACGCGCGACGCTGCTGATCGAGACGATCGCCGACCAGACGCGCGTGCTGCTCGAACAATGGCACGCGCAGCGCGACGCAGGTGCAGCGGCTCCTGAAGCCGGTGCGAAGCGGCGGCCGCGTGCTGCGGCGAAACGCACGGCGAAGCCGGGTACGTCAACGCCTGCGGCGGCAAGCACGCGGCGTGCGAAGAAGCCCGCCGCGCGTTGAGCGCGGCGCGCCGTCAGCCCTGGCCGGTCAGCCCGGCTTGCGCTCCGGTTCGCCGGGCGACGGCGGCCGGGCCGCCGTTTCGGCGGCGTTGCCGTTGCGGGTGTTGCTGCCGCCGTCGCCGTTGCTTTCGCCGTTGCCGTTGCCTTCCGGCCGCGATCCATCCGCATACGCGACGAGGCTGCGTTGCGGATTGGCGATCCGGATGCCGCGTTCGCTGAACGTTTCCGCGATCCGCCGGTTGAATTCACGCTGTACGCTCCAGCGCGTCGAGTCCGTGCACTGCATTTGCCCGGCGAGCGCGAGCGCCGCGCCGTCGACCTGGTCGATGCCCCAGTAGCTGAAGTCCGACAGGATGCCGTCGTGGTATTTCGGATCGTCGCGCAATGCGGCGCCGATCTCCTTCAGCGTCGCGATCGCACGGTCGATGTCCTCGCCGTACGCGATGCTGACCTTGACGGCCGCGTTGCCGAGCCCGCGATTCGTGTTGTTGACGGTCGTCACCGAGCTGAACGGAATCGTGTACAGCGACCCGTCGCCCGCACGCAGCCGCACGGTACGGATCGACAGGTATTCGACCGTGCCCGACACGCCGGCGAGCGTGACCCAGTCGCCGACCTGCATCGCGTTTTCCATCAGCAGGAAGATTCCGGTGATGAAATCCTGCACGAGCTTCTGCGAGCCGAAGCCGAGCGCGACGCCGAAGATGCTGGCGCCGGCCAGCAGCGGGCCGATGTTCACGCCGAGTTCGCTGAGGCCCGTCAGCACGACGACCAGCGCGATCATCACGAACAGCAGCGAGCGCAGCATCGGCAGCAGCGTGCGTAGCCGCGCCGCGCGCACGAGATTGCCTTCGCGGGTCCATCGCTGCAGACGTCGCTCGATCGCGATGTTCGCGGCTTCCCATACGACGAGCGCGACGATGGCCGCGATCGCGATCGTCAGCAGCGCCGACGCGAGCCGGTGGCCGATCGTGCCGGTTTCGAACGCGCGGAAGATCGGCACGCCCCAGATCTGCAGCAGCAGCGCGACCGTCACGATGCCGATCGCAACCGATACGATCTGGCGCAGCAGCGGGTAGTAGCGGTACGCGTGCAGATGGACGAGCGTGCGGTCTTCGTCGCGGCGCTGGAACAGCCGCGCGAGCGCGCCGAACACGATGATCGACACGATCCGCATGCCGATCATCGCGGCGATCGAACGGCCGCCGAGCGTGATCAGCACGCGGTAGCCGTGATGGACGTCGAGCGCCCATACGAACCACAGTGCCATCACGATGAATACCGCCACGGGCGCCCATGCGTCCGCGAGCGCGTTGCCGACCACCGCGAAGGTCGGATGATCCGCGCCGGCTGCGCGGATCCGCGCAGCGACCGGCCGGCGGCACTGCAGGATCAGCGTCGAGATCATCACGTGCCCGACGAGCGCGACGGCTTTCAGCAGCGCGACGTGACCGGCCTCGCTGAGCCCGAAGTTCGCGGCGATCTCGATCGCGGCCGTGCAGGCGCCGACCACGATCACGATCCGCGCGATCGAGCGTTGCGCGAAGTCGGCCCATGCGTCGCTGATCTGCAGCAGCCGCAATTGCCTTGCATCGGGCTGGAACGACAGCCGGCTGACGATCGTGACCAGCCGGCAGATCACGTAGATGTCGATCAGCGATTCGAGCGCGGATTCGATCGGCGTGCCTGCATCGCCGATCATCGACATCGTCAGGCTCGCGGCACCGACGAACACGAGCAGCGGCACCGCGCGCAGCGCGAGGCTGACGAGCGCGCGCGGCATCCGGTGCAGCAGTATGGTGTGACGCCGCGCGTGGCCGCGGCCTTGCGATGACGCGGGTATGGCGTCGGATGCGTCGGCATCGTCAGGGGTGTCGGGCCGGTCCGATGATTCCGGTGGCGGCGCGTTGTCGTCGTCGGGCGCGGTGCCGCGCGACGAGTCGGCGCGCCGTGCGGCCAGCGCGGCGAGCGCGCGCCGCAGCAGCCGCTTCGCGAACCATTCGAACAGGAACGCGGGCACGAGCACGGCGACGATGATCCAGAGCGCGTGCGCGAGATCGGCGCGTTCGTCGGCGCGCACCAGCCTGTCATGCCACCAGCTTCCGACCGAGCCGACATCGAGCAGCGAGCGCAGCGATTCCTTCAGCGCGCTGCCGATTTCGGTGGTCCAGCGCGACCCTTGCCGGACGAGCATCGACGCGAGCCCGTTCGACGTGAGCGCGGTTGGCGCGGCGGCGGCCGATGCGCCGCTTGCCGCGTCCGCTTCGCTTGCCGCGACCGCGGGCGCGCTCAATGCGCCGACGGCCGCGATCGCGCGCAGCGTCGTTTCGACCTGGGCGCGCTGGCGCGGGTTTTCGAGCACGGTGAGTGCCTGCTGGGCCTGTTGCGGCGTCAGCGCGGGCGCGGTGCCGGAGGCGGCCGATGCGGCGGCCGGTGCGGGAGCGGCCGCGTGAGCAGCCGAGACGACGGCGGCGAGCAGCCAGCCGAGGAGAAGTTGTCGCATGAGTAGGCATGCGGGCGCGCATCGGCGCGCGGCCCGCCGGGCTGAACGATGGACGGAAGTTAACATGATCTCGATCGAAACCGAATAGTTCCATCGACGAATATTCGATTCGGGCATACGCGAGGCAGCGCGGGCGTTTGCGGGCGGTATTTGCGTCGCATCGCGATCCTGTCGGCAGGGGGCGGACGGGCAAGTGCCCGACACAGGACCGTAACGATCCGATATGCGGACACGTCCTTCTTGTCGAATCGTAAGCGTCCCGTAACGCGTACCTGTTGGCGACCCGGTGTGCAGATGTGAACCGGGAACGGTTGTTGAACGCGAATGGCGCATCGTCAGGCGCGCGTTCGGCCGATCATGAATGACGGACCGTGATCGCAACACGAACGTTGCATTCGTTGGTTTCGTATTCCTCAGGAATCACGCCTGCCCGTCGTGAAAAACCGGCAGCGCATGTTCGGCGAGTTCTTCGATGACCTCGCGCACGGGCCGGTCCGATCCCGGATTCAGCGTGACGTGATGCGTGCCTGCCGTGCGCATGTCCTGCAGGATGTCGATCAAAGCACGGCGCCCGGTGGCATAGCCGAGCGACAGCGCGGTGGCGGGTGCATCGGGATGCGCGGCGAGGTCGAGCCGCATCGACACGCCGAACGCGCGAAAGGCCGGCGACGCGAGCCGGTCGACCGCCGCGCGCCACATCGAATAGCGGGCGCGCTGCGTGTCCGGATCGCGGTGATACGTCATCCAGCCGATCGCATGTCGCGCGATCCAGTCGACGCTCTGTCCGCCCGAGCCGACCGCGAGCATCGGCACCGCGTCGTCGCCGCGCGGCAGCAACGTGAATTCGGGTGCGTCCGGCGGCGCTTCGTCGGGCAGCACGCGCGACGGCACGCCAAGCGCAGCCGCGACGACTTCCCAGTGCTTGCGATAGCGGTCGCGCCGCGTTTCCGCATCGACGCCGAACGCCGCGTATTCAGGCGGCCGGTCGCCGGAGCCGAGCCCGAGGATGAAGCGTCCGCCCGACAGCGTCGCGACCGACAGCGCGCCTTTCGCGATATGCAGCGGATGACGCAGCGGCAGCACGATCGCGCCGCTGGCGAGCGCGATCTCGCGCGTGCGCGACGCCAGTGCGCCGAGCAGCACCCACGGATCGAGGTGGCCCACCGGGTCGGGATAGTCGGCGCTGTTCAGCGGCACGTCGCGAATCCACAGCGCGCGGAAGCCGAGCGTATCGGCAAGCGCCGCGAGTTCGAGCTGTTCGTTGAAGTCGGCGACGATATTGCCGCTGCGAAGCAGCGGCAGCGTGAGGCCGATCGACAACTGCCCGGCCGAAAAGACGCGGTGTGCGACGTCGGCGCGGGCGGGGGCGGGCGTGGTCATGTCGAGTCCGTGGAGGCGGTGCAAAGCGAGCGCGCGCCGGTTCGTGCACGCGCGGCGTTCCGTGTCCGAATGCTAACGTGTTTGCGCCGGGCGGGAGCGGGGCGGCCTGCGCCGAACACGGCGCTACGCGATCCGCAGCGTCATGCCGCGCGGCGCGCGGCCCAGGCGTGACGCCACGCGTTGCGATCCGCGGTTGTCGCTGTCGGCGCGGTAGGACAGCGCGCGGTAGTCGATCTCCAGCCAGTCTTTTGCGTCACGCATACGTCGGGTATGGATCTCCGGTGATGCGGCGAGGAGCCGCGCGAAGCGTGCAAGGCCAGGCGCACGTGTCCGGTCATGTGGGCGCCGCCACCGTCGGGCGATTGTAAGTCGATTGGCGGCAGCGCAGGTGCAATGCGCCCGATGCCCGTCCGGGCTGCGCCCGGACGGGCCATGTTCCGTGTTTCAGTTCCGAAACATTCACGCTTTTTGACGGTGCGCGATCCTCGTCGACGGCCTTGCATCCGCCCGCGCGGCCTTGCGGAATGAAGCATGGTGCGCTCCTTGCATATCTGTACGGACCGTGAGCGCGGTCGCGGGCGCAGTCGGCCCGCCGATCGCTTCAGTGGGTCGGACATATCAAAGACGGGGACAAGAGAATGAAAACAGACCGAATCGCAACGTGTCGTGTTGCAAACCTGAATCGCCGACCTGCCCGGGTGTTCGCTTCGCCGTTGATTGCGGCGACGTGAGCGCGCGGCTTTCCGTTCCATCCGAGCAATCGGGTTCGTTCTGACCGACGACGTGCATGCGTGACGCACGAGGCCGACCGGTACCGGTCGGCCGTCGGGGATGAACCGTGAATGCATGCGGATGGCCCCGGCCGGGATCCCGGATCGTCATTCCGTAGCGCAACGCGAGTCGTCGTGCGGCGGATCCGTCCGCGCGACGCGCATGGCGTCGGCGTGACGGGCCGAAGAACCGGATCGCACCGGAAAGCAGGCCGCGCTACGGTGCGCGCGGTATCGCGGAACACACGTAGTCCAGGGGAAGCGTTCGCCATTCGCAGCGTGCGGACGCCGCAAGTTTGTGCTGTCAGTTGATCCACTACCCCGATGGATCAATTGTTGAAGCGCCCATCGCCGAGCGGCTGATGGGCGTCTTTTTTTTGTGCGCCGGTTTGTCGTGCGCGCCGCCGGCCGGATCGCGCGGCGTTCTGTATCATGTGCTGGCGCGCGGGCCGCTCGTGCGGTCGCACGGCTTGCCGGCGCGCCCGAGCACGCGTCGCCAACATGAACGAAAAAGCCTTGCACGATCCCTCATTCGCCGATGTCGAGCCGGCCGCGCTCGACGCGCTGCATACGTTCGTCGAGCGTCATCCGCGCCTGCTCGTGCTGACCGGCGCGGGCATCAGCACCGATTCCGGCATTCCCGGCTATCGCGACCGCAACGGCCAATGGATGCGCTCGCCGCCGATCCAGCTCCACGAATTTCTCGGCTCCGACGCCGCGCGGCGACGCTACTGGGCGCGCAGCATGATTGGCTGGCCCGTCGTCGGCCGCGCGCAGCCGAACCGGTCGCACGTCGCGCTGGCGCGGCTCGGCGGCGCGGGCCGGATCGAGCGCCTCGTCACGCAGAACGTCGACGGCCTGCACCAGCGCGCGGGCAGCGACGACGTGATCGAGCTGCACGGCGGGATCAACGGCGTGACGTGCCTCGCATGCGGCGCGCATCATGCGCGCGCGACGATCCAGACCGTGCTCGAAGCCGACAATCCCGAACTGCTGGGCGCGCAAGCCGAGCCGGCCGCGGACGGCGACGCGCACCTCGAATGGGCCGCGCTCGACACGTTCCGCATCCCGGCTTGCCCCGCATGCGGCGGCCTGCTGAAGCCGGCGGTCGTGTTCTTCGGCGAGAACGTGCCGCGCGAGCGCGTGGCGCTGGCCGCGCAGGCGCTCGAGGCGGCCGATGCGCTGCTCGTCGTCGGGTCGTCGCTGATGGTGTATTCCGGTTACCGCTTCTGCGTGTGGGCGCAGGCGCAGCACAAGCCGGTGGCCGCGCTCAATCTCGGCCATACGCGCGCCGATCCGATGCTGACGCTGAAGGTCGAGGCGCAGTGCGCGCCGGCGCTCGACGCACTCACCGCACGGCTGGGCCTCGCGGGCAACGCAACGGAGCACGCATCGTGAGCGGCCCGATATCTTCGCCCGATCCGTCCGCGCGGCTGTCGGCGCCGGCGGCCGAACGCAATCGCGGGCCGATCCTCGACGTGTTGCGCCGCGTATTGCCGGCGACCGGCAGCGTGCTCGAAATCGCGAGCGGCACCGGGCAGCACGTCGTCCATTTTGCGCAGGCGCTGCCCGGCCTGCACTGGCAGCCGAGCGATCCCGACGCGCACGCGCGGCGTTCGATCGCCGCGTGGATCGCGCATGCGGGCCTCGCGAACGTCGCCGGGCCGCTCGCGTTCGACGTGCGCGACGCATCGTGGCCGGTCGACGCGCTCGACGCGATCGTCTGCATCAACATGATTCACATCTCGCCGTGGGCCTGCACCGACGCGTTGTTCGCGGGCGCGTCGCGCCTGCTGCGGCCGGGCGGCGTGCTGTTCCTGTACGGCCCGTATCGTCGCGAAGGCCGGCATACGGCGCCGTCGAACCAAGCATTCGACCTGCAGTTGCGAAGCCGCGACCCGTCGTGGGGCGTGCGCGATCTCGAGACCGTCGTCGCGCTCGGCCTCGATCGCGGGCTCGACTGCATCGAGGTCGTCGAGATGCCGGCCAACAACCTGAGCGTCGTGTTCCGGCGGCTTCCGCACGCGGAGCAATGACACGCAAGCGCGCATCGCCGCCGGGTTTCCACTATCCTTTCGCCTGTGCGCGCGGCCCGGGTCGGGTCGCGCCCTGTTTTTTCCGGAGAATTGACTAATGGGCAAACAAGCAATCGGTGTGATCGGACTCGCGGTGATGGGCCGCAATCTCGCACTCAATATCGAGAGCCGCGGTTACGCGGTGTCGGTGTACAACCGCAGCCGCGAGAAAACCGACGAACTGATCGCCGAATTCCCCGGCCGCAATCTGGTGCCGACCCATACGCTCGAGGAATTCGTCGCGTCGCTCGAAACGCCGCGCCGGATCCTGATGATGGTGAAGGCCGGTGAGGCGACCGATGCGACGATCGCGTCGCTCAAGCCGCTGCTCGAAAAGGGCGACGTGCTGATCGACGGCGGCAATACGCACTTCACCGACACGATCCGCCGCAACCAGGAACTCGCGCAATCGGGCCTGCATTTCATCGGCACCGGCGTGTCGGGCGGCGAAGAGGGCGCGCTGCGCGGCCCGTCGATCATGCCCGGCGGCCAGCGCGACGCGTACGACCTCGTCGAGCCGATCCTGAAGCAGATCGCCGCGAAGGCCCCGTCGGACGACGAGCCGTGCGTCGCGTACATGGGCCCGGACGGCGCCGGCCACTACGTGAAGATGGTCCACAACGGCATCGAATACGGCGACATGCAGCTGATCGCCGAAAGCTACTCGGTGCTGAAGAACGTCGCGGGCCTGACCAACGACGAGCTCGGCGCGGTGTACACCGAATGGAACCAGGGCGAGCTCGACAGCTACCTGATCGAGATCACGTCGAAGATCTTCGGCAAGAAGGACGAAGAGACCGGCAAGCACCTCGTCGACGTGATCCTCGATCGCGCCGCGCAGAAGGGCACCGGCAAGTGGACGAGCCAGAACGCGCTGGATCTCGGCGTGCCGCTGCCGCTCATCACCGAATCGGTGTTCGCGCGCGTGCTGTCGTCGCTGAAGACCGAGCGCGTCGCGGCCAGCAAGATCCTGTCGGGCCCGGCCGCCACGCCGTTCGACGGCGATCGCGCCGCGTTCGTCGAAGCGGTGCGCCGCGCGCTGTACCTGAGCAAGGTGATCTCGTACGCGCAGGGCTTCGCGCAACTGCGCACGGCGTCAGGAGAGTACGGCTGGAACCTCGATCTCGGGACGATCGCGAAGATCTTCCGTGCGGGCTGCATCATCCGCGCGCGCTTCCTGCAGAAGATCACGGACGCGTATGCGAAGGATGCGGCGCTCGCGAACCTGCTGCTCGATCCGTACTTCAAGGACATCGCCGCGAACTACCAGGCGTCGCTGCGCGACGTCGTGGTCGCCGCGGTGAAGGCCGGCGTGCCGGTGCCGGCGTTCGCGTCGGCGGTCGCGTACTTCGACAGCTACCGTTCCGAGCGGCTGCCGGCGAACCTCGTGCAGGCGCAACGCGATTTCTTCGGCGCGCACACGTTCGAACGTACCGACAAGCCGGGCAGCTTCCACGCGAACTGGTCGTAACCGGCCGCGAGGCAGCATTGTTGCGAAAATCTATACTCTGAATAGGGTTTTTCTATCCCGGATGCCGACATTGTTGGCTCCGGGGAAACAGTGTTTTCGCTCTTTCATGGTTTTCCCTAGGGGACGTCGGGACTAAACTCTGTTCCATCGCTGCAGACATGGTGTGTGCGGCGGAGCAAAAAAATCCCGGAGGTAATCATGAAATCGCTGATCGCAACGTTCGCTGCAGCTGCTGTCCTCGCCGTTCCCGCCGTCTCGTTCGCCCAACAGAACGCGCCCGTCACCCGTGCGCAGGTCAAGTCCGAACTGGTCCAACTGCAACAGGCCGGCTACAAGCTGGGCAGCGACCGGACGAACTACCCGGAAGGCATCCTGGCTGCTGAAGCCCGTGTGAACCCGCAACAGAACGTCGCCGCCGCCGACACGACCGGCTACGGCGCACAACCGGCCGCTACGCAAGAATCCGGCGCGCCGGCTGCGGCGAAGACCGGCTGGCAAGTCAAGCGTATCTCTGACGGCGCACCGGTCTACAAGGGTCGTTAATGGCGCGGCCGCCCAGGCGGCCGGACCTGACTCCATGTAGTACAAACAGCCCGCCGTTCCGCTTTGCGGAACGGCGGGCTGTTTTCATTTGTGGCGCCTGCGGCGCCGGTTCCGTCATGCGGAACGGCCGGCGGTTTTCATGGGTGGCGCGTGCTGCGCCGCCAGTCAGTGCAGCGGGCGCCGGCCGCGCCCGATATCCCGGAACAGCGCTTCGGCGGGCTCCAGCACCTGCAGCCACGTTTCGTCGTAGCCGCTCAGCGTGTCGAGCGCCTCGCGCAGCCGCTCGATCGCGAGGACCGGCAGCTCGACGCTGTGGCGCGTGGCGCCCGTCAGGTGCGCGACGCTCGCCAGCTGGACGAGCGCATCGGCCGCCTCCGCGACGTCGGTCGCGAACAGCAGGTGCCGGTTGAGCAATTCGACCAGGCCGCTGGAACCGGCGAAATCGTCCGCGTCGAGCTGCACCGAAAGAAACGTCGCATTGTTCATTGTCATGCTCCTCGTTGTCGTTGGATTGCGCTGCGCATCACCGAGTATAGGCGGCGATCGAAGGGGAGAATGTGACGAAACCTGTACGGCAGGCGACGGCGGCGCGGCAAGCGGCAGGCCGGCGGAAAGCCCGCCGGACGGCCCGCGTGGCGTGGCTCGCAGGCCGCCGGCCCGCGCCGGCGGGGCCGCAAGATTGTTGCCGGAACCTGCAACTGTCGCGGTCCTGACCGCGACAAATGGTATCTTTGCCGGTCGGAGCGACGCGAAAAAGGGGCCGGTGAGCCCGTTCGCGCCGACGTTCCGCTGTGGAAACTGACGGCCGCGAGAGCGGTCGGATACTGGTTGGTCCGGCCGTCCGGCCGGACATCGTGCGTCGCGCGCCGGAGGGCGGTGGGCGGCGCAACGACGCAAATCCGGGAGGACCCTTGAGAGAAACTATTCCCATCCACGATTCGCTGGCGCGCTGGCTGCCGCAGGCGGCGCTCGTCGCGGCAGCCGTCGCGCTGTCGGGCTGTACGCTGACGCCGTGGACCGACAACTGGCAGCCGGCGCGTTCGTCGGCGCCGACGTCGGCCGCGACGCCGGGCGTGATCGCCGGTTATTACCGCGTGAACCCGGGCGACACGCTCGCGGGCATCGCGAACGCCTACGGGCAACGCGTGCAGGACGTGGCGAGCTGGAATCACATGGCGCCTACCGACGCCGTGTATCCCGGCCAGGTGCTGCGCGTCGCGCCGCCTGCCGCGACGTCGCTCGGGCAGCCGCCCGCGGCGGTCGCGCAGCCGGGCTCGCTTGCGTGGCCGGCCACGGGTGTCGTCGCGACGCAGTTTGCGGCCGGCAAGACGCGCGGCATCGTGATCGCCGCATCCGGGCCCGACCATTCGGTGCGGGCCGCGGCGAACGGGCGGGTGGTCTACGCCGGGTCCGGCGTCAAGGCGTACGGCCCGCTCGTGATCCTGAAGCACGACAACGGGCTCATCACGGCCTACGGGCACAACGGCAAGCTGCTCGTCAACGAGGGCGACGCGGTGCGCCAGGGCCAGCCGGTCGCGGAGATGGGCACCGACGCGAGCGGCCGTTCGACGTTCGAGTTCGAAGTTCGCCAGAACGGCAAGGTCGTCGATCCGATGAACTTCCTGCCGCGCAACGGCGGCTGACGAGCCGCATCGCCACGTGTGCGCCGGGCGGCGCACACGCTCCCGCCTTCTTCCGCGTTCATCCTCCCTTCAGCGTCGCAGCGCCGGATTGTCTCGCGTGATTGCCGAGCCAGCGGATGCCCAATGCGAGTGCCACCGCGCCGAGTGCGATCAGCGAGCACTGGATCGCGACCGGCAGGTAGCCGTGCGGCCGCGGATCGACGAACGGGTAGGGGTACCAGTTCTGCAGCGCGCCGCGCACGAGCGTATAGCCGAGATAGACGACCGGAAAACCGAGCCACGCGAACGCGCTACCCCGCGCGATCGGCGAGCGCGGCTCCACGTACAGCCAGTCGCACACCATGACGAGCGGCACGATCCGGTGCAGCACCCAGTTGTTGAACGCCGGCGTGATGTGGCGCAGCGCATCGTGGCGCGCGAGCAGCAGCTCGTAGACGATCGCGGTGATCAGCACGTACAGCACGGCCGCGCCGCGCATCGATTCGTAGCGGGCCGAGCCGGGGGGCGCGATGCGCCAGAGCCCCGCGGCCAGTATCGTGGCCGCATAGAGGCTGCTCAGTTGCGTGAAGTAGCTGAGGTAGTTGCCGAGCTGGAACGCGGGCATGCCCCAGTAGCCGGCGATGCCGTGCAACGTCGTGGACACCGCGAGCAACGCGGCGGTCAGCCGGTAGGCCGCAACGAAGAACGCCTTGCTCATGATGCGCGCGCAACGTCGACACCAAAGCTTCATCGTGCCACAGCCGTTCCCGTACGCGATGCGGATTTTCCATATGACAGCCCCGCGCGGCGTGCGTTGACGATTCGTCGGATATTTGACCGCGTCGCGCAAAACCGGACGCCCGCGCGGCTACAATCGTGGCAACTCTGCCGGGCGCAGGCCGGTTGCGGCATGCGCCCCTCCCCGCATACGACACGAGACGACGCATGAAAAACATCCTCGCGAAGCAGACGCGTTACAGCTCGCCCGCGATCTTCTTCCACTGGGCTATCTTCCTGCTGGTGGCGCTGGCGTACCTGGCCATCGAGATCCGCGGACCGAAAGGCAGCGACAGCCGCGTGTTCTGGATGAACGTGCACCTCACCGCGGGCACGTTCGTGCTCGCGCTGTCGTTGCTGCGCGTGCTGTGGCGGGCCGTCAGCCGCGTGCCGGAGCCCATTCCGCAAGCCGCGCTGCTGCGCTGGCTCTCGACGCTCTCGCATGTCGCGCTCTACGTGTTCATCATCGCGCAGCCGCTGCTCGGCATCATGATGATCAACCTGGGCGGCAAGCCGGTGTCGCTCGACTGGCTCGGCGTGTCGTTCACGCTGTTCGGCCCGGACAAGGCGCTGCGGCCGACGATCAAGGAAGCGCACGAACTGATCGGCAACGCGTTCTACTTCGTGATCGGCCTGCATGCGCTGGCCGCGCTGTATCACCATTTCATCCGGCGCGACGACGTGTTGCGCCGCATGGCGCCCTGAGCGTCGCACGTCGGACGCACGCAGCAGGCGGGGGGCGCATGGTTGTGTTGACAACCATGCGCCCCTAGTCCGTTTACCGTCATCCGCGGCTGGTCATCGCAGCGAACATTCTGTAACATCTCGGCTGTTTTTACATTCCGCTTACTCGCCGCTGCGCATGCTGCACCGACATCGTCACCTGACCGCCTGGCTTGGCGTGCTCGCGATCTGGTTCGCGATCGCGGCGCCGCTGGTGTCGCAGTGGCGCGTCGCGCAGGCGGCCACGCCTGACGCAATCGTCTGCAGTGCAGAGCACGGCGCACATCGGTCGCCCGATGCGGGCCGCATGCACGATCACGCGTTGCATCTCGATGCGTGCGGCTACTGCGGCTTCTTCGCGCACAGCCCCGCGATCGGCGCGCCTGCCGCCGCATCGTTCGCTTCCGTTTCCGTCGTTTCCGTTTCCGCCGTCGCGCCGCCTGCCGTCGCGGCGCGCGCCGACCGCTATCCGCGCGCGTATCCACGCGCACCGCCCGAGCGCGCCTGACGCGTTTTCTTCCGTTCCATCTACCGCCGATATCCGTGCGGCCCGTCGAGGCCGCGTGGAGGGCGTCACTCGGGCTTTCGATCATGACCATTTTCCAGTTGCGTGCGCCGCGGGCGTCACGCAATGCCGGTGCGCGGCGCGTGCCGCGCATGTTGAAACTCACCGTTCCCGCGCTTGCCGTCGGCGCACTGGCCGCGACCGGTGCCGCGGCCGCAACGACTCGCGCGGCCGGCGTGCCTGCGGACGACGCGGCCGTGCTGCTGCCGCCCGTCGAAGTCGTCGCGTCGCCGCTGACGACGCCGCTCGTCGTCGTCACGGATCCGAAGGCACCGCGCCAGCCGCTGCCGGCCAGCGACGGCGCGGACTACCTGAAGACGATTCCCGGCTTCACATCGATTCGCAGCGGCGGCACGAACGGCGATCCGGTGCTGCGCGGGATGTTCGGTTCGCGGCTGAACATCCTGGCGAACGGGATGCCGACGCTTGGCGCCTGCCCGAACCGGATGGATGCGCCGACGTCGTATATCGCGCCCGAAAGCTATGACAAGGTCACCGTCGTGAAGGGGCCGCAGACCGTACTGTACGGCCCGGGCGCGTCGGCCGGTACCGTGCTGTTCGAGCGCGTGACGCCGCGTTTCGACAAGCCGGGCATGCGCTTCGACGGTAGCCTCGTCGGCGGCTCGTTCGGTCGCAACGACCAGAACATCGACGTGACGGCCGGCACGCCGGATGTCTACGGCCGCGTGACCGCGAACCACGCGCATTCGCAGGACTACAAGGACGGCAACGGGAACACCGTGCCGTCGCAGTGGGACAAGTGGAACGCCGATGCGGCGCTCGGCTGGACGCCCGACGACCACACGCGGGTCGAACTGACGGCGGGCACGGGCGACGGCTACGCGAAGTATGCGGGCCGTGGGATGGACGGCGCGCATTTCCGCCGCGAGACGTTCGGCCTGTGGTTCGACAAGCGGCATCTCGGCGACGTGCTCGACCGGATCGAGGCGCGCGTGTATTACAACGAAGCCGACCACGTGATGGACAACTACACGTTGCGGCAGCCCGACGCGACCAGCAGCATGCCGATGCGGATGGCGTCGGAGGTGCGGCGCCGCACGTTCGGCGCGCGCGCGGCCGCGACGTTCCGTTTCGGCGACGACTTCAAGCTCGTGACCGGTGTCGACGCGCAATCGAACCGGCTCGATTCGCGCTCGGCGATGGGACGGCAGAACTACGGCGACCAGCCGTGGAATGCGCAGGCGACGATGTGGAACGCGGGTGCGTTCGGCGAGCTGACGTGGTACGCGAGCGACGTGTCGCGCGTGATCGGCGGCGCGCGGGTCGACTACGCGAGCGCACGCGACAAGCGCGCGACGACGAGCGGGATGATGATGAGCAAGCCCAACCCGACCTTCGACGACGATCGCACACGCGTGCTGCCGAGCGGCTTCGTGCGCTACGAGCGCGATCTCGCGTCGCTGCCCGTCACGTGGTACGCGGGGATCGGTCATGCGGAGCGCTATCCCGACTACTGGGAGCTGTTCTCCGCGAAGCGCGGGCCGGCCGGTTCGGTCAACGCGTTCTCGGCGGTGCAGCCGGAGAAGACCACGCAGCTCGACATCGGCGCGCAATACAAGAGCGATCGTTTCGATGCGTGGGTGTCGGCCTACGCAGGCTATGTGCAGGATTTCATCCTGTTCAACTACGCGGCCGGCATGATGGGCCCGACCACGCAGGCGACCAACGTCAACGCACAGATCATGGGCGGCGAAGCCGGCGTGTCGTGGCGGCCGGTTGCGCCGCTGCGCGTCGAGACGTCGCTCGCGTATGCGTGGGGGCGCAACGTGGCGAGCGGCGATCCGCTGCCGCAGATGCCGCCGCTCGAGGCGCGCATCGGGCTCGAATACACGCGCGGCGCGTGGTCGGCCGGCGGGCTGTGGCGGATCGTTGCGCCGCAGCATCGTTATGCACTGAATGAGGGCAACGTGGTCGGCAAGGACTTCGGCCCGAGCGCCGGATTCGGCGTGCTGTCGCTGCATACGCAATACAACGTCAGCAAGACCGTGCAGATCTCGGTCGGCGTCGACAACGTGCTGAACAAGGCCTACGCGGAGCATCTGAACCTCGCCGGCAATGCGGGCTTCGGCTATCCGGCGAACGCGCCGGTGATGGAGCCGGGCCGTACCGCATGGGTACGCGTGAGCGCGAAGCTGTAGGGCGTTGCGCGTGTGCGTTGCAGCATGCACGCGCATGAACGCGGCCCCGCCCGAACGGGCGGGGCGCGTCAAGCGATTAGAGAACCGTGTCTAGTCAGGGCGCAAACGTTGGCCACTCGTGCTTCACTCCGGCATTCGACAGTCACGGCGCACACGAGGGCGCCGCGTGTGTCGATTCGAGTCCATTCGTACCGGCAGCACAATAATCAGGAGAACATGCATGGCCAGATCGATGCGTTCCAGGGTGGTGGCAGGGGCAGTGGCATGCGCGATGAGCGTCGCGCCGTTCGCGGGGACGACCGCGGTGATGACGCTCGCGACGACGCACGCGGCGATGGCGGCGACCGCGCCCGCCGACGACTACGCGACGACGCGTTATCCGATCATCCTCGTGCACGGGCTCACGGGTACCGACAAGTACGCGGGCGTGCTCGAGTACTGGTACGGCATCCCGGAAGACCTGCAGCAGCATGGCGCGACCGTCTACGTCGCGAACCTGTCGGGCTTCCAGAGCGACGACGGCCCGAACGGGCGCGGCGAACAGTTGCTCGCGTACGTGAAGACGGTGCTCGCCGCGACGGGCGCGACCAAGGTCAATCTCGTCGGCCACAGCCAGGGCGGGCTCACGTCGCGTTATGTCGCGGCTGTCGCGCCCGATCTCGTCGCGTCGGTGACGACGATCGGCACGCCGCATCGCGGCTCCGAGTTCGCCGACTTCGTGCAGGGCGTGCTCGCGTACGATCCGACCGGGCTGTCTTCGTCGGTGATCGCCGCGTTCGTCAATGTGTTCGGGATCCTGACGAGCAGCAGTCACAACACGAACCAGGACGCACTCGCGTCGCTGAAGACGCTGACGACCGACCAGGCCGCCGCGTACAACCAGAACTATCCGAGCGCGGGCCTTGGCGCGCCGGGCAGTTGCCAGACCGGCGCGCCGACGGAAACCGTCGGCGGCAACACGCATCTGCTGTATTCGTGGGCCGGCACGGCGATCCAGCCGACGCTCTCCTTGTTCGGTGTCACGGGCGCGACGGACACGAGCACCATTCCGCTCGTCGATCCGGCGAACGCGCTCGACCCGTCGACGCTGGCGCTGTTCGGCACGGGCACGGTGATGATCAACCGCGGCTCGGGCCCGAACGACGGGCTCGTGTCGAAGTGCAGCGCGCTGTACGGCCAGGTGCTGAGCACGAGCTACAAGTGGAACCATATCGACGAGATCAACCAGTTGCTCGGCGTGCGCGGCGCGAATGCGGAAGATCCGGTCGCGGTGATCCGCACGCATGCGAACCGGCTGAAGCTGGCGGGCGTGTAATCGATGGCGGCACGTGAAGGGCGCGCGCCGCTGGCGCGGCGCGCTGTGGTCTACGGTGTCGTGGGGCTGGCGGCGATTGCCGGCGTCGCGATGTGGAGCGGGGCGGGATGGCATCGCGCTGCGGGTAGCGGCGAGCAGCCCGATGCGGCGGCGGTGGGCGGCGTGGCTGCGGCGCCGCTGCAGGCCGCCGTGCCGGCGAGCGGGGGCCTGCCGTCATCGCTGGCCGGTTCCAGCGCGCCGCGGCTGCCGCTCGATGCGGGCGGCCATCTCGCGAAGGTGCGCGCGGTGCGCGATTTCTTCGACTACTGCCTGACCGCGCAGGGCGACCTCAGCGCGGCCGCGCTCGATGCGCTCGTCGTGCGCGAGATTGCGGCGCAGCTCGACGGCACGGCCGCGCAGGCCGAGGCGCTCGACGTGTGGCACCGCTATCGCGCGTATCTCGACGCGCTCGCGAAACTGCGCGATGCCGGCGCGGTCGACAAGTCCGACCTGGGCGCGCTGCAGCTTGCGCTCGACCAGCGCGCATCGATCGCGTATCGCACGCTCGGCGACTGGAGCCAGCCGTTCTTCGGCGCGGAACAGTGGCGGCAGCGCTACGATCTCGCGCGGCTGAAGATCGCGCAGGATCGCACGCTGACGGATGCGCAGAAGGCCGAGCGGCTCGCGGCGCTCGAGCAGCAGATGCCGGCCGACGAACGCGCGGCGCAGCAGCGGGTCGACCGGCAGCGGGCCGCGATCGACCAGATCGCGCAGTTGCAGAAGAGCGGGGCGACGCCCGATGCGATGCGCGCGCAACTGACGCAGACGCTCGGGCCCGAGGCCGCCGCGCGCGTCGCGCAGATGCAGCAGGACGACGCAGCGTGGCAGAGCCGCTACGCGGACTATGCGGCGCAGCGCGCGCAGATCGAGTCGGCCGGCCTGTCGCCGCAGGGCCGCGACGCGCAGATCGCCGCATTGCGGCAGCGCGTGTTCACGAAGCCCGGCGAAGCCGTGCGCGCGGCGTCGCTCGATCGCGGGGCGGGCAGCGCGCAGTAACGCGGGCGGCGCCGCGTGTGACCGACCTCATGCCGCGCGCGTGATGTGCTGCGGCAGATGCTGCTCGATGGTCGCGGCGAGCGTGTCGAACGCGGGCTGGATGCCTTCGTGCGCGACGCACGCATAGCCGAGCAGCAGGCCGCGCTGCGCGGTGTCGAGGTTGCTGTAGTAGCTGGTGAGCGGGCGCACGATCACGCCTGCGTCGAACGCGCTTTGCGTGACCGCACGATCGTCGCACGCGTCGGGCAGGCCGAGCACCAGGTGCAGGCCGGCCTCGTCGCCCATCACGGGCAGCGCGTCGCCGAAGCGCGCGCGGATCGCATCGATCATCAGTTGCCGGCGCTCGCCGTACAGCGTGCGCATCCGCCTGACGTGCGACGTCAGGTGGCCGTCCATGATGAATTCGGCGAGCACGGCCTGCTGCATCAGCTGGCCTTCGCGGTACAGCTCCGACAGCCCGGTGCGGAAGGTATCGACCAGATGCTCGGGCACGACCATGTAGCCCATCCGCAACCCCGGGAACAGCATCTTGCCGAGGCTGCCGACGTAGATCACGCGGCCGCCGTCGTCGAGCCCCTGCAGCGACGCGAGCGGGCGGCTGCCGTAGCGGAATTCGCTGTCGTAGTCGTCCTCGATGATCCAGCAGCGATGCTGGCGCGCGTATTCGAGCAGCATCCGGCGCCGCGCGAGGCTCATCACCATCCCGAGCGGGTACTGATGCGACGGCGTGACGAGCACGAGCCGCGGCGGATGCTGCATGTCGCTCGCACGCGGCGCGAGCCCTTCCTGGTCGACCGGCACCGGCGCGAGCGTGAGGCCGGCCGCCTGCAAGACGCTGCGCACGCCCCAGTAGCACGGTTCCTCGACCCACGCACGATCGCCGATGTCGGACAACAGCCGCACCGCGAGATCGATCGACTGATGAATGCCCGTCGTGATGATCACCTGGTCCGGCGAGCATTTGACCGAGCGCGCGACGCGCAGGTAATCGGCGAGCGCGCGCCGTAACGGCCGGTAGCCGCCGCCCGGCGCATAGGTCAGCAGCTCGGGGTTTGCCTCCTTCCATAGCCGCGCCTGCAGGCGGCTCCACGTGCGGCTCGGAAACTCCGACACGTCCGGCACGCCCGGCATGAACGCGCCCCACTGGCGCCGCGACACGCCCGCGTGCTCGATCAGCTGCCGGCCGCGCGTCGACAGGCTGCCCTGCGCGTCCGGCTGCGGCAGCGTACCGGCGTCGGACGGCGGCGGCACGGCGCCCGGCGCACGAATCGCGGCGGCGTCCGGCCGCGTGTCGGCCACGTAGGTGCCGCTGCCGGTCGTCGTCAGCACGTAGCCTTCGGCCGTCAACTGGTCGTACACGTGCAGCACGGTATTGCGCGCGATCGACAGGTCTGCCGCAAGCGTCCGGGAGCTGGGCAGTTTCGTCCCTGGCCCCAATTCCCCGGTCAGGATGGCCTGCTGCATCTGTTGCAGCAACTGCCGGTACATCGGCTCGGACGATCCGCGGTCGAGGCGGGCGGAGAGCCAGTCGGCAAGGATCACGGTATCCAAAGTGGTCCTACTTGGAATATTGAAATGGTTCCCTAGTATAGAACCGTGCGCACCGTATAGTGGATCGCATCTCTCAAGAAAACGCCGGGCCGCCCCAAGTTTTCTTGACCCCCTCGGGGGGCCTGGCGCGAAGCGGCAGGTTTGGGGGCATTCGTAAACAATTGTCGCGCAGCAAGGGGACAGCCACGATGAAGTCCGATGATGTGATCGTCAGTTTTCGCGGTGTGCGGAAGACCTACGACGGCGAAACGCTGGTCGTCAAATCGCTCGACCTCGATATCCACCGCGGGGAATTCCTGACGCTGCTCGGGCCGTCGGGTTCGGGCAAGACGACCTGCCTGATGATGCTCGCCGGTTTCGAGTTTCCGACCGGCGGCGAGATCCGCCTCGACGGCGAACTCCTGAACAACGTGCCGCCGCACAAGCGCAACATCGGCATGGTGTTCCAGAATTACGCGCTGTTCCCGCACCTGACGGTCGAGCAGAACGTCGCGTATCCGCTGACCGTGCGCAAGCTGCCGGCTGCAGAGCGCACGGAGCGCGTTGCGCATGCGCTGAAGATGGTGCAGATGGAGCGCTTCGCGAAACGCTATCCGGCGCAGTTGTCGGGCGGCCAGCAGCAGCGCATCGCGCTGGCGCGTGCGCTCGTGTTCGAGCCGAAGCTCGTGCTGATGGACGAGCCGCTCGGCGCGCTCGACAAGCAATTGCGCGAACACATGCAGTACGAACTGAAGGCGCTGCACGAAAAGCTCGGCGTGACCTTCGTCTACGTGACGCACGACCAGGGCGAAGCGCTGACGATGTCCGATCGTGTCGCCGTGTTCGACAAGGGCATCGTGCAGCAACTCGACACCGTCGACCGCCTGTACGAATCGCCGTGCAACGAATTCGTCGCGAACTTCATCGGCGACAGCAACCGGCTGCGCGGCACCATCGCGCGAGTCGACGGCGAATTCTGCGAATTCCGGCTCGACGACGGCACGCAGCTCGTCGGCCGCCATATCGGCGAAGCCGCCGAGGGCGCGTCGGCCGTCGCGTGCATCCGCCCCGAACGCATGAGCCTCGCCGCGCACGGCGCGAACGGGCATGCGAACGGCGCAGCCGCGAACCGGCTGACCGGCGAGGCACGCAGCCTCATCTATTTCGGCGATCACGTGCGCATGCGCTGCGCGCTGCCCGGCCAGGACGAATGCTTCGTGAAGGTGCCGCTCGGCACCGGCGCGCTCGATGCGTTCTCGCCCGGCGCGCCGGTCTCGCTCGCATTCGCGCCCGAGCACCTGCGCGTGTTCGCGTGAGCAGGGTTGCCCCGATTTACCGCAGCACGTCGTCAACAACAAAGCCCACTTCCACCACGAGAGGAGAGGAACCATCATGAAACGAGCAAGCTTTACCGCGCGCCGCACCGCGCTGGCACTGGCGCTGGCTGTCGTCGGCGCATCGGCAACGGCCGCCGAACTCACGGTCGTCAACTTCGGCGGCGCGAATGGCGACGCGCAGAAGGCCGCGTTCAACCAGCCGTTCGAGAAGGCGACCGGCAACAAGGTCACCGCCGTCGAATACAACGGCGAGCAGGCGAAAGTGAAGGCGATGGTCGAGGCGAAGCACGTCAACTGGGACGTGGTCGAAGTCGAGTCGGGCGACCTGAACCGCGGTTGCGACGAAGGGCTGTACGAGAAGCTCGACTGGTCGAAGATTGCGAAGAAGTCCGACCTGATTCCGGAATCGCCGCAAACGTGCGGCGTCGGTTTCTTCGTGTGGTCGACGGCGCTGTCGTACAACGCGGACAAGCTGAAGTCGGCACCGACCGGCTGGGCCGATTTCTGGAACGTGAAGAAATTCCCCGGCAAGCGCGGGATGCGCAAGGGCGCGCGCTATAACCTCGAATTCGCGCTGATGGCCGACGGCGTCGCAACGAAGGACGTGTACAAGGTGCTCGGCACGAAGGCCGGCCAGGACCGCGCGTTCAAGAAGCTCGACGAGCTGAAGCCGTACATCCAGTGGTGGGAAGCGGGCGCGCAGCCGCCGCAGTTCCTCGTCGCCGGCGACGTCGTGATGTCGACCGCGTACAACGGCCGCATCGACGCCGCGCAGAAGGAAGGCAAGAACCTGAAGGTCGTGTGGAACGGCAGCATCTACGACCTCGACTACTGGGCGATTCCGAAGGGCTCGCCGAACAAGGCGCTGGCCGAGCAGTACATCGCGTATTCGCTCACGCCGAAGCCGCAGCAGGCGTATGCGCAGCACATCGCGTACGGCCCCGCGAACATCGCCGCGATCAAGTCGCTCGATGCGAAGACGCTCGCGAACCTGCCGAACTCGCCGGCCAACGGCAAGAACGCGGTGCTGGAGGACATCGGCTTCTGGACCGACCACAGCGACGAGCTCGAGCAGCGCTTCGCCGCGTGGGCGACGAAGTAACCGTTCAGGCATCCTGATGCAACCTGCCGTGCGGCGCGTCGTTCGCGTCGCGCGGCATTCCGCCGGAGCGTGCCCGGCCGGAGAGAACCGTTGAATACGATGACGATCGCGCCTTCCTCGCCGTCGACAGCCGCGCTCAAGCGCGAGCTGAAGGCCGCCGAGGCCCGCAAGCGCACGATGGCGCTGCTGCTGGTCGCGCCGCTCGCGATTTTCCTGCTGCTGATCTTCGTCGTCCCGATCGGCACGCTGCTCACGCGCGCGGTGCAGAACCCCGAGATCGCGACCGCGTTGCCGAACACGATTGCCGCGCTGTCAGGCTGGGACCGCAAGACGCCGCCGGCCGATGCCGCGTACGTTGCGCTCGCCGCCGACATGACGAAGGTGGCCGACAGCGAGGCGATGGGCGCGCTCGCGCGGCGCCTGAACACCGAGATTCCCGGTTATCGCTCGCTCGTCGCGAAGACGGCGCGCGCGATGCCGCTGAAGGGCGACACCGACGCGGTGCTCACGCCCGCACAGACGCGTGCGAAATTCATCGAGCTCGACTCGCGCTGGGGCGACGTCGCGTACTGGCAGTCGATCGCGAAGAACGGCAGCCAGGTGTCGCCGTTCTACCTGCTCGCCGCGCTCGACCACAAACAGGACGGTTTCGGCCACATCGTGCAGGCCAATCCCGACCAGTCGATCTATCTCGCGATCTTCGGCCGCACGTTCGTGATCGGCATCGCGGTCACGCTGTTCGCGCTGCTGCTCGGCTACCCGCTCGCGTACTGGATCTCGACGCTGTCGGAGCGGCGCGCGAACCTCGTGATGATCCTCGTGCTGATTCCGTTCTGGACGTCGGTGCTCGTGCGTGTCGCCGCGTGGATCGTGCTGCTGCAGAGCGAAGGGCTCATCAACACGGCACTGATCGGCAGCGGGCTGATCTCGCATCCACTGACGCTGCTGTTCAATCGCATCGGCGTGTACATCTCGATGACGCACATCCTGCTGCCGTTCATGATCCTGCCGCTGTACAGCGTGATGAAGTCGATCCCGCCGACCTACCAGCGCGCAGCCGTGTCGCTCGGCAGCCATCCGTTCGCCGCGTTCTGGCGCGTGTACGTGCCGCAGACCTATCCGGGCGTCGGCGCGGGCGCGCTGCTCGTGTTCATCCTCGCGATCGGCTACTACATCACGCCCGCGCTGCTCGGCGGGCCGAACGACCAGATGGTCAGCTACTACGTCGCGTACTTCACGAACGTGACGATCAACTGGGGCATGGCATGCGCGCTCGGCGGGCTGCTGCTCGCGGCGACGCTCGTGCTGTACGCGGTGTACGGGCGCTTCACGCGCACCAACGTGAGCCTCGGTTGAGCGCCGCGCACCACGAAACGGGAAAGGGAATCCGACCATGAAACTCGCCAGGCCGCTGTTCGCGCCGCACATGTCGTTCGTCGAGCGCGCGTGGTACGTCGCGCTGCGCGTGCTCGTCGTGCTGACGCTGCTGTACCTGATCCTGCCGGTGCTCGCGATCGTGCCGCTGTCGTTTTCGTCGAGCACGTTCCTCGTCTATCCGATTCCGGGCTTCTCGATGCGCTGGTACGAGAACCTGATCGCGTCCGACGAGTGGCGGATGGCCGCGAAGAACAGCTTCATCGTCGCGCCGTCGGCAACCGTCGTCGCGACCGTGCTCGGCACGCTCGCCGCGATCGGTCTCACGAAGGCCGACTTCCGCGGCAAGGGGCTGCTGATGGCCGTGCTGCTGTCGCCGATGATCGTGCCGGTCGTCGTGGTCGGCGTCGGCATGTACCTGTTCTTCGCGCCGCTCGGGCTCGCGAACACCTACACGGGGCTGATCGCCGCACACGCGGCACTCGGCGTGCCGTTCGTCGTGACGACCGTCGCCGCGACGCTGCAGGGTTTCAACCAGAACCTCGTACGTGCGAGCCTGTCGCTCGGCGCGAATCCCGTGTCGACTTTTTTCCGCGTGACGCTGCCGGTGATCGCGCCGGGTGTGATGTCGGGCGCGCTGTTCGCGTTCGCGACGTCGTTCGACGAAGTGGTCGTCACGCTGTTCCTCGCGGGCGCGAACCAGACGACGCTGCCGCGCCAGATGTTCACGGGCATTCGCGAGAACATCAGCCCGACGATCGCCGCGCTCGCGACGATCCTGATCATCTTCTCGACGAGCCTGCTGCTCGCGCTCGAATGGCTGCGCGGACGCAATGCGCGGCGCGCGGTGACCTGATCTAACTGGGCGCGACGGCGGCACACGCAAGCCGCGCGCCGGCGCATCGGTGCAATGCCGATGCGCGGTGCTACCGGCAGACGCGACCGGGTCTGCCGCCAGCGCCGACACGACGAAGCCGGGCACGAGCCCGGAAGGCGACCGGGCACTCGCCGGATCGTCGATCGTTGTGCGCTCAACGATGCCGTGCGCAACGCACGGCATTGCACGAAGCTTTCGTTTCGCTGACTGACGACGCGGCCGCCTGCACGTTCGATGCGGCTCTGCAACAATACGGATCGCGTCAGCGCGCGCGCCGGTCCTGCCGTCCGGCGCGCACGCCGCCGCGCCGCTCAATCCGCGACGCCGCGCGTCGCCCGTCAGCCGAGCCTCATCTTGTCCGAATTCGCATCTTCCGCCGGCGCCCGGGAGCCGGCCGTCAACTGGCGCGCGATGTCCGCCGTGCTGCTGGCCGTCGCGCTCGCGACGCTCGACACCGCGATCGCGAACACCGCGCTGCCCGCGATCGCCGCCGACCTGCATGCGTCGCCGGCCGCGTCCGTGTGGATCATCAATGCGTACCAGCTCGCGATGGTCGCGACGCTGCTGCCGTTCGCGTCGCTCGGCGACATCGTCGGCCACAAGCGCGTGTATATCGCCGGGCTCGCGGTGTTCACGCTCGCATCGCTCGGCTGTTCGCTCGCGTCGACGCTGCCGATGCTGACGGCCGCACGGATCGTGCAGGGCTTCGGCGCGAGCGCGATCATGAGCGTCAACGTCGCGCTGATCCGCGGCCTGTTTCCCGCGCACCGGCTCGGGCGCGGCGTCGGCTTCAACGCGCTCGTCGTCGGCGTGTCGTTCGCGGTGGGGCCGACGATCGCGTCGCTGATCCTGTCGGTCGCCGCATGGCCGTGGCTGTTCGCGGTGAACGTGCCGCTCGGCGTGTTCGCGCTTGCAGTGGCGATTCCGTCGCTGCCGCAGACGGCGCGCGGCAAGCATCCATTCGATCCGGTCGCCGCGCTGTTCAACGTGATCACGTTCGCGTCGCTGATCTTCGCGCTCGGCGAATTCGCACAGCGCGGGCCGCTGCGTATCGTGCTCGCGGCGGCGGCGGTCGCGCTGGTGTTCGGCTGGCTGCTGATCCGCCGCCAGGCAGGGCACCCGGCGCCGATGCTGCCGGTCGACCTGTTTCGCCGGCCCGTGTTCACGCTGTCCGCACTGACCGCCGTGTGTGCATTCGCTGCGCAGGGGCTCGCGTTCGTGTCGCTGCCGTTCTATTTCGAAACCGTCCTGCATCGCAACGCGGTCGAGACGGGGTTCCTGATGACGCCGTGGTCGGCGATCGTCGCGCTCGCCGCGCCGATCGCGGGCCGGCTGTCGGATCGATACCCGCCGGGCCTGCTCGGCGCGATCGGGCTCGCGCTGCTGAGTGCGGGCATGGTGTCGCTCGCCGCGCTGCCGGCGGCGCCGAACGTATTCGACATCGGCTGGCGGATGATGCTGTGCGGCGCGGGCTTCGGCTTCTTCCAGTCGCCGAACCTGAAGGCGCTGATGTCGAGCGCGCCGCCCGAGCGCAGCGGCGGCGCGAGTGGAATCATCGCGACCGCGCGGCTGATCGGGCAGGCGACCGGTGCGGCGCTCGTCGCGCTGTCGTTCGGGATCGCGGGGCGTCACGGGCCGACGCTTGCGTTGATGCTCGGCGCGGGTTTCGCAGGGGCCGCGAGCGTCGCGAGCGGGTTGCGGCTGTTTGCGCCGTCGCATCGGAGCGGTGTGCCGGCCGCGCCGGAGCGAGTGAAGGAGCCGGCGACGGAGTAGGGTGATGCGTGAATACTGCGCGACCTGAACGCGACAAAGCCGGCGCGCGGCAAACCACCGCCTCGCGCCGGCCCTCACGCATCGCTCAGAACCCGCCCGACTTGATCAGCTGGTTGAGGTTCGCGATGTTCAGGCTGCCGAAGCCGGTCGTCAGATCCCAGCCGGTGCCGGCGGTGTAGCCATAGCCCTGATAGCCGTTGTTCCCCGACACGACGTCATAGCGCACGAGCGACGGGTTCGACGGAATCGCGCCATACAGGTTGCTGGCCGGGAAACCGAGGCCCGTGCCGTTCGCCGCGAGCAGGCGCGCCCAGAAGCCCGTGAAGATCGGCGCGGCGAGACTCGTGCCGCCGATCTGCTGCAACTGGCCGTAGTTGTAGATGTACGCGCCCGTGCTTTGCGCGGCGTCGAACGACACGTCCGGCAACTGGCGGTTGCTGCCCGACTGCCACGACGGCGCCGGCAGGATCGTGCTGACGCCGCCGCCCGTCGCCCACAGCTTGCCGTTGCTGTCGAGGCCTTCGTTCCACACCGTTTCGTTCGAGAATGCGCCCGACGACGACGTGTAGAGCGTCGTGCCGCCGATCGCGAGCACGTGCGGCGACGAGGCCGGCCACGACACCGTGTAGTTCGAGCCGTCCGGATAGCCGCGGTTGTTGCACTCGTACACGCCTTCGTCGCCCGACGACACCGAGAACGTCTGGCCTTGCGCGGCGGCCGTCGTGAAGATCTGCTCTTCGGCGTCGATCGTGCCGTCCGCGTTCGCGTCGGTTTCGCACCAGCCGAGCGACACGTTGATCACCTTCGCGGTGTTGTCCGACACCGCGCGGTTGAATGCCTGCGTGAGGCCCGAGTTGCCGGACGCGTTGAGGTCGGCCATGTAGAACACGAGCTTGCCGACCTGGCCGCCGGCCGAGCCGACGATCGACTGGCTGTCGAGATCCCATTCGCCCTGGCCTTCCTGGTCGTCGCTGTAGCTGCCGCTCGTGCCGTTGGTCTTGACGGTCTGCGTGGAGACCGTGCCGTAACCGTTGCTCGACGTGAACTGCTTCAGGTCCTGCAGCGTCTGCGACACGCCGCCGATCGTGATGATGCCGACGGTCACGCCGGCCGCGGTCGGCACGCCGGTTGCGTTGTAGAGGCCCGGGAATTCCTTCGGATAGTGGCCCGTCGCCGTGCCGGCCGCGAGTGCCTGCGGCTTCGCCACGTTGCCGATGCGCAGCATCGGATGTGCACGCGCGACGCTCTGCAGCCCGAGCACCGAGCCGACGACGTTGCCGAGCGCGCTCGGCACCTGTGCGGTCGACGCGTTCGCGAAGCCCGAGCGACCCGCGTACTCGAAGTGCACGAGCGACGTGTTGAACGCGGTCTTCACCGTGCCGGCCGTGCCGCGCGCGGACACCAGCAGCCGGTTCGGCGCGACCTCGATGTTCACGAAGCCGCTCTTGCGCAGATAGTCGACGACCGACTTCACCTGCGCGTCGGTCGGCGCATAGTTGGCGAGGAACTGCTCGTGCGTCAGGTAGTGACGGTAATGCGCGCTGCCGGGCCGGTTCACGTCGCGCGCCAGCTGCTTGAGCTGCGCGGCGTTGCGCAGCTTCAGGCTGACGACGACATCCGTCGTCTCGCCGGCCGCGAGTTCGAGCGACGGCGCCGCGCTGCGCGCCATCAACTGCGGGCCGGTCAGAAAGGCCTTCGTGTGGGTATCGACCCAGTCCGTCGTCGCGTGCGCTGCGCCGGCGGCGAGCACGAGCGGCCATGCGCACGCAAGGTGGCGGGGCGAAGGAAGGGGCAGGGCAAACCGGGCATTCCTTTTCATCGGGAGTCCTTTTTAGGAGAGACGACGTTGCTGGAGCCCCCGACCCTTGTGGGGCCGCGAGCGGTGACGAGCGTAGGGCGTCGGTGCCGTTCAGGTAGCTGCCAGTTTCCATAGCTGTCAGTTCTGACATCGGCGTGCGGAATCGCATGGAGCGCACGATGCATGTGGCGAGCGGCGGGTGCCGACGAGGGAACCGGTTCGCGACACGACGGCACGACGATGCGCGACGTTCGCGCGCACGAGTCGGTCGTCGCAGCGCCGGAACGTGCGCAATGACGTCGCGGACCGGCATGCGCATGCGTGCTTCGCGACCGGGTGTGGACGCAGTCCGAGTCGCACTATGTGGTCAAACGATGCGATGCGGGCCGAGCCGCTGCGCGCATGCACAAAAACTGGGCTGGCCGATCGCAAACGTTTCCCGAACTGTGGAACAGCGCGCCGCGCAGTCTTGCGGACGGCTTTCGATTGCGGGGGCGCCGCCGTGAATTAGAGGAAATGCTCGAGTTTGGGCGAGGGAAGTCGGAACTGTCCGCGGTGCCTTCGCGAAGCAACGCCGCCGTTGCGCGGGAGATTCTCCCTGGTGCGGTGCGCAATGATATGCGGTAGCGATCGCTGACGTTTGATCTCCGCCATCGCCGAAATTGGATTGGAGGTCTCAACGCTCATTTCGCGAAGTGCCGAGCGGGAGCTTTTTGTATTGCATGTTCGGTTATCCGCCAGCCATCCCGATTTTCACGAAATGCTTTCGAGTCGTCGGCGTCCCGAGGGTGACGTTCGGTCGCACTTCGGCACAGACGCCCCGTTGTCCTGAACGCACTGGGCATGTTGCACGGTGAAGGTCTATGCGCCAGCAGCGTGGTGCTAATCAAGCGAATCGCTATCTTGGAAGCACGGAGTCTGTTTGGGTTCGACCAGAGCCCGTTGATCGATTCGGCTTCGAATCCCGGTTTTTGCAAATTTCATATTCGTCCTATGGCGGCTTCGTCCCTCGCGCCGTTAAAGTCTCGCGAGTTATTCCGCAAACGTTTTCGGAGGGCTCTTTGACCGCGAGCACGGCCATTTCCGACACACCCGCGCGCGCGGGCGTCAACATTCACCAGTTCTACAGCCTGGATCTCAAGGGTGCGCCTGCTGCTGCGCTCGCCGACATCTACGAGTTCGAAGGGGCGCGCGGGATCGGCGAGCCGACGAAGTACACGATCCAGTTCACGCATCCCCGTCATGACTTGTCGCGCAGCGAATTCCTGAACCGGATGGGCGCATTTGTGATCCAGCCGCCGCCGCGTGACCGCTGGAGCGAGCCGGAAGGCGCGCGGCGCGTGCAAGGCGTGGTAACGAGCTTTGCGCTGAAGGCCACCAATCGCGACGAGTCGCTGTACGAGATCGTGCTGGAATCGCGTCTGGCGCTGTTGCGCAATACGCCGAAATGCCGGTTCTTTCTGGACATGAGCATTCCCGAAATCATCGAGCGGATTCTGCGGGAGCATGAATTCAACCGGATCTTTGCGAGTTTCGAATTCCAGTTGTATCGGACCTATCGCAAGCGCGGCTTCGTGATGCAATGGGGCGAGGATGACCTGGCGTTCATTACGCGCTTGTGCCGACGCTCGGGCATTTGGTTTGTGTGCGAAGAAGGCGAACGTTGCGAGCGGGTGCGCTTCGGCGACGACTATGCGCACTATCGCCGCGATCCAGAACGCCTGACGGTTGCGTACCGGCCGCACGGCGGGCTGGAAGCCGGAGGCATCGAGTCGGTCAGCGCGCTCGAAATGCACGCGAAGACCTTGCCGGCGGCCTACACGGTACGCACGTTCAGCACGGAAACGGCGATTTCGGATCCGATCGAGGCGGCCAGCCCGATCTGCGACGACCGCACCACGTATGGTGAAGCGTATACGTGGGGAGCACCGAATCGGAGCGAGGACGAGGCGAAGGAGGAGGCGCAACTGCGTCGCGAGGCAGCGCTGGCCGGGCAGGTCGCGTATCGCGGCGAGTGCGACATGCTGGACCTCACGCCTGGCTCGGTGCTGAAACTGTCGAGCCGGGCGTTGCCCGATGCGAAGCACGGCCTGGTTGTGGTGCGGGTGACGTGCGGCGCGAGCCGGAAGAAGGCGTATCGCGTGAAGTTCGACGCGATTCCGTCCGACCGCCAGTATCGAATGCCGTTGGTGGAAGAAACGTGGCCGAGAATCGACGGGGTCATCACCGGGACGATCGCGTCGTCGGGTGGCTGGAAAGACCCGTATCTGGATAGTCAGGGCGAATACATCGTCGATCTCCATCTGGATCGCGACACGCGGGCACCGGGGCTGCAAAGTTGCCCGATGAGGCTGGCGAAGCCGTTCGCGGGGCCGAACCAGACCGGTTTTCACTTCGGGCTCGTCGAGGGCACGGTGGTCGGCGTGAGCTTCCTGTGGGGCTGCGTGGATTTGCCGTTCATCAGCCACGTGCTGCATACCGCCCAACACACGGATCCGATCGTCGCGGGCGTACCGTGGGGCACGCGCAATACGATTCGCACGCGCTCGAACAACACCGTCGAGTTGGACGACCGGAAAGGCAAGGAACACATCAAGGTCGCGACCGAGCACGGCAAGACGCAGTTGAATCTGGGCTATACGGTGGACCGGGACCAGCAGCGGCGAGGCGAGGGTTTCGAGTTGCGCACGGACGATCGGGGGCACGTGCGCGCGGGCGGTGGTCTGCTGGTGTCGTCCGACAGGCAGGAGAAGGCGGTCGGGCAGATGACCGACATGAGGCCGGTGACGAACCAGTTTGCGCTGACGCAGGCGCAAGCTCAGGGGTTGACCGATGCCGCAGCTGTGGCGCAAGCGGAAATCGCGGACCTGAGGGCAGAAAACGCATGGCTGAAGGACGAGCTGGCGAGCTTGAAGACGGCAGTGATCGCGCTGTCCGCGCCGAACGGCATTGGCCTGGCGACGCCGGATCGAGTGATGGTGTCGGCGGGCAAGGACGTGAGTGTCGGCACGTCGTCGCGGTTCAACGTGAATGCGCTCCGAAACGTCGCGATCGCTGCGGGCGAGGTGCTGTCGCTGTTTGCACACAAGTTCGGCATCAAGCTCTACGCCGCGCGCGGCAAGGTTCAAATTCAGGCGCAGTCGGACGCGATGGAACTGGTGGCGCAGAAGGACATGCGGATCACCAGTGCCGATGGCACCACGACGATCAATGCTGCCAACGGGGTTGTGCTCGGCGGTGGCGGCACGGCCTACATCAAGGTGCAGGGCGATAACGTCGAGATTGGCGGGGCCGGCTGCCTGATCCTCAAAATCATCGAAATCCAGAAGGAAGGACCGGGTGCGCTGTCGCTGCCGATACCGAAGTTCAACCAGATCGATATCGCGAATGACGAGCGGTTCATTCTCAGCGACGACATCACCGGCCGACCGGTCGCGAACCGGCCATACAAGATTCAGCTCGCCAGCGGACAGATTATCGAGGGCATAACCAGCGAAAAGGGAGAGACCTCGTTGAGCCGCCAGGATGTTGCGCGGGGGCTCAAGTTGCTTCTTCAGAACAATAAGGAAGCCTGATTCGTGATCGACCAGTCCAACGAGCCAGACGGCACGGGCGACGATACCGGTACGCCCAAACCTTACCGGCATGACACTGCAACGCGCATCGTGCCGATGCAGCGCGATCATCTTGGGCAACCGTATTGGGAGTCTTATCACACGCCGAGCAGTTTTCAGGTGCGCGCCGAGTGCCGCATTCCGCCGCACATGCCGGGCGTCATCATCTTTGTGCATGGCGTTAATTCCACGGGGGAGTGGTATGACGAGGCGGAACAGGCGTTGTGCCAAGGGCTCAACGAACGGCTGAAACGGAGCGATTTGAAGGCGAATACCTACAGCACGGTAGACGGTGAACGTGTCGTACCTAGGTATATCAAGAAGGGAGATGAAGGCATCTCCCCTGTGATCCGCTTCTACTGGGGTTACAGCGCGATGCCCGGCACCGAGCGCAATTGGCGCATCCCGATGCGCAACCCGCGCGGCTTCGATGCATGGGCCCCCGTGTGCACGAACGAGAAAGGTCCTTGGCATTGGGGCGGCGGCCCTTTCCAGAACGGCACCAACAATCTGCCGCAATTGTGGAGCCACGAGGGATTCAAGCGGCACGTGCTCAGGTTCGATATGGAGGCGTTGAACACGGAGGCCGATCGCCAACTGCAGGACTCTCCGCCGCGCACATACTACGCGCATGCGGCCCAACGGTTGGCCGACCTGATTGACTGGATTCGCGACGAGTGTCCGCGCGATACGGTGACTGTGATGTCGCATAGCCAAGGGACGATGATTGCGCTCGCGGCGACTGCCTTGTGCAAGACACGCGCGCCCGATGCGGTGTTTGTGATGAACTCGCCGTATGCCCTCGATGACAAGGTCACGGACGCTCTTACCTGTGGTGCGGAACGCCCCACTCCGGAGGCGCGTATTAACACTTTCAGGAACATCGCGAACCGGATCAAGCAGGACAAGCACGTTTTCACCGAGACGGAATTGAAGCAGCTTCAGTGCGGCGCGTCCGAGGACATGGATTTCTGGCGGCCCGACAACCGGCGCAAGTCCAGCGTTCACGAGCGCGACAATCATGGCCGACTGTACGTGTACTTCACGCCGCATGATCGCGTGATGGGCGCCACGCCGCTGCAAAGCATCGGCTGGCAGGGAGTGGATGACAAATTGCTCGCCGAGTTGGGCGATACCGTCAAGCAGCGCATGCTGGCGCGCAGTACGCCGGTGGGCGACGCGCCGGGCGTGAAGAAGTTCGGCACGCTGCCGCCGACTTCCGAAGACAAGCTTGTATCCGGAGCGAAGTCGACCGATTTCTGGAACGGTAACCGGGCTATTTTTACGCCCCTCTTGACGCTGTGGGCGGTACCCCATCCCGACAAAACCGTGACGATCAATGCTGAAGAGGTGCCGCAGCCGGTCACGGCCGAAGAAATGGACGTCTTTGAGGACTCCCGCGCCGATGCGCCTCCCATGGGCAAATGGGTCCCCGATCCGAATGATCCCAACACGGGGAGCTACGCTGACTCCGACTACCGTTATATGCGCTCGATTTATCAGCCGGAGCGTACCGTTACTACCGAGGATATTTACAACTCCAGACGCACGACTCGTCCTGAGACCCAGGACGAAATGCTACAGCGACTCGACACCTATCTCGCTGAGCCGACCAATCACAGCACGTTGCCGCAGCATCACGCATTTATGCGTCGGGTGGCTGCCTATGATCTCCCAGTCGGCTTTTGTGATGCATATGAGAGACCGGCGTTCTGGACCCGTCTGATGAAATTTGCCGACTGGACGCAAGGTTATGACGATTACTTTGAGCTTGGCGCCCCCCAAAGCGTTGTCAAACCTGCCTGTATCGATTGGGCTACGGTTGCCGAGGAACAAAGCAAGGCCGAAGTCGAGCAACTTCGGCAACAACAATGGAAAGGGGGAGCGTGATGAGGTACTCGATTGTTATCATTGTACTGGCCGCCCTGATACAGGGATGCGTGACACAGCAGAGGCGGATATTTTCATTGGGTAATTTTCTGCGTGCAAACGTGCTGCCCTATGACTCACCACCCCAGATCATCTACCGAATCGATGGCCACCGTTTTGTGACACTCGAGAACTATCGAGACTGCAATTATGGTCAAGCTTATTATAACGATACGCACGCTGGTATAAAAACAGGTTTGGGTAGAGCGAGTGTCGAAGATTACCAAGGTCGACTAATTAATGCTGATATGACTGGGCGAAATTTAGCCTTTCCGTCCGGTGCGCCGCCGCATCTTGGAACATCGGATCACGGCGTCGATGTTGGATTGTTGTATTCGACGGACGGCGGAAGAAGCTTCGCTGCAACGGTTTATATGAAGAACAGTTTTGATCCGTTCGAGGACTCGAAGAACTATTCGGTGTTCGTAACTGAAGACAAACTCTATGTCGCGAAGAAGTGGGGAGACGACGATACCTACGTCGTTGTATCTCCGATGGTGCCGGGTATTGACTTAAACAGGCCCTATCCGCCTGGTGTCAGGGGCGGGAGTTTCGCAGCATCAAAGCGACCTGGTGTTTTTTCAAAGCTTCGCACGCCCTCCGGCCAGGATCGAATCACTTGCGACGCGTCGATCAAGCCGACTAACCCAGATGCACCGCTGGTACCCCAATGAGAAGCAAGATGGTGAGATACGCCGTTGCCATAATCGCGCTGGTCACCCTGATGCAAGGGTGCACGGCACAGCCCCCTCAGCGTCCTGTCTTCAAACTCGGCGACTTTTGGAGTTCGGCACTCAAGGAGTTGCCATACGACTCGCCGCCCCAAGTCATCTACCGGATTGATGACCACCGCTTTGTGACGCTGGAACGTTATCGAGACTGTTATCACGGGGAATCGTACTACAACGATACCCGTGCCGGCATCAGAAAGTATTTAGGACGCGGGCATTTTGAAAACTTCCAAGGGCGTATCATTAATGCAGATCCGACTGGAATGAATATCGTTTTACCTCTGGCTTATCCACCGAGAGCATTTTGCGGTAACGGTGAAAAAGGTTGCGTGGTGCCATTTTGGTATTCGATGGACGGCGGGAAAACCTTTGCTACCAAGGTCTACATGGAGCACAGTTTTGATGCCTTCGAGGATTCGAAGGACTATATAGTGGCAGTCACAAGCGACAAGCTTTTTGTAGCAAAGAAATATCAATACAGAATGGATCGCCCGGAATACGATTTAAGCGTGCGGCAATATCCTCTTGTCCGGGCTGTTGATCCTGGCAAGCCTCATGCACCAATCTTTGAATCGGACGGTGCTTGGGCATCCAAAAAAAAGCTGATGCCGGACGGGCTTCACACGCCCTCCGGTCAGGATCGAATCACTTGCGATACGTCGATCAAGCCGACTAACCCGGACGCACCGCTGGTACCCCAATGAGACGCAGGATGGTGAGATACGCCGTTGCCATAATCGCGCTCGTCACCCTGATGCAAGGGTGCGCGGCACCAGAGCCGAAGCATCCGGTTTTCAGTCTTAGTAACTTTATGAGTTCGGCGCTCAAGGAGTTGCCATATGACTCGTCGCCCCAAGTCATCTATCGGATTGACGAACACCGCTTTGTCACGCTGGAACGTTACCGGGACTGCTATCACGGGGAATCGTATTACAACGACACCCGTGTCGGGATTCGAAAGTTTTTAGGGCGGGGCCTGTTTGAAAATTTCCAGGGGCGCATCATTAACGCCGATCCGACCGGAAGGACAATTGTTTTGCCGCTGGCCTATCCGGATGGATTGGTTTGCGGAAATGGCGAAAAAGGTTGTGTAGTGCCATTTTGGTATTCGACAAATGGCGGAAAAACCTTCGCCATGAAGGTGTACATGGATCACAGTTTTAATGCGTCCGAGGACTCGAAGGATTATTCGATTTTTGTAACCAAAGATCGACTCTATGTCGCAAATAGGTCGGCGGACAATGACGCCTACGTTGTCGAATATCCGATGATGCCAGGCATTGACTTAAGCGGCCCCTATCCGCCTGGTGTCAAGCGCGGGAGCTTTGCGGCATCAAAGCGGCCAGGCGTTTTTTCGAAGCTTCGCACACCCTCTGGCCAGGACCGCATCACCTGCGACGCGTCGATCAAGCCGACTAACCCGGATGCACCGCTAGTACCCCAATGAGGTACTCGGTTTCACCACCCTGCATGGAGCACACCATCATGAAAAACCCAGTATGCCTGGGCGATGCGACGACACATGGCGGTGTCGTCAAGACCGCATCATCGACATTCGATCTCGACGGCCGCAAGGTGGCGCTGCTGCATGACGTCGTCTCGTGCCCGGAGCACGGCGACAACCCGATCATCGAGTGCACCGAGGGCTACAGCGAAGGCGGCCGAAACTGGGCGGTGCATATGTGCCGAACGCGGTGTGGCAGCCAGGTGATCGCCAGCAGCGCAGGGATGAAAATCGCATGAGTCGAACGTGGACGATCCCGAACGTCGGGGAGTATCAGTACGGCAAGCCACCGTCGATCTGGTGGAGCGTGCTTGCCATCGTCGTCATCCAGACCGCGGGCATGCTCATCGCGGTACTCAACTGGGAGCAGGGCAAGCCGGTGATGTCCGAGCTCTTCTTCGAGCGCGCGGTGCTGTTGCCGCTGCTGGTGTCAGGGGCCGTGTGCGGGGTGATCTATGTCGGCTACGAGGAGTGGATCGAGCGAGTTGATTGGTGGAATTTCCTGTGCCGCAGCGAGCGGGCTGCATGGCGGCAATGGGCGCAAGCTCACATGGCGATCGTCAATAGCATTGCGTTGACGCCTGAGCCCGAGTTGGCCGAACGTCTGCTGGGCCTGGAGGGCAGTACGCCGATGAATCCCGGCAAGATCCTGTCATTGCCGGTGACGGAAAGTTCGGCAGGGGTATCGCGGCAAGATCCTGTCATTGCCGGTGACGGAAAGTTCGGCAGGGGTATCGCGGCTTGGGCGGGTATTGGAGCAACTGGTGACGCCGTTTGCGGCCAGCCTCGCACGTTATGCACCGACCCGGGCCGTCGACGTGATCCTGCAATCCGCCGACAAGGAGGATCTGACCGAACTGCGGGCGGTCTGGAAGAAGCTGAATCTGCCCGACCTCGTGCAGTTTGGATGGGTGCCTTTCGGTGCGAAGCAGTCGAATATCGAGACGTGGTTCGACGAGGCTGGAAAAGCCGATTTTCGGTTATTGCTGGCCTGCCAACTGCATACGGAGGGCACGGAGCCGGCCTGGTCCGAGACCGCCGTGGCGATGTTGCTTGCTTCACCGCGCGCGGTCGAGGGCGTCAAGGGAAAGCTCAGGCCTCAGGCGCGGTTATTCCGCCCGATCGCGATGCCGTCCGATTCCGTGGCAGACGCGCTGGAAACGCTGCTGGCTTCGGAGCAGACGCCTCGCGGGCGCATCCGTCATGTGTGGTTGAGTAATTTGCCGCCCCAGAGCCGTCACGCGGCGCTCGGCGCCGTCAAGGATGCCGGACTGGCGCTACCGACGCATGATGTCGATCGCGCGATCGGCAAGCCTGGGCCGGTGAGTGGCTTGTTGCTTCAGGCGCTCGCGGCGCAGATGGTGGCACATGGCCAGGGCGCACAACTGGTTGCCTCGCCGAGCGCTCAACAGGTGCGGCTGAATTTGGTCGGAGCGCAGTGCGCACCGGTGCCTGGCGTCGAGGCGGGCTATATGCGTCGGCTTAGCTTGTCGGTCAGCGTGGGCGGGAGTTGTTGCCTGATCCTGATCATGGTCGCGCTTGATGCTCTCAACGCATCCAGAGGATGGTTCTGGGCCTGCATGAGCGGGTTCGTATTGCTGCTCCTGATCCAGCTTGGTGGTTCGGTCTTGAGGCGTCGGCTATTGGAAGACGATTTTTACCGGCAACTGCGAGATACCGACGCCGGATATGAGGCCACGTGATGTGTGGCACGGCATCACGCGAGTGACGATCGAATGAGAGTTAGAGCAAAACCTCGAATCCGGATGCGCGGTACGAAGCCTCGGTCGGCCCTTTTTCCCCCAATTGCGTCGCCGCAATCGTCGGCATCCGCGAAATTCCTCCTTGACTTGCGCCGTTCAGCAGATATCCTTCAATCCATAACCAACGGGTTATGAATTTGGACATGCAGAACGCTCACGACATGCTTTTCAGGACGCTTGCCGATCCGACGCGCCGCGCGCTTTTCGAGCGGCTGTGCGAGGAGGGCGAGCTGACGGTTGCCGCGCTGACCGCCCATGCGGGCGTCTCGCAGCCTGCCGTGTCGAAGCACCTTGGTGTACTGAAGCAGGCCGGGCTCGTGAATGACCGTCACGAAGGCCGGCAGACGCACTACAGCGCACAGCCGCAAGCGCTGGCCCCGCTGATCGACTGGACGAGCCAGATGGCAGGCTTCTGGCAGAACCGGTTCGACGCCCTCGAAGATCTGCTCAAAAGGATGGATCAATGAACCAAGCCACGACCGAAACGCGCTCCGTCGTCGTCGAACGGGAGCTGTCCCATGCGCCGGAGAAGATCTGGCGCGCGCTCACGCAACCGCACCTGATCGAGGCGTGGCTGATGAAGAGCGACTTCGAGCCCGTCGAGGGCCGCGCCTTCAGCTTCCGCGCGGACTGGGGCTCGGTCGACTGCACGGTCCTGACGATCGAGCCGCCGCGGGCGCTGTCCTACACGTGGGCCGCTTACGGTCTCGAAAGCGTCGTCACGTGGACGCTCACGCCGACCGCTGCCGGCACGCACCTGCGCATGGAGCAGGTCGGCTTCCGCGCGGATCAGGAGCAGGCATACCGCGGCGCGCAACACGGCTGGGTACGGTTCTTCGAATCGCTCGAACAGGTGCTGGCGCGCCCTGACGAAGGCACGGAGGCCCGCGCATGAGTGCAACGGACCTGCAACCGTCGGAGCGCATCGACGCGCTGATCGCCGGCATCGCCGACTGGCGCGGCCCGCTCTTCGCCGACCTCCGCCAGACGATCCTTGCGGCCGACGACGGCATCGTCGAGGACTGGAAATGGATGGGCAGCCCCGTGTGGTCGTGCGACGGGATGATCGCGGTCGCGAACGCGCACAAGGGCAAGGTGAAGCTGACCTTCATGCACGGCGCGCATCTGCCCGATCCCGGCGGGCTGTTCAATGACGGCCTCGACGGCAATGCGCGGCGCGCGATCGATTTCTTCGAAGGCGACCGGATCGACAAGCGGGCGCTGAAGACCCTCGTGCGCGCGGCGATCGAATACAACCGCACCCACCTGAAGAAGAACGCACGGGGAGCGGGCGCGAAGGCGCGCGGCGACAAGGCGGCGTGACGCGCCTGACAATCGGCAACATTGCGTAACGCGCGCAGGAAAAAAAGCCCGACACGAGGTCGGGCACCAAATCGGCCGCAACCGCCGCGAGGCGGCTGCGGCACCTGCAAAAGCAGGGCGCTTACGCTGCGAGCAGCGAGCGCAGCACGAACGGCAGGATACCGCCGTGCTTGTAGTAGTCGACTTCGATCGGCGTATCGATGCGCAGCAGCACCTGCACGCGCTGCGTTTCGCCGTTCTTGCGATTGATCACGAGCGTGACGTCCTGCTGCGGCTTGAAGTCGTCGCCGAGGCCTTCGATGTCGTACGTCTCGTCGCCGGTGATGCCGAGCGACTGGATGCTGTCCGAGCCCTTGAACTGCAGCGGCAGCACGCCCATGCCGACCAGGTTCGAACGGTGGATCCGCTCGAAGCTGCGTGCGATCACGGCCTTCACGCCGAGCAGTTGCGTGCCCTTCGCGGCCCAGTCGCGCGACGAGCCCGTGCCGTACTCTTCACCCGCGAACACGACGGTCGGCGTATCGGCGCCGACGTACTGCATCGCCGCGTCGTAGATCGACTGCTGTTCGCCGCTCGGCTGGTGGATCGTCAGGCCGCCTTCGACGCGCGAGCCGTCTGCCTTCGCCGGGATCATCAGGTTCTTGATCCGGACGTTCGCGAACGTGCCGCGCATCATCACGTCGTGGTTGCCGCGGCGCGAGCCGTAGCTGTTGAAGTCGGCCTTCTGCACGCCGTTTTCCTTCAGCCACTTGCCTGCGGGCGAGTCTTCCTTGATCGAGCCTGCCGGGCTGATGTGGTCGGTCGTGACCGAGTCACCGAAGATGCCCAGTGCGCGCGCGCCCTTGACCGTCGGGATCGACGCGGCCGGTTCCATCGAGAAGTCGGTGCCGAAGAACGGCGGCTCGGCGATGTAGGTCGACTTCGGCCAGTCGTAGACCTGGCCCGATTCGCCCTCGATCTTGCTCCAGAGGTCGCCCTTCTTGGTCAGCTTCGCGTAGTTGTCCTCGAACTTCTTCGGATCGAGCGCGAACTTGAGCAGCGCGTGGATTTCATCGCTCGTCGGCCAGATGTCGCCGAGGTAGATGTCGCGGCCGCCCTTGCCCTTGCCGACCGGCTCGGTCATCAGGTCGCGCGTGATGTTGCCGGCGATCGCGTATGCAACGACGAGCGGCGGCGACGCGAGGAAGTTCGCGCGGATGTTCGGGTGGATACGCGCTTCGAAGTTGCGGTTGCCCGACAGCACGGCGGCCGCGACGATGTCGTTCTTCGTGATCGCTTCGTTCAGTTCCGGCGTCAGGTCGCCCGCGTTGCCGATACAGGTCGTGCAGCCGTACGCCGCGACTTCGAAGCCGAGCTTGGAGAGGTAGGGCAGCAGGCCCGTCTTCGTCAGGTATTCGGTGACGATGCGCGATCCCGGCGCGAGCGAGGTCTTGATCTTCGGATCGACCGTGAGGCCGGCCTCGACGGCCTTCTTCGCGAGCAGGCCGGCAGCGAGCAGCACGCTCGGGTTCGACGTGTTCGTGCACGACGTGATCGCGGCGATCAGCACGTCGCCGTTCTTCACGTCGACGCCGTTGCTCGTCGTGTATTGCGTGTTCAGGTCGTCCGCCTTCTTCGCGAAGCCGTTCTCCGCAACCGGCTTCGAGAACAGGTCGGTGAACGTCGACTTGACGTTGCCGATCTCGATGCGGTCCTGCGGGCGCTTCGGGCCGGCCAGCGACGGTGCGACCGTCGCGAGGTCCAGCGTCACCGTCTTCGTGTAGTCGATGTCGCCGGCCTTCGGAATGCCGAACAGCTTCTGCGCCTTGAAGTAGTTTTCGAACGCGGCGATTTCCGCCTTCGTGCGGCCCGTGCCTTCGAAGTAGTCGATCGTCTTTTCGTCGACCGGGAAGAAGCCCATCGTCGCGCCGTATTCCGGCGCCATGTTGCCGATCGTTGCGCGATCCGGCAGCGACAGCGACTTCGTGCCTTCGCCGAAGAACTCGACGAACTTGCCGACGACCTTCTCCTTGCGCAGCATTTCGGTGATCGTCAGCACCAGGTCGGTGGCCGTCACGCCTTCGCGCAGCTTGCCCTTCAGCTCGACGCCGACGACGTCCGGCGTCAGGAAGTACACCGGCTGGCCGAGCATGCCGGCTTCGGCTTCGATGCCGCCGACGCCCCAGCCGACCACGCCGATGCCGTTGATCATCGTCGTGTGGCTGTCCGTGCCGACGAGGGTGTCCGGGTAGTACACGGTGTCGCCGCCTTCCGCCTTCTTGTGGACGCCGCGCGCGAGGTATTCGAGGTTCACCTGGTGGACGATGCCGACGCCCGGCGGCACGACCTTGAACGTGTCGAACGCCTGCATGCCCCACTTCATGAACTGGTAGCGCTCGTTGTTGCGCTGGAATTCCAGTTTCATGTTCAGGTCGAGCGCATCCTTCTGGCGGAAATAGTCGATCTGGACCGAGTGGTCGACGACGAGATCGACCGGGACCAGCGGCTCGATCTTCTTCGGGTTCTTGCCCGTGCGCTCGGCGACGCCGCGCATGGCCGCGATGTCGGCGAGCAGCGGCACGCCCGTGAAGTCCTGCAGCACGACGCGCGACACCACGAACGGAATCTCGTCGACGCGCTTCGCGGTCGGCTTCCAGTTCGCGAGCTGCTCGATGTGCTCTTCGGTGATTTTCTTGCCGTCGTAGTTGCGCAGCACGGACTCGAGCACGATACGGATCGACACCGGCAGGCGTTCGATCTTCGTCTTCAGCTCCTTGCCGAGTTGCGGCAGCGAGTAGAACTTGCCTTTGCCGGAACCGCTGTCGAATTCCTTGAGGGTCTTGTGGAGATTGTGGGCCATGGTGATTTTCCTGGGTTTAAGGCTAGGAAACAAAGAGTCCTGTAGATGACGGCTATATCACATACAAGTCGACGTACTCATCGACCGGCATTGCTTCGAGCTTTGCCTGGTCCAGCGACACGTCGAGAATCGCTTGTTGCTGCTTTGCCGGGAAGCGGCGGGCGAGGTTGGTCCGGAATTTCTCGACCAGCAGCGGGATGCCGTCCGCGCGGCGTCGCTGATGGCCTATCGGGTACTCGACCACCACTTCGGCAAGCTTCGATCCGTCCGAGAATTCGATCGTCAGCGCATTCGCGATCGATCGCTTGTCCGGATCGTGGTAATCCTTCGTGAACTGCGGATCCTCGACGCACACGGTCTTTGCGCGCAGCGCGTCGATGCGCGGGTCCGCTGCGGCCGAATCCTCGTAGTCGGCCGCGGTCAGCCGGCCGAACAGCAGCGGCATGGCGACCATGTACTGGATGCAGTGGTCGCGGTCGGCCGGATTGGCGAGCGGGCCCTGCTTGTCGATGATGCGGATCGCGGCTGCATGCGTGCGGATCGTGATCCGGCCGATCTCGTCGGTCGTGCGGCCCGCCGCGGCGAGCTGCGCGTGCAGCTGCAGCGCGGCCTCGGCGGCCGTCTGCGCGTGGAATTCGGCGGGGAACGCGATCTTGAACAGCACGTTCTCCATCACGTACGTGCCGTACGGGCGCTGGAAGCGGAACGGCTGCCCGTTGAAGAGTACGTCGTAGAAGCCCCAGGTTTTCGCGGTGAGCGCCGACGGGTAGCCCATTTCGCCGGTTTTCGCGATCAGCGCGAGGCGCACCGCACGGGACGTGGCATCGCCGGCCGCCCACGACTTGCGCGAGCCGGTGTTCGGCGCGTGGCGGTAGGTGCGCAGCGCGTGGCCGTCGACGAACGCGTTGGACACCGCGTTGATCAGCTCGTCGCGCGTGAGCCCGAGCAGCCGGCCGACGACGGCCGTCGACGCGACCTTCACGAGCAGTACGTGGTCGAGCCCGACCGCGTTGAACGAATTCTCGAGTGCGAGGCAGCCCTGGATCTCGTGGGCCTGGATCATCGCGACCAGCACGTCGCGCATCAGGAGCGGCTTCCGGCCGGCCGCGACGGCCGTGCGGGAGAGCCAGTCGGCCGTCGCCAGGATTCCGCCGAGATTGTCGGACGGATGGCCCCATTCGGCGGCGAGCCAGGTGTCGTTGAAGTCCAGCCAGCGGATCATCGCGCCGATGCCGAACGCGGCCTGGACGGGATCGAGCTGGAAGGACGTGCCGGGCACCTTCGCGCCGTTCGGCACGATCGTGCCGGGCACGACGGGGCCGAGCAGCTTGGTGCAGGCAGGGTAGGACAGCGCCTCGAGTCCGCATCCGAGCGTGTCGATCAGGCAATGACGCGCCGTCTCCAGCGCGAGCGCGCTGTCGATTCCGGTGTTCAGTACATAGTCGACGATATCGACGAGTACCGTATCCGGAGCAGGGCGGACGTTGGAGACCGGGGCGGACATCGAGGGGCCGGAGGGAACGTGCTTAGTTCGTTGCCGGCTTCAGCTCGTTCGACTGCGTCGGTGCCGGCGTGCCTTGCGCCATTTCCGGCGTCACGCATTCGTCTGCGAGGCGCTCGCCGCCGTTCGCGTCGGAGAACAGCATTGCCTTGCTCGGAATCACGACCAGCTTGAAGCCTGCTGCCGGATCGTAGAACGTGTCGGCGCCCGTCGTCGTGGCCTGACGCGGCAGCTTGTAGTTCTTCTTCGCCCAGTGAACCGTGACGACCTGGTCGCGCTTCATGTCGCCGGCGAGGTCGAACGACAGGCCTTCCTTACAGGCCCACTTGACCGCGCCTTCCGGTACCGTATCGACCTTGGCGGCGGCACGCGCCTGTGCCTTCTTGCTGCGCGGGATGATGCGCTTGGCCGGCGCCGGGCGCTTGGCCGTAGCCTTCTTCGCGGTCGTGGTGGCCGTACCCTGGGCAAACGCGCTCGGAGCCGACACCAGCATCGTGGCGGACAAGGCGCCGATAGCGGTAGCGATCAGGAGTTTCTTCATGGAGTCAGAACCTTTCGATAATCAGTTGACAAGGGCCGGCAATCGAAGCTGCCGGCCGGTTTGAAACTGCACGCGCCCCGAAAGCGCGCAGCGGCCGCTATTTTCGCCTATTTGGCCGCGCATACATCAGGTTTTCGGGCTCCGTTACGTTTTTTGTCGTTTCGCAAACTTCTGTCCGGTTCGCGCGTCGGCGAATGCATGAAACTCGTGTATCGGCCGGCGGCGCGCGCTCACTGCGCGTCGCCCGCGGCGGCCGGGCCGAACAGCGGCGCAGCCTCGGCCGGTACGGGCTGGCCGGTGGCCCGCGCACGGCGCAGCACCGACCAGTAATAGCGGTAGCTCGCGCGATCGTGCAGCGTATCACCGTGGCGCGTCGGGCCCCAGTCGGCGGCCTGCGCGGCGAGCAGGATCTCGGCGGCCAGCGCGACCTCGTCGGTGCGCGGCGCGAAGGCGTCGACGATCGGGCGGATCTGCGCGGGGTGGATGCTCCACATCCGCGTGAACGCGAATTCGTCGCGCGCACGGCGCGCATCGCCGGCGACGACGCTCATGTCGCGCACCTCGGTCGTTACATTGTGCGACGGTGTCTTGCCGTGCGCGTGGCAGGCCGCGGCGATTTCCAGCTTCGCGCGGCGCACGAGCGGGTGTTCGAACTGGCCGGGAGAGCGCATCGCGGAATCGGGAATCGCGCCGTGGTGCGCGGAGACGAAATCCATCAGCCCGAAGCTCAGCGTGCCGACCATCGGCAGCGCGGCGAGGGCGGCCGCCTGCGCGAGCGCGCCGTGCGTCTCGACCAGCACGTCGACCGGGATCGGCTGCGCGATGCCGAGCTCGCGGCGCGCGCCTTCGATGAACGCGGCCATTTCGGCTGCGTCGGCTGCGTTCGCGATCTTCGGGAGCGTGATGTAGGCGGGGGCGCGCGCGGCGCGCAGCACGATGCGGACATCGTCGCGCCAGTGCGGGTGGGAAAAGTCGTGGATCCGGACGCCGACGCGCCCGAAGCGGTTCTCGGCGCTGCCGAGCAGCTCGGCGACGAGTTCCGCGTGCGCGGCTTCCTGGCCGACGGCCGCGCCGTCCTCGCAGTCGAACGTGATGTCGAACACGGGGCCCGTTTCGGCCTGCAGCGCGAGCGACTTGCGCATCAGCTTCTCGCTGCCCGCGTAGTGATCGCAGCATGGCAGGATCGCGGGCGGGGACGCCCCGTCGTACAGCACTTGTGCAGGAGTGAGCGCGGCCATCTCTTCTACGTCAGGGGGCGGGTCAACGTGGCGAAAATCGGATTCGGGCAGGTTCTGGGCCGGTGCGCAGTGCGCACGAGGCGGCAAAACGTGCCCGGATCGGATCGGGCGGCAGGGCCGGCGGCGTGCCGGCCCTGCGGTGACGGACTGCCCGGAGGCTGCCCGTCGCGGTGCCGGATTTAGTTCTTCAGCAGGTGGGCGACGCCATCGCGCTCTTCGAGCAGCTCGGCCAGCGTGCCGTCCATCTTCTCGCGCGAGAACGCGTCGATTTCCAGGCCTTCGACGCGCTTGTACTCGCCGTTTTCGCAAACGACCGGCACGCCGTAGATGATGTCTTCGGGGATGCCGTACGAGCCGTCCGACGGGATGCCCATCGTGACCCACTTGCCGTTCGTGCCGAGCACCCAGTCACGGACGTGGTCGATCGCCGCGTTGGCTGCCGACGCTGCCGACGACAGGCCGCGCGCTTCGATGATCGCCGCGCCGCGCTTGCCGACGGTCGGGATGAACGTGTCGCGGTTCCACACGTCGTCGTTGATCAGCTTCAGCATCGATTCGCCTTCGGCGGTCGCGAAGCGGAAGTCGGGGTACATCGTCGGCGAGTGGTTGCCCCACACGGCGAGCTTCTCGATCGATGCGACCGGCTTGCCCGACTTGGCGGCGAGCTGCGACAGCGCGCGGTTGTGGTCGAGGCGCAGCATGGCCGTGAAGTTCTTCTTCGGCAGGTCCGGTGCCGACTTCATCGCGATGTATGCGTTCGTGTTCGCCGGGTTGCCGACGACCAGCACCTTCACGTCGCGGCTCGCGACTTCGTTCAGCGCAGCGCCCTGAACCGTGAAGATTTCGGCGTTCGCCGACAGCAGATCCTTGCGCTCCATGCCCTTCGAGCGCGGACGTGCACCGACCAGCAGCGCGACGTCTGCATCCTTGAATGCAACCTTCGGATCGTCGGTGATCACGACGCCCGCGAGCAGCGGGAACGCGCAATCGTCGAGTTCCATCACGACGCCTTTGACGGCGGCTTGGGCTTGCGGGAGGTCGAGCAGTTGCAGGATGACCGGCTGGTCCTTGCCGAGCAGGTCGCCGTTCGCGATGCGGAACAGCAGGGAGTAAGCGATTTGACCTGCGGCGCCGGTGACGGCAACGCGCTTTGCGGGCTTAGCCATTGAAAATCTCCAGGACGGGTGAAGCGTTGGACGCTAGCGAAAACGCCATTCTATGCGCGTTGTGCGTAACGTTGCATTGAAGCAGGGCGGAGGACTCGCGATGGCAGACGCGGTGAACCTGGAGACGGCCGTGGCACGTAGCCGGGGACGCGCTGTTGCACCCGCGAACCCTTGCTCGACCGGGAGTGTAGGAGCCGTCACGCGCAATGTCAAACGGTATCATATGTCTTATATAAGACAGATGTTTTGCGGAAATTGAGTGGACGAAAAAGTGCGGTTTGTGATGAAATGCGCGCCATGACATCGAACCAGGCGAATACCGCGAATCAGACCGGCGCAGGCGGCCCAGGGCAGCCGGGCGCGAGCGATCCCGCACCTTCGCCTGCGGCGTCACCGTCGCCGACGTTCAGCCCGTTATACCAGCAGATTAAGTCATTGATCACGCAAAGTCTCGAAACCGGCGAATGGAAGCCGGGCGAGATCATCCCGAGCGAAGTGGAGCTCGCGGCCCGTTACAAGGTCAGCCAGGGCACCGTTCGCAAGGCGATCGACGAACTGGCCGCCGAAAACCTCGTGGTCCGGCGGCAGGGCAAGGGTACGTTTGTTGCAACGCACAACGAGGATCGCGCGCAGTTCCGCTTCCTGCGCCTGCTCGCCGACGACGGCGCCGAGCACCCGCACGTGAGCCGCCTGCTCGAATGCCGGCGCCTGCGCGCGCCGGCCGAGATCGCGCGGCAGCTCGACCTGAAGCCGGCCGATCCCGTCGTGCAGGTGCGCCGCCTGCTGGAGTTCGAGAACGAAGCGACGGTGCTCGACGAGATCTGGCTGCCGGGCGCGATGTTCCGCGGGCTCACGTTCGAGCGGCTGAGCGAGTACAAGGGGCCGCTCTACGCGATGTTCGAGACGGAGTTCGGCACGCGGATGATCCGCGCGACGGAGAAGATCCGCGCGGTCGCGGCGGAGCCGGCGGTGGCCGACCTGCTGCATGTGCCCGCGGGTTTTCCATTGCTGTCGGTCGAGCGCGTGTCCTATACATACGGAGACCGGCCGGTGGAAGTGCGTCGCGGCTGGTATGTCACAACCGGGTACTACTATCAGAATGACTTGAGCTGACGACGGTTCGGTTCAGGCCGAGTGCGTTCGCGTTCCCCACGCTCGCGAAGCACGTTTCGGGCCGCCTTTGTTCTTGTTCGCGCAACTATCCAGAGCAGACTTTCGCTGCAGCGCGATATAAAAAGGCGCTAAAATCGCGGATTAGTGTGACAACATAGTAGGGGTCTAGCATGACTGATGCAGTAAGAAAACCGAGGCCGGAATACCGGAACATCGGATTCAGCGATATCACGATGAAATATCGCATGCCGCTGGCAGCGACTTTGTCGATCCTCCATCGAGTCAGCGGCGCGCTGCTGTTCTTGTTCCTGCCGTTCCTGCTGTTCCTCTTCGACCAGAGCCTGACGTCCGAGCTCAGCTTCGAAGTCTTCAAGGCCTTCCTCTCCAACATCGTCGTCAAGCTGATCGTCCTCGCGTTGTCCTGGGCTTTCTTCCACCATTTCTGCGCCGGCATTCGCCACCTGCTGATGGACGTCAACCACGACGCCGTCACGAAGGAAAGCGGCAAGCGGACGGCAGTCGTCGTCTTTGTCGTCTCGATCGCGCTGACGATCGCCATGGCACTCAAACTGTTCGGAGCATTCTAAGAAAATGGCAGCCAATAACCGAATCGGCTCGAAGCGCCTCGTCGTCGGCGCGCACTACGGCCTGCGCGACTGGCTCGCGCAGCGTATCACCGCCACGATCATGGCGGTCTACACGGTCATCCTGCTCGTCCTGTTCTTCGGCGCGCACGACTTCTCGTACGAAGGCTGGGCGTCGATCTTCTCCGCGCAATGGATGAAGCTCGCGACCTTCGTGATGCTGCTTTCCCTCTTCTACCACGCGTGGGTCGGCGTGCGCGACATCTGGATGGACTACGTGAAGCCCGTCGGTGTGCGCCTGCTGCTGCAATCGCTGACCATCGTCTGGCTGCTCGCATGTGCGGGCTACGCCGCGCAGATTCTCTGGAGAGTGTAAAGAATGGCTGCAATCAAAACTTCCCTCCCGCGTCGCAAGTTCGACGTCGTGATCGTCGGCGCGGGCGGCTCCGGCTTGCGCGCAGCGCTGCAACTGTCGCGCGCGGGCCTGTCGGTCGGCGTGCTGTCGAAGGTGTTCCCGACGCGTTCGCACACGGTGGCCGCGCAGGGCGGTATCGGCGCGTCGCTCGGCAACATGAGCGAAGACAACTGGCACTTCCACTTCTACGACACGATCAAGGGCTCCGACTGGCTCGGCGACCAGGACGCGATCGAGTTCATGTGCCGTGAAGCGCCGAACGTCGTGTACGAGCTCGAGCACTTCGGCATGCCGTTCGACCGCAACGCGGACGGCACGATCTACCAGCGCCCGTTCGGCGGCCACACCGCGAACTACGGCGAGAAGCCGGTCCAGCGCGCTTGCGCGGCCGCCGACCGTACCGGTCACGCGCTGCTGCACACGCTGTACCAGCAGAACGTCGAGGCGAAGACGCAGTTCTTCGTCGAATGGATGGCGCTCGACCTGATCCGCGACGCGGAAGGCGACGTGCTCGGCGTGACGGCCCTCGAGATGGAGACGGGCGACGTCTACATCATGGAAGGCAAGACGACGCTGTTCGCGACGGGCGGCGCAGGCCGGATCTTCGCGGCATCGACCAACGCGTTCATCAACACCGGCGACGGCCTCGGCATGGCTGCGCGTTCGGGCATCGCGCTGCAGGACATGGAGTTCTGGCAGTTCCACCCGACCGGCGTGGCCGGCGCGGGCGTGCTGATCACCGAAGGCGTGCGCGGCGAAGGCGGCATCCTGCGCAATGCGAACGGCGAGCGCTTCATGGAGCGTTATGCGCCGACGCTGAAGGATCTGGCGCCGCGTGACTTCGTGTCGCGTTCGATGGACCAGGAAATCAAGGAAGGCCGCGGCGTCGGTCCGAACAAGGACCACGTGCTGCTCGACCTGTCGCACATCGGCGCCGAGACGATCATGAAGCGTCTGCCGTCGATCCGCGAAATCGCGCTGAAGTTCGCGAACGTCGATGCGATCAAGGAACCGATCCCGGTCGTCCCGACGATCCACTACCAGATGGGCGGCATCCCGACCAACATCCACGGTCAGGTCGTCGGCACGTCGCGCGGCCACAAGGATCCGGTCAACGGCTTCTACGCAGTGGGCGAGTGCTCGTGCGTGTCCGTGCACGGCGCGAACCGCCTCGGCACGAACTCGCTGCTGGACCTCGTGGTGTTCGGCCGTGCGGCCGGCAACCACATCGTCGAGCACGTGAAGAGCCAGAAGGAACACAAGCCGCTGCCGGCCGATGCAGCCGAATTCTCGCTGGCGCGCCTGAACAAGCTCGACAAGTCGTCGTCGGGCGAATACACGCAGGACGTCGCGAACGACATCCGCGCGACGATGCAGAAGCATGCTGGCGTATTCCGCACGTCGGCGCTGCTGAAGGAAGGCGTCGACCAGATGGCCGGCCTGGCGGCACGCGTGGAAAACATCCACATGAAGGACAAGTCGAAGGTGTTCAACACCGCGCGCGTCGAAGCGCTCGAGCTGGAGAACCTGATCGAAGTCGCCCGCGCGACGATGGTGTCGGCGGAAGCGCGCAAGGAAAGCCGTGGCGCGCACGCACACAGCGACTACGAACACCGCGACGACGAAAACTGGCTGCGCCACACGCTGTGGTACAGCGAAGGCGATCGCCTCGACTACAAGCCGGTTCAAATGAAGCCGCTGACGGTCGAATCCGTGCCGCCGAAGCCGCGCACGTTCTAAGCCGAGTCAAAGGAATCCGAAATGGCAAAACGCATTTTTGAAGTCTACCGCTACGATCCGGACAAGGACGCAGCGCCGCGCATGCAGACGTATGAGCTCGACATCCAGCACGAGCGCATGCTGCTCGACGCACTGGTCAAGCTGAAGGCACTCGACGAGACGCTGTCGTTCCGCCGTTCGTGCCGCGAAGGCGTGTGCGGTTCGGACGCGATGAACATCAACGGCAAGAACGGTCTCGCGTGCCTGACGAACCTGAACGACCTGCCGCAGAAGATCGTGCTGCGTCCGCTGCCGGGCCTGCCCGTCGTGCGCGACCTGATCGTCGACATGACGCACTTCTTCAACCAGTATCACTCGATCAAGCCGTACCTGATCAACGACGCGCCGCCGCCGGAGAAGGAACGCCTCCAGTCGCCGGAAGAGCGCGACGAGCTCGACGGCGTGTACGAGTGCATTCTGTGCGCGAGCTGCTCGACGTCGTGCCCGAGCTTCTGGTGGAACCCGGACAAGTTCGTCGGCCCGGCCGGCCTGCTGCAGGCTTACCGCTTCATCGCGGACAGCCGCGACACGGCCACCGGCGAGCGTCTCGACAACCTGGAAGATCCGTACCGTCTGTTCCGTTGCCACACGATCATGAACTGCGTCGATGTCTGCCCGAAGGGCCTGAACCCGACGAAGGCGATCGGCAAGATCAAGGAACTGATGGTTCGCCGCGCGGTTTAAGGTTGAGATGAGCGACGATTCGCATCAATCCGACCCGCACCGCCGCGCGCGCCTTCGCTGGCGCGCGCGGCGGGGTCTGCTGGAAAACGACATCATCTTCGAGCGTTTCTTCAGCAGATACGAGCATGACCTCACCGATGCAGACGTAGGCGCGTTGTCGCGCCTGCTCGATCTGAGCGACAACGACCTGATGGACTTGCTCCTCGCGCGCAAGGAACCAGAAGGCGACCTAGACAGCCCGGACATTCACCGGCTGTTGGAGATGCTGCGCAACGTGTAACGCGTTACGCCCGTTATCGAATCCCGTTTCTTTATTTCGATTGAGGATGTGCCATGACTCCGTCTGATGTTAAAGCCACGCTATCGTTCAGCGACAACTCGCCGAGCGTCGAACTGCCGATCTACAAGGGCACGATGGGCCCGGACGTAATCGACATCCGCAAGCTGTACGGCCAGACCGGCAAGTTCACGTACGACCCGGGCTTCATGTCGACGGCAGCTTGTAATTCGGCGATCACGTACATCGACGGCGACAAGGGCGAGCTGCTGTACCGCGGCTACCCGATCGACAACCTCGCGCAAAACGCAGACTTCCTCGAAAGCTGCTACCTGCTGCTGAAGGGCGAGCTGCCGAACGCAGCGCAGAAGAAGGAATTCGTCGACACCGTCACGAAGCACACGATGGTGCACGAGCAGATGCACTTCTTCTTCCGTGGCTTCCGCCGCGACGCGCACCCGATGGCGATCCTGGTCGCCGCGGTCGGCGCGCTGTCCGCGTTCTACCACGACTCGCTCGACATCAACGACCCGCGTCACCGTGAAGTGTCGGCGATCCGCATGATCGCGAAGCTGCCGACGCTCGTCGCGATGGCGTACAAGTACAGCATCGGCCAGCCGTTCGTGTATCCGAAGAACTCGCTGTCGTACAGCGCGAACTTCATGCACATGATGTTCTCGAACCCGTGCGAAGAGTACAAGGTCAACGACGTGCTCGTCCGCGCACTCGACCGCATCCTGATCCTGCACGCCGACCACGAGCAGAACGCATCGACGTCGACGGTCCGCCTGGCCGGTTCGTCGGGCGCGAACCCGTTCGCATGTATCGCGGCCGGTATCGCATGTCTGTGGGGCCCGGCGCACGGTGGTGCGAACGAAGCCGCGCTGAACATGCTCGAGCAGATCGGTTCGCCGGACAACATCCCCGAATTCATCAAGCAGGTGAAGGACAAGAATTCGGGCGTGAAGCTGATGGGCTTCGGCCACCGCGTGTACAAGAACTACGACCCGCGTGCGAAGCTGATGCGCGAGACGTGCTACGAAGTGCTGAACGAACTGGGCCTGCACGACGACCCGCTGTTCAAGCTCGCGATGCAGCTCGAGAAGATCGCGCTGGAAGACGAATACTTCGTGTCGCGCAAGCTGTACCCGAACGTCGACTTCTACTCGGGCATCGTCCAGCGCGCGCTGGGCATCCCGACGTCGATGTTCACGTGTATCTTCGCGATGGCACGTACGGTCGGCTGGATCGCACAGTGGAACGAAATGATTGCCGATCCGGAGCAGAAGATCGGCCGTCCGCGCCAGCTCTTCATCGGCGATACGCCGCGCGAAGCGAAGCCGATCGACGCACGTTAAGTCGTGTGCGGCGCGATCGGCCGGCAAGGCCGCTCGCGTCGGGCAATCGCAACGCCAGACACCCCGACGGGTCATCCCGTCGGGGTGTTTTCATTTGCGCGCTGGATCGGTGCGGCGCTCCAGCGACGGCGGCCGGGTGTCGAGCGCCGGCGCGTCTTCGTCGGGAGCGTGGCCGTGCCGCAGGAAGAACTGCCGGTACGCACCTGGCGTCATTCCGCGCGCGGCGAGGAACTGGCGGTTGAAGTTCGCGGCATTCGGAATGCCGCAGCGCGCGGCCACCGTCGCGATCGGCCAGTCGGTGCCGACCAGATGGCGGCACGCGTGCGCGAGCCGCAGCCGCTGCACGTAGCGGCCGACGCTTTCGCCGAGATGCCGGACGAACAGGCGCTGCAGCGTGCGTTCGGACATGTGCGCGGCAGCGGCAAGTGCGTCGATGCGCAGCGGTTCGTGGAAGTGCCGGTCGATCGCATCGAGCACACGATCGAGGCGCTCGGCTTCGGGTGCGGCCGCGTCGGTGTGCGGTGTCGTTCCGTCGGGCCGGCCGTACGCGTGCGCGGTGGCGAGCGGCTCGCCGCCGGCTTCCGCGAGATCGGCGAGCGTATCGAGTGCGGCCGCGAGTCGTACGCGCGGAGCAGGGTCGAGCAAGCGCGGCAGCCGTGCACGCATCGCACGGGCCATGTCGGTGTCGAAGCGCAGGCCCGGCGCCGCGCGGCGCAGCAGCGAGCGCAGCGGTGCGTATTCGGGGCAGCAGTCGGCGAGCCGCCGCATCCAGTCGCCGTCGAACCAGACGACGAGCGCGACCTCGGGCGCATCGCGATCGATGCGGGCGTTCGACGACCAGGTGTGCGGCAGGTTGGGCGGCACGAGCACCAGGTCGTCGTCCGCGTAGCGGGCGACGTGATCGCCGATGAAGCGCTGGCCGCGGCTGTTGAGCGTGAGTGTCAGCTCGTATTCGGGATGACGATGCCATTCGAACGGGATGCGCGCGAGTTGGCGGTGATACACGCGGACCGAACAGCCGGGAGCGAACGTCACGTGCTCGTATTGCGGTTTCATCGCGGCCTCCGGGTGGGGCGGGCTGCGCGCCGTGGCATGATCGTGAGCGATCGTCACCATGGAGCGATGCCATGTTTTCTCATGTTTGCGTGGGCGTCAGCGACACGACGCGCGCCTACGATTTCTATGCGCCGCTGTTCGCGGAACTCGGGTTGCGCCTGAAGTTCCGCGAGCCGGACGGCTGGTCGGGCTGGATGCCGGCCGATGCCGACCGGCCGCTGTTCTTCTTCGGCCAGCCGCTCGACGGCCGCGCACCCGAACCGGGCAACGGCCACACGATTGCGTTCAACGCGCCCACACGCGCGCTCGTCGACCGCTGCCACGCGCTTGCGCTGCGGCATGGCGGCACCTGCGAAGGGCCGCCGGGCCTGCGGCCCGATTACCACCGCGACTACTACGGCGCCTATTTCCGCGACCCGGACGGCAACAAGCTTTGCGTGGTCTGTCATCGTCCCGAGTAATGCACGGTTGTCAGGATTGTATCGATAATTGGCCGGATAGCGGTGATGGCGGTCGCGTGCCGGCCGTACGCTGACAGCACGTCACGACACGCTTCAGCGAGGAGACCACGATGCACCTGACGATCGACGATCTGCCCGCCGCGATCCGCGCGGCGAAACAGGCGCTGCGCGCCGACTTGCCCGGTTATGCGGCGACGTTCCGCGAGCTGGAGGGCGACATCGCGCGGCAGGTCGACGCGATCCGCCGCGCGTATGCGCATGGCCATGACGTGATTCCGGTGGTGCCGTTCGCGGATATCGCGGGCGGCACCGTTGACCCGCACGCGATCGCTGCGATTCGCACGCATGGCGCGGTCGTGATCCGCGGCGTGTTCGACGCGCGGCAGGCGAGCGACTGGAACGACGAGATCGGTGCGTATCTGGAGTCCAACCGCTTCGCCGACCGGCTGAATGCGCGCGCCGAGGATCGTTATTTCGGCAACCTCGCATCGGGCAAACCGCAGATCTACGGCGTCTACTGGTCGAAGCCGCAGGTGGCCGCGCGCCAGTCGCCGGCACTCACGCAGGCGCGCGTGTTCCTGAACCGCCTGTGGCGGCATGCGGACGGCGCGCGCACGCATTTCGATCCCGACCAGGTACCCGCGTATGCGGACCGGATTCGCCGCCGGCCGCCGGGCTCGACGTCGCTCGGGCTGTCGCCGCATGTCGACGGCGGTTCCGTCGAACGCTGGCTCGGCGCGAACTTCCGTCAGGTCTATCGCCATGTGCTGGCCGGCCGCTGGCGCGATTACGACCCGTTCGATGCCGCGTTCCGGCCCGATCTTGAGGAGATTCCGTCGCCGGCCGTGTGTTCGATGTTCCGCACGTTCCAGGGCTGGACCGCGCTGACGCCGCAGGGGCCCGGCGACGGCACGCTGCAGCTGATCCCGGTCGCGAACGCGATGGCCTATGGCGTGCTGCGCGCGTTGCAGGACGATGTCGCCGACGACGACCTGTGCGGCGCGCGTCCCGGCCGTGCGCTGTCGATCCGGCCCGAATGGCACGCGCTGCTGCTCGACGCGCTGGTGCCGATCCCGCACATGGAGCCGGGCGACGCGGTGTTCTGGCACGGCGACGTCGTGCATGCGGTCGAGGATGCGCATCGCGGCAGCGGCGACAGCAACGTGATGTACATCGCGGCCGCGCCCGGCTGCGCGAAGAACGACGCGTACCTGCGGCGCCAGTTGCCCGCGTTCGTGCGCGGCGAGAGCCCGCCCGATTTCCCGGCCGATCATTTCGAGGTCGAATTCGACGGACGCGGCAGGGAGGGCGATCTCACGGCGCTCGGCCGCTCGCAGATGGGGTTCGGGCCCGGAGCGTAACGGGCGCGCCGCATACGAACGCGGCCGTTCGCGATGCGGCGAACGGCCGTCTGCCGAATCCGCTGCGTACCGCGCGCAATTCGACGCAATCGGCTGTCGGCGCAACCGAAATCGACGCGAATTGCGCAATTTGGCTTCCGATAATGGTCCGGACACAACGCCGCTGCCCCGTGCGCCGCATGGGTGTGGCGCTGACCAAGGAGGAGTCGATGCAATTCACGCAAGCGATCGTTCGCCGTCCCGCGCAGTCCTGTGGCGCGGGCCTGACCACCGCCGAACTCGGCGCGCCCGACTACGACAAGACGCTCACGCAGTTCCACGCGTATTGCGATGCGCTGCGCACGCTCGGCGTCGCGCTGACCGAACTGCCGCCGCTGGATGCGTTCCCCGATTCGCATTTCGTCGAGGATGTCGCCGTCGTGACGCCGGAGTTCGCGGTGATCACGCGCCCCGGCGCGCCCGCTCGGCGCGGCGAGACGGCGCATATCGAAGCGGCGCTCGCCGCGCATCGCGACCTGCTGCCGATGAAGGAAGGCCGTCTCGACGGCGGTGACGTGATGCTGGTCGGCAAGCGCTTCTACATCGGCCTGACGGGCCGCACCGACGCCGAAGGCATCGCCGCGTTCGAAGCGCTCGTGGCGCGCTACGGTTATTCGGTCGTCGCGGTGCCGGTGGGCGCCGGCCTGCACCTGAAGTCGGTCGTCAACGCGCTCGGCGACGACACGCTGCTCGTGACCGAAGCGCTGGCCGCGCATCCGGCGTTCGCCGACTATCGCCGGATCGCGATCTCGGCCGCCGACGAGTACGCGGGCAACACGCTGCGCGTGAACGGCACGCTGATCACGCCGGCCGGCTATCCGCGCGTGCACGATGCGATCGCGTCGCTCGGGCTGCCGCTGCACGTGATCGACACGAGCGAGTTCCGCAAGATGGACGGCGGCCTGACCTGCCTGTCGCTGCGGTTCTAGCCGATTGGCGCGCGGCCGCTTCGGCCGGATAATGTGGCCCCCGCGCGGAACAGGAGACGTTCCGCGCACCAGCCACGACCCGACCGGAGCGAACGCGGATGACCGACAAGAAGATGCAGCTCGACAAGATCGATCTCCGGATCCTCGACATCCTGCGCACCGACGGGCGGATTTCCTACCGGAAGCTGTCCGAGCTCGTGAACCTCACGCCGCGGCCCTGCCAGGCGCGCGTGGAGCGGCTCGAGGCGCTCGGCGTGATCGAAGGCTACCGCGCGGTGATCAAGGCGCCGCGCGCGACCAAGCCGATCGTCGTGATCGCGCAGATCGTGCTGGCCGATCACGGGCGTTCGCAGGCGCCGTTCGAGGAGGAAATGCGGGCGAATCCGGCCGTGCTCGATTGCTGGCTCGTCAGCGGCACGTTCGATTTTCTCGTGCGGCTCGCGTGCGAGGATCTCGACGAGTACCGGCGGATCGCGAACGTCTGGCTGGAAAGCCCGCGGTTCCGGATCGAGAAGATCGTGACGACGGCTGAACTGCAGGCGATCAAGCGCAGCGTCGTTTGACGCGGCCGGGAAGGTCCGGCTTCCATGCGAATGACCGAATCAATCGATTTGTATTCCGAATCAAATCGATCGAACCGAAATCCAATCAAGGTGAAAACTATGGATGCTTTGCAAGCGGCAGCGGAGACGGCCGCGCCGTCCGGGACGACGCTGAAGCGCCGTCTGCAGGGCCGCCACATCGCGATGATCGCGATCGGCGGCTCGATCGGCACGGGGCTGTTCGTCGCGTCGGGCGCGTCGGTCGCGCAGGCGGGGCCGGGCGGTGCGATTGCCGCGTATATCGCGATCGGGATCATGGTCTACTTCGTCGTCACGGGGCTCGGCGAGATGGCCGCGCTGATGCCGGTGTCGGGTTCGTTCGCGATCTACGGCGAGAAGTACGTCGACGAAGGCTTCGGCGTCGCGCTCGGCTGGACCTACTGGTACAGCTGGGCCGTGACGATCGCGATCGAGCTGGTCGCCGCGCAGATCGTGATGCGCTACTGGTTTCCAGCCGTGCCGGGCGTGTGGTGGGGCGCGGGCTTCCTCGTGCTGATCTTCCTGCTGAATACGCTGTCGGTGCGCGGTTTCGGCGAATCGGAATACTGGTTCTCGCTGATCAAGGTCGTCACCGTGATCGCGTTCATCGCGGCCGGGCTGCTGATCGCGGCCGGCGTGCTTGGCAGCGGGCATACCGGCAGCGGGCATACCGTCGGCTGGCGCAACTTCACGACCGGCGACGCGCCGTTCGTCGGCGGCGTGCACGCGATGATGAGCGTCGCGCTGATCGCGGGATTCTCGTTTCTCGGCACGGAACTGGTCGGGATCACAGCCGGCGAATCGGAGAATCCGCGCAAGACGATCCCGCGCGCGGTGAAGCAGATCTTCTGGCGGATCATGCTGTTCTATGTGCTCGCGATCTCCGTGATCGGCCTGCTTGTGCCGTACACGGATCCGAACCTGCTGAAGAGCGACGTGACCGACATCGGCGTCAGCCCGTTCACGCTGGTGTTCAGCCATGCGGGCTTCCCGCTCGCCGCCGGCGCGATGAACCTCGTGATCCTGACGGCCGTGCTGTCGGCCGGCAATTCCGGCACCTACGCGGCGACGCGGATGCTGTACAACCTCGCGTCGGAAGGGCGCGCGCCGACGATGTTCGCGAAACTGTCGCCGGGTGGCGTGCCGCGCAACGCACTGTACGCGACGATGGCCGTCGGCGGGCTGTGTTTCCTCACGTCGCTGACCAACAACCAGAGCATCTATCTGTGGCTGTTGAATACGGTCGGCATCACGGGCTTCATCGCGTGGCTCGGCATCGCGGTCTGCCATTACCGGTTCCGCAAGGGTTTCCTGAAGCAGGGCTACCGGCTCGATCAACTGCCGTATCGCGCGAAGTGGTTCCCGTTCGGGCCGCTGTTCGCGATCGCGATCTGCATCGTGATCTCGCTCGGGCAGGACTACCAGGCATTCTTCGCGGCCCGAATCGACTGGATGGAAGTGCTGTCGATCTATGTGTGGATTCCGCTGTTCGTCGCGATCTGGTGGGCGTATCGCCGTGCGCGCAAGAGCCGGCTCGTGCGCTATGAGGAGATGGATATCGGGCCGTGGCTGACGCGCTCGGTCGAGGCCATCGATGCGGCGGCGGACTCGCGCGAGCGATCGCGCGGTGCGTAGTGAGCGCGCGGGATCGACGCGCTGTTCGCGCGCGGTCACGGCGCGCGTCCGGGGCGGGTGATCGGCATCGACGAGTTGCGCGGATTGGCCGTGGGGCGGGACGGTGCGGCGATCGGCTGTCGCGAGATGCAGGCCGACGGAGAAGGGCGCCTCAAGGTGCGGCGCTCGACGGCCGTGTTCCGGCGCGAAGCGGATGGCCTGATCGTGTGGCGACACCTTCACGAGACACCGGTCGCTACGTGAGCGGGACGGGTGCCGCCGCGCACGACGACGCTCGGGTGTCGGCAGCCGTTACTTGTCGAGTTCCGGATAGTGCCGGAAGATCCCCAAGTCGTTGAATGGAATGCGGCGTTCTGACTCGAGATAGCGCGCGATGGGCGGATGCTGCGCGACGCGGTCGTGCAGGCCGACGAGCCCCGCGACTTTCCGCTCCGCGCGCTTCATCGCCTTCGGGAACGCATAGCGCAGCCCTTCGATCAGCTGGAACATCGACAGATCCGCGTAGCTGAGCGCGCTGCCGGCAATATGGCCGCCCTTGTGCGGATTCTGTTCGAGCACGCGGTCGAAATAGCCGAGGAATTTCGGCAGCCGATTCTCGAGGAAATCGGCCGCGCGCTCGGCCGCTTCCGCTTTCTGGTCCTCGTAGTACAGGCCGCTTGCGATCGGATGATGCGTGTCGTGGATCTCGGTGACGAAATCGGCGACGGTCAACTGGATCTGGTGCACCCACAGCCGGCCGGCTTCGTCGTCGGGCGCGAGCCCGAGCCGAGCGCCGAGAAACAGCAGGATGTTCGCGGTCTGCCCGACGACGACATCGCCGGCTTTCAGGAATGGCGGCGCGAACGGCACGTTTTCCGCTTTCGTACTGTCCATCATGCGCATCATTGCCGACACGCCCATTCCACGTCCCGATTCGCGCGCGACGTCGACGTAGTCGGCCTCGGCCGCCTCGAGTGCGAGCCGCACGTATTCGCCGCGGCCCTGGATCTCGGGCCAGTAATAGAGTTCGTATCGCATGCTGTTCTCCTGTTCAGTTGAACCGGATGCTCGAGCTGTCGTGATGACCGAGCGGCCGTGCGCCGTCGGTCGCAAACAGGCAGTCCAGGCAGTCGCAAGAAAAGTGCCGTGCGCATCGCGCGTCACGCGCCGCGTTCGCCGCCTTCAGGGCCGTAGAAGAACACCCATGTCGAGAAGTCGACGGAGAAATCGACGAAGCGATGCACCGCGTGCGCAGGGACGAACAGCGCGTCGCCGGCCGCGACGTCGCATTCGCGCTCGTCGACGATGAAGCGCGACGTGCCGGTGGCGATCACGTAAACCTCGTCGCGCGTATGCGGCTTCTGCTTGTCCTCGATGCGCGGCCGATACAGCTCGACGTCGAGCGTGCCGTGGCGAAACAGCGTCGTGAACAGCGTGCCTTCTTCGTCGAGGCGAGCAAGCGATTCGTTCAGACCGAGCTTCATCGTGGTGTGCTCCGGATCAGATCATGGGGACGTGCGTTGCGCCATCGTAACGCGAAATCCGGAGGTGGCCGTGCAGCGCGCGACGATGCACGCGAATCGCATGCTCGCCACCGGTGAAACGACGTAGCGTTCGCTCGCCACGGATGAAACGCATTCGCCCATCGGTGAAACGGCATGACGATCGCCTGCATTCGATCGACAGGTTCACCGCAATTTAATAAACGCCCACTACGATCCTGCATCGTCGATCCACACAATGCAGCGATCCGATCCACGCGTCGACTCTGCGAACCGTCGCTGAACCGCGCGACTCGCCCGATTGCCATTCCCCATGACCCCGCGATTTGCAACGCCTCGACCTGCCGCCGGCGTTATTCGCATTGTTTCGCAATTCTTATGAATCAGACCCCGTCGGCTTCTTCACGCAGAAAATTTCTTGCCGCCGCACCCGCCGTTGCGGCGGCGCCGCTGCTGAGCGCATGCGGTGGCGACGACGTCACGTCGGCGCCCATCGCCGACAGCGCACTTGCCGCGCAGATGTCCGCGAAGCTGAACGCGCAGCTCGGCGATGCGGCGACGGTCAATGCGATCGTGCCGGCGCTGACCGATGTCGGCTTCACGTGGGATCTGCCGACGGTCCCCGCCGCGCAGATCGGCGCGATCGTCGCATACAGCTTCGGCAACCGCCCGAACGCGGCGAGCGGCAACACGTCGAGCACGGGCGGCAACCAGTCCGCGCTGCCCGATCCGGGGCCGGTCAACGAAGCGCTCGCGGACGCGGTCTACCGCGTCCGTCAGTTGAAGCCCGTCAAGGTCTACGCGCAGTGGGAAATCGCGCGCTTTCTCGTGTCGAAATACGGAATGGGTGCCGACGTGCTGTCGTCGATCGAACCGGTGATCGCGAGCAACGGCTCGATCGTGTACCTGAGCACGGCCGGCGTCGCGGCCGTGGCCGTGTCGCGCGCGGGCGGCGCGGCCGCGATGGGCACCGTCGCGGTGGTCGGCCATCGCGATCACGCGAAGCGCTGCATCCAGACCTCGCAGCAGGCGGGCATGAAGGCGGCCGCGGTTGCCGAAGTGCCGCTCCCGACCGTGTACGACCCGCAATCGGGCCAGCCGTGGACGCGCAACCGCAGCCTCTACCTCGTGCACGACATGTATGCGCAGATGCTTTCGCACGCGGTGACCGCGACGATGCAGGCGTTCCCGAAGGGCTGACGCCTTCCGCTTTCAACTCGATCCTCATGACCATGAAGACCCGCCGCCATTTCCTGGCTTCCACCTCCGTACTGGCCGCATCGTGTGCGGCCGTCACCCCCGTGTTCGCAAGCGATGCGCCGGCCTCCGATGCCGAACTGCAGCGCCAGATGCTCGGCAAGCTGACGAACGAACTGAACGATCGCGCGACCGCCGCCGACGAGACGGGTTACCTGTTCGACACGTTTTTCTCGTGGACACCGCCTACCGTCGACGCGGCCGGCATCAATGCGATCGCCGCGTTCAGCTTTGGCAGTCGCGCCGCGGCGCCCGGTGCCGCGCCGGTGCCGGGCCCGGTGAACGAGGCAATTGCCGACGCCGTGTTCGCGCTCCGACAGAAGGTCGCCGTGCCGGTCTACGCGCAGCAGGAAGTCGCGAGCGTGCTCGCGTCGAAATACGGGCTGACGACCGGCGTGACGTCGATCGCGACGCCGGCGATGAACGCCGGCAGCCCGATACCGGCGCCTGACGGCGTCGTCGCTGCGATCGTCAAGCAGGCCGGCTCGGCCGCGGCGCTCGGCAAGGTCGCGATCGTCACGCACGCGGATCAGGCGTCGATCGCCGTGCGCGTGTCGAATGCGGCGGGGATGCAGGCCGCGGTGCCGGCCGGACTGGCGCTGCCGGTCGCCTACGACACGTCCGCGCAGCCGCCGGCGATGCGCCGCCGCGATCTCTACCTGATGAGCAACGCCGGCATGCAGCTTGCGATGCTGCGGCTCGACCTGATCAACCGCGAATATCCGAACGGCTGACGCCGCCGGGTTCCGGCCCGCCGCGCGCGGTCCGGGCGACGCGATCCGCGATCGCGGTCATCCGGACCCGGCGCGCCCGATTTGCCGGGTAATGCCGATACAGGTATTGGGACTACCAGCCAAACCACTGTTTTTAATGGGTTTTTTCGCGTCCGGCCTGCGCCGTGACGTGTTCTGCGTGGCATAATCGACCGCATCCGCAAGGCTTGTAGTCACAACGACCCCGCATACCCATGGCACAGACTCTCTACGACAAACTGTGGAATACCCACGTCGTCCACACCGAGGATGACGGCACGACCTTGCTGTACATCGACCGTCAACTGCTGCATGAAGTCACGAGCCCGCAGGCGTTCGAAGGGCTGAAGATCGCGCACCGTCCGGTTTGGCGCATCAGCGCGAACCTGGCCGTGTCGGACCACAACGTGCCGACGACGGACCGCAGCCACGGCATCGCCGATCCCGTCTCGAAGCTGCAGGTCGACACGCTCGACGCGAACTGCGACGCGTTCGGCATCACGCAGTTCAAGATGAACGACGTGCGCCAGGGCATCGTCCACATCATCGGGCCGGAGCAGGGCGCGACGCTGCCGGGCATGACGATCGTGTGCGGCGATTCGCATACGTCGACGCACGGCGCGTTCGGCGCGCTCGCGCACGGCATCGGCACGTCGGAAGTCGAGCACGTGCTCGCGACGCAAACGCTGCTGCAGAAAAAGAGCAAGAACATGCTCGTGAAGGTCGAGGGCGCACTGCCGCGCGGCTGTACCGCGAAGGACATCGTGCTCGCGATCATCGGCAAGATCGGCACGGCAGGCGGCACGGGCTACGCGATCGAATTCGGCGGCTCGACGATCCGCGCGCTGACGATGGAAGGCCGCATGACGGTCTGCAACATGGCGATCGAGGCCGGCGCGCGCGCGGGCATGGTCGCGGTGGACGACACGACGATCGATTACCTGAAGGGCCGTCCGTTCGTGCCGACCGGCGCGGAATGGGACCAGGCCGTCGAATACTGGCGCCAGTTCACGTCCGACGAAGGCGCGCAGTTCGACCGCGTCGTCGAACTGAACGCAGCCGAGATCGTCCCGCAGGTCACGTGGGGCACGTCGCCGGAAATGGTCACGTCGATCGACGGTCGCGTGCCCGATCCCGAGCGCGAGAAGGATCCGGTCAAGCGCGACGCGATGGAGCGCGCGCTGGCCTACATGGCGCTCGAGCCGAACACGCCGATCGAATCGATCAAGGTCGACAAGATCTTCATCGGCTCGTGCACGAACGCGCGGATCGAGGACATCCGCGCAGCCGCGTATGTCGTGAAGAAGCTGAACCGTCGCATCGCGTCGAACGTGCGGCTCGCGATGGTCGTGCCGGGCTCGGGTCTCGTGAAGGCGCAGGCGGAACGCGAAGGGCTCGACAAGGTGTTCACGGATGCGGGCTTCGAATGGCGCGAGCCGGGCTGCTCGATGTGCCTCGCGATGAACGCCGACCGGCTCGATCCGGGCGAGCGCTGCGCATCGACGTCGAACCGCAACTTCGAAGGCCGGCAGGGCGCGGGCGGTCGTACGCACCTCGTGAGCCCCGCGATGGCGGCGGCTGCGGCGATCGAAGGCCATTTCGTCGACATTCGCAAGCTGGGGTAACGCGTGACGGCATCGAAGGTCATCGCGCGGCTGGTTGCCGCGCTGGCGCTCGCGGGGCTGGGCTTCGGCCTCGCGGGCTGCAATACCGTCCAGGGCTTCGGGCAGGACGTCAACGCCGCCGGCAACGCGCTGAAGCGCGCCGCGGAGTGACGATTCCCGCCGAGCATTTGTCGATGTGCGCCGGCTGAACGCCGGCCCTCCAACCGGATAGACGGATCATGGAAAAATTCACAGTACATACCGGCGTCGTGGCGCCGCTCGATCGCGAGAACGTCGACACCGACGCGATCATCCCGAAGCAGTTCCTGAAGTCGATCAAGCGCACGGGTTTCGGCCCGAACGCGTTCGACGAGTGGCGTTACCTCGACCACGGCGAGCCGGGTCAGGACAACTCGAAGCGTCCGCTGAATCCGGACTTCGTGCTGAACCAGCCGCGCTACCAGGGCGCGTCGGTGCTGGTCGCGCGCAAGAACTTCGGCTGCGGCAGCTCGCGCGAGCACGCGCCGTGGGCGCTGCAGCAGTACGGCTTCCGCGCGATCATCGCGCCGAGCTTCGCGGACATCTTCTTCAACAACTGCTACAAGAATGGCTTGCTGCCGATCGTGCTGACCGAGCAGCAGGTCGATCACGTGTTCAACGACACGTACGCGTTCAACGGCTACCAGCTGACGATCGACCTCGACGCGCAGGTCGTGCGCACGGGCGACGGCCGCGAGTATCCGTTCGAGATCGCCGCGTTCCGCAAGTACTGCCTGCTGAACGGCTTCGACGACATCGGCCTCACGCTGCGCCACGCGGACAAGATCCGCCAGTTCGAAGCCGAGCGGCTCGTGAAGCAGCCGTGGCTCAACACCAAGCTGGTCGGCTGATATCGCCTTTCGGGCGGGCGCGCTTGTCGCGCGCTCGCCGGCCTGCCTCCATTACCTATCCAGTCAGGAATAACGCATGAAGATTGCAGTGTTGCCCGGCGACGGCATCGGTCCGGAAATCGTCACCGAAGCGGTGAAGGTGCTGAACGCACTCGACGAGACGTTCGAACTCGAACAGGCGCCGGTCGGCGGCGCGGGCTACGAGGCAAGCGGCCATCCGCTGCCCGACGCGACGCTGAAGCTCGCGAAGGAAGCCGACGCGATCCTGTTCGGCGCGGTCGGCGACTGGAAATACGACTCGCTCGAGCGCGCGCTGCGCCCCGAGCAGGCGATCCTCGGGCTGCGCAAGCATCTGGAGCTGTTCGCGAACTTCCGCCCGGCGATCTGCTATCCGCAGCTCGTCGATGCGTCGCCGCTGAAGCCCGAGCTCGTCGCGGGCCTCGACATCCTGATCGTGCGCGAACTGAACGGCGACATCTACTTCGGCCAGCCGCGCGGCGTGCGTGCGGCGCCGGACGGCCCGTTCGCCGGCGAGCGCGAAGGCTTCGACACGATGCGCTACTCGGAACCGGAAGTGCGCCGCATCGCGCACGTCGCGTTCCAGGCGGCACGCAAGCGCGCGAAGAAGCTGCTGTCGGTCGACAAGTCGAACGTGCTCGAAACGTCGCAGTTCTGGCGCGACATCATGATCGACGTGTCGAAGGAATACGCGGATGTCGAGCTGTCGCACATGTACGTCGATAACGCGGCGATGCAGCTCGCGAAGGCGCCGAAGCAGTTCGACGTGATCGTCACGGGCAACATGTTCGGCGACATCCTGTCGGATGAAGCGTCGATGCTGACGGGCTCGATCGGCATGCTGCCGTCGGCGTCGCTCGACAAGAACAACAAGGGCCTGTACGAACCGTCGCACGGTTCGGCGCCGGACATCGCGGGCAAGGGCATCGCGAATCCGCTCGCGACGATCCTGTCGGCCGCGATGCTGCTGCGCTACTCGCTGAATCGCGCGGAGCAGGCCGATCGCATCGAGCGCGCGGTGAAAACTGTGCTCGAACAGGGTTACCGCACGGGCGACATCGCGACGCCGGGCTGCCAGCAGGTCGGCACGGCGGCGATGGGCGACGCGGTGGTCGCAGCGCTGTAAGCAGGAAGTAAGGGGTGCGAACGCGGCCGGTAAAAACGGCGCGTTCGCGCCGGGTTGGCCGTTGTGCGGCCGAATAGGTTTGTGTAGACTCGAACGATGGCGCTGATTTCCCTGATCTCCCCGGTCTTGAAACTCCACGGCAACATTGCCCGTGCGGGTGCGCGCGCCATCGTCATCACGAAAACCATTACCACGAAAACGATCATTAAACGCTGATCGTCCGTCGTGCCCGCCTTTTTCCCCGCGCGGTCACAGCGGGGACGGAAATGGCGGGGAAGCTCCATCAAAGGGTTAGTCATGAACGTAGGTCTCGTAGGTTGGCGCGGCATGGTCGGCAGCGTCCTGATGCAGCGCATGCAGGAAGAGGGTGATTTCGACCTGATCGAACCGGTGTTTTTCAGCACCAGCAACACGGGCGGCAAAGCGCCGTCGTTCGCGAAAAACGAGACTACGCTCAAGGACGCGACCAACGTCGACGAGCTGAAGAAGTGCGACGTGATCATCACGTGCCAGGGCGGCGACTACACGAACGACGTGTTCCCGAAGCTGCGCGCGGCCGGCTGGAACGGCTACTGGATCGACGCGGCGTCGTCGCTGCGGATGAAGGACGACGCGGTCATCATCCTCGATCCGGTCAACCTCGACGTGATCAAGGACGCGCTCGTCAAGGGCACGAAGAACTTCATCGGCGGCAACTGCACGGTCAGCCTGATGCTGATGGCGCTCGGCGGCCTGTTCCGCGAGAAACTCGTCGACTGGATGACGGCGATGACCTATCAGGCCGCATCGGGCGCGGGCGCGCAGAACATGCGTGAACTGCTGTCGCAGATGGGCACGCTGAACGGCGCGGTGAAGGAACAGCTCGCCGATCCGGCGTCGGCCATCCTCGACATCGACCGCCGCGTGCTGGCCGCGATGAACAGCGACGCGATGCCGACCAGCAACTTCGGCGTGCCGCTCGCCGGTTCGCTGATTCCGTGGATCGACAAGGATCTCGGCAACGGGATGTCGAAGGAAGAGTGGAAGGGCGGCGCGGAAACCAACAAGATCCTCGGCAAGCCGGCGATGGGCGAGCCGGGTTCGATCCCGGTCGACGGCCTGTGCGTGCGGATCGGCGCGATGCGCTGCCACTCGCAGGCACTGACGATCAAGCTGAACAAGGACGTGCCGCTCGACGAGATCAACGGCATCCTCGCATCGGCGAACGATTGGGTGAAGGTCGTGCCGAACGAGCGTGAAGCGTCGATGCGCGACCTGTCGCCGGCGAACGTCACGGGCACGCTGACGGTGCCGGTCGGCCGCGTGCGCAAGCTCGCGATGGGCGGCGAATACCTGTCGGCATTCACGGTCGGCGACCAGCTGCTGTGGGGCGCGGCCGAGCCGCTGCGCCGCATGCTGCGCATCCTGCTCGACAAGTAAGCCCGCTTGCCGGTCCGCTTCGCGGGCCGGGCTGCACACGATGACGCGCCGCGTCGGCCTTGACGATGTCACGGCTGGCGCGGCGCGTTTTTCATGCGCGGATCAGCGCAGGTTCAGCAGCGTCTGGTCGACCGCCTGCTGGGTCTTGATCGTCTGCGCGTTGGCCTGGTAATTGCGCTGCGCGGTGATCAGGTTCACGAGCTCGGTCGTCAGGTTGACGTTCGAGTTTTCCAGCGCGCTGCCCTGCAGCGTGCCGTGGTTCGTGCTGCCCGGCGCGGAGATCTGCGGCACGCCCGACGCAGAGGTTTCCGCGTACTGGTTGCCGCCGAGGTTCACGAGCCCGTTCGGGTTGTTGAAGTTCGCGAGCGCGATCAGGCCGAGCAGTGCGCTCTGGCCGTTCGAGTAGTTGCCGGTCAGCTTGCCGTCGGTGCCGATCGAGAACGTCGTCAGCGTACCGCTCGCGAAGCCGTCCTGTGCGAGGTTGTTCACGCCGTCCTTCCCGCCGTATTGCGTCGTGCCGCTCAGGTCGAGCGTCAGGTTCTGCGGGTTGGCGCCGCCCGTCGTGTTGGGGATCGAGAACGCGAACTGACCGAGGCTCGCCGTCGGCTGGCCGGTGGCGGCGGACGTCGTCGAGCTGATCCGGCCCGACGTATCGAACGTGACGGTGCCGAGATTCGTCGGCGTCTGGCCCTGCACGCCCGCGTAGGCCTGCCAGGTGCCGGCAGCACTCTTCGCGAAGTACATCGTGACCTGCTGCGAGCCGCCGAGCGTGTCGTAGACCTGGATCGACGAATTGTAGTTGTACGTCGTGTTGTCGGCCGCGTTGAACGGCGTCTTGACCGGCACCTTGTCCTGCGAGTTCAGGTTGAACTGGCCGGTGATCTTGGTCGTTGCCCGCGGCGCGATGTTGTTGGTCGGCGCCTGCAGCGGCACGGTCTGCGCGGTGTTGATCACGCCGCCCGCGTCTGCCGCATAGCCCATCAGGTTGCGGCCTTGCGAGTCGACGATGGCGCCGTTCTTGTCGCGGTGGAACGTGCCGTCGCGCGAGTAGGTCGTCACGCCGTTGTTCGACATCTGGAAGAAGCCGTTGCCGTTGATCGCGACGTCCAGCGACGAGTTCGTCGTATTGATCGTCCCCTGGCCGAAATTCTGCTGCACCGACGCGAGCCGCGTGCCGATGCCGATCTGCGTGTTGACCGACGTCGCGACCGAATTCGCATACATGTCCGCGAAGTTCGCGCGGCCCTGCTTGAAGCCGGTCGTGTTTGCGTTCGCGATGTTGTTGCCGATCACGTCGAGATTGCTCGACGCGCCGGCCAACCCGCTCAAACCCTGCTGATAGCCCATGTTCGATCCCCGTAACGAGCTGGTGAGTGATTGCAGTCCTGCAACTGCGCGTTGACCCTCTGGCACTTCACGGCGTCAGCCCGGCCGACCGCGCTCCTGCCTTTCCGGCATGTGTGAACGCGATGGTCGAATTGCGCCGATTCCTTGTTTGAAGACGATCGTAGCGACCGCAATTATTAGATCTGTGTAATTTTGTGTAATGTAATTGAATTGTGATCGAAATGACTGTTTTTGTATGAGCAATGGATCGTGATGTCAGGCTCTGAAGCCTTATGGGGCGGGGATTTGGTGGGGTTGGTGTTCAATTCGACGATAAGAGATGGGAATTGCCTTCTTATCGCGCAATTGAAATTGATTTAAATAGGATCGGCAGGCCGGCGGGATTTATTTGTAATGGCGGCTGTTAATCCATTAACGGCAGGTGCCGCGAATTGTTGAGCGGATGCACCCGATTCCCCGGTCGTGGTTCGGCGCCGGACCTCTGGATGGGCGAACCGCCGGGCGGACATGCGCAAGCTTCGAACCACTGGCGCGGCCGATCCTGCAATTCCTGGGTGCGAGGAGAGGAAGCGACGCAGCGTCAAGCGTTGTCATTCGTTCCGGATGCGATGTTGTCGCAACGATTTTCATCCATTGACGCTTGTCCTTTCGATCCATCCGGCACGCCGGCCGAAGTGTGCGGCCCCGTGTGCAGCTCGACGCGATCGCCGCGCGTGCCGCCGCGCGAGCGCAGCCGGTTGCACCGGCCCGGCGACGAATTCGGCCCGAATGCGATCACGTGAAGTAAACTACGCGGTTACGACGCACAGACCCGCCGAAAGCGTCGCGTTCCGCGCGACGCTTTTGCATTTCTGCGGCAACTTTATTGACGCCTCCAACTGCGAATCCGAGCCGCGCCCGCGCGCGGCGATAGAGCCAACGATGTCCCGAATTTCCTTGTTTCCGCGTCAGTCCCGTCTGTCGCGCGCCGTGCGTGGCGCGCTGGCGATCCTGGCGCTCGGCGCAGCCGCGTCGGCCTGGGCGACCGGCACCGGCGAACTGCCGGCATCCGCTGCCGGCGCCGCGGCACCGCTTACCGTGACGGTCCAGCCGGGCCAGTCGCTGAACGACATCGCGAAAGCGGCCACGCAATCGCACGATCCCGGCGTGCTCGCGCGCGCCGGCCGCGCGCTGTTCGACGCCAATCCGCAGGCGTTCATGAAGCGCGATGCGAGCCGCCTGAAAGTCGGCGCGACGCTGACCGTGCCCGCGCTCGACGCAACGGGCGCGGCGCTCGCGCCGGCCGGTGCGTCTGGCGCATCCGGCGCGACGGCCGCCTCTGCGCCCGCCGCTGCATCGGGTGGAACTGCTGGCGCGCAGGCCGGTGCGTCCGCGCCGCATTCGGGGTCGGCCGTGCAATCCGCACCGGTGGCGCCGGCCGTGCATGCGGCGCCGGTGAGCGGTGCGAGCGTCCCGACTGCGGCGGTGACGGCGTCGGCGTCGGCAGGCGCTTCGGCCGCGCACGGCGCGTCGGCTGTCGAAAACATGCAGCCGGCGGCGCCTGCTGCCGGCGCCAGCGGCCCGCATGTGTGGAGCGGTGCGATCCAGTCGGTGCCGTCGTCCGCGAGCGAGGCCGCCGTCCAGCCGGCGCCGGGCAGTCAGGTCTCGGGCGCGAACGAGCCGGCCGGTGCGGCACCCGCCATGGGTGCATCGCAGCCGCGGCCGTCGAGCCTGCAGCAACTGCTGGCATTGAAGAACCGCGTGCTGATGGAGTTGCAGAAGCACGGCATCGGCAAGCCGGCTACGGCGAACGACGTCGCGCCTGCGCCGGCTCCGGCGCCTGCCGCACCGCGTCCGGCCGCGAACGATGCGGGTGCGCCGTCTGCCGCGTCGCCGACCGCCGAAGCGGCGTCCGGCGTGGCCGCCAGCGCTGCGCAACCGGCATCGGCGCCAGCACAGCCGGTCGCACCCGTGATGGCGCCTGCGCGCCCCGCGAATCAGATGGACTGGCGCCCGGCCGCAGCGGCGGGCGCGGCCGTGATCGTCCTCGCGGCAGGGTTTGCGTGGCGCAGGCGCCGGAAGGGCCGGCAAACGGACGATGCGGGTACAGCGGCTGCAGCCGCTGCGACGGGCAGTGCGACTGCGGCCGTTGCAGAAGCAGCGCCGTCCGTCGAACGCGAACTGCCGATCCGGCCCGAGATGCCGGTCGCCCGCGACGCCGCCGCCGACATGAGCCTGGCTGCGGCGACTGCCGCAGCGGCGGAGACGGTCGAGCCGCACGAAGCGGATGCATCGCCGGTGCCCGAAGCGACGAAGCTGCATGACGAAGCGGATGCATCGCCGGTGCCCGAAGCGATGAAGTCGCATGACGACCAGCCTGACGTGCCGCCTGCCCACGCCGCAGTACCGCCGGCGAGCGACGCGACTCCGAGTTCGGCTTCGACGTTGATGTCGACTTCGACTCCGCACGATGCGGAACCGGTAGAACAGGCCGCCGCCGACCAGCCGGCCGAGCCGCCCGCCGCGCCTTCGGCGACCGAATCGCAGCACGCGGCGCTGATGCAGAACGCGATCAGCGCGCTCAGCAGCCTCGACATGCCGCTGCCGCCGCGTACGCAGGATGAGCCGTCTCTGGCGGCGGATGAGCCGGCTGCACGGGCAGGGCAGTCCGACGCCGATAAAATCGCAACTAACGGTCAATCCGCGCCGCACCAGCCGATTGGCTCGACCGATCCGGCCCCGGAACATCCTGCCGACCAGGGCGACGAGTTCGACTGGGATCCGGATGCGCCGCCGCCGGCCGGCCAGGCAGGCAGCCCGACTGCGCTCTCGTCGCTGCCGCCGCTCGGCGGCGCGCAGTTCGGCGCGCTGAAGCTCGATTTCGATCTCGACCTGCCGTCCACGCCGGGCGCCGCGCTGCCTGCGCTGACACCGGACGAGCTCGCGCGCATCGCACGCAACAAGCTCGACCTTGCGGCCGAGTATGTCGAACTGGGCGACCTGTCCGGCGCACGGACGCTGCTGCAGGAAGTCGTCGACGCGAACGACACCGCGACGCGCGACGATGCGCGCGCGTTGCTCGCGAAACTGGCGGACGAGGCGTGATGCGGATCGCGCTGGGCGTTCAGTACGACGGTGCGGCGTTCTGCGGCTGGCAGGCGCAGCCGCACGGCAAGACCGTGCAGAACGCCCTCGAGCATGCGCTGGCCGAGTTCGCGCGGGTGCCGTTGCACACGACGGTGGCCGGTCGGACCGACACCGGCGTGCACGGGCTCGGGCAGGTCGTGCACTTCGATACGGACCTCGATCGCGAGGAGTTCTCGTGGGTGCGCGGCACCAACGCGTTCCTGCCGTCGACCGTGTCGGTGCAATGGGCGAAGCAGATGCCGGAGACGTTCCACGCGCGTTTCTCGGCGTTCGAGCGCACCTATTACTACGCGCTGTACGTACACCCCGTGCGCTCGCCGATGCTGGCCGCGCGCACGGGCTGGATCCATACGCCGCTCGACGACGACGCGATGCGCGCCGCCGCCGCACACCTGATCGGCGAGCACGACTTCTCGTCGTTCCGGTCGTCGGAATGCCAGTCGAAGACGCCGGTCAAACACCTGTACCAGATCGACGTGCGGCGCGCGGGACATTTCATCCATTTCCGCTTCCGCGCCAACGCGTTCCTGCATCACATGGTGCGCAACCTGATGGGCTGCCTCGTCGCGGTCGGGCGTGGCCGCTATCCGGCCGACTGGGTCGCCGACGTGCTGGCCGGGCGCGACCGCAATCTCGCGGCGCCCACGTTCATGGCCGACGGGCTGTACCTCGCCCATGTCGGCTACCCGGCGGAATTCGCCGTCCCGCCCGCGCAGCTCGGCAGCGTGCCGTGGAGCAGCGTCTGGGCCGATCTGGACCCACAAACATGACGGATCACGCCGTGTCTTCTTCGACTTCCGCCGCGGCCGGCTTGCCGCCGCGCACGCGCATCAAGCTGTGCGGGCTGTCGAAGCCCGAGGACGTGCTGCACGCGGCGGCGCTCGGCGCCGATGCGATCGGCCTCGTGTTCTACCCGAAGAGCCCGCGCGCGGTGACGATCGCGCAGGCGGCCGAGCTCGCGCGGCTGGCGCCGCCGTTCGTGTCGGTGGTCGGGCTGTTCGTGAATCCGACCGAAGCCGAGCTCGAAGCCGTCATGCGCAACGTGCCGCTCACGCTGCTGCAGCTTCATGGCGACGAGACGCCGGAGCAATGCGACGCGCTCGGCCGCGCGGCACGCCTGCCGTGGTTGCGCGCGGTGCGCGTCGGCCCCTCGACGCAGCCGTCCGATTTGGTAGAATCGGCACTTCATTATTCGAAAGCGCGCGGCCTCCTGTTCGACACCCTGGTGCCGGATTACGGCGGTAGCGGCAAGGTCTTCGATTGGTCTCTTATTCCCGCAGAGCTCGCGCATCGGGCCGTTTTGAGTGGTGGCTTGAGCGCGCAAAACGTCGGTGATGCGATCCGCCAGTTGCGCCCGTTTGCTGTCGATGTCTCGAGTGGCATCGAAGTGGAGGGCGCGAAGGGCGTGAAGGATCACGCCCGGATGGCGGCGTTCGTACGCGCGGTGCGCGAAGCGGACGCCGGGTGATGCAAGCCGGTGCGGCCCCGAAAGCGGGGCGCATCGACCGATCGAGAGAGACACCATGTACAACCTTCCTGATGCTCGCGGCCACTTCGGCCCGTACGGCGGCGTGTTCGTCGCCGAGACGCTGATTCACGCGCTGGACGAACTGCGCGCGGCGTATGAAAAATTCCAGAACGATCCCGACTTCGTCGCCGAATTCGAGCGCGAGCTGAAGCATTTCGTCGGCCGTCCGTCGCCGATTTATCACGCGCAGCGCTGGAGCGAGACGCTCGGCGGCGCGCAGATCTACCTGAAGCGCGAGGACCTGAACCACACGGGTGCGCACAAGATCAACAACGTGATCGGCCAGGCGCTGCTCGCGAAGCGCATGGGCAAGAAGCGCGTGATCGCCGAGACGGGCGCCGGCCAGCACGGCGTCGCGACCGCGACGATCTGCGCGCGCTTCGGAATGGAGTGCGTCGTCTACATGGGTTCCGAGGACGTGCGCCGTCAGGCCGCCAACGTCTACCGGATGAAGCTGCTCGGTGCGACGGTCGTGCCGGTCGAGTCGGGCTCGCGCACGCTGAAGGATGCGCTGAACGAAGCGATGCGCGACTGGGTCACCAACATCGAAAGCACGTTCTACATCATCGGCACGGTCGCGGGCCCGCACCCGTACCCGATGATGGTGCGCGACTTCCAGCGCGTGATCGGCGACGAGTGCAAGGTGCAGATGCCCGAGCTCGCAGGCCGGCAGCCCGATGCAGTGATCGCCTGCGTCGGCGGCGGCTCGAACGCGATGGGCATCTTCTATCCGTACATCGATGACCAATCCGTGCAGCTGATCGGCGTCGAAGCGGCCGGCGACGGCCTCGACACGGGCCATCACGCGGCGTCGCTGATCGCCGGCAGCCCGGGCGTGCTGCACGGCAACCGCACGTACCTGCTGCAGGACGACAACGGCCAGATCATCGAGACGCATTCGGTGTCGGCGGGCCTCGACTATCCGGGCGTCGGCCCCGAGCACGCATGGCTGAAGGACAGCGGCCGCGCGCAGTATGTCCCGATCACCGACGAGGAAGCGCTGAAGGCGTTCCACGACTGCTGCCGGATCGAGGGGATCATTCCCGCGCTCGAGTCGAGCCACGCGATCGCGTATGGCGTGAAGCTCGCGCCGACGTTGCCGAAGGACAAGATCCTGCTCGTCAACCTGTCGGGCCGCGGCGACAAGGACATGCACACGGTCGCCGAGCGATCGGGCATCGAGCTCTGACCCCGACCGATGCGTGACCTGATCGAAGAGCCGGGCGGCGGTGCCGCGAGCGAGGCGGAGGCGGTTCAGCCTGCCGCCGTCCTGCCGCGCGCGCTGCCGTCCGGTATCGAACTGCATAACCGCGATTTCCTGACCGATGCCGCGCACCTGCCGGATGCGTCGATCGACCTGATCGTCGCCGATCCGCCGTACGGGCTCGGCAAGGACTACGGCAACGACTCGGACAAGCGTTCGGGCGACGACTTTCTCGCGTGGACGCGCGAGTGGCTCGAGCTCGCGATTCCGAAGCTCAAGCCGAGCGGGTCGATGTACATCTTCTGCACATGGCAGTACGCGCCGGAAATCTTCAGTTTCCTGAAGACGCAGCTCACGATGGTCAACGAGATCATCTGGGACCGCCGCGTGCCGAGCATGGGCGGCACGACGCGCCGTTTCACGTCGGTGCACGACAACATCGGCTTTTTCGCGGTTTCCAAGGCGTATTACTTCGATCTCGATCCGGTCCGCATCCCGTACGACGCCGACACGAAGAAGGCCCGCTCGCGCAAGCTGTTCGAAGGCAGCAAGTGGCTGGAGATGGGCTACAACCCGAAGGACGTCTGGTCGGTCTCGCGCCTGCACCGGCAGCACGCGGAGCGCGTCGATCATCCGACCCAGAAGCCGCTGGAAATCATCGAGCGGATGGTGCTCGCAAGCTGCCCGCCGGGCGGCCGCGTGCTCGATCCGTTCATGGGCAGCGGCACGACCGCGGTGGCCTGCGCACGGCAGGGGCGCGACTTCGTCGGCTACGAGATCAACGAAAGTTATTGTGCGATCGCGCACGAGCGCGTCAGCGCGCTCGCCGCGCCGGCCTGCGCGTGAATCGCGCGGCCGTATCGCCGAACTCTTACTTTGTATGGAACCGGAGCAAGCGCTGAAGCGCCACCTCCGGATCGACATAGGAAAATTGCCATGTCCCGTATCCAGCAGACTTTTGCCGCGCTCGCCGAACAAGGCCGAAAGGGCCTGATCCCGTTCATCACGGCCGGCGACCCCGATCCCGCGAAGACCGTCGAATTCATGCACGCGCTCGCCGAAGGCGGCGCGGACGTGATCGAACTCGGCGTGCCGTTCTCGGACCCGATGGCCGACGGCCCCGTGATCCAGCGCTCGTCGGAACGCGCGCTCGCACGCGGCGTCACGCTGAAGAGCGTGCTCGCCGACGTGAAGCGCTTCCGCGAAACCGACCCCAAAACCCCCGTCGTGCTGATGGGCTATGCGAACCCGATCGAGCGGATGGGTGTCGACGCGTTCGCGGCCGAAGCGCAGGCGGCCGGCGTCGACGGCGTGCTCGTCGTCGACTATCCGCCGGAAGAGGCGGGCGTATTCGCCGAAAAGATGCGCGCCGCGCAGATCGATCCGATCTTCCTGCTCGCGCCCACGTCGACCGACGAACGTATCGCCGACGTCGGCAAGATCGCGAGCGGCTACGTGTATTACGTGTCGCTCAAGGGGGTGACCGGTGCGGGAAATCTGGATGTTTCGAGCATTGCGGGTAAAATCCCGGCCATCAAGTCGCGCGTGCCGGTTCCGGTAGGCGTCGGCTTCGGCATCCGCGACGCCGAAACGGCGCGTGCGGTGGCCGAAGTGTCGGACGCCGTCGTGATCGGCAGCCGCCTCGTGCAGCTGCTCGAAAGCGCTGCGCCGGAAGGCGCCGCCGCCGCGCTGAAGACGTTCATCGCCGAGCTGCGGGCCGCGCTGGACGGCGCGGGCAAGACGGCGCGATAAACACAACACAGGAAGCGGGCGGGCCATGCGGCCCGGCCCGCCACGGAACAGGAAACCATACGATGAGCTGGCTCGACAAACTGTTGCCGCCGAAGATCAAGCAGACCGACCCGAAAAGCCGCAAGGGCATTCCGGAAGGCCTGTGGGTCAAGTGCCCGTCCTGCGAGGCCGTGCTTTACCGCAACGACGTGGACGCGAACCTGCACGTGTGCCCGAAGTGCGATCACCACATGCGCATCGGTGCGCGCGAGCGCCTCGACGGGCTGCTCGATCCGGAAGGTCGCTATGAAATCGGCCAGGAAATCGTGCCGGTCGACACGCTGAAGTTCAAGGACAGCCGCAAGTACCCCGATCGTCTGAAGGAAGCGATGGACGAGACGGGCGAGACCGACGCGATGGTCGTGATGGGCGGTGCGATCCACACGCTGCCCGTCGTCGCGGCCTGCTTCGAGTTCTCGTTCATGGGCGGCTCGATGGGCTCGGTCGTCGGCGAGCGCTTCGCGCGCGGCGCGCAGAACGCGCTGGAACAGCACGTGCCGTTCATCTGCTTCACGGCGTCGGGCGGCGCACGGATGCAGGAAAGCCTGCTGTCGCTGATGCAGATGGCGAAAACCACCGCGATGCTGACCAAGCTGGCGGAAGCGAAGCTGCCGTTCATTTCGGTGCTGACCGACCCGACGATGGGCGGCGTGTCGGCGAGCTTCGCGTTCCTCGGCGACGTCGTGATCGCCGAACCGAAGGCGCTGATCGGCTTCGCCGGTCCGCGCGTGATCGAGCAGACGGTCCGCGAGAAGCTGCCGGAAGGCTTCCAGCGTGCCGAATTCCTGCTGAAGACGGGCGCGATCGACATGATCGTCGACCGCCGCAAGCTGCGCGACGAGATCGCGCAGCTGCTCGCGCTGCTGCAGCGACAGCCGGCCGACGCGCTGGCCTGACCGGCGCGAGGTGGTGAACTCTGCGCGTCGCCTGGCTTCAGCGTCAGGCGGCGCGCTTCGTTTTTTGGCGTAGTGGCGGTACCGATCCAGATTTGATCCGATGAGCACTTTTCCCACTCTCGACGCGTGGCTTTCGCATCTCGAACGCGCGCACCCGGTCGGCATCGACATGGGCCTGACCCGCATCGGGCAGGTCAAGGCGGCGCTGCAGCTCGAATTCGCGTGCCCCGTCATCACCGTCGGCGGCACGAACGGCAAGGGCTCGACCTGCGCGTTCCTCGAGACGATCCTCGTGCGCGCGGGCTACAAGGTCGGCTGCCACACGTCGCCGCATCTGCTCGAATTCAACGAGCGCGCACGCGTGAACGGGCAGAACGTCACCGATGACGAGCTGCTGCCGCACTTCGAGGCCGTCGAAGCCGCGCGCACGTCGCTGCCCGAGCCCGTGTCGCTCACGTATTTCGAATTCACGACGCTCGCGATCCTGCATCTGTTCGCGTCGCGCGGGCTCGATGCGGTGATCCTCGAAGTCGGCCTCGGCGGCCGGCTCGATGCGGTCAACATCATCGATACCGATTGCGCGATCGTCACGAGCATCGACATCGACCACACCGAATACCTCGGCGATACGCGCGAGAAGATCGCGTTCGAGAAGGCCGGGATCTTCCGCGCGGGCAAGCCCGCGATCTGCGGCGATCCGGCCGCGCCGCAGACGCTGGTCGACCATGCCGGGGCGATCGGCGCCGACCTGTGGCTCGTCGGCCGCGATTTCCGCTACGAGGCGCAGGCGGGCGCGGAGCGCCAGCAATGGAGCTACCTCGGTCGCGAGAAGCGCTATCCGGCGCTTGCGTATCCGGCGCTGCGCGGCGCGAATCAACTGATCAATGCGTCGGCCGCGCTCGCCGCGCTCGAGGCGCTGCGCCCGGTGCTGCCGGTGTCCGCGCAGGATATCCGGCTCGGGCTCGCGAACGTCGAGCTGCCGGGGCGCTTCCAGGTGCTGCCCGGCAAGCCGGCGATCGTGCTCGACGTCGCGCACAACCCGCATGCGGCGGCCGTGCTCGAACAGAATCTCGGCAACATGGGCTTCTTCCCGTACACGTACGCGGTGTTCGGCGCGATGCACGACAAGGACATCGACGGCGTGCTGAAGCACCTGAAGGGCGAGATCGACCACTGGTGCGTGACCGACCTGCCGCTGCCGCGCGCGGCTTCCGCGGAGCAGCTCGAGGCCGCGCTGCGCAAGGCCGGCGTGGAGGAGGGGCCCGATTCGAGCGTGACGCGTTACGCGTCGCCGGCCGAAGCGTTTCGCGATGCACTAAAAAGAGCATCCGAGAATGATAGAATCGTGGTTTTCGGCAGTTTCCATACGGTTGCCGGCGTGCTGGCCTACCGTAAATCGCAGCAACACTGACTGACGGGCAGTTTCGGACTCAGCCATTCATGGGAATTTTCTCGTTCGGCAAAAAAGACGACGACGCGCCCACGCGGCGCGGCGGTCGCACCGGGGCCTCCCGGAACGTGCGCACGGAGCGCACTGAACGTGTCGAGCGGCGCTCGCGCCGCACCGAGCGTCCGGAATCGGACGCGCTGCTCCTCGATCCGACCCTTCCAGAAAAGCAACGCGCGCGCCGTCGCCTCGTCGGCGCGATCGCGCTCGTCGTGGCCGCCGTGATCGTGCTGCCGATGGTGCTCGATTCGCACCCGAAGCCGGTGACGGACGACATCGCGATCGACATCCCGAACCGGCCCGCGCACCAGGCGGTCGCGCCGCGTGACGACGACGCGTCCGACGTGCAGGCGGGCGTCGCGCATGATGAGCCGCCGGCATCCGACACCGCCGTCGCGGCGGTCCCGGCGCCTGCGCCGAAGGATGCCGCCAGGTCGGCCGCGAAGCCCGACACGACGACCACGGCGAGCGTGACGCCGCCGAAGCCCGCGCCGAAGCCGGCCGCCCCCGCGGCGAAGCCGGCGGCGCCGAAGCCGGCTCCGGCGACCGTCGCGAATGCCGACGCAGCGAATGCCGACGCGGCGAGCCCGGACAGCGGCGATGCGTCGTCGCCGGCGTCGCCGGCCGGTGCGCGCTTCGCGGTGCAGCTCGGTTCGTTCAAGGATGACGCGACGGCCCGTTCGTGGGCCACCAAGTTGAAATCGGCGGGCGTGCCCGCATATGTCGAGCATCGCAAGCAGGCGGACGGCAGCACGGCTACACTGCTGCGTGCGGGCCCGTTCGCGGATCGCGCGGCGGCTTCCGCCGCGATCGCGAAGGTGCGCGAAGCCGGTCTGACGCAATAACGCACGATGCTGACGGCTTTCGACTACGCTGTATTGGCGGTGATCGTGTTGTCGGCGCTGCGCGGGGCGTGGCGCGGCTTCGTGTCCGAGATTTTCGGGCTGATCGGCTGGATCGCGGCGATCGTGATCGCGGGCCGCTACGTCGGGCTGGTCGTGCCGTACATTCCGGCCAACTGGCCGGGCGGCGCGCTGACGCAGTGGGTGATCGCCTTCGCGTTGGTCGTGATCGGCGTCGTGCTGGTCGCTGGCGTCGCGAACGCGCTGCTGTCGCGGATCGCGCAGGCGAGTGGCCTGGGCGGTGTCGACCGCTCGCTGGGCATGATGTTCGGGCTCGTCCGCGGCTGTGTGCTGGTGGTGCTGCTGGTCGCGGCGGCCGGGCTGACCGAACTGCCCAAACAGGATTTCTGGCGCAATGCGCTATTGCGTCCTTTTGCCGAACAGGGCGTGCACGAGCTGAAGCAGCTCCTGCCCGACGGCATGGCCCAGTACGTACGCGTGTGACGACGCGGCCGGGCAGGACGTAACCGATTTTGTCATTCTGAAGGACATGCCATGTGCGGCATCGTAGGCGTTATCTCCCAATCTCCGGTCAACCAGCTGATCTATGACAGCCTGCTGCTGCTGCAGCATCGCGGTCAGGACGCAGCGGGCATCGCGACGGCGGACGGCAGCAATTTCCACATGTACAAGGCGAACGGCATGGTGCGCGACGTGTTCCGCACGCGCAACATGCGCAGCCTGCCCGGCACCTACGGCATCGGCCAGGTGCGCTACCCGACGGCCGGTTCGGCGACGAGCGAAGCCGAGGCGCAGCCGTTCTACGTGAACGCGCCGTTCGGGATCATCCTCGCGCACAACGGCAACCTGACGAACTGGCAGCAACTGAAGGACGAGATGTTCCGGATCGACCGCCGGCACATCAACACCAACTCCGATAGCGAAGTGCTGCTCAACGTGTTCGCGCACGAGCTGCAACTTTCGACGACGGGCCTCGAGCTCGATCCGGCTTCGGTGTTCAAGGCGGTTTCGGGCGTCCATCGCCGCCTGCAGGGCTCGTATGCGATCGTGTCGCTGATCGCCGGCTACGGCCTGCTCGCGTTCCGCGATCCGTTCGGCATCCGCCCGCTCTGCATCGGCAAGCTCGAAACGGAGCACGGCACCGAGTGGATGGTTGCATCGGAGTCGGTCGCGGTCGAAGGCATCGGTTTCGAATTCGTACGCGACGTGAAGCCGGGCGAGGCGATCTTCATCGATCCGGCCGGCAACTTCCACAGCCAGCAGTGCGCGGAAAGGCCGACGCTGAACCCGTGCATGTTCGAATACGTGTACCTCGCGCGTCCGGATTCGTGCCTCGACGGCGTGCCCGTCTACAACGTGCGCCTGCGCATGGGCGACTATCTCGCCGAGAAGATCAAGCGCGAGCTGCCGAACGTGCCGATCGACGTCGTGATGCCGATTCCCGATTCGTCGCGCCCGGCGGCGATGCAGGTCGCCGCGAAGCTCGGCGTCGAGTATCGCGAAGGCTTCTTCAAGAACCGCTATGTCGGCCGTACGTTCATCATGCCCGGGCAGGCCGTGCGCAAGAAGTCGGTGCGCCAGAAGCTCAACGCGATGAGCATCGAGTTCAAGGACAAGAACGTGCTGATCGTCGACGATTCGATCGTGCGCGGCACGACCTCGCATGAAATCGTGCAGATGGCGCGCGATGCGGGCGCGAAGTCGGTGATCTTCGCGTCGGCGGCGCCGCCCGTGAAGTTCCCGAACGTGTACGGCATCGACATGCCGACGCGCGGCGAACTCGTCGCACACGGCCGCACCGACGACGAAGTCGCGAAGATCATCGGCGCCGACCACCTGATCTACCAGGACGTCGACGACCTGCGCCGCGCGGTGCGCGACATCAACCCGAAGCTCGAACGCTTCGAGGCGTCGTGCTTCGACGGCAACTACATCACCGGCGACGTGACGCCCGAGTATCTCGACAGGATCGAGCGCGCGCGCCTCACGCCGGCGTCGCAGGCCGATCGCGACACGGCTGGCGAGACCGAGCGCTCGCAGATGAACCTGCAGCTGTCGGTCGAGTGACACCGGCGCACGCTTTTGACCAAGCGTGATAGGATGTGGCCTTGCGTCGATTTGATATCAGCTTGCGGACGCGGGGCGACTTCCCGAAACAGCTAAAGCGAAGGCCGGCGGCAGTCGGCCCGAGTCGATCGCTGTCGTACCCCGAAGCCCGCTGATGCCGATGCATAGCGGGCTTTTTGTTTTGGCCTGGTTTTGACCTGGCTTGCGCGACACGCGCGGTCATCGAATACGGAAAACGGAACATGGACGACTCCCTCAACTTCGACACGCTTGCCGTGCGCGCGGGCACGCTGCGCAGCGACTTCAACGAGCATTCGGAAGCGCTGTTCCTCACGTCGAGCTTCTGCTTCCAGAGCGCGGCCGACGCGGCCGAGCGCTTCGCGAATTCGGAAGACTACTTCACCTATTCGCGCTTCACGAACCCGACCGTCACCATGTTCCAGGAGCGTCTCGCGGCGCTCGAGGGCGGCGAGGCGTGCATCGCGACCGCGTCGGGGATGGCCGCGATCATGTCGGTCGTGATGGCCGCGCTGCAGGCGGGCGATCACCTCGTCAGCTCGCGCAGCCTGTTCGGCTCGACGCTCGGGATGTTCTCGCAGATCTTCAGCAAGTTCGGGATCACGACGACCTTCGTCGACCCGACCGACCTGAACGCATGGAAGGAAGCCGTGCGGCCGGAAACGAAGATGTTCTTCCTCGAGACGCCGTCGAACCCGCTGACCGAACTCGCCGACATCGAGGCGATCGGCAAGATCGCGAAGGCCGCGAACGCGCTGTTCGTCGTCGACAACTGTTTCTGCAGCCCGGTGCTGCAGCAGCCGCTGAAGCTCGGCGCGGACGTCGTGATGCACTCGGCGACGAAATTCCTCGACGGGCAGGGCCGCGTGCTCGGCGGCGCGCTGGTCGGCTCGAAGGAATTCATCATGGGCAAGGTGTTCCCGTTCGTGCGCAGCGCGGGCCCGACGCTGTCGGCGTTCAACGCGTGGGTGCTGCTGAAGGGGATGGAGACGCTGTCGCTGCGGGTCGAGAAGCAATCGGCGAACGCGCTGGAAATCGCGCGCTGGCTCGATTCGCATCCGGCGGTCGCGCGCGTGTTCCATCCGGGCCTCGAGTCGCACCCGCAGCACGAACTCGCGAAGCGTCAGCAGAAGGCAGGCGGCGCGATCCTGTCGTTCGAGCTGAAGGGCGACACGCCCGAGCAGCAGCGCGCGAACGCATGGCGCGTGATCGACAGCACGAAGCTGATCTCGATCACCGGCAACCTCGGCGATACGCGTACGACGATCACGCACCCGGCGACGACGACGCACGGCCGCATCACGCCGGAAGCGCGCGCGGCGGCGGGGATCACCGAAGGGCTGATCCGCCTGTCGGTCGGCCTCGAGAATGCGGGCGACCTGCGTAACGATCTCGCGCGCGGCCTGGAGGGCTGAGCGACGCGGCGCTTTCGCCGCATCGACGCATCAACGACAACGGGCCGCCTGCAAAGCAGGCGGCCCGTCGTGTTTTCCGCTTCAAGCCATTCCGTCCGGCGCACCGCGTTTCCGCATGCGCTGCGCGATTCAGCCGGTGTGCCCGTGCGGCGCGGCGCGCATCGCGTCCACCATCCACCGCAGCGTTTCGTCGAGCGGCGTGACGGGCAGCTCGCCCACCACGCGCTGCAGCTTCGCGCGCGACCCGCTCAGGCTTTTCACCTCGTTGTGCCGCACGAAACGCGGATCGACCGTCACGTCGATCACGTAACCGACGATGCGCGACAGCATCACCAGCACTTCCTTCAGCGAATACGCGCGCTCCGAGCAGACGTTGAACGTCTCGCCGGCCGGCGCCGCCTCGATCAGCTTCAGATAGGCGGCCGTCACGTCGCGCACGTCGGAGAAATCGCGGCTCACGTCGAGATTGCCGAGCGAGATGCGCGGTTCGTTGCGCGCGTAGTGCGCGGCGAGCTTCGGCAGCAGATACGCTTCGCCCTGGCCGACGCCCGTGTAGTTGAACGGCCGCGCGATCACGATCGGCAGCCTGTCGGCCCACAGCTTCGCCGCGTATTCCATCGCGAGCTTGCTGACCGCGTAGTCGTTCGCGGGGGCGGGCGCGATGGTCTCGTCGAGCACGCCGGCCGTCGAATTGCCGTAGACGTTCGCGCTGCTCGCGAGCAGCACCGCCGACGGACGCTGGTCGAGACCCGCGAGCGCGGCCAGCAGGTTGCGCGTGCCGACGATGTTGACCGCGTAGGTCTGCGACGGCTCGTCCTGCGCGACGTGTGCACGCGCGGCGAGATGCACGACCGCATCGGGCCGCGCATCGGCCGCCGCCGCGCGCACCGCGTCCGCGTCGAGCAGGTCGACGGGCAGCAGCGTGCAGTGCGCGAAGGCCGGATCGTCGGGCACCGGCGCGCCCGGCGCGATCGTGCCCCAGACGTCATAACCGGACGCCTGCAGGCGTTCGGCCATGTAGCGGCCCGTGAAGCCCGTCAGGCCCGTGACGAATGCACGGCGCGACGGGCGTCCGGATTCAGAACGTGTCATGGTGCTGGTTCCGCGTCAAATCAGCTTCGACCATCATCTGGCAAAGTTGTTCGAGCGTCGTCTCCGGTACCCAGCCGAGTTTGCTTTTCGCCTTGTCCGCGCAGCCGATCAGCAGGTCGACCTCGGCGGGGCGGTAGAACTTCGGGTTCACTTCGACGAGCACGTTGCCGTTCGATGCGTCGAGGCCGCGTTCCTGCTCGCCCTTGCCGGTCCATTCGAGCTGGTAGCCGGCAGCCGCGAATGCCATCTGCACGAAGTCGCGCACGGTCTCGGTGCGATTGGTCGCGAGCACGTAGGTGTCGGGCTCGTCGGCCTGCAGCATGCGCCACATTCCTTCGACGTATTCGAGCGCGAAGCCCCAGTCGCGCTTCGCGTCGAGGTTGCCGAGCTCGAGGCGGGTCGCCTTGCCGAGCTTGATCTTCGCGACGGTGTCGGTGATCTTGCGCGTGACGAACTCGCGGCCGCGCAGCGGCGATTCGTGGTTGAACAGGATGCCGCTGCTGCCGAACAGGCCGTACGACTCGCGGTAGTTCACGGTCATCCAGTGCGCGTACAGCTTCGCGACGCCATACGGGCTGCGCGGATAGAACGCGGTCGTTTCGGTCTGCGGAATCGCCTGCACCTTGCCGAACATCTCGGACGTCGACGCCTGGTAGAAGCGCGTCTTCGGGCTCACGACGCGGATTGCCTCGAGCAGGTTCAACGGGCCGAGGCCCGTGACTTCCGCGGTCGTCGTCGGCTGGTCGAACGACACGCCGACGAAGCTCTGCGCGGCCAGGTTGTACAACTCGTCGGGCTGCGTGCGTTCGAGCAGGCGCAGGCTCGAGCCGGCGTCGGTCAGGTCGTGTTCGACGAGCGTGAGGTTCGGGTGCGTGTCGACGCCGAGCTCGGCGATGCGCCAGAAATTCACCGAACTGGTGCGGCGATAGGTGCCCGTGACCTCGTAGCCCTTGTCGAGCAGCAGTTTGGTCAGGTAGGCGCCGTCTTGCCCCGAGATCCCGGTAATGATGGCCTTTTTACGAGTTTGGCTCATGGCGTTGTCCTGGTAGAAGCGAAAGAAGAAATCAGGCGGTCGTGCTGGCGGCAGCCGGCAGCGCGCGGCGTGCGGAGCCGCGCGTCAGGCGCCGTTCGAAGCCGTACCAGCTCAGGGTCGCGTACGCGAGCGTGATCGCGAGCGCGAGCGCGGCCGTGACGAAGCGGTTCAGGTGCAGCGGCCAGAGCGCGTACAGCACGCTCAGGTGGATCAGGTACACGGTGTAGCTGACGGTGCCGACGTAGACGAGCATCGGGTTCGTCAGCACGCGTTGCACGATGCCGCGGCCGCGCAGCGCGATCACGACGATCGACGTGCACAGCAGCAGCGAGATGCTGTAGAGCGCCGCATTCGACAGCGGCGTGTTCGCGGCGCGAAAGCGCGGGAACGACAGGTGCAGCCAGCCGAGGATCGCGAGCGACACGAGCGCGCCGACGATCGCGAGCGGGTAGAACGGCTCCAGCGCGCGCCGGTCGCGGCGCAGCACGATCGCGAGCAGCGCGCCCGCGGCGAGCAGGTCCATCCGGAACGGCGTCAGGTAGTAGATCGGCCAGAACGAGTCGAACCACGGCGTCGCGATCGCGCGCAGCACCGGAGCCGCGACGATCAGCGCGGCGGCGACCCACAGCAGCGCGCGCTCCGAGCACCACAGCACGACGAACGGCCAGAAGATATAGAACTGCTCCTCGACCGCGAGCGACCACAGCACGTTCAGGCTGTCATGCCCGATGCTGCCGAGCGACAGACCGATATTGGTCGAGAAGAACGCGAACCACGGCCAGTGCGGCAGCCAGCTCGCGCCGAACAGGATCGTCGACACCACCAGCAGCAGCACGTACGGCGGCAGGATGCGGCGCACGCGGCGCGCGTAGAAGTGGCTGAAATACGACTGCCCGCGCGCCTTGCGCTCGAGCAGGATGCCGGTGATCAGCAGGCCGCTCAGCACGAAGAACAGGTCGACACCCATCCAGAGCGGCGCCTTCAGCGCGTGCTGCAGGAACACGGCGCCGACCGCGATCGCGCGCAGCCCGTCGAGCTGCACGATGCGGCCGTGTTGCGGCGGGGCCAGGTCGGCGGATCGCGAGATGCCCGTCATCGCGCCGCTCCTTCGCGACGCGCGGCGGGGGCCGCGGCGAGTCGCACATCCGATGCGTGAACGTAATGCATGCCTTTGAATGAAATATCGAATCGAAATCGATTCTAGGGAAAAGAAATCGGCAAAAAAACGCGCGCCCTTTATCTGACGACAAACATTCAAATGCCGATTAATCCGGTCGTGAAATGAAAGGTTGGCGCCCGGGCAGCCGCGACAGGCGGTGCGGAGCGGCACTTTCTACGGGGCGGCGCGCGAAAGGCGGTCGTTATTGCCGCTTTCAGGTGCTATTTCCTGCCTGTTCCGGTTCGATATTTCAGGCGGAAACATCCCCAAATATTTCCAAATTTCTTGTGATTATTTTTGCTTGTAACCTGCATCGCGACGTTTGAAACCCATTTATTTAGCGACAGGGTGCGCCGGCGGTGGTCCGCGGCGGTGCCGGTCGCTGTTGCATCGAGTCTGGAGAAGCGCATTGCGACGTCTGATTCTGGTAGGCATGACGGTTTGCGCGACGCTGCTGACGAGTGCCGCGCCGGCCGAAACGGTGTTGCCCGCGACGACGTCGTGGATCGGCAACACGTTCGGCTATGGCGACGGCAGCTGGACGCAGATCGATATCCGTGCGATCGCGGTGACGCCTGAAGGCAAGGTGTATACGAATGCGCCTTGGGACGAAAGCGGCGCCGAGGCGAGCGTCTACCAGGACGGGAAGATGCTCGGCTTCGCCGGCGGCACGCACGGCTGGGGCAATCTCGGCGGCAACGCGATCGCCGTGAACGGCAAGTACGCGTATGTCGCGATCGGCGTCGGCAACGAACGCGGCCACCTGCAGTCGCCCGGCATCTGGCCGGACAAGGGCAAACAGTGGTTCGGCATCTCGCGGCGCACGATCGGCGACCTGAAGCAGCCCGCGCCGTTTCGCGCGGCGCCGCAGCCGGCGCCGGGCGGCCGTGCCGATGCCGGCCGTGCGCGCATGGCCGCGAGCTTCATGATGATGAACGAGGTGCCGGCCCCCGCGCGCTCGGAAGTGGGCGAGGTGAAGGCGGAAGTGGGTGGCCTCGCGGCCGACGACAAGACGCTGTTCGCGACGAATCCGTCGCACGACGTGGTGGACGTGTACGACGCGGAGACGATGCAGCAGAAGGGCACGTGGAGCGCGCACGAGCCAGGTCGCATCGCGCTCGCGGGCGACGGCACGCTGTGGCTGCTCACGGACACGCTCAACGGCCCCGCGCACCTCGTGCACGTGCGCGCGGACGGCCGCAAGCTGGACGACGCGCCCGCGCTGCCGGAAGGCACCGACGCGGTGGACGTGGCGGTCGACGCGAAAGGGCGTGTGCTCGTCGCGGACAACGGGCCGCGCCAGCAGATCCTGATCTTCTCGAAAGGCGGCAAGGGTTATGCGCAGTCCGGCACGCTCGGCGAGCGCGGCGGCATCTTCGCCGGCCCGGTGCCGGGGCGGCCGGGGCCGCAGCGTTTCAACGGGCTGACGGGCGTCGGCGTCGACCGCGCGGGCAACGTGTATGTGGCGATGAACGGCATCGGGCCGCGCCACGACACGATCGGCGCGGGGCTCGGCGCGGTGCTCGAAAGCTACACGCCGGACGGCAAGCCGCGCTGGCAGGTGCACGGGCTGCTGTTCGTCGACGGCGCATGGCTCGACCCGGCGCGGCCGAACAGCGTGTACACGGGCAACAAGCGTTTCGAGCTCGACCTGTCGAAGCCGCCCGGCCAGGACTGGAAATACGTCGGCTTCCTGTCGAACCGCTTCAAGTATCCGGACGACCCCGTGTTCCATACGGACCAGTGGCCGGGCATGCCGATCGCGCGCCGCGTCGATGGCCGCACGTTCCTGTACCTGACGGACATGTACGCCGATCACCTGAAGATCTACCGCTTCGACGCGAAGCGCGACGGCGAGGTCGCGATTCCGTCGGGCCTGATCGCGGGCCGCGCGCGGCCGGTCGACAAGGTGCCGAACAAGCCGCCGGGCGGCGACTGGCTGTGGCGCGATGCGAACGGCAACGGCCGGCTCGACGCCGACGAGTTCGAGATCAACACGACCGGCAAGGCGAAAGCGGGCGGCTGGGGCTGGTGGGTCGACACGAAGGGCGACATCTGGCGCACGAGCGACGTGCGCGGCATCCACCGCTTCCAGTACGGCGGCGTCGACAAGGCCGGCAACCCGATCTACTCGTACGACAAGGTCACGACCTACCCGATGCCGCAGCCGTTCACGCAGTTGCGCCGCTCGATCTACGACGCGCAGACGGACACGCTGTACGTGACCGGCTACACGGCCGATGCGCCGCCGCAGCCGGGCATCAACAAGGAAGTCGGCCGCGTGCTGGTGCGCTTCGACAAGTGGTCGAGCGGCTCGCCCGTCGTGCGCTACACGGTCGCGCTGCCGTGGCAGCTCGACGCGAAGCCGATCCTGGACCTGATCGGGATCACGGTCGAGGGCCGCTACATCTTCACCGTGGAGCCGGTCGGCAAGATCCACGTGTACGACAAGGACACCGGCAAGGAAGTGGGCGTGATGAACCCGGGCGCCGAGGTCGGCAAGGCATCCGGCTGGGTCGACGTGCCGTTCGGCATCAGCGCGTTCAAGCGCGAGAACGGCGAATACCTCGTGTTCGTCGAGGAAGACGCGCGCGGCAAGGTGCTGATGTATCGCTGGAAACCGTGACGGGCGGCGCGCCGTTAACGACGACGTCGCCGTCGCACAAGGCTTAAGCATGGACAAAGGCATACTCAAGAACGTATCGATCAATTTCATCGGGCTGATCCTGCCGACCTTCGTGTCGCTGGTGACGGTGCCCGCATATATCCACGCGCTTGGCGTCGAGCGCTACGGCGTCGTCAGCCTCGTGTGGACGCTGATCGGCTATTTCGGGATCCTCGATCTCGGGATGAGCATGGCCGCGCAGAACCACATCTCGAAGGCGCTCGCGAGCGGCAACGACGACGAAAGCGCACGCGTGTTCTGGAGCGCGTTCTGGCTGAATCTCGGCACCGGCATCGTCGGCGGGCTGCTGATCTATTTCGGCGCGTTCGTCTACACCGCGTATTTCACGAAGGTGTCGGCCGCGATGCAGCACGAGGTGTATCTCGCGCTGCCGTGGCTCGCGCTCGCGATTCCGCTGGCGAACGTGTCGTGGGTGTTCGCCGGCGCGATCAACGGCGCCGAGCGGTTCGGCGTGTTCAACACGAACCAGACGATCGGCACGTTCCTGTTCCAGTTGCTGCCGCTCGGCGCCGCGTGGTGGATTGCGCCGAACCTGCAGACCGTGCTCGCCGCCGCAGTCGTCGCGCGCCTGGTCGCGGCGGTGATGCTCGGCCACGCCAGCATCAAGGTGCTCGGGATCCGGCGCATCGATCCGCCGCAGTGGGGCACCGCGAAAGGGCTGTTCAACTTCGGCGGCTGGATGCTGATCGCGAGCACGACGAGCATGATCGCGGACACGCTCGATCGCGTGATGCTCGGCGCCGGCATGGGCGCGAAGTTCGTCACCTACTACACGGTGCCGCAGAACCTCGTCACGCGCCTGAACATGCTGCCGAACGCGCTCGTGCGCACGCTGTTCCCGCGCCTGTCGGCGGTCGGCCGCGATCACGCCGACACGCTCGCGCGCCAGTCGCTCGAATTCCTGAACGGTGTGTTCACGCCGGTCGGCATCGTCGCGATCTTCGCGCTCGCACCGTTCCTCACGCTGTGGGTCGGCGCCGATCTCGCCGCGCACTCGGCGCCGGTCGGCCGCGTGCTGGTGATCAGCGTGTGGCTCGTCGGCCAGGCGAGCGTGACGCGCATCCTGATCCAGTCGCAGGTCAACCCGGCCCGCGCGGCGTTCGCCGGGCTCGTCCAGATGCCGTTCTTCGTCGGCGGCCTGTGGTTCGGCATTCATCACTTCGGGCTGGTCGGTGCGGCGGTGGTCGTCGCGGCGCGCGCGTTCGTCGACTACGGCGTGCTGCTGTACCTGTCGGCGATCCGGATGCGCGCGATCGTGCTCGACATGCTGGCGCACCTGACTTTCCTGCTCGCGAGCCTGTTTCTCGCGCAGGCGTGGCCGGGGCTCGGCGAATCGATCGGCATGTGCGCGATCGTGCTGGTGCTGAACGTCGCGTGGTCGCTCACGATGACGCCGGGGCTGCGCGCGCTCGTGCGCGACCTGTTTGTCCGTCTCAATGCGAGGAAAACGATATGAATCGCGATCTGGCGGAACACGCCATCCTGAACCTCGCCACCGCCGATGCGGCCGTGGCCGAAGCGGGCGATGCCGCCGCGCTGCGCCGGTCCATGCCGGCCGAGCGGGCCAGTGCGCGCCAGCCGGCGCGCGCGCTGCGCGTGGCGATTGTCCACGACTGGCTCGTTACCTATGCGGGCGCCGAGCGCGTACTCGAACAGATCGTCGCGTGCTTTCCCGACGCAGACTTGTTCAGCCTCGTCGATTTCCTCGACGACCGCGCGTTCGTGCGCGGCAAGCCGGTGACGACGTCGTTCATCCAGAAACTGCCGTTCGCGCGCACCAAGTACCGCAGCTACCTGCCGCTGATGCCGCTCGCGATCGAGCAGCTCGACGTGTCCGAGTACGACCTCGTGATCTCGAGCAGCCACGCGGTCGCGAAGGGCGTGCTGACCGGGCCGGACCAGGTGCACATCAGCTACGTGCATTCGCCGATCCGTTATGCGTGGGACCTGCAGCACCAGTACCTGGAGCAGTCGAACCTCACGCACGGGCCGAAATCGCTGCTCGCGCGGATGATCCTGCACTACATCCGCAACTGGGACACGCGCACCGCGAACGCGGTGGACGGCTTCGTCGCGAACTCCGCGTTCATCGCGCGACGCATCAAGAAGGTCTACCACCGCGACGCGGCGGTGATCTTCCCGCCGGTCGACGTCGACGGTTTCTCGCTGAACGCGGTCAAGGACGATTTCTACCTGACCGCGTCGCGGATGGTGCCGTACAAGAAGATCGACCTGATCGTCGAGGCGTTCTCGAAGACGCCCGAGCGCAAGCTGGTCGTGATCGGCGACGGCCCCGAGATGCAGAAGATCCGCGCGAAGGCCGGCCCGAACGTCGAGATCATGGGCTACCAGCCGTTCGCGGTGCTGCACGACCGGATGCGCCGCGCGAAGGCGTTCGTGTTCGCGGCCGAGGAGGATTTCGGGATCTCGGTCGTCGAGGCGCAGGCCTGCGGCACGCCGGTGATCGCGTACGGCAAGGGCGGTGCGCTCGAAACCGTGCTCGACCCGCAATCGAACGCGAACCCGACCGGATTGTTCTTCGACGAGCAGACGCCGCACGCGATCGTCGCGGCCGTCGACGATTTCGAGCGCGCGCCGCAGCGCTTCACGCCGAACGCATGCCGCGCGAACGCGGAGCGGTTTTCCGCCGACACGTTCCGGCGGCGCTTTCTCGACTATGTCGAGGCCGCGCTGCCCGGCTCGACCGCGCAGCGCGGCGCGGCCGTCGCGCCGATGCCGGCCGCGCGCGGCCCGGCGACGCTCGTGCTCGACCAGAGCGGGGTGCTCGGCGGCGCCGAGCTGTCGCTGCTCGAGATCATGAAGCACATGCGCGCAAACGCCGACGTGCTGCTGTTCGACGACGGCCCGTTCCGCGCGGCGCTCGACGAGATCGGCGCACGCGTCGACGTGGTCGACCAGGGCGCGCTCGCGGGCGTGCGCAAGCAGGGCGGCGTGTCGGTCGGCGCATTGAAACAGCTCGTGCGGCTCGTGCGCGACGTCGCACGGCGCGCGCGCCGTGCCGAGGTGATCTACGCGAACACGCAGCGCGCGATGGTGGTTGCCGCGCTCGCCGGGCGGCTCGCGCGCAAGCCGGTGGTCTGGCATCTGCGCGACATCGTCAGCACCGACCATTTCGGCAGCAAGCAGTTGCTGGCGATCAAGTACTGCGCGCGGCTCGGCGTCACGCGCGTGATCGCGAACTCCGACGCGTCCGCGCAGGCGTTCCGCACGCTGACGGGCTTCACGCCGCAGCACGTCGACGTCGTGTTCAACGGTATTTCGGCCGAGCCGTTCGATGCGCTGGAAGGCGTCAGCCAGGCCGCGCTGCGCGCGCGCCTCGGGTTGCCGCAGGATGCGTGGCTCGTCGGCTCGTTCAGCCGTCTCGCGCGCTGGAAGGGGCAGCACGTGCTGCTGGAAGCTGCCGCGCGGCATCCCGACATGCACGTGGTGCTGGTCGGCGCGCCGCTGTTCGGCGAGGACGAATACGCGGCGCAACTGCACGAATACGTCGCGCGGCACGGGATGGACGAGCGCGTGCATTTCCTCGGGTTCCAGCGCGACGTGGCCGCGTGCATGACGGCGGTCGACGTCGTCGCGCACACGTCGATCACGCCGGAGCCGTTCGGGCGCGTGATCGTCGAAGGGATGCTCGCGCGCCGGCCGGTCGTCGCGGCCCGCGCGGGCGGCGTCGTCGAGATCATCGAGGACGGCGACAACGGGCTGCTCTGCGAGCCGGGCGATGCGACCGCGCTGGCCAACGCGCTGGATACGCTGAAGCGCGACGGCGCGCTGCGCGAGCGGCTCGTCGCGAGCGGGCGGGCGACGGCGGTGCGCCGGTTCGGCACCGAGACCTACGTGGAGCGGGTCGAGAAGATCCTCGCGGATACGGCGAAGGCCGCGAAGGCGAAGAAGCCGTCGTAGCCGGCGGCGCCAGCCGGCGGGAAATGGGCCCTCATGCGGCGTTGCGCTGCGTGGGGGCTTCGTCTTTAAGCGGGCGTGGTTGGGTCGGGCGAGTGGCGGGTGGGCGGTTGCGTGCCGTGTCGGGCGCGGGATCGACCGGTTGCCGGTTCGATCGGGATTGCGCGGCTGACGGGGCTGCAAGGCGGCCAGGCGACGCCGGGACGCATCCGATAGGGGTGGGCCCAGGGCAGGTGCATGACGACCGGACAGGTGGCCGTCACGCGCGCCGGCAGACGGGGTTGGTCGCGTATCCGCCCGACCGGCCATGCAGTCGCGCTTCGGCACGAAAAAGCCCCCGCACAGCGAGACGCCGTACGGGGGCTCAGGAACCGGTCCGGCCGGATCAGGCGGCCCGCTCGGGCTCCGGCGTGACGACGCGCGCAGGGCGCGACGGCTTGAAGCTGGCCGACCACATCATCGCCGGCCGCTCGAACATCCGGTAGAACAGGTACGCGACCGGGATCGCGGCGGCCATGAACGCGATCGACGGCCAGATCGACAGTTGCAGTTCGGAGTGGAACAGCACCGAGCCGAGGCAGACGAACAGCGGCAGGTGGATCAGGTACAGCGAGTAGCTGAAGTCGCCGAACCAGCCGAGCACGCGCAGCGGCGGCGTCGGGCGCGGCGGACGCGCGAGCGCGCGGTACAGGAAGCACGCGAAACCTGCCGACCACAGCTGGAACGCGCCGTACTGGCCGTAATGGAACGCGCCGCAGCCGGCGGCGAGCAGCACGGCGGCCGCGCCGTACCACGCGCGCGACGGCACGGCGGCCGCGCCGCGCGCCTGCTGCGCGCGCACGTCGGCGATCCATGCGCCGATCGTCCAGGACAGCCAGTACGACGTGAAGAACTGCAGGTCGTGTCGTTCGAGCAGCCACGCCGACGCGACGTTGACGAGCGCGACCGCAGCCACGACGGCCGGCATGCCGATGCGCCGGCGCAGCGCGAACAGCAGCGGGTAGATCGCGTAGAACTGCACTTCGAGCGACAGCGTCCACAGCGCGCCGTTCGACCCGTACGTGTAGCCTGCGACGCCCTGCAGCGAGAACAGGTTCACGAGGAACGCCGTGATGCCGACATCGCGGATCTTGTGGCTGACGGGCTCGATCTGCAGGCTGACCGCGTCGAGCGCGAGCGTGAACAGCAGCGCGGCGAGCAGCACCGGGTAGATGCGCGCGAACCGGCGTGCCCAGAAGTTGGGCGCGTCGAGCCGGTAGGCGGGATCGGCCGCGAGCTTGAGCGCGGCGTTGCGGTGGATGCAATAGCCGCTGATCACGAAGAAGATCGGCACGCCGGCGGAGCCCCACGCGAACGGGAAGGTCAGGTAGCCGACGATCACGCTCGGGTCGAGCGCGCGACCGTAAGCGTGATGGAAGGTCTGCATGCCGACCCAGACGACCTGGCGGCAGTGGAAATACGCGACGAGCAGCGCCGCGAAGCCGCGCATTGCGTCGATGACGTGTTCCTTGTGATCGGCGACGGGCGGCGCGGTCAGAGACGATCCGCTGAAAGCTTGCATGCGATTCGATTCCTTGCGACGGATGAAGTGGAAGACGGACCAACGGGAAGTGTCATCGTAATGCGCAAGAATTCGATCAATGAATAAAAAAATCTCGCCCGGAAATAACGGAATTCCGCATGATGGTTTTATCGGGGTTCTGAAAGCGGTTCCGCGGGCGCGTCAATTATTTACCGATTTTTTTCTGATAGTTTGAAGCTCCAGTTGATTGATGCAAGGAGCGGCAAGATGGACATGCATTGGATCGCGAGCGCGGCAGTACTGCTGGTCATGGCCGTGCTGTCGGCGTACCGTGAGGCGCTGAAGAACGAGCCGATTCGCCCGGGCCTCGAACGGGGCGGCGTGCCCTATATCGAGGAATTCGAATCGTAAGAATTTGTATCCGGAAAATCGGTAATTTGTTGCTGCCTCGGCACTCGGTTCGGCAAGATCGACCGGATTGAAGGGATTATATTTTTTTCGGAATCATTGGGCATTCAGTCCATATCGAAAATGAGCGGAGTGGAATTGGCAGTGCCGTCGATTCTCGATATGCCGTTCGGAACACAATCGCGCCGGGTCGCAGGTCGACGCGGCGCAGTCAACGCAATCAGGATGCGAACATGTTGAAAGTCACCAAGGCCGTGTTCCCCGTTGCCGGTCTCGGCACGCGGTTCCTCCCGGCAACGAAGGCGAGCCCGAAGGAAATGTTGCCCGTCGTCGACAAGCCACTGATTCAGTACGCGGTCGAGGAAGCGATCAACGCCGGTATCACCGAGATGATCTTCGTCACCGGGCGCAGCAAGCGCGCGATCGAGGATCACTTCGACAAGTCGTACGAGATCGAGGCCGAACTCGAGGCGCGCGGCAAGGAAAAGCTGCTCGAACTCGTGCGCGGCATCAAGCCGAGCAACGTCAACTGCTTCTACGTGCGCCAGCCGGAAGCGCTCGGCCTCGGCCATGCGGTGTTGTGCGCGGAAAAGCTCGTGCACGGCGAGCCGTTCGCGGTGATTCTCGCCGACGACCTGCTGCACGGCGAGCAGCCGGTGCTCAAGCAGCTCGTCGACGTGTTCGACCACTATCACAGCTCGGTGATCGGGGTCGAGACGATCCCGCGCGAGGACAGCCGCTCGTACGGTGTCGTCGAAGGCCGCGAATGGGAAGAGGACATCATCAAGCTGTCGGGCATCATCGAGAAGCCCGCGCCCGAGGATGCGCCGTCGAATCTCGGCGTGGTCGGCCGTTACGTGTTCATGCCGACGATCTTCGATCACCTGCGCAAGCTCAAGCCGGGCGCAGGCGGCGAACTGCAGTTGACCGACGCGGTCCAGACGCTGCTCGCGAACGAGCAGGTGCTCGCGTACCGCTACTACGGCACGCGTTTCGACTGCGGCAGCAAGATCGGTTATCTCAAGGCAACCGTCGAGCTCGCGCTCCAGCATCCGGAAGTGAGCCGCGAATTCGAGGCATACCTGCGTACCTGCTTGCCCGCGCTGGCTGCTGTCGCGTAAGAAGTCGCGCGCTTCGTTGTTTCAGGTGGTGGTTGTTCCGTTGGCCCCGGCCGCTCAGGCGCCGGGGCTTTTTTGCATTGGCCGGTGCGCGATCGTGGTGCGTGCGGCTGGGTTGTCGGGTTGTTCTGGTCGAATGGAAGCGCGTGCCGAGTGTGGAGCGGGGCGCTCGGGCGCGGTCCGGCGTCACGCCTGAAACCGGTGCCGACGCGCTCGCCCGGGTGGGCGCTCCGGCGGCGTCGTTGCGCGGTGCATGTCGACGTTCGTACGGGCGCCGGTTTCGCCGGGGTGGGGTGATGAAGCAGCGCCGCGGCGCGTCAGTTTTTCGACGCTGCCTGTATCGAGGCTTTCCCGCGCATTTCCCGTTCGGTATTTTCCGCTTCCGCTTCCGCTTCCGCTTCCGCTTCCGCTTCCGCTTCCGCTTCCGCTTCCGCTTCCGCTTCCGCGTGACGCTCAACGCGCCGACGTGCTCGGTCGCGCGTCGAAGCGCCGGGCCAGCATCGCGGCGATCGGCTTCTTGAAGTCGAGCAGCCTTTTTTCGAGATAACGCCAGGACAGGTGCGCGAGCAGCACGGCGAGCGCGAATTGCAGCATCTCGGGCAGCACTTCGCGGACGATTTCCGGCATCGGCACGTGCGCGAGGAGCGCGGGCATCATGCCGAAGCGCGTCGGAATCAGGTTGTGGAACAGGTAGAAGCCGTAGCTGATCGTGCCGAGATAGGCGAGCGGCGCCCAGTCGAGCAGCGCCACGACGGGATGTTCGGGTTCGCTGACGATCCACAGCATCAGCGCGCCGAGCGACGCGGACAGGCCGAGATCCGCGAGCCCCGCGACCGCGTCGGGCAGCGCCGTGCACGCGGGCAGCGCGAGGAAAAACACGACGCCCGCCGCGCCGAGCCAGCCGGGCGGAATGCGGCGCACGGCGGCCGGGCCGTGATCGGCGAGCGCGATCGCGCCGACGCCGCCGAGCGCGATCAGCGCGAAATTCCACGGGGAAAACGCATAGATCAGCACCGGCGACGCGTCGGACAGGTAGAGCGCGAGATGCGCGAGCGCGCACAGCGCGACGGCCGCGACGCCGAGCGCGACGTGCCGCGCGGCGGGCACCGCGAGCAGCGCGAGCGGCGCGATCAGATAGAACTGCTGTTCAACCGCGAGGCTCCAGAAATGCGACGTGGAGCCCGGCCAGCCGTCCTTGACGACGCCGATCCAGTAATTCGACAGGAACGCCGCATGCCACGCGAGCCCGAGGTTGACGCCGCGCTGGTAGAACAGCGTGTGCGCGATCGCGAGCGCGGCGAGCAGCAGGTAGTACACGGGGAAAATCCGCAGCGCGCGCTTCGCGAGGAACAGCGCGAGCGCGTGGCGGCGCGTCATGGTGCCGCACTCGAGCGCCAGGCGGTTGCGATGCAGCTCGCCGACGATCAGGAATCCGCTGATGAGGAAAAACGTCCACACGCCAAGCTTGCCGACGTCGACGGCAAGCACATGGCCTTTGTGGGACAGGAAAACGAGGATGACGGCGAGGGCTCGCAGGCCGTCGAGTCCTTTGACGTATCTGGCTTCGCGCATGGAGGCATCCGGGCATTGAGCGAGGCCAGTATAGGTGCGCAAATATCGAACGTAATTCGCGTTCGGACGCATACGTAACGAGGTTTTTCGACGTTCGAGCGTCGTCGAAGTCGGTCGCGCGCAACAAAACCTGCGGGAAACCCCGCGAAAACGCATAAAAGTACTGCACGAAGCGTCAAGGCGCTTGTAGAATCCGGCGTTGAAGCGCGCGCATTGCACGCTTCGTGTATCCAACGAACGACCACACCTGGTAGGAGAAACATGGCGACTTCCGCAAAAAAGGTGGCCAAGAAGGCTGCCGCCGCACCGGCCAAGAAAGTGGCTGCTAAGAAAGTAGCGCCCGCGAAGAAAGTAGTGGCCAAGAAGGCCGCCGTCGCGAAGGCGCCCGCTGCTCCGACGCCGCTGAAGGACAAGTTCACGAAGGCATCGCTCGCAACGCACATCGCTGAGCGCGCAGCCGTGGAAGTGAAGGCGGTCAAGGCAGTGCTCGCCGCACTCGAGAACGTCGTGCTGGGCTCGGTCCACAAGAAGGGCGCAGGCGAGTTCACGCTGCCGGGTCTGCTGAAGATCACGGCACAAGTCGTGCCGGCGAAGAAGAAGCGCTTCGGCAAGGATCCGTTCACGGGCGAAGAGCGTTGGTTCCCGGCGAAGCCGGCCAGCGTGCGCGTGAAGGCACGTGCGCTGAAGAAGCTGAAGGACGCGGCGGCGTAATGCCGCGCAACGGCTGCCGATGCATGTCGGCAGCCGTTGCGATGTCCTGCGATCCCCGTACGCGAAAGCGTGCGGGGATTTTTATTGCGCTGCGCAAAGCGTGCGGCAGCGAAAACGCGAAGCGGCGGCGCTGTGCGGTTCGATGCGCGACGCGCGGCGAATGGCGTGTCGTGCATGCGCAATGCCGAATGGCGAATCTTCATTCGCGCGGGCGGTTGTTTCGTCGCCGCCCGTCGCGCTCGTCGCTCCCGCTGCGCAGATTGAGCCCGTCGCGTGTGCATCGTGAGGCCTACGCATCGTGACTGAATGCGTCCCGGCCGACATCGCCGGACAGGTTGCTGCCGCGCGTGCCGCGATCGAGCGGCATCTCGGTGCGACGCTGGATGCAATCCACCTGTTCGGCTCGTCGCTCGACGGCGGCTTGAAACCGCGCAGCGACATCGACCTGCTGGTGACGGTGGCGGCACGGCCCGGCGAAACGACGCGGCGCGCGCTGATGCTCGACCTGCTCGCCGCGTCGGCGCCGCCCGGTTGCGCAGGTGGCGTGCGCCCGCTGGAAGTCACCGTCGTCGCGCACGGCGACGTGGTGCCGTGGCGTCGTCCGGTGCGGCGCGAACTGCAGTTCGGCGAGTGGCTGCGCCGCGACCTCGAAGCCGGCATCGTCGAACCGGCGCTCGCCGATCACGATCTGGCGATCCTGCTGACGAAGGCGCGGCAGCACAGCGTCGTGCTGGTCGGGGCGCCTGCGAACGCGTTGTTCGAGCCGGTGCCCGAGCGCGACTTTGTCGCCGCGCTGCTCGCTACCGTTGCACAGTGGAATGGCGAACCCGACTGGCTCGGCGACGAGTGCAACGTGGTGCTCGCGCTCGCGCGCATCGGGTACAGCGCGGAAACCGGCAGGATCGTGCCCAAGGACGTCGCCGCGGCATGGGTGCTGGAGCGCCTGCCCGATGCGTACCGGCCGGTTGTTGCGGCCGCGCGCGCCACCTATCTCGGTGGCGAAGCGGGCGCGGCGATCCTGTCGGGCGAACCGCTCGCCGCGTTCATCGGCCATGCGCGGCGGACCATCGAATCGATGCTGTCGGCGTAGCGGCGGATGTCACGGTGCACGGGATCGGCGTGATGGCCGGCGCATCGCCGATCATGATCGCAGCTGCCGCACGCGCACGCAGCCGATCCGGCCGCGTGCCGGCGATTCGCGACGCGCCTGACCAGCGTGCCGTCACGCATCCGCAGCGCGACGCGCTTCGTCAACCCGCCGTGCCCGCATAGGCAGCCTTCAGCGCGGCGTCGTCGAACTTGGTCATCTGCATCATCGCCGCGGCCACGCGTGCCGCCTTGACCGCGTCGCGATCGGCCATCATCGGGATGAGCGCTTCCGGAACGATCTGCCACGACACGCCGTAGCGGTCTCTGAGCCAGCCGCAGCCGTCGGCCGTGCCGCCGTTGTCGAGCAGGGCGCTCCAGTAGCGGTCGAGTTCCGCCTGGTCGGCGCAACTGACCAGCAGCGAGATCGCGTGATTGAACGTCTCCGTGCGCGGGTGGCTCATCGCGATGAACGGCTGCCCGAACAGCTCGAACTCGACCATTCGCGTGCCGTCGGTGCCGGATACCGACGTGACGCGCACGACGCGCGAATCCGGAAAGATGCCTGCATAGAAGGCCGCTGCTTCTTCGGCTTCCGTCGAGTACCAGAGAAAAGGCGTGATCTTCTGAATCGTCATGACGAATCTCCTGTCTGGATTGGCCGGGGCGTAAACCGCGTGCCGCCATCGACACGACGGACGACGGCCACCGAAATCGACACGCGGGGGGAAATGGGCGCCGCGCCAGGTGAGCGGTGCGGGCAATGTGGATGGTAGTCGCCCGGATCGAAGACGGCGACCTGCCCCGAGATCCGGAAGCGGCGTTTGCGACGCTTTGCAGCCGCCAGGCGCCGCTGCCGGCCCGCCGACGTGCGGTCGGGCACCGGCTTCGTTTGCAGGCCCGGGCAGGCGCTGCGGGCACGCGGGAGACGGACGAAAAAAAAAGCCAGCCGCGGCCGAAACCGGGGCTGGCTTTCCAGTTCGGCGGCAAGGCGTCGGAGACGCCATGCACGCCGGATACATCGTTTTTAGAACTTGTGGCGCAGGCCGAGAGCGACCAGTTCCTGCGACTTCGTACCGCCGTAGCCGTACGAGCCGATCGATGCTTGCGCGGTTTGCGTCGTCGTGCCGTTGACGCGTTGCGTGCCGCTGGCGTGCTGGTAGCCGCCGATCAGGTAGACGTCCGTGCGCTTCGACAGCGAGTAGTCCGCGCCCAGCGAAACCTGGTGATACTTCGCGTCCGTATCGCCGCTCGCCTTCGTGTATGCGTAGCCGAGGCCCAGCAGCAGCGCCGGCGTTGCCTGGTAGTTCACGAATGCGCGGCCGGTGTTGAACTTCTCCGTGGTCGTGAATGCCGACAGGCCGTCCGCCTTGTACTGCGAGTTGCTGTAGCCGAGGCCGAACGTCACCGGGCCGATTGCGTACTGGCCGGCAACTTGCGCGATGTTGATCGCCTTCGCCGTTGCGTATGCGCCGACGATCGGGTTGTTCGAGACGTCGAGGCCGGTAGCCGTCGGGCTCGTCCAGCCGCCCGTGCCGTTCGAGGCGATCGTGCGATCGCTGCCGTTCTGCACGCGCAGGAAGCCTGCCGCGACGCCGATCGGGCCATTGTTGTAGGCTGCGGCTGCACTCCACGTCTGGCCTTGGCCCGGATGGCCCGCCACACCGCCCAGCGCGTACATGCCTTCGACCTGGAAGCCCGCGAAGACCGGCGACACATACTTGACCGCGTTGTTGACGCGGATGCTGTTGTCGTTGTTGTCGACGTCGCCCGGCGTGGCCATGATGCTGCCGAAATAGTTGTCACCCGTCACGGCCTGAACCATGTCGACCGTCGGGTCGTACTGGCGGCCCAACGTCAGCGTACCGTACTGCGCGTGGTCCAAACCGACGTACGACTGACGGCCGAACATGCGGCCACCTTGGTTGAGCTTGCCCGTGCCGACGTCAAAACCGTTTTCCAACTGGAAGATTGCCTTCAGGCCGCCACCCAGATCTTCCGTACCCTTCAAGCCCCAGCGCGGACCTTGCAGGTTACCCGACAGCATTTGCCACGAGTTGATGGCCTGGCCGTTGTTGCCATGGACAAATGCGATCGACGTATCGATCACGCCGTACAGCGTCACGCTCGACTGAGCCTGGGCAGCGCCAGCGGCGCCCAGCAGGGCGAGCGAGAGGGTCGAGAGAGCGAGTTTCTTCATCGTTGAGTTTCTCCACGCAAGTGATTCATCGTTATTTGTTGCGGATTGGAGAATAGCTCAGTGCCATAGACGCAAGAAAGCTTAAAAAATAAAGTGTCTCGAAAAGGTAACAGCATCAAAAAGTCTATATATATCAAGCACATCAACGACCGTTCCTATTTTTGAAATAGTTGACAGTTGCTGCGGTGCGATTGTTTCGGTGTGTGATGCACATCGCGGCAGATGCCCTGTTTCGGCCGGTTGGAGCAGCGAAATGAGTGCTTGCAAACGTTTGCCGTTGCAGCAACGAACGTGCCGACGTGCAAAGCGCGCTTCGACGCCGCGCGAATGCGCGGCGGACGGCGTGGTTGCCAGGAGTCGGGTGGGTGTGCAAGGGGCAATTTCGCGGCGCGCGCGATGCCGGAGCGCAGCCGCGTTGCGGAGGCGGTGGGTGAATCAGTCGCCGCGCATGCGACCGGTTTGAGCGGGGACGGTCGTCGCGGTGCCGGCGGGCTGATGCGCGTTGCCGCGGGCCGCCGCGAATTCCGCGCCGAGCAGCAGCACGATCGCGGAGAAGTACAGCCACATCAGCAGGACCGCGAACGATCCGGCTGCGCCGAACGCGCTGGCCGTGCCCGCATGCGCGAGGTACAGCGCGAACAGCTTCTTGCCGCCGGAGAACAGGATCGCGGACACGATGCCGCCGACCGCGGCGTCGCGCCACGCGACGCGCGCATCGGGCAGGAACTTCATCAGCGCGGCGAATGCGGCCGCGAGCACCGCGATGCCGACGAAGAACTGCACGATGTTCGTCACGACGACATACGGCGAATTCCCCAGTAGCCAGGTGCCGACGAACGTGATCGCGGTGTCGAGCACGAGCGACACGATCAACAGGAACGCGACGCCGAGCACGAGCCCGAACGAAATCAGCCGCACGCGCACGAGCCCGAGCATGCTCGACCAGCGGTTTTCGGTAGCCGGCCAGATCACGCTGAGCGCGGCGCTGAGCGACGCGAACGTGGCCGACGCGCCGATCGCGAGCGCGGCGAACGAGATCAGCGTCGCGAGGCCGCCGCGCTCGCCGGCGCGGTGCGCGTTCTGCACGATCGTCTGGATGCTGGCCGCCGCGTCGTTGCCGATCAACTGGTGCGCCTGCTCGAACACCTGGCCGCGCGCGGCGTCGTCGCCGTAGAACCAGCCGGCCACCGCGATCACCATCACGAGCGTCGGCGCGAGCGAGAACGCGGAGAAAAACGCGATGCCCGCGGCCATCGAGGAGCAGCGGTCGGACGAGAAGCGTTTGAACGCGGTGAGGGCCCAGTTGGCCTGTCGTTGGGCGAGGCGGGTCGCCTCGCTGGTGATCTGTCGTTTCATGCGTGGTCGGTGGCGGCACGGGCGCCGATCAGGGTTGGCGACTGGACTAGTCTTAAAACGTCATTGCGATTAATCGGACAAGTCCGTATTGATCCGAGGATACGGCCATAGTTGCACGAACTGTCTATAATTCCTTTCAGTTTCCTCACCCCCACAATAACGTCGAGACCGCCATGCTACAAATGTCCCGGCGCCAGTTCCTGAAGGTGACGGCCACGTCGCTTGCCGGATCGAGTCTTGCCCTGATGGGCTTTTCTCCATCCGAAGCGCTGGCCGAAGTCCGACAGTACAAGCTGGCGCGCACAGTCGAAACGCGCAACACCTGTCCTTACTGTTCAGTGGGTTGCGGCATCCTCATGTACAGCCTCGGAGACGGCGCGAAGAATGCGAAGCCGAGCATCATCCACATCGAAGGCGATCCCGACCATCCCGTCAATCGCGGCACGCTGTGCCCGAAGGGCGCGAGCCTGATCGACTTCATCCACAGCCCGAATCGCCTGACGCATCCCGAATATCGGGCGCCCGGCTCGGACAAGTGGGAGCCGATCTCGTGGAATGACGCGCTCGACCGGATCGCGAAGCTGATGAAGGCCGACCGCGACGCGAACTTCGTCGAGACGGCGGAAGACGGCGCGAAGGTCAACCGCTGGCTCACGACCGGCATGCTGGCCGCATCGGCCGGCAGCAACGAAGTCGGCTACCTGACGCACAAGGCTGTCCGCAGTCTGGGAATGCTCGCATTCGACAATCAGGCGCGTGTCTGACATGGCCCGACGGTGGCAGGTCTTGCCCCGACGTTTGGCCGTGGAGCGATGACGAACCATTGGGTCGACATCAAGAACGCGGACGTGATTCTCGTGATGGGCGGCAATGCAGCCGAGGCCCATCCGTGCGGTTTCAAGTGGGTAACGGAGGCGAAGGCGCACCGCAAGGCGCGGCTGATCGTCGTCGACCCGCGCTTTACGCGTACGGCCTCGGTGGCCGACTACTACGCGCCGATCCGCACCGGCACCGACATCGTCTTCCTGGGCGGCGTCATCAACTACCTGCTGACGAACGACAAGATCCAGCATGAGTATGTGAAGAACTACACGGACTTCACGTTCATCGTGCGCGAGGATTTCGCGTTCGACGACGGCATCTATTCCGGCTACGACGCGGAAAAGCACGCGTATCCGGACAAATCGAGCTGGGACTACGAGCGCGGCGACGACGGTTTCGCGAAGGTCGACCCGACGCTGCAGCATCCGCGCTGCGTGTACAACCTGCTGAAGCAGCACTACGCGCGCTATACGCCGGACATGGTCCAGCAGACCTGCGGCACGCCGAAGGACAAGTTCCTGAAGGTGTGCGAGATGCTCGCGACGACGGCCGTGCCCGGCCGCGCCGGCACGATCCTGTATGCGCTCGGCTGGACGCACCACTCGATCGGCGCGCAGATGATCCGCACCGGCGCGATGGTGCAACTGCTGCTCGGCAACATCGGCATCGCCGGCGGCGGGATGAACGCGCTGCGCGGCCACTCGAACATCCAGGGGTTGACCGACCTCGGGCTGATGTCGAACCTGCTGCCGGGCTACATGACGCTGCCGATGCAGTCCGAGCAGGATTTCGACGGCTACATCAAGAAGCGCACGCAGCTGCCGCTGCGGCCGAACCAGTTGAGCTACTGGAAGAACTACAAGGCCTTCCACGTCAGCTTCATGAAGTCGTGGTGGGGCGATGCGGCGACCGCCGAGAACAACTGGGGCTACGACTACCTGCCGAAGCTGGACAAGCAGTACGACCTGCTGCAGGTGATCGAGCTGATGAGTGCCGGCAAGATGAACGGCTACATCTGCCAGGGCTTCAACCCGCTCGCGGCGGCGCCGTCGAAGGTAAAGACGGCCGCGGGGCTCGCGAAGCTGAAGTGGCTCGTGATCATGGATCCGCTCGCGACCGAGACGTCCGAGTTCTGGAAGCATCACGGCGACTACAACGACGTCGATGCGTCGAAGATCCAGACCGAGGTGTTCCGTCTGCCGACCACGTGCTTTGCGGAGGAAAACGGCTCGCTCGTGAGTTCGAGCCGCGTGCTGCAATGGCACTGGAAGGGCGCGGAGCCGCCGGGCGACGCGAAGAGCGATCTCGAGATCATGTCGGGGCTGTTCCTGCGCATGCGCAAGATGTATCAGGCGGACGGCGGCAAGTATCCGGACCCGATCGTGAACCTGACCTGGCCGTACGCGAACCCGGAAAGCCCGACGCCCGAAGAGCTCGCGATGGAGTACAACGGCCGTGCGCTCGCCGATCTGCCCGACCCGAAGGATCCGGCCAAGACGCTCGTGAAGAAGGGCGAGCAGCTCGCCGCGTTCGCGCAACTGAAGGACGACGGCACGACCGCGAGCGGCTGCTGGATCTTCTGCGGCGCATGGACGCAGGCCGGCAACCAGATGGGGCGGCGCGACAACGCGGATCCGACCGGCATCGGCCAGACGCTGAACTGGGCGTGGGCGTGGCCGGCGAACCGGCGGATCCTGTACAACCGCGCATCGTGCGACCTGAACGGCAAGCCGTTCGACCCGACCCGCAAGCTGATCGGCTGGAACGGCAAGGCGTGGGCGGGCCCCGATATCCCGGACTTCAAGGCGGACGAACCGCCCGAGAACGGGATGGGGCCGTTCATCATGAACCCGGAGGGCGTCGCGCGCTTCTTCGCCCGCGCGGGGATGAACGAAGGTCCGTTCCCCGAGCACTACGAGCCGTTCGAGACGCCGCTCGCCGCGAACCCGCTGCACCCGAACAACCCGCAGGCGCTGAACAACCCGGCCGCCCGCGTGTTCCCGGACGACCGCGCGTCGTTCGGCAAGGTGTCGGAGTTCCCGCACGTCGCGACGACTTACCGGCTGACCGAGCACTTCCACTACTGGACCAAGCATGCGCGGCTGAACTCGATCATCCAGCCCGAGCAATTCGTCGAGATCGGCGAAGACCTCGCGAAGGAAGTCGGCGTCGCGCATGGCGAACGCGTGAAGGTGTCGTCCAAGCGCGGCTACATCGTCGCGGTCGCACTCGTCACGAAGCGGATCAAGCCGCTGACGGTCGACGGCAAGAAGGTCCAGACGGTCGGCGTCCCGTTGCACTGGGGCTTCAAAGGTCTGACGAAGCCCGGCTATCTCGCCAATACCCTGACTCCGTCCGTGGGTGACGGCAACTCGTACACACCGGAATTCAAGTCGTTCCTGGTGAAGGTCGAAAAGGCGTAAGGGGAACGAGATGGCATTGCAATCGCTGGATATCAAGCGCGTCTCGGCCACCACGACGCCACCGCCCACGGTGCGCGAACCGGTGACCGGGAGCGTCGCGAAGCTGATCGACGTATCGAAGTGCATCGGCTGCAAGGCATGCCAGACGGCGTGCATGGAGTGGAACGACCTGCGCGACGAGGTCGGCACCAACGTCGGCGTGTACGACAACCCGGCCGACCTGTCGGAGCACTCGTGGACGGTGATGCGGTTCTCCGAATACGAGAACCCGGCCGGCGACCTCGAATGGCTGATCCGCAAGGACGGCTGCATGCACTGCGAGGATCCGGGCTGCCTGAAGGCGTGTCCGTCGCCGGGCGCGATCGTGCAGTACAACAACGGGATCGTCGATTTCCACGAGGAGAACTGCATCGGTTGCGGCTATTGCGTGACCGGCTGCCCGTTCAACGTTCCGCGGATCTCGAAGAAGGATCATCGCGCGTACAAGTGCACGCTCTGTTCCGACCGCGTCGCGGTCGGCCAGGAACCGGCCTGCGTGAAGACCTGCCCGACGGGCGCGATCGTGTTCGGCACCAAGGAGGACATGAAGCAGCACGCGGCCGAGCGGATCGAGGACCTGAAGGAGCGCGGCTTCGAGCATGCGGGGCTGTACGATCCGCAGGGCGTCGGCGGCACGCACGTGATGTACGTGCTGCACCACGCCGATAAACCGTCGCTGTACCACGGGCTGCCCGACAACCCGTCGATCAGCCCGATGGTGAAGCTGTGGAAGGGCATCGCGAAGCCGCTTGCGGTCGCCGGCATCGCGCTGACGGCGCTCGCCGGGTTCTTCCACTACGTCCGGGTCGGTCCGAACGAGGTGAGCGACGCAGAAGAATCGGCCGCGCGCGACGAGGCGCGACGCATCAAGGAGGACGCGAAATGAAGCACGACGACCCCAACCTGATCGTCCGCTACTCGGCGAACGAGCGCACGAACCACTGGATCACCGCGATCACGTTCGTGCTGCTCGCGCTGTCCGGGCTCGCGCTGTTTCATCCGTCGATGTTCTGGCTGACCGCGCTGTTCGGCGGCGGCCAGTGGACGCGGATCCTGCATCCGTTCGTCGGCCTCGTGATGTTCGTGTCGTTCGCGATCCTGGTCGTGCGCTTCTGGCACCACAACGCGCTTGACGCGGATGACCGGCAGTGGCTGAAACAGATCGGCGACGTGCTGACCAACCAGGAGGACAAGCTGCCGCCCGTCGGCCGCTATAACGCCGGGCAGAAGCTGCTATTCTTTACGTTGGTGGCGTGCCTGCTGTTGCTCCTGCTGTCGGGGATCGTGATCTGGCGGCGCTACTTCTCGTTCTACTTCCCGATCGGGGTGATCCGCGCGGCCGCTGTCGTGCATGCCGTGGCGGCCTTCGTGCTGATCGCGAGCATCATCGTGCACATTTACGCGGCGTTGTGGGTGAAGGGCTCGATCGGCGCGATGGTGCGTGGCACCGTCACGCTGGGATGGGCCCGCAAGCATCACCCGAAGTGGTTCCGTGAAAGCGTGAAATAACGCACCGGAGCGGGGCGGTTCGCCGATCGCGGCGGGCCCGCTCCGTCAGCCGTCGGAACCGCCTGAAGCGCCGACCAGTCGGCGCTTGTTTGGGGTCTGTTTGCGCATGGAACGCGCATGCGAATGCCCGAAATCGCTCGCAGGGCAAGAAGTGAGGAGCGCCGTTTGGCCGTGCCAAACAAGCGACGAGCGACGCCGCCATGGGGGCGATTTCGGGCATTCCCGTGGCATGTATTTTTTAATATTTGGGGTTGCCACGAGAACGGCCGCTCGCCGCGTTGCGCTCCTTGCGAATACGTCAGTATTCGCAGCGTCGCGCGCCTCGCGAGCGGCCGTTCTCGTGGCAACGCATGCGCGTTCCATGCGCAAACAGACCCCTTGGAAGACATATTTGTGACACAACGCATTCTCGAACCGACCGAGATCTCGGCACTCGATCATTCGGCCATTCCGCGCTTTCGCCTGCCGGAGCGCGCCACCGCGTTCTCGGCGCGCGCCGCGCGGCTGCGCAAGCTTGCCGACCTGAACCCGATCAGCGGCTACCTGCGGCTGATGGCCACCGTCGCCGACGCGCAGCACGCGACGCTGCAGACGCTGGAGCTGCCGCTGCCGTCGCAGGAAGCGATCGCGCGCGCACAGCAGCATTCGATGCCACTCGTGTCGGCGCTCGACGGCGAGCGCGATTCGCGCTGGCGCGCCGTGCTGTACGAACTGCTCGACCGCGTCGAAGGCGCCGGGCTCGTCAATCCGTCGCTCGCGAAACTGCTCGACCGGCTGCGCCTGATGGCGCCCGCCGAACTCGATGCGCAGGCCGACGCGATCCTCGCGATGCGCTTCGCCGAGGTCGACCCGGCCACCGCGCCGTTCGTGATGGCCGCGCTGCAGGTCGTGTGGACCGATCTCGCCAGCCGCGTGACGCCGGCCGACGTCCCGTATCTCGACCAGCCGGGGCTGTGCCCGGTGTGCGGCACGCATCCGGTCGCGAGCGTCGTGCGGGTCGGCGGCCAGTTCCAGGGCTACCGTTTCCTGCAATGCGGGTTGTGCACGACCGAGTGGCACATGGTGCGCACCAAGTGCTCGCACTGCGATTCGACGAAGGGCATCGCATACCACGGGATCGAAGGCGGCAGCGAAGCCGTCAAGGCCGAATCGTGCGACGAGTGCAAGACTTATCGCAAGATCGGCTATCAGGAGAAGGACTACGAGTTCGAGCCGCTGGCGGACGATCTCGCGAGTCTCACGCTCGACCTGCTGATGAACGAGGCCGGATACCAGCGCAGTTCGCCGAACCCGCTGCTGTGGCCGGATGTCTCGCGGGAAGAGGATTGACGGCACGGGCCGGGGCGGTGCGCGAGCGCCGGCTTCGGCCGACTGCGAAGCATGAGACTGGAGCCACTACTACGTGACCGAGCCGGGTGTGAATGAACTGAATGCGGTGCTGGCGCGCGTGCCGTCGGTCGAGCGCGTGCTGTCGTCGGCGCCGCTGCAACCGCTCCTCGCCGACTATGGCCGTACGCGCGTGCTGAACGCCGTGCGCGCCGAGCTCGAACGCTGGCGGACCGCCGCGCAGCACGATCCGGCGGCGGCCGAGCCGCTCGACGAGCCGCGCATCGCCGCGGCAGTCGCACGCACGCTGGCCGCGCAGAGCGCGGGTGCCGTACGCGCGGTGTTCAACCTGACCGGCACCGTACTGCATACGAATCTCGGGCGCGCGTTGTTGCCCGACGACGCGGTGCGCGCGGTGGTCGACGCGCTCACGCAACCCGTCAACCTCGAATTCGATCTTGCCACGGGCCGCCGCGGCGATCGCGACGACCTGATCGACGATCTGCTGTGCGAACTGACGGGCGCGGAAGCGGCGACCGTCGTCAACAACAATGCGGCGGCCGTGCTGCTGACGCTGTCGGCGCTCGCGGCGAAACGCGAAGTCATCGTGTCGCGCGGCGAACTGGTCGAGATCGGCGGCGCGTTCCGCATTCCCGACATCATGAGTCGCGCCGGCGCCAGGCTGCGCGAGGTCGGCACGACCAACCGCACCCATCTGCGCGACTACGCGGACGCGATCGGCCCGCGCACCGCGCTGCTGATGAAGGTGCACTGCAGCAACTACGCGATCAGCGGCTTCACGAAGGAGGCGACGCTCGCCGAACTCGCGCCGCTCGCGCGCGAGCACGGGCTGCCGGTCGCCGTCGATCTCGGCAGCGGCACGCTCGCCGACCTGTCGTCATGGGGTTTGCCGCACGAGACGACCGTGCAGGAAACCGTGGCCGCCGGCGCAAACGTTGTCACGTTCAGCGGCGACAAACTGCTCGGCGGGCCGCAGGCCGGCCTGATCGTCGGCGATCGCGCACTGGTCGCGAAGATCAAGAAACACCCGCTCAAGCGTGCGCTGCGCGTCGGCAAGCTGACGCTCGCGGCGCTCGAGCCCGTGCTGCGTCTGTATCAGGCGCCCGAATTCCTGCGGGAGCGGCTCACGACACTGCGCCTGCTGACGCGTCCGCAGCGCGAGATCGCCGAGGCCGCCGAGCGCGTGCGCCCGGCGCTGCAGGCCGCGCTCGGCAGCGGTTTCGACGTGACGGTCGAACCGATGTTCAGCCAGATCGGCAGCGGCGCGCTGCCGGTCGACCAGTTGCCGAGCGCCGGGCTCGTCGTACGCACGCCGGACGGCAAGCGCGGCGGCCGCGCGCTGGCGCAGCTCGAGAAACGGCTGCGCGAATGGCCGCGGCCGGTGATCGGCCGGATCGCCGACAACGCGCTGCGGCTCGACCTGCGCTGCCTCGAAGCCGCCGACGAAGCGGCCTTCGTCGCGCAATGCGTGCCGCCCGCGGGGCACGCTGCATGATCGTCGGTACCGCGGGGCACATCGATCACGGCAAGACGACGCTCGTGCGCGCGCTGACGGGCGTCGATACCGACCGCTTGAAGGAAGAGAAGGCGCGCGGCATATCGATCGAGCTTGGCTACGCGTACACGCCGCTCGAGAACGGCGACGTGCTCGGCCTGATCGACGTGCCGGGCCACGAGAAGCTGATTCACACGATGGCGGCCGGCGCGTGCGGGATCGACTTCGCGCTGCTCGTGATCGCCGCCGACGACGGCGTGATGCCGCAGACGCGCGAGCACCTCGCGATCCTGCAACTGCTCGGCGTTACGTATGGCGCCGTCGCGCTGGCGAAGTGCGATCGTGTCGACGCCGCGCGCGTCGCGCAGGTGCGCGACGAGATCGCCGCATGGCTGCACGACTCGACGCTGGCCGGCGCGCCGATCTTCGAAACCCGTGCGACGGCTGCGGACGATCCGGGCGTCGCCGCGTTGAAGCGTCACCTGGCCGACGCGGCAATCGCGTGGCGTGCGCGCCGCGACGACGGCCTGTTCCGGCTCGCGGTCGATCGCGTGTTCACGCTCGCGGGGCAGGGGACCGTCGTGACGGGCACCGCATTCGCGGGCCGTGTCGCGACGGGCGACACGCTCGCGATCGTGCGCACGGGCGGCGCGGCGCGTGTGCGCAGCATCCATGCGCAGAACCGGCCGGTCGACGCCGGCCGCGCGGGCGAGCGTTGCGCACTGAATCTCGCCGGCGTCGACAAGGCCGAGGTCGAGCGCGGCGATACCGTCGCCGATGCGCGGCTCGCCGAGACGTCGCCGCGCGTGGACGTCGAGCTGACGCTGCTCGCGGACGCGGGGCTGACGCTGACGCACTGGGCGCCGCTGCACGTGCATCTCGGCACGCTGCATCGCGTCGCGCATGTCGCGCTGCTCGACGGCGACATGCTCGCGGCCAGCCAGCGGATGCGCGTGCAACTGGTATTCGACGAACCGGTGTTCGCGCTGCCGGGCGACCGGTTCATCGTCCGCAATCCGCAGGCGACGCGCACCGTCGGCGGCGGCCGCGTGCTCGATCCGTTCGGGCCGGCGCGCAAGCGCCGCACGCCCGCGCGTCGTGCGTGGCTCGATGCGCTCGCCGCGTGGCTCGATGACGGGCGCCTCGATGCGCTGCTTGCGCAGGCGCCGCTCGGCGTCCCGCGCGCGATGCTCACGCATCTCACCGGTTTCGCGCCGGACGCGCTCGCGTTGCCCGACGCTGCGCTGGCGATCGGGCAGCGCGATGCCGCGTCGAACGACGGCGCGGTGATTTCGCATGCGCACTGGCGGGCGCTGCAGACGCGGGCGATCGATACGCTGCATGCGTATCACGAGCGCATGCCTGACGAACAGGGGCTCGACGCCGCGCGTCTACGGCGGATGGCTGCGCCGCTCGCCGGCGATGCGCTGTGGCGTGCACTCGTCGATGCGCTGGTGTCCGGCGGCGAAGTCGCGCGAAGCGGGCCTTGGCTGCATCTGCCGTCGCATTCGGTGAGCCTCGATTCGCGCGAGGAAGCGCTGGCGCAGCAACTGCTGCCGCTGATTCATGCGGGGCGCTTCGATCCGCCGTGGGTGCGCGACCTGGCCCGCGACACGGGCGCGGCCGAGGACGCAGTGCGCACGCTGCTGCGCAAGCTCGCACGGCGCGGTAACGTGCACCAGGTCGTGCGCGACCTGTTCTATCACGCGGATGTCGTACGCGAGCTGGCGGAACTGGTCGCGCATCTCGCGCCTTCGCGCGGTGGCGGGCTCGATGCCGCAACGTTTCGCGACGCGACGGGGCTCGGCCGCAAGCGCGCGATCCAGATTCTCGAGTTCTTCGATCGGGTTGGGTATACTCGCTTCCACCGCGATCTTCACTTCCTGCGGCCTGACAGCGGTTGGGTGGGTACTCAGGCGTAGGCGCTCGTTGTTCCTTTGGTTCCTCTCCCCACGGAAGGCATTCGTATCCGGTGGTACGGCCGGGCTTCAAACCCGGTTGGGGGTGTCAGACACTCCCGGGTCAGTTCGACTCTGGCTGCCTTCCGCCATCCCGTTTTCCTGCGAATCGGCGTGCTTCGGATGGCGCGTACTTACGCCGCGGGTCGACGTTGCACAGCGGCCGTGACCGGGCAAACTTGATCGGGAAAAGTACTGAACGTTTGCGAATTTTTTCCGGGCTATAGTGGAACCACTGGGGGTAGACGCGGCGCTGATTGCCGCCACCGATCAGGTAATCACTGTAGACGGGTGCTGCATGAAAAATAAAATCGAAAAGACCGCCGGACCGGTCTGGGGTGTGGCAGCAGGATTGCTTCTCGCTGCCGCAGGACTGAGCCTCGGCATCTTCCCGACGTCCCTGCACGGCTCGGGAACCGCAAACGACTTCATGGCGTCCGGTGCCGCGATGCTGGGCATCTTCCTCGTCGTTTATTCCACGCACGAGTTACGAAGAAGGCGCGCGCACTGAGCGGTCGCGCGGCGCTAATCCACGAAAAAACGACTCGAGCCGGCGACGGCTCGTGACTGCGTTCGTCCTCGAAGCACACGATCCGCACGGGATTTCGTGCGGGCTACTACTCGCGGATTTCGTGGTTATAGACGAGTTCGACGATTCGCTTCGTCGGGATGCTCGCGCGCAATTCGTCGACACCGTCGATGGGAAACCACCTGCATTGCTCGATCTCGTTGTTCGCTTGCGGTGTCTGGTCCGGGCCGACTTCCGCGAAGAACACGTGATGTGCCTTCGCGAGCCCGGTGAACTGCATCGAGTAAACGAGATGCTGGCCGGTCAGGCCGGTTTCTTCGCACAACTCGCGATGCGCGGCTTCGAGCGGCGTTTCCGCGCGCTTGATCGTGCCGCCGGGAAGGGCCCAGCGCGACGACGCGCGCGCGACGAGCAACACCAGGCCGTCGCGGTGGCAGACGATCGTCGCGCGTTCTTTAATGGGTACTTCGGTCGATTGTGGGGAACTCATGGGCTCGGGGGCATGGACACTGGCGAGATTCTAGCCAGTGCTAATCACCGTGCCAAGGCGCATCGGCCGGAACCGCTCGATCATATAAACCGGTTATGTCCAGGGTGACGTATGCGAGCATTGGAAACCGTCGGGAACGGATGCGGATCGGCACCGCAATTGCGCCGATAAGTCAAAGTTGCTCGCAGCGTGCGAATTGCCTGCGAATCGGCCGGAAAAGGCACGTTTACAGGCGGATTCACCCGGCTGTCGGGGCGCATACTTGAGGCCCCAATAACCAGACCGGACACGGCGATGACTACCCTAAGCATGCAAACGATCGTTTGCGGCAAGACCATTCAGGTAGCCCTGATGACCGATACCGGAACGGCCAGCATTTTCGTGATGAACAATGACGACGGTTCCCATCAGCCACAGACCATGAAGGTCCGCCAGTACCTCGATGCCGGCATGACGGATGAGGACGTCGTGCGCCATGTGCTGAATATCGTCGTGGCCTCGATCGAGCGGCGTGGCCAGATGTGGGCGCACTGAACTTCTTCCGAGCGGTCGTCTGCACAGGTCGTGTGCTGTCGCGGTTTGCTCGAAAGGGGATTCGGTCAGGATGGCGAAACGCACGCGACGCAGGTGCAATGCCTGCGATCGGATCGGAAGCAACCAGCGATCGCATCCGCCTGTCGAACGAGGTGCGAACCGCGTTGCGGCGATGCGTTGAGCACGACTGCGTGGCGGATACCGACGACCGAACGCCGGAGCGATCGCGTCCGGATCACTCGTTACGCATTTGAACGCACGACAGGACTTCGACGAAATTCGCAGGCTCGAGTGTCGGGCCTGGAGGCGCGCTACCCTCTGGGGTGTTTCATCTCCTCGGCTTCCATTGCCGCGTTTCGTTCCTCACTCGCGGAAACAGGTTCCATGGCGTCGTCGATCGAGGCCAATGCATACTCGCAGGCCAGCTTCGTTTCCTCGATGTCGGCGTCAGGCTCGTCATCGTCGTTGGGAGGGGGATCGAGCATGTCTCTGAGCATCGTCGCCAGCTCCGGGGTGTCCCATGGTTCGCCCCGTTGTTCCTTTTTCTTGATGTAGTGGCGGATTTCCGCATCCTGCTCGGGTGTCAGCGGAAGGTGCCGAAAGGTGCTGTTTGGGTTGGCATCGATCATGATGTTGCTCCGAAGTCCGGCATGGTCCCGGTTTGGCTGCTTCCCGGAATGCGTACATGCCAGAAAAACGTTAAGGATGACGGACCGACTCGCGAGTGAGGCCGGGTCAAAGCGACTCGCTCGACGGGGCCGGCGCCGCGGCTACTGCGTTCGCCGAGCCGATGCTGCAGCCTGCAATTCGGCATTCAACACGTGTCGGGTCCCGGATCGATGCGCAATCGAATTCCCGGACGTGCGCCGCAGATTCTTATTTGTGCATGTTCGGATCCCGGATTCGATCGAGGCGAGCGAATAGTTCGTTGATCTGGTATTCGAGTACCTTATTGCGCTCAAATCGTGTCCGGAGTGTGTCGAGCTTGACTCGCCAATACGCCGGATCGCTCACCAGCGATCGGTTGGTAAAGGCGTCGTGTGTCTGCTCGAGCAGTTCGATCGCTCCCCTAATATGAGCCAGTTCGCGCTCCACATCGCAGTACCAGCTCATTTTGATCCACTCCCGGTTATGGTTCAATTCCTGGCTTGCTGCGCGGCGAGAGCGTGCGATTTCACTCGAAAGCCGCCGCACGGGCCGATTTCGAGCGATGTTGTCGTCGGTGCCCTGCACGCAAAATCCCGACCACCGTGTCGAGGCCGCCGTCGTCGTCATGCGGCCGGCGGGTCTGCGCCGTCACATGGAGCAAGTGCGCGGACAAGCGTCGAAGCCGCGATGGAAATGCACGCTCATGACGAGCTTCTGAACGTTCGGTTGCGACGAATCGCAGGACGAACGCGTCCGGCCAGTATCGCCAGTGTGTGGCGCCACGGGTGGGGCGAAAGGCGTAACGCTGCGTGCGAAAGTGAGCGCGCGGCAGCAAGAGAGGAGATGGAGGGCGAGCAGTCGAACGGGGCGCGAATGCTCGGATGAGTTCATCATACGCGCGTCGTTCGTCGGGTGCGCATCTTATTTCGGGCGATGCGGATTGCTGCTGGTACGAGGCTGTCAGGCGCGGTCGGGTTGAACCGATGTTCATGGCAACCGACGCGGTGCCTGATGCACCGCGCGGTTGCCGCGCGTCCCATCCTTACTTCTTTTCCGGCAGGAACCAGTTCATCACGAGCGCGCAGATGCCGCCCGTTGCGACGCCCGATTCCAGCACGTTCTTCAGCGCGTGCGGCAGGCTGTTCAGGATGTCCGGCACCTGCGACACGCCGAGGCCGAGCGCCAGCGACACCGCGATGATCAGCAGCGCGCGGCGATCGAGCTGGACGCCCGCGAGAATGTTGATGCCCGATGCGGCCACTGCGCCGAACATCACCATCGCCGCACCGCCGAGCACCGGCTCCGGCACGGCCTGCAGCACGCCGGCGACGACCGGGAACAGGCCGAGCACCACGAGCATGCCCGCGATCCAGATGCCGACATGGCGGCTCGCGACGCCGGTGATCTGGATCACGCCGTTGTTCTGAGCGAACACGGAACTCGGGAACGTATTGAACACACCGGCCAGCAGCGAGTTCGCGCCGTTGACGAGCACGCCGCCCTTGATTCGTTGCATCCACACCGACCCCTCGACCGGCTCGTTCGAGATCTTGCTGGTGGCCGTGACGTCGCCGATCGCTTCGAGCGACGTGACGAGGTAGATGATCAGCATCGGCACGAACAGCGACCACGAGAATCCGATGCCGAAGTGCAGCGGCGTCGGAACCTGGAACAGCGCGGCCTGGTGCATGCCGGTGAAGTCGAGGCGGCCGAGGAACGCGGCCGCGAGGTAGCCGATCACGAGCGCGATGACGAGCGCGGTGCTGCGCACCCAGACGATCGGCACGCGGTTCAGCAGGATGATCGTCCCGAGCACGAGGCCGGACAGCGTCAGGTTCTCCGCGCTCGCGAACGTACCCTTGGCCATCGCGCCAAAGCCGCCGCCCATGCTGATGAGGCCGACCTTGATCAGCGTGAGGCCGATCAGCAGCACGACGATGCCGGTGACGAGCGGCGTGATCAGGCGCTTCACGAACGGCAGGATGCGCGACACGCCCATCTCGATGAACGAACCGGCCATCACGACGCCGAAGATCGCGGCCATCACGGTTTCGACCGGCGTGCCCTGCTTGACCATCAGGCTGCCGCCCGCGATCAGCGGGCCGACGAAGTTGAAGCTGGTGCCCTGGACGATCAGCAGGCCGGCGCCCAGCGGGCCGAAGCGCTTGCACTGGACGAAGGTGGCGATGCCGGAAATCACCAGCGACATCGACACGATCAGGGTCGTATCGCGGCTGGACACGCCGAGCGCCTGGCAGATCAGCAGGCCGGGCGTGACGATCGGCACGATGATCGCCAGCAGGTGCTGCAGCGCGGCGACGAAAGCGACCATCGGCGCCGGCCGGTCGTTCGGGCCGTAGACGAGGTCGCGGGCCGGTTCTGCGGCGTCGGCGCCGTGGGAGGCGGGTTGGGCGTGGGAGGCGGGTTGCATGGCGAGCGGGCCGGACAAGGTGGAAAGTGCGGCATTTTAGCCGAAGGGCCCGCCGGCGCCGCCGCGGCGCGCTGCAATGGCGGGGATTCGACGGGGCGGGGAAACGGCGACGGATCGGCGCCCGGCCGACCGTGACCGTGGCGGCGGTCGGTCAGCGGGCCTGTCGCGATGCGGCTGCGGCTGTCATCGTCGTCGCGCTGAACCCGGGCAGTTCCGGAATCCGCTGCGCCATGAACTGCAGGAACGTGCGGGTCCTGAGCGGCAGATGCCGGCGCGACGCGTACGCGAGGTGCAGCGCATGCGGCGGAACCATGTCCCACTTCGGCAGCAGCCGGACGAGCCGCCCGGTGTCGATCAGGTCCTGAACGAGCCACGCCGGCGCGCTGCCCACCGCGTTCCCGGCCAGGAAGCATTCCCGCAGCGCGATCGAGCTGTTCACGCGATACCGGCCGTGTACCGGAACGGCGATTTTCTCGTCGCCCCGCACAAATTCCAGTTCGCTGCCGATGATGTCCGCGCGTGCGTATCCGACATACTCGTGCTTCGCCAGGTCTTCCGGCCGGCGGATCCTCGGCGCCTGCGACACATACGCGGGCGCGGCCACCAGCAGGCGCGGCGACGACGCGATGTTGCGTGCGACGACATCCGGCGGCAGCATGTGGCCGAGGCGAATGGCGACATCGACGCCTTCCTCGACCAGATCGATCACACGATCGGTCAAATGAAGCTCGACGTCGATCTCCGGCCACGCGGCGAGGAATTCGAGCACGAGCGCGTTCAGCCTCAACTCGCCCAGCCCCAGCGGCGCATTGACGACCAGCTTGCCGACCGGCCGCAGCGTTTGCCCGCGCACCTCGGCCACCGCGCTTTCGTATTCGTCGAGCACGCGCTTGCAGCGGTCGTAGAACCGCCGGCCTTCGTCGGTCGGCGCGAGGCTCGTCGTCGAGCGTTCGAGCAGGCGAACGCCCAGTTCCTGTTCGAACGCGGCGACGATCTTGCTGATCGTCGGCTGGCCGGTGCCTTCCTCGCGAGCGACCGCCGAAAAATTGCCCAGCTCGATGGCGCGGACAAACACGCGCATGGATCGCAGCGAATCCATCTTATTCTCTTATGGAATGAACCCTATGCAAGTCTCCCATGTTCCCGCGTAATAGAGAATGACCTAACGTTGGCGAACCTTCAATCCCTGATGAGGAATCGACATGAACGAGGCACTGCAATCTTCGACACTGGACGGCGCGCACGTCGTGATATTCGGCGCGAGCTCCGGAATCGGCCTCGCGGCCGCGGTGGCCGTGAAGGCGAGGGGCGCCGCTGTCACGCTGGTCGGCCGGACACGTGCGAAGCTCGAGGCCGCCGCGCAGACGATCGGCGGCGCGCGCATCGCGGTGGCCGATATCGCGGACCGGCACGCGGTGCAGGCCGTATTCGACGCGATGACGCGCGTCGATCACCTGGTCGTCACGGCCGGCCGGTTCATCGCCGGCAAGCTGAGCGACACCGATCCCGATCATCTGCTCGCCGCGATACAGGAGCGCATTGCCGGGCCGGTCTACGCGATCCGGGCCGCGCTGCCGTTGATGCCCGCGACCGGCTCGATCGTGCTGACCGGCGGGCAACTGTCGGATCGACCGTCCGCGCAAGGCACGTCCGTGATTGCCGCCGCCGTGCGTGGCGTCGAAGCGCTGGCGCAGTCGCTCGCGCTGGAACTTAAGCCGATTCGCGTCAACGTCGTCGCGCCCGGTTTCGTCGAGACGCCGCTGTACGACGCGTTCGGCCCGGAAGCGCGCGACGCGATCCTCGCGGGAGCCGCATCGGCGCTGCCGGGCGGCCGTGTCGGTCGCGCCGACGAAGTCGAGGAGGCGATCGCGTTCCTGCTGGGCAACGGCTTCATGAATGCCGAAATCCTGCACATCGACGGCGGCGGCCGGCTGGTCTGAGCCGCACGCGTTGCGTGGGCCGGCTTCGGGTATTTGCGCGGCGTCAGCCGGCCGTGCGGGTTTTCTTGCTGCGCGCCGGTGCGCGTGGCGCGGGGGAATCCGGATACGCGCGCTGGCAGACCGCAATGACCACGTCGCGCAGGCGCCGATGAGCGGGGTCGCCGTGCATGCGCGGATGCCACAGCGCGGAGACGAGGATCGCGGGCAGGCGGACCGGGATCTCGAAGCTGCGCAGCCCGAGGGTTTCCGCGAGCCCCGGCGAGTACGCGTTGCCGAGGCACGAGCGCGGCACCAGCGCGATCAGGTCGGTGCTGGCCGCGACACGCATGGCATCGGGGTAGCCGGGGACGACGACGTGCACGGTCTGGCCCGGGCCGGACCGGTCGGTCGAGTCGCCGGCCGGTCCGCTGAAATCGCCGAGCTGCGATGCGATCACTTGACGGCAGGCCGCATAGCGCGCGGGCGTGATCCTGGCCGACGCGAACAGCGGATGTCCGGCGCGCGCCACCGCGACGTACCAGTCGTGACCGAGCATGCGTGTGTGCAGCTCGGGCGCGTCGTCGCCGCGCTTGCCGATTTCCAGATCGACGGTGCCGTCGCGCAGCGCTTGCGGATCGCGGTCGGGCTTGGGCACGAAGCGGATGCGCACGTGCGGTGCGATTTCGCCGATCGCGGCGACCACCGGGCCGGACAGCATCTCCATGAACGACGCCGACGCGCGAATGGTGAACGTGGAGTTAAGCGTCGCCATGTCCACGTCGGTCGTCGCCGGCCGCAGCACGGCGCGCGCGTCGCTCGCAATCGCATGCACGCGGTCGCGCAATGCGGCCGCGTGCGGCGTCGGCGCGAGCTTGCGCCCGGCGCGCACGAGCAATTGATCGCCGGTGGAAAGCCGCAGCCGCGTGAGCGTGCGGCTCATGGCGGACGTGCTCAGGCCAAGCCGGCGCGCGGCGCCCGTCACGCTGCCTTCCGACAGCAGCGCGTCGAGTGCGGTAACGAGGTTCAGGTCGATGTCTTCCATGCGGACAGGATACGCCACTGCGCGATCTGGCATGGCGTTTGGTGCAACTATCGATTGCATTCGGTGCGTCTGGTGCATGGTTCGGTGCGTGCCTATAGTGGGCGCATCATGAAACCCGGCAAAGGCGGAAACCATGCAATCGACTGTATCGACCCCGAACGCACCCACGCTCCTGCTCGTCGCCGCGTCGCGCGGCCTCGGGCTTGCCATGGCGGAGCAATTCCTGAACCAGGGCTGGAACGTAACGGGTACCGTGCGCGAAGGATCGGGGCGCACGAAGCTGCACGACCTGGCCGACCGGTTCGACGGCCGGCTCGGGATCGAGACGCTCGATATCTGCGAGCCGGCGCAACTGGCCGCGCTGCGCGAGCGCCTGTCGGGCAGGCGCTTCGACATGCTGTTCGTGAATGCGGGGACGACGAACGACCCGAACGAAACGATCGGCGAAGTGACGACCGACGAGTTCGTGCGCGTGATGATCACGAACGCGCTTGCGCCGATGCGCGTGATCGAGGTGCTGCAGGATCTCGTGCCCGGGGACGGCCTGATCGGCGCGATGTCGTCGGGGCAGGGCAGCGTCGCGAACAACGTCAGCGGGATGCGCGAGGTCTATCGCGGCAGCAAGGCTGCGCTGAACCAGTTCATGCGCAGTTTCGCGGCGCGCCAGGCCGAGACGCGGCGTGCGATGGCGCTGATGGCGCCCGGCTGGGTCCGCACGGAGCTCGGCGGGCCCGATGCACGCCTGACCATCGACGAGAGCGTGCCGAGCCTCGTCGACGTGCTGATCGCGAAGCGGGTGCGCCCAGGGCTGGAATACCTCGATTATCTGGGGCGGACGGTGCCGTGGTAGTCGTCGGCGTACGGCGTATCGGCCGGCCGGTGACGAAACGGCTCGCCGTGAGTGCGCTGCGAGATTCGACATGTCGTTCGCAGTCCGGCCGCGGCGCCAGGCGGCACTACGGGGCACTGCGAACGTAGCGCCGATTCAATACAATGCAACGACGCGCCTGCGATACCGGTATCGCGGCATCGCGTTCGAATCCGTCCGGGGCGCAGCACATTGCGTGCGTCCCCGTCGCGACGGGCACTTGCCAGACACGGAGCACTGCATGAACGAACCTTACCTGCAGGTCATCGCGCATTTCTTCGCGAAGCCCGGCAACGGCGACCGCGTGATCGAGCTGCTCGCGGAACTTGCGCCCGCGACGCGCACCGAGCCGAAGAATCTCGACTACGCGTATTTCCGGTCGCCGACGGACCCCGACCACATCGTGATCCTCGAACGTTACAGCCACGCGGACGGCCTCGACGTGCATCGGGATACGCCGCATTTCCAGCGCATCGGGATCGGGGCAATCTTTCCACTGCTCGATCGCCGCGACGTGTCGCGCTACATGGTGCAGCCCGACACCGGCACGGCGACGCCACCGGGAGACACCCGATGAACCCGTTTCAATTCCGTACCGTTCCGACCCAGATCGTCGAGTTCGGCGCCGCGCGCCGGCTCGGCGCGTTGTTGCGCGATCGCTTTCCGGCGCTTGTGCGGCTGTGCGTGGTCACCGATGCGTTCCTGCATCGCAGCGGGGTGCTCGCGCCCGCACTGGAGAGCCTCGCCGCGCACGGCTGGCAGGTCACCGTGATCGACGACGTGATCGCCGATCCGCCCGAGCACGTGGTGCTCGAAGCGACCGCGCGGGCCGTCGCGGCCGATGCCGAGATCGTGCTCGGCCTGGGCGGCGGTTCGTCGATGGACGTCGCGAAGCTGATCGCGGTGCTCGCGCCGGGGCAGCAGGCGCTGGCCGACATGTACGGCGTCGACAAGGTCGCGAGCGCACGGCTGCCGCTCGTACAGATGCCGACGACGGCCGGCACGGGCTCCGAAGTGACGGCCGTGTCGATCGTCACGGTCGGCGAGGCGCGCAAGATGGGCGTCGTGTCGCCGCACCTGTTCGCGGACGTCGCGATCCTCGACGCCGAGCTGACGCTCGGCCTGCCGCGTGCGGCGACCGCCGCGACGGGCATCGATGCAATGGTGCATGCGATCGAAGCCTATACGTCGGCGCGGCTGAAGAATCCGGTGTCCGACATGCTGGCCGTGCACGCGCTGACGCTGCTGTCGCGCAACCTGCTCGCGGCCTGCGACGACGGCCACGACCGGCACGCGCGCGAGGCGATGCTGGTCGGCGCGATGTTCGCCGGGCAGGCGTTCGCGAACGCGCCGGTCGCGGCCGTGCATGCGCTGGCCTATCCGGTCGGCGGGATCTTCCACGTGCCGCACGGGCTGTCGAATGCGCTCGTGCTGCCGCACGTGCTGCGCTTCAACGCGCCGGCCGCCGCGCCGCTGTATGCGGAACTCGCGGCGATCGTCGCGCCGTCGGCGACGGGCAGCGACGAAGCGAGGACGCATGCGCTGATCGCGGAGATCGACCGGCTGATCGTCGCGACGGGCATCCCGCGCACGCTGCGCGAAGTCGGCATCGGCGAGGGCGACCTGGCGAGGATGGCGTCGGACGCGATGCTGCAGACGCGCCTGCTCGTGAACAATCCGCGCGAGGTGACGGAGGCCGACGCGCTGGCAATCTATCGGCAGGCGTGGTGACGCGGCGGGCGTGAATCGCGGTGAGCTGGCCGGCAGGATGCCGACACCGATGTTTTCGGCGACGCCGGCCAGCAGAGAGACGCGAATGTCCAACGCAACCCCCTCCCGTGCGCCCGACGCGACGGCGCCGGGCAGGGGCGGGGCCGCATCGGATCGAATCGACGGATGGGTTTCGACGCGACGCCTCGGTTGTCGCGGAATGCAGGACGCGACCGCAGGGCCGGCCCGTGCGCCAAGCGCCGCACGGGCCGGGCACCGACGCGGTCAGGCCAGCGCCGCGCGCGCGTGGTCGACCACCACGTACGCCGATGCCTGCTTCGTGCCGTCCGGCTTCGTCTGCAGGTAGACGCCCTGGATTTCCGGTTCGAAGCCCGGCAGTGCGTTGATCCCGGCTTCGAGCGCGCGGAAATAGTCGAGCGCCGGGCCGCCCCACGTTTCGCCGGGCACCACGCAGAAGATGCCGGGCGGATAGGGCAGCGCGCCTTCGGTCGCGATCCGGCCTTCGATGCGGTCGAGCGTGACGAGCTCGACGTTGTTGCGGATCAGCTCGGCATTCGCGGCCTGCGGCAGCATCGCCTGCTTCGGGAACTGCGCGCGGCGGAACATCTGCTTCTGCAGATGCTTCATGTCGTGGCTGCGGTAGAAGTCGTGCATGCGCTGGCACAACTGCCGCAGGCGCATGTTGCCGTACAGCTCCGGATACGCTTCGCACAACGACGGGATCGCTTCGCGCAGCGGCGTGTCCTGGTCGAGATGGCGTTCGAACTGCGCGAGGTGCGCGACCAGATGCTGCAGCTTGCCGAAGCTTTCCGACGGCGTGAGCAGGAACAGGATCGTGTACAGGTCGGCCTTTTCGGGCACGACGCCGTGCTCGCGCAGGTAGCGCGCGAGGATCGGCGCCGGCGCGCCGAATGGCGCGTATTCGTGCGTGTCGCGATCGATGCCGGGCGTCGTCAGCAGCAGCTTGCACGGATCGACGAAGTACTGGTTGTCCGCATAACCTTCGAAACCGTGCCACGTGTCGGCCGGATGGAAGCGGAAGAAGCGCAGGTCGTCGACGATCTGCTCGGTCGGGTAGTCGGCCCACGGGCGGCCGTCGACGTGCTGCGGAACGAACGGGCGGATCTGGCGGCAGGTCTTCAGCAGCAGCTTGCGCGCGTCGACGCCGTGCGCGACGCAGTCGCGCCACAGGCGCTTGCCGGCCGGCCCCGCGTGCATTTGCGCGTTGACGTCGAGCGCCGCGAACATCGGGTAGAACGGGCTCGTCGACGCATGGATCATGTACGCGTTGTTGAAGCGCCGGTGATCGCAGAAGCGCTTCTGGCCTTCGATGTGGCTGTCCTTCTTGTGGATCTGCGACGTCTGCGAGAAGCCGGCCTGCTGCTTGTGCACCGACTGCGTGACGAGGATGCCGGGATCGTCGGGGCCGAGCGTCAGCATCAGCGGCGAGCAGTCCTGCATCATCGGGATGAACTGCTCGTAGCCGACCCATGCCGAATCGAACAGGATGTAGTCGCACAGATGCCCGATCCGGTCGACGATTTCCCGCGCGTTGTAGATCGTGCCGTCATAGGTGCCGAGCTGGATCACCGCGAGCCGGAACGGGCGCGGCTGGTCGGCGCGCTCGGGTGCGACGTCGCGGATCGCGTCGCGAATGCGCGCTTCGTCGAGCGCCGCGTTGTCGACGCCGCCGATGAGGCCCCACGCGTTGCGCGCGGTCTCGAGATAGACCGGCCGCGCGCCGGACAGCACGAGCGCGCCGAGGTGCACCGACTTGTGATTGTTGCGGTCGAACAGCACGAGATCGTCGGGTGCGAGCAGTGCGCTCGTGACGACCTTGTTCGACGTCGACGTGCCGTTCAGCACGAACCAGGTCTTGTCCGCGTTGTAGATCCGCGCGGCGTTGCGCTGCGCTTCGAGCGCGGGGCCTTCGTGGATCAGCAGGTCGCCGAGCCGGACGTCCGCGTTGCAGAGGTCGGAGCGAAACAGCGTTTCGCCGAAGAAGTCAAAGAACACCCGGCCGAGCGGATGACTCGAGAAGAACTGGCCGCCCTGGTGGCCAGGGCAGTCGAACTCGACGTAGCCGCGCTGCACGTATTCGCGCATGACCTTGAAGAACGGCGGCAGCAGGTTCTCGCTGTAGATATCGGCGGCGGCTGAAATCTGCCGGCCGTAGTAGTGGCGGCCGCCGTGCCCGAGCTGGATCACGCCGCTCGCGCTCGGCAGGACCGACGGCGGCACTTCCTGGTCGGGTTCGACCGCGACGAAGAACGGAATCGCGAAGCCGGTTCTTTCGACGGCTTTCAGAACCTTCTGTGCCGAATCGATTCCGACGACGATTGCCGCGATATTCGTGAAATCGGTCTGAAATACGTCGACCTGTTCGTGCGTGGTGAGGAAGGCGCCAATCAGCGCCGGCTCGACTGCGATTTTCAACAGGCTCACGCAAATTCTCCCGAAAATGTGCGGAAGCGGGCGCGGCATTCGTGCCGGTACGCAATCCATGCGTAATCCGGCATGCGCCGCAGCCGATTCAAATGCTCCCGCGAATGCTGAATGCTGAATGCCGAATGCGCCTCGCGCCAGCTGGCCTTGCGCGGCGGGGTGCAGGCGCCGCCGGTCAGCGCACGGCGCAGCCGATCCTAGCAATAAAACCCGGCGACTTCAATCGACCGGAAATGACAAGGTCATTGCAGGATGAGAATGATCAAGTTATCTCGAATTTAAATGCTGCGGCGCACATAAAAATGATCAAATCATGAAATCCGCTTTGAAAGCGACCGACGGTTTCGCCGAATCGGCTGCTTTTCATTGAAAGTCGTCTATGGCATAGTCGGCAGCGAATTGGATGGCGAATCAAACCGGAATTGCGAGCGTCTCATGTCGCCGACCGTGGCCAGCTGTCCGCGTGCTCGTGAGACGAACAACCCCAACGAAGCAACGGAACAACGAGGGCAACATCATGAATACGTCCGCCGGTGGCATCCGTCGTCTCGGCATGCGTGCGCTGCTGGTCGACGACGAGATCACGCAGGAAACGGCAACGGGGCGCGCGGTCCGCACGCTGAGCGCGGAGCTCGTGCAACGCGACATCGACGTGCTCACGGCGACCTCCGCTGACGATGCGATCGTGCTGATCCGCTCCGATCCGTCGATCCAGTGCGTGCTGCTCGACTGGGATCTCGGCGTGGACGGCCACGGGCCGTCCGAGGCCGTGGTCGATGCGATCCGGCAGCGCAATGCCAACGTGCCGATCTTCCTGCTGGCCGACCGCAGCGTCGCGTCGTCGGTGCCGTCCGCGGTGATGGGCAAGGTCGACGATTTCGTCTGGCTGCTCGAGGATACGGCCGACTTCATCGGCGGGCGTATCCACGCGGCGATCGAACGCTATCGCTCGACCGTGCTGCCGCCGATGTTCGGCGCACTCGCGAAGTTCTCGCGCGTCTACGAATACTCGTGGCATACGCCCGGCCACACAGGCGGCACGGGCTTCCTGAAGTCGCCGGTCGGCCGCGCGTTCTTCGAATACTTCGGCGAAGCGCTGTTCCGCTCCGACCTGTCGATCTCGGTCGGCGAACTCGGCTCGCTGCTCGACCACTCGGGCCCGATCGGCGACAGCGAGCGCTACGCGGCGCGCGTGTTCGGCGCGCATCGCACGTATCACGTGACGAACGGCTCGTCGACGTCGAACCGCATCATCCTGATGGCGAGCGTGAGCCGCGACCAGATCGCGCTGTGCGACCGCAACTGCCACAAGTCGGCCGAGCATGCGATGACGATGTCGGGTGCGATTCCGACCTACCTCGTGCCGACGCGCAACCGCTACGGGATCATCGGGCCGATCGCGTCCGAGCGCCTCACGCAGGCGGCGATCCGCGAGGCGATCGCATCGAACCCGCTCGCGGCCGGGCTGGCCGATCGCCAGCCGAAGCACGCGATCGTCACGAACTCGACTTACGACGGCCTTTGCTACAACGTCACGCGCGTCGAGGAACTGCTCGGCGCGAGCGTCGACCGCCTGCACTTCGACGAAGCGTGGTACGGCTATGCGCGCTTCAACCCGATCTACCGCGACCGCCATGCAATGCACGGCGACCCGCGCGACCATCATGCGGACCGGCCCACGGTGTTCGCGACGCAGTCGACGCACAAGCTGCTGACCGCGCTGTCGCAGGCGTCGTACATCCACGTGCGCGACGGCCGCAGCCCGATTCCGCATGGCCAGTTCAACGAAACGTTCATGATGCATGCGTCGACGTCGCCGAACTACGCGATCATCGCGTCGAACGACGTCGCGGCTGCGATGATGGACGGCCCCGGCGGCGAAGCGCTGACGCGCGAGTCGATCGACGAGGCCGTCGCGTTCCGGCAGATGATCGCGCGGATGAATGCCGAGTACGCGGCGAAGGGCGACTGGTTCGTCGAATGCTGGCAGCCCGATACGGTGCTCGACACGCGCACGGGCCGGTCGCTGCCGTTCCACGAGGCGCCGCCGGACCTGCTCGCCACCGACCCGCGGTGCTGGATGCTGAAACCCGGCGCGCAATGGCACGGCTTCGGCAATATCGAGGACGGCTACTGCATGCTCGACCCGATCAAGGTGTCGATCGTCACGCCGGGCGTCGCGCCGGCCGGCGGCCTGATGCCGGTCGGCATTCCGGCCAGCGTGTTGACCGCCTATCTCGATGCGCGCGGGATCGTCGTCGAGAAGACGACCGACTTCACGATCCTGTTCCTGTTCTCGATCGGCATCACGAAGGGCAAGTGGGGCTCGCTCGTCAGCGCGCTGTGCGACTTCAAGCGCGACTACGATGCGAACCTGCCGCTCGACATGGCGATTCCGTCGCTCGTGAAGGAACACGGCGCGCGTTACGCGGGCATGGGGCTGAAGGACCTGGCCGACACGATGTTCGCGGCGATGGAGCAGCTCGGCACGACGCGGCTGATGTCGGAGGCGTTCTCGATCCTGCCGAAGCCGGAGATGAGCCCGGTGCGCGCATACGAGCATCTCGTGCAGGGCCGCGTCGAGCAGGTCACGCTCGACGAGCTGGCCGGGCGCACGGTCGCCACCGGTGTCGTGCCGTATCCGCCGGGCATTCCGCTGCTGATGCCGGGCGAGAACGCGGGACCGGCAGGCGGCCCGGTGCTCGGCTACCTGAAGGCGCTCGAGGCGTACGACCGGCGCTTTCCGGGCTTCGCGCACGACACGCACGGCGTGGAAGTCGAGGACGGCACGTACCGCGTGTACTGCCTGACGGCCTGAGCAACCGGACGAACGAGCGACCGGCCGCGCGGCGGCCCCACATCGAAGGATCGACATCATGGAAAACGCAGCGCGCCTATCCGACGCGGCCCCGGCGGCCGCGCCGAAGAACCGGATGAATGTCTGGCAGCTCACCATCCTCACGGCAGTCAACATGATGGGCTCCGGCATCATCCTGCTGCCGTCGAAGCTCGCGCAGGTCGGCACGATCTCGCTGCTGTCGTGGATCGTCACGGCTGGCGGCTCGCTTGCGCTGGCCTATGCGTTCGCGCGCTGCGGGATGTTGAGCCGCAAGCCGGGCGGGATGGGCGGCTACGCGGAATACGCGTTCGGCAAGGCCGGCAACTACATGGCGAACTACACGTACGGGCTGTCGCTCGTGATCGCCAACGTCGCGATCGGCGTCACGGCGGTCGGTTACGGCACCGTGCTGTTCGATGCGACGCTGTCGCCGCTGCAGACGGGCCTGTGGACGATCTTCCTGCTCGTGCTCACGACGGTCGCGAACTTCGGCGGCTCGCGCATCACCGGCCGGATCGGCGCGGTGACCGTGTGGGGCGTGATCATTCCGGTCGTCGTCGTGTCGCTGATCGGCTGGTTCTGGTTCAGCGGCGCGACCTGGGGCGCCGCGTGGAATCCGCACAACCTGCCGTTCGGGCCGGCCGTCGGCGGCTCGATCGCGGTGACGCTGTGGGCGTTCCTCGGGCTCGAATCCGCGTGCGCGAACTCGGACGCGGTGGAGAACCCGGAGCGCAACGTGCCGATCGCGGTGCTCGGCGGCACGATCGCATCGGCGATCTTCTACATCGTGTCGACCAACGTGATCGCGGGGATCGTGCCCAACGCGATCCTTGCGCAATCGAACGCGCCGTTCGGCATCGCGTTCGCGACGATGTTCACGCCGACGGTCGGCACGATCGTCACCGCGCTGATGGTGATCGCGTGCATCGGCTCGCTGCTCGGCTGGCAGTTCACGGTCGCGCAGGTGTTCAAGAGCTCGGCGGACGTCGGCTACTTCCTGCCGGTGTTCGGGCGCGCGACGCGCACCGGCACGCCGATCGTCGGCATGGTGATCCTGCTGGTCGCGCAGGTCGCGCTGGCGCTGATGACGATCAGCCCGGAATTGAGCAGCCAGTTCCAGAAGATCGTCGATCTCGCGGTCGTCACGAACCTCGTGCCGTACGTGATGTCGATGGCCGCGCTGATCACGATCCAGAAGGTCGCGAAGGTGCCGCCGGCCAAGGCGCTGCTGACGAACGTGATCGCGATGGTCGCCACCGCGTACAGCTTCTATGCGCTGTTCAGCTCGGGCGAGCAGGCGCTGATGCTCGGCGGCCTGTGCGTGTTCCTGGGCTGGACGCTGTTCGGCTTTGTCAGCGCGCGCTTCTACCAGATGGAAGTCGACGCGCACGTGAAGGAGCCGGGGAAGTCGCTGCAGGCGTGAGCGCGGACGTGCCGTTCTCCGAAGCCGCGTGTGTTCATCGACGCGATGAGCGAAAATCGGCGTTCGCGCGACCGACAGGAGACGGCGACATGACGCAACAGGACGAAGCGGTGCGCACGCGATGCGTCGCATGGCAGATCGTGCAGACGTGGCAGGCGGCCGAATGGTGCCGGCTCGCGGAGACGCGAACGGGAATCGATCTGTCGGGTTCGGTATCGGGCGCGATCGACGGCACGCCGTTTCGCATCGACTATGCGATCGCATGCGGCGCCGACTGGCTCACGCGCTCGGCGCGCGTGACGCGCCGGATCGGCACGTTGCCGCCGCAACAGTTGGACATCGCATGCGATGGAGCGCGCTGGACGATCGACGACGTTGATGCGCCGGCGCTCGCGGGCGCGACCGACATCGACCTCGGTTTCAGCCCGTCGACCAATACGCTGCCGATCCGGCGGCTGGCGCTGGCCGTCGGCGAATCGGCAGTGATCCATACCACCTGGCTGCGCTTTCCGGATTTCGCCGTCGTGCGCGGCGAGCAGCGCTATACGCGTACGGCGCCGCGCGTGTATCGCTACGAGAGCGGCACGTATGCGGCCGACATCGAGATCGACGAAGCGGGCCTCGTTACCGACTACGACGAATGGCGGCGCATCGGCGCGGCGCCCGCGGCGTAACGCGTCGCATCGCGCATCGGCAGCGCGTCAGCGCGCGCTGGCGACCGTCAGCTTGCCGGGAATCAGCTTCAGCGTGCTGAACGTGTCGGCGATGTTCTGCTGATACGCGACCGTTGCATCGGTAATGGGCTGCACGCCGTAGCCGGCGCGTTTGAGTGCGATTTCGAGCGTCGGTGCGTCGAGGCCGACGAGCGGCGACAGTTGCGTGGCAACCTCGGAAACGTGGTCGCGCGCCCAGCGATCGGTCGCGTCGACTTCGTCGAGCAGCGCGCGCAGCACCTGCGGCTGAGCCGCCGCGTACTTGCGCGCGGCGAGGTAGTACTGCGTGTTGCGCACGAGCCCGTCGCCGTTCGCGATCACGCGCGCGCCGAGTTGCCGCTCGGCGGCCGCCAGATACGGATCCCAGATCACCCATGCATCGACGCTGCGTTGCACGAACGCGGCGCGCGCGTCGGCGGGCGTCAGGTAGATCGGCTGGATGTCGGCATACGTGAGGCCCGCATGTTCGAGTGCCTTCACGAGCAGGTAGTGGACGTTCGAACCCTTGTTGAACGCGACCTTCTTGCCGCGCAGTTGCGCGACGTTGCGGATCGGCGAATCGGGCAGCACGACGATCGCCTCGCCTTGCGGCGCGGGCGGCTCGTTGCCGATATAGACGAAATCGACGCCGCCGGCTTGCGCGAAGATGGGCGGCGTTTCGCCGACCGTGCCGACGTCGATCGCGCCGGCGTTCAACCCTTCGAGCAGTTGCGGACCGGCCGGGAATTCGAGCCATTGCACCGCGACGCCCTGGCTCGCGAGACGCTTCTCGAGCGTGCCGCGCGCCTTGAGCACGACGAAGTTGCCGTATTTCTGGAAGCCGATGCGCAGCCGCGTGCCGTTGCCGTCGGCCAGCGCGGGCCGGGCCGCGAGCGGCCCGAGCGCGAGCCCGGCAAGCCCGGCGGCCGCGCCGTGCAGCCACTGGCGGCGGCGCGGGTTCGACGGGGGCGTTTCAACGTCTGCGTGCGGTGTGTCGTTCATCGGAGCGTCCTGCGTGCGGGTTCACGGGGCGCGCGCAAAGGCGGCGCGGCCGGCGCAGGACGGGGCCCGATGCGGGCGATGCACGCAACGGGCCGGCCCGCGCCGGATTCAGGACGATACGGCCGCGCGGGCCGGCGGCCAACCAATGAATGCGCATATGCAAATCAGCGGCGCTCAATCGGTGCCGGTGGCGCTTTCCTCGATCGAGTCGACGCGGTCCGGATAGAACGCGAGGTGCCCGCGAATCGCTTCGACGGCCGGATACGGATGCTCGTACGTCCACACGGCGTTGGTCGAGCGTTCGCCGCCGGCCGGGATCGAGTAATACGCGCAGTCGCCCTTGTACGGGCAGTACGTCGCGTGGTCGGTGCGTCGCAGCAGCGACATGTCGGCGTCTTCGCGCGGGATGTAGAGCACGGCCGGATAGCTGGCCTCGCGCAGCGCCAGCGCGCGGCGCGTATCGGCGACGACTTTGCCGGCCACCGTGACCACCACGCGCGACGGATGCGGCTCGATCGTGATCGGATGATCGGGGCCCGGCGACTTCACGGGACGAGAGGGCGTATCGGAGCTGGTCGACATCGTGGGTCCTCCAGGAATCGGCGGCGTGGCGTCGCCCCGGGAGGATCCCGGCGCGCCCGTGCCGGCGTTTGCCAGCCGATACGATGCGCCAATTCCGGAGAGTCTGCAGGGGGCCGGAAGGCGGCGGTGCGCTGCGATGTGGCGCGAAGGGTCTTCCGGACGATCCCCCGACGCTCGCGTGGACATTTCCATGCACGGGCAGCGGGATGCACGTGCGGCGATAAGCAACGCCGAATTAATTGGTAAGCGATCGGCGGGAGGCGCGCGAAGATCGGCCGTCGTCATTCGCATGACTCATTCCTTCTCTCCGCCACCATGAAGAATCCTTTCGTTTCGTCAGCCGCGCGCCGTGCGCGTCGCGCACCGCATGCCGTTGTCGCACTTCGTTGCGTGGCCGCGTCGCTGCTGCTTGCCGGCGCGGCCACGCAGGCGCTTGCCGCGCCGGCCGGCAAGACGCTCGTGTACTGCACCGAAGGCAGCCCGGCCGGCTTCGATCCGGGCCAGCACACGACGAGCACCGATTTCGACGCGAGCACGTACACGATCTACAACGGGCTCGTGCAGTTCAGGCGCGGCACGCTCGATCTCGAACCGTCGCTCGCGACCAGCTGGGACGTGTCGCCCGACCAGCGCACGATCACGTTCCACCTGCGGCGCGGCGTGAAATTCCAGACGACCGCGTGGTTCAAGCCGACGCGGCCGTTCCAGGCCGACGACGTCGTGTTCACGTTCCGCCGGATGCTCGATCCCGACGATCCGTTCCGCAAGGCCTACCCGGTCAACTTCCCGTACTTCAGCGATCTCGGCTTCGACCGCAACGTCGAGCGGATCGAGAAGGTCGATGACTACACGGTGCGCTTCGTGCTGAAGTCGCCCGACGTCGTGTTCGTGCGCAACCTCGCGATGGCGTTCGCGTCGGTCCTGTCGGCCGAATATGCGTCGCAACTCGCGGCGCGCCATCGCGAGGCCGACATCAACCAGTTCCCGGTCGGCACCGGGCCGTTCCTGCTGCGTACGTACCAGAAGGATGCGCTGATCCGCTACGAAGCAAACCCCGACTACTGGAAAGCGGACGACGTGAAACTCGCGCGCCTCGTGTTCGCGATCACGCCCGATCCGGCCGCGCGCCTTCAGAAGCTCGTGGCCGGCGAGTGCCAGGTGTCGGCGTTTCCGCGGCCGGCCGATCTCGACACGGTGCGACGCGACCCGAAGCTGGCGCTGTTCTCAGGGATGGGCTTCAACGTCGGTTTCGTCGCATACAACACGCAGCATGCGCCGCTCGATCGCGTCGACGTGCGGCGGGCGCTCGACATCGCGATCGACAAGACGGCGATCGTGAAGACCGTCTTCAACGGCGACGCGAAGATCGCGACGAACCCGATGCCGCCTGCGCAATGGTCGTACAACCCGCGCCTGAAGGATGCGCCGCGCGATCCGGCGGCCGCGAAGGCGCTGCTCGCGCAGGCCGGTTTCCCGAACGGCTTCGACCTGACGCTGTGGGCGATGCCCGTGCAGCGCCCGTACAACCCGAATGCACAGTTGATGGCGCAGCTGATCCAGCAAGACTGGGCGAAGATCGGCGTGCGCGCGAAGATCGTCAGCTACGAGTGGGGCGAATACAACCGCCGCGCGAAGCACGACGGGCAGCACGACGCGATCCTGTACGGCTGGTCGGGCGACAACGGCGACCCCGACAACTGGCTCGGCACGCTGCTCGGCTGCGACGCGGTGCACGGCAGCAACCTCGCAAAGTGGTGCAACCAGGATTTCGAAAAGCTGGTGAGCGCGGCGCGCTCGAATGCGGATGTCGCGAAGCGCACGGCGCTGTACGAACAGGCGCAGGTCGTGTTCAAGGACCAGGTGCCGTTCACGCCGATCGCGACGTCGATCGTGTCGCTGCCGGTGTCCAAGCGCGTACACGGGCTGACGTTCTCGCCGCTCGGCGGGCACCGGTTCGACGGCGTGTGGCTGGATTGACGGACGAAGGGCCGGCGCGCTCGTGCGCGCCGGTGCCGGTTGCGGTCAGTCGAGCGCGACGGCCGCGGCCGCTTCGACCGGCGAGCCTTCGAGCGCGACCGAGGGCCGGCCGTCGGGGCCGACCGGCACGTCGCCGGTGAGCGTCGTGCGGTAGAGCTGGCGGTCGAAGTCGAGATCGAAGATGTCGACGGGCGCGAGATGCGCGGTCGCGCGGTTGTCCCAGAACGCGATGCTGCGCGGTTCCCACTTGAAGCGGATCGTGAATTCCGGCCGCGTCACGTGTTCCCACAGCAGTTCGAGCAGCGCCTGGCTCTCGCGCGGCGTCAGACCGACGATCGATTTCAGGAAGCTCGGGCTCACGTACAGCGCGCGTTCGCCGGTCTCCGGGTGCACGCGCACGAGCGGATGCTCGGTCACGAGCGGGCGGCGTTCGACCGCGTCGTCGAACGCGCCGGTGGCGCGCGCACCGGCCGGCGGCGTGAAGCGGTGGATGCCGCGCAAGCCGTCGACGAAACCGCGCAGCGGCGCGGACAGCGTGTCATACGCGCGTACGAGGTTGGTCCAGTGCGTGTCGCCGCCGTGCGGCGGGATCGTCACGCCGCGCAGGATCGACGCCCACGGCGGGTTCACGGCGGCCGTCACGTCGGTGTGCCAGCCTGTCCACGGCCGGCGCACCGGTTCGCCGTCGAAACGCGTCGCCTTGCGATGCTTCGCGATCGAATAGACGGCCGGATGGCCGTCGACGTGCCCGAACACCGGGTGGCCGACCGTCGGCTCGCCGAACTGCGCGGAGAACGCGACGTGCTGCTCGTGCGTGAGGAATTGTTCGCGGAAGAAGATGACGCGCCACTTCAGCAGCGCGGTGCGGATTGCCGCGATCTGCGGCGTGGTCAACGGTTGCGTGAGGTCGACGCCGCGGATTTCCGCACCGATATGGGCGGACAGCGGGATCACGTCGACCGGCTGGGCTGCCGGTTCGGGTAGGGCGCTCATGCGACGCTCCTGGCGGAAGTGAACGGGGTGGATGGCCGACATCGTTGCGCGTGCAAGCGTCGGTCCGGCGGCGGGAGGTGCATGGTGGTGGATCCGGTGGCGAATGGAACGGAACATGCAGCGGCGCGCACGAAACGGCGCCGCCGCGGTACGCGGACGTTATTGCAGCGTCGCGCCCGGCCCCTTCAGCACGACGCTCTGGCGGCCGTCGATGCCGACCGGCACGTCGCCGTGAACGGTCGCGCGGCGCACGACTCGGCGCGCATCGCCGTAGTCGTTGATCGCGTAGTGCTGCGTCGCGCGGTTGTCCCAGATCGCGACCTCGCCTTCCTGCCAGTTCCAGCGCACGGTGTTCTCGAGACGCGTCACGTGTTCGTGGAAGACCTGCAGCAGGTGCGCGGAATCCTGCGCCGACAGCCCCTTGAGCCGCTGCACGAAGTGCCCGAGCACGAGCGTGCGCTCACCGGTTTCCGGATGCACGCGCACGACCGGGTGCTCGGTTTCGTAGACGGTCGACGTGAACACTTCGCGGTAGCGCTTCAGTTGCGTGTCGTCGGCGTGCACATGCGTCGACGCGTAGTCGTATGCGTTCGTATGGATCGCCCACAGCGTGTCGGCGAGCGCGCGCAGCGGGTCGGGGAGATGCGTGTACGCGGCGGCCGTGTTGGCCCACACCGTATCGCCGCCGAACGGCGGAATCACGACCGCGCGCAGGATCGAGATCTTCGGGTATGCATCGACGAACGTGACGTCGGTGTGCCACGAATTGGCGCGCGCGCCATGAGCGGAATCGAGTTCGAGCAGATGCGCGCTGCCGTCGACGGACGGCACGGTCGGGTGCGCGACCGTGTCGCCGAAGCGGCGCGCGAACGCTTCCTGCGCGGTGTCGTCGAGATGGTGCTGGCCACGGAAGAACAGCACCTTGTGGCGCAGCAGCGCGGCCTGGATCGCATCGAACGTCGTGTCGTCGAGGGTGGCCGACAGCCGGACGCCGGCGATCTCGGCGCCGATCCGGCCGGCCACCTGGCGAAGCTGGAGCGGGGCGGCGGCCGTGCGCGGCGCGGCGTGCGAAGCATGCGAAGACGGGTGAGCGGCGTGCTGGACTTCGGACATCGGGAGTCTCCTGGAGTCGGGTCGGTCGAGTCTCCATTCAAGCAGGGACCGCGCGGAACCGGAACCGATGAATCGTCACAACCTTAGCGTGCGTGCCGCGATGATCGATATGTGTCGTCATGCTGAGCAATGCGGTTGCGACTCGTGCCTACCACGCAAGCCGCCATTCGCCGATCCGGTGCGCGTGAAGCGTGTCGATGCGCTTGCCGCCCGCGCTGTCGTCGCGCGGCGGTTCGTCATCGTCGAAATCGGCGAGCACCGTGTCGCGCAACCGCGCGAATTCCGGCGAATCGCGCCGGCGCGGCCGCGGCAGCGCGACGTCGACGATGCGTTCGATGCGGCCCGGGCGCGGCGCCATCGTGACGACACGGTCGCCGAGATAGACGGCTTCGTCGACGTCGTGCGTGACGAGGATCATCGTGATGCGCTCCTGTTCCCAGATGCGCAGCAGTTCGTTCTGCATCCGCGCGCGCGTCTGCGCATCGAGCGCGCCGAACGGCTCGTCGAGCAGCAGCACGCGCGGCCGGTTCACGAGGCCGCGCGCGATCGCGACGCGCTGCGCCATCCCGCCCGACAACTGGTTCGGAAACGCGTGCTCGAAGCCGTTCAGCCCGACGAGCGCAACGTGGTCCGCGACCGCGCGCCGCTTCGCGGCCGCGTCGAGCGGCGCGTTGCGCAGCGCGGCGCCGATGTTCTGTTCGACGGTCAGCCACGGGAACAGCCGGTGATCCTGGAACACGATCCCGCGCTGCAGCGACGTGTCGCGCACGCGTTCGTCGCCGGCGCGGATCTCGCCCGCGTAGTCGGTGTCGAGCCCCGCGATCAGCCGCAGCAGCGTCGACTTGCCGCAGCCGCTCGCGCCGACGATCGTGACGAATTCGCCGGCGCGCACGTGCAGCGACACGTCGTCGAGCACGGCGAGCGCCGCGCCGCGTTGCGCGTAGTGCTTGCTCACATGGAGGATGTCGAGCGAATCGGAAGCGAGGGTCGTCATGGCGGAGCGAGGAAGGATGCGACAGGGAAGGAGAGGGCGATCATCGCGGCAGGTCGCCGCGCCGGGCGAGCACCTTGCGTTCGATCGCACGCGCGATCGCGTTCAGTGCCCAGCCGGTCACGCCGACGACGATGATCCCGAACAGCACGAGATCCATCCGGAACTGCTCGCTGCCGTCGATCAGCGTGTTGCCGATCCCGCTGCCGGCGACGAGCAGGTATTCGGCGCCGAGCGTCGCGAGCCACGAATAGATCAGGCCGAGATACAGCCCGGTGAAGATCGACGGCAGTGCGGCCGGCAGGATCACGTAGCGGACGAGCTGGAGCCGCGTGTAGCGCAGCGCGCGGGCGACGTCGACATACGCGCGCGGCACCGCGTGAATGCCGTCGCAGGTGTGCGCGGCGACGGGCAGCAGCGCGGCGAGCGACAGGAACACGACCTTGGCGACGTCGCCGAGGCCGAACCACACGGAAATCAGCGGAATCCACGCGAACAGCGAGATCTGCTTGAACGTGTCGAAGCTCGGGCCGACCATGCGCGCGGCGATGCGCGACAGCCCGAGCGCGGTGCCGAGCAGCAGCCCGCCCGTCGCGCCGATCGCGAAACCGCAGGCTTCGCGCGCGAGCGATGCGGACAGTGCGCGGCCGAGCGCGCCGCTCGTGACCTGCAACCACGTGGTACGCAGGACGTCGGCCGGGCCGACGAGCAGCCCGCTTTTGACGAGGTGCGCGGAAGCGATCGCCCACCACAGCGCGAACGCGACGAGCGGCAGCACGAAGCCGCGCCAGTCGGGCGCATGCAGGCGGCGGGCGGCCGTGGCGGGCGACGGCATGGCGTCCGGCGCGAGCGTCGGCGTGGCGGCATGGGGCATGGAATGGTCTCCTTCGGTTGCGCGGGCAGGCCGGTTCAGCCGCGGAACGCGGACGGCACGCCGCGGCGCAGGCGCGCTTCGAGTGCGTCGAGCAGCCGGTTGATCAGCAGGCCGACCGCGCCGACCACGACCACGGCCGCCATCACGAGATCGAGCTGGAACAGTTGCCGCCCGTACACGATCAGGTAGCCGAGCCCTTCGGAAGACGCGACGAGCTCGACGACGACGAGCGCGAGCCACGACTTCGTGAACGCGAGCCGCACGCCGGTCGCGAGCGTCGGGATCGCGGCCGGCAGCACGACGTGGACGATGCGTTGCCGGCGCGTGTAGCCGAACCCGCGCGCGACTTCGTCGAGCGCGGGCGGCGTCTGGCGAAACCCTTGCAACGTGCTCATCGTGACGGGGACGAGTGCCGCATGCGCGATCAGCAGGGTCTTGAGCGGTTCGCCGACGCCGACGAGCAGCAGCAGGAACGGCAGCCAGCCGAGCACCGGAATCTGCACGAGCGCGTTGAAGCTCGGCAGCACGTAGGCTTCCAGCGTGCGCGACAGGCCGAGCGCGACGCCGATCGAGAAACCGAGCAGCGAGCCGGCCGCGAAGCCGACCAGCACGCGCTGCAGGCTGATCAGCGTGTGGCGCGCGAGATCGCCGCTTGTCGCCAGCTCGGCGAGTGCGTCGTACACCCGTTCAGGCGGCGGCAGGATCTGCGGCGCGATCCAGCCGCGCGCGCTGCCGACCGTCCACAGCGCGAACAGCAGCGCGGGCAGTACCCACGGCGCGAGCTGCCACGCGAGCCGCTTCACGCTCGCCGCGCGGCGCGGCTGCGCGGCGAGCGCATGTGGCTTCGACGACGGAATCGGGATCGCGGTGTCGCTCATCGGGGCGGGTCCGGGTCAGGAAAGGGGCTTGCCGGTCGCGTCGTAGCGCGTCCAGTAGTTTTCGAGCTTCAGCGTGCGCAGGGCATTGTCGAGATACTTCGGCTCGAACCAGCCGTCGACGTCGACCGGCTGGCGGATCAGCTTCAGCTTCAGCGCATCCTGCGCGACGGCCTTGTAGCGCGCGACGAGGAACGGATCGATCAGCGGCGACAGGCGCTCCCTCAGGCGCTGGTTCGCATAATCGGCCTGCCACGACGAATACGGCACGCCGCTTTTCGCCCACAGCTTGAACAGCGCATCGCGGTTCGCTTCGTCGGACGACCATTGCGCACCCTTGACCAGCGCGTTGACGACGCGCTGCACGATGTCCGGATGCGCGCGCTCGAAATCGTCGAGCACGAGCAGGTGGGTCTGGCGCGTGTACTGCGGGCCGTCGTTCTGCGATTCGTAGATGATCTTCGCGAGCCCCGCGTCGCGCAGCTTGTATAGCTGGTAGTCGCCCACCGATGCGTCGATGCCTTTCGACGCGAGCGCGGCGAGCGAGCTTGCGGAGTCGAGATTGATCACGCGCAGGTCGCGTTCGCCGAGGCCGTTCTTCGCGAGCGCGTTGTCGGCGACGAGCTGCAGGTTCGTGCCGCGGAAGATCGACACGCGGCGGTCCTTCAGGTCCGTGATCGAACGGATGCCGGAGTCGGGCGGCACCGCGATCTTCACGCCCGAGCGCACGCTCGCGGCAAGCAGCAGGTGCGTCTTGATCCCGTTCGAGCGTGCGAGCACGGCCGGCAGATCGCCCTGGTACGCGAAGTCGAGCGCCTTGTTGGCGATCGCCTCGTTGACGGCCGGCCCCGCGCCCTTGAAGAACAGCCACTGCACGGTGATGCCGTCGGCCGCGAACTCCTTTTCGACCCGTTGCTGCAACTGCGCGGTGGCCGCGCTCGATCCGCCGAAGGTCGGCGGATCGCCGGCGCCTTGCTGGGCGACGCCGATGCGGATGGTGGCGGGCTTGTCGGCGTGCGCGGCGGCAGCCGCCAGCGTCATCAGCGTGGCTGCCAGCAGCGATCGCAGCACGCGCAGCGGAAACGGAAATCGATCGGTCATGGTGCGTCGGGTCGCGAGAAGTGAAGTCGGGAAGAGAGGCGTCACGCCATTCTGGTGGACGCGTCCGGCGCGGGACAAGCAACGATTTGAACTATGCTTATCGCCGCTCGGCGGGTTGCCGGGCCGGGCGCGCCGTGTTGCGCGGACGGAAAGCGGATTCGCATGTATCGGGGAATCGTTAAGGATTCCGATCATGTCGATCGGCACAGCTTGCCGATCGGGCAGGCGACGATCGGGAAATTCCTGAAATGGCGAAATCGCGGATTCGCATGTCGATCGGCGGGCCGATCCGGGCGGTGAAATGGGTATCTGGCGGTCAAATGAAACCGATCCAGGGCGACCATCTTTGGCTGGCTGCCCGCGCGAAACGGTGCGCACGGCCGCATCCGGCATACCGGAAAACCGAATGGAAACGGGTTATCCGCCGGCCGGAAAATGACGCATCGCGACAGTTAACATTCTTACTTCGATATCCGAGCGACGCGGAATGCCACGAGAAAGAATTCCGAAAGATGGCCTGTATGAAATTCATTGTTTCAGGGTGCCATCCATAAATACATTCCGACGCTAAATTATTTGAAATCGTCCAAAAAATTGTCTATACCCTAGACGAATCAGTGCGGTCGGTGGCGTACAGCGACGGCCGCACGACAGGTGCGCCAATGCAACGATCGATGCCGTCGTTGCATGCCGCGCGTCGCAGTGATCGAGCGGACTTCGGGGAGGCGAACGGCCTGATGCCAGGGCCGTTCGCGTGAGTCGCGAATGGGCGAATGCCCGGGGCAGCCGCCGGACCATGCATCGTCATTACGTTCAACGGTCGATCATCGACCCCGTCACACGGAGGTTGCCATGCTGCAATACGTCAAGTCCCTGCTGCGTGATGAACGTGGCGTCAGCTCGCTCGAATATGCGGTGCTGGCCGGCATCGTCGTGGTCGCGCTGGCAGCAGTCGGCGTGATCCTCAGCAGCACTTCCGGTGGCTTGCCGAGCGTGTTCACGGCGCTGATCACGAAGGTGACGAGCCTGATCTGATCCCCTGAACCCGCGCGCCGCCGACGAACACACGGATCCGCAGCGGTAGAACGTATCCAGCCGGGGGTGCGCCGACGGACTGCTCTCCCATGCTCACGCTCGTGCAGTCGGTGGCCTCGGTCGTGCTGGCGTCGCTCGCGGCGCAGGACCTGCGCGACCGGCGCCTGTCCAATCGCGCGGTGCTGGCGTTCGCGATGCTGTATTTCGTCGCGGCGGCGCTCGCGCGCGAAGGGCTCGCGCCGCTGGCCGGCCACGTCGCGACCGCCGCGGCGATGCTGCTGCTGTTCGGCGGCTTGCGCCACGCGGGCTGGATCGGCGGCGGCGACGTCAAGCTGGCGGCGGCGGTATTCCTGTGGGCCGGCCCGGCGCTGGCGTTCTCCGTGTTGACGATCGTCGGCGCGGCCGGCGCCTTGTGCGGTCTCGCCGCGCTCGCGGCCGTCGCGTGGCAGCGGCGTGCCGCGCCCGCCCGCACGGTCGCCGTGCGCGGCGTGCCGTACGGCGTCGCGCTCGCGCTCGGCGGCGCGCTGGCCGTCTGGGCGCCGTTTGCGCGCGCGGTTTCGCTTACCTAGCCGGGGGGACGCACGCCGCCATGCCCAAACCTCTGAGAATGGCCGTGCTGATCGTTGCTGCCGGCATCGGCGCGTTCATCCTGCGCGAACTATACGTCGCCGCGTCGACGTCGTCGGCCCCCGGCGAAGCGGACCAGGCGCGCGTGCGCGTCGCGGCCGCCGATCTGCCGGAAGGGTTGCTGCTGCGCGACAACGATCTCGCATGGAAGCGCATGCCGCGCGCGCAGGTGCCGCCGGGCGCGTTCGTCGAGTCGCAGCCGGGCGCCGACCTGAAGGGCGCGCTGCTGCGCAACCGCGTCGGCGCCGGCACGCCGATCCGCACGGACAACGTGATTCCGGCCGGCGCGCCGGATTTTCTCGCGGCCGCGCTGCAGCCCGGCATGCGCGCGATCTCGGTGCCGGTCGACGACGTGTCGGGCAACGCGGGGCTGATCCAGCCGGGCGACTTCGTCGACGTGGTGCTCACGCAGCAGATCGGCGGCTCCGCGACGTCGCCCGGCACCTTCGAAGCGGAGACGGTCGTGCGGCGCGCGCGCGTGCTCGCGGTCGGCTCGGAATTCCAGCGCGCGAAGACGCCGGCGAGCGCGCCGGACGCGACGGCGCGTGCACGCACGGTCACGCTCGAGGTCGCGCCGCGCACCGCGCAGGTCGTGCTGGTCGCGACGCGCCTCGGCTCGCTGTCGCTCGCACTGCGCAGCTTCGCGACCAGCGACCGGCGGCAACCGGCGGGCGGCGACGAGCCGGAGCCGGATACGCAGCCGGTGTGGGCGGGCGACGTGTCGCGCGCGGCCCGCGAGGCCGCGCGTGCACCGTCCGCCGGGCCGGAAGCCGGCGGCGCGCGGCCGACGGGACAGGGCAACACGGTCGTGATCTATCGCGGTTCGTCGATCGACGACGGGTCGCGCGGCGGCGCCGGCACGCCGGGCCTGCCGCCGCTGCCGTCCGGCCTGCCGGGGCTGCCGGCGCCGCCGGGCGGCGGCAGTGTCGCGGCGGATGCGACGGCGCAACTGCCGAGGGTGGCGGCGCCGCAATGACGGGTCGACGGATCGGGGCGGCCGCCCGATGGCCGGCATTTGACGGGATGACGGGAACACGCATGGTGCGCATGGTTCGTTGGATCGCTCTCTGGTGCCTGGCCGGTCTCGCCGCGCCCGGCGTCGCGTTCGCGCAGGGCGCGCGCGCGCCGGACGCCGGCGCGACGCTGTCGATCGCGACCGGCAAGGGCGAGATGCTGTCGCTGCCCGAGCCCGCGGTCGCGATGTTCGTCGCCGATCCGACCATTGCCGACATCCAGGTGCCGTCGCCGCGCACCGTGTTCGTGTTTGGCAAGAAGGCCGGCACGACCACGCTGATCGCGCTCGGCGCGAACCATCGGCCGATCCTGCGCAGGACGGTGATCGTGCAGGTCGACACGGCTTCGCTGCAGGCGGTGCTCGACAGCCGCTTTCCGCAGCTGAAGCTGTCGGTGTCCGGCGCGCCGGGCTCGCTGATGGTGTCGGGCAAGGTGCCGGGCGCGGCCGACGCGGACGCCGTGATGCAGTCGCTCGCGCCGTACCTGCACGACAAGGAAAAGATCGTCAACCGGCTCACGCTGTCGCGCCCGATCCAGGTGAACCTGCGCGTGCGGGTGACCGAGGTGAGCCGCAACGTCACGCAGCAGCTCGGCATCAACTGGAGCTCGCTCGGCGCCGCCGGCAACTTCGTCGGCGGGCTGTTCAACGGGCGCACGCTGTTCGACCCGACGAACGGCCTGTTCAACCTGTCGCCGACCGGCGCATTCTCGGTGCTCGGCGGGTTCCGCGCGGGGCGCTGGTCGATCGACGTCGTGCTCGATGCGCTCGACCAGGAGGGGCTGATCACGATGCTCGCGGAGCCGAACCTCACCGCGATGTCGGGCGAGACCGCGAGCTTCCTCGCGGGCGGCGAGATTCCGGTCCCCGTTGCACAGGCTGGCAACACGGGTGTGATCACGGTCGACTACAAGCCGTTCGGCGTGTCGCTCGACTTCACGCCGACCGTGCTCGCCGACAACCGCATCAGCCTCAAGGTGCGGCCGGAGGTCAGTGAGGTCGATCCGAGCAACAGCGTGACGACGGGCGGCATCAAGGTGCCGGCGCTTACCGTGCGGCGCGTCGACACCACGGTCGAGCTGTCGAGCGGGCAGAGCTTCGCGATCGGCGGGCTGCTGCAGAGCCAGACGGCCGACACCGTGTCGCAGATCCCAGGGCTCGGCCGGCTGCCGATCATCGGCCGGCTGTTTTCGTCGAAGAACTTCCAGGACAACAAGACCGAGGTGGTCGTGATCGTCACGCCGTACATCGTGCAGCCGACCGGGCCCGGCCAGCTCGAGCAGGCGATCGACACCGTCGCGCGGCCGAGCAGCGACCTGGAGTTCGCGGTGCAGCGCAACCTCGGGCTCGACCTGCTGTCGGGCGACACGCCGCGCCTCGTCGGCGCCGCGGGCTTCGTGTACTGAACCGGAGGATCGCCCATGCAAGTTCGAACCACCGTCCTGGCACTGCTGCCGCTGGCGCTGGCGGGCTGCATGTCGGCGCCGCCGCCGCTGAACCTGCCCGACGCGCGGTCGATCGGCTTCGACGGCGTGCACGCGGTGCAGCCCGACTGCGCGAAGCTGATGCAGCCGTCGCATCTCGTCGACGCGGGCTTCGGGCGGCCGGGCGTGCCGTTCGGCTGCGCGACCTACACGAACCTCGCGGCGATGCTCGCGCGGCCGCAGGATCTCGTCGCGCCCGTGCCGTACGGCGGCGCCGACGCGGAAGTCGCGGCCGGCGCGGTGCGCCGCTACGTCGAGGATCGCGTGAAGCAGCCGACGTCCGACAAGGCGCTGACGACGACCGGCTCGCCCGGCCATTGAACCGATTCCCGAGGCCATCGCGATGCCGCTCATGAACGTCCTCGACCGCCAGAACGCCAAGCGCGCCGCGTCCGCCGGCGCGACGGATCTCGTCGCGGTGGTGTCCGATCCCGGCAGCGAGGACGTGATCCGGCGCGTCGCGCACGATTTGTCGATCGCGCGTGCGCACCTGCAGACCGGCACCTGCGACGACGCGATCCGGCTGCTGCAGCAGCACGAGCGTTCGCCGCGCCAGCTGGTCATCGACGTGTCGGATTCGGTGCTGCCGGTGTCGGACCTGATGCGGCTCGCCGACGTGTGCGATCCGTCGGTGCGGGTCGTCGCGATCGGCACGCAGAACGACGTCGGGCTGTTTCGCAACCTGCTCGGCATCGGCGTGCAGGACTACATCGTCAAGCCGCTGACCGTCGAGCTGATGCGGCGCGCGCTGACGGCGACGGAATCGGTCGTGCAGGTGCGCACCGGCAAGATCGTCAGCTTCGTCGGCGCACGCGGCGGCGTCGGCGCGACGACCATCGCGGTGAGCCTCGCGCGCTGCCTGGCGGGCGAGAAACGCCGCCGCGTCGCGTACATCGACCTGAACCTGCATGGCGGCGGCGCGAACTCGATGCTGGGGCTGTCCAGCAACAACGGACTGGTCGAGTTGCTGAACATGGAGCAGCGTCCCGACGACGCGTTGTTCGACCGCATGTTCGTCACGCAGGGCGACCGCCTGCACGTGCTGTCGGCCGAGCTCGCGTACGGCGCCGACGTGCCGCTGAGCGACGGGGCGGTCGCGCGCCTGGTCGACATGCTGAAGGACCGTTTCCACTACGTGCTGTTCGACGTCGGCAGCGGCGCCGGCAAGCTGTTCGAGGAAGCGCTCGACGCTTCTGGTCTCGTCTACGTCGTCGCCGACCGCTCGGTGCACGCCGCGTACGAATCCGCGCGGCTCGCTCGCTTCGTGCAGGAGCTGCCGGGCGAGCGGCAGCTGTCGATGGTGCTGAACAATCCGCTCGCGCCGGTCGCGGGCCGCGTCGAGCCGGCCGATTTCGCGGGCGCGTTCAGCGGCGCGACGCTGCGCGAGCTGCCGCACGAGCCGCAGACGCTCGCGGTCGCCGAGAACCTCGGCGAGCCGATCGAAGGCGCGAAGCGCCGCGGCTTCCTGGACGGGATCCGGGCGCTCGCGAACGGCATCACCGGCGAACCGATGGCCGTCGCCGAACCGTGGTATGCGCGCTTCATCAAGTGGAGGAAAGGATCGTGACGTTCGGTAACCGCAACCGGCCGCCGCCGGACCCGGCGCCGGCCGCCTCGCCCGCGGCGCCGCGCGCGCCCGAGCCGGCGGTCGCGCCCGCGCCGCCGCCGACCCGCGCGCCGGCGGCGGCCGACACCCACGAGGCGCTGATCCGCTCCGGCAAGTTCGACGCGATCCGCACCGCGGTGTTCGCGTCGATGAACATGTCGGCGGCGCTGATGAAGACGCGCGACGAAGTGCGCGCGGGCATCGAGCAGGTCGCGGCGCACACGGTCGAGCGCGAGCGCCTGAAGATCACGGCCGGCGAGCAGGTGCTGATCGTCGACGCGATCCTGAACGACATGTTCGGCGTCGGGCCGATCGAGCCGCTGCTCGCCGACGATACCGTCACCGACATCCTCGTCAACGGGCCCGACCAAGTCTACGTCGAGCGCGCGGGCCGGCTCGAACTCACGTCGCTGAAGTTTCGCGACGACGCGCACGTGACGAGCGTCGCGCAGCGGATCGCGGCGGCGGTGGGCCGGCGCGTCGACGAGAGCAGCCCGATGGTCGACGCGCGTCTCGCCGACGGCAGCCGCGTGAACGTCGTGCTGCCGCCGATCGCGATGCGCGGCCCGTCGATCTCGATCCGCAAGTTCGCGAAGCGCGACATCACGCTCGCGCGGATGGCGCATCAGGGCAACATCTCGCATCCGATGCTGCAGGTGCTGAAGGTGGCGTGTTCGTGCCGGCTGAACATCGTGATCTCGGGCGGCACCGGCTCGGGCAAGACGACGCTGCTCAACGCGCTGTCGCAGCACATCGAGCAGCACGAACGGATCGTGACGATCGAGGACGCGGCCGAGCTGCAGCTGCTGCAGCCGCACGTCGTCAGCCTCGAGACGCGGCCGGAGAATACCGAGGGGCTCGGCGGCATCTCGCAGCGCGACCTCGTGCGCAACGCGCTGCGGATGCGGCCCGACCGCATCATCCTCGGCGAGATTCGCGGCCCGGAGGCGTTCGACGTGCTGCAGGCGATGAACACCGGCCACGACGGCTCGATGACGACGATCCATGCGAACTCGCCGCGCGACGCGATCAGCCGGCTCGAAAGCATGGTCATGATGGCGAACGCGAACCTGCAGCTGCTGTCGATCCGGCGCCAGATCGCGAGCGCCGTGCACCTGTTCGTGCAGGTCGAGCGGATGCGCGACGGCGTGCGGCGCGTCACGCGCATCACCGAGATCGTCGGGATGGAGGGCGAGGTGGTCATCACGCAGGACCTGTTCGCGTTCCGCCAGGAAGGCGACACGACGCGCGATTCGGTCAAGGGCGTGTTCGACGCGTCGTCGCTGCGGCCGGCATTCGCGGCGCGCGCCGCGTATTACGGCGTCGAGGACGCGCTCACCGAGGTGTTCCGGCAATGAAGGCCGCCGACCTGTTCGCGGCGGGCGCGTTCGTCGTGATCCTCGCGATCGGGCTCGCGCTGTCGTCGCTGCTCGATCGCGCGCGCCGCACGCCGGCGCAGCGCATTCGCGAGCGGATGCGGCGCCTGTCGCCGTTGCTCGCGGGCCGCGATGCGGGCGCGGCCGACGGGTCCGGCGTCGCGCTGTTCAACCTCGAACGCCGGCAAAGCCGTGCGCGCACGTGGCTGCAGCGCTACGTGACGCGCGTGCGCGCGGTGGGCGGCAAAGGCGGCATGCGGATCGTCGTCGCCAGCACGATCGCCGGCGCGATCGCGGCGCTCGTCGCGGTGCAACTGATCGGGCCGCCGGGCTTCCTGCGTCCGCTGATCTGCGTCGGGGTGCCGCTGCTCGCGATGCGCGCCAGCTACCGCTCGCTGGTCGAGCGCTTCCGGATCCGTTTTCTCGAAGCGTTCCCGGACGCGATCGACCTGATCGTGCGGGCCGTGCGCGCAGGCATTCCGGTCACGCAGGCGATCAGCACGGTCGGCGACAGCGCGGCCGAGCCGGTGTGTTCGACGTTCCGCTCGATGGGCGACAGCCTGCGGGTCGGCGCGGATCTCAAGGACGTGCTGACGCAGGCGGCGGACCGGCTGATGATCGCGGACTTCTCGTTCTTCACCGTCTATCTGCTGCTGCAGCGCGAAACCGGCGGCAGCCTCGGCGAGACGCTCGACGAACTGTCGAGCATCATCCGCACGCGCCGCGACATCCGCCTGAAGACCCGCGCGCTGACCGCCGAAGGGCGGATCACGACGAAGATCATTTCGGCGGTGCCGTTCGTGATGATCGGCGCGCTGTTCCTCGTGAACCGCGCGTACGTGATGCTGCTGTTCACGACGCACGCCGGCAACATGATGCTGACGATCGCCGCCGGGTTGCTGGCGGTCGGTCTGCTGACGATCCGCAAGATCTCGAAACTGGATACCGCGCGATGACGATGTCGATACTGGCCGCCCGCGGCCTCGAACTGCTGCTGTTGCTCGCCTGCGTCGGCGTGGCGCTCGCCACGCCCGGCGGCAGCACGCGCCGGCGCATCGCCGAGCGCGTGCAGCAGGCCGCCGGGCAGCGCGCGCCGTCGCTATCGGCGGGGCGGCTGCAGCCGGACGAGGTCCGCCAGGGCGTGACGCGGCGGCTCGCGCAGCTCGGCGAACGGCTGCCGGTGCTCGACCCGATGCAGCGCGTGAAGCTCGGCCTGCAATTGACGCGCGCCGGCTTTCGCGAGCGCCGTGCGGTGTCGTCGATGATCGGCATCAAGCTGAGCTGCGGCGTGCTGTTCGCGGGCGTCGCGATCGTGTTCAGCCCGTTCATTCCGCGCTTCGGCGAATACTTCGTGATCCGTGCGCTGGCGATGGTCGCCGCGTTCGTGATCGGCGTGATCGTGCCCGAGTACGTGCTCGGCGCGATGATCCGGCGGCGCCGGCGGATCATCGCCGCGTGTTTTCCGGACGCGCTCGACCTGCTCGTGATCTGCACGATGGCCGGCAACAGTCTCGCGTCGGGCATCCGGCGCGTCGCGCACGAACTGGCGCGCATCTGCCCGCCGCTCGCCGACGAGCTGACGGTGTGCGCGGACGAGCTCACGCTGAGCGGCAACGTGGCCGCGACGCTCACGCATTTCGCGACGCGCGTCGATTTCGCGTCGGCGCGCTCGCTCGCGACGACGCTCACGCAGTCGCAGCGGTTCGGCACGCCGATCACGCAGGCGCTGCGAACCCTGTCGCGCACCGAGCGCACCGAGCAGATCGTCGCGCTCGAGGAAAAGGCCGCGAAGCTCGCGCCGAAGATCACGCTGCCGATGATGCTGTTCATCCTGCCGACGGTCTGCCTGATCGCGGCGGGCCCGGCCGCGATTCGCCTCCTCGAGGTCTTCAAATGACACGATCCGTCGTACGCACGCTCGCGCTCGCGGCCGTGCTGCCGGTGCTGGCCGGCGGCTGCGCGCCGGGCGTCCAGACGCGGCCGGTGCTGTCGCACAAGAGCGACGACCCGCAGGCCGAACTGCGCATCGCGGACAGCGCGCTTGCCGGCGGCAATGTCGATCTCGCGTCGACGCTGTACGAGAAGGTGCTCGCCGCGCATCCCGATTCGCTCGCGGCGCAGCTGGGGCTCGGCGACGTCAACTATCGCACCGGCAACCTGGAGCGCGCGCGGATTCTCTACGAGGAAGCGCAGCGGCAGTCGCCCGCGGAGCTCGGCCCGCGGCTCGGGCTCGCGCGCGTCGCGTTGCGGCAACGCCGGCTCGACGAGGCCGCGCAGCGCTATCGCGACCTGCTGGCCGCGCAGCCGAACCATCCGCTCGCGGCGGAAGGGCTCGGCACCGTGCTCGACCTGCAGGGGCGCCATGCGGATGCGCAGGCCGTGTATCGCGACGCGCTGCGCGCGCATCCGGACGCGCAGGGGCTGCGCATCGACCTCGGGCTGTCGCTCGTGCTGAGCAACCGGCCGCGCGAGGGCGTGAACGTGCTGCTCGACGTCGCGGGGCTGCCCGATGCGCCGTGGCAGGCGCGCCAGAACCTCGCGTTCGCGTATGGCGTGCTCGGCAACACCGATTCGGCGAAGAAGCTGCTGTCCGCGGATCTGCCCGCGTCGGCGGTGGCCGACAACCTGCGCTTCTACCAGGCGGTGCGCGCGCGGCTCGCGTCGCGCGGAGCTGCCGGCGGCGGGGCGCCGCTGTCGGGCGCGGCGCTGGAGTCGGGCGTCGCGCCGCCGGGCGCGGGGGCCGCAAAATGACACGCGGGGCGACGGGCGCCCGCCGTGCGCGCGGCGTCGTGTCCCTCGAGTTCGTGCTGATGCTGCCGTTCCTGCTGATGGTGCTGATCGGCATCATCGACACGAGCCTGATCCTGTGCGACAAGGCCGTCATCACGAACGCGAGCCGCGAGGCCGCGCGCGCCGGCGTCGTGCTGCGCGTGCCGATGCTGACCACGACGCAGATCGCCAGCGTCGCGCAGAACTACATGCAGAACAGCCTGATCACCGGCGGCACCGCGACGACGCCGGCCGTGACCGTGACCCAGGCGAACGGCACGACGGCGGGCACCGCGCTGACCGTGACGGTGACCTACACGTATTCGGGGATGGTGCTGGGTTCCGCGTTCAGCGCGCTGACCGGCCCGGTGACGGTCTCGGCCACTTCGGTGATGCTCTATGAATGACGCGGACGACACGCGAGCGCTCGGCCCCGCGCGGCAGCGCGGCTCGGTCGCGCTGTTTTTCCTGCTGTTCCTGATTCCGCTGCTGTCGTTCGGCGCGCTGGCGATCGACATCGCGTGGGTGGCCACCGTGCGCAACCAGCTGCAGAACGCCGCCGACGCGGCCGCGCTCGCGGGGGCCGACGCGATGATGTCGCCGAGCGGCGGCGCGCTGAACTGGTCGCAGGCCGCGCCGGCGGCGAACGGCGTGATCGCACAGAACTCGGCGGCCGGCGCCGCGCTGTCGACCGGCACGGTGACCACCGGCTACTGGAACGTGACGCGCAGCCCCGCATCGATGCAGGCGACGACCATCACGCCCGGCGCATACGACGTGCCGGCCGTGCAGGTTACCGTGTCGCGAGCGCCGGGCGTGAACGGCGGCTCGATTCCGCTGCTGCTCGGCGGGCTGCTGGGGATTCCCGGCGCGTCCGGCAGCGCGACCGCGGTGGCGGTGCTGGCCGCGCCGGGCGGGGTGGCGGCCGGCGGACTGTTTCCGGTCGCGATCGACCAGTGCGTGTACAACCAGTACTGGAACGCGGTGACCAACCAGCCGCTGATCAATCCGCTGACGGGCTTGCCGTACGAGTTCTCGATCACGAACGGCCAGACCTATGGCGCGCTGTGCATGGGCGGGCAGTGGACGTCGTTCCTGTCGACGGCGACCGACACGACGACGATGGGCGGGCTGATGGTGACCGGCAACCCGACGACGCTCAATATCGGCGACAGCATCTACCTCGCGACCGGCGTGAAGGCGACGCTCTACACGTCGGTGCCGGTCGGCACGACGGTGGTGCTGCCGGTCGTCACGCAGACGTCGAGCAGCACCTACGTGCCGATCGTCGCGTTCGCGGCGTTCCACATCGACGTGTCGCTCGGCGGCTCGTACAAGTACATCCAGGGCCACTTCGTCGCCGGCGTGAAGATGACCGGCGTCGCGACCGGCGTCGGGCCGTACTACGGCGTGTACGTGCCGCCGCGGCTCGCGCTGTGAGCGCCGGACCGCGCGCGGCGCAGCAGCACGAGGAGGGCGGCGAGCGTCACGGCCGGGCCGATCTGCGGCGCGTTGAGCCACGGGTTCAGGTATTCGTAGAGCGGCAGCGCCCACATCAGCGCGATCATCGTCTGCTCGCCGCGCAGCCAGCCGTCGCGCCAGCCGGTCGCCAGCATGCAGGCGATCGCGACGCCGAGCCACGCGAGTTCGTAGTGCCACACATACGGGTTCGCCGCGAGCGTCGCGACCGCCAGCACCGCCACGCGCACGCGGGTGTCGCGCGAGCGTGCCCACACGATGCACGCGGCCGCGATCGCGATCGCGGCGACGCAGGCATGCGCGGCATACGCGGCGCCGAGCGGCAGGCCGGCGAGGCGGAACGCCGCGAACGGCGTCGGAGACGCGAACCAGAACGCCACGCGATGCTCGAGAATGAGCGACCGCGCGAGCCCCGCGCTGGCGGCGAACAGGCGCAGCGACTCGACGCCGCACACCAGCACGCTCAACGCGCCGAACGCGGCGGTGGCGAGCGTGGCCCACGCGATCGTGCGCCACGCGCGCGCGGCGATCAGCACGAACGGGAACAGCAGCGCCATCTGCGGCTTGACCGACAGCAGGCCGATGCAGAGGCCGGCCCACATCGGCCGCCGGTCGGCCCAGCAGACGGCCAGCGCCGCGCAAGAAGCGGTCAGGAACGCGTTCTGCCCGAGCATCGCGGTGACGAACACGCACGGGGCGGCGACCAGCGCGAACGCGCCGACGCGCCGCACGCCGGGCGTCGCGCCGAGGCCCGAGACACGCCACGCGACGAACCCGAACACGACGACGCCGAACGCGACGAACAGCGGATAGCCGATCGCATAGGGCAATAGCGCGAACGGCGTCACGAGCAGCAGGTAGGTGGGCGGGTACAGCCAGGCGACGAGGCCTTCGCCGCGGAAATACGGGAACAACGCGGCCGACAGCCGCGAGAAGGTCGGCAAATCGTACGCCTGCCATGGCGCGCCGTGCAGCATCGCGTACGACGCCGACCAGAACACCGCGTAGTCCGCACCCGGGGTCGTGATGGCGGTGCCCGGCGCGTAGCGGATCACGTACGCCCAGATCGCCAGGAACAGCGCGTGGAGCACGAGCGCGAACGCGCTGTACGTGACGATGCGTCGGGGCGTCAGCCACGCGCGGACGGGGCGCTCCGCCGAGTGCATCGATTGCCGGGGAAGGTCCATGCGCCGGGTGCCGGTCACTTGACGGAGATTTTCCTGGCACCGTGGCCGGTGGCCGCGGGCGTGGCCGGCCGCCGGCGGGCCGCATGCGCGCGCTTGAGCGGGAACTGCAGCAGCTTCGACGCCGGATGCGCGGCGGCGTCCCGCTCGGCGCGGTAGCGCGACCGCACCAGATAGACCGGGCGCTGCTTCGATTCGTGATAGATGCGGCCGAGGTATTCGCCGATCACGCCGATGCCGACCAGCTGGACGCCGCCGATGAACAGCACGACGGAGATCAGCGACGCGTAGCCATGCACCGGGTTGCCGAGCAGCAGTGTGCGCACGACGATGAAGGCGCCGTATACGAGCGCGAGCATCGCGAACGTGAGGCCGACGTAGGTCCACACGCGCAGCGGCACCGTGCTGAAGCTGGTGATGCCTTCGAGCGCGAAGTTCCAGCGCTTCCATCCGGAGAACTTCGACCGGCCGCCGCTGCGCGGGGCGCGCGTGTACTCGATGATCTCGATGCGAAAGCCGACCCACGCGAACAGGCCTTTCATGAAGCGCCGCCGCTCGGGCAGCGCGCGCAGCGTGTCGACGACCTGACGGTCCATCAGCCGGAAATCGCCGACGTTCTCCGGCATCTCGACTTCGGAGAGCCGGTTGTGCACGCGGTAGTAGAGCGCGGCAGCCAGGCGCTGCATCAGCGGATCGCACCTGCGGTCGGTGCGTTTCGCGGCAACGACCTCGGCGCCCGCGAGCCAGCGCTCGACCATCGCGGGAATCAACGCGGGCGGGTCCTGCAGGTCGGCGTCGATCAGGATCACCGCGGCGCCGGCCGCTTCGTCGAGGCCGGCGGTGAGCGCGGCCTCCTTGCCGAAGCGGCGCGTGAGATCGACGACGCGCACGCGCGGGTCGCCGGCCGTGACCGCGAGCAGCCGGTCGAGCGTGCGATCGCGGCTGCCGTCGTTGATGCAGACGATCTCGAAGCGGATCGTGTCGACCGACTCGAGGACGGGCAGCGTTTCGGCGAAGAATGCGTCGATCGTTTCGTCTTCGTCGTGAAACGGCACGACGAGCGAGACCAGCGGCTTTCTGGCGTGCGTGGGCATGCGTTCCCCCGAGAGATCCGGCCTGCGCTGCACCGTATGGATCCGGTTGTCGTCCACCGCAGGCCGGACGACAGGCGTTACGATCATTGTATGCAGAAATCGACGATTCGTAATATCGATGGGTGGGTCGCGCGGCCGCCTGTTTCGCCATCGGGACGCGGTTCGTCGACGGCGGGCGCACGGGCGCCAGGGCGAGGTTTCGATGTCGAAGGAGGACGCGATGCAAGTTCAGGACCTGACCGGCGCGGCGCTGGACTACTGGGTGGCGATGGCCGAAGGTCTCGGCGCGCCGTGCGTCGCCGACGGCACATGCCGGGCGATCCGCGAGACGGGCGGCGCGAGCGTGTCGTTCGCGCCGTCGTCCTCGTGGGTGGACGGCGGCCCGATCGTCGAGCGGCTGCCGTTCGACGCGTTCGAGCGCGACGGCGGGCGCGGCGCGTGGCGGGCCGTGCTGCACCGCGCGGTGCCGGCCGCCGGCGAGCGCTGCACGTTCAATCAGTCGGGGCCGACGCTGCTGATCGCCGCGATGCGCACGCTCGTCGCATCGACCTTCGGCGACGACGTGCCGGATCTCGACATGTCGAAGCCGCGCCGAGCGTAGTCCGTTGCGTTGCGGCGCCTCCCGAGCACGCCATCTCTATCCCGCGGACAGATTCCGGATCGCGATCGACGCGACATCGACGCGCCGCGGCAGGATCGCATCCGCGGCCGCACGATCGGCGACGCGCTGCAGCACGTCGATATCGGCGCTGCTGAGGCTGCGCTGCGCGAGCGCCGCCCGGCGCGCGATGTCGGCGGCCGCGTCGGGCGGCAGGCGCGTCAGCGACGCATAGACGTTCGCGTAGTCGGCCGGATGCGCGAGCGCCCACTGGCCCGCGCGGGTGAGCCGAGCGAGCACGTCCGCGAGCGCCGCGCGTTTAGCGCGGTCGTCGAGCGTGTCGACCGGCGACGTGAGGAACGCGAGCCCCGAATTGATGCCGCTGCCGTCGCGCACGATGCGCGCGCCGCGCCGCACGGCATGACCGTAGTACGGGTCGAACGTCGCCCAGATGCCGATCCGCCTGGCCTCGAACGCGGCGAACGCATCGACGGGCAGCACGAAACGCACGTCGACGTCGCGCGGCGCGAGGCCGTGCTCGCGCAGCGCACCGTACAGCTGGTATTGGGAGATGCTGCCGCGCGCGGACGACACGACGACGGTTTGCCCTTTCAGGTCGGCCACGGTGCGGACCGGCGAGTCGGGCTGCACGACGATGCCGAGCGACGTCGGCGAGCCGGCGCGGGTCGCGACGATCCGCAACGACGGATCGCCGAGCGCGGCCGTCAGCACGGGCAGGTCGCCGGCCGGCGCGAGATCGATCGCGCCCGCGCGCTGCGCCTCGAACAGCGGTGCGGCGCCCTGGAAATTGGCCCAGCGGAACCGGTACGGCGTGCCGTCGAGCACGTGCGCGGCCTCGGCCAGCGCGCGCAGGCCGCCGGCCTGATCGCCGAGCACGAGCGTGACGCCCGACAGGTCGGCGCCGGCCGCATGGGCGGGCAGTGCGAGGCCGCCGCCGGCGAGCGGCGCGGCGGCGAGGGCGGCAAGACGCTGCAGCGCGCGGCGGCGTGCTGGGGCGGAAGAGGGGTTCATCGGCGGCGTGTCCTCGGTGACCCGCGCGCGTGCGGCGCGGCTGCCGGGCAGGTTACGGAATCGGTTTCCGGCCGACAAACATCGAATCGTGAAATGCATATTCGCGCGGCGACGGCGGGCGGCCGATCCCGACGCCTGACGCGTGACGCGTGACGCCCGCGGGCGGCTTATGCGGCCGGCGCAACCGTGCGCAGGAACGCCCGCACCGCCGGTGCCTTTTCGAACCGCCGGTGCGCGAGCGCGAGTTCCGACATGATCGGCTTGCCGGCGATCGGCCGGTAGACGACGCCCGGCAACGACACGCAACCGGCCAGCGCATCGGGAATCACGGCGACCCAGCCGTTCACGGACACGCACGCGAGCACCGCGAGCAATCCGCCAGGCCGCGCGGCGATCACCGGCGCGAAGCGGCCGCGGCGCGCGACTTCGAGCGTGCCGAGCTCCTGTTCGGGCACCGCGAAGCACGCGTCGGCGAGGTCGGCCGCGCGCACGGCGGTCATCGACGCATAGCGCGAATCGGCCGGCACCGCCGCGACGAACACGTCGCGCTGCAGCGTGACGATCCGCAGACCGCCGGGCAGCGGCAGCGGCGGGCGCACGTACGCGAGGTCGAGCCGGCCCGCGTCGAGCTGCTTCGCGACGTCGTCCATCGGCACTTCGCGCAGGTCCAGTTCGATGCGCGGGTGCGCGGCGCGGAATGCGCCGACCGTGCGCTGCAACGTGCCCGAATACACGGCGGACGATACGTAGCCGATCTCGATCCGGCCCAGCTCGCCGCGTTCGGCGAGCGCGGCGAGTTCGCGGCCGCGCTGCAGGTGCTCGAACGCGGCGCTCGCTTCGGCGAGATAGGCCTCGCCGGCCGCGCTCAGCGTGACCGCGCGGCGCGACCGGTGAAACAGCCGCACGCCGAGCACGCGCTCGGCTTCCTGGATCTGCCGCGTGAGCGCGGGCGGCGCCATGTCGAGCGCGTCGGCCGCGCGGGCGAAATGCAGGTGCTGCGCGACGCTCAGGAACGCGCGCACGTGACGGAATTCGAGCCGGTCCATGATTGCAATTTTCGTCAATAAAACAGCATTGGAGTGTCAATGACAGGCAATACCGGGCAAGCCTAGCATACGGCTCGTTCATCCTGTTCCGGAGTTGCCGATGTCCCAGTCCTCACCGGCGTCGCGCGCGGGCGCGGCCGCTGCCCCGCTTGCGGGCGCCCGCATGCCGGCCGCCGCGACGCTCGCCGTCGCGTCGGCGACCTGTTCGCTGATCGTGCTCGACACGAACGTCGTCGCCGTGTCGCTGCCGAGCATCGCACGCAGTTTTCATGCGAGCTTTGCCGATATCGAATGGGTCGTCAGCGCGTACATGACCGCGTTCGCCGCGTGCCTGCTGCCGGCCGGCGGGCTCGCTGACCGCTTCGGCCGCAAGCGGATGCTCGGCGCGGGGCTCGCGCTCTTTTTTCTCGCGTCGCTCGGCTGCGGCATCGCGCCGTCGGCCGGCTGGCTGATCGCCGCGCGCGCGGTGAAGGGCGGCGGCGCCGCGCTGCTGCTGACGGCCGCGCTCGCCGTGATCGCGAACCGCTTTCCGGGAGGGCGCGAACGGGCGCGCGCGTGGGCGATCTGGGGGATGTGCATGGGGATCGCGACGTCGATCGCGCCGCTCGTCGGCGGTGCGATCACGCAATGGATCGGCTGGCGCTGGGTGTTCCTGCTTAACCTGCCGGTCTGCGCACTGCTGGCGGTCGGCGCGCGCGTCGCGATCGACGAATCGCGCGATCCGCACGCGAAACGCGTGGACGCCGCCGGCAGCCTGCTGTTCGGCGCGGCGCTCGCCTGTGCGATCGCGGCGCTGATCGGCGCGCCGTCGCACGGCTGGCTGTCGGCCGCAACGCTCGGCCGGCTCGTGCTCGCCGCCGCGCTGTTTGCCGCTTTCGTCGGCGCCGAGCGCTGGCAGGCGCGGCCGATGATCGATCTCGCGCTGTTCCGTCAGCCGCGCTTCGTCGGCGCCGTGCTCGCGATGTTCGGTTATGCGGCATGCGCGCAGGTGATGATGACGTTCCTGCCGCTGTACTTGCAGAACGCATTCGGGATGTCGGCGATCGACGCGGGGCTCGGGATGCTGCCGTTCGCATTCGCGATGATCGCCGGGCCGTCGCTCGGTGCGGCGCTCGCCGCGCGCGTGCCGTCCGGCGGCGTGCTGGCGGGCGGGCTCGCGCTGATCGGCACGGGCAACCTCGCGACCGCGGCGCTGACGGCCAGCGGCGACTACCGGCTCGTCGCGATCGGCATGTTCGTGACGGGCTGCGGCGCGGGGATCATGAACGGCGACACGCAGAAGGCGATCATGGCGTGCGTGCCGCCGGACCGCACGGGGATGGCGTCGGGCATCAGCACGACGACGCGCTTCTCGGCGATCGTGACCGCCGTCGGCGTGCTCGGCGCGGTGCTGGCGGCGAGCACGCATGCGCGGCTCGACCGCCTGCTGTCCGCCGCGCCCGGCCTGCGCGCGTTCGCCGACGCGCCGTTCATGTCGAGCCTGCTGGCCGGCGATCTGGCGCAGGCGCTCGACCGCGTGCCGCCGTCGGCCGCCCGCGCGCTCGCCCAGGCGGCGCCCGTCGCGTTCGCGAGCGGGTTCGCCGATGCGCTCATCGTGAGCGGCGTGCTCGCACTCGTTGTGTCCGTCGTTGCATACACGTTGCTTGCGCAACCGATGCGCGACGCGTAGCGGGGCGGTTTTGGCATGTTTCGCACGCGCTGCGCATTGTTCAGTGCGACTTCGTCGTGGGGCGCAGACGACGCGCGACGCGCGCGACAAGCGGACGGCGCGAGGCGCGGCAGTGCGTTGCCTTGCGTGCTCGCGGCGGGCGCGGCGGTTCGGACGCGGTCGTCGCCGGTACGGTTGCGGCCGCAACCGCCGCAACCGCCGGCAGCGCGGCCTCGGCGTCGAGCCAGGCGCGCGTCGCTTCGGCGATCAGCGCGCGCAGCCAGCGCACGCCGTCGACGCACGAACCCGATTCGTTCCACGTCATCCGGTACACGATGTCGGGCGGTTCGACCGGCAGCGCGACGGCGACGAGCGGCAGCAGTTTCGCGTAGTGCCGCGCGAGCCGGTACGTGGTGGTCAGGATCATGTCGGAGCGCACGAGCGCATGCGCGGCGAGTTCGAAGTGCGGCAGCGTGACGACGATTCGCCGCTGCAACCCCACACGATCGAGTTGCCGGTCGATCGCGCCGGACGCTTCGAGCCACGATGGCGTCGGACACAGCTGCGGCGCTGCCGCGAAATCGGCAGCCGTCATCGCGGCGCGCCGCGCGAGCGGATGCGTCGCGCGCATCAGGCACACGACGCGGTCGTCGAACAGGTCGTCCTGCCGGAACCGCGACGAACGGGCAGGGCGATTGTCGATCACGACGTCGAGTTCGCCATCGGCGAGTGCGCGCTCGTCGTCGAAACCGTCGCCGAGCGGATGGAACACGAGCTGCGCGTTCGGCGCACGTTCGCGAAACAGCGCAACGAGCTTCGGCACGAACAGCACGTTCAGGTAGTCGGGGCAGCCGATCCGGTAGGTGCGCACCGACGTGCGCGCGTCGAACGTCGGCTGCTGGATGCGGATGAAGTCGATCACGCGCAGCGCGTTGCGCAGCGGTTCGATCAGCCGCGCGCCGAATTCGGTCGGCACCATCCCGTAGCGGCTGCGCACGAGCAGCGGATCGCCGAGCAGCGTGCGCAGCCGCTTGAGCGCGGCGCTCGTCGCCGGCTGCGACATGTTCAGGCGCACGGCCGCACGCGACACGGTGCGCTCGGTCAACAGCACGAGCAGGATGCGCATCAGCCGCGCATCGAGTACGTCGAGCACGCCCGTGGCGCCGGACGCGTCGCGGGGCAGGGCGTTCGGGTCTATTGGATCCCGCATGCCGATACGCCTCCCGGCGACGCAATGCCCGAGCGCGACGCGGCAGCCGGACGGCGGTCCGTCATTTTGCGAAGGTTCCCGGCCAGCCGACGATCCGCTTCGGGCGCGGCGGCGCATACGTGCGAACCTTCGAGGTCTTCAGCTTCAGGCGCACGAGCGACTCGGCGAGCGCGACCGCGGCCGACACGCCGTCGACCACCGGCACGCCCGTGCATTCCTCGATTTGCCGGTCGAGGCCGGCCATTCCGCCGCAGCCGAGGCAGATCACTTCCGCGTGATCGTCCTTCACCGCGCGCTGCGCCTGGCCGACGATCGACTCGATCGCGCGGGCCGGGTTCTCTTCGAGCTCGAGCACCGCGAGGCCGCTCGCGCGCACCGACGCGCAGCGCGCGTCGAGCCCGGCGAGCTTCAGGCGATCCTCGATCAGCGGTACCGTGCGGTCGAGCGTCGTGACGACCGAGTAGCGATGGCCGAGCAGCATCGCGACGCTCGCGGCCGCTTCGGTGATGTCGACGACGGGCACGGTCAGCAGTTCCTGCAGGCCTTCGCGGCCATGTTCGCCGTAGCCGGCCTGGATCACCGCGTCGTACGGCTCGTCGTAGCTCAACACGCGATCCATCACGGCGATCGCCGCGAGGTAGCTCTCGAAGTTGCCTTCGACCGACTCCGCGCCGAAGCGCGGCGTCAGCCCGACGATCTCCGTGCCCGGCGACGCGGCGGCCTGCGCCTGCGCGGCGATCGCGTCGGTGATCGACTCGGTCGTGTTGACGTTGACTACCAGGATCCTCATCGAAGACTCCGTATGCGTGGGTTCAGTGTTGCGCGCAGGCGACCGCGATGGGTTCGCCCGAGCGCTCGTCGTATTGCCGTTTGCGATCGGCCAGCAGCCAGTACACGCTGCCCGCGATGGCCGCGCCGAGCAGCCAGGAGAACGGCGTCATCGCGCTGAAGGCCGGCACGACCGCGAGCGTGATCGAGATCAGCGCGGACGGCACGAGCGCCGCGAGCGCCTTGCGGTTCACGCCGCGCGTGTAGAAATAGGCGCCGGTCGGCGCTTCGGTATAGAGATCGGGCACGTTCACGCGCTGCTTGCGCACGAGCCAGTAGTCGACCGTGATGATCCCGTACAGCGGGCCGAGCAGCGCGCCGAGGCCGGACAGGAAATAGACGATCACGACCGGGCTGTTGTACAGGTTCCACGGCAGGATCAGCACGGCGATCGTCGCGCTGATCAGGCCCGCGCGGCGGAACGACAGCCGGTGCGGCGCGAGGCTCGTCAGCACGAAGGCCGGCGCGACGAAGTTCGCCATGATGTTCACGGCGACCGTCACGATCAGGAACGCGAGGCAGCCGAGCACGAGGAACAGCTTGCTCGGCACCGTCGCGATGATTTCCGTCGGGCTGTGGATGATCTGGCCGTTCAGCTTGAACTGCGCGCCGGCGAGCACGAAGCTGATCGTCGCGAACACGAGGATGTTCACCGGCAGGCCCCAGAAGTTGCCGACCCGCACCGTCTTCGCGCTCGGCGACGAGCGGGCGAAATCGCAGAAATTGAGCACCAGCGTGCCGTAGATCGCGAGCCACAGCGAGCCGCCCGCGAAGACTTCCGTCCACATCTTCAGGCCGGTCATCGGCTTGCCGATCGACATCGCGAGATGGCCGCCGGTGCGGCTGAACATCCACGCGGCGAGCGACAGCGTCGTGACGAGGATCACCGGGCCGGCGAGCCCCTCGTACTTGCGGACCATTTCCATCCCGTACGTGAGGATGCCGATCTGCACGAGCCAGATCGCGACGAACGTGATCCAGCCGAGCGTCGACAACCCGAAGATCGCGTTCTGGTCGAATGCGGCGAGGCCCGGCCAGATCGCGGTGAGCAGCACGCGCAGCACGACGGACGCGAGATAGGTCTGGATGCCGAACCATGCGATCGCGATCACCGCGCGGATCATCGCGGGCAGCAGCGCGCCGTAGATGCCGAAGCTCATCCGGCTGATCACCGGGAACGGCACGCCGGTCTTCTGGCCCATGTAGCCGGTCAGGTTCATGAAGCAGTACACGAGCACCGCGCCGATCGCGAGCGACGCGAGCATCTGCCAGCCCGACAGGCCGAGCGCGAACAGCCCGATCGCGAACGAGTAGTTCGCGATGTTGTGCACGTCGTTGGTCCACAGCGCAAAGATGCTGTAGCGGCCCCAGGTTCGGCCCTCGGCCTTGGTCGGCGCGAGGTCGGGGTTGTGCAGCCGCGGGCTCAGCGCGGGGTCGCGCGTGGCCGGGTCGGTTCGATGCGATGCGTCGTCCGCGCCGGGCACGAGGCCCGGGCGGTGAGTGGCTTCCAGTTGCACGCCGTTGTCTCCTTCCATGTGCGGGGCGCGAAACCGGCAGCGTGTGCACGCAGCGCCGGCCCGGCCGCCGTGGACGTTATGTCTCGGATTTGTTCGCGAGTATGGTTGGCCGGCTCGGCGATGGGAAATTAAATATTCGGCTGGGCGTCATTTGGAAAATGAATGGAACGCGGTCGGCGGCGGTGGCCGGGCGCGGCACGCGAATTGCTCGTCGGTGGGCGCCATCCATGTCGACATCGGCGGAGGTGTCATGCAGCGATATTCGTTTCGTCATGTATCGCGAGCCGTCGTCGCCGGCATCCTGATTGCGGGCCGGGCGGCAGGCGCGGGTTGCGGGAAGACGAGCGACAGCGGCGGGGCGAATTCCGATTCGGGCGCAACGAGCGGCATGTCGGCCGCGCCGTCCACTGCACCGTCGGACAGCGGCGCGGCCATGCCGTGCGCGGCTTCTGCGCCGGGCGGCGCGAGCGGCGGCTGACGGGCGGCTGACCGGTCGGGCGGACGGCGCACAAGCCGCGCGCGGGGGGCGCCGTTCGCAGGTCGGGTGCCGTGCGGGCTTCGCACGTGCGCATGAAAGATTTGCAATGACCGTTGGGTGCAAGCGGTGTGCCTGCGCGGCGGACGACGAATCAATGCAGGAAGCGCGCGCACTGACCGGCGCGCGGGCGTGAGCGCCCGAAACGACGCACCGGCCGGGCAAAACTACCCACGGGTTGAAAACGGACGCGGCGCCGGGCTGTAAATCTTGCCTGCGCTTGCGATCGTTTAACCATTCGAAACAATGTGTTCACTGAAAAGGGCATGATCTCCGGCGATCGAGCAGGCATACTGTCGCCTATGTTGCTCAATACACGTCGAACGGCGTGCGCTTGCCCCCCATGTTCATTCCAGTTTCTTTTCGAACCCTGCGATGGTTGACCGTCGCGGCTGCCGCATGCTTGCTCGCCGCGTGTTCGACCGCTTCCGACGTGACCGCGACGTCGAACCCGAACGTGTTCACCGTGACGACGCGCACGGTCGGCGTGTCGACGACGTGGGCCGACGCCCATGAGAAGGCCGTCAACGAAGCCAGCAATTACTGCACGCAGCGCGGGATGCGCGCGAGCCTGAAGCAGGAATCGCTGACCGGCGGCCGCCGCGTCGACGCACGCTCCGAACTCGCGTTCGAGTGCCATCCGACCTTCGAGACGGCGTCGAACCCGCGCGGTTGAACGACCGGCGGCGTCGCGCCGCCCGCGTCTGAAGCGGCACCTGCGTCTTCTTCCCCCGCATGCAATCCGACCTGCGATACGCGCAAGCGCATCGCGGGTCGGCGCACGTCCGGCGTCGGCTGCGCAGGCTACGCCGGCTGCGCCTCGTACAGTTTCACGCACGCGGAAAAGTCGAGCGCGCCGAGCCCTTGCTGGCTCATCGACTGATAGAGCTGCTGCGCGAGCGCGCCCATCCACACCGGCTGATGCGCGCTTCGTGCGGCTTCGGTCGCGAGCCCGAGATCCTTGAGCATCAGGTTCGCCGCGAAGCCGCCCGCATAACCGCGCGCGGCCGGCGCCGTGTCGCTCACGCCGGGGTACGGGTTGTAGGTGTCCGAACTCCAGCAGCGGCCGGTCGACGTATTGATGATGCCGGCCAGCACGGCCGGCTCGATGCCGAGCGCGGCGCCGAGCGCCATCGCTTCGGACACGCCCATCATCGAGATCCCGAGCAGCAGGTTGTTGCAGATCTTCGCGATCTGCCCGGTGCCTGTGCCGCCGCAATGCACGACGTTTTTCCCCATGTCGAGCAGCACGGGGCGGATCCGTTCGAATAGCGCGGCGTCCGCGCCGACCATGAAGGTCAGCGTGCCGGCCTGCGCGCCGCCGGTGCCGCCCGACACGGGCGCGTCGGCGAGCGGGAAGTCGCGCTGCGCGGTGGCTTCGGCCACCGCGCGCACGGTGCCGGGATCGATCGTGCTGCAGTCGATCAGCGTTGCGCCGGCACGCGCGCCGGCCAGCACGCCGTCGTCGCCGAGGTAGACGGCGCGCACGTGCTGCGCGGCCGGCAGCATCGTGATCACGATCGCGCCGCGCGCGGCTGCGTCGCGCGGCGAGCCGGCCGCCGTCGCGCCCGCGCGCACCGCGGCGTCGACCGCGTGCGCGTCGAGGTCGAACACCGTCAGCGCGTGGCCGGCCTTGAGCAGGTTGGCGGCCATGGGGCCGCCCATGTTGCCGAGCCCGATGAATGCGATTTCCATGTTTTTTTGCTCTCCTGTCGGCCGGACTAGGCGCTTCAGCACTTAGTCCGGCCCCGTGCTTCGCGGTCGGCCGGACTCGGCGCTTCAGCACTTAGTCCGGCCCCGTGCTTCGCGGTCGGCCGGACTCGGCGCTTCAGCACTTAGTCCAGCCCCGTGCATAGCTGTCAGCGCAGCGCGATCGTCGTGTTCACGCCGCCAGTCGTCGCGTCGTCGTCGAACCAGCGCGCGGTGACCGTCTTCGTCTGCGTGTAGAACTGCACGACCTGCTTGCCGTACGGGCCGAGATCGCCGAGCTTCGAGCCGCGCGAACCCGTGAAGCTGAAGTAGGGCACCGGCACCGGAATCGGGATGTTGATGCCGACCTGGCCGATGTCGATCTCGCTCTGGAACTTGCGTGCGGCCGCGCCGCTCTGCGTGAACAGCCCGACGCCGTTGCCCATCGGGTTGCGGTTGACGAGCGCGATCGCTTCGTCGAGCGTGTCGGCTTCGAGCACGACCACCACCGGCCCGAAGATTTCTTCCGTATAGATCGACATGTCGGTCGTCACGCCCGAGAAGATCGTCGGGCCGACGAAGTTGCCACGTTCGTAGCCGGGCACCGTCACGTTGCGACCGTCGAGTTCGAGCTTCGCGCCTGCCTTCACGCCTTCGTCGATCAGCGCGGTGATGCGCGCATGCGCGGCCTTCGACACGACGGGCCCGACATCCGTGCCCGGCTCGTGGCCCGCGTTGATCCTCAACGCCTTGGCCTTTTCGACGAGCTCGGGCAGCCAGTCGCGCGCGGCGCCGACGAGCACGACGACCGACGTCGCCATGCAGCGCTGGCCGGCCGCGCCGAAACCCGCGCCGACGAGCGCGTTGATCGACTGCTCGCGGTGCGCGTCGGGCAGCACCACCGCGTGGTTCTTCGCACCCATCATCGACTGCACGCGCTTGCCGTGCTGGCTGCCGAGGTTGTACACGTGCGTGCCGACGCGCGTCGAGCCGACGAACGAGATCGCCTTGATGTCAGGATGCGTGCACAGGCGGTCGACCACCGTCTTGCCGCCGTGCACGACGTTCAGGACACCTTGGGGTACGCCGGCCTCGATCGCGAGTTCGACGAGCTGCATCGTCGACAGCGGATCCTGTTCCGACGGCTTCAGCACGAACGTGTTGCCGCACACGATCGCCATCGGGAACATCCACAGCGGAATCATCCCGGGGAAGTTGAACGGCGTGATGCCCGCGCACACGCCGATCGGCTGGCGCAGCGTGTAGGTATCGACGCCGCCCGCGACGTTCTCCGCGAATTCGCCTTGCTGCAGCGTGCCGATCGAGCACGCGTGCTCGACGACTTCGAGGCCGCGGAAGATGTCGCCCTGCGCGTCGGGCAGCGTCTTGCCTTGCTCGGCCGTCAGCGTGTGCGCGATCCGCTCGAGATTGCGGCGCACGAGATCCTGGAACTTCAGCATGATGCGCAGCCGCGCGCCGATCGGCGTCGTTTTCCACGTCTGGAATGCGCGCTGCGCGGACGCGATCGCGGCGTCGACCTCGTCGAGCGTCGCATACGGCACGCGGCCGATCGTTTCCTGCGTCGCGGGGTTGACGATGTCGCCCCATTCGGTGCTCTGCGATTCGACGAACGCGCCGTCGATCAGCAGCTTGGCGGTGGGCAGGGCGAGGGTGGTCTGGGGAACTGCGGCGTTCATGGAACTCTCCGGGATGGAAGCGGTGTTGCGATGAAAAAGGGAGCCTGCGTCCACCGCCCGTGCAGGCATGGCGAACAGCAGGACGAACTGAAATCGATCGGATACCGGCTGGCGCGCTCAGGCGCGCGGCGGCCGCATCAATGCGGTACACACGAGCGCGAACACGCCGAAGCCGACGAGGTACGCGATCACGTAATGCGGCTGGCCGCCGCCGGCCTTGAGCAGCGACGTCGCGATCATCGGCGCGAAGCCGCCGCCGATCACGCCGGCGAGCTGCACCGACAGCGAGATGCCGCTGTAGCGGATTTCCGCCGGGAACTGCTGCGCGAACAGCAGCGATTCCGGCGCATAGAGGATCGGGAACACGACGCCGAGGCCGAGCACGATCGCCCACCATGCGTATGACGTCTGATGCGTGCCGAGCATCATGAAGAACGGCGCGGCGAACGCGCACATCAGCACGAGGCCGATCGCGAACATCCGGCGCTGGCCGATGCGGTCGCTCAGGTGGCCGCACAGCGGCATCGTGACGAGCGACAGCGCGGCGCCGGCCGTGATCGCGTGCAGCATCTCGGCCTTCGGCAGGTGAAGCTGCTGCGTCGCGTAAGCGAGCGCGAACGTGACGACCATGTAGAACCACGTGTTCTCGGCGGCGCGTGCGCCGACGATGGTCAGCACTTCGCGCGGATGGCGGCGCAGCGCAGCCGTCACCGGCGACTTCTCGGCCTTGCCCTGGCGCTGCATCTTCTCGAAGTCGGGCGACTCGGGCACCTTCGCGCGGATGAACCAGCCGAGGCCGACGAGCGCGATGCTCGCGAGGAACGGCACGCGCCAGCCCCACGACAGCATGTCGGCTTCCGGCAGCGCGGCCACCGCGGCCATCGCGACCGACGACAGGATCAGGCCGAGCCCGACGCCCGTTTGCGGCAGGCTGCCGAACAGCCCCTTGCGGCCCTTCGGCGCATGCTCGACGGCCATCAGCACCGCGCCGCCCCATTCGCCGCCGACGGCCATCCCCTGCAGGAAGCGCATCGCGATCAGCAGCGCGGCCGCCCAGTAGCCGATGCTGTCGTACGACGGGATCAGCCCGATGATCATGCTCGGCACGCCCATCAGCAGCAGCGTGATCATCAGCATCGACTTGCGGCCGATCCGGTCGCCGAAGTGGCCGAACACGATGCCGCCCATCGGCCGCCCGATGAAGCCGACCGCGAACGTGCCGAACGCGGCGAGCGTGCCGACGACGGGGTCCAGCGACGGGAAGAAGATCCGGTTGAACACGAGCGCGGCGGCCGTGCCGTAGAGGAAGAAGTCGTACCACTCGATCGTCGTGCCGGCCATGCTGGCCCAGCCGGCCAGCAGGTAGTGCTTCGCGGTGCGGGCGGGTGCCGGCGTCGCGACTGTCGCATGCTCATCGAGGGTGGATCGCGTCTGCATGGTGTCTCCGTGGTGGGTGCCGCGGCTCGTGGTCCGCAGGTCACGGTCGAGTATAGTTATGCGCAGATTCATCATGTACCGATAAAGAAGCCGGTTGGATGTGCATTTATGCATATCGACGGCCGGCCCGGAGACTCCAGCCCTTTTTTCCTCGCCGATGCGACATGCCACCGAGCCGGTTTCCGGCAACCTGAACTGGGACGACCTGCGTTTCTTCCTCGAAGTCGCGCGCACGCAGCGCGCGAGCGGCGCCGCGAAGCGGCTCGGGGTCGACTACACGACCGTCGCGCGGCGCGTCCGCGCGCTCGAGGCCGCGATGGGCACGCTGCTGTTCGACAAGTCGCGCTCCGGCGGCTTCACGCTGACGGCCGAAGGGCAGCGGCTCGTCGCGTATGCCGACGCGATGGAGACGACCGTGCAGTCCGCGTGCGACCAGGTCGCGAATACCGGCGAGGCGCTGTCGGGCCACGTGCGGATCGGGTCGACCGAAGGGTTCGGCTGCTTTTTCCTGGCGCCGCAGCTCGCGCAGTTTCGCGCCGCGCATCCGCATGTGACGGTCGACCTGCTGCCGGTCCCGCATTTCGTCAACCTGCCGAAGCGCGAGGCCGACCTGGCGATCACGCTCGAGCGGCCCGAGCGCGGGCCTTACGTGTTCACGAAGCTGTGCGACTACCAGTTGCGGCTCTACGCGACGCGCGACTATCTCGCGAACCACGCGCCGATCGCGTGTACCGACGATCTCGCGCGGCACGCGTTCATCAGCTATGTCGACGATCTCGCGTTCAGCAGCGAACTGCTGTACCTGGACCGCGCGGTGCCGGGCGCGACGGCCGGGCTGCGCACGACGAGCGTGATCGCGCAGTATTTCGCGGCGCTGCAGGGCGGCGGGCTCGCGATCCTGCCGTGCTTCATGGCGGCCACGCAGCCGGCGCTGGTGCCGGTGCTGCCGGACGACGTGGTCGTCACGCGGTGCTTCTGGCTGACCTGCCGCGAGGATCTGCGCAAGCTGCGGCGCGTGACCGCGCTGTGGGATTACCTGCGCGCGGCGGCGGATGCGAACCGGGAATTGCTGACGGGCGAATCGGGGACGTTGAAATTCGTCGGCGAGCCGGCATAGCGGGTGACCGAAGCGGCGGCGATTCGCGCGGCGATCGCGGCAGCGGTGCTCGCGCGGCACAAGGCGGGCGCGAGGGCTATCATCGCGTCATGTCCGCACCGGCAGCCGCCAGGAGAGTGTCGTGGAAATTCATTCGCAATGGACGTTCGATTGCCGGCCCGAGCATGTATGGCCGCATTTCCTCCATGCGAGGATGGACGACACGCGGCCGTTGCTGTTCCGCGTCGGCGTGCCGAAGCCGGTCAGTTGCCGCGTGCTCGAAGGCACGCCGGCCGTCGGCAATACGCGGCAGTGCACGACCGATCGCGGCACGATCGACCAGCGGATACTCGTGCTCGACGAGAATCGCCGGCTGCGTTACCGGATGGTGTCGTCGACGGTCTGGTGCCGGGATTGGGTCGAGCTGCTCGAAGACGAATTCACGCTTACGCCGATCGAAGAGGGCAGGACGCGTGTCGAGCGGCGCACCGTGTTCCGTGCGCGCGGCGGGTTCCGGCCGGTTCGGCAGATCGGCTTATGGCTCGCATTGCAGCAGGCCCACCGGTATGCGGCGCGCAACTGGCGGCGCCTCGCGATTGCGGCGAAGGGGCGTGCCGTCGCGACGGAACGGGCGCCCGGGGCCTAGCGCCTACGCGTAATAGATTTGCCCGATATCGGTGTCGCGCATTTGCCCCGTGCGTTCGGCTTCCTCGCGTGCGACGCCGAAATCGCGCGTGCACAGATCCTGGCGGCCGAGCGCATTCAGGATGCTCGACGTGCGCCACGCCGGCAGCCAGTCGGACCACGAGAGCCGCACGCCGATGATCAGCGCCAGTAGCGTACCCACCATCAGCGGCCCGCCCAGCAGCATGAACAGATCGAGTTCGAGGTCGGAAAACCCGCCGTCGCCGGTCCAGAGCACCAGGAGCATCATCGGGATCAGCAGGCAGTTCATGCCGATGAACAACCATTTCCACGCCAGCCAGAGGCTGTGCGTCATGCCGGCCAGCCCGGTCTCTCCGCACGCATAATCCATGACCAGATAGCGCCTGTCGGGAGACGACAGCGCAAACAGGCGACCCTGTCGATCGATGACGGCCACGACTTCGTCGCCGACCTCGAAGCATTGCCCGCCCAGAAATCCACGATACGTGTTCCCGCCGATTTCGATTTCCACCGGGAGTTTGGCCAGGAGAATCCTGCCGTTCTTGCCGACGGTCACGTAGGCGTTCTGCGATGCGAAGGTCTTGCTGTCGCGGATATTCGCATACGACCACGTTGCCGGATGCTCGACCTTGTCGGCGTCGGCGTTCAGTTTGGCAAGGATGCTGTCCTCGTTGCCTTGCTGAAAAACCAGCGCATTGGCCGCGGCGCCGTTGCCCGTCAACGCGGCCATGATCGGCACCACGTTGTGCGTGAACCAGTAGCCGAGCGAGCGCTTCCGGGCTTCCGGGTCGACCGGCTGCAACAGGTGGGCTTCGGAACTGTCCTGATCCGGGCGTTCGAGGAAGCGCAGCGCGGTCAGTTTGCCTTCGACCAGATGCAGGGGAGATGACATGCGCGCAGGCGAAACGGAATGACGATGGACGCAGAGTCTACCAGTGGCCCATGGGGCCGTGCCGCCGGCCCCGGCCGTTGCGCAACCGTGTGACGCGTGCAATGCGGCTTGCGGCCGGCCGGATTGCGCGGTTCGCGCAATCATCGGCCGATGCGGCGCTCAAGCCGGGCAGTCGAGCCGATCCGCGAGTTCGTTCAGGTCCCTGACGTCGAAGTCCCACGCTTCGTCCGCTTTCAGGTCGGTCGTCTGGCCGGGCCCGTGTTCGGTCGGCCGCAGCACGAACGCGGTCGACAGCCCGAGCCGGCGTGCGGCGGCGAGATCGCCGTTGTGCGCCGCGACCAGGCACAGCTCGGCCGGCGCGACGCCGAGAATCTCGACCGTGTCGCTGTACACCTGCGGCGACGGCTTGTACGCGCGGACGACTTCCGCGCCGAGAATCGCGTCCCACGGCAGCCCCGCGCGTTTCGCGACGTCGATCATCAGCCGGATGTTGCCGTTCGACAGCGGCGCGATGATGAAGCGCCGCTTCAGCCGGTGCAGCGCGGCGACGGCGTCGGGCCACGGGTCGAGGCTGTGCCACGCGAGGTTGAGCGCATCGATGTCCGCGTCGGGCGCGTCGACGATCCCGTAGCGGTCGAGCGTGCGGACGAGGTTCTCGCGATGCAGCACGTCGAGCCGCACGTAGCGGCGGCGCCCGCTGCGGATTTCTTCCATCGACGGCGAATATTCGGCGCGCCACGCATCGGCGAACTCGAACGGATCGAGCGCCGGCGCGTAGCGATCCAGGAACGCGGCGGCGCCGCGCGCGACGCCGCTTCTCCAGTCGACGATCGTTCCGAACACATCGAAAACGAGCGCCTTGATTTCGGCAGGATTCGTCATGGTGATCCCGTGAAAGTCGTTCGATGAGGAGGCACATCACCGTGCCGCCGGAATGCGCGACGCCGGTTCGATCGACATTGAATCACGGATACGAAAACGCGGCTTGGCCGGCCGCGATGCCGTCCGGGGTGCCGCCGGAACGGATGAAACCGGCAAGGCATGGGCGCGCGCCGCCGGCGGGAACACACCCGCGGCCGCGCGCGCCGGGCCTCGGTCAGCTCCTGTCGTACGAGAACTGGATGCCGGCCGTGCCGCCGGTTTCGATGAACAGGTTGATGAACGCCGGCACGGTGGCGCTGCGCGCCCAGTCTCGCTGCAGTTCGCAGAACAGTTGCGCGACGCTGATCATCTGCCCGCCGGCCTGCTCGATGCGGCGCAGCGCGGCTTCGTGCGCGGCGACCGACGTGCCGCCGACCGCATCGACGACCACGTACACCTCGTAGCCGGCCTTCAGCGCGTCGAGCGCGGGGAACGTCAGGCACGCTTCGGTCCACAGCGCCGTCATGATCAGTTTCTTGCGGCCGGTTGCCTCGACGGCCTTGCGGAATTCGACGTCTTCCCACGAGTTGATGCTCGTGCGGTCGTAGGTCGGATAGCCTTCGAGCGCCGCGCGCAGCTGCGGGATCGGCGGCTTGTTCAGGCCCGTCTTCACGTTGACGGTCGAGTGGACGATCGGCAGGCCGTACGTGACGGCCGCCTTCGACGCGCCGACGATGTTGTTGATCAGCAACTGGCGATCCATCGACGCGATGGAGTTCACCTGGACCGGCTGGTAATCGATGACGATGAACGCCGCGTTCTGCGGGGTGAGCAGGTGGTCGTTCGCGGGATCGCGAATCGGTTCGCTTGCCATGGTTGCCTCCAGAGTCAGTGCAGGAAGTGAGGGGGAATGCCACGCTCGGTGAATCGGGCGGGCTGCCGGCGGAGCCGGATGAAACGATTCGGGCCACCGCGACAACATCGATCCACGTCGAAAAACAATGCTATTCCTGCAACAACCGGCGTTCCAGTCTCTTAAAATGCCGTCAGTGTTCTATGAGTGGAACAATCATGGATGACCTGAACGACCTCTACTATTTCGTGAAAGTGGTCGAGCATGGCGGGTTCACGCAGGCCGGGCGCGCGCTGGATGTCCCGAAATCGACGTTGAGCCGGCGTATCGCGGCGCTGGAGGCGAAGTACGACGTGCGGCTGCTGCAGCGCACGACGCGTCATTTCACGGTCACGGAAACCGGGCGCGAATTCTACGAGCGCTGTCTCGCCGTGCTGGTCGAGGCCGACGCCGCGCGCGAGGTGATCGAGCGCCGGCACGCGGAGCCGCGCGGCATCGTCCGCGTGAGCTGCCCGACCGCGCTGCTCGAGTATCGCGTGAGCGAACTGGTCGCGCGCTTCATGGCAATTCATCCGCAGGTGCACGTGCATCTCGAGGCGACGAACCGCCGTGTCGACCCGCTGAGCGAAGGGTCCGACCTTGCGCTGCGCGTGCGCTTTCCGCCGCTGGAGGACAGCGATCTCGTGATGCGCGTCCTCGGCGACAGCCCGCAGCGGCTGGTGGCCGCGCCGCAATGGCTGGACGGGCGCGCTGCGCCGTCGGACCCGGCCGAGCTGGCCGGCGCGCCGAGCCTCGACTGGGGGCCCGCGCGGCATCACGTGTGGCAACTGGTCGGGCCGAACGGCGAGCACGCGCAGTTGCGCCATCATCCGCGCTTCATTACCGACGACATGCACGCGCTGCGCGATGCGGCGATTCACGGCGTCGGCATCGTGCAGTTGCCGTGCATGGTCGTCGAGGACGACCTGCGCAACGGCACGCTGGTCGACGTGCTGCCCGGGTGGGCGCCGAAGGGCGGCGTGGTGCACGCGGTGTTTCCATCGCGGCGCGGGCTGCTGCCGCGCGTGCGCCTGCTGATCGACTTCCTCGCCGAACACATCCGCAAGGATTGACGGGCGGCGCGGCGCGTTCGGCGCGTTGCAGGCTGTCGGTCGAGGCCGCGCTCGATGCGCTGAAGGCCGCGGCGCGGCCACAGCAACGCGCAACGCAGGGCGCCGCCACAATCTGACGAACCGATTTCGACGGCGCGCATGGCGGTGCCCGAGGCCGTCTCACGGCGCGCAAGTCTTTCGGCAAGCTGACCGGCACGCGAGCGGCGCGGCAACCGCGCGTAAGCCCTGATGAATGCGGATGTGCGGGTTGTCACGGATTGGTGTTAAATACATTTCGGCGCGCCTTGGCGCGGCGCGAACTCGGGGCGCACCGGGCATCGGCGTAAACCCGGAGCGAAAACGGCACGAAGGATCGAAAACGAATCGGGCGCATCAGACCCGATCGGACAGACGGCAGGATTCAACTTGAATACCGAACCGCAAAGTTCTCGTTACAGCCTCGGGCTCGCGGCGGAAGTGCTCGCGTCCGAGCAGAGCGTGCTGAGGCTGATCACGCGCAACACACCGCTGCCGGAACTGTTGATCGAAGTCTGCCGGCGCGCCGAGACTTTGCTCGGCGACGGCGCGTCGTGCACGATCCTGCTGCTCGATACGGACGGCGTGCACGTGCGTGTCGGCGCGGCGCCGTCGCTGCCCGCGCAGTACAGCGCCGCGATCGACGGCGCTTCGATCGGGCCCGCCGCGGGCTCGTGCGGCACGGCGATGTACGAGCGCCGGATGATTGCCGTCGAGGACATCGAAACCGATCCGCTGTGGGCCGACTACCGTTCCGTCGCGTTGCCGCTGGGCCTGCGCGCGTGCTGGTCGGTGCCGTTCCTCGACGAGGCAGGCGCCGTGCTCGGCGCGTTCGCCGTCTATCACCGCACGCCGCGCCGGCCGAGCGACGAGGAAACCGCGCTGTTGCGCGATATCGGCAACAGCGTCGGCCTCGCGGTTCACCAGGACCGGATGGTGCGGCAGCTCGCGCGCAGCGAGGAACATCACCGGCTCGTCGTCAACAGCCTGAACGAGGGGATCCTCGTCGTGTCGCGCGACGGCGTCGTGGTCGCGAGCAACCCGAGCGCGAACCGGATGATGCGCGTGAAGGGCGACCTCGTCGGCCGCCGGCTGTCGACGGTGATCCTGCGCAAGCTGCGCGAGGACGGCACGCCGATCGCGCCGGACGAATGGCCGAGCCGGCTCGCGCTCGAGACGGCCACGCCGCTGCTCGACTACACGGTCGGCTTCGGCCTGGCGGACGGCGACATCATCTGGGTGCGCGGCAACGCGGTGCCGATCGTGAAGCCGGGCGAAACGCAGGCCGACTCCGTGCTCGTGTCGTTCAACAACATCGGGCCGGTGCGCGAGGCGCAGCAGCAGTTGCGCTACCTGGCGACGCGCGATGCGCTGACGGGCCTCTACAACCGTCGCTGGCTCGCCGAGCGGATGCGCGAGCTGTTCGGCAGGCACGATGCGGCGGCCGGGCCCGCGCGCGTCGCGATCCTGTTCATCGATCTCGTCGGCTTCAAGAAGGTCAACGACACGGCCGGCCACGACGCCGGCGACGCGCTGCTGCGCAGCGTCGCATCGCGGCTCGCGGGCTGCGTGGGCAGCCAACATGCGCTCACGCGCGTCGGTGGCGACGAGTTCGTGATCCTCGTCGACGACTGCGACGATCCCGACCGTCTCGCGGCGCTCGCGCGCGAGGTGATCGATGCGATCGCGAAGCCGTTCGCGATCGCGAACAACGAGTACTGGCTCGGCGTGTCGATCGGCATCAGCGTCGCGCCGCGCGACGGCGACGACGCGGTCACGCTGATGCGCAATGCCGATTCGGCGATGTACGACGCGAAGCAGCGCGGCCGCAATCACTTCACGTTCTTCACTGCGCAGCTCAACCTGCGGCTGCAGCGCCGCTTCGCGGTCGAGCAGTCGCTGCGGCGCGCACTCGCGTCGGACATGCTGCGGCTCGCGTACCAGCCCGTCGTCGATGCGCGCAGCGGCCGCACGGTCGGCGCCGAGGCGCTGCTGCGCTGGACGAGCCCCGAACTCGGGCCGATGTCGCCGTCGGAATTCATTCCGATCGCCGAAGATACGGGGCTGATCGTCGCGATCGGCCAGTGGGTGCTCGAAACCGCGTGCCGGCAGGCGGCCGAATGGCGCCGCACGATCGCGCCCGACCTGATGGTGGCCGTCAACCTGTCGCCGCGGCAGTTCCACGAAGGGCTCGTCGAATCGGTCGGCCGCTGTCTCGCGCAAACGCGGCTCGATCCGTCCGCGCTCGAACTCGAGATTACCGAAGGACTGCTGATGAACGACACGGACACCGTGCTGCCGATGCTCGAAGCGCTCACGGACATGAACGTGCGGATCTCGGTCGACGATTTCGGCACCGGCTATTCGTCGCTCGCGTACCTGAAGCGCTTTCCGCTGCACAACCTGAAGGTCGACCGTTCGTTCGTGTCGGGCGTGCCCGATCATCACGACTCGGTCGCGATCACGCAGGCCGTCGTCGCGATGGCGCATTCGCTCGGGATGAAGGTCACGGCCGAAGGCGTCGAGACGCATGCGCAATCGTGGTTCCTGCAGCAGATCGGCTGCGACATGCAGCAGGGCTACCTGTTCAGCCGGCCGCTCGACCCGAGCGACTACGCGCGCCGGCTCGGCGCCGTGTGAGCGCGACGCGCGGGCCAGGGCCCGTTGTCGGCGGGAGCCGGCGCTAGTCGTCGCGCGGCGCGCCGAACCCTGAGGCGCCGGGCGGCGGCGCCGCATCGATCTCGACGCGGTTCTTGCCTTCGTGTTTCGCGCGATAGAGCGCGCGGTCGGCCGCCTCGATCAGCACGGTCGTCGGCAGGCCGGGCGCCGGCACGATGCTCGCGCCGCCGATGCTGATCGTCACGGTGTCGCCCGTCGACGAATGCGCGTGCCGCAGCCGGAGCGCCTCGACCGCGAGACGGATCTTCTCGCCGAGCAGCCGTGCGGCGCCCGGCGACGTGGCCGGCATCACGACCGCGAATTCCTCGCCGCCGAAGCGCGCGGCGAGATCGCCGGACTGCCCGAGACAGCGCTCGATGGTCGACGCGATCTGCTTGAGCACGCTGTCGCCGGACACGTGCCCGTACGTGTCGTTGTACAGCTTGAAATTGTCGACGTCGATCATCAGCATCGACAGCTCGCTGCGCTCGCGCGTACCGCGCCGCCATTCGGCGGCCAGGTATTCGTCGAGATAACGGCGGTTCGACAGCCCGGTCAGCCCGTCCGAGTGCGTGAGGCGCCGCAGTTCGAGATTGGCCTCGAGCAGTTGCTGCTGCGATTGCCGCAGCGCGCGATAGGCCTCGTCGCGCTGCAGCAGGTTCATGTACGAGCGCGAGTGATAGCGAATGCGCGCGACGAGCTCGATGCGGTCGGGCAGCTTCACGAGGTAGTCGTTCGCGCCGGTCGCGAACGCGGCGCTCTTGATCACGGGCTCTTCCTGCGTCGACAGCACGATGATCGGCACGTCGCGCGTCGCCGGATTCGCGCGGTACGCCTTCACGAGGCTCAACCCGTCGGTGCCGGGCATCACGAGGTCCTGCAGGATCACGGTCGGCCGCGTCTCGATCGCGGTGGCCATCGCGTCGTCCGAGCGCGGGCAGTAGTGGAAGTCGATACCTTCCTCGTCGACGAGCGCGCGCCGTACGGCTTCCGCGACGATCGTCTGGTCGTCGACCAGCAACACCATTGCCGGCACGTCGGCGGCCGGCGTGTACGGGCCGCCCGGCGGGCGGGTCAGGTCGCTAGTCATGATTGAAGCAGGCTGTTGCAAGGGCAGGCATGGGTGTCGCGCGTGTTCATCGTCGGGATCAGATCCGCGCGAGCGCCGCCAGCTCGCCCGCGATGCGTCCGAGCGGCAGGATCGCGCGCGCCGCGCCGAGCGTTGCGGCCGCTTTCGGCATGCCGTACACGGCGCTCGTCGCCTCGTCCTGCGCGATCGTATGGCAGCCCTTCATCCGCAGCGACTTCAGGCCGATCGCGCCGTCGCGCCCCATTCCCGTGAGCAGCACGCCGATCGCGCGGCCGGGCCAGTGCTCGGTCAGGCTGTTGAAGAACACGTCGACCGACGGCCGATACGGCGTGGCGGCCGGCTCGCGCGTGTATTCGAGCGTGCCGGAGCGTGTGATGCGCAGGTGATCGTCGGTCGCGGCGAGCAGCGCGACGCCCGGCTGCGGGCGGTCGCCTTCGCGGGCGACGCGCACGGCGAGCGGCGTCTGGCCGTCGAGCCATTGCGCCATGCCTTCGGCGAACGCGCGGTCGACGTGCTGCACGATCACGATCGGCGCGTTGAAATCGGCCGGCAGGCCGCCGAGGATCGACGCGAGCGCGCCGGGGCCGCCGGCCGATGCGCCGATCGCGATCAGCGGGCCGCCGCCGGTGCGGGGGGCCGTGTCGGCGACGCGCGAGCCGCCCGGCGCATCGAGCAGGCGGCCGATCTGGTCGATCTTCGCGAGCAGCAGTCGGGTCGTGTCGCCGGCCGCGCCGTCGCCGAGCCGCGGCGTGTCGACCGCGTCGAGCGCACCGGCGCCCATTGCCTCGTACACGCGCCATGCGTTCGCGCCGATGCAGCTCGTCACGATCAGGATCGCGCACGGTCGTTCGGATCGCATGATCCGCCGCGTGGCTTCGATCCCGTCGAATTTCGGCATGATCAGGTCCATCAGCACGACGTCGGGCGGCTGCGTGGCGCACAGTTCGACGGCCTGCGCGCCGTCGGTCGCGACCCACAGCACGCGGTGCTCGGGCCGACGCGCGATCGCGCGGCGCATCGCCTCGACGGCAAGCGGGAGGTCGTTGACGATGCCGATGTTCACAAGCGGAATTCTCCGGTCGGTTCGTAGTGTTGGAGGTGGGCCGGGTTCATGGAAGGGGCTGCCTGTTCGGCGCCGCCGGACAGCATCGGCGGCCGGACGGCACGGCATTCTTTTTCGGTTGACGACGCCCCGAATGCTGTCATGCGGCGCGGGCGGCGGCAATCGAAAAATTTGCACATTGCGCCGTTTCAGTGCGTTTCCTCTATGGCGATACGGCGTTTCCGGCCGGTGACGGAACCGGGCCGGCGCACGCGTGGATGCCACGGCCATGCGATCTCGCCACGGCAGGCCGCCGGAGCACGCATGTTACCGTGCCGGCTTCGACGGAAGGGACGAGGAGATTCGGATCGACACCACGCTCGTCAGCCGCGACCCGTACGCGCCGGTCGTGATCGAACGCGACGGCCGCTTGCTGCACCGGATCGACATCGACAGCGGGCACGCGTCGTTCTACCGCGAGTTTCCGGTCGAGCCCGACGCGGTATGTGTGCTGCGCGACGACGCCGAGCGCGAACGCTGCTTCAGCGCGATCCTGTTTGCCTGCCGCGACGACGTCGAAGCGTTCCTGACGCAGCTCGACCGCAACAGCAACGGCGCCGTATCGAACCTGCCGGGGATCTTCACGCAGGCCGACTACGGGCAACTGCGCGCGGGCCGGCGGTTCGGCGCGGGAGCCGGCACGCCGGCTTCGTCGCGGCACCCGGACGGGCAACCGGCCGCGCACCGGATGCGCGGCCGCCCCGTCAATGGCTGCGCGCGTACCCCTGGATCAGCGCGCGCATCATTCCTTCGACCGTCGCGTCGAGCAGGTCGGCTTCCTGCTCGGACTCCTCGACGAGCGCGGCATAGGCGGTCGCGAGCGTCACGCGGTCGACTTCATGGCGCTGTTCCATCAGCGTCACCATCCCGTCCTTCGCCAGATGAGCGGAGAACGCGCGGCTGCCGATGGTCTGGAATACGTCAATCATGGCGGCTCTCCCGTACGTTGCAGATGCTTTCCAGTGTAGTCGGCGCACCGGGGCTCCGCCACGCGCGGCGGCCCGTGCCGACGGCCGCCGGCCGGTGCGAATGCAGGGAAGCGCGCGTCGCCACGCGCCCGCCCGCGCCGGTCGACCGGCGATCGATTCGTCCGACGAAACACCGCCGACACATGGCCCGTGCACGGTATCCGCATGCTTCAACGTTTACCCGAACCGGTAAATCGTCGACTTTTTATCGATAAAGTCTCGTGTTAGATTTTGCCGTCCGAACCCGGTCCAAACCGGGCAGGCGGCGCGCCGCGAAGGCGCTCGCGTCCAACACAAGGAGGAGCAATGCTGGTGCTGATTGGGGTGCCGATCGTCGTGATCGGTTTCGCGCTGCGCTTCAATGCGCTGCTGGTGGTCACGATCGCGGGGCTCGCGACGGGGCTGGCCGGCGGGCTGAATCTCGTCGACATCGTCAGCGCGTTCGGCAAGGCGTTCACCGAAAACCGCTACATGGGGCTCATCTGGCTGACGCTGCCGGTGATCGCGCTGCTCGAACGCAACGGGCTCAAGGAGCAGGCGAAGCGGATGATCTCGCGCGTGCAGGCGGCGACCACGGGCCGCGTGCTGATGCTGTACTTCGTGCTGCGCCAGGCCACGGCCGCGCTCGGCCTCACGTCGCTCGGCGGCCATGCGCAGATGGTGCGTCCGCTGATTGCGCCGATGGCCGAAGCCGCCGCCGTCACTCGATACGGCGACCTGCCCGAGTCGGTTCGCCAGCAGATCCGCGCGCATGCGTCGGGCGCCGACAACATCGCGGTGTTCTTCGGCGAGGACATCTTCATCGCGATCCAGTCGATCCTGCTGATCAAGGGCTTTCTCGAACAGAACGGGATTTCCATCGAGCCGCTGCACTTGTCGGTGTGGGCGATCCCGACCGCGATCGCCGCGCTGCTGATCCACTGCACGCGCCTCGCGCTGCTCGATCGCCGGCTGGCGCGCGGCTTCGGCCTGCTGGGGCCGGAGGGTGCGCGATGATCCGCCTCGAATCGCTGTACACGCTCGCGGGGCTGATGTTCGCCGCGTTCGCGTGCTTCAACCTGACGGACCGCACGAACCCGCGGCGCGTCGTCAATTTCGCGTTCTGGGCGATCTACGCGGTCACGTTCCTGTTCGGCGCGCTGCTGCCGCATTTCGTGACGGGCTGCCTCGCGATCGCGCTCGCGGTGATCGCCGGTTCGGGCAAGCTCGGCCGCGGCAAGTCCGACGAAGCCGGCGAAGCGGCGGCCGTGCGACGCGCGTCGCTCGCGCAACGCTTCGGCAACCGGTTGTTCCTGCCCGCGCTGCTGATCCCGGTGGTCACGCTGATCGGCACGTTCGCGCTGAAGCTCGTGCCGTTCGTCGACCCGAAGAGCGTGACGCTGATCTCGCTCGTGCTCGGCACGATCGTCGCGTTCGTCGTCGCGCTCGCGATGCTGCGCGATTCGCCTGTGCACGCGCTGAAGGAAGCGCGCCACACGATGGACGCGGTCGGCTGGGCCGCGATCCTGCCGCAGATGCTCGCGGCGCTCGGCGCGCTGTTCGCCGTCGCCGGTGTCGGCGGCGTGGTGTCGGGGCTCGTGAAGGACTGGGTGCCGATCGATTCGCCGTTCGCGGTTGTCGCGGCCTACACGGTCGGAATGGCGCTGTTCACGATGATCATGGGCAACGGCTTCGCCGCGTTCCCGGTGATGACGGCCGGCATCGGCTTGCCGCTGATCGTCCACCAGTTCCACGGCAACCCGGCGATCGTCGGCGCGATCGGGATGCTGAGCGGCTTCTGCGGTACGCTGATGACGCCGATGGCCGCGAACTTCAACATCGTGCCGGCGGCGCTGCTCGAACTGAAGGACAAGAACGGCGTGATCAAGGCGCAGTGGCCGACGGCCGTGCTGCTGCTGGCCGTGAACACGCTGCTGATGTATGCGTTCGCATTCCGCTTCTGACTCGATGGACGAGATCCTCATGACCGACCGACTCACACCCGAACTCGCGTCGAAATTCGCGTCGCTCGCACTTGCGCACCTGACCCGCGAATATCCGAACAAGCTCACGCATTCGCTCGAAGGCCCGCACGACGTGCAAGGGCCGCGCGCGCTGCATCCGATCTTCTACGGCAGCTACGACTGGCACTCGTGCGTGCACGGCTACTGGCTCGTGCTGCGCGTGCTCGAACGCCATCCGGCGCTGCCGGAGGCCGAGCGCATCGTCGCGATCGTCGACGCGCACTTCACCGACGCGAATGTCGCCGGTGAGCGCGCGTATCTCGCGCTGCCGCACAACAGCGGCTTCGAACGGCCGTATGGCTGGGCGTGGCTGCTTGCGCTGTCCGCGCAACTCGAACGGCTCGCACTGAAGGGCGCGCTGCCGCAGGCCGCGCGCTGGGCGAAGACGCTGGCGCCGCTCACCGACCTGTTCGTGTCGCGCTTCGAGACCTTCCTGCCGAAAGCGACGTATCCGCTGCGCGTCGGCACGCACTTCAACACCGCGTTCGCGCTGGCGCTCACGCTCGACTTCGCGCGCGACACGCAGCGCGACGGGCTCGCGGCGCTGATCGTCGATACCGCGAAGCGCTGGCACCTGAACGACGTCGCGTGCCAGGCGTGGGAGCCGTCGGGCGACGAATTCCTGTCGCCCGCGCTGATGGAGGCCGAGCTGATGCGGCGCGTGCTGCCGGCGGCCGAATTCGACGGCTGGTTCGCGCGCTTTTTGCCCGATCTCGCGCGCGGCGAGCCGGCGACGCTGTTCGAACCGGCGACGGTCAGCGACCGCAGCGACGGCAAGATCGCGCACCTCGACGGGCTGAACCTGAGCCGCGCGTGGTGCCAGCGCGCGCTCGCCGGCGCGCTGCCGGAAGGCGACGCGCGGCGCGCGAAGCTGCTCGACGCGGCCGACCGGCATCTCGCGAGCGCGCTCGCGCACGTGGCCGGCGACTACATGGGCGAGCACTGGCTCGCGACGTTCGCGGTGCTCGCGCTGGAAGCGTAGCGCGCGGCCGTTGCGCGACGCGTAATGGCAACGAAACCCCGCCGGCGGCAAGGTCATCGGCGCGCGGCTATACTCGCCGCTCGGGCCGCTTCGCGCAGCATGCGTTGCGCGAAGCGGCCATCCGCCAGTTCGCCGCCTCTTCATGGACAAGCTCATTTCCTACGTCGCCGCGATCCACGGGCTCGCCGGCCCGGTATCGATCGTGTCGCACGCGACCTCCCACGACCGCTGGACCGACGACGACGTCGAAGTCACGCGCGACGAAACCGAATACCGCTTCGACAACGGTGCGATCGTGCGCCGCTCGGTGGAGCACGATCGCGCACCGTCCGACCTGCTGTGCGCCGAATGCTGGATCGACTACGACGTGCTGCGCCATCCCGATGCGCACCCGATCAGCCCGTCGCGGCTGACGTTCGACAACGCGTGCCGCGAAACCTTCTGGCTGCGTTACCACCTTGCTTGAACGCTTGACTGTCTGACCGTTCGCGGCCGCGTCAGCCCGGCGGCACACCATCGGCCGCATGCAGCAGCGGCGCGAGCCGGGCGGCCGCGTCGCGCATCTTCGACACGTTCTCCAGCAAATCGTTGAGCGTCGCGTACGGGCTGACGTGCCGCGGCCGTCGCGAGCATCTCGACGACAGCGAACTGCTCGCCTATCCGCCGCGGTAACGCATGACGCCGAAGGCCCGGCCGTGAGCCGGGCCTTCGCGCATGCGGACCCTGTCCACGCCCGATGGATTGTCTAGCCAACTATCAGGCCGCCCGATAGGACCGATCGGAGGATGCGACTTTATGTCGACCGCGTGCCGGCATAGCATGGATGAACCGACTCACGGGTGCGCCCCGGCGGGGCGCGCCATCATCCGCGAACGAGGACAGACGATGGAGCATCGAGCACGCGAGCGCGACGAGCAGGCCGAGATCAAGACGACGACGTGCTACATGTGCGCGTGCCGCTGCGGCATCCGCGTGCACCTGCGCGACGGCGAAGTGCGCTATATCGACGGCAATCCCGAGCATCCGCTGAACCAGGGTGTTATCTGCGCGAAAGGTTCGTCGGGAATCATGAAGCAGTATTCGCCCGCGCGGCTCACGCAGCCGCTGATGCGCAAGCCGGGCGCCGAACGCGGCGACGCGCAGTTCGAGCCCGTGTCGTGGGCGGTCGCGTTCGACGTGCTCGAAAAGCGGCTCGCGCATCTGCGTGCGACGGACCCGAAGCGCTTCGCGCTGTTCACCGGCCGCGACCAGATGCAGGCGCTCACCGGCCTGTTTGCGAAACAGTTCGGTACGCCGAACTATGCGGCGCACGGCGGGTTCTGCTCGGCGAACATGGCGGCCGGGATGATCTATACGATCGGCGGCTCATTCTGGGAATTCGGCGGCCCCGATCTCGACAACGCGAAGCTGTTCTTCATGATCGGCACCGCGGAGGATCACCATTCGAATCCGCTGAAGATCGCGCTCGGCAAATTCAAGCGCGCGGGCGGGCGCTTCATCGCGATCAATCCGGTACGCACCGGTTACGCGGCGATCGCCGACGAATGGATTCCGATCCGCCCCGGCACCGACGGCGCGCTGTTCATGGCGCTGATGCACGAGCTGATCGCGCGCAACGCGTTCGACGTCGAATTCGTGTCGCGCTTCACGAACGCGGCCGAGCTGGTCGACCAGCGCGACGGCGCCGACACGTTCGGGCTGTTCGTGCGCGATGCGGCCGCGCCGGAGGTCAACGCGCTGTATCCGCAGAACCGCATGTGGTGGGACACGAAGACGAACCGCGCGGTGCTGCACCACACGGACGGCGCGGAACCGGCGCTCGACGGTCGTTACACGCTCGACGACGGCACGCCCGTCGTACCGTCGTTCACGCTGCTGCGCGAACAGGTGGCCGGCTGCACACCCGAATGGGCGGCCGACATCACCGGCATCGCAGCCGACACGATCCGCCGCCTCGCCCGCGAGATGGAGACGGTCGCTCGCGATCACGCCATCGAGCTGCCGGTGCGCTGGACCGATTCGTGGGGCAAGGAGCATGCGACGGTGAAGGGCGTGCCGATCGCGTTCCATGCGATGCGCGGGCTTGCCGCGCATTCGAACGGCTTCCAGACGATCCGCGCGCTCGCCGTGCTGATGTCGCTGCTCGGCACGATCGACCGGCCGGGCGGATTCCGGCACAAGGCGCCGTATCCGCGCGCGGCGCCGCCGTCGGCGAAACCGCCGAACGATCCGGCCCAGGTCAAGCCGAACACGCCGCTCGCCACCGGCCCGCTCGGCTGGCCGGCGGGCCCCGAGGACCTGTTCATCCATCCGGACGGCACGCCCGCGCGGCTCGACAAGGCGTTCTCGTGGGAATACCCGCTCGCGGTGCACGGGCTGATGCATTCGGTGATCACCAACGCGTGGCGCGGCGATCCCTATCCGATCGACACGCTGCTGATCTTCATGGCCAACATGGCGTGGAATTCGTCGATGAATACGACGGAAGTGCGCAAGATGCTGGTCGACAAGCGCGACGACGGCGAGTACCGGATCCCGTTCCTCGTCGTGTGCGATGCGTTCGCGTCGGAGATGACGGCATTCGCCGACCTGATCCTGCCCGACACGACCTACCTCGAACGCCACGACGTGATGTCGGTACTCGACCGGCCGATCTCCGAATTCGACGGGCCGGTCGACTCGGTGCGCGTGCCCGTCGTGCCGCCGACCGGTGAATGCAAGCCGTTCCAGGAAGTGCTGATCGAGCTCGCGAGCCGGCTGAAGTTTCCGGCGTTCACGACCGCGGACGGGCAGCGCAAGTACCGCGACTATCCGGATTTCGTCATCAACTTCCAGACCGCGCCGAATTCCGGAACCGGCTTCCTGATCGGCTGGCGCGGCAAGGACGGTGACAAGGCCGTCGTCGGCGAACCGAACCCCGACCAGTGGCAGCGCTACGCGGAGAACAACTGCGTGTACCACCACCGGCTGCCGGAGCCGCTGCAGTACATGCGCAACTGCAACGGCCCGTACATGCAGTGGGCCGTCGACAACGGGATGCGCAAGTTCGGCGTGCCGATCGTGATCCAGCTCTATTCGGACGTGATGCAGAAATTCCGGCTCGCCGCGCAGGGCCTCACGTCGGGCCGCCAGCCGCCCGACCACTTGCGCGAGCGTATCGTGCGCTATTTCGATCCGCTGCCGTTCTGGCACCGGTCGCTCGAAAGCGGGCTGACCGATGCGAACCGCTATCCGCTCGCGGCGATCACGCAGCGGCCGATGGCGATGTACCACTCGTGGGATTCGCAGAACGCGTGGCTGCGACAGATCCACGGCGAGAACCACCTGTTCGTGAATCCCGCGACGGCCGCCGCGCAACAGATCGACGACGGCGCGTGGATCTACGTCGAATCGCCGTGGGGCAAGGTGCGTTGCCGCGCGCGCTACAGCGAGGCGGTCGAACCCGGCACCGTGTGGACGTGGAACGCGATCGGCAAGGCGGCCGGCGCATGGAACCTCGGGCCCGAAGCGGGCGAATCGCAGCGCGGCTTCCTGCTCAATCACGTGATCACCGACGAGTTGCCGGATGCGGCCCGCGCCGGTGCGCGGATGTCGAACTCCGATCCCGTGACGGGGCAGGCCGGCTGGTACGACGTGCAGGTGCGGATCTATCCGGCCGAAGCCGATGCGAAGACGACACTGCCGCAGTTCGCGCCGATGCCGCCGCTGCCCGGCACGCCGCGCGTGCTGCAGCGCGTGCAGGCGTATTTCGCGGGAACCGGCGCATTCGCCGCGCGGCTGCGGCGCGCGGCGTCGGCCGGTTCGCCGTCAGACGATAGCTGATCGAAGGAGCGCAACCATGACCCAGATGGCCCTCGTCATCGACCTGAACGTATGCGTCGGCTGCCATGCCTGCGTGACGAGCTGCAAGGAATGGAACACGTCGGGCGAGGCCGGCAGCCTTGCCGACCTGCGCCCGTACGACGACGATCCGTCCGGCACGTTCTTCAACCGCGTGCAGATCTACGAAGCCGGCGTGTTCCCGATGACCGACACGATCCACTTCCCGAAATCGTGCCTGCACTGCGAGGACCCGCCGTGCGTGCCCGTGTGCCCGACCGGCGCGAGCTACAAGCGCAAGTCGGACGGGATCGTGCTAGTCGACTACGACAAGTGCATTGGCTGCAAGTACTGCGCATGGGCGTGCCCGTACGGCGCGCGCGAGCTCGACGAAGGCCGCAAGGAGATGACGAAGTGCACGCTGTGCGCGGACCGCATCGACAACGAAGCGCTGCCGGAGCGCGACCGCAAGCCGGCCTGCGTGCTCGCGTGCCCGACGTCGGCGCGGCTGTTCGGCGACGTGCACGATCCCGACTCGGAGGTGTCGCGCGCGATCCGCGAACGCGGCGGTTATGCGCTGATGCCCGAATGGGGCACGCGGCCGTCGAACCATTACCTGCCGCGCGTGAAAACCGAAGCGTCGTGCGGTTGCGGCAGCGGCGGCGGATGCGGCAGCACGTCGGGCGGCGACGCGGACGAGTCGTTCGAGGCGCGCGCGGCGCGCGGCGACATCGATCTCGTTTCGCTCGCGACGCCGCGCTAAGCGCGTTTTTTCATTCAGATCCAGACGGAGTTCCCATGCGCCCAGCCTTTTCGGTCGTTTTTCTCACGACGCTGTGCGGCGCCGCACAGGGCCTGCTGCTGACGCTCGTGATCGTCGAGGCGCTGGCGCGGCTGGCCGGCGTCGACGTGGCCGCCGCGTTCTACATGACCGGCGCGGCGCTGTCGGTCGCGCTCGGCGTGCTCGGCCTGTTCGCGTCGTTCTTCCATCTCGGCCACCCCGAACGCGCGTGGCGCGCGATCGCGATGTGGCGCACGTCGTGGCTGTCTCGCGAATGCATCGCGCTGCCGGTGTTTCTCGCGTGCGCATTCGCGTATGGCGCGGCGCACCTGTTCGGCTGGCCCGGGACGCTGTTGATCGGCGCGGCGGGTGCGCTCGCGAGCGTCGCGCTGTTCGTGTGCACCGCGATGATCTACGCGTGCCTGCGCTTCCTGCAGGAATGGGCGAGCCCGCTGACGCTCGTGAACTTCGTGCTGCTCGGCTGCGCGTCGGGCTGCACGCTCGCGACGGCGTGCGCGGCCTGGCTCGCGCCGGCGCTGGTCGGCCGGCTCGCGGCGGCCGCCTGCGTGCTGACGCTCGCGGGTGGTGTGACGCGGCTCGCGTCGCTCGCGCGCAATGCGCGGCTGCGGCCGAAGTCGACCGTGCAGAGCGCGACGGGGATCCGCAATGAAAAGGTCGAGCAGAAATCGCGCGGCTTCACGGCCAGCGCGTTCAATACGCGGGAGTTCTTTCACGGGCAAGGCAACGGCACGCTGCGCGCGGTGAAGGCCGGTTTCCTGATCGGCGCGTTTGCGGTGCCGTTCGTGCTGACCGGTGCGGGTGCGCTCGCGCCGACATCGGTCGCGGCAGCCGTCGCGCTCGGCGCGGCGTTCGTGATCCAGTATGCGGGGCTGGTCGCGGAACGCTGGTTCTTTTTCGCCGACGCGCGGCATCCGCAGAACATCTACTACCAGCGCGCGTCGTGACGACGCGTGTGCGCGTACTTCCGCGACGCGTGCTCACGAGGGGGAGCAGGGGACATTGTCACGTGCGATGTCCCCCGCGGGTCATGCGGGCATCACGAGGCCGTCATGCCGATGCCGAACACGTGCATCTTGCCGGCACTGACCTGGCGCGGCAGCACGATGCTCGTGACCACCTTGCCGGGCGGCACGGGAAGCTTCTGCGCGAAGATGTAGGTCTTGACGTTGTCCTGCTGGCCGTTGCCGCCGTTGCGGTAGGCCATCGTGACGGCGACCGTCGAGCTGGCGCTCGCGCTGCCACCGTTCAGGGTCCAGTCGTCGAACGCCAGCGTGACGCCCTGACTCGAGCCGTCGGCGAAGTTCAACTGCGCGATGCCGCTGCTCGGACCATTGTTGGCCGAGCCGAGCACCACGACGCCGGTGCCGACCGACCCCGGCGGCAGCATCACGGTTTGGCCGACGGTCACGGTGTTGTCGAGCGACAGCGGTCCGCCCGCCACCGCCACGCTGGCGCCGGCCACCGCGAACGGCTTGCCCGGTTGCACGCCCGCGGCCGCCAGCGCGTTCAGCGAGTAGCTGAACAGGCTGCCGTCGAAGTCCGCACCCTGGCCGTCGGTATTGGTCGCGCCGTCCGCGCTGAAGCCGCGATTGTTGTAGCTGTCGGCCGCGTTGAGCGCCACCGGCACGCCGAACGACGGCGGCTGTTTCTGGCTGCCCCATTGCGACGGAGCGCCGCCCATCGCGAAGTGCAGCGTGGCGCCGTTGGCGATGTCGTCGAAGGCAACCCATGCGGCAGGGTGGGCACGACCGTTGATCGACAGCGACTGCACATAGTTCGACGCGGGCGCGCCCTCGGCGCGGATCCGCCAGGTGCGGCCGTTGCCGAGCCGCACGTCGATCTGCGGGAACTGCGGGCTGCCGATCGCGAGGCCTGCCACGCCGGGGATCTGCGGGTACAGGCCGAGCGCGCCCCACACGTACCAGCCCGACACCGCACCGAGGTCGTCGTTGCCCGGCAGGCCATCGGGGCCGGTGCCGAACGCGGTGCCCATGATCTGCTGCACCACGCGCTGCGTGCCCGACGGTTGCGCGGCCCAGTTGTAGAGCCAGGGCGCCTCGAAGGTCGGCTCGTTGCCCATGTAGAAGTTCGGCAGTGTCATGCCGGCATTGAGTACCGTGAAGAACTGGTCGAGTCGCGACGTCACCGCCGTATTGCCGCCCAGCTGCGCGAACAGGCCGACCGAATCGTACGGCACCATCCACGTGTACTGCTCGGCATTGCCTTCCACGTAGTTGTCGCCGCTGCTCGGCGTCTCGGGAATCCACGCGCCGTTCGACTGCCGTGCCGCGATCAGCGGGGGTGTCAACGCGGTGTTCAGCAGGTTCTGCCAGTAGGCCGAGCGGCCCAGCAGCATGCGCTGCGTGGCGGTATCGCCGAGTGCGCCGGCAAAGCGCGAGATGGCGAAGTCGCTGCTCGTGTATTCGAGCGTCGACGAAGCCTGTCCCCACTCGCCGCTGGTGATATAGCCGGTCTGCAGGTAGCTCGCGCGTCCGCCGTTGGTGGTCACGTTGTTGCACGCGGTGCCGGGGATGTTCGCCATCTTCACCATGTGCTGCAGCGCTGAGCGCGTATCGAAGCGTCGTGCGCCGAATGCATGGGCACTCGACACGATCAGCGAACCGGCATCGCCCGGCATCACGCCGTCCTCGACGTTGTCGTTGACCCAGTGCGGTATCGCGCCGCACTGGTCCGCGTCGTTGACCAGCGACTGGATCATATCGCTGGTCTCGGACGGGTTGAGGATCGCCTTCAGCTGGATCAGCGAGCGATAGATGTCCCAGCCCGAGAACGACGAATACTGTGCCGCCTGGCCCTTGGCGACCTGATGCACGGTATTGTCGAAGCCGATGTACTGGCCGTTCGCGTCGCTGAAGATGCTGGGTGCCCACAGCGCGTGATAGAGCGCCGTATAGAACTTCTTCTTCGCGTCGAGCGTGCCGCCCGCCACGCGGATCCCGTTGAGGCGGTCGTTCCAGATGCGGTCCGCCTGCGTGCGCACGCCGTCGAAGTCCCAGCCGCGATTTTCCGCGTCGAGGTTGGCCTTCGCATTGGCGACGCTGACGTACGAGATGCCGATCTTCATCCTGACCGTCTGGCCGGAGCGGAAGCCGAGCTGGGCCACGCCGTGCGAAATCGCGGACGAAGCGAAGGGCTGGTCGAACGCGGCGTAGAAGTACACGGGCACCGGCACCGAGTTACCGCAGAAGCCGCCGCCGATCGTGCTGCCCGAGAGGGCGCTGTCGGAAACCTGCGTGATCGCACCGGTGGTCAACGTCTTCGTGTTGGTGCGCGTCGCGTCGAGCACCAGCAGCGCGGGTTGGCCGGCCGGGTAGGTGAACCGGCCCAAGCCGGTGCGCAGCGTGGCGGTCAGCTCCACCTTGATCTGCGAATCGAGCAGCACGGAATAGTAGCCGGGCTTCGCCGTTTCATTCGCATGACTGAAGGTCGGCACGAGCTTCGTCGCGTCGGTGGTCGGCATGATCGGGAATTCGCCGTTGTTGCCGCTGCAGCCGGCCCCCGGCATGTGCGTCACGCTGAATCCCTGGATCGAGTGGATGTCGTAGTAGTAGCCGGCGGGCGAGTTCGGTTCCTGGCTGTCGTTCGGCGCCGGCGTGGTGTTGGTGTCGGGCGCCCATTGCACCATGCCCGACGGCAGGCCGGCGGCCGGCTCGACGCTACCGGCCTGTCCTGCCGGCACCGGGTTCGGTGAATTGCTCGCGAGCGTGCCGATCAACGGATCGACATACTGCGTCAACGACAGGCTGCGGTTGTCGTCGAGATTGGTCGTATCGGCCACGGCGTTCGACGGCCTTGCAGTCAGTATCGACGCCGCCGTTCCGTCGCTGCCGTCACCGCCTCCGCATCCTGCCAACGCACACGTCGCGGCCAGTATCGCCGCGAGCGTCGTGAATCGATTCATGATTGCCCCCTCCATTCGGATATGCATCTTCTGCGTTGATCACCCGGTCGATCGAACCATGGGTTCGCCGTGGGTTATTGCTATCCTGTTGGGTCGTAACACTAGGATTTGGAGGAATCCGCTGTCAATCGGAATAACAGAGTTGTAATATTTTTATTCGATTTACTAAACAAATGGAAACGCCGGGACATTCGGCGCTGTTTCGTCGAGATGACACTGCAACGGTGTGAGCGCGAGTGACGCGCGCGGTGCCCGGCGCAACGACATGCGCGCGTCATTTCGCATCCGGTCAGGTGTCCGTCTTTTGCATCCGCACGCACTGCGCCAGCGCCCGCACGCCGGGCTCGATCCGGTCGAGCGGAATCGCGGAAAAACCCATCCGGAAGCAGCGGCATCGCGCACACGCTGTTGGCGTGCGCGTCGCGCGAATTCGGGCGGCCGATCCGCATCGATGCCGGCGCGCGTGCATGGCCCGATACGCCGGCGTGCGCGTCGCCGTGCCGCTGCCTCGAATACGAAGGGCTGGTTGTGGTTCGCTGACTTGCGACGCGGCAGGCAAGGGCGTGCCGCGTCGCACGAGGCCGACGGCGATCGAGCGCGTGACGCCGATCACGTGCTTTCGCGACGTCGACCATGCATCGTCGTCGTCGGTCTGCACGAACCGCTTCGACAGCATCACGCGCTTCATCACCGAGCTGGAAATCGGCAGCGTGAAGAATTCGGGGCTGGGCTACAAGGAAGGCGTGCAGGAAGCGATGCAGCGCTTCACGAACCTGAAGGCGTATTCGCTGCGGTGGCGAATGCGGGCGGGAAGGGCGCGTCGCGTCTTCCCGCCGCAGCCGGCATGATGACCGGTATTACTGATAGAAGTTGAGCGTGACCATCGCCGAACGGCCCGGCGCCCACGTCGCGTAGATCGGATACGCGCTCGAGTAATACTTCTTGTCGAACAGGTTCTGCACGTTCAACTGAACGTCCATCGTCTTGTTCACGCGCCACGTCGCGGCCGCGTCGAAGCGGGCATAGCCGGGCGTCCATTTCTTCACGGTCGGCGACACCGACGCATAGGTCTTGCTCATCACCGTCGCGCCCGCGCCGAGCGTCAGCTTCGGCATCACGTCGTAGCTCGTCCACAGCGTGAAGCTGTGCTTCGGCACCATCACCATCGGCAGGCCGGCGCCGCCCGGATTGCCGGGGCCTGCATCGACCGTCACCGCGTTCAGGTACGTATAGCCGCCGAACACGTGCCACTTGTTCGTCAGGTTGCCCGCGAAGCCCAGTTCGGCGCCGCGCACGCGCTGCTTGCCCGCGTTGATCGTATGGCCGAGGCCGTCGCTGACCTGCGCATTGGTTTTCTCGGTATCGAACAGCGCGGACGTCAACGAAAGCTGCTGGTCGATCACGTCCCACTTCGCGCCGACCTCGATGTTGCGCGTGCGCTCGGGCGTCAGGTTCTGGTTGTTCGCCGTGATCTGGTCGGTGCCGCCGCCGAGGCCGCCGTTCGACCCGGGCGGGTTCGATGACGTGCCGTACGACGCGTACAGGCTCACGGTGCGCACGGGCTTGTAGACGAGGCCGAACTGGTAGCTGAACAGGTTCGACGTGTTCGACAGGTTGGCCGCGCCGGCCTGCTTCGCGGTGAGGTCGTAGCGGTCGAAACGCAGCCCCGCGTTGAACAGCCACTGCTCGGTGAGCTTGACCGTATCGAAGACGTACGCCGACGCGGTGGTCGTTCGCGTGTTGGTCGTCGCGCCGGGGAAGCCCTTGTCGCCGTTCAGCACGATATTGCCGGTCCACGGCATGTTCGGGTTCCAGCCGCCCGCGAGCGGCGTGCAGTTCCCCGGCACCGTGCACGGGCCGCCCGTGCGGATGTTGTTGCCTTTCGCGTCGGTCACGAGGTAACCCTCGTAGCGGTTCTGTTCGAGGCTGAACTCGACGCCGGCCGTCAGCGTGTGCTGCATGCCGAACAGGTTCGTGCGGCCGGTGATTTCGGTCTGGTTCGCGATGCCGTTCGTCGCGTACTTGCCGCTCTTCGCCTGCAGGCTCAGCATGTTCGGATTCGACGCGAGGATCTGCGGATTCGTCGCCACGTAATCGAGCGTCGTGCGGCCGAACATCGTCGTGTTCTTCAGCTTCCAGTCGTCGTTGATGCGATGCTCGACGCGCACTTCGCCGGTGTCGGTCTGCCCGTAGCGATAGTCGCGCGTGTTCAGCCCGAAGAACTGCCCGCGATCGGTCGGCACCGGCGTGCCGCCCGACGCGCGGAACGGCACGCTGAAGTCCGGCATGTCGTACGAGTTCAGGTGGTAGTAGCTGACCGTGACCGTGGTCGGCGTGTTCAGCCCGAACACGATCGACGGCGCGACGCCCCAGCGCTTGTTGTACACGTCGTTGCGGCCGGCCTGGTTCGCGTCGTGGCCCATCACGTTCAGGCGCACGGCGGTCGTGTCGTCGATCTTGCGGTTCGCGTCGACCGTCGCGCGCTTGTAGCCGTCGGTGCCGAAGCCGATGCTGCTGTTGATGAAGTTGTCGTTCTTCGGCGTCTTCGTGACGATGTCGACGCTGCCGCCCACCGAGCCGCGGCCCGCGTAGACCGAATCGGGGCCCTTGATCACGCTGATCTGCTCGACCGCGAACGTCTCGCGGTTCTGCAGCCCCGAGTCGCGCATCCCGTCGACGAAGATCGAGTTGCGCGATTCGAAGCCGCGGATCACCGGACGGTCGGCCGACGGGTTCGCGGCCGCGTCGCCGCCGAGGAACGTGATGCCCGGCACCGAGCGCAGCGCGTCCGCGAACGACGTGACGTTCTTTTCCTTGATCAGTTGCTCGGGGATCACCGTGACCGAGCGCGGCGTGTCGAGCAGCGGCGCGGTGAACTTGTACGACGGCGAGCGCTTCACCTGCATGTCCGACAGCGCGGACGACTGGACCGCGATCGCCGGCAGCGTCGCCTGGACGTCGGCGGACGGGGCAGGCTGGTCGGCGGCAGATGCGGGAGCGGGAGCGGTTTCGGCGGAGGCGAGCAGCGGCGTCAGGAAAACGGAGCAGGTCAGCGCCGACACGAGGGCACGGGGCCTCGTCTTGAACTGGGCGGGCATATCGAGAGGCAGCAGAAGATTCGGTGATCGGGCGCGTTTTCTCGATGCGGGCAGCGCAGGCCCGGAACATCGGAAAACGTCAATGTAAATGCGTATGATTCGCGTTTGCGGTCGCAATTCTACGGATTGGCAACAAATATGTAAACGCTTGAATGGTTTCTGTACTGAACCAGTCAGGTTTTCGTGAGCCGTGCGGCTGCCTTTGCGTCACATGCAACACCGCTTTCCATTGCCTGCCCGGCGCGCGGGGGCGGCGACTCGATACACTTCCGTACCGGTTGGACGGGCCCCGGCAAGCAGGCCCCGAGCAAGGAGACAGGACACGATGGACACCCAACGCGCAGCGGTCGTCACGTACCGCGGCATTGCGATCGAGAACACGCACGTTGCCCATGTGGCGGTGGTGGATGCAAGCGGCCGGTTGCTGGCCCGGTTCGGCGATCCGTTCCGGATGACGCTGGCGCGGTCGGCTGCCAAGCCGGCCCAGGCGCTGTCGGTGATCGAGACGGGCGCACCCGAGCGCTTCGGTTTCGACGACGCGGACATCGCGCTGATGTGCGCGTCGCACAGCAGCGAGGACCGGCACATCGAACGCACGCGGGCGATGCTGGCCAAGGTTGCCGCGCACGAATCGGATTTGCGTTGCGGCGGCCATCCGCCGTTGTCCGATGCGGTGTACCGGTCGTGGGTCAAGCGCGACTACACGCCGACCGGCGTGTGCAGCAACTGTTCGGGCAAGCATGTCGGGATGCTGGCCGGCGCGCAGGCGATCGGCGCCGCGATGGCCGATTACCATCTGCCCGATCATCCGATGCAGGTGCGCGTGAAGCATGTCGTGGCCGATGCGTGCGGCTTGCGCGACGACGAAGTCGACTGGGCGATCGACGGGTGCAACCTGCCGACGCCGGCGTTTTCGCTGGATCGGCTCGCGCGCCTCTACGCGTCGCTGGCCGACGGCGCGGACAAGGTGGAAGCGGGCGGCGGTGAGATCAGCGATCGCGTTCGCGCGCTGGCGCGCATTCATCGTGCGATGACCGCGCATCCGGAACTGGTCGCCGGCGACGGGCGTTATTGCACGGTGCTGATGAACGCGTTCGACGGGCAGGTGGTCGGCAAGCTCGGTGCCGATGCGTGTTACGGGCTCGGCGTGCGTGCATCGGAAAACACGCGGCGACTCGGCGCCGACGGTGCGCTCGGCATCTCGGTGAAGATCGAGGACGGCAACCTCGACGTGCTCTACATGGTCGTCAGCGAGATTCTCGATCGGCTGCAGATCGGTACGTTCGTGCAGCGCGCGCAACTGGCCGGCTTCCACCGGCCGCGGATGCTCAACACGCAGGGCGTCGGGATCGGGCACGCCACGTTCCCGTTCGAATTGCAGCCGGCCTGAGCGTCGTCACTGCGCCGGTGCCGCCGGCCCTTGAACGAGGGCGCGCGTATCGGCGAACGCGCGCTTCGCTGATCGATACGAATGCAACCGCGCGTAGCGGTCGCGATCACGACCGCTACGCGCGAGCGCCGCGAATCTTCGCCAGCTCGACGTCCGACAGCTCGCCGATCTGCGCGAGGTGCTCCGCGAGAAAGTCCTTCAGCACGCGCAGCTTCGCCGAGCTGCGCCGGTTCGCCAGATACGCGATGTAGATGAATTCGCCCGTCAGCCGGTTCTGCAGCCGGTAGCGCGGCAGCACGGCTTCGAGCCGGCCGCTGGCGAGCAGGTCGCGCACCAGCCAGATCTCGAACTCCGCGATGCCGAGCCCCGCGCAGGTCGCTTCGAGCAGCAGCTCCGAGTGGTCGGTGACGAGGTTGCCGGCCGGCAGCACGCTGTGCTGCGCGTCGCCGTGCACGAGATTCCAGCGCGGATCGCCTTCCGGGTGCACGTAGCGCAGGCAGTTGTGGTGCTTCAGGTCGTCCGGCGTCGACGGGCGCCCGCTGCGATCGAGATAACCGGGCGTCGCGCACAGGATGCTGTCGTTGCGCGACAGCCGGTGGACGACCAGGTTGTCCAGGTAGTTCTCGCCCTCGTGAATGTCGAGATCGAAGCCGCCGGCCACGAGGTCGTTGTGGTTGTCGGTGAGCCGCACGTCGAGCTGGATCGTCGGGTAGCGCGCGAGAAACGGCGCGACCAGCGGCGCGAGATGGCGGCGGCCGAACGCGACCGGCGCGGTGAGCTTCAGCGGGCCGCTCGGCTGCGCGTTCAATTCGGCGACGACGCGCAGCGTGTCGTCGAGATCGGAGATCAGCGTGACCGCGCGCTCCAGATAGATGTGGCCGGCCTCGGTCAGCGTCACGCTGTGCGTCGAACGGTGCAGCAGCGCGACGCCGAGCGCGTCCTCGATCGCCGTCACCTTGCGCGCGACGGTCGATGTCGATACGTGCATCTCCTTCGCGACTGCCGAAAAACTCCCCGTTTCGACCACTCTCACGAACGCGCGCATCGCGCCGAGGTGATCGATGCCTGTCTCTCTCACGCCTTTTTTCATTCGATTCTCGCTGTTGCGTCCCACGCAAAACCGCTTTCGATAATACAGAGGCGAGCTTGTTTTTGCAAAGGCATAGAATGCGAACCCGTCGCGTCGGGAAGCGGCGCACGACGAGCGGCACGAGACATTCAGGAGGGCACGATGGCAGAAAACGGCTTCCGCGTCGAAGCGGATCTTTTAGGTAAACGAAGTATTCCGGATGCGGCCTACTACGGCGTCCATACGCTGCGCGCGAAAGAGAATTTCGACATTTCCGGCCGCACCATTGCGTCGCTGCCGTACCTCGTGATGGCGCTCGCGGCCGTGAAGGAAGCCGCGGCCGACGCCAACTGCGAGCTCGGCCTGCTGCCGCAGCCGTATCGCGATGCGATCGCCGCCGCGTGCGTCGAGATCCGCGAAGGGCGCCTGCACGACCAGTTCGTCGTCGACGTCATCCAGGGCGGGGCCGGCACGTCGACCAACATGAATGCGAACGAGGTGATCTGCAACCGCGCGCTCGAAATCATGGGGCATGCGCGCGGGCAGTACGAATACCTGCACCCGAACGAGCACGTCAATCTCGCGCAGAGCACCAACGACGTCTATCCGACCGCGATCCGGGTCGCGACGTGTTTCGCGGTCGAGCACCTGCTCGAAGCGATGGGGCGGTTGCGCGATGCGTTCGCGGAGAAAGCCGACGCGTTCGCGGGCCTGCTGAAGCTCGGTCGCACGCAGTTGCAGGACGCCGTGCCGATGACGCTCGGCCAGGAATTCTCGACGTACGCGGTGATGCTGACCGAAGACATTGCGCGGCTGCAGGAAGCCGGCTGGCTGATCCGCGAGATCAATCTCGGTGCGACCGCGATCGGCACGGGGATCACCGCGCATCCGCAGTACGCGGAGAAGGCGCTGGCGGCGCTGCGGCGCATCACCGGGCTCGACCTGAGCACCGCGCCGAACCTGATCGAGGCGACGCAGGATTGCGGCGCGTTCGTGCAGGTTTCGGGCGTGCTCAAGCGGATCGCCGTGAAGCTGTCGAAGATCTGCAACGACCTGCGGCTGCTGTCGAGCGGCCCGCGCGCGGGGTTCGGCGAGATCAACCTGCCGCCCGTGCAGGCCGGCTCGTCGATCATGCCGGGCAAAGTGAATCCGGTGATTCCGGAAGTCGTCAACCAGGTCGCGTTCGAGGTGTTCGGCAACGACCTGACCGTGACCTTTGCCGCCGAGGCCGGACAGCTTCAGCTCAACGCATTCGAGCCGGTGATCGCCAGCGCGCTGTTCCGCAGCTTCAGCCACCTGACGGCCGCCTGCACGACGCTCGCGGAGCGCTGCGTGAGCGGGATCACCGCGAATCCCGAGCGGCTGCGCGAAACGATGGAGCGCTCCGTTGCACTTGCGACCGCGCTGAACCCGTACATCGGCTACAAGCGCGCGACGGCCGTGGCCGCCGAAGCGCACGCGACCGGCAAGTCGATCCGCGAGGTCGTGCTGGAGCGCGAACTGATGACCGACGCACAACTGGACGAGGCGCTGCAGCCCGAAGCGCTGATCCGGCCGCGCGCGCTCTGACACCGGCCGCGCGGCGCCGGCGCCTGCCGCCGGCGGCCTGCGCGCGACCGTTCAAACGCGCCCTGGAGAGGGGCGCGACACATCAATAAACGGAGACTCACAATGAAACACACCAGCGAGCGGCCAGCCGATACGGCCGGCGGCGCGGACTCCCGTCACGCCGATCCCGACGCGATGTTCGCGTCGCACGAAGCCGGTTATGCGAAGCAGTTGAAGCCGCGGCACGTGCAGATGATCGCGATGGGCGGTGCGATCGGCACCGGCCTCTTCCTCGGCGCGGGCGGCCGCCTGCAAAGCGCGGGGCCCGCACTGGCGCTCGTGTATCTCGTCTGCGGCGTGTTCGCGTTCCTGATCATGCGCGCGCTCGGCGAGCTCGTGATGCACCGGCCGACCAGCGGCAGCTTCGTGTCGTATGCGCGGGAGTTCATGGGCGAGCGCGCGTCGTTCGTCGCGGGCTGGATGTACTACCTGAACTGGGCGACGACCGGGATCGTCGACATCACCGCGGTCGCGATCTACATGAAGTACTGGGCCGTGTTCACCGACGTGCCGCAGTGGGTGTTCGCGCTCGGCGCGCTCGGGATCGTGTCGGTGATGAACATGATCGGCGTGAAGGTGTTCGGCGAGATGGAGTTCTGGTTCTCGCTCGTCAAGGTGGGCACGCTCGCGGTGTTCCTCGCGGTTGGCGCCGTGTTCCTCGCGAGCGGCCATCCGGTCGCCGGCCAGATGCCGGGGCTGCATATCGTTGCGGATCACGGCGGGATCTTTCCGCACGGCATCCTGCCGGCCGTGCTGATCGTGCAGGGCGTCGTGTTCGCGTATGCGAGCATCGAGCTCGTCGGCGTCGCGGCGGGCGAGACGGCCGATGCGCGCAAGGTGCTGCCGAAGGCCATCAACAGCGTAATGTGGCGCATCGCGCTGTTCTACGTCGGTTCGGTCGTGCTGTTGACGATGCTGCTGCCGTGGACCGCGTACAGCGCGCACGAAAGCCCGTTCGTGACGTTCTTCAGCAAGCTCGGCGTGCCGTACGTCGGCACGGTGATGAACGTCGTGGTGCTGACCGCCGCGCTGTCGAGCCTGAATTCGGGCCTTTATTCGACGGGGCGCGTGCTGCGCTCGATGGCGATGGGCGGATCGGCGCCGCGTTTCGTGTCGCGGATGAACGCGCGCGGCGTGCCGTACGGCGGGATCCTGATCACGGTCGCGATCAATGCGATCGGCGTGCCGCTGAACTACATCGTGCCGGCCCAGGCGTTCGAGATCGTGCTGAACATGGCTTCGCTCGGGATCATCACGACGTGGGGCTTCATCGTGATGTGCCAGATCCTGTTCCGCCGCGCGGTCAATCGCGGCGAACTGAAGGCCGTGTCGTTCCGGATGCCCGGCGCGCCGTTCACGTCGTGGCTCACGCTCGCGTTCCTCGCCGCCGTGCTGGTGCTGATGGCGTTCGATTACCCGGGCGGCACGTGGACCGTCGCAACGATTCCGGTCGTCGTGCTTGCGCTGGTGGTCGGCTGGAAGCTGGCGAAGCGCGGTGCCGAGCGTGAGCGGGCAATTGCGACACGCACGCCCGCGCGCGGCGTCGCAGATCCTGCGCAGAACGCGTGACGGTATGCGCCGGGGGTGCCGGTCCGTTCGCGGGCCGGTTTTCCCGGTGCGGTCAGTTCAACCCGGCACGTTCGCCGACCCATTTGCCGAAATCGGCGGCCATCTCCGGAGTCAGTTCGTGCCCGGCCGCGTACAGCCGCGTGTCGTGCGCGACACCGAGTGCCGTGAGTTTTGCATCGGCGGTGTCGGCCCACGCGACGGGCAGCTTGTCGTCGAAGCGGCCGTGCACGATCAGCGCATGCAACGGGCGAAGCGCGTCGCTCGGCGCGATCAGCGGATCGATTTCCGGCAGGATGCGGCCACACAGCACCGCGAACGCGGCGACGTCGTCCGGCGACGTGAGGCCGACGCCCGCGCTCATGATGCCGCCCTGGCTGAAGCCGGCGATGACGGCCGGCAACGCGGCGCTCGCGTCGTCCTGCGCGCGGAAGGCGCGCAGCAGCGTGATCAGTTGCACGCGGCTGGCGTCCGCGCGGGCCGCATCGATTTCGGGGCCGTTCGGGCCGAAACGCACCGGAAACCACGCGTGCTGGGCGGGGCCGAAGGTCAGCGGGCCGCGCACGAACGCGATATCGACGCGCGGGTCGATCGCGCCGGCCACGTTCAGCAGGTTGGTTTCGTTGCCGCCGACGCCATGCAGCAGCAACAGGCGCGCGGCGGGGCGGCCGGCGGCCGGGCGCAGCCGGTACTGGAGGCCCGAATCGGGATCGGTGGTCAGCGGCAGGACGTCGGTCATCGCGTGGGTCCGGAAAGAGGAACGTTGCGACAGTCTAGAGCGTGCGGACGGGGAGGTGAATCGCCGGGAGGCGATTGATTATTTCCTGTCAGGAATGAATCGGGGAGCGGTTCGTGTCGGGGACAGATTGCCCGTACCGCGACGCACGGAGCAGGCCGAAGGTACAAACATCCGCGGAAAACCGGCCGATCGGTCGACTCGTCATCCTCACGCGGAGTTGATAAAATAGATACGTTATGTAGATACGTGAGGGCGTGAAGATGGATACTGCCAAGATTTTCAAGCATGGCGGATCGCAGGCCGTCCGGCTGCCGAAGGATTTCCGCTTCGAGACGACCGAGGTCAGGATTCGCCGCCACGGAGCGTCCGTCATTCTCGAGCCGGTGCCGCAAGACTGGGCATGGCTGACGCCACTGATCGGTCCGGTCGACGCCGACTTCGAGGCCGCCGCAACAACCCAGCCGGCCGCTCAAGAGCGCCCGGGGCTGGACGTGTTTGAATGAAGTTTCTGCTGGATACCAATGCGGTAATCGCCATTCTCAAAGGCGAGCCGGCCATGCTGACCAGGCTGCGTGCGCATCAACCGGCAGACTTCGGCATTCCGGCGATCGTCGCACACGAGCTCTATTACGGCGCTTACAAAAGTCAGCGAGTGGCAGCCAATCTGGCACGCGTGGAGGGGCTTCAGTTCGAGGTCGTGTCGTTCGACGCGGAAGATGCTCAGCATGCCGGCGAAATTCGTGCGCAGTTGACTGCGGCAGGCACCCCGATCGGTCCATACGATGCGTTGATCGCGGGGCAGGCGCGTGCGCGACGGCTGGTGCTTGTCACGCATAACACGCGCGAATTCGAGCGAGTCGCCGAGCTGCAGGTCGAGGATTGGCTCGCAGACGCGCGCGAAAACTGACCACATTGCGGTCATCCGGCGACCGGAACGGATTCCCGGTCGCCGAATTCGGCTCGTCACGCGCTCGCGATCCGACCTGCGAGCGCCGCCTGTTTCGCGTTACCGAAGCCGGATGATCGTCGACTTCAGTTCCGTGTATTTCTCCAGCGCGTGCAGCGAGTTGTCGCGTCCGTTGCCCGATTCCTTGAAGCCGCCGAACGGGAAGTTCATGTCGTCGGTTTCCTCGTAGCCGTTCACCCACACCGTGCCGGCCCGCAGTCGGCGCGCGGTTTCGTGCGCGGCCGTCAGGTTTGCCGTCCACACCGATGCCGCCAGTCCGTAGCGCGTGTCGTTCGCGAGCGCGACGGCCGTATCGAGATCGTCGAACGGCGTGACCGCGAGCACGGGCCCGAAGATTTCCTCGCGCACGATCCGCGCGTCGGCGCGCGGGCAATCGAACACGGTCGGCTCGACGTACTGGCCGCCGCTCGCGGTGCGCGCGCGCTTGCCGCCCGCCAGCAGCGTCGCTTCGTCGCGGCCGGCCTCGACATAACCGAGCACGCGCTCGACCTGCGCCGCGTCGATCAGGCTGCCCATCCGCGTGTCGGGCGATAGCGGGTCGCCCGGTGCGTATTCGGGCGCGATCTCGAGCACGCGTGCGACCAGCGCGTCGCGGATCGCCCGGTGGACCAGCAGGCGCGAGCCGGCCGTGCACATCTGCCCGGTGTTGTAGAACACCGCATGCGCGACGGTGCGCGCCGCACGGTCGAGGTCGGGGCAGTCGGGCAGCACGATCTGCGGCGACTTGCCGCCGAGTTCGAGCCACACCCGCTTCAGGTTCGAATCGGCCGCGCAGCGCGCGACCTTGTGGCCGACCGCGGTCGAACCCGTAAACGCGATGCAGTCCACCTCCGGATGGCGCGCGAGCGCCTCGCCCGCGTCGCCGAAGCCCGGCAGCACGTTGAGCACACCGGCCGGCAGGCCGGCCTGCGCCGCGAGCGCGGCGAGCCGCAACGCACTCAGCGGCGATTTTTCCGACGGCTTCAGCACGACGCTGTTGCCGGCGGCGAGCGCGGGCGCGCATTTCCACATCGCGATCATCGCGGGGAAGTTCCACGGCACGACCGCCGCGACCACACCGATCGGCTCGCGCGTGACGAGCCCGACGAGATGCGCATCGGCCGGCACGACTTCGCCGCCCGTCTTGTCGATCGCTTCGGCGAACCACTCGGCGCAGTACGCGGTGGACGGGATGTCGACCGTGGTCGTATCGCCGATCGGCTTGCCGGTGTCGAGCGTTTCGAGCAGCGCGAGATCGTCCGCATGCTCGCGGATCAGTGCGGCCCAGCGCAGCAGCACGCGCTTGCGTTCGCGCGGCGTCGCATCGCGCCAGGCGCGTTGCTCGAACGCACGCCGCGCGGCCGTGACCGCGAGGTCGACGTCGGCCTGCCGGCAATGCGCGACCTGTGCGAGCACGCGGCCGTCGATCGGGCTCGTGTTCGTGAAGGTCGCGCCGTCGTGCGCGTCGCGGAACGCACCGTCCACGAACGCGCGGGATTCGATGTCGAGTTGGCCGGCGCGCGTGCGCCAGGTGTCGTTCGTCTGCATGGAAGGCTCCATCGTGGTTCAGCGTGAAGCAGGGGCGGGACGGCGGATCGCGATCGCGCGGCCCGCATGAGGCTCGCGCGGCGCGCGCGCATGTTCGGCATGAATCGCGTCGAGATGGCGGCGGATCGTATCGGGAAACGGCGTCGAGCGCTTCATGTGCATGTCGACGTGGGTCAGCAGTTGCTCGCCGGTCGCGAGCTGCGCGCCGGTCGTTGCGTGATGCATCGAATGGAACACGTGCAGGCGCCGGTCGTCGACATCGAGCAGTCGCAGCGTGAGCCTGAGCGGTTCGCCGAGCATCGCTTCGCCCAGGTGGCGGAGGTGCGTCTCCGCCGAATAGATCGAGCGGCCGGCTTCGCGATACTCGTCGTCGATGCCGAAGTAGCGGAAGAACGCGTCGCTGCTGTCGCCGAACACGAGCAGGTAGCACGACTCGCTCATGTGGCCGTTGTAGTCGACCCACTCGGGCTGCACCGTGCAGCGGTGCAGTTCGAGCGGTGTCGCAATCGGCACGCCGGGGTCGTACGGGCGAGACTTCTGTCCTTCGTAGGCCGAGCGTAGGCGCAGCTCGGCGGCGGGGCTGAGGTGGGTCGTCATCCAGTGCACTCCGAGGTTCGGAACGGGCCCGCACGTCGTCCGCGGGGCTGCCGGCCGATGTTATGACGGGTTGAACGTTTTTTCAATAAAGAAATCGCCGATGCGTGTAAACACCGGTGCCGATGGGTGCCTATATCGATTGAACATTCATTCAACGAAACCTATACTCGCCTGCGCCGCGATGCCGAAGCGAAGCAGGCGGGCGGTCTTTCACGAACAACGACAATCGATCCGCGTCGCGCGGAAACTGGAGACACCGGAAATGAAGAAACGCTTCCTGCTGGCCGGCATGATGTCGGTGATGGTCCACGGCTATGCGCACGCGCAGAGCAGCGTCTCGCTGTACGGGATCATCGACGGCGGCATCACCTATGTGAACAATGCGGGCGGCGCGCATGCGTACCTGTTCGACGACGGCGTGTCGTACGGCAACCGCGTCGGCCTGACGGGCAGCGAGGATCTCGGCGGCGGCAACAAGGCCGTGTTCAAGCTCGAGAGCGGCTTCCGGCTCGGCACGGGGAAGCTGAACCAGGGCGGCGCGATGTTCGGGCGCCAGGCCTACGTGGGGCTCGGCAACGACTGGGGCACGCTGACGTTCGGCAACCAGTACGATTTTGCGTTCGACTTCACGGCTGCGTTCAACGTCAGCGCATTCGGCAGCGGCTATGGCGTGCACCTCGGCGATTTCGACCGCCAGAGCGGCGACCGGCTGCAGAATGCGGTGAAGTTCGTCAGCAACAGCTTCCACGGGCTCGTGGTCGGCGGCATGTATTCGTTCAGCAACGACGCGGGCAGCTTCCACGACGGCAGCGCATGGAGCGTCGGCGCGACCTATACGCACGGCGATTTCTCGGCGGGCGGCAACTATACGCGGCTCAATGCGCCGCGCGGGCTCGCTGCGCTCGATCCGTATGCGCAGATCGGCGTGACGTCGATGCTCGGGCAGACGGTCGCGACGATCGATCCGGCGACGGGCGCCGTCACCGACCTGCACGACTCGACGCCGTTCGCGGTCGATTCGCAGTCCATCTTCGGGATCGGCGCGTCGTACGTGTTCGGCAAGCTGACGTTCAGCGCGGACTTCAGCAACACGACGTTCAAGGGCTACGGGCAATCGTCGACGATGCGCGTGTACGAGGCGGGTGGCGTGTACCAGGCGACCGCGCCGCTGTCGCTCGTTGCGGGCTATCAGTACACGACGTTCGAGGGCCATCACTGGCACGAGGTGGCGTTGGGGACGCACTACGCGCTGTCGAAACGCACCGACGTGTATGCGGCCGTCGACTGGATGCGCGCGTCGAACGGCGTCGGCGCGGTGATCGGCTACAGCTTCGCGCCGTCGACGAGCCGCACGCAGGCCGCCGCGCGCATCGGCATGCGGCACAACTTCTGATCCTTTCTCGTTCCCGGGCCGGGCATCGCCGGCCCCGTCGACCATGTCCGATTCCTTCTCGAAAGACGACGTCGTCGCCGCGCTGCGCGACGCGCTGGGTGCCGATTGCGTGAGCGTGGACGACGCGATCGGCGAACGCCATTTCACGAACTACGGCGAGGCGCCGGGCGTGCGGCCGCGCGCGCTGCTGCGCCCGCGCGGCGTCGACGACGTGAGCCGGGCGCTCGCGATCTGCTCCGCTTACCGGCAGGCAGTCGTGCCGCAGGGCGGCATGACGGGGCTCGCGGCCGGCGCGGCGCCGTGCGCGACCGACATCGTGCTGTCGCTCGAACGGTTGAAGGGCATCGTCGAGATCGACGCGGACGCGGCCACCGTCACCGCATGGGCCGGCACGACGCTGCAGGACTTGCAGCAAGCGGTGGACGAAGCGGGGTTCGCGCTCGGCATCGATCTCGGTGCGCGCGGGTCTTGCCAGATCGGCGGGAATGTCGCGACCAACGCGGGCGGCAACCGCGTGATCCGCTACGGCACGACGCGCGAGCAGGTGCTCGGCCTGGAAGCCGTGCTGGCCGACGGCACCGTGCTGAGCTCGCTGAACAAGATGCTGAAGAACAACGCGGGATACGACCTGCGACAGATTTTCGTCGGCAGCGAAGGCACGCTCGGCATCGTCACGCGGGTCGTGCTGCGGCTGTATCCGCGGCTCTCGGCGCCGTCGACTGCGTTGTGCGCGGTGCGCGATACGGCCGCGGCGCTCGCGCTGCTGCGCGAGGCGCGAGCCGCATGCCCGGACCTGCTGAGCTTCGAGGCGATGTGGCCGGCGTTTTACCGCTACGTATGCGCGCACACGCCCGGCATGCGCGCGCCGCTGCCGGCGGATGGCGGTGTCAAGGTGCTGGTCGAATGCGCGAGCGGCGATGCCGCGCAGACCGCCGGGCGATTCGAAGCGCTGCTGGCCGGCTGGCTCGAGCGCGGGCTGATCGACGATGCGGCGCTCGCGCAGGACGCGGCCGATGCGCAAGCGTTCTGGACGGTGCGCGAAGGGCTCGCGATCGACGATCTGCCGGGCCTCGTCAATTTCGACGTCGGGATTCCGCCACGCGAGACGGGGGCTTTCATCGATGCATGCGAGCGCGCGTTGACGACGCGCTGGCCCGGTGCGCACGTCTTCTTCTTCGGCCATCTTGGCGACAGCAACCTGCACGTCTGCGTGTCGGCGCCGTATGCGGCCGGCGAAAGCGCGCACGATGTCGACGCGGTGTTGTATCCGCTCGTGCGCGATGTGCTTGGCTCGGTGTCGGCCGAGCACGGGATCGGCCGCTACAAGCGCAACTGGCTCGGCTGTTCGCGCAGCGAGGCTGAGATCGCCGCGATGCGGCGGCTCAAGCTGGCGTTCGATCCGCTCGGGCTGCTCAATCCCGGCAAGGTGATCTGAGCGTCGTTCCGACCGATCGACGCCGGCCCGCCCGCGCCATGCGCGAGCGGGCCGGCGCGCTTCAGACCGGCCTTACGCGTCGAGCCGCACCAGCGCATCGACCGCGACCGCGCCGTGTTCCATCGCCAGCAGCGGATTGACGTCCAGCTCGACGAGCGTGTCCGCATGCGCGTGCGCGAAGCGCGCGATCGCCATCACGTTCGCGACGATCGCGTCGAGATCGGCCTTCGGTCGGCCGCGATAGCCGGTCAGCAGCGGCCCGAGCTTCAGCCCGAGCAGCGCATCGCGCACGTCGCTTTCGCGGACGGGCAGCAGCAGCGTCGCGGTGTCGCGAATCAGCTCGACCAGCACGCCGCCGGCGCCGAGCACCAGCGCGAGACCGAAGTTCGGCTCGCGCTTCACGCCGACGATCAGTTCGAGCAGCGGCGCGTCGGCCATCTTCTCGACCAGGATGCGCTCGACGCGCACGTCGGGCGCATGACGCGCGACTTGCGCGGTCATCCGCTCGACCGCGGCGGCGACGGCCTCGGGCGACGCGAGCTTCAGTGCGACCGCACCGGCCTCGGTCTTGTGCGGCAGGCGATCGCTGACGACCTTCACGCAGACCGGAAAGCCGAGCCGCACGGCGGCGGCCGGCGCATCGGCGGGCGCGACGCATTCGGCGGGCGGCACGTCGAGCCCGTGCGCGGCCAGCATCCGCTTGCTTGCCCATTCGTCGTGCAGCGTGGCGGCGCCGTCGTCGCCCTGGCCGGCCCGCAAGACGGGCAGTGCGTTCAGCGCGTCGGCATCGAGGATGCGGCGGCGCGTGTCGCCGTAGGTCATGGCCGCGCCGATCGCGTCGATCCCGTCGGCGAGCCCCTGCAGCGGCGCGATGCCGGCCGCGGCCATGCGCGCCGCGTGATCGGGCGGCGTCAGGTCGGGAAACACCGAGATGACCGCGCCGACCACGCCGTGCTCGCGTGCGGACGCCGCGAACGCGCGGGCCGCGATGTCGCACAGCGGCCGCTCGCCGGTCGCTTCCTGCGGATAGTCGAGGATCATCGCGGCCGCGCCCGGGCGATCGGCCAGCAGCGCGTCGCAGCAGGCGCGCATCTTGTCGGGGTCGCCCCACGGCGTCGTCGTGAAGTCGAGCGGGTTCGCGATCGTCGCGTAGGCCGGCAGCACGTTGCCGAGCGCGTCGCGGCCCGCGTCGCCGACCGGCGGGAACGCGATGCCGCGCGCTTCGCCGAGGTCGGCGACGAGCCCGGCATCGCCGCCGGACGTCGCGAGCGCGGCCAGCGTGCGGCGCTCGGGCACGCCGGCGATCGCGAGCAGCTTCAGCGTCTCGACGAGGCCGACCGGATCCTTCACGCGGATCACGCCGAGCCGCCGGAACAGCGCGTCGTACAGCGCGTCCGAGCCCGCGAGCGAACTCGTGTGGCTCATCGCGAGCTGCGCGCCGAGCGTCGACGTGCCGCTCTTCAGCGCGACGATCGGCACGCCGCGCGCGAGCGCGCGTGCGGCGGCTTCGCTGAACGCGCGCACGTCCTTCAGGCCTTCGAGATGCACGCCGATCGCGCGGATACGCGGATCGTCGACGAACGCGTCGACGAGGCGCGCGATGTCGACCGAGGCCTGGTTGCCGACGCTTGCGAGGTACGCGAACGGCACCGAGCGGGCGCTCATCGACAGGTTGTATGCAAGGTTGCCGCTCTGCGTAATCACGGCGACCCCGGATTCGACGCGCGGCGCACCGTGCGCGACGGGCCACAGCGCGCTGCCGTTCAGGCCGTTGATCAGCCCGTAGCAGTTCGGCCCGAGCACGGCCAGGTCGCCGGCCGCGTCGACGAGCGCCTGCTGCAGCGCGGCGCCGTCGGCGCCGGTCTCGGAGAAGCCCGATGCGTAGACGATCGCGCCGCCCGCGCCGCGTTCGGCGAGCGCGCGCACGACGTCGATCGCCTGCCGCGCGGGCACCGCGACGAACACGGCATCCGGCGCGGCGGGCAGGTCGGCGACGCTCGCATGGCAGCGCACGCCGTCGATCTCGGCATGGTTCGGGTTGACGAGCCGGATATCGCCGGCATAACCGTAGTCGCGACAGCGCTGCACGGCGCCCGCGATGCCGCGTCCGCCGACGAACGCGATGCTGGCCGGCTCGAGCAGCCGGCGCAGGTTGGCCGCGGCGGTGCCGCGGCGATCCCTGACTGCGGGAGTGGAGGTCATGAAAGGTCCTTTCGGAAGTCGCGCCGGACGGGCCGGCGCGACGGTTCGCGTCAGCTGTAGCGTCGGAGGATTTCCTTGGACAGGATGTGCCGCTGGATCTCGGACGTGCCTTCCCAGATGCGCTCGATGCGCGCATCGCGCCAGAAGCGCTCGATCGGCAGTTCGTCCATCAGCCCCATGCCGCCGTAGATCTGCACCGCGTGATCGGTCACGCGGCCGAGCGTTTCGGTCGCCAGCAGCTTCGCGAGCGCGGCATCGCCGTCGGTCATCGTGCCCAGGTCGAGCTTCTGCGCGGTGTAGAGCGTGACGAGTTCCGCCGCGCGGATCTCGGTCTGCATGTCGGCGAGCTTGAACGACGTGCCCTGGAATTCGCCGATGCGCTTGCCGAACTGGTGGCGCGTCGCGGCCCATTCGGCGGCCATCTCGAACGCGCGCTGCGCACGGCCGATGTTGTTCGCGGCGACCATCACGCGGCCGGCGGTCAGCCAGTCGTTCGCGAGTTCGAAGCCGCGATGTTCTTCGCCGAGGATCTGCGCGGTGCTGACGCGGCAGTCCGTCAGGAAGATCTCCGACTGGTGGTAGCCGCGCAGGCTCGTGCAGTGCGGGCCGCGCCGCACGGTCATCCCCGGCGTGTCCTTGTCGATCAGGAAGCAGGTCACGCGCTTGCGTTTCTGGCCGCGCACTTCCTCCTCGCCGGTGACGGCGAACAGGATCACGAAATCGGCCGTATCCGCGTGGCTGATGAAGTGCTTGCTGCCGTTGATCACGTAGTCGTCGCCGTCGCGCACCGCACGCGTGCGGATGCCCATCGCGTCGGAGCCGGCGCCCGGTTCGGTCAGCGCAAAACAGTCGACGCGTTCGCCGCGCACGGCCGGCTTCAGGTAGCGCTCGATCTGGTCGCCCTTGCACGCCATCAGGATCTTGCTCGGCCGTGCGACGAACACATGCAGCGCCCAGCTCGTGCGGCCGAGCTCGCGCTCGACGAGCGCCTGCGTCACGTAGTCGAGGCCCGGGCCGCCGGCGCTCTCGGGCATGTTGAACGCGTAGAAACCCAGTTCGAGCGCCTTGCGGCGGATCGAATCGGCGAGTTCGGGCGGCACGTCGTCCGCGCGGTCGACCGCGAATTCATGGGGCTGCAGTTCCTTCTCGACGAACTGACGCAGCGACGACACCAGCATTTCCTGCTCATGAGTCAGCGAAAAATCCATGAATCATCTCCCGACAAAATTGGGTGCGCGCCCCTCGACCGACGCGCGAAGTGCTTCCTGGCCGTCCTCGCTGTGACCGCAAGCGACGCAGGCCGCCAGCTCGCCGCGCAACTGCTCGGCGAGGGTGTGCGTGAGCGATTGCGCGAGCAGCGCCTTCGCGTGCCCGAACGCGACGCTCGGTCCTTGCGCGAGACGCGCGGCGAAGGCGGTGACGTGCTGCGCGAACGTGTCGGCATCGACGACTTCTGACACGAAGCCGGCCGCAAGCGCGTCCTGCGCGTTCCAGCGTTCGTTCAGGAAGATGAAGCGGCGCACGACGTCGGGCCGAGCGAGCCGCGGCAGGAACCAGCTGCCGCCCATGTCGGGGCTGTAGCCCATCCCCGTATAGCCGCAGCGCAGCGTCGCAGCGGTGCTCGCGATGCGGAAGTCGCACGCGAAGCCGATGTCGGTGCCCGCGCCGACTGTCGAGCCGTTCAGCGCCGCGACGGTGGGGCGCGGAAATGCCGCCAGCGCCTCGACGAACCGGTGCGCGCGCTCGCTCCAGCCGTAGGTGTCGAGTTCGCCGTTGCGTTCGGCCTCGGCCCATTCGTCGACGTCGGCGCCCGCGCAGAACGCGCTGCCCGTGCCGGTGAGTACAAGGCAGCGTACGGCCGGATCGCCGGCGAGCGCGTCGAGCGTCTCGCGAAGAAAGTCGAGATGCGGCCGCGCGAGCGAATTGCGCTTCGCCGGGCGGTTCAGGCGAAGCGTCACGACCCCGTCGTGCCGTTCGATTCGGATGTCCTCGTTGCTCATGTTGCCACTGTCTCCTTGGTGTTGGGTGTCGTGTTGTGTCAGAGCCGGCAAGGGTCGCCGCTACTTGCGAACCGCATTTCGGCATAGTATAAGTTCTGTTAAATGAACGTTCAACCCAAATATGAGTTGACCAGGAGACACGCGATGAGCGCGGTGATGGAGACGACGGCAGGTGTGGAGCAGGGCAGGCCCGGTGCGCACGCGGTTCGCGCGGAACCGGCGGGGCGCACGGCGAGCGGTGCGGGTCTGCAGATCGACAGCGTGTCGAAACGCTACGGCAACGTGCATGCGCTGCGGGAAACGACGATCGACATTCCGTGCGGCGAGTTCCTGACGATCCTCGGGCCGTCGGGTTCCGGCAAGACGACGCTGCTGACGATCGTTGCCGGTTTCGAGCATCCGACTACCGGCGACCTGCGCGTCGGCGGCCGCAGCATCGTCGCGTTGCCGCCCGAGAAGCGCAACTTCGGGATGGTGTTCCAGGGATATGCGCTGTTTCCGCACATGACGGTCGAACAGAACGTCGCGTATCCGCTGATGGTGCGCAAGCAGAAGGGGCCCGACGCGGTGAAGCGCGTGAAGGCCGCACTCGATCTCGTGCGGCTCGGCCATCTCGCGGACCGTTTGCCGCGCCAGTTGTCGGGCGGCCAGCAGCAGCGCGTCGCGATCGCGCGCGCACTGGTGTTCGATCCCGATCTCGTGCTGCTCGACGAGCCGCTCGGCGCGCTCGATCGCAAGCTGCGCGGCGAGGTGCAGGTCGAACTGAAAGCGCTGCACGAACGGCTCGGCGCGACGTTCCTGTTCGTCACGCATGACCAGGAGGAGGCGCTGTCGATGTCGGACCGCATCGCGATCATGCGCGACGGCCGGCTCGAACAGATCGGGACGCCGGACGGGTTGTACGAACAGCCGGCCAACCGCTTCGTCGCCGATTTCCTCGGCAAGAGCAACTTCATCGAAGGTGTCGCGCTCGGCGGCGATGCCGCGGCGACGCACTATCGCGTCGGCGATGCGCATTTCGTCGCGCCCGCCTGCGGCGCGCGGCCGGACGACGCGCTGCTGTTCGCGCTGCGGCCGGAGAAGGTCGCCGTGTCGGCGGCATCGTGCGGCGGCGCACACAACGAAGTGGCCGGCCGGATTCGCCACTGGAGCTATTTCGGTTCGTCGTACCGCTTCGAGATCGAGACCGCGGCGCTCGGTTGCGTGACCGCCGACGTGCCCGCATGGCGCGGGCTCGCGTCGCCGCGCACCGGCATGGACGTGTTCGTCCAGTGGGAGCGCGATGCGACCTGCCGGATCGCGTCGGACTGACGCGACGAACGATGCATCCCGCGCGACGCGGCGAACACCGTCGTCGCCGGCCGATTCAACGGTGCCCGGAAACGACGAGATGCGTGCGGGCGCTGCCCAGCCTGGAGGAGACACCATGACGAACCGCTATCTGCAGGACCTGCTCGACCAAGCACGCGAGCTTCAAACCGCGCCATCGCAGCGCCGCCGCGACTTCCTGCGGCTGTGCGCGGCCGCCGGCCTCGCGCCGACGCTGCTGGCGACGGGCGCGAAGGACGCACTGGCCGCGAACCCGAAGGAAATCGTGCTCAGCGCGTGGGGCGGCGAGGCGCGCTCCGCGTTCCGCTCTGCGTACATGGACCCGTTCACGAAGGCGAGCGGGATCAGGATGGGCTACGACTCGTCGCCGGAGGACGGCAAGATCAAGGCGATGGTCGAGAACCGGAACGTGATCTGGGACGTGATGGATCTCGACGGCTTCGCGGCGATCAAGCTCGGCAAGCAGGGGTTCCTGCGGCCGATCGATTATTCGGTCGTCGGCCGCAACGCGTTGCCGGGGCTCGCATCGGATTTCGGCGTGCCGTCGTACCTGCTGAGCTACGTGCTCGTCTACGACGCGCGCAAGTTCGGCGCGAATCCGCCGAAGAACTGGGCCGATTTCTGGAACGTCGGCAAGTTTCCGGGCAAGCGCGGGTTGTGGAAGTGGATGGGCGGCGCGCTCGAGGCCGCACTGATGGCCGACGGCGTCGACAAGGACAAGGTCTACCCGATCGACGTGCCACGCGCGCTGAAGAAGCTCAAGGAACTGCGCTCGAACGTGCTGCTGTGGGATTCCGGCGCGGACAGCCTGCAACTGCTGCGCAACGGCGAAGTCAGCATGGCGTGCATCTGGCATACGCGCGCGAACGTGCTGCAGCGCGAAAGCAGCGGGCGGTTCCGCTATACGTGGGAGCAGGGGCTCGCGTCGTGCGACGTGTGGGGCGTGCCGAAGAACAATCCGTCGGGCGACGCCGTATGGCAGTTCATCAAGTTCGTGCAGGGCGTCGAGCCGCAGGTGCGCCTGCTGTCGCTGCTCGGCAACGGGCCGGTGACGCCGGCCGCGACGGCCGCCGTGCCGCAGGCGCTGCGTGCGGACAATCCCGGCACGCCGGAGAACTGGGCCAGGCAGTGCAAGGTGAATCCCGAATGGTGGGCGCAGCATTACGAAGCGACGCTCGCGCAGTACACCGACCTGATGTCGTCCTGAGCCGCCGCCTCGTGAGCGTGACGCGATGAATACCCTGTCTTCCCCTGTCGCGGGCGCCGCCCCGCTCGGCCGCGCGAAAGCCGACCGCTACTGGCTGCTGGTCGTGCCGCTGCTCGCGGTGCTGATCGTGCTGTACGTGTATCCGCTCGTGCGCGTGCTGTGGCTCGGCTTCGCGGTGCCCGAACCCGGCCTGCACAACTACGCGCGGCTGCTCGACAACCGCGGCGTGCACCGCGTGCTGTGGACGACGCTGCGCGTGTGTGCGGTCACGACCGTGTGCTCGGTCGCGCTCGGTTACGCGATCGCGTATGCGATGGCGCACGTCGGGCCGCGCCAGCGGATGGCGCTGATGTTCGGGCTGCTCGTGCCGTTCTGGGCGTCGGTGCTGGTGCGCGCGTTCTCGTGGCTGTTCCTGCTCGGCGAGCAGGGGCTCGTCAACACGCTGCTGATGCGCATCGGGCTGATCGACGCGCCACTGCCGCTGATGCGCAACGAGATCGGCGTCGTGATCGGGATGATCCACTTCATGATCCCGTACGCGGTGCTGCCGCTGTACGCGAACATGAAAGGCATCGACCCGCAGCTCGTGCGCGCGTCGCAGGGGCTCGGCGCGGGTGCGCTCGTCACGTTTCGCAAGGTGTATTTCCCGCAGACGCGGCCGGGCATCGTCGGCGCGGCGATCCTCGTGTTCATCTTCTCGCTCGGCTTCTACGTGACGCCGGTGATTCTCGGCGGCGGCCGCACGGTGATGATCGCGGAATACATCAGCACGCAGATCCTGCAACTCGTGAACTGGGGCAGCGGGGCGGCGCTCGCGTCGCTGCTGCTGGCGTCGATCCTGGCGGCGCTCGCGCTGCTCGCGCGTTTCGTCGACCTGCGCGAGCTGTTCGGCGCGCGCTGAACCGGACCGGAGGAATCGAAGATGAAGACCAGACTGACGGCCGGCCGCGCGCTGGTGCTCGGCATCGCATGGGCCGCGATCCTGTTCCTGATGCTGCCGCTGCTCGTGTCGGTGCCCGTGTCGCTGACGCCGAGCGACTACCTGTCGATGCCGGACGGCGCGCTGTCGCTGCGGCACTACCGCGTGCTGCTCGACGACGACGGCTGGGTGTCGAGCTTCCTGCAGAGCGGGCTGATCGCGCTTGTTTCGTCGGCGCTCTCGGTGACGCTCGGCACCTTGTGTGCGATCGGCTTGTGGAAGGTCGCATCGCGGCGCGGCGAGCTCGTGCGCGGCGTGATCCTGTTTCCGCTGATCGTGCCGCCGATCGTGTCGGCGCTTGCGTTCTATCGGCTGTGGGGCGAGCTCGGGTTGCTCGACAGCTATCCGGCGGTGATCCTGTCGCATGTCGTGCTGTCGGTGCCTTACGTGGTCGTCGCGGTGTCCGCGTCGCTCGCGACGGTCGGCCTGCGGATCGAGCAGGCGTCGCGCAGCCTCGGGGCGAACCTGGCACAGACGCTGCGCTACGTGATCCTGCCGTCGATCCGGCCCGGCGTGCTGTCGGCGGCCGTGTTCGCGTTCATCCTGTCGTGGGACGAACTGATCGTCACACTGTTCATTTCGAGCCGGGGCGTCTACACGCTGCCGCGCCGCATGTGGGACGGGATGCGCGAGAACGTCGATCCGGCGATCGCGTCGGTCTCCACGCTGTTGCTGGCCGCCACCTGTGTCGCGATCGGCCTGTCGCTGCTGCGCAAGCGCGCGGCCGGGTCCGTCTGATATCAACCGAATCAACGTTACGTTGCGGAGAAAAACAGCACCATGAAAGTCCTGATCGTTCACGCCCATCCCGAACCGCAGTCGTTCACGACGTCGATGCTGCATCGCGCGGTGAGCACGCTCGAAGCGCAGGGGCATACCGTGACGGTGTCCGACCTGTACGCGATGCAGTGGAATCCGGTCGCGAGCGCGGCCGATTTCGGCGTGCGGAAGAATCCGGACTATCTCGTCTATGCGCTGGAGCAGCGCGAGAACGTCGCCGCGCACGCGATCGCGCCCGACATCGCCGCCGAACTCGACAAGCTGGTCGCTTGCGATCTGTTGATCCTGAGCTTCCCGCTGTTCTGGTGCTCGATGCCGGCGATCATGAAAGGCTGGATCGACCGCGTGCTCGTGTCGGGCAAGGTGTATGGCGGCGTGCGCTTCTACGATCGCGGCGGGATGCGCGGCAAGCGCGCGCTGCTCGCCTATACGTGCGGCGGCCGCGACTACATGTTCGGCGCGGACGGCGTGCACGGCGAGATGGACCTGATGCTGCGCCACGTGCTGCGCGGCACGCTCGGTTATGCGGGCTTCGACGTGCTGCCGTCGTTCGTCGGTTATCACGTGCCGTATATCGGCGACGCTGAACGCGCGGCCGTGCTCGACCGGTACGACGCGTACCTGACGCAGCTCGACGGGCTCGCGCCGATGGCGTTCCCGACACTCGACGATTTCGACGGCGACATGCGGCCGCGCGAACGCGCGCCGCAGGAAGCCGCGCAGGACTGAACGATTCAATGACGGGGGATGAATGAGCATCAAGGTACTGGTGGCAGTGAAGCGGGTGGTCGATTACAACGTGAAGGTCCGCGTGAAGTCGGACAACACGGGTGTCGACATCGCGAACGTGAAGATGTCGATGAACCCGTTCGACGAAATCGCGGTGGAAGAAGCCGTGCGCCTGAAGGAAGCGGGCGTCGCGACCGAAGTGATCGCGGTGTCGGTGGGCGTCACGCAGGCGCAGGAAACGCTGCGCACGGCGCTGGCGATCGGCGCGGATCGCGCGATCCTCGTCGAGTCGACCGACAGCGTCGAGCCGCTGGCCGTCGCGAAGATCCTGAAGGCGCTGGTCGACAAGGAGCAGCCTTCGCTCGTGATCCTCGGCAAGCAGGCGATCGACGACGATTCGAACCAGACGGGCCAGATGCTGGCTGCGCTGGCCGGCCTGCCGCAGGCGACGTTCGCGTCGAAGGTGACGGTCGCCGACGGCAAGGCAACCGTTGCGCGCGAAGTCGACGGCGGCGCGGAAACGCTGTCGCTTCAACTGCCGGCCGTGGTGACCACCGACCTGCGTCTGAACGAGCCGCGCTACGTGACGCTGCCGAACATCATGAAGGCGAAGAAGAAGCCGCTGGAAACGGTGAAGCCGGAAGACCTCGGTGTGGACGTCGCGTCGCGTCTGAAGACGCTGAAGGTGGTCGAGCCGCCGAAGCGCACAGCCGGCGTGAAGGTGCCGGACGTGAAGACGCTGGTCGAGAAGCTGAAGACCGAAGCCAAGGTGCTGTAAGAGGGAGCGGAAAGAAATGACGATTCTGGTGATTGCAGAACACGACAACGCGTCGATCAAGGCCGCGACGCTGAACACGGTGGCAGCGGCTGCGAAGATCGGCGGCGACATTCACGTGCTGGTCGCGGGCCACAACGCGCAAGCGGCGGCCGATGCGGCAGCGAAGATCGCGGGTGTTTCGAAGGTGCTGCTGGCCGACGCGCCGCAACTCGAAGCGGGCCTCGCGGAAAACGTCGAAGCGACCGCGCTGAACATCGCGAAGGACTACTCGCACATCCTCGCGCCGGCGACGGCCTACGGCAAGAACATCGCGCCGCGTATCGCCGCGAAGCTGGACGTCGCGCAGATCTCGGACATCACCGCTGTTGACAGTGCCGACACGTTCGAGCGTCCGATCTACGCGGGCAACGCGATCGCGACGGTGCAGTCGAGCGACCCGATCAAGGTCATCACGGTGCGCGCGACGGGTTTCGATCCGGTGGCAGCGGAAGGCGGCAGCGCAGCGGTCGAGAAGATCGAAGCGGCGGCAGACGCAGGCAAGTCGCAGTTCGTGAGCCGTGAAGTGACGAAGCTGGACCGTCCGGAACTGACGTCGGCGACCATCATCGTGTCGGGCGGCCGTGGCCTCGGCAGCGGCGAGAACTACACGAAGGTGCTGGAGCCGCTGGCCGACAAGCTGTCGGCAGCGCTCGGCGCATCGCGCGCGGCAGTCGACGCAGGCTACGTGCCGAACGACTACCAGGTCGGCCAGACCGGCAAGATCGTCGCACCGCAGCTGTACATCGCGGTCGGCATCTCGGGTGCGATCCAGCACCTGGCCGGCATGAAGGATTCGAAGGTGATCGTCGCGATCAACAAGGATCCGGAAGCGCCGATCTTCAGCGTGGCCGATTACGGCCTCGTCGGCGATCTGTTCGCGACGGTCCCCGAACTTCACGCCGAACTCGGCTGACAAAGCCCCCGGCCGCGATGCCATTGCATGCCTTCCGAGTGCGAACGATGACCCTGACGTCGAGCGACGTGCTGCTGTTCCTGACGGGCCTGCTGACGCTGTTCTGTCCGCCCGTCGCGATCCCGATGTACGCGGCGGTCACCGGGCATTTCCCGGACGCGACGCAGCGGCAGATCGCGTTCCGGCTGTTCGCGTGGATCGCGACGCTGATGGTCGGCGCGGTATGGGGCGGGCAGTTCCTGCTGCGCATGCTCGGCCTGACGCTCGGCGCATTGACGCTGACGGGCGGCCTCGTGCTGTGCCTGTGGTCGATCCCGATGATGCGCGGCACGGCGAACGACGAACGCAGCGGCGGCGACACGCGGCTCGAGTATGCGCAATGGCGCAACTACATCGCGGTGCCGCTGATCTTTCCGCTGTCGATCGGCAGCGCGGTGATGTCGCTCGTGATAACGACCGCGACGCGTTTTCACGCGCCGGCCGACCTGCTCGCATTGAGCGCCGCGTGCGTGCTGCATGCCGGCGTGATCGGGCTGACGTATGCGTGCTCGGCGTCGTGGTGCCGCCGGCTCGGCGAGATCGGCCGGACGCTGGTCGAGCGGCTGTCCGGGATCGTGCTGACCGCGATCGCGTTCCAGATGCTCGCGCAAGGCGTCCGCGAACTGCTGCCGGGGCTTGCGCACTGACGGCCGCGGCCGGCTTGCGATCCTGAAACCTGTCCTGAATAACGGAAACCTCATGAAAACAGTAGGCATGTACCTCGTCGACCTGCTCGCGGCGCATGGCGTCGACACGGTGTTCGGCATTCCCGGCGTGCACACGATCGAGCTGTACCGCGGTCTGGCCGGCAGCGCGCTGCGTCACGTGAGCGCGCGCCACGAGCAGGGTCTCGGCTTCATGGCCGACGGTTATGCGCGTGCGACCGGCAAGCCCGGCGTGTGTTTCGTCATCACCGGGCCCGGCATGACGAACATCGCGACGTCGATGGCGCAGGCCTATGCGGATTCGATTCCGATGCTGGTCATTTCGAGCGTCAATGCGTCCGGCGACATCGGCTCGGGCAACGGCCATCTGCACGAATTGCCGGACCAGCATGCGTTCGCCGGGAACGTCGCCGCGTTCAGCTACACGGTGCCGCGCGCCGATGCGCTACCGCAGGCGATCGCGCGTGCATTCGCGGTGTTTTCGGGCGGCCGCCCGCGCCCGGTGCACATCCAGATTCCGCTCGACGTGCTCGCGGCGCCTGCCGATGCGTTGCCGCCGGTGCCTGCCGAGGCGCCGCGCATCGCGCCGGGGCCCGCGTCGGCCCAGGGCATCGACGCATTCCGCGCGAAGGCGGCCGCCGCGCGCGCGCCGCTGATCCTCGCGGGCGGCGGCGCGCTCGACGCGGCCGACGACGTGCGCTGGCTCGCGGAAACGCTCGACGCACCGGTCGTGATGACGATCAACGGGCGCGGCGTGCTGCCGCCCGCGCATCCGCTCGGCATCGCCTGGTCGGCGTCGAGCGACGCGGTGCGCGCGCTGATGCGCGACAGCGACCTGATCATTGCGCTCGGCACCGAGCTGGGGCCGACCGACTACGATCTGTACGCGACCCGCAGCTTCGCGATGCCCGCGCCGCTCGTGCGGATCGACATCGACCCGCAGCAGCTGTGCCGCAACGCGGTGCCCGCGCTGCCGCTGCTCGGCGACGTCGGCGAGACCGTGCGGGCATTCCGGCGCATCTGGCCCGCCGATGCGAACGCGCGCACGGACGGCGACGGCATCGAACGCGCGGCGACGTGCCGCGCGGCCGCGCGGCAGGAACTGAACGACGAGATGCGGCGCGACCTCGCGCTGCTCGACAGCGTGCGCGACGCGTTGCCCGATGCGGCGATCGTCGGCGATTCGACGCGCATCGTCTACGCCGGCAACGTCGGTTTCGCGGCACCGCGCCCGCGCAGCTGGTTCAACGCATCGGTGGGATTCGGCTCGCTCGGCTACGGGCTGCCGGCCGCCGTCGGCGCGAGCCTCGGCGACGCGTCGCGGCCGGTCGTCTGCGTGGCCGGCGACGGCGGGCTCCAGTACACGCTCGCGGAGCTCGGCACCGCGGTGCAGCATCGCGCGCGCGTGATCGTCGTGCTGCTGAACAACGGCGGATACGGGGAGATCAAGCGCGCGATGGTCGACGTCGGCGTCGAGCCGGTCGGCGTGGATCTGCACACGCCGGATTTCGTCGCGATCGCGCGTGCGTACGGATGGGGGGCGCAGCGGGTCGAAGAGGGTACATCGCTGGCCGGTGCGCTGAGCGAAGCGGCCGCGCACGAGGCGCCGTACCTGATCGAGATCCGCACGGCCTGAAAACGCGAACGGCCTCGCGTTGTGCGAGGCTGTCGTCGCCGCCGCCGGTCGCCCGGCGGCGCGTGCGCGCGTTACGCCCGCTTGCGGGTTGTCTTCGGCGGCGGGAGGAACGTATCGACGACGCGCAGGCAGCTCGTCAGCGCGTCTTCCGCGGTGAACGACGTCGGGTCGCGCGCCAGCTCCAGCCAGAAGCCGTCGATCACGGCCGTCAGCGTCAGCGCGGCGAGATCGCTGTCGACGGTGCCGCCGCGCACCTCCGCGATCTGGTCGAACAGCTTCTTCAGCGCCTGCCGGTAGCCGCTGTACAGCTCCTTGTGCGCCTTGCGGATCACCGGATCGCTGTGCGCGACGCTCCAGAAGCCGAGCCATACCTTCACGTTCTTCGGCGCGAACACCGGCGCGGCGAAACAGACCTTGATGATCGCATCGAGTTTTTCCTCGGGGCCCGTCGCGTTCGCGGCCGCCGCGCGCGATACGTCGAGCAGGTCGGTCGCGAGCCGCTTGTAGGTCTGTGCCATCAGTTCGTCTTTCGACTGGAAGTGATGGTTGATCAGCCCGCGCGACACCTTCGCTTCCGAGCAGATGCGGTCGATCGTGGTCTCGGAATAGCTGTAGCGCGCAATGCAGCGCATCGTCGCGTCGATGATCGATTGCTGACGCACCGCGGGTGTTTCTCGGATGCCGCGGCTGCGCGTCTGAACCGGTGCCGTGCCAGGAGTCTTTTTCACGTGGTGACCTTACGGATTCGTCATGGCACCGATTATAGGGGAGTGCCGGACGCTTGTTCAATTACGACGCTGAAAGCGTCGCGAAACCCGCGAAAACCCTTGCTCCGGATTATTTTAAAACTGTTGAACCACTGTTCAACAGCGCCTATACTCGACTCCGCATGAGGTTGGTCGGCCATTCAACAAGACGCCGCGATCCCGCATGGGACGGGCGTGAGAATGCGTGAGAATTCGACACAGGAGACGGCATGTTGGCGCGGGTGGAGAGCGTGAAAGCGGTGGCCGACGAGCGTGTGCAGGTGGAGGATCTGCACAAGCGGTTCGGCGAGCTGGAAGTGTTGAAGGGCGTGTCGCTGAGCGCACGCGAAGGCGAGGTGATCTCGCTGATCGGCGCGAGCGGTTCGGGCAAGAGCACGCTGCTACGCTGCATCAACTTGCTCGAGACGCCGACCCGGGGGCGCATCGTCGTCGACGGCGAGGAAATCGGGCTGAAAGTCGACCGCAAGGGGCGCACGGTGCCGACCGATGCGCGCCAGGTCGAGCGGGTCCGCACACGGCTCGGCATGGTGTTCCAGAGCTTCAACTTGTGGGCACACCGCACGGTGCTGGAGAACGTGATCGAGATGCCCGTGCACGTGCTGCGCGAGCCGCGCGCCGAAGCGATCGCGCGCGCCGAGCAGTTGCTGGAACGCGTCGGCCTGGCCGACAAGCGCAACGTCTATCCGGCCTTCCTGTCGGGCGGCCAGCAGCAGCGCGTCGCGATCGCGCGCGCGCTGGCGATGCGGCCGAAAGTCATGCTGTTCGACGAGCCGACCTCCGCGCTCGACCCCGAGCGCGTCGGCGAAGTGCTGAAGGTGATCCGCGATCTCGCGTGCGAAGGCCGCACGATGATCCTCGTCACGCACGAGATGGCGTTCGCGCGCGACGTGTCGAGCAAGGTGCTGTTCCTGCACCAGGGGCGCGTCGAGGAGAGCGGCACGCCGGCGGAAATCTTCGACGCGCCGCAGAGCGAACGCTGTCGCCAGTTCGTCAACGCGCACCGGCAGCACCACTGAATCACGGGAGCCGCCCGCGAGCACGCGGGCCCGCCCGATCCCTATCTTTCCTGCAAGGAGTCCGACCATGAAACGTGTCGTCCGCAGTCTGCTTTGCCTGTTCAGTGTCGTCGTCGCGGCGCTCGCGCCGCTCGGCTCCGCGCATGCGTCGTCGGGCGTGCTGCGCTTCGGTGTCGCCGCCGAACCGTATCCGCCGTTCCTGATGAAGAGTCCGACCGGGCAGTGGAGCGGCTTCGAGGCCGACCTGATCCGTGCGTTGTGCGACCAGATGAAGGCGAAGTGCGAGATCAAGGAAGTCGCGTGGGACGGCATCATCCCGGCGCTGCTCAGCAACAAGATCGACGTGATCTTCAACTCGATGTCGATCACGCCGGACCGCCAGAAGGTGATCACGTTCTCGCGGCCGTACTACGAGACGCCGGGCACCTTCGTCGGCGCGAAGAACGCGAAGCTCACGCTGACGCCCGACGGGCTGAAGGGCAAGGTGATCGGCGTGCAGGGTTCGACCGCGAACGCCGAGTTCATCAAGACGGCGTACGGCAAGAGCGCGACGGTGCGCCTGTACAACACGCAGGACGACTGCAACGCGGATCTCGTCGCGGGCCGGATCGACACGATGTATCTCGACCAGCTCGGCATCCTCGATTTCCTGAAGTCGAAGGACGGTTCGACGTTCGAGCTGAAGGGCCCCGGCAGCGTGAGGATGGATCCGGCGATCTTCGGCTACGGCGTCGGCGCGGGGATGCGCAAGGCCGATGCGTCGCTGAAGCAGCAGATGGACCAGGCGCTCGAACAACTGCATGCGTCGGGCAAGTACGCGCAGATCGCGAAGAAGTATTTCCCGATCGACCTCTGGCCGCACTGATCGCGCCGCTACCGGCATTCGGACACACCGGCGCACGCACGGACGAGGAGGCGGCATGGACGGTTGGGGATGGGTGAGCTACCTGGGCATGGACCCGGACGGCTGGGGCGTCGCGCTGCTGCAGGGCGCGGGCGTGACGCTCGAGATTTCGCTCGGCGCGTTCGTCGTCGGCATCGTGCTCGGCTTGCTGGGCGCGGCTGCGAAGTTGTCCGGCGTGCGCGCGCTCGAACGGATCGCACAGGGCTACACGACGCTGTGCCGCGCGGTGCCCGAACTGCTGCTGATCCTGCTGCTCTATTACGCGGGCACCGACGCGATCAACCTGCTGATGACGGCGATCGGCGTCGGGCCGGTCGCGGTCAACGGTTTCGCCGCGGCGGTGATCGTGCTCGGCATCGTGCAGGGCGCGTACGCGGCGGAGATCATCCGCGGCGCGATCCTCGCGATCCCGTACGGGCAGATCGAGGCCGGCCGCGCGTTCGGCGCGCCGCCGGCGCTCGTGTTCCGGCGCGTGACGCTGCCGGCGATGGCGCCGTACGCACTGGCGGGCTTCGCGAACCTGTGGCTGATCCTCGTGAAGGACAGCGCGCTGATCAGCGTGGTCGGCTACAGCGAGCTGCTCTACACCGCGAAGCAGGCGGCCGGCTCGACGCGCGAGTACATGCACTACTACCTGATGGTGGCCGCCGTGTATTTCGCGATCACGTCGCTGTCCGGCGTGCTGTTCCGCGAAATCGAGCGCCGCTTCGGCCGCTGGATGCCGGCATCGTGAGCGGCACCGCGCATTTCCGCATGCTTTCCCATCGAACCGGATCAACGTCATGGATCTGAGCGTACTGTCTTCCTACGGGGCGCTGCTGCTGCTCGGCGTGCTGACCACCGTCAAGCTGCTCGTCATCTCGGCCGTCTTCGGCTTCGGGCTCGCGATCGCCGTCGCATTCGCGCGCCTGTCGCCGAACCCGCTCGTCGCGCGCGTCAGCAAGGGTTTCACCGAGGTGATACGCGGCACGCCGCTGCTCGTGCAGATCTACCTGATCTACTATGGCGTCGGCTCGCTGTTCGCGGGCTGGCCCGCGCTGCGCGACAGCGTGCTGTGGCCGTTCCTGCGCGACGGCTTCTGGTATGTCGCGTTCGCGCTGGTGATCAGCGTCGGCGCGTATGTCGGCGAGGTGCTGCGCGCGGGCCTGCGCGGCGTGCCGAAGGGCGAGATCGAGGCCGCACGCGCGATGGGGATGCGCCCGTCGATGATCGCGCGCCGCGTATGGCTGCCGCGCGCGATCCAGATCCTGCTGCCGACGCTGGCCGGCGAGACCGTGATGTTGCTGAAATCGACGGCGCTCGCGTCGACGGTCGCGGTGATGGACGTGCTCGGCGCCGCGAACTACATCCGCGCGCAGACGCTGCGGACCTATGAGCCGCTGCTGGCGATCGCGGTGATCTATGTCGCGCTCGCGTTCGTGATCGAGCGCGCGTTCGGCCGGCTCGAGCGGCGTGTGCCGGTGCGCATGCCGCGCTAAAAAAAAACACTGACGGCGCGGCAGCCGGGCGGGCGCCGCGCGCTGGAGGACGCATGAACTATTCGAAGCTGGTCGATCGCCTGCAAGGCAAGCGCACGACCGCATGGGACATTCACTACGCGGCGCAGCAGGCGGTCGCCGCCGGCGAGCCGGCGATCATCCTGAGCGTCGGCGATCCCGATTTCGCGACGCCCGACGTGATCGTCGAGCGCGCGGTCGCCGCGCTGCGCGGCGGCGACACGCATTACAGCGAAGTGCGCGGCCGCGCCGAACTGCGCGCGGCGATCGCGCGCGAGCACGCGATCGCGTCGGGTCAGGCGGTCGGCCCGGAGCACGTGATCGTGACGGCCGGTGCGCAGAATGCGTTGTTCGCGATGGCGATGTGCCTGTGCGAGGCCGGCGACGAGGTGCTCGTGCCGGAGCCGATGTACCTCACCTACGAGGCGAGCGTGCGCGCGTCGGGTGCGACGCTCGTACCGGTGCCCGTGGATGCATCGCGCGGCTTTCATCTCGACTTCGACGCGCTCGAAGCGGCCGTGACGCCGCGCACGAAAGCGATCTTCTTCGCGACGCCATGCAACCCGACCGGTGTCGTGATGCCGCGCGCGGACCTCGAACGGATCGCACGGCTCGCATGCGAGCGCGATCTGTGGGTCGTGTCCGACGAGGTGTATGCGGCGCTGACGTTCGAGCGCGACATGGTCAGCATCGCGTCGCTGCCGGGGATGGCCGGGCGCACGGTGACGCTCGGCAGCCTGTCGAAATCGCATGCGATGCCGGGCTGGCGGGTCGGCTGGGCGATCGGCCCGACTGAGCTGATCGAGCATGCGGAGCGGCTCGCGCTGTGCATGCTGTACGGGCTGCCGGGTTTCATCCAGCAGGCGGCCGTCACCGCGCTCGACAACCGGGCTGCGATCGTCGCGGACATGCGCGAACTCTACCGGCGCCGCCGCGATCTCGCGTACGCGCGCCTGCGCGACGTGCCGGGGCTGCGTTGCCTGCTGCCGGAGGCCGGGATGTTCATGATGGTCGACGTGCGCGGCACCGGGCTGGACGCACATGCGTTCACGTGGGGGCTGTTCCGCGCGAAGCAGGTCGCGCTGCTCGACGCAAGCGCGTTCGGCGACACCGCGTCGGGCTTCGTGCGCTTCGGCTTCGTCGTCGACGATGCGCGACTGACCGACGCGTGTGAGCGCATCGCCGCGTTCGTCGCAAGCCTCGGCGCCGGTTCGCGTGCGTCGTCGTGAATCGTCGTGAATGACGCACCGGTCCTGAAGGAGAACAGACGATGATCGAACCGCTGACCTGGCAGGTGCCGGGCGACCACGGGCAGCCGCTCGCTATCCGCGCGTGGCGGCTGTCGGCCGGCGACGGGCCGCGTGTGCACCTGCAGGCCGGCGTGCATGCGGACGAGATCGCGGGCATGCTCGTGCTGCACCGGCTCCTGCCGCAACTGAGTGCGGCGCACGATCGCGGCGTGCTGCGCGGCACGGTGACGGTCGTGCCGCAGGCCAATCCGCTCGGGCTCGCGCAGTTCCGGCAGGGGCGGCTGCTGGGCCGTTTCCACGAAGCGACGCACCGCAATTTCAACCGGCATTTCCACGAGTCCGCGGCGACGCGCCGGCCTGCGACGACGTTCGCCGCGTGGCAGCGCACGCTGCTTGCCGCCGCGTGCGACGCCGATATCGTGCTCGACCTCCATACCGATTCCGAGGCGCTGCCGTATGTGTACCTGCACCGAGACCTGTGGCCGGCCGGACGCGACCTCGCCGCGGCGCTCGGCGCCGATGTCGCGATCCTGTGGGACGAGGACGACGACGGCGCGTTCGAAGGTGCCGTCGCCGCGCACTGGACGCGCGACGGCGGGCTGCGCGACCGGCTCGTCGCGACCGTCGAGCTGCGCGGGCAGTCCGACGTGTCGGACGCGTTTGCCGAGCGCGACGCCGACGGCGTGCTCGCGTTCCTGCGCGGCCGAGGCGTCATCGCGGAATCACCTGGTGTGCCGGACTGGCACGGCGAAGCCGTACCGATCGCGCACATGGAGACGGTGATCGCGCCCGTGTCGGGCGTGCTCGTCTACGAACGCGAACTCGGCGCGACGGTCGAGGCCGGCGAGCGCGTCGCGCGGATCGTCGCGCACCCGGGCGTGCCCGGCAGCGAGCATGTGCTGGTTGCGCCGCAGGCCGGGCGCATCGTCACGCGCAACCGCGAGCGGCTGGTCGCGCAGGGCGATGTCGCATTGAAGCTGACGGGTTCGCGGCCGTCGGCCGGCTGGTCGGGCGGCGCGCTCGATCCGTGAACGACGACGCGGGCCCGTGCATTGCATCCGGTATTTTTTCGGTATTAAAGGGCGGAAACGAAGCGACTCGCGCGATAATGCGCAAACGTTTTACCGATAGTCGATATTGTCGAACCGGCGGAGCAGGAATAAACGATGAATATCCGCCATTCCGCCGATTCGGCAAATCCCGCAGCCTTACGGGCCTTGGGTGCCAGAGGTTAACGGCAAATCCGCGAAAAACTTTAGGCTTTTCCCGCCGCAATTAATCATTCCAATTTCCTCAATGATCGATTGATTAACGGTCATCGGACAGTCATACACCATCCCCGATAATTCGCCGCTCATATTCTTTCAATAGACCAAAGGGCGATCGAAGCCGGATCGCTGCGGGGAGCTGTACTCATGACCATCCGTCATCGCATTACGCTGCTAGTCGTCCTGACGTTCTTCGCGCTGTCCGCGATCGGCGTCTATGCCGTGTACCAGACGCGCAAGAGCGCGTCCGAGGTGCGTCAGGTCACCCAGGGAATCGTGCCGAGCGCGCTCGCGTCGGCGGATCTCGTCGCCGATGTGAAGAACATCCAGATCGCGACGATGACGCTCGTCTACGCGCCCGATGCGAACACCGCCGCGCAGGCGCGCGACGAGCTGAAGGCGAAGCAGGCCGCGCTGCGTGCCGCACTCGACGGGCAGGCGAAATCGGCGGTCGGCCGCGCGCAGGAGGGCCTCGTCACGCAGGCGAAGGACAGCGCCGCGAACTATTTCGCGGCGATCGACGACACCGTGAAGATGAAGACGGACGGCAAGCCCGAGATGGCGCAGGCCTACCTGTTCGCGAACGTCGCGCAGTATCGCGACGAGCTCGAGAGCATCGTCGACACGCTGCGCGTCGAGAAGAACCGCCAGAAGGACGACGCGATCAGCGCGCTGAACGGCATGCTCGCGACGACGGCAACCGCGATCGCAGGCGTCGCGGGCACGGTGATCGTGCTGCTGACCGCGCTCGGCTTCGTGCTGTATCGCCAGATCACGCGCCCGCTGATCGGGATGCAGACGATGATGAGCGAGATCGCGACAAGCCAGGATTTCACGCGCCGCGTGCCGGTGGGCCGGATGGACGAGATCGGCCATTCGATCGTCGCGTTCAACGGGATGATCGAGAAGATCCAGGAGAACGCCGCGCAGCTCAAGCAGAAGACGGCCGACATCCAGGCGATGCTGCAGAACATGCAGCAGGGGATCCTGACCGTCGTCGAAGGCGGCGTCGTGCATGCGGAGTATTCGGCGTACCTCGAAACCATCTTCGAGACGAACGACATCGCCGGCCGCGACCTGATGGCGCTCGTGTTCGACGATTCGGCGATCGGCGCCGACGCGCGTTCGCAGGTCGACGCGGCCGTGCACGCGTGCCTCGGCGAAGACAGCATGAACTTCGAATTCAACGAACACCTGCTCGTCAACGAAGTCGCGAAGCGGATGCCGGACGGTCGCGAGAAATGGCTCGACCTGAGCTGGTCGGCGATCACCGACGAGACCGATACGGTCGTGCGCCTGATGCTGTGCGTGCGCGACGTGACGGAGATCCGCGCGCTGACCGCGCAGGCCGGCGAGCAGCAGCGCCGCCTCGAGATGATCGGCGAGATCCTGTCGATCAGCCAGGACAAGTTCCACGACTTCGTGCACAGCGCGAAGGGCTTCCTCAGCGAGAACGAGCGGATGATCCGCCAGCACGAGCGCGCCGATCACTCGATCGTCGCGGCGCTGTTCCGCAACATGCACACGATCAAGGGCAATGCGCGCACGTACAGCCTGCAGCACCTGACGAACATCGTCCACGAAGCGGAGCAGGCGTACGAATCGCTGCGCCGCGCGGACGGCGGCCCCGAGTGGAACCGCGATGCACTGATGGACGACCTGGCGCGCGTGCGCGAGGCCGTCGACCGCTACGCGACGATCAACGCGGTCACGCTCGGCCGCAGCGGCGAACCGGTGCAGGGCGGCGCCGACTACCTGATGGTCGAACGCGCGCACATCAGCGAGAGCCTGCGCGTGCTCGACGGCGCCGATCCGGCGAACGCGTCCGACTGGCAGGCGGCACGCGATGCCGTGCGCCGCATGCTGAGCCAGCTCGGCACGCAGGGCATCGGCGACGCGCTCGGCGGCGTGATCGAGTCGCTGCCGTCGCTCGCGGCCGAACTCGGCAAGCCGGCGCCCGTCGTGCATATCGACAGTCACGGCCATCGCGTGCGCAGCGAGATCGGCGCGACGCTGAAGAACGTGTTCATGCACCTGCTGCGCAATTCGATCGACCACGGGATCGAGTCGTCCGAAGAGCGACGCGCAGCCGGCAAGGCGGCGTCCGGCACGATCGACATCGCGGTCGGCGTGGGCGGCGGCGAGCTGTGGTTCGTGCTGAGCGACGACGGTCGCGGCCTCGCACTCGACCGGATTCGCGGCATCGCGCGCGAGCGCGGCTGGATCGATGGCGATGACGCAACTGCACTGTCCGACGAAGATGTGGCCGAGCTGATCTTCCGGCCGGGCTTCTCGACCGCGCACGCAGTAACCGAGGTGTCGGGGCGCGGCGTCGGCATGGACGCGGTGCGCAACTTCCTGAAGCGCGACGGCGGCGACATCGCGCTGCGCTTCACCGACGATCGCGTCGGCGCACCGTATCGCGCGTTCGAGACGATCGTGTCATTGCCGGCGCGGTTCGCGGCGGACGGTGCCGGTCACGGTGCTGCGCACGAGCGCGCGCGCATCGCGAACGTCGGCGCAGCGGAGTGACGGCGTGATCGTGCAGGCGTGGATGCTCCAGATTGCCGCCGCGCTGGCGGGCGGCTTCGTCGTCGCGGTGGCGGCGGCGGTCCTGTTTCGCGTGACGCGCAAGCGGCTCGTCGCGGCGATCGAAAGCGACGCGCATGCGTTGCGCGGCGCGCTCGACGCGGCCGACGCGAGGGCGGCAGAAGCGGCGTCGGCACATGCCGAAGCCGCCGACGCATGGGCGCAACGCGAGGCGCAGCTCGAGGACGCGCTGGCGCGCGAGGCGTCCGCGGCCGGCACGCAGCGCGACGCGCTGCAGGCGCTGTCGGCCGACCGCGCCGCGCTCGCGCAGCATGCGATGAAGATCGCCGACGAAGCCGCGCGCCTGCGCGGGCTCGCCGGCACGTTCGAGCGCTGGCACGAGCAGATGATCTCGCTGACCACGCAGAACCAGGACATGCGCACGAAGAACCAGGAACTGTCGGCGATCGTCGCGCATGTGTCGATCGTGTCGCTGAACGCGTCGATCGAGGCCGCGCGCGCGGGCACGGCCGGGCGCGGCTTCTCGATCGTCGCGAGCGAGGTGCGCGGCCTGGCCGCGCGCTCGCAGCAGCTGTCGAACAGCTATCGCGACAGCCTGAACCGCAACGATCTCGTGACGGCCGCGACGTTCCAGGACATCCAGGCCGGCGGCAAGATGATTACGGCCGCGCTCGCGACCGTCGAGACGCTGGCCGGGCAACTTCATGCGCGGATCGAAGGAGAGGCGGCGTGATCAGCGCGCAGGCGAAAGCCGGCTTCGAGCGGATTTTTTTCGATGCGGCGCGCACGCGGCTCGCGTCCGGCGGCGCGTGCGACATCCGGCCTTCGGCCGGCGAGGCGCCCGATCCTGCCCGCGCAACCTCGCGATCGAAGCCGAAGGTAGCCGAGCATGTCGCGGTACTGACGATCTCGGCGCTGCATTTCCGCCTGCTGCTCGCACTGCGCTTCAGCGACGACGATGCGACGCGCCGCCGTTTCGCCGGCGCGACGACAGGCACGAGCGGCCAGCGGCCGCTGCCCGAAGCATTCATGGAAGTCGCGAACCTGTGCTGCGGCGCGATCAACCAGGCGCTGACCGCGCCGTTTCCCGATCTCGGGATGTCGACGCCTTACCTGCTGAGCGGCGCAAGCATCGACTTCCTGCCCGCGCTCGCACCCGATTACGTGGCCGCGTACGAGCTGACGCTCGACGGCGACGTGCGGGTCGGCGCGACGCTGTGCGTGTGCGCGAACGCGCCGGTCGATTTTCATGTGCCGGAGACGGCTACGGTGGATACCGGCGGCGAGCTCGAACTGTTCTGACCGACCCTTGGGAACCCGTGAGATGACCGAAGACAAACCCGTCAGCAAGGTGCTCGTGCTCGACGACAGCCGCGCACACGCCGATGCGATCAAGCGTTTCTGCGACGAGCACAACCTGGTCGGCCTGACTGTAAGGCGCAGCCGGCTGCTGAAGGTGCTGCGCTCGAACATCGATCTCGGCGCGATCCTGCTCGCCGAGGATTACGGCGGCTCGCCGGTCGAGAGCGCGATCATCGCGACGCAGATCGATGCGCTGCGGCCCGAACTGCCGATCATCCTGCGCCGCGAATCGCTCGCGTCGCGCGACGGGCTGCCCGATGCGCTCGCGCGCGTCGCGTGCGCGGCGTACGCCGCGGACGACATGACGCCGCTCAAGCGCGCGATCGACGAATACCTGTTCGGCCGCGACTACCCGAACGCGCTCGTGCGCGGCATCTCGGAGATCACCGAGGCGCGCATCGACAGCCTGTTCCCGGGCATGACGATCGAGCACGAGACGCCGTGCATCGTTCGCGACCAGATCATCTTCGGCGAAGTGTTCAGCCTGATCGCGCTCGAAAGCGCGTGGTGCCGCGGCTACATGCTGCTGCAGACGAGCGAGCAGCCGCTGCTCGACATGCTCGGCGGCACGCGCGAAGACGGCCGCGCGCCGGATTTCCGCGACGTGAACAGCGTGCTCGGCGAGCTGACCAACCTCGTATGGGGCGCGTTCAAGAACCGCTACCTCGGCGATGCCGAAGCGCTCGCGCGCCATCCGGTGCAGGTGCCGCTCGTCGTCAATCACAAGCAGAAGTTCATCTCGTTCGGCGGCGACTGTCCGCAGCTCTGCTTCAAGTACCGGATGACCGATCCCGAATCGGGGCGGTCCGTCTGTCTCGACCAGCGTTTCGTGTTCAGCCTGAGCTGGTCGCCGGAGGATTTCCGCGAATCGGTGCAGGACGTGGGGCCGATGGTCGAATCGGGCGAACTCGAACTGTTTTGAAGTCAGCAACAAGGAAAGGGGAATACGACATGGCAAAGATTCTGGTGGTCGACGATTCGGGCACGGTGCGCGACGAGGTCGCGGGCTTCCTGCGCAATCACGGGCTCGACGTCGCGACGGCCGTCGACGGCAAGGACGGGCTCGCGAAGCTCAAGGCGACGCCCGGCGTGCGCCTCGTGATCAGCGACGTGAACATGCCGAACATGGACGGCCTGACGATGGTCGAGAAGATTCGCGGCGAACTGGCGAACACGGCGGTCAACGTCGTGATGCTGACGACCGAAAGCAGCCCGGCGATGAAGGAGCGCGGCAAGGCGGCCGGCGTGAAGGGCTGGATCGTGAAGCCGTTCAAGGGCGACGCGGTGCTCGACGCGCTGAAGAAGCTCGCGGGCTGACGCGCTTCGCGGGTGCGGGCCGGACGCCGGTTGCGCACTCAACGCTGCGGCTCGGGTTGCGCGGCCGCCGCGTCGCCGGTTGCAACTGGCGCGCGCGGTGCGGGCGTCTGCCATTGCACGACGATCATCCCCGCGAAGATCAGCGCGACGCCCGCGATGCGGCCGGGCGTCGCGAGCCGCTGCGGCAGGCCCATCAGCCCGTGATGGTCGATCAGCAGCGACGCGAGCATCTGCCCGGCGACGACGCAGACGATGAAGGTCGTCGTGCCGAGCCGCGGCGTCAGGATCAGCGCGAGCGTGATGTAGATCACGCCCGCGAGGCCGCCGAGCCATATCCACAGCGGGCGTTGCAGCGCGTCGCCGATGAGCGGTGCGTTCGCGCGCGTCGCCAGCAGCACCGGCAGTACCACGAGCAGGCTGACCGTCAGCGACGCGACGCTCGCCCACAGCGGGTGGCCGAGCGTGCGCCCGAGCGCCGCATTGCTGCCGCCTTGCAGCGGCACGAGCGCGCCGGCGACGAACGCCGCGGCGGCGAGCGAAAGGGTGGTAAGGGAAAGCGAAGTCGTCATCTGGGCCGGTCATGAAAGGGTGTCGAAATGATTGTCATCCATTAAGATGGCGAATGGAAATTCGTCTTTCGGATGCTTCGTATTCGTGTCATGAATAATTTAGCTCGTATCGACCTGAACCTGCTCGTCACGCTGCATGCGTTGCTGAGCGAACGTCACATCTCGCGCGCCGCGGTCCGGCTGCACAAGAGCCAGCCGGCCGTGAGCCATGCGCTCGCGCGGCTGCGCGAGATCTTCGGCGATCCGCTGCTGGTGCGCCGCGCGGGCCGGCTCGACCTGACCGCGCGAGCGAATGAACTGATAGAACCGCTGAACGACGTGCTCGTGCGGCTCGGCGCGCTGATCGAGCCGGCCGCGTTCGATCCGTCCGCGACCACGCGCGTCTTTCGCATCGCGATGTCCGACTACGGCGCGCGCATCGTGCTGCCGGCGCTCGTGAAGACGTTGCGCGCCGATGCGCCGGGCATCGAGCTGATCGTGTCGCAGGCCACGCGCGAGGCGATGCGGATGCAGCTGATGGACGGCGAGGTCGATCTTGCGCTCGGCGTGCTGCCCGCGCTGCAGCGCGAACTGCATGCGCAGCCGCTGTTCGTCGAATCGTTCGCGTGCCTGGCCGACGCGAGCCGCTTGCCGCGTCGCGGCGAACTCGCGCTCGACGCGTGGCTCGCGCGACCGCATGCGCTGGTCGCGATGCGTGACGGCATGGACAACGAGGTCGATCGCGCGCTCGCGCGGTTGAGGCGCGAGCGGCACATCGCGGTGATCCTGCCGTTTTGGGACGTCGCGAACGACCTGATCGCCGGCACCGATCTCGTGCTGACTGTCGCGCGCCGCAACCTCGACCGCGTGCGCGACGACGCGCGCCTGCGTGTGTTCGAACCGCCGTTCCCGATCGATTCGTTCGAGTTCGCGCAGCACTGGCATGCGCGCCGGCACGGCGACGCCGCGCATGTGTGGCTGCGGCAGACGATCGCACGCGTCGCGAGCGGCGGATAGCGGCGTGGCATGGGCAACGATTTACAGCGCGCGGCGATGTCCGTATCCTGCCAAACCGATCTCGTTGCCTTGCAGACTCTCGCACGTGCGACGTCGCTGTACGTCGTCTCGCTACTTCACAGGACATTCCAGCATGACAGTTCGTCTGGCACCGTGGCTGATCGCGCTCGGCACTGCATTCGCGGGCCTGACCGCACACGCGGCGGGCACTGCGCATTCGCTTGACCAGGTGCCCGGGAAGTTCAGTTCCCCCGATGCACGGGCAGCGTACGCGCGCGAGATGAGCGGCGTGCCCGAGCAGGACGGTTTCGGCGTACATCTGCCGTCCGGCTTCACGAAGGCGGCGCTGGCGGCGCAGCTTGCCCCCGGCCAGCCGCTGGCGCGCGTGGTGCTGGTCGGCGCGAAGCCGTGGCCGCAGCGCCCCGGCGCGTTCGTCGCGATCGTCTGCGTGGCACCGACCGACGGCCTCGCGCACGAGGTGCTGAAATTTGGTGCGCCCACCGATTGCGAAGGCTTCGAGCATCACACCGATGCCGATGATCAGAAGGAACTGGTCTGGCTGGGCGTATTCGAGCTTGATCAGGACGGTGTGCCGCGCCTCGTCGCGCGTACCGAACAGCCGCTCGAACAGGGGATCGATTGGAGCCAGACGAATATCGAGGTTCCCGACGACCTCGAGCAGGCGCAGCGGGCCGATTTCGCGATACGGCCCGAGCGGTGGCTGCGGTTCGATCTCGCACCGTATGCGCTGCGGGCGGGCGATGCAGCGTTCGGCGTGCGGGCTGGCTGGTCGAGCGGCTATTCCGGCGGTGGCGCGTCATTCGAGGCGTTGTACCTTTTCCGGATCGACGGTAAGACGCTACGCATCGTGTTCGCGCAGCCGATGATGTTCTACCGGGATATCGCGGGCGATTGGCATCGTGACGGCACGCGCGATCACGACATCACGGAGGGCAGCAATACACTGACCGTGCTGCCGACGTCGAAGGACGGTTTCCACGACCTCCAACTGCGTCAGCGCGGCGGCAAATGGCGGCAGACGTTTCGCTGGTCCGCGGCCGATGGCGAATATCAGCCGCGCTGAAGCGGGGCAGGCGCAGACGGCCGAGCGCTTCAAACATGACGCAAGAATCCGGCATGCGGATATTCAAGGGCTGTTTCGCCGTGCTGATCGGCACGGTTCTGCTGTTTTTCGCGGCGTTCGATTTCCGGTCGACACGGGACTTCATGCGTGAATCGATCGTCGTTCCGGGGCGCGTAGTCCGGCTCGACTACGGGCCGCATCATCCGGACATCGTCTTCACGACTCGCGCGGGCGAACGAATCGAATACCCGCAAGGCGGCGAAGTCGACGTCAATCTCGGCGATGCAGTCGAGGTGCGCTACCTGCCTGCCGAACCGCGCATGAGCGCAAGGATGAATACGTTCGGGGCGCTGTGGGGTGGATCGATCACGTTTGGCATGATCGGCGCCATCGTCGTATTGGCCGGGTTGAGCGAAGTGCTGTCGTGGCGGTGTCATGCGAAACGGGCCGACGGGCCTTCTGCCGGTTGATGCCGGCGGGCAGTTGCGGGCGTTGACGAGCCATCCATCGACACGCCGATCTCTGGAACGTCGCCGGCCGCCGACATGTCTCCATCCATGCCGCGATTGGACTATATTGACCTGCTATCGCATCGAGATTGCATTCAATCAGGTGGCCCGTCATGGATTCGAATCCCTCATCATCGGAACCCATTTTGCTGCGTGAAGACCACGACGGCGTCGTCACGCTGCGGCTGAACCGGCCGCAGCAGTTCAACGCGTTGTCCGAAGCGATGCTCGCGAGCCTGCACGATGCATTCGAAACGCTGGTGGCCGATCCGCACGTGCGCTGCGTCGTGCTGGCCGCGCAAGGCAAGGCGTTCTGCGCGGGCCACGACCTGCGGCAGATGCGCGGCAAGCCGGAACTCGACTACTACCGCTCGCTGTTCGCGCAGTGCAGCCGCGTGATGCTCGCGATGCGCGCATTGCCGGTGCCGGTGATCGCGCGCGTGCACGGCATCGCGACGGCGGCCGGCTGCCAGCTCGTCGCCGCGTGCGATCTTGCCATCGCGGCCGATACCGCGCGTTTCGCGGTATCGGGCATCAACGTCGGGCTGTTCTGTTCGACGCCGGCCGTCGCGCTGAGCCGCAACGTCACGGCGAAGCGCGCGTTCGACATGCTCGTGTCCGGGCGCTTCGTCGATGCGGCGACAGCCGCCGCGTGGGGGCTCGTCAACGAAGCCGTGCCCGAGGACGCGCTCGATGCGGCCGTCGCGCGCAAGGTCGCGGAGATCGTCGCGAAGAGTCCGGCGGCGGTGCGCTACGGCAAGCAGATGTTCTACCGCCAGCGCGAGTTGCCGCTCGACGAAGCGTATGCGTATGCGGGCGACGTGATGGCGCGCAACATGATGGAAGAGGATGCGGGCGAAGGGATCGACGCGTTCCTCGAGAAGCGGAAGCCGACGTGGCGTTCGTAGTACACGCCGGATGTATGCGTCGAGCGGGGCGGAAGGGCCCTAGCCAACGCGTTTTCTCCGGCTCGGGTTTCCTGTCCGCCGGAATGCAAACGGGCCGCCCGAGGCGGCCCGCCAGTGACGTGGCAGACGCTGCGACGCGGTAGTGCGCCGCAGCATCGACGTCGGTCAGCGCCCGTAGCTCCCGGTCCGCAGCGCCGGCTCCGGCTGCGCGGTCGATGCGCCCGGCGGCACGATCACGACCGGCACGCGGCGCGCGAGCGCGCACATCAGCTCGTAGCCGATCGTGCCGCTGGCTTCCGCGACGTCGTCCACCTTCACCTGGTCGCCCCACAGCTCGACGCTCGACCCGATGCCCGCGTTCGGGCACGGCGTCAGGTCGACGGTCAGCATGTCCATCGACACACGGCCGACGACGCGTGTCATCACGCCGTCCACCGCGATCGGCGTGCCGGTCGGCGCGTGGCGCGGATAGCCGTCCGCGTAGCCGCACGCGACGACGCCGATCCGCATCGGCCGGTCGGCCGTGAAGCGGCGGCCGTAGCCGACGGTTTCTTCCGGCGACAGCGTCTGTACGCCGATGATCCTGCTCGTCAGCGTCATTGCGGCCATCAGCGGCGTGTCGGCGATATGCCGCGACGCACCCGTCGGCGACGCGCCGTACAGGATCGTGCCGGGCCGCACCCAGTCGCGGTGCGCGCGCGGATGCCACAGCACGGCCGCCGAATTCGACACCGAGCGCTCGCCCGGAATCCCCACCGTGGTGGCGTCGAACTGATCGAGTTGCCAGTCGACCTCGCCTTCGTCCGCGTTCGCGAAATGCATCATCAGCGTGATCTTGCCGATCGACGGCGCGCTCGCCGCGCGTTCCCATGCGGCGCGGAACGCGGCGGGCCGGTAGCCGAGCCGGTTCATCCCGGAGTTCATCTTGAGCTGGATGTCGATCGGCTGCTGCGGCTTCGCCGCGATCAGCAGGTCGAGTTGCTCGTCGCAGTGCACGGCCACCGTCAGCCGATGGCGATCGGCCAGCTCGACGTCGGCCGGCTCGAAGATCCCTTCGAGCAGCAGCACGGGCTTGTCCCAGCCGAGTTCGCGCACGCGCACGGCTTCGTCGAGATCGAGCAGGGCGATGCCGTCGGCCGCCGCGAGGCCCGGGTAGATCCGCTCGATGCCGTGGCCGTATGCGTTGGCCTTGATCACGGCCCACACGCGCGATAACGCGGCGGTGCGGCGGATGAAGTCGAGGTTGTGGCGGACGGCGTCGGGGCGGATATGGGCGACGATGGGACGGGGCATGGCGATGGCTCGGGTCGGATGTCGTTCGGCGCGCGGCGGCGCGCCCGGATCGGCAGGCTGGCGCGGTAACGCGTCAAGCCAGTGTTGAGCGCTATCTTATTGGTGTTCGACCAGTTTTAATTAACGTATTTGTCGATGATTTGGTGGAATTTTTGGTGGCGGACCTGTGCTCGCCGCGGCCGTCGACGGCACGTGCAGCCGAGTCACCCGTCTAGAAAACCGGTGCGCGAACCGCGCGGCGCAATGCTAAGCTCTCGGCGATCTTGCCATTGAATAATGTAATCATAAAGGAGGAGACTTTGATGACGACGTCCCAGCTGTGCCTGTTCATCGTGGCGCTGTTGCCGTTCCCGCTGACGTTCCTGGCCAAGGCCCGCAAGGGCTACGACAACCGTACGCCGCGCGAGTACCTGGCGAAACTCGAAGGCTGGCGCGCGCGGGCGCAGGCCGCGCACCAGAACGCGTGGGAAGCGCTCGCGCTGTTCACGGCCGCATTGGTCGTCGCATGGCACAACGGCGCGAACGCGCACCACGTCGACCAGCTCGCGATGGGTTTCGTCGCGACCCGCGTCGTCTATATGCTGATGTACCTGCTGAACTGGGCGTCGCTGCGTTCGCTCGTGTGGTCCGGCGGGATGGCGTGCGTCGTCGCGCTGTTCTTCGCCGCGCCGTAACGGGCCGTCAAGAAGCGGTGCCGGCTTCGCGTGCCGGCCCTATGCGCCGCCCGCGCCCCGCGCGTGACTGTCGTTGGATGCGGGCGCAACGATCTTGGCGACGAACGGCGGAGCGTCCGCTTCACGTCGCAGGAACGCGATCAGCGGATCGAGCAGCCGGTGCCGCGTCGACGGATGGCGGCGCAGCACGAAGCGCCATGACGCGTCGCGTTGAAGGCCCGGCACCAGCGGCACCAGACGCCCGCTGCGCAGTTCGGGCTCGATCAGCGGCACACGGCCGAGCGCGATGCCCGCGCCGCCCACCGCCGCGCCGATCACCTGGCTGAAGCTGCTGTAGCGGACGATCTTCGTTTCGAAATCGTCCGGCAAGCCGAACTCCGATGCCCAGTTGCGCCAGTCGATCTCGGGGCTGTTTTCGTGCATCTCCTGCAGCAGCCGCGAGCGGCACACGTACCCCGACGCGTACGGATACAGCTCGGGACTGCATACCGGAAACACGGTCTCCCGCATCAGCACGTCGTCGTCGGCCCGCAGCCGGTGCGCGGGCACGTGCACGATCGCCAGATCGATGCCGCTGCGCGCGAAATCCGGTTCATCTTCGAGCACGACGGCATGCAGCGGCGTTTCGGGATGAAGCGACGAGAATTCCGCAAGACGGCGCGCGAGCCACATCGACGAAAACGGCGCGTTGGCGGAAACGGTGAGCCGTTGCTCGGTGCCGCGAATCTCGGCGCACGCGTCGGTCAGGCGCGACAGCGCGTCGCTGACGGCCGGCAGCAGGCGTGCGCCGGCCGGCGTGAGGCCGATGCCGCCGAGCCCCGTGCTGCGTTCGAGCAGCCGCGCGCCGAGCGATTCCTCGAGCGCGCGGATCTGATGGCTGACCGCGCTCGTCGATACGTTCAGCTCGGCCGCCGCGCGCGCGAACCCGCCGAGGCGGACAGCCGCCTCGAAAGCACGCAGTGCGCCAAGGGGAGGAAGGTGCGACATGCGGGGTATTGTAGTTGACTCAACACCCGTTGAAAAATCATCTTTTGCCGCGCGCGGGCGGCGCGGGTAGCCTCGATCCGGTCAAGAAAAACGCACCAAAACACCGACTGGAGGGCTTCATGTATTTCGACCGACGACTATGGGCAATGATGGCGGGACTACGCGGGCGGGTGGCCGCGGCCGTCGCGCTCGGGCTGCTCGCGATGGGTGTCGGCATTCTCCGTTTCGTGTTTCTCGGCCGCGTGCTGGCGCTGGTCTTTTCCGGCGCGCCGGTGCGCAGCATCGTCGAAGCCGTCGTTGCAACGGCGGCCTGCGTGCTGCTGCGCGCGTGGCTCGACCATCGCCGCACGGTGCTCGCGCAGCACACGGCCGGGCGCGTACAGGCCACGTTGCGCGCACGGCTGTTCGACCGGATCGCCGCGCTCGGCCCCGCATGGTTCAGCGGCGAACGCACGGGCGGCGTGATGCTGGCCGTCGTCGACGGCGTCGAGCAGCTGCAGACCTTCTTCGGCGTCTACCTGCCGCAGCTCGTGATCGCCGCGTGCGCACCGGTGATGATCTTCGCGGTGCTCGCGTGGTGGGACGTGCCGACGGCCGCGATCCTGCTGGTCGCAGCGCTCGTCACGCTCGCGCTGCCGCAGCTCGTGCATCGCGCCGACCGGCGCGCGGCGCTCGCACGCTCGGCCGCCTTCAAGGCATTCGGCGAGGAGTTTCTCGATGCGGTGCAGGGCCTGCCGACGCTGAAGGCGTTCGGGCAGAGCACCGCGTTCGGCGCGAAGCTGGCCGCGAAGGCGCGCGCGCTGTCCGACAGCACGTTCTGGGTGCTCGCGCTCGGCCTGCTGACGCGGCTCTTCACCGATCTCGGCACGGGCCTCGGCGCCGCCGCGGCGATCGCGGTCGGCGCGTGGCGCGTGCGGCACGGCGACATGAGCCTCGAGGCGCTGCTGATCGTGCTGATGGCCGGCAGCGAGATCTTCCGGCCGCTGCGTGACCTGCGCGCGGTGCTGCACCAGGGGATGATCGGCCAGTCGGCGGCGAATGCGATCCACGCACTGCTCGACGCGGGCAGCCACGTGCCGGCCGCCGCCGCGCCGCGCGTGACGGGCCTGCGGCCGGAGATCGCGTTCGACGGCGTCAGCTTCGCGTATCCGGGGCGCCGTGCGGATGCGCACGCGGCGCTGAGTTTCTCGGTTCGCGAAGGCGAGACGGTGGCGATCGTCGGCCCGAGCGGCGCGGGCAAGTCGACCATCGTGCGCCTGCTGCTGCGCCAGCACGACGCGCAGGGCGGCGCGATCCGCATCGGCGGCCACGACGTGCGCGCGCTCGACGCCGGCCAGGTGCGCGAGATGATCGCGGTCGTCGCGCAGGATGCGACGCTGTTCGACGGCAGCGTCGCCGACAACCTGCGGCTCGGCCGCCCCGACGCGAGCGACGCCGACATGATCGCGGCCGCGCGCGCCGCCAACGCGCACGATTTCATCTCGGCGCTGCCCGACGGTTACGCGACGCGCATCGGCGAACGCGGGCTCATGCTGTCGGGCGGCCAGCGCCAGCGCATCGCGATTGCCCGCGCACTGCTGCGCGATGCGCCGATCCTGCTGCTCGACGAGGCGCTGTCGTCGGTCGACGCGGAAAACGAAGCGCTGATCCAGCAGGCGCTCGACCGGCTCACGCGCGGGCGGACGACGCTCGTGCTCGCGCACCGGTTGTCCAGCGTGATCGGCGCCGACCGCATCCTGGTGCTCGACCAGGGGCAGGTGGTCGACGAAGGCACGCACGCGGCGCTGATCGCGCGCGACGGCCCGTATCGCCGGCTGATGGGGCCGCAACTGGAAGCGGTTGCCGAAGCGGTCGGCGCGGCGACGACGGCCGGCGCCACCGCACGTGCGTCGTCGGGCCCGCAGGTCAGGCCGCTGAACGACGACGCGGCGACGATCGGCTGGCCGGAGACGTTGCGCACGCTGCTGCGCTTCGTGCGTCCGTGGAAGGCCAAGGTCGCGCTGACCGTGCTGTTCGGGATCGGCCGCGTGCTCGCGTTCATCGGCGTCGGCGTGATCGGTGCGCTGGTGGTCGGCGCGGTGTCGGCCGGTCACGTCAGCACGGCGCTCGTCGTGGCGCTGCTCGTGATCGCGCCGGTGGCGGCCGTGCTGCACTGGCTCGAATCGTGGCTCGCGCACGACATGGCGTACCGGCTGCTCGCGGAAATGCGCATCGCGCTGTTCGCGACGCTCGAACGCCTCGCGCCGGCCGGGCTGCTGCGCCGCCGCTCCGGCGATCTCGTCGCGCTCGCGACGCAAGACGTGGAGACGGTCGAGTATTTCTATGCGCACACGCTGGCGCCCGCATTCGTCGCGGTGCTCGTGCCGGCCGGCGTGCTGGTGCTGCTCGCGGCGGTCGCGTGGCCGCTCGCGCTCGTGCTGCTGCCGTTCCTGCTGTGGGCCGGGCTCGCGCCCGTGCTGGCCCGCCGCGATGTCGACCGGCTCGGCACCGGTGCGCGAGAAGCGCTCGGCCAGCTTGGCGCGCACCTGACCGAAACGATCCAGGGGCTCGCGGAACTGACCGCGTTCCAGGCAATCGCGCGCCGGCGCGAAGCGTTCGTGGCGGAGGTCGATGCGTACCGGAAGCAGCGCGCGAAGCTGCTCGACGACCTGTCGTCGCAGAGCGCCGCGCTGGAAATCGCGAGCGGGCTCGGCGGGCTGGCCGTCGCGGCGCTCGGTGCGCTGCTGTGCGCGCGCGGCTGGTTTCCGCGCGAGTCGTTGCCGCTGCTGGTGCTGGTTGCCGTGGCCGCGTTCATGCCGGTTGCGGAGATCGGCCAGGTTGCGCGCCAGCTGGCCGACACGATCGCGTCGACGCGACGGTTGCGCGCGCTCGAGAAGGAGCCCGTCACCGTAACGGACGGCACGCAGCCGATGCCCGGCAACCCGGCGGTGCGTTTCGAGGAAGCGTGCTTCACGTATCCGGGCCGCGGCGTGCCCGCGATCGACCGCGTGAGCTTCGAGGTGCCGCCCGGCAGCACGGTTGCGCTGGTCGGCGCGTCGGGCGCCGGCAAGTCGACCGTCGCGAGCCTGCTGCTGCGCTTCTGGGATCCGCAGCAGGGCCGCGTGACGCTCGGCGGCGTCGACCTGCGCGACCTTCGGCTCGACGACCTGCGGCAGCACATCGCGCTCGTTGCGCAGGATACCTACCTGTTCAACGACACGCTCGAAGCGAACATCCGGCTCGCCGCGAGCGACGCGTCCGACGCGGACGTGCAGCGCGCGATCGAGCATGCGGCGCTCGGCGAATTCGTCGCGCGGCTGCCGGATGGGCTCGCGACGCGCGTCGGCGAGCGTGGCGTGCAGCTGTCGGGCGGCCAGCGCCAGCGTGTCGCGATCGCGCGTGCGTTCCTGAAGGATGCACCCGTGCTGATCCTCGACGAGGCGACGTCCCACCTGGACACGATCAGCGAGCAGCAGATCCGTGCGGCGCTGGAAGACCTGATGACGCAACGGACGTCGATCATCATTGCGCACCGGCTGTCGACCGTGCGCAATGCCGATCTGATCCTCGTGATCGAGCAGGGCAGCGTGATCGAGGCCGGGCGTCATGCGGAACTGCTGGCGCGGCAGGGCGCGTATGCGCGGCTCGTGTCGCATCAGGCGAGCGGGGTGGCGGCGTGACGGAAGCAGTATCGACGCGTTGCCGGCCGGTGTCTCCATACGAATCCCGCAACGTTCGTTGAGTCGCGCCGGCGCTTGGCGGCTTCGCGGATTCGGCCACCCCGGCACGCCGCCGCATTGAATCGCTGCTGATACGCTGCATGAACGAGCGGGCGGGCCCTGGCGAGTGCGTTCGCGGCTGTACTGTCGCCATCCCGTCGCACTTGTGGCACGGGATGGCAAACCTGCGGCCCCGCACCGGACGCCGTCATCCTCTCTTCACGCTCCGCCATCCGCCCGTGCGGCGCGACCCGGCCCCGGCCGGTGGCCCGTCGCCCCGGCCGTCTCCCTGTTTCCCCCGTTCCTCCGTTTCCTCCGTTTCCCCCGTTTCCCCCGTTTCCCCCGTTTCCCCCGTTTCCCCCGTTTCCCCCGTTTCCTCCGATCAATCCGGTCCGCGCGGCTCGGGTTTGTCTCGATGCATTTTCCCGTTGCGGACTTTTTTGTTGTCGTAGTATCGCCGTTGACAACACATGTTGCACTAATGTCTAATTCGACATCGCATGTTGCGGTGCTGCTTGATGTCGTCGTTCCCGCCGGCCGGCTGGCCGGCTACATCGCTCAATCATGCGGAGAGAAACCATGAGTCGCCGTTCCTTCCTGAAAGCCGTCGCGGTCGTTGCCGCGCTCGGCGCAAGCCTCGCGCACGCGGATACCAAGACGCTCGTCGTCGGGACCGATACGTCGTTCATGCCGTTCGAGTTCAAGCAGGGCGACAAGTACGTCGGCTTCGATCTCGACCTGTGGGCCGAGATCGCGAAGGACCAGGGCTGGAAATACACGATCCAGCCGATGGATTTCGCGGGCCTGATCCCGGCGCTGCAGACGCAGAACATCGACGTCGCGCTGTCGGGGATGACGATCAAGGAGGAGCGCAAGAAGGCGATCGACTTCTCCGCGCCGTACTACGACAGCGGCCTCGCGGCGATGGTGCAGACCGGCAACACGACGATCAAGTCGATCGACGACCTGAACGGCAAGGTGATCGCCGCGAAGACGGGCACTGCAACGATCGACTGGATCAAGGCGCACCTGAAGCCGAAGGAGATCCGCCAGTTCCCGAACATCGACCAGGCCTACCTCGCGCTTGAAGCCGGCCGTGTCGACGCGGCGATGCACGACACGCCGAACGTGCTGTTCTTCGTGAACAACGAAGGCAAGGGCAAGGTGCAGGTCGCGGGCCAGCCGGTCAGCGGCGACAAGTACGGGATCGGTTTCCCGAAGGGCAGCCCGCTGGTGCCGAAGGTCAACGCGTCGCTCGTGAAGATCAAGGCAGACGGCCGCTACGCGCAGATCTACAAGAAGTGGTTCGGCGCCGAGCCGCCGAAGATGTGAGCGTGACGCCGCAACAGCGCGCGGCCATGCGGCCGCGCCGGTTTTGAATCGAACGGGGAGCGACAAGTGAATTTCGATTGGTCGGCGATCTGGGCGGCGTTGCCGGACCTGATGGACGGGGTCCGGTTGACGGTGTTCATCGCATTTTTCGGGCTGGCGGGCGGTTTCATCGTCGGGATGGTCGCGGGGATGTTCCGCGCATACGGACCGAAGGCGATGAACGTGCTCGTCCAGGTCTACATTGAATTGATCCGCGGCACGCCGATCGTCGTGCAGGTGATGTTCCTGTATTTCGCGCTGCCGTTGCTCGCGCACATTCGCATCGACGGCCTGACGGCCGCGATCATTGCGATTACGGTGAATTCCGGTGCGTATCTCGCGGAAGTGGTGCGCGGCGCGCTGCTGTCGATCCCGAAGGGGCTCACGGAAGCGGGGCTCGCGATGGGCTTGTCGATGCCGCGCGTGCTGCTGAAGGTGGTCGGGCCGCTGGCATTCCGGCGGCTGATTCCGCCGCTCGGCAACCAGTGCATCGTGAGCCTGAAGGACACGTCGCTGTTCATCGTGATCGGCGTCGGCGAACTGACGCGCAAGGGGCAGGAAATCATCGCGGGCAACTTCCAGGCGGTCGAGATCTGGAGCGCCGTGGCTGTCATCTACCTGTTGCTGACCGGCGCGATGACGCTGACGCTGCGGCTCGTCGAAAAGAGGATGCGCATCTTATGAGCATGATCGAATTCCAGAACGTGTCGAAGAGCTTCGGCCACGTACCGGTGCTGAAGCATATCGACCTGAAGATCGACGCGGGCGAGGTGGTCGTCGTGATCGGCCCGTCGGGGTCGGGCAAATCGACGATGCTGCGCTGTATCAACGCGCTCGAGAAAATCACCGGCGGCGAGCTGCTCGTCGACGGCCAGAGCGTGCGCGGCAACGCGACGACGATCCGCAACATCCGGCTCGAAGCCGGCATGGTGTTTCAGCAGTTCAACCTGTTTCCGCAAATGACCGCGCTCGAGAACGTGATGTTCGGGCCGACCCAGGTGCGCGGTGCATCGCGCGCCGAAGCACGCGACCAGGCGATGGCGCTGCTCGACAAGGTCGGCCTCGAATCGCGCGCGAATCATTACCCGTCCGAGCTGTCGGGCGGCCAGCAGCAGCGCGTCGCGATCGCGCGCGCGCTCGCGATCCGGCCGCGGCTGATGCTGTTCGACGAGCCGACGTCGGCGCTCGATCCGGAATTGCGCCACGAAGTGCTGAAAGTGATGCAGGATCTCGCTACCGAAGGGATGACGATGATCGTCGTCACGCACGAGATCGGCTTCGCGAAGCGGGTCGGCACGCGCCTGCTGTTCATGGATCAGGGCGGGATTGCCGAGGACGGTCATCCGGTCGACCTGATCGACCGGCCGCCGACGCCGCGCCTGAAGGAATTCCTGAAACACGTGTCCTGAACGAAACCGAATCATCTGACATGCCGCTTTCCCTTTCTCCCGTCATCGCCGGCGCGCCGTTCGACATCGGCGTGCGCCTCGGCGAGCTCGCCCGTCCCGTGTTCGATGCGTACATGCAGCAGAGCAGCGCGTGGCAGGCCGTGCGCCGCTGGCGCGGCCATCCGTTCGTCGATGCGCTGCGGCAGGCGGCGCTGGCCGCGTACCCCGATCTCGTCGCGGAACTGGACGGGATCGCGGCGGGCATCGGCTGGCCGGCCGAGGACATCTTTTTGTGGAACTGCCGCGGCGAACTGATCCACAACGCGCCGGACGGCTGCACGACGCTCGCCGCGCGCGGCGCTGACGGCACGCGCTGGATCGCGCACAACGAGGACGGCGATCCGTTCCTGCGCGAGCGCTGCCTGCTCGTCGACGTGCAGCCTGAGGGCAAGCCGGGCTTCATCAGTTTCTACTACCCCGGTTCGCTGCCGGGCCATACGTTTGCCGCGAACCGTGCGGGCATCGCGCAGGCGATCAACAACCTGCGGATCCGCACGCCGGCACCGGGCGTGCCGCGCATGATTCTCGCGCGCGCCGTGCTCGACGCGACATCGCTCGACGCGGCGGCCGACGTGCTGCGTCTGCATGCGCGCGCGAGCGGCTTTCATCACACGCTCGGGGCGACCGGCGATGCGCGGCTGCTGAGCATCGAAGCGAGCGCCGCGCGTTGTTCCGTGATCGACGTCGCACGGCTCGCGGGCCATGCGAACCATCTCGTGCATCCCGGCTGCGAAGCAGAAGCGCAGATCGTCACGCAATCGTCGGCCGACCGCCAGCGGCGCGTCGATGCGCTGACGCCCGGCATCGACGCGATCGACGAAGCTGCGCTGCTGCGCGTGCTCGGCGATCGCGCGCCGGACGGGCTGCCGATCTACCGCGACGACCCGGCCGACCCCGACGACGAGAACACGCTCGCGACCGCGTTGTTCGCGATCGGCGCGGCGTCGATCGATTTCACCATTCACCAGCACGGCACGCAGCGCTTCGCGACGCGCATCGTGCCGTCCGGGCGCGCACACGACGCGTCCTGATCCATGAGGCAACGCATGACGACCGTTTTCCATCGCGCTCCGCGCGCCACCTTGCCCGTCGCCGTCGCAGGCGACGGCATCGAGATCATCGACTCGACGGGCAAACGCTATATCGACGCATGCGGCGGCGCGGCCGTCTCGTGTCTCGGCCACAGCAACCAGCGCGTGATCGACGCGATCAAGCGCCAGGCGCAGCAACTGCCGTACGCGCATACGTCGTTCTTCACGACCGACGTGGCTGAGGAACTGGCCGACCGGCTCGTCGCCGGCGCGCCGGCCGGCCTCGAACACGTGTATTTCGTGTCGGGCGGCTCCGAGGCGATCGAGGCCGCGCTGAAGCTCGCACGCCAGTATTTCGTCGAGAAGGGCGAGCCGCAGCGCCGTCATTTCATCGCGCGGCGCCAGAGCTATCACGGCAACACGCTCGGCGCGCTCGCGATCGGCGGCAACGCGTGGCGGCGCGAGCCGTTCCTGCCGCTGCTGATCGAAGCGCATCACGTGAGCCCGTGCTATGCGTATCGCGATCAGCAGTCGGGAGAGACCGACGAAGCGTATGCGCAGCGCTTGGCGGACGAGCTCGAACAGAAGATCGTCGAACTCGGTGCGGAAAACGTCGCGGCGTTCGTCGCGGAAACGGTGGTGGGCGCAACGGCCGGCGCAGTGCCGCCGGTGCGCACGTACCTGCAGAAGATTCGCGCGGTGTGCGACAAGTACGGTGTCCTGCTGATTCTCGACGAGATCATGTCGGGGATGGGGCGCACGGGCTATCTGTACGCGTGCGATGAAGACGGCGTTGCGCCCGACCTGCTGACGATCGCGAAAGGGCTCGGCGCGGGTTACCAGCCGATCGGCGCGACGCTCGTCAGCGACCGCATCTACCGGACGATCGTCGACGGATCGGGCTTCTTCCAGCACGGCCACACGTACCTCGGCCATGCGACCGCATGCGCGGCCGCGCTCGAGGTGCAGCGCGTGATCGCCGAGGAGAACCTGCTCGACAACGTGAAGGCGCGCGGCGACCAGTTGCGCGCGTCGTTGCGCGAGCACTACGGCACGCATCCGCATGTCGGCGACGTGCGCGGACGCGGGCTGTTCGTCGGCGTCGAGCTCGTGCGCGATCGCGACAGCAAGGCGACGTTCGATCCCGCGCTGAAGCTGCATGCGGCGGTCAAGCGCGAAGCGATGCAGCGCGGCTTGATGGTGTATCCGATGGGCGGAACGATCGACGGCGTCCACGGCGATCACATCCTGATCGCGCCGCCGTTCGTTTGCACCGCGCAGCAGATCGATACGATCGTCGAGCGGCTGTCGGGCGCGATCGGCGCGGCGCTCGCTGCGGCCGGCGCGTGACGGCATCGATGCACTGAACCTCACCGGATCATCACATGACTGACAGACTGCCACCGTTCGATCCCGCGTCCGCCACCGACGCGCAGAAGGCCGTGCTGGCCGACATTCTCAGCGGCCCGCGCGGCAATTTGAACGGGCCGTTTCTCGGCTGGATCGCCAGCCCCGAGCTGGCTCAGCACGCGCAGAAGCTCGGCGCGTTCTGCCGCTATCGCACGGGCCTGCCGCTGCGGCTGTCGGAGCTCGCGATTCTCGTGACGGCCGCACGCTGGCGCTCGCAGGCCGAGTGGCACATCCACCATCCGATCGCGCTCGACGCGGGCGTACCGGCCGCGACCGCCGACGCGATCCGGCGCGGCGTCGCGCCGGCATTCGAGTCGGACGACGATGCGTTGATCCATGCATTCGCGAGCGAGTTGTACGACACGCGGCGCGTCAGCGACGCGACGTTCGCGCGCGCGCAAGCGCGCTTCGGCCACGAAACCGTCGTGAATCTGGTTGCGCTGCTCGGCTATTACGCGCTCGTCGCGATGACGCTGAACACGTTCGGCATGCGTGCGGACGGGCAAACCGATCTGCCGTTTCCGGAGTAACGGTCGTGCAAATGGTTGTGCATTGATCGTGCCGGAACAGCGGCGCGATACGTCTGACGATCGCGCCACCGGCATCAATGCAACCAAATGTATTCATGCGGGATCAACGGCCGATGGCCGCGTATGATGGCTTGTTCACGTCGACATGATCGGTGAACAAGCATGACGAGTACCCGCAAGACCTTGATGATTGCCGGTGGGCTCCTGGTAGCCGCGGCCGGCACTGCCTACGTGATGCTGCTGCGCGCGGACCACCGTGCGATCGAAGACGCCGGCATCGGCGATTCGGCCGCACCGGTCGCCACGGCGCCCGCGAACGACGATCACGCGGTGCAGGGCGCCATCGCGCCGCCGGCACCGGCGGCCGCTACGGCAGCCCATGACGATACGGCGCCGAAACAGGCAGCTGTGCCGCCGCCACCATCCGCACCGGCGCAGAAACAGGTGGCTGTTCCGCCGCCACCCGCACCGGCGCCCGCGCCGGCAGCACCCGCACCCGCGCGCGTGAGCGCCGCACCTGCATCTGTCCCCGCCGTTCCGGTTGTCAGCGAGAAAGCGCAGCCGGTGACGAAGCCGAGCGCACCGCCGCCGAAGGTCAACGTCGTGACGGTGGATGCGCAGGATTCGACCCCGCCCGCTGCACAACCGGCACAGCCTGCAAAGCCGGCCGCGCCGGCGCAGGTCACGCAACGCGCACCGCGCAAGCGCGACGGCCTCGAACGCCACGCGGCCACAACGCCTTCAGCAACGAAATCCGAAACGGCGGAAACGGCCGCGCTCGTCAGGGAATCGGCGAAGCTCGACCCGTCGCTGCCTCCGCCGCCGATGTCGTCGATGTCGGCGAGTTCCGGTTCGACTCGGCAGGGCGGTTCATCGTCCGGCGCGAATCCGGTTGCCGCCGCGATGACCGAGCAACTGGTCAGGCAGTCGAGCAATTTCAAGGCGTCGCCTTCGGCGAATGGCGATCCGTCTGCCACCAAGTAAGCCGCGCGATTCGAGCGTGAATTTTTCGCGCAGATGATCGGGTATCCGGCATTTGATTGACGCGCCCATTGCCCGGCAGTCGCAGGCGGTTTGACCTGTCCTGCGCAGATACGCATCCTTGCGGTTTCCGATTCCTTACCTTAAAGTAAGGAAATCTGAATCGGAGGCGCTATGGCATCGGCAACCGTGACATCGAAGGGGCAGGTCACCATACCCGTGGACGTGAGAACCCGCCTGGGTCTTGCGACCGGGGATCGAATCGAGTTCATTCTCAACGAAAAGACTGGGCGGTACGAAGTCGTTCCCGCCACGAGTTCGATTACTTCGCTCAAAGGCATCATTCGCAAGCCGGCAAAACCCGTGTCGATCGAGGACATGAATGCCGCGATCGCGGAGCGGGGAGCGTCGGCGCGATGATCGGTCTCGACACGAATGTGCTCGTGAGATATCTCGTGCAGGATGACCCGGTCCAATCGAAGAAGGCGACCCGGCTGGTCGAATCGCTGACTGCCGAGCATCCCGGCTATATCACGCAGGTTGCGTTGGTCGAGGTCGTTTGGGTGCTTGCGCGGGCCTACGGTTCGGACCGCGACGAGATCGCGCAGGTGATCGAGGCGCTATTGCGAACGAAGGAACTGGTCGTCGAAGCCGCGGAAACGGTCTGGAAGGCATTGCGCGTGTATTCCGGCTCGTCCGCGGATTTCTCCGATTGTCTGATCGAACGGACGTGCCATGAGGCGCAATGCCAATACACGATGACGTTTGACGCGAAAGCGGCCAAGGTTGCCGGGATGCGACTCGTCAGTTAAGGACAATTCGCTATTTTTCTGCGCCTCCAGGCGTCGACACAAAAAAGACCCCGCACGCCGACCAAAGCATGCGGGGCCAAGAGAGACAATCCGTTGTGCTGCAGGCGCTGCCTGTGCGTTACACGGCGACCGCTTCCTCGGCCTGCGGCTGAGCGACTGCAACCGGCGCCACGTCCTGCCGGATCAGGTGGTCGAACGCGCCGAGCGATGCCTTCGCGCCTTCACCCACCGCAATCACGATCTGCTTGAACGGCACCGTCGTCACGTCGCCGGCCGCGAACACGCCGGGCACCGACGTCGCGCCGCGCGCATCGACGACGATCTCGCCGTGCTTCGACAGTTCGATCGTGCCTTTCAGCCATTCGGTGTTCGGCACGAGGCCGATCTGCACGAACACGCCTTCGAGATCGATGCGCTGCGTGTCGCCCGAGCGCAGATCCTTGTACACGAGCCCGTTCAGCTTGCTGCCGTCGCCGGTCAGCTCGGTCGTCTGCGCCTGCGTGACGATCGTCACGTTCGGCAGGCTGCGCAGCTTGCGTTGCAGCACTTCGTCCGCGCGCAGTTGCGCGCCGTATTCGATCAGCGTGACTGCCTTCACGATGCCGGCGAGGTCGATCGCGGCCTCGACGCCCGAGTTGCCGCCGCCGACCACCGCGACGCGCTTGCCCTTGAACAGCGGGCCGTCGCAGTGCGGGCAGTACGCGACACCGCGATTGCGGTATTCGCGCTCGCCCGGCACGTTGATTTCGCGCCACCGCGCGCCGGTTGCGAGAACGATCGTCTTTGCCTTCAGTATCGCGCCGTTCGCGAGGCGGATCTGGTGCACGTCGCCCGGGATCAGTGCGTCGGCGCGCTGCACGTCCATGATGTCGACGTCGTACTGCTTCACGTGCTGTTCGAGCGCCGTCGCGAACTTCGGCCCTTCGGTTTCCTGCACCGACACGAAGTTCTCGATCGCCATCGTGTCGAGCACCTGGCCGCCGAAACGCTCGGCGACGACGCCCGTCGCGATGCCCTTGCGCGCCGAGTAGATGGCCGCGGCCGCGCCGGCCGGGCCGCCGCCGACGATCAGCGTATCGAACACCGGCTTGTTCTCGAGCGATTTCGCGGCACGGGCGCTCGCACCCGTATCGAGCTTCGCGAGGATTTCCTTCACGCTGCTGCGGCCCTGGCCGAACGATGCGCCGTTCAGGAACATCGTCGGCACGGCCATGATCTGGCGCGACTCGACTTCGTTCTGGAACAGCGCGCCGTCGATCGCGACGTGACGGATGCGCGGGTTGATCAGCGACATCACGTTCAGCGCCTGCACGACTTCCGGGCAGTTCTGGCACGACAGCGAGAAATACGTCTCGAACGCGTAGTCGCCGTCGAGCGCGCGGATCTGTTCGATCACGTCGTCGTCGAGCTTGATCGGGTGGCCGCCCGTCTGCAGCAGCGCGAGCACGAGCGATGTGAATTCATGGCCCATCGGGATGCCGGCGAAGCGGATGCCGGCCGGCTTGCCGGGCTCGCCGATCGAGAACGACGGCTTGCGCTCGGCGTCGTCGCGGCGTTCGGTCACGGTCACGCGATCCGTCAGCGACGCAATCTCGTTCAGCAGCGCCAGCAGTTCCTGCGATTTCGCGCTGTCGTCGAGCGAGGCGACGAGTTCGATCGGGCGCGTGATCTTTTCGAGGTACGCTTTCAGTTGATTCTTGAGATTGGCGTCGAGCATGGCGTTTCGGATTCCGTATTAATGATTATGGTCGGGCACGTCGTGCCGGAGGAGGGCGCGGGCCGCGCGATGCGGCGGCCCGTATTCGTGTGTCTCGCGCGCCTCGTGCGAGGCGCGCGGAGCGATCGTCAGATCTTGCCGATCAGGTCGAGCGACGGGGTCAGCGTTTCCGCACCCGGCGTCCACTTGGCCGGGCACACTTCACCCGGGTGCGCCGCGATGTATTGCGCAGCCTGCACCTTGCGCAGCAGTTCACCTGCGTCGCGGCCGATGCCGTTGTCGTGGATTTCGCACAGCTTGATCTCGCCTTCCGGGTTGATCACGAACGTGCCGCGCAGCGCCATCCCTTCTTCCTCGATCAGCACGTCGAAGTTGCGCGACAGCGTGAGCGTCGGGTCGCCGATCATCGGGTACTTGATCTTGCCGATCGTGTCCGACGTGTCGTGCCATGCCTTGTGCGTGAAGTGCGTGTCGGTCGACACGCCGTAGATTTCGACACCCAGCTTCTGGAATTCCGCGTAACGGTCGGCGAGGTCGCCCAGCTCGGTCGGGCAGACGAATGTGAAGTCGGCCGGGTAGAACACGACGACGGACCACTTGCCCTTGAAGTTCTCTTCCGACACGGGCACGAAATCGCCGTTGTGGTATGCGGTTGCCTTGAACGGCTTGATTTGGGTGTTGATGATCGGCATCTGGTGAGTTCCTTTGCTTCAGTGGTGAGTGGAGTGTTGCCAGTATCCGGGTTCACCCTGATTTAGGGAAATTGCTTGTTTCAATCCAGGGCATCGGGAATTTCTATCTGCTTCCGGCCCTTGATTGTGCGGGGTGGGTGGGGAGGGGCGTTTGACGCACTGCGTGCGGGCGGGCGGTCGCGGGCCGGGCGCCCGTTCGGTGAGAACGTGAGGGAATGTGTCCTTCGGGGTGAATCGGCTCGTTTGCCGCGACGGTACGGGCGGGAGGGCGTCAAACGACGCATGAGATGGCGGATCGAGTCCGGGCCCGCAGATCGCCGATCGGACTGTCGGCGCCGGTGCGCTGCTTTACCACTCGGCGCGCAAGCTCTCTTGACTGGCGACCGGACGGCCCTTCCATAGACCGAACACGTCGTCGACCGATGTCCTCGTGTGCCGCGCGATATACGCATCGATTGCGTCTCGAATGATCTCGGCTCGGGAGCTGTTCTTGATCGCCGCGATGGTGGTCAACGCGGCAAGCTGGTCATCCGACAGATCGACCGGAATACTGTTCATTTCGACCTCCGTCACGTGAAACGCCCATCATGTCGATCCGGCCGCGCCAGTGCAAGGTCGCGGCAAGTCCGATCGCATGTCGCGTTCCGGATCAGTCGACTGGCGGCGCAGCGGCGGCGTGCTCCGCTCAAATCCCCGCCATCTTCCTCAACCATTCCGCCAGCCGCCGTGCCCCGTCCGGCATGTCCGCATCCTCGCGCGTGCACAGGTAGTAATCGCGCCCGTCGTCGAGCGCATGATCGAACAGCTTCACGAGTTCCCCGTTCGCCAGTTCGCGCTCGACCAGCGGCGCGCGCAGCAGCGCGGCGCCGAGATCCGCGCGTGCCGCGCTCAGCGTCAACTGGCCATCTTCGAACATCGGCCCCACGGCGTGCGATACATGCCGCACGCCGGCGCCCTGCAGCCAGTTGACCCACGTGCTGCGATCCTCGTCGTGCACGAGCGGCGCATGCGCGAGATCGGCCGGTGTGCGGAACGGCCCGTGCCGCTTCAGGAACGACGGGCTGCACATCGGCACCATCGCGCCCGGCAGCAGCCGCTCGCAGCGGTAGCCGGGCCAGTCGCCGGTGCCGAAGCGGATCGACAGGTCCGACGCGTCGCTTCGATAGTTGCGGTGATGCGCGTACAGCACGGTCACGTCGACATCCGTGTTGTCGGCCAGGAACGCGTGCAGCCGTGGAATGAACCAGCCGATGCCGAGCAGCGGGATCAGGCTGACCGTGATCTGCCGCAGCGACGACCGGTCGCGCACGAAGCGCGTCGCGCTGCGCAGCACCGAGAACGCGGCGCTGATCGAACGGTAGTAGTCGCGCCCTTCGTCGGTGAGCGCGAGCAGCCGGCCCTCGCGCACCGTCAGCGGCGTCTGGATGAACGCTTCGAGCAGTTGCAGTTGATGACTGACCGCCGACGGCGTGATGTCGAGCTCGCCCGCCGCCGCGGTGACCGACCCGAGACGCGCAAACGCTTCGAACGCACGCACCGCGCGCAGCGGTGGATCGTGCGGCAATTGTTCGATATTTTTCATGTGTCGAATTTTATCGAAAAGTCGGGGTAAGTGACAACGAGAAAATATCTTGTGTTTACAGGATGTTGAGCTAATGTATCGAGAACGGAATAAGCATCCAACAATTGAGTATTTGGGGTGTGGATGCCGAATATTTAATATTTTTCATGTTTTGATCCGATTCACCGATCCCCCCACATGAAAATTCCCTTCGTTCACGCCAGCTTCGTTTTCTCGGCCGCCGCCCTGGTCGCCTCCGTTCCCGCGTTCGCGCAGTCCGCGCCGCAGACGATACTGATCGGTCTCGCCGCGCCGCTCACCGGCCCGTCCGCGCGTATCGGCAAGGATCTGCAGAACGGCGCGCAACTCGCGATCGACGACGCGAACGCGAAGCATCCGTCCATCGGCGGCAAGCCGGTCGTCTACAAGCTCGTCGCGGCCGACGACCAGTCCGACCCGCGCACGGCCGTCGCGGTCGCGCAGCAACTCGTCGACCAGCACGTGATCGGCGTCGTCGGTCACTGGAACACGGGCTGCAGCGTGCCGGCGTCACGCGTCTATCGCGATGCGGGCATTCCGCAGATCGCGCCGGCGTCCACCGGTCATCAATACACGCAGCAGGGCTACGCAACGGCCTTCCGCATCATGGGTCACGACGATGCGGGCGGCAACTTCACCGGCGCGTATGCGGTGAAGACGCTGAAGGCGAAGCGCATCGCGGTGATCGACGACCGCACGTCGTTCGGCGCGGGGCTGGCCGACCAGTTCATCAAGGGCGTGCAGGCGAACGGCGGCGCGATCGTCGATCGCCAGTACGTGAACGACAAGACGACCGACTTCAGCGGCGTGCTGACCGCGATCAAGGGCAAGCGCGCGGACCTCGTGTTCTTCGGCGGCCTCGATGCGCAGGCCGCGCCGATCGCGCGCCGGATGCGCCAGCTCGGCGTGAACGCGCCGCTGCTCGGTGCGGGCGGCTTCGTGAGCCAGACCTTCCTGTCGCTCGCGGGCAAGGACGGCGACGGCGTCACGGCGCTCGAACCGGGCCTGCCGCTCGACCGGATGCCGGGCGGCAACGCGTTCGACACGCAATACCAGGCGCGTTTCCACGCACCGATCGAACTGCACGCGCCGTTCGCGTACGACGCGGCGGCCACGCTGATCGCGGCCGCGCAGAAGGCCGGCACGACGCAGCCGGCGAAGCTGGTCGCGGCGGTCCGCGCGATCGACCGGCCCGGCGTGACGGGGCGGATTGCGTTTGACGGCGAAGGGAACCTGAAGGACCCGGCCTTCACGATCTACCAGGTGCGCGGCGGCAAGTGGACCGTCGTCGACGTGCTCGGCGGCTCGCGCACTGCGGCCAAGTAAATCAGCGACAAAGACGATCCCCATGACCGAACCGACCCAGACATCCGCCGCCGTACCCGAGGACACGCGCCTCGGGATCCTCGCGCGGCGCCGCATCGAAGCGGAAATCATCAAGCCGATCTACGAGATCATGAAGCGCGAGTTCGGCACCGAGCGCGCGCAGGCCGTGATCGCGGAAGCCGTGCGCGGCGCGGCCGTCGACGCGGGCCGCACGTTCGCCGCGCAGGAGCCGGACGGCACGAGCGTGAAGTCGTTCATCGCGCTGCAGGTGCTGTGGGAGAAGGACGACGCGCTCGACGTCGAGGTGCAGCGCGCGGACGACGCGCACTACGACTACGACGTGCATCGCTGCAGCTACGCGGAGATGTATCACGCGATGGGGCTCGGCGAGATCGGCCACCTGCTGAGCTGCGCGCGCGACAGCTATTTCATCCAGGGCTATGCGCCGAACATTGCGCTCACGCGTACCAGCACGATCATGCAGGGCGGCAAGCGCTGCGATTTCCGCTACGCACTGCAGCGCGCGCCGGAGAACGGCGATGCGTGACGACAACGTGAATGCGCCGCGCGTCGACGGCGACCGCCTGTGGGTGTCGCTCGACCGGATGGCGCAGATCGGTGCGACGCCGAAGGGCGGCGTCTGCCGTCTGGCGCTGACCGATCTCGATCGCGAGTCGCGCGACCTGTTCGTGCAGTGGGCGCGCGACGCCGGTTGCACGGTGCGCGTGGACCGGATGGGTAATGTGTTCGCGCGCCGCGCGGGCCGGAACCCCGACGCCGCGCCGGTGCTGACGGGCTCGCATGCCGATTCGCAACCGACGGGCGGCCGCTACGACGGCATCTACGGCGTGCTCGGCGGGCTCGAGGTCGTGCGCGCGCTGAACGATGCGGGCATCGAGACCGAGCGTCCGATCGACGTCGTGATCTGGACCAACGAGGAAGGCTCGCGATTCGCACCGGCGATCGTTGCGGCCGGCGTGTTCGCGGGCGTCTATACGCTCGAATACGGGCTGTCGCGCACCGACAGCGCGGGCAGGACGATCGGCGAGGAACTGGAGCGGATCGGCTACGCGGGCGCCGAGCCCGTCGGCGGTTATCCGGTGCACGCGGCGTACGAGCTGCATATCGAACAGGGCGCGATTCTCGAACGGGCCGGCAAGACGATCGGCGTCGTGACGGCCGGGCAGGGGCAGCGCTGGTACGAGGTGACGCTCACCGGTGTCGATGCGCATGCGGGCACGACGCCAATGGAATTCCGTCGCGATGCGCTGGTCGGTGCCGCGCGGATGATCTCGTTCATCGACGCGCTCGGCCGCCGTTACACGCCGTACGCACGCGCGACGGTCGGGATGATCGACGCGCGGCCGAATTCGCGCAACACGGTGCCGGGCGGCTGTTTCTTCACGGTCGAGTTTCGTCACCCGGATGATGCGGTACTCGATGAGCTGGATGCGGCGCTGCGCGCGGAACTCGCACGCGTGGCGGACGAGACCGGCCTCGGCACACAGATCGAACAGATCTTCAGGTACCCGCCGATCCCGTTCGCGCCGCGCTGCATCGACGCGGTGCGTGATGCGGCCCGGGCACTCGGGCTGTCGCACATGGACATCGTGTCCGGTGCGGGCCATGACGCGTGTTATGTCGCGCGCGTCGCGCCGACCGGGATGATCTTCGTGCCGTGCGTCGATGGGCTGAGCCACAACGAGGCCGAAGCGATTACGCCGGAATGGGCGGCGGCGGGCGCCGACGTGCTGTTGCGGGCGGTGTTGCAGAGCGCGCTGGAAGCGTGAGCGTGACGAAGGCGGTTCGGCGGGCGGGAGTTCGCCGGGCCGCGACGATTCTCGCCTGATGATGCAAATGCGCGGTTCGCTTCACGCAGACGGCGCGTGCCGATCGATGTATCGCCGCATCACATGGAACGCCGTATCGGTGCGCCCCGGCATCGTCATCAGCGCAGTATCGGCCGCAAAGCCGAGCTTTTCATAGAACCGGTAAGCCGATTCGCGTGCCGTGCACCATACGAGCGCGGCCCCGCGTTCTTCGGCGTGCCGCACGCATACCTGCACCAGCACGCGCCCGAAGCCCATCCCGCGCACGGCGGGGTGGACGGCCATCCCGCGAAGCCGCCACGCCGGTAGAGCAGGGTCGTCGTCGCGCGATTCCTCGCACAGCGACGCGACGGCGACGATGCCCGTGCGGTCGAGTACGCCGACGTGCAGCGTCGTCGGTGCATGATCGCCGGCCAGTTCGCACGCGTTCAGATCGCCGTTCAGCAGGATCGCTGCCCGGAGCGGGTGGGTCTGCGCGGCTTCGATCGATGCGATGGTGAACAGCGGATCGCGTGACGTCATCGACGTTCCTTTTATTGTGCGTCCGCGTGTGACTTGCCCGCGTTGCGCCGCGCCATATACGCGAGATACGCGACGATCTGGTCGAGCTCCCGGTCGCTCAGCTGATCCGGCGGAAACGCCGGCATGCTGCGGCCCGGCCAGTCGCGCACCGACGCCGGGTTGCGGATATAACGACGCAACGCGGCGGGCTGGAAGTAGTCGACCGGATTCATCGGCGTGTTCAGGTCGGGGCCGGCATGACTGCTGCCCGCGCCGTCGACGCGGTGGCACGCGAGGCATTGCGTGACGAACAGGCGCTGGCCCGCGCGGGCCGGATCGCCGGCGGGCAGCGCGGGATCGACGGCGAGCGACGGCCAGCGCGCGACCGGCGACGATTCGATCGTGACGCGCACGATCTGGTAGGGCCACTGCTCGCCGCGTACCGACGACGCATCCGGCCCGAGCCACACGAGATAAAACGGCCCCGCGCTGACCTGCTTGCCCGGCAGCTTCGGCCACGGGTGGGCCGAATCCTCGATCGCGAGCCAGGCGACGGCGCCGGCCGGTGCGCGGTGGCGCACGAGATCCAGCGGCAGTTGCGCGGCGAAGCCGTCGGCTGCACGCGTTTCGAGCACGCCGTCGGCCGGCAGCCGCGTATCGCCGAGCAGCGCGGCGAACGGTACGGCGCGGAACGTCATCGGCCGGCCGTACGCGATGTCGCGCGGCACGTGGATCTCCGTCGCATCGGGGCGCGCGAGCAGCGTCTGCCGCGTGAGGGCGCGGGTCGTGCCGTCGGTCTCGAGTTCAAGCGTGGACTGGGCCGACGCGCGTTGTCCGATCAGGCAAACCGTCAGCAGCACGAGCGAAAACCACTGGCGCTTCAGCATTCGTTCTCCGGGAAAGGGCGTTGCGGCGGCGGCAGGATGCGCAAGCCGCGGCCGTTGGAAGGAATCGGGCGACAGTCTATCCGGTACGCGCGGCGCTGGCGACTTCGGCGCGGGGAAGGTGGGGCGGGCACGATCGGACAGACCCGCGACAGCGTGTCCGGCTACCCGGCCGCCAATTTGGTGTGGCGCTGTCGCAGCGCGGTTCAGGCAGGGAGAAAACGAAGGGCAGTGTGTCGAACACGCGGATTGCCGGCGTTCACGACATCCCCGTTACCGGGCCGTCATCAATGACTCGTACACGGCGTTTCGTTCTTCGGCAGCGGCGTGTCCCGCTGCGGCTCGAAATCCGCTTCGCGCGCGCCCGACGGCGTCAGCGACACGAAATGCATCGCCGCGCCTTGCGCCGGGAACCCGGCGATGCCCGTCGTGCCCCACGGAATCGGCGAACGCTGCACGCCGCTCACCGAAATCTCCGCCGGCGCAAGCGCCAGCGTCAGCAGCCGCCCGTCGCGGGTCGGCACATACGCATGCGTGCCGGAGACACCGATGCCGGATTCGCGCACTGACGCCGGCAGGCAGTCGAGCGTCGCCGTGCGCTGGCCGTCCGGGGCGATCAGTATCGCGACGCCGCGATCGTTCGCGGTCGTCGTGACGACGATGAAGCGGTCGATCGCCGGCACGTAGGCCGACGCGTACACGTAGTACCGGATCGAATCGTTCAGCGCCTCGAGCTTCTCCAGCTTCGCCGTGACCGGATCGTACATCGCGTATTCGAGCGTCGCGTTCGTGCTTCCGTCGATGTATTTCTGCCAGACGAGCAGCGCGTTGCGCGGCGAGCCTGCGATCACGGGCCACCATTCGCGGCGGTGCGGCGCGACCGCGACGTGGTTCAGCACGCGCCCGGCCGCGTCGTAGGTTTTCAGGTAGACGCCGTTGCCGGTGCCCAGGTTGTCGACGCCGCCGCCGTCGATCCAGTTGGCGGAATAGAACACGACGAAGCGCTCGCCGACCGTCGCGACATGCCCCGAGTGGCCGCCGGACTCGACGTCGTTCGGGTAGGGCTTGATCGGTTTCAGGTCACGATGGTAGACGCCGTAGCGCTGGCTGACTTCCTGAGGCGCGTTCCAGCCGTCCTCGAACGTGACGAAGATGTCGCCGCGCGCGTTCTGCGCGATCGACACGGGTTCCTGCGCCTCGGGGCGGCTGATGAACGGTCGGACGTGCAGCAGGTGCGGCTTGCCGGGCAGCCATTCGCCGACGTACACGTCATGCGGCCAGTTGCCGTTGCGCATCGCGCCGCGCGGCACGATGCCCGAGCTGCTGAAGAACACCCAGCGTTTGCCGTTGCCCGCGTCGGCGATGCCGATGCCGTGCATGAAGCGCCGCGGGTCGCCGGTGTCCTGCGGCGTGGCCGAAGCCCGAACGGCGACCGGATGCACGGCCGGCGCGACGGCGCGGGCCGGCGGCGCCGTCGCGACGATGCAGCACGCGCCGCAAAGTGCCGCCGCGACGAGCCGTGCCGTGTCAGGCCGCACCGCGGGATGAACCGGGCGCGTTCGCTCCGTCATTCGACGGTCACCGATTTCGCGAGGTTGCGCGGCTTGTCGACGTCGGCGCCGCGCGCGCAGCCGACGTGATACGCGAGCAACTGCAGCGGGATCACGTTGACGATCGGCGACAGCAGGTCGCCCGATTCGCGCACGCGGATCAGGTGCGTATCGCGGTCGGCGTCGATCGCGAGCTGATTGCCGGCGAGTACGTAGAGCCGCCCGCCGCGCGCGCGCACCTCGGCCATGTTGGACTTCAGCTTCTGGAACAGGCGGTCGTCGGGCGCGATCGTGACGACCGGCATCGCGCTCGTGACGAGCGCGAGCGGGCCGTGCTTCAGTTCGCCGGCCGGATAGCCTTCCGCGTGGATGTACGACACCTCCTTGAGCTTCAGCGCGCCTTCCATCGCGATCGGGAAATGGATGCCGCGCCCGAGGAACAGCGCGTTCTCGGTGCGCGCGAACTTCGCGGCCCAGCCCATGATCTGCGTTTCCAGCGCGAGCGCGTGGCCGATGCGGTCGGGCAGCGCGTGCAGCTGCTTCAGGTGCAGCGCGACCTGCGCGGCGTCGAGCCGGCCGCGCAACTGCGCGAGCGTCAGCGTCAGCACGAACAGCGCGACGAGCTGCGTCGTGAATGCCTTGGTCGACGCGACGCCGAGCTCGATGCCGGCCCGCGTCAGGAACCGCAGCGGTGCATTGCGCGCGATCGTGCTGGTCGCGACGTTGCAGATCGCCATCGACAGTTCCTGGCCCATCTCGCGCGCACGCTCGATCGCGCCGATCGTGTCGGCCGTCTCGCCCGACTGCGAGATGCCGACCACGAGCGTGCGCGGATCGGCCACGGTGTCGCGGTAGCGGAATTCGCTGGCGACCTCGACCTGCGCGGGCACGCCCGCGATGCTTTCGAGCCAGTACTTCGCGGTCAGGCCGGCGTAGTAGCTGGTGCCGCAGCCGAGCAGCAGCACGCTCCGAACGCGCGACAGCAGTGCACGCGTGCTTTCGCTCGCGTCGAACAGCGCCGGCGAGATCGTGTCGATGCCGTCGAGCGTGCTGGCGATCGCCTTCGGCTGCTCGAAGATCTCCTTCTGCATGAAGTGCTGGTATGGGCCGAGCGCGGCGTCGCCGTCGCGCGCCTTCACCTGGCACAGCGGGCGCTGCGCTTCGTGCCCGCCCGAGTCGACCACGGCGATGCGTTCCGGCGTGATCAGCGCGACGTCGCCGTCCTCCAGGTAGATGAAACGGTCGGTCAGGTCGCCGAGCGCCGCGCAGTCCGACGCGAGGTAGTTCTGTTCGGCGCCGATGCCGATCACGAGCGGCGAGCCGGCGCGCGCGGCGACGAGGCGCTGCGGCTCGCGCGCGCTCAGGACCGCGATCGCGTACGCGCCGTGCAGCCGCTTGACGGCACGCATGACCGCGTCGAACAGGTCGTCGCGATAGACGCTGTGGATCAGGTGCGCGATCACCTCGGTGTCGGTTTCGCCGCGAAACGCATAGCCGCGCTGTCGCAGCTCGGCGCGCAGCGCGTCGTGGTTCTCGATGATGCCGTTGTGCACGACCGCGATCGTGTCGCCCGACATGATCGGATGCGCGTTCATTTCCGACGGCGCGCCGTGCGTCGCCCAGCGCGTATGCGCGATGCAGGTCTGCGCTTCGAGACCGAGCGTCGTCACGCGATCCTGCAGGTCCGTCACGCGCCGCAGCGTGCGTTCGCTGCGCAGGCGGCCGCCGTCCTGCACGGCGATGCCGCACGAATCGTAGCCGCGATACTCGAGCCGGCTCAGCGCGTTGACCAGTTGCGGCACCTGATTGTTCAGGCCGCTTGCTCCGACGATTCCGCACATGATTCACCTCGTCCACAAAAAGTTGCCGGCCTGCCGGCGATGCATGGCAGCGCGGCGTCAGGAGCGGCGCCGCGCCGCACGGATATCGACCCGTGCGCGACGGCGCGTCTCCGCTGATCTACTCGCGGGGCGGCGGCCCCGCGTGGGCAACCCATTCGATGCCGGAGATCGACCCGTTCGCGTCGTGCGATGCGACGAGAATGCGCGTCGTGCGCCGCGCGCCGCGCCGGCGGGTGCCGGCCAGCGCGGTCGGCGGCACCGCGCGCACCTTCGCGTTGGCCGAGCGCCGCAGCATCTTCGACACGCGCAGCCGGTACGCGAGCGGATGCACGACGCGCCCCGCGATCAGCCACGTGATGGTCGTGCCCGCGATGATCGCGATGCAGGTGGCGTAGAACACCATCTGTTCGATCGGCATCTCGGCCTCGTTGAACGGCAGCAGGTAGCGATACGTGTAGATGCAGATCGATGCCCACACGGCACCGACCAGCGCGGGGCGCACGAGTCGGAACCAGACGACCTGCATGGAGCCGACGATGCGGCCGCGCTCGGCGATCATTTCGCGCGGCGCACGCAGGGAAAGGTCAATAATCGGTGCGTTCTTCATGTTGAATGCCTCGGTCGGGGCTGACCCATACGGCCCGCTTGCCGCGGCCCCGCAGCACAGTGGCGGGCAGGGCGACGACGGTGGTGATCATGCTGATCAGCCAGAAGGCGACGGGATACCAGACGGTGTCCAGGAAATACATCAGGAGTTTTTCGTCGTAACGACGATCGATCATGCTGCCGATGATCAGCTGCAGGATGCAGGTGGCGACCAGCAGCATCCCGTGCCAGTGCGGCACGACCGATACGTGCCAGCTCGGCGGCAATGGATGGAAGACGTCGACGAGCGCGAGCAGCAGGATGAACGACATCGAGTAGGCCCACGCGATGCCGATCAGGTACTCGATGAACAGCGGCCACATCATCATCTGCGTCGGCCGCGCGAGCGTGCCCGCATACTTCATCAGCACCTGGATGCCGCCTTTCGCCCAGCGCAGCCGCTGCCGGTACAGCCCCTTCAGCGTTTCGGGCATCAGGATCCAGCTCAGCGCATGCGGTTCGTACACGACGCGCCAGTCGCGGCACTGCAGTTTCCAGCTGATGTCGATGTCCTCGGTCAGCATGTCCGAGCTCCAGTAGCCGACGTCGGCGAGCGCGGTCTTGCGGAACATCGTGATGACGCCCGATACCGTGAAGATGCGGCCGTACACCTGCTGCGTGCGCTTGATCAGCCCGACGATCGACGAGAATTCGCCGACCTGCATGCGGCCGAGCAGCGACGTGCGCGTGCGGATGCGCGGGTTGCCGGTCACGGCGCCGACGCCCGGGTCGGTCAGGAAGTGCTCGAGCATCCAGCCGATCGCGTCGTGCGCGAGCAGCGAATCGCCGTCGATGCAGAGCAGGTATTCCGCGTTCGATACGGCCGCCGCGGTCGTGAGCCCGACCGCCTTGCCTTCGTTGCGCGCGTGATGGATCACGAGCAGCCGCGGGATCTCCACGGCCAGCTCGTTGAGGATCTCGCCGGTGCGATCCTTGCTGCCGTCGTTGACCGCGATGATGTCGTAGTTCGGGTACTGCATCGCGTTCAGGTGGCCGATCACGCTGCGCGCGTTCGCGGCTTCGTTGAAGCAGGGCACGACGATCGAGATCTTCGGGATGCCGCTCGACGCGATCGTCCGCGTCGACAGCACGCGCCCCTCCTCGAGCAGGAAGTAGTGCACGACGCCGCCGATCATCCACAGATACGACATGAAGAACGGGTAGTAGAAGACGAAATCCTGCAGGCGCTGGATGATGCCGTGGGTCGTCATGGTGTCTTCGTCCCCTGCGAATGCTGTCTCTGCATCAGCGCGTTGATCGACGTCGGATCGAGACGCGACTTCAGCGACATCACGTCGCGCATCGTGTCGAGATCCGGCTGGTTGTTCAGGAAGTTGTCCGGGTAGTAGCCGAAGTTCACCGCGCCCTTGCTGCGCAGCCGCCGCATCTGCGCGAGCAGCGCGTTGCCGCCGATGTCCTTGCGCGCGCGCCAGTCGTACGACTGCAGTTCGAACACGGTACGCGCGAGGCCGCGCTGTTTCGCGCGCACGGCGTCGACGAGCCGGTCCATCCAGCGCTCGGGGTCCGGCGCCTGTTCCATGTACGGCATCGCCATCAGCGCGACGAAGTCGTAGGCGGCGAGGAAATCGTCGTAGTTCTGCGCGTACCACGCTTCCGACTCGGGCTGCAGCACCGGCAGCGCGAAGATGTTGCGCGCGGTCAGCACGTCGCCCGCGTTCTGGTTAGCGAGCACGATCTGTTCGAGCTGGCGCGTCAGGTCGATCAGGTAGCGCGTCTTCTGCCGCGTCCAGCGGCTCATCAGGTCCGGCGACGCGCGGATCTTGCCGATGTCGGCCGGCAGCCCCCACTGCGAATACGTGCTCAGTGCGTGCCGGCCGGCATCCTCGTAATCGTCGAGCACGGCGTCGTCGCTGAACAGGATGCCGCTGAACGACGCGTACTTGCCGAGATCCTCGTAGATCTGCTGGATCATCAGCCGCGCCTGCGGGTCGAACGGGCTCAGGCGGTACAGGCGCGAGCCGTTTTCGCGCGCGGGCGCGCCGCCGTACGCACTGACGGCTTCGAGCCCGCGATGCTTGTCGGGCGGCGGGCGGAACGCGAGCACCGGCATCCATGCGTAGACCTGAACGTTCGAGCGCGTGTTGAGCTGCCACGCGGCGCGCGAGAACAGGTCGGCGCGCATCGGCAGGTGCCGGTTCGGGAAGTACAGTGATTCCGCGACGCCCGTGCCCTTCGGATCGGCGAACGCCTGCAGGTATACCGATTTCGGCTGCATCCGGTAGATGCGCTCGACGAGCTTGCCGAGATTCGTTTCCTGCCGCGCCGGATCGGGATCGTAGACCTGGTCGAGATCGACCTGCACGACGCGCTCGGGGACATCGACGTCGCCGCGGTTGGTTGCCGGCTCGCGCATCGACCGCTCGAAACCGCCGATGTCGACGTCGTACATCATCAGGATCCGCCTCAGCCGGTCGAGCGGCACGTCCGGCGTATTCGGGCCGGCGTCGAGGCTGAACTGGATGTCCATGCCGAGCGACGTCGAGATCTTGCGCACGGGCTGGTTTTCCGCGCCGTATGGCCAGACCATCGAGCGTGCGACGATGCCGGTGCGTTCGCGAATCTGCCGCACGCATGTCTGCAGGTCGTCGTGCACGCGGGCTTCGAACTCCGCATCGGTTTCATAGCGCTTCTCGCTTTCGAGGTACAGGTGCGACGTGGTGGCCGGCAACTCGTTGCCCTGCGGATTCGCGACCGCGCCGTGATGGAGGTTGTGCGTGTGGCACGCGAGCTCGACGAGATTCGACCGGCCGACCTTCTGCACCTCGTCCCACGACATGAAGTAGTCGCGCGGCATCTCGATCCTGTCGCTGATCCTGATCGGCGCATCCGGCGGCGCGTCGATCCACGCGGTGACGATGCCCATCACGGCCGGATACTTGAAGCGTTCGAGCAGCGGCAGGACTTTCGTGTAGTGGCTGCGGTAGCCGTCGTCGAACGTGAGCAGCACCGCGCGCGGCGGCAGCGGCTTGCCGCCGTGCCGCGACGCCTCGATCTGCCTGACCGTGATGGTGTGGTAGTTGTTGGTCTGCAGCCACGAGAAGATGGCCGTCAGCGTGCCGGTATCGACCGCGAACGGATCGACCATCTTCGACGTGGCGAACGACGACAGCAGGTTGTCGCGCACGTCGTGCAGGCAGATCACGCGGAACGTCTTGCCGTCGACAGGATCGGAAGGCGGCAGCAGGTCGATCATCCGCGCGTTCGTCACGCCGGGGAACAACGAACAGGCCGCAAACGTGCCGAGGCATCCGCACATGAAGGTCCGTCTGGATTGCATCCCGATCTCCTGGCTAGAACGGCAGGTTGACCGACAGGAAGCCGGTTTCGGAGCGCTCGCGCTGGCCGTCGTACGCATGGCTGGCGACCTCGACGCCGTAGGTCAGCGTGATGTCGTGCTTGAACGTCCATGCATGCTCGAGGCGGGCGCTCCACAGCGGGCTGGTGCCGAAGCCGCGCTCGTTGTACACGCCGCCGGACGCCGACAGGCGCTGCTGCAACGACATGTCGCCCTTCTTCCACAGCGTCAGCTGGTGCATGACGGTCGCCGCGGCCGCATAGTCGCGACCCGGGCTGAAGTAGGGCGCGTTCTGCCGCGTGTTGCTGTCGGTGCCGAGATTCAGCGACACGTTGACGAGCTGGTTCGCGGACGTGTACACGCGCTGCGTGCCGGTCGCGGATATTTCCTGGTGCAGGTTCGAATCGCTGTACCGGCTCACGCCGTAGCTCAGCTTGACTTCGCGGCGGTCGTTCTGGCGATACACGACCTCGACGTTCGCGGAGCGGCCCCAGATGTGCGCGGCATACGCCTTCCAAGGCAGCGTGTTGTCGTTGGAGTCGAGCGCGCCGCTGACCGTCCAGTAGTCGTTGAGGTTGTACGCAATCGAGCCGCGGCCGCCGGTTCGCCCGTCGCTGCCGAGCGAGCGCGTGACTTCGCCCTGGATCGTGAGCGGCCCGTGCCGGTAGTCGCCGCCGACACCCGTGCGCGTGCGGCTGATGCTGCCGGCGTCGGTTTGCGCATGGCCGAAGAACGTGTGGGAAAACACGCGCCAGTTGTCGCTGAACGGTTGCGAATACACATAACTGTCCGACGAGAAGCTGTTGTCGGCCAGCGCGCTGTTGCCGTGCTCGAAGCTCAGGTCGGTCGTGAACACGGGGCTGCGGTATGCGTTGTAGTCGCGCTTGAACGCGCGCACGGCACCGCTGTCCGGGAACGTGTTGTCGAAGGTCTGGTCGACGCTCTTCGCGGTCGCGTAGTCGTCGGCCGTCAGCGATGCGCGGCCGAGCCCGGCGAGCATTTCCACGCTGTCCGGATGGTCGGTCAGCGACGCGCGATACATCGCGATCGCCTGGCGCGGATGCGACTGGCCCGATACGGCGTCGGCGTGCGCGGCGCGGACCTCGGCATTGAACGGCACTTCCTTCTCGAGCTTTTCCAGCGCGGCGATCCCTTCCTCCACCCGGCCCGTGTAGATCAGGTACTGCGCGCGCAGCCGGTAATAGCGCAGGTAGTCGTCGTTTTCAGGCCCCCACGTCCGCACCTGGTCGGCCGGCGGCAACGATTTGCCCATGTCGTCGAGAACCTGGCTTGCATCCGCCGCGCGTCCCTGGTCGACGTACGACCAGAACAGGCCCTCGCGCAATTCGATCGGACGCGTGCGCGGGCCGTACTGGAAGCCGCGCGTCGCACGGTCCGTCGTCGATGCGGTCGCCTGCTTCAGCGCGCGCTGGTACACGGCGTTGGCCTTGGCCGGTTCGCTCAGGTACAGGTACGCGTCGCCGACGGCCGCCAGCGCGTCGATCGAGATCTCCGCGTCCGGCGGAATCGTCTCGAACGTCGCGACGGCCTTCTTCATGTCGCCGCGCGCCGCGTAGGCGACCGTCCGGTCGCCGGCGAGCGCCGTCCTGACCTGCGAATACTCGGGCGTCGGCGGCATCCGCTTGTCGAGGTCGTCCGCCGCGCGCAATGCGTTGTCGAGTCCGTCGAAGCGGTCGGCGCTCGTCATCGAGCGCGACTTGTCGCGTCCGCCGCGCACCTGCTGGCGAATCGACAGTTCCTCGAGCTGCGCGAGATCGACGGCGGAAAAGACGTCGGGGCGCGCCTTCGCTTCCTCCAGCGCCTTGACCGCACCGCCGCTCGATGCGAGCCCGAACACGTCGTTGCGGACGGTGGCCGGATCGGCGGTACGGAGGTCGGGCATCTGCGCGTTCGGCGTTTCCGCGTCGGGTATCTGGGCGCCTGGCGGTTGGGTGCCCGGCGTTTGGGCACCGGGCGGCTGCGCATCCGGCGTCGGCATACCCGGCGTCGGCGGGCTCGGTGTTTGAGCAGTGGGGGGCGGCGTACCCGGCGGCGCGCTCTGCGTTTGAGCAGCGGGCGCTGCGGCATTCTGCATCGGGGCGCTCGACGCCTGGGCGATCAATGTCGGCGCATTCGGCGGTTGCGCGTCCGGCGCAAGCGAACCCCGTATCTGGACGTCCGGCGGCTTCGGATCCGGTGCATCGCGGGTTCCGGCGATTTCACCGGCGCTACCCGATTCCGTATCGCCGTCGGCGGAGAAGCACGGGCCGGACGCGACGAGCAGCAACACCAGCGGCGCATGCAGGAGGATCCGCCGATTGGACGGAGCGACGGTGGTGCAATGTTGTTTCCGATTGTTGTCCACGGTGTGTCCTCACTATGAAACGATCGCATCGGTTGCACACCCGACGCTGTCCGCCGCCGCTCGTCGCGCGGCCGGGCAGCGGGGCCCGGCCATGCGGAACCGGCTCACAGGCGGTTGCGGACCGCTTGCCCAAGCAACGCGCGCGATTCGCTGTTCTTCGGGTCGATCGCGAGCGCCCGGCTCGCGTTTTGCTCCACACAGTTCCATTCGTCGATCTGCGCGCACCGGCGCGCCTTTGCCAGCGCGCGGGCGCCTTCCAGTTCCGCGTGCGTGACGCTTGCCGTCTGCATGTGCGCCGGGTCGGTGCCGTACGAGCGCGGCTTCGGCGCGAGATCCATGCGCTCTCTCGTGCCCGCCAGCGTCTCGGTTCGCGGTGCGCGATGCGCAGCGACGGACCGTTTGCCGGCACGGTCGTGGACCGACCCGGCTCGCGTATTGGCCGCGAGTGTCACGGGCGGCGGGTGCAACGGTAGCCGGTGTTTCGCGGCGGTGCGGTGGTGCGCTGCCCGCGGCGCCGTTTCCGGTTCGGCCGCGAGCGCGGCGGTCGGCATCGTCGACACTTCGGGCGCGGCCGACGCGGCCGGCTCGGGCTGCGCCGGCGGCGCGGCCTGTGCAATCGTCGGCGCCGGCCGGGGGGCGGCCGATGTTCCGGACACGGCGGACGCGCCGGTTGCGCGGGACGTCGCGGTCACGATCGCGTTGCGGTACTTTCCGACGGCGGTTGCGATCGCGCCGGATATGTCGTGCGTCACGCTCGCATGGCCGAGCGTAGGGTCCCGCTCGGTATAGGCGAAGATGCCGAAGATCGTGGCGAACGCGACGAAGCTGAGCGCGGCATTCTTGCCAGGACCCCAGGAGGGTTTCGGCTGGCGGGCAGGCGAGTCGCCCGGTCGTTCTGCGCGAGTCATTCAATGCTCCTCGATTCGATCCGCTGCGGTGACTGACGCGATCGGGGCGGGTTCAGGCGGCGCTCACCATCGCAACTGCGTGGTGAGCACGCCCGTTTCGACGATCGCGAACTGCGTGGCGCCCTGATAGGTCCCTTCGACCCGGTAGCTGGCATCGGGCACGCTGAACAGGCAGCGCGACCCCGATGCATTGAATTCGACGAGCACGCGGCCATGTCGCCGCAGGCGCACTTGCACGTTGGATAGCGGTTGCCCGGTCTGGGCCGAAGCGAACGACACGCCCAGGTTGTACGGACGGCCGTCGGGGGGAAGCGGGGCGGTCCCGTCGATCCGCGCGTCGCCGCAGATATACGAAATCACGTAGCGGCCGGTGCCCGGACCGGATGCCGGTGCCTGGGCCATCGCATTGAGGCAGAGCGTCGAGATGACGACGCTCAGGAAAGGGAAAGCATGCTGTCGAAACGAGGAAGACATTGCAACCTCCCGTCCGGAATCAATGGCAACGCATTTAATCCGATTCAAGTTTCCAGCGTTCTTTTTGCGACACGCTATTGATACACGATGGTTTTCGAATCGACAACCGCGTGTGGTTGAAATCGGACGGCGCTGATATATCCTATTTAAATAGGATAACGACGGATTCGTCTGACTCGCTTAGCGCTGAAGAAAGTCGATATTGCTGGATATGAACATTGCCAGTCGGTAGCGATGATCGAGCACGCATTGAATCACGTCGGAGGTATCGACATTCGTGCCGAAAAATAACGACTGGCAAAAGAAATTATTGCGGCTGTGTTCGACGGGAATTGATGAGGGTTCGGATACAGAGCCGGTGGCTTAAAATAAGGGTGCGGCTTTTTCTATATTGTCGGTTGTTACAGGAAAATCGAAAATTTTATTTTGTTCTGTAACAACGCATTTCTGCCGCGAAACTCAAGCGGATTATTCGGACATGACGTCGAGGCAGTAAAAGATATAATCCTGAGGGGCAAACGTTTGCGTTTTGTCTGATGTCGATTACGGCCCGGTTTCGGTGATTTCACCTGCCGAGGCAGGATCGTCGATTGCTATCGGGGAGGGCGAGTTCGATACGAAGCCGTGCGACGAGGATGCATGCGGACGCCGGACTGACCGGGACCGCACTGCACCCGCACCCGCACCCGCACCCGCACCCGCACCCGCACCCGCACCCGCACCCGCGCCCGCGCCCGCGCCCGCGCCCGCGCCGCGCCGCGGACGAACACGACGCGAACGCGACTGTCAGCGGCTGCCGCCGGCGCTTCGCCGCGCGATGCGCATGGCCGGTGCGGCCGACGGCTCGTTGCCGAGCGCGCCTTCGACCGCTGCGCGCGGCCGGTTCATGATGTAGGTCCACAACTGCTCGGCCGCGAGCCCGCGCTTGCGTGCGGATCGATACAGGCGGATTTCGAGTTCGGTGATCCAGTCCCCGGAACCTGCGCATACGAGCGTGCCTTCCGCGAGCTCTTTCGCGACGCAGCTTTCCGGCAGCCAGCCGATCCCGTGTCCGGCCACGACCATGCCCTTCAATGCCTCGGACATGTGCGTCTCGAAGCACCGGTGCAGCGCATACGGCTCGGTCGCATTCAGCAGCAGCATCTCGACGATGTTCCCGAGAAACGCGCCCGACGAATACGCGAGCAGCGGCAGCGGGGCATCGGGCGTGCCCGGCAGCTGGAATACGGGTTTGCCGCGCGCGTCGGGCGTCGATACCGGCAGGATCCGCTCGACGCCGAGGTTGACGAACGGGAAGTGGTTCGGGTCGAGCACGATCGGCAACTGCGGATGGTGATAGCCGAGCAGCAGGTCGCATTCGCCTTCGACGAGCTGCTGCACGCCTTCCGGCACGTTCACCGCGTTGACGCGCGCGGTCACGTGGCCGACCTCGCCGTTGAGCTGCTTGAGCCATTCGGGAAACAGCGTGAAGACGAGCGTATGCGCGACGGCGAAGCGCACGACCTGGTCGCTGGCCGCGAACTGGTCGTAGCCGTTCACGAGATTGCGCGCCGCATACATGCTGCGCAGGATGTCGGCGGCCAGGCCGCGGAACATCTGGCCGGCCGGCGTCAGCGTGATCGGGTTGATGCTCCGGTCGACCAGCTTCGCGTCCATCCAGGTTTCGAGTGCGGCGATTCGTCTGCTGAATGCCGACTGCGTCAGGTGCCGGTTACGCGCGGCCCGGGAAAAGCTCTTGGTATCCGCAAGGCTCAGGAAATCTTCCAGCCACTTTGCTTCCATTTCGATCGTCGCTTTTTATAGTCGGGCGCCTCAAAGGCGGCGCCGCTTCGCTGCACCAACTTTCTAGACTACCGCGCCTCGAGCCGGTTGGCCCGATGTTTTTTTTCGATGGGTGTCAGTCGAAATATGCATGGGCATTGTCGGCGGGATTACGGCTACTTAGCGTTGAGGTGCCGGACCCGGCTAACCGGTTAGTTCATCGCGTCGAACTGCCGGGGCGCCGCAGACGGTACTTCCCCAGGGCCCGGCACGCGCGGTGTGCGTGCCGGCCCGCCTTTTCCTCCCTCCGCTCCGGCGGTCCGGCGCTTCAGGCGGGCCGCTTTTTTGTGCAGTGCAGATTGCACATTCGTGACACGCGGGAGAACTATGTTCGTTAGACGCGGCGCAGCATCGGCCGTGCGCGATCGCGGCGCATCGATGCCGCCATCGGCGTCGCGCGCTGCACCGTAATGGTGCGGCATGCCGCGCGGGCAGGCCCGGCGCGGCGCAAAAAGGGGGGTATCGCAAGGCACGGTCCTTGCAGAGTAGTCGTTACGCCGGTCCGGCATGCGCAATGCCGGGGAAAACGATCGATGGAGAAAAGATCGATGAAGCCATTCGATGAAATGCTGCAATCCGGCGACATGGTAAGGGCGCCTTACGCGCGCCTGAAGCAATGGCTCGACACGCAGAATCCCGCGAGCCTCGCCCAGAAAGCCCACGACGCGGAGGGCGTGTTCCGCAAGACGGGCATCACGTTCGCCGTCTACGGCGACGCGGAGGCCGCCGAGCGGCTGATTCCGTTCGATATCGTCCCGCGCATCATCTCGGGTTCGGAATGGAGCCGGCTGTCGCTCGGCATCGAGCAGCGCGTGATGGCGCTCAATGCGTTCCTCGACGACATCTACCACCGCCAGGAGATCGTCCGCGCGGGCATCGTGCCGAAGCACCTGATCGCGCACAACGAAGCCTTCATTCCGGAGATGATCGATTTCCGGCCGCCCGGCAACGTTTACACGCACATCATCGGCGTCGACATCGTGCGCACCGGCGAGAACGAGTTCTACGTGCTGGAGGACAACGCGCGTACGCCGTCCGGCGTGTCGTACATGCTGGAAAACCGCGAGACGATGATGCAGCTCTTCCCGGAGCTGTTCCAGCAGGTGAAGGTGCGTCCGGTCGAGACCTATCCGCAGATGCTGCGCCAGTCGCTCGCGGCCGTGTGCCCGCCGGGCGGCAACGCCGACAACCCGACCATCGCCGTGCTGACGCCCGGCATCCACAATTCCGCTTACTACGAACATTCGTTCCTTGCCGACCAGATGGGCGTGCACCTCGTCGAGGGCAGCGACCTGCAGGTGATCGACGGCCGCGTCGCGATGCGCACGACCGAAGGCTTCCAGCCGATCGACGTGCTGTACCGGCGCGTCGACGACGCCTTCCTCGATCCGCTCACGTTCCGCCCCGATTCGGTGCTCGGCGTCGCGGGGATCATGGACGTCTATCGCGCGGGCAACATCACGATCGCGAACGCGCCCGGCACCGGCATCGCCGACGACAAGGCGATCTACTCGTACATGCCGGAGATCGTCGAGTTCTACACGGGCCGCAAGGCGCTGCTGGAGAACGTGCCGACCTGGCGCTGCGGCGATGCGGACAGCCTGAAATACGTGCTCGAGCATCTCGACGAACTGGTCGTGAAGGAAGTGCACGGCTCGGGCGGCTACGGGATGCTCGTCGGGCCGTGTGCGTCGAAGGCCGAGATCGAGGCGTTTTCCGCGAAGCTGCGCGCGCGGCCCGCGAACTACATCGCGCAACCCACGCTGGCGTTGTCCACGACGCCGATCCTGACCGAAGCCGGCCTTGCGCCGCGCCACGTCGACCTGCGGCCGTTCGTGCTGGTGTCGGACCGGATCCGCATCACGCCGGGCGGGCTCACGCGCGTCGCGCTGAAGGAGGGCTCGCTCGTCGTCAACTCGAGCCAGGGCGGCGGCACCAAGGACACGTGGGTGCTGGCCGACTGAGCCGGGCACGACCGCGCGCGCCGGAGCCGGCGCGCGAACCGAACGAAGACGGAGTGGACACGAGATGCTTCTGGGACGAACTGCAAGCGGTCTCTTCTGGATGTACCGCTATATCGAGCGCGCGGAGAACATCGCGCGCATCGTCGATGCCGGGCTGCGGATGGCGCTCACGCGCACGGCCGACGCGCCGGCCGAATGGTCGTCGGTGCTCGTCAGCTCGGGCGCCGACGAAGGCTACCGGCAGAAATACGACGCGTATGCGGCCGATACCGTGACCGACTACCTGCTGCGCGACCGCGACAACCCGTCGAGCGTGCTGTCGTGCATCGAGGCCGCGCGCTCGAACGCGCGGATGGTGCGCACGGCGCTCACGCGCGAGGCGTGGGAGAGCGTGAACGGTGCGTGGCTCGCGCTGCGCCGCGCGCTCGCTCGGCCGGTGCCGGAAAGCGAACTGCCGGCGGTGCTCGACGAGGTGAAGCGCGAAACCGCGCTGATCCTCGGTAGCTTCTACAGCACGATGCTGCGCAACGAGATCTTCGATTTCGCGCAGATCGGCGCGTTCGTCGAGCGCGCGGACAACACCGCGCGGATCATCGACGTGAAGTACCACCTGCTGCTGCCGTCGGTGTCGCACGTCGGCACGATCCTCGACAACTACCAGTGGGAGACGATCCTGCGCTGCGTGGCCGCGCACCGTTCGTACCGCTGGGTGTACGACGTGCAATACAAGCCGATGAACATCGCCGACTACCTGATCCTGAACGGCCGCATGCCGCGTTCGCTGCGCTATTGCTACGGGCGCGTCGTGTCGAGCCTGAACCTGCTCGCGAAGGATTACGGCGTGACACACCCGTGTCACGACACGGCCACGAAGATTCTGCAGATGCTGTCCGATACCTCGGTCGAGCGGATCTTCAAGAGCGGCCTGCACGAATTCCTGACCGACTTCATCGGCCGCAACAACAGCCTCGGGCTCGAAATCGCCCAGGCCTACAACTTCGACTGAGACTTGCCATGCGACTCGCCATCCGACACATCTCGCGTTATCAGTTCGACGATCAAGCCACCCATGCGCTGCAACGGCTGCGGCTGCGCCCGCAGTCCGGGCCCGGGCAGACGGTGCGCGCGTGGCAGGTCACGATCGACGGCGTCGAGCCGACGCTGTCGTACGCCGACGGGCTCGGCAACCGGATCGACCTCGTGCGTCACGACCGCGGCGCGAAGGCCGAGATCGTCGTCGTCGCGGCCGGCGTCGTCGAGACGCAGGACCGCGCGGGCATTCTCGGCAATCCCGAAGGTTATGCGCCGCCGTGGATCTTCGAGCGCGAGACCGCGCTCACGAAAGCGGGCGACACCGTGCGCGCGCTCACCGAAGCTTTGCCGATCGAGCCGCTCGGCCTCGACGCATTGCACTGGCTGATGACGGAAGTGCACGGGCGCATCGCGTACGCGCCGAACCTGGCCGCCGCCGCGCCCGTCGATGCGGAAACCGCGCTGCAAAGCGGCGAGGGCACGAGCCGCGACCATGCGCACGCGTTCATCGCCGCCGCGCGCGTACTGAAGATTCCCGCGCGCTATATCTCGGGCTACGTGCTCGCCGACAGCGCGATGCAGCGCATCGCCGATGCGAAGCAGAACGCAGGCGACGACGAAGACGAGGAAGCGCTCGCGTTGCAGAGCGGCGAGGGTATGCAGCAGGCGCTCGGCGCGTCGCATGCCGGGCAATCGCAATCGCAGTCTCAGGGGCAGTCGCAGGCGGCGCTCGGCGCGCAGCCGCAAGCCGCCGCACTGATGCAGCAGCCGGCCGGCCATGCGTGGGCCGAGGCCTATGTAGAAGGGCTCGGCTGGGTCGGGTTCGATCCGTTCATGAACCGCTGCCCGGACGAGCGCTACGTGCGCATCGCGGTCGGCCTCGACTATCGCGACGCGCAACCGGTGACGGGGCTCGGCGCGACGGCCGTCGGCGTCGAGATCAGCGTCGTGCAGACGCCCGAACTCGTCTGACCTGACGCGCGCTTTCGCCGAATCCGCCATGCCGGGCCGCCGCGTCGAGGGCGATGCGGCGCGCGCGGCCGGCTCAACCCGAATCGAGCTCCCATGTCCATTCACGTCGCGCTGCATCACACCACCCGCTATCGCTACGACCGGCTCGTCAACCTCGGCCCGCAGGTCGTGCGGCTGCGGCCCGCGCCGCACTGCCGGACGCCGATTCTCGCGTATTCGATGACGGTCGAGCCCGCGCAGCATTTCATCAACTGGCAGCAGGACCCGTTCTCGAACTATCTCGCGCGGCTCGTGTTTCCGGAGCGCACGGAGTACTTCGAGGTCACGATCGATCTCGTCGCCGAGATGTCGGTGTACAACCCGTTCGACTTCTTCCTCGAAGCGAGCGCGGATCAATACCCGTTCAGCTATGACGACGCGCTGAAGACCGAACTCGCGCCGTATCTCGCATGCGATCCGCAAACGAGTGCGTCGCCGCTGTTCCGCGCGTATGTCGACGGCGTCGACCGCACGCCGGCCGGCACCGTGAACTTCCTCGTCGCGCTGAACCAGCAGCTTCAGCGCGACATCGGTTATCTCGTGCGGATGGAGCCGGGCGTGCAGACGCCCGTCCAGACGCTGGAACTCGCATCCGGCTCGTGCCGCGACAGCGCGTGGCTGCTCGTGCAGCTTTGCCGGCATCTCGGCATCGCCGCGCGCTTCGTGTCGGGCTACCTGATCCAGCTCACGCCCGACGTGAAATCGCTCGACGGCCCGAGCGGCACGTCGGTCGACTTCACCGACCTGCACGCATGGTGCGAGGTCTACCTGCCCGGTGCCGGCTGGATCGGCTTCGATCCGACGTCGGGCCTGCTCGCCGGCGAAGGGCATATTCCGCTCGCGTGCACGCCGCAGCCAACCAGCGCCGCGCCGGTCGAGGGGCTGATCGACGAATGCGAGGTGTCGTTCGAGCACGAGATGGCGGTGACGCGCGTGTACGAATCGCCGCGCGTGACGAAGCCGTATACGGAATCGCAATGGGATGCCGTGCGCACGCTCGGCACGCAGGTCGACGGCGCGCTGGCGGCCGGCGACGTGCGGCTCACGCAGGGTGGCGAGCCGACTTTCGTGTCGATCGAAGATCGCGACGGCGCCGAATGGAACACCGATGCGCTCGGCCCGACCAAGCGCGGCTATGCGACCGAGCTCGTGCAGCGGCTGCGCGCCGAATACGGCGACGGCGGCTTCCTGCATTTCGGGCAGGGCAAGTGGTATCCGGGCGAGCAACTGCCGCGCTGGGCGCTGTCGATCTTCTGGCGCGCGGACGGCCAGCCCGTGTGGCACGATCCGTCGCTGTTCGCCGACGAGCGCGAGCCGTCCGCCTATACGATCGATGACGCGAAGCGCTTCATCGATGCGCTGGCCGCGCGGCTGAACCTGACCGGCGACTTCATCCTGCCCGGCTACGAGGACGTGTGGTACTACCTGTGGCGCGAACGCCGGCTGCCGGTCAACGTCGATCCGTTCGACTCGCGCCTCGACGACGAACTCGAACGCGCGCGGCTGCGCAAGGTATTCGAGCAGCAGCTCGACAGCGTGGTCGGCTACGTGCTGCCGGTCCAGCGTACGGACGACGCGCGGGGCCGCCATCGGCCGGGCCTCGACGGGCCGCGCTGGCAGACGGGCCCGTGGTTCTTCCGCGACGAGCGGATGTACCTCGTGCCCGGCGATTCCCCGATGGGCTATCGGCTGCCGCTCGATTCGCTGCCATGGGCCGCCCGCGCCGACCATCCGTATCTGGTCGAGCGCGATCCGTTCGCGCCGCGCGCCGCGCTGCCGGAAGCCGCCGCCATCCGCGCGCGCCATACGGGCCCGGCCGACGCGCCGCGCTATCTGTCCGGCGTGCATCGCGAAGCGTCCGCGCAGACCGTGATGCAGTGGCGCAACGACGACAAGGCCAGCGGGCCGCATGCCGCGCATGCGCACGACCCGCAGCGCCGGCCCGAGCGCTTCGAATCGGCCGCGTGGATCACGCGCACCGCGCTGTGCGTCGAAGTGCGCAACGGCATCCTGTACCTGTTCATGCCGCCGCTCGCCGCGCTCGAGGATTATCTCGACCTGCTCGGCGCGATCGAGCTGACCGCGCACGCGCTCGGCGTGAAGCTCGTGCTCGAAGGCTATCCGCCGCCGCGCGATGCGCGGCTGAAGATGCTGCAGGTGACGCCGGATCCCGGCGTGATCGAGGTGAACATCCATCCGGCCGCGAGCTTCGACGAGCTCGTCGACCACACCGAATTCCTGTACGACGCCGCGTGGCAGTCGCGGCTGTGCAGCGAGAAGTTCATGGTCGACGGCCGTCACGTCGGCACGGGCGGCGGCAACCACTTCGTGCTCGGCGGCGCGACGCCGGCCGACAGCCCGTTCCTGCGCCGCCCGGACCTGCTCGCGAGCCTGATCGCGTACTGGCACAACCATCCGTCGCTGTCGTACCTGTTCTCCGGGCTGTTCATCGGGCCGACGAGCCAGGCGCCGCGCGTCGACGAGGCGCGCAACGACCAGCTCTACGAACTCGACATCGCGTTCGCGGAGATCCAGCGCAACAAGCTGCTGTACGGGCAGGACATGCCGCCGTGGCTCGTCGACCGCGTGCTGCGCAACCTGCTGATCGACGTGACGGGCAATACGCACCGCAGCGAATTCTGCATCGACAAGCTGTATTCGCCCGATTCGTCGACCGGCCGGCTCGGCCTGCTCGAACTGCGCGCGTTCGAGATGCCGCCGCATGCGCGGATGAGCATCGTGCAGCAATTGCTGCTGCGCGCGCTGGTCGCGCGCTTCTGGGCCGCGCCGTACACGACACCGCTCACGCGCTGGGGCACCGCGCTGCACGACCGCTTCATGCTGCCCGCATTCCTTCAGATGGATTTCGACGACGTGCTGGCCGAACTGCGCGACGCCGGTTTCGCGTTCGATCCGGCGTGGTTCGCGCCGCACTTCGAATTCCGCTTCCCGCTGTTCGGCCAGATCGCGGTGAACGGGATGCAGCTGTCGCTGCGCGGCGCGCTGGAGCCGTGGCACGTGATGGGCGAGGAGGGCGCGCCCGGCGGCACGGTGCGCTACGTCGATTCGTCGGTCGAACGGCTCGAGGTCCGGGTGACGGGGCTGAACGACAACCGGCACGTCGTGACCGTCAACGGCCGCGCGCTGCCGCTGCAGCCGACCGGCACCGTCGGCGAATACGTCGCGGGCGTGCGCTACAAGGCGTGGTCGCCGCCGTCGGCGCTGCATCCGACCATCGGCGTGCATGCGCCGCTCACGTTCGATATCGTCGATACGTGGCTGCAGCGCTCGCTCGGCGGCTGCCGCTATCACGTCGCGCATCCGGGCGGGCGCAACTACGCGACGTTCCCCGTCAATGCGTACGAGGCCGAGAGCCGCCGGCTCGCGCGCTTCGTCGAGATGGGGCACACGCCGGGGCGGATGAGCGTGTCGGCTGCCGCGCCGAGCCGCGAATTCCCGTTCACGCTCGACCTGCGGCGGCCGTGACGGGCCGATGAAGGGGCCGACGACGATGCGCGGTTCGCGACCTGCCGGCGCCCCGGCCGCTGGCGGCCCCGCCGGAATGCTAGGATGCGGGCAGATTGCGGCCGCGCGCCGCGGCCCGCCGCCCGCGCGGCGGCGTGCCTGCGCGCCCGCGCCCTGACGACGAAACGACACCGTGCAGCCCATTCACTCCGACCATCTCGCCGACCCCGACGCGATGCCCACGCTATTCGATACCGGCGCGCAGCCGGACGCCGCCGAACTGGCCGCCGCGCTCGCGGCGCCGGCGGCCGCCGGCCGTTACGACGAACTGCGCGGCAGCGCGGCCGGCCTGAACGCGCCCGCGCTCGCGCCCGCCTGGCGCAGTTTCTTCACATCGATCGGCAGCGACGGCGTGGCCGACCTCGATCGCCGCGCCGACGCGCTGCACCGCCGCATGCGCGAGAACGGCCTGTTCTACCAGTTGCACGAGCAGCGTGCCGGCGACGGCGCGGCCGGCCCGTGGTCGCTCGACCTGCTGCCGCTGATCGTCACGCCCGAGGACTGGGTGGCGATCGAACGCGGCGTGCTGCAACGCGTGCGGCTGCTCAACGCGACGATGGCCGACCTGTACGGGCCGCAGACGATCCTGCAGCGCGGGCTGCTGCCGCCCGCGCTCGTGACCGGCCATCCGGGCTACCTGCGCGCGATGCGCGGCGCGCGCGTGCCGGGCGACACGTGGCTGCACGTCGTCGCGTTCGATCTCGCGCGCGGCCCGGACGGGCAGTGGCGGATCGTCGCGCAGCACACGCAGGGCGCGGCCGGGCTCGGCTATCTGCTCGAAAACCGGCTGATCGTGTCGCGGCTCTTTCCGCGCGGGTTTCGCGGGCTGCGCGTGCAGCGGCTCGCGTCCGCGTACCGCGCGCTGCTGCAGAGCATGCAGGCGCTCAGCCCGGCCCGCAAGAATTCGCGGATCGTGCTGCTGACACCGGGGCCGCACAGCGCGACGTATTTCGAGCATGCGTATCTCGCGCGCTACCTCGGCCTCACGCTCGTCGAGGGCGGCGACCTGACCGCGCGCGACAACCGCGTGTTCCTGAAGACGCTGCGGGGGCTCGAACCGGTGCACGGCATCCTGCGGCGCGTCGACGACGCGTGGCTCGACCCGCTCGAACTGCGGCCCGATTCGATGCTCGGCGTGCCGGGGCTGCTGCAGGCCGTACGCGCGGGCAACGTGCTGCTCGCGAACGCGCCGGGCTCGGGCTTCCTCGAATCGCCGGCCATGCTCGGCTTCATGCCGCGCCTCGCGGAAGGCTTGCTCGGCGAAACGCTGACGCTGCCGGCCGTGCATTCGTGGTGGTGCGGCGAGGCCGCCGCGTGCGACGACGCGTTGCCGCAGCTCGCGCGCGGCATCGTGAAGGCGTCGTATCCGGCCGAGGTGCAGGCGGGCGGCCCGTTCGACCCGGTGATCGGCGCGCGGCTCACGCAGGCGCAGCTTGCCGGCTGGCGCGCGCGGATACTCGCGCAGCCCGAACACTACACGGTGCAGGCCGATCTGCCGCTGTCGCAGGCGCCGACCTGGCCGGGGCACGGCACACCCGAAGGCAACGGCGGCGCGCGCATCGTGCCGAAGCCGCTGCTGCTGCGCGTGTTCGCGCTCGCCGACGGCGCGCAGCGCTGGCGGCTCCTGCCCGGCGGGCTGTCGCGGGTCGGCACGCGCGACACGCTGTTCAACGCGCCGATGCCGCGAGGCGGCAGCACCGTCGATACGTGGGTGATGACCGAAGGCATCGTCGATTCGACGACGCTGCTGCAAACGCACCTCGGCCCCGACGACCTCGTCGAGCGGCCTCGCGCGATCGCGAGCCGCGCGGCCGAGAACCTGTTCTGGCTCGGCCGCTATACCGAGCGCGCGACCAACCTGATGCGCCTGGCGCGCGCCGCGCTCGAACGGCTGCGCGGCGAGGACGACGTCGACAGCCCTGCGCATCTGGAACTGCTCGACACGCTGTGCCGCGACACGGGCCTGATCGCGGCCGATACGCCGAACGCCGTCGATGCGCCGCGCGCGTTCCAGCACGCGCTCGCGACGTCGCTGACGCGCGGCGCCGATCGCACGTCGGGCATCGCGTCGTGCCTGTTCGGGATGCGCGGCGCTGCCGCCGCGATCCGCGAACGGCTGTCGAGCGATCAGTGGCGGCTGATCGACGACGCGACGCAACTGTTCGCGGACAGCGCCGACCATCCGGAAGCCGAGGAGCAGATCGGCAACGAAGCGCTGCAACTGCTGGAGCGTCTCGGCCTGCTGCTCGGTGCGATCACCGGCGCGCAGACCGACAACATGACGCGCGACGACGGCTGGCGGTTGCTGTCGATCGGCCGGCAGATCGACCGGCTGGACTTCCTGTGCAGCGTGCTGAAGTTCGCGTTCGACGACGGCGCCGTGCACCGGCAGGACGGCTTCGAGCTCGTGCTGGAGCTGTTCGACAGCACGATCACGTTCCGCTCGCGGTTCCAGCGCGGCTTCGATGTCGCGCCGCTGGTGTCGCTCGTCGTGCTCGATACCGACAACCCGCGCTCGCTCGGCTGGGTCGTGCAGGCGCTGCGCGGCCGGTTGACGAAGGTCGAGCGCAGCGAAGGATATGCACTGTCCGAGCTGGCCGAGACGATTCCGGACGTGCCCGCGTGGTCGCTGCACGAACTGTGCGAAACCGCTGACGGCGGCCGGCACGACAAGCTGCTCGCCGCGCTCGACGCGACCGTGAAGGCGGTCTGGGAGTTGTCGAACCGGATCGGCGAACGCTATTTCAGCCACGTGCGCGAGGCGGGCAGGACCTTATGGTGACGACGAAAGGCGCGGCAAAAACGCCGCCCGGTTCCGGCAGTACACGGCAGTCGGCGGCGCCGGTCACACCGTCCGCGGCGGCCGTGTCGGCCGCGGTTGCGTCCGGCCGATTGCTGCGCGTCACGCACGACACCGAATACCGTTACGCGGCACGCGTCGAATCGGCGCAGCACCAGGCGCGCCTGCAACCGCTCGCGACGACGCGCCAGCAGGTGCTGTCGTTCTCGCTCGACATCGAGCCCGCGCCGGAATCGATCTGCACGGAGATCGACGTGTTCGGCAACGCGCGCGCATCGTTCGCGCTGAACCAGCCGCACGACGCGCTGCTCGTGCGCAGCCGCAGCACGGTGCGCGTGACGCCGCCCGTATGGTCGCTCGGTGCGCGCGGCGAGCCGCCGCCCGCGATCGCGCATCCCGATGCAGAGCAGGCGACCGAATGGGAAGCCGTGCGCGACCGCTTGCGGTTCCGCGCGGGGCAGCCTTACGACGCGGCGAGCGAATTCGTGTTCGCGTCGCCGCATGTCGCGTGCGATCCCGAACTTGCCGCGTACGCGGCCGCGAGCTTCACGCCGCAGCGGCCGCTCGTGCAGGCCGCATGGGACCTGATGCGGCGCGTGCACGCCGATTTTGCGTATACGCCGAACAGCACCGACATCACGACGTCGGCACTCGATGCGCTGCGTCTGCGCAAGGGCGTCTGCCAGGATTTCGCGCACGTGATGATCGGCGCGCTGCGCTCGCTCGGGCTGGCCGCGCGTTACGTGAGCGGTTATCTGCTCACGCAGCCGCCGCCCGGGCAGCCGCGGCTGATCGGCGCCGACGCGTCGCATGCGTGGGTCGAGGTGTACGACCCGGCGTGGCCGGAAGACAACGGCTGGCTGCAGCTCGATCCGACCAACGATCGCGCGCCGGGCGACGACTACGTGATGCTGTCGATCGGCCGCGACTATGCGGACGTGACGCCGCTGCGCGGCGTGATTCGCGGTGGCGGCGCGGATCAGGAGCTGAAGGTGGGGGTGACGGTCGAGCCGCTCGATGCGGGTTGATGCGGCGCGGCGGCACGTATTCGCCCTTCGATGATGCGTTGATCTCGCGCGTTTGCAGTGCTCCCGTCTTCTCCCGGTTGGCGGCACTTCCGTGTCGGCCGACCCTGTCTCTCGTCTGTTGACTTCCACACCATCGTAGAAATATACGCCCGAGACGTGCGGCATGAAGCTGCCGGTCGGCTGTTCATGGCGCGTGCGCGGCTTCGTACTTGACCGTGAGACATAGCGGCAGACAGACGCGTCATTTCACGTGATTTGATCGGACGGGTTCGATTTTGCTTCAGAGCGAGAAACAGCGCTTGCGCGCTGATGGGCAGATTTCCGATGATCCGGATGCCCGCTCGTATCCCGGCTCGTTTGAATGGCTGGCGGCACGGATTGGCAAAGGATGCCCAACCGTGCGCAGGAGCCAGGATGACTCAGCCTTACCCCGGTCTTCAATCGACGACAGACGAATTCGGCGCGCCGTCAGTCAATGCAGCCGCGTCAGGTGGCGCCGCGTCATCGGGCGAGCCGCCGGAGATCGTCGTCGGTCGCGTTGAAGGCGTAACGATGTTTGCCGCGGACACACGGTTGATCTGCGTGAAGCAATTGCCATTGCCGGGTGTCGTCATCTTCGTGCACGGCGTGAATTCGGAGGGGGAGTGGTTCGAAGCGGCTGAACAGGGCCTGTGCGATGGCTTGAATCGCCGGCTCGGGCGCCTGAACGATCAGATGATGTATCTCGGTATCAACGCGGGGCAGATGGTGCCGGCGCGGTACACCGACAGCGTGACGCCGGATGGGTTTCTGAATCCGGATCTGCTGCCGGACAATTACGTCAAGCCCGATCCGTCGTTTTCGCCCGTCATCCACTTTCGCTGGGGCTATAAGGCAACCCTCGAGGAACTGAAAGAGTACGGCGACAAGCTTTTCTTGAACGAGAAAGACTATTGGGGCGGCGGCCCGTTCGTCAACGGCTGCTCGAGCCTGCCCGATCTTTGGCAGGCCGGTCTCGACGACCGCGCATTCGGGTGGACGACCGTGCAGGGCATCAACCCGATCAATCGGCCGCTCTATCGCGCGCCGCCGCGCGCTTATGGCGTGCTCGCTGCATTGCGACTCGCGAAACTGATCGAATCGATTCGTCGAATGCAGGCCGACGTGCCGATCACCGTCGTGTGCCACAGTCAAGGCAACATCGTCGGCCTCACGGCGGCATTCTTCGGTGATGCGCTGCCGGACGTGGAGGATCCGTGGGGACGCAAGGGGCGCTGCGTGGCGGATGCCTACGTGCTGGCAAATGCGCCATACAGCCTCGCGAACGGGAGCGGCCCGAAAAAATCCGATACGTTCATGGATACTTGGTCGCAGCGCGGGATGAAGGACGCAAAGGGAAACCGGGGGCGCCAGACGTATGCGGCGCGCGCGCAGACCTTCGGAAAATTCCTGTCGATCGTCGGTGCGCGTGCCGCTTGCGAGCCTGCGCCGGACAAGGTCGACGAAGACATGGCGAACAGCCGTGTGTCTCCGACCAGCCGGCGATCCTACGCGGCGCAGGCGGATCGTGAGCGATTCGGCCTGAACGCATCGACGTACGGGCGCGTCACGGTGTATTGCTGCCCGCATGACCAGGTCATTTCGGCGTTGACGGTCCAGGGCATTGGCTGGCGGGGCATCAGCAAAGACGAACTGACCAACATCGGCGCGCCCGGTAGCCTGACGCAACGCGTATTCGCGTCAGGTTTTCAGGTCGGCGTTCAGCAATCCTATCGGTATTGGCACGACGACTGGCGATATCGCAAGCGAGAGACAAAACCGGGTTTCTGGTATCCGCCTTCGCCGTCCGCCAGATTCAATCTGATCGGTGCACTCAATGGCAACGAAAGCGTGCTGGGAATGATGGTTACGCTGGTGACCGCACCGGTCATGTTCGCGTTGACCAGGGTGAGTTCGACTTTGGACATGTTTCGCGTGAATGCCGATCCGCCGGAGGGTTGGGCGGTGGCCGCCGATGCCCCTGCGCTGGACGAGCCGTTCACGCCGAAGGCGTTGCGCTTCGGCAAACCGATCGAGACGCGGGACGGCGACGCGGTCAGCGACTTCAATGAAGACAACGATCCGCCTGCTGCGTGGCGAGATGCAGGCAAGACCGATGCGGACAAACGGGCAGACGATCCGTACGACCGGTACAAAGCGAGGGACAAGGACGGCAAGGCCCAGGGAACTGCGATGACCGAGGCCGGACAGCGTTACGAGGATCGGGCCGTGATGCGCATGGAGGCGCGCCGCGAGAGGAATGCCGCATGGCTCGATGAAGCCGGCCGCGCAATCGGCGAGAACGCCAATAGCGTGGCGCCCGAAGGCTACAAGGAATGGCGCGACAAGAAAATTACCGACTTGCTCGATCGCGGTATGACCAATAGCCCGACGAACCATTCGACGACGATGACCAACCCCGAGCACGCAGAAAAGGCGCTTGCGTATGACGTGGCTATTGGTTTGTGTTACCTGACACCCAATCAGATGGTTGACTTGCGGATCGAGGCGGATTGGAGAATGGGTGGGGGACTCGGAGAGGACCACCCGAACGCAAAGTACTTTGACTATTTTTCATCCGGATATATCGACGACTTGGCGATACACGAATGGGCACACGCGGAAGGTAGCGAGGGCAACATGCCGGGCAGGATCGTCGACGAACGCGAAGGGCAGTTCTATCTGAGCGTTGGAGGCGTCGTATGAAGGTAGCGATTGCTACGTGGCCACGACGTATCGCGTTGGCAGTCGTGACGTGGATTGTCTCGACCCTGCTGATGCTTGCCCTGATGGAACATCTGGAACACCCACACCCGTCATTACTCGAAACAGGAGATTGGATGAAGCGACTCATGATTGCTCCCGGCCTGATGGCTCTGATGGTGCTCTTGTCGACTACTGCAATGGTGCGCCCCACTCGAGCCGCACCGAACCCGGAATCGGCTGCTATTGCCACTGCACCGGCGGACGAATCCACAAAGCCATTCATGGCACAGGTGGTCGGCCTGATCTGGTTGAATCCGTTGCAGCGTCGGGACTACCCGACGGAGTGGCAATTGTTGTGGACGCAAGGACTTGTTAAACCGAACAAGAACGATGACATGGTGCGAACGAACGCGGAGAAATACTCGTCGCTACGGTCAATCGGGGCTTTGGTATATGGCAATCGTGGAACAGAAACTTTCGACGGCTTCTATGCCAAGTATGTCGATAAGTTTCTCTTGCTGATGAACACGCGTTATGGAACAAACACGAAGTACTTCTATACGGCGGCGCCCGAAAATTCGAAAGATTGGCGCGAGGTTGCCGGCCAGCGTATCGAACTTGCGATTCCGAATCGACTTGAGCCACAGGGGGCTCAAGACCGATTGCGCAAGCGCATGAAGAGTTTCTACAGATTTGGCGAGCCGTTCCCGAAGACACTCTGGCGCCGCAGCGAACTTCCCGACGTGCAGATCACCCAGGGTGGCGCGAACGCCGGATTTGCGTCGCTGAACAAGGCACTCGACTACTTGCAGGCGAACCCCGACAAGACCGTGTGGGTGATGAACTGGGATGCGCCGAACTTCCCGCCGACGGACGCGCAGATCAACGAGAACCTCGTCGTGCTGTTCCTCGCCGGCCCGACCTTCAACACGGAGCGTGCGCCGCTCGCCTGGATCGGCAACGCGGCGACTGGCGACACGGAGGATTTTTCGCTTAAAGTCGGCACGACGCGCGCCGTGCAAGCCTGGAAGGCAACCATCGATCAGGCTGCACGCAACGCCGGCATCGCTGTTCCGGACATCAAGTACATCGTCCACGACGCGGGCAACGGCAGCGATGCGGCGTCGACGCGTCTCGTCGCGCTGTCGCAGACCCTGACTGAAATCCTGCCGGAATACGACCATGGCAAGCAGGCATTCAACACGGCGGCATTGCTCGGCGACATGGGCACGGGCAGTGCGCTAACCGACGTCGCACTGGCAATCGGTCGTATCAACCACTTCGGTGGAAATGCGCTCGTTGCCGGTACGACCGACCCGCGTCATCCTGTCGCCGTCGTGGTTAGGCCGCCGTCGGAGCTCACCCCGATGGATCCGGACACGGATTGGTTCCGTGCACGCGGCGAAAACAACGCCTACCTACCGTGGTGGGGCCGTCGACACGACACCAATTACGGGATACAGGGCTTTTCGTGGTGAATTTCGATAGCGCGTGGAGTCGGCCTGTTCGGACAGCCATCATGCTTTTCCGGCCGGAACGAGAAGCTGCATGATGCCTGAAGCCGCTTTAAGTCTTCGTTAATACTGCACGCCTAGCATGGTGATGCCGGCGAACGGATCGGGCCCCGGTCCGGCGCCGGCGGCACGCGCGGGTGCGTCGACGTCACGGCGCCGCGCCGTCGCGCCTCGCCATTCCCCTGCATCGGCGACAGATCATGATCAAGAACTTCGACTACACGCTCGGCGGCGAGACGATTGCGCTTTGCGCGAGCTTCGGCGCGGGGCCGGCGTTGCGCCGCGTGCTCGTGAGCCGCGCGGATTCGATGGAAACGCTGGTGGTGCTCGACGCGCGCGGCCTGTCTGGCCTGCTGAAGGTCGCGACCGAAGAGCCGGAAGGGCTACTCGACGATGCGATCCGCAAGGTCGGCGACGAACAACTCGTCGAGCGGGCGATCAGCGGCAGGACGATCGTCGAAGCGTCGCTTTGAGGGCCGGTGTAACAGTCTCTGACGATGTGTGTCCGGTGAGTGCCGGTCAGCCCGAAGCTCGTGCATGGCGACCGCATGGAGAAAATCAAAGTCGTCCATTCGGCGGGCCCATCATGCAAGGTACCGTGCAGTCGAGCTGGCAACGGTATTGAGAGCCTTGCCGAGGCTATCGGGGAGTTAGATCACGACGGCTTGTCGATTCGAGAATCGCTCAAAATCATTGATCGCGAAGAGCATGACAAATCGCCGATGCTTCGCCAATATCGATAATGATTCTCGTTTGCGATAAGGTGGGCTGCGCAACGCAACCTTCGCTTTGAGATTCTGGGTGGCGTTGTTTCCGTGACGATCTCTCGCGCCACCGGCTGACGACGATGCCGTCAGAGAGGGGCGATCGCGAATCGTTGATTTTTGGCTCCCGTATTGATGAGCCTTGTTTTATAAAGTTAGGAATGCAATGAAATGTTGAAAAATTTCAATCATCGGGCAATGCGTCAAGATAACCTTCGCGAGCTCTCTGCGCTCGACGTTGCGACTGTGAGCGGTGGTCAAGGCAAGGGGCCGGCAGAAGTGTGTGGCCCAGAATGGCGCCTTCCGTCGACGTCGGTTCCTGATTTTCCGCGGCCGCCAGTTAATGGTCCGATGCCTGCGAGTGGAGCTGGAGCATTGGGGGCATGGGGTGCGTATATCTACAATAATAGTCATCCGGTTGCGACTACAATTCAGAAGATCCGCGGCGGGGCAGGTGGACGGCGTTAACTGCTTGTTTTAATGGCCGTCTTGATATCATGCCGGCATCCGATTAAAAAATCGGATGCCGGTGCATTGGATGACTTTGATATCGTGAATTATTAATGAGGTCTCCGCCGATGTCATGCTCGCAAGTGGAATTCATGGCTGCGGGATATCTTGGAAGGGTTGGTTGGAGGCATATTCTTGAGGCAATCGTGCTTCTGATTGTGGCCTGGATTGTCGGGAATATCGTGTATTTTCCAGTGGAACTGGTTGTCGGGAATTGGCTCGATTTAAATGCGGCAGCCTATTTTCTGCAATTGGCGTTTCTATGTTCGACAACGATATGCTTGTGGTTTGGGATGTTTTTCGTTGCGAAATTTTCGTTGCACAGAAATATAAAAACATTTATTTATTCTGCTGAGAAAATCAATGCAAAGCTGCTGGTTTTTGGGGTTTTGATATTTGTTTGTGCGAGAGCGATCGACTTTCTGGTTGTGTTGGTGGCGGGAGGCAGAGTCGAGGCTCCTGTCATAAGACACCCGGATTTTGCAGTTACCCCTGTATTTGTTGGGTATTCGGCAATCTATGTGGTTGTGCTTGTCTTTCAGAGTGCCATTGAAGAGGTTATATCGCGCGGATTCGTCATGCAGTCTGTGTTCTTGTTCGCGAAAAGCAGATTTGTTTCGGCAATTATCACGTCTGCTGCATTCGTTTTACTTCATCCTGGGAATGATTTCGTTTTCTCGGCAACCATGTTTGCGGCTTCAATGTGGATGACAGCGCTGTGTCTCGCCAGTGATGGGCTGGAAATGTCAATCGGGTTTCACATCGGCAATAATGTTGGAGCATTTTTTGCCACGGTTTATCTTGGTGGTGCGTATGTGAATGTCACGACTCCTGCCGGGCTGGAGTGGTCGCTGTTCTTCGTATATGCATTTTTTACCGCAGCCACATTGGCATTGGCGCCACAGTGTCGTTGTCGGCGACGGAGTCGAGTATTGGAGAAGTGACAATATTTTTCATGCGGCATGGCAGGCCGCTCGTGCGGCGCTGCCATCCACCCCTTGACGACTACGCGGCGAACCGGTCCGTTGCCGCGAGCAGCGCCTGCAGGATCCCCGGCTCGTTGTATGCGTGCCCTGCGCCGGGCACGATCTCGAACGTCGCTTCCGGCCACGCCTTCGACAGATCCCATGCGGTGCGGGCAGGTGTCGCGATGTCGTAGCGGCCTTGCACGATCACGCCGGGAATGCCGGCGAGGCGATGCGCGTCGCGCAGCAACTGGCCTTCTTCGACGAAACCGTGATTGACGAAGTAGTGGTTTTCGATCCGCGCGAACGCGAGCGCATAGTGGCCGTCCGCGAAGTGCGCGGCGAGCGCGGGATCGGGCAGCAGCGTGATCGTGCGGCCTTCCCAGATGCTCCACGCGCGCGCGGCTTCGAGCTTCGCGGTTTCGTCGTCGCCCGTCAGCCGGCGATGGTAGGCGGCCATCAGGTCGCCGCGCTCGGCTTCCGGAATCGGCGCGACGAAGGCTTCCCACAGGTCAGGGAACAGCCACGACGCGCCTTCCTGGTAGTACCACAGCAATTCCGCGCGGCGCATCGTGAAGATGCCGCGCACGATCAGCGCGCTCACGCGTTCGGGGTGCGTTTCCGCATACGCGAGCGACAGCGCGCTACCCCACGAGCCGCCGAATACGAGCCATTGCTCGGCGCCGACCATTTCGCGCAGGCGTTCGATATCGGCGACCAGATGCCACGTCGTGTTGTTCTCGAGGCTCGCATGCGGCGTCGAGCGCCCGCAGCCGCGCTGGTCGAACAGCAGGATGTCGTAGCGCTCCGGGTCGAACAGGCGGCGATGATCGGGGCTGCAGCCCGCGCCGGGGCCGCCGTGCAGGAACACGGCGGGCTTGCCGGCCGGGTTGCCGCAGCGCTCCCAGTAGGTGCGATGGCCGTCGCCGGTGTCGAGGTGGCCGTGGGCGTAGGGTTCGATCGGTGGGTACACAGACAGGCTCCGGGTGAGGGTCGACAGGAGGCGGACGAGCGGGCCGGTGTGCGGGCGGGGCACGGTACTTTGGATATTGCGGCGCCGCAAAAAACTCGTTGCGTGGGCATCGGACCGGCCGCCGCCGGACAAGGCTTGTCATTATGCCAATTCGCCGCCGCGGACGTCGGCTCGCCAGGGTGTGCGCCGTCGCCTGTGTTCGCCCCGGATTTTTGAAGCAATTTCATTCCGATATTTTTCATACAAAATCCCGGCGGCATATCGGCGTGCCGACCGGGGCGCCTGCCTATCTCCTGCTTCTTTACCGTGCCAACGGGAACCAGCCGATGAACCATCGCGTCACGCAGTTGACCGGGTTGCGCGCCGTCGCGGTGTCGATGGTCGTCGTCGGCCATGCCGAGCATGTGCTGCCGGGCGGCTACACGGGCTGGTACGCGCCGTTGCGGCTGATCGCCGACGGCCGGCTCGGCGTGCTGATCTTCTTCGTCCTCAGCGGTTTCCTGATCACCAACGTGCTGCGTGCCGAGTTCGCGCGCACGGGCGGCATCGCGCTGACGTCGTTCTACGTCCGCCGCGCGCTGCGGATCTGGCCGGCCTGCTACGTCTATCTCGCGGCCGTCGCGATCGTGGCCTTCGCCGGCTGGTTCGACGTCGATCGCCGGCAGTGGCTGTATGCCGCGCTGCACCTGTGGAATTACTCGGCGTGGTTCGGGCTGACCGGCAGCAACGCACTGCATCCGGACGGCGCGTGGTATCTCGGCCATTTCTGGTCGCTCGCGCTCGAGGAGCAGTTCTACTGGTTCTGGCCGCTGCTGTTCGTGTACGGCGCGCGCCGCCGTGGCACGCGCTGGCTGGCCGCGCTGATCCTGGTCGTGCCGCTGGTGCGCGCCGTCACGTATTTCGTCGCACCGGCGCTGCGCGGGCAACTCGGGATGATGCTCCACACGGGCGTCGATCCGATCCTGATCGGTTGTTATGCGTCGCTGAACCGCGAACGGCTCGAAGCGTGGATCCGCTCGTGGCGCGGCGAGACGCGTATCGTGACGGCGATCGTCTTCATCGTGCTGCTCGGCATGCCGCTCGCCGAACATCGGCTCGGCGGCTTCTGGAATGCGACGTACGGCGTGACGCTCGAAGCCGCGCTGATCGCGATCGTGATCGTCGTGCTGAATTTCCGCAACGAGTTCTGGTGCGCGCGCTGGCTGCGCGCGAGGCCGGTCGTGTTCGTCGGCACGATCTCGTTCAGCCTTTATCTGTGGCAGCAGCCGTTCGCGAACCCGGACCTGCCGGTCGCGCATGCGTTTCCGCTCGGCATCGTGTGGGCGCTGCTGGCCGCGACGGCCAGTTATGTCCTCGTCGAGAAGCCGTTCCTGCGGCTGAAGGATCGATATACGGCGCGCGAGGCGCGACGCGTGCGTGATGACGCACTGCGGATGCCGGCACCGACCGATACGATCGGGCCGAAGGTGGCGGAGTAGGCGGGCTCGGCCCGCTGCTCCGTTACTTGAAGCGCTTCATTGCCCCAGGCGAATACCAGAAGTTCCGGAACATATCGATCCCGTACGACTTGCCGTCGTAGTGGACGACTGTGCGGGAGGTTCGCTTGCCGCTGTCCGAATAGTCGCCGTTCTTACGCTGCGTCTTGGTGATGCGGGCCGTGATCGACAGGTCTGCGAAGCCGTGGCTCGAGGTGTTCTCGACCGCGATCGTCATGTGTGCCGACTCGCTGCTCGCGTCGCCGACGCCGGGGCCACAGGCCTCGCCCTCGACACCGACCCAGCCGTCCAGGTTGGTACCGAACACGGGACGGATGCGATTCCCTTCGCGAACCCACAGCGTCAGTTCATTCTCGGCGTAAGCATCGGGGCAACTCGGCCCGCGCGCGCTGCTCGTGAACACGATGCCGAATGCGCGCACATCGGGCGATAGCCGATATGGCGCGGTGTCGATGCGATAGCTGTTCGGGCCGATCTCCGTTATTGCATCTTCCTGAACCATCGACCGCTCAGCCGCAACGACCTTGCCGCCCTCGACGAGCGCGACGACCTGCAGCTTGTCGCTTTCGTCCGGATTCTTGCTTTTGGACAGCGAATCGAACGCGACGGCAGCGATCGTGGTGCCCGGCGCGTTCGGCATGATCTTGCACGCCGACGCGACGACGAGCCGGTTAGCGTCGCGCGTGGCGATGCGTGCGCTCGCGATGCCGGCCCAGCGGGCGATGGCCGTGACGGTGTCGTCGCTGCAAGGCTGGTTGTCGGCGGCGTGCACGGTGGGAGCGGCGGCGATTGCCAGCAAAGGAACGAAGCGACGGATTTTCGTGATCAAGATGGAAAGGGTTCCTCGTAGATTTTTGTGGATGTCGCTTGTTGACCCCGAAGGGACGGCCAGTTCTCCACAACGTGGACGTTCAACGACAACGTGCGACAAAGACTCTATAGAAGCTTTCGTTGGTGTGGCGAAAAGCATGGAATCCATTCCAAGTCCGACAATGGCGTCGAACTCACATTATGGTCATCGTCGCGAACGACACCGAGATTGTGAAAATCTTTGAGAATATCTACGGCGGTGGATATTGCGTGGGTTCTCGACGGACGGCACTTCGGATTACCGAGAGCTTTCCGCGTTAACGATGCCAGGGCCGTTTCAAGTCTGTCGTGCTTAAAGACGGGACTGTAATCAAAGTCCGGGATGATATTCCAGACAGTGGTGCGACTGCGCCCCCTTCCTGGGGGGTGGCGTGGCGGGTTTAGACGTGGCGGCGCACTATTACGGCGCATCTTTGTCGGCAGGCGTGGTGTATCCGTTCGCGGCCAGTTCCGGCAGCGGCAACTGGAGCGAAACGCTACCCTCTACGGCAAGTGAGTCGAGCGCTTCGGCATTTAGTGACGTGACGCAGTGCAGTGCAGTCTCTTGCTTCTGCTGCAGTAGTTTGAGCAATTCGGTGCACCGGCCGATCTTGTCTTTCGCGTACTTTCGTTCCTTCAGCCCCTTGATATTCAGGTTCGCGATGAACAGCCCCGACGTGATCGCGGCGATCGCTGCGCTGATCGCCGCTCCCGAGTCGCCCCGTACGGCCTTCCAACCGTGCTCGAATACAGTCACGCCGTGGTTGATCAGCGGTAGGCACGCGTCAATGATTTCGAAGGTATTGTCGGTGGCGACCTCGAGCTGGTCGTTCGAGCGTCGCTGGAGCGTGGCTCGGATGTCCGGGTCGATGGCCCGATCACGCTCCATCCGCAATCTAACGATCTCGGCGAATTCAGTGGCGTCCTTTTCGAAGAGCGCGCGCAACGTAGACTCGGTCGCGACCAACTCATCCAGGATGTGACGCAGCGTGGCTTCTGTCAGCCGGTCGGAGGTCTTTTCCAGGCTCTTGAGGCAGACCGTGCGGATCAGCTTGACGGCGAGCAGTCCCATCAGGGCTGCAGCGCTCCCGGAGCCTGGCGATGCTTGCCCTGCACCGAAAGCGTCAAGTAGACGGGTCGCCGGCTGTGTGAGCAGTTCGATGTTGGGCGGCACGAGGTCATCCATCGCGTATTCCTTGCTTTTTCCGAGGCGGTTTGGTGCGCCGGGGCGATACCGAAGCTAGTAAACATTGTGGCGCTAATGTTCAGTAGCTGTCGAGCGCGTTACAAATACCGGTACAAAATTGCGCTTAGGCGCTACGATTGGCTCACGGTTGCCGCAGGGGCGGTGGCCACGCGCACAGGAGCTGCCGCCATGCGGCTGAAGGACTATTACAACTTGATCGTGTCTGCCGAGCCAGGGCACTGGGACCTCGGCGAAGGCAAGACTTCGAAGGGACGCTTTCACTATTTCACCGATGACATCGTCAAGGCCCGTTTCTCCCCGATGAGCGACGCGGTCGAGATGAGTCTGAAGCAATACCCTGCGATTTTCGCCTGTGAGACCAATCATCAGTCACCCACGCCGGCGTACGTGGGCCACATCACGAAGGTCGAGCATCGGTCCGACGGCTACTACCTACACTTCGAGCGAGACAATCGCATTGAGCCGATTCCGCAGGACCAATTGCTCTTGATGGCAGACGCATTGGACATCCGCCGGCCCGCCCGCGGCTTCGGGTGTCTCGATAGCAGCCATTGGTCGGTCAAGCAGCTCGATTTGTATCGCGTTCTGCAGCGCTACGGCCTGATCCGGCCGCGTTCAGGCGATACCGCATCGTCTTGGCTTTCTGGCGCTTCGGATGGTCCGGTGGACGTGGCGGCCATCCTGAACACTGTGCCCTCGATCGGCCACTCCAGTTCGGCGCCTGCTGCTGCCGTGCGGAGACCCGACACCGATGCTCCACAAACGGCCGCCCCCTCCCGCGTTTTCCTTGTGCATGGCCACAACGTCGCTGTTCGTGAGGAAGTTGCGCGTTTCATCATTACGCTTGGCCTTGAGCCGGTGATCCTGCACGAGCAGGCCAACGAAGGCCGCACGATCCTCTCGAAATTCCAGGACGAAGCGTCGCGTGCGGCCTTCGCTGTAATCCTGATCACGCCCGATGATCGCGGCGGGGTGGCTGGCGCAGACCCCAGCGCGTACCAAGCTCGCGCTCGCCAAAACGTGGTGTTCGAGTTTGGATTCTTTGCCGGCTCGCTCGGGTTGAAACACGTATGTGCGCTGGTGCAGGGGCCGGTTGAGAAGCCGTCCGACATCGACGGCCTTGTGTACGTGTCACTGTCCGGTGACTGGAAGCTGCAACTCATCAAGGAAATGAAGGCGGCGGGCATACTGATCGACCTGAGCCGGTTGTAATGGCGCACAGATTGCCATGTCCATGGCGTTGCCATTGAGATCAGCTGTCGAATCTGCATTCATAGTGTTTTGAAAGGAGATCATGCGTCTGAGTCAGTCACCAAGAGTTTTCAGTACCAGTCCCGTAGTAACCTGAGCGGCAGCCGGCGTACCTACTGCGTCAGCGTAACGTCATGGCCGACGGGCTACAGCGCGCGCGTGATCGAACTCCAGTCCAAGAGTATCGAGATCCCCGTGACCCTGCCGGACGGTCCGCGATACGACATAAGCCCGTCTGCGTTTCACCAGCTGAGACGGCATTATCGCGGTGAGTTGATCGGCGAGATCAAGGCAGAGTTGCGGCGCGACGCGGTGCGGGCAATCGACAGCGTGCCTTACCCGACGAAAATCGAGTCGTGCGACTGCTTTATCCGTGCTGATCGCGAGCATGAACTTTGGCCAACTGGTTATCCAGACGCGCAGCACGACGATCTGAGCGACTTGATTGACTGGCAACCGCACCGATAGCCAAGGGCAACAAAATTGTCAACAATTTTGCTTTGTTAGTTGACTGGCCATCCTGGCCGAACGCCGACAATGTGTCCCGCGTTTCCCAGAAATCCGCGAAAAACAAAAAAGGCCCTCACGGGCCTTAGGTCGACGAGAAAAGTCAGCCGCTTACCGCGTCAACTCGGTAAACCCCTCCAGCAACCGCTCGACATCAGCCGCTTGAATCGCACCCATCGTCGAGATCCGGAACAGTTCCTTCGACAACCCGCCTTGCCCCGCGTAGATCACGAAGCCGCGCGCCTTCAGGCCGTCGTGCAGCGTCTCGTACGTGACGCCCTGCGGCAACCGGTACGCGCGCAGCACGACCGACGACGCGCCTTCCGGCAGCACCAGCGGCATCCCGCGCGCCGCGAGCCCGGCTTGCGCCTGATCGGCGAGCGCCTTGTAATGCGCATGGCGCGCGCGCCATCCACCAGCCTCATCAAACTCGCGCAGCGCCTCGACGAGCGCGTAGTACGCGTGCACGGACGGCGTGAACGGCGTGTTGCGCTGGTCCTGCAGCTTCGCGAGACGGCCGAGGTCGAGGTAGTACGTGCGGCTCGCGGCCTTTGCGAGCGCACTGCGGCGCACGATCACGAACGCCGCGCCCGGCACACCGTGCAGGCACTTGTTCGCGGTCGCGGCAACCGCGTCGATGTCGCCGCCGGCGAAGTCGATCGCTTCCGCGCCGAAGCTGCTGACGCCGTCGACGAGCAGCCTCACGCCGCGCGAACGGCATACGTCGGCGATCGCGCCGAGATCGTTCAGGCGGCCCGTCGTCGTTTCGTGATGGATCACCGCGACATGCGAGAAGCCACCCGCGTCGAGGCGCGCGGCGATCTGCGCGAGGTCGGGCGCCTGCATCCATTCGTGCTTCAGCACGTCGTGCGCGATCCCGTACTGCGTCGCGATCTGCGTGATCCGCTCGCCGTACACGCCGTTCTCGATCACGAGCAGCTTGCCGTCCTGCGGCACGAGCGCCGCGATCATGCTCTCGACGGCGGCCGTGCCCGAGCCCGTCATCAGCACGGCGGCCCATTCGGCCGGATCGAGTTCGTATGCGGCGACGAGGCGCGCGCGCGCTTCGTCCTGCAGGTCGAAGAATTCGCTTTCGCGATGGCACAGGTCGGGTTGCAGCAGGCTGCGGCGCACGCGTTCGGTCAGCGTTACCGGGCCGGGGTTCAGCAGCAGCATCAATGGGCTCCTTCAGCGTGGGCTTCGGTCTGCGCGGCGCCGATGTGCCGCATCAGACGGGTCTTGACCTCGACCGGCGTGACGGTCGGGCGGGGCAGGCCGTCGGGCACGCCCGTGCGGATCGCGAGACGCACGAACTGCGGGCCATTGCTTGGCGCCGCCAGCGTCGCATCGAGCACGTCGAGCGTGTCGCCTTCGACCGCCGACGCGTAGCCGCACGCAGCCGCGACGCCCGCGAACGACACATGCTGCGACACGGTTGCCTGGCCGCCCGTCGATTCGTGCGCGCCGTTGTCGAGCAGCACGTGCGTGAGATTGGCCGGGCCGTAGGTGCCGAGCGTCGCGAACACGCCCATGCGCATTAGCGCGGCGCCGTCGCCGTCGACGGCCACCACCCGCAGGTCGGGGCGCGCGAGCGCGAGGCCGAGCGCGAGCGGCGTTACGCAGCCCATCGAGCCGACCATGTACAGCTGGTTCGGGCGATCGTCGAGCGCGTAGAGTTCGCGGCCGCAGAAACCGGTCGACGCGAGCACCACGGTCGAATCGACCGGCGTGTGCGCGATCACGCGTTGCAGCGCGTCGTGACGGGGCGGCCACGCGTCGGCCGACGCGGCGCGCGACGACGACTGCGCGGCGACATGCGCGCGCGGCGTCGCCGCCGGGTTTGCCTTCAGTTCATACGGCGCGACGCTGCCTTTCTGCATCACGAGCGCATACGGGCGGCCCGTCGCGTCCATGTGCGCGATCGCGCGGTCGAGTGCCGGGCCGACCTGTTCGGGGTCGGTCGGGAACGTCTCCCACGGGATCTCCATCGTGTCGAGCATCGCGGGCGTGATCGGGCCCATCAGCGCGTGCTGCGGCTCGTCGGCGACGCCTGGCTGGCCGCGCCACGTGACGATCAGCAGTTGCGGCAGCCGGAACGTCCAGGTCAGCGACGTCAGCGGGCTCACCGCGTTGCCGAGCCCCGAGTTCTGCATCATCGCGATCCCGCGCTTGCCGCCGAGCGTCGCGCCCGCGATCAGCGCGACCGCGTCGCCTTCGTTCGCGGCCGACACGTAGTGCAGCGTCGGGTCCTGCAGCACGTAGTTGATGAACGGCGTCAGGTACGAGCAGGGCACGCCCGCGTACCAGTCGAAGCCGCGTTCGCGCGCGGCCTCGACGAACTGGGCCGCTTCGATCATTGCGCGCCCCCGTTGCCGGCGCCCGGTTCCGACAGCGGCGTCTGGCCATGCGCGAAGTCGCCTGCGCGGCGGAAGTCTTCGAGATCGTTGACGCCGCGCCAGTGGCCGTGCACGTATTGCACCTCGATCTTCTCGCCGGCGGCGATCAGTTCGTTGAGCAGCGACGGGATGTCGAGCGTGTCGAAATCGTCGCGCGCCTGCAGCGTCGCGAGCATCGCCTTCAGGCGGTCGACGCCGGCGCCGCGCACGTTCAGGAGGCCGATCCAGCGGCCGTGCGGCGTGCCGGTGGCGACGTCGCTCGATACACGTTGCAGATACGTCTTCTGGCCGAACAGGCCGCGGTCGTCCGCAGCCGAGCAGAGCGCGAAGTCGCGCACGCTCTGGTTCGACGGCTGCGTCAGCGACGAATCGACGACGACGCTGAATTCGGCCTCGCTCTCCGCGAGGTCGCGCAGGATGTAGCTGCGGAACAGCAGGTCGCCGTACGAGATCACGGTGTCGCCGGTCAGGCGTTCCGCCGCGCAGGCGAGCGACGCGAGTTCGCCCGTCTGCGCATGGCGCTCGTTGACGACGAGCTTGATGCCCGACGTGTCGATCGCGTCGGCGCGATAGCCGCCGACCACGGTGATGTCGTTCACGCCTTGCTTCTTGAAGCCGTCGACGAGCCAGCGCAGCAGCGGCTTGCCGGCGACCGGCAGCATGACCTTGGGTTTGTCTTCGGTGACGGCTTCGAGCCCCTTGCCGCGGCTTGCGGCGAGCACGACCGCCGCGTTCGACGCACGCGACGACGACGACAGGTAGATGCGCTCGGCCGCCGAGTATTCGTCGGCGTCCTGCAGGCGGAAGATCTCGTTGACCGACGCGACGCGGTCTTCGACGTTGATCAGCGTTTCGTTCTCGTGGATCTCGCGCGCGACGGCCTGCATCGCCGACGCGGACGCACGGATCAGGTGGTTCGCCCAGATCACGGTGCTGATGCCGGCTTGGCGGAACACGTCGGTCGGCGTGCTGTAGTACTTGGTCGGCACGATCACGAGCGGCGCCTTGCCGCTCCATTCGCGCGCGAACTGCAGGATCTCGTCCGGGCGCGACAGCTTGCTGTGGATCAGGATCGCGTCGGCGCCGGCTTCCGCATACGCGTTCGCGCGGCGCAGCGCCTCGTCCATCCCCCAGCCCGCGATCAGCGCCTCGACGCGCGCGACGATCGAGAAGTCGGGATCGGTCTGCGAATCCTTGCCGGCCTTGATCTTGCCGCAGAACTCGTCGATCTCGGCGAGCGGCTGGCGCTCGCCGTCGATGAAGCTGTTCGTTTTCGGGAACTGCTTGTCCTCGATGCAGACGCCGGCGATGCCGCGCTGTTCGAGCTTCTTCACGAGGCGGCGCACGTTGTTGAAGTTGCCGTAGCCGGTGTCGCCGTCGAGCAGGATCGGCAGGTCGCTCGCGTCGGCCATGAATTCGAGCACGTCGACGACCTGCGTCCAGCTGGCCTCGTTGTTGTCGCGCACGCCGAACTGCGCGGAGATCGCGAGGCCCGATGCCCAGATCCCCTTGAAGCCGGCCTCGCGGACGATCCGCGCGGACAGGCCGTTGTGCGCTTCCATCAGGAATTCGAGGTCGCTGCTGACGAGCATGCGGCGCAGGCGTGCGCTGCGCGATTCGGTGAAGTTGGGTTCGCGTGCGTTCATCGTGCGGCTCCAGCGGTAGTGCGTTGAATCAGGGGAAGGATTTCTTGCGTGGCGCGTGCGACATCGTTCGGGAAGTCGATCTCGATCCACGGCGAGCCGGTGACATCGGCGACGTCGAACGAATGACCGCCTTCGAGCAGCAGGTCGCGCACGGCTTCCTCGTGCGGCATGTTCGCGCGGCCGCTGTCGACATAGCCCGCGACGATCGTCGCGAGGCGGCGCGCGGTGCCTTCGGTGAAGCGGAAGAAGCCGACCGATTCGCCGATCGTGTCGTAGTCGAGGTCGACCGCGAGCTGCTTGCGCAGCTCGACCGGCACGCCGTTCTTCACGCACAGCTTGACGGGTTCGTCGCCGGCCTCGAAGTCGCGATCGATCAGCAGGCGGTCGACCGCCTTGTCCGGATCGGCCACCAGCGCGTGCAGGATGTTCTCGTCATACAGCACGTCGGCGTCCATCAGCAGCACGTCGCCGCCGCGCGTCATCGCATCGGCGACGGTATGCACGGTCAGCACGCTGCCGAGGTCGTAGCGCTCGTTCAGCACGATTTCGGCCTGGCGGCCGAGGCGCTTCAATTCCTGCTCGACCTTCTCGGCCTGGAAGCCGAGCCCGAGCACGATCTCGTCGATGCCCGCGGCGTCGAGCACGCGCAGATGGCGCTCGAGCAGCGAAACGTCGTCGAAGCGCAGCAGGCACTTCGGGAATTGCGCCTCGGGCGGTTGTTGCAGGCGCAAGCCGAGGCCTGCCGCAAGAATGATGGCTCGCATGGGTTCTCCAACCAAAAAGCCGGCGGATCTGAACGATCAGTCGGCGAGCGGCTGCGGCGCACGGCGCCGCTGCCAGTTTCTTTCACTGAAATGCAGATAGAGCAGGCCGGGCAGGCCGAGCGCGAGTTCGCGCGCGCGCTTTGCGAGCGACAGCGCGAGCGCCGCGTCGGGCGGCAGGCCGACCAGCGGCGCGAGCAGCAGGTAACCGCCTTCCTGCGCGCCGAGCGAGCCCGGGATCGCGAAGGCCGCGCCGCGGATCGCCTGGCCGACGCTTTCGAGCAGCAGCGCGTCGAGCCAGCTCACCGGGTGCCCGAGGAAGTGCAGCGCGAGCCACACTTCCGCGGTGCCGACGATCCAGCCGACGAGGCTCAATGCGAAGGTCTTCGCGACCTTCGCACGATCGCGGTACAGCGCACCGACCGCATCGTCGATCGCGTCGGCGCGGGTCGCGAGCGACGACCAGTCGCGCGGGCCGAGCAGCTTCGACGCGAGGCGCAGGCCGCGGCCGAACAGCCCGCGCCGCTGCGCCAGGTAGAACAGCGCGGCGAGCGCGCCGAGCACACCGGTGGCGATCAGCGCGGGCGTGCGCAGGTGCGCGACCGATTCGTGCGTGGCATACAGGCTGAACGCGGCGATGCCGATCAGCGCGAACGCCATCTGCGCGAGCGCCTGCATCGTCGTGCTGACGGTCACGGCGGCGGCCGCATCGGCCATCCGCGTGCCGCGCTGCGCGAGGTGGCGCACCATCAGCACGGGGCCGCCGATCTGCCCGGCGGGCAGCAGGCTGTTGACCGATTCGCCGACCCAGCGCGCGCGCAGCGCATTGCCGAGCTCGGCGCCCGGCTGGCCGCGGCGGAACATCACGGAGATCGCGATCGCGTCGATCACGAGCGGCACGACATGGAACGCCGCGACGAGCGCGAGGCCCCAGCCGGCCGCGAGGAACGTGGACGCGACCGCGCCGACGCCCTGCCATGCAAGGAGTGCGATGAAGAGTGCCGTCCCGAGGGACAGCAGGATCAGGCCGGCGCGTGTCATGATCCGGTCGTGCGTCGCGTGGCCAATTGCTTGAACACCTGGCGGAAGCCGAAATACGCGATCGCGTCCTTCATGTTCGAGATGAAGCGCTTCCACGGCCGCATGCCGGGGTTCGTCACGTATTCGAACGTCAGCGACACGCGCATCTCGTTCTGGCCGAGCGGCGTGATGCGATGGCGCAGCTTGTCGCCGTCGAACAGCACGATGCCGCCGTCGGCGATCTGCACGGAGCCCGGTTCGTCGGGCACGTCCGGGTTGCGCGTGTGCAGCTCGTAGTCGAGCCGGCACGACGATTCGTCGATCACGCCGATCAGCAGCGTGTAGCGGCGGCCGTCGTAGTACGACGTGTCGTAGTGCCAGCCGATGTGGTCGCCGGGCTTCGTGTAGTAATACAGCGCGTACGCGTGCGGATCGTCGTCCGGCGACAGCATCAGCTTGTCGCCCGTGACCTTCTCGAGGAAGCCGATCAGCGCCTTGGAGCGATACAGCTCCGCGATGTACGGCGCCTGTTCGTCGATCGTATGGCGGCTCACGCTGCCGCCCTGCTTGTGGCCGGGCAGGTAATTGCGGTTCAGGCCGGCCTGCATCGCGCGGGCGGCCGCCGCGAGCTTCGCGTGCGCGTCGGTCGGCAGGAAGGCGTCGAGGTACAGGAACGACCCCTGGCGCGTGTAGTCGTCGCGCAGGCGGTGTAGGTCGAGATGGCCGACGCAGTCGGCCACCGTGCGATCGGGGGCGGACGCGGCCGCGCGCGCAGGCGCGGGGCGTGCCGGGCTCAGCACGGAGTCGTCGCGCGTGCTCGGAGTCATTTGGAAGCCTGGATTTCGGTTGGGTTTTGAGCGCCTCCGGACCTGTCGCTGCGCGCCAGGCCCCCCGACGGGGACAAGAAAACCTGGGGCGACCCGGCGTTTTCTTGCGGGAGGTTGCCGCGCCGGACGATGCGCCACCAGTCGATCACGACCCACGCGGCGAACAGCGGGGCGCCGATCGACGCCGCGAGCAGGAACGGCTCGACGCCGTCGACGAGCGTCACGAGCGGCAGCAGGTACAGCACGTCTTCGGTCTCGAAGCCGCCGGCGAATGCCTGTTTGGTGCCGGCCTTGCCGGCGATCGATTCGATCCGCATGCGCAGGAAGAAGATCAGCGCGACGGCCGCGCCGGCCACCGCGCCGAGCAGCACCGGCGACGCGGCCATCTGGCCGCCTTGGGCGACGATGCCGAGGCCCATGCTGACGAACAGCGCGATCGTCACGAGCGCATCGGCCGCGAGGTCGTAAAAGTGACCGATCTTGCTGGACTTGCCGCTGATGCGCGCGAGTTCGCCGTCGGTGTGGTCGACGAAGTTCGACAGCACGATCAGGAACGCGCCCGCGTTGCTCCAGCCGAAACCGCCGTGCGCGAGGCACCAGGCGCCGGCGAGGCCAATCAGCAGACGAAGCGTAGTGAGGTGATTCGGGGTGACCGGCGTATCGACAAGCGGTCGGACAAGCGAGCGCGCGAGCCGCGCATCCCAGGTGCGTGGCAGGGGGGGCTCGGAGCGTGTGACGGTTTTTCTTTGGTCCATCGGCGAAATATATACGGAATTGTAATTTGTTGCTTTTTATTCGATCAATGTCCTGACATACGGGAGTGTTACCGCGTCTTGCGGGTCGCGGCCGGTCGAAAACCGGGCGTGCGAAAGGGCGCGCAAACGCGGCGGCCGGGCCCGTATTCCAGTGTGGCTCGCATCGCGCGGCTGTCAAGGACGGACGGGCCTCGAAGGGCTGCGCGGCGGTGCTTTTCGCGCATGCCGGCGGACGGTGCGCGGCGCATGCGACCTTGACCTGCGTCAGGCCCCGAAAAGGTGCATCGGGCGACAATTGGCCGCGCCGCATCCGGGTCGACAATTGCCGATCGACGGGCGGCAAATTGCAATGGAAATCCGCTGATTAATTCGCGAAGGTTGGCGATCTGCAAGCGGTCATTTGTCCCGATGCTTTCGCGCACCTTTCGTGTGCATCCGGTTCATGCGGAGCACCTGTCACAGAACGGTCGTTCGATACCCGGCAAATCCGGCAAGGATCTTTTGCATCCAGCGGACATTTCGCGGCGATCGCCTCTGCGATACTCCGACCGTGCCTGTGGTGCCGGCCGCCCCGAGCGGCCCCAAGGGCTTCATGTCGCTCAGGAGCGCCCCCCGCGACGTCAACGACAGACCAAAGCGTCAGAAACCAGCCATGTCTTCATCACGCATCCTCGCTCCCGCCCTGCGTTCGCTCGTCCGCACCGCCGACGAAGCCGCCGCGCTGATCCGTCCCGGCATGACCGTCGCGATGAGCGGCTTCACCGGTTCGGGCTATCCGAAGGCCGTGCCGGCCGCACTTGCCGCCCATATCGACGCGGCGCACGCGCGCGGCGAGGACTTCCGGATCAATGTGCTGACGGGCGCGTCGACCGCGCCGGAACTCGACGGCGCGCTCGCCCGCACCAACGGCATCTCGATGCGGCTGCCGTACCAGTCCGACCCGACGCTGCGCGACAAGATCAACAGCGGCGAAGTCGACTACCAGGACGTCCACCTGAGCCACGTCGCGCAATATGCATGGTTCGGGCTGTACGGCGATCTCGACGTCGCGATCGTCGAAGTCGCGGGCATCCGCGAGGACGGGCTGCTGATTCCGTCCGCGTCGATCGGCAACAACAAGACGTGGCTCGAACGCGCGAAGCACGTGATCCTCGAGGTCAACTCGCGCCAGCCGCTCGGCCTCGACGGGATGCACGACATCTATTACGGCACCGCGCTGCCGCCGCATCGCAAGCCGATTCCGCTGACGCAGAGCGACGACCGGATCGGCGAGCCGTACCTGCGCTGTCCGGCCGACAAGATCGTCGCGATCGTCGAGACCGACGCACCGGATCGCAGCAATGCGTTTTCCGCGCCGGACGAGACGTCGAAGCAGATCGCGCTGCAACTGATCGACTTCCTGCGCCACGAAGTGAAGCGCGGCCGCCTGCCTGAAAACCTGCTGCCGCTGCAGTCGGGCGTCGGCAACATCACGAACGCGGTGCTCGCGGAACTCAGCTCGGCCGGCTTCTCGAACCTCACCGCGTACACCGAAGTGATCCAGGACGCGATGCTCGACCTGCTCGACGACGGCACGCTGAGTTTCGCGTCGGCCACCGCGCTGTCGCTGAGCCCGGCCGCCGTGCAGCGCTTCGCCGACGAGATCGCGACGTTCCGCGAGAAGATCGTGCTGCGCCCGCAGGAGATCAGCAATCATCCGGAACTCGTGCGCCGTCTCGGCTGCATCGCGATGAACGGGATGATCGAGGCCGACCTCTACGGCAACGTGAACTCGACGCACGTGATGGGCACGAAGATCCAGAACGGCATCGGCGGCTCGGGCGACTTCGCGCGCAACGGCTACCTGTCGTGCTTCATGTCGGCGAGTACCGCGAAGGGCGGCGCGATCTCGCGGATCGTGCCGATGGCGAGCCACGTCGACCATACCGAGCACGACGTCGCGGTGGTCGTCACCGAGCAGGGCCTCGCGGACCTGCGCGGCCTGTCGCCGAAGCAGCGCGCGCGCAAGATCATCGCGACCTGCGCGCACCCGGATTACCGGCCGATGCTCGAGGACTACTTCGAGCGTGCGTCGCGCGAAAGCTTCGGCAAGCACACGCCGCATCTGCTCGCCGAAGCGCTGTCGTGGCACGAGCGCTACGTGCGGACCGGGACGATGAAGGTCTGACGAGACGCGAAGCGGGCGCGCTTCGTGCGCCCGCCCGCCGTGATCGTCAATCCATCGCCGCGTGCGCGACATCGACGCTCGCCGTTTTCTGCGGCGGGCGGATCAGCAGCAACAGCGGAATCATCAGCAGTGTCGCGACGAACATCAGCTTGAAGTCGTTCAGGTACGCGATCATCGTCGCCTGCTGGTTGATCGTGCGGTCGAGCAGCGCGAAGTCGAGCGGGCTGCCGGCCATCGCCTGCACGGCCGGGTTGAACGGCGTGATGTGGGTCGCGAGGTCGGCATGCGCGACCTGCGTGTTGCGCGTCATCAGCGTCTGCACGATCGAGATGCCGATACTGCTGCCGATGTTGCGCATCAGGCTGTAGGTGGCCGTGCCGTCCGCCCGCAGGTCGGGCGCCAGCGTCGAGAACGACAGCGCGCTCAGCGGCACGAACACGAGCCCCAGCCCGAAGCCCTGGACGACGCCCGGCCACACGATGTCCGATTCGGACAGCACGACCGTGTACTGCATCATCTGCCATAGCGCGAGCGCGGAAATCGACAGCCCCGCGAGCAGCAGCAACCGCGCATCCACGTATTTCAGCAGCCGCCCGACGAACAGCATCGCGATCATCGTGCCCGCGCCGCTCGGCGCGGTGACGAGGCCCGTCGTCGCGACCGGGTAGCCCATCAGGTTCTGCAGCATCGGCGGCAGCAGCGCGCGCGTCGCGTACAGCACCGCGCCGACGACGAAGATGAACAGCGTGCCGGTTGCGAAGTTCGGGTCGCGCAGCAATTCCGACTTGAAGAACGACGCCTTGCCGACCGTCGCCGTATGCGCGAGGAAGAACGCGAAGCTGAGCGCCGCGACGACCGCCTCGATGCGGATTTCGTATGAACCGAACCAGTCGAGCTGTTCGCCGCGGTCGAGCATCGCTTGGAACGCGCCGATCGCGAGCGCCAGCGTCGCGAAGCCGAATGCGTCGAATTTCACGTGCGGGCGCGGTGCGCGCGCGGGCAGGAAGGTCATCACGCCGGCCAGCGCGAACGCGCCGATCGGCACGTTGATGAAGAACACCCAGCGCCAGTTGTAGCTGTCGGTGAGCCAGCCGCCGAGCGTCGGGCCGAGGATGGGGCCGACCATCACGCCCATCCCCCAGATCGCCATCGCCTGGCCCTGTTTCTCGCGCGGATTGATGTCGAGCAGGATCGACTGCGACAGCGGCACCAGCGCGGCGCCGAACACGCCCTGCAGCAGCCGCGCGCCGACGATCTGCACGAGCGTTTCGGACAGTCCGCACAGCGCCGAGGCGACCGTGAAGCCTGCGATCGACACGATCAGCAGTCGCTTGACGCTCAGCCGGTCGGACAGCCAGCCGGTGAGCGGCGTCGCGATTGCCGCGGCGACGATATAGGAGGTCAGCACCCACGTGATCTCGTCCTGCGATGCGGACAGGGTGCCCTGCATGTGCGGCAGCGCGACGTTCGCGATCGTGCTGTCGAGCGTCTGGATCAGCGTGGCAAGCATGATCGACAGGGTCAGCATCGGCCGGTTCAGGGCGGGTGAGGCGGGGGCGTCGGCGGCGGGGTTCAAGCGGTGTCTCCGTGGGGCGGTCGCCGTGGGCGGCGATCCGGCATGGCTCGAATTATAAGCACGCTTATTATATATCTGCTTATCGCTGGGTCTCGAGCCGTGGGCCGGTGACGGCTTGACCCTATAATCGCCGGATGGACAAGACCTACGAGAACCGGATCGGCTACCTGATTTCAGACGTGGCCCGCCTGCAAGGACGCCTGTTCGACCGGCGCGCGAAGCGCATCGGGCTGACGCGTGCGCAAAGCCGTGTGCTCGCATACCTGACGTGGAAGGGCGAGATGAATCAGGCGCGGCTCGCCGAATGGCTCGAGATCACGCCGATCTCGCTCACGCGGCTGCTCGACCGGATGGAAAGTTATGGCTGGATCGAACGCATCGCGAACGACGACGACCGCCGCGCGTTCGTGATCCGTCTGACCGACAAGGCGCGCGAGATCTTTCCGCAGATGCTCGAAGTTGGCGATACCGTCACCGACGACGGGCTGCGTGGCTTCACGCCTGACGAGCGCGATACGCTGGTGCGGCTGCTCGGGCGCGTCCGCCGCAACCTGATCGACTGCGGCGGCGAGTGATGCGTGTCGCCATCCGGGCGCGCCCGATGGATGGATTGAAAACAACGGGAACGCCGGGCGACAGGGCACGAGCACGACGCGTTGCCGGGTTCGGCGACGGCCGGCGGTGCCGGACCCGGATCCACCCGGCATGGCTCCCGTAAAACCGCAGGTTCAACGGCCCAGCGCCGCGAGCGTGAACGCCGCCAGATAGAGCCCCACGCCGTACGACAGATGCGTGACGAGACTGCGCCGGCGCGCGACGCCCGGATGCGGCGTGCGCGCGGCCGCGATGCCGAAGCCGAACGCGGGCTGCATCACGAAGAACGGTGCGGCTACGCTGGCGAGGCCGGCCACGAGCGCGGGGAGCGGCGTCGGCGTGCCGATCCATTGCGTGCCTGCGATCGCGACGGGCAGCGCCGCGAACGCGATGCCGATCGCGTAATGCGCGATCCAGCCGAGCGTGCGTTCGCCCGGCACGGGCGGCGCGGCGACGATCGACACATGCCGGAACCGGCCGCGCATCATGTGGCCGACCCAGCGGCCGACGAGTGCATAGTCGAGCGACGGAATGCCGAACGCACGCCGCCGGAACAGCGTCCACAGATCCATCACGAGCGTGGCGCCCGCACCGATCGGCAGCAGGTCGAGCAGGATGTCGGGCAGGTTCATCGCACACCGCCGCCGCGAACGGTGACGGCCGCGCGGCGCAGCGGGATGCGAGTCGGTTTCAGTGGTTTCAGCGGTTTCATGTCGGTCCACGCTTGTCTTTACGGAGTCGGGCGACTATCTTGCAACTTCAAGTTCACTTGAGGTCAAGCATGAGCCGTCTGGACATTGCGGACGTCGCGCGGCGCACGGGATTGCCCGCGTCGACGCTGCGCTACTACGAGGAAAAAGGGCTGATCGTTACGATCGGCCGGCACGGGCTGCGGCGGCAATACGACGAGTCGGTGCTGGAGCGGCTGGCGCTGATCGCGCTCGGCCGCGAGGCCGGTTTTTCGCTCGACGACATCCTCGCGATGGTCGGTGCCGACGGGCGGCCCGCGATCGATCGCGCGAAACTCGACGACAAGGCCGACGAACTCGACCGCACGATCCGCCGTCTCGGCGCCGTGCGCGATGCGCTGCGGCATGCGGCCGTGTGTCCGGCGCCGCACCATCTCGAATGCCCGTCGTTCCAGAAGCTGCTGCGCATTGCCGCGCATCGTCATCCGGCGCGCCGTACGAAGGCGGACGGCGCGTAAGCGGTCGGCCCGCGCGATGCGCCATTCGACGTCAGCGAAGCGTCCAACGCATGATTCATCCCGCGTAATACACGCGACACTCCATCTCGCGCCCGCGCACGATGCGCTTGCCGACGAGCGAGCCGAACGTTTCGGTGAAGACGGTGCGCTGGTGTTCGCACTGCACCGCGTCGTAGAAATAGAGCGACACCCAGTCCATCGTGTGGCCGGATTCCGGCGTGCGCGCGGCTGCGTGCAGGCACAGCGCCGTGAAATGCCAGCCGCCTTTCGTCATGTGCATCACGGGTGGCGGCACGTAGTCGTCCGCGTTCATGCGTCGGTGCGTGAGCATCGGCAGCATGCCGGCGGCGGCCTTGTTGCGGTACTGGCGATCGATGTATAGCAGCAGCTCGACGGGCGGCTCCGTGCCGGGGCCGGCGTTTTCCACGTGACCCTGCCAGCGCCGGCGGCGGCTCAGCACGTCGTCGAGCGCGGTGCGGATGCCGACCGCACGTCGCGGGCCGACGCCCGCGATCGTCTCGAGCTTGCCGTTGCGGGCCGCGCGTTCGAGCTCCTCGAGCGTGTCGATGTGCAGCGCGTCGTGAATGCGCAGCGCGAGCGCGTGGCCGATACCCGGCACGGCCTCGAATGCGGATGTCCGTTCGGCATCGCCGCGCAGCCGGTCGAGCTGGCGCCAGCGTCCCGTCACCAGCAACTCGGCGATCGCCTGCGCGACGCCGGTGCCGATGTCGGGCAGCGCGCCCAGCGCATCGACGCCGCCGGCTTCGAACAACGTGCGGATGTTGCGGTCGAGTGCGTCGACCGTATCGGCCGATGCGCGGTACGCAGCAACCCGGTACGGGTTCGCGCCCTGGTCGACAAGCCACTGCGCGGCCTCGCGCAGGCGTGCCGCGATGTGCCGGTTTTCCTCGTACGTTTGGCTGGCGGTCGACTGCATGGAGAGAGACCCGGGGAAGCACAAACGGAATGGACGCGGCGAGCGATGCGCCGGTCGGCTTTTGATCATTGTCGCGACGCACGACGCGCAAAACTTGACGCACATCAATGGCAAACGTATCACAGCCGCGAAGCGCACGGTCGTGCCGCATGCCGGCACGACCGTGCGTCGCGTGACGCGATTACGCGTCGAGAAACGACTGCGCGTTCTCGGCCTCCGCGGCCGTGCGCAGCGCGGCGAGCGCACGCTTCTCGATCTGCCGCACGCGTTCGCGCGACATGCCCGCGTCCTGCGCGATCGCGTCGTAGGTATCGGGCTCGGTGCCGCCGAGGCCGAACCGCCGGCGCAGCACGTCGGCCTCGGCCGGCGTGACCGACCGCAGCAGCGACGTCACGCACTCGCGCATGCGCGTGTCGGCCAGTTGCTCGAACGGGCTGGCCGACGCGTGGTCCTCGATCAGGTCCACGAGGCCGGTGTCCGTGTCGGGCAGCGGCGTGTCGAGCGAGACGGGCTCGGCGGGCAGCGCGAGCACCGCGCGCAGCTTGTCCTCGTCGAACCCGGTTTCGGCAGCGAGCTCGGCAGGCGTTGCCTGGCGGCCAGTGCGCTGGCGAAAGCGCAGCGCATGTCGCCGTACACGCTGGTACTGGTCGCCGACGTGCACGGGCACGCGAATCGTGCGCGAGCGATCCGCGACCGCGCGCGCGACCGCCTGGCGGATCCACCAGGTCGCATAGGTCGAGAACTTGAACCCGCGCCGGTATTCGAATTTCTCGATCGCGCGCATCAGGCCGAGACAGCCGTCCTGCACGAGATCGGGCAGGTCGATGCCGCGGTTCATGTATTTGCGCGCGATCGACAGTACGAGCCGCAGGTTCGCCTCGAGCATTGCGCGCGTCGCGTCGCGCACTTTCTGCTGGCCGTCGGTCAGCGCTGCCGCGAGGGCACGCCGGGCGACCGCGTCGAAGCAGGCGGCTTCGCCCGCGGCGGCGTCATGCGGTGCTGCCGCGAGCGCGCGCACGACGCGGCTCGCGTCGTCGACGGCAGGCGCGATCCACGCGATCGAGCCGAGCAGCGCGGCCATGCGGTTGCGCGCGTCGCGGTATTCGGCCGAACGGCAGCCATGCACAACCAATGCGCCGCGCAGCGCCGACACGGCTGCCTGCAGCGCGTCGTCGCTCGCGGGCATGGGCGTGTCGCCGCCGTCGTCATCGGACGATCCGGTTGCACCGGCGGCACCCGTTGCGCGGTGCCGCGCAAGCAGTGCGTCGACCGCCGCCGGACAGCCGGCGAGCGCGTGCAGCACCTGGTGGCGGCCCGTCTCGATTTCGCGGGCGAGCACGATTTCGCCTTCGCGCGTGAGCAGCGGTACCGCCTGCATGCGCCGCATGTAGAGCGCGAGCGGATCGGTCGATGCGCTCGTGCCGCGTGCGAGGTCGCCGAGCACGGCCCGGCCTTCGTCGAGCGTGTCGCGATCGACATCGACAGGCGCCGGGCCGGCGAACGGCGCAGGTGCGGCCGGCTCGTCGAGCACGGCGATGCCGATGTCGGCGAGCGCGGCGCGCACGACGTCGAGCGCGTCGGGGCTGTCGCTTTCGGGCGGCAGCGCGTCGACGAGGTCGGCGTGCGTCAGATAACCCTGTTCGCCGGCGAGCGCCAGCAACTGGATGATCGGATCGAGCGGCGTGTCCGCCCGGGGAGTGGGGCGTGGCGTAGTCATGTCGATGGCGGCGTGAGCCGCGCTCCTGTCGGGGGCGGACCGAAGTCCGCCGGTTTCCGGCTGCCGGGTGTTCGCGAACGCTCGTCCGCGCCGGTCAGTCTGACATCGTTCAAGTTGAGGGCATTTGCGCCAACTTCAACGCGGGCGCGGCACATGGGCCAGCACGCAGCATACCCGCACCACCGCCGGCGCAGGAAACAAAAAGTAACCGATCATACCCGCTGAAATCTGCAGGGGACGTAAGCTAGAGTCAGGCGCGCGGCCGGCGGCGGCGCGCGGATTTTGCCGGAGCACGAGATGAACCCGATTCCTGCCGCGAGACCCGCCGTCATCGCGCTGGCCGCGCTGACGCTCGGCGGCTGCTACTACACGAGCCCGTACGGCTATGCGCCTTATTACGCACCGGTGCCCGCCACGCTGACGCAGCGCGAGATTCCGGTTGCACCGGCCACGCCCGGCCCGGCGCTTTCGCCGGCACCAGCCGCGCCGGACACGTCGGCCGACGTCGGCACGCCGGCGCCGGTGTATGTCGTGCCGGCCTATGTGCCGCCACCGTACCCGTACTACTACCCCTGGTACTACCCGGGCTGGTACGGGCCGCCCGTCACGATCGGCTTCTGGGGCCGCTGGGGCGGCGGATACTGGGGCGGGCGCGGCGGGTACTGGCATCGTCCGTGGGGCGGCGGGCATTGGGGCGGCGGCCACTGGGGCGGCGGCCACTGGGGCGGCGGCCATCGGCACTGACCGACGCGCGGCGGGGTCGCGCGGGAGAGCATCATGAGCAACACGATTGTCCGAAGTCTGTGCGTCGTCCTGCTTGGCCTCGCGGCCGCGCCGGGCGTCGCCGATGCGCAGAGCAGCGCTTACACGAACTCGCCGGCCGAACTGTTCGCCGGGCCGGCGCCTGATTATCCGGTGGTCGCGGAGCTCCCGCCCGACACGGCGCTGGACGTATTCGGCTGCCTGAGCGACTACTCGTGGTGCGACGTCGCGCTGCCGGGCGTGCGCGGCTGGATCGATGCGCAGTTGCTCGCGTATCCGTACCAGGGCAGCTACGTGCCGGTGCTCGAATACGGCGCGATCATCGGCGTCCCGGTGACCGGATTCGCAATTGGCGCGTACTGGGATCGTTACTACCGGCACCGCCCGTGGTTCCACGACCGCGCTCGCTGGGAGCATCGCGCGGAACCGAGGCTCGGCCCCGGCGGGTTCCCGCCGGGACAGGGCCGTCCGCAGCCGGGCGGGCCGATCCAGGCCGCGCCGGGCGGCCCGTCGCCTGGCGCGCATGACGCGCGGCCGTCGGCCACGCGCGGCGGCTGGAACGGAGCGAACCGCACGCCGCCGCCGGCGGCACCTGCGCCGATGCCGGGCGCGGCTGGCAATGCCCGTCCGGCAAGCCCGCCGCCGGCCGTCATGCATCCATCACCCGCACCGGGCGGTGAAGTCCATGCGATGCCGCCGCCGATGCGTCAGGGAGGTGGTGGCGGTGGCGGTGGTGGCGGTGGCGGTGGTGGCGGCGGTTACGCGCGGCCGCAAGGCGGCGGAAACGGCGGCGGTAGCCACGGTGGCGGCGCAGGAGGCGTCGGATCCGACGAATTCCGTCACTGACGGCGCCAGCGCGGCGGGTGCTCCGGGCGCCGGACGAAAAAAAGCCGCTCCGGAGAGCGGCTTCTGGGTCGGGCGAGCGGGTGGCCGGGCGGTTGTGTGGCTCGCAGCCCGACCGGTTGCAGGTTGCCGGTCGCCGGCTACCCGTCGCCGGTAGGCCGCCTCGTCAGTCGTCGAGCAGCGACAGGTCGCGCACCGCACCCTTGTCGGCCGACATGACCAGCTTCGCATACGCCTTCAGCGCCGCGGACACCTTGCGCGGACGCGGCTGCGCGGGCTTCCAGCCCTTCGCGTTCTGCTCTTCGCGGCGGCGCGCCAGTTCCTCGTCCGATACCAGCACGTCGATCGTGCGGTTCGGGATGTCGATTCGGATCTTGTCGCCGTCGCGCACGAGGCCGATCGCGCCGCCCGCTGCCGCTTCCGGCGAGCAGTGACCGATCGACAGGCCGGACGTGCCGCCCGAGAAGCGACCGTCCGTCAGCAGCGCGCATGCCTTGCCGAGCCCCTTCGACTTGATGTAGCTGGTCGGGTAGAGCATTTCCTGCATGCCGGGGCCGCCCTTCGGGCCTTCGTAGCGCACGATCACGATGTCGCCGGCCTTGACCTTGTCGTTCAGGATGTTTGCGACCGCTTCATCCTGCGACTCGGTCACGTGAGCCGAGCCTTCGAACACGTGGATGCTCTCGTCGACACCGGCCGTCTTCACCACGCAGCCGTCGAGCGCGATGTTGCCCGTCAGCACGGCGAGGCCGCCTTCCTTCGAGAACGCATGCTCGTACGAGCGGATGCAGCCTTCGGCACGGTCGAGGTCGAGGCTCGGCCAGCGCGTGTTCTGGCTGAACGCGACCTGCGTCGGGATGCCGGCGGGGCCGGCCATGTAGAACGTGCGGACCGCTTCGTCCTGCGTGCGGACGATGTCCCACTGGTCGAGCGCGTCCTTCAGCGTCGGTGCGTGCACGGTCGGCACGTCGGTGTGCAGCTTGCCGGCGCGCTCGAGCTCGCCGAGGATCGCCATGATGCCGCCTGCGCGGTGCACGTCCTCGATGTGGTACTTGTTCGTGTTCGGCGCGACCTTGCACAGCTGCGGCACGGTGCGCGACAGGCGGTCGATGTCCTTCATCGTGAAGTCGATGCCGGCTTCCTGCGCGATCGCCAGCAGGTGCAGGATCGTGTTGGTCGAACCGCCCATCGCGATGTCGAGCGTCATCGCGTTCTCGAACGCCGCGAAGCCGACCGAACGCGGCAGCGCGCGTTCGTCGTCCTGCTCGTAATGCTGGCGCGTCAGTTCGACGATGCGGCGGCCGGCGCGCTTGAACAGCTGTTCGCGATCGGCGTGCGTCGCGACCACCGTGCCGTTGCCCGGCAGCGACAGGCCGAGCGCTTCGGTCAGGCAGTTCATCGAGTTCGCGGTGAACATGCCCGAGCACGAGCCGCAGGTCGGGCAGGCCGAGCGTTCCACTTCGGCGACGTCGGCGTCCGAGTACGACGGGTCGGCCGCGATCACCATCGCGTCGACGAGGTCGAGCTTCTTCAGTTCGACGGTCTTGGTGACCGGGTTCGCGAGGCGCGTCTTGCCGGCTTCCATCGGGCCGCCCGACACGAAGATCACCGGGATGTTGAGGCGCATCGCGGCCATCAGCATCCCCGGCGTGATCTTGTCGCAGTTCGAGATGCACACCATCGCGTCCGCGCAGTGCGCGTTCACCATGTATTCGACCGAGTCGGCGATGATGTCGCGGCTCGGCAGCGAATACAGCATGCCGTCGTGGCCCATCGCGATGCCGTCGTCGACCGCGATCGTGTTGAATTCCTTCGCGACGCCGCCGGCAGCCTCGATCTCGCGCGCGACGAGCTGGCCGAGATCCTTCAGGTGCACGTGCCCGGGCACGAACTGGGTGAACGAGTTGACGACCGCGATGATCGGCTTCGAGAAATCGTCGTCTTTCATGCCGGTGGCGCGCCACAGCGAGCGCGCACCTGCCATGTTGCGGCCGGCGGTGGAGGTTTTGGAACGGTAAGTGGGCATTGTGATGGCTGAAGAAATATCGCGGAAAAGGGTGGAGGCACGGGAATAAAGGCCTCACTCGCGCCCGTGCGAACAACCTCTTGAGCTGCGCCCTGGGCAAACCGGGCGATTATCCCACAGCCGCCGGGGGCGTGGCGCCCGCGCGGCCGGCGGCCGGCGCGTGCGGCGGGCGCGGCGCGGAACGCGCGGGCGGTTGCGGGGCGCCCGCGCGGCGGGGCCGGGAGGCGGCCGGATCGCGCATGTATCGACGATGCATGCGCGCCGCCGCCGCACGCAGGCGCCAGTCAGTCGAGCAGCGTCAGGATCTCGTCGTAAAGCGCCTGCGGAATCCGCACGCCGTTCGCGATGCTGCGCGCGCGGGCGTCGAAGCGCCGTTGCGACGGCAGCCGCGCGCCCTGCGCGACGATCGCCCCGAACATCCGCTCGCTGCGCGCGAGCCCCGCGTCGAGATCGTCGCCGAGGAACACCTTCGGATCGAACGCGATCACGAGCTCGCCGTGGCACGGCGTCGCGCCGACGCCTTCGTCGAAGTCCATCGATTCCCGGCTCGTCATGTCGCCGATCAGCGCGCCGCCGAGCAGTTCGACCATCGCCGCGAGCGCCGAGCCCTTGTGGCCGCCGAACGTGCGCATCGCGCCCTGCAGCGCGGCCTTCGGATCGGTGGTCGGCTGGCCGTCGGCGTCGATCGCCCAGTGCGGCGGAATCGCCTTGCCTTGTTTCGCATGCAGCTCGATGTCGCCGCGCGCGATCGCGCTCGTCGCGAAATCGAACACGAACGGCTCGCCGCCCGGGCGCGGCCACGCGAACGCGATCGGGTTCGTGCCGAACACGGGTTCGCGGCCGCCTTCCGGCGCGACCCAGCTATGGCTCGGGTTCATCGCGATGCCGACCAGCCCCTCGGCTGCGATCGCCTCGACCTCGGGCCACAGTGCGGAGAAGTGGTAGCAGTGGTTGATCGCCATCGCGGCGATCCCGTGCTGCTTCGCCATCTCGACCAGCACGGGCAGCCCGGTTTCGAAGCTCAGCAGCGAGAAGCCGCGATGCGCGTCGACCGCGACGATCGACGACGACAGCCGGCGCAGCGTCGGCACCGCTTGCGGATCGACCTTGCCCTTGCGGAGCGAACGCACGCAGACGAGCAGCCGGTACACGCCGTGCGAATGGCATTCGTCGCGCTGGCCTTGCGTGATGACATTGGCGATCGCGTGCGCATGGGCATGGGACATCCCGTTGTGCGTCAGCACGCGCAGCGCGAGTGCATGGACTTCATCGAGCGACAGGACGACTTCGGCGGTTTGCTCAGACATGGTTCACCTCGCGCGGCGCCGGCACGCCGTCGATGCGCTGCGGCACGTTCAGCGGATTGCCGTTGCGGATCGCTTCCGGCAACAGTGCGTCCGGCAGGTCCTGGTACGACACGGGGCGCAGGAAGCGCTCGATCGCGCGTGCGCCGACGGACGTCGTGCGCGTGTCGGACGTCGCCGGGAACGGGCCGCCGTGCACCATCGCATGGCCGACCTCGACGCCGGTGCCGAAACCGTTGACGAGAATGCGGCCGGCCTTGCGCTCGAGCGTCGGGCGCAGCGCGGCGAACAGCGCTGCGTCGCCGTCGGCGAGATGCGCGGCGATCGTCAACTGGCCTTCCAGCGACTTCAGCACGCGATGCAGCGTGTCGGCGTCCGGGCAGCGCACGATCAGCGAAGCAGGGCCGAACACTTCCTCGCGCAGTTCGGGGTGTGCGATGAATGCGTCGGCCGACGTCGCGAACAGCGCCGCGCGGGCCTGAAGGCGGCCGCCTTCGGCTCCTTGCGCCAGCAGCTCGACCGCGTCGTGCCCGCGCAGCGCCGCGACGCCTTGCGCATAGCTTGCGTGAATGTGCGGCGTCAGCATCGTCTGCGCGGCCGCCGCGCGCACGGCATCGGCCGCCGTGGCTTCGAACGCGCGCAGCGCGGGGCCGTCGACGGCAAGGACGAGGCCCGGGTTCGTGCAGAACTGGCCGGCGCCGAGCGTGAGCGATGCGACGAACTGCGGCGCGATGGTGTCGTGGCGCGCATCGAGTGCGGCGGGACACAGCAGCACCGGATTGATCGAGCTCATTTCCGCATAGACGGGAATCGGCTCGGGGCGCGCGGCCGCGATGTGCATCAGCGCGACGCCGCCGCGCCGCGAGCCGGTGAAGCCGACCGCCTTGATGCGCGGATCGGCGACGAGCGCCTGGCCGATCTCGCGCGACGCGTCGAACAGCAGCGAGAACACGCCGGCCGGCATCCCGCATTCGCGCGCGGCCTGCTGGATCGCGCGGCCGACGAGTTCCGACGTGCCCGGATGTGCGGAATGCGCCTTGACGATCACCGGGCAGCCGGCCGCGAGCGCCGACGCCGTATCGCCGCCGGCGACCGAGAACGCGAGCGGGAAATTCGACGCGCCGAACACGGCGACGGGCCCGACCGCGACGTTGCGCAGGCGCAGGTCGACGCGCGGCAGCGGCTTGCGCTCGGGGCGCGCCGGATCGATCCGTGCATCGAGAAAACCGCCGTCGCGCACCAGCGACGCGAACAGCGCGAGCTGGCCGACCGTGCGGCCGCGCTCGCCTTCGATGCGTGCGCGCGGCAGGCCCGTTTCGGCGACGCAGCGCTCGATCAGTTCGTCGCCGAGCGCCATGATGTGCCGGCCGATCGCGTCGAGAAACGCGGCGCGCGCGTCGAGCGTCGTTTCGCGATACGTGTCGAACGCGGCGTCGGCGAGCGCGCAGGCCGTCTCCAGGTCGTGCAGGCTCGCGCCGCCGAAAGCGGGTTCGAGTGGCTCGCCGGTCGCGGCGGCGATCGCGTGGAGGGTGCCGTTCTGTCCGGCGACGGCGGACTGGCCGATCAGGAGCTGACCTGTGAGTTGCATGGTTTTCCTCGGAAAAAACAGGGGCCGGGCGTGGTGCGCCCGGCCGAAGTGATGGTGACAAAGGGAGCGGGTGCGTCAGTCCTCGTCGTCGTCGAGCTGCAGCTTGTCGGAACGCACGCCCGTGTTGGCACCCCAGTAGTAGATGACGAGCGCGACGGCCGCGACGACGACCGTGTCGTACGGATGCGCGAGCTGGCCCGTGCCGCCGAAGCTGCCGAGATACGACAGCACGATCATCGCGGCATAAAACGCGATCAGCCACGCGGACGAGCGCACCTGTTCGGCGAGGCTCAGGTGTGCGGTCGGCACCCAGCGGCGGCACGCGAGATAGATGACGAACATCACGATCTGCAGGCCGAGCAGCCAGGACACCGTGCTCCAGCCCGACCAGTAGACGATCAGCGCGGCGATCACGAACGACGCGGGGCCGGTGATGCCGAACGCGCTCGCGCGGAACGGCCTCGGCAGGTCGGGGGCGGTGCGGCGCAGCGCGGCGACCGACACCGGTGCGACCGCATAGCTCAGCACCAGCGCGGCCGACACGATGTTGATCAGCGCTTCCCACGACGGGAACGGCATCGTCCAGAAGATCGCGAGGCCGAACGTGAGCCACAGGCCCGCGCGCGGGATGCCCGACGCTTCGTCGACGCGCGTGAACACCTTGAAGAAGGTACCCGTCTTCGCCCAGCCGTAGACCACGCGCGGCGTCGCGTTCATGTAGATGTTGCCGCAGCCGCTCGGCGAGACTATTGCGTCGGCGACGACCATCACCGCGAGCCAGCCGACGCCGAGCGCGAGCGCGATGTCGCGGTACGGCAGCGAGAATGCCTTGCTCACGTCGTGCCAGCCGGCGGCGAGCATCGCTGTCGGGATGCTGCCGATGAACGCGAGCTGCAGCAGCACGTAGATCAGCGTCGACAGCAGGATCGACAGGATCAGCGCGATCGGGATCGTGCGCTGCGGATTGCGCACCTCGCTCGCGACCGACACGATTGGCGTGAGCCCGAGATACGCGAAGATGATGCCGCCCGCGGACACGGCCATCTCGATACCCGGCATGCCGAACGGCGCGAAGCCCTGCACGGTCAGGTTCGCGGGCTTGAAGAACGTGAACAGCACGCCGATCACCGCGAGCGGCACGATGAACTTGAAGATGCTGATGATGTTGTTCGCCTTCGCGAACGTCTTCACGCTCGAATAGTTCAGGTAAAAGAAGAAGCAGAGCAGCGCGGCCTGCACGAGCCAGCCGAGCGTCGTCGGGTCGCTCGACCCTTCGACCGTCAGGCCCGGAAACCATGCGGCCGCGTACTGGCGCGCGGCGACGACTTCGATCGCGATCAGGCTTGAAAAGGCGATCAGCGTGATGAAGCCCATCAGGTAGCCGAGCAGCGGGCCGTGCGAGAACACCGGGTAGCGGACCACGCCGCCCGCGCGCGGCAGCGCGGCCCCGAGTTCGCAGTAGACGATGCCGAGCAGCAGCACCGCGAAGCCGCCGAGCAGCCACGAGAAGATGCCGGCCGGGCCGGCGATCGTCGACACGTGACTCGCGGCGAACAGCCACCCCGAACCGAAAATGGCGCCGAGACCGATGAACGTGAGATCGGTCAGCGACAACTGTTTCTTGAACTTGCCGTGACCCGCGTCGGGGTGCGCGGAACGGGAAAGCGGGACAGACGGGTGAGCGTTGCCTTGGCCTGGCATGGGCTTGTCTCCTGGGGGAATGGCGGTGCAGGCGTCGAGTGCGCCGCGCTCCGACGGAGCAGCGGCGCACGCCTGCCGGCCGGCGTCGCCCGGTTCGAACGACCGGGGCGGGCCGCGGGCCGTTCACGCGCGGCGCACGCGAGCGCCGGGGCGAACGGGCCCGCAGGCCATGCCGGACCGGAGACGGCGGCGCGAGGGGGAAGCCTTGCGCCGCCGCAGGGGGAGTCGATCAGAGACCGACGTCGGGTAGCGCCGGGCGCGTTTCGAGCGCCTTCGCGACGATTGCCTTCACTTCCGCGAGCGTATCGCCCTGCAGCGCGAGGCGCGGCGGGCGCGTGATCGCGCTGCCGCGGCCGACCAGCTCTTCGCACAGCTTGATGCACTGCACGAGGTCGGGGCGTGCATCGAGGTGCAGCAGCGGCATGAACCAGCGGTACAGCGCGAGCGCTTCGTCGAAGCGCTTTTGCTTCGCGAGGCGGAACAGCGTCTCGCCTTCCTTCGGGAACGCGTTCGACATGCCCGACACCCAGCCTTCGGCGCCGACCGCGATGCTCTCGACCACGACGTCGTCGAGGCCCGCGAACAGCACGAAGCGATCGCCGACTGCATTGCGCAGGTCGATGAAGCGGCGCGTGTCGCCCGACGAATCCTTGAAGCAGACGATGTTCTCGCAGTCCTGCAGCGCGATCAGCACGTCGGGCGTCACGTCGTTCTTGTAGATCGGCGGGTTGTTGTAGACCATCACCGGCAGGTCGGTGCTCGTCGCGACCGCGCGGAAGTGCGCGGCGGTTTCATGCGGCTTCGCCGAGTAGACCAGCGCGGGCATGACCATCACGCCGTCGACGCCGACACGCTGCGCTTCGCGCACCGTGTTGCGCGCGAATTCGGTCGTGAATTCGGCGATGCCGGCGATCACCGGAATCTTGCCGCCGGCCGCGTCGCGCGCAGCCTCGATCACCTGCAGCTTTTCGCTCGTCGACAGCGACGTGTTTTCGCCGACCGTGCCGCAGACCACGAGGCCCGACACGCCGTCGTTCACCAGGTTCTTCACCACGCGGTGCGTGGCGTCGATGTCGAGGGAAAAGTCCGGCTTGAACTGGGTGCTGACGGCCGGGAAAACCCCGGTCCATTGAATGGCTTTGCGGCTCACTGAAATCTCCTACGTTCGTATCGGTCGGCCGACAGGTGTGTCGGTGTGGCAACCAGTATCGCCGCGCAAATGCCCATCACGCTTGAGTCGTATCGCGGAGCAAAATGACGAAATCGGCACAGCGGCCGCACGGTGCGAGAAGGGCGCTTCGTACTATGCCGATTTCGTCGTCGTCCTTATCGAAAAGCCACAAGCGGACGGACGCGCGACGGAGGAAGCTATGCTCCTTTCCCCACTTATCCACTCCCCACTTCGGACGGCTCATGATGAAGCGCATCCAGATCATCGATTCGCACACGGGCGGCGAACCCACTCGGCTCGTCGTGTCCGGATTCCCCTCGCTCGGCAACGGCACGATGGCCGAGCGTCGCGACGTGCTCGCGCGCGAGCACGACCGTTACCGCACCGCGTGCATCCTCGAGCCGCGCGGCAGCGACGTGCTGGTCGGCGCGCTGCTGTGCGAACCCGTGTCGCCCGACGCGGCGGCCGGCGTGATCTTCTTCAACAATAGCGGCTATCTCGGGATGTGCGGGCACGGCACGATCGGCGTCGTGCGCACGCTGCATCACATGGGGCGCATCCGGTCCGGCATTCATCTGATCGAAACGCCCGTCGGCACCGTCGAGGCGACGCTGCACGACGACCTGTCGGTCAGCGTGCGCAACGTGCCCGCGTATCGCCATGCGCAGGGCGTCGCGGTCGACGTGCCGGGTTACGGCCCCGTGAAGGGCGACATCGCGTGGGGCGGCAACTGGTTCTTCCTGATCAGCGACCACGGGCAGCGCGTCGCCGGCGACAACGTCGCGGCGCTCACCGCGTATGCGTCGGCCGTGCGCGAAGGGCTCGAACGCGCGGGCATCACCGGCGCGAACGGCGGCGAGATCGACCATATCGAACTGTTCGCCGACGATGCCGAGCACGACAGCCGCAGCTTCGTGCTGTGCCCGGGCCTCGCTTACGACCGTTCGCCGTGCGGCACCGGCACGAGCGCGAAGCTTGCGTGCCTCGCCGCCGACGGCAAGCTCGCGCCGGGCGCCGTGTGGCGGCAGGCGAGCGTGATCGGCAGCGTGTTCCACGCGAGCTACGAGCAGGCCGACGGCGGCATCGTGCCGACGATCCGCGGCAGCGCGCACCTGAGTGCGGAAGCGACGCTGCTGATCGAGGAAGACGATCCGTTCGGCTGGGGCATCGCGCCGTGAGCGACGCAAGTACCGACGTCGTCGTGATCGGCGCCGGCATCGTCGGCGCGGCGTGCGCGCACGAACTCGCGCAGCGCGGGCTGCGCGTGCTCGTCGTCGACGACGCGAGCGGCGGTGCGACCGGCGCGGGGATGGGCCACCTCGTCGCGATGGACGACAACGCGGCCGAACTCGCGCTGAGCCATTACTCGATCGAACTGTGGCGCGCGTTGAGCGGCGAGATGCCGGAAGGCTGCGCATACCGCAACTGCGGCACGCTGTGGCTCGCGGCCGATGCGCACGAGATGGATCTCGCGCGCGCGAAGCAGGCGACGCTTGCCGCGCACGGCGTGGCCGGCGAGCTGATCGACGCGGCGACGCTCGCGCAACTGGAGCCGATGCTGCGCGCCGGGCTCGGCGGCGCGCTGAAGATTCCCGGCGACGCGATCCTCTATGCGCCCGTCACCGCGAACTGGCTGCTGCAGCGCGCTCCGCGCATCACGTTGCGCCGCGACCGGGCCGTTGCGGTCGACGGCCCGAGCGTGACGCTCGCGAGCGGCGACACATTGCGTGCGGAACGCGTGGTCGTCGCGAACGGCGTCGCGGCGCGCACGCTGCTGCCCGAGTTGCCGCTGCGCCCGAAAAAGGGCCACCTGCTGATCACCGACCGCTATCCGGGCCAGGTGTCGCACCAGCTCGTCGAGCTCGGTTATGCGGCAAGCGCGCATGCGAGCGATGGCACGTCGGTCGCGTTCAACGTGCAGCCGCGGCCGACCGGCCAGTTGCTGATCGGCTCGTCGCGCCAGTTCGATACCGAAGACGCGCGCGTCGAGCCGCCGGTGCTCGCGCGGATGCTGCGCCGCGCGGTCGGCTACTTGCCGGATCTGGCCGACCTGAACGGGATCCGTTCATGGACAGGGTTCCGTTCCGCGAGCCCCGACGGCCTGCCGCTGCTCGGCGAGCACCCGGCGCGGCCGGGCGTGTGGCTCGCGGTCGGGCATGAAGGGCTCGGCGTGACGACCGCGCCGGGCAGTGCGCGGCTCGTCGCCGCGCAGATGGCCGGCGAACGGCCGCCGATCGATATCGAACCGTATTTGCCGGGACGCTTCCTGACCGCGTCCCCCGTAGCCGGAGCGCTGACATGATCATTCATCTGGACGGCCGCGCGCTGACGGTGGCCGACGGCACGACCGTCGCGGCCGCCGTTGCGGCGAGCGGCGACGACACGACGCGCGTGTCGTGCACAGGTGCGGCGCGTGCGCCGTTTTGCGGAATGGGCGTCTGCCAGGAGTGCCGGATGACGATCGACGGCCGCCGCCGGCTGGCCTGCCAGACGTTGTGCCGCGACGGGATGCAGGTGGAGCGCACGAAATGAAACAGGAACGACTGAGCGTCGACGTCGCGATCGTCGGGGCCGGCCCGGCCGGGCTGTCGGCCGCGCGGGCCGCCGCGCAAAGCGGTGCGACGGTTGCGATCGTCGACGACAACCCGCGGGCGGGCGGGCAGATCTGGCGGCAAAGCGCAGCGGCCACGCCGGTGCAGGCCGCGGCCGAACGCCTCGCTGTACTGCGGCAGCCGAACGTTACGCACCTCGCAGCGACGCGGATCGTCGCCGAAACGCAGCCGGGCACGCTGCTGCTCGAGGACGACGAACGCGGGCTGCTGCTCGATTTCCGGACGCTGATTCTCTGCTGCGGCGCACGCGAGTTGCTGCTGCCGTTTCCGGGCTGGACGCTGCCGGGCGTCACCGGCGCGGGCGGTTTGCAGGCGCTGATCAAGTACGGCCTCGACGTGCGCGGGCAGCGCACGGTGATCGCCGGCAGCGGGCCGCTGCTGTTGGCGAGCGCGGCGACGGCCCGTCAGGCCGGCGCGCGCGTGTCGCACGTGCTCGAACAGGCCGCATGGGGTGACGTGGCTGGTTTCGGCGCGGGGCTGTGGCGCTGGCCGTCGAAGCTCGCGCAGGCCGCGAAGCTCGTCACGGCCGTCTATCGGCCCGATGCGCGCGTCGTCGAAGCGTTCGGCGACAAGCGGCTCGAACGCGTGCGGATCCGCCGCGGCGACCGCGAGTTCGACGTCGACTGCGACCGGCTCGCGTGCGGCTTCGGCCTCGTGCCGAACACCGTGCTGCCGAGCCATCTCGGCTGCCGGATCGAAAACGGTGCGGTGGCAGTCGACGCGCACCAGCGTACGAGCCGCGACGGGTACTTCGCGGCCGGCGAGTGCACGGGCGTCGGCGGCAGCGAGCTGGCGATGGTCGAAGGCGAAATCGCCGGCTATGCGGCGACCGGGCAGACGGCGCCGTTGGCCGCGCTCGTCGCGCGGCGCGCACATTGGCAGACGTTTGCAGATGCCGTGCGCGAGCGTTTCGCGATCCGCGAGCCGATCCGCCGGCTTGCGCGGCCCGATACGCTGCTGTGCCGCTGCGAGGATGTGCGCTTCGACGCGGTCGCGCAGGAGCCGGGCTGGACGGCCGCGAAGCTGCAGTCGCGCTGCGGGATGGGCGCGTGCCAGGGCCGCGTTTGCGGCGCTGCCGCGCAGGCGCTGTTCGGCTGGACGCCGCCCGCGCCGCGCACGCCGCTCGTGCCCGCGCGGGTCGGCACGCTGATGCTCGACGGCACGGCATCCTGCGACGGCGCATGACGCGTTGCAGTGAAGCGGCCTGGTTGGCGCCGGGCCGCGTCATCTACTCCACGTTGACCTTCTCCCATCCACCGACCTGAGGCACCGCGCAGGCGCGCAGGCACTCGATCGTCGCGGCCACGGCTGCGCGATTCGCGCTGTCGGGGTGCCAGTACATCGACACCGCACCCTGGCCCTCGAGCTCCATCGGCAGGATGCGGATCGCATTCAGTTGCGCGAAGCGCTGCGCGGCGCGATGCGACGCGACGCCGAGCAGGTCGGTGTTGTTCAGCAGCGTGAGGTTGAGGATCGACGAATTCGATTCGACGCAGTGCGGCGGCCGCACGCGGCCGGCGGCCGTCAGCGCGGTTTCCAGCGCGTTGTGCACGGGGGTGCCCGACGGCCACACGATCCACGAATAGGCAAGCACGTCGTCCCAGCCGACCGAAGCCGCGCCGGCAAGCGCGTGGCCGGGCCGTGCGACGAACACGACCGGATCGACATACAGCGCTTCGGCGTGCAGATGCGGATCGACGGATGTCGAACCCGAGCGGCCCACGACGATGTCCAGTTCGCTGCGCGCAAGCTGCGGCATCAACTGGATCATCGTGCTTTCGGTGAGCCGCACCTGCGCGCGCGGCATCCGTTTCAGCAGTTGCGACACCGCGAGCGGCACCGTGTCGGCCGCCGCGACGCCCGACGTGCCGATCGTCACGAGGCCGCTGCCGCCTTCGCGCAGCGCGGCCATGTCGTCGCGCGCGACGTCGAGCTGTGCCTCGACGCGGCGCGCGTGCTCGATCAGCGCTTCGCCGTACGGCGTCGGCCGCAGGCCGCGTGCATGCCGCTCGAACAGCGGCAGCCCGACATCCTCCTCCAGTTCCTTCAGCCATTTCGACAGCGCCGGCTGCGTGGTCGCGAGCGCGACCGCCGACTGGCTCAGATTGCCGGTGTCGGCAAGGCTCAGCAGTACCTGCAAATGCCGCAATCGCAGCCGGTGGGTCCAGTCCATCGCATGCCTCGTCGCGAGAAGGTATATCCAGAATCATATGGATCAGATGATTTGACCATTTCACCGGGTATGGCTGCGTCGAATATAAATCGGCTAACGGACTGCAACACGGTTCCCGACCTGACCTGACCCGACACAGCGCCGACGCCGATCGGCCGATTCCAAGGAGACATCATGACGACCCGCCATCCGGACGTGCCGCGCGCCGCCTACTACGCAAGGATCGCCGAGCAGCGCCTGGCGCCGTTGTGGGAATCGCTGCACAACCTCGTGCCGAAATCCCCGCAACCGGCCGCGCAGGCCGCGATCTGGAAGTATGCGCAGGTGCGCGATCTCGTGATGCAGGCCGGCAGCGTGATCAGCGCGGAAGAGGCCGTGCGCCGCGTGCTGGTGCTGGAGAACCCGGGGCTGCCCGGCAAGTCGAGCATGACGCCGAGCCTGTACGCGGGCCTGCAGTTGATCCTGCCGGGCGAGATCGCGCCGAGCCATCGGCATACGCAGTCGGCGCTGCGCTTCATCGTCGAAGGGCGCGGCGCGTGGACGGCGGTGAACGGCGAGCGCACGACGATGCATCCGGGCGACTTCATCATCACGCCGTCGTGGGCGTGGCACGACCACGGCAATCCGCCGGAGGAAGAGGGCGGCGAGCCGGTCGTGTGGCTCGACGGGCTCGACATTCCGCTCGTCGCGAGCCTCGACGCGGGCTTCGCGGAAAACTACCCGGAAGCCGTGCAGCCCGTGAGCCGCCCGGAAGGCGACAGCTTCGCGCGCTTCGGCCACAACATGGTGCCGGTGCGGCATCGCGTGAGCGATCCGACGTCGCCGGTGTTCAGCTATCCGTATGCGCGCACCCGCGAGGCGCTCGACACGCTGTACCGGGGCGGTGAGCTCGATGCGTGGGACGGCGTGAAGCTGCGCTATGTGAACCCTTCTACGGGCGGCTGGCCGATGCCGACCATTGCGACCTTCATGCAGTTCCTGCCCGCCGGCTTCGACGGCCGCACGTACCGCAGCACCGACGCGACGATCTACTGCGTCGTCGAAGGCAGCGGCACCGCACACATTGACGGCGACGCGTTCGCGTTCGAGCCGCACGACATCTTCGTCGCGCCGTCGTGGGCGCCCGTGCGGCTGTCGGCGTCGTCCGACAGCGTGCTGTTCAGCTATTCCGACCGGCCCGTGCTGTCCGCGCTGAACCTGTTGCGCGAAGCGCGCGACTGACGCCGGCCGGTTTCATCATCGATTCGTTTTTCGTGCGCCGTCGCTGCGGCGCGCGCCCCTTCGTTCATGCCTGCGCTGGAGCCGTTCATGACTTTCGTTTTCCCTCCCGAAGCGCCCGTGGCGCTGCCCGTCGCCGGTAGCGACGCCCGGTTCGCGGTACGCCGCGTCTATTGCGTCGGCCGCAACTACGCGGCCCACGCACGCGAAATGGGCTTCGATCCCGATCGCGAGCCGCCGTTCTTCTTCTGCAAGCCGGCCGATTCGATCGTGCCGGTCGCGTATGGCGAAACGCTCGATCTCGCGTATCCGTCGCAGACGCAGAACTACCACTACGAAGCCGAACTCGTCGCGGTGATCGGCAAGGGCGGCGCGGACATCCCGCTCGAGCGCGCGCTCGAACACGTGTGGGGCTATGCGGTCGGCCTCGACATGACGCGCCGCGACCTGCAGATGAAGATGCGCGAGATGGGCCGGCCGTGGGAGATCGGCAAGGCGTTCGACCGCTCGGCGCCGATCGGGCCCGTGCATCCGGCGAGCGAAACCGGCCATTTCGAGCAGGGCGGCCTGTGGCTGACCGTCAACGGTGCGACGAAGCAGAAGAGTGACGTGTCGCACCTGATCTGGTCGGTCGCGGAGACGGTTGCCGACCTGTCGAAGTTCTTCCGCCTCGAACCGGGCGACGCGATCTTCACAGGCACGCCCGAGGGCGTCGGCGCGGTGGTCGCGGGCGACGTGATGAAGGTCGGTGTCGAGCGGCTCGGCGAACTGACCGTGCGCGTGGTCTGACGCGTTTTCCTGGAAAGGTCACATCGTGCAACTGCATAGCTTCTTCAACAGTTCGACATCCTATCGGGTGCGCATCGCGCTTGCGCTGAAAGGGCTGCCGTACGACACGCTGCCCGTGAACATCCGCACCGGCGAGCAGCGCGACGCCAGTTACGTCGCGCAGGTGAACCCGTCGGCGTCGGTGCCCGCGCTGGTCGACGGCGATTTTCGTCTCGGCCAGTCGCTCGCGATCCTCGATTACCTCGACCAAATCCATCCGGAACCGCGGCTGATTCCGCTCGAACCGCGCCGTCGTGCGCGCGTGCTGGAACTGGCGGCGCTGATCGCATGCGACATCCATCCCGTCAACAACCTGCGCGTGCTGCGCTATCTCGACAGCGAGCTGAAGGTCACCCCGCAGCAGAAGACCGCGTGGTACCGGCACTGGATCGCGGAAGGGATGGCCGGCGTCGAGCGGCTGCTGGCCCGCGCGGACGAGGGCCCGTGGTGCTTCGGCGACGCGCCGACACTGGCCGACGTGTGCCTGGTGCCGCAGGTCGCGAATGCGTTGCGGATGGAGTGCGACCTGGGCGCGTATCCGCGTTGCCTCGCGGTTCATGAACACGCGCGGCGCGAGCCGGCTTTCGAGGCTGCGCAGCCGCAGCGCCAACCGGATTACGTCGCGTAACACAAAGCAGGAGACAGACATGGGCGAGACAAACAACAACGGCCGGCGCGTACTCGTGATCGGCGGCGGCATCGGCGGGCTCGCGGCGGCACTTGCGCTCGCGCGCCAGGGCATCCGCGTGAAGCTGCTCGAGCAGGCCGAGCAGATCGGCGAGATCGGCGCGGGAATCCAGCTCGCCGCGAACGCGTTCAACGCACTCGACGCGCTGGGCGTCGGCGAGGCCGCACGCAGCCGTGCGGTATTCACCGACTGGCTGCAACTGATGGACGCGGTCGATGCGCGCGAGGTCGTGCGCATCGATACGGGCGTCGCGTACCGTGAGCGTTTCGGCAATCCGTATGCGGTGATCCATCGCGCGGACATTCACCTGTCGATCTACGAGGCGGTCAAGGATCACCCGCTGATCGAATTCCGGACGAGCACACAGGTGTGCGGGTTCGAACAGGACGGCAATGGCGTGACCGTGACCGACCAGCACGGCGAACGCCATCGCGCCGATGCTGTGATCGGCTGCGACGGCGTGAAGTCCGTGATCCGTCAGGCGCTGATCGGCGACGCGCATCGCGTGACGGGGCACGTCGTGTATCGCGCGGTGGTCGACACCGACAACATGCCGGAGGACCTGCGGATCAACGCGCCGGTCGTGTGGGCCGGCCCGCATTGCCATCTCGTCCACTATCCGCTGCGCGGCGGGCGGCAATACAACCTCGTCGTCACCTTCCACAGCCGCGAGCAGGAGACCTGGGGCGTGCGCGAGGGCAGCAAGGAAGAAGTGCTGTCGTACTTCGACGGCGTCCATCCGTTGCCGAAGCAGATGCTCGACCGCCCGACGTCGTGGAAGCGCTGGGCGACCGCCGACCGCGATCCGGTCGAGGGCTGGAGCGCCGGCCGCGCGACGGTGCTCGGCGACGCCGCGCACCCGATGACGCAATACCTCGCGCAGGGCGCGTGCCAGGCGCTCGAGGATGCGGTGACGCTCGGTGCGGCCGTCGCGCAGGCCGACGGCGATTTCGAGGCCGCGTTCGCGCGGTACGAACGCGTGCGGATTCCGCGCACCGCGCGCGTGCTGTATTCGGCACGAGAAATGGGGCGGATCTATCACGCAAAGGGTGTCGAGCGGCAGGTACGCAACGGGCTCTGGGTCGGACACACGCAGGCGCAGTTCTACGACGCGCTCGACTGGCTGCACGGCTGGCGCGCGGAAGATTGCCTGAAGCCCGTCGCGTAACGCACGCTTTCAGCCCGATTCCGGCGGCGCGCATTTCAACGACACGAAGCGCGACCGCCCTCATGGAGGAGACACCATCATGGCCGATACGCTGTCCATCGACGTCAGCAAATGGATCGACCGGCATCGCGTTGCGCCGTTTCAGGCCGCGATCGTCGTACTGTGCTTTCTGATCGTCGCGATCGACGGGTTCGATACCGCGTCGATCGGTTTCATCGCGCCCGTCATCCGCGCGGAATGGGGCTTGTCGCCCGCGCAGCTCGCGCCCGTGTTCGGCGCGGGGCTGGCCGGGCTGATGGCCGGCGCGCTGGCGTTCGGGCCGTTCGGCGACCGGTTCGGCCGCAAGCGCCTGCTGCTCGCGTGCGTGGCGTGCTTCGGCATCGCGAGCGCCGCGTCGGCGAGTGCGGGCGGATTGACCGAGCTGATTGCGTGGCGCTTCGTGACCGGGCTCGGGCTCGGCGGCGCGATGCCGAATGCGATTACGCTGACGTCCGAATACTGTCCGGCGCGGCGCCGCTCGCTGCTCGTGACGACGATGTTCTGCGGCTTCACGATCGGCTCCGCGCTCGGCGGGCTCGCGGCCGCGTCGCTGATCGAGCATCACGGCTGGCGCGCGGTGCTCGTCGTCGGCGGCGCCGCGCCGCTGCTGCTCCTGCCGGTGCTCGCGTGGCGGCTGCCGGAATCGGTGCGTTATCTCGTCAACGCCGGGGCGGCACCCGAGCGGATCGCGGCGATGCTTGGCCGGATCGCGCCGGATCCGCATCTCGCGAACGCATCGTTCATCGCGCCCGCCGGCAAGCCGGCCGGATCGCCGCTCGGCCGCCTGTTCGGCGCCGACCTGCTGCGCGGCACGTTGCTGCTGTGGCTCACGTTCTTCATGAGCCTGCTCGTGATCTACCTGCTGTCGAGCTGGCTGCCGACGCTGCTGCGCACGACCGGCGCGACGCTGCAGACGGCCGCGCGCGTGACCGCGATGTTCCAGGTCGGCGGCACGCTCGGCGCGATCGTGCTCGGCTGGTTGATGGACCGCTTCGACCCGCACCGCGTGCTGGCCTGCAGCTATGTGGCGGCCAGCGTGTTCGTCGCGGCGATCGGCGTGTGTGCCGCGTCGCCATGGGGCGCCGCGCTCGCCGTGTTCGCGGCCGGTTTCTGCGTGTCGGGTTCGCAGGTGGGGGCGAATGCGCTGTCGGCCGCGTTCTATCCGACCGAGTGCCGGACCACGGGCGTGAGCTGGGCGAACGGGATCGGCCGAGGCGGGTCGGTGGTCGGCTCGATGGCGGGTGGCGCGATGCTGGCGATGGGCGTGCCGCCGTCGACCGCGTTTGCCGTCGTCGCGGCGCCGTGCGTGATCGCGGCGATTGCCGTGCTGGCGCTCGGCGTGGTTCGCGCCGATGCGGCGCGCGCGTTGAACGCATCGAGCGCGGACGGGATCGCGGGCGAGCAAGCCTGAGCGCAGGAACGCCCAGGACTATCGGTTTTGCGGCAGCGCGAATCAATATTATATAAGTTGATATAATATCGATTCGTTAATTGTGTTGTCCTGCACCGATGAACAACGATCTTCCCGCCGGGCTGCCCGAGCCCGACCAGATGCGCGCAGCCGCCGAATCGGCCTGCGCGCTCCTCAAGGTGCTGTCGAATCCCGACCGCCTGCTGCTGCTCTGCGAACTGTCGCAGGGCGAGCGCTGCGTCAGCGATCTCGAGACGAGGCTGGACATCCGCCAGCCGACGCTGTCGCAGCAACTCGGCGTGTTGCGTGACAACGCGCTGGTCCGCACGCGCCGCGAAGGCAAGAACATCCACTATTCGCTCGACAGCCCGGCCGCGATCGCGGTGATGGGCGTGCTGTACGAGCAGTTCTGCGGCCCGGCCGTGCAGGGGACGCACGATGCAGCTTGATGCGCTTCATTTCACGCCATGGCTGTCGCTGGCCGGCGGTGTGCTGATCGGGCTCGCGGCCGCGTGGCTCGTCGCGTTCAACGGCCGGATTGCCGGCATCAGCGGAATCGTCGGCGGCCTGTTCGCGGCGGGTTCCGGAGAGCGCGACTGGCGCGTCGCATTCGTCGCCGGGCTGATCGCCGCACCGCTCGCGATGCGCGCCGCCGGAGCCGGCCTGACGCCGCAGGTCGACGCAAACTGGCCCGAGTTGATGGCGGCAGGCCTGCTGGTCGGGCTCGGCACACGGTACGCGGGCGGCTGTACGAGCGGTCACGGCGTATGCGGGATGTCGCGCGGCGCGCTGCGTTCGGTGGTCGCGACCGCGACTTTCATGATCGCGGGCTTCGTGACCGTATTCGTGCGGTTGCACGTGCTGGGAGGCTGACATGCAGGCAGGATTCGCGTTTCTGGCGGGGCTGCTGTTCGGCGTCGGCCTCATCGTGTCGGGCATGGCCAATCCGCAGAAGGTGCTCGGCTTTCTCGACCTGGCGGGCCGCTGGGATCCGTCGCTCGCGTTCGTGATGGCCGGCGCGACGGGCGTGGCCGTGTTCGCGTTCGCGTGGGCGAAGCGCCGGACGCGGTCGTGGCTCGGCTTGCCGATGCAGTTGCCGGCCTTGCGGGCGATCACCGTGCGCCTGGTCGCCGGGAGTGCCGTGTTCGGCATCGGCTGGGGGATTGCCGGGTTCTGCCCGGGGCCCGCGATCGTGGCGATCGGCTTCGGATCGGCCAAGGGGATCGGGTTCGTTGCCGCGATGCTGGCCGGGATGGCGATCTTCGAGTGGGTCGAGCATCGCAGGAACGTGCGGTGATTCGATGGCCGCCGCGTGCCGGGCAGGCTGCGGCGGTCGAGGCGGCCAAGGCATGGGACCGCGACGGCACGGTGGTCTGCTGCCCGTCGTTCAACAAGGTGCTGGCCCCCGGGATGCGGCTTGGTGGACGAGCGCGGGGCGCTGGCATGCGCGCGTGAGAATGCTGAAGTTCGCGCACAGCCGGCACAACGCCGCATCGCCGCAGGCCGGGCTCATGCATGCGCGATCGTTCAGGCCCGCCGTACCACCACGGCGGCCGGACGCCGCCATGTCAGCGGCTGGCCGAGTGCGAGGCGAGGTGCTGGCGGATCAACGACAGGTAACGATCGCCGACCGAGAAATCGCGTGCGGCGCGCGGCCGTTCGGCCGGGCGCAGCGTGGCCGGCGCGCTCATGCCCAGATACCGGCAGACGGCCGACGGAAACGGCTTCCGCGTATGCCCGAGCTGGCGGGCCGCGCGCTCGACGCGGGCGTCGCCGACCTGCGCACGAAGCCATGCCAGCACTTGGCGATCGGTGTCGTTGACGATACGGACCAGATGTTCCATCGCGCACCTCACTGTTCATAAATACAGTACTGTAAATATAGCCAGTGTTTGCGGCGACCGCAAGCGGGCGTGCTTGCGGCTGGCCGTTCGGCCAGGGTCAGCGCGCCGGCGCGGGCGGGCGGCGGTCCGGCGATCCGGTGATCCGGTGATCCGGGTGGCGGGGGGAGCAGGGGCGGCGGCCGCGGCGATACCCGTATAACGCGCGTCGGTCAGCGTGCCGAGGAATGCGACGATGTCGTCGATTTCCGCGTCGGTCAGCGCGGGCGGCGTGCCGGGCCGGCGGTTCATCGGCGTCGAGTTGACGTTGATGTTGCCGCGATAGGCGGCCGGCACGTCGTCGAACGTCGTGGCGCCGTGATACCAGAAGCCGGGGTCGGTCGAGCGCGTGTTGTAGAACGCGACCGCGTCGCGCAGCGTCGTGAACACGCCGTTGTGCATGAACGTCTGCTTGACCGCGACGTTGCGCAGCCCCGGCGTGCGAAGGTAGCCGCACCATTGCGTCGGCTCGGGCCAGCGCAGGCGCCGCGCGGTGTCGCACAGCCCGTTGTCGAAATGGCGAGGATCGCGGTTCGCCGGCAGCGCGCGGTTGCGCGGCACGGCGATCGCGTCATAACCGAAATCGGTGAAGAGCGAGCGCTCCGGGCGGCTCGACGTGTCCGACAGCGTATGGCAGGTCATGCAGTTGCCCTTGTCCGGATTCCGGAACAGCGCGAGGCCGCGCATTTCGGCCGGCGCGAGCGGCTTGCGCGTGCGCAGGAATGCGTCGAAGCGCGACGTGAACGGCGCCATCTCGTCGCTCTGCAGATAGGCCTCGACGGCCGAACCCAGCGCGCGCACGAGTTGTTCGGGATCGCGTCGTACCGGCGCGCCGAAGCGCGCGGCGAGATCGGTCGCGAGTTCGGTCGCATTGACCTTGCGCAGCAGCGCGGCCGGCGACCGGTTGTTCATCTCGTTCGGATCGAACAGCGGCCCGCGGATCTGCTCGGCGAGCGTATCCGCGCGGCCATCGCTGAACAGTCCGCCGAACGGCGACGGCGCGGGCGCATCGTCGTCCTGGTAGAAGTGGCGGCGCGGCACGTAGCGCACATAGAGCAGCGACGGCGCATTGCGCTGGCTGAAGCGCCCGGGCCGGCTGCCTTCCGGCACGCCGGGCCCCGCGAGCGAAGCCGCCGACAGCGTCGGTGCGAATGCACGGCCCGGATCGTGGCAGCCCGCGCACGACATGCCGCGCGGCTCGGACAGCCGCGGGTCGAAGAAGATCCGGCGGCCGAGCGCGACGAGCGTCGGGTCGGGCGCGAAGCGCGCGGTGGCCGCGTCGATCTTGCCCGTCACCTGCGGCGTGCCGTTGCCGATCGTGTCGACGACGCGCGACGGCGGCGCGCCGGGGAGCAGGACCGTTTCGGACGGCACGGCGTGCGCCGCGAGCGCCAGGCCGGCGAGCACGGCCGCGGCAAGCGTGTGCAGCGTTTGCCGGCCGCGCGCAACGCGGCCGTCGCATCGAACTGCTTCACTCACGGTGCAATGAACCCCGTCTTGTCGCAGGCGAGCGTCGTGCCCGACTGGTTGCACGATGCGAGCAGCTTGCCTGCGGCCGAATATGCACGGAACACCCAGCCCGTCGCGGGTGCCGCGCGGCGTTCCATGATCAGGAAGCCGAAGCTGTTGTTGTGCGACAGCCGCTCGATCACGGCGCCCGGTGCCGGCGTCAGGCCGGCCGGGAACGGATCGGGCAGTGCGACGTCGAGGTTGTCGCCGCCGTTGCCGGACACGATCGTCGCCGGGTGCCCGGACGAGAAGTTGATCGCCTGGAAGTCGTGCACGTGACCGTGCAGCGCGACGTGTACGCCCGGCGGGTAGTACGCCTGCGCGTAGAGGCTCGACATCACCGACTGCAGCGCGAGGTTGCCCGGAGCGGGCGTGCTGCCGGCGATCGGCGCGAACGCGAGGATCGGATGATGGTTCGTGAAGATCGTCGTCGTCATGCCCGCCTTCGACGCGAGCGTGGCCACCGTCTGGAACTGCTTCTGGTAGATGCCGAATTGCGCATCGGTCGTCTTGAGCGGCGTGCGGCCGACCTTCGCGGTGTCGAACACGATCACCTGCGAGCCGCCGCCGAGCGATACCGCATAGGGTTCCGAATAGTTCGCGTTGTTGTCGTTGGCCGGATCGTCGCACGAGCGTGCAGCCGAATACGGGCGCGGATCGAGGAAGCGGAACCAGCCCTGGCCTGCGCGCGCGCATTCCTCGTGATTGCCGCGCACGACGACCCACGGCGCCTTCGCGAGCAGCGGCGCGGCCGGGCGGAACAGGTCGGCTTGCCACGTATCCCAGCCATAGCCCCACGGGCTGTCCTTGCAACCGGCGATGTCCGGCGGGCAGGCGTTCTCGCGATAGTGGTAGTCGCCCACATGCATGACCAGGTCCGGCGACAGCTTCGCGACGCTGGCCGCGATCGTGTCGAACGGCCAGACCGTCGCGTCGTTGCAGGCCTGCCATGCGTTGTCGGCCTTCTTCATCCGGCAGCCGGTGTCGGCGATGATCGCGATGCGCTGCGGCTGCGCTTTCGGCAGCGGCAGCGTGCGGCCCGCGACGCTCGCCGCCTGCGCATCGGCCGGCAACGTCGTTTCGCAGACGGAGACCGGGAAGTTCGACGGCTTCGAATCGGCCGGGTCGCTGGCGGTCGGCCGCTGGGCCGGGGTCGCGGCGCCTGCGCGCAGCGTCATGCGCGACAGCTTGCCGTCGACGGTCAGTTGCGGACACAGCGGATCGCCGGCCGACGCGGGGGTGTAGTTCGTGATGACGCGTGCGATCGCCTGGTTCGCGTCGCCGATCTCGACCCATGCGGCCTGGACGTTGATCGCGGCGCTCGCCGGATCGGCCGGCGTATCGATGTGATTCGAGCACGCCGACAGCGCGGCGAGGGCAACAAGGGGGGCGCAGCGCGCAAGCAGTGCGCGCGGGAGGAGTCGTCGCATGGGAGGCACCGTAGGAAAGTCGTCAACGATACGCAGCGCGAATGTAAGAAATGTGAAAAAACGGGACGCGACGGGGTGCTCGCCGACGCGCCGGTATTCGCGGCCGGGGCCTTGACCTCAAGCCGGCTTGAAGCAGCACAGTCCGGTTCATGATCAACGAACCAGAAGGGGAATCGACGATGGAAACCAACCCGCCCAACGACGAACAATCTGCGCTGTGGAACGGCCCGTCGGGGCGTGCATGGGTCGATGCGCAGGCGCCGATCGACCGGATGTTCGCGCCGTTCGAGGCGCTGCTCGCCGATGCGGCGGGCGCGTCGTCCGCGCGCAGCGTGCTCGACGTCGGCTGCGGCACGGGCGCGGTCACGCTCGCGATCGCACGGCGGCTCGGCGCGAGCGCGCAATGCACGGGCATCGACATTTCGGCCCGAATGATCGATGCCGCGCAGGCGCGCGCTGAACGCGGCGGCCTGCGCGCCCGCTTCGTGTGCGCGGACGTGCAGACGCATGCGTTCGAGCCCGCGAGCGTCGATCTGATCGTGTCGCGCCTGGGTGTGATGTTCTTCGACGATCCGGTCCGGGCTTTTGCGAATCTGCGGCACGCGGCGCGGCCGGATGCACAAATGCGGTTCGTCGCGTGGCGCAGCGCGGCCGACAACCCGTTCATGACGACGGCCGAGCGGGCCGCCGCGCCGTTGCTGCCGAACCTGCCCGCGCGGCGGCCCGGCGCGCCGGGGCAGTTCGCGTTCGGCGACCGGCAGCGGATCGCATCGGTGCTGTCGGACAGCGGCTGGGTCGACATTGCGATCGAGCCCATCGATATGGCGTGCGCGTTGCCCGAGCCCGCGCTGAACGACTACATCGCGCGGCTGGGCCCGGTCGGGCTCGCGCTGCTGGAGACGGACGACGCGACGCGGCGGTGCGTGGTCGACACGGTGCGTGCCGCGTTCGAGCGTTACGTGCACGGCGCGGAGGTGCGCTTCGACGCGGCATGCTGGCTCGTGACGGCGCGCGCGCCGTCCGCGTAACGCATTGCGATAAAAAGCGGATCGGGAAAGGGCCGCCTGCCGGCCATGCGCATTGCCGTTCGCGCACAACGTAACAAGGCCGCGCGACGTGCGCGCGTCAGCGTTTGCGCGCGCGCAGCATCAGCCACGCGCAACCTCCGGCAACCAGCACGAGGCCGAGCAGGACGGCCTCGACGCCGAGCGCGAAACCGGGCGGCATTTCTCCGCTGTTCGGTGCGGGCGACAGGTTGCCGCCCATCGTGATGGCGCCGCCGGCCAGCAGCACCATGCAGACGATCCAGTAGAGCTTGCCGCGCGGCGCCGCGGCCCGGATCCGCCACAGCGCGATACCGGCCCCGCCGAGATAAAGCACGGCGAGCGTGCCGAGCGCGACGAGGTCGGCGGAGCGGCTTTGCAGAAGTCCGCTCATCGTGTGGCTCCGTCGAACGTGCCGGACCGGCGCGGTGCAGCAAAGACTGCGGCGTACGCGTTCATTCAGCCTCCGTCGCGTGCCCCGGCGCGCGGCTCAGCAGATGCGTGCGCTTGTCGGCCGCGAGCGATACATAGCGTTCGTACTGGCGCAGCACGTCGGCGATCACTTCGTCGCCGCGCAGGTATTCGACGTCGTAGCCGAGCCGCCCGTCCTCGAAGAACGTGACGATCCCGTACACGTGCGCCCGCGCCGCTTCCGGCTCGGCCGCTTCGCGCACCAGGAACGCGGCCGCGGATTTCACCGTCACGCGTACGCCGTACACGAAATCTCGGTGCTCGGCAGTCGGAACGGTGAGCCGCACGGCGTCGTCGCCGTCGCGCTGCACGTGCGCATCGACGCCGCTCGCGCGCAGTTCGTCGGCGACCTTGCGCAACGCGGGCTCGACCGTCTCGGCGACGAACTGGCGCGCGTCGGCCTCGGTCGTCTGCCGCAGGATGTGCGTCAGGCGGTGGCGCCAGTGCTGGCCGGTCCAGTAGCTGGTCGCGGGCGCGATGTCCTGCGAATAGTGCGCGCGGTCGGCCGCGAGCCCGCGCCACAGCCCGTAGCAGAGCGCGAGCATGATGATGGCGACCGGCAGCGCGGCGATCAGCGTCATCGCCTGCAGCGCGCCGAGCCCGCCGGCGACGAGCAGCACCGCGGCCGTCACGCCGAGCAGCGCGGCCCAGAACAGCCGTTGCCAGACAGGCGAGTGCGCGTTGCCGCGCGTCGCGATCTGGTCGATCACGAACGCACCCGAATCGGCGGACGTGACGAAGAACACCGCGATCAGCACGATCGCGGCGATCGACAGCCCTTGCGACAACGGCAGGAAATCGAAGAAGCGGAACAGCAACGCATCGACGCTGGTGGCCGTCTGCGCGAGCGCGCCGGCCGCGCCGTGCGTATCGAGCCAGATCGCGCTGTTGCCGAACACGGTCATCCACACGAGGTTGAACGCGGTCGGCACGAGCAGCACGCCGATCACGAACTGGCGGATCGTGCGGCCGCGCGAGATGCGCGCGATGAACATGCCGACGAACGGCGACCACGACACCCACCACGCCCAGTAGAGGATCGTCCAGCCGCCGAACCAGCCTTCCTCGCGCGGCGACGCATACGCATAGGTGCGGAACGACAGGTCGACGAGATTCGACAGGTACTGGCCGATGTTGTCGCCGAGCGCGCGCAGCAGGAATGCCGTCGGGCCCGCGACGGCCACGAACGCGAGCAGCAGGAACGCGAGCAGCAGGTTCAGTTCGGACAGCCGCCGCACGCCCTTGTCGAGGCCGCTTGCGGCCGACAGCCCTGCGAGGATCACGACGAGCGCGACGAGCCCGATGCGAAACGCATTGCTGCCCGTATCCCAGCCGGCGACCGTATGCAGGCCCGCGCTGATCTGCATCACGCCGTAGCCGAGCGTCGTCGCGATGCCGGCGACGGTGCCGACCAGCGCGAACGCGTCGACCGTGTGGCCGATCCAGCCGTTGATGCGCTCGCGCAGCACCGGATACAGCCCCGAACGCAACGTCAGCGGCAGGTTGTAGCGAAAGCCGAAGTACGCGAGCACGAGCCCCATCAGCCCGTAGATCGCCCACGCATGGAAGCCCCAGTGGAAGAAGGTCATCAGCATCGCCTCGCGCGCGGCGGCGGGCGTGCCGGGGTCGACGGTCGGCGGTTTCAGGAAGTGCTGCATCGGCTCGCCGACGCCGAAGTACATGAGCCCGATGCCCATGCCGGCCGCGAACAGCATCGCCGTCCACGATACGAAGCTGAATTCGGGTTCGGCGTCGTCCGGGCCGAGACGGATGTTGCCGAAGTCGCTCGCGGCGATCAGCACGAGAAACACGAGGAAGCCGGTGACGGCCAGCACGTAGAACCAGTCGAAGCGCGCGATGACCCATTGCTGGCCGGCGGAGAACAGCGCGCCGGCTTCGTTCGGGAGCAACGCGCACACGACGAGCAGCGCGCCGATCACCGCGAGCGCGGGCAGGACGACCTGCGGCTTGAATGTCGTGCGGGGCGAGGGGCGGGATTCTGGCATGGCGGGCATCCAGTTGTGGGCGCAACGACGCGCAACGCCGCCCGGCGCGCACGTGGCGCGTCGGACCCTGATACGGCGTGCGTCGAGTGTACCGCGGTGTCAGGACTGCAAGAAGGGGCATGCAGAAGAGATGAACCTGACGAATTGTAAGGTATCGGGGAGCTCGGGAAAACCTGCGCGGTTCGCGCGGCGTGTGGGCGTGACGTGGAAAGCGCGGCGGGCGCCGGGCCTCGGGCGCCCGGACGGCGCATGCACGATGCGCATAGTCCGGGCCGCGGGCAGCGCGCTGAAGGCGCTGCCGTGCGGGTTCTCAAGAAAACGCTGGGCCGCCCCAAGTTTTCCGCCCCGGAGGAAGTCCCCTTGGGGGATGACCCCCTCGGGGGGCCTGGCGCGAAGCGACAGGTCTGGGGGCGCTCAGAAAGTGACGGCGATCCCGGCCATGCCGACGAACTGGCCGTGCGTCGTCGACGGCGTGAGCTGCTGCGAATCGCCGACGATCGGCGCCGCGTCGATGATGTGGCCGGCGCCTTGCGCGCCGAGCGTCTGCCCGCTCGAATGCGTGTACGCCTGCAGCGCATAGAGCGTCGTGCGTTTCGACAGGCTGTACGACTCCTTCAGCGAATACTGCTGGTAGCGGGCCGCGCTTGCGACGCCGTTCGCCTTCGACGCGAGCGTGTACGCGAATGCGCCGGCCACCGAGAACGCCGGCGTGAAGCGGTAGGCGGCCAGCGCGCCGTAGGTGTTGAACACGGCCGTGTCGGTGAATACGGAGCCGTTGCCGGGCAGGTACTTCACGTTCGAATAATTGACGCCCATCGTCAGGTTGCCGAGCGTGTAGTTGCCTGCCGCCGCAACGTGTTCGATGGCCTTCGCGGTCAGGTAGCCCTGGTTCAGCACGGACACCGCGAAGCTGCCCGACGCTGCGGTGGCCGGGTTCAGGAAGCCCGCGGACGAGCCCGAGCTGTTGATGCGCAGGTAGCCGGCCGCGATCCCGATCGGCCCGTTCGCATAGCGCAGCGCGGCGCTGAACGTGTTGCCCTTGCCGGTCGCACCGGCAATGCCGCCGAATGCGTACATCGCGCTCGCGGTCAGCCCGGCGAAGGTCGGCGACGTATAGGTGACCGAGTTGTTCACGCGGATCGTCGTGTCGAGGCCGTCGATATCGCCCGGGTGCGCACCCGTCGCGCCGGTCAGCCAGCTGCTCGACGCGTACGGGCCGACGAACAGGAAGTACGGCGTGTACTGGCGGCCGGCCGTCAGCGTGCCGTAGTGATCGTTGCGCAGCCCGACGAATGCCTGGCGATTGAATATCGTGCCGGCGGCGGCCTGCGCGCCGTTGTTCAGGTTGAAGCCGGACTGCAGGTCGAAGATCGCGTGCGTGCCGCCGCCGAGATCCTCGTCGCCGCGCAGCCCGAACTTCGACGCATACAGGTTGCCGTCGCGCATGTAGATGTTCGAGTGGCCCAGCTGGTTGTTCACGTACGCGAGCGAATCGTCGACGACGCCGTACAGCGTCACGCTGCTCTGTGCATGGGCGGCGGTCGCGCCGAGCGACGCGACCGATAAAATAAGGATTGCATAGCGATTGACGGGTGCTTTCATTGATGATCTCCAGATATCTTTCTTCAAGGGGGCGGGAGGTTCGGAGACCTCCTCTGTCGCGGGTGGCGGGTCGCGCAAACGGCCCGCCTGATCGGTGTGCCGTGCGCGGTCAGTTATCGAATGCGACGACGATGCGGCGCCATGCGCCGTCCTGCGCGTCCTGCTCGACGCACGCGCCGCGGACGGCGAGCGGGCCTTGCAGCGACGCAGGCAGCAGGATCTCGACGCGATCGGACGGTCGGGCCGGGCGGCCGTCCCAGCGGACCGACACGCCGAGCACGCCCGACGCCTCGCGGCCGGTCTCGATTCGCCACAGTCCGTATTCGCCGTCGCGCCAGGCTTCCGTCTCGCCGTCGTCCTCGACGCATTCGCCGTATGCGACGCCGTCCTCGATGGGCGGCGCGACGAGGAAGCCGCGCGTGTCGGCGCGCGAGCCGAAATGCTGTGCCGCGACGTTCAGCGGCAGCACGCGGCCTTCACGCAGCAGCATCACCGGCGTGTCGAGCGGCGCGGGCAGCGTCACGCTCGCGCCGCCGTCGAACGACTGCGCGCTCGCGCAGCACATCCAGCGCGCGCCCGACGGCAGGTAGACCGTGCGCTCCGTGCGGCCGGGATCGACGACCGGCGCGACCAGCAGCGCGTCGCCGAGCATCATGTCGTCGCACTCGTCGTAGCAGCGCGCATCGCCGGGGAAATCGGCGAAGGTCGGCCGCAGCACGGGCTCGTAGCGCGTCGTCGACAGCCACAGCAGGTGATAGAGGTACGGCAGCAGCCGGTAGCGCTGCTTGATCAGCGATGCGACCTGCGCGGCGATCTCCGGATACATCCACGGTTCGTTGACGGTGCCGTCGTCGTTCCACGAATGGATGCTGAAGCGCGGCATGAAGATGCCGAACTGCACCCAGCGCAGCAGGAGTTCGGACGACGGCGCGGGCCCGGAGAAGCCGCCGATGTCGTGGCCGATGTTCGACACGCCCGACAGCGCAAGCCCGAGGCCCATCTTCAGGTTGTAGCGCAGCGTTTCCCACGATGTGTAGTTGTCGCCGGACCAGGTCTGCACGTAGCGCTGCATGCCGGCGCCGCCGGAGCGCGACACCAGGAACGGCCGCTGCGCCGGCGCATGCGCGCGCTGCGCGTCGCGCGACGCACGCATCATCAGCATCGTCTGCAGCACCTTCGCCTCGCGCGCGGGGAACGGCTGGCCGAAGCCGTGCGCGATCGCGTCGGGCGACCAGATCTCGTATTCGTTGTTGTCGTTCCAGGTCGACTCGATCCCGTATTCGAGCAACGCCGACGTGACCTGTTCGCGCCACCAGCGATATGCGTCCGGCTGCGTGAAGTCGAGATACGCGCCGACTTCGTCCCAGAACTGCACCCACGCAGGCTCGCCGGACGCCGAGCGGATCAGCAGCCCGCGTTTTGCGGCCTCGTCGAACGCGGGATGGTCGCGCAGCAGGCACGGCTTGATGTTCGCGCACAGGCGGATGCCGTGGTCGCGGTAGTGCTTCACGAAACCCTTCGCGTCGGGAAACTTGTCGCGGTTCCAGTTGAACACGTAGCGCTTCGCGCCGATCGACGTATATCCCGACGACAGGTGGAACGAGTCGCACAGGATGTCGTGCGCGTCGCACTGCTCGACGAACTGGTTCATCTGCTGCTGCGCGTCCGGCGCATCGGTGTAGCTCATCGTCGAGCCCGAATAACCGAGGCCCCATTTCGGCGTGCGCGCGGGGCGCCCGGTGAGCCACGTGAAGCGGCGCGCGGCCGCGAGCGGCGTATCGGGCGATGCAATGAAGTAGTAGTCGAGATCGCCGTGCTCGGCGACGAAGTAGCGGTACGGGCCGTGATAGTTGTCGAGCTCGCGGCCCATGTCGAACGAGCAGTCCGACAGCGTGTCGTAGAACAACCCGAACCCCTGGCACGCGTCCGGCGACCACGTGATGTAGAACGGGATGTGCTTGTACAGCGGGTCGGTGTGCTTCGCGCTGTAGCCCATCGCGTCGATGTTGCGCATCTCGAAGCGCGCTCCCGTGCGGTCGAGGTCGCCCGCGCGTTCGCCGAGGCCGAACACCTTGTCGCCGCGCTCGCGGGCGACGTAGTGATACGCGCGATCGTCCCACCAGCCGAAGTTGTATGCCTGCGTCGCGCGGTCGGCGAGCGCGACGCGCCACGCACCGTCCGCGCCGCGCATCGACCACGTGCAATGGCCGCCTTGCCAGCGCACCGCGAGCCGGATCTGCGCGGTTTCGATGCGCAGGCCGTCGTCGTCTTCGACGAGGCTGTAGGACGGCAGCGCGAAACCGTCCAGGTCGACGCGGTCGCGCCCGTCGAGCGGCACGTCGTCGAGGCCCGGTGCGATCGACCACGTGCGCGGGTTGCGTGCCGTCGCGTCGGGCAGCACGCGCACACGGACGATGTCGTCCTCGAGCACGAAGATCTCGAGCGTCGCGCCCGCGTCGGACGCGAGCAGCAGGCGGTTAGCGTGCCGGCCGGCGATGCGGAACACGGGCGGATGAAGAAGCGAAGTCATGAATGCGATTCCCGATGAGAGCGAATGTCAGGCGTGCCGTGCGAGCAGGCGTTCCTGCTTCGACTGCCCGCGGATCAGCACCGCGAGCAGCGTGACGCCGATGAGGTCGAACAGGCCGAGGCACGCGAACAGCGGCGCATAGCCGATCTTGTCGGCGAGCGCGCCGACCAGCAGCGAGAATCCGAGCCCGCCGATCCACGCGGCCATCCCGGCGAAGCCGCTCGCGGTGCCGACTTCCTCGGAATCGAACACGTCGGCCGACAGCGTGTTGACGAGCGCGGAGATCATCTGGTGCGCGAAGCCGCCGACGCAGAACAGCGCGATGGCCGTGTACGGCGACGACACGAGACCGATCATCGCGGGCCCGAGCATCAGCACGGCGCCCAGCGCGACGCCGGCGACGCGCGACCACACGAGCGGCAGTTTGAAGCGGTTGGCGAGATACGGCGACAGATAGCCGCCCGCGATGCCGCCGGCGTCGGCCGCGAGAAACGGCATCCACGCGAAGATCGCGATCTGCGTGAGCGGCATGTGGCGCTCGGTCGCGAGGTACAGCGGAATCCAGAAGCTGAAGGTCTGCCACGCGGGTTCGGCGAAGAAGCGCGGCAGCGCGATGGCCCAGAAGCGCCGCGCGGTGACGACGTCGCGGATGCGGCGCTTCGACACCGGCGGCATCGTGGCCTGGCCGTCGCGGATCAGCGCGTGTTCCTGCGGCGTGATGCGCGGATGATCGGCCGGCGACCGGTATTGCGTGTACCAGAGCGCGGCCCACACGAAGCCGAGTGCGCCGGTGACCATGAACGCCGACTGCCAGCCGAACCGCATCGAGATGAACACGACGAGCGGCGGCGCGATCGCGGCGCCGAGCGACGTGCCCGCATTGAAGTAGCCGACCGCGACGGATTTCTCGCGATCGGGAAACCATTCGGCGACGGCCTTCATCCCCGACGGAATCGCGGCGGCCTCGAACAGCCCGAGAAAGCCGCGCAGGATGCCGAGCGACAGCCAGCCCGACGCGAAGCCGTGCGCGACGCCGACCACCGACCACAGCATCGCGAACAGCGCGAATCCGAGCCGCAGCCCGATCAGGTCGACGATGAACCCGCACACGGGCTGCATGATCGTGTAGCCGATCTGGAACGCGCCGACGATGTACGAATACTGCTGCGTCGAGATCGCGAATACCTGCTTCAGCTCGGGGGCGAGCACCGCGAGGGAGTTCCGTGCGAGGTAGTTGAGGATCGTGCCGAGACATACGAGCACGATGATCCACCAGCGCAACGCGTTGACTGTTTTCACTGCTGTCTCCTGTTGGGCAGGGCGGGCATGCGGCACCTGCCTGTTCCATGCAAGCCGTCCGGTCAGGCCGGCTTTATCGGCTTATTCATACGATGTCCGATCTTGATGGGCGCCGGTTTTGCCGGTTTATATCGAAATTACGCTGTTCGAGCGAACATTCCGTGATCGTCGGATGCGGATGTTATCTGACGACTGATCATTTTCGAGCATCCTATGTTCGAATTCGAATCCGGTCAACGTGAATTTGCATTCGAACGAACATGCTCGGGGTTTTCCCGATAGACGGGGGAGCGGTGCGCGCGGAGACGCACGGCGGTTGCGTGCCAAACGCCCGTACAGCGGGGCTGTGCGACGGCCGGGCGATCGGTGGGCGACGGATGAGCGGTGACAACCCTGATGAAAATTTATTTCTTTTCGCGATGCGGATTGTGTAAATTGATTTTCATCCACCTTGCAACGACCATTCGCATGACGCCTCTCGTTCCGCACGACGCCAGTCTCGACGAACCCGCGATTGCCGAGCGGATCGCGTCGGCGATGCCGTTGATGACGCCGATCCACCGGCGCATGGGCGAATTCGTGCTCGCGAATCCGTTTCGCGCGGCGACGATGCGGATCGATGAACTCGCGCAGGCCGTGAATGCGTCGATCGCGACCGCAAACCGTTTCGCGAAGGCGCTCGGCTTCGACGGCTATCCGGCGATGCGCGCGGCGCTCGTGCGCGGCTTCGAGGCGACGCTCGGGCCGGTCGAGCGGCTGCGCTCGGCGCAGGAGCAGGAGCCCGGCGTACGCGGTGCCGCATGGATCGACGCGGTGTTCGACCAGGCCGTCGCGAACATCGAGAACACGCGCGCGCAACTGGACGCGGCCGATGTCGAGGCCGCGGTCGAGGCGATCGTCGGCGCGCGGCGCGTGCTGATCCTCGGTGCGGGGTCGAGCGCGTTTCTCGCCGGGCTGATGGAGCACGGGCTGTCCGTGTGTCACGACAGCGTGCAGTCGCTCGCGTTGCTCGGCGGCCCGTCGCATGCGGCGCGGCGGCTGTATACGGCCGACTCGCGTGATCTCGTGATTGCGCTCGCGTTTCCGCGCTACGTGAAGGATACGATCGAGCTGGCCCGTCGCGCGGCGGCGCGCGGCGCGCGCGTGCTCGGCATCTCCGACGGTCCGGAATCGCCGCTTGCGCCGATCGCGTCGCTGAACCTGTACGTCAGGGCCGAACGACGCTTCGCGGCCACGTCGGAGGCGGCCGTGCTCACGATGATCGAGGCGCTGATCGATGCGGTCGCGCTGCGCACGCACCGGTCCGCGAAATCCGCCGCCGAGATGACCGAATTCCTGCTGCCGTGGCTCGTGCAGCCGCAAGCGGCGCTGCAGGCCGTCAACCCTTCTTCCCCCCGTTCGAAAAAATCATGACTTCTTCCGCGATCGTCGCGATTCACGGTGGCGCAGGCACGATCCTGCGCGATGCGATGGATACCGACACAGAACGTCGGTATCGTGCCGAACTGACCGCGATCCTGCAGGCCGCGCAGCAGGTGCTGGCCGACGGCGGCAGCGCGCTCGATGCCGTCACCGTCGCGGTGCGGATGCTCGAGGACTGCCCGCTGTTCAACGCAGGACGCGGCGCGGTGTACACGGCCGAAGGCAAGCACGAACTCGACGCGGCGATCATGGATGGCGCGACGCTCGATGCCGGCGCGATCTGCTGCGCGACGCGCGTGCGCAATCCCGTGCTTGCCGCGCGGCGCGTGATGGAGGCAAGCGAACACGTTCTGTTTGCCGGCGCGGGAGCGGATGCGTTCGCGGCCGCGCAGGGGCTCGAACTCGCGGAACCCGGCTACTTCGACACCGAAGCGCGTCATGCGCAGTGGCTCAAGGCGCGCGCGGCGGCCGGCATGATGCTCGATCACGATGCGGCGACGTTCGCGTTCGGCGCATCGCAGTCGCAGTCGCAGCCGGCCGAGCCGCTCGATCCGGATCGCAAGCACGGCACGGTCGGCGCGGTCGCGTGCGACCTGCACGGCCACATCGCGGCGGCGACGTCGACGGGCGGCATCACGAACAAGCAGCCGGGGCGTGTCGGCGATTCGCCGATCATCGGCGCCGGTTGCTACGCGGACGACGCGACCTGCGCGGTATCGTCGACGGGCACCGGCGAGATGTTCATCCGGCTCGCGACCGCGCATGACGTTGCCGCGCAGATCGCGTATCGCGGCGCGTCGCTGGCCGACGCCGCACACGACGTCGTGGCGAACAAGCTGTCTCGGCTGGCGGGCCGCGGCGGGATCATCGCGGTCGACGCGCACGGCAACGTCGCGATGCCGTTCAACACCGAAGGGATGTACCGCGGCTACGCGCGTGTGGGCGAAGCGCCTGTCGTCGGCATCTATCGCGACGACGCAGCCTGATTCCGGATCGCACGAGGAGAACCGCATGACTTCGAGCCGTAACCCGTCCGGCCTGGCGCTGCCCGAGCAGCGCGTCGTCGCCGTCGACGACCTGTCGGTCACGTTCCGCCGCGAAGGCGCGACGTTCGACGCGGTGCGCCACGTATCGTTTCACGTCGATCGCGGCGAGACGCTCGCGATCGTCGGCGAATCGGGTTCCGGCAAGTCGGTCACGTCGCTCGCGCTGATGCGGCTCGTCGAGCACGGCGGCGGCGCGATCACGGGCGGCCGGATCGCGTTCCGGCGCCGCGGCGGCGCGCTGGTCGATCTGGCGCAGGCGAGCGCCGCGACGATGCGCGGCATCCGCGGCTCGGACATCGCGATGATCTTCCAGGAGCCGATGACGTCGCTGAACCCGGTGTTTACGGTCGGCGACCAGATCAGCGAGGCGATTGCACTGCATCAGTCGAAGAGCGCGTCGGAAGCGCGTGCCGAGGCGCTGCGGCTGCTCGATCTCGTGCGCATCCCGGAAGCGCGCCGCGTGTTCGTGCGCTATCCGCACCAGTTGTCGGGCGGGATGCGGCAGCGCGTGATGATCGCGATGGCACTGTCGTGCCGGCCCGCGCTGCTGATCGCCGACGAGCCGACGACCGCGCTCGACGTGACGATCCAGGCGCAGATCCTGCAACTGGTTCGCGGGCTGCAGGACGAGATGAACATGGGCGTGATCTTCATCACGCACGACATGGGCGTGGTGGCCGAAGTGGCCGACCGCGTGCTCGTGATGTATCGCGGCGAGAAGGTCGAGGAGGGCGAGTCGGACCGCATCTTCGCGGCGCCCGCGCATCGCTACACGCGTGCGCTGCTCGCGGCCGTGCCGCGGCTCGGTTCGATGCAGGGCACCGACTCGCCCGAGAAATTCCCGCTGCTGAAGGTGGACGGCGCAAGCGCTGCGGCACCGGCGCCGGCGCCTGCGGCGAACGACGACGTGCAGCCTCCCGTCGATCACGCCGCGCCGCCGATCCTGCGCGTACGCGATCTCATCACGCGTTTTCCGGTGAAGAGCGGCGTGTTCGGCCGCGTGTCGCAGTACGTGCATGCGGTCGAGCGCGTGAGCTTCGAGCTCCGCGCAGGCGAGACGCTCGCGCTGGTCGGCGAGTCGGGCTGCGGCAAGTCGACCACCGGCCGCTCGCTGCTGCGCCTCGTCGAATCGCAGAGCGGCTCGATCGAATTCGACGGCCGCGACATCAGCGCGCTGAAGGGCCACGACCTGCAGGCGCTACGCCGGAACATCCAGTTCATCTTCCAGGATCCGTTCGCGTCCCTGAACCCGCGCCTGACCGTCGGCTTCTCGATCATGGAGCCGCTGCTCGTGCACGGCGTCGCGAGCGGCCGCGAAGCGCAGGCGCGGGTCGACTGGCTGCTCGACAAGGTTGGCCTGCCGCCCGAGGCCGCGCGCCGCTATCCGCACGAATTCTCGGGCGGCCAGCGCCAGCGGATCGCGATCGCGCGTGCGCTCGCGCTGAACCCGAAGGTCGTGATCGCCGACGAATCGGTGTCGGCGCTCGACGTGTCGGTGCAGGCGCAGATCGTCAACCTGATGCTCGACCTGCAGCGCGAGCTCGGCGTCGCGTACCTGTTCATCTCGCACGACATGGCCGTCGTCGAGCGCATCAGCCATCGCGTCGCGGTGATGTATCTCGGCCAGATCGTCGAGATCGGCCCGCGCCGCGCGGTGTTCGAAGCGCCGCAGCATCCGTACACGAAGAAGCTGATGAGCGCGGTGCCCGTGGCCGACCCCGCGCGCCGGCATGCGCCGCGCCAGCTCGCGGCAGACGAGATCCCGAGCCCGATCCGCGCGGCCGGCGACGAGCCGGTGGTTGCGCCGCTCGTCGCGGTCGGCCCCGATCACTACGTCGCGACGCATCGCGTCGGCGGCGCGTACTGAACGCGCGGGAGGGTGCATATGGACCGCAGCTGCGCACGAGCAAGGCAACGGCGTCTTTTTCCCGAGCGGGGGCAGTCACGCCGCGATTTCAACCATGCGTTACCGAATCATCCACAGGAGCCCAACAAGATGAACAAGCCGTATTCGTTCCCGATGTTCCGTCCGCGCGCGCTGCTCGCTGCGGGTGCCGGCGCGCTTGCGTTGTCGGCTGCGGTGCCGGCGTTCGCGCAGCAGAATGTCGTGGTCGCCGTGTACTCGACGTTTACGACGATGGACCCGTACGACGCGAACGATACGGTGTCGCAGGCTGTCGTCAAGTCGTTCTACGAGGGCCTGTTCGGTTTCGACCGGAACATGAAGCTCGTCAACGTGCTCGCGACCAGCTATACGGCGTCGCCGGACGCGAAGGTGTACACGGTCAAACTGCGCCAGGGCGTGAAATTCCACGACGGCACCGACTTCAATGCCGCCGCGGTGAAGGCGAATTTCGATCGCGTGACCGATCCGGCGAACAAGCTGAAGCGATACGGCCTGTTCCGGGTGATCGAGAAGACCGAAGTGGTCGATCCGACCACCGTGCGGTTCACGTTGCGCGAGCCGTTCTCGGCGTTCGTCAACACGCTCGCGCACCCGTCCGCGGTAATGATTTCGCCGGCCGCGCTGAAGAAGTGGGGGCGCGACGTGTCGCTGCATCCGGTGGGCACCGGCCCGTTCGAGTTCGTCGAATGGAAGCAGACCGACGACATGAAGGTGAAGAAATTCGCCGGTTACTGGAAGAAGGGCTATCCGAAGATCGACGCGATCGACTGGAAGCCGGTGGTCGACAACAACACGCGCGCCGCGCTGATCAAGACCGGCGAGGCCGATTTCGCATTCACGATTCCATTCGAGCAGGCGAACGATCTGAAGAGCAATCCGAAGGTGGACCTGATCGAGGCGCCGTCGATCATTCAACGCTACATTTCGCTGAATACGCGGCAAAAGCCGTTCGACAACCCGAAGGTGCGCGAAGCGCTGAACTACGCGGTCAACAAGGATGCGCTCGCGAAGGTCGTGTTCGCCGGCTACGCGACACCGCAGACGGGGGTTGCGCCGATGGGCGTCGAATACGCGACGAAACTCGGGCCCTGGCCGTATGACCCGGCGAAGGCACGCGCGTTGCTGAAGGAAGCCGGTTATCCGAACGGCTTCGAATCGACGCTGTGGTCTGCCTACAATCACACGACGGCGCAGAAGCTGATCCAGTTCGTCCAGCAGCAGCTCGCGCAGGTCGGCGTGAAGGTGCAGGTGCAGGCGCTCGAGGCCGGCGAGCGGGTCTCCCGGGTGGAGAGTGCGCAGGATCCGGCGACGGCGCCGGTGCGGATGTACTACAGCGGCTGGTCGGCGTCGACCGGCGAGGCGAACTGGGCACTGTCGCCGCTGCTGGCTTCCGACTCGGCGCCGCCGAAGCTGTACAACACGGCGTACTACAAGAACGGCCTGGTCGACGACGACCTCGCGCAGGCGCTCGCCACGACCGATCGCGCGAAGAAGGCCACCCTCTACGGCGATGCGCAGAAGCAGATCTGGGCCGACGCACCGTGGATCTTCCTCGTGCAGGAGAAGATCGTCTACGCACGCAGCAAGCGCCTGCAGGGCATGTACGTGATGCCGGACGGCTCGTTCAACTTCGACGAAATCTCGCTGAAATGACGGCGGTTCACCCGCCACGCGGTGCCGGCGGCGCAGTCCGCCGGCGCGTTGACCCGATCGGTGCCCCATGCTGAATTTCCTCGTCAAACGCCTGTTCGGCCTGTTGCCCACGCTCGCGATCGTCGCGGTGCTCGTGTTCCTGTTCGTGCACCTGCTGCCGGGCGACCCGGCGCGGCTCGCGGCCGGCCCCGAAGCCGACGAAACGACGGTTGCGCTCGTGCGCGCCGACCTCGGCCTCGACAAGCCGATGCCGACCCAGTTCGCGAACTTCTTCGTGAAGATCGCGCACGGCGATTTCGGCATGTCGACGCGCAGCAAGCGGCCAGTATCGACCGAGATCGGCGAGCGCTTCATGCCGACGCTGATGCTGACGCTCGTCAGCATGGTGTGGGCGACGCTGTTCGGGATGGCGATCGGAATTGCGTCGGCGGTGTGGCGCAATCGCTGGCCCGACCGCATCGGGATGACGATCGCGGTGTCGGGCATCTCGTTTCCCGCGTTCGCGCTCGGCATGCTGCTGATGGAAATCTTCTCGGTGAAGCTCGGCTGGCTGCCGGTCGTGCCGGACGGCACGTGGAAGAGCTACGTGCTGCCGTCGCTGACGCTCGGCGCGGCGGTCGCGGCCGTGATGGCGCGCTTCACGCGCGCGTCGTTCGTCGAGGTGCTGAACGAGGATTTCGTGCGCACCGCGCGCGCGAAGGGCGTGCACGAGCCGATGGTCGTGCTCAAGCATTGCCTGCGCAACGCGATGATCCCGGTCGTCACGATGATGGGGCTGCAGTTCGGCTTCCTGCTCGGCGGCTCGATCGTCGTCGAGGCCGTGTTCAACTGGCCGGGGCTCGGGCGCCTGCTCGTCGACGCGGTGACGATGCGCGACTACCCGGTGATCCAGGCGATCGTGCTGCTGTTCTCGCTCGAATTCATCCTGATCAACCTGACCGTCGACGTGCTGTACGCGGTCATCAACCCGACCATCCGGTTCAAGTGAGGCGTTCATGAACGCGACTGTCCAGCCCGCGGCGCCGGCCGCATCGACCGCGATCCGCACGCCGTGGCGCGAATTCTGGCGCAAGTTCCGCAAGCAGACGGTGGCGCTCGTCGCGGGCGGCTTCGTGCTGGCGCTCGTCGTGCTGGCATTCGTCGGCCCGCACATCGTGCCGTTCGATCCGGAGAACTATTTCGACTACGACGCGCTGAACGCGGGCCCGTCGGCCGTGCACTGGTTCGGAGTCGATTCGCTCGGCCGCGACATCTTCAGCCGGATCGTCACCGGCACGCGCATCTCGCTCGCGGCCGGCTTCTTCTCGGTCGCGCTCGGCGCGCTGATCGGCACGATCTTCGGGCTGCTCGCCGGCTACTACGAAGGCTGGTGGGATCGCATCACGATGCGCATCGCCGACGTGCTGTTCGCGTTCCCGGGCATCCTGCTCGCGATCGGCGTGGTCGCGATCCTCGGCAACGGGATGATCAACGTGATCTGCGCGGTCGCGATCTTCAGCATCCCGGCGTTCGCGCGGCTCGTGCGCGGCAACACGCTGATGCTCAAGCACATGACCTACGTCGAGGCCGCGCGCAGCATTGGCGCGTCGGACTGGACGATCATCATGCGGCACATCCTGCCGGGCACCGTGTCGTCGGTCGTCGTCTACTTCACGATGCGGATCGGCACGTCGATCATCACGGCCGCGAGCCTGTCGTTCCTCGGGCTCGGCGCACAGCCGCCGACGCCGGAGTGGGGCGCGATGCTCAACGAGGCGCGTGCCGACATGGTGACGGCGCCGCACATCGCGGTCTTCCCGAGCCTCGCGATCTTCCTGACCGTGCTCGCGTTCAACCTGCTCGGCGACGGGCTGCGCGACGCGCTCGACCCGAAGCTGGAGCGCCGCTGATGCGCGTTGTACCGATGTGGACGGCGACGCTGCCGGCCGGGCCGCGCGGCACGATCGCCGACGTGCCGGGCGTGACGGTCGGCCATTGCACGCTCGATGCCGGCAACGTGCAGACCGGCGTGACCGTCGTGAAACCGCATCCGGGCGATGTGTACCGCAGCAAGGTGCCGGCCGGCGCGGCCGTGATCAACGGCTTCGGCAAGAGCGTCGGGCTCGTGCAGGTCGACGAGCTCGGCACGCTCGATACGCCGATCGCACTGACCAACACGTTCGGCGTCGGCGCGGTCGCACAGGCGCAGATCCGCGCGGCGATCGCCGCGAATCCGCAGATCGGCCGCGACTGGTCGACCGTCAACCCGCTCGTGTTCGAGTGCAACGACGGTTATCTGAACGACATCCAGGCATTCGCGGTGACGGCCGCGCATTACGACGACGCATGCCGCGCGGCGTCGCGCGACGTCGCACGCGGCGCGGTGGGCGCCGGGCGCGGGATGTCGTGTTTCGACCTGAAGGGCGGAATCGGTTCGGCGTCGCGCGTCGCCGTCGCGGCCGGCCGGCCTTATACGGTCGCCGCGCTCGTGCTCGCGAATTTCGGCCGGCTGCCGATGCTGACGCTCGGCGGCGTGCCGCTCGGGCGCATCGTCGCGCAACGGCGGGCGGCCGGGGCCGCGCACGCGGCGCCGCCCGAGCAGGGCTCGATCATCCTGGTGCTCGCGACCGATGCGCCGCTCGATGCGCGGCAACTGTCGCGGCTCGCGCGCCGTGCGGGCGCGGGGCTGGCCCGCACGGGCTCCGTCTACGGGCACGGCAGCGGCGACATCGCGCTCGCATTCTCGACCGCGTACACGATCGCGCACGACGCGTCGACCATCGCGCTGCCGGCCCTCGTGGCCGATGCGGCGCTCGATCCGCTGTTCATGGCCGCGGCCGAAAGCGTCGAGCACGCGATCGCCGATGCATTGCTGCAGGCCGTGACGGTCGCCGGGCGCGACGGCCACGTGCGGCAAGCGCTGCGCGACGCGGTGCCCGATCTCGATCACCTGTTCAACGAAGACAACGAAGGACGTTCTACCCAGTCATGAAGATCCTGATCTCGACCGACATCGAGGGTGTCGCCGGTGTATTTGCGACCGAACAGACGCGCGCCGGCAATCCGGAATACGAGCGCGCGCGCCGCTGGATGACCGCCGAGGCAAACGCGGCGATCGAAGGCGCGTTCGCGGGCGGCGCGCAGGCCGTCTGGATCAACGATTCGCATGGCGGCTATCGCAACCTGCTGCCCGACGGGCTCGATGCGCGCACGCGCGTCGTGCTCGGCAAGCCGCGCACGCTCGGGATGATGGCGGGCCTCGAACAGCAGCCCGACCTCGTGTTCATGATCGGCTATCACGCGAAATCACAGACGCGCGGCGTGCTCGCGCACACGATCAACAGCTTCGCGTTCACGCAGGTCTGGCTGAACGGCGTCGAACTCGGTGAAGCCGGGCTGTACGGCGCGCTGGCGCGCGAATATGGCGCGCACGTCGCACTGGCAACCGGCGACGACGTGTTCGCCGAGGAAACGCAGCCGCTGTTTCCGGGCGCGCGTTTCGAGACCGTCAAGACGGCCGGCGGTGCATCGAGCGGCGACACGCTCACGCCTGCCGCATCGTGCGCCCGAATTGCAAACGCCGCGCGCGAGACGGTTGCGCAGGCGCTGTCGACAGGCTTGCGCGCGGGCGCCCACCAGCCCGCGCCGGCCGCTTGCACGCTGCGCGTGCAGACGGCCGCGCTTGCCGACCTGTTTTGCGTGCTGCCATCGCTCGAGCGCGTCGATGCGGTGACGCTGCGCTTCGACGGGCCGTCGGTCGAGCATGTGGTGCGCACGCTGAACAGCCTGTCGGCGATGTCGTTCATGCTGCGGTGATGCGCGCCGCAACGATGCCGCTTGCATGCGGCGTGTCAGTCGCCGGCGACGGAGTGCGGTGCCGCGGCGAGCAGGAACGCTTCCATCGCAGCGACCAGCGCGAGCGGCGTCTCATTCATCGGATAGTGGCCTGCGTTGCGCGGCACGTCGGCGGCGCGCTCGAATAGCGCACGCCGCTCGACGTCGAACGGCAGGCCGCCGCACGGCACGGGTGCGATCGGCATCAGCGCGCGTACCCGTTCGGGCGCGACGGCGGCGATTTTCTCGATCGCCATGCCGTCCATCGAATGGCCGACGGGTCTTGCGGCCGTCAGGTCGCGCAAGCGTGGAGCGGATCGTAGATGGATCGAAGGAGACCCGCCTTCGATATCGGGTCATTGATGATGGAATTCGGGCCGTGAGAAATACGCTGTTAGATCCCTACGAACATATTCCGCGGAGCGTGGTCGTGACCGCCAACGACTATGCGGCGGGCACGACGTTTCCGGAACACGCGCACGGGCGCGGGCAATTCGCGTTCGCGTCGCGCGGCACGATCAGCGTGTCGACGCCGCACGGCCGCTGGCTGGTGCCGCCGCAGCGTGCGTGCTGGGTGCCGGCCGGCGTGCGGCACGAAATGACGATGACCGGGCCGGTCACGATGCTCAACACGTTCGTGTCCGGCGACGCCGCGCAGGAAGCGGGCCTGCCCGGGCAGTGCGGCGTATATGGCGTGTCCGCGCTGCTGCGGCAACTGATCGACGATGCGATCGACCTGCCGGCCATGTACGACATCGACGGCCGTGCGGGCAAGCTAATGGCGCTGCTGGTCGCGGAAATCGCGACGATGCCGCGCCTGTCGCTGCATGCGCCGCTGCCGGCCGACGCACGGCTCGCGAAGGTGTGCCGGCACCTGTTCGCGTCGCCGTCGATCGCGGCCGATCTCGACCGGGTGGCCGCCGACGCGGGCGTGAGCCGGCGCACGTTTACGCGGCAGTTTCGCGCGCAGACGGGCGTGAGTTTTGCCGCATGGCGTCAGCAGGTGTGCATGCTCGCGGCGATTTCGCGCCTGAGCGACGGGCAGCCGGTGACGCGCGTCGCGCTCGATCTCGGGTATGCGAGCGCGAGCGCGTTCACGTCGGCGTTTCGCCGCATTCTGGGCGACACGCCAAGCCGGTATCTGGAGATTCGGCGCTAGGCGCGAGGATTCGGCGGCGCGCGCCACGCCCGATCGCCGGTCGCAGCCGCAAAAAAATACGCGCCTGCCCGGTTCGGTCAGACGCGTTTAAAGGCACTCGGTCAGAAAAAATGCGCGCACAGCCAGCGGGCCGGTGTCGCGCATTGCTTGCGGGATTGTTGCCTGCTCCGATTCAATCCTGTCGGCGCGCAGTGGATACCGAAGAATACGCCGCATAACGCGCAAACGATATCGTGTTGGTCCGACGATTCATGTGCTGTCGCAGCATGCGTTTCAATCGCGCGTTCGATGTGGGGGCAGAAGCCCCAACCAATGGACATCGGCAACCGTGTTCCGGCGCGATGCGGCGCAGCATCGAAAGATTGCGACGACACACGAAAAACGCCGCGTGGCGCGATCCCTGTCGGTATCGCGTCACGCGGCGGTGCGTCGGCATCCGAACCGGCCTGCGCCGGTGCATGCGTCACACGTCGAAGAACACCGTTTCGTCCGGCCCCTGCATGCGGATGTCGAAGCGGTAGACGACCGGGCGGCCCGGCTGCGCGTCGCGTTTCGCGACGAGCGTCGCGCGGCGCTCGGCCGGCACCGCGTTCAGCACGGGGTCGGCTGCGTTCGCCGCGGCTTCGTCGTCGAAGTACACGCGCGTGAACGCGTGGGTGAGGATCCCGCGCATCATCACGGTCACGTTGACGTGCGGCGCTTCGTCGGCGGCGATGCGGCCCGGCTTCACCGTCTCGACGACGAAGCGGTGCTGCGCGTCGGTGCCCGTGCCGACCCGCGCGAAACCGGTGAAGCCGGATTTCGCGATGTCGTCGCGTGACGCCGGGTAGCGGCCGGCGCCGTCCACCTGCGTGAATTCGAGCACCGCATCGCCGACGACATTGCCGTCGCCGTCGAACACCTGCCCGACCAGCAGCACGTGCTCGCCGTCGGCGTGCGTCGCGGCGATCGTCGGCGAGAACAGGCTTTTCAGGTCGTAGTCGTATTGCTGCGGGCACAGGCCGTATGCGAAGTACGGGCCGACCGTCTGCGAAGGGGTTTGCTTCAGCGTCGTCATGGTTCAGCGCTCCATCGGGGTAGCGTCGCGGCCGCGCAGCACGATGTCGAATTCGTAGCCGAGCGCATAGCCTTCTTCGGTGATGTCCATCGAGAAGCGCGAGATCAGGCGATCGCGCGCGGCCTCGGGCGTGCCCTGGAAGATCGGGTCGTACGCGAGCAGCGGGTCGCCGGGGAAGTACATCTGCGTGACGAGACGCGAGCCGAAGTAATCGCCGAACAGCGAGAAGTGGATGTGATTCGGGCGCCACGCGTTCGGATGGTTGCCCCACGGATACGCACCGGGCTTGATCGTCAGGAAGCGGTAGCGGCCTTCGTTGTCGGTCAGGCAGCGGCCTGCGCCGAGGAAGTTCGGGTCGAGCGGCGCGTCGTGCTGGTCGACCTTGTGCACGTAGCGGCCGGCCGCGTTCGCCTGCCACACCTCGACGAGCGTATTGCGCACGGGCTTGCCACCTTCGTCGAGCACGCGGCCCGTGACGACCATGCGCTCGCCCAGCGGCTCGCCGTTCTTCACGGCGTTCTTCGTCAGGTCGTGGTCGAGCGCGCCGAGATCTTCGGCGCCGTAGACGGGCGCGTACTGGTCGCGCAGCTTGTCCTTCAGGGGGATCAGCGGGCGGGTCGGGCCGCGTTTCACGGACGAGCGGTACTCGGGGTGGACATAGGCCGGATGCGACGGCCAGTCGCGCGGCGTGAGGATCGTGGGGGAATCCATCGGGCGTCTCCTGATAGGTATTTCGCGAAGTGGATGGCAGGACTTTAGCCAATCCGGAAAGTTATGCAAAATGACCTTTTTTCTCTAGACGCATAACGGTTAGTTATGTTCTCGGCGCCAATGAAAAATCCGCCGGACAGGATGCCTGTCCGGCGGATGAAAGCGATCGGGCTTCGCGTCGTCGGTGACGACCCCGTGCACGGCCCTCCAGCCAGCCCGTCGCTATTTTTTGTCTTTTGTTCTTGTTGTTATCCGGCCTCCCTGAGCCTGCCCGTTGTCATTTGCAGCCGGGATCGAACACGATCCCGTCGAATTCGAGCGACAGCGTGCCGCTGCGCAGCAGCGCGGCCGGCGTCGCCGCCTGGTCGGCACCGATCACGTCGCTCACGTATTGCGTGCAGAACCCGCGCCGCACCCGCAGGTTGAAGCGGTTGCCGAGCAACGCGTCGATCCGCTGTTCGGCCGTTGCATGCAAACGGCGCTGTTCGTCGGCGGTCGGTGCAGCGATGCGGCGCGCCAGTGCGATGCGTCCGCCGTCGGTATGGGCGACGAAGCGCGACAGGGGCGTGAGCCTCGTCCACGCAAACGCGGGCTCGGCGATCACGGGTTCGTCGCCCGACGTATCGACGACGATGCCGAAGCGGTTGGCCCATGCACCCGTCGTGCCGGCCGCGTCGCGCCGCGAGCCGGCCGGCACGCGGATGAACACGAGATCGCCGACATGCGCGCTGGCGGCCAGCGTGCGGGCGGTGGCGAGCGGCATCGTGCGATCCGTGTCGCGTGCATCGCGCGGTGCGGTGTGCTGCGGTTCGTAGGCGGCGGTTTCGGTGCGAGTGGCCATTTCGGCTCCGTCGTTGAGTGACAGGACGGAGCGGATTATGCAGACAAGTATCCAAAAGTGTTCATCTGTACGCGCAGGTAGCCTAATATCCGACCTGAAGCATCATTTTTCGATACCAAAATGACCGAAACCGCCCAACTCATCGAAACGCTGAAGCGCCAGTTGAAGGCGCAGGGAATGACCTACCGCGACGTCGCGCGTGCGCTCGACGTCTCCGAGACGAGCGTGAAGCGGCTGTTCGCGAGCGGCCGCTTCACGCTGGAGCGCGTGGCGGAGATCGCGCAGTTGCTTGGCTATACGCTGGCCGAGCTCGTGCAGGAGGCATCGGCGTCGGCGCCGAGGCTGCACGTGCTGACCGAGCAGCAGGAGGCGCTGCTCGTGTCGGACGAGAAGCTGCTGCTCGTCGCCGTCTGCGCGATCAACTACTGGACCGTGCAGGACATCGTGTCGGCCTATCGCCTGACGAAGGCCGAGTGCGTGAAATACCTGTTGATGCTCGACCGGATGAACGTCGTCGCGCTGTTGCCGGGCGACCGGATTCGCGTGCGTGTCGCGCGCGATTTCGACTGGCTGCCGGGCGGACCGATCCGCCGTTATTTCCATGCGCACGCGCTTGGCGATTTCCTCGACAGCCGCTTCGATGGCGCGGGCGAGACGATGACGTTTTCGCAAGGGATGCTGACGGAGGCGGCCGCTGCGGAACTCGAGCTGGAATTGCGCCGGCTGCGCAGCAAGGCGGCCGCGCTGCATGCGGAGTCGTCGTCCGCGCCGCTCGGGCAGAAGCACGGTACGGGCCTGCTGATCGCGAAGCGGATCTGGGAGCCGACCGGTTTCCACGCGCTGCGGCGTGACGCGTGACGTTTCACCGAATGCTTGGGCTTATCCGGAAAGTTATGCAAAATGGCAATTCATCGCCATTCGCATAACCACTCGTTATGAATAACCGTATCGCCGACGGCCGCGTCAAGTTCCGGCACCTGCAGTGTTTTCTTGCGGTCGCGCAGTTGGGCGGCGTGCAGAAGGCGGCCGAAAGCCTGTCGATCACGCAGCCGGCCGTGTCGAAGACGATCGCGGAACTGGAGGCGATCCTCGGCGTGAAGCTGTTCGAGCGTGGCCGGCAGGGCTCGCAGCCGACCCGCGAAGCGCAGTTGTTCATGCCGCATGCAAACGCGTGCGTGCTGGCGCTGCGGCAGGGCGTCGGGCTGCTTGCGCGCGAGGGCGGGGCCGCCGCCGCGACGCTGGAAATCGGCATGCTGCCGACCGTGGCGGCATCGCTCGCGCCCGCGTTGATGAAGGCGCTGGCCGAGCGCTGGCCGCGCATCGTCGTGCGGATCGCGACGGCCGCGAACGCCGATCTGCTGGAGCGCCTGAAGTCCGGTGCGATCGAATGCGCAATCGGGCGACTGTCGGAGCCGGAGCGAATGATCGGGCTCGCGTTCGAGCAGTTGTACAACGAGCCGCTCGTCGCGGTCGTGCGTGCAGGGCATCCGCTGCTGTCGAGCGCGGCGCCGGCCACCGAGCTCGCGCGCTATCCGGTCGTGCTGCCGCCGTACGGCACGCTGATCCGGCAGTCGGCCGAGCAACTGCTCGGCGCATGCGGCGCGCCGCCGCTGGATTCGTTCATCGAGGTGCTGTCGGTATCGGTCGCGCGCGCGCTCGCGCTCGAGAACGACGCGGTGTGGTTCGTGCCGCTCTATGCGGCCGAATACGATCTGTCGGCCGGTGCGCTGGCGCGCCTGCCGTTGCCGTCCGCGGGTACCGACGAACCGGTCGGGCTCATTCTGCGCACCGATGCGCAGCCGACGCCGGTCGCACGGACGCTGATCGATGCCGTGCGCGACATCGCCCGGTCGCGGTTCGGCGACAAGCGCCCGCATCGGCCGCCACGCGCCGCGCGCAAGCCGGCACGCGGCGATCGCTGATCGTTCGGGCCGCGCAGCAAGCCCGGCTCAATCCCTTTCGCCGCTTCCGGATTGGCCATCCGGCCAGTAGCCGTCCTCGTCGTGCTTGGCATATCGTATCGTTTTTGGTACGATTGGTGGCAAGACGATGGCGAGACAGCAGATCCAGGTCACGCTCGGCGTGCGGTTCTTTCGCACGGGCCGAGGCAACGAGCCGGTGCGCGAATGGCTCAAGGCGCTCGGGCAAGTGGAGCGAAGGGCGATCGGCGAAGAGATCAAGACCGTTCAACTCGGCTGGCCGCTCGGCATGCCGCTGGTCCGGAAGATGGCGAAGGATCTGTGGGAGATCCGCGTGATGCTGCCAGGGCGGAGCGCCCGCGTGCTGTTCACGGTCGTCGGCGACACGATGGTCCTGCTGCACGGCTTCTTCAAGCAATCGCGGGCCACGCCGTCGGACGAGCTCGACGTCACCGTCGCGCGCCTGAAGGCGCTGACGCACGCCATCTGAATTCCCGGTTGCGCCGGAACCCGCCGTCTCCGACGGTCAGGCAGCCGGCAACGCCATGCATTGGAGTACGACATGACGACCACGAACAACCCGCATATCGGCAGCGACTTCGATACCTTCCTCGAAGAGGACGGCAATCTCGAAGCGGCCACCGCCACCGCGATCAAGCGCGTGATCGCGTGGCAGATCGGGCAGGAAATGAAGGCGCAGCACATTACGAAAACCGCGATGGCCGCGCGGATGAAAACCAGCCGTGCCGCGCTCAACCGGCTGCTCGACGAAACCGACACGAGCCTCACGCTGGCGACGCTCGCGAGCGCGGCCGCCGCGCTCGGCAAACGGCTCAGCTTCGAGCTGGTGGCGGCCTGACCGGCGCGATGCGCGCGGCAATCCGGCCAACGATCAGGCCGGCGATTTGCCGGCGCGTCGCCGCGTGCGGGCGGGCGTCAGCCCGCGCATGCACGGCGGGTCATTGGCGCGGCCCGGTCACCTGCAGATAAAGCAGTGCGCCGCCCGCGAGCAGCAGCGGGCACAGGATGTACCAGCCGGTCGTCAGGAACAGCCCGGCAACCGCAACCAGCGATATCCACGCGCAGCGGTAAGCGATGCCGCCGCGCGGCAGCAACTTCAGCGCGGCGGCCGCCCCGAGCCCATACACCATCACGAAACACCCGGACGTCACGAGCACGAGCGGTTTCGGTCCGACGCCCGAGATCGTCGTCGCGGCCAGCGCGACGGCCGCGAGCACCGCGATCACGCCGAGGCTGCGGCGCGGGACGCCGCCGACCTGGCTGCCTTGCGCGAGCCACGCGGGCAATGCGCCGTCACGCCCGAGCGCCGCGCCGAGCTTGGCCGCGCCCGCGAAATACGCATTCATCGTGCCGAGCGTGAGCAGCAGCGCGGCCGCAGCCGCGAGCACCTGCGCATGACCGCCGATGCCGCCCGCGATCAGTTCGGCGAGCGGCGCGCCCGATGCGCCCGCGGATGGCCCGAGCACCGTCACGCTCGCGGCGGCGACCGACAGATACAGGAACCCGACGACCACGACCGCGATGCCGGCCGAGCGCGGCATGTCGTGCGCGGGCCGGCGGAATTCGGCCGCGAGATGCGTGATCGCTTCCCAGCCCGCGAAGCTCCACACGAGCAGCGCGGCGGCCTGGCCGACCGCGAGCCAGCCGTGCGGTGCGAATGGCTGCAGGTTCGCAGTGCGCGCATGCGGCGCAGACGCCAGCACCGCGGCGAGCAGCAGCGTGACGAGCAGCGCCGACAACACGAGCTGCATGCGGCCCGATACGGTGACGCCGAATGCATTCGCGGCCGACACGGTCGCGATCAGCGCGGCAGCCGTGACGATCACCGTCGTGTGCCCGCCGCCCGTGACGGCCGCGACGTACGCGCCGCCGAACATCGCGGCGGCCGGCGCGCCGGCCGGCACCGCGAAATAGAAGCACCAGCCGACGATCGCCGCCGCTTTCGGCCCGAATGCGCGCCGCGCGTAGGTCGAAACGCCGCCCGCGTCGGGATAGCGGGCGCCGAGTGCGGCGAAGGTGGCCGCGAGCGGCCCGGACAGCACGACGAGCGCCGCCCACGCGAGCAGCGATGCCGGGCCGGCAACCTCGGCGGCCAGCGCAGGCAGCGCGATCACGCCGGTGCCGAGCACCGCGCCGATATACAGCGCGGCACCCTGGAAAATGGTCAGCGAGCCCGCGTGATGGGCGGCGGGCGAGTCGGCATGCGAAGTCATGAGCGGCAGTCTCCGGAAGTCTTGTTTTGTCTGCGCGCGGGAGCCCGCGCGGGCAATCGGTCGATGCTACCCGAACGATGACGGCAGCGCGGCCCGGCGATCAGTAGTCGGTGCTGAGTGCCTGTCGGCCGATGTCAGCAGTGGCGTGCGAGCCGCAGGCGCGCATCCTCGCGCGCGGCGGGCGACAGTTCGGGCGCGTAGTGGAACGCGCCCGACACGAGCGATGCGACAGGCACGCCGTCGCGGAACAGCACGCGATTGCCGGCCAGCGCCGGCACCTTGTCGCCGGGCAGCAGCGTGCCGGCGAGATTCAACGGGTCGGCGCCCGTCACGCAGACGTACTGCCCGTCACCGGGTTGCCGCCGCAGTTCGCGCAGGATCGGAATCGCCTCGGGCAGTGCGAACTGCTCGCCCGCGAGCCCGGCGACGAAACGACCGCCGCGAATCTCGCCGCGCGCTTCGAGGCGCTGCAGCACGCGCACGAGTTCGCGCCAGCTCGGCAGCCAGTCGGCTTCGCGTTCGAGCAGCCGCCAGAACACGACGCCATAGCGGCGCAGCAGCGTCCACGCGATGTGTTCGAGCGCGTCGGGATCGGTCTTGGCCGGGCCGCGCTTCGGCGCCGGTGCCTCGTCCGGCGGCGCCCGACGCTGCACGAGCGCCCAGCGGCCCGCGTCGTCCATCCCGCCGATCAGCGCGCCGCCGCGCCGTGTGCGCGGCGCATAGGTCGCACTGCGCTTGACGACCGGCTTCAGCAGCGCGCGCAGGCCCGCGTAGCTGTCCGCGTTGACGAGGCCGGCCGATACGAGCTCGCCGAGTGCCTGTTCGAGTTCGACGGGCAGCATGTGCAGGTCGTCGAGCAGCGCGTCGAAGAACATCGCGCCGTGCGCTGCGAGCGCATCGCGTACCTGCGTGGCCCGTGCGGACAGCGCCGGTTGCGCGTCGGGGTCGCGCAGCGCCTGCCAGGCGGCGAGGTGGCGGCGCGGCAGCAGCACGATCGGCGTCGTCTTCACGGGCGTGCCGGCCGCGCGCGCCGGCGCGCCGATGCGCGTCCACACGAGCTTGCCCGAGCGGCACAGCTCGTCGAGGCCGCCCGCCATGTAGTCGGTGAGCCGCGCGGGCAGCAGTGCGTCTTCCCACGCGCTCGCCGCGGCCTCGAAGCCTTCGAGCTGTTCGACCACGGCCGCGAGTGCGTCGCGGCCCGTGCCGCGCGTGTCGGGCGTCACGTGTTGCCAATGGAACAGGAAGCGCATGAAGTCGGCGCGCTCGACCGGTTCGATCTCGCGGCGCAGCCGCTTCACCGTATAGCGATGAATGCGCGCAAGCAGATGGCGTTCGCACCATTCGTCCGTCGTCGCGCCCGGCGTGAACCGGCCACGCATCACATAGCCTTCGCGCTCCAGCGCCGCGAGCGCCGTTGCGATCGACGCCGGCGGCAGGCCGAGCGGTGTCGCGATCGGGTCGAGTGCAAGCGGCCCGAAGCCGGTGAGCCGCGCGCGGATCACGTCGACGAGTGCGGCATCGGTTTCCCACGGTTGCGCGCAGGCGGCCGGCACCTTGAGCGCCGGTGTCACGCGTGCGTCGGGATGCAGCGCGCGCATGCACACGAGCCGTTCGACCGGCACCCACAGCGCGGCGCCGCCCGGCGCGACGAGTTTCGTCGCGCGGCGGCGATCCGCGAGTTCCGCGAGCCGGTCGGGCCAGCCTGCGTGTGCGTGCGCTTCGCTGTCGGCGATGCAGGCGAGCGTGAGCAGCGCGTCGTGCATTTCGTCGGCGTCGCGCACGAGCGGCCATGCTTCGTCGCGCACCGCATCGATCGCATCGGCGTCGAGCGCGCCGAGATCGTCGGCGGACTCGGGATCGCTCCAGCGGCGCGACTGCACGGCCTGCGTGCGACGCTCCTCGAGCGGCGCATCGTCGAGGAATGCGTACGGTTTCGCGTTCAGGATCTCGGCCGCGAGCGGCGACGGCGCGGGCAGGTCGCGCGCGACGAGCTCGATCGCGCCGCTCTCGATCCGGCGCAGCAGCGCGAGCCAGCCGTCGGTGTCCATCGCGTCGTGCAGGCAATCGTCGAGCGTCTGGTCGACGAGCGGGTGATGCGGTATCTCGCGTTCGCCGACGATGTTCTCGAGGCACGCAACCTGATCCGGGAACACGGTCGCGAGCAGATCCTCGCTCTTCATCCGCTGCAGTTGCGGCGCGGTGCGCCGGCCGCCCGTGAAGCGCGGCAGCGCCAGCGCGGTCGTCGCGTTCCAGCGCCAGCGCACGCCGAACATCGGCGCGTCGAGCAGCGCCTGGACCAGCACGTGCTCGGCGCTGGCCGAACGCAGGTAGCGCCACACTTCGTCGAGCGCGAAGCTGTGCGCGAGCGACAGCGACAGGATGATCGCGTCGTCGGTCGCGGCGGCCTGCAGCTCGAAGTTGAAACTGCGGCAGAAGCGCTTGCGCAGCGCAAGCCCCCACGCACGGTTGATGCGGCTGCCGAACGGCGAATGGATCACGAGCTGCGTGCCGCCCGATTCGTCGAAGAAACGCTCCATCACGAGCGTGTCCTGCGTCGGCAGCGCGCCGAGCGCGGCGCGCGTGCGGGCGAGGTAGTCGGCGATCTGGTGCGCGGCGTCGGGCGACAGGCGGAGATCGTCGACGAGCCAGCGTAGCGCGGGCGCAAGGCGGCTTTCGGCGGGGGCGATAGCGGTGCCATCGGCGTCGTTTCGCAGATCGACAGCGGAGCCTGTTTCGACTTCCGCCTTGGCTTTCGCCTTGCTTCGCGCGCCCGTCTTGCTCACGGCCTCGCCGCCCGCGCGCTTGCGTCCTCCGATGTCCGCCTGCCGGTCGCCGTCGGCGAACAACCCGTCGAGCCGCGCGCGCAGCCGGCCGACCGCCGTCGACAGCTCGTCGCTGCGCCCCGGCGCCTCGCCGAGCCAGAACGGGATGTTCGGCGACTGGCCCTGCGCGTCCTCGACGCGTACGCGGCCCGTTTCCACGCGAATGATCCGGTACGACTGGTTGCCCAGCTGGAACACGTCGCCGGCCAGGCTCTCGATCGCGAAATCCTCGTTGACGGTGCCGACCTGGATGCCCTGCGGTTCGAGCAGCACCGCGTAGTCGGCCATGTCGGGGATCGTGCCGCCCGACGTGGTCGCGGTCATCATCGCGTTGCGGCGCCCGCGCACCGTGCCGCCGACCACGTCGCGATGCAGGTACGCGCCGCGCACGCCGCGGCGGCTCGTGAAGCCTTCGGCGAGCATCTTCATCACTTCGTCGAAGCGCTCGCGCGTCAGCCGCGCGTACGGCGCCGCGCGCGTGAAGCTCGCATACAGCGCGTCCTCCTGCCATTCCGTGCACGCGACTTCGGCGACGATCTGCTGCGCGAGCACGTCGAGCGGCGCTTCGGGAATCCGCAATGTGTCGAGTTCGCCGCGCTGCACGCAATCGAGCAGCGCCGCGCATTCGACGAGTTCGTCGCGCGACAGCGGGAACAGCCGGCCCTTCGGCACGCCGCCGACGTGGTGCCCGGAGCGGCCGACGCGCTGCAGGAACGGCGCGATGCCGCGCGGCGAGCCGACCTGGCAGACGAGGTCGACGTCGCCGATGTCGATACCGAGTTCGAGCGATGCAGTGGCCACGAGCAGCTTCAGTTCGCCGCGCTTCAGGCGCTGCTCGGCATCGAAGCGGTGCTCCTTCGCGAGACTGCCGTGATGCGCGGCGATCGCTTCCTTGCCGAGCCGGTCCGCGAGATGGCGCGCCATGCGCTCGGCGGTGCGCCGCGTGTTGACGAACACCAGCGTCGTGCGATGCGCGGCGGCGAGCCCCGCTATCCGGTCGTATATCTGTTCCCACACGTCGGTCGCCATCACGGGTTCGAGCGGCACGTTCGGCAGTTCGAGCGCGAGGTCGCGCTCGCGCGCGTGGCCCGTGTCGACGATCGTGCAGTCGCGCGGCGCATCGGCCGGCCCGCCGACCAGGAACCGCGCGACCGCGTCGATCGGTTTTTGCGTCGCCGACAGCCCGATGCGCGGCAGCGCATGGCCGGCCAGCGCGTCGAGACGTTCGAGCGACAGCGCGAGATGGCTGCCGCGCTTGGACGATGCGAGCGCGTGGATTTCGTCGACGATGACCGAGCGCACGTTCGACAGCATCTGTCGCCCCGATGTGGACGACAGCAGCACGTACAGCGACTCGGGCGTCGTGACGAGGATGTGCGGCGCACGCTTGCGCAGCGCGGCGCGCTCGGCTTGCGTCGTGTCGCCGGTGCGCACGGCGGTGCGGATCGCCGGCACCGGCAGGCCGAGTTGCGCGAGCGATTCGGCGATGCCGGCGAGCGGCGCGTCGAGGTTCACGTGGATGTCGTTCGACAATGCCTTCAGCGGCGACACGTAGACGACGAGCGTCGCATCGGGAAGCGTGCCGTCGTGCGACAGCGCATCGCGTACCAGGTCGTCGAGCGCGCACAGGAACGCGGTGAGTGTCTTGCCGGAGCCGGTCGGCGCCGCGACGAGCGTCGACCGGCCGGCCTTGATGTGCGGCCACGCGAGCACCTGCGCGCCGGTCGGCGCGGCGAACGTGCGCCGGAACCACGCGGCGACGGCCGGGTGGAACACGTCGAGCGCACTGGCGGCAGGGCGGGTAGCGGTGACGTCCATCGAAGCGTTGAAATGGGGTGCGAGCGCGCGGACGAATTGCGCGCGAATCGAATCGTCAGTGTGCCAGACGTCGTGCGTGCGTGCCGGGCATCGCATGCCGCTCGGGCACGCATGTCGACGGTTCGGATTCGGATGGGGTTCCGCACCGCATTTGCAATGGACGGAAAGTTGCGTGCGCGCCGGCATGCCGATGGCGCGCCGGATCGCGATGACACGCGACTGCTTGCGACTACACGCGATGCAGCCAGCCGAGCCAGTGTTCGAGCAGCGGCGCGCGCGTCCACAGCGACTGCGCGAGCCACAGCGTGCCGCCCCATGCGGCGGCCACCACGATCAGGTCGCAATGCCCGCTGTTCCACAGGTTGAGCGAATGGCGCCGCCAGATCCACGGCACGCCGAGCGGGTTCGGCCAGTCGGCGAGCAGGTGCATCACGCCGCCGCACGCGAAGCCGAACAGCGGCGCGGCCCACAGCGGATGCGGATGATGGATGAGCCCGTGCCAGCCGAGCGCGAGCAGCGCGATCCAGCCGATGCCCCAGTGCGTGACGGTGCGGTGTGTGATCCACAGGCGGCGCTTGCGGCTCCACCATGCGACTTCGAGCCAGTCGGGCGCGGTGCCGCCCGCGACGCCCGCCGCGAACGCGGCGAGCATGCCGGTGTGCCACGGGCCCGTTGCACCGGTTTGTGCGACGAGGACGGCGGCGGCGACGCCGGCCGCGAAGCCGGACGCATGATGCGCGTTGTGTGATGCCATACGGAATGAGACGAAGAAACGTGAAGCGGCGCGTGAACGAAAGAACATGATGCGGCGCGAAAGCGGGGCGCTATCTTCGCAGATCGGTGTGGGCAACGGGAGGTTCGTCCGCAGATTTTTTTGTGTGCATGTGTTGCATGCATCGCGGTTCGCAACTTTCCGTTTTGTGCATTGCGTGATGACGCGTGATGCATGCAATCCCGACCGATCCGCACGCCTGCGTCGACGCGCCAGCGTGACCGGGCGCACACAATCGAAGCGCTTTCGTGGCGCGCCGCGTGTTCGACCCTTTTTGTCCCCCTATACTACGAAACCGGCATATGGCCGTCGGCGCGCCAGCGGCTATAAGCGGATCAGGTGCCTTTCCTGCCTGAACGAGATCCACATGGGGGACATGCAATGACTACGCTGAATCGCTTCAAATCATCCGCTGTCGTGCTTGCGACGGTGGCCGGCATCGGTTTCCTGCCGAACGCGCCCGTCTATGCGAAAGGGCCGCAGCCGGCGGTCCTGACGAGCTCGGCGGTCGCCGTGGCCGACAAGTACAGCGCGGATGCCGCGGAGCGGATCTTCAAGGAAGGCGGCAACGCGATCGACGCGGCCGTCGCCATCGCATTCACGCTCGCCGTCACGTACCCCGAAGCCGGCAACATCGGCGGCGGCGGCTTCATGACGATCTACAAGGACGGCAAGCCGTACTTCATCGACTACCGCGAGCGCGCGCCGCTCGCCGCGACGAAGGACATGTATCTCGACAAGGACGGCAACGTCGTCAAGGGCATGAGCCTGTACGGCCCGCGCGCGGTCGGCGTGCCGGGTACGGTCGCGGGCATGTGGGAAGCGCAGAAGCGCTTCGGCAAGCTGAAGTGGAAGCAGGTGCTCGCACCGGCGATCCACTATGCGCGCGACGGCTTCGTCGTCGACGAGCAGCTCGCGCAGCGCGGCGTCGACGCGTCGAAGGAGTTCGGCGGCAAGACCAACTTCGACAAGTACTTCTCCGGGCTGAAGGCCGGCGTGAACTTCAAGCAACCCGATCTCGCCGACGTGCTCACGCGAATCTCGAACGACGGCGCGGAAGGTTTCTACAAGGGCAAGACGGCCGAGCTGATCGCGGCTTCGATGAAGACCGGCGACGGCAACGGGCTGATCACGACCGAGGATCTCGCGCAATACCGCGCGGTGTGGCGCCAGCCGGTGCAGGCGAAGTGGAACGGCTATGACGTGATCACCGCGCCGCCCCCGAGCTCGGGCGGCATCGGCCTCGTGCAGTTGCTGAAGATGAAGGCCGACCTGAAGCAGGACTTCGAGGGCGTGAAGCTCAACTCGCCGCAGTACATCCACCTCGTCGCGGAAATCGAGAAGCGCGTGTTCGCCGATCGCGCGCAGTATCTCGGCGACCCGGACTTCTACAAGGTGCCGATCGCGCAACTGACTGCCGACGCATACATCGCGCGGCGCGCGGGCGAGGTCAACCCGAAGGAGCCGTCGGACACGAAGAGCGTGCAGCCGGGCCTCGGCACGACGATGCCGGAGAAGGCCGAAACGACGCACTTCTCGGTCGTCGACAAGTGGGGCAACGCGGTGTCGAACACGTACACGATCAACGGCTATTTCGGCTCGGGCGTGATCGCCGACGGCACGGGCATCGTGCTGAACGACGAGATGGACGACTTCTCCGCGAAGCCGGGCGTCGCGAACATGTTCGGCGTGGTCGGCAGCGACGCGAACGCGATCGAACCGAAAAAGCGCCCGCTGTCGTCGATGTCGCCGACGATCATGACCAAGGACGGCAAGGTGTCGCTCGTGATCGGCACGCCGGGCGGCTCGCGCATCTTCACGTCGATCTTCCAGGTGATCAACAACATCTATGACTTCAAGATGCCGTTGAAGGAAGCCGTCGGCGCGATGCGTTTCCATCACCAGCTGCTGCCGCCGAACACGATCTTCTGGGAGCCGTACCACCCGATCGAAGGCGAACTCGCGAAGCAGATCGAGGCACGTGGCTACACGCTGAAGGGGCAGGACTTCAGCGGCGACATCCAGGTCATCAAGATCGACGGCAAGACGCCGGAAGCGATGGCCGATCCGCGCGGGCGTGGCGTGACGCGGATCATCCACTGACGTGAAGCGATGCATGCGCGTTCGCGACGGCGGGCGCGCATGCCGTTGTGCGGCCGGGTGTTCGGGCCTGGCCGCGAATCGCACTCAGCTCCGGTCGCTCGCCGCATTGCTTTCGAGAAAACTGTCCACTGCCACCAGCGACTGCTCGTCGAGCGTGCCGAGCACGCTTTTCAGCTTCAACTGCAGCTTCAGTGCATCGAGATAGCTGTCGAACAGCTTCTGCCGGATGCCCGAGATGTCGCGCCGCAGGTTCAGCGTTTCGTACGTCGTGCTGTAGCCGACCTGGTGCGCCTTCATCGACGAATCGTACGCGAGCCGGGCGGCCTGCAGCGACTGCTGCAGCGCGCGGATGCGCTTGCCGACCGATTCGAGCGCGGACAGCGCCTCGCGATGATCGGTGCCCAGTTGCTCCTCGACTTCGCGCAGCCGGTTGCGGTATTGCTCGGTCACGTGCTCGGCCTCCACCTGCCGGTAGTACACGCTGCCGCCGGAGAAGATCGGGATCGTCACCTGCACGCCGAACGCGCTTTGATGGAAGTCCGAGCGATCGGTGAGCCCGCGCAGGTTCGGGTTGAGCCCGCGCGAGTACGACGCGAACAGGTCGACGGTCGGCAGGTGCTCGGCGCTGACACGTTTCGCGGCGAGCCGCGCGACCTGGACGTCGCGATAGGCCTGACGGTACGCAGGGTTGTCCTGCGGCGCGTAGTCTCCGGACGGAATGCGCGGCGACGACCCGCGCATCGCGAGCCGCGGCCAGCGCGAGAAATCGATCGTCGAACCGAGCAGCGTCTCGTAGCGCGCGCGGCGCGCATCGACGTCGGTCTGCGCAAGCGCCTCGTCGGATTGCGCGAGGCTGCGGCGCGCGTCGATCTCGGCCGTGTCGCCGATCGTCTTCATCCCGAGCTGCGCCATGCGCCGCGTATCGCTCTCGAGCCGCGTGAGCGCACTCACTTCGTCGTCGGCCGACTGCAGCTTCTCGCGCGCGCTCAACAGGTCGAAGCACGCATTCGCGACGCGCAGGATCAGGTCCTGCTTCGCGACTTCGAGCTTCTGCTTCGCCGATTCCTCGTACTCGGTCGCGCGCCGCATGTCGTACAGGTAGGGCACGTTGAACAGTGCCTGCGTGACCTGCGCGGCACCATACGCGGCATTGTTCGAGCCGCTGACGTCGATGCCGAACAGGTTCGCGTGCGTGCCGTAGCGCCCCCATTCGAGCTGCGCGGTGGCCTGCGGCAGCATCTGCGCGCGCGCCTCGGGGAATTTCTGGCGGGCCGCATCGTATTCGCTGCGCGCCTGCAGGTAGCGCGGGTCGTGCACGGCCGCGTACTGGTAAGCGGTGTCGAGGCAGAACGCATGCGCGTTCGCAGACATGCCGGCCATCGTTACAGTGAACAGTGTTACGGTTGCAAGTAGGGGATTCCACCTAGTCGAAAATCTTGATAGGGAATTACCCGTATCCGGCATCGCCGATCCGCGATTCGCGTACCTCGTTTCAAACATGGCCGTCTCCGTCTCCTGCCCATGCCGCAATGCATTGCGGCGGGATTTAAACGTCTTGAAATTGAAATTCAAACAGCGTGAATGACTGCTACCCGCGACGCATCGGAAAACGCGCCTGTAAGAGTGTGTCCTCCATTGAATTCCGATGCGCCCGCATGATAGCCTGATTTCGGCTCGTAATCGCAGTGATTATTAGATTAACAAGTCGCTAGGGATTAAAAGCCGTTTGTCTTTCAATGAAGGTTATTTGCATCATCTTTATTTTTTACGAGGAGAGAATGATGAAGGTCATGACGACGGAACAGGTCAGGAATGTGCATGGCGGCGGCGCGATCAGCTCGCTGGGTAGCCTCGCCGTTGACGCCGCGCCGATGGTGACCGCGCTCGGCCAGTTCCTGCCGAGCCTCGGCAATTACCTGCAGAACCCGAAGACGTTCAATAACACCGGCAAGTAACCGCCGTGCGCGGGGAGGCGCCCCCCGCGCGAAATGCCGCGAAACAGAAGGAAAAGAATCGATCGCCGCAGTGGAAATAAAGCGAATCCGAAATGAATTGATTCGGTTCGGGCGATTATCGGGAGGCAGGAGTGCCGGATTATCCGCGTAATAAAGTCAACGGCTATTGATTTTCAATTGGCTGACAGATTGCAGGCATTCCGACAATATAAAGGCCATAAAAATGCGAGACATCACGGAAGAACAGGCCCGCCAGATTCGCGGCGGCGCGTCGCTTTACTCCAGTTCGGCCGCCTATACGGTCGATCTCGTCAACCAGTCGATCGGGTCCACGCTGCAGGGCCTGATGACCCAGTACCAGACCCGCGCCGTCGAACAGTTCCGGATGTCGCTCGGCTCGTCGCGCTGAGCGGCCGGCAACACCGATCTTTCGTCGCAACCGGCCGCGCGCCGGCTGCGCCCATGCGTATCGCGCACGACCCGCCACGGGCCTGCATCGGCAGGCTTCGGCGTCGCGTCGTCGCGCCCCGGGTGCCCCCGACCATGCTCTTCAATACGCGTAAAGTCCGTCCGGTCCTGCAGGACGAGGTGACGGAGTGCGGCCTGGCCTGCCTCGCGATGATCGCGTCGTGGCACGGGCGTGAAACGACGTTGCGCACGCTGCGCAACCGCTATCCGGTCCGGATCGATTCCGGGCTGTCGTTCTTCGACCTGATGGAGATCGCGAACGATCTCGGCCTGCGCGCGCGCGGGCTGCAGTTCGACGCCGGCGAGCTCGACGCGCTGAAGACGCCGTGCATCCTGCACTGGGGGATGAACCACTATGTCGTGCTGACGAAGGTCGGCTACGGCAGCGTGCACATCGTCGATCCCGCGCTCGGCGAGACGAAGCTGCCGCTCGCGCAGGCGCTCACGCACATCACCGGCTATGCGCTCGAACTGAATCCGGACATCGGCTTCACGCATGCGGGGCCGGCCGATCGGATCCGGCTGCGCGACTACCTCGAAGGGCTGACCGGTATTCGCAAGAGCCTCGCGATCGGCATCGCGGGCGGCGTCGCCGCGCAGCTCCTGCTGCTGCTCGGCCCGTCGTACGTGCAACTGACGATCGACGAGGCGCTGAAGAAGACCGACGTCGACATCCTGTACCTGCTGACGATCCTGTTCGCGATCGTGTTCCTGTTCGACACGCTGTACGCGAACCTCGTCGGCAACATCAAGAGCTACCTGCGCAACATCGTGTCGCAGCAGTTGTCGGCGAACATGGTCGGGCATCTCGCGCAGCTGCCGATCGGCTATTTCCTGTTCCACAACACCGGCGATTCGATCTCGCGGGTGTCGTCGGTGTCGGAGGTCGGGCGGTTTCTCGTCGACGGCCTGGTCGGCGGGCTGCTCAATATCGTCACCTGCACACTGACGCTCGTGCTGATGCTGTACTACAGCCCCGTGCTGGCCGGCATCAGCCTCGCCGGGATGGTGCTGTTCGCGCTCAGCCGGCTCGCGATCCAGCCGCAGTTGCAGGATGCGATGTCGCAGATCCTCACGCGCGGCGCCGAGGCCGATGCGCTGCTGATCGAGAACATCCGGTCCGCGCATTCGATCAAGCTGCTGTCGGCCGAGACCGCGCGCAGCAGCCTGTGGATCAACGCATTCACGCAGAAGCTGCAGGCGATGCGCCAGCAGGAGCGGCTGCAGCTGCTGTTCGATGCGGTGTCGAAGGGGATCGTGCACGTCGAGCAGCTCGTGATCGTCACGTACGGCGCGTGGCTCGTGATGCACGGGCAGAGCACGATCGGCGTGATCTACGCGTTCATCCAGTACAAGAACCTGTTCGCGGACAAGTTCATCGATTCGGTCCAGCTCTACGTGCGCCGCAAGGTGCTGCAGGTTCACATGGACCGCGTCGCGGACGTGCTGCAGACCGAGACCGAGGAGCCCGCGCCGGATGCGGTCGTGCGGCCGGTCGACGGTTTCGACGGCGCGTTGTCGATCCGCGCGCTGTCGTACACGCCGAAGGGCGGCAACCGCCCGATCCTGCGCGACATCGCGCTCGACGTGCCGGCCGGCGGCAAGATCGCGATCGTCGGCCGCACCGGCAGCGGCAAGACGACGCTGCTGAACCTGATCTGCGGGCTGGTCCGGCCCGAACCCGGCACGCTGTTCGTCGGCGGCGTCGATCTCGCGGAAGTGAACCTGCGGCAGTACCGCAAGCATCTCGCGGCCGTCACGCAGTCCGACCAGCTGTTTCGCGGGACGATCCGCGACAACATCACGAATTTCGCGCCCGCGCCGCGCATCGGCGCGATGTTCGATGCGGCGAAGCTCGCGTGCATCCACGACGAAATCGAGCGGCTCGACCATCGCTACGACACGCCGCTCGGCGATACGCAGAAATTCCTGTCGGCCGGACAGATGCAGCGGCTGCTGATCGCGCGGGCGCTGTATTGCGAGCCGCGCCTGCTGATCCTCGACGAATTCTCGTCGAACCTCGACCAGGCGACGACGCACGAGATCTGCCGCAACGTGCTGACGCTGCCGTGCACGATCGTGCTCGTCACGCACGACGCGTCGATCCTGTCGATGGTCGACCGGATCTACCGGATGCACGACGGCGTATTGACCGATGCGACCCACGAGTGGCGCGCGATCGAGGAGGCACGGTGATGCTCGGGCGACTCTTCCTGCTCAATCCGTTCTCGTATGCGTTCCTGGTGCGCCGCGCGGTGCGTGCGGTCGCGCTGCGCACGTCGCCCGCGCGCGGGTTGCGGCTGATGCGCTGGTGTTCGAGTGCGTGCCTGCGCTGCTTTCCGTGCATTCGCGAATCGATCGAACGCGCGGTCGCGCACATGCTGAGCGCGCACCTGAACGATGATCCGCGGCGCGTGCGGGACGTGTCGGCGGCAATCGTGCGCGAGCTGTTCGAAGCCGAGTTCGCGGGGCTCAAGCTGCGCACGCACAGTCTCGAATCGATGAAGGCGATGATCGACGGGATGGCGTGCGAAGGCGACGAGCAACTGCAGGCGGCGCTCGCGCGCGGCGGCCCGCTGATGCTCGCGGGGCTGCACTTCGGCAACCTGATGCTGTTCGTCACGAAGCTGCGCTTCATGATCCCCGACGACCGCAAGCTGATGGTGATCCTGCACCGGGACGCGCCGGGCGCGTTCTTCGACGATGCGTTGAGGCTCGTCGCCGAGTACGGCGCAGGTGAGGTGGAGTTCATCGACATCGAGGAACGCGTGCACCTGCGGCGGCTGATCACGAGCCTGCGGCGCGAGGCACCCGTGTTTCTGCTGTTCTCCGACTTGCACGGCAAGTTCGGCAAGACCAACCGCTGCCGGCTCGGCGGGCGTTGGGTGCGGATGGCCGGCGGCGGGGTGAAGCTCGCGGTCGAGCAGGGGATTCCGCTGCTCGTCGCATATGCGACGGGCGTGCCGTTCCGCGATCGCTGCGCGGTGCATTTCACCGAACTCGCAGCGAGCCCGCTCGCGCCGATGCTCGGCGCGGACGACGACGCTTCGCCCGTGCGCGCGACTCACCAGCGCATCGTCGACCGTCTGGAGCAGGCGCTCGTGCGCCAGCCCGAGCAATGGCATTTCTGGGAACACTTCACGCCTTACCTGATGCCGACGCCGCTGCTCGATGCGGCCGCGCGGCGTCGCTCCTGACGAGCCCGCCCCATGCCGACCTGGAACTCCGCCCTCCGAGAACAGAAGCCGTCGCGCAAGCTCGCGCGCGGCACGACCTTCGGCACTGTGATCCACGGTGTTGTCGACGTGCCGGTGTCGATGCGGTTCTTCTGCTACCTGTCGCTGGCGATGTTCGCAATGTTCGTGACCGCGCTCGTCGAACTGAGCTACGCGAATACCGAGAGCGTGTCGGGGATGCTGACGCCGCGTTCGGGGCTGATCGGCGTCAGTGCGCCGCCGGGCTGGGCCGTGCGCGACATCTACGTCGGCAAGGACCAGCACGTGAAGGCCGGCCAGCGGCTGCTGGCGGTGACGCGCGACACGAGCTTCGTCAGCCAGGCGAACAACGTGCAGGGGATGCGCGCGGCGCTCGACCGGCAGCGCGTCGAGGTGACGCAGCAGATCGACGCGGCGCGGCTCGAATACCGGTCGTCGGTACAGCAGATCAATCAGCAGATCGCCGCGCAGGGCGAGAGCCGCGGGCTGATCGACCGGCAGATCCAGGACCAGAAGCGCATCGTCGACGAGTACGGCGAACGGCGCGCGCGCGTGAAGCAGTTGCTCGACGAACAGGTCGTGACGCTCGAACAGTACAACCAGGTCAACACGCAGTACCTGCAGGCCGGGCAGGCGTACCAGGACTTGCTGCTGCGCCGCGCCGAGCTCGCGAAGAACGCGATGAAGCTGCGCGGCGACCTCGACACGATGCAGAGCAAGTACGACGGCGCGAACGCGGAACTGAAGATCAAGCAGGAGGAGCTGAACGCGAAGGAATACAACATCGACGAGAACGTGAACCAGGTGCTGTACGCGCCGGCCGACGGGCAGATCGTGCGGCTCGACGTCGTGCAGGGCGGCGTGATCGACCCGCCGGGCACGCGGGTCGTCGAGATCCTGCCCGCGAAAGCCGACGGGCTGATCGCCGAGGTCTACATTCCGTCGTCGAAGGCCGGCTTCGTGAAGAAGGGGCAGGAGGTGAAGGTTGCGTACGCAAGCTATCCGGTCGAGAAGTTCGGTACGTATCGCGGCAAGGTGCTGTCGATCTCGCCCGTCGCGTTCTCGGCGAAGGAACTGAACCTGCCGGGCGATGCGGCCACGCCGCAGACCTACTTCAAGACCTGGGTCGAGCTGGCCGACCGTGCGCCGTCGTTCGACGGGCGGCCGCTGTCGCTGCGGGCCGGGATGATGCTGAAGGCCGACATCGTGCTCGAACGGCGCAGCCTGCTCGAATGGCTGTTCGAGCCGCTGTACCGGATCCGCCAGCGCCTGTTCGGCGTGCCGGCCTGAGCCGATGACGCTTCGCGACCCATGCCGCCGCCGCGTGCGGCCCGGTTCCGCGCGTCCGCTGTCGCGCTGGCTCGGCGCGACGCTGTTCGCGTGCGCGGCCGCCGCGCACGGCGCGCCGCAGCCGGACGGCGACGCTGAGCTGCGCTGGCAGGCCGGCGCCGACGGGATCGGCTTCTGGCCGGGCGGCGATGCGGACGGGTTCGATGCGAGCGCGTGGGCGACCGATGCCGGGCCGGCGCGCGGCGGGCGCGATGGTGCGGTCGACGCGCCGCAGCCTGCGATCCCGCTGACCGCGCGCAAGATCACGCTCGGGCAACGTGCCGAACAGGCGACGCGCGCATGCGCGGCAGCGCACGACGACGGCACGGACGGCATCGGTTTCGACGACGGCGATGCGCTTGCCGGCTGCGATCCGGCCGCCGCGCACAATGCAGCGGACGACGCACCGGCGCGCGGCGTGGTTCACGCCGACCGGATGCCGTACGAACTGCATCCGGTCGACCCGTCGCGCCTGCCCGATCTGCCGGCCGCCCAGGCGCCGCCGTTGCTGGAGCAACTGATGGGCGATGACCACAACATGGTCAGCCTCGGCTGGCACTTCATAGGAACGACCGGCCGATCGACGCCTGTGACGACGCACACCGATGCGCTCGGGCTGAACAGCTTCCAGAACCAAGGCTCCAGCCTGTCGCTCAGCAATACGAACACGCTGGCGTTCACGTTCACTCACTTTTTCTCGGAGAACTGGGCGGCCGAACTCGGCGGCGGCATTCCGCCGGTGCTGACGCTGCGCGGGCACGGCAGCATCGGGTTGCCGCTCGACCGGATTTTTTCCGGCGTCAAGGGGCGCCTGCCGCTGATCGATCTCGCGAACACGCAAAGCAATCCTCTTGCGACCACGCGCGCCTGGCTCGGGTCCGTCGTGTTCAAGTACTACCTCGGCGAGCGCGACGATCGCTTTCGTCCGTTCGCGGGCATCGGCGTCAGCTATACGCGCTTCACGAACACGAACCTGAACCCCGTGTTCCAGCGCAAGCTCGCGTCGCTCGGCGGGCTGCTCGCGGCGGGCGCGGACATCGGCAGCCTGCAGTCGCTGCTGCTCGATCCGGCGCTGTTCCAGCGGATCTGGGATGCCGGCGGTGACCTGCTGCTGTCAGGGAGGACGAACGTATCGGCGAAGGTGAAGAGCGTGTGGGAGCCGGTGTTCACCGTCGGCGCGAGCTACCAGATCACGCGCCAGCTCTGGATCACCGGGATGGTGACCTACATCCCGTTGCGTACGAAGATTACGCTCGACATCAGCCAGCCGAACCGGACGCTCGCATCGAATACGTTCGACATTTCGGCGAACCCGGTGCTGGCCAGCGTGCTGCTCGCATTCCGCTTCTGACGGGCCGGGGCGAGCCCGTCGGCGGCGTGAACGGGCCCTGAGCAGACGGTTTTCATCAATTTGACGCGCGACACTGGGATAATGGCAAAGTTTGCCTGTGTCAATGATGGAAGGAGGCCCCATGGGCGAAAACGATACCCGCACCGAGACCGACGACGTCGCCGATACGGCGTCGATGGAAACGCGCCAGCGCCGTTTCGAGGAAGATCTGGTCGACGCGTACGACGAAGAACTCGAGATGGAACTCGACGATCGCCGCTTCGACAACAGCGAGGACCTGCTGTTCTCGCCGGAGCGTCGCGAAGCGCGCAAGGAGTATTTCCGCGAGCTGTTCCGGCTGCAGGGCGAACTCGTGAAGCTGCAGGACTGGGTCATGACCACCGGGCACCGGCTCGTCGTCATTTTCGAAGGGCGCGACGCGGCGGGCAAGGGCGGCGTGATCAAGCGCATCACGCAGCGCCTGAACCCGCGTGTCTGCCGGGTCGCTGCATTGCCCGCGCCGAACAACCGCGAGCGCACGCAATGGTACTTCCAGCGCTACGTCGCGCATCTGCCGGCCGGCGGCGAGATCGTGCTGTTCGACCGCAGCTGGTACAACCGTGCGGGCGTCGAGCGCGTGATGAATTTCTGTACCGACGACGAGTACGAGGAGTTTTTCCGTTCGGTGCCCGAGTTCGAGAAGATGCTCGTGCGCAGCGGGATCCAGATCGTCAAGTACTGGTTCTCGATCACGGATCACGAGCAGGAGGTGCGCTTCCAGGCCCGGATCCAGGATCCGCTGAAGCAGTGGAAGCTGAGCCCGATGGACCTCGAGAGCCGCCGCCGCTGGGAGGCCTATACGGCCGCGAAGGAAGAGATGCTGCAGCGCACGCATATTCCCGAGGCGCCGTGGTGGGTCGTGCAGGCGGTCGACAAGAAGCGCGCGCGGCTGAACTGCATCCACCACCTGCTGGGCCAGGTGCCGTATCACGACGTGCCGCGTCCGGCAATCGACCTCCCGCAGCGCGAGCATCACGAGGATTACATTCGCCGGCCGGTGCCGGACACCATGATCGTGCCGGATATTTACTGAGCGGCTGCGCGGGTTCGAGCGGCGGAGAGGGGCGCGCCGCGCAAGGCGGCGCGCGTTACTCCCGGATCAGGAAGGCGGCCCGGTCGCGCCCGGCAATCCATGCGGGTGTACGCCCGCGCCCGCTCCACGTTGCGCCCGTCACGGGGTCGCGATACTTCACGCCGACGGTGAACAGCTTCGCGCGGTCGCTGTAACCGTGACCGAAGATTTCACGTGCGGTCAGCGCGTAGCTCGTGACGAGTTCGCGCACCTGCTCCAGCACCGCATTACGTTCGCGGCACCGCGCCGCCTTGATGCGCTGATCGAGTTCTGCAAGCTGGGCTTGCAGTTTTTGGATGTGCTGCATGCGTCCGTTATCCCGTGGCTGATTTGATCATTGGCGACGCGTGATGAGCCGTATGGCAGCATGCCCGGCCACGGCGCGCTGCCTTGGCCCGAGGCGCAGGTCATGCAGCGTGCTCAGGCCTGCCGGCAAGGCGTTTGCGGAGCGTGTCGCCGGGAACCCGGTGAGATTAAGATTTGGCGCGCGGTTTTTCTATCGGACGTATCTGAATTTTCGGATGAATTTGCATGAGGCCGTGATGGCGAGGCGCGAAGGGCCGCGTCAGTTCGTCACAGCTCCGGAAACCCCGACCGCCCCTGCGTCAGATCGAACAACTGGGTTCTCGCATCGGCCTCGGCGGTCTCCGGCAGCTTGATCACGAGCTTCACCGTCATCCCGTACGCGCTATCCACCAGTTCATAACCTGCCTGTTCCACCCAGCGGCGCACGCGCGCCTCGTCCGGGTAACCCATCTCGATCGCGAGCCGCGTGTGGCGGATGCGTTCGACGCGCTCGGCGTCGAGCAGCGCCGACGCGATCGCATCCGTGTACGCGCGCACCAGCCCGCCCGCGCCGAGCTTCACGCCGCCGTAGTAGCGCACGACCGCGCCCAGCACGCCGTCGAGATCGTGATGGCGCAGCACTTCGAGAATCGGCCGGCCCGCCGTGCCCGACGGCTCGCCGTCATCCGACATGCCCGACTGGCCGCCCGCCAGCAGCGCCCAGCACACGTGGGTGGCCGCCGGATGCTCGTCGCGCAGGCGCTGCAGCACCTGCATCGCGGCGTCGCGGTCGTCGACGGGAATCGCGTATGCGATGAAGCGGCTCTTGCGGATCTCGAGTTCGGTCGTGCGGGAAGCGGATAGGGTGTAAGTCACGTTGCTCGTCATGGGCAAACACGATCGATGCAATCGCGCGCCCGTATTCCGGGTGTTGTCTGGATCGGCCGCGGCGGATGCGCGGCGCGTGTCGAAGCATACCGCGTGCGACCGGGAGGGCGGCGAAACGTCCGGCGAACGCGTTGCCGTTCGGTAGCCGGCGCGCATGCCGATCCGTCGATACCGCGTTCGACGTCAACGCACGCCGACCGACGACCGCAGCGCCGCGCCCAGCGTGCGCAGCGCCTGCCGGGCGCGCGCATCGGTCAGGTTCGAGTAAAGCACGACATCGCGCGTCGGCAATGGCGGCAGGCCGTATCGCGCGCTCACATCGACCGTACCGGCGGGCGCCACGCGATGCCCGAGCGCCGCGACGGCCAGCCCCGCGGACACCGCCGCGCCGATCGTCGCGACGCCGCCGCCGACAAACACTTCCGTCCACGCGATACCGGCTTCGTCCAGCGCACCGACCGCCATGCGGCGCACGCTGCAGGGCTCGGCCTGCGTCGCGAGCCGCAGCGGTTGCGGCGGATGGTACTCGAAATCGGCCGCGGCCATCCAGCCGAACGACTCCGACAGGATGGTCTCGCCGTCGAGCCGCCGGCTGTCGTGCTGCAGCGCGACGGCCGCGTCGAGCTGGCCGCGGTCGAACGCATCGAGCACGTCGCGCGACGCGGCGACGCGAATCTCCAGCACGAGCCCCGGCTCGGCCTCGCTCATGCGCCGCAGCAGCATCGGGAGATCGGCGCCGACGACATGGTGGCTGACGCCGATCACCAGCCGCCGCTGGCTGGTGCCGAACGCGCCGACCGCACCCTGGTGCGCAGCCACCAGTTCGCGCGCCGGCTCCAGGAATGCGGTGCCGTCCGCCGACAGGCGAACCTGCCGCGGCGTGCGCTCCAGCAGGCGGCGGCCGAGACTGTCTTCGAGGCGCTTGATCTTCAGGCTGACCGCGGACTGCGTCGTGTCCATTGCCTCGGCGGCCCGCGTGAAGCTCTTGAGATCGGCGGTCAGCACGAACGCCTGCACGGCTTCGATGTCGAGCGTTTTCATCGCGTGCTTATCCATTGTGGAATCGAATCATTGAAATATTCTGCCATCTTCTTTTCAAATGATTCAAGGCCTTCTACGCTGTTCCCAAGCCGTCCGGAATTCCCGCGTTTCTTTCGCCAGGAGTCGACCATGCTGACCGCGTACTACGTGCACCGCCTGCCGGCGGACTACGACCTCGACATCATCCGCAACCGCGTCCGCGAGCGCGGCAGGCTCTGGGACGACACGCCGGAACTGGTGTTCAAGGGATTCCTGCTGCGCGAGGCCGGCCGCTACGGCGCGACGGAAAACGGCTATGCGTCGCTTTATCTGTGGCGCAACGACCGCGCGTTCGCCGGGTTCGTGACGGACGGCCGCTATCGGGTCGTGACGGACAGCTTCGGACGCGCGCCGATCGACGTGCAGGTCGCGCTTGACGCGCGCAAGGGCAGCGCGTCGACGGGACGTTTCGCTCGTCTCGAAGCGCTCGATATTCCGGCGGATGCCGACCTCGACGCGACGCTTGCACGGGAGATCGCGCGCAACCGCGAAGCGGCGGCGCGGCCGGGTGTCGTCGCGGCCGCGGTCAGCCTCGATCCGCTGCGCTGGCGGCTGACACGGATACTCGTTGCGGACCACGAACCGGACGACGGCGGTGCGGGCACGGTGTACCAGGTCCTGCATCTGGCCAGACCGTTGCTCGACACGCTGGAAGGGAGCGGCGCGTGATGGCCGGCGTTGCGTCGCGATCGCGGGCCCGGCCGGCGTCACGCGGCCGACGGCCCGGCAGGGCGGGCGACGCACCATCGATGCGATTGCCTGCCGGCCTCGCGGTCGCGGCTCATCTGGCGGGCGTAGCGGCGGGGATAGCTGCCATCGCCGTGCTGACGACGTTGCTGGCGCTGATGGTCCGGTAAAGATCGTCAGCGGGCAGGCAAGCCCAAGGGCGTCCAATAACAAGCAGACAGGACGAGACGCGATGCAGCCGTCGCGCCGTCGCATGGCCGGAAGCACCGCACGCGATACGCGCGGCGCTTCCGGCTGCTTCACATCTCCGCTCAGTTGCCCTGCAGCCGGATATCGCGCGCCGACGCGCCGACATACACCGTCCCGCCCGACACGAACCGCCAGCCGTTGCGCGACGTATCCCACACGCTCTGCATCCGCGGCGACACGGTCACGCGCACATGCCGCGCTTCACCCGGATTCAGCCGGATCTTCTCCCAGCCGACCAGCCGCTTCGGCGGTTCGTCCTTGTACGGCACGCCGAGATAGACCTGCGGCGTTTCCGCACCGGCGACGCGCCCGTCGTTGCGCACGGTGAACGCGACGTTCAGCGAGCCGTCCCATTGCTTCGACACCGACAGCCCCGAATACGCGAAGTGCGTATACGACAGCCCGTAGCCGAATTCGAACATCGGCTTGATGTTGCGCGCGTCATACCAGCGATAGCCCATGTTCAGCTTCTCCGCGTACACGGGATCGTTGTCGAACGCGCCGTTTTGCCCCCACGCCGGCGAATCCTGGTCGCGCGCCGGGAACGTGACGGGCAGCTTGCCGGACGGATTGACTGCGCCGAACAGCACGTTCGCGATCGCCTTGCCGCCGGCTTCGCCCGGATACCACGCCTCGACGATCGCGGACACCTGGTCCTTCCACGGCATCAGCACCGGATTGCCGCTCTGGACGACGACGATCGTATGCGGATTCGCGCGTGCAACGGCTTCGACGAGCGCATCCTGGTTCGACGGGTTCGCAAGGCTCAGGCTTTGCAGATCGCCGAAATCCTCGCCGGCCGGCTGCGCGACCACGACGATCGCGACGTCCGAGCGGCCCGCGAGCGCGGCGGCCTGGTCGATCTCCTGCTGCGTGTACGCGCGGAACGGCGACTGCTGGTCGCTGTTGCCCGCGTACGTGACCTGCGCGGCCGGCGCGAGCGCACGGATCGCCGCGACGATCGGCACGTCGACCTTCAGCCACGGATTGCGCCACCAGCTGCAACCCGTCGACGATCCGAACGTCAGGCCGCCGCAGCCCGCGAACGAACCCGTCACCGGGGCGCGCGTGTTGCCCGAGCCGCCGCCCGACAGCACGGCCGCATCGGCGTGGCCGCCGATCACGGCGATATGCGACAGCGCGGATGCGGCAAGCGGCAACTGGTTGCCGTCGTTCTTCAGCAGTACGATCGACTGTTCGGAGACCGCCTGCGCGAACCGGTTCGCGGCCGCGAAATCGATCGTGCCGCCGCCCTTGGCCGGATCGTCCATCACGCCGACGCGGATCATCACGGCGAGCTTGCGGCGCACCATGTCGTCGAGGCGCGCGGTCGACACCGAGCCGTTCGCGATCGCCTGCTTGACGGCCGCCGGCGTCAGGTACACGGTCGGCCCGACGTCTTCTTCCTCGTCGAGCCCGGCGTTGATCGCCGCCGCGGTGCTGTGCGCGGCGCCCCAGTCGGACTGCACCTGGCCCTGGAAGCCCCATTCGTTCTTCAGCACGTCGTTCAGCAGGTGAGTGTTTTCGCACGCATACGCGCCGTTCAGGCGGTTGTAGCTGCACATCACGCTGCCGGGCCGCCCGCGCTTCGCGGCGATCTCGAACGGCAGCAGGTACAGCTCGCGCAGCGTGCGTTCGTCGATCTGCGTGTTGCCGCCCATCCGGCCGTGCTCCTGTTCGTTGCCGGCGTAGTGCTTGATGGTCGCGATGACTTTCTGCCGCTGCGTCGCGAGCGTGCGTTCGGCGAGCAGGTCGCCGGCGAGCAGCGGATCCTCACCGAGATACTCGAACAGGCGGCCGCCGCGCGGTTCGCGCGCGAGATTGGTGCCGCCGGCGAGGCCCATGCCGAACCCTTGCGCGCGCAACTGGATCGCGACCTGCTTGCCGAAGTCGTACGACAGGCGGCGATCCCAGCTCGCGGCGACGGCGATCGTCGCGGGGAACGTCGTGCTGGCCTGCGACGTGCTGCCGGAGCCGGTCGCCGAGTCGACCATGTTGAGATCGGGAATGCCGAGCCGCGGCACGCCCTGGATGTAGCCGGCGCCGCCGCCCGGCACCTTCGACATTTCGTATTGCGAATGAATGAACTGAAGTTTTTCGTCGAGCGTCATCTTGCGCACGAGCAGGTCGGCGCGTCGTTGCGCGGCGGCCGATGCGAACGTGTCGGTGGCGTCGCCCTGCGCGTTGAAATCGGCATCGCCCGCGTAGGCGGTAGTGCAGAGGGTCGCTGCCAGCACGACGGCCGGCCAGAGTTTGTCCCGCATGTTGCTCTCCATGATCGTATTGCTCGTTGTTCGGATGATGTCTGGAGCTGCGCACGCCCGGTGGATTCGCACCGGACGCATTCGGCTGGCGATGCAGGGTGGTTGCGCGTCGGCATGCCAGGCCAGGCGGGGAATCGTTACGGCCGGTTGGGCTCGACCGGTCAACGCGGGCGGCGACGCGCAGGCCGTCCGACGCTGCCGAATCGGATGTAGCGACTCTCAGCAGCGACTAATGGTATGAATGTAGTTCGACTACAGCATCGGTGTTTCTACCGATACGTCCGATCTTTATTCGGCACGGTCGCGCGACGCGACGAAAAGACGGTCATCGTTCCCGATTGCGACCGTGTGGCGGGGTAAGAAGTACCTGCGTCCAGGCGTTTGCGCGGGGAAACGTGGCGATGAACGAAGTCCGGCTCGTTGCGTGCGCATCGAATCGACAGGAGCTTGTCGTCATCCGGCGGCGCGGGATTCTGGGTCGCGTGCGGTGCGCGGATCGGACGGCTTGCGGGCGCGAGCGAGCGGATTGGCGATGTAGCGGATCGCCCGGTCGCTGAGCGTCGACGACGGCAGCAGGCAGGCAAGCGACAGCCCGGCGACGGCCAGCTTCTTGAACGGACGCCAGAACGGATTGCGCAGCACCGTATGCCAGTAACGGCCCGAATCGGACAGGAACCAGCGCCAGCGGCGCGCGAAGGGCGCGCGGTACAACGTGCTCGCGAAGCGGGCCTTTTCGATCGAGAAATCGAACGGCTCGCCCGGCAGCGCTTCGTGAAGCCGCGAGCCGGCAATCGCGCGCAGTGTCGACCATCGGCGTTCAGCCTTCAATGCGCCTGTCGCTGCGTCCTCTGCGTTGGCGAATGCGAGATCGGCGGTGTCGCGGTTCGCGTCACCGGCTGCGTGTGCGGCCTGTTGGTGAACGCGATAACCGCCGAGCGACGCGTCGATCATGTGAACGGCGCCGAGCAGCGCGATCCCGTAGATCGCATAAAAATCGGCACCGTGCAGGTTATCGGCCGTGACGGGCACCGGGAAGATGCGCCTGAGCGCGTCGCTCCGGTACGCGTTGCCCGACGCGGGCGGCGACGGATACAGCCAGCCCGCGCGCAGCAGGCGTCCGCAATCCGTGTCGACGCCCGACTGCGGGACGGCGACGCCGGTTGCGGCGCCGTCGCGCGTGATCACGTCGAGCCGGAAATGCACCTTCACGAAGTCGCCGGATGAGAACGCGGCCAGCACGCGGGCGGCCGCGTCGGGATAGAGCAGGTCGTCCGCGTCGAGCAGGATCACGTATCGGGTCGCGACATGCTCGAGCGCGCGGTTGTACGCGGCGACCTGGCCGCGATTCTCCTGGAAGACCGATGCGATGCGCTCCCCGTACGAGCGGATGATGTCTCGGGAATCGTCGGTCGATCCGTCGTCGATCACGAGCACGCGGATGCCGTTCGCGGTCTGTGCGAGCGCGGAATCGATCGCGGCGCGCAGATAGGCGCCGTGATTGTAGTTGCAGATTGCAATGGTCAGGTCTGCCATGCGCAGCTCCCCGGTGAAGCGGATTAGAGTCGTCCGGCGCGGGCGGCTCGCACCGCGCGGTCGCGCGGCCGCACGCTAGCGGCGCGCAACGGAGCTGCCGAGCAGCGGAATGCCGGCGCGATAGACCACGGCCGCGAGCGCGGCGGCAACTGCGGCCTCCGCGAGCAGCACGGCGGCGGCGGCGCCCAGTTCGGCGAAATACTTCGCGAGCACTGGCAGCAGCACGATGTTCAGGATGCCGGACGACATCAGGATGCGCGTGAAGGCCGTCTTCATGCCGAGCGGCAGCATGGTCTGCACGCCGAACAGGTCGGTCATGCCGGCCATGAACGGGATGAACGCCATCCAGCGCAGCACGTGCACCGTCGGTTCGTACGACGGGCCGTACAGGATGCGCACCGCCAGCGGCGCACCGAAGAAAATCACGAGCGAGATGCCGAGCACCATCACGACCTGCACGACGAACAGTTTGCGCAGGAACGAGAACGCGTCGTTGCGCGCATGCCGCATCAGGTAGCTGATGCGCGGATAGGTGGCGGCTTTCAGCGGCTGGAGCATGCTGAGCGCTGCGCGGATCAGCTTGTCGCCGGCGGCGAAGTAGCCGGCCGCGACGTTGCCAGACACGAAGCCGAGCAGCACGGTGTTGGTCGATGCGTAGAACGCGATCGACGTCGATGCGAGAAACACCTGCCAGCCGCCTTTCAGCGATTCGGCAATGTCGGCAACGCCGACGCGCACGAAGTCGATTTCGCGATGGAGATACAGGTAGACGGCCAGCGCGATCGCCGACAGCACCGGCACGGCGGCGTTGACGATCATCGCGCGATCGATGTCCGCCGGGCTGTGCACGACGGCGAACATCGCGGGAAGGCTCAGCACGCGGCCGACGAACAGGATCACGCTGAGTGCGCGCAGCTTCTCCATGCCCTGGAAATACCAGCCGGGCGTGAATGCGACGCCGGCCACCATGCCGAACCCGATCAGCAGCAGGTCGCGGTCCTCGCCGAAGCGCCCGATCACGAGGGTCAGCACCACCAGCACGATGAAGCAGACGGCCGCAATCCCGATCTGTGCGTACAGCGTCGCCCAGAAGATGCGCGAGCGTTCGGCGCGATCGTCGCGGGCGAGCGCGATGCGCGGCGTCGCGGTCAGGTCGAAGCTGTAGCTCGTGCAGTTGGTGAGATATGCGATGACCGCGAGCGAGAACGCGAGCTGGCCATAGCCTTCCGGACCCAGTGCATGCGTCAGCAGCGGTGCGATCAGCAGCGGCACCGCATACATCGAAATCTGCAGCGTCAGCAGCAGCAGGAAGTTCTTCTTGAGGTTTGACATTCGCTCGGTCGGCGCCGTTGGGTGTCGCATGGCGGCGGGTTGCGTGCTGCCGTGCGGATGCGCGGCCGGTCGGCGCTGACCCGGCTGCGAGGATTCGCGACCCGTTCCGGCGATGCCGGCACGGCCACATCTCGTATGGCGGCCATGATACGGGCCGTGCGACGAGGCATTGTTCGCGAGCCTACCGTACGCGGATTCCGTTCGCACGAGCGGAACGAATCGCGAAAGGGCGCGCCGTGTTGTATCGCCGCAGTGATGAATGCATTTGTAAGCTGGCGCACCGAAGGCCGATCGGGCCGAATGATCTAATCAGACGCACTGTTTCGTCCGTCGCCGAAAGGATGCAGGCGTCGCCTGCGACCGGCAGCACGACCGGCCCGCGAGCGGATGAAGCCGGTGCAACGCGGCGAATGTGATGCATGCCGGCCGGCGCGAACTTGCGCGAGACCGGTTCGTGTGTGGGGCAGTGCGGCACATGGAAATCGGCGAGCGGGCCGCGCAGGGGCGCGGCGGAGGGCTGCAGCCGGTCGTCCTGCCGTCGCCGGCCCGCCGCGGGAATTGAGCAGCCGCGCGTGCCGGTGGAGCCGCCGGCGCGTGTGCGCATGGAATAACAAATACCGATCCGAGGAGTACCGAGTGAAACCGATAACGTTCGGCAGTTGCGTGGGGTGGCTGCACGAAGGACAGACGGGACAAGGCGTGATCCTGTGCGAATCGCTGGGCCACGAGGCCGCGTGGACGCACAAGCTGATGCGGGCGATCGCGGAGCGACTCGCCCGTGCGGGCATCACGGTGTTGCGGTTCAACTACCCGTGCGCCGGCGATTCGGCGGGCGACGATCTCGACGCCGGACGGCATGCCGCCAGCATCGACAGCATTCATCGCGCGATCGACCTGCTGCGCGACGAAGCCGGCGTGACCGCGCTGACGCTCGTCGGCCTCCGCGCGGGCGCGCTGTTCGCGATGCTGGCCGCCGCGGGCGCGGGCCGGCACACGTCGCCGCGCGTCGATGCGATGGTGGCGCTGTCGCCGGTCGTGCGCGGCCGTGCGTACCTGCGCGAGCTGTCGTTCGTGCATCGCCAGTGGCTCGATACGACGCCGCCCGCGATCCGTGTCGCGCACCGCGACGAACCTTGCATGAACGTGCTCGGGCATCGCTACCCGGCCGATTTCGTCGATGCGCTGAAGGCAATCGATCTGTGCGACGTCGTGCGCGATGCGCCGGCGCTGCCCGGCGCGATGCTGCTGATCCAGCCGGAACAGGGCGACGGCCCCGCATTGCGCGACGCGGTGCTGGCGCGCGGCGTGGACCTGACATGCGAGCCGTTCCGCGAATGGCCGACGACGATGCTCGACGGCACGCGCTCGCACCTGCCGCACGCGGCGATCGATACGCTGGTCAACTGGATTGTCGAGCGCGCGCCGGATGCTGCCGTCGCCGCTGACGTTCCATCGCGTGCGGTCGGCGCGTGGAACGGCGAGTCGGGCGTCGCGCTCGACATGAGCGACATGACGGAGCAGGTCGTCGCGGTCGGCCTCGGGCGGCTGGTCGGCGTGCTGTGCCGGCCGGCGGAGACGCGGCCGGCAGCGCCGGTCGGCCCGGCGCTCGTGATCGCGAACACGTCGACGAATCCGCGCAGCGGCGAAGGGCGCTTCGGCGTGCGCATCGCCCGCGCACTGGCGCGGGCCGGCGTGACGACGTTGCGGATCGACGTGACCGGCGTCGGCGACAGCGGGCCCGATGCGCCGGACGACCAGTCGGGCGTCGTGTATTCGCCGCAGGCCATCGACGACGTCGCGGCGGCCGCGGACTGGCTGCGCGCGTTCGGCCATCCGGACGTGATCGCGGCCGGCATCTGCTCCGGCGCGTACGCGGCGTTGCATGCGGCGGTGAAAACGGCTTCGCTCGGCGGCGTGATCGCGATCAATCTCGCGCGCTTCGTGTGGCCGGCCGGGCTCACGCTCGAAGCGGCGCAGAAGCAGCGGATCAATTCGGTGCGCGGCTACTGGCTGTCGGTGCGCGACTGGCGGCGGTGGAAGCGGCTCGTCGTCGAGCGGCGCGACCTGCGTCCGATCCTGCGCGCGGTGGCGGCGAACGGTATCGCGCGCATCAGCGTGCCGGCGAAGGCGGCGGCCGCGCGCGTCGGCTGGAAGTCGCGCGCCGATACGCCGCGCGGCGTGATGCGCGAACTCGCGCAGCGCAACGTGTGGACGATGCTCGTCTACGGCGCGCTCGATCCAGGCATCGACGACGTCCGGCGCCACTTCGGCGCGGTCGAGCGTGCGTTTCGGTGCTCGCGCCACGTGCGCGTGCACCTGATGCCGCAGGTCGACCACGCACTGTACGGCGCGGCGGGAACGGCCGCGGTGATCGATCTCTGCACGCAGGCGCTGGGCGGCGATCCGGGCCGGCCGGCCGTACGCGTGGCAGATCCGTCGGCACCCGACGCAGCCGGGCGGCCGTACGCGAACGTATCGGTCGGAAGTTCGTGACGCGCATCGCGTCGCGGTTGCGCGGGTTACGGGGTGCGATCCCCGCTTCGTATGAAGATCGACGTTCGGTGGGCTCGCTCACAGACACGCCGGTCGCGGCGGTGTCCAATCCTGCATCGGTGCATGCGTCGTCATGCCGGCGCATGACCGGCCGGATCGCATCATTCCGGATCGCCCGGCTGCGCGTAGGGCGACGTCGTGTACGGCGAAGCGTACAGCGTGTCGCTGCGCCACAGGTCGTCGGCGGGCGCACTGGCGGCTTTCGGGCGGCTCGGCCGGCCCGGCACGAGCGGCCGCCGCAGCGTGCTGCGGGCGCGCGAGGCCGGTTCCTCGGCGGTGCGGATGCCGGGAAGCGCAAGGTTCGGTGCAGCGCCATCGGATGCGGACACTGCGACGCCGGCAGTCGTGGTTTGCGCCGAACGTTGCAGCGGGACCGGCGCAATAGACGCCGACGATGCGAAGGCCGGCGCGTCGGCCGGGTCGGACCGCACGGATTGCGCAGCGGCGGTGCAGGCGAAACCGGCCGACAGGATGCAGACGAGCGACGAAAGCGACGAAGAGCAGTTCATGACGAATCGTACGGAATGACGTGCGGTGACGAGGGAGGCGCGGCGCCGTATGGCGCGCCGCGCTGGCAAGCGTAATGCCGGAGCCCGCCGCGTTTGGCGGGCTACCGCACAGTTTCGGAAGGACACCATGTCAACGACGACGCAAAAGGAATCGACGGCCGGGCGGCTGCGGCCAAGCGTGCCTTGGCTGTCGCGCGTGGCGCTGGCGGCGACCGTGTGCGCGTTGAGCGCGTGCGCGCTGTCACCGGGCATGACGTATCGCCCGCCTGCCGAACGCGACGCGAATGCGCGCGTGGGTGCCGACGCATCGGGTTCGGGCGGCCTCGACGGCGTTCGGAACGTATCGGGCGAGGATCTGATCGAGATCACGCCGGCGTTCGTCGAGCGGCAGCATGCGGCACAGTCGGCCAGCGTCGACGCGGAAATCCGCCAGCTGTTCGGCAAGCCGAAGCCGTACGTGATCGGCGCCGGCGACGTGCTGAGCATCGTCGTGTGGGATCACCCGGAACTGAACCTGCCGACGACCCAGACGACGGGCGGCGGCGACGGCGTCGGCGCCAGCTCGGTCGCGACCGGTTATACGGTCGACGCGAGCGGCAGCGTGCAGTTCGCCTATGCGGGCCTGGTGCACGTGGCGGGGCTGACCGAGGCGCAGGCGCGCGCGGTGCTGACGAAGCGGCTCGGCGAATACGTGCGCAAGCCGCAGATCGCGGTGCGCGTCCAGGCGTATCGCAGCAAGCGCGTCTATCTCGACGGCGAAGTGCGCACGCCGGGGCTGCAGATCGTCAACGACATGCCGATGACGCTGCCCGAGGCGATCGACCGCGCGGGCGGGTTCACCGCGACGGCGGACCGCTCCCAGGTGTCGGTGACGCGCGGCGACAAGACCGTGACGGTGAGCCTGCCGGCCATGCTGGCCGCAGGCATCAATCCGACCAGCATCCTGTTGCGCGACGGCGATCTCGTGCGCGTGCGCGCGGCGAGCGACAGCAAGGTGTTCGTGCTCGGCGAAGTGTCGCGTCCGGCGACGCTGACGCTGACCGACGGCCGGATGAGCCTCGGCGAAGCGCTCGGCGACACGGGCGGCGTCAGCCAGTACACCGCGGACGCGCGGCAGGTGTACGTGGTGCGGCGCGGGCCCGGCAACCGGCCGCAGGTCTATCACCTCGACGGGAGTTCGCCGGCCTCGTTCGCGCTGGCCGACCGGTTCCCGCTCGAGCGCCGCGACGTCGTGTTCGTCGATGCGTCGTCGCTGGTGCGCTGGAGCCGTGTCGTCAACCTGCTGATCCCGTCGTCCGCGCAGGGTGCGCTGACGGCCAAGGCCATTTCGCCGTGAACCTCGCGACCGATTTCGCGACCGCGACTCGTCGCGCCTACGGGACTGATCCTGCATGAACTCCCTGACCCTGCCTGACCCGCACGACGGGCCCGCGTTGCGGCCGTCCTATCCGTACCGCCGCTACTGGACCATGCTGGTCGGCGGCCGGCGGCTGATCCTGTGCACGGCGCTCGCGGGCGCGCTTGCCGGGGCCGTCTATGCGCTTTGCGCGCGGCCCGTCTACCGGACCGACATCCTGTTCCAGGTCGAGCAGAGTCCGACCGAGTCGAAGCCGAGCTCGCCGCCGGGCGATCCGTCGTCGGTGTTCGACCTGAAGACGGACGCGTCGACCGAGATCGAGGTGCTGAAATCGCGCGCGGTGATGGCGCGGGCGGTCGACGATACCAACCTGGCCGTCGATGCGCGACCGCATTACCTGCCGATCGTCGGCTGGCGGTTCGTGAACGCGGCCGACGGGCTGTCGTCGCCGCTGCCGGGCGGTTACGTGTACGGCGCCGAACGCATCGACGTGCCGACCTTCGACGTGCCGAAGCGTTTCCTCGGCAAGCGATTCGCGCTGACCGTCGGCAACGACGGCGCCTATACGCTGCAGCGCACGGGCTTGCTCGGCAGGACGGGGCCCGTATGGCAGGGCAGGGTCGGCCAGCCGCTGCACGTCGAGACACCGCAGGGGCCGCTCGACGTGTTCGTGCGCGGCGTCGCGGGCGAGCCCGGCGCGCGCTTCGACCTGACACGCTACGCCGACGAAGAAGCGACGGCGTGGCTGCAGAAGAACGCGCTGATCTCGGAACGCGGCAAGCAGTCGAACATGATCGGCGTGACGCTCGACGGCACCGATCCCGTGCACGACAGCCGCGTGCTGAACGCGGTCGGCGACGCGTATCTGGCGCAGAACACGCAGCGCAAGTCCGCGGCGGCCGATAAGCTGATCCGCTTCATGGACGCGCAGTTGCCGCAACTGAAAGCGCAGCTCGAACAGGCGGAAAGCCGCTTCAACGCGTTCCGCGCGTCGCACGGCACGGTCAACACGAGCGACGAAGGGCTGGCGCTGCGGCAGCAGTCGGTCGACATCGAGACGCGCGTGCAGACGCTGCAGCAGCGCCGCGAGGAACTGCTGACCCGGTTCATGCCGAAGCATCCGGCCGTCGTCGCGGTCGACGCGCAGCTCGCCGACGCACAGCATGCGCTCGACACGGTGCGCAAGCAGATCCAGCAACTGCCGACCGTCGAGCAGGGCGTGCTGCAACTGCAGCGCGACGTGGCTGTCGATACCGCGCTCTACACGAACCTGCTCAACTCGCGCCAGCAGATGATCCTCGCGCGGGCCAGCAAGACCGGCACCGTGCGGATCGTCGATGCCGCGAAGGTCGCCGAGACGCCCACCGGGCCGCATCGCGGGATGGCCGTGATCGCGTCGCTGATCCTCGGCCTGCTGGCGGGCGCCGCGGTCGTGATCGTGCGGCAGCGTGTCGCCGGCACGGTCGGCGACGCCGAGGAAATCGAATGGTCGACGGGCCTGCCGGTGTTCGCGGCGGTGCCGCACAGCGCGGTGTCCGGGCAAGCCGTGCCGCCGTCGAAGGGAGCACGGCGGCGCGCCGCGCGCACGCCGGAGCCGCCGGGCACCCCGGAGGGCGCGGCGCTCGAAAGCCTGCGCAATTTCCGCACGGCGCTGCAACTGGCGATGCCCGACGCACCGAACCGCGTCGTGCTGATCTCGGGGCCGACGACGGGCGTCGGCAAGTCGTTCGTCGCCGCGAATCTCGCGTCGCTGGTGGGCGCCGCGAAGCGGCGTGTGCTGCTGATCGACGCGGACCTGCGCAAGGGCTCGCTGCACGAGCGGTTTCGCTACAGCCGCGCGCCGGGCCTGGCGGATGTGGTGGCCGGCACGCACGCGCTCGACGAGGCGATCAAGCGCGACGCGCTGCCCGGCCTCGATTTCATGCCGATGGGCAACGTCGTGCCCGATCCGGGCGAACTGCTGCTGCAGCCCGCGCTCGCCGAGCTGATCGAGCGCGTCGCGTCGCGCTACGACATGGTCGTGATCGACGCGCCGCCGCTGCTGCCGGTGGCCGACGCGCTGGTGCTCGGGCGCCTGGCCGGAACCGTGTTCCTCGTCGCGCGCAGCGGCGTGACGACGCTGACGGAGCTCGACGAAAGCGCACGACGGCTCGAGCACGCGCATATCGACATACGCGGCGTGATCCTGAACGACTTCAAGGGCAATCCGGGACGGTACGACTACGGTTACACGGATGCGAACACCCATCAGGCAGCGTCCGGCTATGCCGGCGTGATGACGGCGCGGCGTCCGGCGCGCTGAGCGGCGAACGCGTGGCGCCGGTGGGTTCGCGCGGTGCGCGCACGGGAAGCGATGGAACGGACATCATGAACAAACGAGTGGCGGCCGGCTTGCGCGTGCGGCGCCGACAGCCGGCGACGGTGCGCCGGGTGGCGCGCGCCGGCCGGGCTGCCGGTTACGCGGGTTACTGGTGGGAGGATCCGGCACGGCTCGTGCTGATCTTCATCCTGCCGTTGTACGCGATGCTGTCGATCGGCCTGCTCGGCGATCAGAAGTCGATCGCGCGCATCTATTTCGATGGCTACGCCGCGTTCGCGGGCGGCCTGTTCCTGCTGGTGCTGACCGCGTCCGCGTGGTTCGCGGCGACCGACGCGCAGTTCCGGCGCGCGCCGGACGACGGGCCGGTCGAGCTGTCGCCGCGCGTGCTCGATTTCGTGTTCGCGCTCGCGCTGTTCGGCTATCTCGTGATGATGAGCGGCATCCTCACGCATCCGGCCGTGCTGTTGTCGTTCCTGTCCGGCACGGCGAACACGTTCGAGCTGATCGAACTGAAAGGACGCATCACCGGCCTGAGCACCTTCACGCAGGCGACGGCGCCGTTCGTCGCGCTGTATTTCTACGTGTTCAGGACGCCGGTCAAGGGCTTCAACCGCTACAAGGCCTACCTGGCCGTGCTCACGGTGCTGACGCTGCTGCGCAGCTTCATCTTCGCGGAGCGGCTCGCGATCATCGAGATGGTGCTGCCGTTCGCGCTGATGGCCGTGCGGTTCCGGTTCGGCCGCAAGCGTTCGCGGCTCCTGGCGCTCGGGCCGTATGCGGCGATTCCGCTGCTGCTCGGCCTGTTCATCGTGAACGAATACAACCGGTCGTGGGAAACCTACTACATCAACATCTACGACAACATCTTCGATTTCGCGCTCGAGCGCCTGGGCCTGTACTACTCGACATCGCTGAACAACGGCGCCGGGATCCTCAACGTGCTCGGCTGGGGCAGCGGGCATCCGATGTTCACGTTCGACTGGCTGCTGCGCTTCCCGGTGATCGGCGCAACGCTCCAGCCGTGGCTCGACTCGGGCGACAGTCTCGACCTGTTCCTGAACAGCTATGCCGATCCCGAGTTCAACAATCCGTCGGGCATCTTCGTCCACTTCTACGAATGGGGCTGGTTCGGGTTGCTGAACGCGGCGTTTGCCGGCTGGGTGTTCGGTCGCGGCTACGCGGGCTGGCGGGCCGGGAACGGCTTCTGGTGCTGTGCGCACGCAGTGCTCTATGTATCACTGATGGAAATCCTGCGGATTCCGAACCTGTTCAGCGGCCGTAACTTCGTACCGGTCGTGCTGCTGATCGTCGTGTTCCGGTGGTTCGCGAAGCGGCCGGAACGGGCGTCGCCCGCAGCCGCGCGCGGCGCCGCGATGCGGCGCGCGCCCGACATCGGCTAACTGTCGCCCAGCCCACAGTCTTTCGCTGCCGGCATGCATAGAGTGGAGCGTCTCATGACCACTCGCAACGCGCGCGGGCCCTGACGGGGCCGCCGCATCGACCATTCACATGACTACGACTGCACGCGAAACCAGCCTCGACGTCGCCCGTGGCGCGGGGATCATTCTGGTCGTCTACGGACATGTGTTGCGCGGAGCCGTCTCGTCGGGCCTCATGCCGGCGGGCCTGCCCGATACCGGGTTCGCGTGGATCGACTACGTGATCTACACGTTCCACATGCCGCTGTTCTTCTTCCTGTCGGGGCTGCACGTCTGCCGCTCGCTGCGCAGCGCGCCGCACCGGTTCATCGGGGCGAAGGTGCGGGCGATCGCCTATCCGTACCTGCTGTGGTCGGTTCTGCAAGGTGGCGTGCAGATCGCGATGGCGTCGCACGGCACCAATCATCCGTTCACGCTCGCCGACCTGCTGGCGATCGGCTGGCGGCCGTTCGCGCAGTTCTGGTTCCTGTATGCGCTGATGCTTTGCATGACCGGCGTCTGGCTGCTTGCGCAGCGCGTGCCGGCGCTTGCGCAGGTGCCGATGCCGCCGCGCATCCGCGGCGCGCTCGTCGCGAGCGCGGTGTTCGGGCTGGCTATCGGCGCGGCGACGCAATGGGGCATCCTGTCGACGACGCTGATGAACTGGCCGTTCTTCGTGGCCGGTGTCGTTGCCTCACGCGCATTGCCGGGCTGGCTCGAACGCCACCGCCATCCCATCGCGTGTGTGGTGACGGCGGCGGTCTTCGTCGCGGCGGTCGCGTTCGCACATGGGCTGGGCGGTGCAACGAGCATCCGGGCCGTTCCCGCCGCGTTCGCCGGCATCGCGCTGATGCTGCAATTCGCGTACCGGTATGCGTCGTCTCCCGAGCGCGCCGGATGGCTGGCGGCGGTCGGGTGCGCGTCGATGCCGATCTACCTGATGCATATCCTGGTGATGGCCGGCGTGCGCATCGTGCTGATGCGCGCGGGCATCAGCAGTCTCGCGATGCACCTCGCGCTCGGCACGCTCGCCGGCGTCGCGGTTCCGATGGCGGCTTACCTGATCGCGCTGCGCACGGGGACCGCGCGGGTAGCCGGATTTCCGTCGTGGCCGGGGCGCGGGGCCGTCGTGCGCCCGCAGGCCGCATGAGACGCGTGGACGCGGCCGGCATGCGTAGACGCCGATGCCTTGCCTGTCTCTGCTGCGCGATGCTCGGCGTATGGGCGACGGGCGGTCCCGCGCTGGCGGCGCACACCGCGGCGGCCGCAGCGTCGGTGGCTCAACGCGCGATCGGCGGCGTGACGATGCCGGACGCACATGTCGACCCCGCACCCGACGGCGCGGACCAGGCCGACGCGCTGCAACGCGCGCTGGATGCGCTGCATCCCGGCCAGCGGCTCGTGTTCGCGCCGGGGCGCTACGTCGTCGGCCGTTCGCTCGTCGTTCGGCAAACGCAGGTCGTGCTGTCGGGCTACGGCGCAACGCTGATCGCGACCGTACCCGACGACCAGACGATCGAGATGCGCGGCGACGGCACGGCGATCGTCGGATTCAGGCTGGCAGGAACCGGCTCGACGCGGATGGGTACGCCGAAATCGACCAAGATCGAAGTGACCGGGCGCGGCGTGCAGGTGCTCGACAACGCGATCGACGGCGGCGGCGGCGGCATTTTCGTGTTCGGCGGGGCGGATGTCGCGATCGTCGGCAACGAAGTGCTGGCGACACTGGCGGACGGCATCCACATCACGCATGGCGCGCGCAACGTGCTCGTGCAGGGCAACGTCGTGCGCGGCACCGGCGACGACATGATTGCGGTGGTGAGCTACCAGGGCGACGGCGTGCTCAGCCGCAACGTGATGATTACCGGCAACTCGCTCGAGGGCAATGCGTGGGGGCGCGGCATCACGGTGGTCGGCGGCGCGGACGTGACGATCGCGAACAACATCGTGCGCAACGTGCAGGTGAGCGCGGGCATTCTGGTCGCGCAGGAGGACAGCTTCCGGACCTACGGCGCGTCCGGCGTGCTGGTCGAGAACAACGAGATCTCGGATATCCAGACCGCGACCGCGCGCACCGATCCGCGCCCGCTGACGCAGCAGGCCGCGATCGACGTCAGTACGTGGTCGGGCTCGGTGACGCGCGTGGCCGTGGTCGGCAACCGCGTGTCGCGCGCGCGGTTCGCCGGCATTCGCGTGTGGGGAAACGTGTCGCAATACCGGATCGCCGACAACCGGCTGTCCGCGATCGGCGGGATGCCGGTGCAGGTCGGCGGTGCCGGAGGAGGCTGTGCCGCGGGCCGCCCGAACGCGAGCCACCCGAACGCAGGCCGCCCGCATGCCGGCGGATCGAAAGCGGGGCAGTGCGGGGCGGCGGGCGCGCAGCCGCTCGCGACCGGCGTGACGGTGGGCGCGGACGCGTCGAAGTTGCCGCGCGTGCGCGAATCGTTGAGGCAGGCACGCTGGTCGCAACGCGGCATCGATTGATGCCACGATGCGTGCGCCGGCGTGCGCTGCCCGCGATTGCCGCGCTTACCGCACGACATCTCCTTCCACCGCCCGTTCGTGCGGTTCCCGCGAAGCGAGCGGCACCGCATGCGTGTCCGGCAGCGAGCCGACGACGGCGCGTCCGTACTGGTCGTCGAAGCGCACGATATCGTCCTCGCCGAGATAGTTGCCCGATTGCACCTCGATGATCTCGAGCGGAATCCGGCCGGGATTTTCGAGGCGATGCACCTCGCCGACGGCGATGTACGTCGATTCGTTCTCGCTGAGCAGGAACGTCTCGCTGCCGCGCGTCACCTTCGCGGTGCCGCGCACGACGATCCAGTGCTCGGCACGGTGATAGTGCATCTGCAGCGACAGCCGCTTGCCCGGTTCGACGACGATCCGCTTCACCTGGAACCGTTCGCCGAGATCGATCGAATCGTAATGCCCCCACGGACGCTGCACCTTGCGGTGCTCGCTCGCCTGCGGACGCCGGTCGCTTTTCAGGCGCGCGACGATGTTCTTCACGCGCTGCACGTCGTGCTTGTTCGCGACCAGCACCGCATCGGGCGTTTCGATTACGACGACGTCCTTCATCCCGACGCACGCGATGAGCCGTCCCTCCGAACGCACGAAGCTGTCCTGCGTATCCTCGAACACGATCGGGCCGCGCGCGACGTTGCCTTGATCGTCCTTCGGCATGATTTCCCAGATCGCATCCCACGTGCCGACGTCCGACCAGCCGGCCGCGAGCGGCACGACGATCCCTTCGATGCCGAGCTCGCGGCTTTCGGCGAGGCGCTCCATCACCGCGTAGTCGATCGAGTCGGACGGGCATGCGTCGAACGCCGCCGCGTCGATCCGGAAGAACGGATCCTCGGCGACGCCCGCGCGCCACGCTGCTTCGCAGGCCGCATGGATCGCGGGCGCCAGCGCGCGGATCGCCTTCAGCCAGACCGACGCGCGCGTGACGAAGATCCCGCTGTTCCACCAGTAGTCGCCCGACTGCAGGTAGCGTTCGGCGAGCGTCGCGTCGGGCTTTTCGACGAAGCGCCCGATCGAATAACCGCCTTGTCCGCCGAGGCGGCCGGTGCGCGGCTCGCCGACCTGGATGTAGCCGTAGCCCGTTTCCGCACGCCGCGGCAGCACGCCGAGCGTGACGATCGCGCCTTCCTGCGCGTAGCGCGCCGCGCGCGCGATGGTGTCCTGGAATGCGCCGACATCGGCGATCACGTGATCGGCAGGCATCACCGCGAGCACGGGATCGTCCGCGAGCACGCTCGCGTCGAGCGCGGCGAGCGTGAGCGCCGGCGCCGTGTTGCGTGCGGCCGGTTCGAGCAGGATGCGCGCCGGCGCCGCACGATCGGCCACTTGCGCGGCACTCATGATGCGATGCTGTTCGCCGCACACCAGCAGCAGCGTGTCGCCGAGCGACGCGTTCGCGATGCCGTTCAGGCGGCGCGCCGTCGCCGACAGCGGCGATTCGTTCGAGGTCAGCTCGATCAGTTGCTTCGGAAACTGCTCGCGCGACAGCGGCCAGAGGCGCGTGCCCGAGCCGCCGGCGAGGATGACCGGCAGGATGCGCGGAAGGTCGGGTTCGGGAACCGGGCGAAGGGTGCGGGTCATCGATTGGCTCCGGTATCGGCGGGCAGCCGGTTGTGCGCGCGGCCGTCGGCGCGTGCATCTTCGTTTCGGGGCCGGGGCGCCGCAACGGCCCGGGACAGCAGTTGACGCAGCGCACCGGCGGCGCGATCGGCCGGCCGGATGATGCCGACGAACGGCGCACCCTGTTCCAGATACGGACCGTACGCCTTGCGGAATCCGAAGCGTTTGTAGAACGCCTGGCGCGGCGCGGGAACGTGCATGCGGAGCGCGGCGTCCGGCCACGCGGCCAGCGCGGCGGTCAGCGCGCGTTCGAGCAGCCGTTCGAGCGTGTCGCCGTCGCGACACGCCTCGCTTGTCAGTACCTTGTCGATCACGACATCCGGATCGATGTCGTCGCCGGGCAGGATGCGCGCGTAGGCTGCGACTTCCGCCATGTTGCCGTTACGTACGGTCGCGTACACGTGCAGTGCGCCCGCGTCCTTGCCGTCGATGTCGAGATGCGTGTGCGCATCCTCGACCACCAGCACGGCGTTGCGCGCGCGCAGGATGGCGTAGAGATCGACGGCGCCCAGATGTTCGAATTCACAACAATGCCATTCCATGATGCGGTCCTCGTGTGAAACCTTCAGCACGCTGTACCGCACGGACGCGTTCGTTCCATGCGGTGCGGCGATGGTCATGATGCGGACGCCGCGCGCGCCGGTCTGTTCGAAAGCGTACTCACACCACGGTTTCGCGCGGTCGGCGCGTCGAGAGGGGGGCAGTGTGCGGTAGCACACAACGGCCGTGACGGGGCTTTCCGATAATTGGCACGTCACGGCGGCCGCGCTGCGCGGCTCGCCAACATCGAACGTGAGTGAAGAACCGGGGGCTGTACTTGAAGATTGCGATCGTTCACGACTGGCTGGTCGTGCCTGGCGGCGCCGAACGCGTGCTGGCAAACATGATCGACTGCTTTCCGCAGGCCGACATCTACAGCCTCGTCGATTTCCTCGAGGATCGGGACTGCCTGCGCGGCCGCGCGGTACGCACGTCCTTCATCCAGAAGCTGCCGTTCGCGCGCAAGCGCTACCGCAGCTATCTGCCGTTGTTTCCGCTGGCGATCGAACAGTTCGACCTGTCGGAATACGATGTCGTGCTGTCGAGCTCGTACGCGGTCGCGAAGGGCGTGCTGAGCGGCCCGGACCAGTTCCACGCCAGCTACGTGCATTCGCCGGTGCGCTACGCATGGGATCTGCAGCACCAGTACCTGAACGAGGCGGGGCTCGCGCACGGGCCGAAATCGGCGATCGCGCGGGCGCTGCTGCATTACATCCGCAACTGGGACGCGCGTTCGGCGAACGGCGTCGATCGTGTGGCCGCGAATTCGCATTTCATCGCACGCCGCATCCGCAAGACCTACCGGCGCGATGCGACGGTGATCTATCCGCCGGTGGACGTCGACCATCTGTCGCTGCGCACCGACAAGGACGCGTTCTACCTGACCGCGTCGCGGCTCGTGCCGTACAAGCGGATCGACCTGATCGTCGATGCGTTTTCGCGTACGCCGGAGCGCCGCCTCGTCGTGATCGGCGACGGGCCCGAAATGGCGAAGATCCGCGCGCTTGCGGGGCCGAACATCACGCTGCTCGGCTACCAGCCGTTCGATGTCCTGCACGATCACCTGCAGCGCGCGCGCGCGTTCGTGTTCGCGGCGGAAGAGGATTTCGGCATTTCGCCGGTCGAGGCGCAGGCGTGCGGCACACCGGTGATCGCTTACGGGAAGGGCGGCGTGCGCGAGTCGGTGCGCGCGTGGCCATGCGCCGGCGCAACGGGTCTGTTCTACCGCGCGCAGACGGTCGACGCACTGGTCGACGCGCTCGTCCGCTTCGAAGCACTGCCGCGCGGTTCGTTCGATCCGCACGCGTGCCGCGCCAATGCCGAATTCTTCGGCTCGACGCGTTTCCGCGACGAGTTCGCGCGCTTCGTGATGGATGGCTATGCTGCATTGCAGGAGGAGATGGCCGGCACCACCGGTTTCACATCGGGCGGCGACGTTTCGGCCCGTGACGACATGCACGATCGGCAGGCCCTGCCAGGTGACGCTGCACTGCGGACCTGACCGGCGGCGCCGGCGTTTGGTTACGACGCTGTAACGGAAGACCGGGGCGCGTGCATTCGCCGCGCGGTGCCGGCGGGGCATGTGCGCCGCGATTATCGACTCGTTGAACGGGACGTGCGGCTTTGCCCCGGGATTTCGGCGAAAATCGCGTGCAATGAATGCCCCGATCTTGCCGAAAAGTAGGATTTGCCACTGACTGACGGGAATAGTCGGAGATAATCAAATTTCAGTGGCCAAAGGCGGGTTGTGCGGGCCGACCGGTGGCGTAATAGGCTGAATCATGTTTATCTTTTGGTAACACGGCCATCTCGAAACGGGGTGTAAATTCAGGAACGGATGAAATGAGGCGGTCATTCCGGGAGCGGGTTGGCGGCCATCCGGTTCGGCATCAGGCGCGACTGTCGTGTACGACGCGACCCACATGCGAACGGATTTCCCGTTTGCCGACGTGCCCCGCCAGACGGCGCGTCGCATCAAAGCCGGAACGTCGTGGCTCCCGCGGCCGCGCGTTTCCTTCGAGTTCGATGACAACGAGGCCGGATGACATCCGGCTCGACCTCCGGGGGCTCTGCCGTGTGCAGTTTCGATCTTCGCCAAGGCTGCGGAAACGCAGCGCGGACAGGCGGCCATGCGCCGCCGGCCGCAGCGCACGCGAACGGTTCGCGGAGTGGAGAAAGTGATGGTTCGTTATGAATATGCCAATAACGCGCGATAAGAGCGCCGGCGGGGGAAGTGTTAACGGGCAGCGTCCGCTGATTTACTGGACGCAGTCGCCGTCCGTCATGCTGCGAAAGGAACTGGCGCGACGCGACTGGAAGGTTTCGATCGTCGCGCAGGCGAACGAGCTGCGCGACACGTCCGGCGAAATCACCTGCGGCATTCTCGACCTGAGCGGCGGCCATGCCGATGCGATCGGCAGCATTGCGTCGACCTGCGCATCGATGCGCGACGTCGTGTGGGTCGCGCTCGTCGACGTCGGCCAGACCGCTTCCCCGAACGTGCGCGCGCTGTTGCGCGACTATTGCTTCGACTACGTCACGTTGCCCGCGTCGCATCAGCGCATCGCCGATACGGTCGGCCATGCGTACGGCATGGAATGCCTGTTCGCGCGCGACCGCGAGCAGCTCGAATCGGACGAGAAGGGCATCGTCGGCACCTGCAGCGCGATGCTGCGGCTGTTCGATACGGTGCGGCGCTTCGCGCGCACCGACGCACCGGTGTTCGTGTTCGGCGAAACGGGCACCGGCAAGGAACTGACGGCCGTCGCGATCCATCGTCATTCGGAACGGCGCAACGGCCCGTTCGTCGCGGTCAACTGCGGCGCGATTCCGCCGCATCTGCTGCAATCGGAGCTGTTCGGTTATGAGCGCGGCGCGTTTACCGGCGCGAACGCGCGCAAGATCGGTTATGTCGAGGCCGCGAACGGCGGCACGCTGCTGCTCGACGAGATCGGCGACCTGCCGCACGAAAGCCAGGCGAGCCTGCTGCGGTTTCTGCAGGAGCGCTCGATTCATCGCCTCGGCGGCAGCGATCCGGTGCCGGTCGATGTCAGGATCGTATCGGCGACGCACGTCGACCTGCGCGGCGCGATGGAGGAAGGGCGGTTTCGTGCGGACCTGTTCCACCGCCTGTGCGTGATGCGCATCGACCAGCCGCCGCTGCGCGCGCGCGGCAAGGACATCGAACTGCTCGCGCACCACATGCTCGAGCGTTTCCGCGGCGACGCGCGCCATCGCGTGCGCGGCTTCTCGACGGACGCGATCACCGCACTCTACAAGCACGACTGGCCCGGCAATGTCCGCGAACTGATCAACCGCGTGCGCCGCGCGGTCGTGATGACCGAAGGGCGCCTGATCACCGCGCGGGATCTCGAACTCGAATACTGTCTCGATGCGGCGTCGCCGTCCGTGGCCGACATCCGCAAGTCGATCGAGCGCGAGGCGATCGAAACCGCGTTGCTGCGCACGCGCGGGCGCGTCGCGGCTTCGGCGCGCGAGCTGGGCGTGTCGCGCGCAACGCTGTATCGCTGGATGGAGGCGTACGGGATCGAGCGGCCGCGCGGCACGGGCTCGTCCGACTGACGTTGGAAACGTGACGCTCGCGGCGCATCGGGCCCGCTAGCGTCGCGTCAACCGGCCGGTGTGGCGCGCACCGTTCGCGCGGCGTTCACCGCGCGGATTTCCACGACAGGCGGCCCGCTGTCCGCATCCTGAATCTTCCCGGCAGTTTCCAGCGGAACGAGCGCGACGCGCGCCGGCGTGCCGGGTGCGAGATGAAACCAGTCGTCGCGCGGCATGAATCCGGGCGCGTCGATCTGCACGTGGCGCGCGACGTGGCGCGTGTCGATGTCGACATGCCACGTATCGCCAGCGCGCGACACGCACGCTTCGATCCCGAGTTCGCGGCGCGCCAGCACGGCCGGATGCGTGCGGGACGGGAAATGGAACGCCTGCGACAGCAGCGTGCCGTCGTCGGCGCGCAGCGTCGCGACGACGGTGTCGTGTTCGCAAGGCCCGAAACGGTACGCATAGGTCCAGTCGAAGAACCGGCCGAGCAAGTCGGCCGAGCCGATCCGCACCGTATCGTGCGCGGCGATCCGCACCGGGCAACCGGCCCGCGCGACCGGCGTGCGGCCGTCGCGCAGCGCGACCAGCTCGACGGCCGCCGACAGCGGCGCCGGGCGTTCGTTGACCACGTGCACGTCGAGCCCGTTCAAGCCTTCGTCGACGAGCAGCACCTGCACGGGCTGCAGTACCTGGCGTAGCGCATACCACGCCGATTTCGGCCGGTGCGTGGCGTCGATCACCCCCCATCCCGCGCCCGGCATCACGTCCTGGAACTGCCACACGAGCGCGCCGGCACAGCGCGAGCCGGTGCGCCGCCATTCGGAAAACGTCTCGCGCATCACGTCCGCGATCACGGCCCGCGACAGCTCGAAGTAGCGTGCCGGATCCTCACGCCTCAGCCGGTCGGGCTCGACGTCGTACAGCGTCTGCAGGTAGTGGTCGCGGATATCCTCGAAATCCCACGACGTGCCGGGGTCGCGCGGCACGGCCGCCTTCCAGCGCGGCTCGTGCACGCCGGGCCAGCCGAGGCTGGCGAGCGTCGCGTCGCACGGCACGTTCGCGAACGCGAGGCATTCGCTGGCGAAGCGCACGTCCGCGCGGCGCGCGTCGTCGAGCGGGCGCAGATACGCGCCGACGCCGTAGTAGTGCGACACGCGCTCGCGCGGCGTGAACGGCAGCACGCCGCCGTCGGGCGAATCGGGCACGTACGGGACGTCGGGCCGGCGCGCGGCCGCGTGGCCGGCCAGCCGCTCGGCGGTCAGCTCGAGGAAGCGCTGCTTCGGTCCGAGCCCCGACATCGCCGCCTGTTGCGCGATTTCGCTGCCGCCGCACAGCACCGCGAGCGACGGCGATGCGCTGTGGCGCGCGAGGAATTGATTCGCTTCGCGGTCGACGTTGTCCGCGAACGCGGGATCGTCGAGCGCATGGTCGAAGTTCGCGAACATGAAATCCTGCCAGACCAGCAGCCCGAGCCGGTCGCACCATGCGTGGAATGCGTCGGCCTCATAGGTCATCGTGCCGCCGACGCGGATCATGTTGAAGCCGGCGTCGCGCGCGAGCCCGAGCAGGCGGCCGTAGGTCGCGTCGTCCGCATGCAGCGCGAGCGGCGCGGCGCTGCTCCAGCATGCGCCGCGCGCGAACACGGGCACGCCGTTGATGCGCAGCCCGAAACCCTTGCCGTCGGCGCCGGCATCGATCTCGATCGTGCGGAAGCCGGTCGAGCCGAGCGGCCGCCGTTTGTCGCCGATATGCAGCGCGATCTCGTAGAGCGCCGGCTCGCCGTGCGTATGCGGCCACCAGCGGCGCACGTTGGGTACCGCGACGCTTGCACGCAAACGGTCGGCGCCGGCGCGTTCGAGCGTCGCGTGGTGTTCGCCGCACGACAGTTGTGCCGCGAGTGCGTCGGGCAACGGCGCGGAAAATGTCAGTTCCGCATCGAGCCAGCCCGTGTCGCCGTCGATGCGTGCACGCAGGTCGCAATCGACCGGAACGAAGCCGTCGGCCGGATCGAGCACGTCGACCGGGCGCCAGGGGCCGGCCGGCACGTACGGCGGAAACCAGCCGGGCATGTGCCCGAACAGCGACGTGCGGACCGTGCGCAGCGCCGCCGGCTCGGCGAGCCGCGTGCGCCAGCGCGCACGGCTCGGCGCGCGCGCGTCGCGCAGGTGCGGCGCGAGCGCGCGGAAGCAGAGGGTCAGCCGGTGCGTGCCGTCGAGCGACACCGGAACGTCGTGTGCGACGAACATGCTGTCGGAGCAGAGGATCGGCGTGTCGTCGAACCACGCTTGCGCGAGCGTCGCGAGGCCGTGAAAGCGCAGCACGCGCGGCCCGCGTCCGCGCAGCTCGATCCGGTACCAGTGGTCGCATTCGTCGAGCGACGCCGCTTCGTCGAGCCGGCCGGCCAGCGCGAGCGCCTGCGCGACCGTGCCGGGCACGGGTGCGGCGATCCAGCCGTCGCCGGCGGCCGGGAGGTCGCACGGTTCCTGCGCAGCGCCTGCAGCCGTCGCCAGCATCGACCACGCGGGCAAGGCACGCGCGCGCGTCACCGCATGACCGGCACGCTCGCCGCGTCGCTGCGCGCGGGCGTCACGTGCCGCAGCGGCGAGCCGATCTGCCGTGCGCAGGCGACGAGGTCGACGTAGGCGGCCCCGATCGCTTCGAGCGTCGAATCGCCGCGCTCCTCCTTGCCGCGTGCGCAGGCGCGCGCGAGCCGGAACTCCAGCACCATCGCTTCCGACGCGATGCGGTCGCACGCGGCGCGGATCTCCGCGAACGGCCCGACGCAACCGCTGGCCTGCAGCCAGCGCGCGTAATGGCCGAACAGTTCGAAATTCGCGCCGAGCTGCCGCACCGAATTGAACGAGTACGCATGGAAGTGTTCGAGCGGCGCATCGGCGAGCGTCTTCGCATCGGTCTGCAACTGCCGCCGGAATGCCCCGATCGGATCGACGACCGGCAGGCGCCGCAGGTGGCGCTGCAGTGCGGCGAGCGATGCGTCGCAGAGCTCGCGCTCGTCGAGCGGCGCAAAGCGCCGCTTCGCGATTTCGACGTACGGCGGCAGCGTCATCGGCGAACTGCCGCCGACGAGCCCGTTGTAGTCGAAATCCTCGGCCACGTAATAACCGCTGTTGTGGAAATAGCCGATCTGGCGCTTCGCGCGGTCGATCGCGTCGATGCCGATCGTCGTCTTCGTGTGCTGCGTACGATAGCTGCTGCCGCGCGTGTCCGGCAGGAACCACGCGTCGACCTCGACGATCATCAGGTGACCGCGCGCGACCTGCGTTTCGATGTGCTGGTCGAGCGGCTCGTAGATCGAGTGCTCCTGCACGACGATCCCGTAGAGCCGCTCCAGCTCGTCGTGCGGAAACTTGAAGAACGTGAACTGGTCGCCCTCGAAATCGAGCGCGATCGTAAACGGCAGCGCCGCGTACGGATTGAAGCCCCACCACCGGAGCACCTCGAGCCACATGTCGACGTAGCAGTTGGTCTGTTTCCAGACCATCTCCTGACTGTGCAGCGGGTGCGGCCGGTAGTGGCGCGCGCGGTGGCGCACGTCGTCGAACGACCCGTCTTCGTCGTCGCGGGAAACGAATCTCATTGCGCGCTCCACAGCACGTCGCGGACGTCGCGCGGCCACGCGTCGATGTCGAAGCCGTGGTGGCGGAACAGCGCGAGCGTCAGCCGTTCGAGGCCGAAGCCGACGCAGCCCGTGTGCGCGACGTCGCCCGTCGCGGTGCGGATGTCCCACAGCAGCCCGAAATGGTCCATGTGGTAGTTGAAGCTCAGGCACGCGGTCTGGCGGTCGTCGTGCTCGATCGGGATCAGCAGCTCGAACTTCAGGTTCTGCTCGCGCTGGCTGTTCGCGACGATCTTGCCGCCGCGCCCGAAGAACGGGTCGTTCGCGAGATCGATCGCGTTCGGCAAGCGCAGTGCGTCGATCATCCGCGTGCCGCGCTCGATCCACGTCTCGCGGAACGCGACGATCTGCTCGGGCGTGCCGATCCGCACGTATTCGCGCATCCGGAACAGTTGCATGCGGGTCGGATCGAGCGATGGCTCGTGGCGGAAGCAGTACGAGAACACGTCGACGATCCGGCCGTCGCCGGGCAGTGCGCCCGCGCGTGCGACGACCGGATAGACCGGGTAGCACGCGGCCGGCGTCATCACGACGTAGGTCGGTTTCTGGTTTTCCGTCCAGTCGTCGCCGCGATCGAGGCACTGCAGCAGGCGCTGGTGCTGGTGCTCGTCGCCGCAGAACGCATGCACGCTGCCCGCGAGCTGCGGGAAGCTCTTCATGTATTCGCTGCGTTCGAACTCGGTGCGGCTCATCGCCGGGGGAAAGCGCAGCACTTCGGCCTGCTGGTCGGCGCCGAGGCGCGTGACGAACGCGTCGAGCGCTTCGACGACACGCTCGAACCGTTCGCTGCGGCCGAACAGGCCCTGGATGCCGGTCGAGACAAGCAGCCCGGCGTCGATCAGCTCGTCGCGCAGCGGGTTGACGCCCGCGCGGTCGAGCGGCGCGTCGGCGGGAGTAGGGGCGGTGGAGGGCACGGCGAGGCGATCGTTCACGAATGTTTCTCCAGCGTCGCAGGACGCAGCGCGAGCAGCAGGCTCGAGGTATTGGCGGCAATGCGGTCGTTGCTGATCATCAGCGGCGCCGCGTGCAGGTCGCGAATGTGGCGGCCGATGCTGAACGGCGTGCCTTGCTTGTAGCCGGCCATCCCGCAGATCATCATCGCCTGGTACGCGACTTCCAGCGCCGTCGTCGACACGTAGGTCTTCAGCGTGTTGATCTCGGCGGCCCAGGCCATGCCGGCCGACCAGGAGCGAGTCGACGTATTCGCGTGGAGCCGCAGCACGTTGTCGACGCGGGCCTGCATTGCCTGCATCAGCGCGAGCGATTCGGCGATGCGCCGCGACGCGGGCGACGGCGCGCCATCGGTCTGGCGTGCCTGTGCGCGGAAGAACTGGTGTGCGCGATGGAACGCATCGCCCGCCACGCCGATCCAGACCGCAGCCCACAGGATGTGCGAGACAGGCACCATCGTTTCTTCGGCGATCTTCGCGAACGGCACCGGCAGGCACTGAACCGCGGCGCCCTGTGCGTCGAGCACGAAGCCGTTGCTGCAGGTGCCGCGCATCCCGAGCGTGTCCCATTCGCCGCGGCGCGTGAGCGTATAGCCGTCGCGCAGCAGCGTGACGAGCACCTGTTCGGAAGCCGGCGCGTCCGCGTCGCGTCGCGCGGTCGCGAGGATGCCGTCCGCGTAGTCGCCGTACGAGATCGTCGGCGCGGATTTGCGCAGACGGAACTCGCCGCCGTTGATTTCAAGCGCGCACTGGCTCGCGCGCAGGTTGCCGCCGACGCCGTCTTCCGACGTGGCCGATGCGAGCAGCCACTGGTGGCGCACGAGCTGCTGCAGGAACAGCTTGTGCCAGCCCTGGTCGACGGCGTGATTGACGATGCAGGCGACCTGGATCTGGTGCATCGCGAACACCATCGCCGACGATGCGCAGGCCTGGCCGAGGATCGAGCAGGCCGAAGCGATCTCTTCCAGCGTCGCGCCCGCGCCGCCGAGATGGGCCGGTACCATCGCGCCCAGCAGCCGGCGCGCGCGCATCGCCTCGATCGCCTCGACGGGGCAGCGCGCGTCGCGGTCGACCGCATCCGCGTGCTGCGCGGCGATCTGTGCGACGGCGTGCGCGGCCTCGTCGAGCCGATGCGATTCGCTGTCGGCCGCGAGTTCGGGAAGCAGCGCGCTCATGCGGAATGCTCGGTGCGTTGCAGCGTGGCGATCGTGTCCGCGAGTGCGTCGATGCTGCGGAACAGGTTGCGGTTCAGCATCTCGTCGGGAATCTCGATGTTGAACTGCTTCTCGATCGCGAGCATCAGCTGGATCGTGTCGAGCGAGGAGAGGCCTGCTTCGTAGAGGTCGTCCCCGTCGCCGATCGAATCGATCGCGGCTTCGAGGTGGGCGACGTGTTTGAGGATGGTTCTGATTTCGTTTTTCACGTGCTGCTCCGGCGTGCGTGGTGTCGTCCGCTCGGGCAGACGCGCGCATCGCGCTGACATCCCCCCGGCAGTCCGGCATCAGTAGACCATTCGCACGCACGGCGTTCTGTTCGCCACCCTACAAACCGCTAACCCCGCACGCATGCGCCGCACGAACCGGCGCGGCAATCAGGCACGGCAATCGGCGCGGCAATCAGGCACGCGATGCGGCCGGCACGCCCGAATCGGCCGACAGGATGCGCTTCATCTCGTCGCGCACGATCGCGCGGCAGCCGCACGACATCTTCTCGAGGCCGTCGAGGTCGGCGAGCTCGATCGAGCTCCGGTATTGCCGGATCAGGCCGAGCTTCTGGATTTCGCCGGCGGCGTCCGTGACCGTTTCCCGCCGCACGCCGAGCATCTGCGCCAGCATGCTGTGCGTGACCTGGATCTCGATGCTGCGCGTGCGGTCGTACGCCAGCAGGAACCATCTGCACAACTGATGTTTGAGCACGTGATGACGGCTGCAGAACGTGATCTGCGAAACCTGCGCCATCAGCAGCCGCACGCAGACGAATACGAGATGGCGGATCACCGGCGACGCGTCGAACGCGGCCGCGAACACGCGCCGGTCGAGCCGGTAGACGAAGCCGTCGCGGCAGGCGACGGCACGGCACGGCATCCGGCCGCTGCCGCCGATCACGTCGTCGCAGACCACGCTTTCGCTGCCGATCTCCGCGACCTCCAGCGTCATGCCGCCGGACGACACGTACTGCAGCGAAATCGCCGTCGTGACGGGCAGGTAGACCGCGGCGAGCATTTCGCCGGGTTCGCAGAGTACTTGCCCCGATTTCAGGTGAACGAGTTGAAGGTGGGGAACCAGCGTGGCGAGTTCGTCGCGGTCGACGGCCGCGAGAAACCGGTTCGCATCGAAGCTGTGGGAAAGCTCGATCATGCCGTTCGCGTGCGCGACGGCGTCGGGGGCCTGGTGAGTCACGGCGCATCCTCGTAGGGTGGCGGTCACGCGCCGTCGCGGCGATACCCTTGAAAAGGGAATTTCGCACGCTCGTGCGGACTTGTGTTCATCGAAATTCGAATGACGATGCTGCGGAAAGGCTAGCACGCAATTGAATTCAAGCAATTGCACGCTGCGTCATTTCACAAAGTTTGACGATTTTGATTGGGTGAAAATGTCATCCGGATTTAATGATTCATTTTAGATAAATTAATCATCCGGGAACGGAATTGCACGCTTGCCAGCCATTCGATGCCGATCGGGAATCAATCGTTCGATGCCGAGTAACGTACAGGGAAAGTGCCGCGAGCACATTGAACATTATTTGACAAATAAATCGGGATTGCATGATTTGTCAATGGGATCAATGGCTTGTGGGCGATGTGTGCGGTAGATTACAAAGCCGTGAATTAGTGCATCGATTCAAATTTGAGACAGTTTCAAACGTCCGTGTAGCGCGTGGAGGCGCTGTCGCATGCTGTCCGGTGCATCGCGGAAACAATTGAAAATCGACTGTAAATATATGACCGGCAAGCCTCGCGGCACCGCTGCGGCGGCTTCGATTCGTTGCGTGAATTGATCAGGCGAATGCGGTGCTGTGTCCGTTGTGCGGAAGAGTGTCCGGAAATGAGACGCTTTTTTGGGTTTTTGACCGGTTATTCGATCGATCTAAAACGGACGTGATTCATATATTAAGGATGGGCGGGTATTGGCACGTAAATCGCTTATTCGGGCTGGCGTGTCGAAACGGGACGGTCGACTCAATCCAGCGGCGAATGCCAATGGTCAGTCGGAATCAGGGTTGTGGGCCGCAACCGCTGTCTTCGTCCGGGCGCGCATCGCGATAACGAGTTCCGTGCACGCGGCTGCAGGCGGCGCGGACGATAAAAGGGATACAGACATGCTTCATCTTCACTCGAGCTACTCGGCGAATGCCATCCTCGATGCCCTCCCGGAGGACAGCATCCGCACCATTGCACCGCATCTCGAACTGGTCAGGATCAAGGCCGGCATGCTCGACCGGGTCGGCGAGCCGATGCGCCATCTGCATTTCCCGACGACGGCAATGATGTCGGTGCAGCATCTGATGGAGGACGGCGCGATGGTCGAGGTGGCGGTGGTCGGCCGCGAGGGCGTGGTCGGGCTTGGCACGCTGGTCGGTGGCGTCGCCGCGTCGAACCGGGTCGAGGTGCGCATCGGCGGCATGGCCTATCGCGTGCCGACCTGCGTGATGCGCGGCGAATTCGAGCGGTCGCCGGAGACTTACCGGCTGCTGCTCAACTACTGTCAGGCGACGATGGCGCAGATCTCGCGCAGCGCGCTGTGCAACCGGCATCACTCGGTCAGCGAGCAGCTCAGCCGCTGGCTGCTGCTGGCGCACGACCGCATCGACGGCGACGAGCTGGCCGTCACGCAGCAGACGATCGCGAACATGCTCGGCGTGCGGCGCGAGGGCGTGACCGAAGCGGCCGGCAACCTGCAGGAAGCCGGGCTGATCCGGCAGCGCCGCGGCCGCATTACGGTGCTCGACCGCGACGGCCTCGAACATCACGCATGCGAATGCTACGACCTGATTCGCGCCGACTATCGCAGGCTGCTCGGCACGCGCGGGAATACACGGCCGACGCCGGTGCGCCCCCGCATGCCGGAGGTACGTTGCGGATTCCCGGCACATGGTGCGTGAAGATGCAGTCGATGTCCGGTGGAACGAATACGTTGCGGCGTGCCGCGATCGCGGCGGCCGACGTCCTGCTCGTGCTGGCAGGGGCGCTTGCGGCACAGGCGTCGTCGGGCCTGGCGTGGCGGGCGCTGTCCGATGCGCAGCGCGGCTCGATCGCGCTGCTGTGCGTGTTGACCGTGGCGCTGCTGCCGCGCTACCTGCGCACCGCACGCGGCGGCGTGGCGCCGCATGGCGGCACGCACGTACTGACGCAGACGATGGTGGCCGTCGTCTGCGCGAGCGCGCTGACGGTGGGCGGCACGATGTGGATCATGAACCGCGGCGGCACGGTCACGACACGCTGGATCGCGCGCACGGTGCTGGCCGGCGATGCGGCGTTGCTGCTCGGCCGCGCCGCGCTGCTGTTGCTCGCGCTGACACGTAACGACCCGCGCACGCGGCAGCGCCGCGTGGCCGTCGTCGGCGCAACCGCATACGGGCGCGTGGCGATCGAGCGGATGCAGCTCGCGTCGAATGGCCCGTTCGTGGCGGCCTGCGTCTTCGACGACGATGCGCCGGCCGCCGCGGGCGGCATCGGCGGCGTGCCGGTGATCGACGACTGGGATGCGTTGCGCGACATGATTCGCGGCGGCGAGATCGACGAGGTATGGCTGACGCTGCCGATGTCGCACGAGTGGCGGATCCAGCGCATCGTGCGCGAACTGCGCGACGAATTCGTCGAGCTGCGGCTGCTGCCCGACGTGCGGCAGATGGCGGTCGTCGATCGCTCGGCGACCGACGTGCTCGGCATGCCCGCGATCAATCTCGCGACCACGCCGCGCTCCGCGCCGGAGCTGTGGGCGAAGTTCGCGTTCGACCGGCTGTTCGCGTTCGGCGTACTGATTCCGTTGCTGCCGCTGCTGTCGATGCTGGCGATCGCGGTCAAGCTGTCGTCGCCGGGGCCCGTGCTGTTCAGGCAGCGTCGCAAGGGCGTCGACGGCCGCGAGTTCGACATCCTGAAGTTCAGGACGATGCGCGTGCATCGCGTACAGCCGGGCGTCCTGCGGCAGGCGTCGCGCAACGATTCGCGCATCACGCGCGTCGGCGCGTTCCTGCGGCGCACGTCGCTCGACGAGCTGCCGCAGTTCTTCAATGTGCTGTTCGGGCAGATGTCGGTCGTCGGCCCGCGTCCGCACGCGATCGAGCACGACGACTTCTATCGGCAGCTGATCGACTGCTACATGTACCGCTACCGCGTGCGGCCCGGCATCACCGGATGGGCACAGGTGAACGGCTATCGCGGCGAGACGCGCAAGGTCGAGGCGATGGCCGCGCGCGTGAAGTTCGATCTGTTCTACATGCAGAACTGGAGCTTCTGGTTCGACATGAAGATCATCCTGTTGACGGTCGTGCGCGGCTTCATCGGTCGCAACGCATTCTGAGGATCGCGAATCGTCCGGAAAGCGCTGCGTTGTGCGGTCGAACGTACCGACCGCATCGCGGGCGGCGAACACACTGACGGCACAGCAGCATCCCGCGTAACGGGGTGTCCGGCGGCGCGCAAGCGCGCCGCAGCCATCGGAACAGTACGATCATGTCAACGTCGATTCGGGAGCGAAGCGTACCTGTATTGCAGGAAGCGCGCGCGGAACGGGGCGTCGGCACAGCCTCGCTTGCCGCGCGGTTGCGTCGCCTCGCAATCAACGGGAAATTCACTGCGCAGCGCATGACGGGCGTTCAGCGCGTGGCATACGAACTGACGGCCGAGCTTGCGCGCCTCGCGAGCGCCGACGATGCGCCGGCGCTCGTCGTGCCGTCCGATCACGATCCGGCGGCATTGCCGGCCGGCGCGCGGTCGCAGACCTCCGATCGCCGGCACGGCGCGCTCTGGGAACAATGGACGCTGCCGCGCACGACGCGCGGCCGGACCTTGCTGAGCCTGTGCAACATCGGGCCGCTGGCGAAGCGCGATCAACTGCTGATGATTCACGATGCGGCGGTTTTCGATCTGCCGGCCGGCTATTCGCTCGCGTTTCGTCTTTGGTATCGCTTCGCGTTCGCGATCCTGAAGCGGCGCGCGCGCCATATCGTGACGGTCTCGCATTTTTCGCGGGCGCGGCTGGCCGCGCGGCTTGGCGTGCCGCCTGCACGCGTGAAGGTCGTGCCGGGCGCAGTCGATCATATCGACCGGATCGATGCCGATCCCGCCGTGCTGTCGCGGCTGAATCTGGAGACGGACCGCTACGTGCTGTTCGTCGGGTCGCTCGCGCCCGGCAAGAATCTCGTGCGCGCGCTGGCCGCGATCGCGCTGATGCGCGAGTCGCACCCGACGTTGCGTTTCGTGATTGCGGGCGGCGCCAATGCGAAGATCTTCGGCGCACGGGCAGCCGGCTTGCGCGAAGACGACCCGTATGTGACGTGGGCCGGCTACGTGACCGACGGCGAACTGAAGGCGCTGTACGAGCACGCCGGCTGCTTCGTATTTCCATCGTTGTACGAAGGGTTCGGGCTGCCGCCGCTCGAGGCGATGCGGTGCGGCTGCCCCGTCGTCGTGTCGCACGAGGGTGCACTTCCGGAGGTTTGCAGCGGCGCGGCGCTGTTCTGCGATGCGTATTCGCCGCCGGATATCGCGGCGTCGATCGCACGCGTGATGGACGATCCCGAACTGCGTGCGCGGCTGCGCACGATGGGCCGCGAGCATGCACGGCGTTACAGCTGGCAGCGTTCGGCGCGCGCATTGCTCGACATCGTTCGTGCCGATGCCTGACGCGCAATGACGCAACGCTAGTCGCGTATCGAGCGATTCCCGCGGCGTTTGTATCAGCCGAAATCGGCGAAGCCGCGTTTTCGCATCCGTCCCCAGTTTCCGCACGCATGCGGCGAGCGCCGCGCGTCGCGCTGATTCCGGTCAACACACGCGCGTTCAATGGGTTTATCCTGCGTCGAATGCATCCGGCGCTTCATGTGTCCGGGCGCACATCCGGGCGCGGCGGCGCCGGTCGTGTCTGCCCGCCGCGCACCGGCGCGACACCGCGCGCCACACTTTCCGCGCGGAACCCGGAACAGGAGAGACGGCCATGGCGCTCGACCAACAACAACGGCAGACGCTGCAACAGCGGCTGAAAGAGAGCGAGCAGACGCTGCGTGCGGAGATCCGCACGAGCGAAGACCAGCGCGCGTCGGAATCCTATGCGGACCTTGCCGGCGCGTCGCCGGACGAGGGCGACGAGGCGAACGCGGATCTGTTCGTCGACGTCGATCATGCATTGATCGGCATGAAGCTGACCGAACTGCGTGCGGTCGGACGCGCACAACAGCGGATGCGCGACGGCAGCTACGGCGAATGCATCGATTGCGATGCGTCGGTCGGCTATGAGCGCCTGCTCGCGCGCCCGACTGCCGAACGCTGCACGCATTGCCAGTCGGTCTACGAACGACGCTACGCGACGACACCGCGCGCATCGCTCTGACGTCGCGGTCGCGATCCGGCCTTCCGCTGCAGGCAATGCGCGCCCGGCGTAGGATGACGAACGGGCGCCCGGCGGCGTCGCCATGCGGCGCCGGGCGGGCAGACGCCGTCGCGCACGCGCACGGCGCCATCCACGTGGAAGGGAGCCACGCCGATC